>NZ_CP117521.1:4800000-7102733 GCF_044336695.1 Streptomyces sp. SCA2-17
TGATCTCCAACCAGGTCCAGAAGTACGACAGCAAGGGCGCGCCCATCAAGGGGCAGTACGTGACGGCCGGGTTCCTCGGCTTCGCGCCCGCCACGGGCGTGGTGCCGCAGAGCTTCGGCCAGTCCGTCGACCGTATGGGCGACATGGTGCAGTCCGGCGTCGAGTCGCTGATCGCCCTCCCCGGCAAGATCCCCGACCTGTGGAACGCCGCCTTCGACGGCGGCGAGCGCAAGGCCGACTCCCCGATGGGCGTCGTCGGGGCGGCGCGGGTCGGCGGTGAGGTGTTCAACCTCGACATCCCGCCGTCGCAGCAGATCGCAACAATGCTGTTCCTGGTCGCCGGCTTCAACCTCTCGTTGTTCCTGTTCAACATGCTGCCCCTCCTGCCGCTGGACGGCGGGCACATCGCCGGGGCGCTGTGGGAGTCCGTGCGGCGCGCCTTCGCCAAGGTGTTCCGCCGCCCCGACCCGGGGCCGTTCGACGTCGCGAAGCTGATGCCGGTCGCCTACGTGGTGGCGGGAATCTTCATCTGCTTCACTCTTCTCGTCCTCATCGCGGACGTGGTGAACCCGGTGCGGCTCACCTAGCGCGACACGTCCGTGAGAGTGAGGACAAACGCCCGTTTGTGGCGACCGGCCGGATTTTGTGGCCGGTCGCCCGCGTTTGAGGGGCCTCCGCGGTGGGATGTGCTTCCAACGGACCGGGTGCCGTAATCTCGAAGCGGAGCCCGCCGATCTCGGGACCTTGATTCACACCTTGGGGTTGCTCGCCACATGACTGCGATTTCGCTTGGAATGCCTTCCGTTCCGATCAAGCTCGCCGACCGCAGGGTCAGCCGCAAGATCCAGGTCGGCTCCGTGGCCGTCGGAGGCGACGCGCCCGTCTCGGTGCAGTCGATGACCACCACCAGGACGTCGGACATCGGTGCCACGCTCCAGCAGATCGCCGAGCTCACCGCCTCCGGCTGCCAGATCGTGCGCGTGGCCTGCCCCACGCAGGACGACGCGGACGCGCTGCCGGTGATCGCGAAGAAGTCGCAGATCCCGGTGATCGCGGACATCCACTTCCAGCCGAAGTACGTCTTCGCCGCCATCGACGCCGGCTGCGCCGCCGTCCGGGTCAACCCGGGCAACATCAAGCAGTTCGATGACAAGGTGAAGGAGATCGCGAAGGCGGCCTCCGATGCGGGCACGCCGATCCGGATCGGTGTGAACGCGGGCTCGCTGGACCGGCGCCTGTTGCAGAAGTACGGGAAGGCGACGCCTGAGGCGCTGGTGGAGTCGGCGCTGTGGGAGGCGTCGCTCTTCGAGGAGCACGGCTTCCGGGACATCAAGATCTCCGTGAAGCACAACGACCCCGTCGTGATGGTCAACGCCTACCGTCAGCTGGCGGCGCAGTGTGACTATCCGCTGCACCTGGGTGTGACGGAGGCCGGTCCGGCGTTCCAGGGCACGATCAAGTCCGCGGTGGCGTTCGGTGCGCTGCTGTCGGAAGGCATCGGTGACACGATCCGTGTGTCGCTGTCGGCGCCGCCGGCGGAGGAGATCAAGGTCGGTATGCAGATCCTGGAGTCCCTGGGGCTGCGGCAGCGCCGGCTGGAGATCGTCTCGTGCCCGTCGTGCGGCCGGGCGCAGGTGGATGTGTACAAGCTCGCCGATCAGGTCAGTGCCGGCCTGGAGGGCATGGAGGTGCCGCTGCGCGTCGCGGTGATGGGCTGTGTGGTGAACGGTCCGGGCGAGGCGCGTGAGGCCGACCTGGGCGTCGCCTCCGGCAACGGCAAGGGCCAGATCTTCGTCAAGGGCGAGGTCATCAAGACCGTGCCGGAGTCGAAGATCGTGGAGACCCTCATCGAGGAAGCCATGAAGATCGCCGAGCAGATGGAGAAGGACGGCGTCGCGTCCGGCGAGCCCAAGATCAGCATCGCCGGCTGACCACTCCTCCCGCGGCCCCGTGCCCTGCTGCTTGAGCCGCCTCATGCGGCCCTGCATGAGGCGCCTGACGCACCCCTGCGCGAGCGGCCTCATGCGGCGCGCATGAGGCACTGCCCCGCCTCCGTCCCGTACGGAGGGCGGGGCACCGCTGTTTCCCGCCCCGTGCGGGCCGCGAGGGGGGTGCGTCCGGGGGCCTGGAGGTACAGTTCCAAGACCTGTTTCCCATGGCCTCGGGCCCCGTGACGGTGAGGCAAATCCACACGTGCTGACGACGACCACCACCAAGGTCCTGGAGCCCGGCGACATCGAGGCCGCCCTCGCCGTCCTCGGCCGCGACCCCGTCGCCAACGCCTTCGTCGCCGCCCGAGTCCAGGTCGCGGGCCTCGACCCCTGGCGGCTCGGCGGCGAGATGTGGGGCTGGTACGCCGACGGGCGCCTCGAATCCCTCTGCTACGCCGGCGCCAACCTCGTCCCCATCTGCGCGGGCCCCGAGGCCGTCCGGGCCTTCGCCGACCGCGCGCGCCGCGCGGGGCGCCGCTGCTCGTCCATCGTGGGCCCCGCGGAGGCCACCGCCGCACTCTGGTCGCTCCTCGAGCCCCATTGGGGCCCCGCGCGGGAGGTCCGCGCCCATCAGCCCCTCATGGTCACCCGCTCCATGCCCGCCGACATCGAGCCCGACCCCCTCGTCCGCCGCATCCGCAAGGACGAGATGGAAGTGATCATGCCGGCCTGCGTGGCCATGTTCACCGAAGAGGTCGGCGTCTCCCCGCTCGCCGGCGACGGGGGCCTCCTCTACCAGGCCCGCGTCGCCGAGCTCGTGGGCTCCGGCCGCTCCTTCGCCCGCATCGAGGACGGCCGCGTCGTCTTCAAGGCGGAGATCGGCGCCGCAACGCCCCAGGCCTGCCAGATCCAGGGCGTCTGGGTCGCCCCCGAGCACCGCGGCCGCGGCCTGTCCGTCACCGGCATGGCGGCCGTCCTGCGCTACGCCCTCACCGAGGTGTCGCCGGTCGTCAGCCTCTACGTGAACGACTACAACGCCGCGGCACGGGCCTCCTACCGCCGTGTGGGCTTCGAGGAGACCGGCGCGTTCATGAGCGTGCTGTTCTGAGCCGCCCGGCCCCGTGCGCGGGGTACGGGCGGGTAGCCTCCCCGCATGGATGACATCGTGGTCGGGCCGCTCGACCTCGCCGCGCGGGTCGACGACGCCCTGGCCGTGCAGGCACTGGCCTTCGGGCTCACCGAGGAAGAGATCGCCGTACGGCGCCACATCGTGCTGCGCCACCTTGCCTCCCGCGGCTCCCGCGCCCTCGGCGCGACGACCGGCAGCGGGCGGCTCGTCGGCTTCGTCTACGGCATGCCGAACGATCGCGGCCACTGGTGGTCAGGCGTCGTCGAACCGTATCTGCGCGCCACCGGCGCCGACGGCTGGCTCGACGACTCCTTCGTCATCACCGAGCTGCACGTCCACCCCGACTTCCAGAAACGGGGCATCGGGCGATCCCTCATCACCACGATCACCGACAGCGCCGCGGAGCCCCGCTCGATCCTCTCGGCCATCGACACCGAATCCCCTGCCCGCGCCCTCTACCGCAAGCTCGGGTACCGCGACCTGGCGCGCCCCGTGCACTTCCCGAGCGCGCCCAGTCCGTACGTGGTGATGGGGGCGCCGCTGCCGCTCCTGGCGTGACGGGGCAGGCGGAAGCAGGAGGGCGCCACTGCTCCGGTCGTAGGGGTGCTCTACGGCCCGGCGGGCGCGCCTCATGCGGTTCTGTTGGGGTGTCCGACGACCGCGCATGAGGCGGCCGTGGCCGCCGTCACCGAGAACTCGTTTCAGGGGCGCCCTCGGCTCCCGCTAGGCTCCTGGCAATTCCCTACGCCCTGCCAGGAGAGACCGACCATGGCCCATGTCCAGCGCATGTCCACGACGCTGCTGAAGACGCTGCGCGACGACCCTGCCGACGCGGAGACCGCCAGCCACAAGCTGCTGGTCCGCGCCGGCTACGTCCGCCGCACGTCCGCCGGTGTCTGGACCTGGCTGCCGCTCGGCAAGAAGGTGCTGGACAACGTCTCGCGCGTGGTGCGTGAGGAGATGGACGCCATCGGGGGCCAGGAGGTCCTGCTGCCGGCGCTGCTGCCCAAGGAGCCGTACGAGGCGAGCGGGCGCTGGGAGGAGTACGGCGACCTCCTCTTCCGTCTCAAGGACCGCAAGGGTGCCGAATACCTGCTGGGCCCCACGCACGAAGAGATCTTCACCCTCACCGTGAAGGACCAGTGCACGTCCTACAAGGACCTGCCCGTGATCCTCTACCAGGTCCAGACGAAGTACCGGGACGAGGCGCGCCCCCGCTCCGGCGTGCTGCGCGGGCGCGAGTTCCAGATGAAGGACTCCTACTCGTTCGACACCACCGACGAAGGCCTCGCCGAGTCCTACCGCCTGCACCGCCAGGCGTACACCCGCATCTTCGAGCGCCTCGGCCTCGACTACCGCGTCGTCTCGGCCGTCTCCGGCGCCATGGGCGGCTCGGCGTCCGAGGAGTTCCTGGCGCCCGCCGCAGCGGGTGAGGACACCTTCGTGGACTGTCCCCAGTGCGACTACGCCGCCAACACCGAAGCGGTGACCGTCAGGGTGAGCCCCGCGGACCCCGCCGGCCACGGCCTGGTCGAGGAGCTCGACACCCCGGACACGCCGACCATCGAGACGCTCGCGGCCCACCTCGGCGTACCGGCGTCCGCGACCCTGAAGAACCTCCTCGTCAAGGTCGACGGCGAGATCACCGCCGTCGGCGTGCCCGGCGACCGCGAGGTCGACCTCGGCAAGCTAGGGGAGCACCTGGCGCCCGCCGTCGTCGAACTGGTCACGGCCGAGGACTTCGTGGGCCGGCCCGACCTCGTACGGGGCTACGTCGGCCCGCAGGGCCTGGGGCTGCGCTACATCGCCGACCCGCGCGTGGCGCCCGGCACCGCGTGGATCACCGGCGCCAACAAGGCCGGCAAGCACGCCCGCAATGTGGTGTGCGGACGGGACTTCGAGGTCGACCAGTACCTCGACGTCGTCGTGGTCGAGCCGGGCGACCCCTGCCCCGAGTGCGGTGCGGGCCTGGAGATCGGGCGGGCGATCGAGATCGGCCACATCTTCCAGCTGGGCCGCAAGTACGCCGACGCGTTCGGCCTGGACGTCCTCGGGCAGAACGGCAAGCCGGTCCGCGTCACCATGGGCTCGTACGGCATCGGCGTCTCGCGCGCCGTGGCGGCCCTCGCGGAGCAGACGCACGACGAGGCCGGCCTGTGCTGGCCCCGCGAGGTCGCGCCTGCCGACGTCCACATCGTCGCGGCGGGCAAGGCCGTGCAGACCGAACTCGCCCTGGAGCTCGCGGACAAGCTGGGCTCGGCGGGCGTCCGGGTCCTCGTCGACGACCGCAACGGCGTCTCCCCGGGCGTGAAGTTCACCGACGCCGAGCTGATCGGCGTCCCGACCATCCTGGTGGTCGGCCGTGGCGCGCCCCAGGGCGTCGTCGAGCTGAAGGACCGCCGCACCGGCACCCGCGAGGAACTGCCGGTCGCCGAGGCGATCGAGCGCCTCAGCGCACTGCGCTGACGTTCCGTCGGAGACGGTCGGGGCCTCGTGCCCCGGCCGCATGGGGCGGGCCGGCGGGAGCCGCATGGGGCCGCAACCGGGCGGCGGGAGCGCTGCTGCCACCGCCCGCATGAGGCGCCCGCCCTATGAGGCGCTTCTCCCCGCATGAGGCGAGGCGCTTCTTCCCGCATGAGGCGAGGTGCTTCTCTTCGCGTGGGGCCCGTATGTGCCGCATGGGGCGGGGAGCATGGGCATGAGGCCCAGAGTGTGGGGCGCGGGCCATGAGATGAGGCGTGGCGCATGGGGCGGCGCATGAGGCGGGGATGAGGCCGGAGCGCCTCACCCGGCCGCCGCCTCATGCCGCCCCATGCCGCGCATCCCGCCCCATGCCCCGCGCCCCATGCGCCGTCAGAGCAGTCCCGCGAACTCCAGTAGGAGTTCGCCCCGGGCGCGGGCGCCGCCGGCGAGTTCCCTGACGCCTGCTTCGGCCGCGCGGAAGAGGGTCCAGCTCCGCAGCCGGTCGTTGTCGACGTCCAAGGCGTCGGCCAGCTTTGCCACACGCCGGCGGGCGATCGCCGCGGCGCCGGGGGAGGCCATCAGGGTGTCGACCCGGTCCAGGGCGAGCCATGCCAGGTCGTAAGCGCGCTCGCCCACCAGTGGCCTGGGGCCCACGGCCAGCCACGGAGCTCGGTCGCCCGCCAGCACCTTGCCCTGCTGGTAGTCGCCGTGCAGCAGGGACGGCGCCTCGCCGGAGTCGGCCGTCAGCGCGTCCCGCAGTTCCAGGGCTTCGTCGACGAGGGCCCGCACGTCGGCGGCCCACGGTTCCTCGGACCGCTTCCGCAGGGCGTCCGCCAGCCGTGCCGTGTGGTCGGCCACCGTCGTGAAGGGGTGATCCTCCGTGGGTCGCACCCACAGCCGCTGCAGCGTTGCGGTCGCCTCCAGGACCGCCTTCTGCTCCGCAAGGGACCGCAGGCTCACGCCGGGCCGCAGCCGCTCCAGGAGGAGCGCGCCCGCCTCAGGCTCGGCGCGCAGCACCCGGACTGCCCCCAGGCCGTTCCAGTGCGCGAGCGCCGCCTGCTCCAGTGCGACGCCCCCACCCGGTTTCTCCAGCTTGAGCACGGCGCCCGTGCCGTCCGCCCCGTGCACCAGGACGACGACGCTGCTCCGCCCGCCGGGCTGGTGCACCCGCTCGGGCGTCAGCTCCCACCGCTCCGCGACGTCGCGCACCCGCTCGGGTAGGGACGCGAGCCACTCGCGGGCAGCCTCGTCCGCCGGCTCGGAGCCCAGGGCCCGCACCAGCCGCTCCGGTGGTGCGAAGCGGTCGTCGGCGTTGCTCATCCCTGTGCTGTCCTTTTCGTCCTTGCTGGTCAGGTGCGGTCCGGTGAACCGCTGGGCCGGTCCGGAGCGTTCCGCTCCGTGAGCCCAGGGAAGGCTACGCCGCCGCCGCGCCAGCGCACGGCGCGCACTGCCGCCTCCCGCAGCGCACCGGCGGCCTCGCCCCGTAGGGCATCGCCGGCGGCACCCACGAGATCGGCGTACACGGCCGCGACGCGTGCCTCCAGCTCCGCCGCGAGCCGCACGGCGCCGTCCGCGTCGGTCACGGCGAACGGCAGCGCGTACCCGGCGGCCGCGGCCTCCGGCACGCCGCCCAGATCCCGTACGGTGCGGCTCATCGCGTCCCGCCGCGCACGGTGCGCGTCGTACGCCTCACGCGCCTCCGCCGCCCGCTCCTGCGCGACGCGCGCGCCGACGACCCCGTAGCCGTACACGGCGGCGTGTTCGGCCGCGAGCGCGGCCTGGAGGGCCTGCAACGTCTTCCGGGCGGCAGCGTCCTTCGGTGCACGGGGGCTCGCCGTCTCTGTCATGAGTCGCTCCCCAGCAGGTACGCGTGGGCCGCTCCGGCGGCGGCCACGGAGGCGAGCAGCCGGGCGAGTTCGGGTGAGGCGGAGCCGAGAGCCTTGGTGCGGTTGTCCGCCGTGCGTCGCTCGGCGTCGGCCAGCGCCGCCAGCGCAGCCTTCTCATCGCCCGGCACGCCGTCCGCACGGGGCGACGAAGAACCAGCCGGTGAGGGGGAAGAACCAGCCGACGAGGGATCAGCAGAAGCAGCGCCCGCCTCATGCCCCGCCTCATGCGCAGCCTCGACGCCCGCCTCATGCCCCGCCGAAGCATCTGCCCCACGCCCCGAAGCCTCCGCGCCCGCCTCATGCCCCGAAGCCGCAGCGTCCGCCCCATGCGCAGCCCCCGCGCCCGCCTCACGCCCCGCCTCGCCCGACGCCCCCCGCGGCACGCCCGAAGCCCCCGCCGTCGCGCCGAACGCCTCCGCATGGAGCGCCACCTCACCACGTAGCGGACGCAGCCGCTCCGCGAGCGCCCCATGCACCGCGATCGTGGCGTCGTAACGCGCCAGCAGTTCCATCGAGGCGCGCCCCTCAGCGGCCCGCAGCCGCTCCTCGCCCGAGCGGCCTGAGGCGTCGGAAGACGCCCCCGTGTCGCCTGAGCAACCGGTCAGCAGCCCCCCGCCGGCCGCGCTCAGCAGAGCCGCCGCGCCCCCCGCCAGTACCCTGCGTCGGTGCGGGCCGGCCGGGCCCCGCGTCGTCGTCGTGAACGCCACGTTCCTCTTTCCGCCGGTAGGGTCATGATCACCGCACGTGAGCGTACCGGCGCGCCACCCGATGGCCATGGACGAGGCACCGAATCGTCAGTCGGCTGCCGGAACAGATAGGCTTTGACCTGACACGCGACTTTCCCACAACAGCACACGCGGCCGAGGAGTCACCCGGATGAGCACCACCCAGAGCGAGCGGCTGCGCGAGCTGCTGGCCCCTCTCGTGAGCGCGCGGGAGCTGGATCTGGAAGAGATCGAGGTGACCACGGCGGGCAAGCGGCGTGTGCTGCGCATCGTGGTGGACTCCGATGCGGGCGTCGAGCTGGACGAGTGCGCGGAAGTCAGCCGCGCCGTCTCCGAGAAGCTCGACGAGACGGACGCCATGGGCGGCGCCCCGTACGTTCTGGAAGTCACCTCTCCCGGCGCCGACCGTCCCCTGACCGAGCACCGTCACTACGTGCGTGCCACCGGCCGCCTGATCAAGGCGCAGCTCACCGAGGGCGGCGAGCTCGTGGCCCGCATCGTCGCGGCGGACGACGAGGGGCTGGACCTGGAGGTCCCCGGGGTGAAGGGCCGCAAGCCCACCTCGCGGCGACTGTCCTTCGACGGGATCGCGAAGGCGCGCGTGGAGATCGAGTTCAACCGCAAGGCCGCGGAGAAGACCGCAGACGCGGCGGCGCAGGCCGCTGACGAAACCGACGAGAGCCAAGAGGAGGCGTAGCCGTGGACATCGACATGAGTGCCCTGCGGGGTCTGGTGCGAGAGAAGGAGATCTCTTTCGACCTGCTGGTCGAGGCGATCGAGTCGGCCCTCCTCATCGCCTACCACCGCACCGAGGGAAGCCGCCGCCGCGCCCGCGTGGAACTGGACCGGTCGACCGGTCACGTGACGGTGTGGGCCAAGGAGGACCCGCAGGACCTCGCCGAGGGCGAGGAGCCCCGCGAGTTCGACGACACGCCCTCCGGCTTCGGCCGGATCGCCGCGACCACCGCCAAGCAGGTCATCCTCCAGCGTCTGCGTGACGCCGAGGACGAGATCACTTTCGGTGAGTTCGCGGGCCGTGAGGGCGACGTCGTCGCGGGCATCGTCCAGCAGGGCAAGGACCCGAAGAACGTCCTGGTGGACATCGGCAAGCTGGAGGCCATCCTGCCGGTGCAGGAGCAGGTCCCCGGCGAGGAGTACAAGCACGGCACGCGCCTGCGCACGTACGTCGTACGGGTGGCGAAGGGCGTGCGCGGCCCGTCCGTCACGCTCTCGCGCACCCACCCGAATCTGGTCAAGAAGCTCTTCGCCCTCGAGGTGCCGGAGATCGCCGACGGCTCCGTGGAGATCGCCGCCATCGCCCGCGAGGCCGGCCACCGCACCAAGATCGCGGTCCGCTCCACGCGCTCCGGCCTCAACGCCAAGGGCGCCTGCATCGGCCCCATGGGCGGCCGGGTCCGCAACGTCATGGCGGAGCTGCACGGCGAGAAGATCGACATCGTCGACTGGTCGGACGACCCCGCCGAGCTGGTGGCCCACGCCCTGTCCCCCGCACGGGTGAGCAAGGTCGAGATCGTGGATCTCGCCGCGCGCTCCGCCCGGGTGACGGTGCCCGACTACCAGCTCTCCCTGGCGATCGGCAAGGAAGGGCAGAACGCCCGCCTGGCCGCCCGCCTGACCGGGTGGCGCATCGACATCCGCCCGGACACCGAGCAGCCCGACCGGGAATCCGGCCGAGCCTGATCACGTTCACGACACCGGGGTCCGCATCCGTGCGGGCCCCGGCATCGTGGCCGAAACGCATACGTGCCCGATCGCTGCCCCCCAGGGGTGGGGTGGGCGCGGGGAGGTAGACTGAAGAGTGTCTGGCCGGACGCATGCCCGCGCATGCCCTGAGCGAACCTGTGTGGGATGCCGGGAGCGAGCGGCCAAGGGCGATCTGCTGCGGATCGTGATGATCGAGGGCGCCTGCGTCCCCGACCTTCGCGGTACGCTGCCCGGCCGGGGTGCCTCCGTGCACCCCACACTGGTCTGTCTCGACCTGGCGGTCCGCCGCCGGGCGTTTCCCAGGGCCCTCAAAAGCCCGGGGCCGCTCGATACGGCGGAGCTCCGCCGGTGCATCGAGCAGATCGAACAGCAGTAGAGAACGGCAGTAGATCGGCCCCGCACCTGCGCGGGGTGGCCCCACTGTAAGAAGCACGGCACGGGTAACCGTGCGGTCAGGTACCTCGCGAGTTGGAAGTAGGTCGAGATTGCGATGAGCACTCGATGAGTACGCGATGAGTACGCCCATGAAGTAGCGACGGTCCGGTGGACACCCCGGACCTAGAAGGAGCGAAGTGGCTAAGGTCCGGGTATACGAACTCGCCAAGGAGTTCGGAGTGGAGAGCAAGGTCGTCATGGCCAAGCTCCAAGAACTTGGTGAATTCGTCCGTTCGGCGTCCTCGACGATCGAGGCGCCGGTTGTCCGCAAGTTGACAGACGCACTGCAGGGTCCCGGCGGCGCCGGCAAGCCCGGTGCGAAGCCCGCGGCGCCGCGCAAGGCCGCGGCCCCCAAGCCGGGTGCCCCCACTCCGGGTGCGCCCCGTCCCGCCGCCCCCAAGCCGGCGGCGGAGGCAGCTGCCCCCAAGCCGCCGTCCCCGGCCGCGCCGGCTCCCGGCCCGCGTCCGGGTCCGAAGCCTGCCCCGGCGGCTCCGGCCAAGCCTGCCCCGGTCACCCCTGTGCCCGCCGCGGAGTTCTCCGCGCCGCCGGCCCAGGGCCAGGGCCAGGGCCAGGGTCCCTCCGCGCCGCGCCCCGGCGCGACGCCCGGTCCGCGTCCCGGCGGCGCCCGCCCCGGCCCCGCCGGTCAGCGTGACGGCGGCCGTCCCGAGCGTGGTCCGCGTCCCGGCGGTGCGGGCGAGCGTGCCCCGCGTCCCGGTGGCGCCCGTCCGGCCGGTCCCCGTCCGGGCAACAACCCCTTCACCTCCGGTGGATCCACGGGCATGGCCCGTCCGCAGGCCCCCCGTCCCGGTGGCGCTCCGCGCCCCGGTGGTCAGGGTGCCCCGGGCGCTCCGCGTCCGCAGGGTGGTCCCGGCGGTGCTCCCCGTCCGCAGGGTCCGGGCGGCGCCCGTCCGACCCCGGGCGGCATGCCCCGTCCGCAGGGTGCCCCCGGTGGCGCCCCGCGTCCCGGTGGCGCTCCCTCCGGTAACCGCCCGAACCCGGGCATGATGCCGCAGCGTCCGGCTGCCGGCCCGCGTCCGGGCCCCGGTGGCGGCGGTCGCGGTCCCGGCGGCGGTGCCGGTCGTCCCGGTGGCGGCGGTGCCCGTCCGGGCTTCGCCGGTCGTCCGGCCGGTCCCGGCGGCGGCGGTCGTCCCGGTGGCGGCGGCGGCTTCGCCGGTCGTCCCGGTGGCGGTGGCCCCGGCGGCGGTGGCGGCGGCTTCGGTGGCGGTCGTCCCGGCTTCGGTGGCCGTCCCGGCGGTCCGGGTGCCCGTGGCGGCACGCAGGGCGCCTTCGGCCGTCCCGGCGGTCCGGCGCGTCGTGGCCGCAAGTCCAAGCGTCAGCGGCGCCAGGAATACGAGGCCATGCAGGCCCCGTCCGTCGGCGGCGTGATGCTGCCGCGCGGCAACGGCGAGTCCATCCGCCTGTCGCGCGGTGCCTCCCTCACCGACTTCGCGGAGAAGATCGGCGCCAACCCGGCGTCGCTCGTCGCCGTGATGATGAACCTCGGCGAGATGGTCACGGCCACGCAGTCCGTCTCGGACGAGACGCTGCAGCTCCTCGGCGGCGAGATGAACTACACCGTTCAGATCGTGAGCCCCGAGGAGGAGGACCGCGAGCTGCTCGAGTCGTTCGACATCGAGTTCGGTGAGAACGAGGGCGGCGAGGAGATGCTCGTCGCGCGTCCGCCGGTCGTGACCGTCATGGGTCACGTCGACCACGGTAAGACGCGACTGCTCGACGCCATCCGCAAGACCAACGTGGTCGCGGGCGAGGCCGGTGGCATCACCCAGCACATCGGTGCCTACCAGGTCTCCACCGACGTCAACGACGAAGAGCGCAAGATCACCTTCATCGACACCCCGGGTCACGAGGCGTTCACCGCCATGCGTGCCCGTGGTGCGAAGTCGACCGACATCGCGATCCTCGTGGTGGCGGCCAACGACGGTGTCATGCCGCAGACGATCGAGGCCCTGAACCACGCCAAGGCGGCCGACGTGCCGATCGTGGTCGCGGTCAACAAGATCGACGTCGAGGGCGCCGACCCGACGAAGGTGCGCGGTCAGCTCACCGAGTTCGGTCTGGTGGCCGAGGAGTACGGCGGCGACACGATGTTCGTCGACATCTCCGCCAAGCAGGGTCTGAACATCGACAAGCTGCTCGAGGCCGTCGTCCTCACCGCCGACGCCGCGCTCGACCTGCGCGCCAACGCGGAGCAGGACGCGCAGGGCATCGCGATCGAGGCCCACCTCGACCGTGGCCGCGGCGCCGTGGCCACCGTGCTCGTCCAGCGCGGTACCCTCCGCGTCGGTGACACGATGGTCGCCGGTGACGCCTACGGCCGTGTCCGCGCCATGCTCGACGACAAGGGCCAGAACGTGGAAGAGGCGGGTCCGTCGACCCCGGTCCTCGTCCTCGGTCTGACCAACGTCCCGGGCGCCGGCGACAACTTCCTCGTCGTCGACGAGGACCGCACGGCTCGCCAGATCGCCGAGAAGCGCGCTGCGCGTGAGCGCAACGCCGCCTTCGCCAAGCGCACCCGCCGGGTGTCCCTCGAGGACCTCGACAAGGTGCTCAAGGCTGGCCTGGTGCAGGACCTCAACATCATCATCAAGGGCGACGCGTCCGGTTCGGTGGAGGCTCTCGAGTCCTCGCTGCTCCAGCTCGACGTCGGCGAAGAGGTCGAGATCCGGATCCTGCACCGCGGTGTCGGTGCGGTCACCGAGTCCGACATCAACCTGGCGACCGGCTCCGACGCCATCGTCATCGGCTTCAACGTCCGCGCCGAGGGCCGTGCCACGCAGATGGCCGAGCGCGAGGGCGTCGACGTCCGGTACTACTCGGTCATCTACCAGGCGATCGAGGAGATCGAGGCGGCCCTCAAGGGCATGCTGAAGCCGGAGTACGAAGAGGTCGAGCTGGGTACGGCGGAGATCCGCGAGATCTTCCGCTCGTCCAAGCTGGGCAACATCGCGGGTGTTCTCATCCGCTCCGGCGAGGTCAAGCGCAACACCAAGGCGCGCCTCATCCGCGACGGCAAGGTCATCGCGGAGGAGCTCAACATCGTCGGTCTGCGTCGCTTCAAGGACGACGTCACTGAGATCCGCGAGGGCTTCGAGGGCGGTATCAACCTCGGAAACTTCAACGACATCAAGATCGACGACGTCATCGCGACGTACGAGATGCGCGAGAAGCCGCGCGGCTGAATCGCATAGCTCGACCCCGGGGCCGGTCGGCGGAGCTTATTCCGTCGATCGGCCCCGGCCGTTGCGTGTACGGTTCGAAGAGCTCGTACACCGACACGTACCGGCAGGTACACCCGTACCAGCAGGTACACCTCACGCCTCCCGGGTGGGCCTCACCCGTCACGCATGTATGCAGGGACTCTGTCCTTCGACCTCCTCCTCGGCGACGTACGGTCGCTGAAGGAGAAGCGCTCCGTCGTCCGCCCGATCGTCGCCGAGCTCCACCGCAAGTACGCGGTGAGCGTGGCGGAGGTCGGCGACCAGGACCTCTACCGCCGGGCGACGATCGGCGTGGCGGCGGTCTCCGGGGACGCGGGGCACCTCACCGACCTACTGGACCGCTGCGAGCGCTGGGTCGCCGCACGTCCCGAAGTGGAGCTGCTCTCGGTCAGGCGGCGGTTCCACGGCGACCACGACGACTGAGCGCGTCACCGGCGCCACAAGCACAATGGACAAGAAGAAGGAGACGGACCAGTGGCCGACAACGCGCGTGCGAAAAGGCTGGCGGACCTCATCCGCGAGGTGATCGCCCAGAAGCTGCAGCGCGGAATCAAGGACCCGCGGCTCGGCTCGCATGTGACCATCACGGACACCCGGGTCACCGGCGACCTGCGGGAGGCTACGGTCTTCTACACGGTCTACGGCGACGACGAGGACCGCGCCAGCGCGGCTGCCGGCCTGGAGAGTGCCAAGGGCATCCTGCGCTCGGAGGTCGGCCGTGCGGCCGGCATCAAGTTCACGCCGACCCTGACGTTCGTGGCGGACGCCCTGCCGGAGAACGCCCGCACCATCGAGGACCTCCTCGACCGGGCCCGCGCCTCCGACGCGCAGGTGCGCGAGGCGTCCTCGGGCGCGGCGTACGCGGGCGAGGCCGACCCGTACCGCAAGCCGGGCGAGGACGAGGACGAGAAGGACGCTGCCGGCGAATGAAGCACAAGGAGACCCCGCCGGACGGCCTCGTCATCGTCGACAAGCCGGCCGGTTTCACCTCGCACGACGTCGTCGCGAAGATGCGCGGCATCGCGCGGACGCGGCGCGTGGGTCACGCGGGGACGCTCGACCCGATGGCGACGGGCGTCCTCGTGCTCGGCATCGAACGGGCGACCAAGCTCCTCGGTCACCTCGCGCTGACCGAGAAGGAGTACGTCGCGACGATCCGCCTGGGGCAGAACACCGTGACGGACGACGCCGAGGGCGAGATCACGTCCTCGGCGGACGCCTCGGGCGTCACGCGTGAGGCGATCGACGCCGGTGTCGCCAAGCTCACGGGCGCCATCATGCAGGTGCCGTCGAAGGTCAGCGCGATCAAGATCGACGGCAAGCGGTCGTACAAGCGGGCGCGCGAGGGCGAGGACTTCGAGATCCCCGCCCGCCCGGTGACCGTCTCGTCCTTCACGGTGCACGCCGTGCACCCGGGCGAGGCCGCGGACGGCACCCCCGTGCAGGACGTGCTGGTCTCCGTCGTCTGCTCGTCCGGTACGTACGTACGGGCCCTCGCGCGCGACCTGGGGGCCGACACGGGCGTGGGGGGCCATCTGACGGCCCTGCGGCGCACGCGCGTCGGCCCGTACGGTCTAGGCGACGCCCGCACGCTGGACCAGCTCCAGGAGGAGCTGACGATCATGCCCGTCGCCGAGGCGGCGGCCGCGGCCTTCCAGCGCTGGGACGTCACGGAGGAGCAGGCGCGCCTGCTTGCCAACGGCGTGCGGATACGGGTCCCGCTCTTCGAGACGACGGGGCCGATCGCGGCCTTCGGTCCGGACGGGCGTTTCCTGGTCCTGCTGGAGAACCAGGGCGGCCGGGCGAAGAGCCTGGCGGTCTTCGGCTAGCCACGCCTGCCTTTCGGTAGGCCGGCTCCAAGCGTTCCGCCCCGGCATGTGCCGGGGCGGAACCATATCCACGGGCGGCGTTCCCGTACGCCTTGGTAGCGACGGGGGCGTTCCCGTACGTCCGGGTATCCACGAGGGCGTTGCCGTACGCCCGGGCGCTGTCGTCCCCACCGGGGCGTTCGCGTGCCTGCCCCGGGGCCTTCGCGTGCCCGCCGGAGTGTTCGCATGCCCTGGGGCCCCACTACCGTGGGGCGGGAGACTGCCATCCGGCGCTCCCGCCCCACGATCCCCCTCCTCACAGCTGTCTATCCACACCGCACCCACAATTCACCCCAATGGGCAGGCGCTCGGAGTGAACGGCGGGAGTGGAAGGGGGCGCGTTCCCGCTGTGATCTGGTCCTGCCGATCATCCCCTGCCTACGGTCGGGGAAAGTGCACGGCGGGGAGGTTCGGCGGATGAGCGGTCGGCGGACCGATGCGGACGAGTTCCTGGTACGCATCAGAGACCTCGCCGGGAGGCCGCGCGGTACGGGCTTCATCGCCGACGACCGCGGCACGATGATCACCAGCCATGAGGCCGTCGACGGCCTCGCGCGCCTCGTGCTGCTGGCCCCGGGCGACCGTACGTGCCTGGTGGGTGCCGACGCGGTGACGTCCCTCCCGGGCTGCGACCTGGCACTGGTGCGTACGGAGGGGCTCGGAGTGGCCCCGCTGCCCGTGGCGGCCGCGGAGCGGATCGAGGACGGGGCGGGCGTCCGGCTGAGGGCGGGCCACTGGCAGCGCGCCCAGGTCATCGGAGAGGCGCTCGTCACCTACACGGCCACCGACCGCTTCCATCTGCTCGACGCCGCGGTCGAGCTCTCCCTGGGCGAGCGTGACGGCCTCAGGCTCGGTGAGGAGGCCACCGGAGGGCCGGTCCTGGACGCCCGCACGGGCACGGTCGTCGCCGTCCTCGGTACCGCGCTCCATGCGGAACGCCGGTCCGGAGGTTTTGCGATCCCGCTCCGTGCGGCGGCCGCGGCCTCCCCGGACGGCCCCCTGGCCGTCCTGCTGGAGCGGAACGCGGCCACGGTCCCCGCCTTCGGCCCCGACCTCAACCTCGCGGGGGCCCTCCAGCTCACGGCGACGTCCCTCGGCCCGATCATCACGGCGCGCGACTGGCGCGACCCCGTGGAGCGCCCGGAGATCGCCCGCGAGTTCACCCGCTTCCTGGAACCGGACGAAGAGGACGAGGAGATCGCCGGCACGGAGGGCGCCGACGCCGACGCCCCCGCGGACACCGGCGAGTGGATGCCCGAGGACGCCGAGCGGCCGCCCGCCCCCGAGCCGCCGCCCGACGAACCGGGGCCCGCCGAGGCCGGCACGGGGGCACCGGGCGTCCTGGTGGTGACCGTCCCGCCGAGCTCCTGGCGGGGCACCCCGGGCGGCGGCCCCGGCGGGCGCTGGCTCGGCGACCTGCCCGGTGCCCGGAACCCCGACGACCCGCCGGATCTCCCCGCGCCCCATGCCCCGGACGATCCGGACGGCCCGGAGGCCGCGGACAGCCCCGCGCCGGCCGTCCTCGGACTCGTCGGCGGCCCCGGGACGGGCCGTACGACCGAGCTCCTCTCCCTCGCCGCGCGGCGCGCACGGGGCGCCGAACCCGCTCCCACCCTCTGGTTGCGCGGGGCGGACCTGGAGGAGGGCGACACCAGCCTGCGGGACGCGGTCGCGCGCGCCCTGGCGGCCGCCGCGCGGATCGTCACGGCCTCCGCAGGTGCCGCCGGCACGGTGGGCGACCCCGCCGAGGCCAGCCCCGAGGCCGTGGCCGCCCTGGGGCACCGCGTGGGGCGGCCCCTCCTCGTCGTCCTGGACGGCCCCGAGGAGGTCCCGCCCGTCCTCGCGCACGCCCTGCCGACGTGGACCGCGGCGACCGCCGAGTGGCTGGAGGAGACGTCCGCGCGGCTCGTCGTCGCCTGCCGCCCCGAACACTGGGAGACGGCCGGGGACCTCTTCCCGCGCAGCGCGCTCCACGTGTCGGCGGCCTCCGCCACCCCGCGCAGCCTCCCGCCGTGCGTGAGCCTGACCGACCTCGGCCCCGTGCAGGCCGAGCGGGCCCGCGCCCTCTACGGCATCCCGCCCGACGCCATCCACCACACGGACGCCGCCCACCCGCTCGCCCTCCGGCTGCTCTCCGAGGTGCGGGCGGCGCTCCCGGACGGGACCCCGCCCGGCGGCCGGGCCTGCGAGGACGGGGCGCGGCCCCCCGACCGCTGGGACGTCTTCTCCGCCTACCTGGACCTCGTCTGCCTGCGCATCGCCGTCCGGCTGGCCGCCGGGCGCCGCCCCGCGCTGCGCGGCACGGCGGTGCGCCGGCTCGCCGCACGGGTGGCCGGCCAGGTGCATGAGGCGGCCCGCCGGTGCCTCGGCCCCGGGCAGGGTGAGCTGGAGCGCGAGGCCTTCGAAGAGCTCTTCCCGTGGCGCAACGGCTGGGCCTCCGCCGTCCTCACGGAGGGCCTGCTCGTCCCGGCCGGCACCGGCTACCGCTTCGCGCACGAGGAGTTCGCCGACTGGCTGCAGGGCGCCCACCTCGACCTCGACGCCGCCCTGCACACCCTCGTCCACCGCTGGTACGAGTCCGAGGACGGCCCGGGCGAGCACGACGCCCTGCCGTCCCGGCCGGGCGGGGGGCCCGCGCCGGAGGGCCACGTGCCGCCGCCCCCCGGATCCAGCCGCGCCTCGCGCTCCACGGCCGCGCGCCGCCGCAGCCGCCGTGCGGCCCGGCAGAAGGCCCGCAAGCCGCTGCCCGTGCCCCGCCACCGCATCGGCCCCGTGCTCCAGGCGCTCCTCCTCCTGGGGCGGCGCTCCGGCCCCGACGCCCTCGCCCGCCGCCTGGGCTCCCTGGTGGACGCCGTGGCCGCGCTCCCGCCGTCCGGGCAGCCCGCCGCCCTGGACGACGGCAGCCGTCCCGCACTGCCCGACCCCGCCTGGTGGGCGGCCCACCTCCTCGGCGAGACCCTCCTGCGCGTGCCCGACGCCACTCCGTACCTGGGCGCCCTCCGGCTCCTCGCCGAGCGCCTCACGGGGCGCTCCCTGGCCCTCGGCGGCTTCGACAGCGGGGCCACGGGCTCCCTCGGCGGGCTCGCCGAATTCGGGCCCTGGTTCTGGCTCCGGCTGCCCCTCGGGCTCGCCGAGCGGCTCGACCTGCTGCGGCTGCTGCTGCCGGCCGACGCGCCGCCGCCCGGCCAGAGCCCGTACCAGCCCCATGCCCTGGAGAGCTCCGTGCCGGGCCCCGTGCAGCCCCAGCAGACGCCCCAGCCGCCGCACACGGACCGCTTCCTGCCGGCGGTCATGACCGTCCTCGCCGAGGAGCCGTGCGCCGCGCAGGCCCTGCTGTGCCGCTGGTTCTCCGACGAACGCCCCCTGCAGGCCGCCCCGTACGGAGATCACCTCAGGCTCACGGTCTCCACCGCCGCCCAAGTCCTGCTCCACACTCACCGGCACCGCGCTGTCGACGACCTCGCCGAGGCTCTCGTGGACGCCGCCCACCCCCGCGCCGACGAACTCCTCGCCGCCCTCGCCGAGGACGAGCCGTCCGCCATCTGCCGCGCCGTGGACCGGTGGGCCCACGACGACCGCATCGAGCGGCACGTGGCGGCGGCCGCGTACGCCCTCAAGGCCGCGCCGCACGTGACCACCGCAGCCGACCGCGAGCTGCTGCGCTACGCCGCGCTCGCCCTGCTGGCCCGCCCCGCGGAGGGCGCCCTGCACGGCACCGCGCTCGCCCTGCTCGTCCGCGACCGGGAGACCCGCTCCAAGCACCTCCAGCGCGCCTTGGACCTCTTCGCGGCCTGCGACCCGCACCTCCCGGCCGGCGCCCTCGCCCCCGCCCTGGCCACCCACCCCGAACCCGTCCTCGCCGCCTACCGCGCCCGGCTCTACGTACGCGGCGACGGCCCCGGAGATGTGCTGCGCACCCTCGCCGGGGTCACCACCCCGGCGCTCGCCCGGAGGGCCGCGGCCCTCGTGCAGGAGTACGTCGAGCACCACCCGGAGGGCGCCGAGCTCGCGGCGGCCTTCGTGGACCGCCGGCTCGAAGAGGGCCCCGCGGCCCGCTCCGTCCTCTTCCCGCTCGTCGTCCACCTGCTCAGCAGCCGCCCGCCCCAGGTGCGCCGCGCGCTCGCCCCTGTCCTGGCCTTCCCCGGCACGCCGCTGTCGAGGCCCCTGAGGCAGGAACTGCTGGAGGTCCTGCTGGAGCGCGAGCAGTACGGGCCCTTCGAACGCGACGTGACCGTGCTGGACGCCCTCCTGCGCGCGGTGGCCGCGGGCGCTGCCGAGCGCACCGAGGCCCGTACCCGCGACCTCGTGCACCGCACCGGCCTGCTGATGGCCCGCAGCCCGGAGGGGGCGGCGTGCTTCGACCGCCGCATGGTGCAGCTGGCCCGCGAGATCCCCGTCTTCGGGGAGCAGGTGCTGCGCTGGCTGCGCTCCGCGCCCGCGCAGTGGGCCGTCGTGGTGGGCCCCCGGGCCCGCATCAAGCTCACCGCCTGGGCGGGGGAGGAGGGCGCCGCGGAGCACGCGGGGCGGGACGGCTGCCCGGACCTGACAGTCACAGGACCGGCCGATGCGGGGCGCCGAGAACCGGCATGGCACTCTTAGTCCTGCGTAATCGACAGACAAAAGTTCGGGTTCGGGCGAGGAGCGGGCACAGTGCAGCGCTGGCGTGGCTTGGAGGACATCCCCCAGGACTGGGGGCGCAGCGTCGTCACCATCGGCTCGTACGACGGTGTGCACCGCGGGCACCAGTTGATCATCGGGCGGGCCGTGGAGCGGGCGCGCGAGCTCGGCGTGCCCGCGGTCGTGGTGACCTTCGACCCGCACCCGAGCGAGGTCGTCCGGCCGGGGAGCCACCCGCCGCTGCTGGCGCCGCACCACCGCCGTGCGGAGCTCATGGCGGGGCTGGGCGTGGACGCGGTGCTGATCCTGCCGTTCACGGCGGAGTTCTCGAAGCTCTCGCCCGCCGAGTTCGTGGTGAAGGTGCTCGTTGACAAGCTCCACGCCAAGCTCGTCGTGGAGGGGCCCAACTTCCGCTTCGGCCACCGGGCGGCGGGCACCGTCGACTTCCTCGCGGAGCTCGGCGCCACGTACGACTACGACGTCGAGGTCATCGACCTCCACGTGAGCGGCGAGGCGGGCGGCGGGGAGCCGTTCTCCTCCACCCTGACCCGCCGTCTGGTCGCCGAGGGCGACGTCGCGGGCGCGATGGAGATCCTCGGGCGCCCGCACCGCGTCGAGGGCGTCGTGGTGCGTGGCGCGCAGCGCGGCCGTGAACTCGGCTACCCGACGGCCAACGTGGAGACCCTGCCGCACACCGCGATCCCCGCCGACGGCGTCTACGCCGGCTGGCTGACCGTGGGCGGCGAGTCGATGCCGGCGGCGATCTCCGTCGGGACGAACGTGCAGTTCGACGCGACGGAGCGCACCGTCGAGGCGTACGCCATCGACCGGACCGACCTCGACCTCTACGGGCTCCATGCGGCCGTGGACTTCCTGGCTTACCTGCGCGGCATGGAGAAGTTCGAGTCGATCGAGGCGCTGCTGCTGTGCATGGCGGGCGACGTGAAGCGGGCGCGGGACATGGTGGCCGCACACGAGAAGGAGAAGGACGCCGCCTGACGGCCGGCGTACTCCTGGAGACGCGAGGAGGGCCCCATGCGGCGGTTGCCGCATGGGGCCCTCTCGTGTTTCCGCTCCGTGCGGTGCTACTGCTGCGGGTAGCCGTAACCGCCCGGTGCGCCGGGCTGTCCCTGCTGCGGGTACGGGCCCGGCTGCTGGGGCGGCTGTGCGCCTCCGTACGGGCCTTGCGGGCCGTAGGGGTGGTACGGGGAGGCGGGCGGCTGGCCGGGCTGCTGGGCCTGCTCCGGGGCGTACGGGGCGGGCGGCATCTGCCCCACGGGGGGCGCCTGCTGCGGCTGCTGCTGCGGTGCGGGCTCCCCGCCCCAGACGCCGCGCTGCTGCTGGGCCCGGGTGAAGTCCTCCGCGACCATGGCCGAGAGGTTGAAGTACGCCTCACGCGTCTTCGGCCGCATCATCTCCAGGTCGACCTCGGCGCCGGTCGCCAGGTGCTCGTCGAACGGGACGACGACCACGCCGCGGCACCGCTGCTCGAAGTGCGACACGATGTCCTCGACCTTGATCATCTTGCCGGTCTCGCGGACCCCGGAGATGACGGTGACGCTGCGCGAGACGAGCTCGGCGTAGCCGTGCGCATGGAGCCAGTCGAGCGTGGTGCTGGCACTGCTCGCGCCGTCGACGGACGGCGTGGAGACGATGATCAACTGGTCGGCGAGGTCGAGGACGCCGCGCATGGCGCTGTAGAGCAGACCGGTACCCGAGTCGGTGAGGATGACCGGGTACTGCCGGCCCAGCAGGTCTATCGCCCGCCGGTAGTCCTCGTCGTTGAAGGTCGTGGAGACCGCCGGGTCCACGTCGTTGGCGATGATCTCCAGGCCGGAGGGCGCCTGCGAGGTGTACCGGCGGATGTCCATGTAGCTGTGCAGGCTGGGGATCGCCGAGACGAGGTCGCGGATCGTCGCGCCCGTCTCGCGCCGCACGCGGCGGCCCAGCGTGCCCGCGTCGGGGTTGGCGTCGATCGCGAGGATCTTGTCCTGGCGCTCGCTGGCGAGCGTCGCGCCGAGCGCGGTGGTCGTGGTCGTCTTGCCGACGCCGCCCTTGAGGCTGATCACGGCGATCCGGTAGCAGGAGAGGACGGGCGTACGGATCAGCTCCAGCTTGCGCTGCCGCTCCGCCTCCTCCTTCTTGCCGCCGAACTTGAAGCGGGGCGTGGCCATCTGCTTCTTCGGCTTCGGCTTGCTGCGCAGCAGCCGTTCCGAGGACAGCTCCATGGAGGCGGTGAACCCGAGCGGGGCCCCGTGCACGGAACGCTGCCGCTGCTCCGGCGTCACCGTGGGCCAGCCCCCGGCGCGCGGGTCGTTGGGCAGCCCGCCCTGTGCCCCGTCCGGAGCGGGCGGGAGGCCGCCGTCGGCGTAGGGCGCCTGGGCGTACGGGTAGGGGGCGGGGGCGGGTGCTGCCGCCGCCTCATGCGCGCCCGTGGGGCCCGGCTGCGCCTGCACGGCCGGCGGCAGTGCGGGCGAGCCGCTGAAGCCGTTCTGGGCGTGGGGGAGTTGCTGCGCGTCGGCATGGGGCGCCGGTGCCGGTGCCGCGGGCGGCTGCTGGGCGTCGGGGGACGGCGGCACGGGGGCGCCGTGCGCGTCGGCACGCGGGGCACCGTCGAGCGCAGGGGGCACGGGGGCATGAGGCGCCGCATGAGGCGCGGGGGTTGCGGGACGCGGGTACCCGTAGCCGTCCTGCGGCGCCTGGGCGTTCGGGGCGGGCGGGGCGGGCGGCATGGGGGCCTCATGCGGGCCGGTGAGGCCCTGCGGTGCCGGGGCGGCCGTGGTCTGCGCGGGAGGCGTGACGGCGGCTTGCTGCGGCTGCGCATGGGGCGCTGCCAGAGGGTAGGCATGAGGCGCCGGTGCGGGCGCCCCGTGCGCCTCAGGACGCGGGTACCCGTAGCCGTCCTGCGGTGCCGGAGCAGCCGCATACGGTGCCGGCGCCGTGTGGGGCTGCTGGCCGTCGAGGGGCGGCGGTACGGGTGCGCCGTGCGCATCGGGGCGCGGGTATCCGTAGCCGTCCTGCGGCGCAGGGGTGTTGAGCGCAGGCGGCACCGGGGCGGCCTGAGCGTCCGGCTGCGGGAGCGGCGGCACCGGCGGGTAGGCAACCGGCGCTGCTCCGTGCGGCGGCACGGGGGCGCCACCGGCCCCGTGCGCGGCCTCCTGGGCCGCTGCGAGGGCAGGCGCGCCGGAACCGTCCTGGGGGGCCTGGGGCGCGGCGTACGGGCCCGGGGCGGGCGGGAAGCCCTGCGGGGCCGCCTGGGGCGGCGCAGGGGCGTCGGACGGCTGCTGCGCGTTCGGGGCCGGGACCGGAGCCGGGGCCGCCGGGGCGAAGTCCGGGGGGAGCGGGGGCAGTGCGGCCTGAGGGACCGGCGGCGGAGCCCACGTGGCCCCCTGCGCGTCCTGTCCCGCTTCTGCCGGCTGCCCGCCCGCCTCGTCGGCAACCCTGTCCCGCAGAGCGGCGGCGGAGAACCGCATGGTGCCCTCGGGGCGCGAGGCGGTGGCGCGCTCGGCCTCGGACGCAGGCTCCGCGGCCTCGGGAACCGGAGAGCCGGCAGAAGGCGTGGACTCAGCCGTCTCTGAACTCTCCTCGCCGGCAGCACTGCCAGAGGAGGAAGTGCTGTCGTCCGCCGAGGGGTTCGCACCGGACTCGGAGCGGGCCGGCGTGTCGTGGCCCGCGTCCGCCTCATGCGCCTGCACGGCGTCCGCCTCATGCGCCTGCCCCGTGCCCGCTTCGGCGTCGGCCCCGTGCGGGCCTGCCGAGCCGGCGTCACCCGAGGCGGAGAGGCCGCCCGCGGCAGGCGCCGCGCCCGTGAGGCTTCCGGCTGGGCTCTCCGCACCGGACACCGCCCCGGCGTTCGGCACCGCCGCAGCCTCGTCCTGCGGCACCGCTGCGGAGAACGGCATCGTGGCAGGGCTGCTGGCCCCGCCTCCCGCGGAAGGAGCGGGGGAGACGGAGGGGGCTTCGGCAGGAGGCTCCGCGAGGCCGTTCCGGTCCTCGGCCGCCGAAGGCGGCATCCGCAGCGGTTCACCCGAAGGCGGGGGTGGCAGGACCGGCTGCGCGTCACCCCCGGTGCCGCCCTGACCCGCCGTCGGCGTCACGGCGGAGGAGGCGTTTTGCGTGTACCAGGCAGGGGGCGTGTAGTCGATGGTGAACTCGCCCATGGTGTCGGTTTCCTGCTCGTGACCGGCGTCGGACCGGTCCTCGCCGGCTGCGGACCCGCCTGCGCGGATCTCGTCCCGATCGCTGCTCACATTGCCTCCTGGTGTGGTCTAGCGCCCATGAAATGCCTGTCGGGCCCGACCGTTCCCGTCGTCCGACCGCCTGGGTGTCCCCCGTTAGCGACAGGGGATGCCGTGGAGGTCCCCCGTCCGTACTCCCACCCAGCCTAATCGCCATACGCACCGCCGGGGCAGGCCCGCCCCCACCCCACCGGCCGCCCCGTGCGTCACCTGCGGCCCCGTGCCGGACCAACCAGGCCGGTGGGGAGCGCGGGAGTACGCAGGCTGTCGGACAGCAACTCGGAGGACAGCGGCGGCAACAAACTGCTTTTCGTCCCCGGCAAGGGCAGGTCCGGCAAGGGCCGATCCGTCCGGCGGCCGGTCAGTCCATGCGGCGCGGGGCTCCCAGCAGCCTCGTCTCGGCCTCGCTCGCCCGCACGTCGACGTACGTCCACGCCCGCCGGGCGCACCACAGCGTCACCGTCTCCGGAAGCGTAGGCAGCGCCTCGACGTCGGCCTGAGGCAGCCCCAGGATCCGGCCGAGCAGCTCCGCCTCCTCCGGCGAGACCCGCTGGATGCCGACGAGGTCGACACCGCCGAGCAGGCGCGGTGCGTCCGGCCCGACGTAGGGAAGCAGTGTCAGGACCGACTGCCAGGGCGCGGCCACGACCCGGCCGCGGGGCGGTCGCGCACCGCAGTCGCGTACGACCAGCACCGGGCTGTGCACCGACGGCCCCTGCGGCGGCACCCGGCCGACGTCGTGGAGCGTCACGCACGGCTGCCCGCTGTTGGCGGCCTGGGCGAGCCCGGTCCACAGTTGGCGGCGGCCGGTCTCCACCGCGATCCGGGCCCCGATGCCGACCGTGCGCAGGGCGATCACCTGAGCCGTCCAGGCGCCGCCGATCAGGACGGCGTCGAACGGCACGGGGCGGGCCACCCCGAGGACCGCGGGCGCCTCATGCGGGTCGGTGCCGATGACCACACCGTCGTCACCGACGGGCAGCGCCAGCGCTTCGAACTCCTCGGCAGCGAGCTCGTGCCGGCCGCGGCGCGGCCCGAGCAGCCCGCGCCCGGCACGGAGCCACCCCGTACGGGCACCGGAGGGCGAACCCGTAGCCGCGGGGGAGGTCGTAGTGGTGGCCATCAGCGCGTGCCTCCCAGGGGCAGAGTGGCGAGCATGCCGGGCACCTGCTCGTGGTCGAGCCGCACGAGGCCGGTCCGCGCGGCGCGCGCCGCACGCTCCAGCTCCCGCCGCGTCGCGGCCAGTTCGTCGGAGCTGCGCCCCGTCACCCGGATGTGCGCGGTCAGCGTCGGGGCATGACGCCCATTGCGCAGGCCTCCGCGTCCCAGCGTCAGGCTCAGCGTCGTCGACAGGGCGGGCAGCGAGGTGAGGTGTGCGGCGAGCTGCGGCAGAGGGGTGGCCCCGGGCCCGAGCTGCGGCCAGCGCGCCAGCCAGTACGTCGTGTGCCAGCGGTCGTCGCACCGCAGCGCCCGGGGGCCCTCCAGCGTGCGCCGTGCGGGCGTGGCGGACCGCGCGGCCTGCGCGGAGGCCACAGGGTTGATGTTCGCCGCCGTGGACAGCGCGGCCGTCAGATCCTCTTCGGACAGCAGCACCGCCCGGAACCCGGCCCCCTGCAGCCGGCTCGCCAGCTGATCCGCAACACGCAGCACGCAGCGGCGCACGCCCTCCTCACCCCCGCCGCGCGCCTCGACGGCCTCCGGGCACAGCTCGGGGTCGAGCTTGAGCGCCACCCACGTCGTCCGTACCGCCGGAGCCCCGGACAGCGCCTGGAGCGGCGCGTAGTTCCGCGCGGCCAGCGCCTCCGAGGACAGGTGCGGGGCCGGCGCCGGCAGAGTGCTCTGCAGCACCTGTACGGACTCCAGCCGGATGCCGTCGACGTCCAAGGCGTCCCGCAACAGAGCCAGCGGCAGCGCCTTCTCAGCCCGCACGGGGCGCAGCGGGGCGTCCAAGGCGTCGACGCGCAGCACGGCCGTCACGAACGTGCCGTCCCCCACGAGGCCGACCGCACGCTGCCCGCGGTCCGTGAACGTGCTCGTCCGCAGAGCCGGTTCGCACTCCACCACCGGAGCGATCGCCGGGTCCGTGCCCGCGTCCGCCGGTGCCGCGCTGCGGACGCGGGCCCGCAGCGACAGCGAGGCCAGCAGCGACTCGGCCACGGGCCGCTGACCCAGCGGGACCAGCGCGAGCAGCACCAGCACCACCGCCACCACGGCGGCCGGGGCGAGCAGCAGCGGGCCGGACGCCCAGCCGAGCAGCACGAGGCCCGCGGCGACCTCGATCAGCACGAGCTGCTGCAGCCGCACCGGCCCCGTGCCCCCGCCTCGTGCCGCGGCCCGCGGGGCGACGGCGGTCGCCCCGTGCGCGGCATTCCCCCGCGCCCGCATCTGCGTTGCGGCACCCATGCCCGTCACAGCCCCCTCAGCCGTTTTCGGCCGTCTCCGTGGACCGGCCGGGAATCCGATCAGCGGCATGCCCTGACAGGCGCGCTGATCCCTACCGGCATAGTAGGGGCCGGTACGACAACCCGACCAAGCGCAGCGCCTGTCGACCGACGCCGACGACCAGAGGAGAGAGCGGCTACACATGGCATCACGGCGGGACGAGCTCAATGCCTACATCTTCGCGAGGAAGCGCACGATCGCGGCCTTCCTGCAGCCTTCGCCCAGCGGGACGGAGGAGGGAGCACCCCGCCCCCTGCGCGCGGTCCTGCCCGGCCTCGTGGCCGGCGCGGTGCTGGTCGCCGGCTTCGGGGCATGGGGCATGTTCCGGCCGACCGCCCCCAAGGGCTGGGACGACGAGGCCGCACACGTCATCGTCGGCAGCCAGTCCACCACCCGCTACGTCGTCCTGAAGACGGACGGCAAGAAACAGCTGCACCCCGTCCTCAACTTCGCCTCCGCGAAACTGCTCCTGACCCCGGAGAAGTCCACCGTCATCAAGGTGAAGGAGGAGGAGCTCGACAACGGCCACATCCCGCGCGGCCCCACGCTCGGCATCCCGTACGCCCCCGACCGCATGCCCGGCGCCGACGAGGCGGGCAAGCAGAAGCAGTGGGCCGTATGCGAGCAGCCCGGCGGCACGGGGCGGACCACCCAGAAGGCCGTCTTCCTCTTCGCCGGGCGCGACCCGAAGCTGAAGAAGCTCACCGGCGAACAGCGCCTGCGCGGCAACCAGGCCCTGTACGTGCAGGGGCCGGACGAGGCCCGCTACCTCGTCGACCCCCAGGGCACCAAGTACTTGCTCGGTGGTGAGGACTGGCGGTCCGCCGACGCCTCCGACCACAACCTGCTGCTCCGCTCCGTCTTCAACGACGGGGCCAAGGCCCAGCCCGTCACCAAGGACTGGCTGGACACCCTGCACGACGGCGCGCCCATCGTCTTCCCGGAGACCGGCGGCGACATCGGCGCGGACGCGGGCATCGGCACCCTGCCGGGCAAGGCCGACCGCGTCGGCACCGTCCTCGAGGCGCCCACCGGCAGCGGCACCCAGAACTACGTGGTGCTCCGTGGCAAGGTCCAGCGCGTCTCGCCGCTCGTCGCCAAGCTGCTCCTCAACAGCAAGAAGCTGGCGGCGCTCGGCCAGGCCGGCGTGCCCGAGAGAGTGAGCGCGGCCGCCTTCACCCCGGCGGAAGACGAGTTCTACGGGCAGTACCACTGGCCCGCCACGATGCCCCGGCAGGCGAACTTCACCGAGTCCGGCACCACGAACAAGACGGTGTGCAGCATCTTCGGGGGCATGTCCGCGGGCGGCACCACCGAACTCGCCACCTGGGCGGGCAGCGAGTACCCGGCGACCATTCCGGACGGTGCCACCAGCGCGTACGTCACCCCGGGCTCCGGGCTCCTCTACCGGCAGGTCACGGGGCGCCAGACCAACAGCGGATCGGTCTTCCTCGTCACCGACACGGGGCTGCGCTACGCGGTCCAGTCCAACAGCGACAGCGGCGCGGGCAAGTCGAAGATCGGCAAGAAGGCCACCCCGTCGGCGGACCCGGACGGCTCGCCTGAGGCGCCGCATGAGGCGGCGGGCAGCGCCGGCCCCGCCGAGGCCGACCAGGCACGCACCAGGCTCGGCTACGGAAAGGTCGAGCCCCTGCCCGTGCCGGCGAACTGGTCGCAGTTCCTGCCGACGGGGCCGCGGCTGGACACCAACAGCGCCAGGCAGCCGCAGGGATCGTGAGACAGCCGATGCCACGAACGACCACATCACTTGCCCTCGCCCTGTCGGCGGCACTCACCATGGGCGCGACGGCCGCATCCGCCGCCGCGGCGCCGTCCCCCGCCGCCGCGAGGGACGCCGTACCCCCGCACGGGGCCCGGCCCGCGCCCTACGCCGCATCCCCGCACGGGGCCGCGCATGAGGCCCTGCCCGCGCACAACCCCGTATTCGCGCATGAGGCCCCACCCGCGTACCACGCCACGCCCCCGCACGAGGCCTCACCCATGCCGGTGAACCTCGACGGCAGCGGCGAGTGCACCTATCCCGCCAAGCCCATCAAGGGCACCCCTTGGTCCCTCCAGCGGATCCTCCTCGACCGCCTCTGGCAGGACACCAAGGGCCGGGACAGCGCCGGCCGGCCGGTCCGCGTAGCCGTCATCGACACGGGCGTCGACGTCAAGAACCCGCAGCTGAAGGGCGCCGTCGACGCCGCGAGCGGGGCCGACCTGCTCACCGGTATGCCGGAGGCGGCCAAGGACGGCAGCAGCACGGCCGGCGGCGCCAAGGACGCGACCGGTGTGAGGGCGAACGCGAAGGACGGGCCCCAGGCGCCCGCGCCAGGACCGTCCCCCAGCCCCGCGGCAGGCTCGAAGGACGGGAAGAAGGGCAAGGGCACGCCGTCGCCGGGCCCGTCGGCCAGCCCCTCGGGGGGCGGCAGGAACGCGTCGGGGAAGCCGGAGAAGTCCCCGGAGCCGAGCCCGTCCAAGAGCCCCGAGAAGAGCCCGGAGAAGCCGCCGGAGAAGGAGCCCGAGAAGCCGAAGCCCGATCCGACCCTCGACCTCGTGGGCCACGGCACCAAGGTCGCGGGCATCATCGCGGCCCGCCCGTCCACCGGCAGTGGCTTCGTCGGCATCGCCCCGGAGTCGGTCATCATCCCGATCCGCCAGAACGACGAGAAGGGCACGGGCACCTCCCGCACCCTCGCTCAGGGCATCGGCCTGGCCGTCGCCGCCGGGGCACGCGTCATCAACATCTCCCAGGACACGACGAAGGCCCTCCTCCCCGACTCCGACCTCGAACTCGCCGTCAAGGACGCCCTGGACAAGGACATCGTCGTGGTCGCCTCGGCGGGCAACGACGGCCTCGGCGGCGAGGTCAAGGAGACCTACCCCGCCGCGTACAAGGGCGTCCTGGCGGTCGGCGCGTCCGACCGCAACAACGAGCGTGCGCCCTTCTCGCAGCCCGGCGAGTTCGTGGGTGTCGCCGCACCCGGCGTCGAGATGGTCTCCACCGTCCCCCTGGGCGGCCAGTGCGTCGACAACGGCACCAGCTTCTCCGCCCCGTACGTGGCCGGCGTCGCCGCCCTTATCCGCGCCAAGCACCCCGACTGGAAGCAGCACCAGGTCGTGGCCCAGATCGAACAGACCGCGGAACGCGCCACCAACGGCCACGACCGCTACGTCGGCTGGGGAGTCGTGGACCCCGTCCGCGCCCTCACAGAGGACGCCCACCCGATCGACCGCGTCACCCCGGCCAAGCCCCAGGCGCGCAACGTACGGGCCCCCGACGTGGCCCCGCTGGCCGCGGGTGAGACCCCGCAGCAGCGCAAGGAGCGCCTCGCCACGTACGTGCTGGGCGGGGCGGCTGTGCTCGTCGCGGCGATCGCGGGGGCGGCCGTCGTGGGGCGGGAACACCGGCGACGCCGCGGGCTGCGCGGCTCGTGAGGTCTGTGACGGTATGTCAAGGCTGCAAAGCGACCTGGTATGTACGTGGTTGGGGCACGCGTCGTGAGTGGCTAGAGTGATATGAGCGCCCTCGCGGCGCTCCAGGGGAGGGCTCGAGGTAGTGACCGGACGGCGGGCGAGCCGACCACGGGACGGTGCACGGCACGCGATCAGGCACCGGCGTCGCCCCACCCCGCACTACCGGTGTCCGGCGTCATTTACACATTTGGAAGACAGGCCCTTCGGGGGAAAGGCGGAACATGTCGGAGAACGACAGCCATAAGGTCACTGACGAGGCGTTCAAGGCCTTCACGGACGCCATCGACAAGACCAGCGGACATTTCTCGGCCAACCTGCGCCAGCTGGCGAACGTCATCGCCACGCTGGACGGCGGCTCGTGGAAGGGCGAGGCCCACCGGGCCTTCCGTAAGGCGCAGAGCGACCTGAACGACGACCACGACCGCGTGCGCCGGATGATCGACCGGGTGCGGGAGGCTGTCGTCCTGACGCACCGCGCCTCCGGGGCGACCGACGGGGAGATCGCCGCCCAGATGAGGGGCGTCGACGTCAGCGGCGGCTCCGCACACGGCGGTGCCGGCGGCGGCCACAACCCTCCGCAGCAGCGCAGCGCGATCGACCTCCACTGAACCGGCCCGGGCGCCCGCGCCCGCCGGTTCCGATGCACTTTCGACCGATGAACAACACCACAAAGGGTGGGGACACATGGCAGACCAGGGTGGAGAGCTTGTAGTCCGCTACGGCTCCCTGCAGACCGCGCACGATGACATCAAGAAGGCCGCGGGCGTGATCGAGCGGGAGCTCGAGGACATGCGCCAGGCTGTGGAGAACGTCGCAGCCGGCTGGCACGGTGAGGCCCACCAGATGATGCTTCAGGTGGATGCCGAATTCCGTAAGCGGAGCGCGCACATCCAGGCGACGCTCAAGCAGGTCGCGGACCTCGTCCTGAAGGGTGGCGAGCACTTCCACGCCACCGACAAGAAGGCCTCGCAGCTCTTCGACATCAGCTACTGAGCCAGGCTGCGGAGCCGGCTGCTGAACCAGCCGCCGACGGGCCGCACGACGGCATGCAGGGGGTGGACAGCCGGGGCACCGGCATTACACCCCCTGCACGCTTGTCCGCCGGCTTACTCCGGATTACTGCAGATCGAATTCGCCGTCCCGCGCACCCAGCACGAAAGCCCGCCACTCGGCCGGGGTGTAGCGCAGAACGGTATCGGGGTCGGTCGAGGACCGCATCGCCACTGCACCATCGGAGAAGTAGGCGATCTCGACGCGCTCCTCGTCGTCCTTGGCCTCGGGCGCGCTCAGCCATTCGAGACCGGAGATGTCACGGGCGTAGAGCTCGTCCTTCTCGTGTTCGTCCATGGGGCAGGGGCCGCCTTTCGGTGCGCAATTCCGCCGGATTCCCCTGGACGCCATGCCAGTTGACGTCCACCGGGGCAACAGTCGTGAGCAGCGTACTCCGGATGGATCCACCACAGAGTTGGTTCCGGGACGGTACTCGCAGAACGCCCCTGGGGCGGGGCCGAGTGGTATAGGACCCCTCACACCTCCTCCGGCAGCCACCCCACCTGTACCAGCGGCACCCCCCGCTTCCGCGACACGAAGTACCCGCGTCCCGGCGGCATCTGGTGCGGCCGTACGCCGCCGAGCAGGTCGCCCTCGCCCGGGTCGCCGGACAGGAGCACGCCCTGGGCGCCCAGGTCCTTCACCCGCTGCATGAAGCTCTCGTACATCGACCGGGACGCGCCCGCCGAACTGCGCGCGATGATGAAGCGCACGCCGACGTCGCGCGCGAAGGGCAGGTTCTCGGTGAGGACGGAGAGCGGGTTGCCGCTGCCGGTGGAGACGAGCTCGTAGTCGTCGATGATGACGAAGAAGCGCGGACCCGACCACCAGCTGCGGTCGCGCAGCTGCTGCGGCGTGATGTCGGGCTGCGGGGCGCGCCGCTCCATGAGGCGGTTGAGGGCGTCGGCGTGCACCGTCAGGGCCGAGGCGACCGGCGCGTACTCCAGCAGGTGCGTGCTCGGGACGACGTCGAGGAGCGTACGGCGGTAGTCGCCGACCACGATCTTCGCCTCGTCGGGCCCGTACCGCTCCGTGATCTGCTTGGCCAGGAGGCGCAGCAGGGCGGTCTTGCCGGACTCGCTCTCGCCGAAGACGAGGAAGAACGGGTCCGTCTCGAAGTCGACGAAGACCGGCTCCAGGTTGGTCTCGTCGATGCCGAAGGCCACGCCGTGCTGCGGGTGCTCGAAGCCCTTGGGCAGTTCGTCGGCGCGCAGCCGGCGCGGCAGGAGCCGCACTCCGGGCGCCCCGGGGCCGCCCCATGCCTCGCTGACGGCGCGCACCATGGCGGCGGTGCCGTCGGTGAGGGTCTCCGGGTCGCTGTCGGAGTCGGTACGGGGCACCGCGGCCATGAAGTGGAGCTTCTCGGGGAGCTGGCCGCGGCCGGGCACCCCGGCGGGGACGTTGGCGGCGACCTTGCGGTCGAACTCCGAGTCCATGGTGTCGCCGAGCCGCAGTTCGAGCCGGTTGAGGAGCTGGTCCTTGAGGGAGGCGCGGACCTCCATGTTGCGGGAGGCGGTCACCACGACGTGGACGCCGTAGCCCAGGCCGCGCGCCGCGATGTCGGAGACGAGGCCCTCCAGCAGCTCGTACTCCTGCCGGAAGCTCGCCCAGCCGTCGACGATGAGGAAGACGTCGCCCCACGGCTGGTCCGTGATCTCGCCCGACGCCCGCATCCGCCGGAACGTGCCGATCGAGTCGATGCCGTTCGCCCGGAAGTACTCCTCGCGGCGGGCCAGGACGCCCGCCACCTCGGCGACCGTACGGCGCACCCGCTCGGGGTCGAGCCGGGACGCCACGCCGCCCACGTGCGGCAGGCCCTCGATCGCGCTCATGCCGCCACCGCCGAAGTCCAGCCCGTAGAACTGCACCTCGGCCGGGGTGTGCGTCAGCGCGAAGGCCGACACCAGCGTCCGCATCAGCGTCGACTTCCCGGACTGCGGGCCACCGACGACGAGCATGTTGCCCGCCGCGCCCGAGAAGTCGCGGTACAGCACGTCCCGGCGCTGCTCGAAGGGCTTGTCGACCAGGCCGATCGGGACGCTGAGGCGGCCCAGGCGCGGATGCTCGGGCGCCGTGAGGCCGCGGCCCGGCACGGCCGCCAGGGGAGGCAGGAGCTCGTCGAGAGCCGCGGACCGGTCCAGCGGCGGCAGCCACACCTGGTGGGCCGGCGGGCCCTGGCCCTCCAGCCGGCGCACGATCACGTCGAGGACCGTGTCCGCCAGCGCGTCGTCGCCCGGGCCGGGCGACGAGGGCGTCACGGACGCCGGGGCGGTGTAGGTGACCGGCACCGGTTCGGCGGTGAACAGCACGGGACGGCGCTCGATCGGCAGCGGCCCCGTGCCGGGCCCCGTGCGCGCGTCCTGCCGGTACGTGCCCGAGACGTACGCCGCCTTGAAGCGCGTCATCTCGTCCGTGCCGAACTTCAGGTAGCCCGAGCCGGGCACCGACGGCAAGTGGTACGCGTCCGGCACGCCGAGCACCGTGCGCGACTCCGCGGCCGAGAACGTCCGCAGGCCGATCCGGTACGACAGGTACGTCTCCAGGCCGCGCAGCCGGCCCTCCTCCAGCCGCTGCGAGGCCAGCAGCAGGTGCACGCCCAGGGACCGGCCGATGCGGCCGATCTGGATGAACATGTCGATGAAGTCGGGCTTGGCCGTCAACAGCTCGCTGAACTCGTCGATCACCAGGACGAGTGAGGCCAGCGGCTCCAGGGCGGCACCGGCGGCCCGCGCCTTCTCGTAGTCGTGGATGTTGGCGTAGCTGCCCGCCGACCGCAGCAGCTCCTGCCGGCGCTGCAGTTCACCCGTGATCGAGTCGCGCATGCGGTCGACCAGCGTCAGGTCGTCGGCGAGGTTGGTGATCACTGCGGCCACGTGCGGCATCTCCGACATGCCCGCGAACGTCGCACCGCCCTTGAAGTCGGCCAGGACGAAGTTCAGCGTCTCGGAGCTGTGCGTGACCGCGAGCCCCAGCACCAGGGTGCGCAGCAGCTCGGACTTGCCGGAACCGGTCGCACCCACGCACAGCCCGTGCGGCCCCATGCCGTCCTGCGCCGCCTCCTTCAGGTCCAGCATCACGGGGGCGCCGTCCTCGCTGACGCCGATCGGCACTCGCAGCCGCTCCGCCGCCGAACGCGGCCGCCACGTGCGCGCCACGTCCACCGAGCCCGCGTCGCCCAGCCCCAGCAGATCCGTGAAGTCCAGGTTCGCCAGCAGCGGCTCGTCGCCGTCGCCGCCCCCGCCCATGCGCATCGGCGCCAGCTGCCGCGCGAGCGCCTCCGCGGCCTCCATGGCGAGCGTGTCCGGCACCCCCTCGTAGACAGCGACCTGCGACACCAGCCGCAGCGAACCCGGCTGCACGACCACCGACAGCCCGCCGCGCGGCTCTCCCAGATCGCCCGTCACCACCTCGACGACGGTCACGCCCTGCAGCCCCTCGGGCGCCGCGAACACCGAGTCCGCCGGCACCGCGGCGCCGTCCAGCACGACTACCACGTGCGGCTGGTCCAGCACCGGCTGACCGTCCCGGCTGAAGCGCGTACGGCCCTCCAGACGCGGCCGCAGCAGGTCCTCCAGCTCCGTCAGGTCGTCCCCGATCAGCCGCCTCATGCCGGCGCCGTCCGCCGCCCCGGGCACCTGCACGTGGGGCAGCCACTTCGTCCACTCCCAGTACGACGCCGCGCCCCGTGCGGAGACCACGGCCACCACGAGGTCCTCCGGCGAATGCAGCGTCACCAGCTGCGCCACCAGGGCCCGCGCCGCCCCGTGCACCGACTCCGGGTCGCCCGACAGGGTCACGTGATAGAAGGCGCGCAGCGACAGCGCCACCGGCATGCCGTCCAGCGAACCGTGCGTCGCCAGGAACTGCTGCATCGCTCCCGTCGTCAGCGGCTCCAGCTCGTCTATCGGCGCCGTCTCGGGCGCCACCAGCGGCGTCGCGAGCTGCTGCGTGCCCAGCCCGACGCGGACCTGTGCGAAGTCGTCGTCGCTCGCGCGCCGCTCCCACAGCCTCGTGCCCTCGGCCACCACCGACCACAGCTGGTCGGGGGAGGGGTGCAGGTAGAACTGCGCGTCCCGCTGCGCCTTGGCCGTGCGCTGCACGGTGCGCCGGGTCTGCGACAAGTACTTGAGGTAGTCGCGACGCATGTCCGCTGTTCGCCCCTGGGCGCCCTGCCGGTGCCGGACGATCATCGCGACGGTCATGCCGAGCGTCGAGCACATCATCAGCACGCCCATGATCTTCATCATGGGGGCGGCGCCGGGCATGAAGAAGTACACCATCGACGAGGCCATGCCGAGCGTCGGCAGCAGCTGCATCAGCAGCCCCTCTTGACGGTCCCTCGGCAGCTCCGGGGGCGCCTCCAGGAGGACCTCCTCGCCGGGCACCTCCGGCGGCAGGGCCCGTGGGGGACGACTGACCACGATCTGGCTCACCGGATGCCTCAACCCCTCCGCGCGGCAAGAACAGTTCCGCGTGGTGCCGCCTGTCGCCCTGTCGGCGACGGCCCCCCTGCGCGGAACGGTGATCCTATCGACGTACGTACGGGAGCCCCCGGATAGGGTGGCCGCACAGTCGCGCACAGCCGCGCGCGGGCCGGCCCGCACGGGGCGGGAACAGCCGCCCGCGGAGCACGGCCGCGCACCGTGAACCAAGTGAATCAAGGGGCCTGATAGGTGAGTACGCCCGCTGCGACCGGCTTCTGCCGAGTGACCGTCGTCGCGCCCGACAGCCGGATAGACGTCGCCCTGCCGGACGACATCGCCGTCGCCGACGTGTACCCGGAGATCCTGCGCCTGACCGGCCAGACCCAACCGGCCGGCACCCCCACCGGTTACCACCTCGTACGCCGTGACGGCACCGTCCTCGACAGCGCCCGCTCGCTCGCCGCCCAGCGCGTCCTCGACGGCGACCTGCTCGCGCTGCGCCCCTTCGCGGAGTCCCTGCCGCCCGCCGTGCACGACGACGTCAGCGACGCCGTCGCCTCCGCCGTCACCCGCGACCACACCCTCTGGAACGACGGCCTCCTGCGGGCCTGCGGCCTGGCCGGCGGGGCGCTGCTGCTCGCCCTCATGGGCCTCGCCCTGTGGTTCGCCGACCCCGTCCGGCACGACATGCACGGACTGCCGGGCGCCGTCGCCGCCGCTGCCGGCGTGCTGCTGACGGCCCTCGCGGGCGTACGGGCCCGGGTGTACGCGGACCGGGCGTCCGCCGTCGCCCTGGGCCTCGCCGCCCTCCCGCACGTGATGATCGCCGGAGCAGGGATCCTCGCCCCCGCCCCGGGCGAGGGGGCGGGGCGGCTGCAGTTCCTGCTGGGCTGCGCGACGGTGCTCGTCGCCGCCGCCGTGCTCGTCGCCGTCATGCCGGCCGGCGACGCCCCCTTCGTCGCCGCCCTGGCCGCCGCGGCCACCGGCACCGTGGCCGCCTTCTGCGCCGTCCTCACCGAGGCCCGCCCGGCCGACGCCGCAGCCGTCTGCGCCGTCGTCGCCATAGGGGCCATCGCCTTCCTGCCCGGCCTCTCCGCCCGCGTCGCCCGCCTCCCCATCGGCTACGCCGCCCCGCGCGCCGCGGTCACCGCGGACCGGACGCCCTCCCGCGGCGGCGCCCCGCAGGCCGACCCCGTGGACGCCCCGCGCATCGCCGCCCAGGTCCGCCGCGGCCACGAGCTGCTGCTCGGGCTCGTCGGCGGCTGCGCGGCCGTCGTGACCGGCTCCACGGCCGTCCTGGCCTTCACCCCGGGCGGCGGCCCCTGGCCCCGGCTCCTCGCCCTCGCCGCCGGCCTGGCGATGCTGCTGCGCGCCCGCCTCTTCCGCTACACCGCCCAGGTCGCCGCCGTCCTCGGGGCGGGCCTCGCGGCGCTCGTGCTGCTCGTCCTCGGCCTCTCCCTCCTGCCTCCCGCCGGCGCGGCCGGCGGCTCCCTCGACGTCCGTACGCTCTGGCTGGCCGCCGCGGTCACCCTTGGTGGCGGCCTGCTCACCGCTGTCGCCCTGATCGTCCCCGCCAAGGGCCTGTCACCCTTTTGGGGGCGCGTCTCCGACCTGGCCGAAAGCACCCTGCTCCTGGCGCTCGTACCCTTGTGCCTGGCGGTCCTCGACCTGTACTCGGCGGCCCGGAGCCTCTCGGCGGGCTGAGGCGTCCGCATGAGGCGGCCGCACGGGGCGGTCACGGGACGCCCGCATGAGGCCGGGACCAGCCCCGCACGGGCGCCCGCATGAGGCGGCACCCCCGCCCCGCATGAGGCGGCGGCCGACCCCGCCGCATGAGGCCCCCACGCAGCCCCCGCATGAGGCCCGCGCCACCAGCCCCCGCCCCCTCCGCGGCCAGCCCCCTGGCCCGGCCTGGTACTCTGTGCAACGGCCGTTTGTGTACGCGCCTCCGGAGTGCCTTCACCGGCCTCTGGGGACAGCGCCCAGCGGACCCCGCCTCCCGAGTAACGGAAGCTCCCCTGAGTAAGAGACCAGGGGCACTCGGTGGCCAAAAGACACTCAGAAGGAGTACCGCGTGTCGCTCGACGCCGCTACGAAGAAGCAGATCATGGCCGAGTTCGCCACCAAGGAGGGCGACACCGGCTCCCCCGAGGTCCAGGTCGCCATGCTGACCCGCCGCATCTCGGACCTGACCGAGCACCTCAAGCAGCACAAGCACGACCACCACTCCCGTCGTGGTCTGCTGCTCCTGGTCGGCCAGCGTCGCCGCCTGCTGCAGTACCTGGCCAAGAAGGACATCACGCGCTTCCGCGCCCTGGTCGAGCGCCTCGGCATCCGCCGCGGTGCCGCCGGCGCCAAGTAAGACACCGTGAAGGGAGCGGTTCCCACCATCTGGGAGCCGCTCCCTTTGCGTATCTCGTGGACAGCAGAACCTTTGTAGTCTGGTGTCCACGACGGCACGAGTGCCGAACCGTACGAGGAGGAGCGCTCCGCTCGCCGCCGGTCCTCGGTAGTGGCCCCCGGATCAGGGAAATCCGGGTGCTTCGATCGAAGACCGGCCAGCACAGACGCTCCTCCGCCACCGTCCCCGCCACACGGGCCGGGACGCAGACGAGGAGATATCCCTGGTGGAGAACGAGACCCACTACGCCGAGGCCGTCATCGACAACGGCGCCTTCGGCACCCGCACCATCCGCTTCGAGACGGGCCGCCTGGCCAAGCAGGCCGCCGGTTCCGCCGTGGCGTACCTGGACGACGACACCATGGTGATGTCGGCGACCACCGCTTCCAAGAAGCCCAAGGACCAGCTCGACTTCTTCCCCCTGACCGTGGACGTCGAGGAGCGGATGTACGCGGCCGGCAAGATCCCCGGCTCCTTCTTCCGCCGTGAGGGCCGGCCCTCCGAGGACGCCGTCCTCACCTGCCGCCTGATCGACCGCCCGCTGCGCCCCTCCTTCAAGAAGGGCCTGCGCAACGAGATCCAGATCGTCGAGACGGTCATGGCGCTCAACCCCGACCACCTGTACGACGTGGTCGCCATCAACGCCGCCTCCTGCTCCACGCAGCTCGCGGGCCTGCCCTTCTCCGGTCCGATCGGCGCCACCCGCGTCGCCCTGATCAAGGGCCAGTGGGTCGCGTTCCCGACCCACACCGAGCTCGAGGACGCCGTCTTCGACATGGTCGTGGCCGGCCGCGTCCTGGAGGACGGCGACGTCGCGATCATGATGGTCGAGGCCGAGGCCACCGAGAAGACCATCCAGCTGGTCAAGGACGGCGCCGACGCCCCCACCGAGGAGGTCGTCGCCGCCGGTCTCGAGGCCGCGAAGCCCTTCATCAAGGTGCTGTGCCGCGCCCAGTCCGAGCTCGCCTCCAAGGCCGCCAAGCCCGAGGGCGAGTTCCCGGTCTTCCTGGACTACCAGGACGACGTCCTGGCCGCCCTGACCAAGGCCGTCCGCGGCGAGCTCGCCCAGGCGCTCACCATCGCCGGCAAGCAGGAGCGCGAGGCCGAGATCGACCGCGTCAAGGAGATCGCCGCCGAGAAGCTCCTGCCGGAGTTCGAGGGCCGCGAGAAGGAGATCTCCGCCGCGTACCGCTCGCTGACCAAGTCCCTGGTCCGTGAGCGCGTCATCAAGGAGAAGAAGCGCATCGACGGCCGCGGCGTGACGGACATCCGTACGCTCGCCGCCGAGGTCGAGGCCATCCCGCGCGTCCACGGCTCCGCCCTGTTCGAGCGTGGCGAGACCCAGATCCTGGGCGTCACCACCCTCAACATGCTCCGCATGGAGCAGCAGCTGGACACCCTCTCCCCGGTGACCCGCAAGCGCTACATGCACAACTACAACTTCCCGCCGTACTCCGTCGGTGAGACCGGCCGCGTCGGTTCGCCGAAGCGCCGCGAGATCGGCCACGGCGCCCTGGCCGAGCGGGCCATCGTGCCCGTCCTGCCGACGCGCGAGGAGTTCCCGTACGCCATCCGCCAGGTCTCCGAGGCGCTCGGCTCCAACGGCTCGACCTCCATGGGCTCGGTCTGCGCCTCCACCATGTCGCTGCTGAACGCCGGTGTGCCCCTGAAGGCCCCCGTCGCCGGCATCGCCATGGGCCTGATCTCCGAGGAGATCGACGGCAAGACGCACTACGTCGCCCTCACCGACATCCTCGGTGCGGAGGACGCGTTCGGCGACATGGACTTCAAGGTCGCCGGTACGAAGGAGTTCGTGACCGCGCTCCAGCTCGACACCAAGCTGGACGGCATCCCGGCCTCCGTCCTGGCCGCGGCCCTCAAGCAGGCCCGCGACGCCCGTCTCCACATCCTCGACGTGATGATGGAGGCCATCGACACGCCGGACGAGATGTCCCCGAACGCCCCGCGGATCATCACCGTCAAGATCCCCGTGGACAAGATCGGTGAGGTCATCGGCCCCAAGGGCAAGATGATCAACCAGATCCAGGAGGACACCGGCGCCGAGATCACGATCGAGGACGACGGCACCATCTACATCGGTGCCGCCGACGGCCCGGCCGCCGAGGCCGCCCGTGCCACGATCAACGGCATCGCCAACCCGACCATGCCGGAGGTCGGCGAGCGCTACCTGGGTACGGTCGTCAAGACCACCACCTTCGGTGCCTTCGTCTCCCTCATGCCGGGCAAGGACGGTCTGCTGCACATCTCGCAGATCCGCAAGCTCGCTGGCGGCAAGCGCGTGGAGAACGTCGAGGACGTGCTCGGCGTGGGCCAGAAGGTCCAGGTCGAGATCGCCGAGATCGACCAGCGCGGCAAGCTCTCGCTGATCCCGGTCATCGAGGGCGAGGACGGCGACAAGGCCGACGAGACCAAGGACGAGTCCGCCAAGTGACGTCCCGTAGTACACGGAAGACGGCCCGCACCTCCTCGGAGGGGCGGGCCGTCGCCCGTACCCAAACGCTTCTCAAGGGCGAGAACGGCATCGGCACGGTCCGCCGCACCACCCTCCCGGGCGGTCTGCGCATCGTCACCGAGACCCTGCCGTCCGTGCGCTCCGCGACCTTCGGCATCTGGGCCAACGTCGGTTCCCGCGACGAGACCCCGGCCCTGAACGGCGCCACCCACTACCTGGAGCACCTGCTCTTCAAGGGCACGGCCAAGCGCAGCGCGCTTGACATCTCCTCGGCCATCGACGCCGTCGGCGGCGAGATGAACGCGTTCACGGCCAAGGAGTACACGTGCTACTACGCGCGCGTGCTCGACACCGACCTGCCGCTGGCCATCGACGTCGTCTGCGACATGCTCACGGGCTCGCTGATCGACGCGGCGGACGTGGACGCGGAGCGCGGCGTGATCCTCGAAGAGATCGCGATGACGGAGGACGACCCCGGCGACTGCGTGCACGACCTGTTCGTGCACACCATGCTGGGCGACACCCCCCTGGGCCGCCCCGTGCTCGGCACGGTCGACACCATCAACGCCCTCACCCGCGACCAGATCGCGCGCTTCTACAAGAAGCACTACGACCCCACGCGCCTGGTCGTGGCCGCCGCGGGCAACGTCGACCACGCCAAGGTCGTCCGCCAGGTCCGCGCCGCCTTCGACCGGGCCGGCGCCCTGCACCGTACGGACGCGACGCCCGTCGCCCCGCGCTCCGGCGCCCGTACGATCCGCACGGCCGGCCGCGTGGAGGTGCTCGGCCGCAAGACCGAGCAGGCGCACGTCGTCCTCGGCATGCCGGGCCTGGCGCGCACGGACGACCGCCGCTGGGCGCTCGGCGTGCTCAACACCGCCCTCGGCGGCGGCATGAGCTCCCGGCTCTTCCAGGAGGTCCGGGAGAAGCGCGGCCTCGCCTACTCCGTCTACTCCTACACCTCGGGCTACGCCGACTGCGGCCTCTTCGGCGTCTACGCCGGCTGCCGTCCGAGCCAGGTCCACGACGTGCTGAAGATCTGCCGCGACGAGCTCGACAAGGTCGCGTCGGAGGGCCTCCCGGACGAGGAGATCAGCCGCGCCGTGGGGCAGCTCGCGGGCTCCACCGTCCTCGGCCTGGAGGACACCGGTGCGCTCATGAACCGCATCGGCAAGAGCGAGCTGTGCTGGGGCGACCAGATGTCGGTCGACGACATGCTGGCCCGCATCTCGGCCGTCACCCCGGACGAGGTCCGCGAGGTGGCCCGCGATGTACTGGGACAGCGTCCTTCGCTGTCCGTCATCGGCCCGCTGAAGGACAAGCAGGCCGCACGCCTGCACGAGGCCGTTTCTTAAATCGACTGGTCGACAATCGCCTGGTCGAGGGGTTCGAAGGAAGCAGGGACGATGAGCAAGCTGCGCGTGGCGGTCATCGGCGCCGGGGGCCGGATCGGCTCCGAGGCCGTACGGGCCGTCGAGGCCGCCGACGACATGGAGCTGGTGGCCGCGCTGGGCCGGGGCGACAAGCTGGAGACGCTGACCGGGGCGGGAGCCCAGGTCGCGGTCGAGCTGACGCACCCCGACTCGGTCATGGAGAACCTGGAGTTCTGCGTCCGCAACGGCATCCACGGCGTCGTCGGCACCACCGGCTGGACCGAGGAGCGCCTCGCGCGGCTGGACTCCTGGCTGGCGGCGTCCCCCGCCACCGGCGTGCTCATCGCCCCGAACTTCTCCATCGGGGCCGTCCTGACCATGACCTTCGCCCGGCAGGCGGCCCGCTTCTTCGAGTCCGCCGAGGTCGTCGAGCTGCACCACCCGAACAAGGCCGACGCCCCCTCGGGCACGGCCACCCGCACCGCGCAGCTCATCGCGGCCGCGCGGCGCGAGGCGGGCTGCCCCCCGCAGCCCGACGCCACCACGACGGCCCTGGAGGGCGCACGGGGCGCCGACGTCGACGGCGTGCCCGTGCACGCGGTGCGGCTCCGCGGCCTCCTGGCCCACCAGGAGGTGCTGTTCGGCGACACCGGCGAGACGCTCACCATCCGGCACGACTCGCTGCACCACAGCTGCTTCATGCCGGGCATCCTGCTCGGCGCACGGCGCGTCGTGGCGACCCCGGGCCTGACGTTCGGCCTGGAACACTTCCTGGATCTGGGCTGAGCACCGTGCGCGCCAAAATCGTCTACTTCGCCCTGGCCGCCGTCCTGGTCGTCTACTTCGTCCTGGTCGGCAGCCGCGGGGTGATGCTCCTCCAGCAGGGCACCGCCGTCACCATCGCCTTCGGCGCGGCGGTGCTGGTCCTGCCGTTCATCGGGGCCTGGTTCCTCTACCAGACCACCAAGTTCGCGCGCGACGCCAACCGCCTGGCGCGCGAGCTGGACGCCGAGGGCGGCCTGCCGGTGGACGAGCTGGTACGGACCCCGGCCGGCCGCATCGACCGGGACTCCGCGGACGCGGTCTTCGCCAAGCGCAAGGCCGAGACCGAGGACGCCCCGTCCGACTGGCGCGCCTGGTTCCGGCTGGCCGTCGCCTACCACGACGCCCGGGACACCCCCCGCGCCCGCAAGGCCATGCAGCGGGCGATCGCCCTCCACGACGGCAAGCCCGTACGGGTGGACGCGTAGCGGCGCGCAGGAGGGCCTAGGCGCGGCGGTAGTCCGCCGCCCAGCCCTCCACCGCGTCGCACGCGATGTCGAAGGCCTGGGGCCGGCCGAGGAAGTCCGCCCCGTGGCTGGTGACGAGCGTCGCCAGCGGCGCACCGCCCGCACGCTCCACCACGACGGCCTGCCCCTGCACGGTGCGGGGGAGACCCAGCCACCGCACGGGCTGCTGCACGGTGCGCACGGCCGTCACCTCCGCCCAGGGCACCGTCTTCGCGGACAGCAGCCGTACGTGCCGCAGCCCGTCCTCGCCCACCCACACGCCGACCCGCACGAGGCGGACAGCCGTCACGATCACCAGGACGGCGACGGCCACACAGACGCCCGCGACGGGCAGCGGCCCGGCCACCGCGATGATCATCGCGGCGAAGAGGACGTACGAGGCGAGCAGCAGCAACAGCGCGGTGACGCCCACGCGCCACGGACCGGGCCGGTACGGGCGCTGCCGGCGGGCAGGGGCCTCGTCGTACCCGGCGGGCGTGACGGCCGCGGCGGTGGCGGGCGCGAGCTCCTCGACGTCGCGGTCGGCGGTCAGAAAGGGCAGGGGCACGACGTTTCCTCACTCATCAGCACGCACGCTCGAATGGCTGTGCCCGGTGAGGCTATAGAAAAGGGCGGGACCCGGGCACACCAGGGTCGGTGCGCCGGATCCCACCCTCGGTGGTCACCTGCCGTCAGCGGCCGTCCGAGGCCTCGGAACGCTGCGACTGGTGCGTGTCCTGCACGCTGGGCTGCAGCGACGGCATCCCGAACAGCAGCGCTCCGACCAGCCCCGTCGCCACCGTCAGACCCACGAGCACACGGCCGGCTATCTGCGAGCGGCTCGCGCGTTCTCGGGGCGGCGGCGTGACGTTGCTGCGGTAGCGCTCGGCCTCGGCGACGAAGGCGAACGGCACGGGCTCTCGCCGGCGGAACATGATGGGGGCTCTCCTAGGAACCTCGAAAACGTGCTGTCGTACATAGGGACGAGCGAAGACGGCTCCAGGTGCCCGTTTTCGGGGACTTCTGTGAAAAATCTCAACCAGTGAGCAGCTTCCCCCTGCCGCGGCGGGGCCGTAAGGGGACCGCTTGCGGACCGGCTGTCAGTGGCGGCCCGTAGGCTGGGCGCCGCCCGAGCACTGCACCTGGAAGGACCCCGCCGGTGACCGACAGCCCCACCGAGACCGCCAAAGAAGCCGAGCCGACGTTCCGCGGCGATGTGACCGTCGAGCTGGTCAAGCACAGCGCTGCCGACTCCGACGTGCTGTGGGCGGCCCGCGTCTCCACCGCCGGCGAGCAGTCCCTGGAAGAGATCACCAAGGACCCGGAGCGGTCCAAGGGGCTGATCAACTTCCTGATGCGCGACCGCCACGGAAGCCCCTTCGAGCACAACTCGATGACGTTCTTCATCAGCGCGCCGATCTTCGTCTTCCGCGAGTTCATGCGCCACCGCGTGGGCTGGTCGTACAACGAGGAGTCCGGCCGCTACCGCGAGCTGCAGCCCGTCTTCTACGTCCCGGACGCCGAGCGCAAGCTCGTCCAGGAGGGCCGCCCCGGCAAGTACGTCTTCGTCGAGGGCACCGACGCGCAGCACGAGCTCACCACGCGCGTCATGGAGAACACCTACCGCGAGGCCTACGAGGCCTACCAGGAGATGCTGGCCGCCGGCGTGGCCCGCGAGGTCGCGCGCTCGGTGCTGCCGGTCGGCCTGTTCTCGTCCATGTACGCCACGTGCAACGCGCGCTCGCTGATGCACTTCCTCGGCCTGCGCACCCAGCACGAGCAGGCGGCCGTCCCCTCCTTCCCGCAGCGCGAGATCGAGATGGTCGGCGAGAAGATGGAGGCCGAGTGGGCGAAGCTCATGCCGCTCACGTACGCCGCGTTCAACAAGAACGGCCGCGTCGCTCCCTGAGGGGAGGGGGCAAGCCGTACGGGCCGGTAGCTTAGGTGTCCGTATTGCGGCTTTTCGTGGCTTTAATCTAGTCTGAAAAGACGGACCCGGCACTGCTTGAACCCCCGAGCAGGCAGTGCCGGGATCCCTTTGGCACTCCCCGAGGGGGCACCTCACGGTGAGCAACGAGTAGCGTGGCCCTCATGGCTCCGACCTCCACACCGCAGACGCCCTTCGGGCGGGTCCTGACCGCCATGGTCACGCCCTTCACCGCTGACGGTGCTCTCGACCTCGACGGCGCGCAGCGGCTCGCCACCCACCTTGTGGACGCCGGCAATGACGGCCTGATCGTCAACGGCACCACCGGCGAGTCCCCCACCACCAGCGACGCGGAGAAAGCACAGCTCGTACGAGCTGTGGTCGAGGCGGTCGGAGACCGCGCCCACGTGATCGCCGGAGCCGGCACCAACGACACCCACCACAGCGCCGAGCTGGCCCGCGCCGCCGAGAAGGCGGGCGCCCACGGCCTCCTCGTCGTCACGCCGTACTACAACAAGCCCCCGCAGGAGGGCCTGGTCCGGCACTTCACGGCCGTCGCCGACGCCACTGGTCTCCCGGTGATGGTCTACGACATCCCCGGCCGCAGCGGCGTCCCCATCGAGACGGAGACGCTCGTCCGGCTGGCGGAGCACCCCCGCATCGTCGCCAACAAGGACGCCAAGGGCGACCTGTCCGCGACGAGCTGGGCCATCGCCCGCTCGGGCCTCGCCTGGTACTCGGGCGACGACATGCTGAACCTGCCGCAGCTCGCCGTCGGCGCCGCCGGCTTCGTCTCCGTCGCGGGCCACTTCGTCGCCGGCGACCTGCGCGCCATGACCGACGCCTTCCTGTCCGGCGACAACGCCAAGGCCACGGCGATCCACCAGAAGCTGCTCCCGGTCTTCACCGGCCTCTTCCGCACCCAGGGCGTCATGACGACCAAGGCCGCCCTGACCCTCCAGGGACTGCCCGCGGGCCCCGTGCGGCTGCCCCTCGTCGAGCTCACCGAGCAGGAGACCGAGCAGCTCAAGCGCGACCTCACGGCGGGCGGCGTCCAGCTCGGCTGACGGCGCCCCGGCGCACGGCCCCCGCGCGGACCGGACCGCCCAAGAACTTCACAACTGAATACGCCAGGACTTCACACGGGACTTCACAACTGAAGACCGAAAACAACTGCAAGTGCACGAAGGTCGCGCGCGCCATGTGCCCTGAGGGCATGTGGCGTGCGTGGTGAGGAGAGTCTTTTGAGCCACCCGCATCCTGAACTCGGTCCCCCGCCGAAGCTGCCCGAGGGCGGCCTGCGCGTCACGCCGCTCGGCGGCCTGGGGGAGATCGGCCGCAACATGACGGTCTTCGAATACGGAGGCCGCCTGCTGATCGTCGACTGCGGAGTGCTCTTCCCTGAGGAGGAGCAGCCCGGAATTGACCTGATCCTGCCCGATTTCTCGTCCATCCGTGACCGCCTCGACGACATCGACGGCATCGTGCTCACGCACGGTCACGAGGACCACATCGGCGGTGTCCCCTACCTGCTCCGCGAGAAGCCGGACATCCCGCTGATCGGCTCCAAGCTGACCCTGGCCCTCATCGAGGCCAAGCTCCAGGAGCATCGCATCCGCCCGTACACCCTCGAGGTCGCCGAGGGCGACCGCGAGCGTCTGGGCCCCTTCGACTGCGAGTTCATCGCGGTCAACCACTCCATCCCGGACGCGCTGGCCGTGGCCATCCGCACCCCCGCGGGCATGGCCGTGCACACCGGTGACTTCAAGATGGACCAGCTTCCGCTGGACCGCCGCCTCACCGACCTGCCGGCCTTCGCCAGGCTGGGCGAAGAGGGCATCGACCTGCTGCTCGTGGACTCCACGAACGCCGAGGTCCCCGGCTTCGTGCCGCCCGAGCGCGACATCTCCGGCGTGCTGCGCCAGGTGTTCGCGGGCGCGCAGAAGCGCATCATCGTGGCGAGCTTCGCCAGCCACGTGCACCGCATCCAGCAGATCCTCGACGCCGCCCACGAGTACGGGCGCCGCGTCGCCTTCGTCGGCCGCTCGATGGTCCGCAACATGGGCATCGCCCGCGACCTGGGCTACCTGCGGATCCCCGCGGGCCTCGTCGTGGACGTGAAGACCCTGGACGACCTGCCGGACGACGAGGTCGTGCTGGTCTGCACGGGCTCCCAGGGCGAGCCGATGGCGGCGCTGTCCCGGATGGCCAACCGCGACCACCAGATCCGGATCGTCCAGGGCGACACCGTCATCCTGGCCTCGTCGCTCATCCCGGGCAACGAGAACGCGGTCTACCGCGTGATCAACGGCCTCACCCGCTGGGGCGCGAACGTCGTCCACAAGGGCAACGCGCGGGTCCACGTCTCGGGCCACGCCTCCGCGGGCGAGCTGCTGTACTTCTACAACATCTGCAAGCCCAGGAACCTCATGCCGGTGCACGGCGAGTGGCGCCACCTGCGGGCCAACGCGGAGCTCGGCGCGCTCACGGGCGTCCCGAAGAACCACATCGTGATCGCCGAGGACGGCGTCGTGGTCGACCTGGTCGACGGCGCGGCGAAGATCGTCGGCAAGGTCCAGGCGGGTTACGTGTACGTGGACGGCCTCTCGGTCGGCGACGTCACGGAGACCTCGCTGAAGGACCGCCGCATCCTCGGTGACGAGGGCATCATCTCCGTGTTCATCGTGGTCGACAGCACGACGGGCAAGGTGGTGAGCGGGCCGCAGATCCAGGCGCGGGGCTCGGGCATCGACGACGCCGCGTTCTCCGCGGTCGTTCCGAAGATCGAGGAAGTGATCGGCAAGTCCGCGTCCGACGGGGTCGTGGAGCCGCACCAGCTCCAGCAGCTCGTCCGCCGGACGATGGGCAAGTGGGTCTCCGACACCTACCGCCGGCGCCCGATGATCCTCCCTGTCGTCGTCGAGGTCTGACGCTTCGTCAACCGAACGGACGGCCGCCCCGGTGCCGATTTGCATCCGGGCGCGGCCGTCCAGTAGGTTTACGGCTCCACCGCGGCGGGAACGCCCAAACGTTCGTGATGAACTCGAACGTGAAGGATCGTTCCGGGCCGGTGGGAAATTCCGACCGGAGAGATCTGATAAAGTCGGGATCACCGCCGGAAAGCGAAAGCTGAAAGGCGAAACCCCGCTCCAACAGGGGGCCGGAAACGGAATCCGAACCGACTGCTTCTTTTAGAAGCGGGGGGAACGGAAAACGGATCTGGTAAGGTTGGAAACAACGAAGGGAAGCGCCCGGAGGAAAGCCCGAGAGGGTGAGTACAAAGGAAGCGTCCGTTCCTTGAGAACTCAACAGCGTGCCAAAAGTCAACGCCAGACTATAAAATACCCCGTCTCCGGTCATCTTTGATCGGGACGCGGTTCCTTTGAAAAGTCCTTCCTCTAGAGGAAGGCACACAGCGAGGACGCTGTGAACGACCGGGATTATTCCTCCTGGTTGTTCCGCTCTCGTGGTGTATGACCCGATTACGGGTAAACATTCACGGAGAGTTTGATCCTGGCTCAGGACGAACGCTGGCGGCGTGCTTAACACATGCAAGTCGAACGATGAAGCCCTTCGGGGTGGATTAGTGGCGAACGGGTGAGTAACACGTGGGCAATCTGCCCTGCACTCTGGGACAAGCCCTGGAAACGGGGTCTAATACCGGATATGACCTTTGAGGGCATCTTCAAAGGTGGAAAGCTCCGGCGGTGCAGGATGAGCCCGCGGCCTATCAGCTTGTTGGTGGGGTGATGGCCTACCAAGGCGACGACGGGTAGCCGGCCTGAGAGGGCGACCGGCCACACTGGGACTGAGACACGGCCCAGACTCCTACGGGAGGCAGCAGTGGGGAATATTGCACAATGGGCGAAAGCCTGATGCAGCGACGCCGCGTGAGGGATGACGGCCTTCGGGTTGTAAACCTCTTTCAGCAGGGAAGAAGCGAAAGTGACGGTACCTGCAGAAGAAGCGCCGGCTAACTACGTGCCAGCAGCCGCGGTAATACGTAGGGCGCAAGCGTTGTCCGGAATTATTGGGCGTAAAGAGCTCGTAGGCGGCTTGTCACGTCGGATGTGAAAGCCCGGGGCTTAACCCCGGGTCTGCATTCGATACGGGCAGGCTAGAGTTCGGTAGGGGAGATCGGAATTCCTGGTGTAGCGGTGAAATGCGCAGATATCAGGAGGAACACCGGTGGCGAAGGCGGATCTCTGGGCCGATACTGACGCTGAGGAGCGAAAGCGTGGGGAGCGAACAGGATTAGATACCCTGGTAGTCCACGCCGTAAACGTTGGGAACTAGGTGTGGGCGACATTCCACGTCGTCCGTGCCGCAGCTAACGCATTAAGTTCCCCGCCTGGGGAGTACGGCCGCAAGGCTAAAACTCAAAGGAATTGACGGGGGCCCGCACAAGCAGCGGAGCATGTGGCTTAATTCGACGCAACGCGAAGAACCTTACCAAGGCTTGACATACACCGGAAACGGCCAGAGATGGTCGCCCCCTTGTGGTCGGTGTACAGGTGGTGCATGGCTGTCGTCAGCTCGTGTCGTGAGATGTTGGGTTAAGTCCCGCAACGAGCGCAACCCTTGTCCTGTGTTGCCAGCATGCCCTTCGGGGTGATGGGGACTCACAGGAGACTGCCGGGGTCAACTCGGAGGAAGGTGGGGACGACGTCAAGTCATCATGCCCCTTATGTCTTGGGCTGCACACGTGCTACAATGGCCGGTACAATGAGCTGCGATACCGTGAGGTGGAGCGAATCTCAAAAAGCCGGTCTCAGTTCGGATTGGGGTCTGCAACTCGACCCCATGAAGTTGGAGTTGCTAGTAATCGCAGATCAGCATTGCTGCGGTGAATACGTTCCCGGGCCTTGTACACACCGCCCGTCACGTCACGAAAGTCGGTAACACCCGAAGCCGGTGGCCCAACCCTTGTGGAGGGAGCCGTCGAAGGTGGGACTGGCGATTGGGACGAAGTCGTAACAAGGTAGCCGTACCGGAAGGTGCGGCTGGATCACCTCCTTTCTAAGGAGCATATAGCCGACTGCAAGCGAATGACTTGCACGGTTGCTCATGGGTGGAACGTTGACTATTCGGCACAGTTCAGGATCTCCCTGTTAGTACTGCTTCGGCGTGGAACACAGAGAGTGAGTGGCTGGGCCGGGCACGCTGTTGGGTGTCTGAGGGTACGAGCGTTGCTCGTCCTTCTTGACGCCGGCCCCAGTGAACTCGGCATGTAGGTGTCGGGGTGATGGGTGGCTGGTCGTTGCTTGAGAACTGCACAGTGGACGCGAGCATCTGTGGCCAAGTTTTTAAGGGCGCACGGTGGATGCCTTGGCACCAGGAACCGATGAAGGACGTGGGAGGCCGCGATAGGCCCCGGGGAGCTGTCAACCGAGCTTTGATCCGGGGGTGTCCGAATGGGGAAACCCGGCAGTCGTCATGGGCTGTCACCCGCTGCTGAACACATAGGCAGTGTGGAGGGAACGCGGGGAAGTGAAACATCTCAGTACCCGCAGGAAGAGAAAACAACCGTGATTCCGGGAGTAGTGGCGAGCGAAACCGGATGAGGCCAAACCGTATGTGTGTGATACCCGGCAGGGGTTGCGCATGCGGGGTTGTGGGATCTCTTTTTCATAGTCTGCCGGCTGTGAGACGAGTCAGAAACCGTATGGATAGGCGAAGGACATGCGAAAGGTCCGGCGTAGAGGGTAAGACCCCCGTAGCTGAAATCTATGCGGCTCGTTTAAGAGACACCCAAGTAGCACGGGGCCCGAGAAATCCCGTGTGAATCTGGCGGGACCACCCGTTAAGCCTAAATATTCCCTGGTGACCGATAGCGGATAGTACCGTGAGGGAATGGTGAAAAGTACCGCGGGAGCGGAGTGAAATAGTACCTGAAACCGTGTGCCTACAAGCCGTGGGAGCGTCGCACAAGGAGCTTGCTTCTTGTGTCGTGACTGCGTGCCTTTTGAAGAATGAGCCTGCGAGTTTGCGGTGTGTTGCGAGGTTAACCCGTGTGGGGAAGCCGTAGCGAAAGCGAGTCCGAATAGGGCGATTGAGTAGCGCGCCCAAGACCCGAAGCGGAGTGATCTAGCCATGGGCAGGTTGAAGCGGAGGTAAGACTTCGTGGAGGACCGAACCCACCAGGGTTGAAAACCTGGGGGATGACCTGTGGTTAGGGGTGAAAGGCCAATCAAACTCCGTGATAGCTGGTTCTCCCCGAAATGCATTTAGGTGCAGCGTCGTGTGTTTCTTGCCGGAGGTAGAGCACTGGATAGGCGATGGGCCCTACCGGGTTACTGACCTTAGCCAAACTCCGAATGCCGGTAAGTGAGAGCGCGGCAGTGAGACTGTGGGGGATAAGCTCCATGGTCGAGAGGGAAACAGCCCAGAGCATCGACTAAGGCCCCTAAGCGTACGCTAAGTGGGAAAGGATGTGGAGTCGCAGAGACAACCAGGAGGTTGGCTTAGAAGCAGCCACCCTTGAAAGAGTGCGTAATAGCTCACTGGTCAAGTGATTCCGCGCCGACAATGTAGCGGGGCTCAAGCGTACCGCCGAAGTCGTGTCATTGCAGCAATACTCCCAACGGAGGCTGTGATGGGTAGGGGAGCGTCGTGTGCCGGGTGAAGCAGCCGCGGAAGCGAGTTGTGGACGGTTCACGAGTGAGAATGCAGGCATGAGTAGCGATACACACGTGGGAAACGTGTGCGCCGATTGACTAAGGGTTCCTGGGTCAAGCTGATCTGCCCAGGGTAAGTCGGGACCTAAGGCGAGGCCGACAGGCGTAGTCGATGGACAACCGGTTGATATTCCGGTACCCGCTTTGAAACGCCCAATATCGAATCCATTAATGCTAAGGCCGTGAAGCCGCCCTGGACCCTTCGGGGAAAGGGGAGTGGTGGAGCCGCTGACCCAAGGTGGTAGTAGGTAAGCGATGGGGTGACGCAGGAAGGTAGTCCAGCCCGGGCGGTGGTAGTCCCGGGGTAAGGGTGTAGGGCGCTGTCCAGGCAAATCCGGACAGCATGAAGCCTGAGACCTGATGCCGAGCCGATTGTGGTGAAGTGGATGATCCTATGCTGTCGAGAAAAGCCTCTAGCGAGTTTCATGGCGGCCCGTACCCTAAACCGACTCAGGTGGTCAGGTAGAGAATACCGAGGCGTTCGGGTGAACTATGGTTAAGGAACTCGGCAAAATGCCCCCGTAACTTCGGGAGAAGGGGGGCCACAACCGGTGATGGAATTTACTTCCTGAGCTGGGGGTGGCCGCAGAGACCAGCGAGAAGCGACTGTTTACTAAAAACACAGGTCCGTGCGAAGCCGTAAGGCGATGTATACGGACTGACGCCTGCCCGGTGCTGGAACGTTAAGGGGACCGGTTAGCTCCATTTCGGTGGGGCGAAGCTGAGAACTTAAGCGCCAGTAAACGGCGGTGGTAACTATAACCATCCTAAGGTAGCGAAATTCCTTGTCGGGTAAGTTCCGACCTGCACGAATGGCGTAACGACTTCTCGACTGTCTCAACCATAGGCCCGGTGAAATTGCACTACGAGTAAAGATGCTCGTTTCGCGCAGCAGGACGGAAAGACCCCGGGACCTTTACTATAGCTTGATATTGGTGTTCGGTTCGGCTTGTGTAGGATAGGTGGGAGACTGTGAAGTCATGGCGCCAGCCATGGTGGAGTCGTCGTTGAAATACCACTCTGGTCGTGCTGGATGTCTAACCTGGGTCCGTGATCCGGATCAGGGACAGTGTCTGGTGGGTAGTTTAACTGGGGCGGTTGCCTCCTAAAGAGTAACGGAGGCGCCCAAAGGTTCCCTCAGCCTGGTTGGCAATCAGGTGTTGAGTGTAAGTGCACAAGGGAGCTTGACTGTGAGACCGACGGGTCGAGCAGGGACGAAAGTCGGGACTAGTGATCCGGCGGTGGCTTGTGGAAGCGCCGTCGCTCAACGGATAAAAGGTACCCCGGGGATAACAGGCTGATCTTCCCCAAGAGTCCATATCGACGGGATGGTTTGGCACCTCGATGTCGGCTCGTCGCATCCTGGGGCTGGAGTCGGTCCCAAGGGTTGGGCTGTTCGCCCATTAAAGCGGTACGCGAGCTGGGTTTAGAACGTCGTGAGACAGTTCGGTCCCTATCCGCTGTGCGCGTAGGAGTCTTGAGAAGGGCTGTCCCTAGTACGAGAGGACCGGGACGGACGAACCTCTGGTGTGCCAGTTGTCCTGCCAAGGGCATGGCTGGTTGGCTACGTTCGGGAGGGATAACCGCTGAAAGCATCTAAGCGGGAAGCCTGCTTCGAGATGAGGACTCCCACCCACTTGATGGGGTAAGGCTCCCAGTAGACGACTGGGTTGATAGGCCAGGTGTGGAAGACCGGTAACGGTTGGAGCTGACTGGTACTAATAGGCCGAGGGCTTGTCCTCAGTTGCTCGCGTCCACTGTGTTAGTTCTGAAGTAACGAACTCGCCAATATCCGGCTGGAGTTCAATTTCATAGTGTTTCGGTGGTCATAGCGTTAGGGAAACGCCCGGTTACATTCCGAACCCGGAAGCTAAGCCTTTCAGTGCCGATGGTACTGCATGGGGGACCGTGTGGGAGAGTAGGACGCCGCCGAACAAATTTTAGAAGCTCCGGTAGCTGAACTTATGTTCAGCTACCGGAGCTTTTTTATTTGCACCCCGTTCACGTCCCGCGGAAATCCTCACCCCCATGGGGACAGTGGAAACGCTCACGGCAGCCGGCATCGGCGCAGGTGACGAGGTCGTCGTGCCGTCATACGCCCCGGCTGACGTAGCCGAGGCCGTCCGCCGGGCCGGAGCCGTGCCCGTGTTCGCCGACATCGACCCGGACAGCCTCTGCCTGGACCCGGCCTCGGTCGCCGCGACCCTCACGCTCCGCACCGCCGCAGTGATGCCCGTTCACCTCTTCGGCCGCCGCGCCGACCTGGTCGGCCTGCACGCCGTCGCCGAACGGCGCGGGCTGATCGTCGTCGAGCACGAGCCCGTGGCCCCCCTGGACGAGCACACCCGGCGGAGGCAGGCCAACGCCGCCTACCTCAACGCCCGGCTCAGGGGCGTCGTGACGCCCGCCACGGGCGCCGGCGTCGAGCACAGTTACCGCACCTATGTCGTCCGTATCCCCGGCAACGGCCGACCGGACCGGGACGCCTTCGCGCGGGCACTGCGGGCCCGCGGCGTACGATGCTCCATCCCCGTACAGACCCCCGTGCACCGACTCCCTGCCTATCGGCGGGAGTTGTGGCTCGCCGAGACCGAGCGGGCCGCCGACCAATGTCTGGCCCTGCCCGTGGACTCCGCACTCACCCCGCGGGAACTCCACCGCGTCGTGGCCGTCTGCAACGCGCTCGGCGGACTGGTTCCCGAAGCCGCCTAAAGCCGCATGGTCAAAAGGGCGTACGAACATGGGGTATGCTTTATCTCGTTGCCGGCCCCAATAGCTCAGTCGGCAGAGCGTCTCCATGGTAAGGAGAAGGTCAACGGTTCGATTCCGTTTTGGGGCTCCATAGAAGAAGGCCCCCGCCAATTGGCGGGGGCCTTCTTGCATTTCACCACTCAGTCCAGCTCCAGCTCCAGCTCCGGCACCCGCATCGCCAGAATGGCCATGTCGTCCGACGCGGGCTCGGCGGCGAAGCGCTCGACCGCCCGCAGCACTCGCGCGGCCACCGCACCGGCCGTCAGACCCGTACACGTCGTCAGCAGGTCCGTGAGGCCGTCGTCGCCGAGCATGCGCGCGCCCTCGCGGCGCTCGGTCACGCCGTCCGTGACGCACAGCAGCACGTCGCCCGGATCCAGGGTGACCGTCTGCTCGTACAGCTCCAGGTCCTCCATGACGCCCAGCAGCGGCTGCGGGTCGGCCGCGGCCTCCACCGTGCCGTCCTGGCGCAGGCGCAGCGGAAGCGGGTGCCCCGCGCAGACGACCTTGAGGACCGCGCTGCCGTCCTCCTGCGGCCGCAGCTCGCCGTACAGCAGCGTCAGGAAGCGGCTGCGGGCGCCCTCGTCGAGGATGGCGGCGTTCAGGCGCTCCAGGACGGCCGGGCCGCCGTAGCCCTCGCGGGCCAGCAGGCGCAGCGCGTGCCGGGCCAGGCCGGTGACCGCCGCGGCCTCCGGGCCCGTGCCGCAGACGTCGCCGATGGCGAAGCCGTACGCGCCGTCGCGGATCGGGAACAGGTCGTAGAAGTCGCCGCCGACCTCGTTGCCCTCGCCCGCGGCGCGGTAGATGACGTCGACCTCGACGCCGGGGACGTGCAGCAGCTCCGGCGGCAGGAGGCTGCGCTGGAGGGACTGGCTGATGGCCGTGCGCTCGCTGTAGAGGCGGGCGTTGTCGAGGGCGAGGGCGGCGCGGCGCGACAGGTCCTCGGCGAGCTCCAGGATCTCCTGGCGGAAGTGGTCGTCGGTGGGCTTGCCGAGGGTGAGCATGCCGATGACGCGGTTGCGGGCCACGAGCGGCAGGACGACCGTCTCGCCGCCGACGGCCGCCGCCGTGGCGAGGGACGTGCTGGGCGCGGCCGGGTGGTCGGTGGAGCCGGCCAGGCCGAGGGAGCGCAGGGAGCCGCGGACGGCGGCGGCCTGGGCCGCCTCGGAGGGGGCCGTCCAGACGCGGGCGCCGGGCGTGGGCACCGGGTCCGGCGGGGCGAGCTTGCCGAGGAGGGTCTTGAGGCCGTCGATGCGGTCCTCGTCCTCGTGCAGGACGTAGGACAGCTCGGGTTCGGAGGCCGGGTCGGCGACGGTGTAGACGGCGCACCAGGTGGCCAGGGTGGGGACCGTCATCTGCGCCATGAGGGCGAGGGTCTGGTCGCGGTCGAGGGTGCCGGCGAGGAGGTCGGAGGCCTCGACGAGGAAGGACAGGGAGCCGCGGCGGAGCCGTTCGAGCTCGTTGAGGCGGGCGCGCTCGACGGCGAGGGCGATGCGGTCCGCGGCGAACTGGAGGCGGAGTGCCTCTTCGTTGCTGTAGCGGCCGGGGGCCTCGGCGGCGACGCCCAGGGAGCCCGTGAGGCGGCCCTCGACCTTGAGGGGGACGGTGACGACGGAGCGCATGCCGGTGTCGGCGAGGAGGGGCACGGCGCCGGGGAGGACGGCGAGGTCCTCGTGGACGGCGGGCATGCGGGCGGAGCCGTAGCGGCCGGTGCCGGCCTCGACGGGGACGCGGGCGAAGCGCTGGCGGGCGGACGGCAGGCCCGTGGAGGCCCGTACTTCCAGCTCGGTCTCGTCGTCGGTGGCCAGCAGGAGGTAGGCGGCGTCGCCGTCGAGCATGTCGCGCGCCCGCTCGACGGTGCGCTGGAGGAGGCCGTCGAGGTCGTCGGGGGCGGGGGAGCCGATGAAGACCTCGAAGGGGTCGGCCGTGGTCCGGTCGGTGGTGCCGCTGTCGGGGGCGGGGGTGCGCTGCATGCTCTGCAGGACGGCCCGCTCCTCCTCGCGCACCAGCAGGCAGACGGTGGAGGGGGCGCCTTCGTTGTCGCGGACGCGAAGGTGGGAGGCGTAGACGGGGGTGATGCGGCCGTCGGCGCCCCTTATGCCGTAGGAGCCCTCCCAGCGAGACAGCCGCAGCGCGTCGGCGATGCCGGTGGAGGTGCCGGGGGTGTGCGGCCAGGCGGCGAAGTCGGTGAGGGGCTTGCCGACGACCTGGTCGGCGGTGAAGCCGAAGAGGGCGTCCGCGTCTTCGTTCCAGGCGCTGATGGAGCCGGTGCGGTCGAGCTGGACGACGGCGACGCGGACGCGCGGGTCGGCCAGGGGCAGGGCTTCGGTGGGCAGCGCGGGGCCTGCGGAGCGCGTGCCGGCGGGCCGGTCGGGCAGGTCGAGCTGGAACCAGACCTGCTTGTGGGTGGGCGTGTACTCGACGCCCCAGCGGGTGGCCAGGGCGGCGCACAGCAGCAGGCCGCGGCCGCCTTCGCGGTCGACGCCGCCGATGCGGCGGGCGGAGCTCTGGAGGGGCACCTCGCGCTCGGGATAGCGGTCGGCGACCTCGACGCGGACGCCGGTGCCGGTGCGCATGCACAGGACGTCGGCGGCGGTGCCGGCGTGGACGACGGCGTTGGTGACGAGCTCGCTGGTCAGGACGACGGCATCATCGATGATGTCGGGATGGCCCCAGCCCTGGAGGGTGTCCCGGACGAAGGCGCGGGCGGAGGCGACCGAGCGTCCGACCGGCTCGAAGGTGGCGGCAGCCCGCGCGGTGATCACAGGTCTCCTCGTCGTGTAGGTCTCGGCGATCTGCTCACCCATGTCGCAGCGCCCCTCCATTGCCCTGGCCGGATGCCAGGTTACTTACCTTCACCGCACGGGCGGAGGCCGGTGCGAGCTGATTCCACCTTCGGAGTGCCCGCGGACCGTGTGCGATGCTGCCGAACTGTTATGGCCTGGCCGGGCCGGGGTGAAACACTGGGAAAGATTGAAGTGGAAGCCCGACGAGGATGATCGACCCTGCGGGAGGGACACGGTGGAGTCTGGCGCGGCGGCGCGGGGCGTGAGCACGCGCGCGAAGGGCGGACGGTCCCGGACCAATGGGACGACGGAAGTCGACACGGCAGCCTTGACCAGGCTGCTGACGGCACTGTCCGCCATGCGCGACGGAAACTTCCGGAAGCGGCTGACGGTCTCAGGCGACGGGGTGATGGCCGAGATCGCCGCGGTCTTCAACGAGGTCGCGGACCGGAATTTGCAGCTGACGGGCGAGCTGGCGAGGGTCCGCAGGGTCGTGGGCCGTGAGGGAAAGCTCACGGAGCGGCTGGAGGTGGGCGCCTGCGAGGGCGCCTGGGCGGCCGCGATCGACGCGTCGAACGCGCTGGTGGACGACCTGGTACGGCCGGTGTCCGAGGTGGGCCGGGTGCTGTCGGCGGTGGCCGAGGGCGACCTGGAGCAGCGGATGGACCTGCGCTCGCAGGGCGCGGACGGGGCGGCGCACCCGCTGCGGGGCGAGTTCCTCAAGGTGGGGCGCACGGTCAACGGCCTCGTGGACCAGCTGTCGGCGTTCACCGACGAGGTGACGCGGGTGGCGAGCGAGGTCGGCACCGAGGGCAAGCTCGGCGGGCAGGCCCGGGTACGCGGTATGTCCGGTTCGTGGAAGGACCTCACGGATTCCGTCAACACGATGGCGTCGCGACTCACCGCCCAGGTGCGTGACATTGCTCTCGTGACGACGGCGGTCGCCAAGGGCGACCTTTCCCGGAAGGTCACGGTGCACGTGGCCGGGGAGATGCTGGAGCTGAAGAACACCGTCAACACGATGGTGGACCAGCTGTCGTCCTTCGCCTCCGAGGTCACGCGCGTGGCCCGCGAGGTCGGTACGGAGGGCGAGCTGGGCGGTCAGGCGCAGGTGCCCGGCGTCGCGGGTGTCTGGAAGGACCTGACCGACTCGGTCAACCTCATGGCCGGGAACCTGAGCGAGCAGGTGCGCGGCATCGCGCAGGTCACGACGGCGGTCGCCAACGGTGACCTGTCGCAGAAGGTGACGGTCAGCGCGCGGGGCGAGATCGCCCAGCTGGCCGAGACGATCAACCAGATGACGGAGACGCTGCGCACCTTCGCCGACGAGGTGACGCGGGTCGCCAGCGAGGTCGGCGCCGAGGGCCGGCTGGGCGGTCAGGCGCAGGTGCCCGGGGCCGCGGGGACGTGGAAGGACCTCACCGATTCGGTGAACACGGCCTTCCGTAACGTCACGACGCAGGTGCGGGACATCGCCCAGGTGACGACCGCCGTCGCCAACGGCGACCTGGGGCAGAAGGTGACCGTCGACGTCTCCGGCGAGATGCTGGAGCTCAAGAACACGGTCAACACGATGGTCGACCAGCTGTCCTCGTTCGGTGCCGAAGTCACGCGCGTGGCGCGGGAGATCGGTGTCGAGGGCGAGCTGGGCGGGCAGGCCGCGGTGCCCGGTGCCGCGGGCACGTGGAAGGACCTCACGGATTCGGTGAACACCGCCTTCCGCAACCTCACGGGGCAGGTCCGCAACATCGCCCAGGTGACGACGGCGGTGGCCAACGGCGACCTCTCGCAGAAGGTGACGGTCGACGTCTCCGGCGAGATGCTCCAGCTGAAGAACACCGTGAACACCATGGTCGACCAGCTGTCGTCGTTCGCCGACCAGGTCACGCGCATGGCGCGGGACGTGGGTACGGAGGGTCGGCTGGGCGGTCAGGCCCGGGTGGACGGCGTCAGCGGCACCTGGAAGGAGCTGACCGACTCGGTCAACTTCATGGCGGGCAACCTGACGTCCCAGGTGCGGCAGATCGCCCAGGTCACCACGGCCGTGGCGCGCGGCGACCTCTCCCAGAAGATCGACGTGGACGCCCGCGGCGAGATCCTGGAGCTGAAGAACACCATCAACACGATGGTCGACCAGCTCTCCGCCTTCGCGGAGCAGGTCACGCGCGTGGCCCGCGAGGTGGGTACGGACGGCCGCCTCGGCGGTCAGGCGCAGGTGCCCGGTGTGGCCGGCGTGTGGCGGGACCTCACGGACTCCGTCAACGGCATGGCGGGCAATCTGACGGCGCAGGTCCGCAACATCGCGCAGGTCGCGACGGCGGTGGCGCGCGGCGACCTGTCGCAGAAGATCGACGTGGACGCCCGGGGCGAGATCCTGGAGCTGAAGAACACGCTCAACACGATGGTGGACCAGCTGTCGTCGTTCGCCGATCAGGTCACGCGCGTCGCGCGGGAGGTCGGCACCGAGGGCATCCTGGGCGGCCAGGCCGAGGTCCAGGGGGTGTCCGGCACCTGGAAGGACCTCACCCAGTCGGTCAACTTCATGGCCAACAACCTGACGTCGCAGGTGCGCAACATCGCCGAGGTGACCACGGCGGTCGCCAAGGGCGACCTGTCGAAGAAGATCACCGTCGACGCGAAGGGCGAGATCCTCGAACTGGTCACCACCGTGAACACGATGGTGGACCAGCTCTCGGACTTCGCCGAGCAGGTGACGCGGGTGGCCCGCGAGGTGGGCACCGAGGGTCAGCTGGGCGGTCAGGCGCGGGTGCGGGACGTCACCGGCATCTGGAAGGACCTCAGCGACAACGTCAACCTGATGGCCAACAACCTGACCAGTCAGGTCCGTAACATCTCGCACGTCGCGACGGCGGTCGCCAACGGCGACCTGACCAAGAAGGTCACGGTCGAGGCGCGCGGCGAGGTCGCGCAGCTGGCCGACACCGTCAACATCATGGTGACGACGCTGTCGTCGTTCGCGGACGAGGTCACGCGCGTGGCCCGCGAGGTGGGCACCGACGGCATCCTCGGCGGCCAGGCGCGGGTGCCGGGCGTCAGCGGTACGTGGAAGGACCTCACCGAGTCCGTGAACTCGATGGCGTCCAACCTGACCGGCCAGGTGCGCAACATCGCGATGGTGACGACCGCCATCGCCCAGGGCGACCTGACCAAGAAGATCGACATCGATGCGCGGGGCGAGATCCTCCAGCTGAAGACGACCATCAACACGATGGTGGACCAGCTGTCCTCCTTCGCCGACCAGGTGACCCGGGTGGCCCGCGAGGTGGGCACCGAGGGCCAGCTCGGAGGCCAGGCCCGGGTGCGCGACGTGGACGGCACGTGGCGCGACCTCACCGAGTCGGTCAACGAGATGGCGAGCAATCTGACCCGGCAGGTCCGGGCCATTGCGGAGGTCGCCACCGCGGTGACCCGCGGCGATCTCAACCTCAAGATCGACGTGGATGCGGCGGGCGAGATCCTGGAGCTCCAGGACAACATCAACACGATGATCGCCAACCTCCGCGAGACGACCCTGGCCAACAAGGAGCAGGACTGGCTCAAGGGCAACCTCGCCCGGATCTCCGGCCTGATGCAGGGCCGGCGCGACCTGGAGGACGTCGCCGGGCTCATCATGAGCGAGCTGACCCCCGTGGTCTCCGCGCAGCACGGCGCCTTCTTCCTGGTGATGCCCACGGATCCGCAGGAGGCGGAGGTCGACGACGAGGCGTACGAGCTGCGCATGCTCGGCTCGTACGCCTACACGACGGGCTCCATGCCCACCTCCTTCCGGCCGGGCGAGACGCTGATCGGCACCGCCGCGAAGGAGAAGCGGACGATCCTGGTGGAGAACGTGCCACCGGGCTACCTGAAGATCGCCTCCGGCCTGGGCGAGGCGCCGCCGGCCCACGTCATCGTGCTGCCGGTGCTCTTCGAGGGCCAGGTGCTCGGCGTGATCGAGCTGGCCTCGTTCCAGCCGTTCGCCCAGATCCAGAAGGACTTCCTCAACCAGATCGCCGAGATGATCGGCACCAGCGTCAACACGATCTCCGTCAACACCAAGACGGAGATGCTGCTCAAGCAGTCGCAGGAGCTGACGGAGCAGCTGCGCGAGCGGTCGGCGGAGCTGGAGAACCGGCAGAAGGCGCTGGAGATCTCCAACGCCGAGCTGGAGGAGAAGTCCGAGCGGCTGGCCCGGCAGAACCGCGACATCGAGGTGAAGAACACCGAGATCGAGGAGGCCCGGCAGGTGCTGGAGGAGCGTGCCGAGCAGCTCGCGGTCTCCATGCGCTACAAGTCCGAGTTCCTCGCCAACATGTCGCACGAGCTGCGCACCCCGCTCAACTCGCTGCTGATCCTCGCGAAACTGCTGGCCGACAACGCGGACGGCAACCTCTCGCCCAAGCAGGTGGAGTTCGCCGAGACCATCCACGGGGCGGGCTCGGATCTCCTCCAGCTGATCAACGACATCCTGGACCTGTCGAAGGTCGAGGCGGGCAAGATGGACGTGAGCCCGACCCGTATCGCGCTCGTCCAGCTCGTGGACTACGTGGAGGCCACGTTCCGGCCGCTGACGGCGGAGAAGGGCCTCGACTTCTCCGTCCGGGTCTCGCCCGAGCTGCCGGCCACGCTGCACACCGACGAGCAGCGGCTCCTCCAGGTGCTGCGCAACCTGCTGTCGAACGCGGTCAAGTTCACCGACACCGGCGCGGTGGAGCTGGTCATCCGGCCCGCCGGCGGCGACGTCCCGGACACCATCCGCGAGCAGCTCCTGGAGGCCGGTTCGCTGCGCGACCCGGACGGCGAGGTGATCGCCTTCTCGGTCACCGACACCGGCATCGGCATCGCGGCCAGCAAGATGCGGGTCATCTTCGAGGCGTTCAAGCAGGCCGACGGGACGACCAGCCGCAAGTACGGCGGTACGGGCCTGGGGCTGTCGATCAGCCGGGAGATCGCCCGCCTGCTGGGCGGCGAGATCCACGCGGCGAGCGAGCCCGGCCGCGGCTCCACCTTCACCCTCTACCTCCCGCTCAACGCCGGAGAGCTGCCGCCCCAGGGGTATCCGCAGCTCGCTCCGGGCGCCCGGCCGGAACCGTTCGGCCCCGAGCACCAGGGCGGGCCCGAGGACGTCACGGCGGTGGAGGCGGGTCTGCCGGGCTCCGGCCCGGAGGCGGCCGCGCGCGGGGCGGCCGGCCTGCTCCTGCGGCGCCAGCGGGCCGCACAGGCCGCCGCGCAGTGGCCCGCTCCGGCCGCTCCGGCGGACCGGTCCCCGGCGATCCCGCAGGGCGGCGAGCCCTGGCCAACGGAGCCGTTCGGTGACGCAGAGCAACCACCGGCCAAGGGCTTCGGCTCGGGCTTCGGCGGAGGCTTCCACGGCGAGAAGGTGCTGATCGTTGACGACGACATCCGCAATGTGTTCGCCCTCACGAGCGTCCTGGAGCAGCATGGGCTGTCGGTGCTCTACGCGGAGAACGGGCGCGAGGGGATCGAGGTCCTGGAACAGCACGACGACGTCGTGGTCGTCCTGATGGACATCATGATGCCGGAGATGGACGGCTATGCCACGACGGCCGCCATCCGCAGGATGCCGCAGTTCGCGGGCCTGCCCATCATCGCGCTGACCGCCAAGGCGATGAAGGGCGACCGCGAGAAGAGCCTCGACGCAGGAGCGTCCGACTACGTGACCAAGCCGGTCGACACCGACCATCTGCTCACGGTGATGGAGCAATGGATGCGCGCCGAGTAACGAGGAGCCGGGGAGTCCGTACGGGCTCCCCGGCCCGCTGCTGACCGAGTGTGCGCGAGGACGTGTGGGGACCGGCGAATCGGGGAACCTTCTGGTCCCCCACTACGTTTCTGCTACGTGCACAGTGACATCGCGGTGACAGGGTGTGGCGACCGGCGGGGTGCGGCTACCATGACCGGCACAAGGACGGGCGGCGCAAGGGAGTCGTCCCCTGGGGCGGCGCCCGGTGCACTGCCGGGGCGAGGAGGACGGGCCATGGTGCAGAAGGCCAAGATCCTCCTGGTCGATGACCGGCCGGAAAATCTGCTGGCGCTGGAGGCGATCCTCTCAGCGCTCGATCAGACACTGGTACGGGCATCGTCAGGGGAGGAAGCGCTCAAGGCGCTGCTGACGGACGATTTCGCGGTGATCCTGCTGGACGTCCAGATGCCTGGCATGGACGGTTTCGAGACCGCGGCGCACATCAAGCGGCGGGAGCGCACGCGGGACATCCCCATCATCTTCCTGACCGCCATCAACCACGGCCCGCACCACACCTTCCGGGGCTACGCGGCGGGCGCGGTGGACTACATCTCCAAGCCCTTCGACCCGTGGGTGCTGCGCGCGAAGGTCTCGGTCTTCGTCGAGCTGTACATGAAGAACTGCCAGCTGCGCGAGCAGGCGGCCCTGTTGCGGCTCCAGCTGGAGAACGGCCAGTCGGGGCGTACGGACGCGGCCGCCGCGCAGGAGCCCGCGGGGCTGCTCGCCGAGCTGTCCGCGCGGCTGGCCGCCGTCGAGGAGCAGGCCGAGGCGCTCACCAAGCAGCTGGACGAGTCGGCCGATGCCGCGGCGGTCGCCACCGCCGCCCACCTCGAGCGCAAACTCACCGGGCTGCGGCGGGCGCTGGATGCCCTGGAGCCCGGGGCCGGCAGCGGGGCCAGTCCGCTGCCCGCCTCCAGCTGACCCGTTCAGGTCGCCGCCTTCCGGCCTCCGGCCGGTCCTTTGACGCCCTGTCACCCTTGCGATCCCTGGGGCGCGACACGAACGGGTGAACGCCGGGGCGCGGGTGTCCCTCGCGCCCGGCAACGGTAATCTCGGCACCATGGCCTCACGTACGTCCGGCAAGGGTTCCCAGAGCGCGGCGGGCACCTCGAAGCAGCGTGCCGGGCGCTCCGGGAGCGCGGCCAAGAAGTCCCAGCCCCGGCCCGCGGGCCGGGCGCCCGCCAAGAAGGCGCCGCCCCGTAAGCCGCCCGTGAAGAAGGCCGCGGCCAAGCGGGCCCCCAAGCGCGCGCCCGCTCCTCCCGGCGGCGTCCGCCGCGTGGGGCGGGGCGTGGCGCACGGCGTGGGCGCGCTCTTCCGCGGCGTCGGCCGCGGCGCACGGGGCCTCGACCCGGCCCACCGCAAGGACGGCCTCGCGCTGCTCCTGCTGGGCCTCGCCCTGATCGTCGCCGCGGGCACGTGGTCCAGCCTGGAGGGCCCGGTCGGCGATCTGGTGACCATGCTGGTCACCGGCGCGTTCGGGCGGCTCGACCTCGTCGTGCCGATACTGCTGGGCATCATCGCGATCCGGCTCTTCCGCCATCCCGAGCGCCCCGAGGCCAACGGACGGATCGTCATCGGCCTGTCCGCGCTGGTCGTCGGCATCCTCGGGCAGGTCCACGTGGCCTGCGGCTCCCCGGGCCGCGAGGACGGCTCGCAGGCCTTGCAGGACGCGGGCGGGCTGATCGGCTGGGCCGCCTCCAAGCCCCTGGTCTACACGGTCGGTGAGGTCCTCGCCGTACCGCTGCTGGTGCTGCTCACGATCTTCGGGCTGCTGGTCGTCACGGCCACCCCGGTCAACGCGATCCCGCGCCGGCTGCGGCAGCTCGGCATACGCCTCGGGGTCATCGAGCCCCTCCCCGGCGAGTACGAGGCGGAGGACGCCGACGGCTACGGGGCGGACTACGCCGACGACTGGCGCGAGGAGCCTGCCGCACGCCCCCGCCGCGCTGCGACGCGACGGGCGGCCGGCGAGGTCCCCGGCCCGGAGCAGGCCGAGGAGGAGGAGCTCGGCAAGCGGCGCAAGCCGCGGCGGCAGTCCGGCCTGCCCGTGGAGCCCCCGTCCGGCCGCGAGCCCGACGCCGTGGACATGGCGGCCGCGGCCGCCGCCGCGCTCGACGGGGCCGTGCTGCACGGCGTGCCGCCCACGCCGCTCGTCGCCGGGCTCAGCAGCGGCATCGGGCAGGAGAGCGGGCAGCAGGGCGCCGTGCCGGGCGCACGGGCCCGCAAGGGGCCCGGCGCGGTGGCGGACCGCACCCAGGGAGTCCCCGACCTCACCAAGGGCGTGCCGGACCTCACCAAGGCCGCGCCCGCGCCCGAGGCGGGCTCCGGCCTGCCCGCGCGCGCCGAGCAGCTCCAGCTCTCCGGCGACATCACCTACGCGCTGCCCACGCTCGACCTGCTGGAGCGGGGCGGGCCGGGCAAGGCGCGCAGCGCCGCGAACGACGCCATAGTGGCCGCGCTGACCAACGTCTTCACGGAGTTCAAGGTCGACGCCGCCGTCACCGGCTTCACCCGCGGCCCGACGGTCACGCGTTACGAGGTGGAGCTGGGCCCGGCCGTCAAGGTCGAGCGCATCACGGCCCTCGCCAAGAACATCGCCTACGCCGTCGCCAGCCCGGACGTGCGCATCATCTCCCCGATCCCCGGCAAGTCCGCCGTGGGCATCGAGATCCCCAACACCGACCGCGAGATGGTCAACCTCGGGGACGTGCTCCGCCTGGCGGACGCCGCGGGCGACGACCACCCGATGCTCGTCGCGCTCGGCAAGGACGTCGAGGGCGGCTACGTGATGGCCAACCTGACGAAGATGCCGCACATCCTCGTCGCGGGCGCCACCGGCTCCGGCAAGTCCTCGTGCATCAACTGCCTCATCACGTCCGTGATGGTGCGGGCGACGCCCGACGACGTCCGCATGGTGCTCGTCGACCCCAAGCGCGTGGAGCTGACCGCCTACGAGGGCATCCCGCACCTGATCACCCCGATCATCACCAACCCCAAGCGCGCGGCCGAGGCCCTGCAGTGGGTCGTGCGCGAGATGGACCTGCGCTACGACGACCTGGCGGCCTTCGGCTTCCGGCACATCGACGACTTCAACGCGGCCGTCCGGGCGGGCAAGGTCACTCCTCCGGAGGGCAGCGGACGCGAGCTCTCCCCGTACCCCTATCTGCTGGTCATCGTCGACGAGCTCGCGGACCTGATGATGGTCGCCCCGCGGGACGTCGAGGACGCGATCGTGCGCATCACCCAGCTCGCGCGCGCCGCCGGCATCCACCTCGTGCTGGCCACCCAGCGCCCGTCCGTCGATGTCGTCACCGGCCTGATCAAGGCGAACGTGCCGTCCCGGCTCGCCTTCGCCACCTCCTCGCTCGCCGACAGCCGCGTCATCCTCGACCAGCCGGGCGCCGAGAAGCTGATCGGCAAGGGTGACGGCCTCTTCCTGCCGATGGGCGCGGGCAAGCCGGTCCGCATGCAGGGCGCCTTCGTCACGGAGGCCGAGGTCGCGGCCGTCGTCCAGCACTGCAAGGACCAGATGGCGCCCGTCTTCCGGGACGACGTCACCGTGGGCACCGCCAAGAAGAAGGAGATCGACGAGGAGATCGGCGACGACCTGGACCTGCTGTGCCAGGCCGCGGAGCTGGTCGTCTCCACCCAGTTCGGGTCGACCTCGATGCTGCAGCGCAAATTGCGTGTGGGATTCGCGAAGGCGGGCAGACTCATGGACCTGATGGAGTCGCGGGGTGTCGTGGGCCCGAGCGAGGGCTCCAAGGCCCGCGACGTCCTCGTCAAGCCCGATGAGCTCGACGCGGTGCTCGCGGTGATCCGCGGGGACGGCGGGTCCTGACGGCGCTGAAGATCCCTGCCCAACCGTTTCTCTCGGCGGCGTGTCGAGTTGAGAAAGGGGGGCGCTCCGATGTCCCACCGTCGGCGCCGCAGAGTCATCTGATGGCGTACAAAGTCCGGCTTCCCGCTTGCCCGCGGCTTTCGTATCCCCCCTAGACTGAACTCCCAGCAGGTGGCTACACGCTCGAAAGGCGCCCACGTGTCCATCGGCAACTCCTCCGCAGACGCAGAAGCAGAAGACCGGCCGTCGATCGGCCGGGTCCTCCAGCAGGCCCGTATCAGCGCCGGACTGACCGTCGACGAGGTCAGTTCCACCACCCGAGTCCGCATCCCGATCCTGCACGCGATCGAGCAGGACGACTTCTCCCGCTGCGGCGGCGACGTCTACGCACGTGGGCACATCCGCACCCTCGCGGTCACCGTCGGCCTCGACCCGGCCGAGCTGATCGCGCGCTACGACGCCGAGCGCGGCGGGCGCCCCGCGCCGACCCCCGCGGCACCCCTCTTCGACGCCGAGCGCATCCGCCCCGAGCCCCGCCGGCCCAACTGGACGGCGGCGATGGTCGCCGCGATCGTGGCCGTCGTCGGCTTCGTCGGCTTCACCCTCTTCAACGGCGGGGGCCAGAGTGCAGGCGGCTCCGTCGCCGCCGAGTCGCCCTCCGCCAAGCCGCCCGCGTCGCCGAGCAAGAAGCCGGCGTCCGGCAAGCCGGCCGACCCCAAGCGGGAGCCCGGCAGCGGGGCCATCGCCGGCGTCCCGGCCAACAAGGTCACGGTCAAGCTCGCCGCCGAGAACGGCCAGACCTGGATGTCCGCCAAGGACCACAACGGCCGGCTGCTGGAGGAAGGCGTCCTCAAGCAGGGCGAGGACAAGACCTTCACCGACCCCACCCGTATCGATCTTGTCCTCGGCAATGCGGGCGCCGTTCGGCTGTTCGTGAACGGCAAGGAGGTCAAGAACGTCGGCGACAACGGCCAGGTCCAGCGTCTGAGCTACACCAAGGGCGACCCCGTAGCGGGCTGACCTGCGGCGGAGGCCTTTCGTGCAGGGCCGGGGCGCATGGCGCCGGGTGATCGTTCTCTCGTCCCCGCCCGGCCCCGCCGTGACACTCGGCAGCGGAGGCGGCCCCGGGACAAAGTAGGCTGAGCCCTATGCCCGAACGCCGTACCGTCGCTCTTGTCACACTTGGCTGCGCCCGTAACGAGGTGGACTCGGAGGAGCTGGCAGGCCGCTTGGCGGCGGATGGCTGGGACCTCGTGGAGGACGCCTCCGACGCCGATGTGGCCGTCGTCAACACCTGTGGTTTCGTCGAGGCCGCGAAGAAGGACTCCGTCGACGCCCTGCTGGAGGCCAACGACCTCAAGGACCAGGGCCGTACGCAGGCCGTCGTGGCCGTCGGCTGCATGGCCGAGCGGTACGGCAAGGAGCTCGCCGAGGCGCTGCCCGAGGCCGACGGAGTGCTCGGCTTCGACGACTACGCCGACATCTCCGACCGGCTCCAGACCATCCTCTCCGGCGGCGTCCACGCCTCCCACACCCCGCGCGACCGCCGCAAGCTGCTGCCGATCAGCCCCGCGGAGCGGCAGACCGCCGACGTGGCCCTGCCCGGCCACGCCCAGGACACCCCGCCCGCCGACCTGCCCGAGGGCGTGGCACCGGCCTCCGGGCCGCGCGCGCCGCTGCGCCGCCGGCTGGAGACCAGCCCCGTCGCCTCCGTGAAGCTCGCCTCCGGCTGCGACCGGCGCTGCTCCTTCTGCGCCATCCCGTCCTTCCGCGGCTCCTTCATCTCCCGCCGCCCCTCCGACGTGCTCGGCGAGACGCGCTGGCTCGCGGAGCAGGGCGTCAAGGAGATCATGCTGGTCTCGGAGAACAACACCTCCTACGGCAAGGACCTCGGCGACATCCGCCTGCTGGAGACGCTGCTGCCGGAGCTCGCGGCCGTCGACGGCCTGGAGCGCATCCGGGTCAGCTACCTGCAGCCCGCGGAGATGCGCCCGGGGCTCATCGACGTGCTGACCTCCACCGAGAAGGTCGCGCCCTACTTCGACCTGTCCTTCCAGCACTCCGCCCCCGGAGTGCTGCGGGCCATGCGCCGCTTCGGCGACACCGACCGCTTCCTGGAGCTGCTGGAGACGATCCGCGGCAAGGCCCCGCAGGCCGGCGCCCGCTCCAACTTCATCGTCGGCTTCCCCGGCGAGACCGAGGACGACCTCGCTGAGCTGGAACGTTTCCTGACCGGGGCCCGCCTGGACGCCATCGGCGTCTTCGGCTACTCCGACGAGGACGGCACCGAGGCGGCCACGTACGAGGACAAGCTGGACCCCGAGATCGTCGCCGAGCGCCTCGCGCACATCTCCCGGCTCGCCGAGGAGCTGACCGCGCAGCGCGCCGAGGAGCGGATCGGAGAGACCATTGAGGTGATGGTCGACCGCGTGGACGAGGAGGACGGCGTCGTCGGCCGGGCCGCCCACCAGGCGCCCGAGACCGACGGGCAGGTCCTGCTCGGCACCCGCCCGGAGCTCGTCCCCGGCCGTATGGTCGCGGCCAAGGTGGTGGCGAGCGAGGGCGTCGACCTCATCGCCGAACCGCTCGGCGACGGAGGGTGTACCGAGGAGGCGGGCAGATGACCGGAGTCCCGGCCTCCGCCACCGGAGGCCATGCCCCGGCGGCAGCCGCACGGCCGGCCGGGCTGTGGAACATCGCCAATATCCTCACCATGGTGCGGCTGCTGCTCGTGCCCGGGTTCGTCCTGCTGATGCTCCACAACGGCGGTTACGACCCGGCCTGGCGCTCCTTCGCCTGGGCAGCCTTCGCCGTCGCCATGATCACCGACCTGTTCGACGGCCACCTGGCCCGGACGTACAACCTGGTCACGGACTTCGGCAAGATCGCCGACCCGATCGCGGACAAGGCGATCATGGGTGCGGCGCTGATCTGCCTGTCCGCGCTGGACGACCTGCCGTGGTGGGTCACCGGCGTGATCCTCTTCCGCGAGATCGGCATCACGCTGATGCGGTTCTGGGTGATCAGACACGGCGTGATCCCGGCCAGCCGCGGCGGGAAGATGAAGACCCTCGCCCAGGGGGTCGCCGTGGGCATGTACATCCTCGCGCTGACCGGTCTGCTGGCCACCGCCCGCTTCTGGGTGATGGCCGTGGCGGTGGTGCTGACGGTGGCCACCGGGCTCGACTACGTACGGCAGGCCGTCGTCCTGCGGCGGGCCGGACGGGCCGCGGGGGCCGTGGGCCGATGAGCGCGGCGAGCGGCGGGTGCGCCCTGACGGCATCGGCGGTCCTGGCCGCCCTGGTGGCGCGCGGTGAGACCGTGGCCGCCGCCGAGTCGCTCACCGGAGGGCTGGTCGCGGCCGAGCTGACCGCGGCGCCGGGCGCCTCGCGCACGGTGCGCGGTTCGGTCACCGCGTACGCCACCGGCGTCAAGGCCGCGGTGCTGGGCGTGGACGAGGAGCTGCTCGGCGGGCGCGGCGCCGTCGACGGCGATGTCGCCGGGCAGATGGCCCGCGGCGTGCGGAAACTGCTGGGCGCCGACTGGGGGCTCGCGACGACCGGCGTCGCCGGTCCCGACACCCAGGACGGCAAGCCCGTGGGGACGGTCTTCGTGGCCGCCGCGGGGCCGGGCGGCCGCACGCGGGTGCGGGAGCTGTCGCTGGACGGGGACCGCTCCCGGATCCGGTCGGAAAGCGTCCGGGCGGTGCTGGAACTGCTGCTGAACGAACTGACGGAAAACGCGGGCGCAAAGGATACGGAACACAACGGGGGGAATGGATGTTTGCAGCCCTGAGTGAACACGACATAGCTCCCCGCACGGCCGGAGCCCGAGGCGGTACGGTGGGGCGTGAAGGATCCGGATTCGCGGTCCAAGGAGGGAGCCACCGATGATTCTGCTCCGTCGCCTGCTGGGTGACGTGCTGCGTCGGCAGCGCCAGCGCCAGGGCCGCACTCTGCGCGAGGTCTCCTCATCCGCCCGGGTCTCGCTCGGTTACCTCTCCGAGGTCGAGCGGGGGCAGAAAGAGGCGTCCTCCGAGCTTCTCTCCGCAATCTGCGACGCTCTGGACGTACGGATGTCCGAGGTCATGCGCGAGGTCAGCGATGAATTGTCGCTCGCCGAGCTGGCGCAGTCGGCAGCGGCGAGCGAGCCGGTACCCGCGCCGATGCGGCCGATGTTCAATGCGGTGTCCGTGACGTCCGTGACGGGCGTGCCGGGGGAGCGAGTGACGATCAAGGCTCCCGCCGAGGCCGTGGACGTAGTCGCGGCCTGACAGGCGTTATCCACGAAATCCCGGTCGGTCTCCGGCCGGGATTTCGTGCATCCGGAAGCCATCCGTTTTGCGATGGTGTGCGGTGTGGTCGTTGTGGTGGGTGTGCGATGGCGGGGTGGCGGGAAGGCGGATAAAAAGACGAACAACACGGAACAAACGGTCTGAACCGTTGAGATGGGGAGAATCTGGATGTCTGTCGTCAAGAGCTCGCTGTCCGAGCAGGACCGCAAGACCGTCGGAGACGCCCTCCAGGGTGCCCTGGTCGACCTGGTGGACCTCTCCCTGGTCGCCAAGCAGGTGCACTGGACCGTCATCGGCCCGCGCTTCCGCTCTGTCCACCTCCAACTGGACGAGGTCGTGGCGAGCGCCCGCGCACACGCCGACACCGTCGCCGAGCGCGCTTCCGCCCTCGGCATCGCGCCGGACGGCCGCGCCGAGACCGTCGCGAAGACCAGCGGCATCGACCCGGTCGGCGGTGGCTGGTGCAGGGACACCGAGGCCGTGCAGACCCTCGTCGCCGCGCTCGGCGCCGTGATCACCCGGATGCGGGAGCGCATCCGCGCCACCGAGGAACCGGACCCGGTCACTCAGGACCTCCTGATCGGTCTGACCGGCGACCTTGAGAAGCATCACTGGATGTTCCAGGCGGAGAACGCCTGAGCATGTCCGGGGCGGCCCGCTTCGTGCGGCGCGCCCTCCGGTGGCGGCCTCGCCCCTGCCGCGCTCTCCTGGGGGCATGGACGAGCATCCGGTGATCCGCTTCACCAACGAGCTGATGGTGCTCACGGAACTCGACCAGACGACGGCGGGGGCCTTCGTACGCCGGGTGTACCAGGAGGGCACCCACGAGGGGGAGCAGCGGCTGATGGCCGACCTGCACCAGCGCGATCGCAGGATCACGGAGCTGGAGCAGGAACTGGCGCGGCTGCGAGGCGAGGACCCCGGCTGACCGCGGGCCGTGGGGCTGCGGTGAGGGCCTCAGGCCGGCTCCCTGCGGCCCGGTCGTACGCCGCCGGAGGGCGCGTACGGGCCCGCAGCGCGCCGCCGCCGGCTTCCGGTGCGCTCTGCCACGCCCAGGGGAAGCCGGTCTAGCGTCGGCCGGTCCGGCGTCCGCCGAAGGAGGCAGCCATGGTCCGGCGTGAACTCGGGGGCTGTCGCCGGCCGTACGCCCTGCTGGGGCGGGTCACGGCGCTGGCCGCCGGCGGCATGTGGTGGTGGGCGGCGCTGCGCCTGCTCACCCAGCCGGGGCGGCCCGCGACGGTCGACGGGCTCGTCCTCGCGGGCGGCTGGGGGCTGAGCCTGCTGCCGGTGCACTGCGCCCCCTGGCGGCGGCGCGCGGCCGGGGAGAGCTGGGGTGGACGCCTGCGGGCGCTGCGGGCTTCACTCGTTCGGATCAATCGTTCCCACCGCGCGGAGTCCCCGCGGGGCCCGGGCCGGGCGGAGCGGCACGGACCGGGCCTGGCCGGCCGGCAGGGACCGGGCCGGGCTGACAGGCCGGGCACCAGTACGTGACGCGCTCCTGGGCCGGGTCGCCCTGCCCGGCGGTGCACAGCGGTGTCCCGCAGCGGCGGCAGGGCCGGCCCGCGCGGCCGTACACCCACACGCGGTGGTCGTGGCGGGGGTCGCCCGTGGTGACGCGGGCGGTGCGCGACTTGTTGGCCTCCAGGAGCTTCTTCGCGAGGGCGGGCAGCCGCTCGGGCGCCGGGACGTCGCGGACCGGGAGCCAGGGCGAGAGACGGAGCATGAAGCAGAGCTCCGACTTGTAGACATTGCCGATGCCGGCGAGGTTGCGCTGGTCGAGCAGGGCCTCGCCGACGGGGCGGCCGGGGTCGGCGAGCAGCCGGCGCAGCGCCTCCTGCGCGTCCCAGCCGGGGCCCAGGAGATCCGGGCCGAGGTGGCCGACCACGGTGTGCTCGTCGGCGGTGCGCAGCAGCTCCAGGACGGGGAGGCGGTATCCCACGGCCGTGCGGTCGGCGGTGGCCAGCACGGCGCGGATCTGGTGCCCGGGGCCGCCGCGCCAGCGCTCTCCGGTGGCGTAGACGCGCCATGCGCCGTCCATCCGCAGGTGCGAGTGGAGCGTGAAGCCGCCCTCCACGCGCGTGAGCAGGTGCTTGCCGCGCGGGAGGACCCCGGTGACCCGGCGGCCGGTGAGGTCCACGGTGGCGAGGGAGGGGACGCGCAGGTCGGAGCGGACGAGCGGACCGCCGGTCAGGGCGCGGTCGAGCTCGCGCGCGGTGCGCCAGACCGTGTCTCCCTCGGGCATGTGCTCCTCCTTCCGTCCTCGTCCGGCCGCGGTCCTTACCGGGAGTCTTCCGGCTCAGGGTGCGCGCAGGCGCAGGCCCTTGGGCGTGGCGTGGAAGCCCGCCGTCTCCAGCAGCGGCCCCAGGGGGGAGGACAGGGCGGAGCCGCCGTTGATGCGCTCGACCGTGACGGTGCCGAGCGCTCCCGCCCGGGCCGCCCCGGCCAGGGCCTCGGCGGCTTCGCGCAGCCCTGCGTCGCCGGCGTCCGCGGTCTCCGCGCCCTCCTGCTGCGGCCAGGCGAGCAGGGTCTTGCCGCCGCGCTCCATGTACAGCGCGAGGGCACCGTCGAGGAGGACGACCAGAGAGCCCGCCTTGCGCCCCGGCTTGTGGGCCGCCCCGGCGGGCGGCTCGGGCCAGGGGAGGGCCGCGCCGTAGGCGTTGGCGGGGTCGGCGGCGGCGAGGACGACGGCCCGGGTGCGGCGGGGCGCGGCTGACGGGGCCTCCCAGGGAGCCGTGGGCACCTCGGCCGGGCCGCCGCCCGCGCGGTCGCGGGCCGTGCTCGCGGCTCGCAGCCGGTCGACCGCGCCGTCCATGGCGAACTGCGCGGCGCCCAGGCCCTCCACCACGTAGCCGCGGCGCGCCTGGCCGCTCTCCTCGAAGACCGACAGCACGCGGTACGCCGCGGAGAAGCCGCCTTCGACGCCTTCGGCCGCCACGGCTCCCCGGGTGACCACGCCGTGCCGGTCGAGGAGCGTGCGGGCCAGGGCGTGGGCGCGGTGCGTGGGGTCGGGCTCGTGGGCGGGCAGCAGGGACCAGCGGCCGGCGACCGTGGGCGGCCCGCCGCGTGAGGCGGTCGGCGCGGTGGGCAGGCCGCCGCGGGCCGTGAAGGAGCCGTAACGCCCGCGCGGGACCGCGCGCTTGGCGCGGTGCGCCGTCGAGCCCGCAGTCCGCCCGGAGCCGAGGAGGGCGCGGAGCGGGGCGAGGGTGTCGTTGGTGAGCCGCCCGGACCAGGCCAGGTCCCAGACGGCCTCCGCGATCTGCGGCTCCGTGCCGTCGGGGACGGTGGCGCGGACCCGCTCGGCGATCTGACGGAAGAACAGGCCGTAGCCCCCGGAGAGCGCGTCGAGGACCGCGTGGTGGAGCGGCGAGAGCTCCAGCGGGTGGGGCGCGGGCAGCAGGAGCGGGGCGGCGTCGGCGAGCAGCAGCGACACCCAGCCGTCCTTGCCGGGGAGGGCACCCGCGCCGGCCCACACGACCTCGCCCGCCGCGGTGAGCTCGTCGAGCATCGCCGGGGTGAAGTCCCGTACGCGCCCGGGCAGCACGAGCTTCTCCAGGGCCGACGCCGGGACCGGCGCTCCTTGCAGCTGCTCGACGGCGCGCAGCAGCCCGTCGATGCCGCGCAGGCTGTGCGTGCCGACGTGCTGCCACTGGGGGAGGAACGCCGCCAGCGCGGCGGGCGGTACGGGCTCGAGCTCGTGCCGCAGTGCGGCCAGGGAGCGGCGGCGGAGCCTGCGCAGGACCGCCGCGTCGCACCATTCCTGGCCGATGCCGGAGGGGTGGAACTCGCCTTGGACGACGCGGCCGCCGGCCATGAGGCGGTGGAGCGCCCCGTCGGTGACGGCGGTGCCCAGCCCGAAGTGGGCCGCGGCCTCGGCCGACGTGAAGGGGCCGTGGGTGCGGGCGAAGCGGGCGAGGAGGTCGCCCAGCGGGTCCTTGACGGGCTCGGTGAACGCCTCGGGGACGCCCACGGGGAGCGCGGTGCCGAGGGCGTCGCGCAGCCGTCCCGCGTCCTCCACTGCGGCCCAGCGGTCCTCTCCGGCGATCCGTACGGGGATGGCGCGGCGGGCCTCCGCGAGCTCCCGCACCCAGGCCGGTTCGGCGCCCCGTGCGGCCAGTGCGGCGTCGGTCAGCGGGCCGAGGAGGCGCAGCAGGTCGGCGACGCTCTCCGGGTCCTTGGCCCGCCGGTCGTCCGTGAGCCACTGCACCTCGCGCTCCAGGTCCGCCAGGACCTCGGCGTCGAGGAGCTCGCGCAGCTCGGCCTGGCCCAGGAGCTCGGACAGCAGCCGCGAGTCCAGGGACAGGGCGGCGGCGCGGCGCTCCGCGAGGGGCGAGTCGCCCTCGTACAGGAACTGGGCGACGTAGCCGAAGAGCAGCGAGCGGGCGAACGGCGACGGCTCCGGGGTGGTCACCTCCACCAGCCGTACGCGGCGGGCTTCGATGTCGCCCATGAGCTCGGTGAGGCCGGGGACGTCGAAGACGTCCTGGAGGCACTCGCGGACGGCCTCCAGGATGATCGGGAACGATCCGAACTCGCTCGCCACCTGGAGCAGCTGGGCGGCGCGCTGGCGCTGCTGCCACAGCGGGGTGCGCTTGCCGGGGTTGCGGCGGGGCAGCAGCAGGGCGCGGGCGGCGCACTCGCGGAAGCGCGAGGCGAACAGGGCGGACCCGCCCACCTGGTCGGTGACGATCCCGTCGACTTCGCCCTTGTCGAAGACGACGTCCGCGGCGCCGACGGGCGACTGCTCGCCGTCGTACTCCGCGCCCTGGCGGGCGGGGTCGGCGTCGAGGAGGTCGAGGCCCATCAGGTCGGCGTCGGGCAGCCGCAGCACGATGCCGTCGTCCGCGTGCATCACCTGGGCGTCCATGCCGTACCGCTCGGTGAGCCGGGCGCCCAGGGCGAGCGCCCAGGGGGCGTGCACCTGTGCGCCGAAGGGCGAGTGGATCACGACGCGCCAGTCGCCCAGCTCGTCGCGGAAGCGCTCCACGACGATGGTCCGGTCGTCCGGGACGTGGCCGCAGGCCTCGCGCTGCTCGCTCAGGTAGGCCAGGGCGTTGTCCGCCGCCCAGGTGTCGAGCCCGGCGGCCGTCAGCCGCTCGCGGGCGGCGTCCGGCTCGGCGGAGCCCACCTCGCGCAGGAACGCGCCCAGGGCCCGGCCCAGTTCGAGCGGGCGCCCCAGCTGGTCGCCCTTCCAGAAGGGCAGCCGCCCGGGAACGCCCGGGGCGGGGGTGACGAGGACCCTGTCGCGCGTGATGTCCTCGATCCGCCACGAGGTGGTGCCCAGCGTGAAGACGTCGCCCACGCGCGACTCGTAGACCATCTCCTCGTCGAGCTCGCCGACCCGGCGGCCGCCCTTGGCGCCGTCCTTGGAGTCGGCTCCGGCCAGGAAGACGCCGAACAGGCCGCGGTCGGGGATGGTGCCGCCGGAAGTGACGGCCAGCCGCTGCGCGCCCGGGCGCCCCGTGACCGTGCCGGCCACGCGGTCCCACACCAGGCGCGGCCGCAGCTCCGCGAAGGCGTCGGAGGGATACCGCCCGGCGAGCATGTCGAGCACCGCCGTGTAGGCCGACTCGGGCAGCGAGGCGAACGGGGCGGCCCGCCGCACCAGGGCCAGGAGCTCCTCCACGTCCCAGGGGTCGACGGAGACCATGGCGACGATCTGCTGCGCCAGGACGTCCAGCGGATTGGCGGGCACCCGCAGCGACTCGATGGACCCCGAGCGCATCCGTTCGGTCACCACGGCCGCCTGCACCAGGTCTCCCCGGTACTTGGGGAAGACGACGCCCGTGGACACGGCGCCGACCTGGTGGCCCGCGCGGCCCACGCGCTGGAGGCCGGAGGCGACCGACGGCGGCGACTCGACCTGGATGACGAGGTCCACGGCGCCCATGTCGATGCCCAGCTCCAGGCTGGACGTCGCGACGACGGCGGGCAGCCGGCCCGCCTTGAGGTCCTCCTCGACCAGGGCGCGCTGCTCCTTGGAGACCGAGCCGTGGTGCGCGCGGGCGAGGACCGGCGGCGCCCCCCGGGCCGCGCCGGACTCGGCCATCAGCTGGGCGGGGGAGTGGTGCTCGGGGAGGGGCTCGCCGGTGGTGCGCTCGTAGGCGATCTCGTTCAGCCGGTTGCACAGCCGCTCGGCCAGGCGGCGGGAGTTGGCGAAGACGATGGTGGAGCGGTGGGCCTGGACGAGGTCGGCGATGCGCTCCTCGACGTGGGGCCAGATCGACGGCTTGTCCTTGCCGTCCCCGCTGTCCTGCACGGGGGACGCGCCCAGCTCGCCCAGGTCCTGCACCGGGACGACCACCGACAGATCGAACTCCTTGCCGGACGGCGGCTGGACGATCTCCACCCGGCGCTGCGGCGAGAGGTAGCGGGCGACTTCGTCCACCGGCCGGACCGTCGCGGACAGGCCGATGCGCCGCGCGGGGCGGGGCAGCAGGGCGTCGAGCCGCTCCAGGGATAGGGCGAGGTGCGCGCCCCGCTTGGTGCCGGCGACGGCGTGGACCTCGTCGAGGATGACCGTCTCCACGCCCGCCAGTGCGTCCCTGGCGGCGGACGTCAGCATCAGGAACAGCGATTCAGGCGTGGTGATGAGGATGTCGGGCGGCCTGTTGACGAGCGCCCGGCGCTCGGCGGGCGGGGTGTCGCCGGAGCGGATCCCGACGCGCACCTCCGGCTCGGGCAGCCCCAGCCGGACGGCAGCCTGCCGGATGCCGGTCAGCGGGCTGCGGAGGTTGCGCTCCACGTCCACCGCGAGGGCCTTGAGCGGGGACACATAGAGCACCCGGCAGCGCTTCTTGGCCTCGGCCGGCGGCGGGCTGCTCGCCAGCCGGTCCAGGGAGGCGAGGAAGGCCGCGAGGGTCTTGCCGGACCCCGTCGGCGCGACCACGAGGACGTCCGACCCCTCGCCGATCGCGCGCCAGGCCCCCGCCTGCGCCGCCGTGGGCGCGCTGAAGGCCCCCGTGAACCAGGCGCGGGTCGCCGGGGAGACCCCCGCGAGTGCCCCGCCCGCATCCGCCGCCGCACCGGCCGCCGTCTCGTCCGCCATGTCACCCATCGTGCACCGCACCACTGACATTGCCCCGGACCCGCAGGTCAGTCCCGGTGGGCGGGGGTGCGCGGGGCGGGCGCGGCCGGGTGCATGAGGCGGGGGCGGGTGCGGGCGCATGGGGCAGGGGCGGCCGGGCGCATGAGGCGCCGGCAGGGGACGGTGCGGTGGTGTGCGAGTGAGGCGGTGGCGCCCGGGCGAGGAGCCGGCGTCACACGGCGCGGTCGTAGGCGCGCAGGGTCAGCAGGGCGGTGAGGGTCACCATCGGCCGGCACTCCAGGCGGGTGCCGGGCGCCCACTCGCGCCAGCGGACCGGCCAGCCGCCGTCCTCCTGCTGCGAGGCGGCGAGGAAGTCCAGCGACCGCTCCATCTCCGCGTCGGTGAACCAGGAGCGGGCCGGCGAGTCCGGGGTGGGCGCGTAGTCGTGCGGGTAGTGGTGCTCGCCCGGCGCGTAGCCCTCGGAGACGGGGTAGTCGGCCACCCGCGCGGGGTCCAGGACCGCCAGCCGCTGCTCCCGGACGACCCGGCCGAGTCGTTCGGCTGCCACCTGCGCCCGCCGCCGGTCCGGGGCCCCGTCCAGGAAGGCGATCGCCGCCGACACCTCGTACGGGTGAGTCCGTGCGCCGCTGCCGAGGGCCTCCACCGCGGCCCAGCAGAAGTCGGTGGCCCGGAACAGCCACGCGTGCCACACCTCGTTGCGGTGCAGCAGGCCCACCACGGGGCCGGTGGCCAGGAGGTCGCTCGGCGGGTCGTCCACCACCGGGGTCCACGGGGCCGCCGGGTAGCCACGCAGGGAGGGGTGGAGGGCGGGCAGCGCGCCGTCGGGGGTGGAGACGGCCGTCAGATAGCGGCAGACGCGCTCCATGCGCCGGTCGCCGCAGCGGCCGATCTCGTCGAGGACGCGCAGCGCGTGGGCGGTGTGCAGCGGCTGGCTCACGGGGCCGCGCAGATCCGGCTCCAGGGCGAAGCCGTAGCCGCCGTCCTCGCCGAGATACGCCGCCAGGGCCGCTTCCACGGCGTCGGGACCGCCGTCCAGGAAGTGAAAGGCGAATCTCCGCTGCTCCAGGACGCGGGCGGTGAGCCAGATGAACTGTTCGGCACGGACTGCGGGGGATGTTCCGGATCGGGCCATGCACCGACCGTAGGCCGGAAAACGCCCCCCGGTCAGCGGCTCATGGCGGGCAGCACCCTCAGGGGCGGGATACTGGGCGCATGCGGTTGACGGTTTTCTGGCAGCGGATGGCGAATCATTTCGGCGCGGCGTACGCCGACTCCTTCGCGCGCGACCACGTGATGTCCGAGCTGGGCGGGAGGACGGTGCACGAGGCGCTGGACGCCGGCTGGAACGCCAAGGACGTGTGGCGGGCGGTGTGCCGGGCCCTGGAGATCCCCGACGACAGACGCTGACGGACATGCCGGGCCGGCGCCGCGGGATGACATTCTTCTGGTTCGCCCGGTAGGCCACACTTGCGGCGTGGCAGCAGACGATCCCGCTCCGGAACCCGCCCCGCCCGCCCCGCCGCCCCCGCTCATCCCGCCGACTCCGCCCGGCCCCGCCGCCGGCATACCGCCCTGGCTGCCCCGTGCCATGGTGTCGGCGCTCGCCCTGGTCGCCTGCTTCATGCTGGCGGTCTGGGCCTTCCAGCAGCTCATCGGGCTGCTGCTGAACATCCTGATCGCCTTCTTCCTCGCCCTGGCCATCGAGCCGGCCGTCTCCCGGCTCTCCGCCCGCGGCATGCGCCGCGGCCTGGCGACGGGCCTGGTCTTCCTCGCCGTCACCATCGTCGTCGCGGGCTTCTTCGCCCTGCTCGGCTCGATGCTCGCCGACCAGATCATGACCATGGTCGAGAACTTCCCCTCGTACCTCGACGCGGTCATCAAGTGGGTCAACCGGGTGTTCCGCACGAGCCTGTCCCGCGTGCAGGTCCAGGAGAGCCTGCTGCACTCGGAATGGCTGCAGCGGTACGTGAAGAGCAGCGCCAGCGGCGTCCTGGACGTCTCGGCCACCGTCCTGGGCGGGCTTTTCCAGCTGCTGACCGTGGTGCTGTTCTCGTTCTACTTCGCGGCGGACGGGCCCCGGCTGCGCCGGTCCCTGTGCTCCGTGCTGCCGCCCCGCCGGCAGGCCGAGGTGCTGCGCGCCTGGGAGCTCGCCGTCGCCAAGACCGGCGGCTACATCTACTCGCGCGCCCTCATGGCGCTGGTCTCCGGCGTCGCCCACTACGTGCTGCTCGTGATCCTGGGGGTGCCCTACGCGCCCGCCCTCGCGATCTGGGTGGGCTTCGTCTCGCAGTTCATCCCGACGATCGGCACCTACCTGGCGGGCGCCCTGCCCGTGCTGCTGGCCTTCACGGTGGACCCCTGGTACGCGGTCTGGGTGCTCGGCTTCGTGGTGGTCTACCAGCAGTTCGAGAACTACGTGCTGCAGCCGCGCATTACCGCCAGGACCGTCGACATCCACCCCGCCGTCGCCTTCGGCTCGGTGGTCGCGGGCGCCGCCCTGCTCGGGGCCGTGGGGGCGCTGGTGGCCATCCCGGCGACGGCGACGCTGCAGGCGTTCCTGAGCGCGTACGTGAGGCGGTACGAGGTGACGGGGACGGCGGGAGAGACGGGGGGCTGACAGGGCGGCGGGCCCGGAGTGGCGCGCTTGACAGCAAAATCGAACATCCATTCTTATGGGTTTCCCGGCGCCGTGGAGCCGTGTGCGGAACCGTGTTCCGGGCTCCTTCGGGGGCCGGGTTATCCACAGGCCGGAGCGACGCCCGGGCGCATTGTCAGTGGCAGGCGTTAGCGTCGTGGACGTGAAGCGATCGACTCAAGCAAACCGGGTGGAACCCATGGCAGGCACCGACCGCGAGAAGGCGCTGGACGCCGCGCTCGCACAGATTGAACGGCAATTCGGCAAGGGTGCCGTGATGCGCCTCGGAGAGCGGCCGAACGAGCCGATCGAGGTCATCCCCACCGGGTCGACCGCTCTCGACGTCGCCCTCGGCGTCGGCGGGCTCCCGCGCGGCCGCGTGGTGGAGGTCTACGGCCCGGAGTCCTCCGGCAAGACGACCCTGACCCTGCACGCCGTGGCCAACGCCCAGCGCGCCGGCGGCACGGTGGCCTTCGTGGACGCCGAGCACGCCCTCGACCCCGAGTACGCCAAGAAGCTCGGCGTCGACATCGACAACCTCATCCTGTCCCAGCCGGACAACGGCGAGCAGGCCCTGGAGATCGTCGACATGCTGGTGCGCTCCGGCGCGCTCGACCTGATCGTCATCGACTCCGTGGCGGCCCTGGTGCCGCGCGCGGAGATCGAGGGCGAGATGGGCGACTCGCACGTGGGCCTCCAGGCCCGGCTCATGAGCCAGGCGCTCCGGAAGATCACCAGCGCGCTCAACCAGTCCAAGACCACCGCGATCTTCATCAACCAGCTCCGCGAGAAGATCGGCGTGATGTTCGGCTCCCCGGAGACCACGACCGGTGGCCGGGCGCTGAAGTTCTACGCCTCGGTGCGCATCGACATCCGCCGCATCGAGACCCTGAAGGACGGCACCGAGGCCGTCGGCAACCGCACCCGCTGCAAGGTCGTCAAGAACAAGGTCGCGCCGCCCTTCAAGCAGGCCGAGTTCGACATCCTCTACGGCCAGGGCATCAGCCGCGAGGGCGGCCTGATCGACATGGGCGTGGAGCACGGCTTCGTCCGCAAGGCCGGCGCCTGGTACACGTACGAGGGCGACCAGCTCGGCCAGGGCAAGGAGAACGCCCGCAACTTCCTCAAGGACAACCCCGCCCTCGCCGACGAGATCGAGAAGAAGATCAAGGCGAAGCTGGGCGTGGGCGGCGCGTCCGAGGCCCCGGAGGGCGAGCCCGCCGCGGCCGGTGCCGAGGCGGACGCGCCGGCCAAGTCCGTGCCCGCCCCGGCGGCGAAGTCCACGGCGAAGGCGGCCAAGGCCACGGCTGCCAAGAGCTGATCCATGACACGCCGATGGGAGCACCCCCGGCCGGGCGCCGGGGAAGACCCGCCGGGACCGGATGCGGATGACCGAGCCGGCGGCGGCGCCCCCTCCTCGTCGAGGGCCGGGGACACCGGGGCGCCGCTGCCGCCCGAGGAGCAGGCGCGGGCGATCTGCCTGCGCCTGCTCACCGGGACCCCGCGCACCCGTAAGCAACTCGCGGACGCCCTGGCCAAGCGGGGCATCCCGGACGAGGCCGCCGAGGAGGTCCTCTCCCGCTTCGAGGACGTGGGCCTGATCGACGACGCGGCGTTCGCCGGGGCCTGGGTCGAGTCCCGGCACCACGGCCGGGGCCTGGCCCGCCGCGCCCTCGCCCGCGAGCTGCGCACCAAGGGCGTGGACTCCGCGGTGATCGACGAGGCCGTGGGGCAGCTCGACGCCGAGCAGGAGGAGCGCACCGCCCGCGAGCTGGTCGAGCGCAAGCTCCGCTCCACCCGCGGGCTGGACCGCGAGAAGCGGCTGCGCCGCCTCGCCGGGATGCTGGCCCGCAAGGGCTATGCCGAGGGCCTCGCCCTGCGCGTGGTGCGCCGCGCGCTGGAGGAGGAGGGCGAGGACCCGGAGCTGCTGGACTACCTGGCGGAGGGGTAGGCCCGGCCTTCCCCTCCCCCGCATCGTGGCGCCCCCGGTACTACGGGGCCTCTGGAGTCGCGGTACTACGGGCCCCGGCCGCCGTGCTCGGTGTCACCGGCAGTCCTGCCGCGCGCCAGGCCTGGAAGCCGCCCGCCAGGTCCGTGGCGCGGTGCAGGCCCAGCAGGCGCAGGGAGGCCGCCGCCAGGCTCGACGCGTAGCCCTCGTTGCAGATCACGACTACCCGCAGGTCGTGCCCGGTCGCCTCGGGCGCGCGGTGCTCGCACTGCGGGTCGAGCCGCCATTCCAGCTCGTTGCGCTCCACCACGAGCGCTCCGGGGATGGTCCCGTCGCGCTCGCGCAGTGCCGCGTAGCGGATGTCGGCCAGCAGCCCGCCCGCGGCCTGAGCGGCCGCGGCCTCGGCGGGGCCGAGCCGGTCCAGGCCCTCGCGGGCGGCCGCCAGCAGTTCCTCGACCCTCACGCCCACTCCTCCGGCCACTCGACCTGCTCCAGCCGCAGCACCTGCCCGCTGCGGCCGTACCGCCGCATCAGGGGCAGCGGCGGGTAGTACGCGTGCACGGAGACCGCATGCTGCTCCGCCGAGGCGTTGCGCACCTGGTGCACGTGGTGGGCGCCGAAGGCCCGGCCCTGTCCTCCGGAGAGCCGCCTCTCGCGGTCGACGCCGTCCGCCAGCTCCAGCGCCATCCAGCCGTCCGCGGGGAGCGGGGCCGCCAGTGAGTGCTCCGTCAGCACGCCGCCCGCGACGGCCAGCGCGCCGTGCGAACCGCCGTGGTCGTGCCAGCCGGTGCCGCTGCCCGGCGGCCAGCCGATCAGCCAGGCCTCGCTGTCGCCCGGCCCGTTGAGCCGCATCCAGGTGCGGCCCTCGGGATCCAGGGGGAGGGAGGAGACCAGCTGCGCGTCGGCGGCCGCGCGCCGGGCGAAGGCGAGGAGGTCCGCCTCGGAAGGCGCGCCCGGGGCGCCGGAGGAGACCGGGGAGGAGCCGGGCACGGGTGTGGGCAGGGGAAGGAACACAGGGACCGTCCTGAGTGATCGCGAAGGAGCGCGCGGCGGCCGGCGCACAGAGCGCACACGCAGGCCGCGCGGAGGAAATGCGGATCAGCAGGACGGACGACAGACGCAGCCCGCGTAGCGGACGAGGTCCAGGTGGACCCTCCGCCAGAAGTGCGCGCCGCTGTTAGTCACGTTCCGTAGTCAATCATGGCGGTCGGTGCGGGTCAATGGTTGGCTGTGGCTTCACTGGGGGCTTCCTTCGGCGCCTGCGCGCCCCCTGAGCCCTCAACGCTCCCGGAAGCCGCCCCCGTAACTGCTCCCGCCGCCGTGCCCTCGGAGCCGCCGCCGGCCTGCGTGCCGTCCGCTCGCCTGCCGCCGGCCCGGCCCTGGCCTTCCAGCCCCTCACCCGCCGCCCCGCCCCGTACGGCGTCGGCGCACGCGTACAGCTCCGCGGGCCGCACGCCCGCCAGCGCCGCCACCAGGTGCCCGTCCGGGCGCACCACCAGCACCGTGTGGGCGGGAGCGCCCGGGTACTCGTCGGTGACCAGCAGTTCGGCGCGCATGGGGAGGGCGCTGACGGCGGCCTCCAGCATCGGCATGAGGCCGGCGTCCGCCCAGTGCCGCCGTTCCCACACGCCGCTGCCCGGGGCGGTCAGGACCACCAGGAGGTCGCCGCCCAGCCGTTCCCGCAGTGGTACGCGCGAGCCGTCCGGAGCGGTCACCCGCACGTTCTCGGCCGGCGCCCCCAGGGGCGTGGCCACCGCGACGGACGCGGCGGGCGGTGCCGCGGGGGCCAGGGGCGTCCGGGGGTACGAGGGGGGTGTGCCCAGCTGCCCGCGCCCGACGTGGCCGTCGGTGAGCAACTCGTCGTGCCCGCGCAGGGCGCCCGGCAGCAGCGCGCGGCGCACGTTGTTCCACCCTCCCGCGCCCCGTACCGCCGGCAGCGCCCGGTCGGCGGCGCGCAGCCGCGCCCCGACCGCCTCGCGCCGCTCGGCCTGGTAGCTGTCCAGCAGCATCTCGGAGGCGCCGTGGTGCCAGGCGAGGGCCAGCTTCCAGGACAGGTTCTCGGCGTCGCGCAGGCCCTCGTCGAGGCCCTGCGTGCCGAGCGCGCCCAGCAGGTGGGCGGCGTCCCCGGCGAGGAAGGCGCGGCCGGTGCGCATCCGGCGCGTGAGGCGGTGGTGGACGGTGTGCACGCCGGTGTCCAGAAGGTCGTACGGGGGTACGTCGCCGCACCAGGCGGCCAGCGAGTCGCGTACGCGGGTGAGGAGCGCGTCGGGAGTGACGAGTTCGCCTCCGGGCGGCAGGGGCCAGTCGAGCCGCCAGACGCCGTCCGGCAGCGGGCGGGCGCTCACTTCGCCGCCCCGTGCGGGCGAGCGGTGCAGCACGGCCTCGCCGGGCCAGGGCAGCTCGGCGCGGAGCGCGGCGACCGCGTACCGCTCGACGGCCGTTCGCCCCGGGAAGCGCGCGCCGAGCAGCTTGCGCACGGTCGACCGGGCGCCGTCGCAGCCGACGAGGTAACTTCCCCGCCAGGTCGAGGCGTTGTCACCGCGAAGGTGCGCGGTGACCCCGTAGGCGTCCTGGCGGAGCGTCTCCAGGCGGCCGGCGCGGACGACGCGCACCTTGTCCTCGCGGGCGAGCGCGGCCCGCAGCTCCCGCGTCAGGACGTGCTGCGGCAGGTGCAGCGGCGACGGCCCGGCGTCCTCCGTGCCCTCGGCCGTGCCGTCCGCCGGGGCCGCCCCGGGGGCCGTGAACGACAGGCGGGTGACCACCGCGCGGCGCCGCATGGTGCGCCAGCCCGTCCACCGGGCGCCCTCGTCCGTCGCGCACCCCAGCCGCTCCAGCAGGGCGGCGGTGCCGGGGGCGAGCACGGCCGTGCGGGCCGGGCGTTCCTCGTCGGGCGCGGGCCCCTCGCCCGGGGTCCCGCCGGTCTCGTCGAGGAGGACGACGCGCACCTCGTGGCGGGCCAGGGACAGGGCGAGGGCGAGGCCGACGGGGCCGGCCCCGACGACGATCACCGGGTCCACGGCACGGCTCCCGGGCATCCGCTGCGGCCGAGATCCCTGCCCGGGGCTCCACGGTACGTACGGGGCGTACGGGACGTATGGGATCCGACGGGGGGAACGCGGTGCTCGATCACAGAACGTATGCAACCCACTGCGGGTGCGTGCGTCAAGTGATCAGGGCGCTCGCCGCGGCGCGCCGCACGGGGCGCGCCCCGCCGACCGGACCGGCCGACGGGGCGTCACCTGCGGGGTTGCTCAGCCGGTGTGGGCTCCGTCTGCGCCGGAGGCGCCGTCCGCGCCTGCCGCGGAGCCGGTCGTGACGGCGCCGCCGACGGTCGCCATCGCGGGCGGGGCGCCCTTGCGCGAGCGCTGCGTGCGCCGTTCGACCCAGGTGGCCACCGACGACAGCGCGAGGCAGAGCACGATGTAGATCGAACCGAAGACGATCACCATCGGGATGAAGGCGTAGACGCCGTTCACCGGCTTGGTCTGCTCGGCGAAGGCCTTGCCGACGAAGAGCAGTTCCTCGTAGAGGATGATGAATCCGAGCGAGGTGTCCTTGAGGGTCACCACGAGCTGGCTGATGATCGACGGCAGCATCGTCCGTACGGCCTGGGGGATCAGGACGCTCGACATGACCTGCGACTTGCGCAGGCCGAGCGCGTAGGCCGCCTCGCTCTGCCCGCGGGGCACCGCGTTGATCCCGGAGCGGAAGATCTCCGCCTGCACGGAGCCGTTGTAGAGCGTGAGGCCGAGGACCAGCGCCCACATCGGGTCGGAGGTGAACACCCCCGCGAACAGCAGGAAGATCATGATGACCAGCGGCATGGCGCGGAAGAACTCGACCACCACCGTGGCCGCCCAGCGCACCGGCCGGTGGTCGGACAGCCGTGCGGCCGCGAGGACCGCGCCGAGCGCGACCGACAGGACCGCCGCGATCGCGAACGTCTTCAGGGTCGTCAGCAGCCCGTCGACGATCCGCTGGTGGGTGTCGGCGTACTCGTAGTCGTCCCAGAGGCCGGGCTGGAACTGGCCGGTGTCGTCCAGCTTGTAGATGACGAAGGCCACCAGGCCGAGGATCGCGACGGTGGAGAGTGCCCCGTAGAGGCGGTTGCGGGCCCGCGCCCGGGGGCCGGGGGCGTCGTAGAGGACGTTCGCGCTCATCGGGCCACCGCCAGCCGGTTCTCCAGCAGCCGGAACAGGCCGCTGATCGCGAGAGTGATGATGATGTAGCAGACCGCGATCCACAGGAAGATCACGTAGATGTTGTAGCCGGTGTCGGCGTTGAGGGACTTCTGCACGGAGCCGAGCTGGGTGACGTTGAAGCCGGAGGCGATCGCCGTGTTCTTGGTGAGGGCGATCATCAGGCTGCCGATCGGCGGCACGGCGGTGCGGGTGGCCTGGGGCAGGACGACCTGACCCAGGGTCTGGTTGAAGGTCATCCCGATGGAGCGGGCCGCCTCCGCCTGGCCGACCGGCACGGAGTTGATGCCGGACCGGACGGCCTCGCAGATGAACGCCGAGGTGTAGCACCCGAGCGTCAGCACGGCGAGCCAGAAGGAGTCCCAGCCCTTGAGGCCGAGGGCGGGCAGCCCCAGGGTGACGGCGAGGAACAGCAGCACGAGGGGGGTGTTGCGCAGCAGGGTCACCCAGGCGGTGCCGAATATTCGCAGGGCGGGCACCGGGGAGACCCGGAACGCCGCCATCAGGATGCCCAGCACCAGGGCGAGCAGACCGCTGAGCCCGGTGAGCTCGACGGTGCCGAGGAAACCTTCGCGGAACTCCGCGAAGTGGTCCGACAGAACGTTCAAGGCGGCTCTCCCGGCGGGTTGTTACGGATCGGCGGCGGACGGGGCGGTGATGGGGCGTGCGGGGTGCGGCGTGCGGCCTGCCGCGGGGCTCGGGGCCTGCCGCGGCCGCGGCCGTCAGTAGCGGTTGACGGCGGGCGGGTTCGGCGCGGGGTTGCCGGCGAGGCCGATGGTGGCGTCGTACGCCTTCTTCCAGTCGCCGTTCTTCTCGTGCGCCTCAAGGGCGTTGTTGACGGCGTCCCGCAGCGCCTTGTCGTCCTTCTTCATGCCCACGCCGTACGGCTCCTCGGAGAACGGCTTGCCGAGGACCTTCAGGGCGCCCTTGTTCTCCGCGGCGTAGCCCTTGAGGATCGCGTCGTCGGTCGTCACGGCGTCGACCGTGCCGGACACGAGCTCCTGCACGCACAGCTGGTAGCCCTGCTGGGCCTTGGCCTCGCCCACCCCGTACTTGGGCTCCTTGATGCGCTTGAGCGGCGTGGAGCCGGTGGCCGAGCAGACCTTCTTGCCCTTGAGGTCGTCCGGGCCCTTGATGCTGCTGTCGGACTTCACCAGGAGGTCCTGGCCGGCGACGTAGTACGGGCCGGCGAAGTCGATCTGCTTCTTGCGCTCGTCGTTGATCGTGTACGTGCCGACGTAGAGGTCGACGCCGCCACTGGCGATCTGCGTCTCGCGGGCCTCGGACGGCACCGTCTTGAACTTGATGTGGGCCTCGTCGAAGCCGAGGTCCGCCGCGATCATCCGGGCGATCTCCACGTCGAAGCCGGAGCGCTTCTTGGAAGTCGGGTTCTCGTAGCCCATGCCCGGCTGGTCGGCCTTGGTGCCGATGGTGATCGTCTTGCCCTTGATCCGGTCGAAGACGGGCGAGCCCTTGACGTCGGCCGCGGTGTTCACCGTGTAGGTCGGCACGGCCGGCGCGGACTTGCCGTCACTGGGCTTGCCGTCCTTGTCGTCATCGGGGCTGCCGGACTTCCCGCAGGCGGTGGCGGCCGTGGTGAGCGCCAGCGCCACGGCGGCGGCTGCGACGGTCTTGCGGAGCTTCATGGTGAACATCCTTTGCGTCAGCAGGTGGTACGGAGCGGTCGGGCAGCCGTGGCGGGGGAGGGGCGGCGAGAGGTGAGAGGGCCCGTACGACCCTGACGGCCGTGAGGCCGGTGGTGCGGGCTCCAGCGGTACGGGTTCGCGCCCGCGAGTCCGGTGGAGGAAACCCGCCGGCGCGGGTCGGCGGTGCGGGCTCCGGCGGGTCCGGGTCAGTGGTGCAGGATCTTCGACAGGAAGTCCTTCGCCCGGTCGCTGCGCGGGTTGCTGAAGAACTGGTCCGGCCGGGCCTCTTCGACGATGCGGCCGTCCGCCATGAAGACGACGCGGTTCGCCGCGGAGCGGGCGAAGCCCATCTCGTGGGTGACGACGATCATCGTCATGCCGTCCCGCGCGAGCTGCTGCATGACTTCCAGCACCTCGTTGATCATCTCCGGGTCGAGCGCGGACGTCGGCTCGTCGAACAGCATCACCTTGGGGTCCATGGCCAGGGCGCGGGCGATGGCCACGCGCTGCTGCTGGCCGCCGGAGAGCTGCGCCGGATACTTGTCCGCCTGGGCGCCGACCCCGACGCGGTCGAGCAGGCCGCGGGCCTTCTCCTCGGCCTCGCGGCGGTCCGTCCTGCGCACCTTGACCTGGCCGAGCGTCACGTTCTCCAGGACGGTCTTGTGCGCGAAGAGGTTGAACGACTGGAAGACCATGCCCACGTCGGCGCGCAGCCTGGCCAGCTCCTTGCCCTCCTGGGGCAGCGGTCTGCCGTCGATGGTGATCGTCCCGGAGTCCGTGGTCTCCAGGCGGTTGATCGTGCGGCACAGGGTCGACTTGCCGGACCCCGACGGGCCGATCACGACGACGACTTCGCCCCGCGCGATGGTCAGGTCGATGTCCTGGAGGACATGCAGGGCGCCGAAGTGCTTGTTGACGCTCTTCAGGACGACCAGTGGGACCGCGGCGCCCGTGGCCTGCCCGGCCACCGATTCTTCGCTCATCGGCGTTCCTCGCTCCATCCTCCTCGATTGGGAGGACCCTAATGAGCGGTGACGAACAGCGTCATTACATCTGAGCTGAAATTGAGCATAACGATCCGGCCGCAAAGGGACACTCTGCGTGAAGGGGGCGCACGGCGCGCACGCCGGTAGCGCGGGCGTACCGGGTGAATAACGGAAGCCCCTTCGCTCCCGGAACCCCCTTGACGGACCGGGCGTCCATCAGCGTGGATGCGGGGGTGCCCACGCCGCGGTCACAGGGAGGGGGCCTGGATGAGACTGCTGCTCGTGGAGGACGACGACCACGTCGCCGCGGCCCTGGCGGCGGTGCTGGCCCGGCACGGCTTCGACGTCACGCACGCCCGGAGCGGCGAGGAGGCGCTCAGGGCCCTGCTCCCGGACACCGGCGCGCCCTTCGCCGTCGTCCTGCTCGACCTCGGCCTGCCCGATCAGGACGGCTTCGAGGTCTGCGGCAGGATCCGCAAGCGCACCGGCATACCCGTCATCATGGTCACCGCCCGCGCCGACACCCGGTCCAAGATCCACGGCCTGAACCTCGGTGCCGACGACTACGTGGTCAAGCCGTACGACACGGGTGAGCTCCTCGCCCGCATCCACGCGGTCGCCCGCCGCAAGCCTCCCTCGGGCGGCGGCGCGGAGGAGGCGCAGGAGGCGTCCGGCCCGCGCTCGCTGCGGCTGGGCAGCCTCGTCATCGAACTCCCCAACCGCGAGGTGTCCGTGGCGGGGGAGGCCGTCTCGCTGACCCGTAAGGAATTCGACCTGCTGGCCCTGCTCGCCCAGCGGCCCGGCGTCGTCTTCCGCCGCGAGCAGATCATCAGCGAGGTGTGGCAGACCAGTTGGGAGGGTACGGGCCGCACCCTGGAGGTGCACATCGCCTCCCTGCGTTCCAAACTGCGCCTGCCCGCCCTCATCGAGACGGTGCGCGGGGTCGGCTACAAAATCGTCGTCCCGGCCCGGTGAGGACCGGCCTGACCCGTGCGCACCCGACTCCTCCCGCTCCTCATCGTCCTGCTCGCGGGCGTGCTGCTGGCCCTCGGCTTCCCGCTGGCCGGCAGCATCGCCGCTGCCGAGCAGCAGCGCGTGGTCGTCGACCGCATCGACGACACGGCCCGCTTCGCCGCCCTCGCGCAGTTCGTCACCACCCGCCCCTTCGACCCGGAGGCGGGGACCGACGAACGGCTCAACACCCTGCGCTCCGAACTCCTGCGTTACGAGGAGCTGTACGACATCCGGGTCGGCATCTTCTACCGCGACGGACAGGCCATGGCGGTCGCTCCCAGGCGCTGGACGGTGCCGGCCGACGGCGAGGGCCAGCGGGCCTTCCAGGAGGCCCTGGCGGGGCGCCGCAGCCACGATCCGGGGCAGGTCTGGCCGCTACAGCACAGCCGGCTCGCGGTGGCCTCCCCGGTCATCCGGGACGGTGACGTCGTCGCCGTCGTCGTCACCGACTCGCCCACGGGGCAGCTGCGCTCCCGGATCCTGCACTCCTGGCTGCTGCTGGGGGCGGGCGAGACGGCCGCCATGCTCCTCGCCGTCGCCGCCGCGTTCCGCCTCACGGGGTGGGTGATGCGCCCCGTGCGGACCCTCGACGTGGCCGCGCACGGCATCGCCACGGGGCGGCTGAACTCCCGTGTCGCGGCCGACAGCGGGCCGCCCGAACTGCGCCGCCTGGCACGCTCCTTCAACGAGATGGCCGACAACGTGGAGTCCGTCCTGGAGCAGCAGCGCGCGTTCGTCGCCGACGCCTCGCACCAACTGCGCAACCCGCTCGCGGCGCTCCTGCTGCGCATCGACCTGCTCGCGCTGGACCTTCCCTCAGGGCACGCGGAGGTCGCCTCCGTCCGGACGGAGGGCAAGCGCCTCGCGCGCGTGCTCGACGACCTCCTCGACCTCGCGCTCGCCGAGCACGCGGAGGCCGACCTCCAGCTGACCGACATAGCGGAGATCGTCATCGACCGGGTGGGCGCCTGGTCGCCGGTCGCCGACCGCGAGCAGGTCGCGCTCTCCTACAGCGGCCCGACCGCGGTGACGGGCTGGGCCGACCCGGTCGCCCTCTCCAGCGCCCTGGACGCCGTCGTGGACAACGCCCTGAAGTTCACCCCGGAGGGCTCCCCGGTGCACGTCAGCGTCGAAGTGGAGGGCGACTGCGTGGGCATCACGGTCGCCGACGGCGGCCCCGGGCTTACGGACGAGGAGCTCACCCGCATCGGCGACCGCTTCTGGCGCAGCAGCCGCCACCAGAACGTCTCCGGCTCGGGCCTGGGGCTTTCCATCTCCCGGGCCCTGCTGGCGGCCGGCGGGGCCACGCTCACCTACGCCCCGAACCAGCCGCGCGGCCTGCGCGCCGTCATCAAGGTGCCGCGCCACGGCGGGGAGGGCGGAACGGGGCGGCCGCGGGCGGTGGAGGCCCATTCGTAGGCCTCTTTGCGGGGCGGGGCCGGCCGGCTAGCGGAAAGCGTCCGCGTGCTCTTCCGCCCACGAGCGGAACGTACGGGCGGGCGCTCCCGTGATCTCTTCCACCGTGGAGGTGATCAAGTGCGATTCAGGCCGGGTTGCGGCGGCCAGCAGGGCCTCGACAAGGAGGGGTGGCCTGCCGTCGGCGAGCATCTGCTGTCGTGCGACCTGCAAGGGGACCGCTTCGAAGCGCGCAGGGTGGCCGACGGCTTCCCCTATCGCGTGGACCTGCTCGGCCCTGCTCAGCACCTGCGGACCGGTGAGGACGTGCTTCGCGCCCGCATGCCCGTCCTCGGTCAGGGCACGTACCGCCACGGCCGCGACGTCGGCCTCGTGGATCACCGCCGTGGCGGCGATGCCGGGACCGCGGACGACGTGCGTGGCGCGGATCTGCCCGGCCCAGCCTCGTGCGTTGGAGGCGATGGTGTCCGACCGCAGGACGGTCCACTCCGCGCCGGATTCCTCGATCAGGCGCTCCATGCCGGCGTGGAGCTGGTTGATCGGGTCGGTCTGCCGTTCGGCGTCCTCGTTCACGCCTGACGAGGAGAGGTAGACGATGCGGCGGGGGCGCCGCGCGATCGCCTCCAGAACGGCGGGAGCGCCCTCGGTCGTCAGGAAGGGCCAGATCAGGAACACCGTGCTGATCCCGGTCAGGGCCCGCTCCAGGCCGGCCGGGTCGGACAGATCCCCGCCTACGACATCGACGCCGTCCGGCAGCCCGGCCGATGCGGGGTTACGCGCCAGCGCGCGCACGGCGCTGCCGCCGGCCAGGAGTTGAAGAACAACTTGCCGGCCGACGTTGCCGGTCGCGCCCGTCACGAGAATCTCATTCATGATCGGCTCAGCCTCGGCCGTGCCCGGACTATTCCGCCCCTGGGGATTCGGGGATTCGGGGATTCGGGATTCAGGGCTTCACCGACGCGTAGTAGCGCCGCGCCCCCACGTGCAGTTGGAGGGGGTCGGTGAAGATCGCCGTACGGAGGTCCACCTTCTGCGCGGCGTGCACTGTCTGCCCTATGCGGTCCCTGCTGTTCATCACCGACCGCGTGACGCTCTCCGCCAGATCCGCGTCCGCGTGGTCCATGGTGACGAGCAGGTTCGCGACCGCCAGCGTCTTCACCGCCTGGGACGCGCGCAGCTCCGGGTACGCGTCCACGGGCATCACCGCGGCCCTGTAGTAGCGCGTCTGCGGCCCTTGCGCGTGCAGCGGCTCGATCAGATCGGCCAGCTGCACGAGGCGGATGGACAGCCGCAGGCCGAGCGACTGGACGGCGTTCGTGGGCAGCCCGCCCGACCAGAAGAACGCGTCCAGCTGCCCCCGCTCCAGCAGCCCCGGCATCTTGTCGATCCCGACCCGCACCGGCGTGATGTCCTTGTCGAAGTCCAGCCCCGCCGCCTTCAGCAGCCGCCGCGTGATCAGCTGCACCCCCGAGTCGTCCGTCCCCACCCCCACCCGCAGGCCCCGCAGGTCCCGCGCCGACTGCACGGACGAGCCCTTCTCCACCACCAGCTGGATGTAGTCGTCGTACAGCCGCGCACACGCGCGCAGGCTCCCGGCGCCCGGTTTCCCCTCGTCGCGGTAGGTGGCGACCGAGTCGGCGGTGGCCAGAGTGAAGTCCGCCTCGCCGGACGTGAGCTGCCGCAGGTTGTCGATCGACCCTTGGCTGCGCCGCAGCCGTACGTCCAGGGAGGGCATGTCCTGCGCCAGGTCCTCCTTGAGGAGGTCCCCGTACTTCGCGTACACCCCGGTCGGCACCCCGGTCGCGAACGTCATCCGCCCGGCGGGCGACGTGTCGCCGTGCACGGACCACAGCCACCACACCAGCAGAGCGAGTACCACGGCGCCCAGAGCGGCCGTACGAGCGGCACGTCGTCCGCCGGGACGCAGGGAACGGGGAAGCATGGCCGGATCCTGCCAGGCCCCGGCGGCCTGCGGGAGAGGAACGGCATAACGGTTCACACCGGTACGCGGCGTCGGCGAGCCGGGACAATCCGGTGACCTCGGATGAGCCGCCAGGTCGCGCTGGTCATCGAGCCCCCCCCCGGCGGCCAGGAGCTCGCCCGGCAGTCACGCCGCTCAGAAGGCGGACGGGTAGCATCCGGATTTTCCGGTGGTGGTGTCACAGTCAGGGGATGGGATGAGCAGGGGCGAAAGCGTCCGGCCGGTGTCCGAGGGAGCGGGGCAGCAGGCCGGAATCCGAAACCAGGCGGCCGGACTCAGTGCGATCTGTGCTTTCGCGAGCGTGGCCGCGGTGGGCAGTTGGTACCTCTTCCCCCACTTGTTCATCCCGTTCTCCCTCGTGTCCGCGCTCGGGGCCGTCATCACGGGACACGTGGGCCGGTGGAGAGCGCGACGCCTGGGCGGGGAAGGCCGCTGGATCGCACTGGCGGGGCTGATAGCCGGATGGCTCATGCTGACCGTGTGCCTGCTGGTGGCCTTGCTGTCGATAGGTCTCTTCGCTGCGCTCTTCGCGCTGACGACATAGAGGCGGCATAAAAGACACCATGAAAGTCGACAGGAAAGTCGGCATGGAAGTCGGCATGAAAGAAGCCGCGAGGAGCGCGGAGTCGCGTGTCAGTGGTGTCGTGCATGATCGGACGCATGACTCACGGATCCTCCGACGCCCTGCGTGATCTCGCTCTGCAGCACCTGCCCTCGGACGTGGCAGAGCGGTGGGCCGGCCTGCTGCGCCCTGGACTACGCCTTGAGGCAGCCGTCGGACCGGATGGGGTGATCGGGCGGCTCGGTGGGCTGCCGAGGCTGCCGGATGGTGTGGACTGGCCTGTCTGGGAGGGGTACGGGCCGTTGTCGTTCATCGCCTCGGTGGACTGCGGAGCGCTGCCCGCCGGTGGTCTCGACATCGACCTGCCGGCCGAGGGGACGCTGCTCTTCTTCTATTTCGACGGTCAGCTGGACGACGGGGAGGCCCTGGTCCTGGCGGAGGACCGCGAGACCTGGCCCGGCGCACGCGTACTCCATGTGTCCGGCGGGTCCGAACGGGAAGCACCCGCAGGAATCCGGCCGTATCCCGCGGTTCCCCTGACAGCACGGCCGGCGATGACGGCGGCCGAGCCGTGGCATCCGCAGATACGCGGAGCCTTCGCTCCGGAGGCGCCTCTCGGGCAGCGGTACGACCACCCGGTGTGCGCGCAGGAGTTCCTCGACGCGGTGTGGGACTTCGACGGCATGGTGGGCCACCAGATCGGCGGCCACGCTCACCCGGTGCAGAACCCCGTGGAGATCGAGATCGCCGCGGCGGTTCTGGACGGCTCGTGGGACGACCCGAGGCTGGCGGAGGAAGCGGGCGGGTGGGTGCTGCTGGCCCAGTTCGACAGCGAGGACGCCGCGGACATGATGTGGGGTGACTGCGGAGCTCTGTACTGGCTGATCCGCCCCCAGGACCTGGCCGAGCGCCGCTTCGACCGGGCGATGTTCACCTGGCAGTGCGGCTGACGAGCACCGGCCTGCTCAAAACAACGGCCTTCGAGGGGCGGAAGGTGCCCGGTGGTGAGTTGGAGGGCGTGAATCGGGTCAGTTCAGTCGGGGTGGGACCCAGGCGTGGTGCCGAAGAAGCATGCGCGTGGCGGCGCGGGACGGTGTCAGCCGCATCGCCGTGTTCCGCAGGGCGACGGCCAGTGGGTGGGAGAGCTGCTGGCCCATCCGCCCGGCCTGCCGGGCGGCCCGCGCGACGGCCTGGCTGCGCGGGCGGCGCTCGGCGTCGTAGCGAGCGAGCGCGGCCTCAACGGTGGGTTCGCCGGCGAGCGCGGCGGCCAGGGTGACCGCGTCCTCCAGCGCCTGGCAAGCTCCCTGCCCGAGGTTCGGCGTCATCGCGTGTGCCGCGTCGCCGAGCAGCGCGGTCCGGCCGACCGCATACGCGGGGAGCGGTGTGCGGAGTTCGTTGACGTCGTGGTGCAGCACGGCGTCGGGCCTGGTCGCGTCGAGCAGGGCGGGGATCGGGTCGTGCCAGGTGCGGAATCGTCTGCGTAGCTCGTCCAGTGGGTCGGCGAACCGCGTCCCGGCGGGGAGGTTGAGGACGGCGTGCCACTCGGCCCGCCCGTCGTGGAAGGCGATGTGCCCGAACTCGGCGCCGTGCCCCCACGTCAGCTCGAAGTCGGTGCGCAGGTCGACGGCCCGCTCGGTGATGGCGCGCAGCACCGTGGAGCCGCTGTAGACCGGGCCGGGGTGGGCCGGGAAGAGCCGGCTGCGCAGTTTGCTGCCGATGCCGTCGGCAGCGACCACCAGATCGGCGTCCAGGACCGTGTCGCCGCAGTCGACTCGGACCGTCCCGGGGCCGGTCTGCTCGACCGAGCCCGCCTCGGAGCCGGTCAGCAGTGCCTCGGCGGGCAGGGAGTCGCGCAGCACCCGGTGCAAGACGGAGCGGGGGATGCCCATGATCGGTGCGCCCACCGCCTTCTCCAGCGCCGAGCCGTCCATCCTGGCCAGCCAACCGCCCTGGGGCGTGCGAGTGCCGCCGTTGTACTGGCCGCGCGAGGCATCCCGTACCGCCTCGCCGACGCCGAGTTCGTCCAGTGCCCGTAGGCCGTTGGCCGCCAGCGAGATGCCCGCCCCCGCGTCGTCGAGCGTGGACGCGCGCTCGACGACGCATGGTTCCCATCCGATGCGGCGCAGTCCGATCGCTGCGGCCAGCCCGCCGATGCCCCCTCCGACCACTACTGCCGTGTTGCCCATGCCGACACCCCCGTACCTTCTACATCTGTAGAAGATGACCCTACCTGAGGCTCTACAGGTGTAGAAAGGGGTCATGGCTTCTGATCGGCGCACCCTCCTCGCGGACGCGGCTCTGGACGTACTCGCCGACGAAGGGGTCCGCGGCCTGACCCACCGTGCGGTCGACCGCAGGGCGGCCATGCCGCCCGGCACCACGTCGGCGTACTTCCGCACCCGAGCCGCGTTGCTCACCGGACTCGTCACACGCCTGGTCCAGCTCGACCAGGCGGAACTGCACACGACGGCCGAAGAGCTCCCACCCCTGCGCACCGCCGAGGAACTGGTGGACGGCATGGTGCTGCTCACCCGGCAACGGCTCACCGGCGAGGGCCGCCGCCGCTCCCTCGCCCGCTACGCCTGCACTGTCGAGAGCGTGCGCGACCCTGAGCTGCGCGAGATCCTTGTACCCCGGGAGAACGCCGGCCGCGAGGCCGTCCGGCTGTTCCTCGCCGCGCACGGCGTGACGGACGTCGAGAACCGCACGCACACCCTGCTGACTTGCATCGACGGATTGGTCTTCGACCGGCTGGTGAATGGTGGCGACGTACCGCGTGACGCCCTCGAAGGCCTGGTGGCCGCCGCCCTGCGTTAGGGCCCGGGCGCGGGCGGTCCCGTTGTGACGGCAGGCCGGTTCGCTGAACTCAGGGGGCCCGCTGGCCCCCGCCGAGCCGGACCCGGTCGCGAGCGTCGAGTGTGGACAGCAGCCGCGTCACGTACGCCTTGGCGGTGACGACGCTGATGGCCGGTACGGGGAGACGAGCTCCTGCCGCTACGGGCAGACGGGCTCCCGCCGGTTCCGGCAGACGGGCCGCCACGCGGAAGCCGCCTTCGGTACGCAGTTCGGCTGTGAACTCCCCGTGCAGCAGGGTGACCCGTTCACGCAATCCGGCCAGGCCGTACCCGCTTTCCGCAGCGCTGCCGTGACCAGTCCCCCAGTTCAACTGTCAAGGACCTCGATAAGGACCTCGATATCGGCGCATGGCGCGGCGTCCCTAGAGCCCTGCCCCTCTGACTCCGGCGGCAGAAGGCCGGGCGGGGTGGCCCGGGGCTGCCGTGATCGGTGTGGCACCGGTCGCGGCGAGAGACAGGTCCCAGAGCCGGGCGGCCTCCTCGGGGTCGACGGCAAGCACTTCGCCGAACTGGTACGCCGAGGACCGGGCAACGAGGCGGAACGCCTGGATCTGCTCGACGCTCACCGGCGGCGCGTGGACGCGCAGATCAAGGCGCTGGAGGAGTGCCGGTCCGTCATCGCCTGGAAGGTCGGGATCTACGCCGAGCATCTCGCCCGCGGCGAAGCCGGCGGGCTCTGGGACCCGACGGCCTGAGGCAAGCGCGGACAGCCGCGGCGCGTGTCCTGTGCCGGCAGCAGCTCCGCACCTGCGGATCTACCTCCTCCGGCTCGGCCGGCGGCGTCCTCCGGCGCCCGCGGACCGGCCGCCGCAGCTCAAGCCCGGTTGACGGCCGACCGCCCACGGGCGAACCGCCCGGCCCGGGCGCTGTGCAGGGCGCGCGCTGAGCGGGCGTGACTGTCGTGAGCCGGACCAGTCCCTCCCCGCTGCCGCACCGGACGGCGGGAGTTTCCGCCGCACCCCGCCCGCACTCGTAGGTCTTTGTCCGTATTCGGTGGCCTCTGTCCATGCTTCAAGTCTCTGTGTTGCGTGTTCATGCTTCCCGTTCCGTCTTTCTCGGCGGAAATGCGCGCCGCATGATTTCTGTCAGAGGCCGCGCCACAAGCCGGCGGGTCACCGAACGGGGAGACAGGGACATGAAGAAGAAGACCGCATTCCGCAAATTTTTCGGCGCGCTCGCTGCGACGGTGCTGGTGGCGCTCGCCGTTTCCGTGAGCGGCGGATCTCAGTCGCCGCAGGAAAAGGCCGGCGCGACCACCACTGTCCGCATCACCACCCTGCCCGGCGACTCGCAGTGGGGATGACCCCCCTCCGCTCGACAGATTCCCCGCGAACCGCATTTCGGCAACAGGAGATGAGAAGCATGTCCGTCCTTCCGCTTTCCCCCGCTCCGCTGTCCGCCTTCGGCGGGATGCGGTCGAAGCTGGCAGAGCTTAAGGAAGCGGGGCTGTACCGGGAATTCACCCCGTGTTCGTATCTGGCGGGGGAGCCCGGGACGGCGCTCCACCAAGGGCGGCGCATCCAGGTGTGGTGCACCAACGACTACCTCGGGATGAGTCAGAACCCGCAGGTCATGGAGGCGCAGATCGCTTCCACGCTGCGCCACGGCACGGGTAACGGAGGGTCCCGCAACATCGCGGGAACGAGCGAGGCGCACGTCGCGCTGGAGACCCGGCTGGCCGCCTGGCACCGTAAACAGCGCGCCCTGGTCTTCACCAGCGGATACGTCGCCAACTTCGAGACGCTGACCACGCTGCTCCAGGCCGTGCCCGACATGGTGGTCTTCTCCGATGCCCTCAACCACCGTTCGCTGATCGAGGGCATCCGGGCGACGAAAAACCGGAAGCATATATTCCCGCACAGCGACGTGGTCGCGCTGGAGGAATTGCTCTCCCAGTACGACACGGACCGGCCCAAGCTCATTGTCTTCGAGTCCGTCTACTCCATGGACGGGGACATCGCACCGATCGGCGCGATCTGCGATCTGGCCGAGCGCTACAACGCCATGACGTACCTGGACGAGACGCACGCGATCGGAGTCAACGGCCCCACCGGCGCGGGAATATGCGAGCAGCTCGGCGAAGAGCGGCCCACATTTGTGCAAGGAGTCTTCGGAAAAGCGGTCGGCACGACCGGCGGGTACGTCGCGGGGCCCGACGAAGCCCTTGACTACGTGCGCTCACACGCCCCCGGGTTCATCTTCACGACGACGATCCCGCGCTCCAGCCTGGACGCCACCCGGCAGAGCCTCGACGTCGTCCAGGGCGAGACGGGCGACGCGCTCCGCCGGAAGCTGCGGGAGAACGCGGTCCGCATGCGCGTGGCCCTGCGTGCCGCCGGCATCGACTTCATCGACGCCGAGAGCCACCTCGTCCCCGTGCTGGTCCCCGGAGGCGAACGGGTCAAGCGCGTCTCGCGGCGCCTGCTCGACGAGTTCGGCATCTACGTACAGCCCATCAACTTCCCGTCCGTCGCCAAGGGCGGCGAGCGGTTCCGCGTGACCGTCGCGCCGTTCCGCACCCAGGAGCAGATCGACGCCTTCGTCAGCGCCCTGCGCACCTGCCTCGACGACGCCTGAAACCCCTCAGCACAAACCCCTCGGCTCAAACCCGTCGCCTGAAACCCGTCGCCTGCGACTCATCGCCCGAAAACCATCGCCTCAAGGAGACACTTCCGTGCAGATCAAGGAAATCACCCCCTTCATCGGTGCCGAGATGACCGGGGTCGGCTACGAGGACCTCCAGCGCCCCGAGGTCTTCCAGCAGCTGGTCGAGCTGGTGCACCAGCGCGAACTGGCCGTGGTGCGGGGCCTGGACATCACCCCGAAGCAGCAGATCGAGCTGGCCTCCCGCCTCGGCAGACCCGTCCCGTTCCTGATGGCCAAATACCGCCACCCCGAGCACGAGGAGATCATGATCTCCTCCAACGCCATGAAGGCGAACCGCCCGGTCGGAGTCGCCCGCGTCGGCAACTTCTGGCACCAGGACTCCTCGTACGTGAAGGACCCGGCGCCGTACACGATGCTGCACGGCGTCGACGTGCCGGGCACCAGCGGCCACACCCTCTACGCCAGCGCGCTCGACGTGTACGACCGGCTGCCGCAGGAGTGGAAGGACAAGATCGCCGGCCGGACGGCCCTGCACACCGTCAGCAAGCGCCAGCGCATCTCACCCGAGCACGTCGGCCTGTCCATCGCCGAGCTCAAGGCCCTGGTCGAGCTCGAGTACCCGGTGACCGAGCACCCGCTCGTGCGGCAGGACCCCACCAGCGGCCGGCCCTACCTGTACGGCGCGCCGGAGTACATGGACTCGGTGGTGGGCTTCGACGCCAACGAGAACGCCGAGTTCTTCGCGCTCATCGACCGCCTGATCCAGGACCCGGACCACGTCTACACCCACCGCTGGACGACCAACGACCTGGTGGTGTGGAAGACGGCGACGACCTACCACGCGGCGACGGCGATCGAGCCCGGCGCCACGCGCACCGTGCACCGTGTGAGCATCGAAGAGGACGGCCAGTGGCCGGCATAGTCGACTTCGACATCCGCTTCCCCTCCGCGACGGCCGACCTCCGGGCCATGCACCGGTCCTCGGGGGTGGCCGTCGCGGAGCTGGCCCGCATCACCCACTGCGACGGCTTTCCGGTCCTGGCCGAGGACGAACAGGCCTGGGAGCTGACGCTCGCCGCGGCCCGCACCGTCCTGAGCAGAACGGGCGTGGACCCCTCCCGCATCCGGCAGGTCGTCTACGCCGGTTCCGGCGAGTGGGACCGCCCCTTCTGGTCCCCCGCCGCGAAGGTGGCGGACGGACTCGGCATCTCAGGGGCCCACTGCTTCGAGGTGGCGAACTTCTGCAACGCCGGAATGACCGCGCTCCGGTTGCTGTCCGCGGCCGGAGCGCTGGAGGACGACGCGTACGCGCTGGTCCTCGTCGGCGACCGACTGAGCCGGATGGTGGACTACAGTGACCCGGATTCCAAGGCCCTGTTCAACTTCGGTGATGCGGCTGCGGCGGTACTGCTGGCAGGCCGTGAGGGCCGCTTCCGGATCCTCCACTCGGCCATGCGCACCGACCCCGGCTGGTCCGACTACTACACGGGCGAGTACGACAGGGGCGAGCACGACGCGGATGAGCCCGGCGCGGGAGAGCGGCCGGCCGGCCGGGTCCGCATCCGGCGCGCAGCGCACCGCAAGGGACTCGCGGACGCCTACGTACGCCACTTCACCTCGCTGGTCGGCGAAACGCTGGAGAACCTCGGCCGCGAGCGCGACGACATCGATCACTTCCTGATCAACCACGGCGACCGGGACATGCACCTCCGGCTGCTCCGCACGCTCGGCATTCCCGCCGACCGCAGCGTCTTCAACTACGACCGGCTGGCTCACATGGGCGGCGCGGACACCCTCATCGCGCTGCGCGACCTGGAGCGCGCCGGCCGGCTGCGCCGCGGTGACCTGATCATGCTCGCCACCAGCGCCATGGGCTTCAGCTGGGGCATCACGACCTTGGAGTACCTCGGATGAAGATCCTCGTCATTCACCAGGTGCCGTACCGGAAGATCGCCTACGAACAGGCCATCGACCACGAGCGGCACGAGGTGACGTACACAGGCCTGCCGCACCGCATGGCCGACCTGCCTCCCGGCCTGCGGTGCGAGCGGATCGTGCTCGGCGCGGACGACGACCTGGTCGCCGGCATCTGCGCCCGCACGTCTCCGGACGACGGTTACGAGAAGGTGCTCGCACTCTCCGAGTTCGGCATCGTGGAGGCCTGCCACGTACGCCGCCACCTCGGGGTCGACGGGCCCTCGCTCGCTCAGGCCGAGCGGGTGCGGGACAAGGTGAGGATGAAGGAGGCCCTGGCCGGCTCCGGGCTCCGCCACCCCAGGTTCGTCCCCGAGCCGGTGGCCGGCCGCCCGCTCCCGTGGCCGGGCCGCACGGTCCTCAAACCGCGGCAGGGCGCCTCCAGCGAGGACGTCACCGTCCACGAGACGGCCGACGACGCGCTGCGTGCCTACCGCAACCTCGCGGACGCCTCGGACTACCAGCTGGAAGAGCACATCGACGGCGACATCCTGCACGCTGACGGGCTGGTGGCGGCCGGCCGGATCGTCAACCTCGCGGTCAGCCGGTACGTCAACAAGCCGGTCGCGTACGCAAGCGGGCTCCCGCTCGGTTCGCACCAGGAGGCCGTGACCCCGGCCCAGCGGACCCTCGCCGAGCGGGTGGTGGAGGTGCTGGGCATCGCCGAAGGCAGCATCCACCTGGAGTTCTTCGAAACGGCCGAGGGTGAGCTCGTCTTCCTGGAGGTGGCCAACCGGGTCGGGGGCGCAGCCGTCGTCCCCCTGCACGAGCGGCACACCGGCGTGCACCTGCCCTCGCACGAGATCGCCGTACGCCTCGGCCTGGAACGCCCCCCGGTACAGCAGCCCAGCGGGCGCTATCACGGCTGGCTCGCCGTCCCCGGCCACCACCTGCCGCCCGGCAGCGCGCGGCGCACCGAACTGCCGGAATGGGTCAGCTCGCACCCCTGCGTCGACCGCATCCACGTCCTGGCACCCGGCCAGGAGCCGCCCCGGCACGTCACCTACCAGGAATGGGAGGTGCCGGTCTTCATCGAGGCGTCCCACACCGACCCGGCGGCACTGCGCCGCTTCCTGGAGACGTGCGCCCGGGTGGTGTCCGTGACGGCACTGCCCGCAGCCGGCACGGACACGGGCACATGCACCGAGGAGGCCGCATGAGCAGCCGCACCCGCACCGCACGGGCCGTCCAGCAGACGCGACGGCCACGGGGCATGCCGGTGCCCGGCGACTTCGCCGAGGTCGAACTCGCCCTGCCACCACTGGCGGAGGGCAGCGCGCTCGTCGAGAACCTGTGGCTGTCGGTCGACCCGTACATGCGCGAGTGCATGGACACCGAGTGGGAGCTGAACACCCCTCTGGAGGGGCGGTCCATCGGCCGCGTCATCGACTCCCGCAGCGCGGAACTCCCCGAAGGCTCCCTGGTGTTCCACCGGGACGGCTGGCGGACCCACACGGTGCTGACCGCGGCGGACGCCAGGGTGCTGCCGCGGTACGAGGGCGTCGCGACCGAATCCTTCCTCGGCCTGCTCGGCGGCACGGGCCTCACCGCGTACGTGGCCCTGACCCGCGTCGCCCGGCTGCGCGAGGGCGAGACGGTCTTCGTCTCCGCGGCGGCCGGGGGAGTGGGCACGGCCGCCGGGCAACTGGCCCGGCTGCTGGGGGCCGGGCGCGTCATCGGCAGCACCGGATCGCCGGAGAAGGCCCGGTGGCTCACCGAGGAGCTCGGCTTCGACGGCGCCTTCGACTACCGCGCGGGGCCCTCCGTCGGCGCGCAACTGGCGGCCGCGGCACCGGACGGCATCGACGTGTATCTCGACAACGTCGGCGGCACCCACCTGGAGGCGGCGATCGGCGCGATGCGCGAGTCCGGGCGCATCGCCTGGTGCGGCGCGATCGCGCAGTACAACACGGGCTCCGCACCCGCCGCGCCGCGCAACCTGTTCGACCTGGTGGAGAAGAGCATCCGTCTGGAGGGCTTCCTCGTCGCCAATCACCGCGACGCACAGGAGGAGTGGGAGGCCTTCGCCGTACCGCACCTGCGTGCCGGCCGGATCACCGACCGGCTCAGCGTCTCCGAAGGCTTCGAGCGGACCGTCGACGCGTTCCTGGGGATGCTGCGCGGTGAGAACACCGGGAAGACGATCGTGCGGCTGAGCGGAGCTGCTCGGGGGGATGCCGCCGAGGAAGCAGGAGAAGCGCCATGCCGTCCCTTCACGCCGGACTCCACATCAGCTCCGTCGGGCTCGGCGCCTCCCGGCGCATCTGCGCCATCTGGCGGGTGAGCGGGCCCCCCGACCCGCAGCGGCCCTGCGAGTTCCCCGGCGCGCTGCTGCTGCCCCGCCGCGGAGCAGAGCAGGACTGGGCGGTGGAAGAGACACTCGCCGCACTGGACGAGCACGGAATCGGCGAGGGACCCGCCTGCACGGACCTCACCACCACCGCTGACGGCATCCGGGTCGCGGCACTGCGCCACGGGCTCTGCAGCCCCGAGCTGCGGGAGCTCTCCCGTACCGCCCTCGGCGAGAGCCACGGGGACTGGGCCCGGCTCTCCCAGGAGGACCCGGCCGCCTTCCGGGCCGGGGCCGCCGGTGCGTACGCGCTGCGCAAGCAGGCCGCGCTGCTGGCCACCCGGGGCCCGGACGGCAGGCCCGGCCGCTTACCCGTCGTGCACGCGCGGCAGGACAAGGTCCTGCGCGACTACACGGCAGGCCTCGTCCGCTACACGACGGGCCTCGCCCGTACAGAGGCCCTCACCGCGGAGCCCGGGGCCGAAAGACCCCCGTCCGACACACCTTAGGAGACCCCGATGCGCTTCCCCGCGGAGTTGCAAGAGCTTCAGCAGCCTGGACCGAGCCCGTGGGACGCGCGTTTCTCCGGCAGCGCGCGGTGCATGGTGCCCTCCGAGGTCCGCTCCCTCTTCAGCGTCGCCGCCGACCCGGGAATCGTGTCACTGGCAGGCGGCATGCCCGACGTAAGCGCCCTCCCCATGGACACGATGGCCGCGATCGTGGCCGGCGTGGTGCGCGAGAGCGGGACGACGGCTCTCCAGTACGGAGGCGCACAGGGCGACCCCGGCCTGCGGCAACGCATCTGCGAGGTCATGGCGCTCGAAGGCATCGACGCGCGGCCGGACGACGTCATGGTGACCGTCGGCTCGCAGCAGGCGCTGGACCTGGTGGCGCGTGTTCTCCTCGATCCGGGCGACACCGTCGTCGCCGAAGGCCCGACCTACGTCACCGCGCTCGGCACCTTCGCGGCGGCCCGTGCCGACGTCGTCCAGATCGGCATGGACCGGGCCGGGACCGTCCCGGACGAGCTGGCCGCGGTGTTCGCCCGGCTCGCGGCGGAAGGCCGCCCTGCGAAGCTCTACTACACCGTCCCCACCTTCCAGAACCCGACGGGCGTCCGGCTCGCGGCAGGCCGGCGGCGGCGCATCCTCGACGTCTGCCGGGCGGCCGGTGTCCTCGTGGTGGAGGACAACCCCTACGGCCTGCTCCACTACGACGAGACCCCATCCCGCGCCCTGTGCGCCGACGACCCGGACCGGGTCGTGTACCTGGGGTCCTTCTCCAAGACGCTCGCGCCCGGGCTCCGGGTCGGCTGGGTCCACGCGCCCACCGAGCTCACCCGGAAGCTGGTGCTCGCCGCCGAGGCCGCCATGCTCTCCCATTCCGCCCTCACCCAGCTGACGGTGGACCGTTACTTGCGCACCGAGCCGTGGCAGGAGCGGCTCGGCACGTTCCGCGCGCGCTACCGGGCCCGGCGCGACGCCATGCTGCGCGCGCTGACCGCCTCCATGCCCGCAGGGACGTCGTGGACCATCCCCGACGGCGGTTTCTTCATCTGGGTGACGCTCCCGGAGGGCACCGACTCGAGGGAACTGCTGCCCCGTGCCCTGGCCGCCGGGGTCGCCTTCGTCCCCGGTACCGCCTTCTACGCGGACGGCCGGGGCGCCCGCCACGCACGGCTCTCCTTCTCCTACCCCTCGCCGGCCGATGTCGAGGAGGGAGTGCGCCGCCTCGCCTCCGTACTCGGAGAACAGCAGTGAACCGGGCCGCAGCGACGACCGAAGCGCACCCCAGCGGCATCGCATCGAACCGAAGCGCATCGCAACCGAGCGCACCGAACCGAAGCGACTCGACCCCCAGCACACCGACCCCGAACGCATCGCACCGAACGACAGCGGAGGACACGCTGATGAGGACCTACCCCACCGACCTGCTGCTGGCGGTCGAGCACGTTGAGCGCGCCCTGCGGAACGGTGACCTCGCCTCACTGCGCGACGCCTTGGCCGAAGAGGGGGTCACAGACCCCCTGCGACGCTTCGACAGCGAGCAGCTCTTCGAGGGCCTGGACCGCCTTCTGGGCGGCGTCAGCCAGTACCCGTGGCAGCCCCTGACGGACACGGACGACGTCCTGGAGATACGGCCGGCAGGAACTGTCGTCCTCAATGACGAAGATGCCGAAGACGACGCACACGCCGAAGCGACCCTGCGCGGACTGCTGCTCGCCTGGGCCCTGGGCAACGCCGTGACCGTACGCTCGGCCCGGCCGCGGCTGTGGGCCGCGGTCATGGAAGCGCTGCGCGCCGCCGGCGTCCCGCTGCCGGACGGCCACGTCGTCGCCCCGGGGGCCGACGCGCCCGGCCTCGCGGTGGACGTCCCCCCGCTGCCCATGGACGCGGCGGTGGCAGTGGACTGCCAGGCCCCCTGGGTCCACCGGCTGCTCGACCGCCGTCACCTGCCGGGCAGGTCGCTCGCCCGGGTGCGCAGCGAGGACACCGCGCTGCGGGAGGGCCGGCTGGCCGCCCGGCTCCGCTACCTCGTCGCCCGCGCCCGCCGGGCCCCTCACTACGCGGACCTTCCGCAGGTCACGACGGCGGCCGACCTCACCGCTCTGCCCGTCCTGGACAAGCCGGCACTGGAGGCGAACTCCCTTCCGGCCAGCCGCAACCTGTGCAGCGGTGCCGCACCCAGTGGCGAGGTGCTGCGCTCCGGCGCGAGCAGCGGCGATCCGCGCTACATCGTCTATTCGCGCACGGACTGGGAGAACATGGTCCGCGAGGCCGTACCCATGCTGTACGCCCTCGGCGTCGCCCCCGGCGACCGCATCGTCAACACCCTGTTCGGCGGCGGCATGTACGGAGGCCTGACGACGACCTTCAGCGAGTTCTCCCGGATGCCCGTGGAGTGCTATTCGACCGGCCAGTTCGTGACCGTCGACGACCTGCTGATGCTCACGCGGAGCTTCCGCGCCAACGTGATCCTCGGGATGCCCGCCCTGATCCTCCCGCTACTCCGCGACGCCAAGAAGCGCTTCCCCGGGCTGCGCGTCGAAAAGGTCCTCTACGGCGGCACCCCGATGACCGAGAACGACAAGCAGTGGCTGCGGGAGGAACTGGGCGCCCGCGTGGTCTCCAGCGTCCTCGCCGCCAATGACGGAGCACAGCTCGGCTACCAGTGCCACTCCCTCGGCGGCACCCTCCACCACGTCAACGACGACTACACCTTCATCGAAGTGGTGGACGAGAACGGCGCGCCGGTCCCCGACGGCAGCACCGGCGAGCTTCTCGTCACCACCATGCAGAAGTTCGAGGGCGCGCTGATCCGCTACCGCATCGGCGACATGGGCCGGGTCTTCGAACACACCTGCCCGTGCGGGCTGTCCGGCAGGGTGCTGGAGTACCTGGGGCGCTCGGACGGGCTGGTCCGCTTCAAGGGCGAGACGGTCCTCTACGGTGACGTCCTCGGCGCCCTCGCCGGCCTCCAGGTCTCCCGGCTCCAGATCGAGGTCTTCAGCGAGGGCAGCAAGGAGATCCTGGTCATCCGCACGGAGGCGCCCGTCCCGCCGGACCCCGCCCGCGTGCGCGAGCTGCTGGTCTCGGAGTTCGACGTTCTCGGCGACTACCAGGACTTCGACTCCGCGCTCGATGTGTTCGAGCTCCGGATCGAGTCCCTCGCGGAGGGCGCGCTGCCCCGCAACCAGGTCAGCGGCAAGGTCAGGACGGTCATCGACCGCCGGCTGGAGGTGGCGGCGTGAAGCTCCGGGACGACCGCGTCGCACGCACCATGCTGGGGGCGATCGCCGTGTCCAGCGTCGGCGTCGGCATCCACACCCTGGCGATGGGACAGCTGCTGTACGGGCTGACGGGTTCCCCCGCGGCCTTCGCCCTTGTCCTCACCCTCCAAGGAATCGCCGCCTTCTGCGTGCTGCCGGTGTGCGGACCGCTGGTGGATGCCCTCAGTTCCAAGGGGGTGTACGCGCTGTGCGGTCTGGGGCGTGCCGTCACCGTCCTGGGGATCGTCGTGATCGCGGCCGGCTCCGGCCCGGGCACCGTGCCGTCCATCATGGCGGCGGCCGCACTGCTCGCCGTCTTCGACAACGCGGAGAGATCGGCCCTGTTCAAGCTGACCGCCCATCACGTGAACGAGGCGCACGTCGCCCGGTTCAACAGCCTGATCGGCGTGGCGTTCCAGGCCGGAGCGCTCAGCGGCATGGCTCTGCTCGGGCTGATCCTGACCTGGGGCACCCCCGAGCAGGCACTGCTGGTCGATGTCGCGATGGCGCTGTGCTGTGCGCTCACGGTGAGCCGGATGCGGCTCACCGCCCGCGAGAACAACCCGGCCTTCTCCGCCCGTGTGCTGGGCACGGCGGTCGCGGCGACGGTCGGCGAGTGGCGGCGCATGGCGGCCCGGTACAGGGACGACAAGGTGGTCTTCGTCATGATCGCCCTGTGCGCGGGGGACTTCGTCTTCGCCCAAGGGCTGAGCACCCTGGTCGTCCCGCTCGCCGGAGTGACCGCGGGCGGCCAGGGCTGGTACATCGCCGCCCTGGAAGCCACCTTCGCCGTCGGCATGATCAGTGCGTCCTTCTTCACCAGCCGGTTCGTCACCCAGCGGCTGCTTCCCCTGTGGCTGCTCGGCCAGGCGGCCGGCGCGGGGCTCCTCGCGCTGGGCACGTCGAGCGCGGTGCACTTCGCCGCCTTCTTCCTCTCGGGCTTCGCCAACCTCAACAGCCTCACCTGGCTTTTGTCTTCGCTCCAGCAGCGGGCCGGCGAGGGAGACAAGGGCAAGATGGCCTCGCTGCGCCTGCTCTCCATCGGGCTGGGCACGGCGGTGCTGCTGCCGGTGGTGGGGCGCTCCGCCGAGGTCTCGCTGGACACGGGGTTCGGCAGCCTCGCGATCGTCATGGCGGCCTTCGCGCTCATCAGCACCTGGGTGGCGCGGACCTATGTGCTCCGGTCCACTGCCACTGCCACTGCCACTGCCACTGCCCCGGCCGCGGCAGCCGGCGAGGAGGCCCGGCCGGCTGCGCAGGCCGCGTCCGGCTGACCTTCCCGGCCGTGACGGTGATCACCCCCGCCGTCCATGGTCCGCGACAGGGAAATCGTGGATTATGAGGCGCCACCGGGGGGACAAAAGGATGAATGATGTGCAGAAAACCGGGCACGGGGGATGCTGAGTCGGTACCAGAGATCTGCGAGAAAGGGCTGAACTTCTACGCGGACCTCCTCGGGGCGGCCTCCTCGACCGAGGATTGCCCCGCATGTCTCCTCGCTCTGGGCGTCGTGCAGTTCACCGAGGGCGGACGCCCGGTCCCCACCCCTCCGGGGCTGGCCGCGAACGCCCTGATGCGCCCGCTCGAAAGAGCCATCGAAGGCAAGCAGCGCGCCCTCGCCACGGCCCGCGCCTCCCTCCAGAAAGTGGAGGAGATCTACCGGGCCGGCCACAAGAGCAACGGCGGCACCGCCGTCCGCGCCATCAGCGGGATGGACGTCATCAGCTCCACTCTCTCCTCGGCCGTCCTCTCCTGCCAGCAGGAACTGCTGACGGCCCAGCCCGGGGGCGGCCGGCCGCAGGAACTCCTGCAGAAGGCCCTCGCCAGCGACTTGGAGGCCCTCCGGCGGGGTGTGCGCCAGCGCACGATCTACCAGCACACCGTCCGCTCCCACGGCCCCACGCTCGCCTACGTGGAGCAGGTCTGCGCGGCCGGTGCGGAGGTGAGCACGCTGGACGAGGTGTTCGACCGGCTCATCGTGTGTGACCGGAAGATCGCCTTCGTGCCGGACCCGGGGGAGGAGCGGCGCCAGGTCGCGCTGGTCATCGAGCACCCCGGCCTGATCCGCTACCTCGTCGGTCTCTTCGAGTACTCCTGGGAACGCGCCACCCCCCTCCGGCACAACCCCGGGGAGCACCGCCCGCCCTTGCTCACCGACGAGAACCGCAGGGCGATCCTCCAGCTGATGGTGAACGGCTACACCGACGAGACCATCGCCGGCCGCCTCGGCATGAGCACGAGGACCGTCGCGACCCACGTCCGCAAGGCCTCGGAACTCCTCGGCAGCCGCAGCCGGGCGCAGCTCGCCTACCTCATCGCGAAGACCGGCATCCTCGACGACGATCTTCCCGGTGACGGCCTCCCCGACCCCATGCAGCTCCGATAGGCCGCCCCATGCGACTGCGACGGCGACCGCCGCAGCTGCCCCGGGCACCGGCCCGAGGCCTGGGCAGGCCCTTCCTCCGTTCCCCCTTACCCTGGAGGAATGACCAGCAGCAGTGACCGGACCGGAGCAGTGGACGAAGTGGGCGTTACTCGAAGCTACGAGGTCCGCACCTACGGGTGCCAGATGAACGTCCATGACTCCGAGCGGCTGTCCGGCCTGCTGGAGGACGCGGGCTACGTCCGCGCCCCCGAGGACGCCGCGGAGGGCGACGCCGACGTCGTCGTCTTCAACACCTGCGCGGTGCGGGAGAACGCCGACAACAAGCTCTACGGCAACCTCGGCCGGCTGGCTCCCATGAAGACGAAGCGGCCGGGCATGCAGATCGCCGTCGGCGGCTGCCTCGCCCAGAAGGACCGCGACACCATCGTCAAGCGGGCCCCCTGGGTCGACGTCGTCTTCGGCACGCACAACATCGGCAAGCTGCCGGTGCTCCTGGAGCGCGCCCGCGTCCAGGAAGAGGCCCAGGTCGAGATCGCCGAGTCCCTGGAGGCCTTCCCCTCGACGCTGCCGACGCGGCGCGAGAGCGCCTACGCGGCGTGGGTGTCGATCTCCGTCGGCTGCAACAACACCTGCACGTTCTGCATCGTCCCGGCGCTGCGCGGCAAGGAGAAGGACCGCCGCACGGGCGACATCCTCGCCGAGATCGAGGCGCTCGTCGCCGAGGGCGTCAGCGAGATCACCCTGCTCGGCCAGAACGTCAACGCGTACGGCTCCGACATCGGCGACCGCGAGGCGTTCTCCAAGCTGCTGCGCGCCTGCGGGAAGATCGAGGGCCTGGAGCGGGTCCGCTTCACCTCGCCGCACCCGCGCGACTTCACCGACGACGTGATCGCCGCCATGGCCGAGACGCCGAACGTGATGCACCAGCTCCACATGCCGCTCCAGTCCGGCTCGGACACCGTCCTGAAGGCGATGCGCCGCTCGTACCGCCAGGAGCGCTTCCTGGGCATCATCGAGAAGGTGCGCGCCGCCATGCCGGACGCCGCCATCTCCACCGACATCATCGTGGGCTTCCCCGGCGAGACGGAGGAGGACTTCGAGCAGACGATGCACGTGGTGCGCGAGGCCCGCTTCGCGAACGCCTTCACCTTCCAGTACTCCAAGCGCCCCGGCACCCCGGCGGCGACCATGGACGGGCAGATCCCCAAGGAGGTCGTGCAGGCGCGCTACGAGCGCCTGGTCGCCCTCCAGGAGGAGATCTCCTGGGAGGAGAACAAGAAGCAGGTCGGCCGCGTCCTGGACGTCATGGTCGCTGAGGGCGAGGGCCGCAAGGACGGCACCACGCAGCGCCTCTCGGGCCGCGCCCCCGACAACCGCCTGGTGCACTTCACCAAGCCGGACGAGGACGTCCGCCCGGGCGACGTCGTGACCGTCGAGATCACCTACGCCGCCCCGCACCACCTGCTCGCCGAGGGCGCCGCCAAGGCCGTGCGCCGCACGCGCGCGGGCGATGCGTGGGAGAAGCGCAACGCCGCTGCCGCCGCCAAGCCGGCCGGCGTGATGCTGGGCATCCCGACCATCGGTGCCCCGGCGCCGAGCCCGGCCCCGGCCGCCACCGGGTGCGGCGACACCTGCGGCTGACCCGGACACCCGCGGCCGCCCCAGGCGCCTGCGGCTGACCCCCTCGATCGCAGAACCGCAGAACCGCACAACGACAGAACCGCACAACCGCGGCCCGGGGCCACCACCCCGGGCCGTGACTGCGCACCGCGGCACGGCGGGCGTATCGTTCCCGCCATGCTCGTCGCCGCTGCCGTATGCCCCTGCCCGCCGCTGCTCGTCCCGGAGGTCGCCGCCGGGGCCGCACCCGAGCTGGACGGCCTGCGGGCCGCGTGCCTCGACGCGGTGGGCGTCCTCGCCGCCGCCCGCCCCGACCGCCTCGTCGTCCTCGGCCCCGCGCCCCTGGCCGGCCGCGGCCCGCACCCGCAGGGCGCGCGCGGTTCGTTCCGCGGCCTCGGCGTGGACCTCGACGTCCGCCTGGGGCAGGGCGAGCCCGCCGCGGACGACCGGGAGCTCCCGCAGTCCCTGGCGGTCGCCGCCTGGCTGCTGGACCGTACGCGCTGGGCGGTCGCACCCGTCGAGGGCCTGGGCGTCGGAGAGCCGCTGGAGGCCGAGCGCTGCCTCGCGACGGGCCGCGACCTGGCCGGAGCCGGCGGGCGGACCGCCCTGCTGGTGATGGGCGACGGCAGCGCCTGCCGGACCCTCAAAGCGCCGGGCTACCTCGACGAGCGCGCCGCGGACTTCGACGCGGAGGCGGCACGGGCGCTGGGCGCCGCCGACACCGCGGCCCTGGCCGCCCTCGACACCGCACTCGCCCAGGAGCTGAAGGCCGCCGGTCGCGCCCCGTGGCAGGTGCTCGCCGGGGCCGGTGAAGGCGCGGGGCTCAAGGGGCAGCTGCTGTACGACGAGGCGCCCTACGGGGTCGGGTACTTCGTGGCGACGTGGTCGTAGGCCCGGCGCCGCTCTTCTGAAGGCCTCAGGTCACCTCTGACGGGCCTGCTGCCAGAACAGGCCCCCCGGTCTCCCCGGGCGGCCGAACGGCCGCCAGGGGCCCGTACAGCCCCTCCGGAGTGCCGGGCCGGCGACCGCGGACACAGCGACGGGGCGCGGAGCCGATGCTCCGCGCCCCGTCGCCGACGAGGTCGGTGGGCCGGGTCCCGCCCGGCGCCCCTCAGGAGGCCTGGCCGCCGGAGGAGCCGCCTTCCTTGCCGTGCTCCTTCTCGGCGAGCCGCTCGATGGCGTCCTTGGCCTTGCCGGTGCCCGTCCGGATCTGGCTGCTGTACTTGCCCTTGGTCTTCTCGTCGACCACCTTGGCGGCCTTCTCCAGCCCCTGCTCGATCTTGTCCCCGTGCTGCTGCGCGAGGCCGCCGATCTTGTCCTTCGCAGGGGCGATCTTGGCCTTGAGAGTGTCCAACAGGCCCATGGCGCCTTCCCTCGTCTTTCTGGTTCAAGAGCTACTTACGGGCGCCCTCACCGGCCTCGCTGTCCACGGCCTTCTCCGCCGACTGCTGCTTGGGGATCTCGACCCCCTCCGCGGCCTGAGCCTCGGCACCGGCCTCGCCGGACTCCTCCGCCGCAGCCGCCTCGGCCTCCTCCGCGTCGGCGCCGGCCGATTCCGCCGTCAGAGTGGTCGCTGCCGCCTCTTCGGTTGACGCCTCGGACGACTTGCGGCGAAACCTTGAAAACACGCCCATATCTACTCCATTACCTTACTGGTGTGAGCGAAACCCCGCGCCGCCCGGTGCGTGCCGAGGTGCCGGTCCGTGGACCAGCCGCCTCCGGCCCGTGAAACCGGCGGCCGGGACCTCGCAACAGGCAACGAACCCGGCAGCGCCGCGTCACGTCGCTCGTTCGTGGGGTGCGGCCGGGGTTTGCGAGACTGATGCAGTGAAAAACCCGGTGAAAAACGCAGTTCCCGCCCCGCGGGTCATCGCCGTCGTGGGTCCCACGGCGGCCGGCAAGTCCGACCTCGGCGTCGCCCTCGCCCAGCATCTGGGCGGGGAGGTCGTCAACGCCGACTCCATGCAGCTGTACCGGGGCATGGACATCGGCACCGCCAAGCTGACCCGGGAGGAACAGCAGGGCGTGCCGCACCGCCTCCTCGACATCTGGGACGTGACCGAGACCGCGAGCGTCGCCGAGTACCAGCGGCTGGCCCGCGCGGAGATCGACCGGCTCCTGGCCGAGGGCCGCACCCCCGTGCTCGTCGGCGGCTCCGGGCTCTACATCAAGGGCACCATCGACGCCCTGGAGTTCCCCGGCACCGACCCGGCCGTCCGCGCCCGCCTGGAGGAGGAGCTCGCGGAGCACGGTCCCGGCGCCCTGCACGCCCGCCTCGCCGCCGCCGACCCGGCCGCCGCCCGCGCCATCCTCCCCGGCAACGGCCGCCGCATCGTGCGCGCCCTGGAAGTCATCGAGATCACCGGCCGGCCCTTCACCGCGAACCTGCCGGGCGAGGAGCCCGTCTACGACGCCCTCCAGATCGGCGTCGACGTCGAACGCCCCGAGCTGGACGAGCGCATCACCCTGCGCGTGGACCGCATGTGGGAGGCCGGGCTCGTCGACGAGGTGCGCGACCTGGAGCGGCAGGGCCTGCGGGACGGCCTGACCGCCTCCCGCGCCCTGGGCTACCAGCAGGTGCTCGCCTTCCTCGCCGGGGAGTGCACCGAGGACGAGGCGCGCGCCGAGACCGTACGGGCCACCAAGCGGTTCGCGCGCCGCCAGGACTCGTGGTTCCGCAAGGACAGCCGCGTCCACTGGCTGAGCGGAGCGGCCGGCCGCAGGGCGGAACTGCCCGGGCTCGCGCTGGCGTTGCTCGAACGGGCGGTCACAGCCTGATCACGTGATGGCATCGGGACGCTACGCACGCCATTCCGGCCTGCGCGGGCGTGCCATCATCAAGCTTCGATCGAGCCGTGAAGTCCGGTTGGGAGGGCGCGTGGCGATGGAGGCCGGCCCTCGTGACAGACCACAACAGCCGCCGCGGAGGGATCACCTCCCGGCGGTGCCCGGGAGCGAGCCGGAGGCGCTGACGCCGGACGGCCCCGAGGACACTGACGAGGCGGCCGAGGCAGGCGCCGGCAGCACCGCGCCCGCCTCGTTCCGGGAACTGCGCCCGCAGCGCAAGCTCCGCATCTGGCAACTGGCCCCCATCGTCGGGCTCGCCGCCGTCGGCTCCCTGATGTTCGCCTTCCCGCTCGCCTTCGAGTTCGGCGACGGAGGACCGGTCGTCGCCATGCTCGGCCTGCTCATCAGCTGCTGCGCCGCAGGCTGGGGAGTGATGGCCGCCCGCCGGGTCGGCTACACCTGGCCCGGCATGCCCGCGCCCGGCTCCGGCGGCCGCCCGGACTGGCGGTACGCCGCCACGTACGCCCTCGTCGTCGCCCTCGCCGTCGTCCTCGCCGTCTGGCGCGTGGCGCGCCTGCGCTGAGCGGACCGCAGCGGTGAGCACGCCCGGGGGCCCCACCGAGGGCGCCGGGGGAGCCGGGGGCCTCGCCGGGGAGACAGCGGGCCCGTCCCCGTACCATCGAACCGTGAGCACCACACAGATCGCCTTCCTCAAGGGCCACGGCACCGAGAACGACTTCGTGATCATCCCGGACTACGACGGCCGCATCGAGCTGTCCCCGGCCGCCGTCGCCCGCCTGTGCGACCGCCGCGCGGGCCTCGGCGCCGACGGGGTGCTCCGGATCGTCCGGTCCGCGGCTCACCCCGAGGCGCGCGCCATGGCCGGCGAGGCCGAGTGGTTCATGGACTACCGCAACAGCGACGGCAGCATCGCCGAGATGTGCGGCAACGGCGTCCGCGTCTTCGCCCGCTACCTCCGCCATGCGGGCCTCGTCGAGGCCGGCAGCCTGGCCGTCGCGACCCGCGCGGGCATCCGCCAGGCCCACATCGCCAAGGACGGGCCCGACGGCACGCCCGGCGAGATCACCGTCGGCATGGGGCGGGCCACGCTCCCTGAGGGCGAGGTGACCGTCACCGTCGGCGGCCGCACCCGCCCCGCCCGCAACGTGAACATGGGCAACCCGCACGCCGTCACCTTCGTCGACCACCTCGACGACGCCGGAACCCTGTACACCGCCCCCGGCGTCGCCCCCGCCGAGGCCTACCCCCACGGCACCAACGTCGAGTTCGTGGCCGACCGCGGCCCGCGGCACGTCGCCATGCGCGTCCACGAGCGCGGCTCCGGCGAGACCCGCTCCTGCGGCACGGGCGCCTGCGCCGTGATGGTGGCGACCGCCCGCCGGGACGGCCTCGACCCCGCCGTCACCGGCCTCCCCGTCGCCTACACCGTGGACGTCCCCGGCGGGCGCCTGGTGATCAGCGAGGCGCCCGACGGCACGGTCGAGATGACCGGCCCCGCCGTGATCGTCGCCGAGGGCGTCTTCGACCCGTCCTGGCTGGCCGCAGCGCTCGCCTGAGGCGCCACTACCTCCTTTCCGCCCCGTCCGCAGGACTCCCTGCGGCGTGGCTCGCTCGAATGGGTGATCCGTTTCACTCTGGGCGAGAGCGGGTGAGCAGCGCGTGATGGGCTCGGTAGCATCAAGCACCGGTACGGAGGCGCGCAGCCGACCGCCGGTCGACGCTGCCGGAGGTGCCCCCATGAGCACAGACGCCACGCCCGCAGGCGTTCCCGGTCGCTGGCGCGGCCGCGCCCGCCTCGACCTGAGACGGCTGGGGCGGGCGGCCCTCGGCGGATCGGGCTCGCGCGGCAGGCTGCCGGACGCCATCGACCACGTCGCCAAGGTGCACCGCGCCCACCACCCGGGCGCGGACCTCGACATCCTGCGGCGCGCCTATCTGCTCGCGGAGTCCTCCCACCGCGGCCAGACCCGCAAGAGCGGCGAGCCGTACATCACCCACCCGCTCGCCGTCACGCTCATCCTGGCCGAGCTGGGCGCCGAGACGACCACCCTGACCGCCTCCCTCCTCCACGACACCGTCGAGGACACCGAGGTGACCCTGGATCAGGTCCGCGGGCAGTTCGGCGAGGAGGTCCGCTTCCTCGTCGACGGCGTCACCAAGCTGGAGAAGGTCGACTACGGCGCCGCCGCCGAGCCGGAGACCTTCCGCAAGATGCTCGTGGCCACCGGCAACGACGTCCGCGTCATGTCCATCAAGCTCGCCGACCGCCTGCACAACATGCGCACGCTCGGCGTGATGCGCCCCGACAAACAGGTCCGCATCGCCAAGGTCACCCGTGACGTCCTGATCCCGCTCGCCGAACGGCTCGGCGTCCAGGCGCTCAAGACGGAGCTGGAGGACCTCGTCTTCGCGATCCTCCACCCCGAGGAGTACGCCCGCACCCGCGAGTTCGTCCGCGGGCACGCCGAGGGCCTCGCGACCCTGGAGGCCACGGCGGAGCGCGTGCGGGCGGTCCTGCGCGAGGCGGACATCGCGGCCGAGGTCCTCGTCAAACAGCGCCACTTCGTCTCCGTGCACCGGGTGCGCCTCAAGCGCGCCGAGATGACGGGCTCGGACCTCGGCAGACTGCTCGTCCTGGTCGCCGAGGACGCCGACTGCTACGGCGTCCTCGGCGAGCTGCACACCTGCTTCACGCCGTTCATCTCCGAGTTCAAGGACTTCATCGCCACCCCGAAGTTCAACCTCTACCAGTCGCTCCACACGGCGGTGGCGTGCCCCGGCGGGGAAGCCGCGCAAGTCCTCATCCGCACCCATCAGATGCACAGGGTCGCCGAGGCCGGCGTCGTCGCCCTGGGCAACCCGTACGCGGCCCCGGAGACGCCCGACGCCGCGGACGGCGAGCGCGTCGACCCCACCCGGCCCGGATGGCTCTCCCGGCTCCTGCAATGGCAGCAGGCCACGCCCGACCCCGACACCTTCTGGACCTCGCTCCGCGACGAGCTCGCCCTGGACCGCGAGATCACCGTCTTCCGCGCCGACGGCGGCACCATCGGCCTGCCCGCCGGGTCGAGCTGCGTCGACGCTGCCTATGCCCAGCACGGGGACGGCGGGCACAGCTGCATCGGCGCCCGCGTCAACGGCCGCCTCGCCACCCTCAGCACCGTGCTGCGCGACGGCGACACCCTGCAGCTGCTGATGTCCCGCGACAGCGCCTCAGGCCCCTCCCCGGACTGGCTGGAGCACGCCCGTACGCCCGCCGCACGGATCGCCATCGAGCGATGGCTGGCGACCCACCCGGCAGCCGAGGCCGCCCCGCCCGTCCCGCTCGCCGCGGGCCGTCCCTGCCCGCCGCCCCGGGCCACCGCTCCTGCCGCGCGGTGGCCCGTCGCCGTTACGGCCGACGGGGCGGACCTGGCGGCCGCGAGCGTCCGGCTGGCGGGCTGCTGTACGCCCGTGCCGCCCGACGAAGTCACCGGCTTCGCCGTACGGGGCGGCGCCGTCACGGTGCACCGGGCGCAGTGCCCGGCGGTGCACCGCATGGTCACCTCCGGCCGCGCGCCCGTCAGCGTCCGGTGGAGCAGCCCCGAAGAGGGCGGCCCCTGCGACTACCGCGTCACCCTGCGCGCCGAATCCTTCAGCAGGCCGCACCTCCTGGCCGACCTCACGGAGGCCATCGCGGCCGAAGGAGCGGCGGTCATCTCGGCGGCCGTCGAGCCGCCCCACGAGCAGCGCGTGCGCCACACCTACACCCTCCAGCTGCCGGACGCCGACCGGCTGCCGGAGCTGATGCGCGCCATGCGGCGCGTGCCGGGCGTCTATGACGTGGCACGGGCCGGGCGGCCGGTGGCCACGGCGCGCCTCTAGCCCGGCGGGCCTTCCGGTGCCCGCAGCGGAGGCCGTCCGGGCAGGAGTGACGAGTTTTTCCTCCCCCGAGCGGGGAGCTGCTCGTACAGCCTTCCGGGCACGCTCGTACGGGTGGGGCGGCGCGTGCCGCCGCTCCCCGGGCCCCCCGCGCTGATAGCGATGGACGCATGCCGCACTCACCCGGGAAACCCGCCCTGATCCCCTGGCGTTCCGTGCGCCGCCGCGCCGCCCTCGCCGCCGCCACGGCCCTCCTCGTCGGCGCGGCCGCCCCGCCCGCCGCGAACCCCCAGGGTGTCGGCGACCAGCTCTTCCCGGACCTCGGCAACCCCGGCTACGACGTGGCCGCTTACGACATCAAGTTTGACTACCACGGCAACAGCAAGCCGCTCGACGCCGTCACCACCATCGCGGCCCGGGCCACCACCGGACTGGACCACTTCAACCTCGACTTCTCCGGCGGCACGGTCCGCTCGGTGACCGTCAACGGCCTGCCCGCCCAGTTCGCCTCCGCCAAGGAGGACCTCGTCGTCACCCCGTCCGTCGCCCTGCCGGCCGAAGGCCTCTTCACCGTCGTCGTCCGGCACAGCAGCGAGCCGCGCGACCCCAAGGACGGCGGCTGGATCCGTACGAAGGACGGGCTGGTCATGGCCAACCAGGCCGACGCGGGGCACCGGGTCTTCCCCTGCAACGACCACCCCTCCGACAAGGCCCGCTTCACCTTCCACGTCACCGCACCCAGCGACCTGACGGTCGTCGCCAACGGCCGCCCGGAGGGACGCACGGTGCGGGGCGCGAACACCGCCTGGACGTACCGCAGCGAACACCCCATGGCCACCGAGCTCGCCCAGGTCTCCATCGGCCGCTCCGCCGTCGTGCGCCGCACGGGGCCGCACGGCCTGGCGGTACGGGACGTCGTGCCGGCGGCCGACCGGCAGCGCGTGGAGAAGTGGACGTCCAAGACGCCCGAGCAGATCGCCTGGATGGAAAAGAAGACCGGCGCCTACCCCTTCGAGAACTACGGGGTGCTGATCGCCGACGCGTCCACCGGCTTCGAGCTGGAGACGCAGACCCTGTCCCTCTTCGAGCGCGGCCTGTTCATCCGGGACGACATCCCCGCCTGGTACCTGGAGTCGATCATGGTCCACGAGCTCGCCCACCAGTGGTTCGGCGACAGCGTCAGCCCGGCCAGCTGGTCCGACCTCTGGCTCAACGAGGGGCACGCCACCTGGTACGAGGCCCTGTACGCCGAAGAGAAGGGCGGCCGCACGCTCGACGCCCGGATGCGCACCGCCTACGAGCAGTCCGGCGCCTGGCGCACCGACGGCGGGCCGCCCGCCCAGCCGAAGCCGCCCGAGCCCGGCCGGCGGATCAGCATCTTCCGGCCCGGTGTCTACGACGGCGGCGCGCTCGTCCTCTACGCGCTGCGGCAGAAGATCGGGACAGCGGCCTTCGACCGCCTCCAGCGCGAGTGGGTCAACCTCCACCGGGACGAGAGCGCCACGACGGCCGACTTCACCGCCCTCGCCTCCCAGGTCTCCGGCCAGGACCTGCGGGAATTCCTCCAGGACTGGCTGTACGGCCCGAAGACCCCGCCGATGCCCGGCCACCCCGACTGGAAGGCCGCGGCGAAGGCGGCGCCGAAGACCACACCGAAGGCGGGGCCGAAGACCGCGCCGAAACCCGCGTGACGCTCCGGCGGCGCCGTGGGACCATCGACGGGTCGGCGGGGCCGCCGGCCGTGGGAATCCCCGGGGCCGCTCGCGCGTTGTCGACGGTGCGGCCGCTGCACGGGGGCCGCCACCTCCCAACGATGCAAAGGATCAAATGACCTCCTCTTCTTCCCTTCCCCAGGACCGGCAGAGCCTCCCGGAGAGCCTTCGGGCCGACGCCCTGATGGAAGAGGACGTCGCCTGGAGCCACGAGATCGACGGGGAGCGCGACGGCGAGCAGTACGACCGCTCCGAGCGGGCCGCCCTGCGGCGCGTCGCCGGCCTCTCCACCGAGCTGGAGGACGTCACCGAGGTCGAGTACCGGCAGCTGCGCCTGGAGCGCGTGGTGCTGGTCGGCGTCTGGACGTCCGGCACGGTGCAGGACGCGGACAACTCCCTCGCGGAGCTCGCCGCCCTCGCCGAGACCGCGGGCGCCCTGGTGCTCGACGGCGTCATCCAGCGCCGCGACAAGCCGGACCCGGCCACGTACATCGGCTCCGGCAAGGCCCAGGAGCTGCGGGACATCGTCCTGGAGTCCGGCGCCGACACCGTCGTCTGCGACGGTGAGCTCAGCCCCGGCCAGCTCATCCAGCTGGAGGACGTCGTCAAGGTCAAGGTGGTCGACCGCACCGCCCTGATCCTCGACATCTTCGCCCAGCACGCCAAGTCCCGGGAGGGCAAGGCGCAGGTCTCGCTCGCCCAGATGCAGTACATGCTGCCGCGGCTGCGCGGCTGGGGCCAGTCGCTGTCCCGGCAGATGGGTGGCGGTGGCTCCGGCTCGTCCGGAGGCGGCATGGCCACCCGCGGCCCCGGTGAGACCAAGATCGAGACCGACCGCCGGCGGATCCGCGAGAAGATGGCGAAGATGCGCCGGGAGATCGCGGAGATGAAGACCGGCCGCGACATCAAGCGCCAGGAGCGCCGGCGGAACAAGGTCCCGTCGGTCGCCATCGCGGGCTACACCAACGCCGGCAAGTCCTCCCTGCTCAACCGGCTCACCGGCGCGGGCGTCCTGGTGGAGAACGCCCTGTTCGCCACCCTGGACCCGACCGTCCGCCGGGCCGAGACGCCCTCCGGCCGCGTCTACACCCTCGCCGACACCGTCGGCTTCGTCCGGCACCTGCCGCACCACCTCGTCGAGGCCTTCCGCTCCACCATGGAGGAGGTCGGCGACTCCGACCTCATCCTGCACGTGGTGGACGGCGCGCACCCGACGCCGGAGGAGCAGCTGGCCGCCGTGCGCGAGGTGATCCGCGACGTCGGCGCCACGGACGTGCCCGAGATCGTCGTGATCAACAAGGCGGACGCCGCGGACCCCCTGGTCCTCCAGCGGCTGCTGCGGATCGAGAAGCACGCGATCGCGGTGTCGGCGCGCAGCGGCGAGGGCATCGACGAGCTCCTGGCCCTGATCGACCGCGAGCTGCCGCGCCCCGCCGTGGAGATCGAGGCGCTCGTGCCGTACACCCACGGCTCGCTCGTCGCGCGGGCGCACGCCGACGGCGAGGTGATCTCCGAGGAGCACACCCCGGAGGGCACGCTGCTGAAGGCGCGGGTGCACGAGGAGCTCGCCGCGGAGCTCCAGCGGTACGTGCCCGCGGCCTGAAGCCGGGGGCAGCGCGCACGTACGTGTGCAGTGCGAAGGCCCCGTTCCCGGAATTCCGGGAACGGGGCCTTCGGCCGTCGGACACCACCGGTGTCGCTACGGCGACGTCACCGCTTGGCGAACTTCTGGCTGATGGCGTTGTAGACGCCCTGCGCCTCCGGGCCCAGGTGCGGTCCGGCCAGCCAGGTGCTGTTGGCCGGGCCGATCGAGGTGTTGGAGACCAGCACCACCTTGCCGTCGGCGCCCTTGGCGAACCAGCCGCCACCGGACGAACCGCCGGTCATCGTGCAGCCGATGCGGTACATCGTCGGCTGCGACGGCTCGATCGTCAGCCGGCTCGGCCGGTCGACGCAGTCGTACATCTTCTGGCCGTCGAAGGGCGCGGCCGCCGGGTAGCCCCAGGCGCCCATGGACGGGATGGACTTCACCTGCGGGGCGTTGAAGTCGACCGTGAGGGCGTTGCCGACCGTCTCCTCCAGTGACTTGCCGGAGCCCGCCTCGGGCTTCACGTGCAGCACGGAGAAGTCGTACGGGGCGCCCGCGCCACCGGTCTCGGCACCCTGCTGGATCCACTGGGCGGAGGTCTGCGCCCAGTCCGCCCACCACACGCCGTACGGGGCGACGTCCTGCACCGGCGCGCTGTTGACCTGGGCGCCCGGGAGGCCCTTGTCGTTGTACGACGGCACGAAGGCGATGTTGCGGTACCAGCCGCCCTTCTTGCCGGCGTGCACGCAGTGGCCCGCGGTCCACACCATGTTGGACTTGCCCGGGTGCGCCGGGTCCTTGACGACCGTCGCCGAGCAGACCATGTGGCCCTCGGGGCTGTCGAAGAACACCTTGCCGACCGGGGCCGCGTTGTTGTGGTACGGCACGTTGACCGACTTCGCCTGCACCGGCCGCGGCTCGGGGTCGGTCACGCCCTGGTCACCGGAGGCGCCCGGCGCCGTGCCCGGAGCGCCCTGCGTGGCGAGCGTCTTGTCGCTGGGCTTGGCCTCCTTCATGGAGTCCGGCTTCCAGTGGTCCTTGATGATCGGGTTGACGAAGTCGCGGGCCTCGCGCAGCCACTGCTCCTTGTCCCAGTTCTTCCAGGCGCCGTTCTTCCACTTCTCCAGGTCCTTCAGGGAACTGGGAAGGTTCTTGGGCAGCTCGAGGCCCTCGTCGCCCTTCTGCGAGGCGGTCGCACCGGGCTTGTTCCCCGCCGCCTCGTCGTCGGACGGGCCGCACGCGGTGGCGGTCAGCGCCAGCGCGGCCGTCAGAGCGGCCGCGGCCAGCGCCGGCCTGCGGATGGATGGCATGGAGTGGGTTCCCCCTGATCGATCTGTTCGGACGTGTCCGCAATGTGCGAACCACGCTGTGAAGTTGTCATGCACCGCCCCAGCGGGGGAGGCAGGGCCCCACTATGCCGGTGAGGTGGGAGACGGGTTCGGGCGGGTCCTCGGTTCCGCGCCGTAAGGATCTTGACGGTGGGCCGTGATCCGTGGCCCGCGGCGTCGTTGGTACGTACGGGGGAGTGCCGACCAGCGTTCACCCGGAGTTCAGCAGCAGGAGGAGCCGGAGCCCGTGGCCCTGACCCAGCTACCGCCGGCGGCGTCGCCGGCCGCAGCGTACGAAGGCATTCTGCGGCGGCAGTCGTCCCGCGAATCCGCCGCGCGCACGTACGCCCGGTCGCTGCCCATCGTGCCGGTGCGCGCCCGGGGGCTGACGATTGAGGGCGCCGACGGCCGCCGCTATCTCGACTGCCTCTCGGGGGCCGGCTCGCTGGCCCTGGGCCACAACCACCCGGTCGTGCTGGAGGCCATCCGTTCCGTCCTTGACTCCGGCGCCCCCCTCCACGTGCTCGACCTGGCCACGCCGGTCAAGGACGCCTTCACGGACGAGCTGTTCGCCACGCTGCCCCGGGGGCTGGCCGCGTCGGGCCGGATCCAGTTCTGCAGCCCGGCCGGCACCGACGCCGTGGAGGCCGCCTTCAAGCTCGTCCGCACCGCCACGGGCCGTGACGGCCTGCTGGCCTTCACCGGCGCCTACCACGGCATGACGGAAGGGGCGCTCGCCGCCTCGGGCGGGGCGTCCGGCGTCCGGGTGACCCGGCTGCCCTACCCGCAGGACTACCGCTGCCCGTACGGCATCGGCGGGGAGAACGGCGCGCGGCTGGCCGCCCGCTGGACCGAGAGCCTCCTGGACGACCCCAAGAGCGGTGTGCGCCGGCCGGCCGGGATGATCGTCGAGCCCGTGCAGGGCGAAGGCGGCGTGCTCCCCGCGCCGGACGGCTGGCTGCGCCGGATGCGCGAGCTGACCGAGGCCCGCTCCATCCCCCTCATCGCCGACGAAGTGCAGACCGGAGTGGGCCGCACGGGGGCGTTCTGGGCCGTCGGGCACAGCGGCATCGAGCCCGACGTGATGGTCCTGTCCAAGGCGATCGGCGGCAGCCTCCCGCTCGCCGTCATCGTCTATCGCGAGGAGCTCGACGTCTGGCAGCCCGGCGACCACGCGGGCACGTTCCGCGGCAATCAGCTCGCGATGGCCGCCGGCGCGGCGACGCTGCGGTTCGTGAGGGAGAACGGCCTGGCCGCGCGGGCCGCCACGCTCGGGGAGCGCATGCTGGACCGGCTGAGGCGGCTGGCGGGGGAGTACGACTGCATCGGTGAGGTGCGCGGGGCCGGTCTGATGATCGGCATCGAGTTCGTCGACCCGGAGCGGGGAGCAGGGGAAGCGGCCGGCCCGGAGGAGCACGGCGGACCGGCTTACGGTACGCAGATCGGCCCGCCGGCCGGCCCACAGCCCGGTACGGGGCACGGGCCCGGCGCTGAAGGCCCGCTGCCCGCCTCGCCCGCGCGGGCCGTGGCCGTCCAGCAGGAGTGCCTCCACCGCGGCCTCATCGTCGAACTGGGCGGCCGCCACTCCTGCGTCGTCCGCCTCCTGCCCCCGCTGACCATCACCGACGAGCAGGCCGAGGCGGTCCTCGACCGGCTCTCCGACGCCGTCGCCGCGGCCTGCCGCCCCGGCTCGCGCATCCCTGGTACCGCCGGAATCCCCGCCCCGAGCACGCCGAAGGAGGCAGGCGCCGCAGCCCCGGCCTGACGCCGTGACATGCACGCCGTACACCGTATGAACGCATCCACCGGAACCGGTGCCTCCACCGCCGGCCAGGAACGCGAACCATCCGCTCCGGGCTTCGCCCCGTCCGCGTCCCAGGAGCGCCCACCGTCCCCCCAGGGCCATGAGCCGGCCCAGGAGCGCCAGCCCGCCCGGGCGCGTGAGTCCGCCCAGGCGCATGAGGCCCCTCAAGGGCGTGCACCCTCACCCCACGCGCCCGCGGTGGTCTCCGCCGTCCCCCGTCAGGGCGGCGCCCCGCGCGGAGAGATCCCCGACCCCGGCCCCCCGTGCGCCGCCGACCCGCTGGAGCACCCCGACCCGGGCCTCGCCGCGGACGCCGCCGCCGCGGAGAACCTGCTGCGCTGCTGGATCCGTGAGACCGGCGTCCCGCGCCCGGCCGGGCCCACGCTGCACCTGCCGCTCACCGCGAGCGGAACGGCCCTGCGCGTGCCCGTGACCTACTGGTCGGCCACCGGCTGGCACCGTCTCGGCCGCCCCGCCCTCGCCGACGGCCCCGAAGACGCCCCCGCCGTCGACGCCGTCACCCTGGCCGCACTCCTCGGCCGGGAAGCGGCCCACCGCGCCGCCCGCGGCGGCTGCTCCGCCATGGGCGAGACCGCCGACCTCGTCTCCCGCGTGGCGGACTCCGTACGCCGCACCACGGTCTTCCTCACCGACCGGCGCGCCCGCCCCGCCGACCCCGGCGCAGGAGAGCTCTTCCTCTACGCCGAGCAGTCCCTGCTCCTCGGCCACCCCCTCCACCCCACCCCCAAGAGCCGCGAAGGCCTCACCGACACCGAGGCCCGCGCCTACTCCCCGGAGCTACGTGGCGCCTTCCCGCTCCACTGGCTGGCCGTCCACCGCTCCCTCCTCGCCACGGACTCGGCGTGGACCGAACGGGGCCGGCCCGTCGACGCCCCCACCCTCGCCGCCCGGCTCGCCGGCCCGGAGCTGCGCCTGCCCCAGGACACCGTGGCGCTGCCGCTGCACCCCTGGCAGGCCCACGACGTCCACAGCCGCCCCGACGTCCGGGCGCTCCTGGACGCCGGCCTGCTCCACGACCTGGGCCCCCTCGGCACGCCCTGGTACGCCACCTCCTCCGTACGGACCGTGCACCGCCCCGGATCGCCCGCGATGCTCAAGCTCTCCCTCGGCCTGCGCATCACCAACTCCCGCCGGGAGAACCTCCGCAAGGAACTGCACCGCGGCGTCGAAGTGCACCGCCTGCTCCGCAGCGGCCTCGCCGAGCAGTGGCGCGCGGCCTGCCCCGGCGGCCTCGGCTTCGACGTCGTCCGCGACCCCGCCTGGATCGCGGCTGACGCCCCCGACGGCACGCCGCTCAGCGGCCTCGACACCGTCATCCGGCACAACCCCTTCGGCCCTGGTGACGACGCCGTCTGCCTGGCGGGGCTCGTCTCCCCCCGTCCCTGGCCCGCCGCGCACGAACACCCTGGCGAGCCCGCCGAGGCCCTCCCCATGCGCTCCCGCCTCGCGCACATCGTGGCCCGCCTCGCCCACCTGACCGGCCGCCCCGCGGGCGCCGTCTCCGCGGAGTGGTTCCTGCGCTATCTGGAAGCCGTCGTCCGCCCCGTGCTCTGGCTGGACGGGGAGGCCGGCATCGCCCTGGAGGCGCACCAGCAGAACACCCTCGTCCTCCTCGACCGGGACGGCTGGCCCGTCGGCGGCCGCTACCGCGACAACCAGGGCTACTACTTCCGCGCCTCCCACCGGGACGCCCTCGACCGGCGGCTGCCCGGGATCGGCGCCGGGAGCGACACCTTCGTCTCCGACGAAGTCACCGACGAGAGGTTCACCTATTACCTCGGCATCAACAACATCCTCGGCCTGATCGGGGCGTTCGGCGCGCAGCGCCTGGCCGACGAACAGCTCCTGCTGGCAGCACTGCGCCGCTTCCTCGGCGAAGCCGCCGCCGGCCCGGCCGCCACCCGCTCGTCCCTGCCCGCCCGCCTCCTCGAAGCGCCCGCCCTGCGCTGCAAGGCCAACATGCTGACCAGGCTGCGGGGGCTCGACGAGCTCGTCGGCCCGGTCGACACCCAGTCCGTCTACGTCACCATCGCCAACCCCCTGGTCACGCCGGCCCGATGACCGGCGCGAGCCCCGGCCCCGGGCGAACGGGGCCCTTGAGGACACGGGCCCGGCAGGGCCCACGGGATCCCTGACACCGAGGGGATCCTCCGAGAGGAGTGCGTCTCCGTGCCGCCCACCGACCCCAGCACCAGCCCGGGCGCCGGCCCCGAGCTCGGCGCCGTCCCGGCCCCCGGCCCGAGCTCCGACAGCCTCGCCGGACCGGGCACCGGCGGCAGGCTCGGCGACAGAGCCTGCACGAGCGCCGGCGACGGCGCCGGCCCCCCGACCGACAACGAGACCACCCTCGAACTGAAGCTGTCCGAAGAGTTCATCGAACTCCTCGACCACGGCCCGCCGGAGCCCGCCGCGATCACCGCGGGCCGCGGGCCCGCCGCGGCCATCGGCCCCGGCTCCGACCTCCTCGACTCGCTCCCCGACTGGGGCCCCGCCGACACCGGCGCCGGCACCTTCCAGCTCGTCCCGGTCCGGGTGGAGCGCGACCTGCGGCTCATCACCCGCTGGATGAACGACCCGGCCGTCGCCGCCTTCTGGAAGCTGGGCGGGCCCGAGAGCGTCACCGAAGCCCACCTGCGTGCCCAGACCGGCGGCGACGGGCGCAGCATCCCCTGCCTCGGAGTGCTCGAAGGCGTGCCGATGAGCTACTGGGAGGTCTACCGCGCCGACCTCGACCCCCTCGCCCGCCACTATCCGGCCCGGCCGCACGACACCGGCATCCACCTCCTGATCGGCAAGGTCGCCGACCGGGGCCGCGGCCTCGGCACCCGCCTGCTGCGCACCGTCGCCGACCTCGTCCTGGAGCACCGGCCCTCCTGCGGCCGCGTCGTCGCCGAACCCGACCTGCGCAACACCCCGTGCGTGTCCGCCTTCCTGAGCGCGGGCTTCCGGCTGATGGCGGAAGTCGACCTTCCGGACAAGCGGGCGGCACTCATGGTCCGTGACCGCGCTCTGCGCACGCTCCTCTGACGCCTGTTCCCCCCTCATGCACCCCCATCTCCCCCTCAGCCCAGCCCATCCGATCCCACCGGCCTATTCGAGGAGCCCCATGTCTCCTTCGCCCCGATCCGGTTCATCCCGGCCCGAACACCCCGGCAGCCTCCCCGCACAGGACAGCTCCGCCCGCGCCGGCAGCGCGGACAACCCCGGCCACTCCCGCCCCGCGGACTCCACCGACCGCCCCACGCGCCCCTCCCACCCCGCCGGCCCCGACGGCTCGGACTGGGAGCAAGCGGGCGCCCGCCTGCTCGCCAAGATGCTCGGCGAGCTCAGCTACGAGGGCGTGCTCTCCCCCGAGCCGGACGACACGCAGCCCGAACAGTCCGGCATGCCGCCTGAGCCGTCCGGCACGCTGCCCGAGCCGTCCGGCACGCCGCCCCGGCCTGACGGCACCGGGACGGTCACCCCGGAGCCCCCCGCTGCCTACCGCCTGCCCTTAACGGATGACGTGACCTGCCGCTTCCGGGCCCGCCGGAGCGCCTACGGTCACTGGCGCGTCGACCCCGGATCCGTCACCCCCATCCAGGACCCCCTCCGCTTCCTCGCCCTCGCCCACGACACCGTGCTCGGTCTGTCCGGCGACACCACCGGCCACCTGGCCAGAGAACTCCTCGCCACCCTCGCCGCCGACACCCGCCTGCGGGCGAGCGCCCTCAGCGCGGCCGACCTCGCCGACCTCGACTACGCCGCGCTCGAAGGCCACCAGACCGGCCACCCCTGGCTCATCGCCAACAAGGGCCGGCTCGGCTTCTCCGCCTCCGACGCCGCCCTGTGGGCCCCGGAGGCCCGCATCCCGCGCCGCCTGCCCTGGATCGCCGTCCACCGCGACCTCGCGCACTACCGGGCCGTCCCCGCACTGGCCACCCCCGATCGCCTCTACGCCGAAGAGCTCGCCCCCGGCACCCGGGCCGCCTTCGCCCGCACCGTCGCCGACCACGGACGCGACCCCGCCGGATACCTCTGGCTCCCCGTCCACCCCTGGCAGTGGGACGAGACCGTGGCCCCCCTCTTCGCGCCCTGCCTCGCCGACGGATCCATCATCCTCCTGCCCACTGACAACGACCTCCGGCTCCCGCAGCAGTCCGTCCGCACCTTCCTCAACACCAGCCGGCCGGACGCCCGCACCGTGAAGCTCCCGCTGTCGGTCCTCAACACCCTCGTCTGGCGCGGCCTGCCCACCGAGCGCACCCTCGCCGCCCCCGCCGTCACCGCCTGGCTCCAGGCCCTCCGGGACGAGGACGACTTCCTCCGGGACGAGACCCGGGTGATCCTCCTCGGCGAGACCGCCTCGATCACCGTCGAGCACCCCCTCTACGACCGGCTGCCCGGCGTCCCGTACCAGTACAAGGAACTCCTCGGCTGCATCTGGCGCGAACCCCTCGGCCCCGCCCTCGCCCCCGGCGAGCGCGCCCGCACCCTCGCGGCCCTCCTGCACACCGACCCCGCCGGCCGCTCGTTCACCGCCGAGCTCGTCCACCGCTCCGGCCTGGCCCCGGCCGACTGGCTGCGCCGGCTCTTCGCCGCGCTGCTCCCGCCGCTGCTGCGCTTCCTCTACCGCTACGGCACCGTCTTCTCCCCGCACGGCGAGAACGCCATCGTCGTCTTCGACGACAACGACGTCCCCACCCGGCTCGCCGTCAAGGACTTCGTCGACGACATCAACGTCAGCGCCGTGCCGCTGCCCGAGCACGCCTCCATGCCCGGCGACGTACGGGACGTGCTGCTCACCGAACCGCCCGGATTCCTCACCCAGTTCATCCACTCCGGCCTCTTCGTCGGTGTCTTCCGCTACCTCGCGCCGCTGTGCGAGGAACAACTCGGCGTGCCCGAGGCGGTCTTCTGGTCGCTCGTCCGGGCGGAGATCGTCCGGCACCACGAGCGCTTCCCGCGGATGAAGGACCGCTACGAGGCCTTCGACCTGCTCACCCCGCGGATCGAGCGCCTCTGCCTCAACCGCAACCGGCTGCACCTCGACGGCTACCGCGACCGCCCGGAGCGCCCCCACGCGGCCGTCCACGGCACCGTGCCCAATCCGCTGCACATTCCGTGACGCCGCCGACGATGTCAGTGCCGCCCTTTAGGCTGGAAGAGCTATGACTGCCTCCTCCTCGCCCTCCCTCGCCGACCTGCTGCACGCCGCCGTCACCGCCGTCGGCGGCACCGAGCGGCCCGGCCAGGTCACCATGGCCGAATCCGTCGCCGAAGCCGTCGACGGCAATTCCCACCTGCTCGTCCAGGCCGGCACCGGCACCGGCAAGTCCCTCGGCTATCTGGTGCCGGCCCTGGCCCACGGCGAGCGCGTGGTGGTGGCCACCGCGACGCTGGCGCTCCAGCGCCAGCTCGTGGAGCGTGATCTTCCGCGGACGGTGGACGCCCTGCAGCCGCTGCTGCGCCGCCGCCCCCAGTTCGCCATGCTCAAGGGCCGGTCCAATTACCTGTGCCTGCACCGGCTGCACGAGGGGGTGCCCCAGGACGAGGAGGAGGGGCTCTTCGACCCCTTCGAGGCGGCGGCGCCCTCCAGCAAGCTCGGCAAGGACCTGCTCCGCCTGCGCGACTGGTCCGACGAGACGGAGACCGGTGATCGCGACGACCTCACGCCCGGCGTCTCCGATCGCGCCTGGTCCCAGGTGTCGGTCACGTCCCGCGAGTGCCTCGGCGCCTCGAAGTGCGCGTACGGCGCGGAGTGCTTCGCCGAGGCGGCCCGGGAGCGGGCCAAGCTCGCCGACGTGGTGGTCACCAATCACGCCCTGCTGGCCATCGACGCCATCGAGGGCGCCCCGGTCCTGCCGGGCCACGAGGTCCTGATCGTCGACGAGGCCCATGAGCTGGTCTCCCGGGTCACCGGCGTCGCCACGGGCGAGCTCACCCCCGGCCAGGTCAACCGCGCCGTGCGGCGCGCCGCCAAGCTGGTCGACGAGAAGGCCGCGGATTCCCTCCAGACCGCCGCGGAGAGCTTCGAGCGCCTGATGGAGCTCGCGCTCCCGGGCCGCCTGGAGGAGATTCCCGACGATCTCGAGTACGCCCTGATGGCGCTGCGCGACGCCGCCCGTACGGTCATCTCCTCCATCGGCAACACCCGCGACAAGTCCGTCCAGGACGAGGACGCCGTCCGCAAGCAGGCCCTGGCCGCCGTGGAGAACATCCACGGGGTCGCCGAGCGCATCGTGGAGGGCTCCGAGTACGACGTCGTCTGGTACGAGCGGCACGACCGCTTCGGGGCCTCGCTCCGGGTGGCCCCGCTCTCGGTCTCCGGGCTGCTGCGCGAGAAGCTCTTCAGCGAGCGGTCCGTGGTGCTCACCTCGGCCACGCTCAAGCTCGGCGGGGACTTCAACGGCGTCGCCGCGTCCCTGGGCCTGGCCCCCGAGGGCACCGGCGGCGCGGACAGCCCGGAGTGGAAGGGCGTCGACGTCGGCTCGCCGTTCGACTATCCCAAGCAGGGCATCCTCTACGTCGCCCGGCATCTGTCCCAGCCCGGCCGGGAGGGCAGCCGTACGGACATGCTCGACGAGCTGGCCGAGCTGGTGGAGGCCGCCGGCGGCCGGACCCTGGGCCTGTTCTCCTCGATGCGCGCCGCCCAGGCCGCGGCCGAGGCGCTGCGCGGCAGGCTCGACGTGCCGATCCTCCTCCAGGGCGAGGAGACGCTGGGCGAGCTGATCCGGAACTTCGCGGCCGACGCCCGCACGTGCCTGTTCGGCACGCTGTCGCTGTGGCAGGGCGTCGATGTGCCGGGGCCGAGCTGCCAGCTCGTGATCATGGACCGGGTGCCGTTCCCGCGCCCGGACGATCCGCTGATGAGCGCCCGGCAGAAGGCCGTGGAGGAGGCGGGCGGCAATGGCTTCATGGCCGTGGCGGCGACGCATGCCGCGCTGCTGATGGCCCAGGGCGCCGGTCGGCTCGTCCGGGCCTCGGGGGACCGCGGCGTGGTCGCCGTGCTCGACCCCCGGCTGGCGACGGCCCGCTACGGCGGCTTCCTGCGCTCGTCACTGCCGGACTTCTGGTACACCACGGACCGTAACCAGGTGCGGCGCTCGCTGGCCGCGATCGACGAGGCGGCGAAGGCGGACGGCCGCTAGACGTAGAGACGTAAAGCTGGACGTAAAAGAGCCCCGGAACCGGCGCAGGTGGTTCCGGGGCCCGGCCTTGCGGCCCGCACCTTCAGACGCGGCGCAGCACCGCCACGACCTTGCCGAGGATGGTGGCCTCATCGCCCGGGATCGGCTGGTAGGCGGCATTGTGCGGCAGCAGCCACACATGGCCGTCCTCGCGCTTGAAGCGCTTGACCGTGGCCTCTCCGTCGAGCATCGCGGCCACGATGTCGCCGTTCTCCGCAACGGGCTGGCGGCGGACCGTCACCCAGTCGCCGTCGCAGATGGCGGCCTCGATCATGGAGTCGCCGACGACCTTCAGGACGAACAGCTCGCCGTCACCCACCAGTTGGCGGGGGAGCGGGAAGACGTCCTCGACGGACTCCTCGGCCAGGATCGGACCGCCCGCGGCGATCCGGCCGACCAGCGGCACATAGGACGCGGCGGGCTTGCCGGTGGTGTCCGTGGGCTGCGAGCTGGGCTGGTCCGAGCCGCGGACCTCGTAGGCGCGGGGGCGGTGCGGATCCCGGCGCAGGAAGCCCTTGCGCTCCAGCGCCATGAGCTGGTGCGCCACCGAGGACGTGCTCGACAGCCCGACCGCCTGGCCGATCTCCCGCATGGAGGGTGGGTAGCCCCGGCGCTGGACGGAATCCCGGATCACTTCGATGACCCGCCGCTGGCGGTCGGTGAGGCCCGAGCTGTCGGCCCGGATGCCCGGAGGTCGCCCCGGGAGGGCCCGAGCGGGCTTCTGCCCCTCGGAGCTCATGGCTGCGTCATTCATCGGGTGTGCCTGGTCGAGTCGGTTCTGGGAGCGGTCCTGGGCGGTGATTGTGGCGCTGTCTGCGGTGGTGGTCACGTCGGCCCCTCTCGAGATGTTCTCCCTAGCTGGACAACGGTAGTTGCTTTCGAAAGGTTGCGCCAAACACACGTTCGAGTGAAATATCGAAGTTTGCCTGACGTGATCAAGCTTGAGGGTGTACGGCTGAAGATCAATTCGGCCTATTACGGTACCCTTTGGTGCGTAGTGCACCGGGCGGGTGCCGGGACCCCGCGGGCCCCGCTCGGGCCCGGCCGGACCGGACCGGAGCCCTCCGCGGGACGGCTCCAGTGTGTCATCAAAGCCCCCGTGCCCCTGCGGCCGGGGCGGCTCGCGTAGGCTCGTGAGCGGTCTTCGCGGCCGCGACACGCGTCCGGCACGGTTCACCGCACGGCACCAGATCTAGTGGTTTGATTGGCGGCAGCCGCCCACAGGTTGTGGTCGAGAGGCGTTGCCGGTCATTTGCGGGTGCCGCCATCGCCTATGCTGGGGGCTGCTTCGCAAGGGCCCCGATCGAGGGTCCGCCGAGGCTGAAGATCGTGCACAGTCCTACGAGGGTGAGGAGGGTGGAGAGCCATGCACTGCCCCTTCTGCAGGCACCCCGACAGCCGCGTCGTCGACAGCCGGACCACCGATGACGGCTGCTCGATCCGGCGCCGGCGCCAGTGCCCCGACTGCTCCCGTCGTTTCACGACCGTGGAGACCGCGTCGCTGATGGTGATCAAGCGGAGCGGGGTCACCGAGCCCTTCAGCCGCACCAAGGTCATCTCCGGCGTGCGCAAGGCGTGCCAGGGCCGCCCGGTCACCGAGGACGCGCTGGCCCAGCTCGGCCAGCGGGTCGAGGAGGCGGTGCGCGCCACCGGCAGCGCCGAGCTCTCCACCCATGACGTCGGTCTCGCCATACTCGGCCCCCTCCGGGATCTCGACCTCGTCGCGTATCTGCGGTTCGCGTCCGTGTACCAGGCGTTCGACTCGCTCGAGGACTTCGAGGCCGCCGTCGCGGAGCTCCGCGAGCACCGCTCCGCCGCGACCGCCGGCGATGACGACGGCGAAGGCGACGAGGACCTCCGGGTTCCCGCGCCCGCCACGGCCGCCGAGTAGCCGCGGCCACCACAGACCTGCCCGGTGCGCCGCGCGCCCGGGCGAAGAACAGACATAGCGCGCCACGGAAGAAATAGGCGCATTAGGGCGTTTTGCCCGTAGAGGGAGGCGGCATGACCGAGACGACGAGCGGCCCGGCACGAGGTTCCCGTTCCAAGGGGAACAAGGGCGGCAAGGGTCTGCGCATCGAACGCATCCACACCACCCCCGGTGTCCACCCGTACGACGAGGTCGTCTGGGAACGCCGTGACGTCGTCATGACCAACTGGCGCGACGGCTCGATCAACTTCGAGCAGCGCGGCGTGGAGTTCCCCGACTTCTGGTCGGTGAACGCGGTCAACATCGTCACGAGCAAGTACTTCCGCGGCGCCACGGGTTCGCCCGAGCGCGAGTCCAGCCTCCGCCAGCTCATCGACCGCGTCGTGCTGACCTACCGCAAGGCGGGCGAGCAGCACGGCTACTTCGCCTCCCCGGCGGACGCCGAGATCTTCGAGCACGAGCTGACCTACGCCCTGCTGCACCAGGTCTTCAGCTTCAACTCCCCGGTCTGGTTCAACGTCGGCACCAAGCAGCCGCAGCAGGTCTCCGCCTGCTTCATCCTCTCCGTCGACGACTCCATGGAGTCGATCCTCGACTGGTACAAGGAAGAGGGGATGATCTTCAAGGGCGGCTCCGGCGCCGGCCTGAACCTCTCCCGCATCCGCTCCTCCAAGGAGCTGCTCTCCTCCGGCGGCAACGCCTCCGGCCCGGTCTCCTTCATGCGCGGCGCCGACGCCTCCGCAGGAACGATCAAGTCCGGCGGCGCCACGCGCCGTGCGGCCAAGATGGTCGTCCTCGACGTCGACCACCCCGACGTCGAGGCCTTCATCGAGACCAAGGTGAAGGAGGAGGAGAAGGTCCGCGCCCTGCGCGACGCCGGCTTCGACATGGACCTGGGCGGCGATGACATCACCTCCGTCCAGTACCAGAACGCGAACAACTCCGTCCGCGTCAACGACGAGTTCATGAAGGCCGTCGAGACCGGCTCGAAGTTCGGGCTGCGCGGCCGGATGACCGGTGAGGTCATCGAGGAGATCGACGCCAAGGGCCTCTTCCGCAAGATGGCCGAGGCCGCGTGGGCCTGCGCCGACCCGGGCATCCAGTACGACGACACGATCAACCACTGGCACACCTCGCCGGAGTCGGGCCGGATCACCGCGTCCAACCCGTGCAGCGAGTACATGCACCTGGACAACTCCTCGTGCAACCTCGCCTCCCTCAACCTCATGAAGTTCCTCCGCGACGACGACCAGGGCAACCAGTCGTTCGACGCCGAGCGCTTCGCCAAGGTCGTCGAGCTGGTCATCACGGCGATGGACATCTCCATCTGCTTCGCCGACTTCCCGACCGAGAAGATCGGCGAGACCACCCGCGCCTTCCGCCAGCTGGGCATCGGCTACGCCAACCTCGGCGCCCTGCTGATGGCCACCGGCCACGCGTACGACAGCGACGGCGGCCGTGCCCTCGCCGGTGCCATCACCTCCCTGATGACCGGCACCTCGTACAAGCGCTCCGCCGAGCTGGCCGCCGTCGTCGGCCCGTACGACGGCTACGCCCGCAACGCCGACGCCCACAAGCGCGTCATGAAGCAGCACTCCGACGCCAACGCCACCGCCAAGCGCGTGGACGACCTGGACACCCCGGTCTGGGCCGCCGCGACCGAGGCCTGGCAGGACGTGCTCCGCCTCGGTGAGAAGGACGGCTTCCGCAACGCCCAGGCCTCCGTGCTGGCGCCCACCGGCACCATCGGCCTGATGATGGACTGCGACACCACGGGCGTCGAGCCGGACCTGGCCCTGGTCAAGTTCAAGAAGCTCGTCGGCGGCGGCTCGATGCAGATCGTCAACAACACGGTGCCGAAGGCGCTCAAGCGCCTGGGCTACCAGCCGGAGCAGATCGAGGCGGTCGTCGCCCACATCGCCGAGCACGGCAACGTGATCGACGCCCCGGGCCTCAAGCCCGAGCACTACGAGGTCTTCGACTGCGCCATGGGCGAGCGCGCGATCTCCGCCATGGGCCACGTGCGCATGATGGCCGCCGCCCAGCCGTTCCTCTCCGGCGCCATCTCCAAGACGGTCAACCTGCCCGAGTCGGCCACCGTCGAGGAGGTCGAGGAGGTCTACTACGAGGGCTGGAAGCTCGGCCTGAAGGCCCTCGCGATCTACCGCGACAACTGCAAGGTCGGCCAGCCGCTCTCCGCCAAGAAGAAGGAGGAGGCCAAGGCCCCCGAGGCCGCCGCCCCCGCCGCGGAGAAGGTCGTCGAGTACCGCCCCGTCCGCAAGCGCCTTCCCAAGGGCCGCCCGGGCATCACCACCTCCTTCACGGTGGGCGGCGCCGAGGGCTACATGACCGCCAACTCCTACCCGGACGACGGTCTCGGCGAGGTCTTCCTGAAGATGTCCAAGCAGGGCTCGACCCTCGCGGGCATGATGGACGCCTTCTCCATCGCCGTCTCGGTGGGTCTCCAGTACGGCGTGCCCCTGGAGACGTACGTCTCGAAGTTCACCAACATGCGCTTCGAGCCGGCCGGCATGACGGACGACCCGGACGTGCGGATGGCGCAGTCGATCGTCGACTACATCTTCCGCCGCCTGGCGCTGGACTTCCTGCCCTTCGAGACCCGCTCGGCCCTCGGCATCCACTCCGCCGAGGAGCGCCAGCGCCACCTGGACACCGGCTCGTACGAGCCGACCGACGAGGACGTCGACGTGGAGGGCCTCGCCCAGTCCGCGCCCCGTCACGTCCAGCCCTCGAAGCCCGAGGCCCCGGCCCAGCCCGCCGCGGTCCCGGCCCCGAAGCAGGCCCACAACTCCACCGAGCTGGTGGAGATGCAGCTGGGGCTGAACGCCGACGCACCGCTGTGCTTCTCCTGCGGCACGAAGATGCGCCGCGCGGGCAGCTGCTACCTGTGCGAGGGCTGCGGCTCGACCAGCGGTTGCAGCTGATCGATGTGACGAGGGCGGCGCCCCGGAGGATGCATTCCTCCGGGGCGCCGCCCTTTTTCGTGCCCGGGTTTCTCTGCCCGGGCTTTCCTGTCCCTTACGTTCAGGGGGTCAACTCCCTTTCCGCCTCGGTGATCGGCACGTCATTGATGCTGGCCTCGCGACGCCGCATCAGGCCGTCCGGGGCGAATTCCCACTGCTCGTTGCCGTAGCTGCGCCACCACTGCCCGCCGGCGTCGTGCCACTCGTACCGGAAGCACACCGAGATCCGGTTGCCGGACCACGACCAGAGCTCCTTGCGCAGGCGGTAGTCCAGCTCCCTCTCCCATTTGCGTCGCAGGAAGGCCCGTATCGCGTCGCGGCCGGTGAGGAATTCGTCCCGGTTCCGCCAGACGCTGTCCTCGGTGTAGGCGAGGGCGACCCGTTCGGGATCGCGGCTGTTCCAGGCGTCCTCGGCAGCCTGCACTTTGGCGCGGGCGGAGGATTCGTCGAAGGGGGGCAGGGGTGGGCGCTGGGTCATGGCATGCCCTTCCGCACGGGAAAAGGTGGAGAACGGTCGTTCTCTCGTTTCGTGTGTAGCCTAGAGAACGATCGTTCTCCGCGCCAGCCCGGGAGGGGCCATGGACATCACCGAAGCCGACGGACGCCTGCTCGACGCCGCGGAGACCCTCTTCTACGAGCACGGCGTCCAGTCGGTCGGGATGGACCGGATCCGTACGGCGTCCGGGGTCTCGCTCAAGCGTCTCTATCAGCGCTTCCCGTCGAAGGAAGTGCTGGTGGAGGCCTATCTGCGGCGCCGCGACGGGCGCTGGCGGGGCGCGCTCGCCGCGTACGTCGCCACGCGCCCGACGGCGGCGGAACGCCCCCTCGCCGTATTCGACTGGCTGGAGGAATGGTTCGCCGAACCGGACTTCCACGGCTGCGCGTTCATCAATGCCTACGGTGAACTCGGTACGGCCTCCCCGGCCGTGGCTGAGGCCGTAAGGGACCACAAAGCCGAAGTGCTGCGCTATCTGCACGGACTCGTACGCGACGCGGGAGCCGCGGACCCCGGGCCCGTAGCGGAACAACTGGCCGTCCTGGCCGACGGCGCGATCACCACGGCGGCGATCACCGGCACTCCGGCCCCCGCGCGCAGCGCACGGGAAGCCGCCTCGGCAGTGCTGAAGGCGGCCGGTGTTGCGCAGCGGTAGCCGGCGGGCGGGCCAGCGCCCGGAGGGAATACTGTCGGGTGACCGGCCGAAGGGGAGAGGGCAGCAGTGAAGGGGAGAGGGCAGCAGTAATGACGGGCGATTTCACATGGGGCGGCGCGGATCTGGACCTGGACGCGTATCTGGCGCGCATCGGCGTGGAGGGACCGGTGCGGCCCGACGTGGAGACGCTCAGGGCAGTGCACCGCGGCCACGTGGCCGCCTTCCCCTTCGAGAACCTGGAAATCCTGCTGGGCCGACCGATCCTCCTGGACGTCAAGTCGCTTCAGGACAAGATGGTGGCGCAGCGCCGCGGAGGCTATTGCTACGAGCAGAACCTGCTCTTCGCCGCGGTTCTGGAGCGCATCGGGTTCTCCTTCACGGGAATCGGCGCGCGGATCAGAATGGGCAGCGAAAAGGTGCGCCCGGTCACCCATATGGCACTGAAGGTTGAGGCCGGCGGCGAGCAGTGGCTGTGCGACGTCGGCTTCGGCGGAGAGGGGCTGCTGGAGCCCTTGCCGTTCCGGGACGGGGCGCAGGGGCAGACGCGGACGCAGGTGCGGCAGGGCGGCTGGACGTTCGGCATCGAGCGGGAGCGGGGGGATGTGCAGGTGCTCCGTTCGCTCCATCCGGAGGGCTGGTTCGACCTGTACGCCTTCGGCCCGGAGGAGCGCGTTCCGGTCGACTACGCCGTCATGAACCACTACATCTCCACGCATCCGCACTCACCGTTCGTCTCGCGCGTGGTGGTACAGCAGACGGAGCCCGGTATACGACGGAGTCTGGTGGGCTCCATGCTCGTTACCGCCGGGCCGGACGGAGTGGAGGAGCAACGGGAGGTGCGCGCGGCGGAGTTGGTGCGGTTGCTGGCGCGAGAGTTCCGGATCGAGCTCGGCGAGGCGGACGCGGCGGCCCTCGGACGGGTGCAGTCCTCCGGTACGTGACTGCGGGCCGCTGCCCGGGCCGTACGATGGCGCGGTGCTGGTCAAGTGGACTCGCTGCACCGTGGTCGACCGCCGCGGCTTCGAACGCGGGCAACGCAAATGGGCGGGACTGCTCGGCGAGCCCGGTTTCCGGGGGCAGGGCGGGGGCTGGAGCAGAGGGCGCCCGCAGGTGGTGCACCTGTTCGGCTTCTGGGAGAGCCGGGCGTTCTACGACTCCTTCATGGCGCGGTCCCACGACAGGCTGGCGGCCGCCCAGGCGGGGACGTGCAAGAACGTCCAAGTGCGGCTGTTCGAGCACCGGTTTGACGTGAAGGTGGGCTTCAGCCCGCAGTTCGCCGATGCGGACGTGGTGCGCATCGCCCACTGCCGGGTCCGGGAGGACCGCGTGGAGCACTTCACCCTGATGCAGGAGAAGGTGTGGAACCCGGCCATGGCCGGGTCTCCCGGCATGCTGCGCGGCATCTTCGGGGAGGCCCCCGGCCAGGAGTTCCTCGTCCTCTCCGTGTGGAACTCCGAGGCCGAGCACGGGAAGTACCGCGCGGAGCGGGTCGAGCGGCTCGCCCTGCGGACGCAGCTCGAAGCCGATGTGGCGTCGATCGGCGGCGACATCGTCGCCTTGGAGCCGTCCTGGACCGTATGAGCCTCGTGAGGCGCTGCGGAGTCCTCCCGACGGCCGGCGGATAGCAGGAAGGCCCCGCGCGGGCCGCCGCCGGGCCGGCGCCGGCCGCTCCCGTGCCCTGGACGGAGTACGCGCCGGCGTCCGCCCGTACAAGGATCCGTGCGGGGGAGCGGCTGCTGGTCCGCGGGGCCGCCGGCCGGGAACTGATCACAGGCCGGCCGGGCGGGCTGCCGGCGCTCGATCTAGGGTGGCGGCATGGCAAGGCCCCGACGCATCGTTCTCATCCGGCACGGCGAGTCGGCGGGCAACGTCGACGACACCGTCTACGAACGGGAGCCCGACCACGCCCTGAGCCTGACCGAGCGGGGCCGCAAGCAGGCCAGGGAGGCCGGGGGGCCGCTCCGCGAGCTCTTCGGGGACGAGCGGGTCTCGGCGTACGTCTCGCCGTACCGGCGCGCCCACCAGACCTTCCACGCCCTGGGGCTCGACCCGGGCCGCGTGCGCGTCCGCGAGGAGCCGCGGCTGCGCGAGCAGGACTGGGGGAACTGGCAGGACCCGGTCGACGTGCGCAAGCAGAAGGCGTACCGGGACACCTACGGCCACTTCTTCTACCGCTTCGCCCAGGGCGAGTCCGGAGCCGACGTCTACGACCGCGTCGGAGCCTTCCTGGAGAGCCTGTGGCGCAGCTTCGAGGACCCCGGCCACCCGCCGAACGTCCTGCTGGTCACCCACGGCCTGACCATGCGGCTCTTCTGCATGCGCTGGTTCCACTGGACGGTCGCCGAGTTCGAGTCCCTGTCGAACCCGGGCAACGCCGAGAGCCGCGCGCTGATCCTCGGGCCGGACGGCCGGTACCACCTCGACCGGCCCTTCGAGCGGTGGTGCACCCCCGAACCGTACGGCTTCACCGGCTAGGCCTCGCCGAAGCGGCTTGGACCTCGCCGAAGCGGCTTGGACCTCGCCGAAGCCGCTCAGACATCACCGTGGCCGCCGGAAAGGAATTAGAGTTCGCTGCGATGACCGCTGACCGATTCCACCGCGCACTGGCGAGCCTGCGCGGGCTGGCCCTCGGCGATGCCCTCGGCTCCCAGTTCTTCGTCCCCGGCAACTACCCGTCCCTCAAGCGCCGCGAGCTGCCCCCCTCCCCCTGGCAGTGGACCGACGACACCGAGATGGCCTGCTCCGTGCTGGCCGTCCTCGCCGGGCACGGGCGCATCGACCAGGACGCGCTCGCCCGCTCCTTCGCGGAGCACCACGATTTCGACCGGGGATACGGGCCGGCCGTGGGCCGCATGCTGCGCCTGGTCAGGGAGGGCGGCGACTGGCGCGAGCTGGCCTCGGCCCTCTTCAACGGGCAGGGCTCCTGGGGCAACGGCGCGGCCATGCGCATCGCCCCGCTCGGCGCCTGGTACGCGGACGACCCGGAACAGGCCACGCACCAGGCCGAGATCTCCGCGTACACCACGCACCAGCACCGCGAGGCGGTCGCCGGGACCATGGCCGTGGCCGCCGCGGCGGCCCTCGCCGCGGGGCAGGCCGGGCCTCCCGCCCCCGAGGCGCTCCTGGACGGCGTCATCGCCCTCGTGCCGCGCAGCGCCGTCCAGGCGGGGCTGCGCCGTGCGCGGGACATGCTCGACTACGGCGACCCGACCACCGTCGCCGCCGTCCTCGGCTGCGGACGGCGCACCAGCGCGCACGACACCGTGCCGTTCGCCCTGTGGTCCGCCGCGCGCAACCTCACGTCGTACGAGTCCGCCTTCTGGACCACGGCGCAGGTCGGTGGTGACGTGGACACCAACTGCGCCATCGTCGGCGGAGTGGTCGCCGCGGGCGAGCGGGGCACGCCGCCCGGCGACTGGCTGCGGCGCACCGAGCAGCTCCCGGGCTGGCTTCCCACGGGCGCGGGCCGCAGGTAGGCGCCGCCGGCCGGGGCTGAGCGGCGGCCCGGGCGACCGGGCCCGCGGGTGCCGGCGTACCCGCGGGAAGGGTGCGGGAGTACCAGCAGGAGAGGCGCCTGCGTACCCGCGGGAAACCGGAATGGAACCGGCCGGAAGAAAGGGGAGGGGGCGGGGCTACTCGGGCCACCCGCAGGGGCGTACGCTTGCTGGCGCCATGCCGTACGAACCGCCTACCCACACCGTCGAGCGCTCCTTGCGCGCAACGACCGGAGCCAAGGTCGTCGCCGGGCTCGACGAGGTCGGCCGGGGCGCCTGGGCCGGCCCGGTCACCGTGTGCGCGGCCGTCACAGGGCTGCGCCGCCCTCCCGAGGGCCTCACCGACTCCAAGCTGCTGACGCCCAAGCGGCGGACGGCCCTCGCCGGGCAGCTGGAGAGCTGGGTCACCGCCCACGCGCTCGGCCACTCCTCCCCACAGGAGATCGACGAGCTGGGCATGACGGCGGCCCTGCGGCTGGCGGCGAACCGTGCCCTGGAGGCACTGCCCGTCCGGCCGGAGATGGTGATCCTCGACGGCAAGCACGACTACCTCGGCGATCCCTGGCGGGTCCGCACGGTCATCAAGGGCGACCAGTCCTGCGTGGTCGTCGCGGCGGCGTCCGTGCTCGCCAAGGTCCGGCGCGACGCCATGATGGCGGAACTGGGCGCCGGCTACGAAGACTTCGGCTTCTGTGACAACGCCGGATACCCCTCGCCGGTGCACCGCGCCGCCCTGGAGGCGCTGGGCCCCACCCCGCATCACCGGCTGTCCTGGTCCTATCTGGACGCGCTGCCCAGGTGGCAGCACCTCAAGCGGGTTCGCAGCGTCCCCGACACAGCTTCACTGGAGGCCGGTGGCCAGCTCGGTTTCGAATTCTGAGCGGCCCTGACCGCCACCCGCCGACGCGACTCGCACCGGCGTTTGATAAACATCAACTCATGCCTCTCATCCCCGAGGAGCCTCAGATTCACGAGAGTGTCCCGGGTCCCAGCGCCGTGCCGGCCCCCGGCCGTACGACGCCGACCCCCCGCCCTGTTCCTGGCCCCCGTCCGGCCCCGCGGCCCGGCCCCGCCGCCCAGCGCGGCCCGGTGCCGGCCCCGGCTCCGTCCCGGCCCGCCGCGGCGCGGCCGGCCGCGGCCGCCGCCGGTCCGCAGGTCCAGCTGATCCCCGCCTCCGTGCAGGGTGCCCTGGACGCCGCGGACGAGGCCGTCGACCTGCTGCTCGACACCGGCCGCGCGCCCGGCGAGATCCTGGTGCTCACGACCGGCGACCCGCACCCCTGGGCCGCGCACGAGCTGTCCTTCGGTGAGGCGTCCTACTGGGCGCAGCACGATGCCCGTGACGACGTCTTCTACGCGGCCGCCGACGCGGACCGGGCCGGCTCCCGGCCCGTCGTGGTCGTCGCCGTCAACGGCGGCGCGGACGATGCGATCGCCCGCGCGCTGCCCGTGGCAATGTCCCGCGCCGGCGCGCTGATGATCGTCTGTGGCGACCCCCAGCGCGTCAACGCCCTGATCTCCGCGGGCGTCTGAGGACGGATCCTTGCGGTCACCCCCCCCCCGGCGGGGTGGCCGTAGGGATCCGTTTCTGTATGCGGGTGTGTGGTGCCCCGGTCCTGTACGCGGGTGTGTGGTGCCCCAGACCTGTACGCAGGTGTGTGGTGCCCCGGCGTGCGATGCCCGCCCCCCGGCGGCCGTCAGCGGGCTGCTGTGTGGCGGTGTGCTTGGGGCGCACCGCCGCCGCCCGACGATATGGGCGCCGGAGGGTGCTCCGGTGAGCGCGGCCGGCGTCCGCTGCGGCCTTCGCCGAGAATCTGCCAGCCGCCCGCGGTCAGCGTGATGTACGCCCCGCAGCGCAGCCCGTGCAGCGTGCAGGCGTCACGCAGGCCCCACATCCACGCCCCGTCCTCTTCGGTCCAATGGGCCTCGCCCGCACGGCAGTAGAGCAGCACGGCCGTCCGGACCGGGGTGCGCCGCCGCAGGTCGTGCGGGGTCACCCTGCGCAATTGGGCGAGGAGTGCGTTGCGCAGCTCCCAGCCGTCGGGCGGGGTGGGCCGGCGGACGAACGAAGCGCTCGCCGTGAGCCGTTCGTCGTGGTCGAGGACGGCGACGACGGCTGTCGACGGCGCCGGCAGATGGCGGGCGTGCAGACCGGTGATCACCTCGCGCGGATTGCGCAGCAGGGGAATTCCGGCCGCGGCCCACTCGGAGGGCTCGAGCATCCGGCTGAGCCGGTGTCCGGGCTCGGCAGGCGGGGGCGGTGCGAAGTCGAAGGCCATGACCCTCCCTTCGGCTGCATGCCACGGGCCGGGCGGCGGCGGGCAGGAGTGCGTGCCACGACGGCCGTCCCGGCGGGCCGTGGACGGACGAGAGCGGGATCGGTCCAATTCTCGCCGTGCCGCGGGCCTGCGGCAACGATCAATTGGCGCCAATGGCCGGCGGCGCGCGGCTCATGGCGCCCCGGCCGCCCCCGCCGGCCCCTCAGGCCGGGCGCGGCTAGCCCTGCACCGCCAGCACCATCGGGAACACCTCGGCCGCTCCGGCCCGCCGCAGCAGCCGGGCGGCCACGGCCAGCGTCCACCCGGTGTCGGTGAAGTCGTCGACCAGCAGGACGGGCCCGCCGGCGGAGGCCAGCGCCGCCGCGAGCTCCGGCGGGACGGTCAGCGCGCCGTCCAGCGCCCGCAGCCGCTGGGCGCTGTTGGTGCGCGGCACCCGGGTGTCGCTGTCCGCGCCGCCGTACTCGACGGTGCCGAGCAGGGGCATCCGGCCGACGGAGGCGATGCGCTCGGCGAGCGAGCGGATCAGCTGCGGCCGCGTCCGCGAGGCGAGCGCGACGACACCCACGGGGCGTGCGGGGGCGTCCGCGGCACCGGAGGCCCAACCGCCGGGACCGCGGGCCCAGTCGGCCAGCACGGTCACCACCGCGGCCGCCGCATCATCCGGAACAGGCCCGTCCGGCGTTTGCGGTGCGAGCAAGGGGCGCAGCCGGTTGCCCCAGCCGATGTCGGACAGCCGCCCGAGGGCACGGCCGGTCGCGGCCTGCTCGCCCGCCGGGATGCGGCCCTTGAGGTCGACACCGACCGCGGGCATCCCCGTCGGCCACATCCGGCGCGGCTCGACCTCCACGCCCGGGCGGCCCAGCTCGCCCCGCGAGGCGTCGAGGGCCCCGGCCGAGACATCCGCGGAGAAGCGCGGACCCGCGCAGTTGTCACAGCGCCCGCACGGGGCCGCCTGCTCGTCGTCCAGCTGGCGGCGCAGGAACTCCATCCGGCACTGCGTCGTGGTGGCGTAGTCGCGCATCGCCTGCTGCTCCGCGCCGCGCTGCCGCTCGACCCAGGCGTAGCGCTCGGCGTCGTACGTCCACGGGCGTCCCGTCGCCGTCCAGCCGCCCCGCACCCGGTGCACGGCGCCGTCGACGTCGAGGACCTTGAGCATGGTCTCCAGGCGGGAGCGCCGCAGCTCGACCCGGGGCTCGAGGGCCGGCAGGGAGACGGGCCGGTCCGAGGCGGCGAGCACCTCCAGCGTGCGGCGGACCTGGTCCTCCGGAGGGAAGGCGAGGGACGCGAAGTACTTCCAGATCGCCTCGTCCTCCTTGCCCGGGAGCAGGAGGACCTCGGCGTGCTCGACGCCGCGGCCGGCGCGGCCGACCTGCTGGTAGTAGGCGATGGGGGAGGAGGGGGAGCCCAGGTGGACCACGAAGCCCAGGTCGGGCTTGTCGAAGCCCATGCCCAGCGCTGAGGTGGCGACGAGCGCCTTGACGCGGTTGGCGAGCAGATCCTCCTCGGCCTGCTGGCGGTCCGCGTTCTCCGTCTTGCCCGTGTACGCGGTGACGGTGTGGCCGCACCGGCGCAGGAACGCGGTGACCTCCTCGGCGGCCGCGACGGTGAGGGTGTAGATGATGCCCGAGCCGGGGAGCTCGCCGAGGTGGTCGGCGAGCCAGGCCAGCCGGTGCGCGGCGTCGGGCAGCTGCAGCACCCCGAGGCTCAGGCTCTCGCGGTCCAGCGGGCCGCGCAGCACCAGCGCCCGGGTCGACTCCTCGCCCGTGCCCAGCTGCTCGGCGACGTCGGCGGTGACGCGGGCGTTGGCGGTGGCGGTCGTGGCGAGGACGGGCACGCCGGGCGGCAGGTCGGCCAGCATGGTGCGCAGCCGGCGGTAGTCGGGCCGGAAGTCGTGGCCCCAGTCGGAGATGCAGTGGGCCTCGTCGACGACGAGAAGACCGGTCGCCGCGGCGAGCTTGGGCAGGACCTGATCGCGGAAGTCGGGGTTGTTCAGCCGCTCCGGCGACACGAGGAGCACGTCGACCTCGCCGGCCGCCACCTCGGCCTGGACGGTGTCCCACTCCTCGACGTTGGCGGAGTTGATCGTGCGGGCGCGGATGCCCGCCCGCGCCGCGGCGTCCACCTGGTTGCGCATCAGGGCCAGCAGCGGCGAGACGATCACCGTGGGGCCGCTGCCGCGGGCCCGCAGCAGGGCGGTCGCGACGAAGTACACCGCCGACTTGCCCCAGCCCGTCCGCTGCACGACCAGGGCGCGGCGGTGGTGGGCGACCAGCGCCTCGATCGCCACCCACTGGTCCTCGCGCAGTCTCGCCGTGCCCGTGGTGTCGCCGACGAGGCGGGCCAGGACGGCGTCGGCCGAGGCGCGGAGGTCTTCGTTCGTCATGCCCCCATGCAACACGAGTGCACTGACAATGCGCGAACGGGCCCGGCCGGCTGTGGAAAACCCCAGTCCACAGCATTAGTAGGACCATATTCCGGAGTTATCCACAGGCCTGGCGGGCTCCGGCGGGGCCGCGGGACTCTCGGGCCATGACGCAGCACAACGAATCCTCCCGTCCCTCCGTCCCCTCCTCCCCGTCCGCCGGCGAGCCCGGCGCACCGGGCCCGGACCCCGAGCAGCAGGTCACCCTCCGCTCCCCGGCCGAGCTGGCCGACGCCCTTCCGTATCTCCTCGGCTTCCACCCGACCGACAGCGTGGTCCTCGTCGCGCTGCACGGCGACCGGGGCCGCTTCGGGGGCCGGCTCCGGCTCGGCATCCCGCGCAGCGGCGAAGAGTGGCCGGAGGTCTGCGACCAGCTCGCCGAGACCCTCCTGACCGGCAGCAGCAGGCGCGGCAGCCGCCCCGACGGCGTGGTCATCTTCTTCTGCCAGGACCCCGACGCCGCCGGCGGGCAGACGGCGCAGCAGGTGATGGAGCGGCTGCGCCCGCTCGCCCAGAGCCTGCGCCGCGCCTGCGGCCGCCTGGACATGCCCGTGCACGAGGCCCTGTGCATCTCCGGCGGCCGGTTCTGGTCGTACTGCTGCCCCGACCCCCGCTGCTGCCCGCCTGACGGCACCCCCCTCTCCCTGCCCGGCACGTCGGTCATGGCGGCCGCCGCCACCTACGCCGGCATCGAGGTGCGCGGCACCCTGCGCGAGATGGAGGAGCGGTACGAACCCCTCACGGGGGAGAGGGCGGAGCAACAGCGCAAGGCGCTTGACGCCGCGGCCTTTGCGATGGTGCCCCGCATCCTCGGCGGCGCCGGCTGCGAGCCCGTGCGGCAGGAGGCGCTCGCCCTCGCGCGGACCCTGGCCGACCGCTTCGACGGGACGCCGCCGCTCCCCGCCAGGCCCGCGGCCGACGCGCGCGACGACTCCCTCCTCACCGACGAAGAAGCCGCCACGGTCATCGTGGGTCTGCAGGACCGCGTCGCGCGCGACCGGGCCGCGGAGTGGATGGAGGGCCCGCGAGCCGCCGCCGTGCTGAGGCTGTGGCGCGCCCTGGCCCGCCGCTGCGTGTATCCGTACGCGGAGTACGCGGCGGCTCCCGTCACCCTCGCCGGCTGGGTGGCCTGGGCCGCGGACGACCAGCCGGAGGCCCGGGTCGCGCTGAGCCGGGCGCTCACCGCCGATCCCGAGTACGTCTTCGCTCAGCTGCTCTACCGCGCGTGCAACGAAGGGCTGGATCCCGAGCCGCTCCGCCAGTGCCTGCGGCAGGAACAGGCCGACCGGGCGCTTCAGGACGCCGTCCGGGCCGAGGTGGAGCGCCTGGAAGCCGCGGCAGCCTCGACGGGCTCGGCGATTTCGGCGCCGCAAGGCACCGGCAGCACGCGGGGTGCCCGCCGGCGGACGCGGCCCGGCGGTCCCGCGGGCAGCACCGGCCCCGGGGGCCCGGCCGGGCCCGCCGGCAAGCCCCGCACGCGGCGCAGGAGCCCCCGCAAGGGGGACCGCAGCCGGGAGGAGCGGCCGCAGTGAACCCATGGCCCACACAGGCGGCCCCCCACACCGTGACCTCGGCGGGCCCGGCGCCGTTCATCCGTGTGGCCCGCAATCGTCGTCCGCCGTCCCGGTCCGTGACACCCACAGGGGAGCGCAGTCAAGTGCAAGGCATCGTCCCCCATGGCCAGCCGCCCCGGCCCCGGCATGGTCCGCCCCAGCGCCCCGCCCCGGGGCGCCCGCCCGCTCCGCAGCCCGTCCACACGGCCATGATCTGCGTCGCCCTGCCGGCCCTGGCGATCTCCGGGGAGCACGGGCAGATGACCGGGCAGGGGCTCGACGGCTTCTACCGCGGCGGGCGCCGGCTCCTGGCCCGCTGCCGGCTGAGGGTCGGCGGCGCCGAGCCGCTGCCCGTGCAGGGGCGGATGCTCGGCGCCGACCGCGCCCGCTTCGTCGGCGCCGTGAGGACGGCCGCGGATTCGGGGCCCGACCCCGCCGTCACGGTCGAGCGGCTGCGTTCGGCCGAGGGCGTCGAGCGGATCGCCCTGCGCAGTACCGCGGCCCGTGCGCTGCGGCTGCCCGTCGAGGTCTCCCTGGGCACCGACCTCGCGGAGCTGAGCGCGGTCGCGGCGGGGGCGGCCGGGCCCGAGGTCCCCGCCGGGGTGCACGCCTCCGGCCTGCGGTGGTCCACGGCGGAAGCACAGGCTGCGGTCACCGCCGATCCTCCGCCGGGGGACGCCCTGGCGTCGGCCGGGCTGCTGTGCTGGGAGATCGAGCTGCCGCCGGGAGGCACGCGGAGCATCGAGCTGCGCGTCCTGCCCGAGCAGCCCGGCAGGGTCCGGCAGCCCGAGGCGGCCGTCCCTCCTGGGCGCCCGGCGAGCGTGCCCTGGGGCGACCCGCAGGCGGAGGGGGACGACCCGCGGGCGGGTGCCCTGCTCGCCGCGGCCCTCGACGATCTCCGTGCGCTGCTCGTGCGCGACCCCGGCAGCCCCGGTGACGTCCATCTGGCGGCCGGCGTCCCCTGGCGCTGCGGCCTCGCCCCCGCCGAGGCCCTCTGGGCGGCGCGGATGACGCTGCCCCTCGGCGTCCGGCTGGCCGCCGGCACACTGCGCACCCTGGCCCGTACGCAGCTGGCGGGACAGGGCCCCGACAGCGGGCGGATCCCCGGAGCCCTGCGCCACGCCGGGGCGCACCTGCCGCCCGGCTGCACCGGCATCGAGGCCACGTTGCTGTTCCCCGTCGTCCTGGCGGAGGCCCGCCGGTGGGGGCTTCCGGAGCGGGAGACGGAGGTGCTGCTGCCCGCCGCCGAGCGCTGCCTCGCGTGGCTGCGGGCCGCGGCGGGCGAGGACGGCTACCTCGCGGACCCGGTGCCCGGCGGGCCGTACCGGTGCGAGACGCAGGCGCACGCCCACCGCGCGGCGCTGCTCGGGGCCGACCTCCTCGACGCCTGCGGCCGCCCCGGGGCCGAGCAGTGGCGGAGCTGGGCGGCCGGCCTGCGCGGACGGTTCCGCGAGGACTTCTGGGTGGAGGATCCGGGCGGCGGGCGCCCCGCGGCCGCCCGCACACCCGAAGGGCGCCGGATACCGCACCTGGGCGGTTCCGCCGCGCACCTCCTCGACACGGGCCTGCTGGGCGGAGGGATGCTTGCGCCGGGCCTGCTCGACAAGGTGCAGACCGAACAGCTCGCCCGGCTGCTCGGCGGCCCGGCGCTCGACTCCGGCTGGGGCCTGCGCAGCCTCGGGGCGAAGGAGCCGGGGCACAACCCCTTCGGTCACCGCAGCGGCGCGGTCCGGGTCCACGAGACGGCCGTGGCCGTGGCGGGCCTGGCCTCCGCCGGATACGAGAAGGAGGCCGGCGCGCTGCTGCGCGGCACCCTGGACGCGGCGGCCGCCTTCGGGCACCGGCTGCCGGAGATGTACGCGGGGGAGCAGCGCACGGCCGGGAGCGCGCCGCTGCCGCACCCGGCCGCCTGCCGTCCCGCTGCCGTCGCCGCCGCGGGCGCGGTGCACTTGCTGACCGCGCTCGCCGGTCTGCGGCCCGACGCGCCGGCGGGCTGCGTCGCGGTGCGGCCGCTGCACACCGCGCCGCTCGGGGCGCTCAGGTTCACCGGGCTGCGCATCGCCGAGCAGCCCTTCTCGATGCGGATCAGCAGGCTCGGCCTCGGCATGGTCGAGGAAGCCGCCGACGGCCTGCAACTGGGGGTGTGAGCGGGGTGCTGCCGAGGCTCGCGGAGGGGGCGTTCCCCGGCCCTTCGCAAGACCCTGTTTATCGTCAGGAAGACGACTATGATCGCGTCATGCCCTACGACCCGTCGGCCTTTCCGCCCTTCGCTGTCACCGTCGACCTGGTCGTGCTCACCGTGCGAAGGCACGCGCTGTGCGCGCTGGCCGTGCGCCGCGGTGAGGCGCCGTACCAGGGTCGCTGGGCGCTGCCGGGCGGGTTCGTGCGGGGCGATGAGGACCTGACGACCGCCGCCGCGCGGGAGCTGGCCGAGGAGACCGGGCTCAACGCCCACGACCCCGCGGGCCCCGTACTGCCCAACGCCGCCCACCTGGAGCAGCTCGCCACGTACGGCGATCCGAAGCGCGACCCGCGCATGCGGGTGGTGAGCGTCGCGCATCTGGCGCTCGCGCCGGACCTGCCCGCTCCGCGCCCCGGGGGAGACGCGCGCAGCGTGCGCTGGGCGCCGGTGGAGGAACTGCTGGACCAGGAGGCCGGCTACGGCCGCGACGGCGAGCAGGTGACGCCCCTGGCCTTCGACCACGCGCAGATCCTCGCCGACGGCGTCGAGCGCGCCCGGTCCAAGATCGAATACTCCTCGCTGGCCACGGCGTTCTGCCCCCAGGAGTTCACCGTCGGCGAGCTGCGCCGGGTCTACGAGGCGGTGTGGGGCGTCGCCCTCGACCCCCGCAACTTCCACCGGAAGGTGACGGGCACCCCCGGCTTCCTGGTGCCCACCGGCGGGACGACGACGCGTCAGGGCGGCCGTCCGGCCCAGCTCTTCCGGGCCGGCGGGGCCACGCTCCTCAACCCGCCCATGCTGCGCCCCGAGGCCTAGCCCCCACCGGCCCGCGCCGCCCGGCCGCCACGCCGGAGGGTCGCAGGCCGCGGCGGCGCCCGCCGGCCGGGCATGCGCATGCGCATGCGCAGGAGCGCATGCCCATGAGGGGACACGCTTACAACTGCCTACATTGCATGGCAATTCGGACATACCGGGTTACGGTGCTGCCGTACGTCCCAGCGATCCCCTGCGCCCTCGGCCGCCTCGGTCACCGAGCGGGCCGAGGGGTGCCGCCGAGCCGTCTCACGCCCCGCGAGAGAAGCCATGATCCAGGCCATCGGACTCACCAGCGCCCCCCAGCGAAACCGGTTCCCCGCCGTCGACGACCTCACCTTCGAGGCCCGCTCCGGCCGGGTCACCGTCCTGCTCGGCGCCCCCGGTGCGGGCAAGACCAGCGCCCTGCGCCTCCTGCTGCGCCTCGACCCCGGGCGCGGCGTCGCGCTCTTCCACGGCCGCCCCCTGGACCGCGTCCCGCACCCCACCCGCGAGATCGGTGTCGTCCTCGGGGACGTCCCCGGCCACCCGGCCCGTACTGCCCGGGGTCACCTCCGCATGCTCAGCGCCGCCGCGGGCGTCCCCGCCGAGCGCGCCGACGACGTCCTGGAGGTCGTCGGCCTGAGCGGCCTGGCAGGCCAGCGCCTCGGCGACTTCTCGCTGGGCATGGACCGCCGCCTCGGTCTCGCCGCCGCCCTCCTCGGCGACCCCCACACCCTCGTCCTGGACGAGCCCAGCCACGAGCTCTCGCCCCGCGAGACGGCCTGGCTGCACGGCATGCTGCGGGCCTACGCGGACCACGGCGGCGCCGTCCTCGTCACCTCGCACGACCCCAAGGAAGCGGCCCGCATCGCCGACCGGGTCGTCACCATCGACGAGGGCCGCCTGATCGCCGACCAGGAGGCCGCCGAGTTCTCCCGCACCCGCCTGCGGCCGCGCGTCGCCGTCCACTCGCCGCTGGCGAGCCGCCTCGCCCACGCCCTCAGTACCGAGGCCGACGAGGCGGAAGCCACCGAGGGCGCGCAGGCCGTGGAGGTCGTACAGGAAGGCGGCAGCAAGCTGTCCGTCTACGGCAGCACCTGCGCCGTCGTCGGCGAGACCGCCTACCGGCACGGCATCCTCCTCCACCGGCTGACCGAGGAGATCGGCGACACCGGCCCCGTACCCCCGCTGCTGCGGGCCGACGGCCGCAGGCCCGCCCCGTCCGCCCCCTCTCCCTCCGCGCCGCCCCCGGCGGAGGCGCCCGAAGGCGGCCGCGCGGACACGCCGGACGCCGCGGCCGCCGGCCCCGTTCAGCTCCCGCGCCTCCAGCCCCGGCTCCCGGCGCCCGACCCGGCCTGGCCGCTGCGGTACGAGCTGCGCCGCGCCACGGGAGTGCGGACCGGCTGGATCGTGACGGCCGTTTCCCTCGCCGCCTCCTTGCTCGTCGCCGTCCTCCTCGCCAGGTCCGGGAACACCCCCGGGCCGCGCGTGATCACCGGCTGGCCGGACCTGCTGCCGCTGCCCCCCGCCGTCTTCGGGGCCGGCCTCATCGGCGCGCTCGCCTTCGGCCAGGAGTTCCGCTACCCCGCCCTCGCCCCGGACCAGGGCACCGTCCCGCGCCGCCTCGGCCTGCTCTTCGCCAAGCTCACCGTCACCGCCGTGGCGGCGGTGCTGCTGGCCCTCGCCTCCCTCTTCCTCGACGCCGGCGCCCTGGGGCTGCTCTTCGGCAACGACGTCGTCTCCCTCCCGCGCGACTGGGCCGTGCTGCTGGCGGGCTGGACGGCGCTGACCCTGGGCTGCGCCTGGGCGGGGCTGCTGGCCGCCGGGCTGTTCCGGTCGACGGCGCTGGGGGTGGTCGCGGTCCTGGCCGTGCCGACGCTCGTCGTGCCCGTCCTCGGCAGCGTGCTCGCCGAGCCCGCGGCCCGCTCGCTCGTCGGGCTGCCGGAGCGCCTGCGCTCCGCCGCGATCGTGCAGTGGCCCTCCGGCATGGACCGCGGTGTCTCGACGGCGCTGCGGCTGGTCTCCCAGCCGGTCGGCTGGGCGCTCGCGTTGTCGCTCGGGACGCTCCTCGGGGCCTACGTCCTCGCCGTGTTCCGCGGGAGGCCGCGGTGAGGGCCGTCGCCGCGGCGGCCGGGGGCCCCGGAGGCCCCTCTCACGTGCGGAGTTCGCAGGCCGCGACGGTCACGCTCCGCATATGAGCCATCTCGGAGAGTGCCCGATTCTGTCCGTTTGGCCGTCAATTGTGAGGTAATGGGCGATCACCCTTTCGTGTGCTTTTCACCAAAGACCTCAAGGGACCTCGAGGTGTCGCCGACAAAGGAGGCGTGAGTACCCTTGCGCACACCATGATGACCGCGGCTCGCCCCGCCGACTCCGGCCTCGCAGGCCCGGGCGAGCTTGACCGCTACTCCTACGCGGAGGCCCCGGGGGCCGACCGCGGAGCACCGCCCGCCTGGGACGGCGAGGCGGAGCTCAGCCGCGCCGGCCGCAGGGCCGCCGGCAGCCGGGGCCGGGGCCTGCACGGCCAGCTCGTGCAGCAGCTCGGCCAGATGATCGTCTCGGGCGACCTGGGCGCGGACCGCCCGCTCGTCCCCGAAGAGATCGGGCAGCGCTTCGAGGTCTCCAGGACCGTCGTCCGCGAGTCCCTGCGCGTCCTGGAGGCGAAGGGCCTCGTCAGCGCGCGCCCCAACGTCGGCACCCGCGTCCGCCCCGTCAGCGACTGGAACCTCCTCGACCCCGACATCATCGAGTGGCGGGCCTTCGGCCCGCAGCGGGACGACCAGCGCCGCGAGCTGTGCGAGCTGCGCTGGACCATCGAGCCGCTGGCCGCCCGCCTCGCCGCCGGACACGGCCGCGAGGACGTCCAGCAGCGCCTGGCCGACATGGCCGAGATCATGGGCCACGCCCTGGCCCAGGGCGACTCGCTGACCTTCACCCGCGCCGACGCCGAGTTCCACTCCCTGCTCCTCCAGGTCGCCGGCAACCGCATGCTGGAGCACCTCGCCGGCATCGTCTCCTCCGCCCTGCACGTCTCGGGCGCGCCCGCCGGCGGCTGCGACCGCCCCACCGAAGCCGGCGTGGGGCACCACCTCCGCATCGTCGACGCCGTCGGCGCGGGCGACGGGGCCGGGGCCGAGGCTGCCATGCGGCAGCTGCTCGTCGCCCACCCGGACGTCGAGCGCGTGGTGCCCGCGCCGCGCGAGCACTGACCGCCAAGAGGAGCGGGACGGTACGAGTGGGGTCGTACAGAAGGGCCGCACGCGCAGGGCCGGCACGGGGTCCACGCGTGCGGCCGGATGCGCGGCCGCACGCGTGAGCCGTCCGCCGGCCCCTGCGCCCCTCCCGGAACTCGGACCGGGACGCCAGGAAGTAGAGTGTTTTGTCCAGTTGAACAGGCATTCATTCTGTTTTGGGGTGTGACTCGGGCCACGAGGATTGGGCGTAACGCTCCTTGAGGCAGTGCGATGACTAAAGAGGTGGTGGACGCGGAGGGAATACCGGCCTCGTCCGGGGCGCTGTGTCCGTCTGCATCCCATCACCCGCGCGCCGTCGGTTCATCCTTGCCGGCGGTCGTCGGAACCGGTTCCCCGATCAGGGCGAGCCGGGGCCGGAAGCCGTTTCCATCGTTCCGAGAGGTTGTTCGTGTCGGCCAGCACATCCCGTACGCTCCCGCCGGAGATCGCCGAATCCGAGTCTCTGATGGCGCTCATCGAGCAGGGAAAGGCCGAGGGGCAGATCGCCGGCGACGACGTGCGTCGGGCCTTCGAGGCTGACCAGATTCCGCCAACCCAGTGGAAGAACGTTCTGCGCAGCCTCAACCAGGTCCTCGACGAGGAGGGTGTGACGCTGATGGTCAGTGCCGCCGAGGCGCCCAAGCGCACCCGCAAGAGCGTCGCAGCGAAGAGCCCGGCGAAGCGCACCGCCACCAAGGCCGTCGCCTCCAAGACGGTCACGGCACGGCAGACCGCGTCCTCGGCGTCCGCCACGTCCGCCTCCGCGGCGTACGGCGACGACGAGAGCGCGGACGCGCCCGCCAAGAAGGCCGTTGCCAAGAAGGCGGCGGCGAAGAAGACGGTGGCCAAGAAGACCGCCGTCAAGAAGACGGCGGCCAAGAAGACCGCCGCGAAGAAGGACGCCGACGAGCTCCTCGACGAGGACCTCGTGGAGGAGACCCCGACCCCGGGCAAGGGCGAGGAGGAGGACGAGACCGGCGAGAACAAGGGCTTCGTCCTCTCCGACGACGACGAGGACGACGCTCCCGCGCAGCAGGTCGCCGTCGCCGGTGCCACCGCCGACCCGGTCAAGGACTACCTGAAGCAGATCGGCAAGGTCCCCCTCCTCAACGCCGAGCAGGAGGTGGAGCTCGCCAAGCGCATCGAGGCGGGCCTGTTCGCCGAGGACAAGCTGGCGAACTCCGACAAGCTCGCCCCGAAGCTCAAGCGCGAGCTGGAGATCATCGCCGAGGACGGGCGCCGCGCCAAGAACCACCTCCTGGAGGCCAACCTCCGCCTGGTGGTCTCGCTGGCCAAGCGCTACACCGGCCGCGGCATGCTCTTCCTGGACCTGATCCAGGAGGGCAACCTCGGTCTGATCCGTGCGGTCGAGAAGTTCGACTACACCAAGGGCTACAAGTTCTCCACCTACGCGACCTGGTGGATCCGCCAGGCCATCACGCGCGCGATGGCCGACCAGGCCCGCACCATCCGTATCCCGGTGCACATGGTCGAGGTCATCAACAAGCTCGCGCGCGTCCAGCGCCAGATGCTCCAGGACCTGGGCCGCGAGCCCACCCCGGAGGAGCTGGCCAAGGAGCTCGACATGACCCCGGAGAAGGTCATCGAGGTCCAGAAGTACGGCCGCGAGCCGATCTCCCTCCACACCCCCCTGGGTGAGGACGGCGACAGCGAGTTCGGTGACCTCATCGAGGACTCCGAAGCGGTCGTGCCGGCCGACGCCGTCAGCTTCACCCTGCTCCAGGAGCAGCTGCACTCCGTCCTGGACACGCTCAGCGAGCGTGAGGCGGGCGTGGTCTCCATGCGCTTCGGCCTCACCGACGGCCAGCCGAAGACCCTCGACGAGATCGGCAAGGTCTACGGGGTGACGCGCGAGCGCATCCGCCAGATCGAGTCGAAGACGATGTCCAAGCTGCGCCACCCGTCCCGTTCCCAGGTCCTCCGCGACTACCTGGACTAGACCCCGGAGCGGAACGCAAGCAGTCCCCGCAGGGCCCGGTACCTCTTCCGAGGTACCGGGCCCTGCGGGCTGTTCGGGTGACAGTGCGACGGATCCGGAGGCATGCCGTCCAGGTTCCGGATGCGCCGCGGGCCCTGCGGGTTGACTCTTGGTGTACGAGAGACCCCGTAGAGTCAGGAGACTGTATGCGTTCGCTGAGCTGCCTGCTGGCCGGGACGATCGCGCTGCTGGCCGCGGTCCCCGCTCCGGCGGTGGCGGACCGTGCGGTCGTCGGAGGACAGGCCGTCAGGAGCTCAGAGGCGCCCTGGGTGGTCGCCCTGGGCAGCCGGCAGCGGTTCGGGGCCGCCAGGGCCGGACAGTTCTGCGGCGGCGTCATCGTGGGCCGCAGAACGGTCGTCACGGCGGCGCACTGCCTGAGCCACGAGGTGCTGGGCGTCGACGTGGCCGAGGCGAACGACCTGCGCGTCATCATCGGCCGCGACGATCTGCGGGGCGTCGCCGGTGCGGAGGTGGAGCCGCGGGAGACCTGGGTCAACCCGGGCTTCGACCCGGGGTCGAACGCCGGAGACATCGCCGTGCTCACCCTGCGGAACGCGGTGCCGGAGAACTATGTGATCCCGATGGCGCCGCAGGGCGATCCGGCCTATCAGGTGGGCGGACAAGCCGTCGTCTACGGCTGGGGCGACGTCGTGGGCAACGGCACCTACTCGGACATCCTGCGCGGGGCGCGGGTGCGGGTCCTTCAGGACGCGGCGTGCGAGCGGGCCTATCCGGGCAGCGCGGACGGCGTCTACCGCCGGGCGTCCATGCTGTGCGGCGGCGTGCCGCTGGGCGGACGGGACGCCTGCCAGGGCGACAGCGGCGGGCCGCTGGTGGCCAAGGGCAAGGTCGTGGGCGTGGTGTCCTGGGGGGCCGGCTGCGGCCAGCCCCTGTATCCGGGGGTGTACACCCGGATCTCGGCTTACACGGCCCTCGTGGCGGCACACAGCCCCGATGGGGCACTGCCCGGGGCGCAGGCCCAGCAGCCGGCGGCTCAGCCCGCTACGACGCCCGGCCAGCCGCCCGCGGCGCAGCCGCACACGCAGCACGCCCGCAAGGGGCCCAGGAGCGGGCCCAGGGTACGAGAGCGGGCGGCTTCCCCCGGAGTGGGGGGAGCCGCCCGCGGCTGCCCGGCGCAGAGTGGCCGGACCTCGCTCGTCGTCGGATGCGATGTGTCAGCGTTCCGCTACGGACTCAGCGGTCCTCGTCGGGCGCAGACGCCGGGGGGGCGGTGAGCCGCTCCGTCTCGTCCTGTATTTCCGCGGCGATCTTCTTGAGTTCTGGCTCGAACTTGCGTCCATGGTGGGCGCAGAAGAGCAGTTCACCGCCGCTCATGAGAACGACGCGCAGGTAGGCCTGAGCGCCGCACCGGTCGCAGCGGTCAGCGGCCGTCAGCGGGCTCGCGGGGGTCAGAACAGTAGTCACGTCGCCTCTTCTCTAGCTCGACGAGCTGTCGTACCAGGGTCAACATCCAACCAGGCCGAAAACGTTCCCGCTCGCGGCTTTTCCTCGAAAGTTCCTTCCGAGTCGCTTCCGAGTCGGACAGATCTTGACGGTTGGCGGCGAATGAGCCGTATTGCGTAGGCCTACGGTTTCACATCGCTGGGGGCTTTCGTCCTCCCGGCCGGCTTGCCGGTGTTCTTGAGGACGTGCCCGGAGCCTAAATGGTTCATGCCTCCTAGGGAACGTGATGTGCACGTCACTCCATCGTGTCATCGAACGTGTGATCGACACCTGGACTAGCATGGTCGTTCCCACGGGTGGCTGCACAAAGGCTCTACCAGGCATCGGTACCCTCTGAACGGCAACCGGGCCGCCGGTCCGCCCGACCGGGGCCGAAAAGAAATTCAGCGAGGAGCGAACCCGCGTGACCGCCGAAACGTCCGTGCCGTCCACTGCGCTGCTCACCGGGGCAGACCGGGACGGGTCCAACTACACCGCGCGGCACCTGCTCGTCCTCGAAGGCCTGGAAGCCGTCCGCAAGCGGCCCGGTATGTATATCGGCTCGACGGACAGCCGTGGCCTGATGCACTGCCTCTGGGAGATCATCGACAATTCCGTCGACGAGGCCCTCGGCGGCTACTGCGACCACATCGAGGTGATCCTCCACGAGGACGGCTCCGTGGAGGTGCGCGACAACGGCCGCGGCATCCCCGTGGACGTCGAGCCCAAGACCGGGCTGTCCGGCGTCGAGGTCGTCATGACCAAGCTCCACGCGGGCGGCAAGTTCGGCGGCGGCTCCTACGCGGCGTCCGGCGGTCTGCACGGCGTCGGCGCGTCCGTGGTCAACGCGCTCTCCGCCCGCCTGGACGTCGAGGTCGACCGCAACAGCCGGACCCACGCCATCAGCTTCCGCCGCGGCGTCCCGGGCATCTTCACCGAGTCGGGGCCGGAGGCCCCCTTCGACCCGGCCAACGGCCTGCTCAAGGGGAAGAAGATCCCCAAGGCGCGCACCGGCACCCGCGTCCGCTACTGGGCGGACCGCCAGATCTTCCTCAAGGACGCCAAGCTCTCCCTGGAGACCCTCTACGGGCGCGCCCGGCAGACGGCCTTCCTGGTGCCCGGCCTGACGATCGTCGTCCGTGACGAGCGCGGCCTCGACGGCGCGGGCAGCACCGAGGAGGTCTTCCGCTACGACGGGGGCATCAGCGAGTTCTGCGAGTACCTGGCGCAGGACAAGGCCGTCTGCGACGTGCTGCGGCTGAGCGGGCAGGGCACCTTCAAGGAGACCGTGCCCGTCCTCGACGACCGCGGCCACATGACGCCCACCGAGGTCACCCGCGAGCTGGGCGTGGACATCGCCCTGCGCTGGGGCACGGGCTACGACAGCACGGTCAAGTCGTTCGTCAACATCATCGCCACCCCCAAGGGCGGCACGCACGTGACGGGCTTCGAGCGCTCGATCGCCAAGACCGTCAACGAGGTGCTGCGCTCCTCCAAGCTCCTGCGGGTCGCCGAGGACGACGTCGTCAAGGACGACGCCATGGAGGGCCTCACGGCCGTCGTGACGGTGCGTCTCGCCGAGCCGCAGTTCGAGGGGCAGACCAAGGAGGTGCTGGGCACCTCCGCCGCGAACCGGATCGTGGCCAACGTGGTCGCCAAGGAGCTCAAGACGTTCCTGACCTCCACCAAGCGCGACGCCAAGCAGCAGGCCAGGGCCGTGCTGGAGAAGATCGTCGCCGCTGCCCGCACCCGCATCGCGGCCCGGCAGCACAAGGAGGCCCAGCGCCGGAAGACGGCCCTGGAGTCCTCCTCCCTGCCGGCCAAGCTCGCCGACTGCCGCAGCGACGACGTCGAGCGCAGCGAGTTGTTCATCGTGGAGGGCGACTCGGCGCTCGGCACGGCGAAGCTCGCGCGGAACTCCGAGTTCCAGGCGCTGCTGCCGATCCGCGGCAAGATCCTCAACGTCCAGAAGTCGTCGGTCTCGGACATGCTCAAGAACGCCGAGTGCGGCGCGATCATCCAGGTGATAGGAGCCGGGTCCGGCCGGACCTTCGACATCGACGCGGCGCGCTACGGCAAGGTCATCTTCCTCGCCGACGCCGATGTCGACGGCGCGCACATCCGCTGCCTGCTCCTGACCCTCTTCCAGCGGTACATGCGCCCGATGGTCGAGGAGGGCCGGGTCTTCTCCGCGGTGCCCCCGCTGCACCGGGTGGAGCTCATCCAGCCCAAGAAGGGCCAGGACAAGTACATCTACACGTACTCGGACGCCGAGCTGCGCCAGACGCTGCTGGAGCTGGAGCGCAAGAACGTGCGCTACAAGGACTCCATCCAGCGCTACAAGGGCCTCGGTGAGATGGACGCCGACCAGCTCGCGGAGACCACGATGGACCCGCGCCACCGCACCCTGCGCCGGATCAACATCAGCGACCTGGAGGCCGCGGAGCGCGCCTTCGACCTGCTGATGGGCAACGAGGTGGCGCCGCGCAAGGAGTTCATCACCAACTCCGCGGCGACCCTCGACCGCTCGCGCATCGACGCCTGACCCACCTTCCCGGGCTGTTCTCCCGGGTGCCTTCTCGGCGCCTTCCCGGTGTCTTCCGGTGCTTTCCCGGTGCTCTCTCCACCCCTGGGTGGAGAGAGCACCGTCGTGCATCTCCACCCGGGACCCACCCGTGCTCCGATCCGCGCCCGGAGCCCGGTCCGTAGTTTCGGAAGCGTTCGTCGTCAGCGCTTTTCCGGGATCCGCGGAGGCTCCTCATGTCCGGTACGGCCAATGGTCTGGTGATCGCCGCCGTCCTCGTGCTCACGCTGGTCCGGCAGGTCCGGCCGCAGCGGGTGAGCAAGGACGTCAAGGGCTGGTGGGTCCTGCCGGCCGTGCTGGTCTTCCTGGCCGTGCGCGAGCCCGGGCTCATCGATCCCGCGCACCCGGCCGTGTCGGCCGGACTGCTGGCGGGCGGGGTCCTGGCCGGGCTCGCGACCGGGGCCGCCTGGGCGTGGAGCAGCCGCGTCTGGGCGGACGAGTCGGGCGGGACCTGGGCCCAGGGCAGTAAGGCGACGGCCGCGATATGGCTCGGCGGGGCCGCCCTGAGGCTGGGGCTGCACGGCCTGGGCGCGCTGGCGGGCGTCCACCAGGGCAGCTCCGCGACGATGGTGACCGTCGCCGCCGTGCTCCTGGCCCGTACCGCCGTGGTCCTCCACCGCGTCCACGGCATACGCCCGGCGTACCGTGTCACGGCCGGCGGCTGACAGCGGCTGCAGGGTGGAAGGATCGCGCGTGCCGATGGAGAACTGGACGGCCTGGCCCGCCCGCGAGGCCCTCTCCGGGGTCGGGGTGCCGAGGCGCCGGCAGGTGATGACGTGGGGGGTCAGGGGAGTCCTGGCCGCCCTGGTCCTCTGGGGAGCCCTGCGCAACGGCTCCTTCCACGGCTGGGGGTACGCGGCCTTCGCCGCGGGCTTCCTGGCCTGCGCCGCCGCGGTGCGGGGCTACTACCTCACCACGCTGGCGCGCAGGCTGCGGCCGTCCCTGGCGCTCGTCGGGGTGCTGCTGGGCGTGGGCGTGGCCGCCCAGCTGGCGGGGCAGCACACACCGGCCGCGGTGCTCTGGGGTGGCAGCGTCGTGATCGCCGTGGAGCGGCTGCCGCTCCTCCACGCCCTGGGCGTCTCGGCCGTCGCCATGGGGGCCTATGCCCTGGCGAGCACCGAGCAGCCGCTGGTGCTCGGGGGAACGGTGGTGGCGCTGCCCTTCATCGGCTACGCGCTCCGGCTGGACGAGGAGGCGCGGGGGGCCGGGTTCCGGCTGCTGGCCCAGGAGCGGGCGGCGCGGCGTGCGGAGGCGGAGTCGGCGGCGCTGGCCGAGCGGGCCCGGATCGCCCGGGAGATCCATGACGTGCTCGCGCACAGCCTGTCCGCGCAGATGGTGCACCTGGAGGCGGCCCGGCTGCTGATCGAGCGCGGTGAGGACCCGCAGCGGGTGCTGGAGCGGGTGGTGGCGGCCCGGGGCATGGCGCGCGAGGGCCTGGCCGAGACCCGGCAAGCCCTGTCCGCGCTGCGCGGGGAGATGACCCCCGTGGAGGAGTTCCTGCGGGAGTCCGCGGCGGGGGAGGGGGCGCGGCTGGAAGTGACGGGGGAGCCGCGCGGCCTGCCGGCCGAGGCCGGGCTGGCGGTGCGCAGGGTCGCGCAGGAGGCGCTGACCAATGTGCGCAAGCACGCCCCGGGTGCGCCGGTGGAGATGCGGTTCACCTATCTGGAGGGGTGGGTCGAGCTGTGGGTCCGCGACCGGGGGGCGCGCGGAGCGTCGGGAGAGCTGGGGGCCGCCGGTGCCGGGTACGGTCTGCTGGGGATGAGGGAGCGGGCCGAACTGCTGGGCGGCACGCTGGAGGCCGGGCCGGCAGGGTCCGGGGAGGAGGGGTTCGTGGTGCATCTGCGGGTGCCCGCATGACGGGTGGCGGGGGCGGTGCCGGCGAGGTCGCGAGGGTGGTCGTCGCGGACGACCAGACCGTGGTGCGCGAGGGCATCGTGATGCTGCTGGGGCTGCTGCCCGGCATTGAGGTCGTCGGCGCGGCGGCCGACGGGGAGGAGGCGGTGCGGCTCGTCGCCGAGCACGCCCCGGACGTGGTGCTGATGGACCTGCGCATGCCCCGCTGCGACGGTGTGGAGGCCACGCGGCGCATCCGTGCCGAGCACCCGGCCACGCACGTCGTCGTCCTCACCACCTACGCGGACGACGATTCGCTGTTCCCGGCGCTCCGGGCGGGGGCGCGCGGCTATCTCACCAAGGACGCCGGCGGCGAGGAGATCGTCCGGGCCGTGCAGCACGTGATGTCGGGGGAGGCCGGGCTGTCGCCGAACGTGCAGCGGCGGCTCCTGGAGCGGCTCTCGGACCCCGCCGGGGCCGGCGGTGCCGCGCCCGCCGGCACGGGCTCCGGTGCTGTCCCTGGTGCGGGCTCCGGCACGGCACGGGCTCCGTTCCCGGCCGCCGCCTCCCCGGTCCGCCGGGAGCTCCCCGACGGGCTCACCACGCGGGAGGCGGAGGTGCTGTCGCTGGTCGCCGACGGCCTGTCCAACGCCGAGATCGCCCGGCGCCTGCACGTCAGCACGGCGACGGTGAAGACACACATCAACAACCTCTTCGCCAAGACGGGCGTGCGCGACCGGGCCCAGGCCATGCGCTACGCCTTCCAGTACGGCATCGCCCGGCCGCCCGGCTCAACCCTCACCTGACCGCGGTCCGCCGTGCGGCGGAGCTACCGTCCCATCCACGCGTACCGGTGCTCCGGGCGGCCCGTCTCTCCGTACTTGAGGGTCAGGCTCAGCCGCCCGGACTCCTCCAGCCGCTTGAGGTAGCGCTGCGCCGTGGAGCGGCTCAGCCCCGACCGGGCGGCGACCTCGTGCGCGGACAGCGGAGAAGCGGCGTCGGAGAGCACCTGCCGTATCAGCTCGGCCGTGGGCGCCGAGTGGCCCTTCGGCAGCGGCGTGCTGGTGGCGGCCGTACGCAGCGTGCCGAAGATCCGGTCGACCTGGTCCTGCCCCGCCTCCTGCGCGTCGTCAAGGGTGCGGCGTAACTGCGCGTACGCCTCCAGCTTCACCCGCAGCCCGGGGAAGGAAAACGGCTTGACCAGGTATTGCAGAGCTCCGTAGCGCATGGCCGCTTGGACGGTCGCGACGTCGCGCGACGCCGTCACCATGATGACGTCGGTGAGGTCGCCGAGCTGCCGCAGGCGGCGGACGAGCCACAGGCCGGTCTCGTCCGGCAGGAAGTGGTCCAGCAGCACCAGGTCGATGCCGCCCTTCTCCAGCACGGCCATGGCCTGTGCCGCGTTGTGGGCCTTGGCGGCGACGCGGAAGCCGGGGACCCGCGCCACGTACGCGGCGTTGATCTCGGCGACGCGGAAGTCGTCGTCCACGACCAGGACATCGATCATCGTTCACCCCTTCGAGTGAGCTGTTTGGGCTGCGGTGAGCGCAGCGCTTCGGGCAGCTCCACGGTGAACACCGCGCCGCCGCCTTCCCGTTCACCCACCCGCACGGAGCCTCCGTACCGCTCGGCCAGCCGCCGTACGAGCGAGAGGCCGAGCCCGCGGCGACGGGGCGGGGCCGCCTCCTTGGTGGACCAGCCGTCGGTGAAGACCAGGTCGCGGACCCCGGCCGGCACCCCGGGGCCGTTGTCCGCCACGCGGACCACGAGCGTCTCCCCGACGGCCCGCAGCTCCACCTCCACGAACGGCGGCCCGGCCGCGTGGTGGGATCCCGCCGCGTCCAGAGCGTTGTCCACGAGGTTGCCGAGCACGGTGACGAGGTCGCGCGGGTCCACGACCCGGTCGGGCAGCCGGGTCGCCGGGCTCACCCGCAGGGCCACGCCGCGCTCCGCCGCGACCGCGCTCTTGCCGACCAGCAGGGCGCTCACCAGCGGGTCGCGGACCCGCTCGGTGACCTCCTCGGCCGTCGCCCGGTGCGCGCCCGTGACCTCGGCGACGAAGTCGGCGGCCTCCTCGTGCAGGCCGAGCTCCAGGAGCCCGGCGATGGTGTGCAGGCGGTTGGCGTGCTCGTGGTCCTGGGCGCGCAGGGCGTCCGTCAGGCCGCGGGTGCCGTCGAGTTCGCGGCGGAGCTGCTCCAGCTCGGTGCGGTCGCGCAGCGTCGCCACGGTGCCGCCACCGGCCGTGTCCCTGCGGTTGACGACCAGCACCCGCCCGTCGCGGACGGTCAGCAGGTCGGTGCCCGTCACCCGGCCGGCCAGCACGTCCGTGGTGCGGCCGGGCGGCAGCACGCCGTCCAGGGGGTGACCGATGGCGTCCCGGTCGATGCCCAGCAGCCGCGCGGCCGCGTCGTTGACGAGCCGGACGCGGCCGGTCCGGTCGAGGGCGACCACGCCCTCGCGGATGCCGTGCAGCATGGCCTCGCGCTCGTCCAGGAGGGCGGAGATCTCGGTGAGTTCGATGCCGCGGGTGCGCTTGCGCAGCCGGCGGGACACGGCGACCGCGGCGATCGCGCCCACGCCGAGGGCCGCTCCGGCGTACATGAGGATGCCGGGCACGGCCCGCAGCAGCAGGGCGTGCACGTCGTCGTAGGCGATGCCGACGGAGACGGCGCCGACGACGGCGCCCTCGCCGTCGCGCAGGGGCACCTTGCCGCGCGCGGAGCGGCCGAGGGTGCCGCGCGCGATGCCCGTCCACTCCCGGCCGCCGAGGACGCTGCCGGGGTCGGTGCTGACGTGCTCCCCGATCCGTTCCGGGACGGTGTGGGAGTAGCGGATGCCGCGGGTGTCGACGACCACGACGTAACTCGCGCCCGTGGCCAGCCGGATGCGCTCGGCGTCGGCCTGCACGGGCCCGTCGGGAGAGGGCGGCCCGGCCAGCAGGCTGTGCGCGATGCCGGGCTGGGCCGCGGTGGCCCGGGCGATGGCCAGGGCCCGGTACTCGGCCTGGTCGTCGAGCTGGGCGGCCAGGGGCGCGAGGAAGAACCCGGCCGCGAGCCCGGCCACCCCGGTGATGATCAGCAACTGGACGAGCAGCACCTGGGCGAAGACCCGGCGGGGCCAGCGGGGGCGCATGCGGGTCCCCCTCCTGCCGGTCGTCGTCCTCGTGTGCGGTCCTCGTGCGCGCCGCCGGCGTCATCTTCCGTGGCGCCTTCGTCGCTCTTTGTTGTTCTACCGCGCGCAAAACGAGCAGAACAGGGTTCGTGCACTCAAGCCGCACAGCGCTCACAAGGCTGTCTGGGCGCCACACGCCACATCTAGCCTCCAGCACCGGCCACCCCCTTGGCCGGAAACCAGCACAGGAGGAGGCGGCAAGCATGATCAGTGGCACCCCGCCGGGCCACGCTCCGGCGATCGAGCTGCGCGGCGCGAGCAAGGTGTTCCGTACGCCGTCGGGCGCCTCGCACACCGCCGTACGGGATCTCGACCTGACCGTGGAGCAGGGCGAGTTCGTGGCGGTCGTCGGCCCGACCGGCTGCGGGAAGTCCACCACGCTCACGCTGGTCAGCGGCCTGGAGGAGCCCACCGACGGCGAGGTGCTGGTCGGCGGCGAGCAGGTCACGGGAATCCGGCCGGAAGTCGGCTTCGTCTTCCAGCAGGACGCCGTCTTCCCCTGGCGGACGGTGCTGTCCAACGTGATGGCCGGGCCGCGCTTCCGCGGCGTGCCCCGGGCCGAGGCGCGGGAGCGGGCGCGCGACTGGCTCGGCCGGGTGGGGCTCGCGGCCTTCGCCGACCGCTATCCGCACCAGCTCTCCGGCGGCCAGCGCAAGCGCGTCGCGCTCGCCCAGACCTTCGTGTGCGACCCGGCGATCCTCCTGATGGACGAGCCCTTCTCGGCGCTCGACGTACAGACACGGGCCCTGATGTCGGACGAGCTGCTGGAGCTGTGGGGCGGCTCCCACGGCGGACGGGCCGCTTCCGTCGTCTTCGTCACCCACGACCTGGAAGAGGCGATCGCCCTCGCCGACAAGGTCGTCGTGATGACCGCCGGGCCGGCGACCGTCAAGCAGGTCTTCCCCGTACGGCTGCCGAGGCCGCGCAAGGTCGAAGCCGTGCGGCTGGAGGCGGAGTTCGTGGAGATCTACCGCGAGATCTGGTCCTCCCTCGGCGAAGAGGTCCGCATTACCCGTGAGAGGGGTGCCTCCCGTGTCGCATGAGTCCGTCGATTCCGTGGGTTCCCTCGATTCCACCGGCTCCAATGATCTCGGAGGGGCATACCTGCCACTTGAGTCGGCCGCGTCCGTCGCGGTCCCTGCCGCCCTGACCATGAACCGGTCCCTGACTCGCGCGAAGGCCGTGCGGCGGCGCAGGCTCACCGTGTACGCGGCGCGGGTGCTGGTGCTCGCCGTCGTCCTGGCGGGGTGGGAGTTGACGGCCCGCAACGGCGTCATTGATCCGTTCAACTTCTCGATGCCGTCGAGGATCTGGGACCAGATCGTCCAGTGGACCCTCCACGGCACCGCGCAGGGCTCGCTCGGGGAGCAGATCTGGTACACGCTCTACGAGGCCCTGCTCGGCTGGGTGTTCGGCGTGGCGGGCGGCGTGGTGCTCGGGATCGCGCTCGGCCGGGTGCGCTTCCTGGCCGACGTCTTCAGCCCGTACATCAAGGTGCTCAACGCGCTGCCGAGGATCGCCCTCGTGCCGATCTTCCTGATCCTGTTCGGGCTGGGGCCCGCCTCCAAGGTCGCCTCGGCGGTCGTGCTGGTCTTCTTCCCCGTCTTCTTCAACGCCTTCCAGGGCGCCCGCGAGGTCGACCGCAACCTGGTGGCCAACGCCCGCATCCTGGGCGCGAGCAACCGCCGGGTGACGCTCCAGGTCGTCATCCCCTCAGCCACCTCCTGGATCTTCACCAGCCTGCACATCAGCTTCGGCTTCGCGCTCATCGGCGCGATCGTCGGCGAGTACCTCGGTGCGTCGAAGGGGATCGGACTGTTGATCTCCGCTTCTCAGGGCACCTTCAACACGGCGGGCGTGTACGCCGCCATGGTCATCCTCGCCGTCGTCGCGCTGCTCGCCGAGGGGGTGCTGACCTTCGCCGAGAAGCGGCTCTTCCGCTGGAAGCCGGGCGGCTCCGGGGCGGGTGACTGACGGCACGCTGCCGGCCTCTGCTCCACCGCCCCCGCTCCACCGCACCCCCACCGCGCTCCCACACCCCCCGCACGTCCCGCACGTCCTGTTCGTCCTCTGTGAACCACTGACCGTAAGGAACAGCGATGCGTACGTTCAGCAAGACCGCCGGAGCCCGCGCGGGCGCCGTCGCGGCCGCGATGTGCCTGACCCTGGCCGGGTGTGCCGACGAGGCGTCCACGAACAAGCCGAACCCGGCGCTCGAGGCGGCGAAGGGTGACATCGTCAAGGTCATGGTCGGCGGCCTGGACAAGGTCATCTACCTGCCGGCGGTCCTCACCCAGCGGCTCGGCTACTTCCAGGAGGAGGGCGTCACCGTCGACCTGCTCACCGAGCCCGCGGGCGTCCAGGCCACCACTGCCCTCGTCTCCGGCGAGGTCCAGGGCGTCGTCGGCTTCTACGACCACACGCTCGACCTCCAGGTGAAGGGCAAGCAGGTGGAGTCCGTGGTCCAGCTCGCCCAGACGCCGGGGGAGGTCGAGGTCGTCTCGAAGAAGGCCGCGGGCGAGCTGGCCTCGCCCAAGGACTTCAAGGGGAAGAAGCTCGGCGTCACCGGGCTCGGTTCCTCCACCGACTTCCTGACGAAGTACCTGGCGGTGAAGAACGGGGTGAAGGTCAGCGACATCACGCCGGTGGCCGTCGGCGCGGGGCAGACCTTCATCTCCGCGCTCCAGCAGGGCTCCATCGACGCCGGGATGACCACCGACCCGACGGTCGCGCAGATCCTCGCCAAGGACGCCGGCAAGGTGCTCGTCGACATGCGCACCCCCGAGGGGGCGCGGGCGGCGCTCGGCGGCCTCTACCCGGCGTCCAGCCTCTACATGAACACCGGATGGGTCGACGACCACAAGGACGTGGTGCAGAAGCTCGCCAACGCCTTCGTGAAGACCCTCACGTGGATGTCCGAGCACACCGCGGAGGAGATCGCGGCCAAGATGCCCGACGACTACGCCAAGGGCGGCAGGGAGCTCTACACCCAGGCGATCAAGAACACCCTGCCGATGTTCACCAAGGACGGTGTGATGCCGGAGGACGGGCCCAGGACGGTCCACGAGGTGCTGAAGTCCTTCAACCCCGAACTCAAGGGAGCCAAGGTGGACCTCCAGAAGACCTACACCACGGAGTTCGTCAAGAAAGCGGGCTGACGGCGTCCGGGCCTGAAGGGCGCGGGCCGGCGAGCGCCGCTGCGGGGACGTCCGTACGGAGAGGAGTGACGGATATGACGTCCATCCGTGCGGGCAGGGCCGGCGCACGCCCGCAGCTCTCCGGCCGGGCGGGCTCCGCAGCGCCCTGTTCGACGGCCACCCGCCAGGCCCGGCCGTCGGTGTGGGCGACGGTGACCGACCAGTGCGGAGCCGCGCCCTCCGTGCGCGTCACGTCGAAGGCGTCCGCGTCCTCCTCGCCGGTGAGCTCGCGCACCGCCAGCTCGGCCGCCTGGGCCGGGCGCTCCCAGGCCGAGCGGCCCCGGCAGTCACCGGTGACGATCCGGCGGTCGCGCACCGCCTCCAGGACGTCCTTGACGCCGTGGGCGGTGACCCGGCCGTACGCGTAGCCGTACGGGAGGACGAAGAGCGTCGGGGAGAAGCGGTGGCCGCCGATGTGGGTGACCTCCCACGCCTCCGCCCCGGACGCGGCCAGTTCGGCGGCGAGGGGGCGGCCCAGCAGGGCGCAGCAGCGGTCGCGCTTGCCGTTGGTGCACACGAACACCAGCGGGTCGCCCTCGTAGGCCTCCCACAGGCCGCCGTGCTCGCCCGCGCCGAGTGCGGAGAGGTCCAGGCGGGTCAGCTCGGCGGGGTCGGCGACCGCGGTGGTGCGGATCCAGGAGCGGCCCGGGGCGGTGTGGGCGGCGAACACGCGGTGGGTGCCGGGCTGGTGGCAGTCGGCGTGGCGGCCGGGGCGGCGGATCAGCGCGATGCGGACGCCTGTGCCCTCCGCGGCCGCGTCGAGCGCCCGGCCGACGGCGGGGTCGAGGTGACTCGTGGTCAGCGCGTCCGCGCCCCAGGGCCCGGGCTGCTCGATGAGCAGCCACGTCCGCGCGGGGGCGGCGGTGCCGGCCAGGGGCTCGGCGAGCTGGCGGGAGGCGGTCGCGCACGTACTCACGAAGGCAAGCCTAACCTGAGTTGCCGGGGTTCGTGTGACGGGCCGGCCGGACGGCTGAAGTCCGCGGGGTGGCCTGAAAGCGTTCCTCGGGCAGTGTTCAGGCGGGCGTCAGGGCAGGGGCTGGGGCGGCGTGGGGCCGGAGTACGCGCCCGAGGGCCGCATCCGCAGGGGGCGCTCCCCGTACTCCTCCAGGGCGTGCGCGATCCAGCCGGCCGTACGGGCCACCGCGAAGACGGTCTCCCCGGCCTCGGGCGGCATCTGCGCGGAGACGGACAACACGGCCAGGGCGAGGTCCACGTTGGCGTGCAGGGGCACGTGCCTGGCCGTCGTCGCCTCGACCTCCCGGGCGGCCGCGAGGGCGTCCGCGGCGGCCGGCACGGCCTCCAGCCGGGCGAAGAGGGCCGTGGCGCGCGGGTCGGGCCCCTTGTAGAGCCGGTGGCCGAGGCCGGGCACGCGGCGCCCGCCGCGCAGGTGGTCGGCCACGACCGCGCCCGCACTGCCCCGCTCCAGCACCTCCGTCAGCATCCGGTGTGCCGGCCCGCTCGCGGCGCCGTGCAGCGGGCTCTCCACAACACCGAGGCCGGCCGTGACGACCGCGTAGGGGTGGGAGCGGGCGGAGGCGGCCACCCGCACCGCGAGCGTGGACACGGCCAGGTCGTGGTCGATGAGCAGCACGAGGGCCGCTTCCAGGACGCGCAGTGACGCCGCGTCGGGCGCCTGCGCGGTCAGCCGCGACCACAGCCGGCGGGGGAGCGGCCCGCCGCCGTCCTCCCGGGGCAGCGGCCCGGCGGCCGGCAGGGCGTCGACCAGCGTGGGGATCAGGCCGCGCGCGGTGCCGAGCACGGCCTGCGGCGAGAGGTCGAAGCGCATCGGGTCGGCCGCCGCCGCCGCGATCGCGGCCACCCGCAGCCGGTCGGCGGGCCCGCTGTGCGCGGGCAGGGACCCCACGGCGCGGAGCGCCGCGATCAGCGCGTCGTGCGGGGCGGCGAACCGCGTGCCGCGCCGCAGCCGGCCCGTCCACAGCCAGTCCGCGACTTCCTCGTACGTGTACCGCTCGGCCAGGGCGGTGGCGTCCACCCCGCGGTAGTAGTACCGGTCCTTGTCGATGAGGGTGACGCTCGTGCGGATCGCCGTCTCGCCGCCGAACGCCGTCTCGCGCCTGTTGCGCCGCAGGAGGGCGTCGACCTCGCGCGCGTCGAAGGTGCTGCCGCGCCCGCCGGCCCCGCGGCTGCTGCTGAGCTGGCCGCGGCTTACGTACGCGTAGACCGTCTCCGGCTTCACGCCGAGCCGCTCGGCGACCTCGCGCGTGGTCAGCCGCCGGTCTTCCGCTCCGGCGTGCGCTTCGCCGCCGTCGGTTCTGTGATCCGCCATGGGGGACACGCTATCCACTCCTCCATACGTTGATTGGAATCAACATTGACAAGTATTGAGTCAAGCATGGACAGTCGCATCAAGTTTTGATCGATCACCTGCTGAGGAGGCAGCCATGCCGATCACCGACGTGCCCCGCGGACTCGCCGGCGTCGTCGTCACCGACACCGCGCTCGGAGACGTCCGCGGCCAGGAGGGCTTCTACCACTACCGCCAGTACTCGGCCGTCGAACTCGCGCAGACGCGCTCCTTCGAGGACGTCTGGCACCTGATGTTCCGCGGGTCCCTGCCGGACGCGCAGCAGCGCGCCCGCTTCGCCGCCGAGACCGCCGCCCTGCGTCACCTGCCGCAGGACGTGCGTGAAGCCCTGCCGGGCATCGCCCGCGCCGGCGCCGGGGCGGGCCCGCTCGCCGGCCTCCGCACCGCGCTTTCCCTGCTCGGCGCCTCCGCCGGCCTCCGGCCCCTCTACGACACCGCCGCCGACCGCCGCGAGGCCGACGCGCTCGCCGCCTGCGCCGCCGTGCCCACCCTGCTCACGGCCCTGCACCGGCTCGGACGGGGCCTGGAGCCCGTCGAGCCGCGCGACGACCTGCCCCACGCCGCCAACTACCTCTACATGCTCACCGGGACCGAGCCGGACCCCCGGCGGGCCCGCGCCGTCGAGCAGTACCTCGTCTCCACCATCGACCACGGCTTCAACGCCTCGACGTTCACCGCCCGCGTCATCGCCTCCACCGGCGCGGACCTCGCCGCCTGCCTGTGCGGCGCGGTCGGCGCACTGTCCGGGCCCCTGCACGGCGGCGCCCCGAGCCGGGCCCTGGACACCCTCGACGCCATCGGCACGCCGGACCGCATCGACGACTGGATCCGCGACCGCGTCCTCGCCGGAGAACGGATCATGGGCTTCGGGCACCCCGTCTACCGCACCGAGGACCCCCGCTCCCGGATGCTCCGCGGCATCGCCCAGGAGTTCGGCGGCAGCCTCGTGGACTTCGCCGTCGAGGTCGAGGCACGCGTGGTGGAGATCCTCGCCCGGCTCAAGCCCGGCCGGGAGCTCCACACCAACGTCGAGTTCTACGCCGGCGTCGTCATGGAGCTGTGCGGGCTGCCGCGCGAGATGTTCACCCCCACCTTCTGCGCGGCCCGCGTCGTCGGCTGGAGCGCCAATATCCTGGAGCAGGCGGAGGACTCGAAGATCATCCGCCCGGCGGCCCGGTACACGGGCCCGACCCCGCCCCAGCCGGTCCCCGCCGCGCTCGACTGACGATGGAGGCGCCCCCGTGGCCAAGCGACAGATCCCGGTCATCGTGCTCGCAGGATTCCTGGGATCGGGCAAGACCACCCTCCTCAACCACCTCCTGGGGAGAAGCGGGGGCACCCGCATCGGGGCGGTCGTCAACGACTTCGGCAGCATCGAGATCGACGCCATGAGCGTCGCCGGGCAGGTCGACTCGATGGTCTCGCTCGGCAACGGCTGCCTGTGCTGCGCCGTGGACACCAGCGAGCTCGACGGCTTCCTCGACAAGCTGTCGCGCCCGGCGGCCCGCATCGACGTCATCGTCATCGAGGCCAGCGGGCTCGCGGAGCCGCAGGAGCTCATCCGGATGATCCTCGCCAGCGACAACAAGGACATCGTCTACGGAGGGCTCGTCGAGGTCGTCGACGCGGCGGAGTTCGCCGCCACCCGCGCCCGCCACCCCGAGCTCGACCGGCACGTGGCGATCGCCGACCTCGTCGTCCTCAACAAGGCCGACAGGATCGGCGACGAGGCCCGCCAGGACCTCCTCGCCGAACTGGCGGAGCTCAGCCCCGGCACGCCCGTCGTACCGGCGTCCTACGGGCGCGTCGACCCGGAGCTGCTCTTCGACCGCAAGCCGCGCGAGGAGGACACGGCCGTGGTGCGGCAGCTGTCCTTCGAGGACCTGCACGCCGACGACGAGGACGACTGCCACGAGCACGATTGCCACGACGGCTGCGACCACAGCGGGCACCTGCACGCCGCCTACGAGAGCATCGAGTTCGTCTCCGCGGAGCCCGTGGACCCGCGGCGGCTGATGGAGTTCCTCGACAGCCGGCCGGAGGGCCTCTACCGCATCAAGGGCTTCGTGTACTTCGGCATAGCCGGGCACAAGCACAAGTTCGCCGTGCACGCCGTGGGCGACTTCCTGCGCTTCTACCCCTCGTCCTGGGCCCGCGCCGAGGAACGGCTCACCCAGCTCGTACTGATCGGGAAGGGGGTCGACGCAGGGGCGCTGCGGGCCGGCCTGGAGCGCTGCCGCGTCTCCCCGGGGGAGCCCCTCGCCGAGGAGCACACCATGTGGGGAGTCCTGCGCTACGCACAGGCCTGAACGCGTAGGCCTGAACGCACATGCCTGACGGGGGGCGCCCTCCGCGGGCGCCCCCCGACCGCTGCTTACACCGGGCCCGCGAGCGCGCTCACCGGCTTCGCCAGGGGCGTGCCCGAGCCGTCACGGCGCGGGTCGGTCTCCGGCAGCTCCACCGGGACGCCCTTGGCGTCCGCGGCGCGCGCCGGAGCCGGCCCCGCCCAGGCCATCACCAGGCAGTCCTCGCCCTTGAGGAAGCGCTGGCAGCGCACCCCGCCCGTCGCCCGCCCCTTGCGCGGGTACTGGTCGAACGGCGTCAGCTTCGCCGTGCCCTCCGTGGCACCGCCCATGCCGCCCCGCGCCCCGGCCCGGGTGAAGACCACCGCGTCGGCCGCCGGGTCGATGGCCGTGAAAGAGATCACCTTCGCGCCCGCGGACAGCTTGACGCCCGCCATGCCGCCCGCCGGGCGGCCCTGCGGACGCACCTGCGAGGCCTGGTAGCGCAGCAGCTGGGCGTCGTCCGTGACGAAGACCAGGTCCTCCTCGCCCGTCCGCAGCTCGGCCGCGCCCACGATCCGGTCGCCCTCCTTGAGGGAGATGACCTCCAGCTCGTCCTTGTTGGCCGGATAGTCCGGGACCACGCGCTTGACGACGCCCTGCTCCGTGCCGATCGCGAGCCCCGGCGAGGACTCGTCCAGCGTCGTGAGGCAGACGACCGTCTCACCGTCCTCCAGGGTCAGGAACTCCGGCACCGGCGCCCCGCCCGACAGGCTGGGTGCCGCCGCCGTCTCCGGCAGCTGCGGGAGGTCGATCACCCGCACCCGCAGCAGCCGCCCGGCCGACGTCACCGCCCCCACCTCGCCCAGGGCCGTCGCCGGCACCGCCGAGACGATCACGTCGTGCTTGACGCGCTTGGCGTCGCCCGCGGCCGGCGGGAACGGCTCGCCCGTGGCCGTACGGGCCAGCAGGCCGGTGGAGGACATCAGGACGCGGCACGGGTCGTCGGCGACCTGGAGCGGCACCGCCGACGCCGGGGCGCCCGCCGACTCCAGCAGGACCGTACGGCGGTCGGTGCCGAACTTCTTCGCCACGTCGCCCAGTTCGTTCGAGACCAGCTTGCGCAGCTCCGTGTCGGACTCCAGGATCCGCGTCAGCTTCTCGATCTCCTCGGTCAGCCGGTCGCGCTCGGCCTCCAGCTCGATGCGGTCGAACTTCGTCAGCCGGCGCAGCGGGGTGTCGAGGATGTACTGCGTCTGCACCTCGGAGAGGGAGAAGCGGGCGATCAGGGCCTCCTTGGCCTGCGCCGCGTTCTCACTCGATCGAATGATCCTGATGACCTCGTCGATGTCGAGCAGCGCCACCAGCAGGCCCTCGACCAGGTGCAGCCGGTCGCGCCGCTTGCCGCGCCGGAACTCGCTGCGCCGCCGCACCACCTCGAAGCGGTGGTCGACGTAGACCTCCAGGAGCTCCTTGAGCCCCAGGGTCAGCGGCTGGCCGTCGACCAGCGCCACGTTGTTGATGCCGAAGGACTCCTCCATCGGCGTGAGCTTGTAGAGCTGCTCCAGGACGGCCTCGGGGTTGAAGCCGTTCTTGATCTCGATGACCAGGCGCAGGCCGTGGGCGCGGTCGGTGAGGTCCTTGACGTCGGCGATGCCCTGGAGCTTCTTCGAGCCGACCAGGTCCTTGATCTTGGAGATGACCTTCTCGGGGCCGACCGCGAAGGGCAGCTCGGTGACCACCAGGCCCTTGCGGCGGGCCGTCACGTTCTCCACGGCGACCGTGGCACGGATCTTGAAGGTGCCGCGGCCGGTCTCGTACGCATCGCGGACGCCGCTCAGGCCGACGATCCGGCCACCCGTGGGCAGGTCCGGGCCGGGGATGAACTTCATCAGCGTGTCGAGGTCGGCGCCCGGGTGCTTGATCAGGTGCCGGGCGGCGGCGACGACCTCGCCGAGGTTGTGCGGCGGCATGTTCGTCGCCATGCCGACCGCGATCCCGGACGAGCCGTTCACCAGCAGGTTCGGATAGGCGGCGGGCAGGGCGACGGGCTCCTGCTCGCTGCCGTCGTAGTTCGGCGTGAAATCGACCGTGTCCTCTTCGATGGACTCCGTCATCAAGGACGTGGCCGACGCCATACGGGCCTCGGTGTAGCGCATGGCCGCGGGCGGGTCGTCGTTGCCGAGCGAGCCGAAGTTGCCGTGGCCGTCGACCAGCGGCACGCGCATGGAGAACGGCTGCGCCATGCGCACCAGGGCGTCGTAGATGGAGGCGTCACCGTGCGGGTGCAGCTTTCCCATCACCTCGCCGACGACGCGGGCACACTTCACGTAGCCGCGGTCGGGGCGCAGGCCCATCTCGTTCATCTGGTAGAGGATGCGGCGGTGGACCGGCTTGAGGCCGTCGCGCGCGTCGGGCAGGGCCCGGGAGTAGATGACGGAGTAGGCGTACTCGAGGAAGGAACCCTGCATCTCGTCGACGACGTCGATGTCGAGGATGCGCTCCTCGAAGTTCTCCGGCGGCGGGGTCTTCGTGCTGCGGCGGGCCATCGCGGCTGCGGCTCCTTCGATCGATTGCCGAGGCAGGGTGCTGACGCGGACCATTGTGGACCGCGCCACTGACAACACCGGACACGACCCGTCCGTAAGGGGGCACCGCGCCGGGAACTTCGCCGGATGTCAGCGCGCTTGCATACAGTGACAGCACTGTTCATCACGCGAGCCATCGCGCACGAGTCGTCGCGCACGGGCGCGAGATTTCAAGCGATCGAAGGGACGTACATGCCCATGGGTCACACGGCCACGCAACAGGCCGGTACCGGCGGCCTGACAGCGACCGAGCACCGCCTGGCCAACGGCCTGCGGGTGGTGCTCTCCGAAGACCACCTGACCCCGGTCGCCGCCGTCTGCCTCTGGTACGACGTCGGCTCGCGGCACGAGGTCAAGGGCCGCACAGGCCTCGCCCACCTCTTCGAGCACCTTATGTTCCAGGGCTCCGCCCAGGTCAAGGGGAACGGCCATTTCGAGCTGGTGCAGGGCGCCGGCGGCTCCCTCAACGGCACCACCAGCTTCGAGCGCACCAACTACTTCGAGACCATGCCGGCCCACCAGCTGGAGCTGGCCCTGTGGCTCGAAGCCGACCGGATGGGCTCCCTGCTCACCGCCCTCGACGACGAGTCGATGGAGAACCAGCGCGACGTCGTCAAGAACGAGCGCCGCCAGCGCTACGACAACGTCCCCTACGGCACCGCCTTCGAGCGGCTGACCGCCATGGTCTTCCCCGACGGCCACCCGTACCACCACACTCCGATCGGCTCCATGGCCGACCTGGACGCGGCCTCCCTGGAGGACGCCCGCGCCTTCTTCCGCACGTACTACGCGCCGGGCAACGCCGTCCTGTCGGTCGTCGGCGACATCGACCCCGAGCAGACGCTCGCCTGGATCGAGAAGTACTTCGGCTCCATCCCCGCGCACGACGGGAAGCAGCCCCCGCGCGACGGCAGCCTCCCCGTCACCATCGGCGAGGAGCTGCGCCAGGTCGTCCGCGAAGAGGTCCCGGCGCGCGCCATGATGGCCGCCTACCGCCTCCCGCAGGACGGCTCCCGCGAGGCCGACGCCGCCGACCTGGCCGTCACCGTCCTCGGCGGCGGCGAGTCCTCCCGGCTCCACAACCGCCTCGTCCGCCACGACCGCACGGCCGTCGCCGCCGGCTTCGGCCTGCTGCGCCTCGCGGGCGCCCCCTCGCTGGGCTGGCTGGACGTCAAGGCCTCCGGCGGCGCCGAGGTCGCCGACATCGAATCCGCCGTCGACGAGGAGCTGGCCCGCTTCGCCGCCGAGGGCCCGACGCCCGAGGAGATGGAGCGCGCGCAGGCCCAGCTGGAGCGCGAGTGGCTGGACCGCCTCGCGACCGTCAGCGGCCGCGCCGACGAACTGTGCCGCTTCGCGGTGCTGTTCGGCGACCCCCAGCTCGCCCTCACCGCCGTGCAGCGCGTCCTGGACATCACCCCCCAGGAGGTGCAGCAGGTCGCCCAGGCCCGCCTGCGCCCCGACAACCGCGCCGTGCTGGTGTACGAGCCCACCACCCCCGCCGCCGACGAGACCGCCGACGCAGAAGAGGAGACGGCCAAGTGAGCGACGCCGTAGCCGCTGACCCCGCACACCCCTCCATGGACTTCCACCCGCGGCCCCAGGCCGGGCCCGCGGCCCCCTGGGCCTTCCCCGCGCCCGAGCGCGGCACGCTCCCCAACGGCCTGACGGTGCTGCGCTGCCACCGCCCCGGCCAGCAGGTCGTCGCCGTGGACATCAACGTGGTGGCTCCCCTGGACGCCGAGCCCGAGGACCTCGACGGCGTCGCCACCATCATGGCGCGCGCCCTGTCCGAGGGCACCGACAAGCACACCGCCGAGGAGTTCACCGCCGAGCTGGAGCGCTGCGGCGCCACCCTCGACGCCCACGCCGACCACCCCGGCGTGCGCCTCTCCCTGGAGGTGCCGGCCTCCCGCCTCGCCAAGGCCCTCGGCCTCGTCGCCGACGCCCTGCGCGCCCCGGCCTTCCCGGACCACGAGATCGAGCGCCTGGTGGGCAACCGTCTGGACGAGATCCCGCACGAGCTGGCCAACCCCTCCCGCCGGGCCGCCATGGCGCTCTCCAAGGAGCTCTTCCCGGCCGGGTCGCGGATGTCCCGCCCCCGCCAGGGCACCGAGGAGACCGTCGCCCGCATCGACGCCGCCTCCGTGCGCGCCTTCTACGAGGCCCACGTCCGGCCCGCCACCACGACCGCCGTGGTCGTCGGCGACTTCACCGGCATCGACCTCGACGGGGCCCTCGCCGACTCGCTCGGCGCCTGGACGGGCTCCCCGGCCGAGCCGCACCCGCTGCCGCCGGTCACCGCCGACGACACCGGCCGTGTCGTCATCGTGGACCGCCCCGGCGCGGTCCAGACGCAGCTCCTCATCGGCCGCGTCGGCGCCGACCGGCACGACGCGGTGTGGCCCGCCCAGTCCGTAGGCACGTACTGCCTCGGCGGCACCCTCACCTCCCGCCTGGACCGCGTCCTGCGCGAGGAGAAGGGCTACACCTACGGCGTCCGGGCCTTCGGCCAGGTGCTGCTGTCCTCCCCGGAGGGCACCGGCGCGGCCATGCTGGCCATCAGCGGCTCGGTGGACACCGCCTCCACCGGCCCCGCCCTGGGGGACCTGTGGACGGTGCTGCGCACCCTCGCCGAAGGCGGCCTGACGGACGAGGAGCGCGACTCCGCCGTGCAGAACCTCGTCGGCGTCGCCCCGCTCAAGTACGAGACGGCCGCGGCCGTCGCCGGGACGCTGGCCGACCAGGTCGAGCAGCACCTCCCGGACGACTTCCAGGCGCGGCTGTACGAGCGCCTCGCCGCGACGGGCACGGTGGAGGCCACGGCCGCCGTCGTCAACGCCTTCCCGGTCGACCGGCTGGTGACGGTGCTCGTCGGTGACGCCGCGCAGATCGAGGAGCCCGTCCGGGCCCTCGGCATCGGCGACGTGACCGTGATCACGGGCTGAACCCCGGCGGCGGGCCGGCCCCGCCGACCTGCCGTCAACCGGCAGGCACGCGCGCCCGGCAGGCGCGCGTGCCTGCCAAATGTCCGGTTTAGCGGAGTGGTTGCACGTCTGCACTGTGGCGTGGGCCACAAAATGGGGCTTCTGTTTGCCGATCGAAAGTGACGGCGTCTAGCGTCAAAGCGTCTGTCCGTCAGATGTGCGTCGCATCCGCGGCCCGGGCAGACATCGCCGAGTCCCCGTACGGCGCGAGCCAGGGGAGCCGGGGACCCAAGTGTCCCTGGGGTGAATCGGGCCCCTTTCCGGAGGGATCCGTAGGAGACCTTCCTGCTCCGAACCCGTCAGCTAACCCGGTAGGCGAGAGGGAAGGAAAGGACCAGCCTCACCCATGGCGTTCACTCGTGCCACCGGGAAACACCGCAAGCCGAGCCGCGCCGTTCGCGTCAGCGCGAACGCGGCGGGCATAGCCACCCTCGCCGCCACCGGTGTCGTCGCGGGCTTCGCCGCCCCGGCGCTGGCCGCTTCCCCCGACGACGTCCACCGCACCACCGAGGACACCGGCCTGACCCAGGCCGTCGTCATCGGCGAGGACACCGCCGGCCGCATCGGCGAGCAGGCTCAGGTCCAGAGCAGCGCCGCCGCCGAGTCCGCGGCCGCCCACGACGCCGAGGCCGCCGCCAAGCAGCAGGCCGCCGACGTCAAGAAGGCCGACGACGAGGCCAAGCGCAAGGCCGAGGCCGAGCGCAAGGAGCAGGAGCGCATCGCCCGCGAGCAGGAGCGCAAGCGCCTCAACACCTTCGTCTCGCCGATCGCCGGCTCGTACGTCTCCACGTCCTACAAGGCCTCCAGCGGCCTGTGGTCCTCCGGCAGCCACACCGGCGTCGACTTCCACGCCGAGACCGGCACCTCGGTCCAGGCTGTGGGCGCCGGCACCGTCGTCGAGGCGGGCTGGGGCGGCGCGTACGGCAACAACGTCGTCATCAAGCACAACGACGGCACGTACACGCAGTACGGCCACCTGTCGTCCATCGGCGTCTCCGTCGGCCAGAGCGTCACCGCCGGCCAGCAGATCGGCCTCTCCGGCGCCACGGGCAACGTCACCGGCCCGCACCTGCACTTCGAGGCCCGCACGGGCGCCGTCTACGGCACCGACATCGACCCCGTCGCGTACCTCGCCGAGCACGGCGTCTCCCTCTGACGCACCGCGCCCGGCGGCGCCCCGCGCGCCCCATCGCCTGACGAAGGCCCCGGCCCACCGGCCGGGGCCTTCGCCGTGCCCGGCCCGAGTCCGTCCGCCGGCCCGCTGCCCGCCCCCGTGTTGGCCAAAACATATCGATGACTTCCCGTGCGCCGTCGGAAATCGCGGGCCTCTGCAATAGAGTCGCTGAACAAACGTCAATCGGCCGCGTTTCGCGGGGGTTATCCGGAGGTCCACCCATGCGGGGCCGTACGTGAACGGTGAGGGGACAGCGGCTCAAGAGAGCCGTCGGATTTCCGCGCATGCCGTGTGCACGGCGATTCGTGACGACATTGTTTCCGGCACGTTTCCGCCCGGCAGCCGGCTCACCGAGGAAGTCCTCGCGCGCCGCTACGGCGTCTCCCGCGTGCCCGTGCGCGAGGCGCTGCGCACCCTCGCCTCGGAAGGGTTCGTGACCACCCGGCGGCACGCCGGCGCGTGCGTCGCCGAGCCCACCGAGCAGGAGGCCGCGGATCTGCTGGAGGTGCGCGCCCTGCTGGAGCCGCTGGGCGCCGCGCGCGCCGCGCAGCGCCGCACGGAGGCGCACCTGAAGGTGTTGCGCGGGCTGGTCAGGCTGGGCCAGGAGCGGGCCCGGGGCGGCCGTACGGGCGAGCTGCGGCCGCTGGGCGACTGGTTCGACGAGACGCTCGCCCAGGCGTCCGGAAGCCCCAGCATCGCGGGGCTGCTCACCCAGCTGCGGCTCAAGATCGCCTGGGTGTACGCGGCGGAGCCGCCGGTGCGGCCCGTCGACACGTGGGAGCTGCTCGGCGCCCTCGTGGACGCCGTCGCCCGCGGCGACGCCGAGCGGGCCCGGGCGATCGCCGCGGCCCGCGCGGACCGGGTGCCGGGGGAATTCCGGCTGCGGCGCGCAGTGCCGGCGGCACGGAAGGGGAATGCGGCGCCCGGTGTGAGAACGGTGATCGCCGGTTCTTGAAGCGCGCATTAGTGCCCGCGAGTTACCGAAGGAAATGTTCTCCGGCTGAACTCGCACCTATGGAATGCGCTGCTGTCGCGGCGTGAATGCCATGGATTTCTCTTGGGGCAACGCTCGGAACGCTCGGGAACGGCGCTCAGGAACGACAACGGGGCCGCGGCGGCCTCCCTCGGCCGCCGCGGCCCCGCCGCGTGCGATTCCGTCGGATCAGACGGTCTCCGGAAGCTCCTCAAGGCCCTCGGCGACCAGCTTCGCCAGGCGGTCCAGAGCAGCCTCGGCACCCTCGGCGTCGCTCGCCAGGACGATCTCCTCGCCACCCTGGGCGCCCAGGCCCAGCACGGCCAGCATCGAGCCGGCGTTGACGGGGGTGCCGTCGGCCTTGGCGATCGTCATGGGGACGCCGGCGGCGGTCGCCGCACGGACGAAGATCGACGCGGGACGGGCGTGCAGGCCCTCGGCCCAGCCGACGTTGACGCGGCGCTCAGCCATGGTGTTGCCCTTCAAGTCGTAGGGGTTGTCTAGACCAGTGTCTCACGGTGCCCGGAGTGCTCCGCGGCAGCGCTCCGGCTGTCAGCGCCCGGCCTTACGCTGGCCCCATGCAGACGACGCCGGCGCAGTCCGGGCACGAGCACGCCTACCCCGCCCACTGGGAAGCCGACGTCGTGCTGCGCGACGGCGGCACCGCCCATCTGCGCCCCATCGCGCCGGACGACGCGCAGCGGCTCGTGAGCTTCTACGAGCAGGTCTCGGACGAGTCGAAGTACTACCGCTTCTTCGCCCCCTACCCCCGCCTCTCCGACCGGGACGTGCACCGCTTCACCCATCACGACTACGTGGACCGGGTCGGCCTCGCCGCCACCGTCGGCGGCGAGTTCATCGCCACCGTCCGCTACGACCGCATCGACGGCCGCGGCATGCCGGCGTCCGGACCGGCCGACGAGGCCGAGGTCGCCTTCCTCGTCCAGGACGCCCACCAGGGCCGCGGCGTCGCCTCCGCCCTCCTGGAGCACATCGCGGCCGTCGCCCGGGAGCGCGGAATCCGGCGCTTCACCGCGGAGGTGCTGCCCGCCAACACCAAGATGATCAAGGTGTTCACGGACGCGGGCTACACCCAGAAGCGCAGCTTCGAGGACGGCGTCGTCCGCCTCCAACTGGACCTGGAGCCCACCGACCGCTCGCTGGCCGTCCAGCGGGCCCGCGAGCAGCGCGCCGAGGCCCGCTCGGTCCAGCGGCTGATCGCGCCCGGCTCCGTCGCCGTCATCGGCACCGGCCGCGCGCCCGGCGGCATGGGGCGCACCGTCCTGCGCAATCTGCTCGCCGGCGGCTTCACCGGCCGGGTGCACGCCGTCAACCACGCCTTCCCCGAGGACCTCACCCGGCTCGAACCGGAGGGCGTGCCCGCCCACCGCTCCGTCCTCGGCATCGACGGGCCCGTCGACCTCGCCGTCGTCGCCGTTCCGGCCGAGCAGGTGCCCTCCGTCGTCGCCGAGTGCGGCGAGCACGGCGTCCAGGGGCTCGTCGTCCTCTCCGCCGGGTACGGCGAGAGCGGCGCCGACGGGCGCCACCGGCAGCGCGAGCTGGTGCGCCAGGCCCGCTCGTACGGGATGCGCATCATCGGGCCCAACGCGTTCGGGCTCATCAACACCGCCGCCGGCGTCCGCCTGAACGCCTCCCTGTCGCCCGAGCTGCCCGCCGCCGGGCGCATAGGGCTCTTCAGCCAGTCCGGGGCCATCGGCATCGCCCTGCTGTCCGGGCTGCACCGGCGAGCCGCCGGGCTCGTCGGCATCTCCACCTTCGTCTCCGCCGGCAACCGCGCGGACGTCTCCGGCAACGACTTCTTGCAGTACTGGCACGACGACCCCGACACCGACCTCGTGCTCATGTACCTGGAGTCCATCGGCAACCCCCGCAAGTTCACGCGGCTCGCCCGGCGCACCGCCGCCCGCAAGCCGGTCGTCGTCGTCAAGGGCGCCCGGCACGGCGGCGCCGCGCCCACCGGGCACGCCGTGCCCACCACCCGGATCCCCGACGCCACCGTCTCCGACCTGCTCCGGCAGGCCGGCGTCATCCGCGTCGACACGGTCACCGAGCTCGCCGACACCGGGCTCCTCCTCGCCTCCCAGCCGCTGCCCGCCGGCCCGCGCGTCGCCATCCTCGGCAACTCCGAGTCCCTCGCCCTGCTCACCTACGACGCCTGCCTCACGGACGGGCTGCGGCCTCAGCCGCCGTACGACCTGACCACCGGCGCCCGGCCCGCCGACTTCCGCCGCGCGCTGGCCGGGGCCCTGGCGGACGAGGAGTGCGACGCCGTCGTCGTCACCGCCATCCCCTGGGTCGGGGACGCCTCCGCGGCCGACCTCGCCGGGGCGCTGCGGGAGGCGGTCGCGGCCTCGCCCGCCGCGAAGCCGGTCACCGTCGTGCACCTGGAGATCCCCGGGCTCGCGGAAGCCCTCGCCGAGCCGCCGGAGCCGGCCGCCGCGGGCGACGGGGGCGCGGCCGTACGGATCCCCGCCTACCCCGCCGCCGAGCGGGCCGTACGGGCCCTCGCCGAGGCCGCGCGCTACGCACGCTGGCGGCGGCTCGCGGCCGAGCCGGGGCGGGTGCCGGAGTACGACGACATCGACGAGGCGGGCGCCGCCGCGGACATCGAAGTGCTCCTGGAGGCCCACGGCGCCGTCCTCGCGCCGCCGCCCGAGGGGCCCCGCGCGGTCACCCTCTCCGCGCCCGACACGCAGCGGCTCCTCGCCCGGTACGGGATCGCCGTGCTGCCCGCCCTGCCGGCGCCCGACCCCGACAGCGCCGTGCGGGCGGCCGGGCGGCTCGGCTTCCCCGTCACCCTCAAGCCCACGGCCCCGCACCTGCGCCACCGCGCCGACCTCGGGGGCGTCCGGCTCGACCTCGGCGGCGAGGCGGAACTGCGCCGCGCGTACGCCGAATTGACCGAGCTCCTCGGCAAGCCCGAGGAGACCCGGCTCGTCGTCCAGTCCATGGCGCCGCGCGGGGTCGACACGGTGGTGCGGGCGGCGATCGATCCGGCGGCGGGCGCGGTCCTGTCCTTCGGGCTGGCCGGGGCGCCGTCGCTGCTGCTCGGCGACACCGCGCACCGGCTCGTCCCCGTGACCGACCGGGACGCCGCCGAGCAGATCCGCTCGATCCGCACCGCGCCGCTGCTCTTCGGCTGGCGCGGTGCGGCGCCGGTGGACACGCGGGCGCTGGAGGAGCTGCTGCTACGGGTCTCCCGGCTCGTCGACGACCACCCGGAGGTCGTCGGCGCCGACCTGGAACCGGTGATCGTCGCGCCCCGGGGCGTCCACGTCCTCGGCGCCACGATCCGCCTCTCCCCGGCCCCGGCCCGCACGGACCTGGGCCCCCGCAGCCTGCCGGTGGTCTGACAGCAACAGCCCACCGGGTTGCACCCGGCCGCGCGGCCTGGGCCGCGCCGGGCACCGCCGACCACGCCGGAGCGGGTTGCTCGCCGCGGCGGCGGGGCGAGAGTGCCCGGCGGCGGCGGTGTGTGCGTGCGACGCGGGCTGCCGCTGCCCTGCCGGGCAAGCCTTGTCCGCCGCGGCGGTGCCTGGCCACGATGCCGATCACGCCGGCGTGGGTTGCTTGCCGTCGCGGGGGTGCCTGGGCGGCGGCGGAGTGCAAGTCGGCGCGGGCTGTCGCTGTCCTGCCGGGCAACCCATGCCCGCCGCAGCGGCGCTCAGCCTCGATGGTGCTGTTCGGCGGTGCCGTCCCGCCGCTGCCAGGCCGGTCTGCGTCGTGGGGGGGGCAGAGTGCCCGGGCGGCGTGCGGCGCGGGCTGTCGATTCCCTGCCGGGCAACCCATGCCCGCCGCAGCGGCGCTCAGCCACGATCGTGCCTTCCGGCGGTGCCGTCCCGCCTCTGGGTGGTCGCTTCGGCGTCGCCGGAGGCGGAGGGCGCGGGCGGAAGGAGGGGCTCCGTGTGATGCCTGTCCCATCGGGGCCGGCCGGGCGGGGGTGGCGCGGACGCATCGGGCGGCTGGGGCCCGTGGGCCCCTTAGGATGGGCTTATGGCGAAGACCGGTACGACGACCCAAGGGCTGCGCGCGGCGATCGAGCGCAGCGGCTACTACCCGGCCCTCGTGGCCGAGGCGGTGGAGGCCGCAGTGGGCGGGGAGCCGGTCGTGTCGTACCTGGTGCACCAGGAGACGACGTTCGACTCCAACGAGGTCCGCCGCCACGTCACGGTCCTCGTCCTCACCGGCACCCGCTTCATCGTCAGCCACACCGACGAGCAGGCCGCCGACGGCACGTCCCCGTCCCCGTACGCCACCACCTCCACGGAGTCCGTGAAGCTGGAGCGGATCTCCTCGGTCGTGCTGAGCCGCGTCGTCGCCAACCCCGAGTCGTACACGCCGGGCACCCTGCCCCGCGAGGTCGTGCTGAACATCGGCTGGGGCGCGGTGTCCCGGATCGACCTGGAGCCCGCGGCCTGCGGCGACCCCAACTGCGACGCCGACCACGGCTACACCGGCTCCTCCACGGCCGACGACCTGAGCCTGCGCGTCAGCGAGGCCGGCGACGGCCCGGACACCGTCCGCCAGACCCTGGCCTTCGCCCAGGCGCTCTCCGAAGCCACGGCGGCGACGGCGCCGGCCAACCGCTGATGTCCTACGCGATGACCGCGGGCTCCGCCTGGCACGAGCCCGCCCCTCTCGACCCCCGCTCGGCCCCGCTGCCCCGCTACGGCACGGGCTCGCTGGCCGACCTGCTGCCCGCCGTCGCGGCGGGCATGGGGGTCCCGGGGTTCTCCACGGGCCTGGAGCTCCCCCCGGCCGACCGCGTGTGCGTGTTCCTGATCGACGGCCTCGGCTGGGAGCTGCTGCGCGCCCATCCCGCCGAGGCGCCGTTCCTGCACTCGCTGACGACCGGTTCCGCGCCGCTGACCGCGGGCTTCCCGTCCACCACGGCGACCTCCCTCGCCTCCGTCGGCACGGGCCTGCCGCCGGGCGCCCACGGCCTGCCCGGCTACACGGTGGCCGACCCGGCCACGGGGCAGCTGATGAACCAGCTGCGCTGGCGCCCCTGGACCGACCCGCACGCCTGGCAGCCGTACCCGACGGTCTTCCAGCTGGCGGACGCGGCCGGCGTGCACACCTGCCAGGTCTCCGCGCCGGACTTCCAGCACACCCCGCTGACGAAGATCGCGCTGAGCGGCGGCACGTTCCACGGCCGGCTCTCCGGCGAGGAGCGGATGGACTTCGCCGCCGACCGGCTCGCCGCCGCGGACCGCTCGCTCGTCTACACGTACTACAGCGACGTCGACGGCAAGGGGCACCGCTTCGGCGTCGACTCCGACGAGTGGCGCGGCCAGTTGATGTACGTCGACCGCCTCGCCCAGCGCCTCGCCGAGCAGCTGCCGCCCCGCTCCGCCCTGTACGTCACCGCCGACCACGGCATGATCGACATCCCGTTCGACCCGGAGTCGCGCATCGACTTCGACGAGGACTGGGAGCTCCGCGCGGGCGTCGCCCTGCTCGGCGGCGAGGCGCGCGCCCGCCACGTCTACGCGGTCCCCGGCGCCGCCGCCGACGTCCTCGCCGTGTGGCGGGAGGTGCTGGGCGAGCAGATGTGGATCGCGAGCCGCGACGAGGCCATCGAGGCGGGCTGGTTCGGCCGGCCCGGCGAGGGCGTCGACGACCGCGTGTACGGCCGGATCGGCGACGTGGTCGCCGCCGCCCGCGACGACATCGCGATCGTCGCCACCGAGACCGAGCCGAACGAATCCGCGATGGTGGGGCTGCACGGCTCCATGACGCCCGTGGAGCAGCTCGTTCCGCTCCTCGAAGTGCGACCCTGACCCGTACGTACGCTCACACAACGTCCCCGCCGCCCCCCACAACGCCCCGATCTATGAAAGGCATTGGCTTCCCCATGCCCGAGCTGGTGTTCTTCTCCGGAACGATGGACTGCGGAAAGAGCACCCTCGCTCTGCAGATCGAGCACAACCGCTCGGCCCGCGGCCTGCAAGGGATGATCTACACCCGCAACGACCGCGCCGGCGCGGGCAAGCTCTCCTCCCGGCTCGGCCTGGTCACCGACTCCGTCGAGGCGGGGGAGGGGTTCGACTTCTACGCGCACATCGTCGCCCACCTCTCCGCGGGCCGCCGCGCCGACTACGTCATAGCCGACGAGGCGCAGTTCCTCGACCCCGACCAGGTCGACCAGCTCGCCCGGATCGTCGACGACCTCGAACTCGACGTCTTCGCCTTCGGCATCACCACCGACTTCCGCACCAAGCTCTTCCCCGGCTCCCGGCGCCTGGTCGAACTCGCCGACCGCATCGAGGTGCTCCAGGTCGAGGCGCTGTGCTGGTGCGGCGCGCGTGCCACGCACAACGCCCGCACGGTGGGCGGGCAGATGGTCGTCGAGGGCGCGCAGGTCGTCGTCGGCGACGTCAACCAGCCCGAGACCGTGGTCGGTTACGAAGTGCTGTGCCGGCGCCACCACCGCCGCAGGCTGACGGCCGCCGCGGCCCGCGCCGCGGCGCTCTCGCCCGACGTGCTGCCCGTGGACCCCGACTCCGCCGGCGACCCGGTCAGCGGACTGTCCGCAGCAGAGTGAAGACGGCCCCTTCCCGGTCGGCGACCGTGGCCACCCGGCCGGCCGGCCCCTCGTGCGGCGGCCGCAGCACCCGGCCTCCCAGCTCCGCCACCCGCAGCGCCGCGGCGTCGGTGTCCGCGACCTCGAAGTACGTCATCCAGTGCGGGCTCCGCAGCGCCGCCCCGGCCCCGCGGATCGCCGCGACGGGCTTGTCGCCGAGCTGCAGCGTCAGGTAGTCACTGGTCTCCGCGTCCGCCGGCTTGACGTCGTAGCCGAACAGGGCCCGGTAGAAGCCGACGACGGCGGACGCCCGGGGGGTCACCAGCTCGTGCCACGCGGGCGTGCCCGGAACGCCCGTCAGCTGCGTGCCCGTCAGCTTCCGGCCCTGCCAGATGCCGAACGGCGCGCCCGCCGGGTCACTGGCGAGCACCAGCCGCCCCGCGTCCTCCGCGGACAGCGGCCCCACCCCGACCGTGCCGCCGAGGCAGCGGATCCACTCCGCGGCCTCGTCCGCGTCGTCACTGGCGAGGTACGTGGCCCACGCGGTCGGCAACCGCACGCCCGGCGCGAGCTCCCCGAGGCCGGCCACGTCGCGGCCGTCGACCGTGGCGCGGACGTAGGGCCCCAGCCGGCGCGGCCCGGGGCTGTAGAACGCCCAGCCGAACAGACCGCCGTAGAAGTCCTGGATCGACTCCAGGTCGTGCGCCAGGAGACTCGTCCAGCACGGGGTGCCCGGCGCGCGCCGGTCCTCACGTGCTCCTGGCCGGGGGGAGCCCCAAACCTCGGTCATGTCACTCTCTCCTCGGACCATCGTGGTGGCCGCGCGTCCCGCGCCGGGCCGCGGCGCGCGGGGGTGGTACGGGACGGGGCACGACCAGATGGTTGCACCACCGGCCGTCACGCGCCCCCGGCCGCGCCGGGATTCCCGGGTTCCCGCAGGAGAATGCCCGCAATCGCGGGGCAGTACCGTTCCGGCGCTCGCGCGGGCCGCGGAGGGCGGGGGCGCCCAGTATCGATCAGGTGTGCGCGGCCCCGCCAGAGGCCCGTTGACCGCACGTCCGACTACGCCAGGGACTACGTCAGGATGGGGGCCATGAATGCCATCATCACCGCAGCCGAACTCATGAACGCGTCGGCGAGCGGGCAGCCGCCGGTCCTGCTGGACGTCCGCTACCAGCTCGGGGGTCCGCCCGGGCGGCCCGAGTACGAGGCGGGGCACATTCCCGGCGCGGTCTACGTCGACCTTGAGGCCGAGCTCGCCGGGCCCGCGGGCAAGGACGGCCGGCACCCGCTGCCGGACCTCGCCGTCTTCGGCGCGGCGATGCGCCGGGCGGGCGTCGGCTCCTCCGGCGACGTCGTCGTCTACGACGGGGGCCTGGGCTGGGCGGCCGCGCGGGCGTGGTGGATGCTGCGGTGGGCCGGGCACCCGTCCGTACGGGTCCTCGACGGCGGGCTCGCCGCCTGGCGGGCGCAGGGCGGGCCGGTCACGGACGAGCCGGCGGCCGTGCGCGAGGGCGACTTCGTTCCGCGGCCGGGGGCGCTGCCGCTGCTCGACGCGGACGGCGCGGCGGCGCTGGCCCGCCGCGGGCTGCTGCTGGACGCACGGGCGGGGGAGCGGTACCGGGGCGAGGTCGAGCCGATCGACGCCGTCGCGGGCCACGTCCCGGGCGCGGTCTCCGCGCCGACCACGGAGAACGTGGCCGAGGACGGGCGGCTGCGCCCCGCCGCCGAACTGGCGGCCCGTTTCGCGGCGCTGGGGGCCGTGGACGGCACCGAGGTGGGCGTCTACTGCGGCTCGGGGGTCTCCGCGGCGCACGAGGTGCTGGCGCTGGCCGTGGCGGGGATTCCGGCGGCGCTGTACGCTGGCTCCTGGAGCGAGTGGTCCTCCGACCCGTCCCGCCCGGTCGCTACGGGCCCCCACCCGGGCTGAGCCCGGCCCCTGTTCGGTGCCGCCAGTCCGGGGCCGGCAGGCACCGCCGAAAAGGAGCGTGGTGGCTGGGCGCCGCTGCGGCGGGGGAGGGGCGCCGGACTCTTCCTTCCGCCGCGGCGGCGAGAAGACCCCGCGGCGTAGCCCGGCGGTGCCGAGCAGGCCAGGTACGACGGCACCGCCGGGCACGAGCGTTGTGGCTGAGCGCCGTGGCGGCGGAGGAAGAGTGACGGGCCTTCTCTTCCGCCGCGGCGGCGAGAATCCCCCGTAGCGCAGTTCGGCGCTGCCGGGCATCGGTGTTGTCGCTGAGCGCCGTTGCGGCGGGGGAGGGGTGCCGGGCCTTCCCTTCCGTCCCTTCCGCCGCGGCGGCGAGAAACCCCCGCGGCGCGGTCCGGCGGGGCCGGAGCCGCCGTCGGGGAGGGGCGTCATGGCGGTGCAGGTGCGCTGCCGTCTTCGCCCCCGGGCGTGACCGGGGGCTTGACGGGGGGTCACTGTCGTCGGGGTTACTCCTGTTTCTTGCGGCGGGTGCCGAAGACGATCTCGTCCCAGCTGGGGACCGCCGCGCGCCGGCCCGGCCGGACCCCGTCCGCCTCGGCCTGACGGTCCGTCGTGCCGGTCAGCCGGTCGCGGTGACCGGCCACGGACCGCGGCATGAGGACGTCCGCGTACGCGGCCCCCGCACTCGCGGCCGGTGCCGGCGGCTCGACGGCCTCCGGCACCTCGGACGACTCGTCAGCGGCCTGCGCGGCCGCGGCCGAAGCCGTTTCGGGCACGATCATGTCACCGCGGAAACTGGGCACCGCTTCGAGCAGGCTCGTCAGCGAATCCCGCTCTTTACCGGGCTCCTCCGCGGACTCGGCCTCCGGCTCCGGCGGGGCCGGAGGGCCGGACGACGCCTGCTGGCGGTCCAGCGACCGGTCGAGGGGCCGGTCCCGGGGCAGCCGGGCGATCCGGGGCACGAACGGGAAGCTCGGCTCGGGCGTGTCGTCGGTCTCGCCGATGAGCGCGCGGGCCTCGTCGTCCATCGCTTGAACGATCCGCCTCGGCGGGTCGTACGACCAGCTGGCCGCATGGGGCTCACCTGCCGCCCGGTAGACGAGCAGGACCTCCCACGTGCCGTCGTCCCGGCGCCAGGAGTCCCACTGCGCGGTGTCCTTCTCGGCCCCGCGCAGCATGAGCCGCTCGGCCACGGCCTCGCCGAGGAGCGGGCCGGTGTTCTCTCCGGGCCGGCGCACGGCCGTCTTGCGGGCGCGCTCGGCCATGAACGCGCGCTCGGCCAGGACCGGGCCCTCGAACCGCCGCACCCGCTCCACGGGGATGCCGGCGAGCTGCGCGACTTCCTCCGCGGAGGCTCCCGCACGTATCCGTGCCTGGATGTCGCGGGGGCGGAGATGGCTCTCCACCTCGATCTCGATCTGCCCCAGGCGAGCACGGTCGTTGCGCACGGCGGCGCGCAGCCGCTCGTCGATGGGAAGGGTGTACTCCGTGCTGTCCGCAGCCTTGAGCACCAGCCGTGTGCCGTCGTTGGAGACGGCCACGACACGCAGTTCGGGCATGGGGACCTCCCGGGTGGTGCCTGCCGACGTCACGTGCGTCGCTGCTTCCGCTAGTCGAGTGTGGCCTGCCCGGGTGCAGCCTGCCACAACATTGCCGAGTTGACGGGGGTGAGAGCCGCTGGGGCCCCGCCCGTTGGGTCCGGGCAGCCGGACGGGACACCGGGGCCAGGGCTCGCCACAGTACTCCATTCGGGCCACTGGGGGTGGAATGGCGCGCCATCGAAGTTCACGCGGGAGAAGGGAGTTGATCGTACCTATCGAGTGCGGAGCCGGTTGCACGGGTGTCGAGGTTCACACAATCGCCAGATTCGGAACTGTTCGTTACGCTCGAATGTCTCTTCTACCTGCAAGACGGACCCAAGGGCTACACAGAGGCAGGAGATGGACGACAAAGGCGAAAGTGAGGCAAAAGCAAAGAACAAGCGTCTGGACCTGAGCCTCGCGCAGGTCGCCGGCAGCGCCCTCGCGGCGGTGATCGCCGCACTGCTCGCGGGCAAGCTCGGGGTGTACGGCACGGTCATCGGCGCCGGTGTCGTGAGCGTCGTGGCCACCTCGGGCGGCACGGTCTTCCAGCACTTGTTCAAGCGGACCGGGGAACAGCTCCGCGAGGCGACCGCGCAGTCGGCGAAGCCGACCATGCGCCAGGTGCCCGTCCAGGACGCGCGCCGTGCGGTCAGCCGTGCGGCCGCGGCCGCACGGGGCGCCGGGCCCGCCGGCCGGGGCGCCGCGCACGACGACGCGACCCGCGCGCTCCCGCAGGCCGACGCGACGCAGATGCTGCCCGCGGCGGACGGCGACGCGGCGACACGGCTGGTGCACACGGTGCGACAGGCGCCGGGGCCCGGCGGCGCATACGCGGGCGCGCATTCCGGGGCGCGCGCTGGCGAACACTCCTCTGCATACGGCGACGCGCGCACGGACGCGCACCCGGACCCGTACACCGACATCTACACGCCCGCCACGACCCACGGCACCCGGATGCGCGGCTGGAAGCGCCCGGCGCTTGCGGCCGGCGCGGTCTTCGTCCTCGCGATGGGCACGCTCACCGCGGTCGAGGCGGTCAAGGGTTCGAGCGCGGACGGTGGCGGCGGGACCACGGTCGGCCAGATCATCGGCGGCGGGAACGCGCAGAAGAAGCAGGACCCGGCGCCCGAGCGGCCCGCGGACGACCCCGGCCGCTCCCACGACGGCGGCGAGCAGCACCGCCCCGGCGGGGACACCGGCTCCACCCCGGACCCGGGCGCGTCCCGGCAGGGCGGCGGCGACACGGGCAAGCAGTCGCCCGACCCGTCGGCGCCCCCGTCCTCCGGCGGCTCCACGCCCAGCACCAAGCCGGACCCCTCGCCGAACCCGTCCACGTCGCCCGGCGGCAGCACGGGCGGGGACGGCAAGGGCGGCAGCGGCGGTACGACCGGGGGTCAGGGGACGCCCACGCCGCCGGCCGGCGGGCAGAACGCGGCGGCGGGCGCGGCGGGCACCGTTCCCGTTTCGTAAGCACGGCTTGTACGGCCCGGAGTCGAGGGATCTCCCTCGGCTGCGGGCCGTACGTGGCTGATCGCGCAGTTCCCCGCGCCCCTTACGGGGCGCGGTGCACAGCGGTGGAGAGCCTGAGAGAGGCGCCGCGCCCCCGCCCCCTCACTCGCCCAGTACGCGCCGCAAGTAGTCGTTGCCGAAGACGCGCTGCGGGTCCAGCCGGTCCCGTACCGCCGTGAACTCCTCGAAGCGCGGGTAGGCCGCCGCCAGGTGCCCCGCGTCGCGGCTGTGCAGCTTGCCCCAGTGCGGCCGGCCGCCGTGCGCCGTCATGATCTGCTCGGCGGCCCGGAAGTACGCCTGATAGGGCGTGCCCCGGTACATGTGCACGGCTATGTAGGCGGTCTCCCGGCCGGAGGCCGTGGACAGGGGGATGTCGTCCGCCGGGGCCGTGCGGACCTCCACGGGGAAGGCCACGCGCAGCCGCGAGCGCTCGATCGCCGCCCGCAGCTCGCGCAGCGCCGGCAGGGCGGCCTCTCGCGGCAGCGCGTACTCCATTTCAAGGAAGCGGACCCGGCGCGGGCTGGTGAAGACCTTGTACGGGACGTCCGTGTACGTACGGGCGGAGAGGGCGCGGCCGGCGACGCGGGCGATGCCCGGCACGGCGGCGGGGACGGCGCGGCCCACGGCGCACAGGGCGCCGAAGAGCCCGTTCGACAGCAGCTCGTCCTCGACGAAGGCGCCGATTCGGCCGGGCGGGGCGGCGGGGCCCGCGCTGCGGTTGTTGCGCTTGGTGACACAGCTGGTGGTGTGCGGGAACCAGTAGAACTCGAAGTGCTCGTTCTCGGCGACCAGCTGGTCGAACTCGGCCGTGACCCGGTCGAGCGGCATCGGCTCCTCGCGGGCCCGGAGCAGGAACTCCGGCTCCACGGCGAAGGTCAGCGCGGTGATCACGCCGAGGGCGCCGAGCCCCAGCCGGGCGGCCGCGAAGACCTCCGGGTGCTCGTCCGCGGAGCAGGCGAGCACCGAACCGTCCGCGGTGACCAGCTCCAGGCCGCGGACCTGCGCCGAGAGTGAGGCCGAGGCGCGGCCGGTGCCGTGGGTGCCGGTGCTGACCGCGCCGGAGACGGTCTGCTCCATGATGTCGCCCATGTTGGCCAGCGACAGGCCGTGCGCGGACAGCGTCCGGTTCAGCTGCCGCAGCGTGGTGCCGGCGCCCGCCGTCACGGTGCCCGCCGCGCGGTCGACCGCGCGCAGGCCCGCGAGGCGCTCGGGGCGCAGCAGCAGGCCGTCGGTGGCGGCCGCGGCGGTGAACGAGTGGCCGGCGCCGGCCGCCTTCACCTTCAGGCCGTCCGAGGCGGCCCGGGCGACCGCCGCGGCGACCTCCCCGGCCGTCGACGGGGCCACCGTGCGCGCGGGGCGGGCGGTGACGTTCCCCGCCCAGTTGCGCCAGGGGGGCGAGCCGGCCGCCCTAGGCGACGACGCCCTTGCTGCGCCCGTCCCGGTCTTCGTGCCGGCCGTCGTTCCGGTCGTCTCCGTCATGCGCGTCAGACCCTCCCCTTGCCTGCGGCACAGGTGCCCCCGGCCGCTCCGGCGCCGGCGTACGGAGCCGGCGGTACCCCAGGAGCGCCACCGCCGCCGCGAGCGCTCCCGCCACCGCGGACACCGCGTACCCCGCGGCCGCGCCGCGGGCGTCCACCACCCAGCCGGCGGCCGACGACCCCAGCGCCACGCCGACCGCGAGCCCCGTGCTCGTCCAGGTCATGCCCTCGGTCAGCTGCGCGCGCGGTACGTGCCGTTCGACCAGGGCCATCGTCGTCACCATGGTCGGCGCGATCGACAGCCCCGAGACGAAGAGCGCCACGGCCAGGAACGGCAGGCTCCCGACCAGTAGGAGGGGGATCATACTCACGGCCATCGCACACACGCCCACGAGCCAGCGGCGGGCCATCTCCCCCTTCAGCGGCAGGAGTCCGAAAACCACCCCCGCCGCGCAGGAGCCCAGCGCGTACGTCGCGAGCACCAGGCTCGCCATGCTCTTGTGCCCCTGCTCGTCGGCGAAGGCGACGGTCACCACGTCGCAGGTGCCGAAGATCATGCCCGTCGCGGTGAACGTCGCCACCAGGACCTGGAGGCCGCGCGAGCGCAGCGCCCCGCCGCCCGCCCCCTGTGCCTGCGGGTGCGGCTCGGGCTCGGTGCCGCGCTGCGCGGTCAGCCAGAACACCCCGACCGCGAGAAAGCAGGTGGCCAGCAGGGGGCCCGCCTCGGGGAACCACTGCGTGCAGAGCCCGATCGACAGGATCGGGCCGACGATGAAGCACACCTCGTCGACGACGGACTCGAAGGCGTAGGCCGTGTGGAGCTGCGGGCTGCCCCCGTAGAGGGCCGCCCAGCGGGCCCGCACCATGGAGCCCACGTTCGGCACGCACCCGCAGCACGCCGAGAAGAGGAACAGCGTCCAGTCCGGCCAGCGCTGCTGCGCGCTCAGCAGCAGCCCCGCGGCGGCGGCCAGGGCCACCAGCGTCGCCGGGCGCAGCACCCGGCGCTGTCCGTGCCGGTCGACGAGCCGGGATATCTGCGGCCCGACCACGGCCGCCGAGATCGCCAGGGTCGCCGAGAGGGCGCCCGCCAGGCCGTAGCGGCCGGTGATCTGGGAGACCATCGTGACCACGCCGATGCCGAACATGGACAGCGGCATCCGGCCCATCAGGCCGGCGGCCGAGAAGCCCTTGCTGCCGGGGGCGGCGAAGATCGCGCGGTACGGGCTGGACAACGACGGCTCCCAGGGAGTTCGGAGGCGGGACGGATCGAGGGTGCCGTAAGGGATGTAGGTGGCTGATACAGCTTACGGGGGTACGTTTGCACGGCGCACCGCCATTTCCTGCCTGTCAGTGACGAGTGGCAGGATCGGACCCATGTCGGATCAGCCAGCGCACGCCCCCTACGACGCCCTGCTGTTGCTCTCCTTCGGCGGCCCCGAAGGACCGGACGACGTCGTTCCCTTCCTGGAGAACGTCACGCGCGGGCGCGGCATCCCCCGCGAGCGCCTCAAGGAGGTCGGCCGGCACTACTTCCTCTTCGGCGGCGTCAGCCCCATCAACGACCAGAACAGGGCACTGCTCGGCGCCCTGCGCAAGGAGTTCGCCGAGCACGGCACCGACCTCCCGGTCTACTGGGGCAACCGCAACTGGTCGCCGTACCTGACCGACACCCTGCGCGAGATCGCCGCCGACGGCCGGCGCCGCGTCCTCACCCTCGCCACCAGCGCCTACGCCTCGTACTCGGGCTGCCGCCAGTACCGGGAGAACCTGGCGGACGCACTCGCCGCCCTGGAGGCCGAGGGCGTCACCCCGCCCCGCGTCGACAAGCTGCGGCACTACTTCAACCACCCCGGCTTCGTCCGCCCCATGGCCGACGCCGTCCTCGCGGCCCTCTCCGAGCTGCCCGAGGCCGTCCGTGAAGGCGCCCACCTCGCCTTCACCACCCACTCCATCCCCACCGCCGCCGCGGACTCCTCCGGCCCGGCGGAGGGGCACGGCGACGGCGGCGCCTACGTCGCCCAGCACCTCGACGTGGCCCGCACGATCGCGGAAGCGGTCCGCGAGGAGACCGGCCGGGAGCACCCCTGGCAGCTCGTCTACCAGTCCCGCAGCGGCGCCCCGCACATCCCCTGGCTCGAACCCGACATCTGCGACCACCTGGAGGCCGCCCACGCCGCCGGCGTCCCCGCCGTCGTCATGGTCCCCATCGGCTTCGTCTCGGACCACATGGAGGTCAAGTACGACCTCGACACCGAGGCCGCCGCCAAGGCCGCGGAGCTCGGCCTGCCGGTCGCCCGCGCGGCGACCGTCGGCGCCGACCCCCGCTTCGCCGCCGCCGTCCGCGAGCTCGTCCTGGAGCGCGCCGCGACCGAGCGCGGCGAGCACCCCGCGCGGTGCGCCCTGGGGGCCCTCGGCCCCTCGCACGACCTCTGCCCCGTCGGCTGCTGCCCGGCCAGGGCCCCGCGCCCGGCCGCCGCCGGAGCCGACAGCCCGTACGCCTGACCCTCCCGTACGCCTGAACCCTTCCGTCCAAGGAGCACCAGCACCGTGAGCGACACTCTGAAGGCAGAACTCCTGGCCGTGGCCCTCGAGGCCGCCGACCGCGCCGGGGCGCTGCTCCGCGACGGCCGCCCGGCGGACCTGGGAGTCGCCGCGACGAAGACCAGCCCGATCGACGTCGTCACCGAGATGGACATCGCCGCCGAGAAGCTGATCACCGGCTTCCTCGCCGAGCACCGCCCCGGCGACGGCCTGCTGGGCGAGGAGGGCGCCAGCAGCGAGGGCAGCACCGGCGTCCGGTGGGTCATCGACCCCGTCGACGGCACCGTGAACTACCTCTACGGCCTGCCGTCCTGGTGCGTGTCGATAGCCGCCGAGATCGACGGCGAGGCCGCCGTCGGCGTCGTGGCCGCCCCGATGCGCGGCGAGACCTACCACGCCGTGCTCGGCCAGGGCGCCCACCTGGGCGAGAAGAAGCTGGCCGTGCGGCCCGCGCCCGCCCTCGACCAGGCCCTCATCGGCACCGGCTTCGGCTATCTCACCTCGCGCCGCGCCGCCCAGGCGGAGGTCCTGCGCTCCCTGCTGCCGCAGGTGCGCGACATCCGGCGCGGCGGGTCGGCCGCGATCGACCTGTGCGACGTGGCCTGCGGCCGGCTCGACGGCTACTACGAGCGCGGCCTCAACCCCTGGGACTACGCGGCGGGCGCGCTGATCGCCCGCGAGGCCGGGGCGCTGACCGGCGGCCGCCCGGGCGAGCCCGCCTCCACCGAGCTCACGGTGGCGGCCCCGCCCGCCCTCTTCGAGCGGCTGCAAGGCCGGCTGGAGGAGCTGGGGGCCTGGCAGGGCTGAGCGCCGCTCCCAGGGCCCCTCAGCGGCCTTCGCGCGGGCATGACGACGCCCCGGCACCCGCGCGGGTGCCGGGGCGTCGCCGCCGGGTCCGGATCAGGCGGCCGAGACCTGGACGCCGTGCTCCGCGGCCAGGCGGTGGAGATCGTCCAGGGCGGACTGCTCCACCTCGGCCGTGTACTCATCGCCCAGCCTGCGGGCCTGGTCCCGGTCGCTGCGGGTGGTCTCTATGCGCTGCAGAATGCCAGCGGTGAACGCGTCCATGGTGCTGCGCCCCCTCGTCGTGGGTCGATGGCACGGGGGTGTGCCGACGGCGAATCGATCGCGCCCCTGCCCCTGGATCGGGCGGGCGTGCCGTAGTGGCGTGCCGCCACTGGGCGTGATCGCGGGTGTGCAGACGTCTTCCCCAGCCCCGTCCGCGGGGAAACCTCCCGTCCGGAACCAATCCACGAGCGGACCGGAAACCGCTCGGAGCCGCACCCCGGCGGCGATCCGGAACGACCGGCCGGCAAGTCGGCCCCGGCGCCCCTTACAGCCGGTTTACCGAGGTTCGAGGCAGGATGGAGGAACCCACAGGGGTATCTCCAGCCTGCCCGCCCGGGCCCAAAGGGAAGGATCAACGCCGTGCGCGTACTCGTCGTCGAGGACGAGCAGCTGCTCGCCGATGCCGTCGCCACCGGACTGCGCCGGGAGGCCATGGCGGTCGACGTCGTGTACGACGGTGCCGCCGCCCTGGAGCGCATCGCCGTCAACGACTACGACGTGATCGTCCTCGACCGCGACCTGCCCCTCGTCCACGGCGACGACGTGTGCCGCAAGGTCGTCGAGCTCGGCATCCCCACCCGCGTCCTGATGCTCACCGCCTCCGGCGACGTCAGCGACCGCGTGGAGGGCCTGGAGATCGGCGCCGACGACTACCTGCCCAAGCCCTTCGCCTTCAGCGAGCTCACCGCCCGCGTGCGGGCCCTCGGCCGCCGCACGACCGTGGCCCTCCCGCCCGTCCTGGAGCGCGCCGGCATCAAGCTCGACCCCAACCGCCGCGAGGTCTTCCGCGACGGCCGGGAGGTCCAGCTCGCCCCCAAGGAGTTCGCCGTCCTGGAGGTCCTCATGCGCAGCGAGGGCGCGGTCGTCTCGGCCGAGCAGCTCCTGGAGAAGGCCTGGGACGAGAACACCGACCCCTTCACCAACGTCGTCCGGGTCACCGTGATGACCCTGCGCCGCAAGCTCGGTGAGCCCCCGGTGATCGTCACCGTGCCGGGCTCCGGATACCGGATCTGACCCTGATGTCCACCTCCCCCGCGCCCGCACCCCCCGCGGCGCCCCCCAAGCCCACCTGGGACCCGCGGCAGCCCGTCGTGCGCCCCTTCCCCTGGCTGCGCCCCACCATCCGGATACGGCTGACCCTGCTGTACGGCGGGATGTTCCTGATGGCGGGCGTGCTGCTGCTGACGATCATCTATCTGCTGGCGGCCGACGCCCTCACCCAGGGCAATCAGCTGCCGTTCCGGATCCTCAACGCCAACGTCGAGACCAGTGCCAGCTGCCGGAGCCTGCCCCAGGGCTCCGCGACCAACAGCGACGCCTTCATGAACGGCCTGCGGATGTGCATGGAGCACCAGCGGGCCGTCGCCCTCGACGGCCTCCTCAAGCGCTCCCTGCTGGCCCTCCTGGGCCTCGCCGTGATCGCCTTCGCGTTCGGCTACGCCATGGCCGGCCGGGTCCTCTCGCCGCTGGGCAAGATGACGCGGACCGCCCGCCGGGTGGCCGCCACCGACCTCTCCCGGCGCATCGAACTGGGTGGGCCGGAGGACGAGTTGAAGGAGCTCTCCGACACCTTCGACGAGATGCTGGACCGGCTGGAGAGAGCCTTCACCGCGCAGCAGCGGTTCGTGGCCAACGCCTCGCACGAGCTGCGCACGCCACTCGCGATCAACCGCACGCTGCTGGAGGTCACCCTCTCCGACCCCGGGGCGCCGCCGGAGCTCCAGCAGCTCGGCAAGACGCTGCTGGCCACGAACGAGCGCAGCGAGCAGCTGGTGGAGGGCCTGCTGCTGCTCGCCCGCAGCGACAACGAGATCGTCGACCGCAAGCCCGTGGACCTCGCCGAGGTGGCCTCCAGAGCGCTGGACCAGACGCGCTCGGAGGCCCAGGGCAAGGGCGTGGAGCTGCGCGGGACGCGCCAGCCCGCCGTGGTTCAGGGCAACGGCGTGCTGCTGGAGCGGATCGCGCTGAACCTCGTGCAGAACGCCGTGCGCTACAACACCCCGGACGGCTGGGTCGAGGTCACCACCGAGGCGCAGCCGGGCCAGGCGGTGCTGGTGGTGGAGAACACCGGCCCGGTGGTTCCCGCGTACGAGCTGGACAACATCTTCGAGCCGTTCCGCAGGCTCCGTACGGAGCGCACGGGCAGCGACAAGGGCGTCGGCCTGGGGCTGTCGATCGTGCGCTCGGTGGCCCGCGCGCACGGCGGGCGGATCACCGCGGTGCCGCGCGAGGGAGGCGGGTTGATCATGAGAGTGGTCCTGCCCACCTGAAAATTTCTGCGAGAATGGGGCGGCCGTAGGTTCGCTTTGGGCGGAATTTTCACGTTCCGCCCCTTGCTGTGGATGTGTGGAATCGCTCACACACGCAAACTTCCGGCCATCCACTCTCCGTGATCGATGGACTCGCCGGAACGCCGGAAAAATGGGGGTTTCTGCTGGTCGTGATCACGGGAAGTACACGTGATGGCGCATCCGCATGCGGCATCCGGACCGTGTACGGTCCGGTTCGCCATCCAACCCCATCACCTCTTCAGGTGTGCGGTTGGGTGTCGATTGAGTAACAGACCTTGATGTGAGGCAAAATCTCCGCCTCGGGTCGGGCACAAGTCCGGCCTCTCACGCGTTACGTGCGCTGGAGACACCGCAGACACCCAGAGGGGGAGAGCGACATGGCAACGGACTACGACACCCCACGCAAGACCGACGACGACGTCGACTCGGACAGCCTTGAAGAGCTCAAGGCCCGCCGGAACGACAAGTCGGCGTCGACCGTCGACGTGGACGACTTCGAGGCCGCGGAGGGCATGGAGCTGCCCGGCGCGGACCTCTCCAACGAGGAGCTGGCCGTCCGGGTCCTGCCCAAGCAGGCCGACGAGTTCACCTGCATGAGCTGCTTCCTCGTGCACCACCGCAGCCAGCTGGCGCGCGAGAAGAACGGCCAGCCGATCTGCCGCGACTGCGACTGAGGACCGGGTCTGCGATGGCAGGCTCGACCCCGTTCCGGAAGCGGCGCTCCCGGCAGCCCGAGCTGACCACCGGGCCCGGCGGGGACGCCGCACGGCAGGACGCATCGGCCCCTGGTGACACGGCCGGCACTCACGTCGAGCGGGGCCGCACGGCCTCGCTCGCCGCCGCGGTCGGCCGTGGCGCCGCCAAGGGCGGCCGGGGAGCGCGGGCGGGACTCTCCGCCCTTGCCGACCGGATCATCGCGAACGCCCCGCGCATCCCCGTGCGGGACCTCGCGACGCTGCGGGCTCAGTTCCCGGGCCTCGGCCCGGAGGAGCTCGCCGACAAGCTGGTGGCCGGTGCGGCCAACGGCACCTCCACGGTGGGCGCCGGAGTCGGCGCCGCGGCGATGCTGCCGGTGCCGCCCGCGATGCCCGCCGAGCTGGCGGCCGAGATCGCCGGCGTCGCCGCCGTGGAGTTCAAGCTGATCGCCGAGCTCCACGAGGTGTACGGCCTGCGGGCCCCCGGCAACCTCCGGCAGCGCTCCCTGGCCTATCTGGCCGCCTGGGCCGACGAGCGCGGGATCGACGTCACGGCCCCCACCACCCTCAACGCGGCCCTGGGCGGCCAGCTCAGGCGCGAGCTGCGTCAGCAGATCCTCAAGCGCACGTTCCGCAATCTGCCCAGCCTCACGCCCTTCATGATCGGCGCGACCGTGGGTGCGGTGATGAACCGCCGCGACACCAGAAGGCTCGCGGCCAAGGTCCGCAAGGACCTGCGCGCCCGGCAGGTGCCGTGGGAGGCGCTCCCCGAGGGCCCTGAGGGCCCCCTTCCGCTCCAGTAGCGGCCTCTGGGCCGGGCCCGAAGCCCGGCCCCTTCCCGTACCGCCGGAAGAGCCGCCGGACCCGCCAGGAAGCCCTCAGCGAGCCCGTACCGCCACCGCCCGTCAAGGGAGCCCGTACGGCCCGTCAGGAAGCCCGTACCGCCGTCAGCGCGGCGGCCAGCCGCTCGGGGGAACGCGTGGAGAGGTAGACGTAGGGCGTCGGGTCGGACGGGTCGGTGACCTCGATCCGCAGCGCCGTGGGCACGTAGCCCCGCAGCAGCATGAAGGCCCGGGTGTCGGCCTTGTACGTGCGCCAGGCGCGGGCCTCCTCCGCGTCCAGCACCTCCGGCGTCCCCAGCGCCTCGACCGGGATCCGGGCGTCGCCCGCGACCAGCGCGCCGCCCACCACGCGGATGCGCACCGAGCCGTACGAACTGACCGCCGTCGCCGCGAGGGCGCCGCCGCCCACGAGGCCGCCGAGCATGGGCACCGTCCCCAGGGGAAGCAGGATCAGCGCCATCGCCACCCCGGTCAGAACCGCGATGAACCACCAGGAACGGGGCGCGGTCAGACGTTCTTCGTAAGCCTGCATGGGCCCAAGCTTGACACGAGCGGGACCGGGCCCCGCCCGCGCGGGTAAGGTCAGCCCCTGTGAGTGGACGAACGACAGCGCTGACGCCGCCGGACGGGGCCGTGCCCCCCGTGCGGCACCCCGACGCGCCCGCGCCCGGCGAGACCATCGGGTCGCACTACGAGTACTGCTTCGGCTGCGGCCCCGGCGTCCCGCACGGGCTGCACGTCGAGGTGCGGGCCGGCGACGGCGTGTGCGTCTCCGCGGAGTTCCGGGTCAAGGAGGCGCACCAGGGCGCCCCCGGCCTCGCCCACGGCGGGGTGCTGGCGACGGCGCTGGACGAGACGCTGGGCTCGCTGGGCTGGATGCTGCGGGTGATCGCGGTGACCGGCCGGCTGGAGACCGACTTCCTGCTGCCCGTGCCCGTGGACACCGTGCTCCACCTGCGCGCCGAGGTGACGGCCGTGCACGGCCGTAAGATCTACGCCGCGGCCACCGGCCGGATCGGCGGGCCCGAGGGCCCGCTCGCACTCCGCGCCGAGGCGATGTTCGTCGAGGTCAAGGTCGACCACTTCATCGAGCACGGCCGTCCCGCAGAGATCCAGGCCACGCTGGCCAACCCCGACCAGGTGAAGGTCGCGCGAGCTTTCGAGGTGAACCCGTGACGCGTCAACCCTTGGACGTCCTCATCCGCCGAGTGGACCCCGAGGTGCCCCTCCCCTCCTACGGTCACCCCGGTGACGCCGGCTGCGACCTCGTGACCACCGAGGCCGCCGAGCTGGCCCCGGGGGAGCGGATGGTGCTGCCGACGGGCGTCTCCATCGCGCTGCCGGACGGCTACGCGGCCTTCGTGCACCCGCGTTCGGGCCTCGCCGCCCGGTGCGGAGTCTCCATGGTGAATGCCCCGGGGACCATCGATGCCGGGTACCGTGGAGAGATCAAGGTGATTGTGGTCAATCTGGACCCGCGGGAGACCGTCCGGTTCGAGAGGTTCGACCGCATCGCCCAGTTGGTCGTCCAGCAAGTAGAGAAGGTCCGCTTCCACGAGGTCGCGGAGCTTCCGGGCTCGGCACGGGCCGAAGGGGGCTTCGGGTCCACCGGTGGCCACGCTGCCGTGGGGTATGGATTCGCTTCGGTCGCCATCGACCGGGAAGGACAGTGACGTGTTCGGTCGTCGCCGCAAGCGCAGTGAGGACGTGGTCGAGGACTCCCGTCCCGACGACGTGACCTCCGAGGAGTTGGCTGAGGAGTCGCCGGCCGCGTCGGACTCCGGGGCCGGGAGCCGGGTCCGGCTGGAGCCGGAGCCGCGCCCCGACGGGCCGTGGGACCTCTCCGAGGTCCGCGACCCCGCCGAGGGCCGGGTCGACCTGGGCGGCCTGTTCGTGCCGGGCGTCGAGGGCATGGAGCTGCGCGTGGAGGTCGCCGGTGACGCGATCGTCGCCGCCACCGTCGTGCTCCGCGACAGCGCCGTGCAGCTGCAGGGCTTCGCCGCCCCCAAGCGCGAGGGCATCTGGGGCGAGGTCCGCGAGGAGATCGCCTCCGGCATCACCCAGCAGGGCGGTGTCGTGGACGAGGTCCAGGGCCCGCTCGGCTGGGAGCTGCGGGCCCAGGTGCCCGTGGCGCTGCCGGACGGCACGCAGGGCGTGCAGATGGTCCGCTTCATCGGGTGCGACGGGCCGCGCTGGTTCCTGCGCGGCGTGATCTCCGGCCAGGGCGCGGTGCAGCCGCAGACCGCCGGCCTGCTGGAGCAGATCTTCCGGGACACCGTCGTCGTCCGCGGCGAGTCCCCGATGGCTCCCCGCGACCCGATCGTCCTGAAGCTGCCCGAGGACGCCCAGATGGTCGCCGAGGGCCTCCAGCAGCCGGACGACGACCGCTCGCGCTTCGCGGGCGGCGTGGACCGCCTGGAGCGCGGTCCGGAGATCACCGAAGTGCGCTGACGGACGCGCGCAGCCACCGGCGAACACCCTCGCCGGCGGCTGGATTACGGCCTTCCGCTGGGCCGCAACCCCCTGACCGGGGTTGCGGCCCAGCGGTGTTTTTGCAGGTCAAAAGCGTATCCATATGGATTCCGTCAAGGGGGCGCTAATGGCCGTATAGAGGGCGTCAACGGAGCGCCCGGGAGGGTCCGCGAACGGTTTCCTGTGAGGGTCCGTTCCTCTCCGAACCCTCTCTAGGAGCACACGATGGCCGACGTGGCCTTCGTCGTCACCACGCTCGCGGTCTTCGCGCTGGTGGCTCTCGTCGCCAAGGGGGTGACGAAGCTGTGACTGCCGAGAACATCGTCGGCCTGGTCGTGGCCGTCGCCCTGCTGGGCTACCTGATCCTCGCCCTCGTCTTCCCGGAGAGGTTCTGAGCACAGATATGAGCCCCGTACTCTCCGGAGTCCTCCAGCTCCTCGCGCTCATCGCGGCGCTGGCGCTGTCGTACCGCCCGCTCGGCGACTACATGGCCCGCGTCTACAGCTCCGGGAAGCACCTGCGCGCCGAGAAGCTGATCTACCGCACCATCGGCGCCGACCCGGACGCCGGGATGCGCTGGCCCGCGTACCTGCGCGGCGTCCTCGCGTTCTCCGCCGTCGGCGTCCTGTTCCTGTACCTGCTCCAGCGGATCCAGGGCATCCTGCCCGGCTCGCTGTCGCTGGGCTTCACCGCGATCAGCCCGGACCAGGCGTTCAACACCGCCGCCTCGTTCGTCGCCAACACCAACTGGCAGTCGTACTCGGGCGAGCAGGCCATGGGCCACGCCGTCCAGACGCTCGGCCTCGCCGTGCAGAACTTCGTCTCCGCGGCCGTCGGCATCGCCGTCGCCGTCGCGCTGGTCCGCGGCTTCGCGCGGTCGCGCACCGGCGAGCTCGGCAACTTCTGGGCCGACCTGGTGCGCGGCACCGTCCGCATCCTGCTGCCGCTCTCGGTGGCCGGCGCGGTCATCCTGGTCGCCTGCGGGGCCATCCAGAACTTCTCCGGCATCCACGAGATAGGCCGGCTCGCCGGGGGCACGCAGCAGGTCAACGGCGGCGCCGTGGCCTCGCAGGAGGTCATCAAGGAGCTCGGCACCAACGGCGGCGGCTACTTCAACGCCAACTCCGCCCACCCGTTCGAGAACCCCAACGCCTTCTCCAACCTCTTCGAGATCTTCCTGATCCTCGTCATCCCCTTCGCGCTGACCCGGACCTTCGGCAAGCTCGTCGGCAACGTCAGGCAGGGCTACGCGATCCTGGCCGCGATGGGCGTCATCTGGCTCGGCTTCACCGCCCTGATGATGTGGACCGAGTACGCGCACCACGGCCCCGCGCTCCAGGCGGCGGGCGGCGCGATGGAGGGCAAGGAGCAGCGCTTCGGCGTCGGCGCCTCGGCCATCTTCGCCACCACCACGACGCTCACCTCGACCGGCGCGGTGGACTCCTTCCACTCCTCCTTCACCGGCCTCGGCGGCGGCATCACGCTGCTGAGCATGATGCTGGGCGAGATCGCGCCCGGCGGCGTCGGCTCCGGCCTCTACGGCATGCTCGTCATGGCGATCATCGCGGTCTTCATCGCGGGCCTGATGGTCGGCCGGACGCCCGAGTACCTCGGCAAGAAGATCGGCACCCGCGAGATCAAGCTCGCCGCGTGCTACATCCTCATCACCCCGACCCTGGTGCTGGGCTTCACCGCCCTGTCCATGGCGCTGTCCGGGCCGCCGGAGTCGATCCTGAACGTCAAGGGCAACTCGGTGGACGGCAGCGGCGCCCACGGCTTCTCCGAGGTCCTCTACGCGTTCACCTCCGGCGCCAACAACAACGGCTCGGCGTTCGCGGGCCTGAACGCCAACACGCCCTGGTACAACACCACGATCGGCCTCGCCATGCTGCTCGGCCGCTTCCTGCCGATGGTCTTCGTCCTGGCGCTGGCCGGCTCGCTCGCCGAGCAGACGCCCGTCCCCGAGACCGCCGGCACCCTGCGCACGGAGAAGCCACTCTTCGCGGGCCTGCTCGTCGGCGCGATCCTCATCATCACCGGCTTGACCTACTTCCCGGCCCTGGCCCTTGGCCCGATGGCGGAGGGACTCTCATGAGCACGACCACCCCTGTCCGTACCGCGTCCGAGGAGGAGGCCCACCCGCAGGGCTCCCCGGATCCCGGCCGGGTCTCCGGCGGCCTCTTCGACCCGGCGCAGCTGCTGAAGTCGCTGCCGGACGCCTTCCGCAAGCTCGACCCGCGGGTGATGGTCAAGGCCCCGGTGATGTTCGTGGTCCTGATCGGCTCGGTGGTCACCACCGTGCTGGCGCTGAAGGACCCCGGCTCCTGGTTCGGCTGGGCCATCACGGTGTGGCTGTGGCTGACCGTCCTCTTCGCCAACCTGGCCGAGGCGGTCGCCGAGGGCCGCGGCAAGGCCCAGGCCGACACCCTGCGCAAGGCCAAGACCGACACGGTGGCCCGGCGGCTTGCCGGCGGCACCGAGGAGTCGGTGCCCGGCACCGACCTGCGCGTGGGCGACCTGGTCGTCTGCGAGGCCGGCGACATCATCCCGGGCGACGGCGACGTCGTCGAGGGCGTCGCCTCGGTCGACGAGTCGGCCATCACCGGCGAGTCGGCCCCGGTCATCCGCGAGTCCGGCGGCGACCGTTCGGCGGTCACCGGCGGCACCAAGGTCCTCTCCGACCGCATCGTCATCAAGATCACGACGAAGCCCGGCGAGACCTTCATCGACCGCATGATCAACCTGGTCGAGGGCGCGGCCCGGCAGAAGACGCCCAACGAGATCGCGCTGAACATCCTGCTCGCCTCGCTGACGATCGTCTTCCTGCTGGCCGTCATCACGCTCCAGCCGTTCGCGATCTACGCGGGCGCCGAGCAGTCGATGATCATCCTGGCGGCGCTGCTGGTCTGCCTCATCCCGACCACCATCGGCGCCCTGCTGTCCGCGATCGGCATCGCGGGCATGGACCGGCTGGTGCAGCGCAATGTCCTGGCGATGTCCGGGCGCGCGGTGGAGGCCGCGGGCGACGTCTCGACGCTGCTGCTCGACAAGACCGGCACCATCACGTACGGCAACCGCCAGGCCGCGGAGTTCGTGCCCGTCAAGGGCACCACGGCCGCCGAGGTCGCCGACGCCGCCCAGCTCTCCTCCCTGGCCGACGAGACGCCTGAGGGCCGCTCGATCGTCGTCCTCGCCAAGGAGAAGTACGGCCTGCGCGAGCGCCACGAGGGCGAGCTCGTGGGCGCCGAGTGGATCCCCTTCACCGCCCAGACGCGCATGTCCGGCGTCGACGTGGACGGCCGCAAGGTCCGCAAGGGCGCGACCGGTTCGGTCCTCGCCTGGGTCGAGGAGCAGGGCGGCCGCGTAGCCGAGGACGCCCGCACGCTCACCGACGACATCTCCCAGGCCGGCGGCACCCCGCTGCTGGTCGCCGTGGAGGACGCCGAGGGCGCCCGCGTCCTGGGTGTCATCCACCTCAAGGACGTCGTCAAGGAGGGCATGCGCGAGCGGTTCGACGAGCTGCGCGCCATGGGCATCAAGACCGTCATGATCACGGGTGACAACCCGCTGACGGCCAAGGCCATCGCGGAGGAGGCCGGCGTCGACGACTTCCTCGCCGAGGCCACGCCCGAGGACAAGATGGCGCTCATCAAGCGCGAGCAGGCCGGTGGCAAGCTCGTGGCGATGACGGGCGACGGCACGAACGACGCCCCGGCGCTCGCGCAGGCGGACGTGGGCGTGGCCATGAACACCGGAACCTCGGCCGCCAAGGAGGCCGGGAACATGGTGGACCTGGACTCCAACCCCACCAAGCTCATCGAGATCGTCGAGATCGGCAAGCAGCTGCTCATCACGCGCGGCGCCCTGACGACCTTCTCCATCGCCAACGACGTCGCCAAGTACTTCGCCATCATCCCGGCGATGTTCGCGGTGGCCTACCCCGGCCTGGACAAGCTCAACATCATGAGCCTGCACTCGCCCGAGTCGGCCATCCTCTCGGCGGTCGTCTTCAACGCGCTGATCATCGTCGCGCTGGTGCCGCTCGCCCTCAAGGGCGTGCGCTACCGCCCGATGAGCGCGGACGCCATGCTCCGCCGCAACCTCTTGATCTACGGACTGGGCGGCCTGGTCTCCCCGTTCATCGGCATCAAGATCATCGACCTGCTCATCTCCCTCATCCCTGGCATCGGGTGACGTCACCATGAACAACTCCGTACGCAGCACGGCCCGCCTGGTCGGCGCGGGGCTCCGCGCCCTGCTCGTCCTCACGGTGGTCTGCGGGGTGATCTACCCGCTGGTCGTCACCGGCATCGCCCAGGCCGCCTTCCACGGCAAGGCCAACGGCTCCGAGGTGAAGGTGGACGGCAGGTCCGTCGGCTCCGAGCGGCTCGGCCAGAGCTACACGCTCGACAAGAAGGACAAGGACGGCAACCCGCTGCCGGACCCGAAGTTCTTCCAGCCGCGCCCTTCGGCGGCCGGCCCGAACGCCGAGAACACCCAGTACAAGCTGATCGTCTCCGGCGCCTCGAACCTGGCCGCGGACAGCAAGATCCTGCTCGACGCCGTCAAGCAGCGGCGGGCGGACGTCGCCGCGTTCAACCACGTCGAGCCGTCGTCCGTACCGGTGGACGCGCTGACCGCCTCCGCCTCGGGCCTCGACCCGGACATCTCGCCGGCGTACGCGCGGCTGCAGGCCAAGCGCGTCGCCGAGGCCAACGGCCTGCCGGCGGACAAGGTCGAAAAGCTCGTGGAGGACCACGTGGACGGCCGCATCCTCGGCTTCATGGGCGAGGAGCGCGTCAACGTCCTGAAGCTGAACGTCGCCTTGCGGGAGCTTGCGAAGAAGTAGGACGGCGCGGCACGTTGACGTGCTGAGGCCCGCCGACCCGGTCGGCGGGCCTCACCTATTTGCCGGACTCTACGGGGAACGGCGGTCAGCTGGAGCGCGGCCGCGCGTCCTCTTCCACGTCGGCGAACACGAGGGCGGTGATCTCACCGGCTCAGCTCGGCGACAAGACGGGCTACTACCGCTTCCTGGTCTGGCCGCAGTCCGCCAACCCCGACGGCTCGCCGAGCAGCCTGCGCTGGGACCCCGCCAAGCCGGAGGACGCCTTCCAGATCGGCAGCGTCTACTACCGGTACCGGGCACCGAGGAGCATCGACCCCGGCCTGCGCGCCACGGTGCAGCCGAAGCCCGTGCACAAGAACCCTGTCGTGGGAGAGACGACGGAGCAGTTCTTCCCGCCGTTCGTCGTGCGCAACACCGGCCAGCACAAGATCGGCGCGGCGCAGATCGTCTTCACGGCGCCCGAAGGCATGCGCTTCGCCGAGGACCTGGTGAGGTTCACCCGGTGGTACGACGAGAACACCGAGGTGAGTACTCCCGGCGTCAGGTCGGCCGACCACCGGACCCTGACCTGCCCGGCTGTCGACCTCGACCTGGAACCGAGCAGCCTCGGCAACGAAGCCTGGGTGTCGGTGTACCCGGCGATGGTCCTCGACTCCACCGCGGTGCCCGGTCCGGCGCAGGTCGGCATGCAGCTCGGCGACCCCATCCTCGCCACCGCGCAGAACACCATCGACGTACAGCCCCGGTCCTGACGTCCACGGACCACGCCGAGTGACCGGCTGCCGCCCGGCCCGGCCCGCTCCGGCCGGGCCGGGCGGCAGCCTCTCAAGCTTCCCAAGGCCCCCTCAAGCCTTCTCAAGCCCCCTCAAGCCTTCTGAAGTCCGCTCAAGTCCCCGCACGGCCAACCTGCTCGGGAGCACACGCATGCGCAAGCCGGCCATCAGGACCCGGGCACGACGTGCCCACGACGCCGGGACGGTGCCGCCCCACATCGTGGCGCTGATCCCCGCCCACAACGAGGCCGAACGCATCGCCGCGTCCGTCGCGGCGCTGCACCGCCAGACGAACCCTCCGCACCGCATCGTCGTCGTGGCCGACAACTGCACCGACGGGACCGCCGAGATCGCCGCGGCGAACGGCGCGACCGTCATGGAGTCGGCGGACAACCTCCACAAGAAGGCCGGCGCGCTCAACCAGGCCCTCGACCAGGTGCTCGACGGGCTGGACGACAGGGACCTGGTCCTCGTCCAGGACGCCGATACCGTGCTCCGGCCCTCCTTCGTCGCCAGCGCGGTCGACGGGCTGGACGGCACCGTCGGGGCCGTCGGCGGCATCTTCTACGGCGAAGGCGGCGGCGGGCTCCTCGGGGCGCTCCAGCGGATCGAATTCCACCGCTACGCCCGGGAGATAGCGCGCCGCGGCTTCCGGGCCGACGTCCTCACCGGCACGGCCACCCTCTTCCGCGTCTCGACCCTGCGGGAAGTCAAGGAGGCCCGGATCGCCGGCCGGATCGGCGGCGGCTCGTCCTACTACTCCCTGGCCTCGCTCACCGAGGACGACGAAATCACCAAGGCCGTACGGACCATCGGCTACCGCACGGTCTCACCTCAGGGCTGCGCGGTGGTCACCGAAGTCATGACGACCCTGCCCAAACTCTGGCACCAGCGGCTGCGCTGGCAGCGCGGCGCCCTCGAAAACCTGCGCGACTACGGCTGGACCCGCGTGACGGCCCCGTACATCGTCCGCCAGGGCTTCATGGGCCTGTCCGTCGTCTTCCTCGCCCTCTACCTCGTCTTCACCCTCTGGATGCTCGCCCGGGGGCGCCCAGAGTTCTCGCCCTTCTGGATCGCCGTGGGCCTCGTCTTCGTCACGGAGAAGGTGGTCACCGCGCGGGGGGCCGGCTGGAAGTCCCAGCTGCTGGCGAGCACGCTCGCCGTCGAACTGGCCTACGACATGTTCCAGCACGCCGTGTACATCCGGTCCCTGTGGGACATGGCCCGGCGCCGGGAAGAAAGCTGGCAGGCCACCTGACCACACCGCCGGCTCAGCGACGGGGCCGGCCGGCTCAGCAGAGGGAGAGAAGTGTGTACGCAGGAGTACCACCGCTCGGGGCCGCCCTGGGCGCCGCCGGAGCGTCGACGCTGACGACCAGGACGTCCGATGCCGGCTTCCGGGCGCTCGCCACGGTCGTGGCGGCCACCACGCTGCTCATGGCCGGGGCGTCGGTGTGCAGGCTCCTGCCGAGCCGCGACAGGGAACGTGCCCTGAACGGCGCCCCGTCGGTCCTCCGGCTGCACTACCGGGCCCACCGTCATCACCGGCGTCCGGAGGTGGACCGGGTTCCGGTCCGCTGAGGGTCGTCCTTCCGCAACCGGACAGGCGAAATCCGGTGAATGTTCGACCGGTGCAGGGCAGGCTGACGGTGTGGCCACACTGAACCAGCAGCCTCAAGTCACGCCGGACGCACCGCACATGGTGGTGTGCGGTGACGACGGGCTCGTGCACCGGCTCGCCGCCGAGCTCTCCGGCGTGTACGGCGAGCGCGTCACCGTCGTCCTGCCGCCGGCGCGCGAGGCCAGGCGGCGCCCCGCGCCCATGGTCGGCCGTGCCGCCGCCCTCTTCGGGCGCGTCACCGGAGCCGTCGGCCGCGGCGGCGCCCCCGACCGCAACGGCACCGCGCCCGCCGGCAGTGCGCTCGTACGGGTCGTGGAGGCGGCCGAGCCCGGCGAGGAGACGTTCGCCGAGGCGGGGGTGGCCCATGCCACCGCGCTCGCCCTCGTCTACGACGACGACGAGACCAACGTCCAGGCCGCCCTGCTCGCCCGCCGTCTCAACCCGCGCGTCCGGCTCGTCATCCGCCTCTACAACCGAAGACTCGGCCAGCACCTGGAGGAAGTCCTCGACCAGGCCGCCCTGCTGGCCGCCGCCACGGCGGACGCCGAGCCCGTCACCGACGCCACCACCACCGTCCTGTCGGACGCGGACACCGCCGCCCCCGTCCTCGTCACGGCCGCCGTCTCCGGGCACAGCCGGGTCTTCGACGTCGGCGGCAGGCTCCTGAGAGCCGCCGAGCGGCCGCCCGTGGCGGAGGCCCCCGGGCGGCCGCAGGAGCTGTGCACCGTCGCCCTGCTCGCCCCCGCCCAGCGGCCCGCCGACGCCTACGGGCCCGAGGCCGACGGGCCCCTGCTGCTGCCCGGCGCCGTGCCGCCGCCGGGCGCGGAGGGGCGCTCCCGGGTCGTCCTGGAGGCCGTGCCGATGGACGTGCCGTCCGTGCCGCCGAGCCGGCCCACCGTCCGCGGCCTGCCGCTCGGCTCGTTCTTCTCCCGGCGCCTGCGCTGGGCCCTCGGGCTGCTGGTCGCCGCCGTGTGCGGGCTGGCCGTCGCGTCCTGGAGCGTCAGCAGCAACAACCCGACGCACGCCGTCTATCTGTCGCTGCTCGACCTCTTCGCGATCAACGACCCCGCGATCCACGAGGGCCACGGCCGGCAGATCCTCCAACTCCTCTCCGGCTTCACCGGCCTGCTGCTGCTCCCCCTGCTCGTGGCCGCCGCCCTGGAAGGCCTCGGGACCTTCCGCTCCGCCTCCACGCTGCGGCGCCCGCGGCGCGGCCTCTCCGGCCACGTGGTGCTGCTCGGGCTCGGCAAGATCGGCACCCGCGTGCTGGCCCGGCTGCGCGAGCTCGGCATCCCCGTGGTGTGCGTCGAGCGCGACCCGCAGGCGCGCGGTGTCGCGGTCGCCCGCGCCCTGCGCGTCCCCACGATCATCGGCGACGTCACCGAGGAAGGGGTGCTGGAGGCCGCCAAGATCGGCCAGAGCGGCACGCTCATGGCGCTGACCAGCAGCGACATCACCAACCTGGAGGCCGCGCTGTATGCGCGGGCCGTCAAGCCCGACGTCCGCGTGGTCATGCGGCTCTACGACGACCGCTTCGCCAAGGCCGTCTACCGCACCCTGCGCGACACGTACCCGCGGGCGTGGACGCGGAGCCGCAGCGTCTCGTTCCTGGTCGCCCCGGCGTTCGCCAGCGCGATGATAGGGCGTCAGATCCTGGGGGCGGTGCCGGTGGAGCGGAGCGTCGTCCTCATCGCCGCGATCGAGGTCGTCGGGCATGCCGGACTGGAGGGGCGCGCCGCCGCGGACGCGTTCGCGCCGGGGGCGTGGCGGGTGCTCGGGCTGACCATGGTGCGGCCGGACGCGTCCGGGCGGCAGACGGTCCTGCTACGGGATCTGCCCGGCGACTACGTGCTGCGGCGCCAGGACCGCGTCCTCGTCGCCGCGACCCGCCAGGGCCTGGCCGACCTCCTGGGCCGCCGCCCGGTCCCGCGCCCCCGCTGACTCCCGGGGCGACCACGCCCCGGGGCCTCGCACCCGACGACGCCCCTTCCGCCGCGGCGGCGACCAGCCCTACGGGCGTGCCCGGCGGTGCGGGGCGGCCTGGCCGGCTCGGCACCGCCGGGTTGCGTGTGCGTGGCTGAGCGCCGCTGCGGCGGGAGAAGGTTGCCGGCCCGGCAATGAACTTTCCGCCGCGGTGGGGACTAACCTCCACCGTCGTGTTCGGCGGTGCCTGGCGGCCTGGGGTTGGTCCGGCACCGCCGGGTTGCGGTCATGTGGTTGATCGCCGTTGCGGCGGGAGAAGGTTGCCGGCCCGGCAATGAACTGTCCGCCGCAGCGGTGATTAACCCCCGCCGTCGTGTCCGGCGGTGCCTGGAGGCCTGGGGTTGGTTCGGCGCCGCCGGGTTGCGGTCATGTGGTTGATCGCCGTTGCGGCGGGAGAAGATTGCCGGCCCGGCAAGGAACTTTCCGCCGCGGCGGTGATCAACCCCCGCCGTCGTGCTCGGCGGTGCCTAGCGGCCTGGGGTGGTTCGGCGCCGCCGGACTGTGGTCACGTGGCTGAGTGCCGTTGCGGCGGAGGCAGGGACGCCGGGTCAGCGGGGGACGTGGGGGCTACCACACGTCCCCCGGGCGCCAGTCGCATGTCAGGGGGCCCTCCAGGTCCAGCTTCGCGCCGTCCGGCAGCGGGAGGACGTAGATGCAGCCGTCCTCCTCTTCCGTGCGGCGCAAGCCCGTCGGTGCGAGTACCGACGACGGGCCCCGCCACAGCCGCCAGCCGCGGCCCTCGTACAGCGGGACCGCCTCGTCCGCCGCGCCCAGCGCGCCCACCTCGTACGCCCCGTCCCGCAGGATCCGCTCCAGGGCGTTCATCACGGCCGAGGCCACGCCCCGCCGGCGCCGGTCCGCGCGGACGGCGACGGCTTCCACGTAGCCGGTGCGCAGCGCGCGCCCGCCGTGCAGGAGCCGCCGCTGGACGAGCGAGCCGTGGCCTATGAGCTCGCCGTCCTCCCACGCGAGGGCGTGCATGCCGCCCACGGTGTGGTCCCAGTCGTCGTCGGAGAAGTCCCCTTCGAACGCATCGTCCATGAGGGCGCGGACCGCGGCGAGTTCCGTACCGGTCAGATCGGAGGTGTGGGCCGTGCGGATGGCGGTGTCGGTCATACCGTCATCATGCCGCCGTACACGGCCCGCGAAGGCCCGCGAAGGCCCGCGAAGGACACGGCGTACGGCGTCAGAGCTGCGTCAATACCGCGCCCGGCACCCCGCCGTGCCCCATATGTCCAGAACTTTGGCCGTAAGGTCGGCCGTACGCGGCAGTGCGGGCACCTCGGCACTGCCGGCCGTCACGAACCGGCCGGACGCCACCGCGTAGCGTGAAAGACAATGGGGCCATGGGACGCGGCAAGCTTCGGATCTACCTCGGCGCGGCACCGGGCGTCGGCAAGACGTACGCGATGCTCTCCGAGGCCCACCGCCGCGTGGAGCGCGGCACGGACGCCGTGGTCGGCTTCGTCGAGCACCACGGCCGGCCGCGCACCGAGGTGATGCTGCACGGCCTGGAGGAAGTGCCGCGCAGGGAGATCGCCTACCGCGGGACGGTCTTCACCGAGATGGACATCGACGCCGTCCTCGCCCGCCGCCCCGCCGTCGTCCTCGTCGACGAGCTCGCCCACACCAACGTGCCCGGCTCGCGCAACACCAAGCGCTGGCAGGACGTCGAGGAGCTCCTCCAGGCGGGCGTCGACGTGGTCTCCACGGTCAACATCCAGCACCTGGAGTCGCTCGGCGACGTCGTCGAGTCGATCACGGGCGTGCGGCAGCAGGAGACCGTGCCCGACGAGGTGGTGCGCCGCGCCGACCAGATAGAGCTGGTCGACATGTCGCCGCAGGCGCTGCGCCGCCGCATGGCGCACGGCAACATCTACAAGCCCGACAAGGTCGACGCGGCCCTCTCCAACTACTTCCGGCCCGGCAACCTGACCGCGCTGCGCGAGCTCGCGCTGCTGTGGACGGCCGACCGCGTCGACGAATACCTGCGCCAGTACCGCACCGAGCACAGCGTCTCCACCATCTGGCACGCCCGCGAGCGCATCGTCGTGGGCCTCACCGGCGGCCCCGAGGGCCGCACCCTGATCCGCCGCGCGGCGCGCATGGCCGCCAAGGGCTCCGGCAGTGAGATCCTCGCCGTCTACATCGCCCGCAGCGACGGGCTCACCTCGGCGTCGCCGAAGGAGCTGGCCGTCCAGCGCACCCTGGTCGAGGACCTCGGCGGCACCTTCCACCACGTGATCGGGGACGACGTGCCCGCTTCGCTGCTGGAGTTCGCCCGTGGCGTCAACGCCACCCAGATCGTGCTCGGCTCCAGCCGGCGCAAGACCTGGCAGTACATCTTCGGTCCCGGCGTGGGCCAGACCGTGGCCCGCGAGTCCGGGCCCGACCTCGACGTGCACATCGTCACGCACGAGGAGGTCGCCAAGGGCCGCGGCCTGCCGGTCGCGCGCGGCGCCCGCCTCGGCCGCGGCCGCATCGTCGCGGGCTGGCTCGTCGGCCTGGGCGGGCCCGCCCTGCTCAGCCTGCTGCTGACGCACATCGACCCGGACCTCGGCCTCGCCAACGACATGCTGCTGTTCCTGTGCATGACGGTGGCCGCGGCCCTCCTCGGCGGCCTGCTGCCCTCCCTCGCGTCCGCGGCCTTCGGCTCGCTGCTGCTGAACTACTTCTTCGTCGAGCCCCTCCACCGCTGGACGATCACCGACCCCAAGAACATCGTCGCCATCACGATCTTCGTCTTCGTCGCCGTCTCCGTGGCGTCCGTGGTGGACGTGGCCGCGCGCCGCACCCACCAGGCGGCCCGGCTGCGCGCCGAGTCCGAGATCCTCTCCTTCCTGGCCGGCAGCGTCCTGCGCGGCGACACCAGCCTGGACGCCTTGCTGGAGCGGGTCCGGGAGACCTTCGCCATGGAGTCCGTGGCCCTGCTGGAGCGCACCAGCGAGGTCGACCCGTGGACCTGCGCGGCGAGCGTCGTGACCAGCTCGGGCAAGCCCCTGCTGCGCCCCGAGGACGCCGACGTCGACATGCCCGTCGGCGACAACATGGCCCTCGCCCTCTCCGGCCGCGTCCTGCCCGCCGAGGACCGCCGCGTGCTCGCCGCCTTCGCCGCGCAGGCCGCCGTCGTCCTGGACCGGCAGCGGCTGGTCGGCGAGGCCGAGCGGGCCCGCCGCCTGGACGAGGGCAACCGCATCCGCGTCGCCCTGCTCGCCGCCGTCAGCCACGACCTGCGCACCCCGCTGGCCGCGATCAAGGCCGCGGTGACGTCCCTGCGCTCCGACGACGTCGCCTGGTCCGAGGAGGACGAGGCCGAGCTGCTGGCGAGCATCGAGGACGGCGCCGACCGCCTCGACCACCTCGTCGGCAACCTCCTCGACATGTCGCGGCTCCAGACCGGCACGGTCACCCCGCTGATCCGCGAGATCGACCTGGACGAGGTCGTGCCCATGGCCCTGGGCGGCGTCCCCGAGGGCAGCGTCACCCTCGACATCCCCGAGTCGCTGCCGATGGTCGCCGTCGACCCGGGCCTGCTGGAGCGCAGCGTCGCCAACGTCGTCGAGAACGCCGTCAAGTACAGCCCCGGCGGCACGCCCGTCCACGTGGCCGCCAGCGCCCTGGGCGACCGGGTGGAGGTCCGGGTGGCCGACCGCGGCCCCGGCGTCCCCGACAGCGCCAAGGACCGCATCTTCGAGCCCTTCCAGCGCTACGGGGACGCGCCGCGGGGCGCCGGCGTGGGCCTCGGCCTGGCCGTCGCCCGCGGCTTCGCCGAGGCCATGGGCGGCACCCTCGCCGCCGAGGACACGCCCGGCGGCGGCATGACCATGGTGCTCACCCTGCGGGCCGCCGCGGGGGTCGCCCCCGTCCGCGCGGACCTCCCGGCGCAGGCCACCACGTGAGACCTCCCCGCCATACCGGCAGACCAGCAGTCCCCGACCCCGGGCCCCGTGGACGGGCCCGCACGACCAGCAGAGGTGGAAACCGATGAACCGGGTGCTCGTGGTGGATGACGAGCCGCAGATCGTCCGCGCCCTCGTGATCAACCTCAAGGCGCGGAAGTACGAGGTCGACGCCGCGCCCGACGGCGCGACCGCGCTCCAGCTCGCCGCCGCCCGCCACCCCGACGTGGTCATCCTCGACCTCGGCCTGCCCGACATGGACGGCGTCGAGGTGATCAAGGGGCTGCGGGGCTGGACCCGGGTCCCGATCCTGGTCCTCTCGGCCCGCCACACCTCCGACGAGAAGGTCGAGGCGCTGGACGCCGGCGCCGACGACTACGTCACCAAGCCGTTCGGCATGGACGAGCTGCTGGCCCGGCTGCGGGCCGCGGTGCGGCGCGCCGAGCCGACGGGGCCGGCGGCCGCGGGGGACGACGCGATCGTCGAGACGGAGGTCTTCACGGTCGACCTCGCGGCGAAGAAGGTCAACCGCGAGGGGCGGGACGTGCGGCTGACGCCGACGGAGTGGCACCTGCTGGAGGTCCTCGTCCGCAATACGGGGCGTCTCGTCAGCCAGAAGCAGCTGCTCCAGGAGGTCTGGGGCCCCTCGTACGGCACGGAGACGAACTATCTGCGGGTGTACATGGCCCAGCTGCGGCGCAAGCTCGAACGTGACCCTTCGCACCCGAAGCACTTCATCACCGAGCCGGGGATGGGGTACCGGTTCGAGATGTGATGCCTTGTCCTCAATCGCCGGACGGGCTCAAAAATCTTTGAGCCCGTCCGGCGATTGAGGACAAACAGCGCCCCAGGCCGCTCCCGGTACGCTGGGTTCATGAGTGCCGTACCCCGTTCCGAGAAGCCGACCGGCCGTTTCCGCCGGATGCTCGACCGGCTGTCAACCTCCCAGGAGGAGCTGCACGACGCGGAGCTGCAGCAGGACACGGAGGCCGCGGGCTGCACGCGGATATGCGACTGCGACGACCGCCAGATAGTCAAGGTCACCGGTACGCTGCGGACCGTCACTCTGCGTCCGCGCGCCGGAGTCCCCGCCCTGGAGGCCGAGCTGTTCGACGGCTCGGCCGCGCTCGACGTCGTGTGGCTCGGCCGTCGTTCCATCGTCGGCATAGAGCCCGGCCGTAAGCTGATCGCCTCCGGTCGGATCTCGATGAGCCGCGGCCGCCGGGTGCTGTTCAATCCCAAGTACGAACTCCGACCGCTCGGACAGGAGTAGCGGGTGACGTCTCTCGACAAGCCGATCGTCGACCAGCAGGGAACGGGCGGTGACGCCGACGCGTCGGCGGCCACCAAAGCGGCCCTGTTCGATGCCTTCGGCGGGGTGCGGGGCATGGTCGAAACGACCGTGCCGGGCCTGGTCTTCGTGGCGATCTTCACCGCCAAGCGGGACATCCACACCGCGGCCATCGCCGCGCTGGGCCTGTCGCTGCTGATGGGCGTGGCCCGGCTGCTGCGCAAGGACACCGTCAAGCACGCCTTCAGCGGTGTCTTCGGGGTCGCCATCGGCGCGGTCTTCGCGATGATGACCGGCGACGCCAAGAACTTCCACCTGCCGGGCATGCTCTACACCCTGGGCCTGGCCGTGGCGTACATCGTCACCGCGCTGGCGGGCTATCCGCTGCTCGGGCTGATCCTGGGCCCGGTGTTCAAGGAGAACCTCTCCTGGCGCACCCGCAACCCCGGCCGCAAGGTGGCCTACACCAAGGCGAGCTGGGCCTGGGGCCTGATCCTGCTGGCCAAGTCGGCGATCCTCTTCCCGCTGTACTGGTGGGGCGACGCGACCGAGCTCGGCTGGGTGAAGGTGGCCCTCGGCATTCCGCCGATGCTGCTGTCGGTCTACCTGACCTGGATCTTCCTGGCCAAGGCGCCGCCGCCGATCGACGTGATCGCGGAGATGGAGGCGGCGGAGGCGGCCGAGGCCGCGGAGCGCGCCGAAGGCGCGGAGAAGAGCAAGGCCGTCAGCTAGTCAGGTAGTCGGCCGGCCCTCCGTACAGCCGGCTGCCCGTACCACACGAACGCCGGGCGGGCTCGGAATCCCGAGCCCGCCCGGCGTCGTCATACGGCGTCGTACGGTACGGCGCGGGGCTAGGCCTCGCGCGTCGCCGACAGCAGGACCTCCAGCTGCTCCTCCCGCGCCGGTGCGGCGACGAACAGCAGCTCGTCGCCGGCCTCCAGCACGTCCTCCCGGCTGGGGGTGAGCACGCGGGTGCCGCGGATGATCGTGACCAGCGAGGTGTCGTCCGGCCACTCCACGTCGCCGACGCGGGTGCCGGCGAGCGCCGACTCGGGCGGCAGCGTCAGCTCGACGAGGTTCGCGTCGCCCTGGCTGAAGCGCATGAGCCGCACCAGGTCGCCGACGCTCACGGCCTCCTCGACCAGCGCGGACATCAGGCGCGGCGTGGACACGGCCACGTCGACGCCCCAGGACTCGTTGAACAGCCACTCGTTCTTGGGGTTGTTGACCCGGGCCACGACCCGGGGCACCCCGTACTCGGTCTTGGCCAGCAGGGAGACGACGAGGTTGACCTTGTCGTCACCCGTGGCGGCGATGACCACGTTGCAGCGCTGGAGCGCCGCCTCGTCCAGCGAGGTGATCTCGCAGGCGTCGGCCAGCAGCCACTCCGCGAGCGGCACCCGCTCGACCGAGATGGCGGTCGGGGCCTTGTCGACGAGCAGCACTTCGTGGCCGTTCTCCAGCAGCTCGCCCGCGATGGAGCGGCCGACGGCACCGGCACCGGCAATGGCGACCCTCATCAGTGCGCCTCCTCGGGGCCGTGCGAGAACGCCGCTTCGACCTTCTCGACCTCGTCGGTGCGCATCATCACGTGCACCAGATCGCCTTCCTGCAACACCGTCGAGGACGTCGGCAGCATCGCCTCACCCAGCCGGGTGAGGAACGCCACCCGCACGCCGGTCTCCTCCTGGAGCTTGCTGATCTTGTGGCCGACCCAGGCCTCGGACGCCGGGACCTCGGCGAGCTGCACGCCGCCGCTCGGGTCGCGCCACAGCGGCTCCGCGCCGGAGGGCAGCAGCCGCCGCAGCATCTGGTCGGCCGTCCAGCGGACGGTCGCCACGGTGGGGATGCCGAGGCGCTGGTAGACCTCGGCGCGCCGCGGGTCGTAGATCCGCGCGGCCACGTTCTCGACGCCGAACATCTCGCGGGCCACCCGGGCCGCGATGATGTTGGAGTTGTCACCGCTGCTGACGGCCGCGAACGCGCCCGCCTCCTCGATGCCCGCCTCGCGCAGGGTGTCCTGGTCGAAGCCGACGCCGGTCACGCGGCGGCCGCCGAACCCGGAGCCCAGGCGGCGGAAGGCCGTCGGGTCCTGGTCGATCACGGCGACCGTGTGACCCTGCTTCTCAAGGGTCTGGGCGAGGGCCGAGCCCACGCGCCCGCAGCCCATGATCACAATGTGCACGACGCTTACCCCACGCTCCGGACTACCGCGCTGACCTGCACCAACAACCTGCTCACGTGTTCCTTCCCGGTTTTTGCGCACCGCGTGACCGAATACCGAATGCTTGCCCGCGGTCCCCGGTGCGGGCTGCCGCGAGGGGCCCGACCGCACCGGTGCACAGGACCACCGTATCCGCAACGCCCCGCGCCGCTCCGACCCCGTCCTCCGAGTGGCCCCCCGCGCCGCCGCCGGAATGGTGGTCCGGGCACACACCGGGGGCCCTCCGGAGCGTCGTGCGGCCCCTCACGGACCCCGGGGTGGTGGTGAGACCACCATCGCGGGGTGCATGCGGGTGGCCTTGACACCTGGGCGCCGGGGGGTGCGCGGCAGGACCGTGGAGAAAGCCACCCAGCTGCCGAGATGGGGGATTGACGATGAGTGGTGTTGCTCTCCACCGGCGGACCGCACGGCCTGCCCGGCCCGCCCGGCCCTCCGTTTCCGCCCCGGCCCGCCCCGGGACTCAGGGCCCCGGATCCCAGGGCCCCGAATCCCAGGACGACGTGCTGGCCGAGCTGTGCGCCGCCCTCTTCGCCTCCCTGCCGCGCAGCGACCAGCGGCGCCGGGGCGAGGCCTACGTGCGCGGCCTGCTGGGCACTCAGGGCCGCAAGTCCATCCGCAACATCGCGGCGCTCATCGGCGGCCAGGCCGCCGAGCAGAGCCTGCACCACTTCATCTCCAGCTCCACCTGGGACTGGATCCCCGTGCGCCGCGCGCTCGCCCACTACCTCACCCGGGTCTCGCCGCCGCACGCGTGGGTCGTGCGCCCCATGGTCATCCCCAAGGCCGGCGACAACTCGGTGGGCGTCGACCGGCGCTTCTGCCCCGCCGTCGGCCAGGTGCTCAACGCGCAGGAGGCCGTCGGCGTCTGGGCCGCCTCCGCCGAGCGCAGCACCCCCGTCAACTGGCGGCTGCACCTGTCCGACGCCTGGCTGCAGGACGGGCTCCGGCGCAGCCAGGCCGCCATCCCCGACTCGGTCCGCCCGGAGACCCTGGGGGAGTGCACGGTCGAGGCGTACGCGGGGATGATGCGCGGCTGGGGGCTGCCGCTGCGCCCCCTGGTGCTGGACGCCCGCGACATGGACGCCCCCGCGGCCCTGCTGCGGCTGCGTGCCTGCGGCGTGCCGGCCATGGCCCGCATCAGCCACTCGCTGCGGCTGACCGTGTCCGGCCAGGCCGCGCCGGGGCGCGGCGCGGAGGCGCTGCCGGCCCACCAGATCCTCGGGGCGGCGCGCGACATGCGGCGCCCGGTGATGTGGCGCGACCACGGCCCGTCGCGGGTCGTGCGGACCTCACTGATCGCGGCCGTCCGCGTGGGGCTGCCGGCGCTGCGCACGGCGGCCGTGCCGGGGCCCGCGCGACGCCGGGAGTTACTCCTGCTGGGCGTGGGGGAGAACGGCCGGAGCTGGCCGGCCGAGCTGTGGCTGACGGACCTGGTCAACGTCCCGCCCGCCGCCCTCGTCCGGCTGGGCAAGCTCCTGGACCGGGTCGACCGGGACTTCACCGAGATCGCCGACGAGGTCGGCATCCGGGACTTCGCGGGCCGCGCGTTCAGCGGCTGGCACCGGCACGTCACGCTGGCCTCCGCCGCCCACGCCGTGGCCGCGCTCACCGGCCGGCCGGAGGAGGAGCGCATGCAGCTCGGCTACGTCTCCTGAGCCTCCTGGGCCCGGCCCGGTTACGTCTCCTGCGCTTCCGGGGGGCCGCCGCCCTCGGCGGGCGCGCCCCGCTCGCCCAGCCGCAGGCTGTGCCGCACCCGGAAGACCCGCAGGGCCAGCTGCACTTCCAGGGCGCGCTCGGGCTGCTGCCACTGCGGCCCCAGCAGCTCACTGATCCGCTCCAGGCGCCGCGCCACCGTATTGGGGTGCACATGAAGCTTCTTGGCCGCGTTCGTCGGGCTGCCGCCCGCCTCGAAGTACGTCTCCAGCGTGCGCGTCAGGTCCGTGAACCGCTGCTGGTCGTAGTCGATCACGGGCCCTATGGCCGAGTCGACGAACCCCTCGACGTCGTGGTTGTCGGAGAGCAGCACCCCGAGGAAGCCCAGCTCGCGCACCGACGCCGACCGGCCGATCACCCCGAGCGACGTCATCGCGTCCAGGCAGCGCAGCGCCTCCTGGAAGGCGTGGTGCACGGAGGCCGGGCCCGCGACCGGTCCGGCGGAGCTCACCGTCACCGGGTGGCCGAGGAGCGGCGACAGCTCGGCGGAGACGGCGCGGCCCGCGCCGCCCGCGTCGCTGCCCGGCAGCAGCAGCACCGCGCAGCCGTTGTGCATGCTCTTGAGCCCGCTGAGCCGGTGCGCGTACGACGACGCCCAGATCGCCGTCTTGCCGCGAGCGTCGCCCTCGGGCCGGGCCACGACCACGACGTGCGGCTTGCTCAGGTCGATGCCGAGCCGCCGCGCGTGCTGTTCGAGCTGGTGGGGCGGGCGCTGCGGGCTGGCCAGCAGGTCGGCGAGGAAGTCGTCGCGGACCTGCCCCTCGGCGATCGCCGTGCGGCTGCTCTCCACCAGCAGTTGCACGGCCATGACCTGCGCGACGAGCCGCAGCAGCCGCTCGTCCTGCACCGCGCCGGGCCGGTCGGGGCGCAGCAGCAGGGTGCCGAGGTTGCTGCCGGTGCCCGCGGAGATCGGCACGGCCCACAGCCCGTCGCCGAGGGCGACGGGCTCGCGCGCGGCATGGGCGTCCATGGCGGCCGGAACGAGCAGCGACTCGGGGTCCGTGCCCTCGTCCCGTACGGGACCGGAGGCGCAGAGGGTCGTGCCGTTGGCGGCGCACACCTGGACGGCGGCGTTCAGCTCGGAGGCCGACGCTCGGGCGAGGGCCTCCAGGTCGCAGTCGCCCAGCACGAGCTGGATGAGCCGGTGCTGGGTGTCGCTGAGCTCCTGCGCGCTGCGCAGCCCGGCCTCGACCCGCGTGGAGTGCTGCTCCAGCTCGGCCACCAGGGCAGTCGTACGGTCCAGCAGCTCGGCCTTCTCTATGGCCACGCCGGCCAGGTCGCCCAGCGAGCTGAGGAGCGCTATCTCGTCCGTGGTGAAGTGCCGGACCTTGCGTTCGGCCACGTACAGCGTGCCGAAGGGGCGCGCGCCGCGGTTCAGCGGGACGGCGAGGACGGCTTGCAGTCCCTCGGCCTTCACCACGTAGTCGATGTCGCCGCTGTGCTGGATGCGCTCGTCGGCGAGGTAGTCGGGGGTCCAGAACGGGGAGGGGTTGGACATGACGGCGGAGCCCAGCCCACTGCCGCCGGGCAGTCTCAGGCCCACGTTGAAGGCGGTGGTGTGGCCGTCGGAGGCGCGTATGGTGACGTACTGTTCCCCCTCGTCGTACATGCCGATGTACGACATGTCGACGGCGAGCAGCAGCCGGGCGCGCCGCAGGATGACCTTCAGGAGCGTGTCGACGTCGTGCGGGGTGGCCAGGTCGCGCGCGGTGTCGATGAGGGCCGACATGCCGGCCTCCCGCTGCTGCTGACGCTCCGTCCAGGTCCGTATGGTCAGTCCGAGCTGCACGGACCGGTCGAGCTGCGCGAGCTCCGCGGCGCTCGCGCCGGAAGCGCGGAGCCGCTGCGCGAGGGCTTCGTATTCCTGGGCCGGCGCCCCGGCGGCCAATAGCTCCAGCACGGCGAATATGCCGTCCTCGGACATGCCTTGCGACACGATGCCCCCCGGGTCCGGTGCGCTCTGCCGCACGGATAGAGCCGCGGCACGGTATGCCGGGAAGCTATGCACACCGGCACGGGCGCGTCAACCGTTGCCGATCAAGGAGGGGGCCGCCGTGCGGCGGGCCCGGCACGGTGGTGTCCGGACCACCGCCGAAACTCGCGGGTGTGTTACTGGATCACCTTCCTCTTTAGCGTCCCTATAGGTGAAGGTTGATGAACACCGGGCCCGCGCCCGGGAGTTGTCGCTGATTCAGGGGGATCGGTATGACGGGGGTACGGGACTACAGGCTCTCTGTGGAGCGCAGCCGCCGGGCGCTCGTGCGGGAGGACCGGCCGGACGTTTTCACGATGTGCGGCCGCGAGTGGGATCTGTTACCGGAGGTGTTTGCTCCGATTTACTCGCCCGCGACGGAAATCACGCTGGATTTCCTGGACCTGACGGAAAAGGCCGCCGAATCCGCCGTGCTCCGCAAGGGATCGCTCCTGGAGATCGGCTGCGGCACCGGCGTCGTGGCCGTGGCGGCCGCGCTGGCGGGCTGCACCCGGGTGACCGCGACCGACATCAATCCCGCGGCAGTGCTGAACACCGAGATGAACGCGGCCCGGCACGGAGTGCCGGACAAGGTGTCCGGCCTGCACAGCGACCTCTTCGAAAGCCTCACCGGCCAGGAGGGGTTCGACACGGTTTTCTGGCACTCGAATTTCGTCCTCGCACCACCGGACTACCGGCCCAGAACCCTGCACGAGAGGGCCTACGTCGACCCCGGCTACGCCGCGCACCGCCGCTTCCTCCAAGAAGCGCCGGACCGGCTCGCCCCGGGCGGCAGGGTCCTGCTGCACTTCAGCACCAGGGGGGACGTGCCCGCCCTGCACCGGATCGCGGACGTGTGCGGCCGCCGGCTGGACGTGGTCCGCCGCACCGCCGTACGGGAAGGGCCGCACGAGGTCGAGCACATGCTGATGGAAGTGACGCCGGCGGCGGAATTCTCCCGCCGCCCGGAAGTCGTCCGATAACGCCGAAACGGGGGAAACGTGCGTACGTTATTAGTCGACAACTACGACTCCTTCACCTATAACCTGTTCCATTACCTGGCCGAAGTCAACGGCCGGGAGCCGGAAGTCGTCACCCACGACGACCCGGCCTGGAAACCGCAGTACCTCGCCGCGTTCGACAACGTCGTCATCTCACCCGGCCCCGGCACTCCGGAACGGGAAGCGGACTTCGGCATCTGCACGGAAATCCTGCGGCACGGCCGCGTCCCCGCGCTCGGCGTCTGCCTGGGGCACCAGGGCATCGCCCTGCTGTACGGGGGCGAAGTCGGCCGGGCCCCGGAGCCGTACCACGGCCGGGTCTCGCCCGTGGTCCACGAGGGCACGGACCTGTTCGAGGGGCTGCCGTCCCCCTTTCCGGCCGTGCGCTACCACTCCCTGGCCGCCCGCAGGCTGCCCGCCGAGCTGGAGGTGACGGCACGGACGCCCGACGGCATCGTCATGGGGCTGCGGCACCGTGAGCGCCCGCTGTGGGGCGTGCAGTTCCACCCGGAGTCGGTCGGAAGCGAGCACGGGCACCGCATTCTGGACAACTTCAGAAGGCTGACGGAACGGCACGGGGGCCGGAACAAGGCGCCACGGCCCACGACGCGCCCGAAGCCGGAAGAGACACCACAGAGGGCCCGCAGCCTACGCGTCATCACCGCCGAGCTGCCGACGAACTGGAACGACGAGGTGGCGTTCGACCGCCTGTTCCGCAGGGGCCCGCACGCGTACTGGCTGGACAGCAGCAGCCGGGACGAGCGGACGGGCAGGTTCTCCATCATGGGGGACGCCTCCGGCCCGCTGGCCCGCACGGCCACCGCCGACGTCCACAGCAGCACGGTGACGGTCCGCTCGCGGCACACCACCGAGGTGGTCACAGGACGCTTTCTGGACTGGCTCGACCGGGACCTGAAGGCAACCCGCACCGAAGTACCGCCCCTGCCTTTCGACTTCGCGCTCGGCTGGGTGGGCTACCTCGGCTACGGACTCAAGGCCGAGTGCGGCGGCGAACGGGGCCACCGCTCGGACGACCCCGACGCCACGATGGTCTTCGCCGACCGGGCGCTCGTCCTCGACCACGAGACCGGCACCACCCACCTCCTCGCCCTCGCCGAGGACGGCAACGAGTCCGGGGCCCGCACCTGGCTCGACACGACGGCCCGCAGGCTCGCGGCGCTCACCGGGATGCGCCCCTTTCCGGCCCGCCGCCCCGATACCCTCGGCGCCCTGGAGCTGCGCCACGACCGCGACGCGTACCTCAGGCTGATCGACACGTGCCAGGAGCAGATCGCGGCGGGGGAGTCGTACGAGATCTGCCTGACCAACATGGCGGAAACAACCGGCACGCTGGACCCCTGGGACGGCTACCGCTTCCTGCGCCGCACCAGCCCGGCCCCCTTCGGCGCCCTGCTGAGCTTCGGCGAACTCTCCGTGCTCAGCACGTCGCCGGAGCGATTCCTGAGGATCGACGCGACAGGCCGTGCGGAATCCAGCCCGATCAAGGGAACGCGCCCGCGCGGAGCGACCCCGCAAGAAGACGCACGGCTGGCGGCGGACCTCGCGACGGACGAGAAGGACCGCGCGGAGAACCTGATGATCGTGGACCTGGTCCGCAACGACCTGGGCCGCTGCGCGCAGATCGGCTCGGTCGAGGCGGAGGACGTCTTCCGCGTGGAGAGCTACGCGAAGGCGCACCAGCTGGTCAGCACCGTACGGGCGAAGCTGCGGGAGGACCACTCCGCGGTGGACTGCGTGCGGGCGGCCTTCCCGCCGGGCTCGATGACGGGAGCGCCCAAGATCCGCACGATGCAGATCATCGACGCCCTGGAAGAGGGCCCGAGGGGCGTGTACTCGGGGGCGATCGGCTACTTCTCCCTCACGGGGGCGGCGGACTTGAGCGTGGTGATCCGCACGGCGGTAGTAACCCGGGACCACGTCCGCTACGGGGTAGGGGGCGCGATCATAGCCCTCTCGAACCCGGAGGAGGAGTACGAGGAAACGGCGGTAAAAGCAGCAGCATTGACCGCCCTGACGGGCAACCCGTTCCCGGACAGAAGGCCGACGAGGCAAGCGGTGAGGATCTAACGCTCCACCGGCGGTCAGTCGACGACGAGACGGGAGGGGCCGGGGCCGCAGGGGCAGGGGTCCGGGACGCTGACGTGTATTTGCGGGCCCGATGCGCATGAGGGTGCAAAAGAAACGCGGGGAACGGGCCCGTAAATATACGGTCCCGGACCCCTGCCCCGGAGGCACCGGCCCCGCACCACAGCGAACCCCGCACGCGCCCGCCCCCTCAGCCCCGCAGCCGCTCACCCACCACCCCCCGCAACGCCCGCCAGGAGGACACCCGGTGCTTCGCGCTATCCGCCTCCAGCGTCTTGCCGACCTCACCGAACGACACCCCGCACCGCTCCAGCCGCGCCACGGCCGCCCGCGCCGCACCGTCCTGCCCGGTCAGCGTGTCGCCCCGCAGCCGCCCCCGCTCCACGACGGCCCCCAGCGCGCCCTCGGACATCGCGCTGACGGTGCCCCAGGCAACCAGGGAGCCGACATACGGAACCCCGGAGCCGACGGCCCACATCAGCCGCTGCGGACGCGCCCCGGCCGCGGCCAGAACCCGCCAGCGCGCACTCCCGAGCCCCTCCTCGTACTGCCGGTAGACGAGCCGGGCCACGGCGAGGGCCGCCGTCCCGCGCAACTCGGGCGCGGCCCCGGCGTCACGCAACCGCCCGTCGACCTCGGCGTCGATCCGGGCCACGGGCAGGGCGGCAACAGAGGGGATGACGGACAGGTCCAGGCCGGCGTCCCGGGCCCGTTCCAGCCCGGCGAACCACACGTCCACGACCTGCTCGTAGCGCTGTACGGAGCAGATCCCGGTGACGTGCACCCCGATGCCCCGGGCGAGGCACTCGCCGGCCGCGACGAGGCCGTCGTCCGTGGCGGGGAGCTTGACCAGGGCGTTGGGCCGGCAGGCGGCCCGGTGGAGGGCGACCGCGGCGTCGGCGAGGGCCCCGGCGCACCCGCCGGGGTACACGACGGGGTCCATGGAGACGTGCCCGTCGAGCCCGTGCGTTGCGGCGAAAACCGGCCGGAGCTCGTCGCAGGCGGTCCGCAGGTCGTACGCGCACAGGGCTTGCACGGCGGTCGTCAGGGGGACGGAGCGGCAGGCGAGCTGGGACAGCTGCTGGGCGTAGGACGTGCCGCCGGAGACCTCGGCGGCGAGCACTCCGGGGTCGGTCGTGGCCCCTCGCGCGCGACCGGCGGCGATGAGCCGGGTCAGCGTGCCGGAGGTGAGGAGTGAGCGGCGGAGGCCGTCGAGCCAGGGGGAGACGCCTTCGGCGAGGAGTTCCCGCAGGACCTCGCCTCCCGACGTCACCGTGCGCTCTCCCATGACAGGGTCGCCCCCTCTCCGGATGGTCCGCGGAAACGCTTAGGGCAGAGGGGACGACAGTAAATCGAAACGGGGGCGGGGCAGAACAGCCCGCGCGTACTCCGTCAACTTGGCAAGAACGGGTACTTGACAGCCACTTGATGGAGTCGGTGGCCATCTGACGGAGTGGCGGAGGGGCCGTTGGCGAAAGGGGCGGAACTCCGGACGATCGAGTCCGCGCAAGGAGAAGAAGGCACCTCACGTCAACCCCCACCCCCAACCCAAACCCCCACCCCCACCCCGCCCCCCCGTCCCCACCCCAGGCCGAAAGGGAGCCGCTCCCTGGAAAACCCGGCACCACGTTGCTTGCTTTGTTCCCAAGAGCAGTCACTTAAGCGTTTTTGGAGAAACCATGACCGACGCTCTGCTCGACGACGTCCAGCACAAGCCCGCCCTCCAGCAGCCGGACTGGGGCGACGTCCCCCAGGTGCGCCGGGTCCGCGAGGAACTCGCCCGCCGCCCGGCGCTGGTCCGCGCCGACGACGTCAGGACGCTGCGCCACCACCTCGCCGAGGTGGCGCGGGGCGCGGCCCAGGTGGTCCAGGCGGGCGACTGCGCGGAGGACCCCGCGGAGTGCACTTCGGGCTACGTGGCCCGTAAAGCCGGCCTGCTGGACGTGCTGGCCGGCGTGATGAAGATGGTGGCGCACAAGCCGGTGATCCGGGCAGGCCGCATGGCGGGCCAGTTCGCGAAGCCGCGTTCCAGCGCGACGGAGTGCGTCGCGGGCGGCCTCGAACTGCCGGTGTACCGCGGCCACATGGTCAACAACCCGGAGCCGCACCCGGAGCGCCGCCGCCCCGACCCGCAGCGCATGCTGTCGGGCTATCTCGCCGCGGGGGAGGCGATGAGGCACCTCGGCTGGCTGGACCCGTCCCGCCGGTCGGGCGTCTGCCCGCCCGTGTGGACGAGCCACGAGGCGCTCCTGCTGGACTACGAACTGCCGATGGTGCGCGCCGGCAAGGGCGACGGCGCCGGTGAGGACGGCCGCCCGCTGCTCACGTCGACGCACTGGCCGTGGATCGGGGAGCGTACGCGGCAGGTGGACGGCGCGCACGTGGCGTTGCTCGCGGCCGTGGCGAACCCGGTGGCGTGCAAGGTCGGCCCGAAGACGACCATGGACGAGCTCCTCGCCCTGTGCGAGCTCCTCGACCCGGACCGGGAGCACGGCCGGCTCACGCTGATAGCGCGCATGGGCGCGGACGTGGTGTCGCAGAAGCTGCCCGCGCTCGTGGCGGCGGTCCGTGAGGCCGGGCACCCCGTGATCTGGCTCAGCGACCCGATGCACGGCAACACGGTCACGGCCCCGGACGGGCTGAAGACGCGGCTGCTGGACACCGTGATCCGCGAGGTCCACGGCTTCCAGTGCTCGGTCAGGACGGCCGGCGGCATCGCGGGCGGCCTGCACCTGGAGACCACGCCGGAGAACGTGACCGAGTGCGTACGCAACGAGGCGGGGCTGGATCACGTGGGCGACAAGTACACGAGCTTCTGCGACCCGCGCCTCAATCCGCAGCAGGCGATCTCGGTCGTCTCGGCATGGGAGGGCTGACCCGTCATGACACGCACCGCAGGAATTCCCCGCATAGAGCCGTACCCGATGCCCACGGCGGGCGATCTCCCGGAGAACACGGCCGGCTGGGCCGCGGACCCGGCCCGCGCCGTACTGCTGGTCCACGACATGCAGCGCTACTTCCTCGGCCCCCTGCCGCAGGGCCTGCGCGACGAGCTCGTCGCCAACGCGGCGCTGCTGCGGGAGACCGCGGCGGCGCTCGGCATCCCCGTGGCCTACACGGCCCAGCCGGGCGGCATGAGCGACGAACAGCGCGGCCTGCTCAAGGACTTCTGGGGCCCGGGCATGCGGGTCGACCCCGCCGACCGGCGGGTCGTCGAGCCGCTCGCGCCGGCCCCCGGGGACTGGGTCTTCACCAAGTGGCGCTACAGCGCCTTCTTCCGCTCGGACCTGCTGGGGCGGATGCGCGCCAACGGCCGCGACCAGCTGATCGTCTGCGGGGTGTACGCGCACGTGGGCGTGCTCATGAGCGCCGTGGACGCGTTCACGAACGACATCCGCCCGTTCCTGGTCGCGGACGCCGTGGCCGACTTCTCGCCCGCGTACCACCGGCTGGCGCTGGAGTACGCGGCGGCGCGGTGCGCGGTCGTGACGACGACGAAGGACCTGCTGGGCCGCTTGCAGGGCACGCGGCCGGGCCGCGGGGCACAGACGCTGACGGTCGAGGGGGCGGCGGTATGAACGACGTGTTCGCCGGCGGTCTGCTGGCCCGGATACTTGCCCCCAACCCACCGGCGTTCGCGCTGCTCCACCGCCCGGAGACCACGGGCCCGGGCGCGGTGGAGCTGCTGCTCGGCGAGATCACCACGCCGGAAACCCTGGGAGCGATCCCCTTGGGCGGTGCACGGGACGGCGCCCCCGCCGCAGGCGGCGGCGGCCCCGCCCCCGCCGACGTCCTGGCGATCATCCCGTACCGCCAGATCGCCGAACGCGGCTTCCGCGGCGCGGACGACGGCGCGCCGCTCCTCGCGATGACCGTCACCCACCAGGCGGTCCTGCCGCTCGCCGAGGTGCTGGCCCGTATCCCCGAGACGCCGATCGCCCTCTCCGGCGGGCACTTCGACATGGACGACGCCACGTACGCGGAGACCGTCCGCCGCGTCGTCGCCGACGAGATCGGGGAGGGCGAGGGCGCGAACTTCGTCATCAAGCGCTCGTTCCTCGCCGGGATCGACGGCTACACGCCCGGCCACGCCCTCACGTTCTTCCGCCGGCTCCTGGAGCGCGAGTCCGGCGCGTACTGGACCTTCGCCGTGCACACGGGAGAGCGCACGTTCGTCGGGGCCACGCCGGAGCGGCACATCAGCGTCCGCGGCGGGACGGCCGTGATGAACCCCATCAGCGGCACGTACCGCTACCCGGCCGCGGGCCCGAGCCTGCCCGAGGTCATGGACTTCCTCGCCGACCGCAAGGAGGCCGACGAGCTGTACATGGTCGTCGACGAGGAGCTGAAGATGATGGCCCGCATCTGCGCGGGCGGCGGCCGCGTGGTCGGCCCGTACCTGAAGGAGATGGCGCGCCTCGCCCACACCGAGTACTTCATCGAGGGCACGACGGACCGCGACCCGCGCGAGATCCTGCGGGAGACGATGTTCGCGCCGACGGTCACCGGCAGCCCGCTGGAGAGCGCGTGCCGGGTCATCGACCGGTACGAGCCCCAGGGCCGCGGCTACTACAGCGGTGTCCTGGCCCTCATCGGCCGCGACGCCCGCGGCGAGCGCACCCTGGACTCGTCCATCCTCATCCGCACGGCCGACATCGACCGTACGGGGCAGGTGCGCATCGGGGTGGGCGCGACGCTCGTGCGCCACTCCGACCCCCTCTCCGAGGTCGCCGAGACGCGCGCCAAGGCGGCCGGGCTGATCTCGGCGCTGGAGTCCGGCGGGGCGGCCCGGTTCGGCGGGCACCCGCGCGTCCGGGCCGCCCTGGAGCAGCGCAACGACACCATCGCCGGCTTCTGGCTCGCCCAGGAGGCGGAGCGGGCGCAGCCGGCGCCCGGGCTGGCCGGGCGGCGCGTCCTCGTCGTGGACGCCGAGGACACCTTCACGTCGATGATCGGCCACCAGCTGCGCGCCATGGGGCTGACGGTGACCGTCCGCCGCTTCGACGAGCCGTACGCGTTCGACGGGCACGACCTCGTGGTGATGGGGCCCGGCCCCGGCGACCCGCGCGACGGCCGCCATCCCAAGATCGCCCACCTGCGGGGGGCCGTCCGCGCGCTCCTGGACGAGCGGCGGCCGTTCCTGGCCGTGTGCCTCAGCCACCAGGTGCTGTCCCTGGCCCTCGGCCTCGAACTCGTCCGGCGGGACGTCCCCAACCAGGGTGTCCAGCGCGAGATCGACCTGTTCGGCGCGCGGGAACGCGTCGGCTTCTACAACACCTTCGCCGCCCGCAGCGGGCGCGACAGCGTGGACGTCGACGGGGTCGGCAGGGTGGACGTGAGCCGCGATGCGCACACGGGTGAGGTGCACGCCCTGCGGGGGCCGCACTTCGCCTCCATGCAGTTCCACGCGGAGTCGGTCCTCACACAAGGGGGGCCGCGCATCGTAGGGACGTTGCTCGCCGCGCTGGCCCCGGAGGTACCTGTCGCATGAACTCTGTCTCCGAAGCTCCTGCTTCGCCCCTGGCTCCGGCGGGTGACGGCCCCGCGCGCGGCGGCTACATCCTCGCCGAGGCCCTGGACGCCGACCCGGGCGCCGCGGCCCCCGACGTCGTCCTCGTCGCCTCCGGCGGCGAGGTCCCGGCGGCCCTGGACGCCCGCCGCATCCTGCAACGCGAGGGCATCGCCACCCGCGTGGTGTCGATGCCGTGCGCGGCATGGTTCCGGCAGCAGAGCCGCGCCTACCGCGACACGGTCCTGCCTCCCGGCGCGCCCGCCACCGTCTCGGTGGGCGCGGGCGCGGAGGTGGGCCGGTACGAACTCCTGGGCGGGACCGCCGAGCACGACCGGGACCTGCTCAACCACGCCGGCCTCACCCCGGAACGGGTAGCGGCCACGGCCCGCGCCACGCTGGCCCGCGGGCCGGGGTCGGGGTCGGGCCGCGCGGGGGGACGGTGGCGAGGGTGAACCGCGGCCCGGAGGCCGGTTCTACGGGGCCGGCGCGCAACCCGAGTGCCGGCAACCGGCGTGGCCGGGGCGCCGGGGCCGGGCTCACCGGCCCCGCCGGCCCCGCGGTGCCGGCCGGGCCCATGGGGCCCACAGGACCCACCGGGCGGGCGCCCGCCCCGGGCGCGGCCGACGTACCGGGGCGCGGGCCGGCGCAAGCCGGTGCCGTTTCCCGCCGTTGGGGCGCGGCCGGGATCTCCGTCTGGCTCGACGGGCTCAGCCGGCAGCGGCTCGCCGGAGGCGGCATCGCCGCCCTGGCCCGGCAGGGCCGCATCGCCGGAGTCACCTCCGACCCGGCCTTCCTCGCCGGGTCGTTGACCGGCGGCGGCCCCTACTACGCCGGTCAGCTCGGCGACCTCGCCGAGCGCGGCGTCCCCGCCGAGCGCGCCCTGAAGGCCCTCGCGGTCCACGACATCCGCTGGGCCTGCGACATCCTGCGGCCCGTGCACGAGGCGACCGCAGGCGTCGACGGACTCGTGTCCGTCACCCTCGACCCGCGGCTCGCCCACGACGCCGGGGCGACCCTCGCCGAGGCCCGCGCGCTGTGGCGCGCCGTCGACCGCCGCAACGCCATGCTCGGCATCCCGGCCACGGCCGCCGGCCTCACGGCCCTCAGCGCGTGCCTCGCCGAGGGCATCAACGTCAACGCGACGCTCGTCCTGTCCGCGGCGCGCCACCGCCAGGTCGCGGACGCCTACGCGGAAGGCCTGGAGCGGGCCCGCGCCACGGGCCGGCACCTCGCCTCCCTCGCGTCGGTCGCCTCGTTCCCCGTCAGCCGCATCGACACCGCCGCCGACGCCCTCCTCGACCGCGAGGGCACCCTGGAGGCCCGGGCCGTGCGGGGCGCCGTCGCCGTCGCGGCGGCCCGGCACGTACACGAGCAGTACGAGCGGATGCTCGGCGAACCGCGGTGGCACGCCCTGGCGGCCCGCGGCGCCCGCCCCCAGCGGCTGCTGTGGACCGCGACCGCCGTTCCGGACGCCGGGGCCTCCGGGTTGCTGCCCACGCGGTACGCGGCGCCGCTACTGACCCGGGGCACGGTCACGGCGGTGACGGAGGAGACGCTGGAGGCGCTGGAAGCCGAGAAGGAGGCACCGGCCGGTGCCCCCGCCACGTACGCCGCCGCCCGGCACCTGCTCGGGCACCTCCAGTGGTTCGGCATCGACCACGGCGAACTGGCCCTCCGCCTGGAGACCGAGGCGCTCAAGGAGCTCAACGACGCCTGGCATCAGCTCCTGGACAGGGTGACCCTGGCCCTCGACCAGGGCCCGGCGGCCGGCGCCGGCGCCTGAGCCTGAGCCGAGCGGAGCACCGACCGCCGCTGCTCCGCGATGATGGCCACCGCCTCGAACGTGGCGTCCACCAGCTCCCGCAGCGCCGCGACCGTCTCGGGCTCGGTCATCTCGCCGGCCCCGTCGAGCCGCTGGTGCGCTGCGCGGATGGCCACGGGCGGGTGCTCGACGGTGATCGCCTCGCAGCTGTCCAGAAGGTCCAGCAGGGCCGGCTGGGCGTCGATGCCGCCGCGGCCGCCCGGCGAGGCGCTCAGGACGGCGGCGACCCGCCCGGCGAGCGGGCTCGCCCCTTCCGGGCGGGAGAGCCAGTCAAGGGCGTTCTTCAGCACGCCGGGCACGGCGCCGTTGTAGCAGGGCGTACTGATCACCAGGGCGTCGGCGTCCGCGACGAGGGCGCGGGCGACGGCCACGGCCGGGGTCGTCCCCGCGGAGTCGACGTCACCGTTGTAGAACGGCAGCCGGCCGATGGGCAGGAAGACCGCCGAGGCGGCCGGACGGGTCTGCGCGATGATGCGGCGGACGGCCCTGAGCGCCGCGGAGTTCACCGACGCGGCGCGCAGGCTGCCTGAGATCAGTACCACCTTGGTCATGTGTCGGTCCCCGCTTCTCCGTCGGAGGTCCCGGTACGGGGCGGGGGCTGCGGCGAACGGCGCCGCCCCGGCCCTCCCGGACGGTCCGAGGGTAGATCCGCCCCTCGCGTACGTGCCCCGGGCGGCGGGCCGTTGTGTCAGGTACCCGGCTGGACCTGACGAAGCGCCCGGCGGGCTGACGGACTGCGGGGCGGGGCGTGGCCACGCGGACGCGGAACGGCGCAGTCTGGAACAGCGCCGGGCGGCCGGGACGCTCGCAGGTTCCTTCCGCCGCAACGGCGATCCACCACGAACACCGCTGACCGGCGGTGCCGTACGGCGAACCGGACCGGCGGATCGGTGCGCGCACGCCGACCGCGCCGGCCCGGCATCCCGCCGGGGCGCGCAGCGACCGGTACTTCGTCGTCGCGACGGCAGATCCTTCCCGCCGCAACGGCGAGACCCCACGACGCCGCTGACCGGCGGTGCCGTACGAGCGAGGCCACCGCGCAGCGGCAAGCCCGCGCAGCGGCCCCCGCACCTGCGAAAGGAAGGAGCGTACGGCCCATGCCGAACACCGCCGTCGTCCACGCCCCAGCCGGGCCGTCCGCACCACCCGCACCCGCACCCGGAGGCGGCACCCCGTCCCCCTGGGACACCACCCCCCTCGACCTGGACGCCTACCTCACCCGTATCCGCCTCACCGGCCGGCACCCCCTCCCACCCACCGCCGCAACCCTCCGCACCCTCCAGCGCGCCCACACCGCCGCCGTCAGCTTCGAGAACCTCGACGTGCTGCTCGGCCGGGACATGCCGCTCGACACCGCCGCCCTCCAGCGGAAGATCGTCCACGCCGGCCGCGGCGGCTACTGCTTCGAGCAGAACCTCCTCTTCGCCGCCGTCCTCGAACGCCTCGGCTTCCCCGTGGTCCGCCACCTCGCCCGCGTCCGCCGCGGCAGCACCCGCGTGCGCCGCCGCTCGCACACGACCCTGGTGGTCGAGGCGGACGGCCGCCCCTGGCTCTGCGACGCCGGCTTCGGCGACGAGGGCCCCCTCGAACCCGTGCCCCTCACCCCGGGCGCCACCGTGACCACCGGAGACTGGACCTGGCGCCTCGACCTCGAACCGCCCGCCGGGCCCGCCCCCGAGCAGTGGGCCCTGCGCTCCCTGCACCCGGACGGCTGGTTCGACGTCTACTCCTTCCGCCCGGAGCACCACGCCCCCGACGACTTCGAGTCCGCCCACTACTGGACCTCCCACCACCCCCGGTCGCCCTTCACCGGCCGCGTGGTCGTCCAGCGCGGCGACGACCACGCCCGCCACACGCTCACCGACCGCACCCTCGCCGTCCGGTACGCCGACGGCCGCCTCCTGCGCACCGAACTCGCCCCCGACGAGGTCGTCCACGTCCTGCGCGGCACGTTCGGCATCACGCTCGGCGCGCAGGACGCGGTCCTCCTCCAGCAGCGCATCGCGGAGCTCCCGTGAACGCCCGCCGAAGCGCCGCCCTCCACCTCGGCCTCATCCCCGAACAAGCCGCGGCCCGCCACGGCGACGTCACCGTCACCCTCGACCACGACCTCGACGCCCTCCCCGGCAGCGGCCGCCGCCTGACCTACGCCGGGCTCGCCGGCCACGTCGACGACCTCGCGGCCCGCCTGTGGGCGGCGGGCGTGCGCCCCACCGAGCACCTCGCCGTCCACAAGGCCGCCAACTTCGACACCTACCTGCTGACCTGCGCGGCCGCCCGCATCGGCGCCGTCCCCGTCCTGCTCTCCCCGGCGCTCGACGGGGCCACGGCCGGCGCGCTCCTGCGCCGCCTGGACCACCCCCATCTCCTCACCGACGACGACAAACTGCGCACCTGCCTCGCACCCCTCGCCCTCCCGGAGTTCGCCTCCACCGTCCTCACCACCGGCCCCGCCCGCCCCGGCTGCACCCCCCTCACCGCACTGGCCGGCGCGCCCCGCCGCGCCCCCGTGCTCCCGCACCCGGACCGCCCCGCCCTGATGACCCACACCTCCGGCACCACCGGCCTCCCCAAACTCGTGGTGCACACGGCAGCGAGCCTGTACGGCCGCTACGCGCCGCAGCGCACGCTCGCCGCCCTGATCCGTACGCCCGAGACGTACGCGGTCCACCTCAGCCCCGTCCACTCCCGCATGTACCTGGCGCTCGCCGTCGCCCTGCCCAAGGGCATGCCGCTCGTCATCGTCGGCGACCCCGAACCGGCGCACGTGGCCGGCCTCTTCGCCCGGACGCGCCCCGGCTTCGTCGAGACCCACCCCAACTCGTTCATGGCGTGGGAGGAGCTGGCGGACGACCCGCGCCGCCCCCTCGCCTCCGTCCGGTACTTCAGCTCCACCTTCGACGCCCTCCACCCGCCCACCATGCGCAGGCTGCTGCACGCCTCCCGCCGCCGCGCGCCGCTGTTCTTCCAGTTCTACGGGCAGAGCGAGTGCGGCCCGCTGACCGGCCGCTGGTACACCCGGCGCACCGCCCACCGCGCCGACGGCCGCTGCCTGGGCCGCCCGCTGCCCGGCGTCCGCGTGCGCCTGGCCGCGCCCGGAGGGCTGCGCGCGACGCGGGAGCGGCCCGGCGCCATCGAGGTACGGGCCGCGGGCCGGGCCACCGGCTACCACGCCGAACCCGAGCGCTTCGCGCAGCAGCTGCACGACGGGTGGTGGCGCACCGGCGACGTCGGCTACCGCACCCGCACCGGCTGCCTGCACCTCCTCGACCGCGAGGTCGACGTCATCCCGCACATCGGCTCCACCCTCGACGTCGAGGACCGGCTGATGGCCAGGCTGCCGGAACTCGCCGAGGTCGTCCTCGTACCGGGCCCGTGCAAGGAGCCCGTCCCCGTGGTCTGCACCCGCGGCGACACGCCGCTCGACCCCGCCCGCTGGACGGCCGCCACCGCCGACTGGCCCCGGCTCGCCGCGCCCGTCCACCTGCCGCTGTCCGCGCTGCCCCGCACCGCCACGATGAAGGTGCGCCGCCTCGAACTCGCCCGGAGCCTCGGCAGTGACCGGCCGCCTTCCCGGCCCTGAGTCCGGTCCCGGGCCCGCGGTCCTCATCGCCGGCGCCGGGCCCACGGGGCTCCTCGCCGCCTGCGAACTCCTCCGCCGCGGCATCCGCGTACGCCTCGTCGACCAGGCCCCCGACCCCGCGCCGGACCCGCGCGCCCTGTCCCTGTGGCCCCGCGCCCTCGCCATCCTCGACGGCCTCGGCATCGGCGACGACGTCCGCGCCGCGTCCGTACGCATCGACGGCTACCGCTACTTCACCGGCGGCCGCCCGCTCGCGACGTTCGCCTTCCCGGCGTGGTGCGCGGCGCGGAACCTCCCCCAGTACGAGACGGAGCGGCTCCTGACGCGCCGGCTGCACGAGCTCGGCGGCGCGGTCGAACGGGGCGCGCGGCTGGTGGACTTCACGGCGGTGGGCGACGGGGTGACGGTGGCGCTCCGCCACACCGACGGGCGGCGGGAACGCGCCCGCACGTCCTACCTCCTGGGCGCGGACGGTGCGGGCAGCACGGTGCGGAAGCGGCTGGGCACGGGCTTCGCCGGAAGCACGTACCCGATGGCGTTCGCGGCCCTGGACACGCGCATCGAGGGAGACGGCCTCCCTCCGGGGGAGATCCTCTACTACCAGGCGCCTACCGGCACGCTGGTGATCGTGCCCATGCCCGGAGGCGTCTTCCGCATCCTGACAGCCCTCCCCGAGGGCGCACCGGCACCCGGCGTCGCCGGCATGCAGGGCCTGCTCGACGCCCGGGGGCCGCGGGGCGTACGGATCACCGAGCCCGTCCACCACGCGGTCTTCCGCGTCCACGCCCGCCGTGCGGCGGTGTTGCGCCGCGGGCGCGTCTTCCTGCTGGGCGACGCCGCCCACGTGCACAGCCCGGCCGGCGGCCAGGGCATGAACAACGGCCTCCAGGACGCGCACAACCTCGCCTGGAAACTCGCCGCCGTCCTCCACGGCGACTCCCCGGCCTCCCTCCTCGCGAGCTACGAGCCCGAGCGCAAGGAAGCCACGCGGCGCATCGTCCGCGACACCGACGTACAGACCCGGGCGTGGATGGTGGACGGGCGACTGCGCGTAGCGGCCCGCGACACGGCGTTCCGTCTCCTGGAACGCACGGGCGCGGTCACCCGCTTCTACGCCCCCGTCATGGCCGGCCACCGCCTCGCCTACCGCCCGCAGCGCCGCACGCAGGGACCGGCGTGGCCAGTGCTGTGCGGGGGTGGTGGGGTACGGGCGGGGGAGCTGTTCCCGCGGGAGGCGGCGGGCGGTACGGACTGGCGGCTGCTCTTGGCGGTACGCCCCGGAGCGGGGGAGGCATGGGCGGACGAGGCGACCGCGATGGCCACGGCGCGGCGCGGGATCCGCCCGGTACGCGTGGCCCTGCCCATGGATGCTCCCGGTTGCCGCCGCCCCGGCTACTACCTCATCCGCCCGGACGGCCACGTGGCCGCCCACGGCCACGCCCACGACCTGACCCGCCTGCGCACGGAACTGGCACACGCGACGGTGCGGGCGGCCAGTTCGCGCTGATTGAGTACTGTCCATGGTCTTGGTGCGGTGACCCCGGGCTGGGCGCGTCCGTTGGTAGGTGGTGTCGGTGACGTTCGGAGAGAGTGAGCTTGCCTATGAGTAGCGGTGGCCTTCCGCCGGAGCTTCCCTCGCCGCTGCCGCTGATGCAGTTGAGCACCGGTTTCTGGGCTTTCAAGACCCTGGCCGCGGCGCATGAGATCGGCCTGTTCGCCGTGCTCGACGCGTTCGGGTCCGCGACCGTGGCGCAGGTCGCCGCGAAGCTGGAGATCGCCGACCGGCCCGCCCGGATGCTGCTCACGGGCTGCGCGGCGCTCGGTCTCGTGGATGCGGGAGACGGCGGGTCCTTCGCCAACAGCGCCATGGCGGAGGCCTACTTGGTACCTTCGCGGCCGTACTACTTCGGCGGCTGGGTCCGCATGCTGGACCGCCGGCTCTACCCGGGGTGGGGACGCCTGACCGAGGCCCTGCGGACGAATGCCCCCACCACCTGGGATCCGCGGACGCAGGAGAGCCTCTTCTCGGGCGAGGACCCGGCGCTCCTCGAAACGTTCTGGCAGGCCATGCACAGCCTGTCCTCCTCCACCGCGCGCGGCCTGGCCCGGGCGGCCGGTCTCGGTGCGTACCGGCGGCTGCTGGACGTGGGCGGCGGCTCCGGTGCGTACGCGATCGAGCTCTGCCGGGCCTACCCGGGCCTGCACGCCACCGTCTTCGACCTGCCGCACGTGTGCCCCATCGCCGCGGGCCGCGCCGCCGAGGCCGGGATGAGCGAACGCATCGCCGTCCACCCCGGCGACTTCCTCAACGACCCCGCCCTGCCGCAGGGGCACGACCTGATCCTGCTCTCCATGGTGCTGCACGACTGGGACGAGCCCACGGGGCGGGCGCTGCTGGCCAAGTGCTACGCGGCGCTGGCGCCGGGCGGCGCCGTCGTGATCAGCGAACTCATGGTCGACGACGACCGGTCGGGACCCGCGGCCGCCGCCCTGATGGGCCTCAACATGCTCGTCGAAACCGTCGGAGGGGAGAACTACACCGCTGCCGAATACGGCCGGTGGCTGACCGAGACGGGCTTCCAGCAGCCCAGGGACGTTCAGCTCGACGGCCCAGGAGCCAACCGTGTGCTGATCGCCGTCCGGCGCTGACCAGGCGGGCACGCGCAGACAGGCGCCGTCAATCGACCTTGTCGGCTACCCCAGTTCGTACGGGATGAGGGTCCGTACGCCGCGGCCCGGCGCGCGTTCCTTCCGTACGTACACCGAGCAGATGACCGCCGCGCACACCCCGTAAAGGCCGAGGAGCCCCCAGAGCGCGGGCAGAAGCGAGCCCCCGCTCACTGCCGGGCCGATCGCGGCGGCGACCACCGCGCCCGCCGTCCCGCCGAGCCCCGCGACCACCGCGGAGCGGTCCCGTGCCGCGGCGAAGGCCGTCGTCGCGTCCCGCCCGGCGAGGATCGCCCCGCCCGCGCGCGCGGCGAACACCACCGGGACGAGCGCGGCGACGGCGCCCGCGCCGAGACCCGCCAGGACGACCACCGCCGTGAACACGGCAGCGAACACCCCCGCCGCACCCCGCGCCGCCGCAACAGCCAGGGCGGCCGTCCCCGCCGCCATGCCCACCAGGCTCGCGAGCGTGACCCGCGCCCCGCCCCACCGCGCGGCGAGCAGTCCGCCGAAGGGACGAGCGGCCGTGCCCAGCAGCGTGGCGATCAGCGCGCAGACGAGAGCCGTCAGCACGGAGGTGTCGAATCCGGCCCGCAGTATCAGCCCGAAGGCGAGCCCGTACGCCGTGAACGACCCGGCCGTGGCCAGGGAGAGCAGCGACAGCCCCCACACGTGCGGGTCCCGGGCAGCCCCGCCCCGGCCCCGGGCGGCGGCCCCCTGCCCAACCGGCAAATTGTCCATCCGCAGCGCCGCGATCACCGCGGCCGGCGCCACCAACGGCACGTGCACCGCAGCGATCCACAGAAAGGAGGAGCCCCCGGCCGTGGCGGCGGCCACCACCCCGGCCGTCTGGGCCGCGGCGACACCGAGGTCACCCGCGGCCGCCGCGACGGCGAAGGCACGCCCCTGCGCGCGCCGCGGGAAGAACGCGGCCGCACGGGCCGCCGACGCCGCGGCGACGTCCCCCGCACCGGCAGTCGCCGCGACGGCCGTCAGCAGCCACAGCGGCGCACCGGGCTGCCGCAACACGTATACCGCGGCCAGTACGGGCAGGGTCAGCGCGGCCGTGGTGACGACCGTACGGTCCCGGCCGCCCAGCCGGCCCAGCGCCCGCTCCGCGACCGGCCGCAGCACGGCCCCCGCGGCGAGCGGCGTGACCAGCAGCAGAGCGGTCCCGCCCGGGCCGGGCGCCGGCCCGTCGCCCGCCGGCAGGAACAGCACCAGTACGGCCCACATGCTGCGGACGGACGTGCCCACGTGCCCGCCGAGCGCCGCCAGCAGCAGGTTGCGGCGGGCGACGTGCCGGCCGCCCCGCTCCCAGAAGCCCGGGTCCTCCGCGTCCCACTGCTCGGCCTTCGGCCGTAACGGCGCCGACGGGTTCGTCATCCCCGCCCGCCCCGCTCGGCCACGGAGCCGGCTGCCGGCTGCACCGCAGATTCCACCACGGACTTGATGCGGGACAGCGACGCGGCCACGTCGTCGGCGAGCTTCTCGTTCCACGCGGCCGTGAACCGCCGCCGGCCGTCCTCCCCCAGCTGCTCGAAGATCTTCGTGAGCCCTTCCGTGAGCCGGCCGAGCCGGTAGCGGTGGACGAGCAGGCAGCCGCCGGCGGTGGCCTGGAGCTCGTACGTCCACGTGCTGTCCTGCCGCCGGCCGGCACTGTCGCGCACCACCCACTGGAACAGGCGCCACGGCTCGGCGGCCACGACCTCCGACTCGGTGGTCCAGGGCCCGCGGACGACCGGCGCCCAGGGCACGACGTCCGCCCCGCGGTAGTTCTCGCCGCGGAAGACGGCGCCGACCGTACGCGGCGTGCCGGACACCCAGCGCCCGCCCGTGCATTCGCGGCTCCACTCGCCGCTGCGGGTGAGGTCGCTGACCGTCTCGTAAACGGCGCCCGGCGCGGCCGCGATCAGGATCCGGGCCTGCACGGAGAGGATCGCGGGAGGGACCACGGGAGCGGCCGCGGGAGGGATTTCGGAGTCGATCGCGGAGGTGATGGCGGGCGTGCCGGTGGCTGACGGAGTCATACGGTCCAGGGTGCGCGGGCGGGAGGCGCCCGGCAACGGACCTGGGACCGATGCGTCAGATCCAGGGCCCGGGTCCATGGACCTAGGCCGTCTCTCACAACGGGTCAACAATCGTTATGGACGGGCGACTTCACTCATATCCCGACCGCGGTCTCCGTAATCCGCTGAAGATATCCGGCGATCCGTATGGCACCCGCACGCACCGGGCGACTTTAAGTGTTCTTGACCCATCGGAGGTGATCACGTTACGGTCGAAATGGCCTGCGCTTGGCGCGGGTGCACGCAGGGGCAGAAGGGGGAGCTGGTCTGACGCAATGAAGAGTGGCCTGATCCCTGTTGATGAGCGGGGGCGCGGGGCGTCCCCGAACGGGTAACCATGGTGTCTACGTCCTTGGAGGACGAGCAATGAATCCGGTCGCGGGATTGGTGTTCGGCGTGGGACTGATCACGCTGGGCGCAATGGTTCATTACCTGAAGAACCAAGTTGCCAGTGGAAGCATTCAACGCAACTCCGCGATGGGGATCCGGACCAAGGCGACGATGTCCTCGGACAGCGCGTGGGAGGCCGGGCACGCCTCGGCGTCCCCGATGCTGACGGTCACTTACCTCACGGCCTACGCCGTGGGCGCCATCACCTTGGCGATCGGCCTGGCGTCGGCGCTGAACGACAGCGAGAACCCGGCGGTCATCATCGTTCCCTCGGCCGGAATGGGCGCGGTTATCGCGCTCCTCACAGCAGCGGCGATCAAGGCGAATTCGGCTGCGCGGGCAGTCGGTCATACACATCGGTAGTTCAGCTCACGCTGAACCGCAATTACACGTCAGGGGAGGACAGTGTGAAGTTCAGGTCCAGAAAGACGGTCGCCGCAGTGGTGGCGAGCTCCATCCTCGTGGTGGGCGGTGTCACCACCCAGAGCGCCTTCGCCAGCGGCGGTCCCGGTGCTTCCGCGCCGGGCAAGGCGCAGCTCAAGGAGACCCTGAAGAAGACGGCCAAGTACAGCGACGAGGAGCTGCTGCAACTGCTGCTCGCCGCCCAGGGACCGATCGCGGATGCTCATCCGGAGCTGAAGCGGATGCTCGGGTTCAACCCCGACAAGCCCCGGACCGATGAAGAGGCGCTCAGCAAGGTCATCGCCGGTTACCTGAAGGCTCACCCCGAGTTCCACGAGGACATGGCGGTGCTGTTCCAGTCCGGGGACCCGGTGCGTGTCGACGCCGCCCTCCGCGACTTCTCGGTGACCTTCAACAAGTTCATCAAGGAGAACGCCGAGCCCGCGCCGGACAACAAGGTCCAGCCGCTGGCCCGCGGCTGGTTCTACATGGGCGCGTACGTGGCTCTCTACGTGAACGCCGTGGGCGCCGCCAACGCCGCCGTGTACACGAACGTCGCGGGCGCCACCAACGCCCTCGCCACCCTCGTGGTCGTCACGTGGTACCTGGAGGACGGCAAGCCGGCCGGCTCGGGCATCGAGCACGACGCGTTCGTCAACGCTCTGACCTCCGCGCTGACGTGAGTCACGACCCGGCGACCACCGAGCACAACGCCCCCGAGCCCGGCGCCCCCGAGCCCGGCGCCACCCGGCGCGACGCCGGCGGGCCGGCCTCCGAGGAGAAGGGCCGTGAGCCGATCCGTTCGGTATCCGCTCCGGCCTCTGCCGCGGGCGGCATCCTCGTGGTCGGAGCCTTGCTCGCTGGATCAGTCTTCTTCTCGCTTCCGAGCAACGTACTCTCCACGCGCGACGGAGGTGAGCTTCGATCGCTGTCGGCGAGGTTCCTGCCTCAGAGCTGGGCCTTCTTCACCAAGCCGCCGAGCGATCCGGAGTTCGTCCCGTATGTCGTCTCCGACGACGGTGTCGCCTATGCGGCGCAACTGCCGAATTCGCGCGCGGACAATCTCTACGGCCTGACGCGGAGCCAGCGCTCGCAAGGCCCGGAGGTTGCCTACATGGCGAACCAGGTGCGGGAGTGGAAGAATTGCGAGGAAGTGGAGGGGGATTGCCCGGTGGTGGTCGCCGGGTCCTCGGCTCCCCGATCCGTGACGAACTCGTCCCCGGTCCCGACCCTCTGCGGACGGTTGGTGCTCGTGGAGACGAAGCCCGTCCCGTGGAAGTTCCGCGACAGATATGAAGGATGGCGCCTCGACAAGAAGGCCGCTCTTGTGGAGGCACAGTGTCCGCGAAACACCTAGCTCTGTCGATGGAAAGGCGCGTCCGGCGCTTTCCCGCCGAGTCCCGGGCCCTGGGTGCGGGCAGATCGCTGATCGCGCTGGCCCAGGCGTCGATCCTGGTCTTCACGCCGGCGTCGCATCTCTTCGTCCCGGTGGGCGGGGCCGAGACCAAGGTCGAATGCTCGAACCTGGCCCAGAACGCCTCCCTGTACTGCCTGGCGGGCTCCACGGACCGGCAGTTCCTCAATTTCGTCGTGCTGGCCCTGCTGCTGATTGTCGCGAGCGGGATTCTGCCCCGGTACACGACCGTGCTGCATTTCTGGGCATCGCTTTCCCTCGGTCAGTCGGTATCACTCCCTGACGGCGGTGACTCCGTCGCGCAGGTCGTCACCTTCTTCCTCGTGCTCGCCTGCGCGAACGACCGGCGGACCTGGCACTGGCAACGGCCCGGCGGCGAAGAGCGAAAGGACTCGGCCTGGCAGGGGATCGCCTGGGCCGGCTGGTGGGGTGTGCGGCTCCAGGTCGCCTACATTTACCTCGACAGCGCCCTGGAGAAGCTCTCCGTCGGCCCGTGGGCGGAAGGCAGCGCGACCTACTACGTCGCGCGCATGGAGAACTTCGGCGCGGCCGGCCTGTTCGCCGACCTCTTCCGCTGGGCGACGAGCGTGACTCCCATCGCCCTCCTGTCCACCTGGGGAGCGATTGCCGGGGAATGCCTGATAGCGCTTCTGCTGCTGCGACGCGAGTCCCGGCAGGCGGCTGCCGCGGCGATCAGCGCCTCCCTCCACGTGCTGATCATTCTGCAGCTCGGCATCGTCTCGTTCGGCTTCATCATGGTGGGAGCCGTGATCTGCGCGGCGTCCCGAGGCCTGGACGTATACGCCCCGCGCTTGAGGCGCCTCGCCTCACGCGCAGGAGTTCCCGCGCGGGACAGCCGCTCGTCCGAGCCGCCGTCCCCCGAGCCGGCAGCCGGAACCGGAACCGTGTCGCTCGGCTCCTGAGGCGGAGCCCTCCGCGCTGTACGCGGCGGCAGGCAGGGGTCGGCCACCCGCCGAAACGGCCCAGGTCCGTGGGCCACCGCCCCGGGCGTCAGATCCTCAGCACCAGCCGCCGCCCCCGCAGCTCCCCCCGCTCCATGCGCCGGTGCGCCTCGGCGGCTTCGGCGAGCGGCATTTCCTCGACCTCCCGCGGCCGCAGCCGCCCCGAGGCGAGCAGCAGCCCCACGGCGTCGGCCGCCTGCGCGAGTTCGGCCGACGTCGCGCGGGAGATCACGAAGCCGACGAGGGCCCCGTCCTTCTGGTACAGCTGCCCCACCGGCAGGACGGGCCGCGCGGTGGTTCCCGCGAGCACCACGATCCGGCCGCGCCGGGCGAGCAGCGGCACGGCGACTTCCAGGTCGTGCCGGCCGTGGGTCGCGATGTGGACGTCGAAGCCGCCGGGCGCGGCGTCCGCGAGCTGTCCCGCGAGGCCGGGGGACGCGTAGTCGAGGACCTCGGCGGCGCCGAGGTCGCGCACGTACTCCGCGTCGCGTTCCGCGGCGGTGGCCACGACCCGGGCGCCGGCCCACACGGCCAACGTCACCAGGGCGCTGCCCACGTTCCCGGCGGCCCCCGCGACGAGGACGGTCTCGCCGGGCCGCAGCCGGCCGTGGGTGAACAGCGCCAGGTACGCGGTGGCGGCGGGGTGGGCAACAGCGACGGCGTCCTCCGCGCGCACCCCGGCGGGCAGCGGGTAGAGCCGGTCGGCGGGGACGACGGCCCGCTCGGCGGTGGGGCCCTGGCGCCCGCCGTGTCCCAGGCTGTTGCACCACACCGGGTCGCCGGGCGCGAACCCGGCCGCACCGGGCCCGGCCTCGGCGACCGTACCGACCAGGTCCCGGCCGATCACGAAGGGGAACGGCACCGAGGTCCGGAAACCGCCGGAGCGGATGAGCGTGTCGACGGGGTTCACGGCCGTGGCGACGACGTCGACCAGGACGTCGGTGGGCCCGGGGCGCGGCGCGGGGAGCCCGCCGACCACGATCTCCTCCGGCGGGCCGAAGCGTTCGATGTAGGCGGCGCGCATGTCACCCGTGCCACCTGTGCCACCTGTGCCCGTGTGGCCTGCGCCCGTCTCACCCGTGCCCGTCTCACCCATGCCGTCCACTGTGGCACGGCGGGGCCGCGGGGCCGGGAAACCGCCACTGACGGTATGTCACATCTGCTCCGGGGGACCTGACGGACCCGGCCGGCGCGCATTGACCCGGCCGTTCCGCAACGGCGAGATGGACGGAGCAGTCCCCTCAGGACGGAGGAGCAGACGCATGAGCAGCAGTCGTATTGAGGTCGGCATCGTCGGCGTCGGCCCGCGGGGGCTGTCCGTGCTGGAGCGGCTGTGCGCCAATGAGCGCGCCGAGCCCTCGCACTCCGCGGTGACCGTGCACGTCGTCGACCCGTCCGCCCCGGGCGCGGGCACGGTGTGGCGCACCGACCAGTCGCCCCACCTGCTCATGAACACCGTGGCCTCGCAGATCACCGTGTACACGGACGACAGCGCCCGCATCGAGGGCCCGGTCGAGCCGGGGCCCAGCCTGTACGAGTGGGCGCGGGGCGTCGCGGGCCTCCCGGAGGGCGGCGGCAGCGGCAGCGGTACGGATCACGACGACGCCACCCTCGCCGAGGCGCGGGCGCTCGGCCCGGACGACTACCCCACCCGGGCCTTCTACGGCCGCTACCTCCACGACAGCTTCCGGCGGATCGCCGCCCGCGCCCCCGCCCACATGACCATCGAGGTGCACCGCTCGCGCGCCGTGGCCATGGCCGACACCGAGGGCATCACCGGCGGGCCGCAGGGCATCCGCCTGGAGGACGGCACGCGCCTCAACCAGCTCGACGCGATCGTCATGGCGCTCGGCCACGTGCCCGCGCAGCTGTCCGCCCGGGAAGCCCGTACGGCGTCGCTGGCCCGCATCCACCACCTCGACTACGTCACGCCCGTCAACCCCGCCGACCTCGACCTCGCGCACATCGCGCCCGGCGCGCCGGTGCTGCTGCGCGGGCTCGGGCTGAACTTCTTCGACTACATGGCGCTGTTCACCGCGGGCCGCGGTGGCGTGTTCGTCCGCGAAGGGGGCGGGGACGGCGACGGGGGCCGCATCGTCTACCGGCCCTCCGGCGCGGAGCCGCGGCTCTACGCCTTCTCCCGGCGCGGCGTGCCCTACCACGCGCGCGGCGAGAACGAGAAGGGCGCGCACGGCCGCTACCTGCCGCGGCTGCTCACCGCCGGCTACATCGCCGGCCTGCGCGAGCGCGCCGCGCGCGGCGGGCCCGTCCGTTTCGGCACCGACCTGTGGCCCCTGATCTCCAGTGAAGTGGAGAGCGTCTATTACGGCACGCTGCTGGAGCGGCTGGGCCGGGCGGGGGAGCGGGAGGAGTTCACCGGGCGGTTCCTGGCCCTGGAGAAGGACGACGACCGCGCCGAGCTCCTCGAAGCGTTCCGTATCGCCCCCGGCGACCGGTGGGACTGGGAGCGGCTCGCCAGGCCGTACGTCGACCGTGTCTTCACCGGCCGCGCCGAGTTCCGCGGCTGGCTGCTGGACTACCTGCGCGCGGACGTGCGGGCCGCCCGCGCCGGGAACGTCAGCGGCCCGCTGAAGGCCGCGCTCGACGTCCTGCGCGACCTGCGCAACGAGATACGGCTCGCCGTCGACCACGGTGGCCTGGAGGGCGACTCCCACCGCGACGACCTCGAAGGCTGGTACACCCCCCTCAACGCGTTCCTCTCCATCGGCCCGCCCGCCTCCCGCATCGAGGAGATGGCCGCGCTCATCGAGGCGGGGGTGCTGGAGGTCACCGGGCCCGGCACCATCGTCCGCCTGGACGTCGCCGGTCCCGGCGGGCCGTCCTTCGTCGCCGACTGCCGCGCCGTGCCGGGGCCGCCCGTCCGCTCCCGCGTGCTCATCGAGGCCCGGCTGCCCGAGCCGGACCTGCGGCGCACGGCCGATCCGCTGCTGCGGCACCTCCTGAACACCGATCAGGTCACCACGTACCGCATCCCGACGGCCACGGGCACCGGCTACGAGACGGGCGGGCTCGCCGTCACCGAGCGCCCGTACCACGTCATCGACGGCCGCGGCCGCCCCCACCCGCGCCGCTTCGCCTACGGGGTCCCCACGGAGTCCGTCCACTGGGTCACGGCGGCCGGCATCCGCCCGGGCGTGGACTCGGTGACACTGTCCGACGCGGACGCGATAGCCCGAGCGGTCCTGACCCTCCCCCCAGTAGCCCACGTCCCCCCGTCCTTACGCCCGACGACCCCCGACTCGGACGAGGAAGGCGTGATCGTATGACCCCGCCGACGGAACCGGGCGATGCCGTACGCCCTGACAGCCCGCCCGCGCCGAATCAGGGGACGCCCGCCCCGCAGCGGCGCGCAACCCCCGTGGCGGATCCCGGCGGTGCCGTACGTCCTGAGGCGGTTTCGGCACCGCCGGAGACCGCCGTGGTGGCTGATGGCCGTCGCGGCGGAGAGTTTGCGGCCGCCGCCAGCCTTGGGGGCCCGGCCGCGCCGGATCAGGGGGCGTTCGCCCCCACGAATCCGCCGCAGCGGCGCGCAACCCCCACCGTGGAGTCCGGCGGTGCCGTACGTCCTGAGGCGGTTTCGGCGCCGCCGGAGACCGTCGTGGTGGCTGATGGCCGCTGCGGCGGAGGGGGCGCGGCCGGCGATGGGGACGCCGGGGTCGCTGCCCCGGGTCAACGAGAGCCCGCCCCCGGGGCGTCCGGCCGCGCCATGCGCGCCACCGGCGCCGACATCGGGCTGCTCTCTCCCGTCCGCGTCGGGACGGCCGTCGAAGACGCCACCGCCGACACCGCCTGGCTGCAAGCCATGCTCGACGCCGAGGCCGCGCTCGTGCGGGCTCAGGCTCGTGTCGGGGCCGTGCCGGAAGAGGCCGCGGAGGCGATCACCCGGGCCGCCCGCGCGGAGCGGTTCGACGGGCGGGCGATCGCGCTGGCCGCGCGGGAGACCGCGAACCCCGTCGTCGGCCTCGTGCAGGCGCTCACCGCAGCCGTCGCCGCGGACGCCCCCTACGCCGCCGAGTACGTGCACCGCGGCTCCACCAGCCAGGACATCCTCGACACGGGCGCCATGCTGGTCGCGGACCGGACCCTCCGCCCCCTCCGCGCGGACCTGACCCGTACCGCCGAAGCACTGGCCTTGCTCGCCGCCCGCCACCGCGACACCCTCATGGCGGGCCGCACGCTCACCCTGCACGCCGTACCGACGACCTTCGGTCTGAAGGCGGCCGGCTGGCGGCAGCTCACCCTCGACGCGGAGCAGCGCCTCGCGCGCGTACACGCCGCCCTGCCCGTCTCGCTCGGCGGCGCGGCCGGCACGCTCGCCGGTTACCTGGAGCACGCGCGCCTCGACGGCGCGCACGGCACCGCCGACGGCACCTACGCGGACCGGCTCCTGGACGCGTTCGCCGCCGAGACCGGCCTGGCCCGCCCCGCCCTGCCCTGGCACGCCCTGCGCACCCCGGTCGCCGACCTGGCCGCCGCCCTGGCGTTCACCGCCGGCGCCCTCGGCAAGATCGCGGCGGACGTGCAGTCGCTGGCGCGCACGGAGGTCGGCGAGGTCGCCGAGCCGGGCGGCGGCGCAGCCGGCCGCGGCGCCTCCTCGGCCATGCCGCACAAGCGCAACCCCGTCCTCGCCACCCTGATCCGCAGCGCGGCGCTCCAGGTACCCGTCCTGGCCGCAGGCCTGACGCAGTGTCTGGCGGCGGAGGACGAGCGGTCCGCCGGCGCCTGGCACGCGGAGTGGCAGTTCCTGCGCGAGTGCCTGCGCCTGGCCGGCGGCGCGGCCCGTAGCGCCGCCGAGCTCGCGGAGGGCCTGGAGGTACGGCCGGACCGGATGCGCGAGAACGTCGGCCTGACGGGCGCCCGGATCGTCTCGGAGCGGCTCGCGGCCGTCCTGGCGCCCCGCATCGGCCGGGCGGCGGCCAAGCGGCTGCTCACCGCCGCATCGGCCGAGGCGGCCGCGCATGGCCGGGAACTGCACACGATCCTCGCGAAGCATCCATTACTGGACGGTCACTTCAGCGCGGCCGAGCTGGCCGCCCTCTGCGACCCCGCCGACTACACCGGCGCGGCCGGCCCGCTGGTCGACCGCGCACTGTGGCCCTGACAACACTTCACCCGCACCGCCTGCGCCCGCCGTCCGCCTTCCGTACCCTCGTCCGAGGCCTACGGAAGGCGGATGCGTGTTCGGTCATCCGTAGGCGAAGATCGGCCACCCGGCCACGGCCGTGGTTAGGATGATCCGCGTATTCCGCTTCTGGACGGGACGTCAGGGACAACGGCCTCGTCCAGCCGTCCGCATGCCCCCTGCGTCCACGAGGAATTGATGTCACATCACATACCGGACGTAGTGACCTGGTGCCTGGCCGTCGCGCTGATCGCCGTCGCGGTGCTGCTCGTGCGCCAGCGCGGCATCACCGCGGCCCTGCGGCTCCGCGCGACGACACTGGAGGAGGGCCAGCGGGCGCGCGACACCGAGCTCGGCCACCTGACCGCCGTCCGGCTCCCCGCCGTGACGGCCTCCATGAACCAGCCCGTCCCCCTGCCCGGCCTGCTCGACGAGCAGCTCGCCGGCACCGTCTTCGCGCACGGCCTGCAGTCCGTGATGGACACCTTCACCCAGGCCGTCGACAAGGCACAGGCCCGCGCCGACCAGTCCGCGAAGGCCGCCCTCAAGGCCTCCATGCGCGCCCTCCAGGGCCTCGCCCACGAGCAGCAGCTGGCCATCTCCGACATGCAGGACCGGCACGACAACCCCGACGTGCTGCGCGACCTGCTCCAGATCGACCACGCCAACTCCCAGTTCGGCCGCCGCGCCCAGGCCATCGCCGTCCTGTGCGGTTCCTGGCCCGGCCGGCAGCGCGCCGCCTCGCCCCTGACCGACGTCGTGCGCGGCGCGACCTCCCGCATCCGCGACTACCGGCGCGTCCAGGTCCACAGCCAGGCCGACCTCGCCGTCGTCAGCCGCGCCGTGGAGCCGGTCGTGCTCGCCGTCGCCGAGCTCCTCGACAACGCCGCGCGCCACTCCCAGCCCAACACCACCGTCGAGGTCGGCCTGCAGCCGGTGCACAACGGCGCCTGCATCGTCATCGACGACGCGGGCGTGGGCATGGACGGCCAGGAGATCCAGCGGGCCGGGGCCCTGCTGACCGGCCGCGCCACGGTCGACGTGTCCCGTCTCGGCGACCCGCCCCAGTTCGGCTTCCCCGTCATCGGCGTGCTCGCCGCGCGCTACGGGTTCAGCGTCTCGGTCGACACGCGCTCGCCGTACGGCGGCGTCCGGGCCGTGCTGTTCCTCCCCAGCACGCTGCTCACCCAGATCGACATCGACGGGCCCGATACGACGCCGCTGCGGCCCTCGGGCGAGCGCGGGCGCGAGCGTGACCGCGACGGCGGCCGCGAGCGCGGTCAGGGGCGCGGGCAGACGCAGAGGCAGGGACAGGGGTACGAGGCGGACCGTACGGCGGCGACGCGGCCCCCGGGGCAGGCGTCCGTGCCGGACTTCCCGGACTTTCCCGATGCGCGGAACTTCCCGTCCGCATCGGACTTCCCGCCCGTATCCGATATGCCCGTATCCGATATCCCCGACTTCCCTGCGCCGGCGACGCAGGCCGGCCGCCCCACGGCGCCCGGCAGCCCCGCCGCGCCGCCCTCCGACACCCCCGGAACCGGCGGTTCCGCCCCCGGCTCCGTCGGCTCCACCGCCGGCGGCCTGCCCAAGCGCCGCCGCCGGCAGCCCGCCGCCGGCAGCCACCGGGGCCGCCCCGCGCCCCTGCCCGCCGAGACGTCCGCCCCGGGCGGCGGCGCCGGCGAGCGCACGGCCGAGGAGACCGCCCGCCGCATGGGCGCCTTCGCCCGCGGCACCCGCGCGGGCCGCACCCCCGCCGCCGGCACGCCCATCGGCCCGCTGGACGGAACACCGGCGTCCGGCACCGCCGCGGACGACGCCCCCGGCCGCACCGCCCACCCCTTTGCCCAGGCCCCTGTAGACGACGAAGGGAACCCCCTCGCGTGAACGACCACCTCAACAACGAACTCGGCTGGATGCTGGACGAGGTCGTCAAGATGCCCGAAGCCCGGCACGCGATCCTGCTGTCCTCCGACGGCATGCTGCGCGCCCGCTCCCAGGGCATCGAGCGCGACGAGGCCGAGCGCCAGGCCGCGGCCCTCTCCGGCCTGCAGTCCATCAGCCGCTCCACCTCCGAGTTCTGCAACCAGGGGCAGCAGGAGAACCCCTGGCGGCAGACGCTCGTGGAGTTCGCCCACGGCTACGTCTTCCTGATCGCGGCAGGCCCCGGCGCGTACCTCGCCGTGTCCGCGACCGAGCACGTCGACATGGAAGCGGTCACGTACCGCATGCAGAAGCTCGTCGACCGGCTCGGCAAGGAGCTGACGAGCCCGCCCCGCGCGGGCACCTGGCAGGGCTCGGGCGCCCCGGCATGACCCCGCCCACGCCGAGGCACGAGAGAGGGTTAGTACGCCCGTACGTCGTCACCGACGGCCGCGCCCACCCGACCCGCAACACCTTCGACCTGGTCACCCTGGTCCTGGCCCAGTACGACCGGCCGCTCACCGGGCTCAGCCCCGAGAAGCGCCGGCTCATGGAACTCTGCCTCGGCGGCCCCCTGTCGGTCGCCGAGATCGCCGGGCACCTGATGCTGCCCGTGAGCGTCACCAAGGTGCTGCTCGGCGACCTGGTCGACAGCGGTCATCTCATCACCCGGGCCCCCATCCCCTCGGCACAACTCCCCGAGGCCCAGATCCTGCAGGAGGTGCTGGATGGACTTCGCGCTCGCCTCTGAGCCCGGCAGTCCTGTCGAGCCCGTCAAGCCCGTCACGCCCGTCGAGCCCGTCACGTCCGCCGGGGCCGCTCCCGGCGCCGGCGGCGAGTTCTACCTGCGGCGCACCGTGAGCACCGCCGCGAAGCTCCTCGTCGTCGGCCACTTCGCCGTCGGCAAGACCACGTTCGTCGGCTCGCTGTCGGAGATCCGGCCGCTGCGCACCGAAGAGACCATGACCCAGGCCGGGGCGGGCGTCGACGACCTCGCCGGCATCGAGGGCAAGACCACCACCACGGTCGCCATGGACTTCGGCCGCCTCACCCTGAGCGACAGCCTGGTGCTCTACCTCTTCGGCGCCCCCGGCCAGCAGCGCTTCACCCGCCTCTGGCAGGACATGACGCACGGCGCGCTCGGCGCGCTCGTCCTCGCCGACACCCGCCGCCTGGAGCAGTCCTTCGACGTCATGGGCCTGCTGGAGGAGCTCGGCCTGCCTTACGGCGTGGCCGTCAACCACTTCGACGGCGCGCCCGCGTACCCGGAGGAGGAGATCCGCGAGGCGCTCGACCTGCTTCCCGAGACGCCCCTGGTCACCTGCGACGCCCGCGACCGGGTCTCCTCCACCCGCGCGCTCATCGCCCTCGTCGAGTACCTCCAGCGGCGCACCGCAGGGGAGCACGCGTGAACCACCCCCGCCCCGACGGGGGCGCCGTGCCCCCGCCCGGCTGCCCGGCGCACCAGGGGTACGCCCCGGAGTCCTCCGACGCCCGGGCCCCCGGGACCCATCAGGGATACGTCCCGGAGGCCCCCGGAGCTCACCAGGGATACGCCCCGGAGTCCGCCGGGGCGTGGGCGCCCGGGCCCCCCACCCCCATGTACGGGCCCGACTTCGCCGCCGACCCGCACGCCGTCTACGCCCGGCTGCGCACCCTGGGCCCGGCCGCCCCCGTGGAGCTGGCCCCCGGCGCCCGCGCGACCCTCGTCACCGACTACCGGGCCGCGCTCGAAGTGCTCCGCACCCCCGAGATCTTCGGCAAGGACGCCCGCCGCTGGCGCGCCCTCGCCGACGGCCGCGTCGCCCCGGACAACCCGGTCGTGCCGATGATGGCCTACCGCCCCAACTGCCTCTTCTCCGACGGCGAGGCCCACACGCGGCTGCGCCAGGCCGTCACCGACTCCCTCGCGCGCATCGACCCCAACGCCCTGCGCGGCTACGTCGAGCGCAGCGCCGACACCCTCATCGACCGCTTCGCCGGCCTCGGCGAGGCCGATCTGCTCGGCGCGTACGCCAAGACGCTGCCGCTGCTGGTCTTCCAGCAGCTCTTCGGCTGCCCGCCCGAGCTCGGCGACCGCCTCGTGGAGGGCTTCTCCGGCATCTTCGACGGCGTCGACTCCGAGCGCGCCGACGCCCTCATCACCAGCAGCCTGGTCGAGCTCATCGCCCTCAAGCGCGAGCAGCCGGGCGCGGACATGACCTCCTGGCTGATGGCGCACCACGCCCGCCTGAGCGACGAGGAGCTGATCCACCAGCACGTCGTCCTCATCGGCGCCGGCACCGAGCCCCAGCAGAACCTCATCGCCAACGCCCTGCGGCTGCTGCTCTCCGACGACCGCTTCGCGGGCGACCTCGCGGGCGGCAGCATGCCGGTCGAGGACGCCCTGGACGAGGTGCTCTGGCTCGACCCGCCGATGGCCAACTACGGCGTCCACTACCCCGTGCAGGACGTCGACTTCGGCGGCGTGCCGCTGGCCGCCGGCGAGCCCGTCGTCGTCAGCTTCGCCGCCGCGAACACCGACCCGGCGCTGCTCACCACCCGGCGCACCGGCAACCGCGCCCACCTCGCCTGGAGCGCCGGCCCCCACCACTGCCCGGCCAAGGACTCGGCGCGCCTGATCGCCGCCGTCGCCGTCGAGAAGCTCCTCGACCGGCTGCCGGACCTCGAACTCGCCATCCCCGCCGAGCGCCTCGTCTGGCGCCCCGGCCCGTTCCACCGCGCCCTGACGGCGCTGCCCGTGCGCTTCCCCCCGGCCCCGCCCGCAGGCCCGCGGCCCGCACCGGTGCACGACCTCTCGGCCGTGCGCCGCCCCGGGTCCGGCCCCGTACCGCCGTACGAGCCGTACGAACAGCCCCGCTCCGCCCAGCAGCCCGCTCCGTCCCCGCAGCAGGCAGACCCCTCTGGAGACAGCCGATGGAACGCAAGCCCAGCACGGAACGCCGGCCCGGCACCGGCCTTCCCGAGCCCGAGCCCCTCCGGATCGACCCCACCGGCAGCGACATCCACGGCGAGGCCGCCCGCATCCGGGCCCGCGGCGCAGCGACGCCCGTGGAGCTTCCTGGCGGAGTGGTGGCGTGGGCAGTGACCACCCAGCCGCTGCTGAAGGAGCTCCTGACCGACCCGCGCGTCTCCAAGGACCCCCACCAGCACTGGCCGGCCTGGATCAACGGTGACATCTCACCCGAGTGGCCCCTGTTCACCTGGGTGGCGGTGCGGAACATGTTCACCGCCTACGGCACCGACCACAAGCGGCTGCGCTCCCTCGTCGCCAAGGCCTTCACCGCCCGCCGCACCGCCGCCCTGCGCCCCCGCATCGAGGCGCTGACCGCGGACCTCCTCGACGGCCTGGACGCGACCGCGAAGGCGTCGCCCGGCGAGGTCGTCGACCTGCGCGAGCGCTACGCGTACCCCATCCCCATCCAGGTCATCTGCGAGCTGTTCGGCGTGAGCGACCCGGACCTCCGCGAGGGCCTGCGGGACTGCGTCGACAGCATCTTCCACACCTCCGCCGACCCCGACGAGGTCACCGCCACGTACGCCCGGACGTACGAGCTGCTCGGCGCCCTCGTCGCCGCCAAGCGCACCGCACCCGGCGACGACATGACCAGCGTGCTGATCTCCGCCCGCGAGGAGGACGGCTCCCGCCTCAGCGAGCAGGAGCTCCTCGACACCCTGCTGCTGGTGATCAGCGCCGGGCACGAGACCACCGTCAACCTCCTCGACAACGCCGTCCACGCCCTGCTCACCCACCCCGAGCAGCTCGCCCTGGTCCGCTCGGGCGCGGCGAGCTGGGACGACGTGATCGAGGAGACCCTGCGCCACCGGTCCCCGGTCGCGAGCCTCCCGCTGCGCTACGCCACCGAGGACATCGAGACCGGCGACGGCGTCACCCTGCGCAAGGGCGACGCGATCCTCGCCGCGTACGCCGCGGCCGGCCGCGACCCGCAGCTGCACGGCGAGGACGCCGAGCGCTTCGACGTCACCCGGGCCGTCAAGGACCACCTCGCCTTCGGGCACGGCGTCCACTTCTGCCTCGGCGCGCCCCTCGCCCGGCTGGAGGCGGCCGTCGCCCTGCCCGCCCTCTTCGAGCGCTTCCCGCGGATGCGGCTCGCGGCGGGGGAGGGCACGGGCGGGGGCGCGCTGGAGCCGGTGGAGTCGTTCATCTCCAACGGTCACCGGGCGCTGCCGGCCCTGCTGGACGGCTGAGCACGGGGCCCACAAGGCCTCTTAATACGTCCTTAACGCGCCGCGTCACGGGATCGGGTGGTGCGGCGTACGCCACATTTCCGCTGGGGCGGGTGGCGGGTGGGCGACCGTACGGGTGAGCGCTTACGATCCTCTGTTGTGTCCAAACTGACCGACCTGCCGAAACGGATCCTCATCGGCCGGGCGCTGCACAGCAGCAAGCTGGGAGAAACCCTTCTCCCCAAGCGCATCGCCCTGCCCGTCTTCGCCTCCGACCCGCTCTCCTCCGTGGCGTACGCGCCGGGCGAAGTGCTCCTCGTGCTCTCCGCGGCAGGCGTGTCGGCCTACCACTTCAGCCCCTGGATCGCCGTCGCCGTCGTCGTGCTGATGTTCACGGTGGTCGCCTCGTACCGCCAGAACGTCCACGCCTATCCCAGTGGCGGCGGCGACTACGAGGTCGCCAACGTCAACCTCGGCCCCAAGGCCGGCCTCACCGTCGCGAGCGCCCTGCTCGTCGACTACGTCCTGACCGTCGCGGTCTCCATCGCCTCCGGCATCGAGAACCTCGGCTCCGCCATCCCCTTCGTCATCGAGCACAAGACGGCCTGCGCCATCGGCGTGATCGTGCTGCTCACCCTGATGAACCTGCGCGGCGTCAAGGAGTCCGGAAAGCTCTTCGCGATCCCCACGTACGTCTTCGTGGGCGGCGTCTTCGTCATGATCGTCTGGGGTGCCGTCCGCGGCCTCCTCATGGGCGACACCATGAAGGCTCCCACCGCCGACTACACCATCCACGCCGAGCACCAGGGCCTCGCGGGCTTCGCCCTCGTCTTCCTGCTGCTGCGCGCCTTCTCCTCCGGCTGTGCCGCCCTCACCGGCGTCGAGGCCATCAGCAACGGCGTGCCGGCCTTCCGCAAGCCGAAGTCGAAGAACGCCGCCACGACCCTCGCCCTCATGGGCGGCCTGGCCGTGACGATGTTCTGCGGCATCATCGGGCTGGCCATGGCGACCAACGTCCGGATGGCCGAGAACCCGGCCGCCGACCTGCTCAAGAACGGCACGCCGGTCGGCGACGGCTACACCCAGAACCCGGTGATCTCGCAGGTCGCCGAGGCGGTCTTCGGCAGCGGCTCGTTCTTCTTCATCGTGCTCGCCGCCGCCACCGCGCTGGTCCTCTTCCTGGCCGCCAACACCGCGTACAACGGCTTCCCGCTGCTCGGCTCGATCCTGGCCCAGGACCGCTACCTGCCGCGCCAGCTGCACACGCGCGGCGACCGCCTGGCGTTCTCGAACGGCATCGTGCTGCTGGCGGGTGCGGCGGCGGTCCTCACGTACATCTACGGCGCGGACTCCACCAAGCTCATCCAGCTCTACATCGTCGGCGTCTTCGTCTCCTTCACCCTGAGCCAGACCGGCATGGTCCGGCACTGGAACCGCCACCTGCGGACGGAGACCGACCCGGCCAAGCGCCGCCACATGGTCCGCTCCCGCGCGATCAACACCTTCGGCGCCTTCCTCACCGGCCTGGTCCTGGTCGTCGTCCTGCTGACGAAGTTCACCCACGGCGCCTGGGTCGCCCTGCTCGGCATGGTGATCTTCTACGCGACGATGACGGCGATCCGGAAGCACTACGACCGGGTGGCCGAGGAGATCGCCGCCGACGAGGGCCCGGGCGACGAAACGGTCCGCCCGTCCCGCGTCCACTCGATCGTCCTGGTTTCCAAGATCCACAAGCCGACGCTGCGGGCCCTCGCGTACGCCAAGCTCATGCGCTCCGACACGCTCGAAGCGCTCAGCATCAGCGTCGACACGGCCGAGACCAAGCAGCTGCGCGACGAGTGGCAGCGCCGCGGCCTCGACGTCCCGCTGAAGATCCTCGACTCGCCGTACCGCGAGATCACCCGCCCGGTCATCGACTACGTCAAGAGCCTCCGCAAGGAGAGCCCGCGCGACGTCGTCAGCATCTACATCCCCGAGTACGTGGTGGGCCACTGGTACGAGCACCTGCTGCACAACCAGAGCGCGCTGCGACTGAAGGGCCGCCTGCTCTTCACGCCGGGCGTCATGGTCACCTCGGTGCCGTGGCAGCTCGACTCCTCGGAGGCGGCGAAGCTGCGGGCGCGCAAGCGCGCGGAGTGGAACGCGCCGGGGTCGGTGCGGCGCGGCCCGGTGTCGCAGCCGAAGAAGGAAAAGGCGAGCACGAAGAAGTAAGCGGAGGAAGCAGCCGGAAACAGCTGCAAATTCGCAGGTGGGGTGGGGCGGGCCGTAGACTGAACGGCTGCCCCACCCCACTCTTCATTTCTCCCCCGACTCTGGAGTCGACCGCATGCAGAACGAACCGCAGGAATCGCTGGTCGGCGAGGAGTACGAGGTCGAGGTCGGCCCAGTGGCTCACGGAGGCCACTGCGTGGCGCGCACGGAGACCGGTCGGGTGCTGTTCGTACGGCATGCGCTGCCGGGCGAGCGGGTGGTCGTGCGGGTGACGGAGGGCGAGGAGACGTCCCGCTTCCTGCGCGCGGACGCGGTGGAGGTGCTGGAGGCGTCGAAGGACCGCGTGGAGGCCCCCTGCCCCTTCTCGGGCCCGGGCAAGTGCGGCGGCTGTGACTGGCAGCACGCGAAGCCCGGCGCGCAGCGCCGCCTGAAGGGCGAGGTCATCGCCGAACAGCTCAAGCGCCTCGCGGGCCTCACCCCCGAGGAGGCCGGCTGGGACGGCACGGTCATGCCGGCCGAGGGCGACAAGCTCCCGGCGGGCCAGGTCCCTGCGTGGCGCACGCGCGTGCAGTACGCGGTCGACGCCGAGGGCCATGCGGGCCTGCGCAAGCACCGCTCGCACGACGTCCAGGTGATCGACCACTGCATGATCGCCGCCCCGGGCGTCAGCGAGCTCGGCATCGAGAAGCGCGAGTGGCCGCAGATCGCGACGGTCGAGGCCATCGCGGCGAGCGGCTCGGCGGACCGCCAGGTGATCCTCACCCCGAAGCCGGGCGGCCGCCTGCCGATCGTGGAGCTGGACAAGCCGGTCTCGGTGATGCGCGTGGGCGAGAAGGACCAGCGCGTCCACCGCGTCCACGGCCGCCCCTTCGTCCGCGAGCGCGCGGACGAGCGCACGTACCGCGTCGGCGAGGGCGGGTTCTGGCAGGTCCACCCGCAGGCCGCCGACACCCTGATCAAGGCCGTCATGCAGGGCCTCATGCCCCGCAAGGGCGACATGGCCCTCGACCTCTACTGCGGCGTCGGCCTCTTCGCGGGCGCCCTCGGCGAGCGCGTCGGCGAGAAGGGCGCGGTGCTCGGCATCGAGTCCGGCAAGCGCGCCGTCGAAGACGCCCGCCACAACCTCCAGGACCTCGACCGCGTCCGCATCGAACAGGGCAAGGTCGAGCAGGTCCTCCCGCGCACGGGCATCAAGCAGGCCGACATCATCGTCCTCGACCCGCCCCGCGCCGGCGCCGGCAAGCAGACGGTCCAGCACCTGGCCTCCCTGGGCGCCCGCCGCATCGCCTACGTGGCCTGCGACCCGGCAGCCCTGGCCCGAGACCTCAAGTACTTCGCGGAGGAGGGCTACGCCCCGGCTACGCTGCGGGCGTTCGACCTTTTCCCGATGACGCATCATGTGGAGTGCGTGGCGATCTTGAAGCGGGTGGCCAAGGACGCCTGACCTGGTGAAGCCGTGACGGCGTCCCTGCAGAGGGACGCCGCCGCCCCACCACCGGCTACAGCCAGCCCTTGCGCCGGGCTATGCGGATGGCGTCGAGGCGGTTGCGGGCGCCGGTCTTCTGGACGGCGGCCAGGAGGTGGTTGCGTACGGTGCCGGTGGACAGGTGGAGGCGGCCGGCGGTCTCGGCCGGGCCTTCGCCCTCGGCTGCCGGCGCCAGGATCTCCGCCTCCCTCGGCGTGAAGGGGCTGGGCGAGCCGGCACTGACGAGCAGGGCGACGTCCGGTGCGACGACTCTTCGGCCGCTCGTCACCTTTCTGATGGACTCGACGAGCGTCCTGGCGAGGTGTTCTCATGCCAGCATGGCCGATATCGCGCTGCGTGAAGTACCCCCTTGGCCAAGAAGAACAGTTCGAGGATGTCCTGCCCGTTGTCGGCGGGGTGGTGAGGTTGGTCGTCATGGCCCATACCCGTCGGCCCGGACAGCTCGCCCGGACGAAACAACGACGCATGCGGCTCGTGCGTCCCGAGTAATCCGTACGGCTCGACGTCCTCGGCTGAGGCGTCGTTGCAGGGAAATCGCGTCGCGATCTTTGTTTCGGCGAGGTATGCGCGGCTCACAGAATTCTCGTCCTCCCGTTGACGAAAATCATCGGTATGCCTCGGGCACGCGCTCTGCGCTCACGAATTCCAACGGGAAGGAGGGCCGCACGTCCAGCCTGGCCTCGGCCGGGTCGATTCCCTCGATGGCGTTGAGCCGGGTCATCAGCTCGCGGCGCAGTGGCTCGTCGTCGAAGGGCGGACGTGCCTTCAGGTACTGGAAGACCACCTCGACCGTGCCGGTCACCGGGTAGAGCCCGATGGGCTCCCGTGGGTTCTCCATGGCCGACGGACCCTGTCGGGGGAACACAGAACTGCGGCCCGGGCGGTCTTTTTCCGCCCGGGCCGCTTCATGCCACCGACTTCATCGTCAGTCGGCGCCGCGCAGCGCGGTTTCCGGCCGTTGCCGCAGCGCGATACGGGTGATCACCAGTCCTGTTCCGAGGGCGAGCACACCCGTGCCGGCCAGGAGGAGGCAGGTGATCGAGGCCGGTAGGTACGGGTCGGGGGATCCTGTGAGTGCCTTCGCCGCGGCCACCAGTACGGCGGCGGCCACGGCGGCGCCGACCACGAGCGCGGTCAGTACGGTGACGAGGTGCTCCAGCCGCATCATCCGCACCACTTGGCGCCTGGTCGCCCCGATCAGCCGCAGGAGCGCGAACTCACCCGCACGCTCCATGGTGGTCATCACCAGCGTGTTGACCATGGAGATCGATGTGAAGAGGGTGACGACGCCGAGGAGCAGGTACGTCGCGGTCATCGAGGAGTTCTGGGCGTCGCGTGCTTCCGCCCGGTGCTCCGCGCGGTCCTGCACCCGCCAGGTCGGGTGCTCCGAGCGGAGTGCCGCCAGCCCCCGGTCGAGCACGTCCCGATCGCCGGGCCCGGTGCGCACGTACACCGTGACGTCGCTGGGCCACTTCCGGTCCAGATGCGGGGCCGCGAGTGCTTCAGGCATCAGTACGTCGCCGAAGCCCCGGCCGCGGGTGTACAGGCCGCTGACCCGCACCCGTTCGACGCGGGCGTCCCCCATCTCCAGCCGCAGCTCGCCGCCCACGCGTACTCCGGTCCGACGTGCCAGAGCGGTGCTCAACGCGACGTCCCGCGGCCCCAGTTCCTCCAGCGTGCCGTCACGCGGGCCGAGGTCCAGCACCCGGCCCAGCCGCCCGCCGGAAACGGCCTGGGTCACGGAGCCCGGGTGCCGTGCTCCGGATGCGGTGATCACATTGACCACGGTCTCGGTGACTCCGACGGCCGTCCCGACGCCGGGCACCCGCCTCACGGCGGCTACCGGCCCGCCCTCCGCCTCTCCGGAGGGCACCTCCTCGCCGGGCACGCGCACCATGTGGTCGGCCACCAGGCGGCCACGGTCCTGTCGTTCGGATTCCTGCCACTTCATCTCGGGCACGAACAGCGCCACGGCGGCGAACGCGACGGTGAGAGCGAGTGGAGTCACTGCCGCGGCCAGCCTGCGGTGTCCTGCGCCGAGGTTGGCCCGCACCAGAAGGCCCACCGAGGGGACCAGGGCACGGCACAACAGCCCGAACACGGCTCCGGCCGCACGGCCGATCCACGGCCCGAGAAGGGCCACGGCCACCAGGAGAACCATGACCATGGCTACCGCCGTATTCGTCGCGTCGGGCGCGGTGGAGCCGGAGACCGCCACCAGCCCCCACAGACCGCCTCCGAGCACGGCCAGCCCGGCGAACGCGCGGACTCCGCCGAGCCGCCGCCGCGGCACCGCCGCCTCTCCCAGGGCCTCGACAGCCGATACGCGTGCAGCCCTGCTGCCGGCCGCCCACACCGCGGTCTCGGCCATCACCCAGCACACCAGGACGGCCGTCATCAGGCTCAGCGGTCCGAAGTCGAGTGCGAAGGACTCGGGGAGCATCCCCTGGGACGTGAGCCGCGCCCGTAAGGCCGCTGCGATCAGCACGCCCAGACCACAGCCGGGCGGCGCCGCGGTCACGGTGACCACCAAAGCCTCGTAGGCCACCAGACGGCGGATCTGTCCGGGGGTGGCGGCGATCGCCCGCAGCAGGGCGATCTCCCGCAGCCTCTGTCGTACCGACAACGAGAACGTGCCCGACACGGCGAACGCCGCTACGAACAAGCAGATGAAGCCGAACGGCACGGCGAAGGACACCGCCTCCGGGCCGCCCTCTCCCGCGCCGGCACGGCTGCCGGCCTCAAGCAGCACAGCACACGTGGTGACCAGCGCCTGTGCGCACGCCATGGCGACGTAGGATCCCGCGAAGGACGCTTTGCGGAAGCGCACCGTCCACCACGCAAGTCGTAAGAGCACCGCGATCAGCCCTCCAGTCGCGCCATGCGCTCGGCGACCGCCTCGGCCGTGGGAGCCGTCAGCACCTCGGTGATGCGGCCGTCGACGAGAAGCAGCACGGCGTCGGCGTGCGCGGCCGCCACGGGGTCGTGCGTGACCATGAGAACGGTCTGGCCCACCTCGTGGACCAGGCGGCGCAGCAGCTGAAGTACGGCGCGCCCGCTCTTCGTGTCCAGCGCGCCGGTGGGCTCGTCGGCGAACACCACTTCCGGGCGGGTGATCAGGGCCCGGGCGATCGCGACCCGCTGCTGCTGGCCGCCGGAGAGCTCGGCGGGGCGGTGCCTGCGGCGCTCCGACAGGCCGGTGTACTCGATGAGCTGATCGAGCCACTGCCGGTCCAGGCGCACCCGGCGGCCGGCGAGCCGGACGGGCAGCGTGATGTTCTGCTCAGCGGTCAGTGCGGGCAACAGGTTGAAACCCTGAAACACGAACCCGATGCGCTCGCGGCGCAGTTCGGTCAGCGCCGTCTCACTCAGACCGGCCAGATTCCGGTCCCCGATCTCGATGGTGCCGCCGTCAGGACGCTGCAGCCCCGAAGCACAGTGCAGGAAGGTGCTCTTGCCGGAGCCTGAAGGGCCCATGACGGCGGTGAAACTTCCGCGAGGAAGCTCGCAGGAGACATCGTCAAGGGCGGTGACGGCCTGACGGCCACTGCCATGCCTCTTGGTCACGCCCGTCAGTCGTACGGCCCATGGTCCGGCGCCGGGCCGGGTCCCGGCCGGCGCGGGCTCCCGTCCAGGGGGGCCATACGGGCCCGGGCCCCAACCGGCGCTCGTGACACGCCTCGGCGATGTCTCGTCGCCCACAGGGCCTAAGCGGCTGATGCCTGCGCTGCCGTGCTCGTCCACGCTTCTTCTGCTCCTGCCGTCAGATCGTGCTCAGTGGCGGTGGCGCGGCCGTGGCACCGAGCTTCAATGCGGGCTCGTCTTAACATAGTTGGCATACGCGGGGCACAAGCGCCGAGGTGTGGCCCGCCCGTTCCGACGCGATCAGGCCACCTCGCGGGCCAGCGCACGGGTGAAGCCGTCCAGAGCGACGGTGCCCCAGCCGCTGGCGGTGTCGGCACGGAGCGACCCGGGGCGGCGCGGCCCGCGGCCGGTGGCTGCCACGCCGGCCGGGGGAAGAGCGACGATTGGCCGGCTCCTGACTCCGGCCAGAGCGTGTCGGGGGACGTACGGTGACCGTTCGCATCCACGTGCAACTGCACCCCACCCACGGCCGTCACCCTGGGGTCAGAGGCGGGCCAGGCCGGCGGGTATCGAGCGGGCATCACGAAAGTTGTCCTCCGGTGAACCGAAGCTCATCGACACCACATCGGCCAACCGGTACCGGGTGACGTGGTCCAGGACGCTCAACATCTCCGGCATCCCCGCCTCACCCTGGGTCTCGTCGACCGGGGTTGCCACGACGATGATGCGGGCGCCGGGGGCGAGCGTATGCGCCATCGCCACGTCAATCTGGTCTCCGATTCCCAGGCACGACAACTCTCGGTGTCCACACCAGGATCGGTGCAGTCCGAGACTTCCCGACGGGTTCGATGCGCCGGAGATCCGCGGCCGGCAGCTCGTACTGGCGGTTGTCATCAGCCATGAATTCCTCGATACGGCGATCGCCGTACGACACGAGTACGGCGACGGTTGCGCCCTTGCCCGTCACCTCCTTCCGCCACAGCTCCCGCGCTTCGTAAGGATTCGCCAGCGACGGCTCCTTCGATGCGGTAAGCGACGGGACGGGCATGGCGGCCGGTAGGGCCCGGGCACCCCCGACAGATGCCGTGAGCGGCGTGGCGCCCCCTCCTGGAGCCGGCTGCGGCACGCAATGCCGCCACGGGTGCGGAGATCCGCGGTGTGCTGGAGTGGTTCATCCACCAGGTCGCCTTGGCGGAGACGGGCAGGTCGCTCGAGGAAGGCATGGTCCCGTCCGTGTGCTGACGGACCCGGCGTCTCACCATCCGTTCCGGTCTTCAGACGGGCAGATACGGGCTCGGCCTGTCGTACCGTTCAACACGCCGCCTTCTCCGGCCGCCCGTCGTCCGAGCGTGTCATTGGTCCCGGCGGGTGACGATTGTCCCTAGGATTGTGGGATGCATATAGCGAGCACGTTCCCCGGAGGGGTGAGCCGGTGAACAGGTCCGAGGCCACCGATGAGCAGTGGGAGGGTCTGGCCGAGGTCGTCCCGCTCCGTGGTCACCACGCATGGCCGTCCTGGCCCAATCACCGGGCCCTGCCCGAGGATGAGCAGGGGGCCGATCCCGATCAGCGGCGCATGGTCGTGCTGCGGGTCCAGGTCTTCGCGGACGCACGCGAGGTCGCCGAGCACCTGATGGCGCGGGTGCCGGTGCTGCTGGATCTCACCAGTGCCGACACGGACGTCGCCAAGCGCATCCTCGACTTCTCCAGTGGCGTCGTCTTCGGCCTGGGCAGCGGCATGCACCGGGTCGACACGAACGTCTTCCTGCTGACTCCCGAAGGGACGGAGGTGGCATCGGGGTACCCCGATCGTAGGAAAAGTGATCAGCCGAAACGGTTTGGCTGATTATGTGACACATACGGTCCGGGCATGGACACTCGCTGTGCCCGACCGGACGTTTCCTCCGGCGTGACTTCTGCCGTCTCCTCCACCCCGTCTACGCACTCTTCTACGCAGCGGCCCGTCGTGACCGAATTACGGCTCTCCGCCTTCAAGTCGCACCGCAACGCCACCTTCGCGCTCGGTCCGCTCACCCTCTTCCGGGGGCCGAGCGGCTCCGGTAAGTCCAGTGCCCTCCAGGCGTACGGGGTGCTGGCGCGGCTGGCCGGCGGGGAGGAGCTGGGTGAGGCCCTGTCCATCGTCGACGGCGGCCCCGCGGCGTGTGTTCCTCAGCAGGCGCGGCCTGATGCTCAGGGACGGCGCGGCTTCCGTATCGGGTGCACCGTCGACGGGCCCGTAGGGCCCGTGCAGATCGACGTCGCCGTGCAGGCCGAGCCCGAGCTCCGCATCGTCGGCGAACGGATGACGGGCTGCGGCCGCACTCTCCTCTCGACGGCCCTCCGGGACCCGGGGCGCCGTGCTGTGGAGGCCGCCTGGCACACGGCCGGTGCCGTCCCCGTCACCCGCGCGCCCCTGCCGGACGACCGGCTCGGCACCGCTCTGCTGCCCTTGCGCGTTGCGGGCAAGACGGCGGGGCAGCGCCTTGTCCTCGACGCCGCCGAGCAGGTCGTCGTGGCCCTGCGTGCCGTCTTCGCCTGTGACCCGCGCCCGGAGGTCATGCGCAGGCCCGCCGCCGCCCATGACGGGCTGCTGCGCGGCGCCTGCGACAACGTCGCCGCGGTCCTGGACCGCACGCGCCACGAGTGCGCGACCCGCCATGCGGCGCTCGTGGCGGCGGTGGGCGCCGGGTGCCGCGTGCCGGTGGCCGAGCTGGCCGTACGGGAAGCGGGCGGCGGCCTCGTGCAGGCCGTGCTGGAGCGGAAGCCCGGTGACGGGATGCCGATGGCGCGGCTCGGGGACGGCGAGCTGCGCTACCTCGCGCTCTGTCTGGTGCTGATGACCGGCCCCGGAGTGCTGGACATGGACCCCGTCGGCGAGGTGCTTCAGGCGCGGCAGGCGCTCACCGTCCTCGCGGACGGCTTCGACCGCTGCCTGGACGCCCGGCAGGCGCGCGAGCTGCTCGCCCTGGCGGTACGGATGGGGGAGCGGGGGCATGTGCGGCTGGTGGGGGCGGTGCGGGGGACGGGTGACGGGGGTGCTCCGCCGGAGGGGGTCTCGGTGGTAGATCTTGGGGGTGAATGCTGAACACGGAGATGAACCCGGAGATGAGCGCGCCGGCGAGAGCCGCAGCGAACTGCGGGTGTTGCAGCGGCGTCTCGCGGACTTCGCGGCCGCGCGCCACTGGCAGCCGTACCACACCCCCAAGAACCTGGTCGCGGCGCTCAGCGTCGAGGCGTCGGAACTGGTCGAGATCTTCCAGTGGTTGACTCCGGAGGAGTCGGCGCGGGTGATGGACCGGCCGGGGACGGCGGAGAGGGTCGAGGACGAGGTCGCCGACGTCCTGTCGTACCTGTTGCAGTTCTGCGAGGTGCTGGGCATCGACGCGGCCGCCGCGCTCGCCGCGAAGATCGAGCGCAACGAGAAGCGGTTCCCGGTGCCGGACGGGGACATTCCGGATTCGCCGGATCGTCACTCTCCGGAGTGATTGAGTTATCCACACCCCATCTGGTATCCACAGATTTCTGAATTCCCCTGGCGTTTCCGGCGGTTAGTCATCACTCTGGGTAGTGAGAAGGTGTGGGCACGGCACAGTCGGGAAGTTGGGGGACCGTTCATGGACGCAGTGCGGCTCATCGGAGCCACCCGGACGGCCCTGGCGCAGGCCAGGGCCGTCCACGACATCGTCACCGAGGCATGGCAGACCCAGGCGCTGGCGGGAGCGGTCGGCGGCCACCTTGCGGTCCACGGGCCCTTCGAGGCCCGCGCCGCCGCGGGGAGCCTGAGCGAGGCCGGGGCCCGCGCGTCCGGCTCGCTGCGTCAGACGCTGCGCGCCGGAGCGATACGGGCCGGGCAGCTCACCGAAGTCCGCGATCCCTGGAGCGCGTTGGCCGGGCTCTGCGGGCTTCTCGGGGAAGTGGGCATCGCCCTCGTGGGGGTCGCCTGCTCCTCCGACGAGGACGCCATGTACTGGCAGTGCATAGAAGCGATAGACGCTGCCGACGAGACGAGCGACAGAGTGCGCTGGTTACAGAGACGGCTCGCGTCGCGCGAGCGGGAAGGCGGTGCCGCGTGAGGCGCGGGCGGTCAGCGGGCATCCCCTCCGTCGACGGACGCGTCGACGGGCATTTCGACGGGCACCTCAGTGGGCGCATCGACGGATGTGCCGACGGACGCTCCGACGGACGTGCCGGTGGACGCTCCGGCGGATGTGCCGCTGGACGCGCCGGCGGAGGCACCGGCAGGCGTACCAGCAGGAGTACCGGCAGGCGCCGGGCGCCCGTCACGCGGCTGGAGGTCCGCGTCGAGCTGCGACAGGTCGGCGTTGAGCGCGGCCATCAGCTCCTCCATCTGCTGCAGCAGGCCCTTGGGCGCGCCGGGCTGCCCGGCGGCGGGCTTCGCGGGCACCGTTTCGTCGGGCACGGCTTCCTGGGTCATGGCGGCCTCCTCGGCCCCGGCCCTCCCGGTGCGGGAGAGCGGTGTTGCGGTCGTCGCCTCCGGCAGGGTGCACCGGTGCGCGGGCCGGGCGGTCCGGCTCCGCCCGAGCCAACGACCACCGGCCGCGGCGGACACTGGCCGGAGCTCACCCGCTCGGCGGGGGCGGCGGAATTTCACCCGACCGGGGAGGGTGTACCGGCGCAGGGCGCAGTCGGTTGACGCCTGTTCGGCAGTGCAGGATGGAGGCATGGATCTGCGAATCTTCACCGAGCCCCAGCAAGGGGCGAGCTACGACACGCTGCTGACGGTCGCCAAGGCCACCGAGGACCTCGGCTTCGACGCCTTCTTCCGCTCCGACCACTACCTGGCCATGGGATCCGCGGACGGCCTGCCCGGGCCGACCGACGCCTGGATCACCCTCGCCGGCCTCGCCCGTGAGACGCGCCGCATCCGGCTCGGCACCCTGATGACCGCGGGGACGTTCCGGCTGCCCGGCGTGCTGGCCATCCAGGTGGCGCAGGTGGACCAGATGTCCGGCGGGCGCGTCGAGCTGGGCCTGGGGGCGGGCTGGTTCGAGGAGGAGCACAAGGCCTACGGCATCCCCTTCCCGAAGGAGAAGTTCGGGCGCCTGGAGGAGCAGCTCGCCATCGTCACGGGCCTGTGGGAGACGGAGGTGGGCAAGACCTTCGACTTCGACGGCACGTACTACCGCCTCACCGACAGCCCGGCGCTGCCCAAGCCGGCGCAGGAGAAGCTGCCCGTGCTCATCGGCGGGCACGGCGCGAAGCGTACGCCGCGCCTCGCCGCGAAGTATGCCGACGAGTTCAACATCCCGTTCGCCTCGGTCGAGGACAGTGAGCGGCAGTTCGGCCGGGTGCGGGCGGCCGCGGAGGAGGCCGGCCGCAAGGGTGGTGACCTCGTGTACTCCAATGTGCTCGTCGCCTGCGTCGGCAAGGACGACGCGGAGGTCGCGCGGCGGGCGGCGGTCATCGGGCGCGAGGTGGCCGAGCTCAAGGAGAACGGCCTGGCCGGCTCCCCGGCCGAGGTGGTCGACAAGATCGGGCGGTACGCGGCCATCGGCTCGTCCCGGATCTACTTCCAGATCCTGGACCTGGATGACCTCGACCACCTGGAGCTGATCGCCTCCGAGGTCCAGTCCCAGCTGGGCTGACGCCGGCCCCGGCCTGGGCCGGAAGTCCCTGCCCCCGGCCTGAGCCGGGACCCCCGGGTCCCGGGCCGGATCCCTGCCCCCGCCCCCGCCCCCGCCGAGGAGTCCCCCTGTGACGCCCGCCCCCACCCTCCCCTTCGCCGATGCGCTGATGCGCGGTCCGCTCGTGCTCGACGGCGGGCTGTCCAACCAGCTGGCGGCGCAGGGCTGCGATTTGTCCGACGCGCTGTGGTCGGCCCGGCTGCTCGCCGACGACCCCGGGCAGATCGAGCAGGCGCACGCCGCCTACGTGCGGGCGGGAGCACAGGTCCTCATCACCGCCAGCTACCAGGCCACGTTCGAGGGCTTCGCGCGCCGCGGCCTGGGCCGGCGGCAGGCGGCGGAGCTGCTGCGGCACAGCGTCGAGCTGGCCCGGAGCGCCGCGGAGAAGGAGGCCCCGGGGAAGGAGGTGTGGGTCGCCGCGTCCGTCGGTCCGTACGGTGCCTTCCTGGCGGACGGCAGCGAGTACCGCGGCCGTTACGGGCTGAGCGTCGCGGAGCTGGAGCGCTTCCACCGGCCGCGGATCGAGACGCTGGTGGAAGCGGAGCCGGACGTGCTCGCGCTGGAGACCGTGCCGGACGTGGCCGAGGCGGAAGCGCTGCTGCGGGCCGTGGCGGGCTGCGGCGTGCCCGTATGGCTCTCCTACAGCGCGGCGGGGGAGCACACCCGCGCGGGGCAGCCGCTGCGCGAGGCCTTCGCCCTGGCCGCCGGGAACGACCAGGTCGTCGCCGTGGGGGTCAACTGCTGCACTCCCGCCGACGCCGACCGGGCGGTCGGGATAGCGGCGGAGGCGGCCCGTAAGCCTGTCGTGGTCTACCCCAACAGCGGCGAGGAGTGGGACGCCGCCGCCCGGTCCTGGACGGGGTGGCCGGCCTTCACACCCGACCGCGTCACCACCTGGCGCGCGGCGGGCGCCCGCCTCCTGGGCGGCTGCTGCCGCGTGGGGCCGGGCGAGATCGCGGCCTTGGCCCGCGCCCTGAACTGAACCTCGACGCACGGCAGGTCTGCGGCCGGCTCCGTTCCGCCGGCCTCGCCCAAGCGCGTTCCGTAGATTCCGTAGATGCAGAGCCGGAAGGAGTATCCGCCAATTCTCATGCACACCAGTCCAGTTGACGCAACCGCGGGTGCGGGCCACCGGTTCACGGCTAGCGTGGATACGGACGTGAACACAGCGTCACCGGGGGCGCGAGGACCGGGGGTGTGGAGGGATGGCCCAGCAATCCACCGAGGCGGCAGTCAGGGTGAGACCGGCGGATCTCGCGCCGGGCGCGGTGATCGCGCAGTCCCTGGACAACCAGTGGGTGACCGCGGAGCTGACCAGGGACATGGTCGCGCGCGGGAAGTCGCTCCAGGACGTCGGGAGCGCGCGGGACAAGGAGGTGCGGGCCGAGTACTTCCGCAGCCTGATCAATACCCGGCAGGTGGTGGCCAACCGGGTGTTCTTCTACAACAACGCGGCCGTGAGCTGCGATCTCCTGGAGGGCGGCGCGGCCCGCCGCGCGCACCAGAAGCTGCTGGCGCAGGAGGCCCTGGTGCCCTACCTCCTCAACGAGCGCGACCCCGCCGAGCCCCCGCGCCCCGGCCTGGACTACGACGCGAGGGCGTTCGCCGCCTGGCAGGAAACCCTCGAAGGGATGCCGGCCGGCGAGCGCGTGAAGTGCGTCCGGTTCTCCTGGGAGGACCAGGAGAACCGGGACGCGACGCGGACCGCGCTGTTCAACGCGTTCGCCGCGCGGGTGCAGGCGCTCACCGCGAAGGACATTCCCCTCCTCGCCCGCCAGGTCGGCGTCCCGGAACGGCAGCACCGGGCGTTCGCGGAGCGGATCGGCGAGGTGGTCCGGTGGAGCAACGAGCGCAGCACCCACGGGGACTTCGTCACGCGCAACCTGCTCTACGAGGAGTTCGTGACGGTGCCGGGCTCTCCGGTCTCCGAGGGACGGTACGACCGGGCCAAGCCGTTCGCCGCGGAGGTCAAACAGCTCCTGGACCTCATCTACAGCGTGAATCTCGCCGACGCCCTCGGCATGTATCCGCTCACCCCGGCCGGCAGCCTGCGCCGGGTCGCCCTCCAGGAGTGGCGGGACGTCCGTACGTCCACGGGCGGTACGGGTACGGTCACCGACCCCGAGCAACTGCTGCTCTTCCTCAAGCGCCAGGCGTTCTCGGCGGTCCAGGACCGGCTCGCCCTGACCCCCTCCGCCGTCGACGCGCTCGCCCTGGAGGACATCTGCAGCCTGCGCCAGAGCGACGCCTGGAACGCGTACATCCGCGCCTTCGACGAGCTGACGGCCGACCCGGCGGCCTTCCAGGAGCGGGTGGGGCCGGTCTTCGACCGCTACGTCCGGCTCAACTCCGAGATCGTCCGCCTCGCCGAGGCCCGTGGCGGCCGGCAGGCGGGGGCCAACAAGTGGCTGCCCGTCATCGAGGTCGTCGTCACCGTCGGCGGTGCCGTCTTCACGGCGATCACCGGCGACGAGTCCTGGAGCGTCGCCGGCAGCCTCGGCGGCATCTCGGCCAAGTACGGCGGCTCCGTACAGCTGGTGCTCCGCAACCGGCTGGAGGGGCGGCGCGAGCAGAAGTTCGCCCGGGAAATGGCCACGGTCCGGTTCGACAGCACCCGGGAGTGGGAAAGGTTCCACGGCATGGTGAGCAGACTGCCCGGCTACCGGGAGGAGGGCGGCTCCCCGGCCGCCACCGGTTCCGCCACCGTGCAGGACGACATCCCGGACTACTGACGAGCCCCCTGACAGGGCTATTGACCCGACTGCCGGCCGGAGTACCGAGCGGAGTACCGAGCCTGTGCGAGAAGAGACCGACGCCACCCCGTACGACCGGCTGCGCGACACCCGCCCCGAGCTGTTCGGCAACAGCCCGGGCGGGATCGACATCCTCCTCGATCCCGCCGACGTCGAGGAGGCCCGGCGCGCGGCGGAAGGCACGGCAGGCGGTGCGGGCGCCGGTCCGGCGGCCGATGCGTCCGCCTCCGTCGGCGTCGTCTACGCCGACCGCTTCGTCACCCTCGTACGGGACGCCGTCCGTTTCCCCGGCGGCGCCCTCGGGCTCTACGTCCGCATGCTCTCCACCACCGCGAGCCCCGGCGCCGTCATCCTCCCCCTCACCACCACGGATGACGTCGTCCTCGTCGAGCACTACCGCCACGCCACCCGCTCCTGGCACTGGGAAGTGCCCCGCGGCATGGGAGCGCCGGGCGCCACCGGCGCGGAAAGCGCCGTCCGGGAACTCGCGGAGGAAATCGGCGCGGAAGCCACCGAACTGATTTCCCTGGGCCGGATGCACCCCGACAGCGGCCTGCTCGGCGATCACGTCGAACTGTTCGCGGCCCGTATCGAGGGTTTCGGCCCACCCGAGACCTCCGAAGGCATCCGGCGGATCGTCACCCGCCCCTGGCCTGAGGTCTCAAGGATGGTGGCGGCCGGGGAGATCACCTGTGGATTCACCATCGCGGTCCTCACCCGCGCCCTGCTGAACGGCCTCTTGAAACAAGTCGCCGGCGAAAAGAGTTAGGGGAAATCACCCGTCCCGGGCGATACTCGACCGCGTGTTCCTGACGATATCCACCACCGGCACGACCGGATCCCCCGCGACCGATCTCGGATTCCTGCTGCACAAACACCCTGACAAGGCGCAGCGTTTTTCCACCTCCCACGGCACCGCGCACGTCCTCTACCCCGAGGCCGGCGCGGAGCGCTGCACCGCCGCGCTCCTGCTGGAGATCGATCCGGTCGCGCTGGTGCGGCGGGCGAAGGACAGGAACCGCGGCGGAGCGCCCGACTCCGCCCTCGCCCAGTACGTCAACGACCGCCCGTACGCGGCGTCCTCGCTGCTCGCGGTCGCCATCGGCAGCGTCTTCTCCACCGCGCTGAAGGGCCAGTGCGCCGCCCGGCCGGAGCTGCCGGGAGCAGCGCGCCCGCTGCGCATCGAGGTGCCGGTGCTGCCCGCCCGCGGCGGCGCGGCGCTGGTGGAGCGGCTGTTCGCGCCGCTGGGCTGGACGGTCGTCGCCGAGCCGGTCGCGCTGGACGAGAAGTTCCCGCAGTGGGGCGACTCGCGCTACGTACGCCTGGTGCTGGAGGGCGAGCAGCGGCTCGCGGACGCCCTGCGCCACCTCTACGTCCTCCTGCCGGTCCTCGACGACGCCAAGCACTACTGGGTGGCGTCCGATGAGGTCGAGAAGCTGCTGCGGGCCGGCGAGGGCTGGCTGGAGGGCCACCCCGAACAGCGCCTGATCGCCGGCCGCTACCTGGGCCGCCGCTGGTCGCTGACCCGCGACGCCCTGGAGCGGCTGGCCCTCGCCCGCCTCGCCGAGTCCGACGACACCGAGCCCGAAGCGCTCGACAACGCCGTCGACGAGGAGTCGGACACCGAGGAGCGGCCCGTGCCGCTGGCCGTGCAGCGCCGCGCGGCGATCCTCGACGCCCTGCGCGCCGCCGGTGCCGCGCGCGTCCTCGACCTCGGCTGCGGCCAGGGCCAGCTCGTGGGAGAGCTGCTGAAGGACCCGCGGTTCACCGAGGTGGCCGGCATGGACGTCTCGCCGCGCGCCCTCGCGGTGGCCGCGCGGCGGCTGCGGCTGGACCGGATGACCGAGCGGCAGGCGGCGCGGGTCAGGCTGTTCCAGGGCTCGCTCGCGTACACCGACCGCAGGCTGGCCGGGTACGACGCGACCGTGCTCAGCGAGGTCATCGAGCACCTCGACCTGCCCCGTCTGCCCGCGCTGGAGCACGCGGTGTTCGGCGCGGCCCGCCCCGCGACCGTCGTCGTCACCACCCCGAACGCCGAGTACAACGTGCGCTGGGAGACCCTGCCCGCCGGGCATGTGCGGCACGCCGACCACCGCTTCGAGTGGACGCGCGAGGAGTTCCGCACGTGGGCGGCGGGGGTCGCGGAGCGCTACGGCTACGAGGTCGCGTACGTGCCCGTGGGGCCGGACGACCCGGAGGTCGGACCGCCCACCCAGATGGGTGTCTTCACCCGTAAGGAAAAAGAGCCGGAGCAGGAGAAGGCCGCATGACCACAGCAACGACCGCCGAGGCACCGGCGAAGCGCACCCTCGCCGTCACCGACCTCTCCCTCGTGGTCCTGATCGGCGCGACCGGCTCCGGCAAGTCCACCTTCGCCCGCAAGCACTTCAAGCCCACCGAAGTGCTCTCCTCGGACTTCTGCCGCGGCCTCGTCGCCGACGACGAGAACGACCAGAGCGCCAGCGGCGACGCCTTCGACGTCCTGCACTACATCGCGGGCAAGCGCCTCGCCGCCGGCCGCCTCACGGTCGTCGACGCGACCAACGTCCAGGCCGAGGCCCGCAGGCAGCTGGTGCGGGTCGCCCGCGAGCACGACGTGCTGCCCATCGCCATCGTCCTCGACCTGCCCGAGGAGGTGTGCGCCGCGCGCAACGCCGGCCGCTCCGACCGGGCCGGCCTGCCCCGCCACGTCATCCAGCGCCACCGCCGCGAGCTGCGCCGCTCGCTGCGCGGCCTGGAGCGCGAGGGCTTCCGCAAGGTGCACGTGCTGCGCAGCGCGGAGGAGGCCGAGGCCGCCGAGGTCGTGCTGGAGCGCCGCTTCAACGACCTGCGGCACCTCACCGGCCCCTTCGACATCATCGGTGACATCCACGGGTGCAGCTCCGAGCTCGAGACCCTCCTCGCGAAGCTGGGGTACGAGGACGGCGTCCACCCCGCCGGCCGTACGGCCGTCTTCGTCGGCGACCTCGTCGACCGCGGCCCCGACAGCCCGGGCGTGCTGCGCCGCGTCATGGGCATGGTCGCCGCGGGCAACGCCCTGTGCGTGCCGGGCAACCACGAGAACAAGCTCGGCCGCTGGCTCACGGGCAAGAAGGTCCAGCCGACCCACGGGCTGGCCGAGACCATCGAGCAGCTGGAGCGCGAGGACGCCCGCGACCCCGCCTTCCGCGCGCAGGTGCGGGAGTTCATCGACGGGCTCGTCAGCCACTACGTCCTCGACGACGGCAAGCTGGTGGTCTGCCACGCCGGCCTGCCGGAGAAGTACCACGGCCGCACCTCGGGCCGCGTGCGCTCGCACGCGCTGTACGGGGACACGACCGGCGAGACCGACGAGTTCGGCCTGCCCGTGCGCTACCCGTGGGCCGAGGACTACCGCGGCCGCGCCGCCGTGGTCTACGGCCACACCCCGAACCCGTCAGCCACATGGCTGAACAACACCATCTGCCTCGACACCGGCGCCGTGTTCGGCGGGAAGATGACCGCGCTGCGCTGGCCCGAGCGCGAGCTGGTGGACGTACCGGCCGAGCGGGTCTGGTACGAGCCGACCCGGCCGCTGGCGAGCGACGCCCCCGGCGGCGCGGACGGCCGTCCGCTCGACCTGACCGACGTCACGGGCCGCCGCGTCGTCGAGACCCGGCACATGGGCCGGGTCGCCGTGAAGGAGGAGAACGCCGCGGCCGCGCTGGAGGTCATGAGCCGCTTCGCCGTCGACCCGCGGCTGCTGCCCTACCTCCCGCCGACCATGGCGCCGTGCGCGACCTCCCAGGAAGAGGGCTACCTGGAGCACCCGGCGGAGGCGTTCGCCGCCTACCGCGCCGACGGGGTGCGGCAGGTGGTGTGCGAGGAGAAGCACATGGGCTCGCGGGCTGTGGTGCTGGTGTGCCGCGACGCGGACGCCGCCAGGGAGCGCTTCGGCGCGGCCGGCGGCGCGAGCGGCGCGCTGTACACCCGTACCGGCCGGCCGTTCTTCGACGCCCCGGCGCTGACCGAGGGCATCTTGCAGCGGCTGGGCGCGGCCGTCGGCGCGGCCGGGCTCTGGGACGAGCTGGAGACCGACTGGCTGCTGCTGGACGCCGAGCTCATGCCCTGGTCGCTCAAGGCGCAGGGGCTGCTGCGCCACCAGTACGCGGCGGTGGGGGCCGCGTCCGGCGCGGTCTTCCCGCCGGCGCTCGCCGCGCTGGAAGCGGCGGCCGGCCGGGGCGTGGACGTGGCCGGGCTGCTGGACCGCCAGCGCGAGCGGGCGGCGGACGCGGCGGCGTTCACGGAGGCGTACCGGCGCTACTGCTGGCCCGTCGACGGGCTGGACGGCGTACGTCTGGCCCCGTTCCAGATCCTGGCCGCCCAGGGGCGCAGCCTCGCCGGGCTGCCGCACGACCGGCAGCTCGCCCTGATCGACCGCCTCGTCGCGGCCGACCAGCGGGCCGGGCGGCCGGCCGGGTCCGGGGCGGGGATCCTCGCGCCCACCCGCCGCCTGGTCGTCGACACCGAGGACGAGGCGTCGGTCGCCGCCGGCGTGCAGTGGTGGCTGGACCTGACGGGTGCCGGCGGCGAGGGCATGGTCGTCAAGCCGTTGCAGGCGCTCGTACGGACCGAGGGCGGCCGGCTGGTCCAGCCGGGCGTCAAGTGCCGCGGCCGGGAGTACCTGCGGATCATCTACGGCCCCGAGTACACCCGCCCGGACAACCTGACCCGGCTGCGCGCCCGCCACCTCGGCCACAAGCGCTCGCTCGCCCTGCGCGAGTACGCGCTCGGCCTGGAGGCGCTGGACCGGCTGGCGGAGGGCGAGCCGCTGTGGCGGGTGCACGAGGCGGTCTTCGGGGTGCTCGCGCTGGAGTCGGAACCGGTCGACCCGCGGCTGTAGGGGCCGCGGGCCGGGTTGCCTTGCCCGTACGGGTGCGGGTGGCTGCGGATTCCGCCGGACTCGCACCGTTGGGGTGACTCGCCGTTGCGGCGGGCTCTCCTTTTCGGTGCCCCATGCGGTGGGAGGAAAGGTGACCGGCACCTTTCCTCCCACCGCAACGGCGACGCGCCACGACGGTGGTGACCGGCGGTGCCGTGCCGGGCCGCAACGCGTGACGCCCCCGGACGGGCCGGAGGCCCGCTCCCGCCGCCCGTACGGGCCGTCTCCGGTCGCCGCCCCGCAGGGGCACCGGCATGCTGGCCGCATGAGTACCCCGCATCCGGGCGGCGGCGGCCCCGGGCACGGCCAGTGGGTGCCGCCCCCTGCCCATGCCCATGCTCATGCCGGCAAGGGGCACCGCCGCAAGTGGCCGTGGGTGCTGCTCGCCGTCGTGCTCCTGCTGGCCGGCGGGTGCGCGGCGCTCGTCGTCGGGCTCGACGAGGAGACCGGCAAGACGGTCCGGGTGCGGTACGAGGTGACCGGCACCGCGAAGGACGTGGCCGTCGCGTACACCACCTGGAACGACGGGGGCCTCGTGACGCAGAAGGAGAGTCACCGGGACCTGCCCTGGCGCAAGGAGCTGGTGACGAAGGGCTTCGTGAAGGGCGGCCTGCTGGCCGTCACGACCGGGAAGGGCGGCGGTACGGTCGCCTGCTCGGTGACGGTGAACGACGGCCGGCCGAGGACCGCGACCGCGTCCGGCCCGGACGTGACGGCGACGTGTACGGGTTTCTGAGCGCAACGGAGGCCGCCGTCCCACGGCGTCACGTCACGGCAGCATCGCTATCCCGTCCAGTTCCACCAGCGCCTCCTCGTCCCACAGCCGTACGACGCCGACGACGGCCATGGCCGGGTAGTCCCGCCCGGCCAGCCGCCGCCAGACGGCGCCCAGTTCCCGGGCGTGTTCCCGGTAGCCGGCGACATCGGTGGCGTAGACGGTGACGCGCGCGAGGTGCTCCGGGCCGCCGCCCGCCGCGCGGAGGGCGCTGAGCAGGTTGCTCAGCGCCCGTTCGAACTGTTCGGGCAGGCCGCCGGGCACGACGCGGCCCGCGGCGTCGAGCGCGGTCTGCCCGGCGAGGAGGACGAGGCGGCCGCCGGTGAGGGTCACGGCGTGCGAGAAGCCCGCCGGAGGCGAGAGCTCCGGGGGATTGATCCGCCGGAGCTCCGGCCCGGACCCGGCTGCTGAGGTGCCGCCGCCCTCCGCCGCCGCCCCCCTCACCGGTACAGCTCCTTCGCGATGATCGTGCGCTGGACCTCGCTCGCGCCCTCGTAGATCCGTGGCGCGCGCACTTCCCTGTACAGGTGTTCCAGCAGGTGCCCCCGGCGCAGGGCGCGGGCGCCGTGGAGCTGGACGGCGGCGTCCACGACGTACTGCGCGGTCTCGGTCGCGAAGAGCTTGGCCATGGCCGAGCGGGCCGCGATGCCCGGCTCGCCCGCGTCGTACGCCGCTGCCGCCGCGTACACCAGCAGCGCCGCCGCCTCCGTCCGGGTGGCCATCTCGGCGAGCTGGTGGGAGACGGCCTGGAGGTCCTTCAGGGGCCCGCCGAAGGCCCGGCGCTCCCCGGCGTGGGCGACGGCGGCGGCGAGCGCGGCCCGCGCCATGCCCACCGCGAACGCGCCCACGCTGGGCCGGAAGAGGTCGAGCGTGCGCATGGCGACGCGGAAGCCGCCCCCCGGCACGCCGAGCACGTCCCCGGCGCCGACCGGCACGCCGTCGAACGTCAGCGTGCCGATGGGGTGCGGGCTGAGCATGTCCAGGCCGCGGCCGGACAGTCCTGCGCTGTCGCCCGGTACGAGGAAGGCCGTCACGCCGCGCGAGCCGGGCGCCTGTCCCGTACGGGCGAAGACCGTGTACACGTCGGCCTCGGGGGCGTTGGAGATCCACGTCTTCTCGCCTGTCAGGCGCCAGCCGTCCCCGGCGCCGGACGGGTCCGGCTCGGCGCACAGCTCCAGCGCCGCCGCGTCGGAACCGGCCGCCGGCTCGCTCAGCGCGAACGCGGCCACGGCCCGCCCCGCGATCACCTCCGGCATCCAGCGGGCGCGCTGCCGCGCGCTGCCCGACTGCACGATCGGGTATGCGCCGAGACCCTGGAGGGCCAGCGCGGTCTCGGCCTCCGTGCACTCGCGCGCGAGGGACTCCCGCAGCAGGCACAGGTCCATGGCGCGCACGGCGCCCGCCGCTCCCGCAGCCGGCCCCGTCACCGCCCCCGAAGCCGGCCCCGCCGCCGATCCCGCCGCCGGGAAGAGGCGGGCCAGCAGGCCGAGTTCGCCGAGGGAGGCGACGAGGGGCCGGTTGACGCGGCCCGGCTCGCCCGCCGCCGCGAGCGGGCGCAACTTCTCCGCCGCGAGGGTGCGCAACGCCTCGCTCCAGGCGCGTTGTTGCGGATCGAGGGCGAACGGGGTGGCCATGGGCGGCCCTTTCTGGTCGCTGAGGCTGATCTGTCTCTGCTGCCGCTTCTCTGTCTCTGCTGCCGCGCACCTGTCGCGCTGCTGTCGCGTACCTATCGCGCCTATCGCGCTCTGTTGACTGCCGTCACCAAGTCGCTACGCTGACAGCGGATCCGTACAGCTGGCAAGACCCCCGTTCACCTCCATGTCACCGGCGCGAGGGGGCGCACAGCGATGGCAGCGATGGAGCTTCAGCCCTCGGTCCATGCCGACACCTTCCCGCGCGACCACCTCCCGCCCGCCGGCCAGTGGCCCGATCTCCTCCTCGGCCCGCGGGACGGCGTCCTCCCGGCCTACCCGGACCGGCTCAACTGCGGTGCGGAGCTGCTCGACGCCACCATCGCCCGGCTGGGCCCGGACCGCCCCGCCGTGCACGACGGCCACGGCGGCCTCTGGACGTACGGGCAACTCGCCGCCCACGTCGCCCGGATCGCCCGCACCCTCACCGACGACCTCGGCGTCGTTCCCGGCAACCGCGTCCTGCTGCGCGGCCCCACCAGCCCCTGGCTCGCGGCCTGCTGGCTCGCCGTGATGAAGGCCGGAGCCGTGGCCGTCACCGTCCTGGCCTCCCAGCGCCCGCACGAACTCGCCACGATCTGCGAACTCGCCGACATCCGGCACGCCTTGTGCGACGCCCGCTCGCTCGACGGCCTCCACGACCTCCGATCGGCGCCGGGCCAGGGCCTCCGTGTCACCCCCTACGGCGGCGACACCCCCGGCGACCTGCTGCGCCTGGCCGCGGACAAACCCTCATCGTATGCGGCCGCCGACACCGCCGCCGACGACGTCGCCCTCATCGCCTTCACCTCCGGCACCACCGGACGCCCCAAGGGCTGCATGCACTTCCACCGCGACGTGCTCGCCATAGCCGACACGTTCTCCGCCCACGTCCTGCGGCCCGGCCCCGACGACGTGTTCGCCGGCAGCCCGCCCCTGGGCTTCACCTTCGGCCTCGGCGGCCTCGTCGTCTTCCCGCTCCGCGCGGGCGCCGCCACGCTCCTCACCGACTGGCGCGGCCCGGAACAGCTCCTCGCCGACATCCGGAGCCACCGCGTCTCCGTGCTCTTCACCGCCCCCACCGCCTACCGCTCGATGCTGGAGCGGCTGGAGGAACGGTCCGGTGCCCCGGGCTCGTACGACATCTCCTCGCTCCGCCGCTGCGTCTCCGCAGGCGAACACCTCCCCGCGGCCCTCTGGGACGCCTGGCGCCGGGCCACCGGGCTGCGCGTCATCAACGGCATAGGCGCCACCGAAATGCTGCACATCTTCATCTCCGCCGCCGACGACGCGATCCGCCCCGGCACCACCGGCCTGCCCGTCCCCGGCTACGAGGCGCGCGTCCTCGGCCCCGACGGCCGCCCCCTCCCGGACGGCGAACCCGGGCTGCTCGCCGTGCGCGGCCCCACCGGCTGCCGCTACCTCGCCGACGAGCGGCAGCGCGACTACGTGCGTGACGGCTGGAACCTCACCGGCGACACGTACGTCCGCGAGACCACGGGCCACTACCGCTACGTGGCCCGCGCCGACGACATGATCATCTCGGCCGGGTACAACATCGCGGGGCCCGAGGTCGAGGAGGCCCTGCTGCGCCATCCCGACGTCCTGGAGGCGGCCGTCGTCGGGCGCCCCGACGAGCGGCGCGGCGAGATCGTCGTCGCCTTCGTCGTGCTCCGGGACGGGGTGCCGGCGACGGCGGAAACGGTCGCGGAGCTGCGGGAGTTCACCAAAAAGGAGATCGTTCCCTACAAGTGCCCTCGCGAGATCGAGTTCCTGGCCGCCCTGCCCCGCACGCCCACCGGCAAGTTGCAGCGATTCCGGCTGCGTGACGGCTCTTGACGGAGCTTTACAGTTTCCCCGTGACTGACCAGCAACCACTCCCTCCTCTCCACACTCCCCGGTCCCTCATCGTCACGTTCTACGGCGCGTACGGCCGCGGCGGCGCCCGCCACGCGCCCGGCCGCCCCGTGCCGATCGCGGCCCTGATCCGGTTGCTGGGTGCCGTCGGCGTGGACTCGCCCTCGGTGCGGTCGGCCGTCTCGCGGCTCAAACGGCGCGGGCTGCTCGTCGCGGGCCGCACGGCCGGCGGCGCCGCGGGGTACGGGCTCTCGGACGCCGCCCGGCAGCTGCTCGACGACGGCGACCGCCGCGTCTACGGCCGCGCCCCCGGGCGGACGGCCGGCGGCTGGCTGCTCGCGGTCTTCTCCGTGCCCGAGGAGGAGCGGCACAAGCGGCACCTGCTGCGCTCCCGGCTCGCGCGGCTCGGCTTCGGCACGGCGGCGCCGGGGGTGTGGATCGCCCCGGCGCACGTGCACGACGAGACGCGGCACACGCTCCAGCGGCTCGGGCTCGCCCCGTACGTCGACCTGTTCAAGGGCTCCCACCTCGGCTTCGAACCGACCGCGGAGGCGGTGGGCCGCTGGTGGGACCTCGACGCCCTGGCCGCGCAGCACCGCGCGTTCCTGACCGCGCACGAGCCGGTGCTGCGGCGGTGGGCGCGGCGGCGGGTCGTACCGCCGCGCGAGGCGTACCGGGACTACCTCCTCGCCCTGGACTCCTGGCGCCACCTCCCGTACGCGGATCCCGGTCTCCCGGGCGGCCTCCTGCCCGAAGACTGGCCGGGGGCACGCTCAGCACGCGTCTTCGGCGCGCTGCACGCGCGGCTGAGGGAGGCGGGGGCGCGCTTCGTGAGCGCGGAACTCACATGACACCGCCGGCGGTGCCGGACGGGCTTCGGCTCGTGCGGCACCGCCGGACAGGCCTGCCGTGGCGCGCCGCCGTTGCGGCGGGGGAGGGCCGGCCGGCCCCGGCCCGGCGTTCAGCCCCGGCCCGTGGGCGGGCGGCGGCTTCCCGCCCGGTACGGCGCCGCCCACACCGCCCCCGGGCCCGCGTACTCCTGTTCCGCCGCCGCGTGGAGCGTCCAGTGGGGGTCGTACAGGTGGGGACGCCCGAGCGCGCAGAGGTCGGCGCGGCCCGCCAGGACGAGGGAGTTGACGTCGTCCCACGACGAGATCGCGCCGACGGCGATCACGGGGACACCCACCTCGTGGCGGATCCGGTCCGCGAACGGCGTCTGGTACGAGCGGCCGAACGCGGGCCGCTCGTCGGCGACGACCTGGCCGGTCGAGACGTCGAGCGCGTCCGCCCCGTGGGCGGCGAAGGCGCGGGCGACGGCCACGGCGTCCTCGGCCGTCGTGCCGCCGTCGGCCCAGTCCGTGGCGGAGATGCGCACGGTCATGGGCCGGTCGGCGGGCCATACGGCGCGTACCGCGTCGAACACCTCAAGCGGGTAGCGCAGGCGCCCCTCCAGCCCGCCGCCGTACGCGTCGTCGCGCTGGTTCGTCAGCGGGGAGAGGAAGCCGGACAGCAGGTAGCCGTGCGCGCAGTGGAGCTCCAGGAGGTCGAACCCGGCGCGGGCGGCGGCCTCCGCCGAGCGTACGAACTCTTCCCGTATGGAGTCCATCTCGGCCACCGACAAGGCACGCGGGGTCTGGTTGACGCCGGCCCGGTACGGGAGCGCCGACGGCGCGACGACCGGCCAGTTGCCGTCCGGGAGCGGTTGGTCGATGCCCTCCCACATCCGCCGCGTGGAGCCCTTGCGCCCCGCGTGCCCCAGCTGGAGGCCGATCGCCGTGCCGGGCGCCTGGTCGTGGACGAAGCCGGTGATGCGGCTCCAGGCCCGCTCGTGCTCGGGCGCGTACATGCCCGTGCAGCCGGGCGTGATCCGGCCCTGTTCGCTGACGCACACCATTTCGGCCATGACGAGGCCCGCCCCGCCCAGGGCACGCGCGCCGAGGTGGACGAGGTGGAAGTCGCCGGGGGTGCCGTCGACGGCGGAGTACATGTCCATGGGGGAGACCACGACGCGGTTGCGCAAGGTCAGGCCGCGCAGCCGGAAGGGCGTGAACATGGGGGGCGTGCCGGGCGGCACGCCGGCCTCGTCCTCGACGGAGGCGACGAACCCCGGGTCGCGCAGCCGCAGGTTGCCGTGGGTGACGCGGCGGCTGCGGGTGAGCAGGTTGAAGGCGAACCGGCGGGGCGGCTGGTCCGCGTGCACGGCGAGGTCCTCGAACCACTCCAGGCTCGCGCGGGCGGCGCGCTGCGTGGAGGCGACGGTCGGGCGCCGCTCGGCCTCGTAGGCGGCGAGCGCGCCGGCAACGTCCGGGTGCCGCTCCAGGGCCTGCGCGAGCGCGAGGGCGTCCTCGACGGCGAGCTTCGTGCCGGAGCCGATGGAGAAGTGCGCCGTGTGGGCGGCGTCGCCGAGCAGGACCGTACGGCCGTGGTGCCAGCGTTCGTTGACGACCGTGCGGAAGGCCGTCCAGGCGGAGCGGTTGGAGCTCAGGGGGCGCCCGCCGAGGGCGTCGGCGAAGTACTTGCCGCACGCCGCGAGCGTGCCCTCTTCGTCGCAGCGGTCGAGGCCGGCCCGGCGCCAGACCTCCTCGCGCATCTCGACGATGACGGTGCTGGCGTCCTGCCGGTACGGGTAGCCGTGCAGCTGCATCAGACCGTGCTCGGTCTCGGCGATCTCGAAGCGGAACGCGTCGAAGGCGAAGTCGGCGGAGAGCCAGATGTAGCGGCAGCGGTGCGTGGTGAGGACGGGCCGGAAGTGGTCCGCGTGGGCCTCGCGCGTGCGGCTGTGGACGCCGTCGGCGGCGATGACGAGGTCGTGGGTACGGGCCAGCTCGGCGGCGGGCGGCGCCTCCGTGCGGAAGCGGAGGCGGACGCCGAGGCCGTGGCAGCGCTCGTGGAGGATCTCCAGGAGCCGGCGGCGGCCGAGGGCGGCGAAGCCGTGGCCGCCGGAGCGCAAGGTGGTGCCGCGGTGGACGACGTCGATGTCGTCCCAGCGGACGAACTCGCGGCACAGGGCGGCGTGGACGTCCGCGTCGGCGCTCTCGATGCCGCCGAGGGTCTCGTCCGAGAGGACGACGCCGAAGCCGAACGTGTCGTCGGGGGCGTTGCGCTCCCAGAGGGTGACGTCGCGCTCCGGGGCGAGACGTTTCAGCAGGGCCGCGGCGTAGAGGCCGCCGGGGCCGCCGCCGATGACGGCGACCCGCGGGGCGGTGGGTGCCGGGGTTCCGGCGGGCGTCATCGTCCCCGCCACTTCGGCGGCCGCTTCTCGGTGAAGGCGGCGTGGAACTCGGCGTAGTCGGCGCTGTTCATCAGCAGGGCCTGGGTGGCGGCGTCGAGCTCGACGGCCGCGGCGAGCGGCATGTCGAGCTCGGCGGTGAGCAGGGCCTTGGTCTGGGCGTGCGCGAGGGCGGGCCCCTCGGCGAGGCGGCGGGCGAGGGCCCGCGCCGCGTCGCCCGCCTGCCCCTCCTCCGACATCACGCTGATCAGGCCGATGCGTTCCGCCTCGGCGGCGCGTACGGGCTCGCCGAGCATCAGCAGCCGCGTCGCGTGGCCGAGGCCGACGACGCGGGGGAGGAGGTAGGCGGCGCCCATGTCGCCGCCGGAGAGGCCGACCCGGGTGAAGAGGAACGCGAAGCGGGCCGTCGGGTCGGCCACGCGGAAGTCGGCGGCGAGCGCGAGCACGGCGCCGGCGCCCGCGGCGACCCCGTGGACGGCGGCGACCACGGGGAACGGGCACTCGCGCAGGGCCCGTACGGTCTGGCCGGTCATCCGGTTGAAGTCGAGGAGCTGCCCGGTGTCCATGGCCAGCGTCGCGCCGATGATCTCGTCGACGTCGCCGCCGGAGCAGAAGCCGCGACCCTCGCCGCCGAGCACGAGGGCGCGCACGGAGCCGTCGCGGGCCAGCTCGGGCAGCAGGTCGCGCAGGTCGGCGTAGGCGCCGAAGGTGAGGGCGTTGAGCTTGTCCGGGCGGGCGAGGGTGACGGTCGCGACGCCGGCGTCGAGGCTCAGGCGCAGGTGCCGCCACTCCTCGGTACGGGACGCGGAGCCGGTGAACGGACTCATGGAGCGCGGCCTCCTTCAGCCGGGGGGCTGGTACGTGCCTGCGCTGTGAAGTTATCACCGGGTCGTGACTGTCGTCACGAGTACGCGATAGAACGGGAGTTGCTCCGGACCGCCCCGGACCGCCCCGTACCGGGGTTCGTCGTCCGGGGCGGTCCGGGCCCGGTCACCCGGCCAGCGTCGCGACCATCACGGCCTTGATCGTGTGCATCCGGTTCTCCGCCTGGTCGAAGACGATCGAGTGCGGCGACTCGAAGACCTCGTCGGTGACCTCCAGGGAGGTCAGCCCGTGCCGCTCGTGGATCTCGCGGGCGACGCTCGTCTCCAGGTCGTGGAAGGCGGGCAGGCAGTGCAGGAACTTCACCGCCGGATTGCCGGTGGCGCGCAGCACGTCCATGGTCACGGCGTACGGCCCGAGCAGGGCGATCCGGGCGTCCCACACCTCCTTGGGCTCGCCCATCGACACCCACACGTCGGTGGCGATGAAGTCGGCGCTCTTCACGCCCTCGGCGATGTCCTCCGTGAGCTTGATCCGCGCCCCGCTCGCCTCGGCGAGGAGCCGCGCCTGCGCGATGACCTCGGGGGCGGGCCACAGCTCCTCCGGTGCCACGATGCGCACGTCCATGCCGAGGAGGGCGCCCGTGATGAGGTAGGAGTTGCCCATGTTGTAGCGGGCGTCGCCGAGGTAGGCGAAGGTGACGTGGTCCAGGGACTTGGCCGTGTGCTCGGACATGGTGAGCACGTCGGCGAGCATCTGCGTGGGGTGCCATTCGTCCGACAGGCCGTTGTAGACGGGCACCCCCGCGTGCGCGGCGAGCTCCTCGACCACCTCCTGCCCGTGCCCCCGGTACTCGATGGCGTCGAACATCCGGCCGAGCACCCGGGCGGTGTCCTTCACCGACTCCTTGTGCCCGATCTGCGAGCCCGCGGGGTCGAGGAAGGTCGTACGGGCCCCCTGGTCGCCCGCCGCGACCTCGAAGGCGCAGCGGGTCCGGGTCGAGGTCTTCTCGAAGACGAGGGCGATGTGGCGGCCGAGGAGCCGCTGCTCCTCGGCGCCGGTCTGCCGGGCGGCCTTGAGCTCGGCGGCGAGCTCGACGAGGCTGTGGAACTCCTCGGCGGTGAAGTCCGTCTCCTTGAGGAAGTGACGGCCCTTGAGGTCTGTCGCCATGGGGTGGACTCCTAGCTTGCTCGCGGGTGCTCACGACTGCGGAAAAGTGAAACTATACGAACACATGTATCACTATGCAATCGCGCGGGCGACGCATCTCAGGCTGAGGCTCTCAGGCTGAGGCTCTCAGGTTCACGCTCTCAGACCGCGTCCCGCTCGATCGGGCAGCTCATGCACCGCGGACCGCCGCGCCCCCGCCCCAGCTCGCTGCCCGGGATGGTGATCACCTCGATGCCGTTCTTCCGCAGGTGCGTGTTGGTCGTCGCGTTCCGCTCGTAGGCGACCACCACGCCCGGCTCGATGGCCAGCACGTTGCAGCCGTCGTCCCACTGCTCCCGCTCCGCCGCGTGCACGTCCTGCGTCGCGGTCAGCACCCGCACCGAGTCCAGGCCCAGCGCCGCCGCGATCGCGCGGTGCATGTGCTCCGGCGGGTGGTCGGTGACCTTGAGCTCGCGCTCGCCCACGCCCGGCTCGATCGTGTACGAACGGAGCGTCCCGAGCCCGGCGTACTGCGTGAAGGTGTCCCCGTCCACCATGGTCATCACCGTGTCCAGGTGCATGAACGCGCGCCGCTTGGGCATGTCCAGCGCCACGATCGTCCGGGCCGAGCCGGTGGCGAAGAGCCGGTGGGCGAGCATCTCCACGGCCTGCGGGGTGGTCCGCTCGCTCATGCCGATCAGCACGGCGCCCTCGCCGATCACGAGCACGTCGCCGCCCTCGATCGTCGACGGGTAGGCCGCCTGCCCCTCCGACCAGACGTGGAAGCCGCCGTCCGAGAACAGCGGGTGGTAGCGGTACAGGGCCTCGTAGTGCACGGTCTCGTGCCAACGTGCGGGCCAGCGCATCGCGTTGACGCACACGCCGTCGTAGATCCAGGCGGAGGTGTCGCGGGTGAACAGGTGGTTGGGCAGCGGGTTGATCAGGAAGTCGTCCAGCTCCATGGCGTGGAAGCGCACCGAGACCGGCTCGCTGTGCCGCTCCAGGAACTCCCGCTTGGTCATCCCGCCGACCAGCCACTCGCCCAGCTGCGCCGCCGGCATGCGGGCGAACGCGGCCCGCAGGTGGCCCGTGGCCAGCGGCCCGTACTCCTTCTCGTCGAAGACCCGGTCCAGCACGAGCTCCCGCGCCTCCGGCACCGTCAGGCTCTCCTCCAGCAGGTCCTGGAAGAAGTGCACCTCGACCCCGCGCTCGCGCAGCACGTCCGCGAACCCGTCGTGCTCGGCGCGCGCCCTGCGCACCCACAGCACGTCGTCGAAGAGCAGAGCGTCCTTGTTGGAGGGCGTGAGCCGCTTCAGTTCCAGGCCGGGGCGGTGCAGTATGACGCGGCGCAGCCGCCCGGCCTCGGAATCGACATGGAATCCCATACCACCATCCTGGCCCCGATCACCCGCGATGGTCCGGTTCACCACGACGAAACGTTCACCGGGCCGGGGCCGGGGGCCCCGGCGGCCGGGGTGCCGGGGTCAGATGTCGCGGAAGATCTCGATCTGGGCGCCGATGGAGTTGAGGCGCTCGGCGAGGTCCTCGTAACCGCGGTTGATGACATACACGTTGCGGAGCACCGACGTGCCCTCGGCGGCCATCATGGCCAGGAGGACGACCACGGCGGGGCGCAGGGCCGGCGGGCACATCATCTCCGCCGAGCGCCAGCGCGTGGGGCCCTCGACGAGGACGCGGTGCGGGTCGAGGAGCTTGACGTCGGCGCCGAGGCGGTTGAGGTCGGTGAGGTAGATGGCGCGGTTGTCGTAGACCCAGTCGTGGATGAGGGTCTGGCCCTGGGCGGTCGCGGCGATGGCCGCGAAGAACGGCACGTTGTCGATGTTGAGGCCGGGGAACGGCATCGGGTGGATCTTGTCGATCGGCGCCCGCAGCTTGGAGGGGCGCACGGTCAGGTCGAGCAGGCGCGTGCGGCCGTTGTTCGCCGGGTACTCCGGGCTGCGCTCGTGGTCGAGGCCCATCTCCTCCAGGACGGCGAGCTCGATCTCCAGGAACTCCACCGGTACGCGCCGGATGGTCAGTTCGGACTCGGTGACGACGGCGGCGGCCAGCAGGCTCATGGCCTCGACCGGGTCCTCGGAGGGCGCGTAGTCCACGTCGCGGTCGATGGTGGCGACGCCGTGCACGGTGAGGGTGGTGGTGCCGATGCCCTCGACGCGGACGCCGAGCTCCTCCAGGAAGAAGCAGAGGTCCTGGACCATGTAGTTCGAACTGGCGTTCCGGATGACGGTGACGCCGTCGTGCCGGGCGGCCGCCAGGAGGGCGTTCTCGGTCACGGTGTCGCCGCGCTCGGTCAGCACAATCGCCCGGGTGGGTGCGACCGAACGGTCGACCTGCGCGTGGTACGTGCCGTCCGTCGCCGTGACCTCCAGGCCGAAGTGGCGCAGGGCCGTCATGTGCGGCTGGACGGTGCGGGTGCCGAGGTCGCAGCCGCCCGCGTACGGGATCTTGAAGTGGTCCATGCGGTGCAGGAGCGGGCCGAGGAACATGATGACGCTGCGCGTGCGGCGGGCGGCCTCGGTGTCCATCGCGGCCAGGTCGAGCTCCGCGGGCGGCACGATCTCCAGGTCGTTGCCGTCGTTGATCCAGCGGGTGCGGACGCCGATGCTGCCCAGCACTTCCAGGATCCGGTAGACCTCCTCGATCCGGGCGACCCGGCGCAGGGTGGTGCGGCCCGCGTTGAGGAGCGTGGCGCAGAGCAGGGCGACGCACGCGTTCTTGCTGGTCTTGACGTCGATCGAGCCGGAGAGGCGGCGGCCGCCGACCACCCTGAGGTGCATGGGGCCGGCGTAACCGAGGGAGACGATTTCGCTGTCCAGCGCCTCACCGATGCGGGCGATCATATCAAGGCTGATGTTCTGATTTCCTCGCTCAATGCGGTTCACGGCGCTCTGGCTGGTGCCGAGGGCTTCCGCGAGCTGCGACTGGGTCCAGCCTCGGTGCTGCCGGGCGTCACGGATCAGCTTGCCGATACGGGCGAGGTATGCGTCGGTCATGCCGTAGACGTTATCTCACATATGAGATTTCATCCGCATGGCGGTTCTGGCCATTGGTTGTTCTATTACGATGCGTACAACTCGGAGGTGCCACGGAGGTGCCATGCCTGTGTCCCCGCGGCCGGTGAGCGGTCTGCGCGCGCCCCTCGTCGTGGCCGCCGCCCATCTGCTGGCCTGCGCCGCCTTCCTGACGGCCTTTCTCGTCCGCCGCGACGCCCTGCCCGACCTCGTCGCCACCCACTTCTCCGGCTCCGGCGGCGCCGACGGCTTCACGACGCTCGGCGCCTTCCCGTACGAGATGCTCGGCATGCTCCTCGTCACGGCGCTGCTCTGTACGGGCCTCGTGTACGCGACGGGCCTCATGTACGCGTCGCGCGCCCACCGGTTGCTCGTCGGCCTCGGCTGCGGCGTCGCGGGCCTCCTCGGCGCGCTGGCCGTGACCGTCGTCGCGAGCAATGCCGGGGCGGATACGGCCGACGGGGCCCGGCTCGGCCCCGGGGCGCTCGGCATCGCCGTGGCGGTCGCCGCCGTGGCTGCGGGCCTCGGCGTGCCGGCCGGCGGGCGCCGCCCCGCGACGCCGCGGGCGGAGCCGGACGCCGCCGCGGAACCGGCGCCCCGCTTCGTGCTCCGCGAGGGCGAGAGCGTGCTCTGGACCCGCAGGGCCGGCTCGCGCCCCGTGCTCGTCGGCGGCGGGGCGCTCCTGGCGGCCGGCGCGGTCCTGGTCCCGCTTGCCGGCTGGGTCTCGGGCCTGGGGCTCGCGGTCGGGGGAGTGGTGCTGTGCGCCTGCTTCGCCGTCCGCGTCACCGTCGACCGGCACGGCCTCACCGTGAACGTGCTCGGCCTGCCCCGCCCCCGCGTCCGCATCCCCCTCGACCGGATAGCGGAGGCCGGCCACCGTGACGTGGAGCCGCTGCGCGACCTCGGCGGCTGGGGCTACCGCGCCGTCCCCGGCCGCAGCGGGTTCGCCCTGCGCTCCGGCCCCGCCGTGGTGGTCCGGCTGACGACCGGCAGCGAGTTCGTCGTCACCGTCGACGACGCCGCCACGGCCGCCGCGCTCCTCGACGCCCTGGCCGCACGCGACCGCACGACGACCGGCACCACGGCTGGAGGCTGAGATGCTCGTCCGCCTCGACCACGGCTCCCCGGTGCCGCTCGGCGACCAGATCGCCGCCGCCGTGCGCGGCGCCATAGCCGACGCCACCGTCCTCCCGGGCGAACGCCTCCCCGCCGCCCGCGCTCTCGCCGACTCCCTCGGCGTCAACGTCCACACGGTCCTCCGCGGCTACCAGCGCCTGCGGGAGGAGGGCCTCATCGAACTCCGCCGCGGCCGCGGCGCCGTGGTCACCCCCGACCCGGCGGCCCCCGGCCGAGCCCGCCTCACCGACGGCGTCCGCGCCTTGGTGGCCGACGCCCGCGCCCTGGGCGTCTCGGACGAGGAACTGGTCCAACTCGTACGGGGCGGGCTGGCGGGGAGGTAGGAACCGCGGGTCAGAACCCGGTGGTGTCGAGTTCGAGGTTGAAGGGCTCCGGGAGCCGGAGGGGTGTGCCGAAGGGGTGAGGGCCTTCCGTGCGGGTGTAGCCGAGCTCTCCGGGCTCGCTGAAGAGCGTGCAGGTGCGTTCCTGGTGGTCCACCAGTAGATACAGCGGTGCGCCGTATTCGGCGTAGCGGCGACGTTTCGTGACTCTGTCCGTGTCTCCGTTGGAGTCGGAGGTGACTTCGACGATGAGAAGGGTCTGATCGGGGACCAGGGCGTCACCGCCCTTTGCGAGCTCCCGAGGCACCACCGCCAGGTCCGGGACGTACCAGTTCGGGCTGCCCGGCAAATCGAGGTTTCCCGCCCCTGCCCTGCAGCCGAGCTTCCGCAGCACAGGGCCGATCTGTTCGCGAATAAGATCCGTTACGTTTTCGTGGTCCCATGTCGGCACGGCCCGTTCGATGACCCCCTCCACGATCTGCGCCCGGTCGTCCCCCCGGATGTGCTGGATCGCATACTTCAGTGCGGTTTCGGGGTCGTCGGCTGCGTAAGAGTGAGGTTGTGCGCTCATCAGTCCTCCTACGGACATCGTGACTGCAGCATGACGACTCTCCAAGGTCTACAGCGACCGGCGTCGGTGACCCGCCCATTCGGCCCAACGGTCACTCGTACTGGCGAACTAGATCCCCGTGAGTTGCGGAATCCACCCCCTGTCATGATCGAACACGCGGCGGCCGAACGTGCCGCCGCAGGGGGAGAACGCCCATGGCAGGCAAGGCGGAGACAGCCGCGCAGATCAGCTCCTTCGCGAACGAGGCCGCCCGTGCGCGCATCCTCGCCGCCTACGACAAGGCGATGGCCTTCTGGCCCGAGCCGCGGGGGCAGCAGGACGTCGTGACGTCGTTCGGGAGCACCCGCGTGCACACGTTCGGCGGCGGCGCCGGCACCCCGGTCGTCCTGTTGCACGGTCAGAGCGCCACGCCCGCCGAATGGGCACCGCACGTCGCCGCCCTCGCCGCCGGCGGGCGTCCCGTGTTCGCCGTCGACCGGGTGGGTGAGCCGGGGTCCAGCACCCAGACGGCCCCCATCCGCACCGCGGACCGCACCGCCGACTGGCTGGAAGAGGTCCTTGCGGGTCTCGGCCTGGAACGGGCGCACCTCGTCGGTCACTCGTACGGCGGCGGTGTCGCGCTCCAGCACGCTGCCCGCCGGCCAGCCCGGGTCGCCTCGGTGGCCGTCTACGAGCCGCCCCGCGCCCTGGCCCCGCTCAAGCCCGGCTTCGTCCTGGGCGCGGCCGCCGCGTTCCTCAGCGGCTCAGAGAAGCTCCAGCACCGCTGGTTCACCCGGATGATCGGCGACACGGGCGCCGCTCCGGCGGAGGCCGAGGCGCAGGCGCAGCTCTCCCTCCAGGCGATCCGGGGCTTCCGCATCCGGCTTCCGCAACCGCAGCGCATGACCGGCGAGGAACTGCGCTCCGTGACCGTCCCCGCCCTGATCCTGCTCGGCGGGGCCGGCCGGGTCGTGGACGCGCGGCGCGCCGGGGAGCGGGTCAGGCGGCTGATTCCGGGCGTCCGGGCGGAGACCGTGCCCGGCGCCGGGCACGGCATGCCGGTGAACGTGCTGAACAGCCGCGTGCCGGCGTTCCTGGACGAGGTGGACGCGGCGGCCGCACGCGCGTGAGCCGGGCAGGCGAAAGCCGCTCGGGGCCGTCAGGACATGACCGTTCCCCGCCGATGTACTAGAGTTATCTCGACATCGAGATATCTACCGAGAGGCGTACCGCTGTCGCGCTAGTAAGGCGTACCTAACTAAGGCACACCTTATCGGAACGGCGGGACCGCGGGGCGGCAGGATGGCCGCAGTACGCGAATTCATGCATGAAGGAGACTGTCGTGTCGGCGAACAGCTTCGACGCCCGCAGCACGCTGCGCGTGGGCGACGAGTCGTACGAGATCTTCCGGCTGGACAAGGTCGAGGGCTCCGCGCGCCTTCCCTACAGCCTGAAGGTGCTGCTGGAGAACCTGCTCCGCACGGAGGACGGCGCGAACATCACCGCCGATCACATCCGCGCGCTGGGCAGCTGGGACTCGCAGGCCCAGCCCAGCCAGGAGATCCAGTTCACGCCGGCCCGCGTGATCATGCAGGACTTCACCGGCGTCCCCTGCGTCGTCGACCTCGCCACCATGCGTGAGGCCGTCAAGGAGCTCGGCGGCGACCCGGCGAAGGTCAACCCGCTGTCCCCGGCCGAGCTGGTCATCGACCACTCCGTCATCGCCGACAAGTTCGGCACGAAGGACGCCTTCGGCCAGAACGTCGAGCTGGAGTACGGCCGCAACAAGGAGCGCTACCAGTTCCTGCGCTGGGGCCAGACCGCCTTCGACGACTTCAAGGTCGTCCCCCCGGGCACCGGCATCGTCCACCAGGTGAACATCGAGCACCTGGCCCGTACGGTCATGGTCCGCAACGGCCAGGCCTACCCCGACACGCTGGTCGGCACCGACTCGCACACCACCATGGTCAACGGCCTGGGCGTGCTCGGCTGGGGCGTCGGCGGCATCGAGGCCGAGGCCGCGATGCTCGGCCAGCCGGTCTCCATGCTCATCCCGCGCGTCGTCGGCTTCAAGCTGACCGGTGAGCTCCCGGCCGGCACCACCGCCACCGACCTCGTCCTCACGATCACCGAGATGCTGCGCAAGCACGGCGTCGTCGGCAAGTTCGTCGAGTTCTACGGCGAGGGCGTCGCGGCCACGAGCCTCGCCAACCGCGCCACCATCGGCAACATGTCGCCCGAGTTCGGCTCCACCGCCGCGATCTTCCCGATCGACGGCGAGACCCTGAACTACCTCAAGCTCACCGGCCGCTCCGAGCAGCAGGTCGCGCTCGTCGAGGCGTACGCCAAGGAGCAGGGCCTCTGGCTGGACCCGGCCGCCGAGCCGGACTTCTCCGAGAAGCTGGAGCTCGACCTGTCGACGGTCGTCCCCTCCATCGCCGGCCCGAAGCGCCCGCAGGACCGCATCGTCCTCGCCGAGGCCGCCACCCAGTTCGAGCGCGACGTCCTCAACTACGTCTCCACCGCGGACGAGGCCGGCGAGGAGTCCTTCCCGGCCTCCGACTCCCCGGCCGCCGCCAACGGCGTCCCGTCGAACCCGGTCACCGTCACCGCCCCCGACGGCAGCACCTACGAGATCGACCACGGCGCCGTCACCGTCGCCGCGATCACCTCCTGCACCAACACCTCGAACCCGTACGTGATGGTGGCCGCGGCCCTCGTCGCGAAGAAGGCCGTCGAGAAGGGCCTGACCCGCAAGCCGTGGGTCAAGACCACCCTCGCCCCGGGCTCGAAGGTCGTCACCGACTACTTCGACAAGGCGGGCCTGACCCCGTACCTCGACAAGGTCGGCTTCAACCTCGTCGGCTACGGCTGCACCACCTGCATCGGCAACTCCGGCCCGCTGCCGGAGGAGGTCTCCAAGGCCGTCAACGACCACGACCTCGCCGTCACCTCGGTGCTCTCCGGCAACCGCAACTTCGAGGGCCGGATCAACCCCGACGTCAAGATGAACTACCTGGCCTCCCCGCCGCTGGTCGTCGCGTACGCCATCGCGGGCTCCATGAAGGTGGACATCACGCGCGACGCCCTGGGCACCGACCAGGACGGCAACCCGGTCTTCCTCAAGGACATCTGGCCCTCCGAGGCCGAGGTCAACGACGTCGTGGCCAACGCCATCGGCGAGGACATGTTCAACAAGTCCTACCAGGACGTCTTCGCGGGCGACGCCCAGTGGCAGGCCCTGCCGATCCCGACCGGCAACACCTTCGAGTGGGACAGCGAGTCCACCTACGTCCGCAAGCCCCCGTACTTCGAGGGCATGACGATGGAGACCACCCCGGTCACCGACATCACCGGCGCCCGCGTGCTGGCGAAGCTCGGCGACTCGGTCACCACCGACCACATCTCCCCGGCCGGTGCCATCAAGGCCGACACCCCCGCCGGCAAGTACCTCACCGAGCACGGTGTCGAGCGCCGTGACTTCAACAGCTACGGCTCGCGCCGCGGCAACCACGAGGTCATGATCCGCGGCACGTTCGCCAACATCCGCCTGCGCAACCAGATCGCGCCGGGCACGGAGGGCGGCTTCACCCGCGACTTCACCGTCGAGGGCGGCCCGGTGTCGTTCATCTACGACGCCTCGCAGAACTACCAGGCGCAGGGCACCCCGCTGGTCATCCTGGGCGGCAAGGAGTACGGCTCCGGCTCGTCCCGCGACTGGGCCGCCAAGGGCACCGCGCTGCTCGGCGTCAAGGCCGTCATCACCGAGTCGTACGAGCGCATCCACCGCTCGAACCTCATCGGCATGGGCGTCCTGCCGCTCCAGTTCCCGGCCGGCCAGTCGGCCGACTCGCTCGGCCTGACCGGCGAGGAGACCTTCTCCATCGCGGGCGTCACCGAGCTCAACGAGGGCCGCACGCCGAGCACGGTCAAGGTCACCACCGACACCGGTGTCGAGTTCGACGCGGTCGTCCGCATCGACACCCCCGGTGAGGCCGACTACTACCGCAACGGCGGCATCATGCAGTACGTGCTGCGCAACCTGATCCGCAAGTAAGCGGTTCCGGCAACGCAGTTGTAGCGGTTGAAGGCCGCACCCCGTCTCGTACGGGGTGCGGCCTTCGCGCGTTTACGGATGCGGGCCTCGCGCGTCTACAGGGCCTCGCGCGGCACGGGCGTTCGCCCCTGCACTCCCCTGGGGCAAATCCCAACCCGACAGGGTGATCAGGGGATTGGCGAAGTGTCGGGCATTCCACTCCCGGTTAGGCTCCGGCGGGGATCGACGCCGGGACGATGTCGTCCCCCAGGGAGGGAACACTTATGGAATCCGCCGTCACTTTCGGGGAACTCGAACGCCTTTCGGGCGAGGAGCTTCCCCCGCGGCTCGCGCTGTCGAGCGTGCTGCCGGCGGGCACCGACCAGCCGGTCCACCCGGTCATGGTGAAGTCCGACCACGGCACGACGGTCGCCTACGCCTGCCAGTACCGGCAGAACGCGGGAAGTCCTCCGCTCCTCGTCTTCCTGGGGCTCGCGTCCCAGGACCCCGGCTATACGACGACGTGCATTCCCGCGGCCATCTCCACCCGATGAGCACTGACCCGTAATCAGCGAATCAGAAAAGGGGAACGGAATGGACAACGCCATCAGCTTCGAGGAACTCGACGGCGTCGCGGGCGAGCTGCTGCCCGAGCGCACGGTCATGGGCATCCTGGCCACCCCGCTCGCCCTCGGCGCCGGGGACGGCGACGGAGGCTCCGGGGCCGGCGCCGGCAGCTCCAGCAGCAGCTCCGCGGCGGCCACGGGCGGCGGCGTGTTCGCCCCGCAGCCGCACGACCACGGCACCGTGGCGATGTCGGCGTGCCAGTCCTCGTCCCACCCGGGCACGCCGGGTCTGTTCGGCTCGCTCGGCCTGCCCTCCACGGCTCCGAGCAACGACCTGACCTGCATCCCGGCGGCCGTCGCCAGCCACTGACGCACGTACGAGGGGAAGGGCCGGACGCGTCCGGCCCTTCCCCGTACTTCCGCCCCCTACGGAGAGCGCAGAATGACACTGCCCGCGCTGGTGGCCGGCACCGAGCTGGTCGGCGAGTTCGAGGACTCCGGCTACCGCGAACCGCCGCATCTCGTCTGCCGCCCCGACGGGCAGATCGTCCGGCTCCCCCCGCTGCTCTACCAGGTCGCGCGGGCACTGGACGGCCGACCCGTGGCGCGCGTGGCCGAACAGCTCAGCCGCGAGACCGGGCGGCGGTTCACGGCGGACCACATCGTCTTCCTCCTCGACAAGAAGCTCGCCCCGCTCGGCATCACGACCTACAGCGACGGCTCCCCGCCCCCGCCGACGCGCAAGAACGACCCGTTCCTCGCCTTCCGGTTCCGCCTCGCGGTCGTCCCGGAGGACGTCACCTGGTTCCTCTCCGGCGTCTTCGCCTGGCTGTTCCGCCCGGCGCTCGTGGCCGGAATGCTCGTCGCGTTCGTGTGCGGCGAGGCATGGCTGTGGACGACGCAGGACACCGGTACGGCGCTCCAGTCCGTCCTGTCGTCGCCCGCCGACGTCCTGCTCGTCCTGGCCCTGGCCATCGCCTCGTGCGTCTTTCACGAACTGGGCCACGGCGCGGCCTGCCGCTACGGAGGCGTCCGGCCCGGCCGGATGGGCTGCGGCATCTACCTGGTGTGGCCCGCGTTCTACACCGACATCACCAACTCGTACCGGCTCGGCCGCGGCGGGCGCATCCGCGCGGACCTGGGCGGCGTCTACTTCAACGCGCTCTTCGTGCTCGGCCTGCTGGCGCTGTACGGGGCGAACGGGAGCCCGCTGCTGCTCGTGGCCGTCCTCTCCGTCCACCTGGAGATGATCCAGCAGCTCCTGCCCACGCTGCGGTTCGACGGCTACTACATCATCGCCGACCTGGTCGGCATCCCCGACCTGTTCAAGTACATCGCCCCGATCCTCAAGCGGGTCGTCCTGCGGCGCCCGGAGGACGAGCGGCTCCGCGCGCTCAAGCGATGGCCGCAGATCGTGGTCGCGGCGTGGGTCCTGTTCCTGGTGCCCGCGCTGCTTCTCCAACTGGGCATGGTGGTCGCCAACCTGCCCCAGCTGCTCCGTGCGGACTGGCAGACGATCCGGCTCCTGGCCGAGCACGCGGGCGCCTCCGGCTACCCGGTCCTCGGCACGGTCGCGGCAAGCCTGCAGGTCGTGCTGCTCACGCTGCCCGTGGCGGGTCTGGCACTGGCCCTGTGGCGGCCGGTGCGCTCGCTCGTCCGCGCGGCCCGGAGCCGGTGCCGGCCCGGAGAGCGGCGCGGGTAGCGGGGAAAGGCGCGGAGAACCGGTCTCCCGCTCCGGGCCGCGGAGCTCGCCCTTGCGGGCCCGGCGGCGGGCGGCGGTCGCCCGGGACGAGCCGCCCGCCGCCCGCCGCCCGGCGCGGTCAGCCGTTCAGCTCGCGGGCGGCCAGGGCGGTGCCCTCGATCCGGGCGCGGATCTTGGCGAAGGCGGTGTCGCGCGAGGTGGAGGTGTCGTCGGCGAAGGGCGAGAAGCCGCAGTCGTCGCAGGTGCCCAGGCGGTCGACGGGCAGGTGCCGGGCCGCGGCCAGGACCCGGTCGCGGACCTGCTCGGCGGTCTCGACGCACGGGTCGACCGGGTCGGTCACCCCGATGAACACGCGGGCGTGGCCGGGCAGATGGTCGGCGAGGACGCCGAGGACCTTGTCCGGATCCGGCTCACTGGCCAGCTGGACGTAGAACACCCCTGCCCTGAGCCGCATCAGAGCGGGCAGGAGACCGGCGTAGTCCACGTCGAGGCTGTGCGTGGAGTCCTGATCGCCCCCGGGGCAGGTGTGTACGCCGATCCTGGCCCGCTCGGTGGCGGAGAAACGTTCCAGGACACGGTTGTTGAGCGCGATGAAATCCTCCAGAAGGCCCCCTGACGGATCCAGCTTCAGGGCGAGACGGGCCTCGGTGAAGTCGAGCTGGACGACGTGGGCCCCGGCGTCCAGGCAGCCGCGGATGTCAGCCTCGGCTTCGGCGGTGAGATCGTCGAGGAACGCCTCGCGCGGATACCCGTCGACGGGGGTGGGCGGGTAGAGCAGGCTGAGTGCCGAAGGGGCGATGACGGCCTGTTTGACCGGGACCGTCGCGTGCCGGAGCGCGGCGCGCAGATAGCGCTCGGCGTGCACGCCGTAGCGCAGCGGCCCTGCCGTCAGCCGGGGCAGCTGCCGCTGGTGGCCGTCGGCGAAGGGGATGACGACGCCGTCGGGTGCCAGCCGGTCCAGCCCCGCCAGGGGGTACGTGGCGAAGCTGGGCTTCGCCTGCTCGCCGTCGGTGACCACCGGCGAGCCGATCTCCTCCAGGCGGTGGATGGTGTCGCGGACCGCCCGGTCCTGGACGGAGGCGAGTTCCTCGTCGCCGATCCGGCCGGCGGCATGGGCGGCCATGGACGCGAGCAGCTCGGCGGGGCGGGGAACGCTGCCGATGGGCTCGGTGGGAATCGTCGCGGAGGCGTGGGTCATGGCCGGATCTCCAGCTGCGCTCGGCCGCTGCTTCCCGGGAGGCCGGAAGAGAGGCATTCGGTGGGGAGCGTGGAGGACACGGCGGAGACCGTCCGCTCCGCTTGCTGCCCCTTCCCGCGCCCCTTGACGACCCGGCCCGTCAGCCTGAGGACCTGTCCGCCGGCGACGCGGTAGGTGCCGCCGCCGTCGTAGGCGATCAGCGACCGTTCACCGTCGGCGTACTGGACGGTCTCCGTGAGGCGGGCGGCGTTGCCCAGGGTCAGGCAGGAGGCCGACGGCGAGACCCCGTCCAGCGTCCCGGTGGCCGTCACGTTCCGGCCCGGCGCGACACTGCACGTGTAGCGGGCGTTGACGGAGACGTGCGTCGCGCGTGGCGCGAGGGTCAGCGGCGGATCGTAGGTGCTGTCACTGCTGCCCGTGCACAGCACCACGCCCTCTCTGTGCCGGTCCGCATCCGCCTGCCCGGCCGGGGACCACACCAACGACGACCCCACCAGGGCCAGAACACTCCATGCCACTGCCGCACCACGTCCGCCGACCACGAGCCCTCCAGGGAACCGGTTGCACTGCCGGCCTTGTGACTACCCCCGCACGCCTCCGCCGTCCCCGGCTCTCGCAGCGGCCCGGCCGCGCACGCTCCGCCCTGCGCGCGGGGCGTGCGCGCCACCCCGGCGGAGTCGGACCACGGTGTTCCGGGTAGGGACAGCCGACAGCCGACCGGGAACACGACCTGACAGAAGGTGCTCCGATGGACGGAACTGCTGCCAAGCGACTCGTCTTCGCCATGCTGGACGCGGACGGCGACGGAGTCATCTCCAAAGCCGAGTACGCGGCGCGGGTCGAGCGCGTGACCCTGGCGACCGGACGGTCCGACGACGACCCCCTGGTCATCGCCGCACGCGCGAACGGTGCGCGGGCGTGGGCGGCGATGGACGCGGACGGCGACGGGGGAGTGACCTTCGACGAGTACGCGGCCTGGGCCGGCGCCGAGGCCTTCGACACCGTCTGCGAGCCCGTGCTCGGAGGCCTCTTCGACCTCGCCGACACCGACGGGGACGGCGCCCTGGACCTGAAGGAGTTCACGACGCTGCGCACGGCCCTGGGGAACCCGGCCGGCAACATCGAATCGGCCTTCGCCGCGCTGGACGGTGACGGTGACGGCCGGGTCGTCCGTGCGGACTACCTGGCCTCGGTCCGCGCGCACGTCGCGGGGGAGGACTCCCCCGCGGGAGAAGCCTTGTACGCCCGGGCTGCCCCTGCGTGAGGCCGGACGCCCGGGGCAGGAGCAGCGCTCGCGCGTGCTGTGAAGTGTCGCTACGTCAGAACATCAGGCTGTACTGGTTCCAGCCGGAGTTGCCGATCTTCACCTTGTAGTCGTACGGCTGGTCCGTGCGGCCCGTGCCGCGGTACAGCCACAGCGCGCCGTCCTTGTCGCGCGCGACGAGGTCGGCCTTGCCGTCCAGGTCGACGTCGCCCGTGCCGACCAGCTTGTTGAACTGGTTCCAGCCGCCGCCGATCCGCTGCTTGTACTCGAACGGCTTCGTGTAGTCGCCGGTGCCCTTGTACAGCCACAGGACGCCGTCCTTGTCGCGGGCGACGATGTCGGCCTTGCCGTCACCGGTGAGGTCGCCGCGGCCGGCGATCTCGGTGAACTGGTTCCAGCCGGGGCCGACCTTCTTGCGGCCGGTGAGCGTGCCGTCCGGGTAGGCGAGGTAGAGCCACAGGACGCCCTCGCGGTCGCGGACGAGGATGTCCGACTCCTTGCCGCCGCCGAGGTTGCCGGGGGACATGAACTGGTCGTACTGACCCCAGTCGTCCGCCACGATGCTCGTGTTCCCGCCGGCCGGGGCGTAGATGATGTTCTGCGCGTTGTCGCGGACGTACAGGCCGTCGGCGATGCCGTCCCGGTCGTGGTCGACGCGGGCGGCGGAGTTGATCGCGCTCCAGCCGTTGGTGACGAACTCCTTGGGCGTGATGCCGCCCTTGCCGTCGGGCCAGTAGAAGTACAGGTCGTCGTTGTTGACGGCGCTCAGCGGGAGGAACGGGGCCTCGGCGGTGGGGCCGTCGGCCTTGACGCCCTTGCGGGGGGCCGCGAGGCGCGGGGCCTTCGGGGCGACCGCGCCGGTCTTCGGGTAGTCGCCGGACTTCGCCTCGCCGCGCAGCGCCTCGGAGCGGTGCTGGAACGAGGTGCCGGCGGGCAGCTTCGCCGCGCGCTCGGCCGCGGTGGCGGCACGCCCGGCGGAGGGGGGCTTCGGGCCGTCGGCCAGGGCGGTGCCGGCGGTGGTGCCGACCAGGGCGGCGGCTATCGCCGCGGTGGCGATGCGCTGCACCGCGCGAGCGCGCGGGCGGCCGGGGAGGTGAGCCACGTGGGTTCTCCAAGGAGGTCTCAGTGAAAAGCGGCGTGCCCCTGTCAGGGGCACGCCACTGGATCCTCGCGATCGTTTCACACTTCCTTTACGGGTCAAGAGGCTTTATGCGGACCTCGCCCCCAATAGTTCGATCTCGGCGAGGACGTGGTCGCCGCCGTCCGCCGCCCGCAGCCGGTAGTGCCGGTACGTGCCGGGCCGTGCCACCGAGAAGACGCGCGTCTGCCGGTCCCAGGCGAAGGCCTCGCCCGTACGCCGGTCGACCTCCGCCCACTCGCCGGTGCCGTCCCGCGAGCCCTCCAGCACCCAGCCGTCCGGGGCCTTGGCCCGGTCCGCCGAGGTCAGGGTGTACGAGGTCACGCGCCCGCCCGACGGCACCTGGAGCAGGGCCGTGCTGAAGGAGACGTCCGTGACCGACGTGTCGTCGGTGAGGGGAGAGGCGCCCGGCGCGGTCAGGTCCGCGTCCGGGACGGGGGCCGTGAAGTCCTTGCTGATGGACGCCGGGCCGTCGTTGCGGCCGCTGCCCCAGGACGACGGCTTCGGGCCCATGTCGAACTCCAGGGTCGCGCCCTTGGCGAGGACCGCGTGCGGGAGCGCCGTCGACCGCCAGGCCTTGCCGTTGACCCGCAGGCCCTGCACGTACACGTTGCGGGCGCTGTTGCGCGGGGCCTTCACGACCACGTCATGGCCGCCCTCCAGATGGAGCGTGGCCTTCCGGAAGAGCGGGGAGCCGATCGCGTACTCGCCGCCGCCCATCACCAGCGGGTAGAAGCCCAGCGCGCTGAACAGGTACCACGCCGACATCTCGCCGTTGTCGTCGTCGCCCGGGTAACCCTGCCCGATCTCGCTGCCGAGGTAGAGGCGGGACAGCACCTCGCGCACCTTCTCCTGCGTCTTCCACGGCTGCCCGGCGGCGTCGTAGAGGTACGCGATGTGGTGCGAGACCTGGTTGCTGTGGCCGTACATGCCCATCCGCACGTCCCGCGCCTCGGTCATCTCGTGGATGACCCCGCCGTACGAGCCGGCGAACTCGGGCGCCCCCGTCTCCGGCGTGCCGAAGAACTGGTCGAGCTTCTTGGCCAGGCCCTCGCGGCCGCCGTACAGCCCGGCCAGGCCGCGGGTGTCCTGCGGGGCGTGGAAGGCGAAGTTCCAGCCGTTGGTCTCGGTGTAGTCGTTGCCCCAGACGCGCGGGTCGTAGCGGCCGGGCGGCAGGCGCCGCGAGCCGTCGGCGTTGCGGCCCTGGAAGAAGCCGACGGCGGGGTCGAAGAGCTTGACGTAGTTGCGGGCACGGTTGAGGAAGTACGCGGACTCGTCGCGGTAGCGCGCCTTGTGCGTGCGCTCGTAGAGGACCTTGCCCATCGTCGCGAGGCCGTAGTCGTTGAGGTAGCCCTCCAGGGCCCAGGACATGCCCTCGCGGGTGGTCGTGCTCGTCCAGCCGAGGAAGGGGGAGGTCTCCATGCCCTTGCGGCCCACGCCGGGCTGCGTCGGCACGACGGTCGCGTTCTTGAGCGCGGCCTCGTACGCGGCCTCCGCGTCGAAGGAGACGCCCTTGGCGTAGGCGTCGGCGAAGGCCACGTCGGAGCTCGTGCCCGTCATCAGGTCGGCGTAGCCGGGGGAGGACCAGCGCGAGATCCAGCCGCCGTCCTTGTACTGCTGCACGAAGCCGTCGACGAGGCGCCCGGCTTGCTGGGGAGTGAGGAGCGAGTAGGCGGGCCAGGTGGTGCGGTAGGTGTCCCAGAAGCCGTTGTTGACGTAGACCTCGCCGTCGGCGATCCGCGCGCCCGTACGGGTGGGGGTGTTCTCCCCCTCGGGGCGGGAGAAGGGACTGGCGTAGCGCCGGCGCGGGCGGGCGCGGGTGCCGGTGTTCTCGGAGCCGGAGTTCGGATAGAGGTAGAGGCGGTAGAGGCTGGAGTAGAGGGTGGTGAGCTGGTCGCGGCTCGCGCCCTCGACCTCGACCCGGCCGAGGAGGGCGTCCCAGGCGGCGCGGGCGCGGTCGTGGACCCGGCCGAAGGAGGTGCCTTCGGGGATCTCCTGCTCCAGGTTGGCCTTGGCCTGCTCGGTGCCGATGAGGGAGGTCGCGATGCGGAGGGTGACGGTGCGGTCGCGGCCGGGGGCGAGGCGGAGGTAGCCGGTGGTGCCGGACTTGGTGTCGCTGCTCGGCACGCCGCTCGCCGTGACGGGCGTGTCGAGGACGCCGTAGACGAACATGCGGCCCGCACCGACGGACAGGCCGCTGCGCACGTCCGAGTAGGCGGTGAAGGAGCGGCTCTCGGGGTCGAGGGTGAGGCCGCCCTGGTTGCGGACGTTGTCGAGGATGAGGGCGGCATTGTCAGGGGCCCGGTCGGCCGCCCCGCCGGCTGTGCCGTCATCTGGATAGGTGAAGCGCATGATCGCGGCGTGGTCGGTGGGGGCGATCTCCGCCTTGAGGCCGTTGTCGAAGGTGACGCCGTAGTAGTGGGGGCGGGCCGTCTCGCCGGCGTGGTGGAAGGGGAGGGCGCGGGCCGTGCGGCTCGTGTCCGGGGGGCCGCTCCCGGGGGCGAGGGCCGGCATCACCTGAAAGGTCTGCCGGTCGCCCATCCAGGGGCTCGGCTGGTGGCTCGTGCTGAACGCCTGGATGGTGGGGAGGTTGTCGGCGTTGTTGGCGGCGGCGTACTGGTAGAGCCAGTCCATGGCGCCCGCGTTCGTGACCGGCGTCCAGAAGTTGAAGCCGTGGGGGACGGCGGTCGCGGGGAAGGTGTTGCCCCGGGAGAAGCTCGCGCTGGAGTGGGTGCCGCGCGTCGTCACGGCGTAGTCGGCCAGGTGCGCCAGGGGTTTCTCGGCGGGCGCGGGGGCGAGGGAGACGTCGTCCACCCAGCCGCGGAACGGCGCCGGCCCGGCGGGGGAGTCGTACGCGACGAGGATCCGGGCCACCGTCTTCCCCGCGGCCACGGCCCCGATGCGCGATTCCTTGTTGTTCCACTGGTTGGCGTAGAGCGTGCGGGAGTCGGCCTGGCCGCGGGGCGAGAGGGGCGCGCCGTGCTGGTCCACCGCCCCGAGGTCACTCAGATAGGTGCCGTCCGTGAAGGCGAGGTCCAGGGACACGTGGGTGGCCGGATAGCGCAGGTCGACCTCGGGCATGGAGGGGAAGACCTTGTACGAGAGGACCGTGCGCGGGGTGACGCGGAGGCTGACCGAAAACAGCTTGTTGGAGGAGTAGGCGCGGCCCGTGGCCTGGTGGACGCCGCCGTAGCGCAGGGCGCGGCGCCCGGAGAAGCCGGCGCGCGCCTTGGCGGTGGGGGAGCCCTTGGGGCCGCCGTCGACGTAGCTGCGCATGTCGGAGGGCGGCGGCGGACCGGTGTAGTCCGGCGCCAGCTGCACCTCGGCGAGCTGCGTGATGTCCTCGCCGCTGTTGCGGGTTAAGTCGAGCCGGTAGTGGCCGTAGGGGGTGGTGTTGGTGAAGGTGAACTCGCGGGTCTGGAAGCGCTTGTCGAAGGTCTCGCCCTTGCGGGTGTCCAGCGGCGTCCAGTTCTTGCCGTCCTGCGAGCCCTGGAGGACCCAGTCGCGCGGGTCGCGGCCGGGGGCGTCGTTGGCGGACGTCAGGGCGTAGCGGACGGCGGTGACCGGCTCTTCGAGGTCGAACTCCAGCCAGGCTCCCGCCTTCTCGAAGGTGAGCCATTTGGTCGTGCTCTCGCCGTCGACGAGGTTCTCCTTGACTTCGCCCGAGCCGGCGTTCTCGCCGCTCGCCCGGACGTCGGTGACGGAGTCGCTGACGTTGCCGGGGATGCCGCGCGTGTCGTTGCCGTCCACGCCTGCGGCGCGCTTGCGGCCGTCGGGGGCGGTGTCGACGGTGTTGCGCCAGTCGGGCTGGGGGTCGCCGCGTTCGAAGGAGGAGGAGAAATGGTCGGTGGGGGTGGTGGGGGCGGCTGTGGTGGAGGTGGCTGCGGTGGGGGTGGCTGCGCTGGTGGTGGCTTGAGGAATCTGAATGGCCGTCATAAGGGTGACGGCCAGAAGGAGTACGAGGGGGCGGGTGGGATTAGGCCATCGGTGTCGCCGGGGCCGGGATCTGAGCCGATACCGCCGTCCCTGTCGCATCGCTTGTCTCCCATGTCTCGCAACGTGCAGACAACGTTGTCAAGTGAGCCGCGCAGAGATAAGTAGGACTTGAGAGACGGATGGTGTCAAGGGTCTCGGGGTTGGTGTCGTCACCACGGGGGCGACGGGCAGGTCTCAAGTAGAGAAAGACTGAGGGCGGAAGCTGCTCCCGATCTTGCCCAGTTGGTGAGAAATGGACTATACCTGTCGGCGACCGGGGAGGCTCCGAGGGGCCGCCGCGGCGGATCCGGGGGATCGCGGCAAGGAGGGGAACGCCGCGGGCAAGTCACCGCTCCCGGCACGCACATCAGGCACGTCAGGCACATCCAGTAGACCCAGCACGCCCAGCACACCAAGCACCACACCAAGCTTCAACCGACCAGCGGTGTCGGGCCCTTCGTCGATTCTTGTGCACAAGGGGAGTAACCGGTCCACCGCCCGAGTCCTGGAGAAGGCGAGGCCTTGAGCATGGGATCCACAGGGGAATTCAGGGAGTCCGGGGAGTCCGGCGAGTCCGGGGCGTTCAGGGCGTTCAGGGGGTCCGGGCAGACCGGGGAGATCAGCGGATTCGGCCGGCGCGACCTGATCAGGAGAGCGGCCGCGATCGGCCTGATCGCGGTGCCGTCGATGGGCGTGCTGAGCGCCTGTGCGTCGGGTGGCGGCAGCGACGACAACAAGGTCGACAAGGGGACGAAGAGCGAGAAGAACCCGCTCGCGGTCAACGAGTCCGCGCAGCTCGACGTCGTCATCTTCGACGGCGGTTTCGGCCAGCAGTACGCCAAGGACGCCGAGGCCGAGTACAAGGCGGCGTATCCCAAGGCCGACATCAAGCACGCGGCCACCCAGGAGATCCAGACCCAGCTCCAGCCCCGCTTCAACGGCGGCACACCGCCGGACCTGATCGACAACTCCGGTGCCAAGCAAATGGACATGGGCACCCTGGTGGGGAAGAAGCAGCTGACCGACCTCAATGCGCTGCTGGACGCGCCGTCCATCGACGACCCGTCGAAGAAGGTGCGGGACACGCTGCGGCCGGGCGTCGTCGAAATGGGCCGGTTCGAGGGCGAGGAGACCTGGATCCTCTACTACGCGTACACCGTCTACGGCGTCTGGTATTCGAAGACGGCGCTGGAGAAGCTGGACGCGCAGTATCCGGAGACGTGGGACGAGATGCTCGCCGTCTGCGAGAAGGCGAAGAAGAAGGGCATCGCCGGCTGGACCTACCCCGGCAAGTTCCCGTACTACCTGCCGTTCAGCCTCTACCCCTTCATCGCCAAGATCGGCGGCCGGGAGGTCCTCGACCGGATCGACAACCTGGAGCCGAACGCCTGGAAGGACCCGGCCGTCAAGGCGGCCTTCGAGGCGTACTACGAGCTCTACAAGAAGGGCTACATCCTCCAGGGCACTCCCGGCCTCACCCACATCGAGTCGCAGACGGCCTGGAACCAGGGCAAGGCGCTGTTCATCCCCAACGGGTCGTGGGTGGAGAACGAGTCGAAGAAGACCACGCCGGCCGACTTCAAGATGGCGGTCGGCGCGCCGTCGAGTCTGGACGCGAAGCGCGACAAGATGCCGTTCGGCACGATCTGGGCCTCGGGCGGCGAGCCGTTCATCGTGCCGAAGAACGCGAAGAACCCGCAGGGCGGCATGGAATTGCTGCGCATCATGCTCGGCAAGAAGTCGTCGCAGAACTTCATCAAGCAGGTCTCGTCGCTGACGTCGCTGAACGGCGGGACGGAAGGGCTCACGCTGCCGCCGGGCCTCAGCTCCTCGCAGGAGGCGCTCGCCAAGGCGGGGGAGAACGTGGTCAATCCGCGGATCCAGGACTGGTACGTCGCCCTCCAGAAGGAGAAGATCGGCGTGGCGGCGCTGGGCGAGATGATGGCCGGCCGTATGACCCCGGACGAGACGATCGCCAAAATCCAGAAATTCGCGGACGGTGTGCGCGCGGATGACTCGATCAAGAAGTACCGCCACAAGTAGGAGCAGGCGAGCGGCAGCATGGGCTGAGGGCACGCACTGAGGCACGTGCTGAGGCACTGCGGCTACGCACTGAGGCACTGAGGGCCGCTCTGAGGCACGTCACCGGCGGCGGCGCTGCGGGAACGGGATGGCCCCGCGTCCGCCGCTCCGCGCCCGCGGGAGATCGGGGTCGAAAGGCAATGCAGCACGGTAAGTACCGTTTCATCGTGGGGTTCCTGGCCGTACCCCTGGCGATCTACGCGGTGTTCGTGATCTCGCCGTTCCTCCAGGCGATCTACTACTCGTTCACGGACTGGACGGGCCTGAGTCCCGACTTCAAGATGGTCGGGGTCGCGAACTACCGGAAGATGTTCGCCGACGACGTCTTCTGGACGTCGGTCGGCCACAACGTCCTGTTGCTGCTGGTGCTGCCGCTGGTGACGCTCGGACTGGGGCTCTTCTTCGCCTTCATGCTCAACGTGGGCGGGCGGAGGCGGAAGAACGCGGCGGTGGCGGGCGTCCGTGGCTCGGGCTTCTACAAGGTCGTGTACTTCTTCCCGCAGGTTCTGTCGATCGCCATCGTGGCCCTGCTGTTCCAGTTCGCGTACAACCCCAACAGCGGCGCGCTGAACTCCTTCCTGAGCGCCGTTGGCCTGGACTCCGTACAGCCGAACTGGCTCGGTGACCCGGATCTCGCGCTGTGGTGCGTGATGGCGGTGATGGTGTGGAGCAACGTCGGCTTCTACGTCGTCCTGTTCTCGGCGGGCATGAGCTCGATTCCGAAGGACTTCTACGAGGCGGCGCTGCTGGACGGCGCGAACCGCATCCAGACATTCTTCAGGATCACGCTTCCCCTGCTGTGGGACACGGTCCAGACCGGCTGGGTCTACATGGGCATCATGGCGCTCGACGGATTCGCGGTCGTGCAGATCATGACGGTGGGCCCCGGCGGTCCGGACTACTCGACCGAAGTGCTCGCCTATCTCCTCTACACCAAGGCGTTCCGGGACGGGCAGGCCGGATACGCGACCACGCTCGGGGTCGCCCTGCTCATCGTCACCATGATCTTCGCCGGCATCGTGATGAAGCTGGGCCGGCGCGAACGGCTGGAGTTCTGAGATGGGCGGCGCGGAGAAGAGCGCGGAGAGCGGCGCGGTGGACGGCGTGGCGGACGATGCGGGGACCAAGGCGGCGTCCCCGTCCCCGGTGGTCCCGGGGCCCCCCGTGGTGGATTCCCCCGAAGGGCGCATGGGCACCGAGGGAAAGGTCCTCAACGTCTTCTCGCACGGGGTGCTGATCCTGTGGGCCCTGATGGTCACGCTGCCGCTGCTGTGGGCGGTGATGAGCGCGCTCAAGGACGACAAGTCCATTTTCACGTCGCCCTGGGCGCTGCCCACGAGCCTGCACTTCGACAACTGGTCGAGGGCGTGGTCGCAGGCGCACATGAGCGAGTACTTCTTCAACTCGGTCGTGGTGGTGGCGGGTTCGCTGCTGGGCACGATGCTGCTGGGCTCGATGGCGGCGTACGTCCTGGCGAGGTTCGAATTCCCGGGGAACCGCTTCATCTATTACTTGTTCGTGGGCGGGATGAGCTTCCCGGTGATCCTGGCCCTGGTCCCCCTGTTCTTCGTCATGAAGAACATGCAGCTGCTGGACACGTACCACGGGCTGATCCTGGTCTACATCGCGTACTCGCTCCCGTTCACGATCTTCTTCCTGAGCGGTTTCTTCCGCACGCTCCCGTCGTCGGTCGCGGAGGCGGCCCTGATCGACGGGGCTTCGCACACCCGTACGTTCTTCCAGGTGATGCTGCCGATGGCCAAGCCGGGCCTGATCAGCGTCGGGATCTTCAACTTCCTGGGCCAGTGGAACCAGTACTTGTTGCCCGCGGTCCTGAACGTGGGCGATGAGGACAAGAAGCTGCTGCCCCAGGGCCTGGTGGCCCTGGCCGTCAGCCAGGGCTACAAGGGCGACTGGTCGGGCCTCTTCGCGGGCCTGGTCATCGCCATGCTCCCGGTCCTGGCGGCGTACATTGTCTTCCAGAGGCAGGTCCAGGCGGGCCTGACGGCGGGGGCCCTGAAGTAGCTCCCCGGCACCCTCCGGAGGGGCACCGGGGAGGCTTCTCCTTCAGCCCGTGGCACCGTTCTACGGGCGGCGCCCGTGGTTGTGGTCCCGGTCGTGATCGTGGTCGCGATCGTGGTCATGGTCGTGGTCATGGCGGTCGTCGTCGCGATGGTGGTTGTCGTCGCGGCGGTGGTCGTCGTCCCGCCAGTGATCATCGTCGTGGCGGTGATCACCGCGACCGTGGTCGTCGCCCCGGCCGTGGTCGTCGTCACGCCGGTGGTCGTCATCACGGCGGTGATCATCGTCCCGGCGGTGGTCGTCATCGCGCCGGTGGTCGTCCCGGCCGTGATCGTCCCGGCCGTGGTCGTCATCCCGGCGGTCGTCGTCGTGGTGGTGGACCTCGTACGGATGCACCCACCAGCCGTTGCGGCAGACGCGGCCCTCGGCGTCACGGTCCCCCTCGTCGTAGACGCCACTGCCTCTGTTCTCCCCGTTCGGCCCGGGACGCCCGTTCGTATAGACGTACCGGCAGTCGGCGGGGGTCGAGGGAGCGGCCGCCTGCGCCACCGGGAGGACAGGCAGCGCGGCCCCGGTCGCGCAGAGAACCACCAGCGCTGCACGCACAACATTTCGCATTCGGATCGCCCTTCATTGATGGGCCGCGCCATCCTGCGACCCTGGATGACCCACGATGTCGAAGGAAAGGCGGTCGTCTGTGACGTATCAATACCAAACCACACGAATGCGTATTCTGGTGCGCTATACGCCATATGTGTATGAGTGGTCAGCAGGGGATGAGGGGAGCGCGGCACATGGGTGACCGCCGGAGGAAACGACCGTGGCCTACGTGCCGGCAATTACCGGAAACAGCTCCGGGCTTCGACAAGGACGAAACATTACTTCTGATGCAGTGGCTGGCCGAGCGGGGAGCGGTCGTCACGATCTCGGCCAGTGGCCGGCAATCACCCGCCCACACACCGCAGTGGACGTTCCGGGTCTCCCCGGGCCTCAGCGTCTCCACGGATTTGCGGCAGAGCGTCACGGCCGAGGAGGCCACCGTGGCGGAGTGCATGCGCGTTGTCCTGCCCCGGCTGAGGGGCGCGGGGCTGCCCATGGACGAGAGCCCATGGGCGCCGGATCTCGAGCCGGAGGACAGCATGGAGGGGATAGGAATGCTGGTCCTGGACTGGCTGGTGGAGCAGGGGGTGAGCGTCTTCCTCAAAGCGGACGGCGAGCGGCCCATTCCCGGCTGGACCTTCTTCACGCCCGAGGGCGGACCGCTGACCGAGTTCCTGCGCGCTGACGGCACCTACGCCGAGAACTGCTTCACCCCCATGCTGGACAACCTCCGCCGCCAGGGCCTGCCCGTCCCGGTCTGAAAGCACCCCAGCAGCATTGAGCCCCCGACCGGCCTCGGACGGCAGGCCGGGGGCTCAGGCCCGGCGGTCAGGAAGTGGCAGGCCGCGACTTTCGCCGGCTGCTGGACAGGAGTTTCACACCGGGCTTCTCCACGTATTCGTGCAGGAGCACCGCGCCGATGAACGAGATCGATAGGACCAAGCCCAAGTGCAGGGTCAGAGGAATGGTGAAGTGGTGCGTCGTGAGGAAGTGGTCGACGCTGAAGATGACGATCTCGTGCACCAGGTAGAAAGCGAAGGAGACTTCACCCAGGTAGACGTTGATCCGGTTCCTGAAGGGGGAGGGCTCTCCACGGACGTCGGCGCCGGCGGCCGCGGCAATGGTGAGGGTGTACGGGATGACCGTGTCGGCGGCCCAGTGGTAGTCGAAGGGCAGGAGGTGGGACGGCCCGAGGACGGCGAAGACCGAAAGGGCGAGACTGGCGGTCAGGCCCGGTCCGCGCCAGGATCCGCTCTTCACCAGCAGTGCGACGGCGATGCCGATCACGAACTCGAGCAGGCGCACCGGCGGGAAGATGTAGAGCATGAACTTGGGGTCCCAGCCGCTCGCCTTCGCGATGTGGCTCGCGGCCAGCGGCGCCAGGACCACGCACAGGTTGCCGATAACCACCGTCGTCCACAGGCCGCGGGTGGAGAACCGCCTGATGACCTTCACCACGAAGGGGAACGTCAGGTAGAAGAGGAATTCGCAGCTGAGCGACCACGAGACGCCGTTGTACCCGAACCACCAGCCCTTGCGGTTGGGTATCCAGGACTGAGTCAGGCTCAGGTTCACCAGCCCGATGCGGGCGTCGAGGGCCTTGCCCATCCAGAGCATCGTCAGGACGGCGACGGCGAAGGTCGCCAGATGGCTCGGGTAGATGCGGGCGAAGCGACGCCGCCAGAACCCGGTGACGGTGTCGCGGGGACGGGCCGACCAGGCGAGTACGAACCCGGAGAGGATGAAGAAGAACGACACCGCCGAGGGCCCGGCGTAGACGACCTCTTTCAGCCGGAAGACATGCAGGGAGGTGCCGGTCGACGCCTCCTCGTAGGCGAAGTGAAAACAAGCGACGAGCAGCGCCGCGTACCACCGGAGGCCCGTGAGCGAGTCCAGCCGCACCCGTGAGACGGGGGACGCGACAGACGGCTTGGTGGTTATGGAAGAGGTCAGGCTCACTGTCGGTTATCCCAAATGAAGACCAGGCGAGTGCTGCGACACCTGTTGCGCCGCAGAGCCTTACAAGAGCGCTGTGCGGGCCCTGGAACAGTGCACTCCAGGGCCCGCACAAGCGCTAGATTCGTACTTTACTTCCGGGTTCGCCGACACCGGTAGCGAAGATGCCGAAATATTCCCATCCGCCGTGTCCGCGTCCGCCCTTGTTGATCCAGGCTTCCAGCGCGCCGTCGTCGTGGAGGGTGAGGTAGTCGGCGCTGCCGTCGCCATCGACGTCAGCGAAGCGGACCCTGCTGCCGGACTGGCCGACTCCGGTGGTGATGATGCCGAATTCGGTCCAGCCGCCGTGGCCGGTGCCGCCGTTGTTGATCCAGGCTTTGACGACGCCGTCGTCTTGGACGGTGAGGTAGTCGGCTTTGCCGTCGGCGTTGATGTCGGCGAAGCGGACTCTGTCTCCGGGTTCGCCGACTCCGGTGGCGAAGGTGCCGAATTCGGTCCAGCCGCCGTGGCCGGTGCCGCCGTTGTTGATCCAGGCTTTGACGACGCCGTTGTCCTGGACGGTGAGGTAGTCGGCTTTGCCGTCGGCGTTGATGTCGGCGAAGCGGACTCTGTCTCCGGGTTCGCCGACTCCGGTGGCGAAGGTGCCGAATTCGGTCCAGCCGCCGTGGCCGGTGCCGCCGTTGTTGATCCAGGCTTTGACGACGCCGTTGTCCTGGACGGTGAGGTAGTCGGCTTTGCCGTCGGCGTTGATGTCGGCGAAGCGGACTCTGCTTCCGGGTTCGCCGACTCCGGTGGCGAACGTACCGAACGCCTCCCAGCCGCCACGGCCGTCGCCGCCCTTGTTGAGCCAGGCTTTGACACTGCCGTTGTCCTGCACGACCAGGTAGTCGGCCCTGCCGTCGGCGTTGATGTCGACGCGGTAGTCGCCGGCGGGCGACTTGAGTTCCGGGGGAGCGGGCTTGACGTCGACACGCTGCCGGATCCAGCCGTCGGCAGCCGCACGGGCGACACCGTTGTAGAAGGCGTCCGCCATCTTGACGTAGCCGCTGTCCTTGGGATGCAGGTCGTCCGCGAGATCCTGAGTGGTCACCGCCCCCATGTCGACGTAGCCGACGTGCAGGCCCTTCTTCTGCCGTGCCGCCACCAGTTCCGGCACCGCGGCATTGAACTTCTCGATGCGTTTCTGGGTGTCTGCATCCGTGGAGGGGACCAGGGAAGAGACCAGCACCGTCATCTCAGGAGCGGCCGACATGATTTTGTCGACGAGTTCACCGAGGCGTTGTGGGGCCGTGTCCGGCTGGTAGGGGTCGTGCATGTCGTTGGTGCCGATGTGCAGCAGCACCACGTTGGGCTGTGCTGCCGGCAGCCACCGGTCGATGTTGTAGGACAGGCCGCCGATCTTCCAGCCCCAGTGTCCTTCGTGGTCGAGATCGGGGAGCCGGCCGTTCTGCTTGGAACCCACGAAGTCCAGGTGATCCGTGTGCGAGGCCAACTGGTTCCACAATTCGGCGCGGTATCCGGACTCGGTCGAACTGCCGGCGCCGTGCGTGATCGAGTCGCCCAGGGGCATCACGGCGAGCCGCGGCAGATTCCAGTTCTTTGCGGCGACGGCGGGCACGACCGAGTGACTGCCGGCGGAGGAGTACGCCTGCCGCTTGTCGGCGGCCACGGCAGCGGTGGCCATCAGGCCGGCCGCGAGGGCGGCAGTCAGCGCGAGTGCGACCGGTCGCGCCGACGACGGTCTGATACGGGTTCTTCTCTTCAAAGGGATGACTCTCTATCACATCTGTTTCAAGGGACCCGAGTACTTCCTCGCCGTGCGAGTGGGCACCTCGTGGCAACCATGGCTGGGCACGTCGTGCACGGCCTCCGCAACCTTGATGGCGGCAGGCCCTTCAGTTCCGCCGTATCGCGGCGGCCCGGGCGTTACGTGGGGAAGCCCTCTTCACCGTGCGCGCCGTTCGCGTCCCCGTTGCCGACGAAGCCGTCGACGAACGCCCCGGCTGTGAGGGCTCGGGTGAATCGCCGGGCGGGCCTCTCCGGGCGGAGCTTGGTCTCGTCCTCGAATGGCCGGGAGGCGCTGAAGCCCCGGTGAATACCTGCCGGGCTGCCTGTTCGCCGGACCAGCAGGTCTGCCGCTTCTTTACCGGCGAACTCTCCTGCGCCCGTCCGCGCTACTGCTGACCCTGTCATCCACGCGGTACGTGGACATATGGCAGGCATGCTGATCTTCCTCCACGACGGCAGCGCCGTCGGGGGGTTTGCTCCCCGGCCGACCGCTTGCCGTCTCCCTGGCCGAGACGGACATCCGCGACCTCACCGTCGGCAGTCACGAAGACGCGGACGGCTCAGCCACCTGTCGGTTTTCAGAAGGCCTCGGGATCGGTCTGCCGACACCGGAAACCTCGGGTTTCCGCGGTGGTAGCTATGAGTAATCCTGGGGTGACAGGTGATATGGGTGAACATACCATACGGTCTGAATCAGTATGGATCGAAGGGGGTCAGTGCACCTGAAATGGTGTCATGTGCATGTTCGTGGCCCGGTGTTCGGCGGAGGCGGCCTGTGAGCCGCGTCGAATTCCGTAGCCGCCGGTCGGTCATGCTCCGGACGGAACGGGTCCGGCGCCGGACGGGCGCCCTCGCGTCTCGGTCGTTCCGGCCGCCCGCGTACGGCGCCTTCCGTACCATGGCGGCCCCGATGTGGTTCAAGGCCTTGACGGGGGATCCGCCGGGCGGCTCAGCTTAGAGTTCATATGTTGTATGGATGCCGGGCTCCAGAGCTGTGGTCCGGTACGGGGACGGTGGTCGTGCCGTGTCCGGCTAGGCGGGAGTGGATGGGCGTGGAGACTCCGGGGTCGCAGTCGTCGCTGCACCGGGCCAACCTTGAGCGGGTCGTGCGTGCGGTGCGCAGGGCGGGGTCGCTGACGCAGGCGGAGATCGCCCGGTCCACCGGGCTGTCGGCCGCCACGGTCTCCAACATCGTGCGGGAGCTCAAGGACGGCGGGACCGTGGAGGTCACGCCCACCTCGTCCGGGGGGCGGCGGGCGCGGAGCGTGTCGCTGTCCGGGGATGCCGGGGTCGTCGTCGGGGTGGATTTCGGGCACACCCATCTGCGGGTCGCCATCGGGAACCTCGCGCAGCGCGTTCTCGCCGAGGACGCCGAGCCGCTCGACGTGGACGCCTCCGCCGCGCAGGGGCTCGACCGGGCCGAGCAGCTGGTCAGGCGGCTGATCGGGGATGCCGGGATCGATCCCGGGAAGATCATCGGGGTGGGGCTCGGCGTGCCCGGGCCCATCGACGTCGAGACCGGCACCCTCGGGTCGACCGCGATTCTGCCGGGATGGGCCGGCGCCAATCCCCGTGACGAGCTGGCCGCCCGGCTGAGCGTGCCCGTGCACGTCGACAACGACGCGAACCTCGGCGCGCTCGGTGAGCTCGTGTGGGGGGCCGGGCGCGGGGCTGCCGATCTTGCGTACATCAAGGTCGCCAGCGGTGTCGGCGCCGGGCTGGTCATCAACGGGCAGATCTACCGGGGGCCCGGGGGCACCGCCGGTGAGATCGGGCACATCACTCTCGACGAGTCGGGGCCTGTGTGCCGCTGCGGCAACCGCGGTTGCCTTGAAACCTTTACGGCTGCCCGGTATGTCCTGCCTTTGCTCCATTCGGCCCACGGTGCCGATCTCACCGTCGCCCGTATGGTCCAGCTCGCGCGCGAAGGTGACCCCGGCTGCCGACGGGTCATTTCGGATGTCGGGCGGCACATCGGTAGTGGTGTAGCCAACCTGTGCAATCTGCTCAATCCTCGCCGGGTCGTACTGGGTGGCGATCTTGCGCCGTCCGGTGAGCTCATCCTCGGGCCCATCCGCGAATCCGTCTCCCGGTACGCCATCCCCAGCGCCGCCCGGCAGTTGGAGGTCGTCCCCGGTGCGCTCGGCGGACGGGCGGAGGTGCTCGGGGCGCTCGCGCTCGTACTGAGCGAGATGGGTGATTCCACACTGCTCGACGGGCATGCTCCGGTCGGGGCTTCGTTGCCTGCTTGATCCCCGTGCTACCCCCATGGGGGATGAGCCTGCCCCCTTGAGTTCACGTAGATAACGAATGGCACCGTTGCCATCTCGTTAAGGATTTACTTCTTGACGGCCCCTTGGCGGCCGAGTTGACTTCCAGCCACCTCGGCCGCAATGACGCGGCCTCGTCAGGGAGGTTTCTGCAAGTGAACACGCATATGCGTCGTGCAGCCGTGGCCGTGGCGGCCGTGTCGATGGCCGCCGGGCTCGCCGCCTGCGGCAGCGCCAAGGAAGCCGGCGGCGGGGACTCCACGAAGGAGAAGAAGGGCCCGCTCACCATCGGGCTCCTCCTCCCGGAGAACCAGACCGCGCGTTACGAGCGCTTCGACAAGCCGCTGATCGAGAAGAAGATCAAGGAATTGGCGGGGGCCGACACCGTCGTCCTTTACGAGAACGCCAAGCAGGACGCCTCCGTCCAGCAGCAGCAGGTCGACACGATGATCACCAAGAAGGTCGACGCGCTGATCGTCGACTCGGTGGACGCGAAGTCGATAGCTTCTTCGGTGAAGAAGGCGAACGACAAGGGAATTCCCGTCGTCGCGTACGACCGGCTGGCCGAGGGGCCGGTCAAGGCGTACACCTCCGTCGACAACGAGCGCGTCGGCAAGATCCAGGGCGAGTCGCTGCTCAAGGAGCTCGGCGACAACGCTTCCAAGGGTCAGATCGTCATGATGAACGGCTCCGTCACCGACCCGAACGCCAAGATGTACAAGGACGGTGCCCACTCCGTCCTCGACGGCAAGGTCAAGATCGGGAAGGAGTACGACACCAAGGAGTGGAAGCCGGAGAACGCCAACGAGAACATGAAGGGCGCGATCTCCTCGCTGGGCAAGGACAACATCGTCGGCGTCTACTCCGCCAACGACGGCATGGCCGGCGGCATCATCACCGCCCTCAAGAGCGCCGGCTTCGACAAGCTCCCGCCCGTCACCGGCCAGGACGCCGAGCTCTCCGCCGTCCAGCGGATCCTTTCCGACGAGCAGTTCATGAGCGTCTACAAGCCGTACAAGCCCGAGGCCGACGCCGCCGCCGAGATGGCCGTCGCGCTCGCCCAGGGCAAGAAGCTCGACGGCATCGCCAAGTCCACCGTCGACAGCGGCACGCAGAAGAAGATCCCTTCCATCATCGTCACCCCCTTCGCGCTCACCAAGGGCGACATCGCGAAGTACGTCGGTCAGGAAGGCTTCTTCAACCGCAACGAGATCTGCACGGACAAGTACAAGTCCCAGTGCGACTCCGCCGGGATCAAGTAGGGATTCCGCAGATGCCCGAAACCCAGTCCGCCACCACGTCCCCCGGGGCGTCCGCCACCCCCGTCCTCGCCCTGCGCGGCATCTCCAAGCGCTTCGGTGCCGTCCAGGCGCTCACCGACGTCGACCTGGAGATCCGCGCCGGCGAGGTGGTCGCCCTCGTCGGTGACAACGGCGCCGGCAAGTCCACCCTGGTCAAGACCATCGCCGGCGTCGGTCCCGCCGACGACGGCGTCGTCGAGTGGGAGGGGAAGCCGGTCACCGTCGACCGGCCGCACACCGCCCAGGAACTCGGCATCGCGACCGTCTACCAGGACCTCGCCCTCTGCGACAACCTCGACGTCGTCGGCAATCTCTTCCTCGGCCGCGAGATCGTTCGCGCCGGGGTGCTCGACGAGGTCGAGATGGAGCGCCGCGCCCGCGAGCTGCTCTCCACCCTGTCTATCCGGATCCCCAGCGTCCGGATCCCCATCGCCTCGCTCTCCGGCGGGCAGCGGCAGACCGTCGCCATCGCCCGCTCGCTGCTCGGCGAACCCAAGATCGTCATCCTGGACGAGCCGACCGCGGCGCTCGGCGTCGAGCAGACCGCGCAGGTCCTGGACCTGGTCGAGCGGCTGCGCGAGCGCGGCCTCGGGGTCATCCTCATCAGCCACAACATGGCCGACGTGAAGGCCGTCGCCGACCGCGTCGCCGTGCTGCGCCTCGGCCGGAACAACGGGACCTTCGACGTCCGGTCGACCTCCCAGGAAGAGATCATCTCCGCCATCACCGGTGCCACCGACAACGCTGTCACCCGGCGCCGGGACCGCTCCGCGGGGGCTGCGGGGGCTGCGGGGTCTGCTGGAGCTGTGGGGGCCACCGGTGCCGCTGAGGCGGGTCCGACCACCCCGGCCGCCCAGACCGTCCCGGCCGCCCCGGTCGCCCCGGTCGCCCCGGTCGCCGAGGCTGACCCCGCCGACGCGGCCGGCAAGACCGGCAAGCCTGAGAAGGAGGCGGGCGCATGAGCACCGACCTGCCCACGTCGTCCACCGAGCCCACCAACGGCCAGGCCCCCGCGCACGACGCCCTCCCCGCCGTCGACCCCCGCCTCCTCGTCCGCGAGGAAGGCTTCGCCGGCTACTGGGGCGAATTCCGCCGCAAGATGCGCAGCGGCGAGCTCGGCTCCCTCCCCGTCGTCGTCGGCCTGATCGTCATCGCCCTGGTCTTCCAGCTGCGGGACTCGGCCTTCCTCGGCGCGGAGAACCTCAACAACCTCTTCGTCACCGCCGCCGGCACCGGCCTCATCGCGGTCGGCATCGTCTTCGTGCTGATCCTCGGCGAGATCGACCTGTCCGTCGGCTCGGTCAGCGGGCTCGCGGCCGCCGTCTTCGCCGTGCTGAACGTGAGCCACGGCATGCCGGAGTGGCTCGCGCTCGTCCTGGCGATCCTCTCCGGCACCGTGATCGGCGCCCTGCACGGCTTCTTCTTCGCCCGGATCGGCGTCCCCGCGTTCGTCGTCACCCTGGCGGGCCTGCTGGGCTGGAACGGCCTGATGCTCCAGGTGCTCGGCTCCAACGGAACGATCAACCTGGACGACTCAGGGCTGGTCGCGGGCCTCACCAACCACTACTTCACCGACATCGCCGCCGCGTACGGGCTGGCGACGGTCGCCGTGGCCGCGTTCTTCCTGGTGTCCTTCCGCGACAGCAGGCGCCGCGAGGCCGCGGGCGTGCCCAGCCGGCCGCTCAGCGAGATCGTGCTCCGCACGGTGGCGCTGGCCGTGCCCGCGTACGTGGTGGCGTGGCTGTTCAACCAGTACAAGGGCCTGCCCCTGGCCGTGGTGATCTTCCTCGGGGTCGTCGTGGCGCTGGACCTGGTGCTGCGCCGCACCTCGTACGGGCGGAAGGTCTTCGCCCTCGGCGGCAGCGTCGAGGCGGCGCGCCGCGCCGGCATCAACGTCGCCGCGGTCCGGATCTCCGTCTTCGCCCTCTCCGGGACGATGGCGGCCGTCGGCGGCATGTTCCTCGCGTCGCAGATCAACGCCGCGAACCAGTCCTCCGGGGCCGGCAGCCTCCTGATGAACGCGATCGCCGCGGCCGTCATCGGCGGCACGAGCCTCTTCGGCGGGCGCGGCAAGACCTGGTCCGCCCTGCTGGGCGTGCTGGTGATCCAGTCGATCGCGTCGGGGATGGCACTGCTGGGCATCGCCTCGGCCGTTCAGTACATGATCACGGGTGCGGTGCTGCTGGCTGCGGTCGTTATTGACTCCGTGTCCCGGAGGACGCAGAAGACCGCGGGGCGGGCGTAGGCCTTGCGGGGCGCGTAAGCCCTGCGGGGTGCGCTCTGCTCATGGGGCGCCGCCGGCCGCCGTCCGCCTGGGGCGGCGGACGGCGGCGCCTTTGTGTCCGGGGGCGCCCGCCGTACGGGCCTCCGCCGTATGGGCCTCTCGCCATGCGGGTGCCCCCGCTGTGCGGGCCTCTCGCCGTACGGGTGCGCCCGCCTGTACGGGCTCCAGCCCGCTCGCCTTCGCTGTCCGCCGGTCCGTCGTGGCTGGTCGCGCAGTTCCCCGCGCCCCTTTGGGGCGCGGGCGTGCAGCCCGCGTCCATGGCAAGGCGCGGTCGGGTCGCCGCGCGCCATACGGACGTACGTCCGAAGGGGGCCCGGTCCGGTATGCGAGGCCCGGACGCCCGCCGCGCCCGCCGTACAGCCGTACGTACGAATCGGACCCGATAGGGCTGGACCAGCCACCGTCGCCCCGCCCGTCCCGCGCCCTATGGGCCGTTTTGCCGTGCCGCAGGCCGCTCGTACGTCCGCTCGGGTGACTCAGGTCGCATCACCCGTTCATCGCCACGGCGGGCGGAACATTAGACTCGACGGATCTAGAGGTTCCTCAAGACTTCTACACGCTCTACAAGCCGACAGCTCGACGAAGAGGAGGCACGGGTGGCCCTGCTGACCCGCATCAGGGAACCGCGCGACCTGGACCGGCTCAGCCCGGAGCAGCTCGACCGGCTCGCCGCCGAGATCCGCACCTTCCTCGTCGACGCCGTCTCCAAGACCGGCGGTCACCTCGGGCCCAACCTCGGCGTGGTCGAGCTGACCATCGCCATGCACCGGGTCTTCGACTCGCCCAAGGACAAGATCCTCTTCGACACCGGGCACCAGGCGTACGTCCACAAGCTGCTCACCGGCCGCCAGGACTTCTCGAAGCTGCGCGCCAGGGACGGCCTGTCCGGCTACCCCTCGCGCGCCGAGTCCGCGCACGACGTGATCGAGAACAGCCACGCCTCCACCGTGCTCGGCTGGGCCGACGGCCTCGCCAAGGCCAACCAGGTGCGGGGCCGCAAGGACCACGTCGTCGCCGTCATCGGCGACGGCGCGCTCACCGGCGGCATGGCCTGGGAGGCGCTGAACAACATCGCCGTCGCCAAGGACCGCCCGCTCGTCATCGTCGTCAACGACAACGAGCGCTCCTACGAGCCCACCATCGGCGGCCTCGCCAACCACCTCGCCACCCTGCGCACCACGGACGGCTACGAGCGCTTCCTGGCCCGCGGCAAGGACATCCTGGAGCGCACCCCGGTCGTCGGGAAGCCGCTGTACGAGACGCTGCACGGCGCGAAGAAGGGCCTGAAGGACTTCATCGCCCCGCAGGGCATGTTCGAGGACCTGGGCCTGAAGTACGTCGGCCCGATCGACGGCCACGACATCGAGGCCCTGGAGTCCGCCCTGCAGCGCGCCAAGCGCTTCGGCGGCCCCGTCCTCGTGCACTGCCTGACCCAGAAGGGCCGCGGCTACAAGCACGCCGAGCAGAACGAAGCGGACCGCTTCCACGGCATCGGCGCCATCCACCCCGACACGGGCCTCCCGGTCGCCTCCTCCGGCGCCAGCTGGACCTCCGTCTTCGCCGACGAGATGGTCGAGCTCGGCAAGGAGCGCGAGGACATCGTCGCCATCACGGCGGCCATGATGCAGCCGGTCGGCCTCGGCAAGTTCGCCAAGGCCTTCCCCGACCGCGTCTACGACGTCGGCATCGCCGAGCAGCACGCGGCCACCTCCGCGGCCGGCCTGGCCACCGGCGGCCTGCACCCGGTCTTCGCCGTCTACGCCACGTTCCTCAACCGCGCCTTCGACCAGGTGCTCATGGACGTAGCCCTGCACAAGTGCGGCGTCACGTTCGTCCTCGACCGCGCCGGCGTCACCGGTGACGACGGCGCCTCGCACAACGGCATGTGGGACATGTCGATCCTCCAGGTCGTGCCCGACCTGCGGATCGCCGCCCCGCGCGACGCCGACCAGGTCCGCGCCCAGCTCCGCGAGGCCGTCGAGGTCAAGGACGCCCCCACCGTCGTGCGCTACTCCAAGGGCACCGTCGGCCCGGCCGTCGAGGCCGTCGGCCGCGTCGGTGGCATGGACGTGCTGCGCAAGCCCGCCGAGGGCGTGGAGTGCCCCGACGTCCTCCTCGTCTCCGTCGGCGCGCTCGCCCCGATGTGCCTGGAGATCGCCGACCTCCTCGACAAGCAGGGCATCTCCGCCACGGTCGTCGACCCGCGCTGGGTCAAGCCGGTCGACCCCGCCCTGCCCGGCCTCGCCGCCGAGCACCGCGTCGTCGTCACCGTCGAGGACAACAGCCGCGTCGGCGGCGTCGGTTCGGCCGTCGCCCAGGCGCTGCGCGACGCCGGCGTCGACCTGCCGCTGCGTGACTTCGGCATTCCGCCGCGCTTCCTCGACCATGCCTCCCGCAAGGAGGTCATGGCCGAGATCGGGCTGACCGCGCCGGACATCGCCCGGCAGGTTACGGGGCTTGTCGCGAAGCTGGACGGGCGCTTCGAGGACGCGCCCGAGGCGGCGGAGGCCGCCGGTGAGGCTGCTGCCGTGGAGCCCGTGCGCGACTAGGTTTCCGCTCTCCGCCGGTCGGCTGCACGTCGTACGTGGCTGATCGCGCAGTTCCCCGCGCCCCTTACAGACCGGGCCGGTCGTACCACCTATCCGGGTGGTACGACCGGCCCGTCTGCATATGGACCGGTGCGTCCCATCGGGTGAATCCTGGAGGTGGTGGCCGGTCAGGCCCCTGTCCGGCCCGGATCATCGCGGACACTCGCTCAGTTCCCGGTGGGCGACGGCCAGGAGCACCAGACGGCCATGAGACGCGAGCAGGTGGAGGTGGGCCGATGAGCACGAGCGAACAGCAACCTCTCGGGGAGCGCCGCGGCAAGCGCGGGGTCTTCCGTACCAAATCCGTAGAGCAGTCCATCCGGGACACGGAGGAGCCCGAGCACGCGCTCAAGAAGTCCCTCACCGCCCTCGACCTCACCGTCTTCGGCGTCGGCGTCGTCATCGGCACCGGCATCTTCGTCCTCACCGGCAAGGTCGCCAAGGAGAATGCCGGCCCGTCGGTGGCCCTGGCCTTCGTCCTCGCCGGCGTCGTCTGCGGGCTCGCGGCGCTGTGCTACGCCGAGTTCGCCTCCACCGTGCCGGTCGCCGGCTCCGCGTACACCTTCTCGTACGCCTCCCTCGGCGAGCTGCCCGCCTGGATCATCGGCTGGGACCTGATCCTGGAGCTGGCGCTCGGCTGCGCCGTCGTCTCCGTCGGCTGGTCGGGCTACATCCGCTCACTCCTCGACAACGCGGGCTGGCACCTGCCCGTCGTCCTGCAAGGCACGCACGAGGGCCGCTTCGGCTTCGATCTGCTCGCCTGCATCCTCGTCCTGGTGCTGACGGCGATCCTCGTCCTCGGCATGAAGCTGTCCTCGCGCGTGACGGCCGTCGTGGTCGCCGTCAAGGTCACCGTCGTCCTCATCGTGATCATCGTCGGGGCCTTCTTCATCAACGGCGCCAACTACGAGCCGTTCATCCCGAAGTCCCAGAGCACCACGGCCGGCGGTGACATCAAGGCGCCGCTCGTGCAGCTGATCTTCGGCTTCTCCCCGTCGAACTTCGGCGTCATGGGCATCTTCTCGGCCGCCGCCGTGGTCTTCTTCGCCTTCATCGGCTTCGACATCGTCGCCACCGCCGCCGAGGAGACCCGCAACCCGCAGCGCGACGTGCCGCGCGGCATCCTCGGCTCCCTCGCCATCTGCACGCTGCTCTACGTGGCCGTGTCCGTCGTCGTCACCGGCATGCAGAAGTACAGCGAGCTGTCCACGGACGCCCCGCTCGCCGACGCCTTCAAGGCCACCGGGCACCCGTTCTGGGCCGGGCTCATCAGCTTCGGCGCCGCCGTCGGCCTGACGACCGTCTGCATGATCCTGCTGCTCGGCCAGAGCCGGGTGTTCTTCGCGATGAGCCGCGACGGGCTGCTGCCGCGGATCTTCTCCCGGGTGCACCCGAAGTACGGGACGCCCTACCGCTCCACGATCCTGCTGGGCGTGGTCGTCGCCGTCCTGGCGGGATTCACCTCGATCGACGTCCTCGCCGAACTCGTCAACATCGGCACGCTCTTCGCGTTCGTCGTCGTCGCCCTCGGCGTCATCATCCTCCGCCGGACCCGGCCCGACCTGCCGCGCGCCTTCCGCACCCCGCTGGTGCCCGCGGTGCCCGTCCTGTCGGTCGTCGCCTCGGTGTGGTTGATGCTCAATCTGACCGCGGAGACGTGGCTGCGGTTCGCGGTGTGGATGGTCCTCGGTTGCGTGCTGTACTTCGTGTACGGGAAGCGGCACAGCCGGGTCCCGTAAGGCCTCAGGGCTTCAAGGCCTTACGGCTTCAGGGCTTCAGGGCCTCAGGCGTCCACCGCTACCGCGCTCGGTCCGGTCACCTCCGCGCCGAGCGCGGTCACGCGTGCCCGCAGCTCGCGGTCGGCCGTGACGACCACGCAGCGCCGTCCCGGCTCCCGCGCCGCCACCACCTCGACGATCGCGTCGTCGCCGCTGCCTGACGCCTCCTCGACCCGTACGCCCGGCACCGGTGCGACGCCGCGCGCCTTGCCCTCCACCACCAGGACGACCTCCGGCCCGTCCGCGAACAGCGCGCGCGAACCGGCCGCCGCGTACCCCGCGAGGCGGTCCCGCAGCCGCTCGGCCGCGCCGCGGCGGTCGCGCCACCAGCCGTCCGGCACCGAGCCGACGACGTTCGCGGCGTCCACGACGAGCAGAGTGTTCATGGTCATGGCCACAGCCTCGCACGGCGCCCGGCCACCGTGGCCGGATGTCCTGACCGGCCACGATGTTATTGTCGAGGGTCGACAAACGGGCTCCGAGCGCTCTGAGCGCAGTGCGACCGAGGCCGAGGCGAGAGCCGCATGCGAGAAAGGCTGGCAGCGAGTCATGGCAGTGCGTACGGCCACCCCGGTCACCGGCTGGCTACTGAGGGGGAGCGACGGCCGCCTGACGGCCTACGCGCCGGCCGAGGGCGGTGTCGTGCGCTGGACCGAGACCCGGCCCGGCGGCCCCGACTGGACGGGCCCGGAGCTGCTGGCGGTGCCCGGCCTGGAGCCGTGCCTGTCCATAGCGCAAGGCCCGAAGGGTTACGTCCACCTGGTCGGCGTGCGGCGCCGTGACGTCGACGACCGCACCGAGACCGACATCGTCTACGCCACCCAGTTCCAGTCCGGCCGCCCGCCGACGAACTGGCGCTCCCTCGGCTCGCCCCACGGCCAGGACTGGCAGCGCTCGGCCCAGATCGGCGCCCCCGCGGCGGCCGTCGACTCCGCCGGGCTGCACGTCTTCGTGCGCAACTCCGGCGGCGGGGTGTGCGGGCGCCGGCAGGACGCGCGCGGCATCTGGGGCCCCTGGGCCGATATGAAGGGCAGTCACGTCCTCGACGGCCTGACCGCCGTCGCCACGCCCGCCGGGCGCGTCGAACTGATCGCCCCCGCGGCCGAATTCGTGTTGCGCTGGCGGCAGGAGCAGGCGGGCGGGCCGGTGCGGCGCGTACGCAACGTCCCCGCGAAGCCGGCGTCCGGCTCCTCCGCTTCGGGTGTCACCGGCGAGGACCGCGTCACGCACTTCTGGCGTGACGCGGCGGACGGGGAGCTCCAGACGCTCGTCCCCGAGCCGGTGTCCGCGGAGGCCTCTGCCGATGCCGACGTCGAGCCTGTCACCGTCTCGGTGGGCGGCACCGGCAGCGGCCCCGTCGCCGTGCTGCGGGCCGTTCTCGACGGTCACGAGTGCACGGTGCTGGCCCAGCGGGCCGCTTCCGGCCTCCCGGCCGTCGCGGTGTGCCCCAGCGGCGACGAGACGCTCGCCGCGCAGTGGTCGGAGACGGGGGAGGAGTTCGCGGGGGCGCCGGCGTTGGCGCTTGACGCGGCTGGTCGTGTGACGGTGGCTGTGCTGGGCACGGACGGCCGCCTGCGGGTGGCGCGGCAGCGGGTCGGCGAACGCGGACTAGCCCTGGGCGGATGGCAGCGGCTGTAGGCACAGTCGGTCGATGGGCGGACGCTGCTGGGGTCCACGTCAGACCCGTCTCCAATGCGAAGCCATAGACGCCCTCAACCCCGCTGACGACGCCCGTGACGATCCGCCCGCCGCAGTGCTCGTCCGCTGACGTTGCCGTCAACTACTGCCGTCAGACACCGCAGAGGCCCCACCGGAAAGCAATCCGGTGGGGCCTCTGCGTTTCGCAGAGAAACGCGACTCTATGTTCCCATCACGCCCCGAGGAGAGTTATCAGGAATCAGCGGCGATGGCGCTCACGTCATCAACACTCATGCCCATCTCGATGCTCCCGCCGAAGCTGTACCCATCATCACAGAACACCAGATCAATATCTGCGGGCACCAAGCCTCGGAACCAGAGCGCAAACCTAGCGGCCAAACCGAGGGGGGAATCGAGGTAAATGCAAGTTCCGTCCACATGGGAGTAGCCCTCAAGCTCCTGGCTATCGTCTGTGTAAGACCAAACCACATCCCTGGACTCCTGTGACCCTTGGCGCTCATGGATCACAGCGGTCGGCCAGTCGCGCTCCAATGCTGCGATCAGATCCGAGCGTCGAACACCACAACTCTGGTCCTCAAAGACGGCTAGGTACGTCACTGACCTGATCCTTTCCTATGGACTCAAGACGACAGAGCCTGGTACCCCATGCTGCTGCATCAGGCCCCTAAAGTATGGCACGGCCCCCGATTCGTTGGTGATGACGCGCAATCCCGTCAATGGATTTCCAGAATCGTTGATCACCGCCGCGTATCGTGAGAATTCATCGCCTATCTTGGCATCGATCTTCGCCTGGATAAATCCTGGGACCTTCCCGCCCGGCACAAAGGGACTCCGCCCCGGATTGCTAACAAACTTGGCATCCAGAAGTTCGGAAGTGTTGATATCGAGACCGTCAGCCCAAACTTGCGTACCGCCACCCGTGGCATGGTATTCGGTCGAACCAACCTGCCTAATCTGGTAGGCCTGATTCGCGCCGCTACCCTTCGGAGCCCCAGTCTTCAGCGACAACGCATAAGATGTCGGGCAGCCCGTGTTGGTGTTGTGTACCAGGACCGGTGTGCCGCCCGCGAGTACATAGTACGTGTGGATCGCGCCGACCGACAGGTTGAACACCTGCTGGACCGCTGTCCACGCCCGCGTTGCCGTGACCTTGACCCACGTGCCCGCTGAAGTCCGAAGCAGCGCGCCCGGCTTGATTTCGCCGGCCTTAGCCCAAGTCTTCTGGTCCTCCAGCCAGAACGGGTGGCCCTCGGTCGCGTTGATGGTGCCGGTGGCGTCGCCCTTGTCGCCGTCTGTGTCGACCGTCAGCTTGACGAGGTGCTTCTCACCGTTGCCGATGATGACGTCGTCAACAGCCCGAGCTTCCGTCTTTCCTGTTGTTGGGTCAGTCGCCAGGACCTTGTCGCCGGTCTTGACGTCCTTGATGGGCTTGGTCGTGCCATCGGCCATCAGGACCGGGGTTTCCGGCGTGAAACTGTTCGGGGGCTTCTCGCAGGTGGCGCCCGCCGCGTCCTCGACCTTTTCCGCGGCCTTCGCGACCTTCCCTTCGGCCTTCCCCGCGCGGGCCACCTTCGCGCCGCCCCGTGCGAGCTTCGCCCCGCGGACCGCCGCCGTCGAGCCGGGGACGAACATGCTGCCGACCGTCGCGACGGTCCACAGGCACGCCTCGACATCGCCCTTCGTGGCGCACGCGATCGCGTCGTTGATGCCCGTGACCTCGCCCGCGAAGTCCAGCGCGGCCTTCAGGTAGGGGGCCGCCGTCTGGGCGAACTCCGAGACCGCCGTGATCGCCGAGTCAACCGCGGAGACCATCTTGGCGCTCACGTCGGCCATGATCTTCGTGACCTCGGTGGCGACCTTGGCCACGTCCTGGACGATCTGCTTGGTCTCCTGGACGATCAGCGCCGGGGCGTGGATCGTCGCCGAGACCACGGTCTTCATGCCCGCGTAGACCGGGCGAAGTGCCTTGGCGAGGACCGGGATGGGGTTGTGCGTGGCGATGAACTTCTTCGCCGACCGCGCCTTGTCGCTGATGTACTGGCGGCTCTCGCGATAGATCTGTGCCGCGGATTTGTAGATGCGGGCACCTTGGTTACGTATGTACCGGGCACCGGACGAGATCTTGTTGCCCAGCCACCGGGCACCGGAGGAGATCTTCTGCCGCATCCAGTTGACGCCGGAGGAGATCTTCCGTTCCACGTAGTGGTAGGCCCGCGAGACCTGCCGTTCCACGTAGTGGTAGACCTGGGAGGCCTTCTGCTCCACATAGTGGTAGGCCTGCGAGGCCTTTCGCTCGATGTAGCGGCCGGCGGACGCGGCCTTCCGGCCGATCTTCTTCAGGGCCCCGCCGATGCTCCAGTGGCCCGTCGGGTCCACGTTGTCCACCGGGTCGCCGTCGCCGTAGGTGTAGCGGTTGGCGCGGATGGACGAGGGGTTCGGGTCGAGGGTGTAGCTGTCGCGGGAGGTGAAGGAGCCGGAGCCGGCGTCGTACCAGCGGGCGGCCATGTTGACCTGCTGGGTGGACGGGTCGGTCCAGTCGCCCTGGTAGCCGATGGCGACCTGGTCGCCCTGGGTGGCTGTGGTGCGGCCGAAGGGGTCGAAGGCGGTCGAGGACGTGAGCTTCGTCGGGTTGGTGTCGTTGACGTTCAGGGTGCCGACGACGTCGCCGTGACGGTCGCTCATCGCGAGGCGCGTGGATCCGTCCTGGGTGACGGAGATCAGCTCGCCGGTCAGGCCCCGGCTGTAGACACCGCGGCCGTCGGTGACGACCTCGTCGTCGAGGCCGGCGTAGGTGTGCTGGGTGCCGTCGCGGTCGACCAAGCGGCCGAGGGCGTCGTACTGGTAGGAGATCTCGCCCTGCTTCGCCAGCTGGCCGAAGGCGTCGAAACGGCTCTCCTCGGTCAGGCCGGACGTCGTGGCGGACTTCCGGGTGCCGCGCGGGGTGTAGGCGTAGGTGGCCTCACCGTCCGACAGCATCCGGTTGCGCGCGTCGTACGTCGCCTTGCGCTCGCCCGCTTGGACCCGGTTGCCGGCGTCGTCCCACGAGTAGCCCGTGGTCTTGCCGTCCTTGTCGGTCCAGGAGGTCAGGCGGCCCTCGTCGTCGTAGGCGTACTTCTGCTCACCCGCGCCGGCCGTGCCCGTGGTCTTCTTCGAGACCAGACGGTCGTTGTCGTCGAAGGCGTACTCGAACGAGGCCAGCGTCGTCCCACCGGTCGACTTGGTGATGTCGGAGACCTGACGGCCCAGCGCGTCGTAGCCGAAGGTGCGGTTCACCCCGGGGGAGTCGATGCCCTCCAGCGCGCCCGACTTGTCGTAGCGGTAGGAGAACAGCTGCTGTGACCGCGCGTCCTTGAGGGACTTCAGCCGGCCCTTCTCGTAGGAGAACACCGCCGTTCCGGCAGCGTCGACCCGGGTGAGCAGGCGGCCGTTCTCGTCGTAGCCGAACGTGGCGTCGCCGGAGCCGCCCTTCGCGGAGGTCAGCAGGCCACGGTCGTTGTATTGGAAGACATTTGTTCCCTTGGGGGCGCCGGCGGAAGTCATCCGGCCGGCCGCGTCGTACTCGTAGATGCGGGAGGGAGTCGAGGCCTCGGCCCCGGAACCGGTCTCCTGCAGCAGCAGACCGCTGGGGTCGAAGGTGCGCTGACGCTCCACCTTGCCGGGCTCGGTGAGCCGGACCGGGTTGCCCTCGGCGTCGTAGGAGGTGGTCCAGGTACGGTCGGCCGGGGCCGGGTGGTCCTTGGTCTCCGGCTCGATCACCGACTCGGGCAGGCCGAGGCTGTTGAAGGTGTAGCGGGTGCTGTTGCCTCGCCCGTCGGTGAAGCGGGTGCGGTTGCCGTTCACGTCGTAGCCGAAGCTGGTCGTGATCGTCTTGCCGGCGGACACCGGCTCGTCCTGCTTCACCAGCTGGTTCTGCGGGTCGAAGGTGTAACTGGTCGTCTTGCCCTTGGCGTCGGTGGACTTGGTGGGGTTGCCCGCCTGGTCGTAGCGGAAGCTGCGGTTGCGCAGCGGGCGGTCGTCCTTGTCCAGCCAGAGCTGACCGGTCATCCGGCCGGCCTGGTCGTAGTCCTGCCGCACGGTGCGGCCCAGGGCGTCGCTGTTGCGGATGACGCGGCCGGACATGTCGTAGCCGGTCTGCGTCTTCACGCCGGCGGCGTCCTCGGTGCCCGTCAGCTGGCCGAGCGCGTCGTAGGTGAAGCGCGTGGTGTCGCCGCTGGGCGCGGTCTGTGCGATCAGCCGGTCGGCGTCGTCGTAGGTGAAGGCGGTGGTGAAGTAGCGGGTCTGGTCGGACTTGCGCTCCACTGCCGTCGCCGTGCGCTGACGGCCGAGGTCGTCGTAGGTGGTTTCGGTCCGGGCCCCGGTGGGGTCCGTCACGGACAGCGTCTCGCCCGTGCGGGAGTAGGTGTACGACCACACGGCACCGGCACCGGCCGGCACGCTCTTGCCGGGGTCGGTCACCAGGCCGAGCAGCTTCGAGGAACGCGGTTCCTCGCGCTGGACCATCCGGCCGAGCTGGTCGTAGCGGTAGCGCTTGACGTTGCCGAGCGCGTCGGTGGTCGTCGTGATCCGGCCCGCCTCGTCGTACTCGTTGCGGCTCACCGGAGTGATCGGCTCGGAGGCCCCGGGCGGGGTGTACGACGGGGAGGTGCTGGTCGTGGGACGGCCGGCCTTGTCGAAGGTGACGGAGGAGACGCGGCCCTGCGGGTCCTTGCTCTGGGTCGCCTCGTCGAAGGCGTTGTAGCCGGTGGTCGTGGTCGGGCGGACCTTGACGGCCTTGGCGTCGCCGTCGCCGTTCTCCGCGTCGGCGGCCGGTTCGGTGACCGTCACCTGACGGCCGAGCTCGTCATAGGTGTAGGTGGTGGTGTAGGCCTCCGCGTCCGCGCCTTCGGCGTTGCCGCGCGGCTCGGTCTCCGAGAGGAGCAGACCGCGCTGGTCACGCATGAACGTCGTGGTCAGCCGGTCCTTGCCGTTGAGGGTGGTCTCGCTGAGCTCCCGGCCGGCGGCGTCGTAGGTGTAGTCGACGACCTCGGAGTTGCTGTTGGAGAACTGGACGTTGGAGCTCTTGCCCGTGTGCACGACGCGCGTCACGTTGTCCGCGCCGTCGTACGTGTAGCTGACCTTGCGGTCGAGTCGGCCCGGGTCCGTGGTGATGCTCTGTGTACGGCCGGAGACGTCGTAGTCGTAGGCAGTGACGGTCGTGCCGTTGCCGGTGGCCTTGCGTATCAGATTGCCGAGGGCGTCGTACGTGTTCCGTTCGAGCTCGATGTCGCGGGTGGAGCCGTCCGGCTGGCGCACGCCCACGGCTCGTACGGCCTTGCTGAGCCCGTCGTCGTAGTAGCTGAAGGCACGCGTGCGGCCCATGGCATCGGTGTGCCGGGTCATGCGGCCGGCCATGTCGTAGGCGTAGGAGTCGGTCACGAGGACCTTCTCTCCGCCGTCCTTCGGCGCTTCCTCGGGGTCGCCGCGCCAGTCGCGCACCCGTATTTCGGCCACGCTGTTGCGCGGGGTGTAGGTGAATTCGGTCCGGGTACCGCTCGGGTCGACCTGCCAGGCGCGGTTGCCCAGCGCGTCGTAGCCGAAGCTCGTCTCGCCGCCTTCGGCGTCCGTCACCCGTACGGGGCGGCCGGAGTCGTCGTACTCGGTGCGGGTCTCGCGGGTGGGGTCGCCGCCCGTGGTGTCGGCTACCTCGGAGCGCAGCACCAGGCCGTCCTGGTCGAACTCGACGGTCGTACGCGCGGTGTGCGTGGCGCCGGTGACCTGGTTCTTGACCCCGGGCTTGGTCGTGCCGACCGTCCGGCCCAGGCCGTCGTAGGTGTAGCTGACGGTCACGCCCTTGGGCTGGGAGTCGCTGATGTCGGTCTCGGTGAGCTTGCGGCCCAGGCGGTCGTAGGTGTACCGGGTGATCAGGCCCGCCGGGTCGGTGGTCTCTGCGAGATCGCCGTTGGCGAAGTAGGAGTACTTGGTCGTCTTGCCCTTGGCGTCGGTCATGGACGCCAGCAGGCCGGCCGGAGCGGTGCCCTCGTTGTTGAAGGCGGGGTCCGATCCGGTGGTGAAGACACGGGTGGCCTTGCGGCCGTCCGGTGCGGTCTGCTCGGTCAGCTCGCCGCGGGCGTCGTAGGAGTACGTCGTCCGGTAGGTGTTGTCCGTAGCGTCGGCCGAGCGGGCGTCGCGGGACTCGGTGAGCTTGCCGTTGCGCGGGTCGACCGGGTTCTTCTCGTCGTAGTAGTACGAGTAGTACGTGGTCTGGCAGTCATCGAGGTCGCGGCAGGTCTTGCGCGTCGCGACGTTGCCCTGGTCGTCGTAGGTCATGTCGAGTGCATGACCGTTCTCGTCCATGACCCGGTTCTGGAAGCCCTTGTCGTCGTAGCCGAAGCTGCGGACGCCCATGGCGTTGACGGCGCCGCCGACGAATTCGGGGTCGGGATAGTCCATCGGGGGCTTGCCGTCGCCGACGACACCGCCCTCGAATATGCCGCCCTCGGTACCGGGGGTCGGAGAGGTCGTGGGCCGGGGCTTCTGGGGCTCCACCGGCTTGTCGCGCAGCGGCGAGACGTAGCGGATGACGCGCCCGGCCAGCGGGTCGTAGTCGTAGAAGTGCCGACGGTTCTTCGGGTCAGTGACCTGGACGGTGCGGATGAGCTCCTTGCCGTACAGGCCGGTGACGGGGACGCCCAGCTGCCACTGGCCGCCGTTGTTGTCGGTCAGCTTGTCGACGCGGTCGACGGAGGTGTCGTACGAGACCTCCACGGCCGTGCGGCCGCCGGGTGTCGTCACCTTGGTGAGCTGGTCAGCCTGCTCGCGGGCCGTGTAGAGGGACTGCGCGGCGGCGGTGCCGATCGGCTTGTGGTAGACGGCGACCTCGTCGATGTCGCCCTTGAAGTAGACCGCGCCCTTGGCGGGCGGGGAGGGCCAGTCGTAGGCGTAGCCGGAGCCGATCTCGGCGAACCGCTGGTTGCCGTGGTTGACCGGTGCATCCAGGCTGCCGTGGCGCTTGCCGTCCAGGAAGAGGGTCTGCCGGGCGCCGTCCGAGGACAGCACCACGTGGTGCCACTGGCCGTCGTTGACGGCGGTTCCGGTGGTGATGGGCGAGATGCGGCCGATGCGGAACTGTCCGCGCAGCTTTCCGTCCGCGCCGATGTAGAGCACGGGCGCGCTGGTGCCGTCGTTGCTGTCGTTGTGCTTGTCGGAGCGGTAGTTCAGCAGCACGCCGTTGCCGGAGGTGCGGAACCACATGCTGACCGCGAGGCTGCGCTGCAGGTTCAGCAGGTTCTCGGGCAGGTCGACGCGCGAGGAGGTGCCGTTGAAGCCGGCCGCGTTGTCCGAGGTGCCGCTCAGCGGGCCGGTGGCGTCGTGGGTGACGTCGACGTACTGGGCCCGGTCCTTGCCCTGGTTGACGGTGACCTGGCTGACGGCGTCGTCGCCGCCGTCCTCACCGAAGCGCCAGTAGGCGTAGGGGCCGGAGTCCAGGGCCACGCTGCGGTAGTGCGAGCCCTTTCCGTACTCGTACTGGGTGCAGGTCTTCTCGGGAGAGCAGACCTTGGCGAGCTTGTCCCCGTCGTACTCGTACGTCCAGGTCAGCGGGCTGATGCGCAGCGGGTCGGTGCCGACTGCCGTGATGTGGTCACCCGTCCACTGGAAGAACAGGCTTCGCTTGCTGGCCTCGTTGCGGAGCTGGACGAGCTTGCCGTCCGTGTAGGTGAAGGACTGGGCCAGCCCGCTCGCGTCGGTGACCGTGCCGAGCAGCCCGTCGGCGCGGAAGGTGTAGCGGACGCCATTCTTGTCAGTGAGCTGCCAGCCGCCCTCCTTGACGGTGGTGAAGGCGGCGTCACGGCCCATGGGGGCGGCGAAGGAGCCGTCGGGGTTGCGGCCGAACCGGACCTGCTGGCCGTCGGGGTAGGTGGCGACGACGTTGCCGGTTCCGTCGTCGTCCGGCGTCACCTTCATGTCGAGGCGCGAGGCCCAGCCCGCGCCGAAGACGTGGTTCCTGGACGGGTCCAGGCTGTTGTAGGTCCGGGCGATGGTGAGCTCCGGGCCGATGGTGGCCACCGATGCGTCGACCGCCGCGCTGGCGAAGTTGCCGACCTGCGGGTCGAAGGGCTTGTCCGAGGAACCGTAGGGCGAACCGGCCAGGTGCGAGGTGATGACCGGCTGGGGAACCGCGGTCAGCAGGGTGGCGTACGGCAGCTCGGGGCTGACGGCCGCGTTGTCCCTGCTCCAGGGGCGCCACAGATAGGTCTTGGACCAGCGCAGTTTGCCGGCCGGGACGACCCAGCTGCGGTCGGGGGACCAGTCGGAGAAGAAGCAGTCCTTCGGCTTGCCGTCCTTGCCGGACTCACAGACCTCGTAGCGGTACTGCAGCGTCTGCCCGGTCTTGTCCATGTCCCGGGCGTTGGCCCACAACTCCGGCGTGAGCGTCTGGGACTGGTAGCCGTTGGCCGGGTGGAAGGCGTCGACGACCGGCGGGATGGCCAGCACGTTCAGCGCGATGCGCACCGGGGCGATGCCCGCGTCGGTGAAGAAGGTCAGACCCTTGCGGATCATGGAGAAGTCGATCAGGTACTCGCCCGGGTCGCCCTTCTCGATCGTCGCGTCGAGGGTGACGCTCGCGCCGCGGGGCACGTCCTTGGGCAGCTGAGCGGACGACGCCTGCTTGACGAGCTTGCCGCCCTTGTAGGCGCGGTAGCCCAGCTCGTAGGTCTGGGGGGTCCAGGTCTCGGCGCCGAGGTTGGTCACCTTGATCTTGACCTTGCCGTCCTGGCTACGGCTGACCGCCGGCTCCGGGTTGGCACGTTCGACCGAGTACTTCGCGTCGTAGGGCGTGTGCGTGACGTAGAGCGAGGGCGGGTTGGCGCTGTTGGTGCTGGAGAACTTCTTCCAGCTCAGCGTGTCGGAGTCGGAGCCGCGCAGGGTCAGGCCGTAGTTGGGGCGGGTCCCGTTCGCCCAGTCCTCGACCAGGTCGCGTCCCTTGGTACCCAGATCCATGGCCTCCCAGGCGGCGGGGCAGGCGGAGTCGGACTGGCCCTCGCCGATGAAGCCGTGGGCGAAGGAGGAGCCCGCGATCTTCGGGCCGAAGGAGGGACCGGGGTAGGTGTGGCCCTTGCCGGCCGTCCACGACTCGGTGACCGGGTGGACGTTCACCTCACGGGGACGGCAGGAGGCCGACCAGTAGTTGAGGACGTTGAGCGAAGCGCCGAAGATCTTGTGGTTACGCAGCTTGGAGGCCACGTTGGGGAAGGCGAGGTAGCTCGCGGCCCGGCTGGTGCCGCCGTCGCTCACCGCGCCGACCTTGAGGGTGTCCTCGGAGGCCGAGCTCCAGTTGTTGCTGCCGGACTTCTCGACGTACATGCTCGAGGAGGCGCCGATGGGCTCCACCATGGGCGGGTCGACCCGCACGGGGAACACCCGGTCCGGCGAGGCGAGCCAGTCGCCGTCGAGGTCCACGCGCAGCGCCTGCCCGCCGTCGTGCTCGACGAGCCGGTAGCCGACCTTGGTGGATATCGCGCCGTCGCCGGACTCCGGGTGGACCTTGGAGTCCTCCATGTAGCCGTGCGGGATCCGCACGCGCTGCTTGCCCTCGGAGTCCTTGAGGACGACGTCGCCGTTGTCCAGGGAGGCGGCCAGGCCCTTGGTCCGCAGCGGGAAGAGCCAACTGCGCGGCGCTTCCTTGGAGCGCAGGACCATGTTCTCCTTGAGGCCGCCGGGCCTGGATATCAGCTCCAGGTCGGCGTCCTTGAGGACGTCGGGGTAGGTCACCGCGGACTTGTTCTTCTCGTCCGTCCGACCGGCCGAACGCCGTGCCCCGTCGAGGCCGAACGAGACCTCGTGATCGCTGTCCACGACGAGCCTGGCCAGGTCCTTGGCGTCGGCCCGTGCCGCGAGGCGGATGTCGAGGCTGTCGGAGGAGTTGTGCCATCCCCCGGCGCTGCCGCCGCCCGCGGGCACCAGAGCAGCGTCGATCGGCTTCCAGCTGCCGTCGGCCGCCCGGTAGTTCAGCCGTTCCTTGGAGAACTGGGTCGTCTCCGAGCCGTCGGGGTTGCTGAAGGTGCGCTCGAACTCCGAGCGCTTGTTGGTGATTTCGCTGCTGCTCTTGGGGTCGTAGCCCTTGATCTGTTTGCCGGCGGCGGCCGCGATCTTGGCCTCGTTGCGGGCGGTGGCCTCGGGTATCTCCGGGTGTTCCACGGCGTACTTGCCGTGCAGGGTCTGCGGGCCGCGGGCCTTGACCGGCCCTGAGGCGCCTTCGAGGTGATCGAGACCTGCCGCACTGCCCCAGCGCTGACCCTCGGGGCGTTTGGTGTGGCCCTTGACGCCCGGTAGCGAGGGCTCGGACTCCGGCCGGCTCACGGCCTCCGAGGGCGCCGTGGCGGCGAACACCAGCATCGCGGCTGACAACGCGACCGCTCTGCGTGCCCCCGGTCTGGTAGCGAAGAAGCCGCGGTGCCTGAAGGCACCGCGGCGGCGACGCGCGCCGGAGGACCCGGAGCGCCGACTGCCAAGGAACACGGAGAACACACCCCACCCATCGACCTGGAGGTGGCGAGCCTGCATATGGACATGCATCGCCATATGGGCATAGGTCGCCACAGGAAGCCACAACCATGAGATGGCGGGCATTGAGACGATGTTTTATCTGAGTAAAGATCAGGTATGCAAGAGGTTCGGGCAGTTGGAACCGTGGTGACTACACTCTGAAATCGGGAACAGGGGTTATGGGTGCTTTGCCGCCCTCGACGCTCATCGAGCGTAACTTCCTCAAAGGTAGGCACATGGCGTGTGATTACATGCATCCCGCCCCACCGTCCTCCGGCCAGCACCTCGGCCCCGGCCGGGCCTTGTCGCCCCGTCAGAAAGCGCCCCTCGATGCCTCTGAGTCGCCCCCGCCCGTCTGCCGCCCGCATGGCGGCACTGACCCTCGCAGCCATCACGGCCCTGCCGTTGGGACTGGTGTGCGCCCCCGCCGCCGTGGCGGACGCGGTGCCGCCCGCCCCCGCCGCCGTCTCCCAGGTGACCTGCCGGCCCCAAGCCCAGCTGTACGGTGCGGCCACTGACGGGAAGCTGGAGCTCTTCACCCACGGTGACGCCGCGCAGGGATCCTTCAACTGGCCTGTGATCGGCAAGCGGATCGACGGAAGCGGGTGGGGATCTCCCCGCATCACCCTCGGTGGCCCCGGTAACTGGATCTACAGCATCAACCCCGACGGCGGCCTGTACCGTCACCGCTACGATCCGGCCACCAACAGCTGGGGGACGCCTCCGGGCGAGAAGATCGACAGCGGCTGGGGCGCCTTCCTCAACGGCGCCACCCACCGCAACCGCGTCACCGTCGACGAACGCGGCAACATCTTCGCCGTCCACGACGACGGCACCCTGCGGATATACCGCTACGACGAGAAGACCGGGGCTCCGATGCCCGGCAACGGCCGCATTATCGACACCGGCAACTGGGGCGGGTACAACCTCGTCGTCGCCGCCGGTGACGGGCTGCTCTTCGCTCGCCAGGGCAAGGACATGTACCGCTACCGCTACGACGTCGAGCGCCAGCAGTGGCTCGAGCTCAAGGCGCCGGCATGGATGGGCGGCTGGGAGAATTTCCGGGAGATCCGATCGGCAGGCGGAGGCACCCTCTACGGCCTGTACGCCGACGGCTCGCTCTACTGGTTCCGCTACGACATCAACGCCGGTTCCTGGGTCGACACCAAGGGCCGCAAGGCCGGCTGGAACTTCGAGACGTTCCACGGAATATCCATGTCCACGGACGCCTGCAAGACTCCGGCGCAGCCCCCGAAGGCCCCCGTCGCCCCGCGGCCCAACATGCCCGCAGCGATCCGGCAGGGCAGCGACAAGCTCATCCAGCAGTTCTACGTCGATGAGCGCGGCTGGCTGATAAACGGCGTCCAGCGCGACCCCAGGGACCTGGGCACCGTGGCCTACAGCACCGTGCCCGGCGCGCGGGACTTCGTCGACCAGCCGGTCGTCATGGAGCAGGCGGACGGCACCCCGATGGCCTTCGTCCTCGGGAAAGACGGACACATCTGGATGACGAAGCGTCAGGCGGGTGGAATCTGGTCCGCTTTGACGGACCTCGGCGGCGACTTCACCGGCGCGCCCACCGTTTCCAGGAGCACCCAGGGCATCGTCGGTGTCCATGCCTTCGATCGCGACGGCAAGATGTGGTACCTGAACCAGCAGAGCCCGAACAGCGACAACTTCATCCCGTGGCGCACCCGGGACGCCTACTCCTCCATGCCCGCCGGGTACGAGAAGTCGTCCTTCGCCGGTACGGGCCAGGTCGCCTCGGTGGACGCCAACGCCGACCGCCCGTTCATCCTCGGGTTGGACAAGCAGGGCCGCCTCGGCATGAACCGCGCGGACGCCAAGCGCGAGGGCTGGTGGGTCTGGGGCGCCTCCGATGTGAGCGGCCTCGGCGGCACGCCGGCCGCGGCGCGCGGGGCCGACGGCAAGGTCATGGCCTTCGCCCGCACCAAGGACGGCGAGATCTGGACGGCCAAGGAGTCCACTCGTACCGATGCGGACACCAAGCTCCCGCTCAACGGCTTCTTCGGTGACGGAACCGTACTGTCCGGCGTGAAGACGACGGGTTCACCGGCGGTCGCCGTCAACCAGGACAAGTCGCTCGGGGTGGTTGTGCGCGACGAGAAGGGCTACGTCCACTACGGCCGTCAGCTGGGCCCGGACGGCGACTTCAGCCGGTGGAGCCTTGTGGCTTCCAAGCAGGCGGCGACCGACCCCGCGGTCGTGCAGCTCGCCGACGGTCAGTGGGCCGTGTTCTACATCGACACCGAGGGACTGGAGCGGATGTACTGGCTCTCCGACGCGGACGGCAGCAGCGTCCAGCCCCGTTCCCTCGCCAGGTCGAAGCGCGGCGCTCCGACCGACCCGGTGTTCACCGGTGGGATCGTCGCCAAGTCCCGCGACGGCAAGCCGGTGGTGACGGAAGGCCGGTAGCGGCGGTGGGCGGGAGGCATGCTTCCCGCCCACCCCTCGCACGGCTTGCTCAGTCCTCCAGGATGCGCCAGTGCCCATCGGTGCGCTCGACCGTCACGGTGCTCTTCCTGGCTTCCTTCGGCCCGGAGCTGACCTCGACGCGGGCGACCTTGCCTCCACCCTCGACCCGGGCCTCGTGGACGTCGATGCCGCCGATCCTGCCCCGTTCCTTGCCGCTCAGCCGGTCACCGATCTGGGCGCGCATGGCTCCGGGGCAGCCGCCCTCGGCCTGAGCCATGGAGGAGACCACCTTGGGATGCATCAGACGGCATGCCTCGCGCATGTCGTCGTCGGCCAGCGCGTCGATGTACGCCATCACGAGCTTGCGAGCGCCCTTGGCCCCGGGCTCCGCTCCGGGGTCGCTCTCCCAGAAGAACAGGAAGCCGGTGACGGCGGCCGCCACCAGGGCGGCCGCCGTGCCGACCGTCGTCAGCCGGCGCCTGCGGGTCGACCACAGCCGCGTACCGGCACTGCGAGCCGCACGGCTGATCCGTTCTCCGGACGAGGACTTCACCTGCTCGGGCACGGTCTCCCACTTCTGTCGCGAACCACCTGTGAACCGGGCAAGTCTGACACGGAGTTCCGGCAAACGGAATATTTGGGAAGGTATTGCTGAGGCGGCGTCAGAGGCGCTTCGCGCTCCTCAGCCCCGCCGCGTAGAAGCCGTTGCCGTCCAGGCGGGCCGTGCCGCCCTTGTCGCCGAAGGTGGGGCCGTTGGCTTCTTCTCGGCTGGAGATGAAGCGGGGCTTGCCGTCGGTGTCGAGGCCCATGTAGATGCCTACGTGGTCGAGGCGTTCGCCGGTGCGCTTGTCGATGTCGAAGAAGACCAGGTCGCCCGGCTGCAGCCGGTCCGTGGCGTCGGGGCGCTTGCCGGTCAGTTCCAGGACGGGGACGCCGGGGGAGAGGCGGGCCATGCCGTTGGCGGTGCGGGGGAGGCCGTCGCCCTTGATGTCCTTGGCCAGGAGGGGGTACCGGGCGCGGTAGCCGAAGACGGTGCGGACGAAGCCCGAGCAGTCCATCGCGCGGAAGCGCGCCGCCTCGGGCTGTTCCACGGTGCCGTCGCGGAAGCGGTACGGGATGCCGAGGTAGTCGTAGAAGTCCGACTGTTCCAGGCGCAGGTCGCCCGCGACCGAGCCGTTGGGGTTGAGCGGGCCGAACTGGGCGTCGCCGGAGTACGGGATGCCGCGGGCGTCCTTCTTCTGCGGGGCGCCCTCGAGGTACTCCATCGCGAAGGCGAAGATGTCGGGCTCCTTGCTGCCCAGGGACGTGCTGAACCAGTCCTTGAACCAGGCCGCCTTCTCGGCGCCCTCCTTCCACGCCTCCGGCAGCAGCCGCACCCAGCTGTCCGTCGTCACCTTCGCGTCCGTGTACTTCGGCTCGGTGAACGTACGGCTCGCGCCGGTGAGGACCGCGGTGCGGGCGCCGTCGGTGAACGTGGCCAGGACGCCGCCGTCCGCCGCCCGCACCACCGTACGGGCCGGGCTGGCCAGCCGCTCGAAGCGGCGCTCGCCCGCGGCGGGCTTGCCGCCGGACGCCGCTCCCGTGCCCGCCCCCGAGACGGACTGGACCGGCGGCGCCGTCCCGTCCTGCTGCTCGCGCAGCTCCACCGTGAGGTACGCGCTGGTGCCGAGCAGGCCCAGTACGACCAGGGTGTGCAGGGCGTGGCGGCCGGTGATCATCTTCTTCCTGGCCCTCTTCCGGTCCTTTTTCATGCTGCGCTCCGTAGGTCGGGAAGGCTCAGGCGGTGGGCATGAAGCCCAGCAGGATGCCTGCGGTCAGGACGACGTAGTTGGCGAGCGAGACCGTGCCGGTGGCCAGCAGGGTCGCGCCGCGCGGCTGGCGCACCAGCTGGTACGCGATCAGGCCGGGGACGATGAAGCCGAGCGTCTGGTTCGCGTACATCAGCGGGAACTGCTGCTGGAGGATCACGTAGAGCGTCGCCTGGAGCACGACACCGGTCAGTACGACCGCCGCGAACAGCCGCTTGCCGTAGAGGATCACGTACCGCTGGAGCAGCAGCGTGGCCAGGTACGTCAGGACGGTGATGCCGACGACCATGGCGGCGCGCTGGAGGCTCTCCACGAGCGTGAGGGCCAGCCAGCCGGGGGTGATCATGCCGCCGGGGGAGAGGTTGGTCGTGAGGTAGCAGACCAGGGAGAACAGCAGGCCCAGGGCGATCCCGATGGCGGCGATCTCCGGGGTGAGGACGGCGGGGATCAACGGAAGTCTCCTGTGGGATCTATGTAGGTCGGGACGTACACCGGGGGTTCGTCCGGTGCTGCCGACCGGTGTTCCTGTTCCTGCGCCGGTTCCTCGTCCGCCGGCAGTTCCGCCAGCCGTTCCAGCAGCAGCTCGCCCTGCCCGTGGATGTTGCCGATGGCGATCAGCGACGCGCCCGGGCCCAGCCGGCCGAGGATCTCCCGTTCGAGCTCGGCGGGGTCGCGGCGGTCGCCGCCGAGGTCGGTGATCCGCGAGCGCCACTCGGCGGGGATCGCGTCGGCGGCGCTCTTCGTCGGGTGGCCGATCAGGAAGACCGACTCGGGGGCGAGGCGCGGGATCAGCTCGCCCATCTGGCCGTTGCGCTCGACGCGGTCCGGGCGGCAGTTGATGAGGACGTGCAGGGGCCGGTCGATCGCGCCGAGGCCGAGCAGTTGCTCGACGTTCATCAGCGTCGACTCGGGGTCGTTGGCCGCGAAGATGTTGGCGAACCGGAAGGGCGTGCCCTCGGGGGTGCGGTAGCGCTCGACGGAGAGCACGCCGGGGTCCGGCGGCGCGTCGTACATGCCCTGGAGGGCGGTGGCCCGGTCGACGCCGAGGAGTTCGGCGACGGCGAGCGCGATGGCGACGTTCTCCTTGAACGTGAACCAGCTGAAGCCGCGCAGCTCGGCGTCGGTCACCGTCTCCGGGTCCACGGCGATCAGCTCGCAGTCGCGCTTGGCGGCCTCTTCGCGCAGGATGTGCAGCCGGTCGCGCTCGGCGGTGACGCAGATCCCGCCGTGCGGCATGGAGCGGCTCAGCGAGCGGGCGACGTCGTCCAGGGTGGGGCCCATCTCGGCCAGGTGGTCCTCGCGGACGTTGCACAGCACGCCGATGGTGGAGCGGATCAGCTTGGTCTGGTTGACCTCTTGCAGGGCCGGCATGACGGCCATGCACTCGATCACCAGCGCGTGCGGCCGGTACGCGGCGGCCCGCCGCACGATGCCGATCTGCTCGACGACGTTGGCGATGCCGAACTTGCGGTAGACGGGCTCCTCGGTGGCGTCCGGGTGGATGAAGCGGGCCGCGGTGCCGGTGGTCTTGGCGACCGTGACCAGCCCGCCGCCGCGCAGCGCGCCCGCGCACAGCCGGGTGATGGAGCTCTTGCCGCGGATGCCGTTGATGAGCACCCGGGTGGGGATCATGTCGAGGTTGGTGAAGTGCCGGCGCTGCTCGATCACGCCCGCGACCAGGACGATCGCACAGCAGATCACCAGGACCGTGTAGAGGAAGAGCACGCGTCAGTTCCTTCCGGCCGGCGGTCGCTCGGCGGTACGCAGCTGCTGCCGGATCAGTTCGAGGTTGCGGACGACCGCGCCCGCCTCGTCGTGGTGCTGCGGGAACAGCACGGTCTTGCGGTCGCCGCCGGCCAGCGCCTCGGCCTGGTCCGCGAGCGTGCGCAGCGGGCGGATGACGATGATGTGCAGCCAGCCCAGGCAGGCGACGGCGGCGGTCACGCCGAGCAGGCCGGCGAGCATGGTGTGGCGCTGCGCGGTGTACTCGGGCAGCTCCAGCCAGGACGCGGGCTGCTCGCTGACGACCTGCCAGCCCAGGTCGCGTACGGCGCCGCCGCCGGTGAAGGCCGCGGCGGCCGCGAGGGACGAGCCGCCGCTCGCGCGGTGCAGGAGCGAGGTGCCGTTGGTGTCCTTGCGGGCCTTGGTGGCGAGGTCGTCGAGGTGGCGGCCGGGCAGCTTGGAGAAGGCGCGGAAGCCGTGCTGGCGGTCGGCGGCGAGGACACGGTGCTTGTCGTCCACGAGCCAGACCTGGCCGAGACCGGGCCGGGTGACCATGGAGATCAGGAACTGCGGGTCGTACTCGCCGACGACGGTGCGGCCCTTGCCGCCGGGCACGGCCGCGTAGGCGGCGACGGCCGGCTCCTTGCCGGAGGTGTTGAGCTGGGCCACGGAGTCCGCGTACGGCTTGTGCCCGGCCGGGTGGCGCGGTGCGGCCCCGGCGCGGGTGAGGACCTTGCCGTCGGCGTCGAGGACGTAGACGGAGCGATAGCGGGGGTGCTCGCGCAGGGTGGTCTGGAGGATGGGCTTGGTGGCGCTGCTTGTATCGGCCTGCTCTGTGCTGCCTTCCTTACCGTCCTCCTTGCCGCTGCCCGCGCCGACGATCTGCGCGACGGAGGCGACGTCGGCCCAGCCCTCGTTGAGGGCCTTGCGGACGCGGTCGGCGGCGGTGTCCGTACGCCGCCGCTGGTCCTCGACGAGCTGCTTGGGCACGGTGACGCCGCTGCCGGCGCGGTTGAGCAGCAGCAGGAGCGGGGCGGCCCAGGCAAGGAGGACCACGCCGCAGACGATCACGGTGGTACGGGTGCTGATGCCGCCGCGGGCCCGGCCGGTACGGGTGGGCCGCCCGCCGAGGAGCTGGCCGCGCAGGCTCTCCAGGGCGGCGCCGACGCGGGCCGGTTCGCGGCCGCGGAAGGAGCGGACGGGGCGGTCGAGCTCGCCGCGGCCGAGGCGGCGGCTCTCCAGGTACAGGTGGATCAGGGGGCGCTGGACCGTACGGACCAGGATCCAGGTCACGAGCACGGCGAGGAGCAGGAGGACGGCGGCGGCGACGAGGCCGAAGGCCTGGGTGCGTACCGCCTTGGCGTCCTCGGTGACCTTGACCGAGGTGACGACGGACAGGCCGAGGCCGCCCGCGGGGCTGTTCTCGCCGGGCGCGCGGCCGGCGGCGGCGTAGCCCACGGCCGTGCGGTGCTTGTCCGTGCCGCCCATGAGGTTGCCGCTCGCGCCGGGGTGGCCGCCGGGCTCGGGGGTCTTGGTGAAGGCCGCTGCCGCCGTCTTCGCGGCGCGCTTGGCCCACGCGGTGCGGGAGATCGACGGGCCGTCCTTGGCGAGGACGGTGCCGGCGGAGTCGACGACGAGCAGGGAGCGGTTCTCACCGGTGGAGATGCCCGGCACGTTGAGGGTGCCGGAGGCGACGAGGAGGCGCGGCTTGTCGCCGCCGCGGAGGGCGGCGGTGACGAGCATGCGGGTGTCGCCGGAGGGGAGCTTGACGAGGCGGGGGGCGGGGGCGCCGCTGTCCTTGTTGTCCTGTTTGTTCGCCAGCGTGTCGGCCAGCGGGATCGTTTCGCCGCGGGCGGCGAGGAGGGTGCCGTTCGCGGGGTCGATCACGGCGAGGCCGCGCCACTTGTTGTAGACCTTGCCGAGCTTGTCCAGGACGGTGTCGGCGGGTACGGCCTCGGGGCCGGCGAACAGCGCGGCGGCGCGCTGGAGGTCGGTGACGCTCTCGTCGAGGGAGGCCCGCAGAGCGAGCGCGCCGTCCTCCGCGACCCGCTGCTGCGAGGAGAGGACGGCCTTGTCGACGGCGGACCGGTCGTGATCGCCGAGTACGAGGGCGGTCGCGCCCGCGACCAGCAGCAGGAGCGCCAGGAGTGCGGCGATCGGCGGGCGGGCGCCGCCGAGGAGAGGCATGTCGGCGCGACGGCGCAGCTTGCGCCGGCGCGCGCCGCGCGGAGCGGACAGCGGCATTCCTGGGTATTCCTTTCGGCCGCGGCTCGGCATTGCCGGGTCGGCGGAATACCTTGTTCCGCTTGCCGCACATCAGGATGAACTAACGGGAACCGCAGAATTCTAAGTGGAAGTTAAAGTATCGACAAAATCTCGACGGCACGTGTGTCATATGCGTGCGCTGCGGACGCAGTTGGAGTAGGGGCGAGGAGGTGGGGTTGCTCCCGGGGTACTTTTGCCCGCATGACGACCCAGCCGGCCCCCCGTAGCGCCGCCCGCACGGCACGTACCGCACGCACGGTGCTGTCCTGCGTGCTGCTCGGCGCGCTGGCCCTGGCCGGGGCCACGGGCTGCGGCGGCCCGACGGCGGCGTCGGCGCCCGGCCGGGAAGACGCCCCCGCCGCGCACAAGGCGGCCCCCGACGCCGCCGGGGCCGTCGATCTCGGCCGCCGGATCACCGACTACGCGGCCGGCATGACCGCCGACGGCAGCTACCGCGTCCCCACCGAGCGCGAGCGCCGGGCGATCGCCGAAGGCGTCCGCGCCCTCCTCGACGGCGACCGCGCCGCGGCAGCGCGCCGGCTTTCCGGTGTCGGGTACGCCGTCCACACCCTCGTCGACAGCGGGGGCGGCGCCCACTACGCGGAGATCGCCGACGCCACGCACGAGGGCGAGGTCCGCCGCGGCTGGGGCCGCATCTACGCCGACCTGCGCGGCCCGGCCCGCTGGCAGGTCCAGGTCCCGCACCCCTCCGCCGACCAGCGCACCGAGCAGCTCGGCGTCGGCCTCCTGCGCGGCGCCCCCGGCGGCGTCCTCGTCCTCGCCGGCGCCCACCGCGCGGTGGACTCCGGCGCCGGCCCCGACGCCGCGGACGTCGCCCACCGCCGCGACTCCGTCTTCGCCGCCGTCTCCGACTCCCTCGCCGACCGCCGCCTCCCCGCCGTCCAGGTCCACGGCTTCGCCGACAGCAGCCTGCCCGACTACGACGTCGTCGTCTCCCCGGGCAGCGGCGAAGCGGGCCTCCCCTCCGCGCGGCGCCTCGCGACGGCGTACCGCGCGCAGGGCATGCGCGTCTGCGAAGTCTGGGAGCGCTACTGCGGCCGCCTCGAAGGCCGCACGAACGTGGAGGGCGAGTACGCGGGCGAGGCCGGCGTGCCGTTCGTGCACGTCGAGCACAACCGGCGGCTCCGGGACGACGACGGGCTGGTCGCGAAGGCGGTACGGGCGCTGGTGGAGGTTGTGGGGAAGTGGGGGACGGGGCGCGGCTGACGATTCGTTGCGCTAGTGATTCACGCTCCTGATGATTCACGGCCCCTGGTGACTCACGGCCCCTGGTGACTCACGGCCCCTGATGATTCGCTCCCCCAGCGATTCGCTCCGCCGGGTGGCCTTCCGGTGTTTTCCGCCCGGGCGCCGAGGGGGAGGGGTTATCTGATTCCCGTGCCGCCCGGCCCGGACCGGGAGGCCGGCGCCGCCCGCCCGGGGCGGGAGGGAATCGCATGCGGGGGTGGGAGCCGATGGGGTCGCCACTGCGCCGGACGCGCGTGCAACGGCGCATCGGGCTGGGGCTGGCCTGTGCGGCTCTGGTCACGCTGGCCGTCGTGCTGTGGCGGGGCGACGTCGAAAGTCCCGGGACCGCGACGTGGATCTCCGTGGTCTCGGCCGTGGTCTCGGCGCTCGCCTTCGCCGCCGATCTCCTGACCGGCATCGGGGACGGCGACTCCCCGGACCCGGCCGACCGCAGACGGCGCGCGGCCGACGCCCTCGCCGAAGCGGTGCGCAGCCAGTGGGCGGCGGAGGCGCAGCTGCGCCGCCTCCAGGACCCGGAACCGCTGGGCGTCCGCTGGTCCCGCGTCGGCCCGCCGCTCGCCGACCACCAGGGCAACGTCCACCGCGGCCCGCTGCCCCCGCCGCGCGACGGCGATCAGCGGCTCGGCCGCGTCGTCCAGGCATTCGCCGCAGTGCCGTCGCGCCGGCTGGTGGTCCTGGGCGGCCCGGGGGCGGGGAAGAGCATCCTCGCCGTACAGTTCGTCCTCGGCACGCTCGCCGCCCGGCAGCCGGGCGGCCCGGTGCCCGTGCTCTTCCCGCTGGCCGGGTGGAATCCGCAGGCCCTCACCCTGCGCGCGTGGCTGGCCGAGCGGCTGGCCGCGGAGTACCGGACGCTGGCCGCCCCGTCCGGCGACGGCACCCTGGCCCGGGAACTGCTGGACGCCGGCCTCGTGCTGCCCGTCCTCGACGGCTTCGACGAGCTTCCCCCGCCCGCGCACGGCGAGGCGATGCGGAGGCTCAACGCGGAGCTGGACGAACGGCTGCCCGTCCTGCTCACCTGCCGCACCACCGCCTGGACCCGCGCCGTACACGCCGGCGACGTCCTGACCGCCGCGGAAGTCGTCGAGCTGCGACGGCTCGACTTCGGTACGGCACGCCACTACCTGGAACGCACGGCGCGGCCGGACGGCCGGGGCTCGACCCTGTGGACACCGGTGCTGCAGGCGCCCCCGGGGCCGCTGACCGAGGTGCTGGGCACACCGCTGATGGTGGCCCTGGCCCGCACCGTCTACGGGGACACCTCCCGCGACCCGGCCGAACTCCTGGACGCAGCACGCTTTCCCACGGCGGAGAGCATCGAAGAACACCTGCTGGACGCCTTCGTGCCGGCGGCCTTCGGTGATGCGCCCGGAACCACCTGGCGGCCGGACGCGGCCCACCGCTGGCTCCGCCGCCTCGCCCGCGACCTCGACGGCCACGACCGGCAGCGCGGCACGTGGCGGCTCGCCTGGTGGGAGCTGCCGGACGCGATGCCGAAGGCGCTGCGCGTGATCGGCCCCGCCCTGACGGCCCTCCTCGCGACGGCCGCGCTGCTGGTGCCCCTGGCCTGGTACGGCAGGGGAGTCGTCGGCAACTGGGACAGCCGGTTGTCGATGGTCCTTCACCTCACAGGCATCCTCCTGGGCCTGAGTTGCGGGTTCGCCTGCCTGCTGCCCGCAACGGCGGACACCCCGCAAGGGCCGCGCCGGCTGGCCCGCATGGCGGTGACGCTGACCGCCGTCGCCGCGCCCCTCGCCGCGGTGGCCGGCTTCCTGTCCCCGCCCCTCTTCGGCCTGCGACTGGGGGACGCCATCACGCCCCGGCCCATCTGGTTCTTCAACGGATGCGCCTTCGGGCTGATCCTGTCGATGCTCTTCGCCGTCGCCGGGCTGTCGCGGCGCCCGCCCCCGCTGGGCCTGCCGTGGGCCGGCAGCACGAGCGGCCCCGGGGCCGTCCGCGTGCTGGCGATCGGCCTCGCCGCCGCCGGACCGGTACTCCTGGCCATCCGGCTCGTCGTCCCGGCCCTGATCTGTCTCGTGGCGGGCCTGCTCCTGTTCCTGGCCGGACAGCGTCATGGTGAACGGGCCGCAGCCCCCTTCACCGGCCCCGCTGCCGTTCTCCGCGGCTTCGGAACCGGTGTCCTGCGCGGGTTCCTCGTCTGCTCGCTCATCGGGGTGGCTTCTTCCGCGGTCGTCGGAGGCATCGTGGGGGCATGCGCGGCGTACGAGGTCCGGTCGGCTCCCTCGTTGACGGACGGTCAGCGGATCGACGGCTGGTACGCCCGGGTGTCCGCCGACGGTATCCGCACCGTCGACTCCTCGAAGCCGTACGCGGGCGAGCTGCTGCCCCGCGGCCCGCACGCCAAGCCGCTCGCCGTGCCGCGTCACGGCGGCATCGCGTACAACGGGCGCACGCCGCAGCCCTTCCACCAGCCGGTCCGCATCCGCATGGAGCACGACGGGCCGGTGCTCCTCACGGCGGGCCGCCCTCCCGCCGACGCCTGGAACGTGGTCTCCGAACTGCCGCACGGCGTCCGGCTGTGGCTCGCGTACCGCAGCGCACCGGCCGTCATCGGCGACGTCGTGGTCCCGCTCGCCGAGTTCGGCGTCCTGATCGGCGCCATCGGAGGTTGCGCCTCGGGCGTCTACCGCGCTCTGAGCATCCCCTCCGACACGCTCCGGGCCGCCGGACCGCAGAGCACCCTGCGCACCGACCGCGCTGCCACGGCGGCGCGCAGCGCCATCGCCGCCGTGCTCGCGGGCGGGGTCTGCCTGGCGCTGATCCCGCTGGTCGGGAACGGTAGCCCGCTGGGCACCATGCACACCGAACTGTGGGTGCCCGTCGGCACGTCCGCGCTCGCGCTGAGCGCCTGGGGCCGCCTCGCTACGGCCCGGATCTGGCTGGCCGTCACCGGGCGCGCGCCCTGGCGGCTCATGACCTTCCTCGAAGAGGCCCACCGGCGCGGGGTGCTGCGCCAGTCGGGCGCACACTACGAGTTCCGCCACCTGCGGCTCCAGCAGCGCCTCGCGGGAGCGGCCGATGACGAGGACCGCCGGGCGGCCCCGGCCCCGGTGCCGTGAGCGGTGCCCGTCGGCTGAATTCCGGCCGGCGGCCCGGTCAGCTGAAGTCCAGGCCGCCCGTACGGGTGCGCTTGAGCTCGAAGAAGTTCGGGTAGCCGGCCAGCAGCCGCACGCCGTCGAAGATCCGGGCGGCTTCCTCGCCCCGCGGGATCGCGGTCAGGACGGGACCGAAGAAGGCGATCCCGTCGATGTGGATGGTCGGCGTGCCGACCTCTTCGCCGACCGGGTCCATGCCCTCGTGGTGGCTCTTGCGCAGGGCCTCGTCGTAGCCGGTCGAGCGGGCCGCGTCCGCCAGTGACTCCGGCAGGCCGGTGTCGGCCAGCGCCTTCCTGATCAGCTCGTCGGAGACCTCGCCGTTCTCGGTGTGGATACGCGTGCCGAGCGCGGTGTACAGGTCGCGCAACACGTCCTCCCCGTGCTCCTGCGCCGCGGCGGTGCACACGCGCACCGGGCCCCAGCCCACGTCGAGCAGTCTGCGGTAGCGCTCCGGCAGGTCGGCGCGGCCTTCGTTGAGTACGGACAGGCTCATGACGCGGAACCGCAGGTCGAGGTCGCGGTGTTGCTCCACCTCCAGGATCCAGCGGGAGGTGATCCAGGCGAACGGGCAGACGGGGTCGAAGTAGAAGTCCACGGTGTGTGTCATGACCATGAGCGTACGAGGGGGGTGGACCGGTGGGCAGGTCCACTTCCCCACGCGGATCGTGGGCCAATCCCTACGGCTTGCACCCCTGCCGGAGATGCTCCCTGCGCTTGCGTTCGACCTCCTCCACCGCGGTGGGGCTCTCCCGGAGGGCTGCGGCGCGCTTCATGACGAGGACGGCGCACGTCAGGCACGTTGCCGTGCGGTTGCCCGCTTCGTCGTCGTACGGGTGCGCATTCGTACGGGCGTTCACTGTGTCCGGCCTCCGTTGTGTCTTGCTCGTTGCCAGCGGGCAACTCCCCTTCGGGTAACTAGGGTTGCTGGGCGGAGTCCTCGACCACCAGGACTTGATGTCCCCCGCGTGAGCAGGGGAGATAGGGGGTACGTGCATGCCCGCACGACCACGCACGCTGACACCCGACCGGTCGGCCCGGCACCTCTTCGGCGCGAAGATGCGTGCGTATCGCGGCAGCATGAGCCTGGAGCGGCTCGCCGAGTTGGTGAATTTCAGCAAGAGCCACCTTGCGCGAGTGGAGACGGCGGAGTCCATGCCGCCGCCGGAGCTTCCGGCCTTGTTGGACGCCGAGTTCGGCACGGATGGCATTTTCGTCGAGTTGTACCAGCTCGCTCGGAAAGAGATCCATCCGGACAAGTACCGGCGCCGAATGGAGCTGGAGACGCAGGCGCGCCTGATCCAGCAGTACACCGGACAGATCGTCCCGGGCCTGGCGCAGACGGAGGAATACGCGCGGGCTCTGTTCGAGGCGTACAACCCACGGGCGACGCACGAGCAGATCGAGGAACTGGTGACGGTCCGAATGTCACGTCAGGCCCAATTGCGGGAGGACCCGGAGCCGGACCTTTCCTTCATCCTTGACGAAGGCGTGATCCGGCGTTCGTTCGGCGGGCCGAAGGTCATGCGTACCCAACTCGACCGCCTGGCCGGGCTGGCCCTCACCTCGACCACCACCTTGCAGGTGCTGCCGTTCTCCCATGGCGGTCACGGTCTGGTGGGCGGCACACTGACACTGATGACTCTGCACGATGGGACGCAAGTCGCCTACGAAGAGTCGATCTCCACCGGGACCCTGCTCGAAGACTCGGCCGACTTCGTCACACGTGAACGCGCTTACGATCTCCTGAGCGCAAGCGCCCTGTCGCCGACAGACTCGGCGGCATTCATCAGGTCCGTCATGGAGGCATTACCCGATGAGCACCGTCCCTGACATATCCCGCGCGGAATGGGCCAAGTCCAGCTACAGCGGTGATGGTGGTGACAACTGCCTTGAATGGGCGCCATCCGCATCCCCGGTCGCCGTCCCCGTCCGCGACAGCAAAACCCCCGGCGGCCCCGTCCTTGCCTTTTCCCCGGCGGCCTGGGCCGCCTTCGTCACCGCAGTCCGCAACAGCGACGCCTAACGCAAACGAGGGCCGTACGGGGAAACCCCGTACGGCCCTCGTAGCGCGTTACGCCGGGACGCTCGCGACGCCCACCGGCAGGAACCGCCGGCCGGCAGCCCGCTCCGAGACGCCCTCACGGTCCAGGTACGGCGTGATGCCGCCCAGGTGGAAGGGCCAGCCCGCGCCGGTGATCAGGCACAGGTCGATGTCCTGCGCCTCGGCGACGACGCCCTCGTCCAGCATGAGGCCGATCTCCTGCGCGACCGCCTCCAGGACGCGGGCGCGCACCTGCTCCTCCGTCAGGACGGAGTCGCCCTGCACCAGAAGCGCGGCGACCTCGGGGTCCAGCTCCGGCTTGCCGGAGTCGTAGACGTAGAAGCCGCGCTTGCCGGCCTTCACGACGGCGGCGAGGTTCGGGGAGACCTTGAAGCGGTCGGGGAACGCGCCGGCCAGCGTCTCGGAGACGTGGAGGCCGATCGCGGGGCCGACGAGCTCCAGGAGCACCAGCGGCGACATCGGCAGGCCGAGCGGCTCGACGGCCTTCTCCGCGACAGCGACCGGCGTGCCCTCGTCGATGACGTTCTGGATCTCGCCCATGAAGCGGGTGAGGATGCGGTTGACGACGAACGCCGGGGCGTCCTTCACCAGGACCGCGGTCTTCTTCAGCTTCTTCGCGACGGCGAAGGCCGTGGCGAGCGAGGCGTCGTCCGTCTTCTCGCCGCGGACGATCTCCAGCAGCGGGAGGATCGCGACGGGGTTGAAGAAGTGGAAGCCGACGACCCGCTCGGGGTGCTTGAGCTTGGACGCCATCTCGGTGACGGACAGCGAGGAGGTGTTCGTGGCGAGGATGGTGTGCTCGGGCACGACCGCCTCGACCTCGGCGAACACCTGCTGCTTGACGCCCATCTCCTCGAAGACGGCCTCGATGACGAAGTCCGCGTCGCCGAAGCCGGCGGCCTTGTCGAGGGAGCCGGTGACGGCGGCCTTGAGGCGGTTGGCCTTGTCGTTGCCGATGCGGCCCTTGGCGAGGAGCTTGTCGATCTCGCCGTGGACGTAGCCGACGCCCTTGTCGATGCGCTCCTGGTCGATGTCGGTGAGGACGACCTGGACCTCCAGGCGGCGCGCGAAGAGCAGCGCGAGCTGGGAGGCCATCAGGCCGGCGCCGACGACGCCCACCTTGGTGACGGGGCGGGCCAGCGAGCGGTCGGGGGCACCGGCCGGGCGCTTGGCGCGCTTCTGCACCAGGTTGAAGGAGTAGATGCCGCTGCGCAGCTCCTCGCCCATGATCAGGTCCGCGAGGGCCTGGTCCTCGGCGTCGAAGCCCTGGCGCAGGTCGCCGTTCTTCGCCGCGGAGATGATCTCCAGGGCGCGGTAGGCGGCCGGGGCGGCGCCGTGGACCTTGGAGTCGGCGATGAAGCGGCCGCGCTCGACGGCCTGGTCCCAGGCCTCGCCGCGGTCGATCTCGGCGCGGTCGACCTGGACGTCGCCCTTGAGGACGCGGGCGGTCCACAGGAGGGACTGCTCCAGGAAGTCGGCGCCGTCGAAGATCGCGTCGGCGATGCCGAGCTCGAAGACCTGCTTGCCCTTGAGCTGGCGGTTCTGGTTCAGCGAGTTCTCGATGATGACCGAGACCGCGCGGTCGGCGCCGATGAGGTTCGGCAGCAGGGTGCAGCCGCCCCAGCCGGGGACCAGGCCGAGGAAGACCTCGGGCAGGGAGAACGCCGGGATGGCCCGCGAGACGGTGCGGTAGGTGCAGTGCAGACCGGCCTCGACGCCGCCGCCCATGGCCGCGCCGTTGTAGTACGCGAACGTCGGGACGGCGAGGGAGGACAGACGCTTGAAGACGTCGTGGCCGCCCTTGCCGATGGCGAGCGCGTCCTCGTGCTTCTTCAGCAGCTCGACGCCCTTGAGGTCGGCGCCGACGGCGAAGATGAACGGCTTGCCGGTGAGGCCGATGCCGGTGATGGAGCCCTCGGCGGCCTCCTTCTCGACCTGGTCGATCGCGACGCCCAGGTTCGCGAGCGACTGCGGGCCGAAGGTGGTCGGCTTGGTGTGGTCCAGGCCGTTGTCCAGCGTGATGAGCGCGAAGCGCCCGGCGCCGAAGGGGAGGTCGAAGTGGCGCACGTGCGCCTGCGTCACGACCTCGTCGGGGAACAGCTCCGCCGCACCCTTGAGAAGTTCAGCGGTGGTGCTCACTTGGTGCCTCCGTCGAAGTGGGGGTTCTCCCAGATGACCGTGCCGCCCATGCCGAGGCCGACACACATCGAGGTGAGGCCGTAGCGGACGTGCGGCTGCTCCTCGAACTGGCGGGCCAGCTGGGTCATCAGACGGACGCCGGACGAGGCCAGCGGGTGGCCGAAGGCGATGGCGCCGCCGTACTGGTTGACGCGCGGGTCGTCGTCCGCGATGCCGTAGTGGTCCAGGAGCGCGAGCACCTGCACCGCGTACGCCTCGTTCAGCTCGAAGAGGCCGATGTCGTCGATGGTCAGGCCGGCCTTGGCCAGGGCCTTCTCCGTCGCCGGGATCGGGCCGTAGCCCATGACCTCGGGCTCGACGCCGACGAACGCGTACGAGACGAGGCGCATGCGGACCGGCAGGCCCAGCTCGCGCGCGACGTCCTCGGCGGCGATCAGCGAGGCGGTGGCGCCGTCGTTGAGGCCGGAGGCGTTGCCGGGGGTGACCCGGCCGTGCGGGCGGAACGGGGTCTTGAGGTTCGCCAGCCCCTCCATGGTGGTGCCCGGGCGCATCGGCTCGTCGGCCGTGACCAGGCCCCAGCCCAGCTCCCCGCCCTCGGGCGTGGTGCGGCGCACGGAGATCGGCACGAGGTCGGCCTGGATCTTGCCGTCGGCGTACGCCTTGGCGGCCTTCTCCTGGCTGCGGACCGCGTACGCGTCCGCGCGCTCCTTGGTGAGCTGCGGGTAGCGGTCGTGCAGGTTCTCCGCCGTCATGCCCATGACGAGGGCGGAGTCGTCGACCAGCCGCTCCGAGAGGAAGCGCGGGTTCGGGTCCACGCCCTCGCCCATGGGGTGGCGGCCCATGTGCTCGACGCCGCCCGCGAGGGCGATGTCGTACGCACCGAAGGCGACGCCGCCGGCGACGGTCGTCACGGCGGTCATCGCGCCGGCGCACATGCGGTCGATGGACATGCCGGGCACGGTCTGCGGCAGGCCCGCGAGCATGCCGGCCGTGCGGCCCAGGGTCAGGCCCTGGTCGCCGATCTGCGTGGTCGCGGCGATGGCGACCTCGTCGATCTTGGCGGCGTCCAGGTTGGGGTTGCGGCGCAGCAGCTCACGGATGCACTTGATGACGAGGTCGTCGGCGCGGGTCTCGTGGTAGATGCCCTTCGGGCCCGCCTTGCCGAACGGGGTGCGGACGCCGTCGACGAATACGACGTCCCTAGCGGTACGAGGCACGTTGGCTCTCCTCCATGTGCGGGATCGCTGCGCTTGGGCATGCCGGATACACGGGCTACGCCACGGCGCGGGGCTCACGGCCATGCTACTTACGGGTAACTATGTTGCCCAGTCCCCTGGCGGGGAGCGGCGAAGGTCACATTCCGTGTGCGGAGGGGGCTACTGGGGGTTCGGTGCGGGCGGTGGGGTTCGCGGTGGTCGCGCGCCGTGGCGGCGGAAGGGAAACGGGACGGCCCCGGCCCCCGGAGAGGGGGCCGGGGCCGTCCGGCAAACGGTGGGAGGGCCGTCAGGCGGCGGCCTCCGTCAGGGCCTTCACCAGGACCGGGGTCACCTGTTCGATCTGCCACGGGCGGGCGCCGTGCGCGGAGAGGACCTCCGCCACCGCCTCCGGCGTCGCCGCCTTCGGTGGCTCCCAGCACAGGCGGCGCACCGTGTCCGGCGTGATCAGGTTCTCCTGCGGCATCGTGAGGCGCTCGGCGAGCGCGGACACGGCCGTACGGGCCGCCGTCAGCCGGGCCGCGGCCACCGGGTCCTTGTCGGCCCAGGCGCGCGGCGGCGGCGGGCCGGTGAGCGGCTGGCCGGGCTGCGGCAGCTCGGCGTCGGGGAGAGCGCGGGCGCGGTCGACCGCCGCCTGCCACTGCTCCAGCTGCTTGCGGCTCATGCGGTGCCCGAAGCCGGGCAGGGCCGCCAGCGCGTGGGCGTTCGGCGGCAGGTTCAGCGCGGCCTCGACGATCGCGGCGTCACCGAGCACCTTGCCCGGCGAGACGTCGCGCCGCTGTGCCACCAGGTCACGGGCGGTCCACAGCTCGCGCACCACCGCCATCTGGCGGCGCCTGCGCACCTTGTGCATCCCGGACGTACGGCGCCAGGGGTCCTTGCGGGGCGGGGCGGGCGGCGCGGAGGCGATGGCGTCGAACTCCTGGCGGGCCCACTCCAGCTTGCCCTGCCGCTCCAGCTCCGCCTCCAGGGCGTCACGCAGGTCGACCAGGAGCTCCACGTCGAGGGCGGCGTAGCGCAGCCAGGGGTCGGGCAGGGGGCGGGTCGACCAGTCGACGGCGGAGTGGCCCTTCTCCAGGGCGTACCCCAGGACGTTCTCCACCATGGCTCCGAGACCCACCCGTGCGAACCCGGCGAGCCGTCCGGCCAGCTCGGTGTCGAACAGCCGCGTCGGCGTCATCCCTATCTCGCGCAGGCACGGCAGGTCCTGGGTGGCCGCGTGCAGCACCCATTCGGCGTCGGCGATGGCTTCGCCGAGCGCGGACAGGTCGGGGCAGCCGACCGGGTCGATGAGCGCGCTACCCGCGCCCTCGCGGCGCAGCTGAACGAGGTAGGCGCGCTGGCCGTAGCGGTATCCGGAGGCGCGCTCGGCGTCGACGGCGACGGGGCCGGTGCCGGCGGCGAACGCGGCGACGACCGCCGCGAGGGCATCGTTGTCAGCGACGACCGGCGGGATGCCTTCGCGTGGCTCCAGTAGGGGGATCGGCGCCGAAACGACGTCGTCCGGGGGGCCGCCCCCGGTGGTTCGCAGTGGTGTGTCTGCTGCGGTTTCTTGGGCGTCGGTCACCGGTCAAGGGTATCTGTGTATGGCAAGCGCCCGCCGACGGAACGTCCCGTCGACGGGCGCGGCGTGTGGGGCCGGCGGGGGAGAGGGGGCGGGGGAGAGGGATGAGGGGGAGGGCGAGGGGGTGGTGGTGCGGTGCGGCCGGGGGCGGCGCGGGCGTCAGTGGATGATGCCGGTGCGCAGCGCGACGGCGACCATGCCGGCGCGGTCGCCGGTGCCGAGCTTGCGGGCGATCCGGGCCAGGTGGCTCTTGACGGTGAGGGCGGACAGGCCCATCGACACGCCGATCGCCTTGTTGGACTGGCCCTCCGCGACGAGCCGCAGCACCTCGACCTCGCGGCCGGACAGCTCGCGGTAGCCGCCGGGGTGGCCGGGGGCGCCGGGCGGGCGGCGGTGCAGCCGGGCAGCGGCCGCGGAGCCGATGGGGGCGGCGCCGGGGCGGCCCGGAACGCCGAGGTTGGTGCGGGTGCCGGTGACGACGTAGCCCTTCACGCCGCCCGCGAGGGCGTTGCGCACGGCGCCGATGTCGTCGGCGGCGGACAGGGCCAGGCCGTTCGGCCAGCCCGCGGCCCGGGTCTCGGACAGGAGGGTCAGCCCGGAGCCGTCCGGGAGGTGGACGTCGGCCACGCAGATGTCGCGCGGATTGCCGACGCGGGGGCGGGCCTCCGCGATGGACGACGCCTCGATCACGTCTCGCACGCCCAGTGCCCACAGGTGCCGGGTGACGGTGGAGCGGACACGGGGGTCGGCTACGACGACCATGGCCGTCGGTTTATTGGGCCGGTAGGCGAGGCTCGCAGGTTGCTCGAGGAGAACGGACACCAAGCCTCCAGGGGGGAGTGGCGGGGGGACGGTTCCGGCTTTGGGGGTAAGCCGGGGTAATCCGTATGGGAAGGGTCACAAGCCTCTTCGGCACCGAAGCGTCCCGGCTTTAGGGAATGATCACGAATTGGTGAGTAACAATTCGGGCAATTCGGATGCGAACGGTCGGCAACCGATCAGGTTGCCGACCGAAACGGTGTCGGCGAGCGGGCGAATTCGGTCATGGATACGGCATCCGGGTGACCGTTCCGCGGGGTCCGCTGCGCGGGGCTTGGCGGTGCGTACGGGTTCGGCGGTGCCGTACGGGTCCGGGTGGCTCCGGCACCGCCGGGGTGCGCCGTTGCGGCGGAGCGCCGCGGCGGCGGTTCCAAGGGTGCGGGGCGTCCTGGACCGGCTGGACCGGCTGTGAAGGGGCCCGGCCCCTTCAATTCCGCCGCAGCGGTGATCAGCCGAAGCGGACGTCTTCGGCGGTGCCGGGCCCGCCTCGGCTCGTACGGCACCGCCGGACAGCGCCGCTTCGGCTGGTCGCCGTCGCGGCGGGTTCAAGGATGCGGGGCATCCTTGACCGGCCTGTGCCGGCTGGGGTCGGCCGTGAAGGGGCCTGGCCCTTTCGATCCGCCGCGGGTTCGGCGTTGCGGTTCGCCGGTGAAGGGGCCTCGGCCCTTCATTTCCGCCGCAGCGGTGATCAGCCGAAGTGGACGTCTTCGGCGGTGCCGGGCCCGCCTCGGCTCGTACGGCACCGCCGGACAGCGCCGCTGTGGCTGGTCGCCGTCGCGGCGGGTTCAAGGATGCTGCGCATCCTTGACCGGGCTGCGCCGCGCCGCGGCCTAGCGGCGGCTTTGGGGGTCGCGCCGTTGGGGGAGGGTGACCACCCCCGCGTCCGGGGCGCCGCCCGGGGGGAGGCCCGCGATCTGGCACAGCAGGTCGCACCACGCGGCAAGGTGCGCCGCAGTGTCCGGCACCCCCGCCTCCTCCGGCGGCTCCGCGGCGGGGCCGCCGCCGCCCCCCTTCCCGCCCCGGACCGCCCGTACGGGCTTCGCCGCCGCCGGCGGGACCGGCGACCAGGAGGCCCGGATCTCGATCCGCGTCGACGGCTCCCGGTCGGAGAGGCCCCCGAAGTAGTGGGACCCGGCCCGCGTGACCGTCCCGCTCGGCGCCGCGTACGGCACGCGCCGCGCCTCCAGCGCGCCCGTGAGCCAGGACCAGCAGACCTCGGGGAGCAGCGGGTCCGCCGCCATCTCCGGCTCCAGGTCCGCGTGCACCAGCGTCACGAGCCGGAACGTACCGCCCCAGGCGTCGTGCCCGGCCGGGTCGTGCAGGAGGATCAGCCGGCCGTCGGCCAGCTCCTGGTCGTCGACGACGACCGCGGCCTCCAGCGCGTACGAGAAGGGGGCGAGCCGCTGGGGCGGCGGCGTCGCGTCGAGCTCGATCTCCGGCCGCAGGCGCACCCCTTGCAGCCCGGCGACCGCCTGCCGGAAGACGGACGGGGAGCCCTCCCCATCCGCGTCGTCCGGACCGTCCGAGAGGTGTCCCTGCGCCGCAGCCATGCCCGGAAGACTAGGCGGAACGAAGCGCGGTTCCGGGTAGGACACCCACACGGGCGGGTCACTCGTTCGGCCCGTGCGAAGATTTGGGGCATGAGTGAGCGCAGCCAGCAGCAGACAGGCCGTACCGCCGCACACGACTCGGCGTTCCTGAGGGCGTGCCGGCGCGAGCCGGTGCCCCACACTCCGGTCTGGTTCATGCGGCAGGCGGGCCGCTCGCTCCCCGAGTACCGCAAGGTGCGCGAGGGCATCGCGATGCTCGACTCCTGCATGCGGCCCGACCTCGTCACCGAGATCACCCTGCAGCCGGTCCGCCGGCACGGCGTCGACGCCGCGATCTTCTTCAGCGACATCGTGGTGCCGCTCAAGGCCGTCGGCATCGACCTGGACATCAAGCCGGGCGTCGGCCCGGTCGTCGCCGAGCCGGTCCGCACCCGCGCTGACCTGGAGCGCCTGCGCCCGCTCGACGCCTCCGACGTGCCCTACGTGACCGAGGCCGTCCGCCAGCTCACCGGCGAGCTCGGTGCGACCCCGCTGATCGGCTTCGCGGGCGCGCCGTTCACCCTGGCGAGCTACCTCATCGAGGGCGGGCCCTCGCGCACGTACGAGAACACCAAGGCCATGATGTACGGCGACCCGGAGCTCTGGGCCGACCTCGTGGACCGCCTGGCCGGCATCACGTCCGCCTTCCTGGACGTCCAGATCCGGGCCGGCGCCTCCGCCGTCCAGCTCTTCGACTCGTGGGCGGGCGCCCTCGCCCCGGCCGAGTACCGCAACTTCGTGATGCCGGCCTCGGCCAAGGTCTTCGACGCGGTCGCGCACCACGGCGTGCCCCGCATCCACTTCGGCGTCGGCACGGGCGAGCTCCTCGGCCTCATGGGCGAGGCCGGCGCGGACGTCGTCGGCGTCGACTGGCGCGTCCCGCTGGACGAGGCCGTCCGCCGCGTCGGCCCGGGCAAGGCCCTCCAGGGCAACCTCGACCCGGCCGTGCTCTTCGCGGGCCGCGGCGCGGTCGAGACGAAGGCCCAGGAGGTGCTGGACGCGGCGGCCGGACTGGAGGGCCACGTCTTCAACCTGGGCCACGGCGTCCTGCCGAACACGGACCCGGACGCGCTGACGCGCCTCGTGGAGTACGTGCACGAGCGCACGGCCCGCTGATCTGCCGGCTGAGGCCGGCTATCGCATCAGGTCGCGGTAGAGGGGGTCGGTGAGGTCGCAGCGGACGTCACCGGCCAGCGCCGGGGGACGCGGCAGGAGCGACCTGCCGGCGATCTCGGCGAAGGACATGTCGATCTGCGGGACCCCGTACGAGATGAGCTTCTCGACGGACGTCCCGTAGGCGACGGCCCGCACCTGGCTCCACAGGAGCGCGCCCGCGCACATCGCGCACGGCTCGGCCGTGGTGACCACGGCGTGGTCCGGGAGGTGCAGGCCCGCCGCGGCCGCCTTGCGCAGCAGGGCGACCTCGGCGTGCGCCGTGGGGTCGTGGCCGGAGTCGTTGCTCGCCCCGGTCACGACGTTCCCGCCGGCGACGTCGACGAGCACCGCGCCGTAGGGCCACCGGCCGGCCGCGCGGGCGTAGTCGACGGCGTCCGGCATGGCGCGGCGGACCGCGGCCTCCAGGCCCGGCGGCCAGGTGCCGGTCCGGACGCGCACACGGGCGGGCGTACGGGTACGGGTTTCGGCCCGGGCTTCGGGTGCCGCGGCGAGCAGGGCGCCGCCGGCTGCGGCCGCCGCCCCTGAAAGGAAGCGGCGGCGCGACGAGTCGGAAGAAGTCACCCGGGCTTTCTAGCAGGCGGGTGACGGCCGGGACAGGACCCGGGGCGGGAAGGGGATCCCGGCGAGCGGCGGGAGCAGGATCTCCTCCTCGTAGGCGAGGTGCGCCGTCAGCTCCTCCGACATCCGCTCCAGCTCGGCGCGGAAGCGTACGGGGTCGGCGCCCGCGATGTCCGCCAGCAGCGCGCTCAGCTCCTGCTGCAACCGCGCCACGGTCCGGTGCTCGGCCCGAAGTCGCTCGAAGGCGGCGCCGAGCTCCGGGTGGTGGGCCTCCATCGCGGGGAACAAGTGCTGGTCCTCGCCGGCGTGATGGAACTCCAGCGACTGGCAGAACGCCAGGCAGTGCTGCCGGATCTGCAACCCCAGCCCCGGAATCCGCCGTTCGTCGCCCGGCGCGGCGGCGAAGTGGGCTTCGACCTCGGCGCGTACGTGCTTCAGCTGGGCGCGCAGCCAGGTGTGGACCTCCATGACCTTGTCGGCGAGCGTCCTGACCGGCGGCGCGTCGGTGCTGCCGGTGCGCTCCAGGACCACGACCGGCAGACGGCGCGAGGTGTTCGCCTGGTACGCGCCGTACCCCGGCGCCGCGCTCACCACATGGGCGAACAGCCGGTCGCGTCGCGCCCCTTCGGCGGGCACCGCCACCGCGCCGTACCGCTCGGTCCCGATCTCCACCTGGACGAGCGGGTGGGCCAGCAGGTTCCGGTACCAGTCGGGGTGCCGGGGCGCGCCCATGTTGGAGCCGACGACCAGCAGCAGTCCGCCGTGGCGGACGTAGCCGAGCGGCGTGGTGTGTTCCGTGCCGGACTTCGCGCCCGTGGTGGTCAGCAGGAGCAGATCGCCGCCCTCGAACGGGCCGCCGACCTTTCCGCCGTTGGCACGGAACTCGTCGATGACGGATTGGTTGAAGGAAGACATGCGTGTGGGCTTTCCGGGAAGTGCAGGATCGCGGCCGCCGTCAATGGGCGTGCGCATTCCTGGAGATGGGGATCCGCGCGAAGCGGAGGCAAGGAAGAAAAGGGCGCACAGAGCGCCGGGCGTGCGCGTACGAGCGCGCCGCTTGCGTCAGGCTCAGCCTGCGGAGGGTGAATTCACGGGAAGGACCCCTGCACTACGGGTGGTCGCCCGGCTGCCGGCCGGCCCACTTCTCTTTGGCCGGCGCCACGCGCCACGTTGCTCATTACACCTGCCGGTCCGGCTCGCGTCAAAACCGGAGAGCGACGGGTGTACGCGTCGCTTTGCATGTCATGCTCATGCCTGGATAGCGTGGTGATCACCGTTACCTACCACGACGGGGAACCCCCATGCACATAAGGAAGTTGGCGGCCACCGCCGTCACCGCCGCCGTTCTCGCGGGCGGCGCCGTCCTGACCGGCGGCGTCGCCGCGGCCGACGCGCGCGTCTCCGCCGCCGCGTCCTGTAGCTACGACACCCTGACGGCGCTGGAGAGCGTGAAGATCCGCACGGACCGGAAGCTGAACGCCACAGCCGTCGGCCTGCTCCCCAAGGGCAAGTCCGGCCGCGGCTGCGACCCGACCGGCACCGGCATCAGCGGCCAGTCCTACAACCTCTGCGGGAAGAAGGACAACAGCTGGGTCATCCTGAGCTACGGCGGGCACCGGGGCTGGGTCCCCAGCGCCTGCATCAAGCAGTGGCGCTGACCCAGGACGTGGATGGACCATCCAGTGCGCCCCGGGCGGGATCCCTGCCCGGGGCGCACTGCCGTCCGGGTGATTACCCCTTGCGCTCCCGCGGCGGGACCGAGACCAGGGTGCTGAAGCAGCCCGAGCCGGCCGGCTCGCCCACAGGCCGCCCGCCGGCCTCGACCCAGGCGTGCGCGGCGAAGGGGCCCGTGCGGACCCCGGTGCACCAGGTGGGCCACGTGCCGCGCAGCCGGCAGAGCAGCGCCGTGGCCAGGGAGCGGGGCACGCAGTACGGGCCGGCGCAGTGCGGGCTGGTGCCGGTGACCGTGGTGCGGGCGGCGAGCGCCTGGTCGTACGTCGCGGGGACGGCCCCCGTGCGCAGCGCGCCCAGCAGGGCGCGGACGTGACGGGGCGGCAGGCGGGCGATCAGGCGGGCCGCGCCGATCGCCACGTGTGCCGCGGCCCGCTCGCGCAGCGGCGGCTTCGGGCCCCGGGGGAGGACGACGGGGCCGCTCATGCCCGCACCGTCCACGTCCCCGAACCCGCGACGCCGGCGGCGCGTGCCCTGCCCGTGCCGCCCGCCGCCGCCCGCAGCCACGCCTCGGTGGCGAGGGTCTGTACGAGCGCGGGGCGTACGACGCCCTCGGCGCACGCCTCGGCGACGGCGGCCCGCAGCCGGGCGGCGTCGGCCAGGCCGTACTGGGCGAGCAGGAGGTCGTCGCACAGGGCGAGCAGTTCCGTGCGGTGGCGGCGGAACCCCGCGGAGACCTCCGCGTCCGTGTCCGCCTTGGTCGTGCGGCGCAGCACGGCATCGGGGACGATGCCGCGCATCGCCTCCGTCAGCAGGGGCTTGTAGTGCCAGGGGGTGGTGCGTTCGTGCAGGCGCACGGCCAGGCACGCCTCCAGCACGCGGTCGTCGAGGAAGGGGTAGGCCGCGGTCAGGCCGGTGCCCGCGACGACCTGTCCGTCGATGCGGGAGCAGCGGCCGGCGGTCTGCGCCAGCACGACGGCCTCGTGCCGGCCGCGCGAGCCCGCGAGCGGCCGGGCGTCCTCCGCGGCCACGCCGAGCAGGACGCGGGCCGCTTCGGCGGCTTCCGCCGTGGCCCACGGGACCATGCGCAGGTCCGGGCCCCAGCCGGAAGGGCCGTCCCGGCCGGGCGGCGAGGTGAGGGCCGCGGCCTGGTCACGGAGCCACGTGCCGTAGTCCCGGCGGTCCCGCAGCATGTCCAGGACGGAGCGGCCGGACCAGCGGCGCAGGATCCGGTGGGCGCGAGCGTGCCGCCAGCAGGTGCGCGGGTGGCTGCGCGCCAGGTCGTGGAGGTACGCGCGGCGGGCCCACACCACCTCGTCGCCGCCGTGCCCGCTGAGCCGTACGCGGCAGCCCTCGGCCGCCAGGAGCCCGGCGAGCGCGAGCACTTGGGCCTGGCCGCGCAGGCCCGGGTTCGGCTCGTCGGTGCCGGCGGGGTGCAGGAGGTCCGCGAACTGCGGAGGGCGCTGCCCGGGGGTCACGACGAGGCGCCGGGCGCCGGGCAGGTCGCGGGCGGCGAGGTCGGCCCACGCCGCGTCGTCGTCGCTCTCGTCGGCTCCGGTGCACGTCAGCGTGGTCAGGCCGGGCCGGTGCCGGTGGGCCAGGAAGCACAGCGACGTCGAGTCCAGGCCGCCCGACAGATCGCAGCCGATGCCGGGGCCGGGGCCCGTTGTTCCCGCGGCCTCCGCGGCTTCGACGCGGAACGCCACCGCCGTGGCCAGCGCGTCGCGCAGGAGCGGGGCGCCCCGGGACAGGGGCAGCTCCGGCTCGGGCGGATGCCACCAGCGCGCGGTGCGGCCGCGCCCGTCGGCCTCGATCAGCAGGCAGTGACCCGGCGGCACCGCCCGCACCCCCTGCCACGGCGGGGCGTCGGCCGCCGGATGCGGCACCGGCTGGTCCAGCAGCCGGGCCGCGAGCCACTGCCGGTCCGGACCGCTTCCGGTCAGGCGGGCCAGGGCGTCGGAACGGTCGGCCGCCACCACGGTGCCCGCCAGCGGCGTGAAGAAGACCCTCCGGAGCCCCGACGCGCTGCCCTGGACCCGGAGCCTGCCGCCCGCCGCGGCCACCGCGTGGAAGCTTCCCGGCAGGACCGTGCCGATCCGGTCCAGGTGCGCCATGCCCGTGCCGAGCCCCGCGGCCAGCCGGTTCAACCGGCTTGCGGTGACCGGGCACTGCCCGATCACCGCCAGCCTCGCACTGCCCGCCTCGCCGACCACGACCTCGTCCGCGCTCCAGTGGCCCAGCAGCCACGGCCGTCCCGACGCATGGTGGACGGACCGGGCGGCGAGGGGGCGCAGGAGTCCGGCCGCCATGCTGCCGGCTTCGCTGTCGGGCAGCACCGCGAACCAGCGCGCACTGCGGCCGGACATCCCGCTACCCGCCCTTACCAGTCACGCCAGCCGTTGAAGCCGTCCCACCGATTGCCCCACCAGCCCTGCGTGTCCTCTTCGAAGGTGCCGATCTCGATGAGCTCGGGCGATTCGTAGGTCTTCTTCTCGTCCACGGGATTCACCTCGGTCCTGACCGGAGTTCAGGCCTCCCTTTGGGGCCTGTCGTCAGCATCACGCCGTAATTCCGGAATGCGCAAGTGTCCGGGCATACGCACAATCGGGTGAATTTTCCGGCTTTCGTGCGTGTCGCATTGCGTCCCCGGTCGCTCCCCAGGCCCTCTCAAGCGTCCTTGACGGCCGCCGCCGCCCTGCGGGCCGCCACCAGCACCGGGTCCCACACGGGCGAGAACGGCGGGGCGTACCCCAGGTCCAGAGCGGTCATCTGATCCACCGTCATGCGTGCGGTGAGGGCCACCGCCGCGACGTCCACCCGCTTCGCCGCGCCCTCGCGCCCGACGATCTGCACGCCCAGCAGCCGCCCCGTGCCGCGCTCGGCGAGCATCTTCACCGTCATCGGGCGCGCCCCGGGGTAGTAGCCGGCGCGGCTCGTGGACTCGATGGTGGCGGTCACGTAGCGCAGGCCCTCGGCCCGCGCCTGGGCCTCCAGCAGGCCGGTCCGGGCGATCTCCAGGTCGCAGACCTTGCTGACGGCCGTGCCCACCACGCCGGGGAACGTCGCGTAGCCGCCGCCCACGTTGGTGCCGATGACCTGGCCGTGTTTGTTGGCGTGCGTGCCGAGGGGGATGTGACGGGTGCGGCCGGAGACGAGGTCGAGGACCTCCACGCAGTCGCCACCCGCCCAGACGTTCTCGTGGCCGCGCACCCGCATCGCCAGGTCGGTGAGCAGCCCGCCCGACGCGCCCAGCGGCAGGCCCGCCTCCCGGGCCAGAACCGTCTCGGGGCGGACACCGAGACCGAGGACGACCACGTCGGCAGGGTGTTCGCGGCCGGCCGTGGCGACGGCGCGGACCCGGCCGTCCGGGCCGGTCCGTACGGCGGTGACCTCGGTGTCCGTCACCACCTCGATGCCCATGCCGGTCATGGCGTCGCGCACGAGCGCCCCCATGTCGGGGTCGAGGGTCGCCATCGGCTGCGAGGACCGCTCGATCACCGTCACCGCCCAGCCGCGCCGGTGGAGTGCCTCCGCCGCCTCCACGCCGATGTACCCCGCGCCGACCACCACCGCCCTGCGGCCGGCCGCGCCGCCGTCCAGCGCGTCGACGAGCGCCCGGCCGTCGTCGAGCGTCTGCACCCCGTGCACGCCCGGCGCGTCGATGCCCTCCAGGGGCGGCCGGACGGGGCGGGCGCCGGTCGCGAGGACGAGCTGGTCGAAGCCGTGCCGGCGCTCCTCCCCGGACTCCAGGTCACGCACGAGGACGTGCTGCCCGTCGAGGTCGAGCCCGGTCACCTCGGTGCGCATCCGTACGTCGATGCCGCGGGCGCGGTGCTCCTCCGGCGTCCGGGCGACGAGCTCGTCCGGGCCGTCCACCACGCCGCCCGCCCAGTACGGGATGCCGCACGCGGAATACGACGTGAACCGGCCGCGCTCGAACGCGACGATCTCCAGCTCGTCCGGCTTCATGAGCCTGCGCGCCCGGGACGCGGCGGACATGCCTGCCGCGTCGCCCCCGACGACCACCAGCCGCTGTGCGGCCATACGCCGCTCCTCTCGGTCCCGGAACCCTTTGTGAGTTCCCGTCAGTCTCCTGCACTCCAGTCCAGGAAGACCGTCTCGCCTTCTCCCTGAAGCTTCACATCGAAGCGGTACGTCTCCCGCCGCCCGGCCTCGGGCCTCGCCAGCAGTGTGGCGCGCCGGTCAGCCGGCAGCGCGGCCAGCAGGGCGTCGCCTCCGGGCGGCGGCTCGGTGACGTACACCCGGGTGAACAAGTGCTGGTTCAGCCCGCGCGCGTGGACGCACAGGGCCAGGTACGGCGCGCCGCCCGGCCGCAGCGTGCGCAGGACGTAGTGCCCGTCCCGGTCTGTGGGCACGCGGGCCCAGCCGGTGAACGTCGCCCCGTCGCGGCGCAGGCTGCCCGGCGCGCCGGTGAGCGAGCCGTCCGGGGCGGCCTGCCAGAACTCCAGGAGCGCGTCGGACACGGGCGCGCCCTCCCCGTCGCGGACGTGGCCGTGCAGGGTCACGGCGGCGGGGTGACCGGCCGGGGCCGCGTCGCCGCCGCCCGGGAAGGGCAGGGCGGTGCCGTAGTACGGGCCGATGGTCTGGGACGGGGTCGGCGGCAGCAGCATCAGCGGGCCCCTCCGGTCTCGGTCCAGGTGGCGGACGGGCCGTCCAGGACGATGTCCCAGCGGTAGCCGAGGGAGCGGCCCGGTTCGCCCAGCGTGCGGTCGAGAGTGCTGACCAGCCGGGCGCGGCCCGCCGCGTCGCCGACGGTGCGCCGGATCAGGTCGGCCGGCAGGAGCGGGTCGCCGGGAAAGTACATCTGGGTCACGAGCCGCTGCGTGAACGCCGTGCCGAAGAGCGAGAAGTGCAGGTGGGAGGCGCGCCAGGCGTCGTCCGGGCTGCCCAGCGGATAGGCGCCGGGCCGGATCGTGACGAAGCGGTAGCGGCCGTCGTCGCCGGTGAGACAGCGGCCCGCGCCGGTGAAGTGGGGGTCGAGCGGGGCGGGGTGGCGGTCGAGCGGGTGGGCGTAGCGGCCCGCGGCGTTGGCCTGCCACACCTCCACGAGCTGGCCGCGCACGGGGCGGCCCCGGCGGTCCGTGACCCGCCCGGCGACGACGATGCGCTCGCCGATCGGCTCGCCGTGGTGCTGCCGGGTGAGGTCGTGGTCGAGGGGCCCGACGTCGGCGGCCCCGAAGACGGGGCCGGTCAGCTCGGCGGTCCCCGGCGCGAGGGGCAGGGGCACGGGTACGGCCGGCCTGAGCGGGGCGCGGAGGGCGACGGCTCGCGCGGCGGCGAAGGCGCTGTCCCCGGCGTCTGCGGGGTGTATCTGCTCCTGCGTCTGTTCCTGCGTCTGTTCCTGCGGGGGATGAGGTGCGGGTTCAGAAAGAGCCATGGCCCTGACCTACCCCGGGGCGTCCCCGGTGATCCCGCCCGGCCTGCCGTCAGGTCAGACCAGCGGCGCGCCCGCGTAGTTCTCGGCCAGTTCCGCCGCGGCCGCCGTGGGGCCCGTGACCCGGCGCAGCCACGCCAGCTGCATGGCGCGGTCGTACGCGTCGGCGCCCGGCGCCGCGTGCAGCATCGTCGTCAGCTCGTGCGAGAAGAACTGCGCCTGCCACACGCGCCGCAGGCAGTTGTCCGAATACCGGTCGAGGAGCGCGGCCGAGCCGGTGCGGTGCCAGTGCGTGAACGCCCGGGCCATGGTGACGACGTCCCCGAAGGCCAGGTTGAGGCCCTTGCCGGCGCTCGGCGGCACGATGTGCGCCGCGTCCCCGGCGAGCAGCAGCCGCCCGTACCGCATCGGTTCGATCACCTGGCTGCGCAGGCCGCTGACCGACTTGGAGAGGACGGGGCCGCGCCGCAGCCGCCAGTCCCCGGCGGCCAGCCGGACGTCCAGCTCGTCCCAGATGCGGTCGTCCGGCCAGTCGCGCGGGTCGGTGCCGTCGGGCACCTGGAGGTAGAGCCGGGAGACGGTGGGGGAGCGCATGCTGTGCAGCGCGAAGCCCCGCTCGTGGCCGGCGAGCAGCAGCTCGTCGCTGGAGGGCGGCACGTCCGCGAGGATGCCGAGCCACGCGTACGGGTACGTGCGCGCGTGCATCCGCACCGCACCCGCGGGCAGGGCGCGGCGGGAGGCCCCGTACGAGCCGTCGCAGCCCGCGACGAACTCGCACTCCAGCGTGCCCTCCTGGCCGCCCCGCCCCTCTTGCCCTCCCCGGACGAAGCGGACGAGCGGCTGCTCGCCGTCGGCCTTCTCGACGGCGACCACCCGCGTGCCGAACAGCAGCGGCGGCCCGCCCGCCAGCTGAAGGGCGATCAGGTCCTTGACCACCTCGGTCTGCGGATAGATCGTCACGGTGCGGCCGCCGGTCCGGGACGGCAGGTCCACGCGGTGCGCCTCGCCCTCGAAGCGCAGCTCGAAGCCGCGGTGGGTCAGCCCCTCGCGGTCCAGGCGGTCCCCCGCGCCGCACGCCCGCAGGACGTCCACCGAGCCCTGTTCGAGGATCCCGGCGCGCTGCCGCCGCTCGACGTACGCGCGGTCGCGGGCCTCCAGGACGACGCAGTCCACGCCCGCTTGGTGCAGCAGCCGCGCGAGCAGCAGGCCGGCCGGCCCGGCCCCGATGATGCCGACGGTGGTACGCATGTGCGGGCAACCTCCCCGGAGAGCGAGCGCCGTACGCGTCCTCGGCGTGCGCGCGATTCCGGGCGGGCGGCCCCCGGCTTTCGAGGACCGCGGCCCTCAGCGTTCGAGGACCAGTGCCTGCCCCTGCCCCACGCCGATGCACAGTGCGGCCAGCCCCGTGCCCGAGCCCGCCGCGGCGAGCTGGTGGGCGACCGACCCCGCGAGGCGCGCTCCGGAGCAGCCCAGCGGGTGGCCGATGGCGATCGCGCCGCCACGGGGGTTGACGATCCCGGTGTCGAGGTCCGGCCACTCCTCGAAGCATCCCAGGACCTGGGCCGCGTAGGCCTCGTTGAGCTCGAAATATGTCACGTCCGCAAAGGAGCGCCCGGCCTTGGCGAGGACGCGCCGCACGGCCTCCACGGGCCCGAGCCCGTAGAGCTCCGGCTCGATGCCGGTGGCCGCGGACGCCCGGATCCGCGCGAGCGGCTCGCGGCCCGTCTCGCGCAGCCCTTCCTCATCGCACAGCAGCAGCGCCGCCGCGCCGTCGTTGAGGGGCGAGGCGTTGCCCGCCGTGACCGTGCCGCCGTCCTTGCGGAAGGCCGGCTTCAGGCGGGCGAGGGCTTCCAGGGAGGTGTTGTCGCGGATCGTCTCGTCCCGCGGCAGCTCCACGCCCGGCAGCGGGACGACCTCGGCGTCGTACGCGCCCTCCGCCCACGCCCGCGCGGCCTTCCGGTGGCTGGCCAGCGCGTAGGCGTCCTGCCGCTCGCGCGTGATGCCGTACTTGTCCGCGATCAGCTCGGCGCCCTCGCCCAGCGGCGTCGTCCACCGCTCCGGCATCGCGGGGTTGGTCATCCGCCAGCCGAGCGTGGTCGAGTACAGCTCCTGGTGGGCCGAGGGGAAGGCCCGCTCGGGCTTCGGCAGGACGTAGGGCGCGCGGGTCATGGACTCCACGCCGCCCGCCACGACCACCGACGCGTCGCCGAGGGCGATCGTCCGGTACGCGTGGACGACGGCCTCCAGGCCCGAGGCGCACAGCCGGTTGACCGTCACGCCCGGCACCGTCACCGGCAGCCCCGACAGCAGCACGGCCATCCGGCCCACGTTGCGGTTCTCCTCGCCGGCACCGTTGGCGTTGCCGAAGACGACGTCGTCGATCCGGGCCGGGTCGAGCGCGGGGCTGCGGCCGACGACCGAGCGGACGACATGCGCGGCGAGGTCGTCGGGGCGCACGGAGGCGAGCGCCCCGCCGTACTTGCCGACCGGGGTGCGCACGGCGTCGACGACGTAGACGTCCCGGATGCGGTCGTTCATGGCACTCCTCCCGCGGGGCCCCGCGACCGGGGCCGCCGTGTGAACTGCTGTTCCTGAACTGCTGTCCTGGCCGGCCGCTGCCGAGTCTTCGGGCTGCCTCCGGCCGCTGTCAATGGGCAACCGGCCGATCGGTCGGTCGGGAGGCGCGGCGGGGCGTGGGCGGAGGGCGGCGGAGGGGCGTTTGAGGCCGTTTGAGAGAGTGGTCCCATGAGTGCAGCGGACTCCCCGGCCGTCTCCGCGGCGGCCTCCTCCAGGCAGCGTGCGGTCGTCATCGGCGGCGGGATCTCGGGCCTCGCCGCGGCCCTCCGGCTCGCGCGCGCGGGCGTCCGCGTCACGCTCCTGGAGAGCAGCGACCGCGTCGGCGGCAAGCTCCACGCGGGCGAGATCGCGGGCATGCCCGTGGACCTCGGCGCCGAGTCGGTGCTCGCCCGGCGCCCCGAAGCCGTCGAGCTCGCCCGGGCCGCAGGGCTCGGCGACTCCTTGCAGCCGCCCGCCGCGACCGCCATGCTCTGGACCCGCGGCGAGCTGCGCCCCCTCCCCACCGGCCACACCATGGGCGTCCCCGGCGACCTCGCCCCGCTCGCCGCCTCCGGCATCCTGTCCGCCGACGGCCTCGCGCGCGTCGCCCGGGACGCCGAGCTGCCGCACACCGACCCCGGCGAGGACGTCGCCATCGGCACGTACGTCGCCGAGCGCATGGGCCGCGAGGTCGTCGACCGGCTGGTCGAACCGCTCCTCGGCGGCGTCTACGCGGGCGACGCCTACCGCATCTCCCTGCGCGCCGCCGCCCCGCCGCTCTTCGAGGCCGCCCGCGCCCACCGCTCCCTCGGCGAAGGCGTCCGCGACCTCCAGGCCCGCGCCGCCGCCCGGCAGCAGACCGGCCCCGTCTTCATGGGCATCGAGGGCGGCGTCGGACGGCTGCCGCTCGCGGTCGCGGACGCCGTACGGGCCGCCGGCGGCGAGATCCTCACCCGTACGCGCGCGGACGAGCTCCGCCGCGACGGCACGGGATGGACCGTCCGCACGGGCGAGCGGACCCTGACCGCCGGCGCCGTCGTCCTCGCCGCGCCCGCCGCCGAGGCCGCGCGGCTCCTGCGCGGCGCCGCGCCCGCGGCAGCCGACGGGCTCGCCGCCGTCGAGTACGCCTCGATGGCCCTGGTCACCATGGCCTTCCGGCGCTCCGACGTGGAGGGCCTGCTGCACGGCAGCGGCTTCCTCGTCCCGCCCGTCGACGGCCGGACGATCAAGGCCTCCACCTTCAGCAGCAACAAATGGCGCTGGAACGCCGACGCCGGCCCCGGGCTGTTCGTCCTGCGGACCTCCATCGGCCGGTACGGCGACGAGGCCTTCCTGCAACGCGAGGACGCCGAGCTGGTGGCGGCCTCGCTCAAGGACCTCGGCGACGCGGTGGGCCTCGCGGCCGCCCCGGTCGAGACGCGCGTCACCCGCTGGGACGGCGGCCTGCCGCAGTACCCCGTGGGGCACCTGGACCGCGTCGCCCGCATCCGCGAGGCCGTCGGCCGCGTGCCCGGCCTGGCCGTGTGCGGCGCCGTCTACGACGGCGTGGGCATCCCCGCCTGCGTCTCCAGCGCCCACCGGGCCGCCGACGCCGTACTCGCCGTACTCGCCACCCTGGCCGAGGGCGCCGGGGACGGCAGGGGAGAATAGGAACCATGACTGACGACGCGCAGAAGATCCCGAACGCCGGCAAGAAGGCCAAGGACCTCAACGAGGTCATCCGCTACACCCTCTGGTCGGTGTTCAAGCTCCGCGACGTCCTGCCGCAGGACCGGGCCGGCTGGGCCGACGAGGTCGAGGAGCTGTTCGCGCAGCTCGCGCAGAAGGACGTCACCGTGCGCGGCACGTACGACCTCTCCGGGCTGCGCGCCGACGCCGACGTCATGATCTGGTGGCACTCCGAGACCTCGGACGCCCTCCAGGACGCGTACAGCCTCTTCCGGCGGACGAAGCTCGGCCGTGCGCTGGAGCCGGTGTGGTCCAACATGGCGCTGCACCGCCCCGCCGAGTTCAACAAGTCGCACATCCCGGCGTTCCTCGCCGACGAGACCCCGCGCGACTACGTCAGCGTCTACCCCTTCGTCCGCTCCTACGACTGGTACCTGCTGCCCGACGAGGACCGCCGCCGCATGCTCGCCGACCACGGCAAGATGGCCCGCGGCTACCCGGACGTCCGGGCGAACACGGTCGCCTCGTTCTCCCTGGGCGACTACGAGTGGATCCTCGCCTTCGAGGCGAACGACCTGCACCGCATCGTCGACCTCATGCGCCACCTGCGCGCGTCCGAGGCCCGCATGCACGTCCGCGAGGAGGTCCCGTTCTACACGGGCCGCCGCAAGGCGGTCGCGGACCTGGTGGCGGGGCTGGCGTAGTCCTGTACCGGCTTCTCGCCGTTGCAGCGGCATCTTTCTTCCGCCGCAGCGGCGAGAAACCATGTCGTAGGTGGTCGGCGGTGCCGTACGGGCCGTGGCCCCCGGCGGTGCCCCGCGGGGCCGTAGACCGGATCGGGCCGCGCCGGCCAGGCGCTACCGCCGGTGGGCCGGGTTCTTGCCCGCCCGCGCCGTCGGTTCCCGGCGCGGAGCGCACGACGCGTCGTGGGCCGGGACCGCGCCGTTCAGCAGGTAGTTCTCCAGGTGGCGGTTCACGCAGGTGTTCGGGCCGCCGCCGATGCCGTGCGTGCCCGCGCCCCGCTCGGTCACCAGCGCCGAGCCGGCCAATCGCCGCCGCAGCTCCAGCGCGCCCGAGTACGGCGTGGCCGCGTCCCGTTCCGCCGCCAGCAGCAGCGTCGGCGGGAGCGCGCCGCGCGCCGCCCGCACGTCGAGCGGCCGCTGCGACGGCGCCTTCCAGAAGGCGCACGGCAGGTTCATCCACGCGTTCTGCCACGTCTCGAACGGCGCCCGCCGCGCGAGCCGCGTGTTGTCGCGGTCCCACTTCTTCCAGGAGCGCGGCCAGCGCGCGTCGTTGCACTCGACGGCCGTGTAGACGGCGTTGGAGTTCTCAGCGGCCACCGCGCCGTTCGCGTCCGGCTCGGCGAGGGCGCGCAGCGACTTCGCGTCCCCCCGCAGGTAGGCGGAGAGGGCGCTCGCGCTGCGTGCCCAGTAGCTGTCGGTGTAGCCGACCTGGAGGAACGCGGCCTGGAGCTCCCCGGGGCCGACCTTGCCCGCGGGCTTGCGGGCCAGCCGGCGGCTCGCGCGCTCGTAGGAGGCGAGCACCCGCTTCGCGGTGCGCCCCAGGTGGTAGACGCGGTCGTGCCGGGCGACCCAGCGCCGCCAGTCGCTCCAGCGGGTCTCGAACGCCGCGGACTGGCTGAGGTTGCTGCCGTACCAGATCTTCTTGGGGTCGGGGTCGACCACGCTGTCGAAGACCATGCGCCGCACGTGCCCCGGGAACATCGTGGCGTAGAGCGCGCCGAAGTACGTGCCGTAGGACGCCCCCATGTACGTGAGCCGCCGCTCGCCGAGCGCGGCGCGCAGGACGTCCAGGTCGCGGGCGTTGTTGAGGCTGGTGAAGTGCTGGAGATCGGAGCCGCCGAGGCGCGCGCAGCTCTGCGCGTAGGCGCGCGCCTCGGCGACCTTCTTGCGCTTGTACGCGGGGGAGGGGTGCTCCGGCGCGTCGGTGGGGGCCTTCACGAAGCTCGCGGGGGACACGCACGACAGGGGCGCGGAGCGGCCGACGCCGCGGGGCGCGTAGCCCACGAAGTCGTACGCCTTCGCCAGGTTCTGCCACTGCGGGATCGCGGCGAGCAGCGGGAAGAACATGCCGGAGCCGCCCGGGCCGCCGGGGTTGTAGACGAGCGCGCCCTGCCGGCCGGACTCCGGGCCGGTGGCGCGGCCGCGGCTGACGGTGAGGCTGATGTGCTTGCCGTGGGGGTGGGCGTAGTCCAGCGGGACGGAGACGGTGCCGCACTCGAAGGGCTCGGGCAGGCCCTCCGCCTCGGGGCACGTGCCGAAGCGGATGCCCGCCGAGGCGGCTTCCCGGGCGGCTTCCTCCGCGCCGAGCGCTTCGGCGTAGCCGCCGGGCGCGTGGGTGCGGTCCGGGGCGATGGCGTCGGCCGGGGCGACGGCGAGCGTGGTGAGCACCAGCGATCCCAGGGCTCCGTACAAGGTGAGTGCTCTCACTGACCATCCCTTCCCGGCATTTAATGTGACAAAAGGGATGATTCGTGGGGTGTTTGACGATGTAAAGCACCGGGGGCGGGTGTCGCCGCGATGGGGCCGGATGAGGCCGGATACGGCCGGACGGGCCAAGCGGCGCGGCCGGACGGGCCAAGGGCGCGCGCCGGGGAGGGAATGGACGAGGCCCCGCGATCGGGGGGATGTCGCGGGGCCTCTGTCAGGGGAACGGTCCGCCGGACGGGTTGGTTCCCGCGCTTCTGCGGCAGTATGGCGGAGGGGGTGGTCTGCGTGCGGGAGCGGCCGGACGGCAAGAGGAGCGCGAACGGCAAGGAGTTCGACCCCGAGCGGCTGTTCCTGCCGCCCGACGACGACCTCGCGCCGAACCGGCCCGGCGAGACGCTCCGCGCTCGCCTTGACGGCTCCGGCGTTGCCGGGCCGTCCGGCCGCGCTCGCCTCGTGCTCGCCCGGCTGCTCGGGCGGCGGCCCGTGGAGGACGCGTGGCGCCGGGCGCTGGGCGCCGAGCAGTGCGTCGGCGCGGCGCTCGAAGGGCTCGCGGGCGGCGGCTGGGACGTGGTGCACTCCATCGTCCTGCCGGGGGACGCGATCGTCTCCCACCTGCTGATCGGGCCCGGCGGGGTCTTCGGCATCGCCTCACGGCCGGCGGCTCGGGCGCGGGTGCGGGTCGGGGTGTCGGAGGTGCGGACGGACCGCGAGCGGCATCCGCAGCCGTACGTCCGCGAGGCCCGGCACGACGCGGCCCGGGCGTCGCTCGTCCTCTCGCGCGGCTGCGGGTTCCTGGTGCAGGTGCGGCCGGTGCTGGTGCTCGTGGGCGCGCGGAGCGTCGAGGTCTCGCCGGAGCTGGACGACGTCCGGGTGCTGGGGGAGCGGGACGTGCCGGGGCTGGGTGCGTTCGGCGGGGTGCTGCACCCTGATCGCTCGCGGCGGGTCCATACGGTCGCGCGGAACCGGCGGGTATGGCTGTGGGCGTGACGGTGCGTCAAACGAGTGACGTATGGGCGTATTTCCCGACCGGGGCGGCGATCCGCCCCTAGCCTTGATCATGCGGTCGAGGACCACGGGGTGGCTGCGGTGCGGTACGTCGTGTCCGGCGGACGCTCGGGGATGAGGGGCTCCCTCCGGGGCGCCCCACCGCCGGACGCGCTCGCGCGCGGCGGCCGCCCTGTAACTCGACCGCGTTTGCCTTTGCGCGGGCGCGGGGCGGATACGGCCTGGCGGCCGTATCCGCTGCGGCGGTGCCCGGCGGTGCCGGTGGTACGTGGTGCGGGCTTCGGCTCCCGCACTTGTTGCTGCGGCAACGTCGCTTCCGCCGCGGCGGCGAGCAACCACCGCGGTGGTGTCCGGCGGTGCCGGAGGACGTGGTGTGGGAGTCGGCTCCTGCGCTGTTGCGGTGGCAACGCTCCTTCCGCCGCGGCGGTGTGCAACCACCGCGGTGGTGTCCGGCGGTGCCCTACAGGCTCGGCTGGTTCGGCACCGCCGGGATGGTGGTTGTTGGTTGCGCGCCGTTGCGGCGGGTGGGAGGTGCGGGTGCTTTGGATTGTTGAGGCGGCAAGGCCCTCCGCGGCGGTGCCGGAGGGCGTGGTGTGGGCGTCGGCTCCTGTGATTGCTGCGCTCCGCTGAGCGTGCGCTGTTGCCGCGCAACAACTGTCCGCCGCGGCGGTGTGCAACCACCGCGGCGGTGTCCGGCGGTGCCGGACGGACGGGATGGAGGAGGCGGTCGATGAGGCGTGGTCGGGTGGCGCGCGTCGCCGCTGTGGCCGTCGGCGGGGCCCTGTTCTCCCTTGCCGGGTGCGCTGGGGCGGAGCCCCCCGGCGACCGCGTCGACGCGTCGCCGCACCGCTGCGGCCACGGCTGGGGCCGGCACCCCCGCCCCGGTACGCACACGTTCACCCTGCACAACACCTCCGGTACCGCCGCCGAGGTCCAGCTCACCGACCCCCGCACAGGAGCCGTGTTCGGCGAGGCCGAAGGGATCGCGCCCGGGGCCGTCCGGACGATGCGAGCGCGGCTCGGCGCCGGCACGTACGCGTTCGTGTGCTTCGGCGAGGACGCCGACCCCGTCACCGGCCCCGCCGTCCGCATCCCGGGCCGCACGGCTGCCGGCTTCGCCCCCGCCGCCGTCCCCCTCACCGCCCACGACCTCATCCCGCCCACCCTGGACTACCAGCACTGGGTGACCACCCGCATGACCCGCCTCGCCGCAGCGACAGACGCCCTGCGCGCAGCCGTCCACGCAGCAGTTCGTACCGGCGACCTCCGAACCGCCCGCACCCGCTGGCTCACCGCCCACCTCGCCTACGCCCGCCTCGGCGCCGCCTACGACGCCTTCGGCGACGCGGGCGCAGCCGTCGACCGCACCACCGCCGGCCTGCCCCGCGGCCTGCGCGACCCGGACTTCACCGGCTTCCACCGCGTCGAACACGGCCTCTGGCACCACGAGCGCCCCGGCACCCTCATCCCCGCCACCGACCGCCTCGCCCGCGACGTCCGCGCCCTGCGCACGGCCTGGGCCGGCACCCGGATGGACCCCGCCGACCTCGGCCGCCGCGCGCACGAGATCCTGGAGGACACCTTGCGCGCCGAACTGACCGGCCGCACCGACTACGGCAGCGGCACCGGCCTCGCCACCGCCCGCGCCCACGTCGACGCCACCCGCGCCGTCCTGGACCGCCTCCGCCCCTTCCTCCGCACCCGCTACCCGGAGCTCCCGGCCCTCGACCGCCGCCTCGGCGGCCTCGCCCGCACCCTCGACGCCCACGCGCACGCCCACCACGGCGGCTGGACGCCCCTGTCCCGCCTCAGCCGTACGGAACGGGCCCGCATCGACGCCGCCGTCGGCGACCTCACCGAGCGCCTCGCGTCCGTCGCCGCGCTCTGCGACGTCCGGAGGACGCTGTGAGGCCCGTCCCCCGCCGCGTCCCGCGCCGCGGCCTCCTCCGCGGCGCCCTGGCCGCGGGCGCCGCCGGCGCCCTCGCGGCACCGGCCGCCGCCGGCACCCCCCGCCCCCCGGCGGTCCCCCGCTTCCACGGCCCCCACCAGGCCGCCGTCCTCACCCCGCCCGCCCGCGCCACCGCCTTCACCTCCTTCGACGTCACCGCCGCCGACCGGCGCGAACTCGCCGACCTCCTGCGTACCCTCACCGACCGCGCCCGCTTCCTGACCACCGGCGGCACCCCCGACCCCACCGGCATCACCGCCCCGCCCCCCGACTCCGGCCTCCTCGGCCCGGACCTCCCCTCCGACGGCGGCCTCGCCGTCACCCTCTCCGCCGGCGCCTCCCTCTTCGACGACCGCTACGGACTCGCCGGCCGCGCCCCCCGCCTGCTGCGCCCCATGCCCGTCTTCCCTGACGACGACCCCGACCCCGCCTGGTGCCACGGCGACCTCGCCGTCCAGCTCTGCGCCGACAGCCTCGACACCGTCCTGCACGCCCTGCGCGACCTCACCCGCCACACCCGCGGCGCGCTCCAGATCCGCTGGCGGATCAACGGCCACACCGCCCCGCCCCGCCCCACGGGCGCCCCCCGCAACCTGTTCGGCTTCAAGGACGGCACCTCCGGCCCCGATCCCCGCGACGCCCGCCTCATGGACCGCCTCGTGTGGACCGGCCCGGACGCCGGCGAGCCGCCGTGGGCCGCCGGCGGCAGCTACCAGGTCGTCCGGCTCATCCGCATGCTGACGGAGTTCTGGGACCGCATCCCGCTCTCCGAGCAGGAGCGCGTCATCGGCCGCAGCCGCGACACCGGCGCGCCCCTCGACGGCGCCCGCGAGAGCGACGCGCCCCGCTACGCCCACGACCCCACGGGCGAGGTGACCCCCCTCGACAGCCACATCCGCCTGGCCCACCCCCGCACCCCCGGCAGCGAGGCGCACCGGCTGCTGCGCCGCTCGTACAGCTACGACCGCGGCACCGACAGCAACGGCACCCTCGACCAGGGCCTGCTCTTCTGCTGCTACCAGCGCGACCCCGTGCGCCAGTTCACCGCCGTGCAGAAACGCCTCGCAGGGGAGCCGCTCACCGACTACGTCACCCCGTTCGGCGGCGGGTACTTCTTCGCCCTGCCCGGTGTGCGGGACCGCGCCGACTGGTACGGCCGCGCCCTGCTGGCCTGAACCGGAGGACCACCACGCATGAGCACCCGTAGCCGCACCCGTACCCGTACCCGTACCCGTACGAGAAGAGGCGCCGCCCTCGCCGCCGCCTTCGCCACCACCGCCGTCCTCGGCGCGTCCCCCGCCGCGGCCCGCTCCCCGCTCCCCGGCGACTGGAGCGCGACCGAGTCCCCGGTCGAGCACCTCGTCGTCGTCTTCGACGAGAACGTCTCCTTCGACCACTACTTCGCCACGTACCCGCATGCCGCCAACACCGACGGCACGCGCTTCACCGCCGCCCGCGGCACCCCCGCCAAGGTCGACAACCTGCGCACGGCGGGGCTCCTGCAACGCAACCCCAACCAGTACCCGCCGCGCCGGCTGTCCGCCCGGCAGGCCCTCACCTGCGACCAGAACCATTCCTACGGCCCGGAGCAGTACGCCGCCAACGGCGGGAAGGCCGACCGCTACGTGCAGAACACCGACTCCGGGAAGTGCTCGGGCCGGCTCTTCGGCGAGCCCGGCCTCGTCATGGACTACTACGACGGCAACACCGTCACCGCCCTGTGGAACTACGCCCAGCACTACGCCCTGAACGACCGCTCCTTCAGCACCACGTACGGGCCGTCCACGCCCGGGGCGCTCAACCTCGTCTCCGGGCAGACCCACGGCGTCGTCTCCACCGACCCCGCCTCCGGCACGGAGCGGCCCGAGCGGACCGCCTCGCCGGATCCACGCGTCGTGACCGCGCCGGACGCCGACGGCGTCGGCACGGTCCTCGCCGACCCCGAGCCCGCCTACGACGACTGCTCGAACAAGGACCGCAGCGGGCACAGCCCCCTCGCCGAGATGACCGGCCGCACCATCGGGGACGTGCTCACCGACGAGGACGTCTCCTGGGGCTGGTTCCAGGGCGGCTTCCGCCCCAGCACCCCCTGGGACGGCCGGCCCGGCCACCACGCGCGCTGCTCCGGCCGTACGCACACCAACGCGGGCGGCGCGCGCGTGATCGACTACAGCCCGCACCACGAGCCGTTCCAGTACTACCGCTCCACGGCCAACCCGCACCACCTCCCGCCGCGCTCCGTCGCCGAGATCGGCCACGCCGGGCGGGCGAACCACCAGTACGACCTGACCGACTTCGACGCCGCCCTGCGCGCGGGGCGGCTGCCCGCCGTCAGCTTCCTCAAGGCCCCCGCCGCGCGGGACGGGCACGCGGGCTACTCCGGGCCGCTCGACGAACAGCGGTTCCTCGTGGAGTGGATCAACAAGATCCAGAACGCGCCGCAGTGGAAGGACACCGCGGTCGTCGTCGCCTACGACGACTCCGACGGCTGGTACGACCACGCCTACGCGGCGCCGCGCAACGGCTCCCGGCTCGCGGGCAAGGGCCCGCACGGCAAGAGTCTGGACGGGCCGGCCTGCCGGGCGGCGCCCGCGGCGGCCGGCGGGCACGCGGGGCGGTGCGGGCCGGGGCCGCGGCAGCCGCTGCTCGTGATCTCGCCCTACAGCAAGGTCAACGCGATCGACCACACGCCGACCGAGCAGACGTCGATCTTGAAGTTCATCGAGTGGAACTGGGACACCGACCCGGTCGGCGGTTCGTCCTTCGACACGCGCGCCGGCTCGCTGCTCGGCATGTTCGACTTCGCCCACCCGAACGGGAAGCGGGTGCTGCTGAACGCGGACGGGTCGGTGCGGTCGGTCGGCGACATCCGCAAGGTCGATCCCGTGATGACGGACATCGTCGACGGCGACGCCCCGGACGACGACCCGACCGACCCGGTCGCCTTGGCGGCGACCAGCACCGTGACGTGCGGGGCGACGGCGCTGCTGCTGCGCCGCCGCGCACGACGCAGGGTGTGACGTGCGATCTCCGGCTCCCGCGACATCCCTCCGCCGCGGCGGTGATCAACCACCACGGCGGCGTCCGGCGGCGCCGAGCCGACCTGGGGTGGTTCCGGCACCGCCGGGGTGCGCCGTCGTGGTTTTTCGCCGTCGCGGCGGACATTCCTTGCCTGCGGCAAGGAGGCTGCTCCCGGCCGCCGGGCGCCCTCCCTACCTCGGGGACGGGATCACGATGCCGAGGCCGTCCGACAGGACCGCTCGGAGGAGGAGGGCGTCCTCCGGGGGGAGCTCCGAGGCGAAGCGGGCCAGGACCACCTCGCGGTCCGGGAGGCCGTCGAGGATGCGGCACATGCGGCGCGCCGCCAGCCCCGCCTCGTCCGTGACCGGTGCGTACGCGTACGCGCGCCCCCGCGGGGTCCGGGTGAGGACCTCCTTGCTGAGGAGCCGGGAGAGGATCGTCACCACCGTGCTGTACGTGAGCTCGCCGGACAGCCGCGCCTGCACCTCGCGCGGGGTCAGCGGCCCCTCCGCCCGCTGCAGCGCGGCGAGGACCTCGCCCTCCAGCGCCCCGTTCGCGCGGCGTCGGGGGAGGCGCACCACGACGGGCGGTGTGGCTGTTTCCATGGTGTTCCGGCGGTCCTTCGCTTGTTTCGCGGGGTATGACCCAAGATTTAATGCTTTTACAAGGAAGTAAAACATTACGCTATGGGTGCGCACCCCATAGGGTCGAGCGGTGTTCGAACGACGAAAAGGGCGACGAAGAGGGGCGCGTGCCACGCATGCCCGGAAACTATCCGCTCCGGCCGGCAGCCGGTCCTCCGGCCCTGCCCGCCGTAGACGCGCCGCCCCCCGCAAGAGCGGGTTCGCCGGCCTGAGCCGGCTCGCCCGGGCGGCCCGGCTGAACCGGCTGAGCCGCCTCCGCCCCGTGTACCCCCGCCCCGGCCGCAGCGGCTGGCGCCGCTGGATACCGTCCTGGCGCCAGGTCCTCGGCCTCTGCTCCTCCGTCGTGGGCGCCGTCGCCGCACTCGTGGCGATCATGTACGCGCGTACGGACATACCCGCCGACCTCAACGCCTTCGCGACCCAGCAGGACAACGTCTACTACTGGGCCGACGGCACGGAGATGGCCCGCACCGGCGAGGTCAACCGGCAGGACACCGACCTGGACAAGGTCCCCGAGAAGGTGCGCTGGGCCGCCCTCGCCGCCGAGAACGAGACCTTCTACTCCGACAGCGGCGTCTCCCCGAGCGGCATGGTCCGCGCCGTCTCCAAGATGATCACCGGCGGCAGCACCCAGGGCGGCTCCACGATCACCCAGCAGTACGTGAAGAACGCCTACCTCAACCAGGAGCAGACCTTCACGCGCAAGCTCACCGAGATGTTCATCGCGATCAAGCTGGACAACCGGATGAGCAAGGACGACATCCTGGAGGGCTACCTCAACACCAGCTGGTTCGGCCGCGGCACGTACGGCATCCAGCGCGCCTCCCACGCCTACTACGACAAGGACGTCTCGCAGCTCAACGCGAGCGAGGGCGCCTTCCTGGCCTCGCTGCTCAAGGGCGCGGCCCTCTACGACCCGGCGATGGGCCCGAAGAACCACGAGCGGGCGGTGGAGCGCTGGAAGTGGATCCTGGACCGGATGGTCGCCACCGGCAAGCTGTCGAAGGAGGAGCGGGCCCGCTACACCACCTTCCCGGAGCCCAAGGCCCCGCCCAAGCCGGCCGGCCTGACCGGGCAGACGGGCTATCTGGTGGACACGGCGCGGGCGTACGTGAGCGCCCACACGCCCGTCACCGAGAAGGACTTCGACCTGGGCGGCTACCAGATCCGGACGACCTTCGAGAAGCCGTCCATGGCGGCGCTGACGAAGGCCGCCGACGAGGTGAAGGGCCGCCTCGACCCCGAGAAGCGCGACGCCGACAAGGACGTGCGCATCGGCGCGGCGTCGGTCACCACCGACGGCCGCATCGTCGCCCTTTACGGCGGCCCCGGCTACCTCAAGCAGGGGTTCAACGACGCGAACTCCTCCGTCGTCCCGGCGGGCACCGCCTTCGCACCGTTCGTCTACGCGGCCGCCCTGCGCGACGGCGTGCAGCTGGAGCGCGGCAAGCCCCGTACGCCCGTCTCCGCGTCCACCGTCTACGACGGCGACAACAAGGTGAGCCTGCGCACCCCCGAGGGCCCGTACTGGGACCGCTCCGGGAAGATCGTCAAGGCGGTGAACGACGGCGGCAAGTCCTGGGGGAAGGTGACCCTCAAGGAGGCCGTCGCGCAGTCCGTGAACACGCCGGTCATGCAGCTCGGCATGGACGTGGGCCTGGACCGGGTGGGCAAGGCCGCCGTCGACGCGGGCCTGCTGGAGAGCAGCCTCGGCACGAAGCTGCCCGCCTTCTCCCTGGGCACCGCGACCCCCAGCGCCATCCGCATGGCCGGCGCCTACGGCACCTTCGCCGCCAAGGGCCTGCACAGCGAGCCGTACTCCGTGGACCGGCTCAGCCGCAACGGCAACGAGGTGCCCGTCGAGAAGCCCAAGGCCGAACGGACCCTGCCGCAGACCGTCGCGACCGCCGTCGACGACGCCCTGCGGGAGGCGGTCCGGCGCGGCACGGCGACCACCGCCAAGGCGGCCGGCGACGCGGCCGGCAAGACCGGCACCGGGCAGGGCAACAAGTCCGCGTGGTTCGCCGGCTACCGCGGCAAGGTCTCGACCGCCGTCTCGCTCTCCCGCATCGACCCCAAGACGCAGGAGCTGCTCCCGCTGGACGGCCTGGGCGGCGCCCCGAAGGGCACGACCGGCAGCACGTACCCGATCGACATCTGGACGAAGTACATGGCGGGCGTGCAGCAGAAGTGAACGTGCGGCAGAAGTAAGAAACGGGCGGGCCGGGGGCGTGCCCCCGGCCCGCCCGGATGCCCGGCCTACTTGACGAGCGTCGCCCAGTCCGGGGACTGCGCCGGGTCCAGGCCGCGGAGCTTCGCCAGGACCTTCGGGTCCTGGGCGTCCAGCCAGTCGGCGAGCTGCTTGAAGGACACGCAGCGCACCCCGTCCCGCTTGCAGACCGACTTCACGACGTCCTCGACGGCCTTCATGTAGATGCCGCCGTTCCAGTCCTCGAAGTGGTTGCCGACGAACATCGGCGCCCGGCTGCCGTTGTAGACGCGCTCGAAGCCGTTGAGGTAGCCGTCCCGGGTCAGCTTCCGCCACTCCGCGTACTTGGCCGGGTCGCCCTTGGTGTTGTCGCCGGACTGGTTGTAGAGGAAGTTGAAGTCCATCGACAGGACCTGCTTCTCGCTCTTGGGGTACGGCAGCAGCTGCAGCGGGAAGTTCCAGATGTTGTTGATCTTCGACGGCCAGATCTGGAAGTCGCCGGGCGAGCTCGCGTCGTAGCGCCAGCCGAACGACTGGGCCGCCGCCAGCATGTTCTTCTGCCCCTCCAGGCAGGGGGCGCGGCCGCCCACCAGCTCCTTCTTGAAGTCGAAGGGCAGCGGCGGAAGGCTCGTCAGGCCGGTGTTCGTCTTCCAGTTCTCGACGAAGGAATACGACTGCTCGATCTCGCTCTTCCACTCGGCGACGCTCCAGTCGCCGCCGCCCTTGCCTCCGCAGAAGTGGCCGTTGAAGTGCGTGCCGATTTCGTTGCCGTCCAGCCACGCGCCGCGCAGCTGCACCAGGGTGTCCTTGATGTGCGGGTCGGTCGCGAAGGATATCGCCGCGTCGCCCGGCTTGTGCTGCGGCGGCTTGTACATCGACGCCTTCGACTTCGGCAGCAGATACATGCTGGTGAGGAAGAACGTCATCTTCGCGTTGTTCTCTTTCGCCACCTGGCGGAAGTGCGAGAACTGGTGGTCGTCGCCCTCCAGGGCGCCGTCCCAGGAGAAGACGACGAACTGCGGCGGCTTCTCGCCCGGCTTGAGCTTCTCCGGCTTGGGCTGGTTCGGCTGCGGGCCCGTGTAGGACGTCGAGCCGTCCCCGAGCACCTTGACCTTGCCGTCCCACTTCTCCTCGGGCTTCTTCCCGTCCTTGTCGCCGGAGTCGTCCTCACCGCCGGCCGGGCTCTGCGCGGCGCCCGGGGAGGAGGCCGAGGCCGAGCTCTTGCCGCCGTCCTTCTTCCCGTCCTTCTCGTCGGCATCGCAGGCGGTCAGGCCCATCGCGAGCGCGGCGACGGCGCCCGCGGTGACGAGAGCCGTCGCGCCGCGCACGGTCCTTTTCGACAACTTCCTTACCCCCTGGCGCCAAAACAGATGTTCTCCGCCAGTATCACAGGTCTCCCTGTGAACCCCCTCAGCCCCTCCGGACACTCCCGTGACGGAGCGCGGGGTGGTCGGCCACGACCGTGCACGAGCCCGGTGCGATCTCCGTGAAGCCCGCGTCCCGCACCACCGGCAGGCCGCTCGCCGCGAGTTCCGGCCAGTGCGCCGGGTCCGCCGTCCGCACCGCCAGCGCGAAACCGGCCTCGCGCCAGGCCGCGCGGGCGGCGTCGTCCAGACCCCACCACGCCAGCTGGGCGCCGTGCCCCGCCTGCGCCATCGCCTTGCCCGCCGACATCTCCAGCTCCGGGCTCATCCACAGCACCGGCAGGACGGGGTCCGGCTCCGCCGGGGCCTGCGGGTCGTCCAGGTCCGTCCCCGACACTTGCAGCTTCACGAGCTCCTTGGGCCAGCCGTCCAGCGGGACCGGCGGGAAGACGCGCACCTCCGCCCGCTCACCGGTCACCGTGATGCCCGGCAGCGCCGACGCCTTCCGCCACTCCGCGCCGCGCGCCCTGCGCACCACCTTGCGGATCCGCGAGTCCTGCCAGTCCCGTACGGCCTGCGCCCACTCGCCGTCCTCGCCGTCCTCCCCGGTCCCGGCACCGGCCCGCTCGTCCGACAGCAGGGTCAGCACGGCGCGCGCCGCGGTCTCCAGGGCGTCGGTCCGGGCGGGCGGGGCGTCCTTCTCGATCCGTACGACGAGGGGCAGGACGAACTGGGGTGCGTCAGGGCTGGTCACGGCCCCCAGTCTGCCAGCCGCCCGGCAGCGGCCCTTAAGCTGCCCGGATGAGACTCACGGGGGTGGGCCGCCGCTACGGGCTCGGCGGGCCGTGGATCCTGCGCGACCTGGACCTCGACCTGCCCGGGGGCAGCCTGTTACGGGTCGAGGGCGCCAACGGCAGCGGAAAGTCCACGCTGCTGCGGCTGCTCGCGGGCATCGACGCCCCGAGCGCCGGCCGGATCACCGGGCGCCCCCGCACCGCGTACGTTCCCGAACGCTTCCCCGCCGCGCTGCCGATGACAGCGGGCGCCTACCTCACGCGCCTCGGCCGCATCCACGGCCTCAGCCGCGCGGCCGCCTCCCGCGACGCGCTGGCATGGCTGGAGCGGTTCGGCGCCGCCGCGTACGCCGGCACGCCGCTGTCCGAACTGTCCAAGGGCACCAGCCAGAAGGTCGCCGTCGCCCAAGGGCTCATGGCCCCGCCCGGCCTCCTCGTCCTGGACGAGGCGTGGACGGGCCTCGACCGCACGTCGCGCGGCATCCTCGACGAGGCGGTACGGGAACGGGTGGCGGCCGGGGCCCGGGTGGTCTTCGTCGACCACGACCCGGGGCGGCTGGCGGGGGAGGCGTACGAGGTGCTGAAACTCGGGGACCGCAGCCACTCACCCGGTCACGGCAGCCACTCAGCCCGTACGGCGTTTGAGGACACCGCGCGGTCAGCGCGGAACACCACGACGTACATCGTCGCCGAAGGCCCGGCCGGGGCCGAGCTCCCCCACGGCCTCCCCGGCACCGCCGAACCGCTCGGCGAAGGCGCCGTCAGGCTGACCGTCGCCGGGCCTCAGTCGGACGACGCCCTCCGCGCCCTCCTCACCGCCCGGCCCCCGTGGCACATCCGCTCCGTGAAGGAGGCCCCGCACCCGTGACCGCCCTGATCCGCTACCAGGCCGCCCTCCTCCTGCGCTCGCACCGCTGGCTGCCGCCGCTGCTCCTCTACGCCGGCTCCATGGCGGTCGGCGTGCAGGGCGGCCAGCCGGTCCTGGACTGCGCCGGCTGGGCGGCGGCCACGCTGCTGCCCGTGACCGCCTGGCTGGTCCGGGTCTGCGTCACCAACGAGCCGCCCGCCGCGCGGGACTGCACCGCCGCCGCTGCCGGCCCGTGGCGCGTGCACCTCGCCGCGATCGCCGTGGCCCTGGGCGCGGCGCTGCTGCTGGCCGTCGCCGGCAGCGGGATCGCCGCGGCCGCCGGCGACCCGCACGCCGCCGGCCGGCACACCGTCGTCCCCCTGGGGCCCGCGACGGCCGCCGGGCTGGTGTCCGCGGCGGCCTGCGCGCTGCTCGGGACGGCGGTCGGGGCGCTGTGCAACCGGCCGCTGCTGCGCAGCACCGCGTGGGCCGTGCCGTCGGCGCTGATCGCCACGGTCGTCGTGCTGTTCGCCGGGGCGTCGCCCGCGAACGCCGCCGTGACCGGACTGGTCACCGGGTCCCGTACGGGCGTCGTGCACGTACCGCTGCTGCCGCTCGCCGCCGCGGGCGCCCTGGCGGCCGGAGCCGTCGCGGTGGCCTGCGCGCTCGCCTCCCGGCGGACGTAGCGCACCGCCTGTTCCGGCTGAGCGCACGGCCCGCTCCGGCCGGTGGTCAGCCGCCGCCGATGAGGTCCGAGACCCGGACCAGTTCGTAGCCGCGGGCCCGCAGCTCCGGCACGATGCGCCGGATCGCCTCCTCGGTGGCCGGTGCCGCGCTGTGCGTGCAGTGCATGACCACGACCGAGCCGGGCTTGACCTGGGCCAGGACCTGGTCGGCGACCGGCCCGGGCTTCTTGGCGAACGCGTCGCCGCTGACCACGTCCCACTGCACGGCCGTGACCTTCGCGGGGGCGATCTCGCGCAGGACCGCGTCGTCGTAACACCCGCCGGGGAAGCGGAAGTACGGCACGGTGCGCTCCACGCCGGCCTTCTCGAACGCGGCGAAGGCCCGCTGCACGTCCTGCCGCGCGGTGCCGGGCGCCACGGCCGGGAGGCCGTAGCAGGGCGTGGAGAACGCGTGGTGGGAGTACGAGTGGTCGGCGACCTCGAAGAGCGGGTCGCGGCCGATGGACCTGGCCTGGTCCGGGTACTGCTCGGCCCACTTGCCCGTCATGAAGACGGTGGCGGGCACCTTCAGCCGCCGCAGCGTCGCGATCAGCTGCGGGTTGTCGAACCGCTCCCCGCGCGCGGCCCGCTTGTCCTGATCCACCGTCATATCGGCGTCGAAGGTGAGCGCGACGCGCTTGGCGCCGTCGCGCCGGCCGTGCGAGAAGACGGGGACGGCCCCGCCGGGGCCCGGCGGCAGCGTGGGCGCGGCCAGGGGCCGGACGGACGGGTCCGGCCCGCTCCGCGCCGGCGGCGTCCCGGCCGGTGAAGCGGCCCCGGACGGCGCGCTTTTGGGGCGCTCGGCCGCGCCGGATCCGCCGCCGCACGCGGCGAGGGGCAGGCAGAGCAGCGCGGCGAGCGCGGGCGCGAGGGCGTGACGGGCCGGCCGGCGACGAGGCGTGGGGAGGGGGGTCACCACGGCACTGTATGCCCTGCCCCGGAGCCTTGGCCCGGCGCGCCCTCGTGCCCGCCGCTGCCGTCAGGCGACGACGACGTTGTGCGCCGGGGTGATGGCGGGCCGCAGGTCGGCGTGGCCGAGGTCGGCGAGGACGGGGCCGAGGGTCTTGGCCCAGTTCTCCAGCGCCTCGGTGGACTCCCACACGTCCGTCACCCGCCATCCGCCGCCCTCCAGCGGGCCGGCGACGTGGGCGATGAGCCCGGCGCTGGGGATGTCGGCGAGACGGGTGAAGCCCTGCCCGTCGGTGACGCGGCTGATGACGGCCTCGTAGAGGTCCTGTCCCCCGTCGGGGACGTCGAAGGTGACGATGATGGCCATGGTGTGCGCTCCTGGCGGTGGCGGAGAGCCCGGTGCCGGACCCGTACACACCCTCCCTCCCCGGGCCGCCGCGGGGGAGCCCCGCGGCGGCGGCTCGCGGGCGCGTTGGGCGGGGGCCCGTAGGCGCTGGCGCGAGGGCGCGCGGGGGGCGGGCTCACCGCTTGTGGAGCGTGCCGGGCGGACGACTCCGGTCCGGTGGCCGCCCGGTCCGCCGGACTCCGGCCGCGGCACCTGCTTCCGCCGCGGCGGAGAGCGACCACGTGGGGGCGGCCCGGCGGTGCCGGACCGCCTGCGGCCTGTGGGTTATGCCTCGGCCAACCGCTTCGCGTCGCGCGCGAGCGCGGTGAGCCGGGATATCGCCCGGAAGTACTTCTTGCGGTAGCCGCCGGCCAGCATCTCCGCGCTGAACAGTTCGTCGAACGGCCGCCCGGAGGCCAGGACCGGTATCTCGCGGTCGTACAGCCGGTCGGCGAGGACGACCAGCCGCAGCGCCGTGGACTGGTCCGGCACCGGCTCCACACCCGTCAGGCACACGGCCCGCACGGAGTCGCACATCGCGCCGTAGCGGCTGGGGTGGACCTTGGAGAGGTGCTCCAGCAGCGCGGGGAAGGCGTCGAGCGAGGCACCCTCGGTGGATTCAGCCGTACGGGTGACGGTCATATCGTCGTACGGGGCGGGCGCCTGCGGCAGGCCGCGGTGACGGTAGTCCTCGCCGTCGATGCGCAGGGGGCGGAAGTGGGCCGACAGCCCCTGTATCTCGCGCAGGAAGTCCGCCGCGGCGAACCGGCCCTCGCCGAGCTTGCCCGGCAGCGTGTTGGAGGTCGCGGCGAGCGCGACGCCCGCCTCCACCAGCTTGCCCAGCAGGCTGGAGACGAGGACGGTGTCGCCCGGGTCGTCGAGCTCGAACTCGTCGATGCACAGGAGGCGGTGGCCGCTGAGGGTCTTGACGGCCTGCTGGAAGCCCAGGGCGCCGACGAGGTTGGTCAGCTCCACGAAGGTGCCGAACGCCTTCAGCTCCGGGGCGGCCGGGGTGGCGTGCCACAGGGAGGCCAGCAGGTGGGTCTTGCCGACGCCGAACCCGCCGTCGAGGTAGACGCCGCGCGGGCCGGCGGCCGCGGCCGGCTTCGCCTCGCGCCGGAACCAGCGCTTGCGGCCCCCGCCCGTGGCGCTCGCGCCGCCGAGGCCCGCCGCGAAGCCGCTGAGCACCTGGACGGCCTCGGCCTGGCTGGGCTGGTCGGGCGCCGGTATGTAGTTGTCGAAGCGGACCGTGCCGAAGCGGGGCGGCGGCACCATCTCGGCGACCAGGCGGTCGGCCGGCACGTGCGGGGCGCGGGAGGTCAGCGCTATCGGGGAGCCGGTACCGGCGCCGGGTATCGGGCCCGAGGGGTCGGCAGGGGCCGACGGGGCCGGAGAGGCGGCTGCGCCGGAAGCGGAGGCGGTGGTGGGTGACACAGCTCTCCAGCCTAGCCGCTGAACGCCGGCTGCCGGCCGCCGGAAGAGCGAGGCATGTCACACTGCGGCCTATGCGACGCCTGTTCCCTGTGCCCCTGCCGTCTTCGTCCTCCCCCGCCGGGTCTTCGGACTCTTCGGCCCCTTCGGAGGACCGCACCTGGGAGCTGGAGGAGCTCGCCGAGGCCTACGCCTATCCGGAGGCCGCGGCCGGGAGCGGCGACGGCGCCGGGCCGAGGGCATGGCTGCGCGCCAACATGGTCTCCTCGCTGGACGGCGCGGCCCACCACGACGGGCGCTCGCAGCCGCTGTCCTCCGCCGCCGACATGCGCGTCTTCGGCACGCTGCGCGGCCTCGCGGACGCGGTCGTCGTCGGCGCGGAGACCGTGCGTCAGGAGGGCTACCGGCCCGCCCGCGCCCGCGAGGCGTTCGCGGCGCGCCGGGCGGCGCTCGGCCAGGGGCCCGCGCCGGTGATCGCGATCGTGAGCGCGGGGCTCGACCTGGACTTCACCCTGCCCTTGTTCCGCGAGCCGCTGGTGCCGACCCTCGTGCTGACGGGTGCGGACGCCCCCGTGGAGCGGGTCGCCGCGGCCCGCGCGGCCGGGGCCGAGGTGCTCGTGGCCGGCGAGGGGCGCCGGGTGGACCCCGCGCTGGTGCCGCAGGTGCTGGCCGAGCGCGGGCTGACCAGGCTGCTCACCGAGGGCGGCCCGCGGCTGCTGGGGCAGTTCGCGGCGGCGGGCGTGCTCGACGAGCTGTGCCTGACGCTCGCGCCGCTGGTCGCGGGCGGCACGGCGACCCGGATCGTGAACGGTCCCGGGATGCCCGTGCCGGAACGATTCGTCCTCGCCTCGCTCCTCGAAGAGGGAGGATTTCTGTTCAGCCGGTACCACAGAATCTGACAATCGGCGGAATATCCCGTTCCGGTTACCCGTCGGTGGGCAGAATTGAGTCGGACGTGCCCGCCGGGGCACGTGACCAGAACAGGCGGGCCCAGGGGGGCACGCGCAGGATGGTTTCTGTTGGCCGTTGGGCCGGTGGCCCACGAAGGAGAAGGGCTCCCACCGTGTTCACGAGCGTATTGATGATCGAGCAGCCGCTGTCCGCCACCGACGTCGACTTCGTCACGACCCTCCACGACGACCAGATGTCCTTCGTGGTGCTCATGCAGCCCAGAGGCGCCGAGGACCGGCTCCTGCGCGCCATCGACGACGTCGCACTCGGCGAGCTGGAGCGGGCGATGCACGAGGCCGACGAACCGGAGGGCGAGCAGGCCCTCCGCCCGGCCGCCGTCGCCCTGGAGCACTCGCTCCGCCTCCTGCGGGACGCGGGCTGCGAGGCCGTGGGCCAGCTCGTCGAGGGTCACCCGCTGGACCTGCTGCGGTCCGTCGTCGAGCAGACCCACGCCGACGAGGTGATCGTGCTGACCGCACCGCACCTGGTGGAGGAGTTCTTCCACCGCGACTGGGCCTCCCGGGCCCGGCACAAGGTCGGCGTGCCCGTCCTCAAGCTCTACGCCCACAACGACGAGGAGGACTACGCCCTGGGCGACGTGGGAGAGGGGTGAGGGGAGGCGGGCGGCACCTCGGCGGGCGTCAGCGCAGCCGCCCGTCGGCCATCTCCAGCACCCGGTCCGCGCGGCCGAGCAGCGCCCGGTCGTGCGTCACCAGCACCGTGGCCGTCCCGTGCGCCCGGGTCACCGCGGCGAGCAGCTCCACCACCCGCTCGCCGCGCTCGTGATCCAGCGCCGACGTCGGCTCGTCCACCAGCAGGACGGACGGGCCGCCGGACAGCGCGCGGGCGATGTTCACCCGCTGCCGCTCGCCCCCGGAGAGCTGGTGCGGGCGGCGGCGCCGCTTCGCCGCGTCCAGGCCCACCGACTCCAGCAGCTCCGCGGCCCGCGCCCGGGCGTCCCGTACGCCCTTCACTCCGCTCCGTACGCGCAGGCCCCTCGCCCCGCCCCGTACGTGCTCCACCGCCAGCAGCTGCTCCTCCGCGGTCAGCGACGGCAGCAGGTTCGCCTGCTGGAAGACGATGCCGATCCGCTCCCGGCGCAGCGCCGTGCGGGCCCGGGCGGTCATCGGCCCGGTGTCCTGCCCGGCCACGGTCACGCGCCCCTCGTCGGGGCGCAGCAGCGTGGCCGCCACCGCGAGCAGGCTCGACTTCCCCGAGCCGGAGGGCCCGGCGACGGCGACGAGCTCGCCGGGCGCCACGTCCAGGGACACCGCGTCGAGGGCGGTCAGCCGGCGGTCGCCGTCCGGGTAGGTGAGAGTGACGGATTTCAGCGACAGGGCGGGGGCTGTCAGCGACTGTGCGGGGGCGGTGTTCACCGGGAGGCTCCCAGGGCGGTCAGCGGGTCGACGGACGTGATGCGGCGTACGGCGAGGGCGGAGCCGGCCAGGCCCAGCAGCACCATGGCCGCCACGGGCACGGCCACGGTCGCCGCGCCCAGCTCGAACGGCACCGACGCCGACGCGAGCGCCCCGCCGGCCGCGCCCGCCGCGGCGCCGAGCACGGACCCGGCGGCCAGCACGACCGCGGCCTGCCCGAGCGCGTCCCGTACGAGGTAGGCGCTGCTCGCGCCCACCGCCTTGAGCACCGCGATGTCCGGCCTGCGCTGCACCGTCCACACGGTGAAGAAGGCGCCCACGACCAGGGCGCTCACGACGAACAGGAAGCCCTGGATCATCCGCAGGGTGCCGTGCTCGGCGGCGTAGCCGTCGATCCCGTCCAGGGCCTCGCCGACGGAGACCGCCTTCGTGGACCGCGCGGCGTCCCCGGCCGGGCGCCCGCCGCCGTCGACGGCGAGCGCGGTCGGCCGCGCCTGGTGGCTCACCCGCTGCCATGCCGCGAGCGTCGTCCACACGGCCGGGGCGTGGCCGTGGCTGCGGTCCTCGGTGACGCCCGAGACGGTCAGCTCCTCGGTGCCGAGGGTGACGCGGTCGCCGGGGCGCAGGCCGGCGTCGCGCGCGACGCGCTCGCTCACGGCCACCTCGCGGCTGTCCGGGGCCCGGCCCGAGAGCAGGGCGGGCCGCAGCCGGTCCGGCGTCCCGAACACGCTCACCGACGACGCCCTGCCGCCCGCCGTCAGCCGCGTCATCGCCACGCCGAACGGCTCGGCGGACCGTACGCCCGGCGCCTCCCGCCAGGCCCGCTGCTGCCCGGCGTCCACCGAGCTGTTCGAGAACGACACCTCCGGCCCGGCCCCGGCGGGCGCACCGAAGACGATCCGGCCGGCCGGCAGGCCCGCCACTGCCGACGACGCCTCGCGCGCCAGGCCGTCGGTCAGGCCGTAGAGAAAGACCACGAGGGTCGTGATGAGCGTGACCACCGCACCCATCAGGGCGAACCGCCCCCGGGCGAAACGGATGTCACGGAGCGCGACGAACAAGGACCCTCTACCTCCGGCCGGCGCCAGGCTGTGAACAGGACCCCTCCACGCTCCCGCGCGGACGCTCCGCCGCCATCAGGGCAAGGACTGGTCCGCGGCCCCTCCGTACGGTGCACCCGAAAATCAATCGAACGGTTGAGGGCGGGAGCGGGCGGGCCCCCGGGCACGGGCCCGTACGCTCGATGGGGTGAGCCGAACGCCCCTTTCCCCGCCCGGCGCCGACATGCCCTCCGTGCGCCTGGTCCGCATCGCGCTGCACGGCTCCTTCTACGTGCTCCTCGCCGTCGCCGCCGCACCCGCCGTCGCCGGGACCGGGCCCTTCGCGGTCCTGCTCCCCGTCGCCGTGCTCGCCGCCGTCTACGGCTTCGGCGTCGTCCGGCCCACCGCCCGTCCCGGGCTCTGGCTCACCGCCGTCACCGCCCTGTGGCTGCTGCTGCTCGCCATGGACCACGGCTTCAGCTACGTCGCCTTCCCGCTGTTCTTCCTCTTCCAGGGCGCCCTGCCCGTCCGCTGGGCGCACCCCGCCATCGCAGCGGCCACCGCCGCCGTCGTGGCCGCCCAGGCCGCCGCGCCCGGCGGGCTCACCGCCGCCAAGGTGATCGGCCCCGCCGCCGGCGCCGCCGTCGCCATCCTCACCGGCTACGGCTACGCCGCGCTCTACCGCGAGAGCCGCAAGCGCCAGCAGCTCATCGACGACCTGCTGCGCACCCGCGACGAGCTCGCCGCCGCCCAGCGCGAGGCCGGCCGGCTCGCCGAGCGCCAGCGGCTCGCCCGCGAGATCCACGACACCCTCGCCCAGGGCCTGTCCAGCATCGTCCTGCTCGCCCGCGCCGCCGAGACCGCCGCCCCCGGGACCGCCCGCGAGCACGTCCGCGAGATCGGGCTGACCGCCTCCGACAACCTCGCCGAGGCCCGCCGCTTCGTCCAGGCCCTCACCCCGCCCGCCCTGGAGGACGCGCCCCTGCCCGAGGCGCTGCGCCGGGTCACCGCGCGCACCGTCCCCGGGGCCGTCTTCCGCCTCGACGGCGACCCCTGCACGCTCCCCATGGAGACCGAGGTCGCCCTGCTGCGCCTCACGCAGGAGGCCCTCGCCAACGTCGCCCGCCACGCCCACGCCGAGCACACCGCCGTCACCCTCGCCTTCCTCGACGGGCAGGTCACGCTCGACGTCTACGACGACGGCGCCGGCTTCACCCCCGGCGACGGCCGTGCCGACGGCCGCCGCACCTTCGGCCTGCACGGCATGCGCGAACGCATCGCCGCCCTCGGCGGCACCCTCACCGTGGAATCGGCCCCGGGCGAGGGCACGGCGATCGCGGCGACGGTTCCGGTGGATCCGGGGGCTTGTTCCGCGGACATACGAAGCGGGGGCGTCCTCGAACCAGCCGCTACCGCCCCGACGGGGGCCGCGGCATGAGCGGGCCGACCGACGCGACCGGTGGGATGGAAGCAACCCCTGCGGAGCAGATCCGCGTACTGATCGTCGACGACCACCCCGTCGTCCGCCGCGGCCTGCGCGCCATGGTCGACGACCTCCCCGACGTGGAGGCCGCCGGGGAAGCCGCCGACGGCGCCGCGGCCCTGCGGCTCCTCGACGCCGGCACCCGCCCGGACGTCGTCCTCATGGACCTCCAGATGGGCGACGGCATGCACGGCGTCGAGGCCACCCGCCGCATCACCGCGCTGCCCTCCCCGCCCGCCGTCCTCATCCTCACCACCTACAGCACCGACGCCGACATCCTCGCCGCCGTCGAGGCCGGGGCCACCGGCTACCTCCTCAAGGACGCCCCGCCCGAGGACGTCGCCGCCGCCGTCCACGCCGCCGCCCGCGGCGAGACCGTCCTCGCCCCGCCCGTCGCCGCCCGGCTGCTCGGCCGCGTACGTGGCGGAGGCAGGCCCGCCCTCACCCAGCGCGAGACGGAGATCCTCGGGCTGGTGGCCGAGGGCCTGGCCAACAAGCAGATCTCCCGCCGCTTGTTCATCAGCGAGGCGACCGTCAAGACCCACCTCGTCCACATCTACGGAAAGCTGGGCGTCGACAGTCGCACGGCGGCGATCGCGGCGGGCCTGGCGGCGGGGCTGATCAGGGCGGTGTGACGGGGGAGGGCGGGACTGTCACCGCGGGGTGCAAGAATCGGTCCCTGACACCCAGCACGCTGCGACAGGGAGCACCGCACATGGCACCGGCCGTCCCCACGACGATGGACCGACCGCACTTCATCGGCATCGGCGGCGCCGGCATGTCGGGCATCGCGAAGATCCTCGCCCAGCGCGGCGCGAAGGTCGCGGGCAGCGACGCGAAGGAGTCCGCGACCGCCGAGGCGCTGCGCGCCCTGGGCGCGACGGTGCACATCGGGCACGCCGCCGGGCACCTGGCCGAGGACGCCACCTGCGTCGTCGTCTCCAGCGCCATCCGCGAGGACAACCCCGAGCTGGCCGCGGCCGCCGAGCGCGGCATCCCCGTCGTGCACCGCTCGGACGCCCTCGCCCGCCTGATGGACGGCCTGCGCCCGATCGCGGTCGCCGGCACCCACGGCAAGACGACCACGACGTCGATGCTCGCGGTCGCCCTGGACGCGCTGGGCCTCGACCCGTCGTACGCCATCGGCGGCGACCTGGACGCCCCGGGCTCCAACGCCCGGCACGGCGCCGGCGAGATCTTCGTCGCCGAGGCGGACGAGAGCGACCGCAGTTTCCACAAGTACGCGCCCGAGGTCGCGATCATCCTCAACGTGGAGCTCGACCACCACGCGAACTACGCGTCGATGGACGAGATCTACGAGTCGTTCGAGACGTTCGTGGGCCGGATCCGCCCGGGCGGCACGCTCGTCGTCGCCGCGGACCAGTCGGGCGCCCGCGAGCTCACTGAGCGCATCTCCGGCCGCCACGACATCGAGGTCGTCACCTACGGTGAGGCCGAGGACGCCGACGTGCGCGTCCTGAAGGTCACCCCGCGCGGCCTGACCAGCGAGGTCACCGTCCTCCTGAACGGCAAGATGCTGACCTTCACGGTCTCCGTCCCCGGCCGCCACTACGCGCACAACGCCGTCGCCGCCCTCGCCGCGGGCATCGCCCTGGGCATCCCCGCGCACAACCTGGCCTCGGCGATCGGCAAGTACACCGGCGTCAAGCGCCGCCTCCAGCTCAAGGGCGAGGCGGCCGGCGTGCAGGTCATCGACTCCTACGCCCACCACCCCACCGAGATGACCGCCGACCTGGAGGCCATCCGCGGCGCCGCCGCCGGCTCCCGCGTCCTGGTCGTCTTCCAGCCGCACCTGTTCTCCCGCACCCAGGAGCTCGGCACCGAGATGGGCCGGGCCCTCGCGCTCGCCGACGGCTCCGTGGTCCTGGACATCTACCCGGCCCGCGAGGACCCGGTCCCCGGCGTCACCAGCGCCCTGATCATCGACGCCGCCGTCGCCGCCGGCGCCGACGTGCGCGCCGAGCACGACATGGCCGCCATCCCGGACGTCGTCGCGGGAATGGCCCGCCCCGGCGATCTGGTTCTGACCATGGGGGCGGGAGACGTCACGGACCTCGGTCCGAAGATCCTGGCCCGCCTGGAGAGCTGAACCGGAAAGCCGTAACCCCGAAAGGCGAGCGACATGGCGTACGAGGTCGAGAAGTCGGACGAGCAGTGGCGCGCGGAGCTCTCCCCCGCGGAGTACCAGGTGCTCCGCAAGGCCGGCACCGAGCCCGCCTTCCGGGGTGAGTACACCGACACGAAGACCGCGGGCGTCTACTCCTGCCGCGCCTGCGGCGCGGAGCTCTTCCGCTCCACGGAGAAGTTCGAGAGCCACTGCGGCTGGCCGAGCTTCTACGACCCGAAGGACTCCGCGGCCGTCGAGCTGATCGACGACCGCTCCCACGGCATGGTCCGCACCGAGGTCCGCTGCGCCCGCTGCGGCTCCCACCTGGGCCACGTCTTCGAGGGCGAGGGCTACCCCACCCCCACGGACCAGCGCTACTGCATCAACTCGATCGCCCTGCGCCTGGAGTCCACGGAGGACTGAGCGGTCAGCGGAGGCGTTCAGCCGAGCGCCGCGAGGCCCTTCTTCAGGTCGTCCAGGTTCATGACCGGGTGCAGTTCGACTTCGGCCTCCGCCGCCAGGAAGAACTTCTCGCAGATGCCGGGCATCTGTGAGGGGTCCTTCATGTCGAAGACGATGAGGCAGGAGCGCCCGCCGTCCAGCGCGGTGAAGTAGGCGGCTTCCGGTTCGAGCTGCTGGACGAGCTCTTCGATCATCTTCGCCATGGTGCCGTCCTTGACGGCTTCGTTGGACGTGCGGGTGTCCATCCGGGCCCTGAGCAAGGTGCGCATGGTGGTTCGTCCCCTCGGGGCGACGTACCGCGCCCGGCGCTCCGGCTCCGCGCTCACTGAGGTGCGGATGCGCCCGCCTTCAGCGTCTCTCCGGGGCCGGGCCCTCGCAACGCAGCACCGCCGCCGACGCGGGCGGCAGGTGCAGCACGCCGTCCGGGCCGGGGAGGTGCACGGGGTGCCAGGCCGCCAGGATCTCGGTCGGCCCGGGGGTGCCCAGGGGCAGGGCGGCCGGGGCGGCCGTCGGGTTGACGGCCGTGCACAGGGTGCCGCGGCGCAGGACCGTCGTGCCGCCGGGGCCCACCGTGACGGACGTGGCGGAGAGCGGGCCCGGGTCCGGTTCGGCGTGGCGGAGGGCGATCAGGCGGCGGTGCCAGTCCAGCAGGGCGCGGTGCGGCTCGCGCTGCGGCTCGGTCCAGTCCAGGCAGGAGCCGGCGCGGGTGGCCGGGTCCTGCGGGTCGGGGATCTGCTCCGCGGACCAGCCGTGCGCGGCGAACTCGCGCCGGCGGCCCGTGCGGACCGCCTCGGCCAGCTGCGGGTCCGTGTGGTCGGTGAAGAACTGCCAGGGGGTGCGGGCGCCCCACTCCTCGCCCATGAACAGCATGGGCGTGAAGGGCCCGCCCAGGACGAGCGCGGCGGCGCAGGCGAGCAGGCCGGGGGAGAGGCGGGCCGCGAGCCGGTCGCCTTGGGCGCGGTTGCCGATCTGGTCGTGGTTCTGGGCGTAGCCGACGAGGCGGTGCGCGGGGGTGGCCGCCGGGTCGAGGGGGCGGCCCCACGGGCGGCCGCGGAACGAGGAGTGCGTGCCGTCGTGGAAGAAGCCGCCCCGCAGCGTCTTGCCGAGCGCCGCGGCCGGGTCGGCGGCGAAGTCGGCGTAGTAGCCCTGGGACTCGCCGGTCAGGACGGCGTGCAGGGCGTGGTGGAAGTCGTCGTTCCACTGGGCGTGCAGGCCCAGGCCGCCGGCCCGGCGCGGCGTCACCGTGGCCGGGTCGTTCCGGTCGGACTCGGCGACGAGGAACAGCGGCCTGCCCAGCCGCGCGGCCAGGGCGTCCACGGCGCCGGAGAGCTCGGCGAGGAAGTGCTTGGGGCGGTTGTCGGCGAGGGCGTGCACGGCGTCGAGCCGCAGCCCGTCCAGCCGGTAGTCGCGCAGCCAGGCCAGCGCACTGCCCGTCAGATACGCGCGCACCTCGTCCGACCCGGGGGCGTCGAGGTTCACGGCCGCGCCCCACGGCGTCCGGTGGGTGTCGGTGAAGTACGGCCCGAAGGCGGGCAGGTGGTTGCCGGAGGGGCCGAGGTGGTTGTGCACCACGTCCAGGACGACGCCGAGCCCGAGCGCGTGGGCCGCGTCCACGAAGCGGGCGAGGCCCGCGGGCCCGCCGTAGGGCTCGTGCACGGCCCACAGCGACACGCCCTCGTACCCCCAGCCGTGTGTGCCCGGGAACGGGCACACGGGCATCAGCTCCACATGGGTGACGCCCAGTTCCACCAGGTGCGGCAGGCGCGCGGCCGCGGCGTCGAAGGTGCCCTCGCGGGTGAACGTGCCGACGTGCAGCTCGTAGAGGACGGCCCCGGGCAGCCCCCGGCCCGCCCACGCGTGCCGCCACGCGAAGCTCCCCGGACCGGCGACGGCACTCAGCCCGTCGGGCCCGTCCGGCTGGCGGCGCGAGCGCGGATCGGGCCGTACGGGGCCGCCGTCGAGGGCGAAGCCGTAGCGGGTGCCGTCCTCGCCCGGCGCCTCCCGCCGCCACCAGCCGGCCCGCGCCGGATCCGGCTCCATCGCGTACGCCCCGCCGCCGGCGTACAGCGTCACCTGCCCGGCCCGCGGCGCCCACACCTCGAACAGCACTGGCGGCTCCTTCCGGCCGTGGTGACCGCAGTGCTGTCCATGGTGCCCCGCGCTCAGCCCTTCCGGGGCGTAACCGCTCAACCCCGCCGGGGCATAACCGGTCAGTTCTCCCGGGGCGGGACCAGGTCGATGCGCTCCTGGCTGACGGGGTATCCGGCCCTCGCGAAGGTCGCCGCCATCGGGAAGTTGCCCTTGTCGGTGGCGGCCGCGATGCGGGCGGCGCCCTCGTCCACCAGGTCGTGCGTGCACTCCACGAGCAGGTCGTAGGCGTAGCCCCGGCCGCGCTGCCCGGGGACGACGCCGATGTAGCCCACGCACGGCCCTGCCGGGTTGTGCGCGGGGATGTGGATGCCGACGAGCTCGCCTCCGGGCGTGTAGGCGAGCTTCCACCACGCGCGGGGCGACGGCAGCCAGCCGAGGAAGTCCATCGCGTCGTCGACGGCCGCCTCCAGGCCGAGTTCGGCGACGTTCCTGGAGTCGTGGGCGTCGAGCGTGCCGTGCATGGTGCGGCCGAGCACGTCACGGAGGACCGCGTCGTCCGGCTCGGGTCGGCAGACCAGCCGCCCCGTACGCTCCGGCAGCGGGCAGCCGGTCGTCCACTCGTAGCGGAACCGCTCGACGAGGACCCGCATCCCGGCGGCCTCGGCGGCCGCGACGCGGGCTTCGACGGCGGCGCGCACGTCCGGCAGGTCGCCCCAGCCGGGCGGGGCGATGAGGCAGTACTCGGACCTCAGGGGCGCGGTGCGCAGCAGCCGGGCGGCCGTCTCCGCCTCGCCGTCGGCGAAGTCGAACCAGTCGAGGGCCTTGGGCGTCTCGTCGCCCGGCCCGCCCCACCAGGCGGCGCGGGCCACGACCTTGCCGTCGCGCAGCGCCACCCACGTCCAGTCCGGCCGGTACTCCCCGCCCTGGTGGACGGGCACGTAGGCGTGGCCGAAGGCGCCCTTGCCGACGAGGGCGGGGCCGGGGGAGACGGCGTCGAAGGAGGCGAACAGGCCGGTGTCGTGCGCGGTGAGAGCGCGGATGACCAGGTCGGTCATGGGGTCCTTCCGTAAGGGAATTCGGTGCGCCGAGGGTCTGTGAACCCGGCCCCGCCCGTCCACTGATTTCTTCACACGTCCGTTCGCCACGCGCGGCTGTCCGTCACACCTGGTGGAGCCCCCGCCCCGCCAGCGACAGCATGACCTCGCCCACCGCCTCCGACAGCGTCGGGTGCGGGTGGATGTGCTCGGCGACGTCCGTGGCCTCCGCGTCCCAGCCCACGGCCAGCTGGCTCTCCGCGATCATCTCCGAGACGTGCGGGCCCACCAGGTGGACGCCGAGCAGCCGGCCGCCGCCCTTCTCGGCGACGGCCTTTACCACGCCGCCCTGCCCGTGCACCATGCCTTTGGCGATGGCCGTCAGCGGCATGGAGTTGACCTCGACGTCGAAGCCGCGCTCGCGCGCGCCGGCCTCCGTCAGGCCGACCGAAGCGGTCTGCGGGCTGGAGTACGTGACGCGCGGCACGGCGGCGTAGTCGACCGGCCGCGGCGCCCGCCCGGCGAGGGTCTCGGCGACCAGCAGCCCTTCCGCGAAGGAGGCGTGGGCCAGGCCGAGCGACGGCGGCGGCAGCAGGTCGCCGACCACGTGGATGCCCGGCACCGCCGTCTCCAGGCGCGACCAGTCGGCCGGCGGGACGAAGCCGCGGGCGTCGCGGGTGAGACCGGCCGCCGCGAGGCCGAGGCCGTCGGTGACCGGGACCCGGCCCACGGCCACCAGCAGCCGCTCCGCCTCCACGGTGTGCACGTCGCCCTTGGCGGTGCGGAGCGTGGCCCGCACCCCGCCCTCGTGGACGGCGGCGTCCTCCAGCCGCGCGCCCGCCCGCACGTCGATGCCGCGCTTCTTCAGACCCCGCGTCAGATACCGGCTCACGTCGGCGTCCTCCAGCGGCAGCAGCCGGTCCGCCGCCTCCACGAGCGTCACCTCGGCGCCCATGGAGCGGTGCAGGGACGCGTACTCGACGCCGATGGCGCCCCCGCCCAGCACCAGCACCGAGCCCGGCAGCCCGGGCGCGAACAGGGCGTCGTCGCTGGTCACCACGCGTACGCCGTCGGGCTCCAGGCCGGGCAGCGTGCGCGGCCTGGAGCCGGTCGCGAGGACGACGCCCCGGCGGGCCGTCCACCGCGCGCCCGCGTCCGCACCCGAGTCGATCCGTACGCTCCGTGCGCCCGTCAGCGACGCGGAGCCGCGCACCACGCGTACGCCGGCCTGCGCCAGATGGCCCTCCACGCCGCGGTGGTTGCGGGAGACGATGTCGTCACGGGTCGCGGTCAGCGCGGACCAGTCGACCGACTCCAGGGTCGCCTTCACGCCCCACCGCTCGCGCGCCTCCGCGATGCCGTCCACGAGCTCCGCCGCGTGCAGCATCGCCTTGCTGGGTATGCAGCCGCGGTGCAGACAGGTCCCGCCCACCAGATCGCGTTCCGCCAGGACGACGCCGAGGCCGAGCGCCGCGGCCCGCAGGGCGGTGCTGTAGCCGCCGGTGCCCCCGCCGATCACGATGACGTCTGTTTCCTGTGTTACCTGGGTTTCCTGCAAGGCTGTTTCGCGCATGACTTCACCCTGCGCCGTCAGGAATTATGAGTCCAACGCAATGTTTCGATGGAACCCATGACCTGGGTTCATGAGTGCGCAGGGGGCCGGCCATGAGCCTGCGGCAGATGGAGTACCTCGTCGCCGTCGTCGAGGAGGAGTCCTTCACCCGCGCCGCCGAGCTCCTCAACGTCACCCAGTCCGCACTCTCCCACCAGATCAAGGCCCTGGAGCGGGACGTCGGCGGCCCGCTGCTGGAGCGCCGCCCCCGCGGCATCGGCCTGACGCCCATGGGCCGCGCCTTCCTCCCGCACGCCGAACTCGCCGTCCGCAGCGCCGAGCAGGCCCGCCGGGCGGCGAAGGCCGCGGCCGGGGCGGCCGGCGGTGAACTGCACATCGCCTCGCTGCACGCCCTCGCGGTCGGCGTGATGCCGCCCGTCTTCGCGCGCTGGCGCCGCGCCTACCCGGCTGTCCGCCTCCACCTCCACGAGTACGCGACCACGGAGGAGCTGCGCGACCACATGGAGCGCGGCGTCGCCGACGTCGCCGTCGGGCCGCGCCCCGAGGGCTGGCACGGGCCCGTCGTCCCCCTGGGCCACGAGGAGATCATGGTGATCACCTCGGCCGGCGACCCGCTCGCCGCCCGCACGGACCCGGTCGCGCTGGCCGAGCTGGCCGGCCGCGACTGGGTGCGCTGCGCCCTCGAACCGGTCGTGGAGGGCAAGCGCTGGCTGGACTGGGTCTGCGAGCGGGACGGCTTCACGCCCCGCACGGCCGTCTGGACAGAGCACTCCTCGACCGCCGTGCGGATGGCGGTGGCCGGAATGGGGCTGGTCGCCGCGCCCGTGCACATGGCGCGCGACGTGCCCGGCGCGGTGACCGTCCCCGTCGACCGGCCGTGGCGCCGCGAGCAGACCGCGTTCACGCGCGTCGGCCTGACGGGGATCACGGCGGCGTTCGTGGAGCTCTGCCGGGAGCTGGCGTTCGCGGGGTCGGTGCCGGTGCCCGTGCCGGGTGGCAGGGCTCCTGCAGCCCGGCCCGGCTGAGGTTCGCGCCCCAAAGGGGCGCGGGGCGGTGTCGATCTGCGGCTCTGCCGCGTGGGCGCGACCAGCCACGCACGGCCCGCGGTCGAAATCAAGCCCGTACGAGCAACGCCACCGGCCACCGCTCCAGCAACTCGGCCAGCACGGCCCGCCCCTCGAAGTGCGCCCCCGTCAGCACCTCGCGCCACCGCCCGCCGCCCGGCAGCGCCAGCACCGTCTCGTGCAGGCCCCCGCTCCGGGAGAGCCGGCGGTGCAGCCGCGACACGACGGTGACCGCCTCGCCGGCGCGGGCGAACGCCACGCAGTGCCCGGCCGCCGGGCCGTCGGCGGCCAGCGGCTCGTACGAGGCGCCCGCGCCGAACCACTCGGGGCACTCGCGGCGCAGCCGCAGCACGGTGCGGGTCAGGTGCAGCTTCTCGGCGGACAGGCCCCCGGCTCCGGCCGCGGCCTCGGCTCCGGCCGCGGGGAAGGCCGGCGGCCGCCGGTTGTCGGGGTCGACCAGGGCGGCGTACGCGCGCTCCGTGCCCATGTAGAGGTCCGGGACGCCCGGCATGGTCAGGTGCAGCAGGGCCGCGCCGAGCGTGTTGGCCCGGACGGACGGCCGCAGCGCGTCCTCCAGGGGCGCGAGCGCGGCACGGGCCGCGCCGCACGGGCCGCCCGCGACGAACGCCTCGACCGCCGCCTCGTACTGCGCGTCCGGCTCGGTCCACGTCGTGCGCAGGCCCGCCTCGCGCACGCTCTTCAGCACGGCGGGGACGAGCCGGGACGCGGAGGCGGGCCCCTCGGCGGTTCCCTTGAGGGCCCCCTCGGCCGGCCCGAGCCCGAAGGCGGTCTGCCAGGCCAGCCACGCCGTGTGCCGGTCGGGCGCGCCGGGCTCCGCGGCCGCCAGCCGCTCCATCAGGTCGCCCCACTCCGCGGGGCATTCGCTGAGCGCGGCGATGCGGGCCCGTACGTCGGCGCTGCGCTTGGTGTCGTGCGTGGAGAGCACGGTGCCGGTCGCGGGCCAGTCGCGCTGGAGGCGGGCGCAGTACGCGTGGAAGTCCTCGGGGGAGACCGCGGGCCGGCCGGGGTCGCCGCCGACCTCCGTGGCCGACAGCAGGGGCGCGTGCCGGTAGAAGGCGGTGTCCTCGACGGACTTGGCGCGCAGCGCGGAGGCGGTCTGCGCGAACCTGGCGCAGAAGTCCCGGTGGTCGGGGCCCTGCCCCAGGCGGCCGAGCGCCGCGTCGCGGATCACCTCGGCCGCGGCTGCCTCCTCGGGGACCGCGAAGGCGCCGCGCGCGTCCTGGGCGGCCTGGTCGAGCAGGGCGGCGTCCACGGGGGCGACCGGGCGGCCGGGCACGGCGTAGGGGCGGTAGACGGGCAGCCGGACGAGGATCTCGTGCAGGGCCGTGCGCAGGGCCCAGGGCGCGGTGTCGCGCAGCCGGTGGGAGCCCTCGCAGATCCGGCCGGCGGTCCGGACGAGCCGCTCGGACTCCGCGGCGAGCTCGTGGGTGATCACCTTGTACGCGGCGCGCCGCACCGTCGCGGGCCAGTCGCCGCCGCGGTCGGGCGGCAGGCCGGTGAAGTCGCGGTAGCGGGCGCCGAGCGCGCCCGCGCCCTCCGGGTCGAGGAAGAGGCCGTCGAGGCGGCGCAGGGCGTCGTAGCCGGTGGTGCCGGCGACGGGCCAGTCGGCGGGCAGCCGCTCCTCGGCGCTGAGGATCTTCTCGACGACCGTCCACCGGCCGTCCGTGGCCTCCGCGAGCCGGCGCAGGTAGCCCGCGGGGTCGGCGAGGCCGTCGGGGTGGTCGACGCGCAGCCCGTCGATCACCCCCTCGCGCAGCAGCTGGACGATTTTGCCGTGGGTGGCGGCGAACACCTCGGGGTCCTCGACGCGGACCGCGATCAGCTCGGAGACCGTGAAGAAGCGCCGGTAGTTGAGCTCGGTGCGGGCCAGGCGCCACCAGGCGGGCCGGTACCACTGGGCGTCGAGCAGCTCGGGCAGCGGCAGCCGCTCGGTGCCCGGGCGCAGCGGGAACGCGTGGTCGCCGTAGCGCAGGACGGGCTCGGAGGGCCCCGCGACCGTGAAGCGGTGCAGCTCCTCCCCGAGCGGCCCGGCCAGCACGGGGAGGAGCACCCTCCCGCCGTGCTCGGCCCAGTCGATGTCGAACCAGCGGGCGTAGCGCGAGGCCGGGCCGTCCCGCAGGACCTCCCACAGGGGGCCGTTGAGCGTCGCCGGCGCGGGCACGGCCATGTGGTTGGGGACGATGTCGACGACGAGGCCGAGCCCGTGCTGCCGGGCGGTGCGCGAGAGCGACCGCAGGCCCTCCTCGCCGCCGAGCTCCGCCCGTACGGCCGAGTGGTCGGTCACGTCGTAGCCGTGGGTGGAGCCGGGGACGGCCTCCAGGACGGGCGACAGGTGCAGGTGCGACACCCCGAGCGAGGCCAGGTACGGCACGGCCTCCTCGGCCGCCCGGAACGGAAAGCCGGGCTGGAGCTGGAGCCGGTAGGTAGCGGTAGGCGCGCTGCGCTGCGGGTCCCTCATGGGAACGTACGTACCCACTCGGAGCGGCTTTGCAGCCGCGGCCATTTGCCCGGACCGGGCCGGGCCACCATACGGCGGGTTTCGGCACCGCCGGTCTCCGCCGTCGTGGTGTTGCGCCGTCGCGGCGGAAGGAGGTTGCCGCAGGCGCGGCAACCTCGCATGGCGGCGGTCCGGCATGAAAAAGGCCCGCCGCAACGGCGAGGTACCCCCACGGCGAGGGTCCGGCGGAATGCGCAGCGGCGTCAGCCGTCGCGTACAGGAGCTACGCCGGACGTTGGAGGACCGTCAGGCTGCGGTCGGCCACCGTCAGGTGGTCGCCCGCGCTGACCTTCGGGCCGTTGGTCTCCACGCCCTCCGCGCTCGCCGTGTCGACCACGACCTGCCACTGCCTGCCGTGGTCGGCGGGGACGACGAAGTCGAGCGGCTTGTCGTGGGCGTTGAACATCAGCAGGAAGGAGTCGTCAACGACCGGCTCGCCGCGCGGCCCCGGCTCGGAGATCGCGCCGCCGTTGAGGAAGACGGTCAGGGACTTGGCCTGGGCGGCCTGCCAGTCGCTGTCCCGCATCTCTTCACCCTCGTGGGTGAACCAGGCGATGTCGGACAGCTCGTCGTGCGTGCCCTGCACGGGGCGGCCGTGGAAGAAGCGGCGGCGCCGGAAGACCGGGTGGTCGCGGCGCAGCCACACCATCGCGCGGGTGAAGGCCAGCATCCGGCGGGCACGCGTGGAGGACGCGTCGTCGGTGTGCGGCCAGTGCACCCAGGAGACGTCGTTGTCCTGGCAGTAGGCGTTGTTGTTGCCGCGCTGGCTGCGCGCGAACTCGTCGCCGTGGCTGAGCATGGGCACGCCCTGGGACACCAGCAGCGTGGCGATGAAGTTGCGCATCTGGCGCTCGCGCAGGGCCAGCACCCCGGGGTCGTCGGTCTCCCCCTCGGCCCCGCAGTTCCAGGACCGGTTGTGGTTCTCGCCGTCGCGGTTGTCCTCCCCGTTGGCCTCGTTGTGCTTGCCGTTGTACGCGACGAGGTCGTGCAGGGTGAAGCCGTCGTGGCAGGTGACGAAGTTGATGGAGGCCAGCGGGCGGCGGCCGTCGCCCTGGTAGAGGTCGGAGGAGCCGGTCAGGCGGGAGCCGAACTCCGCGAGCGTGGCCGGCTCACCGCGCCACAGGTCCCGCGCCGTATCCCGGAATTTTCCGTTCCACTCGGCCCAGAGCGGCGGGAAGTTCCCCACCTGGTAGCCGCCCTCGCCCACGTCCCACGGCTCGGCGATCAGCTTCACCCGGCTGACCACCGGATCCTGCTGCACCAGGTCGAAGAACGACGACAGCCGGTCCACCTCGTGGAACTGGCGCGCGAGCGTCGCCGCCAGGTCGAAGCGGAAGCCGTCCACCCGCATCTCCGTCACCCAGTACCGCAGCGAGTCCATGATGAGCTGGAGGACGTGCGGGCTGCGCATCAGCAGGGAATTGCCGGTGCCGGTGGTGTCCATGTAGTACTGCGGGTCGTCCGCGAGCCGGTAGTACGAGGCGTTGTCCAGACCGCGGAAGGACAGCGTCGGCCCCAGGTGGTTGCCCTCGGCCGTGTGGTTGTAGACCACATCCAGAATGACCTCGATGCCCGCCGCGTGCAGCGCCCGCACCGCCGACTTGAACTCCAGCACCTGCTGGCCCCGGTCGCCCCAGGAGGCGTAGGCGTTGTGCGGGGCGAAGAAGCCGATGGTGTTGTAGCCCCAGTAGTTGGACAGCCCCGCGTCCACCAGCCGGTGGTCGTTGACGAACTGATGGACCGGCATCAGCTCGATCGCCGTCACCCCCAGCTCCGTCAGGTGCTCCAGCACCGCCGGATGGGCGAGCGCCGCGTACGTGCCCCGGATCTCCTCCGGCAGCGCCGGGTGGCGCATCGTCAGGCCCTTCACATGGGCCTCATAGATGACCGTGCGGTGATAGTCGGTGCGCGGCGGGCGGTCGTCCCCCCAGTCGAAGTACGGATTGACCACCACCGACGTCATCATGTGCGGCGCCGAGTCCATGTCGTTGCGCTTCTCCGGCCGCCCGAAGTGATAGCCGTAGACGGCCTCGCTCCAGTCGACGGCCCCGCTCACGGCCCGGGCGTACGGGTCGAGCAGCAGCTTGGCGGAGTTGCAGCGGTGGCCGCGCTCCGGCTCGTACGGGCCGTGCACCCGGAAGCCGTACCGCTGACCCGGCATCACCCCCGGTAGATAGGCGTGCCGTACGAACGCGTCGCTCTCGCGCAGCTCGACCGCCGTCTCCGAGCCGTCGTCGTGCAGCAGGCACAGCTCCACCCGCTCGGCGACCTCCGCGAAGACCGCGAAGTTGGTGCCGGCGCCGTCGTACGTCGCGCCGAGGGGATACGCCTGTCCCGGCCAGACCTGCATCGACTCTTCCGTTCTTCCGTCGTCCCCCGGTCTTGTCGTACCGGTGGTCTCGCGCGCGTACGGGCCGAAGCGGCATCCTCGCCCAATCGGAGCCGACGGGCCGCCCTTTCGCCAGATCTTCCCCAAAAGGAGCGCCGTCACCGCTCTCTTCGGCTCGTCCGACCGGGTGACCCGGCGGGACCCGGCCCCCGCCCGCACCGTCCGCGGAACCCCCTCACCACCGCGCCCGTACGCGCGCCCGCACGGCCCTCACCGCGCCTTTTGCGCCCCCGCCGCTATGAAACGGCTCACTCCCCGCCCCGGGCCCCGGGACAACAGGCGAACGGATCCGCAGAGTTGACGGGGGAGCGGCCGCGTCCGGGTGCAGGGCCTCCCGCCCGCGCAGTAGTCTGCCTTGATCGTTGGACGGGGGCGGAAGGCGGTGCACTGTGAGCTCGGGCGGGCTGGAGCTGCCCCCTGGAGACGGAAGTCCCGGGGGTGACGGCTCGGCCGACACACCTCCCGGCGCCGTGTCCTTGGCACGCCCCGTGGAGATCGGCGCCGCACTGGACTGGGACGCCGACGCGTGGAGCGAGGTGCGCACCCGCGCCCGGCGCGCCGGGCGTGCCTACATCTGGCTCAACCTCGTCGAGCAGCGGCTGCGCGCCGTCGTCGCCGCCGTGCTGCGGCCCGTCTACGAGCCGGTGCACGGAGAGGACGAGTGGGTCGTCGCAGCGGCCGGCCCCGCCGGGCAGGAGTGGGTGCAGCGGGCCGTGGCGGTGCGCGAGGTCAGCCGCCGCAAGGGCTATCTGCTGGACCCCGCCGATGACAACGTCCTCAGCTTCCTCACCCTGCCCCAGCTGCGCGAGCTCCTCGTCCAGCACTGGCCCTGCTTCGAGCCCTACCTCGACGACCGGCGCGAGCTGGAACTGGCGCTGGACGAGCTGGAGGTCACGCGCAACGTCGTCTCCCGCAACCGCGCCCTGTCCGAGACCGTCCTCGCCCAGGCCGAGCGGGCCGCCGGCCGCCTCCTCGCCATCCTCGGCGGCGGCACCGGCTCCGGCGCCGGATCCGCCGACCGGCTGCCCGTCGACGCCGTCGAGGACATCGTCGGCGACCGCTACGCGGACGTCGTGGGCGTCCACCCCGACCGGGTCCGGCTCCAGCGCCAGCTGCCCGTCGAGGACCTCTTCGGCAGCGCCCGCCGCCTCGACGCCGTCGGCATAGGCCTGAACCTGCTCGTCCAGAACTACTCGGGGCGCCGGCTCGTCCGGCTCGCCGAGGCGGGCTGCCGGGCCCGCCTGCTCTTCCTCAACCCCGCCAGCAGCGCCGTGCGGCGCCGGGAGCGGGAGCTGGGGATCAAGAAGGGCGAGATGAGCCGGTCCGTCGAGATGAACATCATGCACATGCGGCGCGTGCGCGACCGGCTGCGGGACACCGCCGCCTTCGAGATCCGCGTCTTCGACGAGACGCCCCGCTTCACCGCCTACCTCGTCAACGGCGACGGCTCGGACGGCCTGGCCGTCGTCCAGTCCTACCTGCGCAAGGCCCGCGGCATGGAGGCGCCCGTGCTGGTGCTGCGCGGCGGCGGCACCGTCGTCCGCGACGGGCGCGAGCCCGAGCACGGGCTCTTCGAGACGTACCGCGAAGAGTTCGAGAGCGTGTGGGCGGACTCCCGTCCGGTGTCGTGACGGCTGCCCCTGACGGCCGTCGTGACGGCTGCCGCCGCGGGGCGCTGTCAGTGGGTCGTGCGACGCTGGGGACCAGTCGGGGGAAGCACCACGAAGGGGGACCGCGATGGGGTGGCATCAGGAGCTGCTGATCGGCTTCGACCTGGAGACGACGGGCACGGATCCGGCGCAGGCGAGGATCGTCACGGCGGCCGTCGTCGAGACCAAGGGCGGTGAGCCGATCGGGCGCCGGGAGTGGCTGGCCGACCCCGGCGTCCCCATCCCGGACGACGCCGCGGCCATCCACGGCATCACCAGCGAGCGGGCGGCGCTCGGCCGGCCGGCGCGCGAGGTGGCCGACGAGATAGCGGGGATCCTCGTCGCCCACTGGTCGGCGGGAGCCCCCGTCGTCGCCTACAACGCCGCCTTCGACCTGACGATCCTCGCGGCGGAGCTGCGGCGGCACGGGCTGCCCTCGCTCGGCGAGCGGCTCGCCGCCGAGGGTGACGCGGCCGGCGCCGCGGCGGGCACGGGCCCCGTCGTGGACCCGCTCACCATGGACCGCGCCCTCGACCGCTACCGCCGCGGCAAGCGCAACCTGGAGACCGTCTGCGGTGTGTACGGCGTCACCCTGGCCGACGCCCACGAGGCGGGCGCGGACGCCCTCGCCGCGGTCCGCGTAGCCTGCGCCCTGGCCGACCGCTACCCCGACGTGGCATCGGCCACCCCGTGGGACCTCCACCGCGACCAGGCCCACTGGTACGCCGACTGGGCGAGGGGCTACGAGGCCTGGCTACGGGGGAGGGGCGACGAGACGGCAACGGTGGACGCGCGCTGGCCGTTGCGGTAACCGCGCCCCGTAAGGGGCGCGGGGAACTGCGCGACCAGCCACCGACGGGCCGCAGTCGGCCGACCGCACCGCCGACCGCTTCCCGCCCCCGCCGGACGGCGGACCCGTTCAGAACGGATACCACCGCACCGCCGCATCCCCGTCCCGCAGCGACGCCACGCGCCGAGCGAACTCCGTACGGGCCGCCGCGCCGGCCGGCGCATGCTGGGCCACCCACGCGCAGCTCGCCGTCTCCCGCGCGCCGCGCAGCACCGCACAGCCCGCCCACTCCCGGACGTCCCAGCCGTACGCGCGCACGAACGCGTCGTACGCGTCGGCGGGCAGGCCGTAGCGGTCCTTGCTGAGGGCGAGGACGACGAGGTCGTGCTCGCGCAGGTCGCCGGAGAAGGTCTCCAGGTCCACCAGGACCGGCCCGTCCGGCCCCATGTGCACGTTGCGCGGGAGCGCGTCCCCGTGGATCGGCCCGCGCGGCAGGTGCGGGGTCAGCGCGGCGGCCTCCGCCGCGAACGCGTCCCGCCGCTGCCGCAGGTACGCGGCGTCGGCCGGGTCGATCGCGTCGCCCGCCAGCCGCAGCCACCGCTCCACGCCGCCGAGCAGATCCCGCGGCGGCAGGGCGAAGTCCGGCTCGGGCAGGGCGTGGATGATGCGCAGCAGCGAGGCGAGGTCGGCGGGCCCCGCGGGGCACACCGCGTCGGGGAGCCGGTGCCAGAGGGTCACGGGCCGGCCCTCGGCCACCCGCGGCGCGGGCTCGGCGGCGCGCACCGCCGGCACGCCGTGCCCGGCGAGCCACGCGGCGACGCGCAGCTCGTGCCGCGCCCGGTCCAGCAGCGCCGCGTCACGGCCCACCTTGGCGACGAGCCCGCCGCCGGCGAAGACCGCGTTCTCGCCGAGCGAGAGCAGGGCCGCGTCCGCCGGCATCTCGGGGACCGCCGCCGCGAGCAGGGCGCGCGCCCGCTGTTCCGTGAATGCCGTGCCTTCCACCGCGTCCGCCACCGTGCCCTGCTCCCTGCTTGCCGTCGTTACCCCTGAACCCTGCTGACCAGCCACGCTACCCGGCTCGGCCAGTGATGGCCGAAAGTGACCGGCGGCCAATGCCGGTCTTCCCGGCGGCCCCGGCACCGGGCCGCCCGCCCACCTCTCTCATCAGCGCCCACCCCGCGCTCAATTGATGTTCCGTCAGTGCCCAAATTGCCTTCCTTCAAAGGCTTTTGGCATTACGCAACGACGTTGCCTATGTCACAAAACCCCGAGGGGGTTGAACTGCCCGCGTCAAATCCGACAGGGTTTCGAAGCACCCGGAGTTGTCCCTTCCGTCACTCCGGGTGTGCACAGACTCATGCTCAATTCCCCCCACAACCGCACGAGGAGGAAACCTCGTCATGGCAGCACACAAGCGCGCCGGCCGGCGACGGCTGATCCTTGCGATATCCGCCGCGACCGCCGTCACCGCAGGAGCCACGCTCATGGCCCTGCCGGCCGGCGCCGCCCCCGCCCCCGAAGGCACCGTCTACGGCACCGAGTCCAAGGACGCCATCGACGGCAGCTACATCGTCCTGCTGAAGGACGGTGACGACAGCAAGGGTGCCAAGGACGGCGTGGGCGCCAAGTCCGTGTCCGCGAAGGGCGGCGACCTCGCCCAGCGGTACGGCGGCAAGCTCGGCCGCACCTACGACTCGGCCGTTCACGGCTTCTCCGCCAGCGGCCTCGACAAGACCGAGGCCAAGCGGCTCGCGGCCGACCCGGCCGTCGCCAAGGTCGTGCAGAACCACCGCTTCAAGGCCAGCGCCACCCAGGAGGCCCCACCCTCCTGGGGCCTGGACCGCATCGACCAGACCGAGACCAAGGGCGACGGCAAGTACGCCTACCCCGACGGCGCCGGCGAGGGCGTGACCGCGTACGTCATCGACACCGGGGTCCACATCAGCCACAAGGACTTCGGCGGCCGCGCCTCCTTCGGCTTCAACGCCGTCGACAAGAGCGACAAGGCCGAGGACGACAACGGCCACGGCACGCACGTCGCGGGCACCATCGCCGGCACGGCGCACGGCGTGGCGAAGAAGGCCAAGGTCGTGGCCGTCAAGGTGCTGGACGGCCAGGGCTCCGGCTCCACCGAGCAGGTCGTCGCGGGCATCGACTGGGTCACCAAGAACCACAAGGGCCCCTCGGTCGCCAACATGAGCCTCGGCGGCGGCGCCGACGAGGCGCTCGACGCGGCCGTGCAGAAGGCGATCGCCTCCGGCGTCACCTTCGCCATCGCGGCGGGCAACGAGTCCACGGACGCGGGCAACAGCTCTCCGGCCCGGGTGAAGGAGGCCATCACGGTCGCCTCCACCACCAAGGACGACCAGCAGTCCGACTTCTCCAACTTCGGCAGCGCGGTCGACCTCTACGCCCCCGGCTCGGACATCACCTCCGACTGGAACGACAGCGACTCCGGCACCAAGACCATCTCCGGTACGTCGATGGCCACCCCGCACGTCGCCGGTGCCGCCGCGGTCTACCTCTCCGCCCACAAGGACGCCACCCCGGAGCAGGTCGCGGCCGGGCTCGTCAAGGGCGCCACGGCGGACAAGGTGTCCAACCCGGGCGCGGGCACGCCCAACAAGCTGCTGAAGGTCACCGAGTAGTCCGGTAGCCCGGTAGTCCGGACGGTCCGGACAGCAGCACAGCCCATCGGCCGGCCGCCGCGCCCCACCCCCACGGGGCGCGGCGGCCGTGGGCGTCCCCGGCGGACCGCCGGGCCGGGGATCAGGCCGTGATCAGGCCGGGCGGCCGAGAAGAGCCGCCCGTAGGCCCGGGGAGGAGGCGGCAGCCCCTGCCGCCTCCTGCTCGTACCGCCGCACCACCAGCTCCACCACTTCCGGAGCCGCCCCCAGCACGTCCGCGAGGACGTCCGCGCCGCCCTCCGCGGCGCCCCGCGCGATCCGGTCCGGCAGCCGGCCGGGCGCGAGGACGTACGGGGCGACCGCCACCCGGCGGGCCCCCTCGGCGCGCAGCGCCCGCACGGCGTCCGCGACGCGCGGCAGGGAAGCGGAGGCGAACGCGGGCCGCACGGCGCACCAACCGGTACGCCGCCACTCCCGCGCGATTGCTGCGATCACCGCGCTCGCCTCCGGGTCGGAGGAGCCCGCCGAGGCCAGGACGACCCCGGTCGGACTCCGGTCGCCGGGCGTCAGCCCGGCCTCGTGCAGCCGCCGCTCCAGGGCGGCGGTCAGCAGGGGCGACGGCCCCAGCACCCGTGCCTGCCGCACCCGCAGCTCCGGCAGGCACGCCGTCGCCGCCCGCAGCACGGCCGGGATGTCGGCCTTGGCGTGGAAGGCGCGGGTCAGCAGCAGCGGCACGGCCACCACCTCCCGTACGCCCTCCGCCGCCAGCCGCTCCAGCACCTGCGGCACCCCCGGCACGCAGAAGTCGAGGAACGCCGTCCCGACCCGTATACCCGGCAGCGCCGCGGCCACCTCCTCCCGCAGGGCGAGGACGGTGGCCGCGTGGCGCGGGTCGCGGCTGCCGTGGGCGACGAGGAGCAGGGCCGGCCGGGTGGTCATCGGGCCGCCGCGGCCAGTCCGCGCGTCCGCAGCACCCGGCGCTCCAGGGGGCTGAAGACGGCCAGGTCGATGGCGATGCCGACGAACAGGATGAGGATGATCCCGAGGAGGACGCCCGGCATGTCGGAGTCGGTGCGCGCGTTCTCCAGGTACTGCCCCAGCCCCAGCCCCAGGTCGGGGGAGGAGGCGATCAGCTCGGCGGCCATGAGGGACCGCCAGGAGAACGCCCAGCCCTGCTTCAGCCCGGCGATGTACCCCGGGAGCGCGGCGGGCAGCAGGACGTGCCGCGAGCCGTGCAGGCCCGTGGCGCCCATGGTGCGGCCCGCCCGCAGGTACAGCGGCGGCACCTGGTCGATGCCGGACACCAGGCCGTTGGCGATGGACGGCACCGCGCCGAGCAGGATCACCGCGTACATCGCCTTGTCGGTGATGCCCAGCCAGATCACCGCCGCGGGCACCCAGGCCACCGACGGCAGCGACTGGAGCCCGGACAGGAGGGGGCCGAGCGCCGCTCGTACGACCTTCACGCGCGCGACGAGCAGGCCGAGCGGCGTGCCGAGGGCGAGGGCGGCGGCGAAGCCCAGCAGGCCGCGCGAGACCGACGTCCAGACGATGTCCAGGAGGGTGCCTTGCAGCCACAGCTCCTCCAGGCTGTGCCACACCGCCGACGGGTCGGGCAGCTTGTAGTCGTCGGTGACCTCGGCGACGACCAGCAGCTTCCACACCACGAGGACGAGGACGACGGCCGTGACCGGCGGCAGGACCTTGTGGAGCAGCACCTTCGTCAAGGGGGTGCGCTCGACCCGCACCGCGTCCAGGGCGTCGAGCCCGGCCTCCAGGCCGGCGAGGTCGTGCGGGCCGCCGGAGGCGCTCCGCGGCTCGGTCTCAGTGCTGGCCATGGCGGCGGATCTCCCCACGCAGTTCTTCGGTGATCTCGACGGACAGGTCCGCCACCGCCGCGTCCTCGATGCGGCGCGGCTGGGGTATGTCCACGGCCCACTGCCGGGCCACCCGCCCCGGCCGCGAGGACAGCAGCACGACGCGCTGCGCGAGCCGCACCGCCTCGCGGACGTTGTGGGTGACGAACAGCACCGACAGTGACGTCTCGGACCAGATGCGGGTCAGCTCGTGGTGCAGCACGTCCCGGGTGATGGCGTCCAGCGCCGCGAACGGCTCGTCCATCAGCAGGACCTGGCTGTCCTGCGCCAGCGCGCGGGCGAGCGCGACGCGCTGCCGCATGCCGCCCGACAGCTCGTGCACCCGCTTGCCGTACGCCCCGGAGAGCCGCACGAGCTCCAGGAGGCGCTCCGCCTCCGGCCGCCGCTCCGCGCGCGGCACGCCGCGCAGCCGCAGGGCCAGCTCGACGTTGCGGCCCGCGGTGAGCCACGGGAACAGCGCGTGCTCCTGGAACATCAGGGCCGGGCGCCCGCCGGGCACCTCGATGGTGCCCGCGGTCGGCCGGTCCAGGCCGGCCACGAGGTTGAGCAGCGTCGACTTGCCGCAGCCCGAGGCGCCCAGGAGACACACGAACTCGCCGGGGCGCACCTCCAGCGAGACGTCGTCCAGCACCGGCTGGGCCGCGCCGGGCCGGCCGAAGGACTTGTGGACGTGGTCGATCCTGACCGCCGCGGAACCGAGGTCCGCGCGTGCGGCCGTGCCGGTCTTGCCGGTCGTCAGTGCCGGGGCCATCCGGTCACCTCCTGGGGATGGGGCGGATACGACGGGCGGGCGGCCCTGCTACTGCTTGCCGAGCTTCGCGGCGTCCACCGCGGGCCTGCCCTCGGCCTTGAGAACCTTGTTGAGCAGGGTCAGGTCGTAGATGCCGGAGAGGTCCGGGTCTTCCAGCAGCCCCGCCGTGACGGCGTTCGCGGCCTCGGTCCGCAGCGTCGCGGCCAGCGGGTCGTCGAGGACCTCGATGCTCCGCCACGCCGGGTCGAGGATCTCGGCGGGGAGCTCCTTGCCGGAGAGCTTCTTCAGCGCGGCGTTCGCCGAGGCCTCGGCCTTGCCGGGCTCGGCCTTGATCCACGCGTTGGTCTTCACGGAACCGCGCAGCACGGCCTCGACCACGTCGGGGTGCGCGTCCAGGAACTTCTGCGACACGATCACATTGGTGATGACGAACTTCTTGTCCGGCCACAGCGCCGCCTCGTCCAGGAGCACCTTGCCGCCCTCGGAGACCAGCTTCGACGCGGTCGGTTCGGGCACCCACGCGCCGTCCACCGAACCGGACTTGAAGGCGTCGGGCGTCACCTTGTTGTCCGTACGGACCACCGAGACGTCGCCCTTGCCGCTCTGCGGGTCGACCTTCCAGCCCTGCTGGGCGATCCAGTGGAGGAAGGCCACGTCCTGCGTGTTGCCCTTCTGCGGGGTGGCGATCCGCTTGCCCTTCACGTCCTCCAGGGACGAGATCTTCTTGGGGTCCACGACGAGCTTCACCCCGCCCGAGGCCGAGCCCGAAATGATGCGCAGGCTCTTCCCCTTGGACTTCACGTAGCCGTTGACGGCGGGCGACGGGCCGATCCAGCCGATGTCGATGGAGCCGGCGTTGAGCGCCTCGATCTCGGAGGGGCCCGCGTTGAACGTCGTCGCACGCAGCGCCGTGCCGCCCAGCTCCTTCTGGATCAGCCCCTCCTGCACGCCGACCAGCGGAGTGGCGTGGGTGATGTTCGGGAAGTAGCCGATGCGGACGGTGTCGGCCGAGAGCTTCTTCGCGTTCTCCGCCCCGCCCGCGGGCCGGGCCGCGGAGTCCTTCTGCGAGCCGTAGCCGCACGCGCCGAGGACGAGGGCCAGCAGGGGGAGGGCTGCGAGGGCGGTGAGGGCACGGCGGCGGGGCGGGTGGGCGGCGCTGGACACAGGAGGGTCCTCTCGACGGGCCGGGGTACGGCTAGGGGACGCCCGGCGCTTCAGTGGGGCGTAAGGGAAGTGACAGGTACGGGAAGAGACGGGGCGCTGACGCCGTGGGTACGGGCGTCAGCACGCACATCGGCCGATGCCGCCCGCCGAGCAGGTCGTGATCGCGGTCGTCACCTCAGAAGTCCCAGCCTTCGTCGCCGGCCGCCGCGGCGGTGCCGTCCGCGAACGCCTCGCCCGCCATGCCCGCCGTCAGCGTCGTCCCGTCGGCCGGGTCGATCAGCAGGAACGAGCCGGTGCGCCGGGAGTCGGCGTACGGGTCGAGCGCCAGCGGCTCGGCCGTGCGCAGCACCACCCGCCCGATGTCGTTGGCGGCCAGCTCACCGGGCTCCGGGTGCTGGGAGAGGTCGTCGAGCGCCAGCCGCGACGGCACCGCCTTGACCAGCGCCCTGACCGTACGGGTCGTGTGCTTGAGCAGCACCCGGTCCCCCACGCGCAGCGGCCGGTCCGCCACGTGGCAGACGGTGGCCTCGACGTCCTGGGTCGTGGCGGGCGCGCCCGCGGCCGGGACGATGAGGTCGCCGCGCGAGACGTCCACGTCGTCGGCGAGGCGCACCGTCACCGACTGCGGTGCCCACGCCACGTCCACCGACGAGCCCAGGGCGTCGATGCCGGCCACCGTGCTCGTCCGCCCCGACGGCAGGACCGTCACCCGCTCGCCGACGCGCAGGACACCGGCGGCCAGCTGGCCCGCGTAGCCGCGGTAGTCGGGGTGGGCGGCGGTCTGCGGACGGATGACGTACTGGACGGGGAAGCGGGCCGGCTCGCTCGCCGGGTCGGTGACGACGGGCACCGCCTCCAGGTGCTCCAGCACGGTCGGGCCGCCGTACCAGTCCATGTGCGGGGACGGGGTGACCACGTTGTCCCCGGCGAGCGCCGAGACCGGGATCGCGGTGACTTCCGGCACCCCCAGGGAGCCCGCGTACGCGGCGAACTCCTCGGCGATCGGCGCGAAGACCGACTCGGCGTAGCCGGCGAGGTCCATCTTGTTGACGGCGAGGATGACGTGGGGGACGCGCAGGAGTGCGGCGACGGCTGCGTGGCGGCGGGTTTGTTCGACGACGCCGTTGCGGGCGTCGACGAGGACGACGGCGGCTTGGGCGGTGGAGGCGCCGGTGACCATGTTGCGGGTGTACTGCACGTGGCCGGGGGTGTCGGCGAGGATGAAGCGGCGCCGGGGGGTGGCGAAGTAGCGGTAGGCGACGTCGATGGTGATGCCCTGTTCGCGTTCGGCGCGCAGGCCGTCCGTCAGCAGGGCCAGGTCCGGGGTACCGGTGGCGCGGTTGCGGGAGGCGTGGGTGAGGGCTTCGAGCTGGTCGGCGAGGACGGATTTGGAGTCGTGCAGGAGGCGGCCGACGAGGGTGGATTTGCCGTCGTCGACGGAGCCGGCGGTGGCGAACCGCAGCAGTGACGTTGCCGTATCAGTCACAGAAACAGATGTGGTCATGGTTAGAAGTACCCCTCGCGCTTGCGGTCTTCCATGGCGGCCTCGGAGAGCCTGTCGTCGGCCCTGCTCGCGCCGCGCTCGGTCAGGCGGGAGGCGGTGATCTCGGCAATGACCTCGGCGACCGTGGCCGCGGTGGAGTCGACGGCGCCGGTGCAGGACATGTCCCCCACCGTCCGGTACCGCACCTGCCGCCGCACCACGTTCTCGCCCTTGCGGGGGCCGCCCCAGTCGCCGGGAGCCAGCCACATCCCGTCCCGGGCGAAGACTTCCCGCTCGTGGGCGAAGTAGATCGAGGGCAGCTCGATCTTCTCCCGCGCGATGTACTGCCACACATCCAGCTCGGTGAAGTTCGACAGCGGAAAGACCCGGACATGCTCACCCGGGGCGTGGCGGCCGTTGTAGAGCTGCCACAGCTCCGGACGCTGCCGGCGCGGATCCCACCCCCCGAACTCATCCCGCAGGGAGAAGACGCGTTCCTTGGCGCGGGCCTTCTCCTCATCCCGCCGCCCGCCACCGAACACCGCATCAAAACGATGCTCCGCGATCGCCTCCAGCAGCGGCACCGTCTGCAAAGGATTACGCGTCCCGTCCGGCTGCTCCCGCACCCGCCCCGCATCAATCGCCTCCTGGACGGAGGCGACGTGCAGGCGCAGTCCGTGTTCGGCGGCGGTGCGGTCGCGGTAGGCGAGGACCTCGGGGAAGTTGTGCCCCGTGTCGACGTGCAGGAGACCGAAGGGCAGCGGTGCGGGTGCGAACGCCTTCAGCGCCAGGTGCAGCATCACGATGGAGTCCTTACCGCCGGAGAACAGCAGCACCGGCCGCTCGAACTCCCCCGCCACCTCCCGGAAGACGTGCACCGCCTCCGACTCCAGCACGTCCAGATGCGACAACACGTACGGACTGTCGGACGAACTCGCGCTCATGCCAGCCCCCTTCCCGCCAGCAGCGCGTGCAGCGCCCCGGCCGACTCCTCGACGGTCTGCGCGTGCGCCTCGATCCGCAGGTCCGGGTCGGCCGGCGCCTCGTACGGATCGTCCACGCCCGTCAGCCCGGACAGCTCGCCTGCTGCCTGCTTCGCGTACAGGCCCTTCACGTCCCGGGCCGAGCACACCTCGACGGGCGTGGCCACGTGGACCTCCAGATAGCCGGTGCCGTGCTGCTGGTGGTGCTTGCGCACCGCCTCGCGGGAGTCCGCGTACGGGGCGATCACCGGCACGAGCACCTTCACGCCGTGCGCGGCGAGCAGTTGCGCGACGAAGCCGATGCGCCGCACGTTGGTGTCCCGGTCCGCGCGGGAGAAGCCCAGGCCGGCCGAGAGGAACTCCCTGACCTCGTCGCCGTCCAGCACCTCCACCCGCTGCCCCTCGCCGCTCAGCCGCGCGGCCAGCGTCCGGGCGATGGTCGTCTTGCCCGCGCTCGGCAGGCCGGTGAGCCAGATCGTGGCTCCGCTCATCCTTCGCTCCCGCTCCGTGTCGTCCTTGACGTCCGTGGTCATCCGTGCAGCCCGCACTCGGTCTTGGCGAGACCCGCCCAGCGGCCGGCGCGCGCGTCCTCGCCCGCCGCGACCCGGCGGGTGCAGGGCGCGCAGCCGACGGAGGCGTACCCGTCCATGAGCAACGGGTTGGACAGCACGCCGTGTTCGGACACGTACGCGTCGACGTCGTCCTGGGTCCAGCGGGCTATGGGGGACACCTTCACCTTCCGCCGCCGCGCGTCCCAGCCGACGACGGGCGTGCCCGCGCGGGTCGGCGACTCGTCGCGGCGCAGCCCCGTCGCCCAGGCGTCGTACGCGGTGAGCCCGCGCTCCAGCGGCTCGACCTTGCGCAGCGCGCAGCACAGGTCGGGGTCGCGGTCGTGCAGCCGGGGCCCGTGGGCGGCGTCCTGCTCGGCGACGGTCGCGCGCGGCGTGAGCGTGATGACGTTGACGTCCATCACGGCCGCGACCGCGTCGCGGGTGCCGATCGTCTCCGGGAAGTGGTAGCCGGTGTCGAGGAAGACGACGTCGACGCCGGGCAGGGCGCGGGAGGCGAGGTGGGCGACGACCGCGTCCTCCATGGAGGAGGTGACGCAGAACCTCTTCCCGAAGGTCTCGGCGGCCCAGCACAGGATGTCGGGCGCGGGGGCGTCCTCCAGCTCGCGGCCCGCCCGTTCGGCCAGCACTTGCAGATCGGTGACGGTCATGACGTGATGTCCCCTTCGCCGGGTACGGGCTCGGGCGCGGGGCCCCGGCCGCGCGGGGACAGCAGCCCGAGGAACGACAGCCGGAACGCGCGGCTGCAGCCGGTGCATTCCCAGGCGCCGTGCCCCTCCTCGGAGGGGCGCAGGTCCTCGTCACCGCAGTAGGGGCAGTAGAAGGGGGCGGCGCGTCCGCTCATGACAGGTCCGCTTCCGTGGCGCGCGCGACCCAGGACGCGAACCGCTCGCCATCCTCGCGCTGTTCGCTGAAACGGGTGAGCACGCGCTCGACGTAGTCCGGGAGCCCGGCGGAGGTGACCTTCAGGCCGCGGACCTTGCGGCCGAAGCCGGCCTGGAGGCCCAGCGCGCCGCCCAGGTGCACCTGGAAGCCCTCCACCTGGCGGCCGTCCTCGTCCAGCACGAGCTGGCCCTTGAGGCCGATGTCGGCGGTCTGGATCCGGGCGCAGGCGTTCGGGCAGCCGTTGATGTTGATGGTGACCGGCTCCGTGAAGTCCGGCATCCGGCGCTCCAGTTCGTCGATCAGCGAGGCGCCGCGGGCCTTCGTCTCCACGATCGCGAGCTTGCAGTACTCGATGCCCGTGCAGGCCATCGTGCCGCGCCGGAACGGCGAGGGCGTGACCTGGAAGCCGAGCGCCTCCAGCCCGGAGACGAGGGAGTCCACCTGCTCGCCCGCCACGTCCAGGACGACCATCTTCTGCTCGACGGTGGTGTTGAGCCGGTCCGAGCCGTGCGCCGCCGCGAGTTCGGCGAGCTTGGTGAGGGTGCTGCCGTCCACGCGGCCGACGCGCGGGGCGAAGCCCACGTAGAAGCGGCCGTCCTTCTGCTCGTGCACGCCCATGTGGTCGCGCCAGCGGTTGCTCGGCTCGGCCGGCGGCGGACCGTCGGCGAGCTTGCGCCGCAGGTACTCGTTCTCCAGCACGTCGCGGAACCGCTCCGGACCCCAGTCGGCCATCAGGAACTTCAACCGGGCGCGGGTGCGCAGGCGGCGGTAGCCGTAGTCGCGGAAGATGCCGACCACCCCGGCCCACACGTCCGGGACGTCCGCCAGCGGCACCCAGGCGCCCAGCCGCTCGCCGAGCCGGGGGCTCGTCGACAGCCCGCCGCCCACCCACACGTCGAAGCCGGGCCCGTGCTCGGGGTGGACGACGCCCACGAAGGCGACGTCGTTGATCTCGTGGACGACGTCCTGCGCCGGCGAGCCGGAGACCGCGGACTTGAACTTCCGCGGCAGGTTGGAGAATTCCTTGCTGCCGATGAAGCGGTGCTCGATCTCCTCGATCGCCGGCGTGCCGTCGATGATCTCGTCCGCGGCGATCCCGGCGACCGGCGAGCCGATGACGACGCGCGGGCAGTCGCCGCACGCCTCCGTCGTGGACAGCCCGACGGCCTCCAGCTTCTCCCAGATGGCGGGCACGTCCTCGATGCGGACCCAGTGCAGCTGGATGTTCTGCCGGTCCGTGATGTCGGCCGTGCCGCGGGCGTACGTCTGCGAGACCTCGCCGATGGCGCGCAGCTGGGCGACGGAGAGGCGGCCGCCGTCGACGCGGACGCGCATCATGAAGTACTTGTCGTCCAGCTCCTCCGGCCCCAGGACCGCCGTCTTGCCGCCGTCGATGCCCGGCTTGCGCTGGGTGTACAGGCCCCACCAGCGCATCCGGCCGCGGAGGTCGGCGGGGTCGATGGAGTCGAAGCCGGCCTTCGCGTAGATCGTCTCGATGCGTGTCCGCACGTTGAGACCGTCGTCGTCCTTTTTGAACTGTTCGTTGCCGTTCAGCGGGGTGAAGTGGCCCACGGCCCACTGGCCCTCGCCGCGGTGGCGGCCGGCCTTGCGGCGGGTCGGGGCGGCGGCCGGGGGTGTGTGCGAGGTGGCAGCCATGGCGGTATGTCCTTCGGTGGCCTGCGGGTAGCCCGCGGGGCCCGGCCCCGCGGGTGCGGGGCGGCGGGCTGCGGCGGGGCTGCGAGGGTGCGCAAGAGGGACGCTCGTCCGCGGCATCGGGGACGGCGGCAGAGCGGGCGAATGTCAGGAAACGGCAGTGCTGGTGCGCAGTGGTGCGAAGACGTCAGCCCGCCGGACAGATGGCGCTGGACACGCGGACGAGGTCGACGTGACGCCGACTCACCAAGACGATTCCAGCTCCGGACATGACGGCAGCGTGGCACGGCGGGATCCGGCCAGTCCACCATTGTCCGTAATGTGGACGAACCCGTCCCGGATAGCGGGACGGGTTCGTTGGGTGGGGTGGTCGTGCGGCGGTCGTGCGGTGGCCGTCGCTCAGGCGTGGGCGCCCGGCCACGGCCCCGGAGGCGCGGCCTCCGGCTGCTCCTCCGACTTCGTCTCGAACAGACGGAAGCCGCGGCGCTCGTAGTTGGCGACGGCGTGCTCGCCGTCCAGGCTGCAGGTGTGGAGCCAGACCCGCTTCGTCGGCGCCAGGCCCGGCCAGCGGCCGGCCAGGTCCCAGGCGCGTGCCGTGCCGTACGAGAGCAGGTGCCCGCCGATGCGGCGGCCCCGGAACGCGGGGATCAGGCCGAAGTAGACGATCTCGACCGTGCCTTCGCCCTGGGCCTCCAGCTCGATGTAGCCGGCCGGGGTCCCGTGCTCGTACGCCACCCAGGTCTCGACCCCGGGCCGCGCGAGGTGCGCGCGCCACGTCTCGTAGGTCCACGGCAGCCGGTCGAGCCACGATATGTCGCCGCCGACGGCGGTGTAGAGGAAGCGGCTGAACTCGGGCGAGGGCACCTCGGCCCGGACGATCCGAATGCCGGACGCGGCGTCCGGCTCCTGGACGGGCACAAGATCCTGCGGCGAGGTCTGCTCCAGCGACCAGGTGGTGACAGTGGTCGTACGTTCGCTCATGCCCCAACCCAACCACGCGGCGGCGCGCGCGGCGCCGGACCGGGCTCCTGCTTCCGCCGCCGCGGTGCTCAGCCATCGCGGCGGATTCCGGCGGTGCCGTACGACCCTCAGGCCGGTCCGGCACCGCCGGATGCGTCGCAGTGCGCTGATCACCGTCGCGGCGGAGGAGGGGTGCCGCGCCGGAGTGCCCAGGGCCCGGCCCGGTTCTGGGCTCCCGGGCCCGGCTCGGGCCCGGTTTTCATTCCGCCGCCGCGGCGCTCAGCCACCGCGGCGGAATCCGGCGGTGCCGTACCCGCCCCCCCGTACGTCATGGTCAACCCGAAGGGCCGCCGCGGTCCGCCACGACGACCGGGGCCCGCGACGGGGGCAAGAGGTCTGTCGGGTCGGGCGGCAGCAGGAGCTGGACGTCGACGTTTTCCGCGAAGCGGTACGGGCGGTGGCTCAGGACGCCCGCGAGCGTGCGCCGCATGCGCGACATCTCCGCCCGTACCGTAACCGTCCGGGACGCATCGCCGAACAGGTCCGCCGCGAGCTCCGCCGCGGACCGTCCCCCGGGATGCCGGGCCAGCACGTACAGCAGCTCGGCGTGGCGCGGGCTGAGCTCCTGCGACCACTCGCCCGCCACGCCGGAGACCGTGACCGTCCAGCGCCGCGGCCCCCGCACGTCCAGCACCACGCGGCTGGGCGCGAGCTCGGCCCGGGCCGTCTCCTCCACCCGCACCAGCCAGCCGTCCGGCAACGGCGCGAGCGAGCACAGCCCCAGCGACGGCAGCCACACCCGCCCCGCCTGGACGGACTTGGGCAGCGCGACCCGGCCGACCGGCCCCATGCCCGTGACGGCCGCCGCCCAGCCGTCGCGGTCCACGACCAGCGCCCGGCCGCTCACCCGGGCCAGCATCGGCGCCGCGACCGCCCGCAGCCGCTCCACCGACTCCCAGTGCCGGGCCCGCAGCTCCCCCTCGCCGACCTTGGCGACCGCCGTGACCAGCGGCAGCGTGGCCGGGTTGAAGACGGGGGCGGGGCCGCTCACGTTCAGCACGCCCAGCAGCCGCCCGTCGCGCGGATCGTGCAGCGGGGCCGCCGCGCAGGACCACGCGTGGTGCGTGCGGACGAAGTGCTCGGCCGACCGCACCTGCACCGGCCGCCGCTCCACCAGCGACGTGCCGATGCCGTTCGTGCCCACCAGGTCCTCCGTCCACGACGCGCCCACGTCGAAGCCGAGCCGGTCGGCGCCGCGCAGCACGCCCCGGTTGCCCTGCCGCCACAGCACCCGGCCCTCGGCGTCCGTGACGGCCATCAGGTGCCGCTCGACGTCCACGACCGACCCCAGGCCCTCGCGCAGGTGGGCGAGCAGGCCCCCGAGCGGGGAGCGCTGCCGCCGCTCCTCGACCTCCTCGGCCGCGAGCCAGGGGGACGAGCCGCCCTTGTCCGGGTCGACGCCCCGCAGCCGGACGCGGTGCCAGGACTGCCCGATCAGCGGGCGCGGAGGGACCGGGGGACGCGCGTCCCCCAGGCAGGCCTCCCGGACGGACGGCAGCAGGGCCTCGTCGGTGGTTCCGCGGTTCACGTTGCCCATGGTGCCGTCCCGGAGGCCCGCCCGCCGGGGCATCCACAGGATTGCAACTCCATGCAACCGTTGCGTGGGACCCCGCCCCGGGCGGAAGGTGAGGTGAGCGGCCGGAGGGTGGTGCCGAGTCGGCGCAGCATCACCCTCCACCGGACGCTTTTCCCGCCCCTGTCGCCCGCCTGTTCGGCTGCTGTGCGATCCCACGTGGCCAGGGCGGATACGGTTAGACCGTGCAGGCAGCAAATGAATCACCGGGGCGTCGGGCCGGCCGGCTGCACAGGGCTCGCGTCCTGTACCGAAATGTCTCGAAACGCAGGATGGCGTGGCTCCTTCTGAAGGACACCGTCAACTCCTGCGTCGAATACCGCGTGACCGGACTCGCGGCGGAGGCCGCGTTCTTCACCCTGCTCTCCCTGCCGCCGCTGCTGCTCGGCCTCCTCGGCCTGCTCGGCTACCTGGACGCATGGACCGGCACGAACACGATCGGCTCCATCCAGGAGAACATCCTCAAGGCGTCCGCGACGGTCCTCAGCGACAAGGGCGTCAACGAGATCGCCCGGCCGTTGCTGCGTGACGTCACCAAGGGCCGCCCCGACGTCATCTCCGTCGGCTTCGCCATCGCCCTGTGGTCCGGCTCGCGCGCCGTCAACGTCTTCGTCGACACCATCACGATCATGTACGGGCTGGAGGGCAAGCGCGGCATCGTCCGGACCCGCCTGCTCGCCTTCCTCCTCTACGTCGTCGCCCTCCTGATCGGCGCGGTGGCCCTGCCGCTGATGGTCGCCGGGCCCGAGGCCGTCGAGGACGTCGTGCCCTGGAGCGGCGACGTGGTGCGGTTCCTCTACTGGCCCGTCGTCATCCTGCTGTCCATCGTGTTCCTCACGACGCTCTACCACGTCTCCGTGCCCGTCCGTTCGCCCTGGCAGGAGGACATCCCCGGGGCGCTCGTCGCCCTGACGATGTGGGTGCTGGGCAGCTTCCTGCTGCGCATCTACCTCACCCATACGGTGGAGGGCCTGACCATCTACGGGTCCCTGGCCGCGCCCGTCGCCGTCCTCCTGTGGATCGGCGTCTCGGCCTTCGCGGTGCTCGTCGGCGCGGCCGTCAACGCCGCGCTCGACCGCGTGTGGCCGTCGGTCGCCACCGCCGCCGCGCGCGCCGACGTCGACCGGCTGCGGGCCGCCGCGGCGGCGCAGGAGGCGGCCGAGCGCGCGGCCCGCGCGCTGGAGGCGAGCCTCTCCGACGACCTCGACGAGGACGCCCCGGACGAGGGCGTGATCGGCCAGGACCGCGAGCCGCCCTCGGAGTTCCCCGAGCGGTGGGCGCAGTTCCATCCCCCGGAGGACGTCCGCTCCCGGCTCCAGAAGGAGCCGCACCAGCCGAAGCACGCCAAGCACGCGAAGCGGCGGGACTGAGCGGCGGGACGGAGAGGCAGGACTGAGCGGCGGGCGCGAAAAACGTTCGCGCCCGCCGGCCCGCTCCGCCTAAGCTCGCGCCAACGCGAAAGACGCGTGTCCGCAAGGACCTACGGAGAGGAGGCGAGGACCGATGACTGTCACGGCCCGCACCCAGACGTTGATCACCTCCCACTCCTCCTCCGTGAAGGAACACCGTCTTGAGTTCGCTCATCGGTTCGCCCATCAGTTCGCTCTCCCACCCTCTCGCCCCCTACGGCTGGGACGAAGGGTTCGCTGACAGCTACGCCCCGCACGCCGCCGAGGGCGTCGTCCCCGGCCGCATCGTCCGCGTGGACCGGGGCCGCTGCGACGTCGTCATCCCCGCACCGGACGGCTCCGGCGTCCGCACCGTGCAGGCCGACGCCGCCCTCGTCACCACCGGCGACCCGCTCGCCGTCATGTGCACCGGCGACTGGGCCGCCGTCGACACCGACCGCGGCTACGTCCTCGCCCTGCTGCCCCGCCGCACCGCCTTCGTACGGTCCACGTCGTCCAAACGCTCCGAGGGCCAGGTCCTCGCCGCCAACGTCGACCACGCCGTCGTCGCGGTCTCCCTCGCCGTGGAACTGGACCTGGGCCGCGTCGAACGGTTCCTCGCCCTCGCGTGGGAGAGCGGCGCGGCACCGCTGGTCGTCCTCACCAAGGCCGACCTCGTGCCCGACCCCGTCACCCTGGGCCACCTCGTCGCCGACACCGTCGCGGCGGCGCCGGGCGCCCAGGTGCTCGCCGTCAGCGCGGAGACCGGCGAGGGCCTCGACGTCCTCGCCGCCGCCCTGGCCGGCGGCACCACCGTGCTCCTCGGGCAGTCCGGCGCCGGCAAGTCCACCCTGGCCAACGCTCTCGTCGGCGAGGACGTCCAGGACGTCAACGCCGCGCGTGACCGCGACGGCAAGGGGCGCCACACCACCACCACGCGCAACATGCTCCGGCTGCCCTCCGGGGGCGTCATCATCGATACCCCCGGCCTGCGCGGCGTCGGCCTGTGGGACGCGGAGGGCGGTGTCGCCCAGGCCTTCGCCGAGGTCGAGGAGTACGCCGCCCGCTGCCGCTTCCACGACTGCGGGCACGCCGCGGAACCGGGCTGCGCGGTGCTGGCCGCCGTCGCCGACGGCGCGCTCGCCCAGCGCCGCCTCGACAGCTACCGCAAGCTCCTGCGCGAGAACCAGTGGATCGCCGCCCGCACGGACGCCCGGCTCCGCGCGGAGATCCGCCGCGACTGGAAACAGAAGTCGGCGGAGGGCCGCGAGGCCGCTGCGCGGAAGCGGGGCCCGAGCCGCTGACGCCCCGGGGCTCCGCCCCGGACCCCGGTCCTCAAACGCCGGACGGGCTGATTTGTGTGCGCAGGCCCAGCACAATCAAGCCCGTCCGGCGTTTGAGGACGAGGACATGGCGGCGAAGCCGCCGTCCGATTTCCGCCAGTCGCCCGCGCGGCGATACCGCAGACTGGACGCATGGACGACGAGTCCCGCTACCAGGCGGTACACAGCAGAGACGCCCGCTTCGACGGCGAGTTCTTCCTTGCCGTGAAGACCACGGGCATCTACTGCCGTCCCAGCTGCCCCGCCGTGACCCCCAAGCGGCAGAACGCCCGCTTCTACCCCTCGGCCGCCGCCGCCCAGGGCGCCGGCTTCCGCGCCTGCCGCCGCTGCCGCCCCGACGCCGCCCCCGGCTCCGCCGAGTGGAACGTCCGGGCCGACCTCGTCGGCCGCGCCGTGCGGCTCATCGGCGACGGCGTCGTCGACCGCGAAGGCGTCGCGGGCCTCGCCCACCGCCTCGGCTACAGCTCCCGCCAGGTGCACCGCCAGCTCACCCAGGAGCTCGGCGCCGGCCCCATCGCCCTCGCCCGCGCCCAGCGCGCCCACACCGCCCGCGTGCTCCTCCAGACCACGGACATGCCCGTCACCGGCATCGCCTTCGCCGCGGGCTTCGCCAGCGTCCGGCAGTTCAACGACACGATGCGCGAGATCTACGCGGCCACCCCCAGCGGCCTGCGCGTCCGCAAGGGCCCCCGGCAGACCGGCGCCGGCATCCCGCTGCGCCTGGCCCACCGCGGCCCGTACGCCGCCCCCGAGATCTTCGGCTTCCTCCAGCGGCGCGCCGTCCCCGGCGTCGAGGAGGTCCTCGGCGCCCCCGGCTCCCGGCTCTACCGCCGCACCCTGCGGCTGCCCTACGGCACCGGCGTCGCCGAAGTCCGCGAACCGCGCCCCGCGGGCGGCCGGCACGGCGCCTGGCTCGACTGCCGGCTCCACCTCACCGACCCCCGCGACCTGGCCACCGCCGTCCAGCGCGTCCGCCGCCTCTTCGACCTCGACGCCGACCCGTACGCCGTCGCCGAGCGCCTCGGCGCCGACCCGCTGCTGCGCCCGCTCGTCGCCGCCCGGCCCGGCCTCCGCTCGCCCGGCGCCGCCGACGGCGACGAACTGGCCGTACGGGCCGTGCTCGGCCAGCAGGTCACCGTCGCGGCCGCGGTGCGCCTCGGCGCGGACCTCGTCGCCGCCTACGGCAAGCCGCTGCCCGCACCCGACGGCGGCCTCACCCACCTCTTCCCCGACCCCGGCACCCTCGCCGACGCCACGCTCGACGGCCTCGGCATGCCGGACACCCGCAAGCGCGCCCTGCGCGCCATCGCCACGGCCCTCGCCGACGGGGCGGTCCGCCTCGACCCCGGCGCAGACCGCGACCAGGCCGCCCAGGCACTCCTGGAGCTTCCCGGGATCGGCCCCTGGACCGCCGGCTACGTCCGCATGCGCGCCCTCGGCGACCCCGACGTCTTCCTGCCCGGCGACGCCGGCGTCCGCCACGGCCTCGCCGCCCTCGGCGCGGAGCCCGGCGCCGCCGAAGCCTGGCGCCCCTGGCGCTCGTACGCCCTCCACCACCTCTGGCAGGCGGCGGCCGACCCGGCCCCCGGGCCCCGCGCCGCCGCCCCCGACCGCAAGGACACCTGAACCATGACCACCACGCTCTACACGGAGATCGCCAGCCCCCTCGGCCCGCTCCTCGTCACCGGCCGGCCCTCCGCCACCGCCCCCGGCGGCACCGCCATCGCCTCCCTGTCCGTACCGGGCCAGAAGAACGCACCCGCCGCGGCACCGGACCGCCTCCGCGACCACGCCGCCTTCGCGGAGGCCGAACGGCAGCTCACCGCCTACTTCGCCGGCGAAGCCGACGGCTTCGACCTCGAATTCGCCGTGGCGGGCACGGAATTCCGCCGCCGCGTCTGGGACGCCCTCGACGCCATCCCCTACGGCGCCACCACCACGTACGGCGAGCTCGCCGCCCGGATCGGCGCCTCCCGCGCCGCGGTCCGCGCGGTCGGCGGGGCCGTCGGCGCCAACCCGCTGCTCGTGCTGCGCCCCTGCCACCGCGTGATCGGCGCGGACGGCTCGCTCACGGGCTACGCGGGCGGCCTGGACCGCAAGCGCGTGCTGCTGGCGCTGGAGGGCGTGGGGGAGCTGGCGACGGCCTGAGCGGGGGGTCCGGGCCCGCATTCCGGGCCTCGCCCCGTCAGCCCCAGGTGACCGCGCCGATCCACCCGCCCACCACCAGCAGGCACGCGAACAGCTCCACCAGGACACTCGTCCCCAGCGCCCGCATCACGTTCCGCGTGGAGGCCCACGCCGCGCCGTGCCCGCCCAGCCGCCGCCGCTCCACCCCGTACAGGCCGCCGACGAAGCCGGGGACCGCGCCCAGCACCGGGAGCACGAAGAAGCCGGCGATCCCGGCGGCCCCCGCCACCAGGAAGGCGCGGCGCGTGATGCCCGCGCCCCTGAGCCTGCGGGACGGCAGCAGCCAGCTGACGGCCTGCTCCAGCAGCAGCACCATCGTCGCCCCCGCGAGCACCGCCCAGGCCAGGGCCGACCGGTCGGTCATCGACCACCACAGCACGCCGGCCCAGACGATCGGCGGCCCCGGCAGCCCCGGGGTGACCACGCCCAACAGGCCGAGCAGCATCACGAGGCCGACGAGGAGAAGCTGCCACGTCCCCATGCACCAAGGTTGCCGGAAGGCAGGCGGCGGCGCTCCCGGACGATTGCGGCCACCGTGGCCGGTACGTACCCCCCGCTGCCCCGGCTGGTCGCTCAGCCCTGCGGCCGCCGGACGGTCGTCCAGCCGTGCGCCGCCGCGTGCCACCCCAGCTGCAACCGGGTCGTCACCCCCGCCAGCTCCATCAGCCGCTTCACCCGGCGCTGCACCGTCCGCAGCCCCAGCCCGAGCTGCTTGGCGACGCTCGCGTCGGTCAGCCCGCCCATCAGCAGCGAGAGCACCTCCAGATCGAGCGCGTCGGGCCCGGCGGGAAGGCCGTCCACCGCCCGCCGCCGGGCGGCGTCCGCACAGACCCGGACCGGAAGGGCCTCGTTCCAGATGTCCTCGAACAGATTCACCAGCGTCGAGAGCAGTGGGCCCCGGTGGACGACCAGGGCCGCCGGCTCGGGCACCTCGCCGAGCGCGGCCGGACCGGCGGTACCGGCGGTCCGGGGCGTGAACGGAAGCAGCGCAACTGCACGATCGACGATCACCAGTTCGGCCGGAATGCGGTCCGCAACACGTATCAGAGTGGGATCCCCGGCATCCGGCAGGGCGGCGAGCCCCGCACGTTCGACGACCGCGCGGCGGGGTATGCCGGAGCCTGTGTCAGACGAAGCGGATGGACTTCCCGCCAGCAGCGCGCATATTTCCACGGCCGCCCCGCGGCATAGGCGCAGGAGCCGTTCGTCAACAGCGTGTGCTCCCGTCACCAGTTCCACACCACCGGGTCCCGCGGACTGCGGCCGTTCTTTTTCCGTCCCCCCGCGGCGGCTCGTCTCCCGGACCGCGGAAGGCGCTTCCGGTCCAATGCCCGGTCCAATGCCCAGTCCCATGGTGCCAAGCACACGACATCCCTCCCCGCGACCGCTTTTCGACTCGGTCATCATCCCCGGGTGAGGTCCGCCGTGCACTCTTCCCGTATGCCCCGGAGTGTGGACAATAAGGGCATGAGTCAGCAGGGGGACCCGCGCACCGGCCAAGAGGACGCCTGGTGGGGCGAGTTGTACGACAAGAATGCACCGGACATCGGATCCGCCGCCGGGGACGAGAGCAGCCTCGACGAGCGATTCACCTCGGCCTCGGCGGTGGTGAGAGCGGAACCCCGCGGTGAACGGCCGAAACGGACGCAGAGGGCGGTGCGGGCGCCGAGAGCGGAGCCTCCCGATCCACCGCGGCCTCCGGATCCGGTGGCCGTTCCCCCGAGTGGTCTTCCCTCCTTGCCGAAGGGATACGGCGCGCCGCGGGCGCGGGGCGTTCCCGTTCCGGGGCGCTCTTCGGAATTCACGCCGCCGCCACCGCCCTCCGGCGCGGAACGCCTTTCCGACGGGCCGGCCCCCGGCCGCGCGGCGCGCGTGCCCCTGCCGCGGATCCCGAAACCGCCGGATCTGCACGGAGCGGGGCTCCTGCCGGAGCTGCTGGAGAAACCGCAGAAGTGGCGGAAGGCGGACCCGCGCCGGCCGTCCGAAGTGCCGCGGCAGCCGGAGGATTCGGCTCCGCCGGAGCGGAGGGATCCCCGGGAGCGGCCTGAACGTCCGGACCGTCCGGAGCGCCGGACCGGGGCGGCGGCGCAGCCGCCCGCGACGCGGAGGCCGGCCCCGGACGGGGCGGGCCCGGAGGCCCCCGTCCGCGCCCCGCGCCCGGCCCGGCCCGAGCCCGCGGGCCGCGCCGCCCCCCAGCCCCGCACGGAGCGCCCGCCTCGTGCGGAGCGCCCGCCCCGCTCCGAGCGCATGGACCGCTGCGAAGGCGCGGACCTCTTCTTCGGCGGCCGCACCCCGCGCCCGCCCCGCCCGGAACCGGCCGACGGCACGGACCGCGCAGACCGCCCGGCCGGCCGGGACGGGTCCGGCGCAGGCAGCGGCAAGACCCGCGCGGCCCGCCCCGCGGGACGGAACGGACCCCGGTACGCGGACGACGCCGACCGCGCGGAGCGTGCAGCAGCCCGCAAAGACGCCGACTACGACCCGCCGGAAGCCCCGGACGACGCGAAGCCCGCCGACCGCCGGAGTCGCTCGGGCGGCCCGGAGGACACGGACTCCCCGAACCGGACGGCAAGCCGCCGTGACGGGACGGGCTATGCGGGCGGTGAGGAACCGGTGGAGGGTTACGGCAGTGCCGATCCTGTCGGCCGCCGGGATCGCTCCGGTCGCCCGGCAGTCGCCGATTCGTCGGACCGCCCGGCAGGCGGTGACGAGCCGGTGGAGGGTTACGGCAGTGCCGAGCCTGTCGGCGGCCGGGATCGTTCCGGCGGCCCGGCAGTCGCCGATTCCCCGGACCGCCCGGCAGACAGTGACGAACCGGTGGAGGGCTACGGCAGCGCCGAGCTCGTCACCCGTCGGGATCGTTCCGGTGGACCTGAGGGCGCCGATGCCCCGGAGCTGCGGGCAGAGCCCGACGGGCGTCCCATGACCCGGACCGAGACCCCGCGCGTGGACGGTGACGGCCCCGGCAGCCCCGTCGGCCGTTCCCTCGCCCCGGCCGAGCCGCACGACGGCTACGGCACCCCGGACCGTCCGGAGCGCCTCCGGCGTACCGGCCGCCTGGAGAGGCCGACGCGGCCCGTGCGGGCCGAGCGTCCCGTACGTCCGCCGAGGCCTCCCCGGCCGGAGCCCCCGCAGCCCCTGGAGCCCGCCACGCCTTCCGACACGTACGAGCGCCCCGAGCTCCCGGGGCAGTCCCTCCCCGCCGTGCCGGAGAAGCCGGCTTCCGGGGCGAGCCCCGCGCGGACCCGCGGCGCCCAGCCGGCCCGTACTGCCCCGCCCGGCGGCGACCACGCCGACTCGCTGGAGCCCGCCGCCGGGGCGGCGTCCCTGGAGCCGGCCTCCCGCCCGCCGGTCGTCTCCCGCGAGTCGACGCCGCCCCGGCGGCACCCCCTCGCGGCGCCCCCGCAGCCGCCGCGCCGCGAGGACCGCGGAGCGGAGTACGTGGGGGAGCGGCCGCCGACGTACGACGCGGAGCCCACCGCCTGGCCCGCCGCGGACCCGCAGGACCTGGACGGCCTCGTGCCGGACACGGTCCTGGACGGGGCGCAGTACGGCGCCGTCACCCTGCGCGCCCTGTCGCTGCGCGGCGACTCCGCGCGCTACCGCGGCGAGCCCCGGCGGGACTCCCTGCTGACGGCGCGCTTCGGCGACGGGGACGGCACGCTGCTGCTCGTGGCGATGGCCAGCGGCCTCCGCGGCACGGACGTGGCGCCCCGCGCGGCGCGGGACGCGTGCCGGTGGCTGGCGGGCGCCGTCGGCCGCAGCCACGCCCGGCTGGCCGACGACATCCGCGGCGGCCGGCGCGGCGAGCTCAAGTCGGGCCTGCACCGCCTCACCGACCGCTCCTACGGCCGGCTGCGCGCCCGCGCCGCCGAACTGGGCCTGCGGCCCGAGGAGTACACGGCGACGGTCCGCTGCCTGCTGCTGACGGCCGACCCGCAGTGCCGTACGCGCGTGTTCTTCGGCGTCGGCCCGGGCGGCCTGTTCCGCCTCCGCGAGGGCGTGTGGCAGGACTTGGAACCGGACGCCCCGCCGGAGCGCACGGGCGAGCCGGCCGCCGGTTACGGCTCGGCGTCCGCCGACACGATGACCGTGGACCTGGGCATCCCGACGCCGGGCCTCACCCCGCCCGTCGAGCCCGAGGAGCCGGCGGCGCCCGGCGAGCCCTTCCGCTTCCGGGCGTCCGTCGCGCGGCCGGGGGACACGCTGATGCTGTGCACGGCGGGCCTGGCCGAGCCGATGCGCGGCGAGCCGGAGCTGGGCGGCAGGCTGGCCGAGCGCTGGGCGGGCGAACGACCGCCGGGGCTCGCGGCGTTCCTCGCGGACACCCAGCTGCGGGTGAAGGGATACGCCGACGACCGTACGGCGTGCGCGCTCTGGGAGGCGTAGGCACGGAGACGGCCCTTCCTGCGGACGGCGTTGTAGGTGCGAGGGTCCGGCGGGTGAACATTCCGCCGGACCCCCGTCGCGCCCCCCGACCCTGTTACGGCGGGCGGGCCACATTTATCTACCGGCTCCCGCATTTATCTGCCGGTGCCCGGGGATTGTTCGCCCCGGGCCGGAGCCGGGGTTACCCCAGAATGCTGCCGCTTCCGTACAAACTCCTAATCCGCCGCGCGCCAATGGCATATTCGCAGCCCGCACAAGAGGCTCCGGGATTTTGGTCATATCACCATGTTGATGGCTCAACAGGAGTCGTTCCGGGCGGGCCGGGGCATGCATTGCGGTGAGTGAGCGCGAGCGTGTTCGAGGCCGGGGCGCCGGGGAGGGGTCGGGGCGGGAGGATGAAACGGCAGACAGCGAGCCGGATGAGCGCTGAGGGATACGCGGAGGGCCATGCGGGGGACCGGGAGGGCCGTACGGACCACAGGAACGGGCACGGCGACGGCGCGGCGCATTCCGGGCCGCGTTTCGAAAGGAGGCTCCGCCGCCGGGATCTCACCGGAGTCCGGGAAGTCCGGGCCGAGTTGCGCCGCCTGCTGGCCCATTGGGGCGCGCCCGGCCGGGCGGAGACCGCGGAGCTGCTCGCGAGCGAGCTCGTCACCAATGCCCTGGTGCACACCGACGGGGGCGCCGTGGTCAAGGCGGTGCTCACCGGCGCGTTCGGCCAGGCACGGGGGCGGCTGCGGGTGGAGGTCCGGGATTTCGTGGCGGGCCACCCGGCGCTGCGCGGCCCGGGTACGGACACGGGGCCGGTCAGCCTGGAGCACATGAGCATGAACGAGATCGAGAAGGCCGCCACGTCGGGCCGGGGGCTGCTGCTGGTCCATGCCCTCGCGGACGGCTGGGGCGTCCGCGCCCACGGCGTGGGCAAGTCGGTCTGGTTCGAGCTGGCCGCCCAGGAGCCCTGAACCGCCGCCGTGCGGCGACCCAGGGCTCCGGGACGTCAGCCGAACTGCCGCTCGATCTGGGCGAGCTTCGCTTCGAGCGAGTCCAGGCGGGGGATCGCCTGGGTGTCGTCCTCCGCGGTGAGGTCGATCGGGTCAGGGCCGCCGACCGACTGCAGCGGTCGCGCGCGGACGGGAAGCTGTCCCTGGTCGACTATGGAAGGGTCCGATCCGATCTGCGCCGGCTGGGCGGGGCCCGGCACCGCGGTCCCGCCGACCTCCACCTGCCGGCCGCTGCGGACCCGGCCCCACACCCGGTTCTGGCGGTTGTACGCCTTGAGCCGGGCGCGTTCGAGCTTGCCGGCCTCCCTCCTGCGGGCCCTCGCCTGCGCCCGCTGCCGCTTGTCCTCGCGGACCTCCTCCACGGCCTCGTCCAGCGAGCGGACGCCTTCCAGGAGCATCAGGGACCAGGCGCCGAAGGTCTCGCGCGGCGCCCGCAGCCAGCGGACTATCCGGATCTGCGGCAGCGGCCTGGGCACCAGGCCCTGCTCGCGCAGCGCGGCCCGGCGGGTCTGCTTGAGCGCGCGGTCGAAGAGGACCGCCGCCGACAGCGACATGCCGGCGAAGAACTGCGGCGCGCCCGCGTGGTCCAGGCCCCGCGGCGCGTGCACCCAGTTGAACCAGGCGGCCGCGCTGGCGAAGGTCCACACGAGCATCCGGGAGCCGAGCGCGGCGTCGCCGTGGCTCGCCTCCCGCACCGCCAGCACCGAGCAGAACATGGCCGCCCCGTCGAGGCCGAACGGCACCAGGTACTCCCAGCCGCCCGTCAGCCCCAGGTTCTGCCGCCCGAAGCCCACGAGACCGTGGAAGGAAAGGGCGGCGGCCACCGCGGCGCAGCAGAACAGGAGGAGGTACGAGGCGCTTCCGTAGACGGCCTCCTTGCGCCGTCTGCGCTCCTCGTTGCGCTCCCAGGAGTCCGATCCGCTCCCCGAGTCGTCCACGCCGTGCCGGCCGCGTGCGAGCACCGTCACCGCCACCACGACCCCGGCGAGCGCCACGACACAGGGGAGCATCCAATTCAGCGGTATATCGGTCACTCTCATCTTGCGTCCCTTGCATAGCTGTACGGCCTTTCGCGCGCCATCCTCTCGGAATCGGTCCGTTCGCCAAGGGGTTTCACGCCAACTGCCTGCCAATGGAGGGCAACGGCATACGGATAGGTGCGAAGAAATTCGAACGCGGTTCAGGGAAGCGGGAATTGCGTTCCCTTCAACTCACCCGATCGAGTGGTGTGAGGCCGGTCAGCTTACGGACAGGCGATGCACCCGGTCTGTGTCGCAAGTACGCGGGCAGGTCGTACAGGTGTCCTGCGGACGCAAGGTGTAGAAGAGGCAGCAGCTGGCCCTGTCGCGGGTCGGGATCGGCTCTCCCATGCGGCCGGTAAGCATCCGGAAGGCCGCGCCGCCGACGTACGGCGGCGTCACCCCCGGGAGGAGCAGGTGCAGTTCGCGGCGGGCGCGTTCCTCCTCGCCGAGCAGCCGGCCCACATACCACAAGGATTCGGCCAGTTCGTCGGTCACCATTCCCCACAGGGCGCGCGGACCGCGCCGCATCCGCGGCCGGAAGCCTTCCAGGACGGGCGCGATATGCGCGGCCACCGCGGCGCGCAGTTCCGCGCGGAGGTCCTCTTCGGAGGGAACTGCCCGGGCGCCCGGCAGTTCCGCGGCGGGATCTCCGGGCAGGCACGCGAATTCCGTCGCGAGGGCCGTCAGCCTGCTCTCGCCGCGGTGGAAGGAAACGGCTCCGGGAGGCAGCCGCGGCACTCTGCGGTGCAGGAACCAGGGGACGGTCAGGAGCAGGCAGGACGCCCAGGCGTAGCGGTGCAGGCCGAAGCTCGCGACGACGTCCGGGCGGGCTCGCTCCCCGTACTCGCGCAGGATCTGGCGGTCGTCCCACGCGAGGAAGGCGTCCAGGCCGGCGCCGCCCTCGGCGAGCGCGGCGGCGGTCAGCCAGCCCTCGCCGTCGCGCGGTGGTCCGGCCGTGAGGGTCAGGCCCGCGTAGACCTCGGAGAGGCGGGTGTAGGCGTCCGTGAGCGGGGGCGCGGCAGCCGGGGCGCCGGGGGCAGGGGCCATGCGGACCACCGAATCGCGATCGTTCTACAGGTAAGGCTTACCTTACCCCGGTTGATCGGGGTTTGAACTGTCCGCGGGGCCGCCTATGGTTCAGAAAGGACATCAGGAGGACCCCAATGGAGCAGGGAAGACCCCACGCCGCGCCGCCGGCCGCGAGGCTCTTCGCCGAGATGCCGCCGCAGGTCGCGCGGGGCGCGGCCGTCCGCGGCGGCGCTTCCGCCGCCGGCCCTGCCGGCCTCCGCGGCGAGGGCGCCCGCGGTGAGCACGTCCACGGCGAGCAGGAGTACGGGGTTCCGTGTGCCGCCCCCGCGCACGCTCCCGCACGCAGGATGCCGCAGCGCCACTCCGTGCGCGGCCAGGTGCTGGACGCCCTGCGCAAGGCCCTCGTCAGCGGCGAGCTGATCCCGGGAGAGGTCTATTCGGGCCCCGCGCTCGGCGAGCGCTTCGGCGTGTCGGCCACGCCCGTACGGGAGGCGATGCAGCAGCTCGCCCTGGAGGGTGCCGTCGAGGTCGTCCCCAACCGCGGCTTCCGCGTCGCCACGCGCACCGCGCGCGATCTGGCCGAGCTCGCCGAGGTGCGCGCCATGCTGGAGGTGCCGGTCCTGCTGCGGCTCGCCCGTACGGTGCCGGCCGGCGGCTGGGAAGGGCTCCGGCCGCTCGCCGAGACCGCGGCCGCCGCGGCGGCCACCGGCGACCGCGCCCTCTACGCCGAGGCCGACCGGGCCTTCCACCGCGCGCTCCTCGGCCTCGCGGGCAACCGCCAGCTCGTCGCCGTCGCCGACGAGCTCCACCGGCGCGCGCAGTGGCCCGCGGCGCACGGCCGGCCGCACTGCACGGCCGACCTCGTCGCCGACGCGGCCGAGCACGTGGCACTGCTGGAGGCGCTGGCGGCGCATGACGTGGAGCGGGCCGAGGTGCTGGTGCGGGGGCACTTCGCGATCGGGGAGTAACGGGGAGAGGGGGCGGTTTAGTCCTCCGGCGATGCGGGCGGCGCCAGCTGTTCCGCCAGCCAGCCCGGGACCCCGCCGAGCAGCCGGACCAGCCGGGCGGCCTCCCTGCGGAGCCGCGCGGCCTCTCCGGGGTCGTCGATGACGGCGGCGAGCGAGGCCAGCGCCGGGGCGATGCCGACGAGATAGCCCAGCTCCTCCCGGATGCGCAGCGACTCCCCGAAGCCGTACCGCGCCTCGGCGAACCTGCCTTCGTGCTCGGCCATGGCCGCCACGTGCCGCCAGGTGAAGGAGAGCAGCAGGCGCTGCCCCTGGGCCGTCGCCCCCGCGTGGGCGCGCTCGAAGGCGGCCGTCGCGTCGGAGGGGTTGTCCGACAGGTGCTGGGCGATCAGGCCGCGCCGGAAGTGCAGCAGCGGGCGCGTGGGCGACCCCGGCGCGAGCAGGGCCGCGGCCCTGCCCAGGGCGGAGCGGGCCTCGTCCGCCCGGTCGCGGACGCTCAAGAGGGTGGAGGCGTACGCGAGATGGCCGCGCTCGCAGGCCGCCGCGCCCCGCTCCTCGTCGTCCGCGGCGAGCGCTTCCGCCGCGCGCAGGGCGTCCTCGGCGGCCCCCCAGCCGTCCCCGGTGAACATGCAGCGCTCGGTCAGGACCGCGGTCCGCAGCAGGGCCGGCCCGGGCTCGGCGGCGGCGCGCGGCGCGAGCAGGGCCGCGGCATCGTCCCAGCAGGCGCGCGACCGCAGCCGCCACACCGCTCGCTCCAGTGGATCATCGCCCTGCGGGTCCGCCCCCTGCGGTCCCCGTGGCTCCGGCAACCCCGCATTACGCATGGCGGTGTCCGCCACAGTGCCCTCCCCAAGCGCGCCGTCGAGCTGGAAGCAGCCGTGACCGCATCTCAGCACGAAGTAGCGGGCCCGGCCAAGGGCCAGGTGTGAAGCAATTCACAAAGGCTCTCCCAGCGGTAGCGGCAGATTACCAAGAGTGAGCGGGGGTGGGTGGTCCTTGAGCGCAGTAGCGCTCATCTGTGCTGTCGTTCGTCCTGTCCGCTGTGCTCACGCGGGCCGCCGGAAATTCGCTGGATCCCGCACCGGGCGGCTGCCAGGATGGCGCCGCGCGCTCCGTGCGCGCCGCACAACCCATGCACCTCGGGATACGTCAGGAGACACGCCATGCGCCAGAGGCTCGGATCCCCCCAGCGCCCTGACCGGATGACTCCTCCCGAGGCCCTCTTTGCGTACGCACACCCTGCTGTCCGGGCTCACCCTGCCCACGCAGCCCGTTCTGAACATCGGCATCCTCGCGCACGTCGACGCGGGTAAGACCAGCCTCACCGAGCGCCTGCTCTTCGACGCCGGCGCCATCGACCGGCTCGGCAGCGTCGACGCCGGCAGCACCCGCACCGACAGCGGCGAGATCGAACGCCGCCGCGGCATCACCATCCGCACCGCCGTCGCCCCCTTCCGCGTCGGCGGCCTGCGCGTCAACCTCGTCGACACCCCCGGCCACAGCGACTTCATCGCCGAGGTCGAGCGCGCCCTGGGCGTCCTCGACGGCGCCGTGCTCGTCCTGTCCGCCGTCGAAGGCGTGCAGGCGCAAACGCGCGTCCTGATGAAGACGCTGCGCCGGCTGCGCCTTCCCACCCTCCTGTTCGTCAACAAGACCGACCGCCCGGGGGCCCGCGAGGCCGGGACCCTGGCCGCCGTCCGCCGCCGGCTGACACCGCACGTGGTGCCTATGGCCACCGTCCGCGGCATCGGCGCGCCCGGCGCCCGCACCGTGCCCGGCTCGTACGAGGACCCCGGCTTCCGCGACGCCATGGCCGAGACGCTGGCCGAACACGACGACGCGCTGCTCGCGAAGCTGGTCGAGGACCGGCCCGTGACGCCCTGGGAGTTGCGGCGCACCCTCGCACGGCAGACCGCGCGCGGCCGCGTCCACCCCGTGTACTTCGGCTCCGCCCTCTCCGGCGAGGGCGTGGCGGACCTCGTCGACGGCATCGTCCGCTACCTGCCGCCCGCGCGCCGCACCGGCCGGGAGACCACCGGCACGGTGTTCGCCGTCGACCGCGGCCCCTCCGGAGAGAAGACCGCCTACCTGCGCCTCTTCTCGGGCGCGGTCTCCGAGCGCGACCGCATCACCCTCCACCGGCAGCACGCCGACGGCACGCACACCGAGCACTCCGGCCGCGTCACCTCCCTCGCGGCGGTCGAGTCCGGGCCGCCCGGGGCCGCCCGCCGCCGTGCCGAGGCCGGTGACATCGCCCGGATCCGGGGCCTGCCGGAGGTCCGGGTCGGCGACAGCCTCGGCCCCGTCCGCGACGGCGCGTCCCGCAGGCACTTCGCCGCGCCGAGCCTGGAGACCGTCGTCAGGCCCGTACGCCCCGGGGACGCCGCCCGGCTGCACAGCGCCCTCACGGCGCTCGCCGACCAGGACCCGCTCATCGGCACCCGCACGCTGCCTGCGGGCGGCGGCACGTCCGTCCTGCTCTACGGCGAGGTGCAGAAGGAGATCATCGCGGCCACGCTCGCCGGGGAGTTCGGCGTCGAAGCGGTCTTCGAACCGAGCAGCACCGTCCACCGCGAGCGGCTCACCGGCACGGGCGAGGCGTACGAGGAGATCGACCGGCACGGCGGTCACGCCTTCTGGGCCACCGTCGGCCTGCGCGCCGAGCCGGGCGCCCCCGGCTCGGGCACGGTCTTCCGCCGCGACACCGAACTCGGCGCGCTGCCCCTCGCCTTCGACCGCGCCGTCGAGGAGACGGTCCGCCACACCCTCGCCCAGGGCCTGTACGGCTGGCCGGTCACCGACTGCACCGTCACCCTGACCCGCTCCGGCTTCGTCGGCCCCGTCAGCACCGCCGCCGACTTCCGCCGCCTGACCCCGCTCGTCCTGATGGCGGCGCTGGCCCGGGCGGGAACACAGGTGTACGAACCCTGCCACGCCTACGAACTGGAGGCCCCGGCCGACACCTTGAGCACCGTCGCGGGGGCGCTGGCGGCACTGGGAGCCGAGATCCACGACACGGAGACCGGCCCGGAGCTGTGCGTCCTCAAGGGCACCATCCCGGCCCGCCGGGCCCCCGACGCCGAACGCCGCCTGCCCGCCCTCACCCGCGGCGAGGCCCTCTGGTGGACCCACCCGACCGAGGACCGCCCCCACAGGGGGCACCCTCCCGAGCGCCCGCGCACGGACGGCGATCCCCTCAACCGCGCGGCATACCTCCGCCACCTGACGGCGGCTCGGCCCAATCCGTCCGCGGCGGGAGGGTGAGGCGCTCGGCCGAGACCGCCGGCGAGGCCGTCACGCGGATTCAGCGCGGCGGCCGTCGCCTGATGCGGCACTAGGAGCAGCTGCGGAGCAGGACCCGGCACACCCGCGCGAGCGCGCACACGTGCTCCGCGGCGGACATCAGCCCGTCCCCGGGCCCCTCCGCGAGGGTCTGCGCCGCGCGCGCGAGCAGGGACCGGCGCGTGGCGTGCCCCATCCACGTGGGATCCATGACGGCGACTTGCGCTTCCACGACCGGAACCAGTTGCTGGATATGGCGGCGCAGCCGCCCCTCCAGCGCGGCGAGCTCCTGATGCGTCGGAAGCACGGCATGACAGGAGAAGCCCTGCTCGGTGTCGCTCACGATCCGGGGGACGTCGATCTCCTGGCTGCCCGGTTGCCGGGCGGCGGGAAACGAGGCGCCGGTGTCGCCGTCAGGCGTCTTCGTGTGCATGAGAGTCCCTGAGTGCTGGGCGGCTGATACAGCACCGACGCTAGGGGCGCCGTGTGCGCACGATCGATGGCCCGGCGATGCAACTCCGATGCAATTACCCGCGCTCAAATGCCGCTGTCAGCCGGTCGGGCCCCCGGCGGAGGGCATGGGCGCTACGGTCGGCGCGCGAGCAGTCACCGGAGCCAGGAGGCGGGGGCACAGGGATGGCCGGGAAGAGTGGCAAGAGAGCGCCCAACCCGAAGATCAGGGCGGTCCGCGAGGAGCAGTTCCACATGAGCCGCTCCGAGTTCGCAGGCCTGATCAATCAGCAGGGCGCCCGGATAGGCGAGAACACCGGCTGCACTTCGCGGGTCATCGCCACGTGGGAGGACGGCGACGTGAGCTGTCCGCGTCCCGTGTACCGGCGGATCCTGGCCGCGCTCACCGGCGAGAGCCTGCACGCTCTGGGCTTCTCTTCCCCGCAAAGCCCGGCGCGGCGTACGGTCTTCACGTCGGATCGGGTCGACGGCCAGGAGCAGGGTGTGGACCGGCGAAGTTTCGTCTCGGGGCTCGCGGCCCTGGGATTCTGCCCCGAGCGCGGTACGCCCCGGAAGATCGGAGCGGTCGAGGTGAGGACCGTCCGGCAGACGGTGCGCAGGCTCAAGCAGCTCGATGAGCGCATGGGCGGGGACCACCTCAGCGTGGACGCCCGCCGGGCCCTGGGCGCGCTCAACCGGCTCATCAATACCGCCCGGTACACGGAGTCCACCGGCAGGAAACTGCGCTCGGCGTTCGGCGACTTGGCCGTGCTCACCGGATGGCTGAGCTATGACGCCGACCGCGTGCAGGACGCCTGGGCCTATTACCACCAGTCGCTGTACCAGGCCCGCATGGCGGAGGACGCCGAGGTCGAAGTCCATGCGTACGCACAGATGTCCATGGCGGCGGCGAGGAACGGGATGCCCCGTGACGCCGTGGACCTGGCCAGGATGGGGCAGCGCGTCAGTGCCCGCCATGTGCCACCGCGGCTGATGTCGCTCCTGACGTTGCGCGAGGCCTGGGGCTGGTCCCGGCTGGGCGACTCCAGGGAATGCCGGTCGGCTCTCGCGCGGGCCTACAAATCCTTCGATCGCGGCCCTTCCGACGAGGACCCTCCGTGGATCGACTTCTACTCGCTGTCGGAGCTGGACGGACTCGCCGCCACCTGCCACGCCGAACTCGGCGAGACGGCCGTGGCCCAGAGGCTCACCGAGAAGACGCTGGCGACCATGAGCCGCAGGTACGGCCGCAACCGGGCCTGGTACACGGTCGTGCTGGCCGAGGTGCACATGCGGAAGGGGGAGGTCCATGACGCCTGCGAGGTGGCCAGGGGCGCGCTGCCGCTGATCGCTGAGGTCTCCTCGGCCCGCACGACGACCCGGCTCGCGGCCTTTCGCGGCAGCCTGGCAGGGCACAAAGACGATGCTCCGGTACGGGACTTCCTGGCGGAATCCCAGCCCCTCGTGGCATGAGAAAAGGGGAACCACATGGCTGATCTGAAGCTGCGCCGGCTGGGCGGAAAGGAAGCCGACGGCGAGCGGGACGCACTGGCGGATGTCTACGAGGAGGCCTACGCGGAGAAGCTGGACGGCGCCTTCCGCTCACGGCCTGCTTTCCTGGATCGGCTCTCGGTCTACGTCCAGCGAGAGGGCTTCGAACTGGTGGCATCGGAGGACGGCGGCACACTCGTCGGATACGTCTTCGGCTTCGCCATCGCCCCCGCCGGCTCCTGGTGGGGCGGTTTCCGCGGCGAGGTCCCCGAAGAGGTGCGCCGCCTGACCGAGCAGGGCAAGGTCTTCGCGATCTCGGAGCTGATGGTCCGGCCGGCCTGGCGCCGCCGGGGAATCGCCCGCCTTCTGCATGACGAGCTGATTGCGGACCGCGCCGAGGAGCTCGGGACCATCCTGGTCGACCCGGGGAACATCCCCGCCCGGTCCGCCTACTACGCGTGGGGCTGGGAGAAGCTGGGCGACATCCAGCCCTTCGACAATTCCCCGGTGTTCGAGTCGCTCGTCAAGCGGATCTGATCGGCCGCCGCCGGCGCGGCTGGCGTTCCGTGCCCCCTGGAGACACGGAACGCCGAACGCAGGACTGGAGCGCCTCAGCCGTTGTTCACCAACGGCGTCCACGCCCCCGGCCCGTCGCCGCTCACCCCGTCGTAGCGGGACGTCTCGCCGTCGGACCAGCGGACGACGAGGTCGTCCGGGCGGCCCGACGTGGTGAGGTCGCCCGTGGTCATCGCGGTGTCCGTCCAGGACGGGTTGGGGGCCTGGAGGCGGGTGCCCTTGCCGACGGTCGTGCCGGTGGTGGCGTACGAGCCGAGGGAGCCGTCGGACCAGCGGACGAGGAGGGCGCTGCGGTCCTGGCCCGCGGGGCGCGGACTGCTGAGGGCGGTGGCGTACTTCCAGTACGAGCCGGCGTCCATCAGGCGGCGCTCCGTGCCGGGGCCGGAGGGGCTGACGCCCGCGTAGACGCTGAGGCTGCCGTCGACCCAGCGGACGGCGAGGTCCGCGGAGCGCTCCGTGGAGTCGTAGCGGCCCGCCGTGATCTGGGAGGCGTACTTCCAGAAGGAGCCGCCCGCGCCGAGGGTGTGCTCGGGGCCCGAGCCGCCGGCCTGGAAGTCCTCGTAGTACGAGAGCTTGCCGGTGTCCCAGCGGACCATGAGGTCGGGCTTGCCGGAGCCGCTGAACTCGCCCGCCGTGACGGTCACGGCGCGCTTCCAGAAGCTGTCGGACCGCGCGAGCTGCTGCTCGGCGCCGAAGCCGCCGCTGCCGTCGCCCGGGTAGAGGCTGACTTCGCCGTCGCTCCAGATCGTCAGCAGGTCGTCGCGTCCGTCGCCGGTGAAGTCGGCGGAGACCAGGTGCTTGGCGTGTGTCCAGGTGGTGGCGGCGCCGGGGAGGCGGGCGCTGTCGGAGGGGCGCTGGTAGGCCGTGCGGGCGGGCGTGCGGTCGGCGATCGCGTCCTGGTAGAGGGCCTGTACCTCGCTGCCGAACACGGGCGCGTAGCTGATCCAGTCCTCGCCGGTGAGGGTGCCGCCGCCGTTCCAGCCGCCGAGGCTGCCGACGATGTCGCCGGTGCGGGCCGCGGCGTCGTAGCCCGTGATCCAGGGGCTGCCGGACGTGCCGCCGTAGAAGCCGCCGCACTTCATCTGGAGCTGGTGCTGACCGGGCAGGCGCGACGTCGGCACGGTGCAGCTCAGCGCCCGCTGGTCGGTGTTGTGCGAGCCGGGGTAGCCGACGACGGTGACGGTGCTGGTCCAGCGGGGCGTGGGGGTCAGCCGGAGCCCGCCGGTCACGGCCTCGGCCTGCTCGCCGCGGGCGTTCGGGCCGAGGCGGGCGAAGCCGACGTCCAGGTCGGAGTCGGGGCCGGTGCTGTTGCGGGTGTACCGCGGGTCGCTGAAGACGCGCTCCACGGGGAAGACGCCGTACGGCTGGTGGGCCGCGTCCAGGCCCTTGCGGTACTGCGGCACGAAGATCTGCTGGGTGCGGCCGGCGAGACCCTGGGCGCAGTGCCCGGCGGTGAGGACGAGGTTGCGGCCCGGACTCTGTACGACGCTCGCGGTGCAGTACGTGGTGCCGGTCGGGTCGCTGCTGAAGAACGTGCCGACCATGGGGATGCCGTCGCCGTACGTTCCCTGGGGCGTGCCGGCCGGCGGCGCCGCGGCGACCGACGTACGGGGTGCGGCCGCCAGAGCCTTGCCCGTGGCCGGAGCCTTCCCCGCTTCGAGGGGCTTCCCCGCGTCGAGGGGCTTCGCCCCCGCCATGCGTTCGGCCGTCCAGTACGTCTCGGCCTTGCGGGCTGCCGCGGCAGCGGAGGGGGCGGGGACGGGGGACGGGCCGGCCGGGGAAGGCGCGGCGGACGCCGTGGCGGCCGTGCCGCAGGTGACCAGGCCAACGGCCAGGGCGAGGGTCCAGATCCGTCTGGAGGGAGACGTCTGTCTGAAGGGCGGCAAAGGGCCTCATCGTGCTGGTGGGACAGGAACATGAACAGCTGAACAGCTCAAAATGCGACTCATGTTCTACCAGAGGCCTCTGACAGCGGCGTCAGGGCACCCGGCTCAGGCCACCGAGCCCGGACCCCGCCACGAGCCCCCGCCGCGGCTCGTGGTGGATCGGCGTGTGCGCACCCGTCAGCGGGGCGCCCGTGCCCCCGTGCCGGGCCGCGACGATCTCCGCCACGATGGACAGGGCCGTCTCCTCCGGGGTGCGCGCGCCCAGGTCGAGGCCGATCGGCGAGCGCAGCCGGTCCAGCGCGCGCTCGGCGACGCCCGCCTCGCGCAGCCGCTCCAGGCGGGCCTCGTGCGTGCGGCGCGAGCCCATCGCGCCGACGTAGGCGACGGGCAGCCGCAGGGCGCGTTCCAGCAGCGGTACGTCGAACTTCTCGTCGTGGGTCAGCACGCACAGGACGGTCCGGGTGTCCAGCGTCCCCGCCGCTTCCTGCGCGTCGAGGTACCGGTGCGGCCAGTCGACGGCGACCTCGTCCGCGCCGGGGAAGCGGCCGGTCGTCGCGAACACGGGTCGCGCGTCACACACCGTCACGTGGTAGCCGAGGAACTTGCCCGCCCGTACGAGTGCCGCGGCGAAGTCCACCGCCCCGAAGACGATCATGCGCGGGGGCGGCAGGCACGACTCCACCAGGACCGTCACCGGATCGCCGCAACGGGACCCGTTCGCCTCGTCCCTGCCCACCGTGACCGTGGTCGTCCGCCCGGCGGCCAGCAGCGCGGCGGCCTCCGCGGCGACCGTACGGTCCAGCGAGCCGGAGCGGCCCTCCAGCCCCGCCCCTTCCCGCTCCGCCCCCGCCAGCGTCCCCGCGTACGTCCCGTCCGCCCGGACCAGCAGCGCCCGGCCCAGCCATCCGTCCGGACCGTCGGCCACGCGGGCCAGCGCCACCGGCTCGCCCGCCGTCGCCGCCGCCAGCGCCTCGGCCAGGACGGCGCGCCCGTACCCGTCCGGCGGGACCGGGACGACCAGGACGTCGAGGGCGCCCCCGCAGGTCAGGCCCACGGCGAAGGCGTCCTCATCCGCATAGCCGAATCGTTCCCGCACGCTCTCGCCGCTCTCCAGCGCGGCGCGGCACAGCTCGTACACCGCGCCCTCCACGCACCCGCCCGAGACCGAACCGACCGCCGTGCCCTCGGCATCGACGGCGAGGGCCGCGCCCGGCTGCCGGGGCGCACTGCCCTCCACGGCGACCACCGTGGCGACGGCGAACGCCCGCCCTTCCCCGCACCAGCGGTGCAGCTCCTCGGCGATGTCCAGCATGACGGCCCACTCCTCACGCGACGTACATGACTGCCGTGGCCTACCAGGCCTACTTGACGCCCAGCCAGCTCTCAATCGGGTGCAAGGCGAAATATGCCGTGAACACCGCCGTCAGCACCCACATGAACACGCCCGGCTCCCGCCACTTCCCCTGCGCCGCCTTGATCGCCGTGAAGGCGATGACGCCCGCGCCGACGCCCGCCGTGATGGAGTACGTGAACGGCATCAGCACCACGGTCAGGAACGCCGGGACGGCGACGGCCCGGTCGCCCCAGTCGACGTGCCGGGCGTTGCTCATCATCATCGCGCCGATGACGACGAGCGCGGCGGCGGCGACCTCGCCGGGCACGATGCGGGTCAGCGGGGTGAAGAACAGGCAGGCGGCGAAGAGCAGCCCGGTCACGACGGACGACAGCCCCGTACGGGCGCCCTCGCCGACCCCGGTCGCGGACTCGATGAAGACGGTCTGGCCCGACGCCCCGGCGACCCCGCCGATCGCGCCGCCCGCCCCGTCGACGAACAAAGCCGTGCTCAGGCCCGGCAGCCGGCCGCGGTCGTCCGTCAGCCGGGCCTCCGTCGCGACGCCGATGATCGTGGCCATGGCGTCGAAGAAGCCGGCCAGGACCAGCGTGAAGACGATCATTGCGACGCTCATGACGCCCAGCGACCCCCAGCCGCCGAACTCCACGTGCCCGAAGAGGGAGAAGTCCGGCATGGAGACCGCGCCGCCCTTGAGCGCGGGCGCGCCGTTCTGCCAGGCGGAGGGCGCGAGCCCGGCCGCGGAGTTGACGACGACGGCCAGCACCGTGCCGACGACGATGCCGATGAGGATCGCGCCGGGGACGTCGCGCGCTTGCAGCATGAAGACGGCCAGCAGGGTGACGCAGAAGATCAGCACGGGCCAGCCGGCGAGCTCGCCCGCCGGGCCGAGCGTGACCGGCCCGCCGCCCTTGGAGGCGTGCACGAAACCGGCCTTGACCAGCCCGATCAGGGCGATGAACATGCCGATGCCCATGGTGATGGCGTGCTTGAGGGCGAGCGGCAGCGCGTTCATGATCAGCTCGCGCAGGCCGGTCACGGCCAGCAGCACGATCACCCCGCCGTACAGCACGCACATCCCCATCGCCTGCGGCCAGGTCATGTGCGGCGCCACCTGGGTGGAGAGCACCCCGGAGACGCCCAGCCCGGCGGCCAGGGCGAGCGGGACCCTGCCGAGGAAGCCCATCGCCAGGGTGCAGACCGCCGCGGCGAGCGCGGTGGCGGTGATCAGCCCGGTGTGGCCGAGCCGCTGCCCGGAGGCGTCCGGGCCGGAGAGGATCAGGGGGTTGAGCAGGAGGATGTACGACATCGCCATGAAGGTGGTGATGCCGCCGCGCACCTCCCGGCCGGCGGTGGATCCGCGGGCGCTGATGCGGAAGTAGCGGTCGGGCCAGGACCTTCCGGCGTCCTCGGCGGCCGGCCGCGGGCCCGCGCCCGCGTTCGGCGCCGTGGAGGCCGGCTCCACGGATGACTGGGTCATGAGCTGCCTTCTCCGGGATGGGGGTGGGTAGCGGCGTGCACGACCCGGGGGACGGCCCGAGACGAAGGAGCGGCACGTCACCGGCCGCTGGGGGGTGCGCGGCCGGTGGTGCCCTGCGGGGGAACGCTCAGGTTCCGGTGAGGTGTTCGGGCCGCACCGGCACCCTGCCCAGCGCCAGCCCGGTCGCCGCCCGGATCGCCGCGACGACGGCCGGGGTGGCGGACAGCGTGGGCGCCTCGCCCGCGCCGCGGAGCCCGTACGGGGCGTGCTCGTCGGCGAGTTCGAGGATGTCCACGGGGATGGCGGGGGTGTCGAGGATGGTGGGAATCAGATAGTCCGTGAAGGACGGGTTGCGCACCCGCCCGTCCGCGGAGACGACGATCTCCTCCATGACCGCGAGGCCCAGGCCCTGCGTGGTGCCGCCCTGTATCTGGCCGGCGACGGCCAGCGGGTTCATGGCCTTGCCGACGTCCTGCGCGCAGGCCAGCTCGACGACCTTGACGAGCCCGAGCTCGGTGTCGACGTCGACGACGGCGCGGTGGGCCGCGAAGGAGTACTGGACGTGGCCGTTGCCCCGGCCGGTGCGCAGGTCGAAGGGCTCGGTGGGCCGGTGCCGCCACTCGCGCTCGACGTCGATCACCTCGTCCTCCAGGACGTCGGCGAGAGCGGCGAGGACCTCGCCCGCGTCGGTGGTCACCTTGCCGCCCTCCAGCAGGAGTTCGGCGTGCGCCCACGCGGGGTGGCAGGCACCGAACCGGGTGCGGCCCAGGGCGAGCACCTCTTCCCGTACGGCTTCGCAGGCGTGGCGGACGGCGCCGCCGGTGACATAGGTCTGGCGGGAGGCGGAGGTCGAGCCGGCCGAGCCGACGCGGGTGTCGGCGGGCTCCAGGACGACGCGGGTGACGCCGAGTTCGGTGCGCGCGATCTGGGCGTGGACGGTCACGCCACCCTGGCCGACCTCGGCCATCGCGGTGTGCACGGTGGCCACCGGCTGCCCGGCGACGACTTCGAGCCGCACCCGGGCCGTCGAGTAGTCATCGAAGCCCTCCGAGAAGCCGACGTTCTTGATCCCGACCGCGTAGCCGATGCCGCGGACGACGCCCTCGCCGTGCGTGGTGTTGGACAGCCCGCCCGGCAGCGCCCGGATGTCGGGGCCGCCGCCGGCGCTCTCCCACGGCCGCTCGGGCGGCAGCGGCCGGGCCTTGACGCGGCGCAGCAGCTCCGCGACGGGCGCGGGCGCGTCGACGACCTGTCCGGTGGGCATGACGGCGCCCTGTGCCATGGCGTTGCGCTGCCGGAACTCCACGGGGTCCAGGCCGAGGCGGTCCGCGAGCCGGTCCATCTGGGCCTCGTACGCGAAGCAGGCCTGGACGGCGCCGAAGCCGCGCATCGCCCCGCACGGCGGGTTGTTGGTGTAGAGCGCCAAGGCCTCGACGTCGACGTCGCCGACCACGTACGGGCCGACGGCCAGGGACGCGGCGTTGCCGACGACGGCCGGGGAGGAGGAGGCGTAGGCGCCGCCGTCGAGGACGATGCGGGCCTTGACGTAGAGCAGCCGGCCGTCGCTGCTCGCCCCGTGCTCGTAGTGGAGCCGGGCCGGGTGGCGGTGGACGTGGCCGAAGAACGACTCGAAGCGGTTGTAGACCATCTTCACGGGCTTGCCGGTGCGCAGCGCGAGCAGGCACGCGTGGGCCTGCATGGACAGGTCCTCACGCCCGCCGAAGGCGCCGCCGACGCCGGAGAGCGTCATGCGGACCTTGTCCTCGGGGAGGCCGAGGACGGGGGCGATCTGGCGCAGGTCGGCGTGGAGCCACTGGGTGGCGATGTAGAGGTCGACGCCGCCGTCCTCCGCGGGCACGGCGAGCCCGGACTCGGGGCCGAGGAACGCCTGGTCCTGCATGCCCACTTCGTAGTCGCCGGTGACGACGGCGGCGGCGCGGGCCCGGGCCGCGGCGACGTCGCCGCGGACGACGGGCTGGCGGTGGACGATGTTGGGGTGCGGGACGTGGGCGGCGTGGCTGTCGTCGCGGGCGGGGTGCAGGAGGGGCGCGCCGGGGGCGGTTGCGCTCTCCTCGTCGTGGACGACGGGGAGTTCCTCGTAGGCCACGCGGATGCGGGCGGCGGCGCGGCGGGCGGTCTCGGGGTGGTCGGCGGCGACGAGGGCGACGGGCTCGCCGTGGTAGCGGACGACGCCGTCGGCGAGGACGGGGGTGTCCTTGATCTCCAGCCCGTAGCGGGTCGCGGCGGGCAGGTCGGCGTGGGTCAGCACCGCGTACACGCCGGGGGTGGCGAGGGCGCCGGAGACGTCGGTGGACAGGATCCTGGCGTGGGCGTGGGGGCTGCGGAGGGTGAAGCCCCACAGCATGTCCTCGTGCCACAGGTCGGAGGCGTAGGCGAACTCGCCGGTGACCTTGAGCGTGCCGTCGGGGCGCGGGGCGGACTCGCCGATGCCACCGTGGGCCCCGGCGGTCCGGGCGAGCCCTGCGGCGGTGTGCGCGGTGCTCATCGCGGGCCCGCCTCTCCGGCGCGGGCGGCCGCGAGGCGGACCGCGTCCAGGATCGTCTCGTAGCCGGTACATCGGCACAGGTTGCCCGACAGGGCCTCGCGGATGTCCGCGTCGGAGGGCGCGGGGTTGCGCTCGATGAGCTCGTCGGCGGCGACGAGCAGGCCGGGGGTGCAGAAGCCGCACTGGACGGCACCGGCGTCGACGAATGCCTGCTGGACGGGGGAGAGCGGTACGGCGCCCGCGCCGTCGCCCTGCGTGGGCGCCCAGCGGCGGGCCTCTTCCGGGCTCGTGCCCGCGGGCGCCGCCGGTGTGCCGCCGTCGCCCTCGGCGCGCCGCCGGGCGTGCTCGGCGAGGCCCTCGACGGTGACGACCTCCCGCCCCTCGGCCTGGCCCGCCGCCACGAGGCAGGCGCACACGGGCAGCCCGTCGAGCCGGACCGTGCACGAGCCGCACTCGCCCTGCTCGCAGGCGTTCTTCGAGCCGGGCAGGCCGAGCCGCTCCCGCAGGACGTAGAGCAGGCTCTCGCCCTCCCATACGTCGTCGGCCTGCTGCGGCCGGCCGTTGACCGTGAAGTTCACGCGCATTGCTCGCCCCTCTCCCCGCCGCGGTAGGCGTCCCACGTCCAGCCGAGCGTGCGGCGGGCCATGACGGCGACCGCGTGCCGGCGGTAGCGGGCGCTGCCGCGGACGTCGTCGATCGGGTTGCACGCCCCGGCGGCGAGCTCGGCGAACTGCCGGGCCGCGGAGGGCGGCAGGGGCCGGCCGGACTCCCAGAACCCGCCCTCCTCCAGCGCGGCGGCGAGGAAGTCCTCCGCGGCGCGGGCCCGCACCGGGGTGGGGGCCGCGGAGCCGATGCCCGTCCGCACCGTGCGGCTGCGCGGGTGCAGCGCGAGGGAGAACGCGCACACGGCGATGACCATGGCGTTGCGCGTGCCGACCTTGGAGAACTGCTGGGGCCCGTCGGCCCGCGCGATCCGTACGGCCCGGATCAGCTCGTCCGGCGCGAGGGCGTTGCGCTTGACGCCCGTGTAGAACTCCTCGGCGGGGATCAGGCGCGTGCCCCGCACGGAGGCGGCCTCCACCCGCGCGCCCGCCGCCAGCAGGGCCGGGTGGGAGTCCCCGGCGGGGGAGGCGGCGCCGAGGTTGCCGCCGACGCTGCCGCGGTTGCGGATCTGCGGCGAGCCGACGGTGTGCGCCGCGAGCGCGAGGCCGGGAAGCTCCGCCCGCAGCTCCTCCATGATCCGCGTGTACGGTACGGAGGCGCCCAGCCGGACTTCGTCCTCCCCGGTCTCCCATTCGTACAAATCGCCGATGCGGTTCAGGTCCAGCAGGTACTCCGGGCGGCGCTGATCGAAGTTGATCTCGACCATCACGTCCGTGCCGCCCGCGATGGGGACGGCGGCCGGGTGCTCGGCCTTGGCGGCCAGAGCCTCCTCCCAGCTGCGGGGGCGCAGGAACTCCATGGGGGTTCTCTTCTCGATCGGTCTCGCGGGGTCGTCGATCGGTCTCACAAGGGCGCTCCGAGGGGGCTGAGACCAGTACAGCGAGCGCCCGGCAGGCCGGTGCAGTCACTGAAACCATGAAGCGGTTGGCTGGTCGCAGCGCGCATCTTGTAGATTCGAACGAAAGACGGGGTTGGGAAACCTCACTGCATTCCACTGGTAACAACAAGACAGATCGGCGGCGACCACGATGCGGCTGCGCGCACTCCTGGAGACCGAAGCGCTGGGCCTCCGTCTGCTCGGCGGCGAGGACGAGCTGGACCGCACGGTGCGCGGCGTCATGACGACCGACCTGCGCGACCCGAGCCGCTACCTCTCCGGCGGCGAACTCGTGCTCACCGGCCTCGCCTGGCGGCGGGAGCCGGAGGACTCCGAGCGGTTCGTGCGGATCCTCACGGGGGCGGGCGTGGCGGGGCTCGCGGCGGGCGAGGCCGAGATGGCCTCCATCCCGGACGACCTGATCCGGGCCTGCGCCCGGCACCGCCTGCCGCTGTTCTCGGTGAACGAGAACGTTTCGTTCGCCTCCATCACCGAGCACGTCGTGCGGCAGGTGTCGAGCGAGCGCGCCGGGGACCTGGCGGCCGTCGTGGACCGGCACCGGCGGCTGATGACGTCCGGCCCGGCCGGGGGCGGCCCCGAGGTCGTCCTGGACCTGCTGGGCTCCGACCTGGACCTGCGGGCGTGGGTGCTCTCCCCGACCGGCCGCCCCATCGCGGGCTCCTCGCTCGCGGGCGCCGGGCCCGAGCTGCCCGCCTCGGTCAGCGCGGCCCTGGCCGGCGAGCACCTGGCCGCCGCCCGCACGGGCCGGCGCGGGCCGCACCGCGTGAGCGCCGGCGGCGACACGTACTCGCTGTTCCCCATCAGCCACAGCGGTCGCGCACTGGCCGCCCGCGACGTGCGCGAGACGGTCCTGTCCGACTGGTTCCTCGCGGTCGAGGCCGACGCCGGCGACTGGTCGCCCGAGCGGCTGGACCTGCTCGACGGCGTCACCCAGCTGATCGCCGTGGAGCGGGACCGGCGCGACGCCGCCCGTACGGTGCGCCGCCGGCTTGCCCAGGAGGTCCTCGAACTGGTCCAGACGGGCGCGGCCCCCGCCGAGATCGCCGCCCGCCTGCGCGTCGCCGCCCCCGTCCTGCTGCCGGGCCTCGGCACGGCGCCGCACTGGCAGGTCGTCGTCGCCCGCGTCGAGTGGGAGGACGGCGACATCCCCGGCGGGCCGGTCGCCCAAGCCCTCCTGGAAGAGATGCTGGCCGCCCCCGAGGCGTCCGGGCCCGAGCCGTCCGACCGGATCGCCGTCGCCCACATGGGTGACGAGGCGGTCGCCCTCGTACCGCTGCCCGCGGTGCCGGCGGGGGCCGAGGGCGACGAGGCGGCGGCCCAGGACGCCGGGCTGCACGCGGACCGGCTCCTCGCCGCCGTCCGCGAACCGCTCTCCCGCGGCCTCGACGACGACGGCCGGCTCACCCTCGGCGTCAGCGCCGCCGTGCACTCGGCGGAGGGCCTGCGCGGGGCGCTGGAGGAGGCCCGGCACGCCCGCCGGGTCGCCGCCGCCCGCCCCGGCCGGGTGTGCGCGGCGGGCCACCAGGAGCTGGCCTCGCACGTCCTGCTGCTGCCGTTCGTCCCCGACGACGTCCGCCGCGCCTTCACGGCCCGGCTCCTGGACCCGCTGCGCGACTACGACCGCCGCCACCGCGCCGAGCTCATCCCGACGCTGGAGGCGTTCCTGGACTGCGACGGCTCCTGGACGCGGTGCGCGACGCGGCTGCACCTGCACGTCAACACCCTGCGCTACCGCGTGGGCAGGATCGAGCAGCTGACGGGCCGGGACCTGTCGCGCCTGGAGGACAAGCTGGACTTCTTCCTGGCCCTGCGGATGAGCTGAGGGGGCGGGGCCGAGGTGGCTGCCGCGGGGGATCTGCCCAGGTCAGCGGGGTAACGTTCCCCTCATGGGGGTAGTGATCAAGAACGGGCGGACCCGGCTGCGGGTGGCGGGCCGCGAGCTGGTGCAGGAGCGGGGGCGCACGACGACGGCCGTGCCGGGGGCGCAGATCCGGGCCGTCGAGACGGAGGCCGGGGCCCTGACCGTCCTCCTGTTCGACCCCGGCGAGTCGCCACTGACGATCCGTCATCGCAATCCGCAGGTCCTCGCCGCGTTCGCCGGGGAGATCCGGGCGATCCGGCCGGACGGCCCCCACGAGGGCGCCCGGCCGCCTGTACGGCGGGAGACGGCCGCCCGGTGGCCCGCCCGCGCGGTCCGGGTCCGCGGCTTCGTGACCTCGGCCCACCCGCTGCTCAAGGCGGCCGTGGCGTACGCGGTGCTGGGCGTGCCGGTCGTGGCCCTGATCCCGGTCGAACCGCGTACGGACGGGGCGAGCGCGTGGCTGATCGGCGGGCTCGGCTTCGGCCTGATCGTGCTGTGGGCGAAGATGATGCGCCTGAGGACGCGGTGGATCGTCCGCTACCGCGGAGTGACGGTGCGGGTGGGCCCGCCGCAGCGGGTGGGCGGCTCGGCCGACAGGGAAGCGGACTACCGCTACCGCTTCCGCGCCCTCGACGGCAGCCTCTGCGAGCACACGTCCCTGTGGGCGTCCCGCAACGGCGAGATCCGCTACGACCCGCAAGACCCGTCCCGCGTCGTGGTCCCGACCCGGATCCTGTGGCTCTTCCTGGACGTGGTCACCCTCATCGGCCTCGGCGCGCCGGCCTGCGGCCTGATCGGCGTCTGGCTGGAGTGGGCCGCGCGGGTCCCGGGGGCGCTGTTCTAGGGGTCCCCGGGGGTGCCGTGAGGGGCCCGGCGGCCGGGGACGTACGACAAAAGACCGGGGTCGTACGCAGAAAGGAGGAGTCACGCCCAAGTGACGTACGGCTCCTGCGGCAGGCGCGCATCATCACGGATATGAGTGATCCTGACGAAGCGTGCCCCGGCCCGCACGCCTTCTGCAAGGGCTGCAAAGGGAGCGGCGACTACCACGCGGCCGTGCTCTACCTCGACCAGTCCGGCGAGGGCGGCAACATGACGGGCGCTCACCTCTGCCCTTACTGCACGGGCCGGGGCTTCTTCTGCAAACACCATCCCCCGTGCCGGATCCTGCACGAGGACGACACCCCGGTCATCGGGCCGGACGCGCTGCCGCCGGTGTGACCGGGGACCGGTCGGCCGGATCCGGAGGATGCGCCCCTCACCCACGCAGCACCGCATCCACCACCAGCCCCCGGTGGTCCGTGCCCGGCAGGTCCAGGAAGTGGGCGCCGCGGGGTTCCAGGGACGGGCTGAGGAGGACGTGGTCGATCTGGACGCCCAGTGGGGAAGCGGTCAGGGCCGGCCAGCTGGGAGTGCGGGAGCGGCCCACGGCGGCTGCGCTGTCGCGGACGCCCGTGTCCAGGACGGCACGGAAGGCCGCGTGGTCCTGCGAGGCGTTGAAGTCGCCGGCGATGACCGTGGGGGCCTCGCCGCGCGCCGCGGCCATGGCGCGGACGCGGCCCAGCTCCGTGCGCCACAGCTCCACCCCGCCCGCCACCGGCGGCATCGGGTGCGCCACCTGGAACAGCAGCCGCGTCCCCGCCACCCGCACCAGCGCCCGCGGCATCGCCAGCGTCCCCCGGACGGAGCCGTCCGGGGTCAGCGGGAAGCGGCTGAGGAGCGCCGAGCCCTGGGCTCTGCCGCCGCCCACGACGATCCGGTACGGATACGCGGCCCGCAGCCGCGCGCTCTCCAGCGCCGGTGCGCACTCCTCCGGGGAGCACTCCTGCACCGAGACCAGGTCCGGGCGCTCGCGCCGCAGGGCCTCCAGCAGGCCCGGCGTGGCCCCGCCGAACTCCAGGTTCGCGGTCAGGATGCGCAGCCGGGCGACCTCCGGGCCGGACGCCGCCGGCCCTCCCGCCTCGTACGGGGGCAGGAAGTACAGCGTCCCGAGGACTGCCGCCAGGCCCCACGCGCAGCCCGCCACCCACCGCGTGCCCGCCGCGAGCACCAGCGCGGCCCCCGCGGGAGCGATCAACCAGGGGAGGAACGCCAGCAGTTGGGGCATCGGCGTGACGCCGTCCACGTCGCAGGCCCGGCACAGCAGCGGCCCGCTCACCAGCGCCAGGAGCAGGCCCGCGCCCCACCGGGCGGCCTTCCGGCGTACGCGCGGGGGCGGCCCCTCGGGGCCGGGCGGTGCCGAAACGGTCCCCATGGTTTTGACCTTGGTATTACCTTCTGATTGCGGACGGCTTGACGTCATATGGCAAGCTAGACGCTGAAGGTGCCGCTCCGGCCGCATTTGGCGGGTATTTGGCGCGGTGCCGCATCGTGTACGTACGAGCGAGGAGGTGATCGGGATGACCAGTCGGAGTCCCGAGGGAAGTCCTCGCTTCAGTGCCGTTTCTGCTTTCGCAGCGCTCTGATCACTCGTTCTGAATCACTCGTTCTGATCGCTGATCCGCTGAGCTGACGCACGGGGTCGTGTACCCCGGCGCGGGCCCTGTTGCGCGCACTTTCCTTTCAGCAAGCCGGCTCTTGTCCGGCTCATCAGGCCTTTACCCGGCCCCTGTCGTCGGTCGCCCCTGCGGTTTTCCGGTCCGCTCGCTCTGTCCTGCGGCAGCCGCAGCGACCCCATGCCTTCACCGACTTTTCCGTGCCCACGGCCCGGCCGAGCCGCCATGCCGCCATGCGGTCATGCCGCTGCGCCGTCGCGCCGCGCGCCGTCGTGCCCGGAGAGAGGTTCCGCCATGACCAACACCACCCTCACCCCCCAGAAGCTCGCCCCGCCCGGCCGCACCCGCCGCGAGAGGAAGGCCGCCGAGCTGGAGGCCCGTACCCGCGCCGCCGGCGACCGGCTGGCCCGGATCAGCGGCCTGCCCGCCGCGCAGGTCCTCCAGGACGCCCGCGCCACCCCGCACGGCCTGCGGCAGGACGACGCCGAGCTGCGGCTCGCCCGCGGCGGCGCCAACGTCGTCGCCCACGACACCGGCCCCCGCTGGTACGCGCAGCTCGCGAAGGCCTTCTGGAACCCCTTCATCATGATCCTGGTCGCCCTCCTGGCGGTCATGTACGTGCAGTGGCTCCAGGTCGCCGACGAGGAGCCCTTTGACCCCAAGATCCCCATCATCGGGACGATGGTGCTGGTCAGCGGCCTGCTGCGGTTCTGGCAGGAGCACCGTTCGGCAGGCGCCGCGGCCGCCCTGCGTGCCCTCGTCACCACGACCACCGCCGTCCAGCGGCGCGCCGACCGCAACACCGGCCCGGCCACCGTCGAGATCCCGATGGACCAGGTCGTCGTGGGCGACGTCGTCCGCCTCGCCGCGGGCGACCTCGTCCCCGCCGATCTGCGCCTGCTCACCGCCAAAGACCTGATGGTCAGTCAAGCGGCGCTGTCGGGCGAGTCGCTGCCGGTCGCCAAGGCCGACACCCGCCCCCACGACTACGGGCAGTCCACGACCACGGACCCCGTAGAGGCCGACAACCTCTGCCTCATGGGCACCTCGGTGACCTCCGGCACCGCCACCGGCGTCGTCGTGGCCACCGGCGCCGACACGTACTTCGGGTCGATGGCCGGCTCGCTCGTCGGCGAGCGCCCCGAGACCAGCTTCGACACCGGCGTGAAGAAGGTCAGCTTCCTGCTGATCCGGTTCATGCTCGTCATGGTGCCGCTCGTGTTCGCCGTCAACGGCTTCACCAAGGGCGACTGGAACGAGGCGTTCATGTTCGCCGTCGCCGTGGCCGTCGGCCTCACGCCCGAGATGCTGCCGATGGTCGTCACCACGAACCTCGCGCGCGGCGCCGTAGCCATGTCCAAGCGCAAGGTCGTCGTCAAGCGGCTCAACGCCATCCAGAACCTGGGCGCCATGGACGTGCTGTGCACGGACAAGACGGGCACGCTCACCGAGGACCGCATCGTCCTCGACCGCTACCTCGACGTACACGGCCGGGAGGACGCCGAAGTCCTCGAATACGCCTACCTCAACAGCCACTTCCAGACCGGGCTGCGCAACCTCATGGACCGGGCGGTCATCGACCGCGTGCTCGAGGCCGAGGAGGTTGTCGTCGACGCCCGCTTCACCAAGGTCGACGAGATCCCCTTCGACTTCGCGCGCCGCCGGATGTCGGTGGTCCTGAGCCGCAACGAGGTCAGCCGCGGCGACGCCCCCGAGAACGCGGCCACCGAGCACATCCTCATCACCAAGGGCGCCGTCGAGGAAGTCCTCGCGCTGTGCACCCACATGACCGACAACGGCCGCCGCCTCGAACTCACCCAGAAGCTGCGCCGCCGCGTCACCCGTACCGCCGAGGACAACAACCGGCAGGGCCTGCGCGTGCTGGCCGTCGCCACCCGCGCCTTCCCCGCCGGCCGCGACGCGTACACGGTCGCGGACGAGGACGGCCTGACCCTCGTCGGCTTCCTCGCCTTCCTCGACCCGCCGAAGGCCGACGCCGCGGCGGCCCTGCGGGCCCTCGCCGACAAGGGCGTGGCCGTCAAGGTCGTCACCGGCGACAACGAGCTCGTCGCGGCGCGCGTCTGCGCCGACGTCGGCATCGACGTGGGCGTCGTCGTCTCCGGGGTGGAGATCGACGCCCTGGACGACGCGGAGCTGCGCGACCTGGTCCGCGCCACCACGGTCTTCGCCAAGACCAACCCGGTGCAGAAGGCCCGCATCGTCCGGGCGCTCCAGGCCGAGGGACACACCGTCGGCTTCCTGGGCGACGGCATCAACGACGCCGCGGCACTGCGCGACGCCGACGTCGGCATCTCCGTCGACACGGCCGTCGACATCGCCAAGGAGTCGGCCGACATCATCCTGCTGGAGAAGGACCTCATGGTCCTCGAACAAGGTGTCGAACAGGGTCGCACCACCTTCGGCAACACCATCAAGTACATCAAGATGACGGCGAGCTCGAACTTCGGGAACGTCTTCTCGGTCCTCGTGGCCAGCGCCTTCATCCCCTTCCAGCCGATGCTGGCGATCCACCTGCTGGTGCAGAACCTCGCCTACGACATCTCGCAGCTCGCCACGCCCTGGGACCGGATGGACCCGGAGTACCTGCGCAAGCCGCGTACGTGGGACGCCAAGGGCATCGCCCGGTTCATGCTCTTCATCGGGCCGATCAGCTCGGTCTTCGACATCATCACCTTCGTGGTGCTGTGGAACGTGTTCGGCGCGAACAGCGAGGCGAGCCAGACGCTGTTCCAGTCCGGGTGGTTCATCGAGGGGCTGCTGTCCCAGACCCTCATCGTCCACATGATCCGCACCCGCAAGGTGCCGTTCATCGGCTCGCGGGCCTCGGCGCCGGTGATGGTGATGACCGCCGTGGTGATGGCGTTCGGCCTGCTCCTGCCCTTCTCGCCGGCGGCCCCGGCGCTCTCGATGGAGGCGCTGCCGATGAGCTACTTCCCGTGGCTGATCGCGATCCTGCTCGCGTACTGCGCCCTGACGCAGGCGGTCAAGACCTGGTACATCCGGCGATTCGGCACCTGGCTGTAACCGGGCTCCGATCGGGCTCAACACCTGGCTGTGACCGGCCGATAGGGATACGGACGAGGAAGGTGGATCATGGTTGTGGTCAACGAGTGGCACATGGCGGGCAACATCGCGGCCGGCCTGGGCTTCGGGGCGATCATCGGACTGGAGCGCCAGTGGCGTGCCCGGATGGCGGGCCTGCGCACCAACGCGCTGGTCGCGGCCGGGTCCGCCCTCTTCGTCCTGCTCTCCCAGTACGGGTTCGCCGCCGCGACGAGTACGGCCGGCTACGACGGTTCCCGCGTCGCCGCGCAGATCGTCTCCGGCATCGGCTTCCTCGGCGCGGGCGTCATCATGCGGGACGGGCTGAGCGTGCGCGGCCTCAACACCGCGGCGACCCTGTGGTGCTCGGCCGCCGTCGGCGCCCTCGCCGGGACCGGCCTGTACGTGGTGGCCGCGCTCGGCACGGTGGGCGTCGTCGGGGCCAACACCCTGCTCAGGCCGCTGGCCCGGGGCCTCGACCGGGGCCCGCACGGTGGCGCGGAAGTGGCCACGGACTACCACTTCGAGGTCGTGTGCACCGAGCCCGAGGAGGCTCACGTGCGCACCCTCGTCGTCCAGGCCGTCGCCCGCCCCGGCTTCCGCCTGCGCTCGGTCTACAGCGCGGACGCCGAGGCCCCCGGCAAGGTCACCGTCTCGGCCGACCTCACCACGGAACGCCGCGACGACAGCCTCCTGGAGGAGGCCGTCAGCCGCCTCTCCCTCGAACCGGCCGTCTCAGCCGTCAGCTGGACCGTCCTCCAGGGCCCCGACGACGACACCGACGACGACTACACAGCCGACCGCCGCAGCCGCCGCCGCGTCCGGGACTTCTTCACGGGGAGGTGAGACGCCGGCTCGGTGGCTCACGGGGACGAGTCCGACCCTCCGCCGCTCCCGTGGGCACCGCCGACCGATCGGATGAGGAACCGGGCCTCGTCCTCCAGGCGACGCGTGACGGGGTCGTCCTGGATGCCGTGCTCGCTCAGTTGGACGGCGAGGGCGCCGAAGTAGCCCGACGCCGCGAGGACGTGGTTCGCCACGTCCACAGTGGCGCCGCCGAGCAAGTCCGCGCGGGTGCGGTGGGCGGCCTCCATGACCCGTCCGATCTCCCGCCGCACCTCCTCGCCCGTGAAATCCGGAAGTCCGGCTCGCATCAGCTGGCGCAGGAGCCTTTCGCAGGACCGGACGACCTCGTCCAGCAGCTGGAAGTCACGATCCATGCCGAGCGTGGCGTCGGATCCTCCCGACATGATCCCGATCTGCGTGTTGTAGTTGCCGACTTGGACGGTGCGCAGCATCATGCAGGGGCTGTAGGGGGTCAGCTCCACAGGACCGACGCTTCCCAGGGCGGGCCGGAAGCAGGGATGCACGTGGAATTCGTCCTCGCCGGGCTGCGGGGGCGCCTGGGTCCCGCCCGAGTACACCACGTCGTTGCCCCGTTTGACGCCGAGGAAGCCGGCTCCGTACAGGACGTCGATCACCCCTTGTGCCGTGAGGCTCTCCGCATAGTCGCCGAAGTTCTGCTGAAGGCGCTCGCGAACGGACTCGAACCGCGCTTCGAGCGCCTGCCGCATCACCACGTACCCGGTGTTGTCGAACAGGGGGAACAGAGAGCCCAGGAAAGGGTGATTGACCAGGTATTCCTTGGCCAGGTCCTGTAGCTTCCAGCGGGAGAACTGCACCGTGGCGGCGCGGACGTCCTCCTCGGTGATCCGCCGGTTCCCCCGCTCGTCCGCCACGTTCCGGCACGCATTGAGGAACTGGATGGCATCCCGGGGGCGGGGGAGCGCCCGCCGGAACAGGTACTCGGCGGTGGGCTCTCCCGAGACGCTGGGCGGGAAGAGCTGCCCCCATAACTGCTCGGCGGTGAGCTCCATGCCGAGGGACGCGGAAGCCCGGGCCAGCGCCACGCCCTTGAGGCCCTCCTGCGTCCACGCGATCCGCAGTTCGTCGCTGTGGAACTTGTCGCCGTCGCCGAAGTTCAGGGTGTCGTAGATGTCGGCCCGGATGAAGAGCGTGCAGCGCACGGCGCTGCCGTACTGACCCGTCACCTGCTTGCTCGCCAGCAGGAGGCCGGCGACCAGGGCATGGCTGTCCGGGGTGATCGTCCACACCTGCTCCAGCTGGTCGACCAGGAACAGCAGCGGCGGGTGCGCACCGGCGCAGCCGAGGTCTCCGAAGGCCGCGGCGACACCGTTTTCCAGGACCTCGAGCTGCCGGCTTGCGCGAGCGCCTTCGGACGCGCCGTTGCCCTCGAAGGCCGCCTCGATGCCGAAGGCTTTGAGGGAGAGGTTCGCCGACTGCAATCCACGGACGCCTCGCCGCAGCCGGTCGTACAGGCGCTCGTCACCGGCTTCGTCGTTCGCTTCCAGGAAGTTGCTGAGAGCCCGCACCGAGGCCGGTCTGCGCCAGCCGTGGGCCGCGCGGGCATGCGTGCACAAGTACCGTGCCGCCTGGACGGCGAAGACGTAGCGCCAGATCAGCGACTTGGCGGTGTCACCGGAGACCCCCTGGAGCTCGAATCGGCGGATCTCGTCGCCTGCGGCGTCGTCGGGGGTGATCAGGATGGTGGTACCGGGGTGGCCGTCCGGGTCGGCAAGCCGGCGGCAGATCGCGCTCTTGCCCGCACCTTTCCTGCCGATGATCAGGGACTTCCGACCGGAGAGGGCTTCCCGGTAGGCATAGGTCGGCTGGAAGACCATGCCGTCGAGCAGACCGTCGGCGAGGTCGTTTTCGGCGTCGTCCCGACCGAAGAAGAGGCGGCTGACCGGACTGAATTCGTGCTGCACGGCTCTCCTTGGAGACGTACCCGTTGCGACGTTCGTCAGATTAGAACCACGGGCGGGGTGCTGTCCGCATAATGGGCCCGGTCCGCACGCGGCGGGTGAGGAGATCGGGGGAGCCGTGGAGGAAGCGTCAGATCTGAAGCAGTTGCTGGAGCCGTTACGCGAGGATCTGGAGACGCTGCGGCGGTCGCAGGACGAACTGGCGGAGAGGCTGTCGGAGACCCGGGGCGAGATAGCTGCGGTGGGGGAGACGGTCACGGCGACGCAGGAGTCGTTCTCCGCCTTCGCGGAGCGGTACGGCAAGCGTCAGGTCGTGGCCGACGCCCAAGCGGAGCTGACGCAGCTGACGGTGGTGTGGAAGGCGGACTTCGCTCACCGGCAGCGTGTCCGCGGCCTCGCCCGCGGGCTCGCCCACGCCCTGACGGCCCGGGCGGTGGACCGGGGGCTCGTCGACACGGGCACCATCGAAGCCTGCGCCAGGGAGCAGTTCCTTTCCGAGCCCGCGTACTGGCTCGCGCCTGCGGCCTTGGCGGTCGCGGCCCGGTACAAGGGAGACTCCGAGAACGTCGCCCGCGCCGTAGCCCATGCGATCCTCCTCGACCCGGCCAAGGCCAAGCTGTTCTTCGCCCTCACCTGCTCGTGCCAGGGACGGCTGAGCGATGCGGCGGGATGGATGGACCGATACCTCAACTCCCTCGACCGTGACGACCTCGGCTCGGAGTTCACCGTCGTCCTCGACGCGGTCGCCAACGCCGAACTGGGCCTCGAGGCGCTCACCTATGCTCGCCAGGCGATGGCCCGGTGGTTCCGGGAGGACCCGACCGTCCTCAGAGCGGGGCACACCTCCGCCCGGGTGCATCTGGAGCGGTGGAGACACCGGCTGCGGGAGCTCGGAGCGGAATCCGGCGGCGACCGGTTCGGCCCCCTGCAACAGCTGTCCGGGGAGGCCTGGCCGAGGCTGGAGGAGGGGTGGCGGGCGGCCACCGCCCTCGCGGGCACGCTCAACCACCTCGTCGAGGAGTTCCCCGCACAGGCGGCCCCGCCCGTGCGCAAGGGCCGGTATGCCGACAGCGCCCTCGACCGCCTGATCGACCAGCATGAGGCCGACGAGATCGAGCTGCATGCACGCATGGAGCGGCTGCGTGCCCTCATCGATCACGGAGGGGACACGGATGCCGTGTCCGGGGTGGAGGACGGCCCCGAGGAGGCGGAACGGTTCGATTTCGTCACGTTGCTCGAGCGCGCGGTCTTCGCACCCGAGATGCTCCAGCTCGGTGCGCCGGCACGACGACTGGCGCTGCAGTGTGTCTGGTTCAGCGTGCGCGAGGCGACCGGCGCTCTGGCCGGCCGATCGCGTCTCCTGCTCCCTCCGAGTGTCACACTCTCGGTCGGTGACTGGTCCTGTGAGGTCCCCACGGACCCGTATGCGGACTTCGACAACGGGCAGGCGATCAATGAACTGATCGAGGACGTGGAGAGCCGCACGCGAGCCGATGTCGATTCCGTCGTCCCCCTGTGGCGCCTCACCCTCGGGAGCGCCGCCCTCGCGGCACTGGACGTAACACTCATCCTCCCTGCGTTGTCCGGCGTGGCGAAAGTGCTCTTCCTGGCTGTCGGGACCCTGCTCGTTCTTGTGGCCGTGTGGGGACTCGCCCATGTGCCCTTCCGCAAGTGGTCTTTGCGTGAGGCCGGCAGCCGGGAGCGCGAGCACGGTGTGCACCTGCTCGGGCAGGCACTTGACGGGCTGGACGACCTGCTCGACGAGTGGCACCGCGGCTTGGACTCGTCGGAAGCACTCAAGGTCTGGTCGCCCGCCGGTGAACGTGAGCTGGAGGAAGCATGAGCACCCGCCGGGTTCTGGCCGGGGGCCGGTATCACCTGGAGCACCGTCTCGGCAGCGGCGGCATGGGTGACGTGTGGCTCGCGCTCGACACGAGGCTCGACCGCCCGGTGGCCGTGAAACTGGTCGCCATGAACCGTATGCGGCAGCGGCACCGCCGGGACGCGCTGACCGAGGCCATGAGGGTCAGACACCTGAAGGAGTGGCGGTCCATGGCCCGGATCACCAACCCCTACGTGGCTGCCATCTACGACAGGGGTGAGGAAGGAGGGCAGGAGTACCTCGTCATGCAGTGCATCGACGGCAGGTCCCTCGACCGGTACATCGGCAGAGGGAACGCCCTGACCCTCGCACAGACCGTGCGCTGGTCCGTCCAGATCTGCGAGGGGCTCGCGGGCGCGGATGACGTGGACGTCGTCCACCGCGACATCAAACCGGCCAACATCATGATTGACGACCGGAGCGATGTGAAGATCGTGGACTTCGGGCTGGCACGGCTCGTGGACGTCACCGAGACGTCGCACGGCGCCGGCGCCACATGGCAGTACGCGGCGCCGGAGCGCTGCGATAGCACCCGCGTGGCGGATCACCGCAGTGACCTGTATTCGCTGGGCTGCGTGATGTACGAGATGCTCACCGGGAAGCCGCCGTTCACCAGCCGGAACGGTGACCCCATGGCGGTGGTGGCCATGCATCTCCAGCAGGACCCCGTGCCGCTCCTCAGCGTCCGCCGGGGCATTCCGGAGAAGCTGAGCGACGTGGTCAGGGACCTGCTGGCCAAGAACCCCGACCACCGGCCGCAGCACGCGCGAGTTGTCGCCCGTCTCATCCGGCAGGTCGAGCACACCCCGGACTCCGGGCCCGGCAGCGCAGGGGAGCTTGCGCCGTCCGGGAAGCCGCATGTGAACACGGACTACGTAGAGCGCATCCGCGAACTGGAACAGCACATCGGTCAGCTGCTGCTGACTCCAGGACGGCCCGAGGACCGTTCCGTCATCGAGGCACGCTTCAGCCTCGCGGAACTGACGGGCAGGTCCGGCGACCCGCGGGGGGCAGCCGACTTGTACGAGAGCCTCGGTGAGGACTGCAAGCGGTGGTTCGGCCCGGCCAGTCTCGAAGCTCTGGACGCGTTCGAAGCCATGGGCCGCTGGATCGCCTCGCCGTCGTAACCGCGGGCCCCCGCGTCGTCATGTTCCCGGGGGAGCCGGCGGCGAGAGCGGTTACCCGCAAGTCATCGCGCTAGGTGCCGCGCGCGTCACCCACCGTCGTTCCGGAAAATCTCCACAACCGCCGGGTACCCGCGGTAGCCCCGCATTGCCGCGCCTCGATATGCCGGTTATGCCCGACGCGCTTGGTGGGCGTGTGTCCATTTATGTTCCGTGGGGATCTTGAGGCCCTTGTATCTGTTACTCGATCTTGTGAAGGAAGTGTGATGATCCCGCGAAGGAATCCGAAAGCCCGCGCTCGGATAAGGCGTGGGAACGTCAACGCGGTTGGCCGTGCCACCCGTTCGCGTGCTTATATCTGCCGCACCGCGACGGCTCTTTGAACGGTGGCCGGTTCCGGCCGGGTCGGCGCGGTGGATGAGAAACATTGAGCAACATTCAGACAAATGGAAAGGTGCGCAATCATGCGTGACAACCTCGAGACCCGTGAGATCGCCGACGCCGAGCTGGACGCCGTTTCCGGTGGTGTGAGCATCTCCGGTGGCCTGCTCGGCGCCGTGACCGGCGACGTTCACCACGTGCTCGGAACCGTGACCTCGCTGAACACCGTTCAGGCCGTCCCCGGCACGGTCGGTCAGGTCGAGGGCATCGTCGGCCTGCACGCCGGTGTCGCCGGTCTCTGAGCACCGCTCGGAAATAGCGTGCCCGTGAATCCCGGAACTCCTCCCCTGTTCCGGGGTTCACGGCTGCCCGCATTTCCGCAGCCCCTTTCGGTACCCGTGTCACGAATGCAGTCGAAGGAATAGTCCGTGCAGTTCCGCCAGCAGGCGCTTTCCAAGCTGCAATCACCCGAAGAACTCGACCTTCCCGTACGTTTCGCGCGCCCGCAGGGGCGGCTCGTGCTGGCCGTCACGCTCGCCGTCGTCATCGCCGCGGCTTTCTGGGCGTTCACCGGGTCCGTGACCTCCAGGCTGAGCGCGCCGGGCATTCTCACCCGCGCCGAGGGCAGTTATCTGCTGCAGAGCCCGTACGCGGGTCAGGTCACCGGGGTCCTCGCCGAGGAGGGCCAGCTGCTGGCCGCGGGCGCGCCCCTGCTCCGGGTCAGCACGGACCGGGGCGACCGGACCGTGCACGTCGTGGCCGCGGGACGCGTGACGTCCCTGGTCGCCAGGACCGGCGCGGTCGTGACGACCGGCGCGGACGTGGCGACCGTGGAACGGATGACGAAGCCGGACGACCCGCTGGTCGCCGTGCTGTACGTGCCGGGCGGCAGCGGCGGCACGATCCCCGTGGGCGCTTCCGTCGACCTGAGCGTCCAGTCCGTCCCCCGGGAGAAGTTCGGCGTGCTGCGCGGCCGCGTCCAGGCCGTCGGCCGCGCACCCCAGACCGCGGCGCAGATCGGCGGGTTCCTGGGCGACAACCGGCTCGCCGACCGGTTCACCCGGCAGGGAGACCCGGTGGCCGTGCTCGTACGGCTGGAGCCCTCGGCCGCCACGAAGTCCGGCTACAGCTGGTCCGTGGCGAGCGGACCCCCGTACGCCGTCGACTCCACGACGCCCGTCACCGCCGCCGTCCACCTCGCCGACCAGCGGCCCGTCGACTGGCTGCTGCCGTGACCGCCGCGCGCCGCCGCCGGTCCGCGCCCGCTCCCGGCTCCGGCAACGGCCGGCAGAAGCAGAAGACCGTACGCACCCCCACCGTCCTCCAGATGGAGGCCGTCGAGTGCGGCGCCGCCGCGCTCGCCATGGTGCTCGGCCACCACGGCCGCCACGTCCCCCTCGAAGAGCTCCGCATCGCCTGCGGCGTCTCCCGCGACGGCTCCCGCGCCAGCAACCTCCTCAAGGCCGCCCGCAGCTACGGGCTGACGGCCAAGGGCATGCAGATGGACCTGGCCGCGCTCGCCGGGGTGCGCGCCCCCGCCGTCCTGTTCTGGGAGTTCAACCACTACGTCGTCTACGACGGCACGGGCCGCCGGTTCGGCCGCCGCGGCGTGTACGTCAACGACCCCGCCAAGGGCCGCCGCTTCGTCCCCATGGAGGAGTTCGACTCCGCCTTCACCGGCGTCGTGCTCACCTTCGAACCCGGCCCGGACTTCCGCCGCGCCGGCCGCCGGCCCGGCGTCATGGGCGCGATGCCCGCCCGCCTGCGCGGCACGTCCGGCACCATGCTCGCCGCCGTCCTCTCCAGCCTCCTGCTGGTGGCCGTCGGCGCGGCGGTGCCCGCACTGAGCCGCACGTACATCGACACGTACCTCATCGGCGGGCGGACCGACCTGCTGGGCGTGCTCTTCGCGTCCATGGCGACCGCCCTCGTGCTCACCGCCACGCTCACCGCCCTCCAGCAGGCCAACCTGCTGCGCGGCCGCATCATCTCCTCCACGCTGGGCAGCGCCCGCTTCCTGCGCCACCTGCTCCGCCTCCCGGTCACCTTCTACGCCCAGCGCAACCCGGCCGATCTCGTCCAGCGCCTGCGGTCCAACGACGCCGTCGCCGAGACCCTCGCGCGCGACCTCGCCGCGGCCGGCGTCGACGCGGTGGTCGTCGTCCTCTACGCCGTGCTGCTGTGGACCTACGATCCGCAGCTCACCGTCGTCGGCGTCGGCATCGCGCTGCTCAACGTCGTCGCCCTGCGCATCGTGGTCCGCCTGCGCGCCACCGGCACCCAGAAGCTGCGCGCCGAGAGCGCCCGGCTCACCAACACCTCCTACAGCGGCTTGCAGCTCATCGAGACGATGAAGGCCACCGGCGGCGAGAACGGTTTCTTCCGCCGCTGGGCCGGCCGGCACGCCGTCACCCTCGACGTGCAGCAGCGGCTCGGTGTGCCCAGCGCCTGGCTGGCGGTCACCGCCCCCACCCTCGCCGCCCTCAACAGCGCGCTGATCCTGGCGATCGGCGGCCTGCGGGCCGTCGAGGGGCACCTCTCCGTCGGCCTCCTCGTCGCCTTCCAGGCCCTGGTGACCGGCTTCACCGCGCCGATCACCCGCCTCAACGGCGTGGCCGGGCGCATCCAGGACTTCGCCGCCGACGTCGCCCGCCTCAAGGACGTCGAGAACTTCCCCGTCGACCCCGTCCACACGCGCCGCGAGCCCGCGGCCGCCACCCGCCGCCTCAAGGGCCACGTCGAGCTGGACGGCATCACCTTCGGCTACAGCCCCCTCGACGCCCCGCTGCTGAAGGACTTCTCGCTCACCGCCGGCCCCGGGCAGCAGATCGCCCTCGTCGGCGGCTCCGGCAGCGGCAAGTCCACCGTCTCCCGGCTGATATCCGGCCTCTACGCCCCCTGGGAGGGCACCGTCCGCATCGACGGCATGCGCCTGGAGGACATCCCGCGCGCCGCGCTCGCCGCCTCCGTCTCCTTCGTCGACCAGGACGTCTTCCTCTTCGAGGGCACCGTCCGCGACAACGTCGCCCTGTGGGATCCCTCCGTCCCCGACGACGCCGTGGTCGCCGCCCTGGAGGACGCCGCCGTGTACGACGTGGTCGCCCGCCGCCCCGGCGGCATCCACAGCCGCGTCGAGCAGGACGGCCGCAACTTCTCCGGCGGTCAGCGCCAGCGCCTGGAGATCGCCCGCGCGCTGGTGCGCCGCCCCAGCGTCCTGGTCCTCGACGAAGTGACCAGCGCCCTCGACGCCGTCACCGAACAGACCGTCATGGACAACCTGCGCCGCCGCGGCTGCGCCTGCGTCGTCATCGCCCACCGGCTGAGCACCGTGCGCGACAGCGACGAGATCCTCGTCCTCGACCGCGGCACGGTCGTCGAACGCGGGCGCCACGAGCACCTGGCCGCGGCCGGAGGCCCGTACGCCGAACTGGTCAGGGAGCACTGACGTGACCACCTCCCACTCCCTCTACGGCGCCCCGCACCACGCCCCTCCCGTCGCCGACCCCGTCGTCGCGGCCCTCGGCGCGCTCGGCACGCCCGTCGACTGCACGGGGCTCCGCAGCCTGGACCTGGAAGGACCGCTCGTCCTGTGGCTCGTCGTGGACGGCGAACTCGACCTGTTCGCCGTCGACGCCGCCCGGGCCGGGCACTGGCACTTCCTGGGCCGGCTGGCCCCGGGCACGCTGCTCCTGGGCCCGGCCGACGGCCCCGAGCACACCCTGCTCGGCCGGCCCCTCCAGGGCTGCGCACTGCGCCGCATCGACCTGCACGAGCTGCACCGGCAGGCTTACGGGGGCAACCCGTACGGCTGGCAGCACAGCGACTCTTGGCAGCAAGGCGACCCCTGGCAGCAGGGCGATCCCTGGCAGTACGGCGAACCGTGGCAGGACGGCGCCCCCGGCGGGGCGCTCGGCCCCCTGGAGAACGCCTTCGCCCTCGGGATCGGCCGCGGCCTGCGCGTCCTCTACCAGGCCCCCCTGGAGAACCGCGCGACCCCGGGCGGGAGCGGGGCCGACGAGGACGTCCTGTGGATGCAGATCGCCCCCGGCAGCGTGCAGTACGGCGCCCCGTACGAGGGGTGCACGGCCGGGAGCCTGCTCGTCGACCCGGCGATGTGGCAGGGCATGGTCGACCAGCAGTACCGGCTGCTGTACGCCCTCGACCGCTGGATCGAGCAGGCCGAGCGCGCCCACGAGGACCGCACGGCCGCCGGCATCGAGGCCGGCGAGGCCGCCCGCACCCGCGCCGACCAGGCGCTCCTGGCCTCCATCGGCCGCTCCGGCCGGGCACAGCGCCGCGGAGCGCGGGACGACGACGCGACGTTCGCCGCGTGCCGCCTGGTCGCCGACGAGGCCCGCATCGCCCTGACCGCACCGCCCGCGGCGGGCGCCGCCGACGACCGTACGGACCCCGTCGAACGCATCGCGCTCGCCTCCCGCATCCGCACCCGCACCGTCGGCCTGAGCGGCGGCTGGTGGCGCGACAACAGCGGCCCCCTGGTCGGCCGGCGGGCGGAGGACGGGGCGCCCGTCGCCCTGCTGTGGCGGCGCGGGCGGTACGAGGCCGTCGACCCCGCCACCGGTCGGCGCGAGCGCCTCGGCAAGGACTGCGAGGACGCGTACGAACCCCGCGCCGTCATGCTCTACCGCCCCCTGCCCCCCGGAAAGCCGCGCCTGCTGCCCCTCCTGCGCTTCACCCTGCGCGGCACCGGCCAGGAGCTGCGCAGCCTCGCCCTGGGCGGGCTCGTCGCGGTCGCCCTGGGCGCGCTCGTACCCGTCGCCACCGGAAAGGTGCTCGGCCGGTACGTGCCCGAGGCCGAGACCGGCCTCATCGTGCAGACAGCCGTGGCGCTCGTGGCCACCAGCGTCGTCTCGGCCGTCTTCATGCTGCTCCAGAACATCGCGATCCTGCGCATGGAGGGCCGCATCGAGGCCACCCTGCAACCCGCGGTGTGGGACCGGCTGCTGCGGCTTCCGGCGAAGTTCTTCGCCGGCCGCTCCACGGGCGAACTGGCGGGCGCGGCGATGGGCGTCAGCGCCATCCGGCGCGTCCTGTCCGGCACCGCGCCCGTCGTGCTCCAGGCGGGCACCGTCGGCACGGTGAACCTCGTCCTGCTGCTCGTCTACAGCGTGCCGCTCGCCCTGGCGGCCCTCGCCCTGCTGCTCGCCATCGCCGCGGTCTTCCTGGGCCTGGGGCTGTGGCAGCTGCGCTACCAGCGGCAGCTGATCAAGCTCGGCAACAAGCTCGACAACCAGGCCTTCCAGACCCTGCGCGGGCTGCCCAAGCTGCGCGTGGCGGCGGCCGAGAGCTTCGCCTACGCCGCCTGGGCCCGGGAGTTCGCCCGCACGCGCGAGCTCCAGCAGCGCATCGGCCGCATCAAGAACGTCGTCACCGTACTCAACGCCGTCGCGCTGCCGGTGTGCACGCTCGTGATGTTCATGCTGCTGGCAGGCCCGGCGCAGGGCAGCATGTCGGCCGGGGACTTCCTCACCTTCAGCACCGCCGTGACGATGCTGCTGTCCTCCGTCACCCAGCTGACCGGCGCGCTCCTCTCAGCCGCCGCCGTACAGCCCATGTTCGAACAGATCAAGCCGGTCCTCGAAGCCGCCCCGGAGGTGCGCGGCTCCGACGTCCAGCCGGGCGAACTGGGTGGCGCCGTGGAGGCCGTGGGCCTGTCCTACCGGTACGCCGACGACGGGCCGCTCGTCCTGGACGACGTGTCGTTCACCGTACGGCCGGGGGAGTTCGTCGCGGTCGTCGGGGCCAGCGGCTGCGGCAAGTCGACGCTGCTGCGGCTGCTCATCGGCTTCGACAAGCCGGCTTCCGGCAGCGTGCTCTACGACGGCCAGGACCTCGCGGCGCTCGACCAGGCCGCCGTCCGCCGGCAGTGCGGCGTCGTCCTCCAGAGCGCCCAGCCGTTCTCCGGCTCGATCCTCGACTGCATCTGCGGCTCCGGGACGTTCACGCTGGAGGAGGCGTGGGAGGCCGCCGCCCTGGCGGGCCTGGCCGAGGACATCAAGGCCATGCCCATGGGCATGCACACCATGCTCTCCGACGGCGGCGGCACCGTCTCGGGCGGCCAGCGCCAGCGGCTGATGATCGCCCAGGCCCTCGTCCGCAAGCCGCGTGTCCTCTTCCTGGACGAGGCGACCAGCGCGCTGGACAACGAGGCCCAGCGCGTGGTCATCGAGTCCACCCGCGCCCTGCGCGCCACCCGCATCGTGATCGCCCACCGGCTGTCCACGGTCATGGACGCCGACCGGGTGATCGTCATGGCGGAGGGCCGGGTCGTCCAGCAGGGCCCGCCTGCCGCGCTGCTCGCCGACACGGGCGGACTCTTCCACGATCTGGTCCGCCGGCAGATCAGGTGACGGGGCTGCGCGGGGTGGTTCGCTCCGCTCGTTCCGCCGAGGGGGCGGGCAGGGCGACACCCTGGGCGGCGGCGTGGCAGGTGGCGCACAGCACCTGCCGGGCGGGGGAGGGGGCGTGGGAGACGCCCGTGCCGTTCACCCGGTGGACGGTGGGGCGGGTGACGCGGAGATGGCCGGGGCAGAGGCCGGAGTTGCAGCTGCGGCACACGGCGACGGCGGCGGTGTCGACGCCCTCGGTGGCGTAACAGTCGTAGCAGTTCATGCGAGTTCCCCTTCGAGTCGGGACGGGGCGGGACGCGCGGGCTGTGGTGGGCCGGCACACCAGCCCGTGGGCGGGCTGGTGCACCGTGCCGTGGCGGGCTGCGCCGTGCCGTGGCGGCCTACTGCACCAGGCAGCCGCATTCCGCTTCCGCGCCGCCGGGGAACCCGACGCCGCAGCACGCTTCGACGAACCGTGACGCCAGGCCGGGGTCCTGGTCCTCGCGCCAGACCACGGCGACGTCCGTCCGCGGCCCGGGCGCGCCCAGCGGGCGCAGGCGCACGTCCAGGCTGAGGCTCATCCACTCGGCGATGTCGCGGTCCATGTACGAGACGCCGGCGCCGGAGGCCACGGCGGCGGCCACGTTGATGTAGTCGGGCTCCTCCCACGCCACGTACGGGAGCGGCCCCTGCGGAGACCGCTCCTGCCGGGCGATGCCGAGGATCTTGTCGTGGAGCCCGGGGGCCTGCGAGCGCGGCCACAGGATGAGCGGAAGGTCTCCGGCGGGCGGGGGGTTTCCGGCAGAGGAGAGGTTTCCGGCAGAGGAGAGGTTTCCGGCGGGCAGCCGGTTCTCCGCCGCACGGCCGGACGCGCTTTCGCCCGGGAGGAGCTGGACCAGCTCCACCTCACCGACGACGGCCATCCGCAGATCGTCGGCCTCGACGGGAGGTCTGACGAAGGCGAAGTCGGCCCTTCCGGCGCGTACTTGCTCGATGTTCCGCTCCGACCAGCCGGATTCCACGGAGACCGGGAGGGCGTTGCGCGCCCGGAACTCCGCGACCATCTCCCGCTGGCGCAGGGCGTGCCCCGAGCGGCTGAAGGCGACCCGCACCGGCCGGCCGGGCCCCTCGGCCGCCTCCCTGATCCGGGCCTTGATCGAGTACGTGCGCTGCAAGAGCTGCGGCGCTTCCTCCTGAAGGGCCCGGCCCGGAGGGGTCAGGGACATCCGGCGGTTGTCGCGGCACAACAGCTGGGCCCCCAGCTCCTTTTCCAGCACCTTCAGCTGATGCGAGAGGGTGGGCTGGCTCACCCCGCAGCGCTGCGCCGCCCTTCCCAGATGGAGTTCGTCGGCCACGACGACGAAGTACTCCAGGCGGCGCAATAGACCGGAGAGGCTGAGTAAAGGCTCCTGGTCTCCCCGCACGTACGACCTCCCGCCAGGATTATTCCCATTACGAAAGTTTACTTTCCGGGTGCTTTGCGAGTGTAGCAACGCGGGACGAAGCCCGGTCAACGCCTCAGCAGGCACTTTGTTCGCCGGCCGCCCCTTCGCCCGCCGTGGCGTCAAATAAAAGGCGGGCCATCCGGTTTGTGATCCGCGCCACGCGAAGGAAGGTGGGGAGGGCGTCCGACCTGCGGTGTTAGCGAGCGTCTATGCGCCCATAGATCAACTTTATTGGACTGTTCGGACCGTGCATGGAAACGTCACTGCCGCAAACAGGCACCGAAATCAGGCGGCGCGAGCAGGCGAGTAAGGCCGCGAGCAAGTGAGAGTAAGTGAGCGAGGCCGTGAGTGAGACCGGCTGAATTCGGTGCGAGCAGTACTTCCTTTGTGTCCGGACTCTGAGCCGTCCTGTCCGTCCAAGTCGCCCCCGGAGTGACCCCCCTCGGATGCAGGAGGTAGGATGATCAGCGAGCTGATCAGCAAGGATGACCGATTCCAGGAGATCCTGGAGCGCCTCAACCGCAAGTCGGTCGAGGACTACTACAACCCTTACCGGATGTTCGACTGGCCGGATTCCCTGCCGGAGAACCGGTGGTGGATGAGCCCCGAGCTCACGACGACCTTCGGGACCGAAATCGCCTCCGAGTTGAGCCCGGAGCAGCTCTACCGGCTGTCCCGTTTCGAGAGCATCAACTTCTACAGCCTGAATGTGGACGGCATCCGCGAGCTCATTGTCGAAGTGACCCGGCGCATTCACACCCGGGGTTTCGAGATACCGTCCGAGTTCTTCCACCATTTCATCGGTGAGGAGAACGAGCACATGTGGTTCTTCGCCGAGTTCTGCCTGCGGTACGGCGATAAGATCTACCGCCGGCTGGAACCGGCCGGGGACGGCGGGGCGTGGTCCGGCGAGGCCGCCAGTTTCCTGGTGTTCCTGCGGATCCTCCTCTTCGAGGAGCTCGTCGACCACTTCAACAGCACGATGGCGGCCGACGAACGGCTCCATGACACGATCCGGGCGGTCAACCGGATTCACCACCAGGACGAGTCCCGGCACATCGCCTTCGGCCGCGAGCTGGTCTCCCTGCTCTTCAAGGACCTCACGGCGAACGCCTCGGAGGAGGAGCTCGGCCGGGTCCGGGAGTACATCAAGCGCTATCTCAACTACAGCTTCGAGTCCCTGTTCAACCCGCACGTCTACCGGGACGCCGGCATTCCCGAGCCGTTCGCCGTCAGGCGGCGCCTGCTGGCCTCCCCGCGCAGCGCGGAGTTCCAGCAGCAGGTGTTCCGCAAGCCGCTGAACTACCTCGTCAAGACCGGGATCCTGCCGGACCGCGACCTCGGCTTCGGCGCGCCGGTGCCCGCGGGACGGGGGCAGGCGTGACCGCGACGCTCTCGACCGCCCAGGGCGGTGCGCTCACCATCCTCGGCCCCGACCAGACCGACCTGCTGCGCGACCTGGACCGCACCATCACCGGCTGGGCCGCCGAGGCCGGCGCGCGGGAGATCATGCCGCCGCCCGTCTACCCGCTGCGCGACCTGGAGAAGTTCGACGTCTACGCCAACTTCCCGCACTTGCAGTTCGTCGGCGGCCCGCTGGACGTCACCGGTGCCCCGCCGGCCCCGGTGGGCGGCGCCTTCGCCAGCCGCGACGTCGATCCGCCGTTCCTCGGGCTGCCGCACTCCAGCTGCTACGGCGCCTACCTCTACTTCGAGCAGCAGGCGGTGGCGCCCGACACCACCATCACCCTCATCAACCGCTGCTTCCGCAACGAGGAGAAGTACGAAGGGCTGAGGCGGCTGCTCAGCTTCCAGATGCGCGAGATCGTGGCCATCGGAACGTTCGAGCACACCCAGGACGTCATCGCCCGCTTCACCGACCGGATCGAGCGGTTCGCCAAAGAACTCGGCCTGGAACTGCACAAGGGGGCGGCCTCCGACCCGTTCTTCGAGCGGGACAGCGGCCGGGCCCTCCTCCAGCGGCTCAGCCCCGTCAAGCACGAGTTCCAGGCCGACGGGCTGGCCATCGCCTCCGTCAACACCCACCGCAACTTCTTCGGCGAGCGGTGCGCCATCACCGTCGACGGCACGGGCGAGCACGCCTTCACCGGATGCGTCGCCTTCGGCCTCGAACGGTGGCTGGCGGTCCTCGGCGACCGGTTCGGCGGCGACCTCCAGGAGGCCCGCGCCGCCGTGAACGCCGCCGCTGTCGACGCTGCCGCCGTCAACTCCGCCGCACCGTGAGCGGGACCGCGATCCGGGTGGGCGTGGACCTCGTCCCCCTGACCCGGGTGCGGGCCATGACGGACGCCGGCGACGACGCCCGGCTGCGCCGGATGCTCACGCCCGCGGAGATCGCCCTGAGCCGGACCGCCACCGGCTGGGACCTCCACGGCGTCGCCGGCCGGTTCGCCGCGAAGGAAGCGGTGTTCAAGCTGCTCCACGTCCCCGGCCGGCCGCTTCCCTGGCAGTCCATCGAGATCCTCAAGAGCCCCGGTGAATGGCCGTTCGTCCACCTCACCGGGCCCGCCCGCGGCTGGGCCGCCGAGGCCGGCATCGAGGCCGTCGACGTCAGCATCTCCCACGAAGAGCTCTTCGCCGTCGCCGTCGCGGCCACGGCGGCGGCACGCCCCGGGAACGCGCACGCGCACCCGCTCCCGCACGTGCCCACGCACACGGACACGTACCCGCACACGGACACGTACCCGCACACGGACACGTACCCGCACACGGACACGTACCCGCACACGTACCCGCACACGTACCCGCACACGTACCCGCACACGTACCCGCACACGGACACGGGCACGTACCCGCACGCAGATGTACACCCGCACACAGACACGTACCCGCACATCCCGCACAAGGAGGAACCCCATGCCGAGCACCACCTCGTCCAACCTTGACACCGTGCGGAACTGGCTGCTGGCCAAGCACCCCGAGCGCACCTCCATCGCCGCGGACGAGGACCTCATCAAGGCCCGTCTCGTCGACTCGCTCTCCTTCGTCGAGTTCGTCCTGACGGTCGAGGAGGCCAGCGGCGTGGAGATCGACCACGAGGCCATCGACCTCGAGGACTTCCGCACCCTGGAGGCCATCGAGCGGAAGTACTTCTGATGGGCCGTCTGGTCCACGCCGAGGACTACACGATCGGCAGCAGCTTCGACCTCGGCTCGCACAAGGTCACGGCCGAGGAGATCACCGCCTTCGGCCGCACCTACGACCCGCAGCCGTACCACCTCGACGAGGAGGCGGGCCGCGCCTCCGCCTTCGGCGGCCTGATCGCCAGTGGCTGGAACACCGCCGCGATCTGGATGCGCCTCTACGTCACGACGCTGCTGCCCGACGCCGCCGCCGAGGGCACGGTCGAGGGCTCGCCCGGCGTCGACGAGGTGCGCTTCCTGCAGCCGGTCCGCCCGGGCGACGTGCTCACCGGCACCTGCGAGATCGCCGCCGTCCTCCCCTCCCTCTCCGCGCCCGACTTCCGCATCGTCCGCAACCGCGGACGCCTGGTGAACGCGGACGGGGACGAGGTCCTGACGCTGATCCTCAACGCCCGCTTCCGGTGCCGCCCCAAGCAGGCCTGACCAGACCACCCCGAGAACGGAGCCCGTCATGGAGACCGTGTCCTACACCTCGCAGTGGACCGCCGCGGCCCGCGCCCTGGAGAGCGAGCGGAGCGACGCCCTGTTCGTCGACCCGCTGGCCCGGGCGCTCGCCGAGCCGAAGGGGTTCGAGCTGCTCGACCACTACGGCGGCGGCGGACTCGTCGAATTCGTAGCCGTCCGCACCCGCTACCTCGACGACGCCATCAACGACGCGGTGAAGCAGGGCATCCGGCAGGTCGTGCTCATCGCGGCCGGCATGGACACCCGCGCCTACCGGCTGTCCCTCCCGGACGACGTCACCGTCTACGAAGTCGACCACCAGGCGCTGATCGACGAGAAGGAGAAGCGCCTCGCCCAGCTCGGCTCCCCGGCACCGACCGTCACGCTCCAGCGCGTCGGCGCCGACCTCGCCGGGGACTGGTCCGCCTCGCTGCGCGCCGCCGGCTTCGACACCACCCTGCCCACGCTGTGGATCCCCGAGGCCCTGCTGTTCTTCCTGACCGAGGAGCAGTCCGCCACGCTGATGCGCACCTTCGCGGCCAACTCCGCCCCCGGCAGCCAGGTCGCGGTGGACATCCTCAGCAAGGCCCTCCTGCGCAGCCCGGCCACCCAGATCTTCCTGTCCTCCCTCAACGAGGACGGGATCCCCTGGCTCTTCGGGACCGACGAGCCCGAGGAGTTCATGGCCGGCACCGGCTGGACCGTACGCGAGCTCAAGGAGCCGGGCGAGCCCGGCGCCGGCGAGGGCCGCTGGCCGTACGCCGTCCAGCCCCGCGAGGTCAAGGGAGCGGCGCGCAACTGGCTGCTCCGCGCGGAACTGGCCTAGTCGTGACGCGTGGAGAGGCGCGGCCCGACGGGCCGCGCCTCTCCACGGCATTTTCCTGACCGATTCCTGACCGCCCGTCAAACGAAGGGAACGTGCCATGACCGACAGTCGTCCCGTGACGACCACGGACAGCGGTATCCCGGTACCGAGCGACGAGTTCTCCCAGTCCGTGGGGGCCGACGGCCCGCTGCTGCTCCAGGACCACTACCTCATCCAGAAGCTCGCGCACTTCGACCGCGAGCGCGTGCCCGAGCGGGTCGTGCACGCCAAGGGCGGCGGTGCGTACGGAACCCTGGAGATCACCGAGGACGTCAGCCAGTTCACCAAGGCCGACGTCTTCCGGCGCGGCAAGCGCACCGACCTGTTCCTGCGCTTCTCCACGGTCGCGGGCGAGCTCGGCTTCGCGGACACCGCCCGCGACCCGCGCGGCTTCGCGGTCAAGCTGTACACCGAAGAAGGCAACTACGACATCGTCGGGAACAACACCCCGATCTTCTTCATCCGCGACCCGCAGAAGTTCCCCGACTTCATCCACTCGCAGAAGCGGCGCGCCGACACCCACCTGCACGACAACAACATGCAGTGGGACTTCTGGACGCTCTCGCCCGAGTCGGCGCACCAGGTCACGCTCCTGATGTCCGACCGCGGCACCCCGTACTCCTGGCGCCACATGAACGGCTACGGCAGCCACACCTTCCTGTGGTACAACGCCGCCCGCGAGAAGTTCTGGGTGAAGTACCACTTCAAGACCGACCAGGGCATCAAGAACTTCACCGGCGCCGAGGCCGCGGCCGCCGGCGGCGAGGACCCGGACTTCCACATCCGCGACCTCCACGAGGCGATCAGGAAGGGCGACCACCCGACCTGGACGCTCCAGGTGCAGGTCATGCCCTTCGAGGACGCCGCCGACTACCGGTTCAACCCCTTCGACCTGACCAAGGTCTGGCCGCACGAGGACTACCCGCCCCTCGACATCGGCACCCTGACGCTCAACCGCAACCCGGAGAACTACTTCGCCGAGGTCGAGCAGGCCGCGTTCGAGCCGTCGAACCTCGTCCCGGGCGTGGGCGCCTCCCCGGACAAGATGCTGCAAGGGCGGCTGTTCAGCTACCCCGACACCCACCGCTACCGCATCGGCGCCAACTACCTCCAGCTGCCGGTCAACCGGCCCAAGAACGCGGTCCACTCGTACAACCGCGACGGCGCCATGCGCTACGACAACCCCGGCGACCCCGTCTACGCGCCCAACAGCTTCTCCGGGCCGGTCGCCGACCCGCTGCTGCTCGCCGGCGAGCACTACGACGTCACCGGCGAGATCGTACGCAGCGCCCACCGGCTGCACGCCGAGGACGACGACTTCGGCCAGGCCCGCGCCCTGTGGGAGAAGGTCATGAACGACACCGACCGCGACCACCTGGTGGCCAACATCGTCGCGCACGCCTCGGCGCCCGAGGTGCGCACGGAGACCAAGGAGCGCGTCGTGGACTACTGGCGCAGCGTCCACAAGGACTTGGGCGACAGGGTCTCGCGGGGGCTCGGGGTGAAGGGCCAGTGACTACCGAGAGTCGCCTGCGGAGTGCGAGGCGCACGGTGCACACAAGGTGCATGGGAAGTACGAGGAGCGTGAGGAGCACACCATGAGTTCGGCCGAGACCGTCACCCTGCGGCGTCTCGCCTGGGCCGGCGTCGAAGTGGCCTGCGGAGACGTCCGCATCGTCATCGACGCCCTCAAGAACCCCGCGGACCTCGCGGGGTTCCAGGGCATGCCCCGGCGCCCCCTGCCCAGCATCGAGGCGCCCCCGGGCGTGTCGACCCACGCGTTCATCACCCACCTCCACCCCGACCACTGCGACCGGCTGCTGCTGACGGAGTTCGCCGCCACCGAGGGCAGCACCGTGGGCTGCCACACCCCGATCGTGGACGTCCTCGGGAAGATGGGGGTGGCCGCCGTCGCGCAGGACATGGGCGAGCGGCGGCAGATCGGTCCCTTCACCACGATCCCCGTGCCCTCCCACGACTGGCGCGGCGACGACCAGGTCGCATGGATCGTGGAGGGCCCCGGGCTGCGCGTCATCCACTTCGGCGACACCATCTGGCACGGCAAGTGGTGGGAGATCGCGCGCGAGTACGGGCCCTTCGACGTCGCGTTCCTGCCCATCGCCGGGGTGATGGCCCGCCGCGACGGCATCACGCCCACTAACCAGCCCGCCACCCTCACCCCCGAGCAGGCCGTCGAGGCGGCGGTCGTGCTGGAGGCGTCGACCGCCTGCGCGATCCACTACGACCTCTTCAACAACCCGCCGTACTACACCGAGCAGCACGACGTACGCGGGCGCTTCCTGCGGGCTGCGAAGGCCCGGGGCATCAACGGAATCGCCCCCGGCGACGGGAAGCCCGTGCCGTACGCAGCAGCAGCCGCTGCCTGACCGGATACCACCGGACAGGCAGCCGACCGAACAGAGCCGGAAGGATGGTTCGTGACCCCACCCCCTGAATCGGAAACCACGGTGGAATCGGAAACCACGGTTTCACCCGCGGCGGGCCGGCACCGCGGGACGGCGGACGAGCCAGGGCCCGGTCCCGCCCGCGGCGCCCCAGGGAGCCGCCGCCTGCTCTGGTACGCGCTGGCGGTGCTGCTCGTCGGCATCAACATGCGGCCCGCCATCGTGGCGGTCTCGCCGCTGCTCGACGAGATCCGGCACGTCACCGGCCTGTCCAACGGCGGCGCCGGCGCGCTGTCGACGCTGCCGCTGATCTGCTTCGGCATCTTCGCGCCGCTCGCCCCCCGGCTGGCCCGCCGCTGGGGCATGGAGCGCACCCTGGTCGCGGTGCTGGCCGTGCTGCTGGCCGGCAGCGCGGTACGGCTCGCCCCCGAACTGTTCCCCCTGTTCGCCGGCACGTTCCTGGTCGGCACCGCGGTGGCCATCGCCAACGTGGTCATCACCGCGCTGATCAAACGGGACTTCCCGCGGCAGGTCGGGCTGATGTCCGGCCTGCACACCACCATGCTCGTCGGCGGCGGCGCCGTCACCGCCGCGGCGACCGTGCCGCTGCGCGACGCCCTGTCGCTGACCTGGGCCGGCGGCCTGGCGATCTGGGGCGTGCTGGCCCTGGTGGCACTGCTGGTGTGGGCGCCGAAGCTGCGCCGGGGCCGGGCGCAGCCGCCGGTGGGGGAGCAGGAGGGCGGCTCGATCTGGCGGAGCCGCCTGGCGTGGGCGGTCGCCCTGTTCTACGCGTTCCAGTCGCTCCTCTACTACACCGCGACCACCTGGCTGCCCTCGTTCTACATCGACCACGGCTGGAGCGAGGGCGGGGCGGGCGTGCTGCTGGCCGTCTGCATGGGCTCGGCCATGGTCACCTCGCTGCTGGTGCCGGTATGGGCGCAGCGCTCCCGCCGGCAGAGCTACCTGGCGGTGGCGGGCACCGTCCTGTGCATGGCGGCCTTCGCCGGCCTGATCGCGGCACCGACGGGCGCGGCGGTGCTGTGGGCCGCCGTCCTGGGCCTCGGCCTGGGCGCGGTGCTGTCCCTGGGCATCGCCTACATGTCCATGTGCGCCCGCACCACACACGACGCGGGCCTGCTCTCGGCCATGTCCCAGTGCGTGGGCTACCTCCTGGCAGCCCTGGGCCCCACAGCCTTCGGCGCGGCCCGCGACCTGACCGGCGCCTGGACGACGGGCCTGACAGCCCTGCTCATCCTGGCGGTCCCGATGGGCCTCACGGGCGCCTTGGCGGGCCGAGGCGGCCAGATCACCCGCTAGGGAAAGGCGGGGTGCGGCGGAACGCGGCCGCACCCCGCCCCCGTGGCCGGCCCGAGCCCTGCGGCGGCCGTGTGTCAGCTCTGTGCGGTGTCGTTGCTCGCCTGTGCGGCGGCCTCGGCTGCGCGTGCCTTCTCGCGCATCTTGCGTACCAGCTCGGCCTTCTGGTCGGCGGCATTCCGGCGGTCGAGGTTGCGGTGCGGACCGTTGTTCTGCCGTTCGGCGCGGGACATCTTCTTGCGCTGGCCGCCGCCCTGGCCCACGGGGTTGTTGATGTTCTTGCTGTCGGTCACGGGTTCTCCCGGTGGTGATGTGAAGTGGTCTACGGATTCATCGGTGGGGGACGGGCGCGGCGACGTCGAAGGACGTCAGCAGGGGCCCGTCACGCTCTCACTCGTAAATCGGCGTCTGGAAGAACATGACAAAGACGTTACCCGGTTCCGTCGGCCCCGCGCGCCAAGATTTCCGCCGCCCGGCGCCGGCCGGGCTTGCCGGCACGGGAGCTGAGTTGATCAAGGGCGTCGATGGGCTGCCTACAACCAGTCCCGCCGCTTGAAGATGAAGTACAGGCTCGTACACACCGCTGCCATCAGGAGGATTGCGAATGGGTAGCCGAAGGTCCAGTGGAGCTCCGGCATCTCGTCGAAGTTCATGCCGTAGATCGTTCCCACCAGCGTCGGTGCGAACAGGATCGCTGCCCACGACGAGATCTTCTTGATCTCCTCGTTCTGTTCGAAGCCCGCTTCCGCCAGTGCGCGCATTTCCGCGTTCTGCTGCTGGGTGACCAGGGTGGCGTTGACCTGGAGGATGTCGGTGAGGGCCGAGCGGAAGCCGTCGACGCGTTCGCTGGTGTGGGTGACGTGGTCGGCGACGTCGCGGAGGTAGCGCTGGAGCTCGTCGTCGGTGCCGTATTTGGCGAAGCCGGCCATGAGGCCGTGGAGCATGCCGACCAGGGGGCGGGTGGCGCGCTGGAACTCCACCATTTCTCGGGCGAGTTCGTAGATGCGGCGGGAGACCGCGGGGTCGCCGCTGAAGACCTCGGTCTCGATCTCGTCGAGGTCGTTCTGCACGCCCGCGACGACGGGGGCGTAGCCGTCGACGACGGCGTCGAGGATCGCGTACAGCACGGCCTCCGGGCCCAGGGACAGCAGCTCCGGGGTGGCTTCCATGCGGCGGCGTACGGCTGAGAGGTCGGGGGCCGCGCCGTGCCGGACCGTGATCACGAAGTCGCGGCCCACGAACACGTGGAGCTCGCCGAAGTCGACCTCTTCCGGGGCGTCCAGGTAGCGGGCCGCGCGCAGGACCACGAACAGGGTGTCGCCGTACCGTTCCAGCTTCGGGCGCTGGTGGGCCTCCAGGGCGTCCTCCACCGCGAGCTGGTGGAGGCCGAACTCCTCGGCCAGGGAGAGGAGTTCGCTCTCGCTGGGGCGGTGGAGGCCGATCCACGCCATGCCCTCCGGCTGCTCGTGCAGGAGGCGGTACGTGTCCGCCAGGGAGTCCGGCGTCGCGACGCGCCGGCCGTCGCGGTAGACCGCGGCGTGCACGACGCTGCCCGCGCCGCCCGAGGATCCGGCCGCCGACGGAGCGGGCGGGGTAGCGGCGTCACCATCCGTACGGCCGTTCGCCGGGCGGAGCCAGGAGTGTTTCCGGGGCGTGGGGCGCTGGCGGCGCGGAGGGTTTTCGGACACGGGTGAACTCCCTCTCGCTGTTCGCTGGACCGTCGAACAGGATATACACGCGGAATTCGACCGTGAGGTGTCGCCTACCCCCGGCGCAGGATCACCGTCGCGTTGTTGCCGCCGAAGCCGAAGCTGTTCACGGCCGCGACCGAGGCCCCGGGGATCTCCAGCGGCGTCATCGGCAGCCGCACGCGCCGGGTCTCCTCGGGGGTGCGCAGCCCCGCCGTCGGCGGGGCGACCCCGGTGCGCAGCGCCATGGCCGCGGCGGCCACGCCGGCGGCGCCGGAGATGTGCAGCAGGTGCCCGATCGCTCCCTTGTGGGAGCTGACCGGGAGCCCTTCCCAGGCGTGCTCCTCGGCCACCGCCTCGACGGCCCGCAGTTCGGCGGTGTCGCCCTGCGGGGTGCCGGTGGCGTGCGCCTGCACGTAGTCGAGGCGGTCGGCGCGGGCGTCGTCGAGCGCCTCGCGCAGGCAGTCGGCGACGGAGCCCCCGTCCGACGCGACGGGTTTGCCGGCCGCGACCCGGCAGCCCGTGCCGGCGACGACGACGTCCGGATCGAGCCCGCGGGCGCGGGCGCGCCCGGCGGGCTCCAGGACCAGGGCGCCGCCGCCCTCGCCCAGGGAGATGCCCTCCCGGCCGGTGTCGAAGGGCCGGGCCGCCGCCCGGTCCAGCGCCCGGACCACGTCCATGCTGGCGTATTCGTAGTGGTTGAGCGCCGTGGCGCCCGCCACGACCGCCAGCGGGGCCGCTCCCGCGCGCAGCGCCTCGCGGGCGAAGGCGACGGCGAACAGGGCCGAGGCGCAGGCGTGGGTCAGGTGCACGGCGCGGCCGTGCGCGAGGATGCCGGTCGCGCCGGGCCCCAGGAACTCCCGCTCCTCCGCGTCGAGCGGACCGAGGGGACCGTGGGGATCGAGGGAGGAGCCGTCCGCGGGCAAAGGGGACTGGCCGACGAGGATCACGAGGGCGTCGTCGGGTATCCGCGGCAGCCGGGCCGCCCGCAGGGCGTCCTCGACGGCGGCCGAGGCGTAGGCCTGCTGGCGGCTGCCGGCACCGGGGCCGGACTCCGGCGCCTCCGCTATCTCTCCGATGGGTTCGCCCCGGTAGGGCCCGGCGGCGAAGCGCCGCGCGGGAGCGAGGGCGCTGTGCCCGGCGACGAGGCGGCGCCAGTAGGTGTCCACGCCGCGCCCGAAGGGGGTGAGCAGTCCGAGTCCGCTGATGACGACATCAGACATGGGCTGTGTCCCTTTCCTGGGCGGGTGCGTCCGCGAGCGCGTCGAGGAGCGCCGACGGGCCGGGGTACTCCGCGGCCCGCGGCACGGCGAGAGCCGGCCCGGCTCCCCGCACGGCCGGCCCAGCTCCCCACACCGCGGCCACGGCCAGGACGCCGGGGGCGTGCGGGTCCTCGCCGGGCAGCAGGGCGAACTCGCAGACGACGGTGGCGGGCCTGCTCTCCGGAGCCGCCAGCCGCAGCGCCGCGGGCGCGGTCGTCCCCGCGAGGAGGTAGCACCGCCCGCGGTGGCCGGTTTCCGTGAGGTACGGGCGTACCAGCTCGGACGTCTCCGCCGCGACGGAGTCCGACGGGCGCAGCCGGCGGCCGGTGTCCAGGCAGCGCGCGGCGAGGCGGCGGGCGGCCAGGACGCTGTAGTCGTCGCACAGGACGTACAGCGGGGTGGTGGTGCGCAGCTGCTCGGGCAGGGCGGAGAGCGCGGTGCCGAGCGCGGAGCTCACGGCGGCCACGGGCTTGGTGTGCACGGACGGCTCGCCGAGCAGCGCTTCCGGCCCGGCCGCGGCCGCCGCGGCGGCGAGCGCGGTGCCCGGCGCGCCGGGGCCGCCGACGGCGAGGGAGATCAGCGGGAAGGAGCCCCCCGAGACCAGCGGGAAAGAGCTCCCCGAAATCAGCGGGAGTGCGTCTCCCGAGCTCGGAGGGAGTGCGCTCCCCGGGTCGTCGCGGTGTTCCCCCATGCGGCCCTCACCCCTCGTCCGTGCCACGGTTCTGTGGGGTATCTTGCATCGGCAGTCATAGGAAGTCAATAAACTGTCAATTCCGCGGCAGGCGTGGCAGTCTCTTGTCAGGAACTGGTCTTGCCGTTCCGGTTGCTCACCGACTGGTACACCCCGTAGAGGAGCTGTATGCCGCCGATAGCCATCAGCACCACGCCCACCTTCGTGAGGGTGAAGACGGGAATGTGGACGTCCTCGGTGAACAGCCGGAGGGCGAGGCCGATGACGAAGCAGATGGCGCCTTCGCTGACGTTCTTTGCGGGGGAAGCCACGGTGATCGGTCTCCTTGCGTATCGGTGCGGGGTGGGCCGGCGGGCCCCGTGCCCACGAGCCAGGTTAGGACAGCAGGTGAACGGCGGTCCTCCGCCCACCGGATGAGTTGGTACCACATCGATCGGCGGACCCGCGGGCCCGGCGCCTCATCCTCCGCCCGGAGGAGACGGCCGGTCGGGCGTGCACGGGGAGCAGGAGACGGCCCTGGCGGGCGGCAACTGAAGGGGGAGGAGCGGTGTCACGCTCCGCGTTGGTCATCGGGGGGAACCGGGGCATCGGACGGGCGGTCGCGCAGCGGCTCGCCGCGGACGGGAACCGGGTGGCCGTCACGTACCGGAACGGCCCTGCGCCGGACGGCCTGTTCGGAGTGCGGTGCGATGTCACAGAGCTTGACAGCGTGCATCAGGCCTTTGCGCTGACCGAGGCCGAGCACGGCCCCGTGGAAGTGCTCGTGGTGAATGCCGGAATTACCCGCGACCGGCTCTTGCTCACCATGTCGGAGGACGATTTCACCGCCGCGCTGCACACCAATCTGACCGGTGCCTACCGGGTCGTCAGGCAGGGGCTGCGCGGGATGGTGCGCGCCCGGTGGGGACGGATCGTCCTCCTCTCCTCGCAGGTCGCCCTCTCGGGAGAGGCCGGCCAGGCCAACTACGCGGCCTCGAAGGCGGGCCTGATCGGATTCGCCCGCTCGCTCGCCCGTGAAGTGGGCAGCCGCGGCATCACCGTGAACGTGGTCGCCCCCGGGCTCACCGACACGGACATGGCCGCCGCCCTCCCCGAGGCCCGCAGGGAGGCGATCCTCGCCGGCGTCCCGCTGGGCCGCATGGCCCGGCCCGAGGAGGTGGCGGCGGCCGTCGCCTTCCTCGCCGGCCCCGGCGCGGGGTACGTCACGGGCGCCGTCCTGCCGGTGGACGGCGGCGCGGGCATGGGCCACTGAGCCCCGCCCACCCCGCCCTGCCTCCCCTCCCACCACCCCACCCGCTCACGTTGACAGGACCGGAATGAAAGCACTCGTCCTCGCCGGCGGCACCGGCAGCAGACTGCGGCCCCTCACCCACACCGGGGCGAAACAACTCGTGCCCGTGGCCAACAAGCCCATCCTCTTCTACGGGATCGAGTCCCTCGTCGACGCCGGCATCACCGACATCGGCGTGATCGTCGGCGAGACCGAGGACGAGATCCACGCCGCGCTCGGCGACGGCTCCCGCTTCGGCGCCGCCATCACCTACATCCGCCAGCAGCAGCCGCTCGGCCTCGCCCACGCCGTGCTCGTCGCCCGCGAGTTCCTGGGCGACGACGACTTCGTCATGTACCTCGGCGACAACTTCCTCGTCGGCGGGATCAGCGCACTGGTCGCCCGGTTCGCCGCGGAGCGGCCCGACGCCGGCATCCTCCTCACCCGGGTCGCCCGCCCCCGGGAGTTCGGCATCGCCGAACTCGGCCCCGACGGCGGCGTCCTGCGGCTGGAGGAGAAGCCGGAGGAGCCGCGCAGCGACCTGGCCCTGATCGGGGTCTACCTGTTCACGCCGGCCGTGCACGAGGCGGTGCGCGCCATCAGCCCCTCCAAACGGGGCGAACTGGAGATCACCGACGCCCTCCAGTGGCTGATCGACCAGGGCCGCACCGTACGGCCCACGGTGGTCAGCGGCTACTGGAAGGACACCGGCAACGTCGACGACCTGCTCGAAGTGAACCGCTCGGTGCTGGAGTCCGTGGAGAGCGGCGTCGAGGGCGCCGTGGACGCCGCGAGCGAGATCATCGGCCGCGTGCACATCGGCGAGGGCGCCCGCGTGGTGCGCTCCCGCATCGTCGGCCCGGCCCTCGTCGGCGCCCACACCACCGTCACCGACTCCTACGTGGGCCCCTCGACCTCGATCGCCGGCCACTGCGCCATCGACAACAGCGAGCTGGAGTTCTCCATCGTCCTCGACGGCTCCCGCATCGAGGGCGTGGGACGCATCGAGGCCTCCGTCATCGGCCGGAACGTGCAGGTCCGCCGGGCCGAGCGCACGCCCCGCGCCCACCGCCTCGTGCTCGGCGACCACAGCCGGGTCCAGATCGTCCCCTGACCGCCCAGTCACAGCCGGAGCAGCTCATGGAAGTCATCGGCACCGGATTCCTCGCGGGGAGCCTGCGGCGGATCTCCGAACGGCACGAGGGCGTCGTCGCCCTCGCCGCAGGGGTCTCCGACATCGCGGGCGCCGACCCCGTCCGGGACTTCCGGCGCGAGGCCCGCCTCGTCGCCGGAACGGCCGCGCAGTGCAAGCGGCAGGGCAGGACCCTGCTGTTCTTCTCCACCGCTTCCGCCTCCCTCTACGGCGCCCCCGGGTGCACGGGCACCGAGGAGTGCGAGCACCCCGCCACCACGCCGTACGGCCGGCACAAGCGGGCGATGGAGCGGATCGTCCGGGAGGCGGGGTGCGACTGGCTGATCCTGCGGCTCAGTCACGTCGTCGGACCGGACCAGGCCCCGCACCAGCTCGTCCCCGCCCTCACCCGGCAGATCCTCGGCGGCCGCGTGCGCGTCTACCGCGGGGCGTGCCGGGACCTCCTGGACGTCCGCGACTTCCTGGCCGCCACCGACTCCCTGCTGGCGGCCGGGGCGGCCGGCGAGGTCGTCAACGTCGCCTCGGGCGTCCCGGTCCCCGTCGAGGACATGGTCACGCACATCGGTGCGCTGCTCGGCAGGGAGCCGGAGCGCGAGTACGTCCGGCGCGACCACGGCCACCGGGTCTCGGTGCGCAAGCTCGACCGGATGCTGGGCCGGGCCCCGGGCACCGCCCCGGCCGCCTCCTACCGCGACGTGCTCGACCGGTACGTCCCCGGCTACGCGCCCCGGGCGGCCCCCGGCGCGTGAACACCCTCCCGGGATCCGCCGGATCCCCTGGCCCGACAGACCGTCACGACCGCGATGAGGTGCGGATCCCTTCATGCATCACGGCAACGTTCCCCTGCGCATCCTGGTGACCGGAGGCGCGGGATTCATCGGTTCGCACTACGTGCGGAGCCTGCTGGGCCCCGGCGGCCCGGCGGACGTCCGCCTGACGGTGCTGGACCGGCTCACCTACGCGGGCAACCCCGCCAACCTCGCCGCCGTACGCGACGACCCGCGGTTCGCCTTCGTCCACGGCGACGTGTGCGACGCCGGGCTGCTCGACCGGCTCGTCGCCGCGCACGACCAGGTCGTCCACTTCGCCGCCGAGTCCCACGTCGACCGGTCCATCGCCGGCGCCGCCGACTTCTCCCGCACCAACGTGCTGGGGACGCAGACGCTGCTGGACGCCCTCGTGCGGCACGGCGGCAGGACGCTCGTCCACGTCTCCACGGACGAGGTGTACGGCTCCATCGCCACGGGCTCCTGGAGCGAGGACGAGCCGCTGCGCCCCAACTCGCCGTACGCGGCCACCAAGGCGTCGGCCGACCTGATCGCGCTCGCCTTCCACCGCACCCACGGCCTCGACGTGCGGGTGACCCGCTGCTCCAACAACTACGGCCCCCACCAGCACCCCGAGAAGGTGATCCCGCTCTTCGTCACCCACCTCCTCGACGGCCGCCCCGTGCCGCTGTACGGCGACGGCAGCCACGTCCGCGACTGGCTCCACGTCGACGACCACGTCCAGGGCATCGAGCTCGTCCGCACAGGCGGCCGGCCGGGCGAGGTCTACCACATCGGGGGAGGCACCGAACTGACCAACAAGGAACTGACCGGCCTCATCCTCGAGGCGTGCGGCGCCGGCTGGGAGTCCGTCGAGCACGTGCCGGACCGCAAGGCGCACGACGCCCGGTACTCGGTCGACTGCACGAAGATCCGCACCGAACTCGGCTACCGGCCGCGCAGGAGCTTCGGGAGCGGACTCGCCGAGACCGTCGCCTGGTACCGCGCACACCGCGCGTGGTGGGAGCCCCTCAAGGAAGGAATGACATGCCGTTCCACATCGCATTCGTAGGCGTCTCCGGAGACGGCCACATGAACCCGCCGCTCGCCGTGACCGAGGAGCTCGTCCGGCGCGGGCACCGGGTCAGCTGGGCGGTGACGGAGGAGTTCGCCGACCGGGTCCGGGCGGTGGGGGCCGAGCCCGTCCGCTACGCGTTCACGCTGCCCGAATACCCCGACGACGACGTCCCCTCCGTCGCCCCGGCCGAGTTCCTGATGGAGGCCCGGGCCACCCTGCCCGTCATCGAGGAGGCCTGGGGCGGGGACCGGCCCGACGCCATCGCGTACGACGGGCTCGCCTGGGCGGGCCGGGTCCTCGCCGCCAAGTGGCGGGTACCGGGGGTGGAGATGTGGCCCTCGTTCGTGTCCAACGAGCACTTCTCGCTGGAGGCCGAGTTCCTCGCCGGCCACCCCGTCGACGCCGAACTGCTGGCCTTCGCCCGCGGGATGGCCTCCTTCCTCGCCGAGAACGGCCTGTCCCGGATTCCGGTGAGCCGCTTCCTCGCCCACACCGAGCGGCTGCGGCTGGCCTTCTTCCCGCGCGCCTTCCAGTTCCGCGGCGAGACCTTCGATGACTCCTTCGCCTTCGTGGGCCCCTGCCTGAGCACGAGGGACCGCACCCGGCAGCGGCAGTGGCGGCCGCCCGCCGGCGACCGGCCGGTCCTGCTCGTCTCCCTCGGCACCTCGTACAACGACCGGCCCGACTTCTTCAGGATGTGCGGCGAGGCCTTCCGGGACCTGCCCTGGCACGTGGTGCTGTCCTACGGCTCGCGGATCGCCCCCGCCGGGCTCGGCGAACTGCCCGCCAACGTCGAAGCGCACCCCTACGTCCCCTACCTCGACGTGCTCCCGCACGCCGCCGCCTTCGTCACCCACGCCGGCATGGGCAGCGCCATGGAGGCCCTGACCCACGCCACGCCGATGGTCGCCGTCCCCCAGATGCACGAGCAGGAGGCCGTGGCGGCCCGGATCGAGGAGCTCGGGCTCGGGGCCCGCCTCGACCCGGGCGCGCTCGACGCCGCCACGCTGCGCGAGACCGTGCTGAAGGCCGCCGGGGACCCGGACGTGCGGGCCGCCCTGACCCGGATGCGGGACGTGACCCGCGCGGCGGGCGGCGCGGCGGCGGCCGCCGACCGCATCGAGGCGGACCTGGCCCTGCGGGCCGCCGCCCCGCGCGCCGCGGGCTGACCACCCGCGGCACCACGCAAGGAAAGAGACCGAAGGAAAGACGGGGGAGACGTGACGGTTGCCGACGCACCGGCCCGCGAAGGGCACGGGCACTGTCCACACCACGAACCAGGGACCCGGGCCGCACCGGGCACCCACCGGATCTGCGTCATCGGCTGCGGCCCGCGCGGCACGTCGGTCGTCGAGCGGATCCTCGCCAACGCCCCCGGCCTCCTCGGGGGCCGGCGCCTGGACCTGCACGTGGTCGATCCCTTCCCGCCGGGCGCCGGGCGCACCTGGCGGACGGACCAGCCGCGGCTGCTGTGGATGAACTCCGCGGCCGACCAGGTCACCATGTTCCCCGGAGCCGCCGTCACCTGCGCGGGCCCCGCCCGGCCCGGGCCGGCCACCGGGCAGTGGCTCGGCGGGCCGTTCCACGACGGCTCCTACGCCTCCCGCGCCGACCAGGGGCGCTACCTGCGCTGGTTCTTCGAGACGGTCACGCGCGACCTGCCGCCCGGCGTGCGGCTGTTCGTCCACCGGGCCCGGGCGGTGGACCTGCGGCGCCCCGCCGCCGGCGGCGGCCAGCGCGTCGTGCTCGACGGCGGGCTGCCGCCGGTCGACGCGGACCAGGTCGTCATCGCCCCGGGCCACCTGGGCGCCCCGCCCGGCCCGGCGCCCGCCGGGATCACCCGGATCGGCCCCGGCCCCGCCGACCCGCGGCAGCTGGACGCGATCCCGCCCGGGGCGGCCGTCGTCGTCCGCGGCCTGGGGCTGGTCTTCACCGACTGCCTCGCGCTGCTGACCGAGGGCCGCGGAGGGCGGTTCGCCCGGGAGGACGGCCGCCTGCGCTACCTGCCGTCCGGGCGGGAGCCGCGCCTGATCGCCGGCTCCCGGCGCGGGGTGCCCCTGCCGCCGCGGCCCGCGGCGCCGGCGGCCGCCCCGCCCGAGCCGCCGCGGTTCGCCACCCTCGGCGCCTGCCGCGAGATCCTCGGCCGCCCGGGAGCCTCCTTCACCCGCGACGTGTGGCCGCTGGTCGTCGCGGACCTGACGTGGAGCCACTACCGCGAGCTGTTCTCGCGGCACCCCGGGCGCACCCGCATGGACTGGCCGGAGTTCGACGCCCGCTTCCGCAGCCTCCCGGCGGACGGCGCCCGGCGCGAGCAGCTGATCCGCGCGGCCGTCCCCGACCCGGCCGACCGGCTCGACCTGGCCCGCCTCGAAGCGCCCCTGGCGGGGCTGCGCTTCGCGGACGCCGAAGGCCTCCAGCAGCACGTCCGCGGCCACGTCGCGGAGTCGCTGCGCCGGCGGCGCGACCCGGAGAACACCGCGGAGCCCGCCCTGGCCGCCGCCCTGGCGTCGGCGGGCGCCGTCGTCGAAGAGCTGTGGCGGGCCGGCGAGATGGCGCCGCAGGCTGTGGCGGAGGCGCTGGAGCGGTTCGCCTTCGGCGCGTTCCTGAGCTCCGGCCCGCCGCCGCTGCGCGCCGAGCAGCTGCTGGCGCTGGCCGAGGCCGGAATCGTGACGTTCGCCGGCCCCGGCATGACGGTGGAGACGGACGCGGACCGGGGGGTCGTACGGGCCTCCAGCCCGGCCGTCCCCGCCGTGTACGAGGCGCGCGTCCTCCTGGACGCGCGGCTGGAGCAGCCGGCCCCGGAGCGCGTGGGCAACCCGCTGGTCCGCGCCCTGCTGGCCCGCGGTGAGCTGGCCGAGGAGCGGACGGGGCCGGCCGGGACCGGGATGCTGCGGCTGTCCGGGCCCGCCATGCACCCCGTCGGGGCGGACGGCCGGGTGCACCGGGACCGGGCCTTGGCGGGCCCGGCCCAGTTCCCCCGGCCCGGCACCGACGCGGCGTTCTTCCGCCAGAACGACGTGATCGCCCGGCACGCCCTCGCCGGGGGTCCGGCAACGGCCGTGGGTGACCATGGAATTGACCGGCGGCCAGTGATCGTTCAACACGGGTAGAGATAACCTGTCGTTGACCACAGGTACGCGTAGTAACCACCCGATCGGGTGGCTGGACCGTCGCTGCCCCGGGCAAGGGGGACGCGGCTGTCGCGTAGTGGCTCGCACGTGTCCGGCGGGCCGGGCGAGCCCTTTGACACAGCAGGAAAGCAGCCCATTGACCCGGTGCTGCGAAGGGGGAACAGTGCAGTCCACAGTTGGTGAGCGGGGGACATGGGAGCCGAGAGCCGCCTGGACGATGAAGGACGGGGAACTGCATGTCCTCTCCTTCGACGAGGGCGCGGAGGGGGACGGGAGCGGGGCCGGCCCCGGCCTCGCCGGCGGGTGGGAAACGGGCCGTGAGGAAGCGGGACCGGGCCGGTTGCGGGCCCTGCTGGGCAGGGTGCTGGGCCGCCCCGCCGAGGAGGTGCCGCTCGTCCGTGACCAGTACGGGCGGCCGCGGCTGGAGGGGCTGCCGATCGGGCTGTGCGTGTGCCGCGACGACGGCCGTCTGATCGTCGCGCTGGCGCACCGCATGACGGTGGCCGTCAGCGCGCACTGCGTGCCCGAGGTGTTCTCGAGTGCGGCGTTCCTGCCGTTCACTCCGCGGGAGCGGCAGTTGGTGGACACGGTGCAGGAGCCCCAGCAGCCGTGGCTGCTGGCCCGGCTGTGGGCCCGGAAGGAGGCGGCCCTGCGGCTGTGGGGCCCCGGCCGGCTGTCCCTGGCGGACGAGGTGGACGCCCTGCCCGGGGGACGAGGGGGCGCGGTCCTCGTCCCCGACCCCGTGCCGGGGAGCGGGCACGCCCCCCGCAGCGCCTACGTCGTCGACCTGCCGGCGGCCGCGCCGGGCTGGGTGGTGTCGGCGGCGACCTCCGCGCCGCCGCACACCGTCCGCACGTGGCGGGTCGGGCGTACGGCGCCGGAGGCGGTCATGGCGTGACGACGGCGCAGTGGTCGGCGGTGCCGGCGGGGGCGCCGGGGACGCTGAGCTCCCGCCAGACCGCCGCCGCGAAGCGGTAGGCCCCGGCCGCCTCACAGAGGGCGGCCGCGGCCTTGTACTCGGCCTCCGCCTCCTCGGCGCGCTCGGCGGCCCGGTAGGCGCGGGCCAGGGCCACGGTGCAGCGCGCCCGGTCCACCGGCGGCAGCTCCGCGCGGCCGCGCTCGGCCTCCCCGGCCCACTCCAGGGCCCGTTCCGTGCCGTGGTGCAGCTCGGTGAGGGTGCGGAGCATCGCGAGGCGGGTGGCGTCCGCGGGGGTGCCGAGGACCTCCACCGCCCGGCCGAAGCGTTCCACCAGGGCCCCGGCGGCGTCCGGGCGGCCGGTGGCGAGGTGGAGCAGGGCCGCGGCCCACAGCATCCGCACCCGCACCGTCGTGTCGGTCTCGGGGCCGGTCAGTTCGAGGGCCCGGTCCAGGAGGCCGACGGCCGGCTCGGGCCGGCCGGCGACGTAGCGGTATTCGGCCGCCGCCCACAGGGCGGTGGCCGGCAGCTGGCCCGCGGGCAGGGCGTCCGCGGACCGCAGGATGTCGTCGCACAGCTCTTCGCCGCGCTGCCACTCGCCGCTCTCCAGCCAGCCGGACAGCAGGCTCACCTGCGCCTGGAGGCGCTCGGGGGCACCCGCCTCGCCGGCCGGGAGCGCGCGCAGCGCCTCCTCGGACAGGCGGACGCTCTCGGAGAGCTTGCCCGAGCCCCGCAGCAGGTCGGCCGTCTCCACGGCGACGCGGGCGCGCAGCTGCGGGGCGGCGCCGGTGAGGGGGTCGGCCAGCAGCAGGCGCAGCGTCTCCTCGCGGGCGGCCTCGTCCCCCAGCCTGCCGTAGGTGGCGGCCAGCTCCCAGCGGGCCTCCCACAGGGCGTCCTCCATGCCGGAACCCGAGGCCCGGCGGATGACGTCCAGGAGCGCGTCGCGCGCGGACCCGTGGTCCCCGGCGCGCTGGTACGACCGCGCGGCGACCAGGCGGCCCACCAGTTCGAGGCGGTGCGTGCGCTGTTGCTCGCGCGGGGTTTCGGGGGAGGAGAGCTCGTCGAGCGGAACGTCGAGGCGCTCCGCGATGGCGCGCACCACCTTGGGGCTGGGGGTGCGGTGCCCGCTCTCGACGAGGGAGATGTAGCTGGGGGACATTCCGTCCCCGGCGATGTCCGTCTGGGACAGGCCGCGCGCGCGGCGGACCTCCCGCACCCGCCTTCCGAACTCTGGTTGTTCGACCGTCAAGGTTATCGCTCGCTGTTGTGAAGTTTGCCGTACCCGACTCTGACCATGTCGCCGCAGTCTACCGGCGGCGATGGGGTGTGATACCCGGTTCGAGCCTCCCTTCGACGCTTCCTTGACCGCACTTTGAACGTTTCCCTAGTCATAATCGAGTCATGCATAAGTCGATAGATGTGACCGAAAAGGGAGGGCGGCGGGGTCGGAGACGGGGCATGAACGCCCTGCTGAGCGCCGTCGCGATCGGCGCGGTGGGGGAGGCCATGATGGTGGTGGCCGTCCCGTGGTTCGTGCTGCGGACCACCGGCAGCGTGGCCCGGACCGGGCTGATCGTCGCCGTGGTCGCCGTCGGCGTGGCGGTCGCCGGCTTCGCCGCCGGCCCCCTGGTGGACCGCTGGGGATTCAAGGCCATGGCCGTCGCCTCCTACCTCGTGGGCGGCACCGCCGCGGCCCTCATCCCCCTGTGCTACGCCTCCGGCCGGCTCGGGTTCCCCGCCCTCGTCGCGCTGGTCCTCGCGGCGAGCCTGCTCGACATGCCGGGCGCGGCGGCCGTCACCGGCCTCGTGCCGGGCCTCGCGGAGGCGGCCCGCATGCCGCTGGAGCGGGCGAACGCCCTGCTGGGCGGGGTGTACCAGACGGCCCAGCTGTGCGGGCCGCCGCTGGGCGGCGCCGCCGCGGCCCTGCTCGGCACCGAGGGCGTGCTGCTGATCGACGCGGGGGCCTGCGGCCTGGCGGCCGTCGTCATCGCCTGCTGCGTGGCCGCGCCGGCGCGCGGCACCCGCTCCGGCCCCGCCGAGAGCTACCTCGCGGGGCTGCGCGCCGGGCTGCGGACCCTGCGCCGGAACCGCCTCCTGCGCACCCTGACCGCGTCCTCGGCGGCGTTCAACGCGCTGGACAGCGGGATCTCCGGGGTGGTCCTCGTGACCTACGCCTACCAGCATCTGGGCAGCGCGACCGACCTGGGGGTGCTGCTCACCGCGTTCGGCCTGGGGACGGTGGCCGGAACCCTGGGGTTCGCCGCGGTGGGGCACCGGTTCGGCCGGCGCGCGGTGTACCTGCGGTCGAGCCTGCTGGCCGGCCTCCTGCTCCTCCCGCTCGCCGCCCTGCCGCCGCTCCCGGCCGGGGCCGCGCTGCTGGCCGTCCTCGGGGCCGTGGCGGCACCCGTGGGCCCGATCCGCACCGCCGCCCTCCAGCGGCACGTGCAGGAGGAGCAGTACGGCCGGGTGATGTCGGCCGTGGACACCGTCGCCATGACCGCCGTGCCGCTGGGCGCGTCCGCCGCTGTCGCGCTCGTCGGCGGGGTGGGGCTGGCCTGGACGATCCTCCTGATCGCGGCGGCCTACCTGCTGGTGGTCGCGTGCTGCTGGATGGCGCCGGGGCTCCGCGGAATATGACCGCCCGAGTCCGTGACTTTATTTGACAACTGATGACAGGATGTTGACGCTACTTCTTCAAGGACATCCATCCTGAGGGGGATTCATGACACATGTTCTCGACCGGTCGGGGGCGGTGGCCGCGGTGGAGGGCGTCCCCTTCGCCGACCGCCTGGAGGCTCTGCAAAGAGTCCGCGGATTCCTCGCCGAGGACCCCGGCCCCGTGCACGAGCTGCTCTGCGAGATCTCCACCCACCGCGCCGCCGCCTATGAGATCGAAGCGGCCGTCAAGACGCTGGACGGCGCACTCGCCGAAGCGGAGAAGTACCGTCCGGGCCGGGTGCCGCGGCTCGCGGTCTTCATGCCGTCCAACGTCCTGCTCTATTCGTACGTCCTCTACCTGCTGGTGCCCTCGCTCTACGCCGAGCGGCTCGTCTTCCGGCCCTCCAGCCAGGTCAAGGACCAGATGCGGCGGCTGCACGAGATGCTGGCCGCCCACCACCGCCTGCCCGTCGAACTCACCACGGCCAGCCAGCGGGACTTCCTGAACGACCACGTGCTGCCCGCCGAGGCCGTCGTCTTCACCGGCGCCTACGCCAACGCCGAGCAGATCCGGGCCCGGCTCCGCCCCGGGCAGCTCTTCCTCTTCCTCGGCTCCGGCGTCAACCCCTTCGTCGTCGCCCCCGGCGCCGACCTCGGGCGGGCCGTGCGCGACGCCGTCGAGATCCGCGTGCTGAACTCCGGCCAGGACTGCCTGGGCCCCGACCTGTTCTGCGTCCACGAGGACCTGCTGGACCCCTTCGTCGACGCCCTCGTCGCGGAGGTCGCGGCGCTGCGCTACGGGCCGTACACCGACCCGGACGCCGACTACGGCCCCATCTTCTACGAGGGCGCCCTGGAGGAGGCGGCACTGTACCTGGCGCGCAACCGCCGGCGCATCGTGCACGGCGGCGGCGTGGACTTCCGCACCCGCCGCATCGAGCCCGCCGTCGTCGTCGGCGGCGAGGTCACCCCCCGCTTCCAGCTCCCGGAGTTCTTCGCGCCGGTCTTCAACGTCGTGGGCTACCGCGACGCGGACGCCCTCGCCGCGACCCTCACCACGGGCGTGTTCACCGAACGCGCCCTGGGCTCCAGCGTCTACGGACACGCACCGGACCTGGTCGAGGCGCTGCGCCGGCGCACCACCGTGACCGTCGACACGACCCTGATGTCCATCGACGACGGCAACGCGCCGTTCGGCGGCTACGGCCGCCAGGCCAACTACATCAGCACGGGCGAGGAGCTGCGGGCCGAGCCGGTCCTCATCTCCAAGGCCGTCGCCGAACACTTCCCGGAGGCGGCACGATGAGCGCACGCACCTACCCCACCGCCTGGGCGGCGGTCGCCGACCACCTCGGGCACCTCGGCGCCGGAGCCGTCTTCGGCCTGCCCGGCGACGACATGGACCTGCTCGGCGCCCTGGAGGGCACCACCACCGACGTGGTGCTCTGCCGCGACCAGCGCAACGCCGTCCACATGGCGACGGGGTACGCCCTCGCCTCCGGGCGCCCCGCCGTGTGCGCCGTCGGCAAGGGACCGGCCCTCACCAACACCCTCACCGGGCTCCTGGAGGCGAGGTCCGCCGCGGCTCCCGTCCTGCTCGTCGCCGGCGGCACGCGCCTGGACGCCCTGGGCACCGGCGCGTTCCAGGAGCTCGACCAGCTCACCGCGGTCCGCCCGTTCACCAAGTGGGCCGTGCGCGTCGACAGCGCCGAGCGGCTGCCCGCCGTCCTGGACAAGGCCGTCGCCATCGCCGTCAACGGCACGCCCGGCCCCGTCTACGTGGAGATCCCCGAACAGATCGCCCTGGAGCCCGTCACCGCCGCCACCCCGTGGCGGCCCGGCACCCCGCAGCGGACCGCCCCGGACGCCGGCGTGCTGCGCGCCACCGCCGAGCTGATCTCGGCGGCCCGCCGGCCGCTGCTGCTGGTGGGCGGCGGGGCCCGGCACCGCAACGCGGACCGCTCCGTGGAGGCGTTCGCCGAACTGCTGGGGGCGGGCATCTTCACCACGGCCTCCGGGCGCGGCACGGTCGACGAGGACCACCCCCTCTTCTGCGGCGTCTCGGGCCTCTACACGGTCGCGCCCGCCAGCGACCTGTGGCGCGAGGCGGACCTGGTCGTCGCCCTCGGCAGCAGGCTGGAGGAGACGGCGACGTTCGGCTGGCCCGCGCCCGCGGACCTGCCCGTCGTCCAGGTCGTCAGCGGGGAGGACTCCGTGGTCACCGGCCGCCCCGGCGCCCACGTGCTGGGCGACGCGGCCCGCACCGTGGTCGGCTGGACGGAGCTGCTCGCCGGGCACGAGCGCCCGGCGGAGTGGGAGGCGCGCGTGCGCCGGGCGAAGGCCGGGCAGGCCGAGCGGGCGGAACTGCGGGCGCGCGAGGCGGAGAAGGCGGTCACCGGCCCCGGCCCGACCGTCGCCCAGGTGCTGGGCGCGCTCGACCGGGCCGTCCCCGCCGACCGCGTCCTGGTGCAGGAGAACGGCCTCCAGGACATGTGGTCGTACTTCTACCCGCACTACTCGTGCGGCGCCACGGGCGGTTCCGTGGTACCGAGCGAGCAGACGCCGCTGGGCTTCGGCGCCGCCGCGGCCGTCGGCGTCCGCCTGGCCCTGCCGGAGCGGCCCGTCGTCGCCGTGGTCGGGGACGGCGCCTTCAACATCTTCCGCGGCGAGCTGCCCACCCTCGCCGACTGCGGGGCCGCCGTCCTCTACGTCGTGCTGGACAACGGCGGTTACGGATGGCTCCAGACCAACCTCGACCGGGTCTCCGGCGAGGACTCGCGCTTCGCGTTCACCACCCCGCGCCCCACCGGCACCGAGGGCCTCGCCCGCGCCCACGGCTTCGGCCACTGGTCCGTCACCGACCGGGCCGACCTCGACCGCGTCCTCGCCGAGGCCTGGCGGACCTGCGCGGCCGGCACCGCCGCGGTGGTCGAGGTGAGCGTCTCCCTCGGCGACTTCCCGCCCGGCATGGACGGGGCCGCGGGGGACTTCCCCGCGCGCGAGGACGCCTGACCGCGAGAAAGGGACGACACGTGTCCGTAGTGATGTTCTTCCCGGGCCTCGTGCCCAGCCGTTACGACGCCATCAAGGACTTCGTGACCGGCAACGCGCACGCCAGACGGCGGTTCGCCGAGGCCGACGAGGTCCTCGGCTACTCGCTCGCCGAGGCCTACCGCGAGGCTTCGATCTACGAGTGGGAGGTGTACGAGACCGGGTTCATGGCGCTGACCCTCGCGCTCGCGGACTGGGCGGAGGAACGGTTCGGCGGAAGCCCGGCGCTGTGCGGCGGCCAGAGCTTCGGCTCGTTCATGGCGGCCGTGCGCTCCGGGGCGCTCAGCTACCAGCAGGCCCTGACCCTGGTCCGCCGCAGCGTCGTCGTGGAGACCGACTACTTCGAGTCCCTCGACAAGCCGCTGGGCTGCCACTTCTTCTACCGGCTGCCGCACGCGACCGTCGACGCCCTGCTGGCGGAGTTCCGCGCCCGGGGCGAGTGGGTCGAGCTGTCCGTGATCCTCGACGAGCAGGTGCACGCCGTCTCGGCCGAACTGGCCACGCTGGAGCGTTTCGAGCAGCGCGTCCGCGAGGAGGGCGGCTTCCCCTTCTACACGATGAACCGGGCCGAGCACTGCTCCGCCGTCGCCGGGCTGCGGCAGCGGCTGCACGACGAGGTCTACGGCACCATCGAGTGGAACGAGGCGACTGTCCCCTTCCTCTCCGACGTCGACGGGCGGCTGCTGACCGACCCGGAGGAGATCAAGCAGGACCTCCTCGACGGCTGGACGACGCCCGTGCACTGGGAGACGGTGCTGCGCGGCATGCGGGCGGGGGGAGCGAGCGAGGTCTGGATCCCGGGCCCGCGCAGCATGTTCGCCCGCATCACCAACAACGCCTTCCCCACCAGGGTGATCACTCCCAAAACGGCCCTGGACGCATGAGCGGTGCACCGCTCCCGCCGGCCGCCCGCCCCGGCGAGCGCCGGGTCCTGCGGGCGGCGGCGCTCGCCAACGCCCCGGTGGAGGTCCTCGACTTCCTGCTGCCGCTGTGGGCGGCCGCGACGCTGCACGCGGGCCCGGCCACGGCCGGCGCGCTGGTGGCGGCCGAGGCGGTGCTCTCCCTCCTCGTCCGCCCCGTGGCGGGCGAGCTCGCCGACCGCTTCGACCGGCGGCGGGTGGCCGCCGCCGGCGCGCTCGCGTACGCCCTGTCCTTCGCCGGGTACGCCCTCGCGGACTCGGCGCCCTGGGCGTTCGCCGCGGCGGCGGTGGGCGGGGCCGGCGGCGCGCTGTTCTGGGTCGCCGTGCGCAGCTGGACCGGCGACGGGGAGGGCGAGCGCACCGGCGCCTACGGCGCACTGCTGGCGGCCGAGGGCCGCGGCGCCCTCGCCGGCTACGTCCTCGCCTTCCTGATCCTCCAGAACACCGGCTACCGGGCGGTGTTCTGGGCCGGCTGCGCGGCGTGCTCCGTGGCGGCGGCGCTGCTGCTCCGGGGAACGGGAACGCCGGCGGCGACAGGGGCGGGGCGGCCGGCGCTCGCGCGGGGCGCATCCCCCGACCGGCCCCGGCCGGGCCGCGCCATGCTCCCGCTGATGGCGGTGGCGGCGGTCACGGCGGCCGGCGAGGCGGGCCTGTGGCTGATCCTGCTGCTGCGCTTGCAGGGTGACGGTCTGTCACCCGGCGAGATCATGACGGTCTTCGCCCCCGGACTCCTCGTCTTCGTGCTGCTGCCCGAGCACGCGCACCACGTCACCGCGCGGCTGGGCCGCACGCCCGCCATGGTGGCGGCCTTCGTCGCCGGAGCCCTGTTCGCCGGGGGCCTCGTCGTGGTGCCCACGCCCACGGGGATCGCCGTCCTGTGGGCCCTGGCGGCCGCCTGCTTCGCGGCGCAGATCCCGGTGGAGCAGGCGACCGTCTCGGCCGCCGCGGGCGGCAGGCCCGGCCGCGGCCTGGGGCTGTACGAGGCCGCCCGGCTGACCGGGGTCATGGCCGGCACGGCGGCGCTGGGCGCGTTGTACGAGGCGTGGGGCTGGACCGCGGCCTGCACCGCGGCGGCGGGCGCGTCCCTGGCCGGGGCGGTCGTGGCGCCGTACGCGATCCGCGTGCTCGGCCTGCCCGATCTCGCGGCACCGGCGAGCGAGGCCCGGGAGGAAGGCACCCCGGCGGCTGAACGAGCCCGGAGCGAGCGTCAGGGCTGGTACGTCCACACGGCCCTCTTCGCTCTGGGCCAGGCGGCGTTGTGGGGCTTCGGCGCGCCGGAATGGCTCGGCAAGACGTGGCTGACGGTCTACGTCGTCGACACGCTCTGGTCGTGGTCGTACACCGTCTTCCCCCGGGAGAAGTGAGACCCCGGACGAAGCCCGGAAGAAGCCCGTAAAGGAGTGAGGGGCGGCATCGCCGCCCCTCACTTCCGTTTCCGCTGCCCGCGGCAGCGGGCACGCCCGGCACCGGCCCACGCGGACCGGTACCGGGCGCGGCGGCCCGTACGGGGCGTCTCAGAGCTGCTTCTCGATGCGGGTGACCACGTCGGACACCAGGCGCAGCTCCTTGAGCTCCTCCTCCGGCAGGCGGACGTTGAAGCGCTCCTCGGTGGAGACGATGACCTCCACCATGGCCAGCGAGTCGACGTCGAGGTCCTCGATGAAGGACTTCTCCTCGGTCACGTTCGCGGGCTCGACGTCGGCCACCTCGTTGAGGATCTCGGCGAGGCCGGCGATGATCTCTTCGCGCGTCATGGGTTCTCCCGGGTGTGTCGTGGTGCGGTGGGTGGTGTGCCCGGCGGTGGGGGCGCGGCGCAGGCGCCGCCCGGCGGCCGGGTGTTCTCAGCGGTCGCCCGCGGGCGCGGGCCGCTCGGTCAGGCCGACGACGTGCTCGGTGAAGGTGTCGTCGATGCCGATGAGGCGCATCTGCCGGCGCAGGCTCTCGATGCCGAGCTCGCGCATGGTGGTGCCCTCGGGCGCGTCCTCGACGTTGCCGCCCTCTTCGATGCGCAGGGCGATGGGCGCCGCCTGCTCGATCATGTCGCAGATGTCGTCGGCGTAGCCCTCGCGCACGCCCTGGCGCAGGGCGTGCAGACCGAAGCTGACGTGGCGCGACTCGTCCCGGCACATCGCGGTGAAGCCGGCCTTCACCCCGGGCAGCATCGGGACGTTGTGCAGGGACTGGACGATGGCGCGCTGCCCGACGAGGGCCAGGACGCCTTCGGAGATGAGGTGGAACAGGGCCACGGTGCGCAGCCAGCGGCCGTAGTCCGAGGGGCGTTCCTGGATCTCGCGGATGACCTCCGTCTCCAGCCGGCTCAGCTCACGGTGCGGCGGGGTGCACATGTTCCAGGCCTGCACCAGCATCCGCTTGGGGTCGGAGTCCAGGCCCAGCACCTCCTCGCCCAGCCGCAGCATCAGCTGCGTGTGGCGGGTCTCGTCGGCGATCTGCGTGCCGAGGTAGAGGTGGTCCAGCTCGTCGGGGGCGCCGGTGAGGATCGGCCCGAGCAGGTCGAGGCCCGTGTACTCGCCGATGATGAAGGTGGCGATGGACTCCTCAAGGGCCTTCCGGGCGGACTTGGGGAGCCGCTTGTCGTAGTCGAGTCGGTCCTGTTCGAGGTCGATCGCCTGCGCGTTCCACTGCTGTTTCTCCCAGCGCTCGTACAGCGCCTGCGGCTTGGGCTGCTGGGCCGTGACCACGTCGGCGTGGTGCAGCACGTGGTCGACCGGGAGGTCGGGCATCTGCGCGAGCGACGCGTCGTCGAGCAGCAGGGTGCTCCAGCGCGTCATGTCAGCTCTCCATGACTAGTGGGTAAAGAGTGTGACTATCCATGATGGGAGCAGTGAATAGCATCTGCGCTGCATCGTCAATGTCGAACGGGCCTGATCGTGCCTACGCGGGGAGAGGGCTCGAATTCTCCGGAGTCATCTGAGTCATGTTTCTTGACAAGCTGGCCGATGGTGAGTCAAGGTTCGGGGGCCGGAGCGATCCGGCGGCCGCGGCGGACCGCCGCGGGGGAGTGGATCCGCTCAGGGAGGAGGGCTCGACACGGTGTTCAGGCAGACGCACCAGGGCGACCGCCGCGTGGTGGTCACCGGCACCGGGGTGATCTCCCCGGTCGGGCACACGGCTCCGGAGTTCTGGGCCGCACTGACCGAGGGCCGCAGCGGCATCCGGCGCATCACGCGCTACGACGCGGACGCCCTGCCCACGCCCCTGGCCGGCGAGGTCGTCGGCTTCGAGCCCCGGGCGTACATGCCCAACAGGACCGCCCGGCGCCTCGACCGCTTCGCCCAGTTCGCGCTGGCCGCCGCGCTGGAGGCGATGGACCAGGCCGGCCTGGAGATCGGCGAGGAGCTCGCCCCGCGCACCGCGGTGCTGGTCGGATCCGGCTACGGGCCGGGGCAGATGACCCAGACCGGGGTGCTCGACCTGAACCGGGGCGGCCGCCGCGCGATGACCCCCTACCTGGCCTCCGGCGGCTCGATGGACAGCGCCGCGGCCGAGATCGCCGGCCACTTCGGCGCCCGCGGCCCCTCCGGCGCGATGGTCACCGCCTGCGCGACCGGCGCCACCAGCATCGGCGACGGCCTGCGGCTCATCCGCCACGGATACGCCGACGTGGTCATCGCGGGCGGCTCCGACGACGCGGTCAACCCCCTCGACCTCGCGGCCGCGGCCAACGTCGGCGCCCTCTCGCGCAGCACGGACCCCGCCCGCGCCAGCCGCCCCTTCGACCGGGCCCGCGACGGGTTCGTCATGGGAGCCGGCGCCGGGGTGGTCGTCCTGGAGTCCGCCGAGCACGCCGAGCGGCGCGGCGCGGCGATCCTCGCCGAGCTCGCCGGATACGGCGTCACCACCGACGCCTACCACTCCACCCACCCGCACCCGGAGGGCATCGCCGCCAAGCGGGCGATGACCGACGCGCTGGCCGACGCCGGCCTGCGGCCCGAAGACATCGACTACATCTGCGCGCACGGCACCAGCACCCCGCTCAACGACAGCATCGAGAGCGCCGCGGTCCGCGAGGTGTTCGGCGAGCACGCCCCGCGCGTGCCGGTCAGCTCGGTCAAGTCCATGACGGGGCACATGATCGGCGCGGCCGGTGCGGTCGAGCTCATCGCCACCGTGCAGGCGATCCGCACCGGACTGCTGCCGCCGACCGTCAACTGCGACGACCCCGAGGACCCCGGGCTGGACTACGTACCGCACCGGGCGCGCCCCCGGCGCACCCGCATCGCGATGAGCAACTCGTTCGGATTCGGCGGCCACAACGCCGTCCTCGTGGCCCGGGAATGGCCGCCGGCCGGGACCGCGCACGACACGGCGCAGGCCGCGCACGACAAGGAGGGGGAGCGATGAAGGGCAGACTGGTCAGCCTCGACCGGCCCACCGACGCCGACTACGCCATGATGGCCGACTGGCTGGGCCCCGCGTCCCCGACGGCCGTCCTCACCGCCGACACCAACGAGTACGCCACCCCCGAGGAGCTCAAGCAGCTCAACAACAGCGGGCGCATCCGGCAGTTCGCGGTCCGGGACCGGGACGGGGTGACCGTCGGCACGGTCAACTACCGGCAGTCCGGCCCCGCCGGCAACTTCATCATCGGCGGCGCCATCGGCCGGCCCGACATGTGGCAGCGCGGCCTGGGCGCGGAGGCGTTCGACCTCCTCCTGGACCACCTCTTCCACTCCCTCAACGCCCACCGGATGCAGTTCACGACGGCCCTGTACAACAAGTCCGTCCTCCGGCTGGCGACACGCGCGGGCTTCGTCCTCGAAGGCATCCTGCGGGACTACTTCTTCCTCGACGGCCGCTACCACCACGCCGCCGTCTGGTCGCTGCTGCGCCACGAGTACTACGAAGCCGTCGACATCCTCACCCGGGTGTCGCCCACCTTCGTCGGCCCCGACCTGATCCCCGAGAGCGACAAGGCCGAGGCCCGCGAGCTGCTCCGCAGCCACCTGCGCCGCCCGGGCACCGAGACCTCCTTCCAGCTGCTGCTGGACGAGGCGGGCAAGGGGGACGAGGCGAGCCGGGACCAGGCGAACCCGGACGAGGGAGAGGGACGATGAACTCCAGGCCACCGGCCGAGGCCTACTGCCAGGCCGACCCGGTCTTCTACGACACGGGCAGCCGCGGCGGCGCCGACGGCTCCGCGTTCACGCAGACCCTCGCCGCCGTGCCCGCCGGCTGGGAGCGCCGCGACCGGGACGTGTGGGTGGTCTACCTGCCGGCCGGGCACGTCATGCCCCAGCAGGGGTGGAAGATCCACATCTCGGGTCTCCCGGACAACGCGCAGCGCGTCATCGACACCGCCTTCGAGCACTGCACCCGGCTCGGCGTCCCCTTCAAGTTCCTCCGCAGCCGCTCCGTGGTCACCGCCCACAGCCTCAAGTACGCGCCCCGCTCGGCGAGCGGCAAGCTCGTGACCATCTATCCCGAGGACGAGGCACAGCTGCACCGCGTCCTCCAGGAGCTCGCCCCCGTGCTCGACGGCGAGCCGGGCCCGTACATCCTCACCGACCTGCGGTGGGGCGACGGCCCCCTGCACGTGCGCTACGGCGGCTTCGTCACCCGGTACTGCGCCGACACCGACGGCACCCCCGTGCCCGCGATCGAGCGTCCCGACGGCGTGCTCGTCCCGGACCGCCGGCGGCCGGTGTTCGAGGTGCCCGACTGGGTGGAGCTCCCGGACTTCCTCGCCCCGCACCTCGCCGCACGGCAGTCCTCCGGCCGTGACGCCGACTTCCCCTACCGGGTGGAGCGGGCCCTGCACTTCTCCAACGGCGGAGGGGTGTACGAGGCCCGGCACACCGACGGGCGGCGCGTCGTCCTCAAGGAGGCCCGCCCGCACGCCGGGCTCGACGGCCGCGGCGTGGACGCCGTCGCCCGCTTGCAGCGCGAGCGGCGCGCCATGGAACTGCTCGCCGGCGTCCCCGGCGTGCCCGAGCTGTACGGCCACCACCTCGTGTGGGAGCACCACTTCCTCGCCGTGGAACACATGGCGGGCGACACCCTCCAGACCTGGCTGGCCCGCACCTACCCGCTGACGAAGGCCGACGCCACCGACGAGAAGCTCGCGGCCTACGCCCGCCGGGCGTTGGCGCTCGTGGACCGCATCGAGCGGCTCGTCGCCGGCGTCCACGCCCGCGGCGTGGTCTTCGGCGACCTCCACCCGGCGAACATCCTCGTCGGCGAGGAGGACGAGGTCGCGCTCGTCGACTTCGAACTGGCCGTCCCCGTGGACGAGGCGGAGCGGCTCGGCCTCGGCCACCCCGGCTTCATGGCGCGCGGCAAGACCGGCTTCGCCATCGACCGCCACGCGCTCGCCGCCCTGCGCCTGTGGGTGCTCTTCCCGCTCACCGCGCTCTCCGAGCTGGACCCCGGCCGCCCCGTGCGTCAGGTCGACGAGGCGGAGCGCCGCTTCGGCCTCGCGCCCGGCACCCTGGACGCCGTACGGCGCGAACTGGCGCCCGACCCGGCCGCCCTGGAGAAGGTCCCGGCCGCCCTGCGCGAGCCCGGGCCGGACCTGGACGCAGGCGACCCGGACTGGGACGTCCTCCGCAAGTCCATGGCCGAGGCGGTGCTGCTCAGCGCCACCCCCGAGCGCACCGACCGGCTCTTCCCCGGCGACGTACGGCAGTTCCACACGGACGGCCTCAACTTCGCCTACGGTGCCGCCGGCGTCCTCTGGGCGCTGCACACCAGCGGCGCGGGACGCCACCCGGACCTGGAGCAGTGGCTGCTGACGGCCGCCGGGCGCGCGAGCGCACCGCACGCCGGGTTCTACGACGGACTGCACGGCGTCGCCCACGTCCTGGAGGAGTTCGGGCACCGCGAGGCCGCGCTGCGCACGGTCGACGCCTGCCGGGACACCGTGGACGGGATGCGCGACGTCAGCCTCTTCCGCGGCACGGCGGGCGTGGGGCTCAACCTGCTGCACCTCGCCCGCCGCACGGGCGACGACGGCCACCGGCAGGCGGCCCTGGAGCTGGCGGCGCGGACGGCCGACGCCGTCCGCGCGGGCACCGCACCGGGCATCGTCCGCGGACACGACCACGGCACCCGCGCCGGACTGCTCCGCGGCTGGAGCGGCCCCGCCCTGTTCTTCCTGCGGCTGTACGAGGACACCGGCGACCCCGGCCACCTCGACCTCGCGGTCACCGCGCTCCACCGCGACCTCGACCTGTGCCGGCCCGGCACGGACGGATCGCTTCAGGTCGACGGCGGCTACCGGCTGCTGCCCTACCTGGAGGTCGGCGGCGCGGGCATCGCCCTGGTGGCCGACGAGGTGCTGGCCCACCGCGACGACGCGCGGCTGACCGAAGCCGTCACCGCCCTGGCCCGCGCCGCGGAGCCGGAGTTCGTCATCGAACCGCACCTGTTCGGCGGCCGCGCCGGCCTGCTGGCCACACTGGCGGCACTCCGCGAGCGGCGCACCGGCGGGACGGGCACGGACCCCGGCGTGGCACGGCACCTGTCCCGGCTCCACTGGCACGCCATGGCCTTCCGCGGGCACGTCGCCTTCCCCGGCGAGCAGCTCCGCAGGCTCTCGATGGACGTCGCCACCGGCAACGCGGGCATCCTGCTGGCGCTCGCCGCGGCGCTCGACGGCCGCCGGGCGTTCCTGCCCTTCCTGGCGCCGGGGCCCGCCCGCTAGGAGGCCCCGCCCACCGCGCCGCGCGCGCACCCCTGGACTCCGGCCGGCCGACGGCCGACCGGTCACTCCGCCGGGCCCGACACCGACGGGCCGGCCCGTAGGAAACGGAGAGGAGGCACACATCATGGCGATCGTTCTTGACCTTCAGGGTCTTGAGGTCCCGGCCGCGGAGGCCGAGCTGCTGGGCAGCACCATCAGCAACGGCTGCTGACGCGGTTGTTGCCGTGCACGGGGCGCCCGTTGTAGTGGCGGGCGCCCGTGCCCATCAACTCACTTGGAGGGGAGGTACACATCATGGCGATCGTTCTTGACCTTCAGGGTCTTGAGGTCCCGGCCGCGGAGGCCGAGCTGCTGGGCAGCACCATCAGCAACGGCTGCTGACGCGGTTGTTGCCGTGCACGGGGCGCCCGTTGTAGTGGCGGGCGCCCGTGCCCATCAACTCACTTGGAGGGGAGGTACACATCATGGCGATCGTTCTTGACCTTCAGGGTCTCGAGGTCCCGGCCGCGGAGGCCGACCGACTGAGCAGCACCATCAGCAACAGCTGCTGAACCAGCCGCGCCGTGTACCGGGCCCGCCCAGCGCGCGCCCGGTCCACGGACCGGCCAGTACCACCGAACAGGACGAAGGAGACCGGATGAGCGGCTTGCTCGACGGCAAGAGACTGCTGATCACCGGCGTGATCAGCGAGAGTTCGATCGCATTCTCCGTGGCCCGGCTCGCCCAGGAACAGGGCGCGCACGTCGTGCTCACCGCCTACGGCCGGCCCTCCCTGGTCCAGCGCCTCGCCCGGCGCCTGCCGCACGAGGCCCCCGTCGTCGACCTCGACGTCACCGACGAGGCCCAGCTGGCCTCGCTCGCCGGCCGCGTCGGCGCCCACCTCGACGGCCTCGACGGCGTCCTGCACGCCGTCGCCCACGCCCCCGCGACCTGCCTGGACGGCGGGTTCCTCGACGCCCCCTGGGCCGACGTGGCCTCGACCCTGCACACCTCGACCTACTCCCTCAAAGCCCTCGCGGTGGCCTGCCGCCCGCTGCTGCGCCCCGGATCCGCCCTCGTGGGCGTCGACTTCGACGCCTCGCGCGCCTGGCCCGGCTACGACTGGATGGGCGTGGCCAAGGCCGGCCTGGAGTCGTGCGCCCGCTACCTGGCCCGCGACCTCGGCCCCGAGGGAGTGCGCGTCAACCTCGTCGCGGCGGGCCCGCTGCGCACCCTCGCCGCACGGGCGATCGGCGGCGACGGCGCCGGCTTCGAACGCGACTGGGCCGTGCGCGCCCCCCTGGGCTGGGACGCGTCCGACGCCGGGCCCACGGCCCGCGCCTGCCTCGCCCTGCTGTCCGACTGGTTCCCCGCCACCACCGGCGAGATCGTCCACGTGGACGGCGGGCATCACATGGTGGGGAGCTGACGTGCAGCACCTGGGCGCGCAGTTCGGCCCCGACATCACCTTCCTCGGCGTCCCGCGCCTGGACCTGTCCAGCCCGCCGGACCATCCCGACGTGGTGATCCTCGGCGCCCCGCTGGACGGCGGCACCTCGCACCGGCCGGGCGCCCGCTTCGGCCCGAGCGCGATCCGCCAGGCCTGCTACCTGCCGCAGAACGGCGTCCGCCGCAGCCTGGCGCTCGGCGTGGACCCCCTGACGGAGCTGCGGGTCTACGACGCGGGGGACGTCCCCTGCTACCCCGGCGAAGTCGCCCGCGGCATCCGGCAGATCGAGGCCGCCGTGCGCATGGTGGCCTCGCTCGGCGCGATCCCCGTCGTCCTCGGCGGCGACCACACGGTCGCCCTGCCCGACATGCGCGGCGTCGCCGCCCACCACGGCTACGGCCGCATCGCGATGCTGCACTTCGACGCCCACGCCGACACCGGCGACGTGGAGTCCGGCCCCCTCTACGGGCACGGCAAGCCCATGCGCCAGCTCATCGAGTCGGGCGCGGTGCGCGGCGACCGCTTCCTCCAGATCGGGCTGCGCGGCTACTACCCCGAGCCCGAGACGCTGGAGTGGATGGCCGGGCAGGGCATGCGCTCCTACGAGATGAGCGAGATCACCGCCCGCGGCCTGGACGCCTGCCTGACCGAGGCGTTCGCCACCGCCATGGACGACTGCGACGGCGTCTACCTCTCCGTCGACGTCGACGTGGTCGACCCCGGGCACGCACCGGGCACGGGCACCCCCGAGCCCGGCGGGCTGACCTCCCGCCAGCTCCTCGACGCCGTCCGCCGCGCGGCCTACGAGCTCCCCGTCGTCGGCGTCGAGGTCGTCGAGGTCTCCCCGCCGTACGACCACGCCGAGATCACGGCCTACCTCGGCAACCGCGTCGTGCTGGAGGCCCTGTCCGGCATCGCGCGGCGCCGCCGCGACGCGCAGGACGGGCCGTGGGACCCGCGCACACCCCTGCTGGAACGCCCCGTACGCCCGGCGCAGCGGGCAGGAGGATCACATGACTGACCTGATGGCGCCGGCGCAGGCCGCCCCCCGGCTCGCCGGCGGCCCCGCGGGCCTCGACGGCGAGGCGCTCGCCCGCCGGGTGCTCGCCGCGGCGCACGAGTTCCGCGGCCGCGGCATCCGGCCCGGCGACCGCGTCCTCGTCAAGGGCGACAACTCCGCCGACTACGTCGTCGCCCTGCTCGCCCTGATGCACCTCGACACCTCGCTGGTCCCCGTCGACCACCGGCAGCCCGCGGCGGAGAACCGCGCCGCCGCCGAGCGCGCGGCGGCCCGCTGGCTGCTGTGCGAGAGCGGCGGCGCGGACCACCTCCCCGCGGACCGGGTGCTGCACTTCCCGGGCGCGGGGACGCGCGGCGGCCCGGCCGCCGGCGAGGCCGGTGGCGAAGTCGACCTCACCGCCTGGTTCGCGCGCCCCGACGCACTGGTGCTGTGGTCCTCCGGCACCACCGGGCGCCCCAAGGGCATCGTCAAGTCCGGGCGCGCCGTCCACGACAACACCGTGCGCACCATCCGCGCCATGGGCTACCACGAGCGGGACGTCCTCGCCCCGCTCCTCCCCTTCTCCCACCAGTACGGGCTCTCCGTGATCCTCCTCTGGTGGCTCGCCCGCTGCACCCTGGTCGTCACGCCCTACCAGCGCCTCGACACCGCCGTAGCGAAGGCCGTCGCGGCGGGGGCCACCGCCGTGGACGCCGCCCCCTCCACCTACGACCTGCTGCTGGGCCTCGTCCGCCGCCGGCCCGAACTGCGCACCGGCCTGTCCGCGGTCCGCATCTGGGGCGTGGGCGGCGCCCCCCTCCCCGCGCCGCTCGCCGCCGCCTTCGAGGAAACGATGGGCCGGCCGCTGCTCGACGGCTACGGTCTCACCGAACTCGGCAACGTCGCCCTGGCCACCCCCGAGGCTCCCGTCGGCTGCGGCCGCCCGCTGCCCGGCGTCGGCCTGCGCGTCGTCGGCCCCGGCGGCACCCCGCTCGCCCCCGGCGAGACCGGCGAGATCGAGGTCCGCTCACCCGGCCTCATGGAGGGCTACCTCGACGCCGGGGGCGCCGTGCGCCCCGTGCCCCGGGACCTCTGGTACCGCACGGCCGACCTGGGACGCATCGACAGCGACGGCAACGTCCACGTCGTGGGCCGCAACCAGGCGGTGCACCGGGCGGGCTTCACCCTCTACCCGGAGGGCCTGGCGAAGAAGGCGGAGGCCTGCGGCCGCCAGGTCAAGGTCCTCGCCGTCGACGACGCCCGCCGCGGCTGCGCCCTCCACTTCGTCGTCGAGGACCCCGAGGCCCTGCCCCCCAGGCACTGGCGCACCCGGCTCGCCCCCCACCTCGCGGAGTACGAACAGCCCAACGCCGTCCACGTCGTGGGGAGCTTCCCCCTGAGCGCGAACGGCAAGGTGGACGGGCGGGCCCTGCGGGAGACGCTCGGGCTGGGAGCCGCTCCGGCCGCCTGAGCCGCCGTGGCCGCCCGCGCCGCCCTACTCCCCGACGTCCCGGCTGCGCAGGTCCGCCAGGGTCTCGCGGCGGACGAGCAGGCGCGCGCGGCCGCCGGACACCGCGGCCACGGGCGGCCGCCCCACCAGGTTGTACGCCGAGGCCATCGACAGGTGGTACGCGCCCGACGCCGGGACGGCCAGCACGTCGCCCGGGCGCAGGTCGGCGGGGAGCTCCACGTCGTCGGCGAGCACGTCGCCCGCCTCGCAGTGCCGGCCCACCACCGTCACGGCGCGGCCGGGCGCGGTGGAGGAGCGGCCCGCGAGGCGGACCGTGTAGCGCACGCCGTACAGTGCCGGGCGCGGGTTGTCGCTCATGCCGCCGTCGACGGCCACGAACGTCCGGCCGCCGGTGGACTTCACCGACAGCACCCGGTACAGCGCGACGCCCGCCGGCCCGGCTATCCACCGCCCCGGCTCCACCGTCAGGCGGGGCAGCGGCAGCCCGAAGCGGCCGCACTCCAGGGTGAGTTCTCCCATGACCCGCTCGGCGTACGTGCCCGGGTCCACGGCCGGGTCGCCCTCGCGGTAGGCGATGGCGAAGCCGCCGCCCAGGTCCAGCTCGGGGAACGTCACCCCGTGCCGGTCGCGGATCCGGGCCAGCAGCGGGACGAGGCGGCGCACGGCGCTCACGTACGGGCCGAGGCCCGCGATCTGCGAACCGAGGTGGCAGTGCAGGCCCACCAGCTCCAGCCGGGGCTGCCCGAGGAGCCGCGCGACCGCCTCCTCGGCTTCGCCGCCCGTCACCGACAGCCCGAACTTCTGGCCGTCCATCCCGGTCCGCACCGCCGCGTGCGCCCCGGCCGTCACGCCCGGCACGACCCGCAGCAGCACCCGCTGGCGGGCGCCCGGCGGCACGAGGGCGGCGAGGCGGGCGATCTCGCCCGTGCCGTCGATGACGATCCGGCCGACGCCCAGGCGCAGCGCGGCCCGCACGTCGCCGGGGCTCTTGGCGTTGCCGTGCAGCACGATCCGCTCGGCGGGGAAGCCGCTGTGCACGGCGAACTCCAGCTCGCCCGCGGAGCAGACGTCCAGGGACAGGCCCTCCTCCTCGATCCAGCGGATCATCGCGCGGGAGAGGAACGCCTTGCCGGCGTAGGCGACGTCGGCGCCCGGCAGGGCGGCGCGCCAGGCGCGGGCGCGGGCCCGCACCTCACCCTCGTCCAGGACGTAGACGGGCGTGCCGAACCGGTCGGCGACCTCCGCCAGCGGCACCCCGCCGACGGCGATCCCGCCGCCCGGCACGGCCCGGGCGGACGCGGGCCACAGGGGCGCCTCCGGCGCGTCCGGAGGACGGGGAGGGGAGGTGGGGGCGGTCGACATGACCACGGGGGCTCCTTCGGAGGGAGGTGCGGGGTGGGGTGGCTTTTGGTGGTCTCGGCACCGCCGGGCCGCGTGGCGGGGGTGCTCGCCGTTGCGGCGGGTTCTGGGTCTCCTTGCCCGTGGCAAGGAGCCTGTCGCAGGGTCGCGCCCGCGGGGCTCGTCGGCGGTGCCGGGCTCGCCCTCAGCAGGAGCACCGCCCCGCGAGGAGCCCCGTCAGGACGGGAAAGCCGGCAAAGGCGTGCCGGGCGGGTCCGTGGAGACCGGGGGAGCCGTCAGCTGGGGGTCCACGGAGACGAGGTCGACGCCGAGGGGCGAGGCCAGCGCCCGTACCGCCGGCAGGGCCAGCCGGATGGCCGGCTGATCGGGGCCCAGAACGTCCGAAAGCCGCCCCTCCGTGGTGAAGGCGACGGCGGTCCGCGCCCCGAGCGGGGAGCGGAAGACCCGCAGGGCGAAGCCGCACGCGCAGGGCCGTACGGGGACGTACAGCGGCGGGGCGGGGGCGTGCCCGGTGGGATGCGAGGGTTCGGACGGTTCGGAGGGTTCCCCGTCGCCGGCCGGGCTGTCGCCGACCGTGCTTTCGACGGCTGCGACTGCGGCGGCTTCGGCAGGGGTACGGCTCAGGTGCATGACGGTCCTCGGAAGCTCGGGAGGTGTCGGATGGGAACGTCGTCGACGGCGCCGCGGCGCCGCCGTTCACGCTATGCCCGTACCGAACCCCGCCGAGCTCCTCCTTGACAGCCTGTTGACCCTCAGTGCCACTCCTTTGACGCTTCGTTGACGGGCCGGAAAGGGACCGCTACGGCAGCAGCCCCGCCCGCCGCGCCGCGACCACGGCCTCCAGGCGCGTGTGCACGCCCAGCTTCCGCATGCTCGACCGGAGGTAGCTCTTGACCGTTTCCGGGCGCAGGCCCAGCCGGTCCGCCGCGGTGGCGTTCGTCGCGCCCGTGGCCACGCACGCGAGGACGTCCACCTCGCGCGGCGACAGGCCGACGTCCGGCCCCGCGCGCCGTCCCGCCGGCTCCGCCGAGGACGCCGCGGCGAGGCGCCCGCACGCCGCGAGGAGCTCCTGCCGGAGCAGGGGGTCGGTGACACGCTGTGCCAGGGCGCGCAGTTCGAAGTGCGCCTCGCGGACCTCCTCCCACATCGCCGGGTCGGCGGTGGTCGGCTGATGGGCCACGGACAGCAGCCGCTGGACCTCGTCCTGCACGGCGAGGGCCTGTTCGAGCTCGCGCGCCGCGTCGACGGCGGCGGTCAGGGAGCGGTCCCCGAGGGTGAGCGGCCGCCGCAGCGCGCCGTAGAGCACGCCGCGCACCCGGCCCCGTACGACCACGGGCACCGCGAGCACGGAGCGCAGGCCCTCGGTCGCCACCGCCGCGTCGTACTCGTGGGTGATGACGTGCGAGGACTGGTAGTCGGTGACGGACAGCGGCCTGGTCAGGGCGGCCGCCTTGCCGCCCAGCCCGCTGCCCGTGCGGATCGCCAGGCCGCGCAGGACCGGCGTCGTCGTTCCCGTCATGTCCGATATTCGGAACTGCCGGGCGCCGGTGAGCAGACCGCCGAAGGCGACCGGCAGCCCGGCCCCCCTGCGCATCCGCATCAGCGCCGCCCGTACCTCGGCCGTTCCGTCCGGGTCTCCCATCGCTGCCTCCCCGTCCCGGATACGGAGGAGGAACCTCCGTATCCCTGAAATGCGGCCACCCCCGTTCGGGGGTGGTGAGACTCAGATCACCGTCGCACGATGCTAACCATGCGGGTCGGCGACGTGCCCCGCAATCTGGAGGACATGTGACGCCATCGAAGCCGCGGAATCCGGGCACCACGGCGGCAACGCCCGCCCCCGCCGCCGCATTCCGCGCGGCCCGGGACTTCCTCCTCGCGCACCGCGAGGACTGGCAGGCGGCCCGCGAGGGCTTCGTCTGGCCCCGCCCGGAAGAGTTCAACTGGGCGCTGGACTGGTTCGACACCATTGCCGAGGGCAACGACCGCACCGCCCTGCGGATCGCCGAAGAGGACGGCTCCGAGGCCGCGTACTCCTTCGACGACCTGCGCCGCCGCTCGAACCAGGTCGCCAACTGGCTGCGCGAGCAGGGCGTACGCGCCGGGGACCGCATGATCGTCATGCTCGGCAACCAGGCCGAGCTCTGGGAGACCGCCCTCGCCGCGATGAAGCTGCGCGCCGTGGTCATCCCGGCCACCCCGCTGCTCGGCACGGCCGACCTGGCCGACCGCGTGGAGCGCGGCCGGGCCGCCCACGTGCTCGTACGGGCCGCGGACACCGGCAAGTTCGCCGGCGTACCGGGCGGCTACACGCGGATCGCGGTGGGCGGAACGGCCGGCGGTACGGAAGCGAGCGGTACGGAAGCGGGCTGCGCGGGAAGGCGCGGCACGGAACCGAACGGCCCGGGCGCCTCCGGTCCTGCGGGCCGCACGGCCGTCTGGCACAGCTACGCCGACTCCGCCCACGCCGCCGACACCTTCACCCCCGACGGCCCCACCCGCGCCGACGACCCCCTGCTGCTCTACTTCACCTCCGGCACCACCGCCCGGCCCAAGCTCGTCGAGCACACCCACACCTCGTATCCCGTGGGCCATCTGACGACCATGTACTGGATCGGGCTCCGGCCGGGGGACGTCCACCTCAACATCTCCTCGCCCGGCTGGGCCAAGCACGCCTGGTCCAGCCTCTTCGCCCCCTGGAACGCCGAAGCCACCGTCTACGTGCACAACTACACCCGCTTCGACGCCGCCCGCCTCATGGCGGAGATGGACCGGGCAGGCGTGACGAGCTTCTGCGCCCCGCCCACGGTGTGGCGCATGCTCATCCAGGCCGACCTCGGCGCGCTGCGCACCCCGCCCCGCGAGGCCGTCGCCGCGGGCGAGCCGCTCAACCCCGAGGTCATCGAGACCGTCCGGCGGGCCTGGGGCGTGACGATCCGCGACGGCTTCGGGCAGACCGAGACCACCGTGCAGATCGCCAACCCGCCCGGCCAGCCGGTGAAGACCGGCTCCATGGGCCGCCCCGGCCCCGGCTACACGGTCGTCCTCCTCGACCCCGTCACGGGCGAGCCCGCCGACGAGGGCGAGATCGCCCTCGACCTCTCCGACCGCCCCGTCGGCGTCATGACGGGCTACGCGGGCGACCCCGAGCGCACGGCGGAGGCCATGGCCGGCGGCTACTACCGCACCGGCGACATCGCCGCCCGCGACGCCGACGGATACCTCACCTACGTGGGCCGCAGCGACGACGTGTTCAAGTCGAGTGACTACAAGGTGTCGCCGTTCGAGCTGGAGAGCGCCCTGCTCGAACACGAGGCCGTGGCCGAGGCGGCCGTCGTCCCCGCCCCCGACCCGCTGCGGCTCTCCGTGCCCAAGGCGTACGTCGTCCTCGCCGAGGGCTGGGAGCCCGGCCCCCGCACGGCCAAGGCCCTGTTCGCCCACTCGCGGGCCACCCTCGCCCCCTTCAAGCGCATCCGGCGGCTGGAGTTCGCCGAGCTCCCCAAGACCGTGTCCGGCAAGATCCGCCGCATCGAGCTGCGCGAACGCACCGCGCGCGGCGAGCTGTCGGGCGGCGCTGACGAGTACCGAGAGGAAGACCACCGGTGACCACACCCTCGTACGAGGCCGGGAGCACCTCCGTTCCGCTGATCGACGACACCATCGGTGCCGATCTCGCCTTCACCGTGGAGCGGTTCGGCGACCGCGACGCCCTCGTCGACGTCCCGAGCGGCCGCCGCTGGACCTACGCCGAGTTCGGCCGCGCCGTCGAGGAGATCGCGCTCGGGCTGCTGGCCAAGGGGGTGGCCAAGGGGGACCGGGTCGGCATCTGGGCGGTCAACTGCCCCGAGTGGGTCATGGTCCAGTACGCCACCGCCCGCATCGGCGCGATCATGGTCAACATCAACCCGGCCTACCGCGTCCACGAACTCCGCTACGTGCTGCGCCAGGCCGGCGTCAGCCTGCTCGTCGCCTCCGTCGCGCACAAGAACAGCGACTACCGGCACATGGTCGAGGAGGTCCGCGCCGACTGCCCGGCGCTGCGCGACGTCGTCCACATCGACGACCCCACCTGGGCCGGACTCGTCCGCGCCGGGGCGTACGTGCCCCGCGAGCGGCTCGCCGCGCGCGAGGCGCGGCTGAGCTGCCACGACCCGGTCAACATCCAGTACACGTCCGGGACCACGGGCTTCGCCAAGGGCGCCACCCTCTCCCACCACAACATCCTCAACAACGGCTACTTCGTGGGGGAGACGCTCGGTTACACCGAGGCCGACCGGGTCTGCCTGCCCGTGCCCTTCTACCACTGCTTCGGCATGGTCATGGGCAACCTCGCCGTCACCAGCCACGGCGCCTGCGCCGTCATCCCGGCCCCGGCCTTCGACCCCACCGCCACGCTGCACGCGGTCGAGCGCGAGCGCTGCACCTCCCTGTACGGCGTGCCCACCATGTTCATCGCCGAGCTGGACCTGCCGGACTTCGCCACGTACGACCTCTCCTCGCTGCGCACGGGCATCATGGCGGGCTCGCCGTGCCCGACCGAGGTCATGAAGCGGGTCATGGGCGAGATGCACATGTCCGAGGTCTCCATCTGCTACGGGATGACCGAGACGTCGCCCGTCTCCACGCAGACCCGGCGCGACGACGACATCGCGCGGCGCACGGGCACGGTCGGCCGGGTGCTGCCGCACATCGAGGTGAAGATCGTCGACCCCGAGACGGGCGACACCACCGGCCGCGGCCGGCCCGGCGAGCTGTGCACGCGCGGCTATTCGGTGATGCTCGGCTACTGGGACGAGCCGGAGCGCACCGCCGAGGCCGTCGACGGCGAGCGCTGGATGCACACCGGCGACCTCGCGGTGATGGACGAGGACGGCTACGTCCGCATCGTCGGCCGCATCAAGGACATGATCATCAGGGGCGGGGAGAACGTCTACCCCCGGGAGATCGAGGAGTTCCTCTACACCCACCCCAAGATCGCCGACGTGCAGGTCGTCGGCGTGCCCGACGAGAAGTACGGCGAGGAGATCATGGCCTGCGTCATCCTCCGTGACCCGGCCAAGCCGCTCGGCCTGGACGAACTCACCAGCTTCTGCCGCGGCAGCCTCGCCCACTACAAGATCCCGCGCCGTCTGCGGATCCTGGAGGCGTTCCCGATGACGGTCAGCGGCAAGGTGAGGAAGGTGGAGCTGCGCGAAGGGGAACGCCTGGCGGCGGGCTCGGAGGACGCCTGAGCGGTGCGGCTTCCCGCCGCGGCCCGCGCGGAGTCCGCACCTGATCCCGGCGGAACGCGCTCGGGCGGGGCCGGCGCCTCCCCCCGATCCGTCGGAGACGGCAAGGCGCCGGGCCCCGCCCGGGGCGTGGAGGGGCCCGCGATCCCCCGTCCGTTTCGCGGGCCCGGTACGAAGTCTCGTCCCGTCCGACCCCAACTCGCCATCGTCAGGCCGTGGTTCAGAGGAAAAATTGAGGTTGGCGGTGCGGGCGGCTCACGCGGGCCCCAGCTCGACGAGCTCGTCCGCAGGGGCGTTCAGCGGCTGCGGAGTGCCGGTGAGGTCCATCACGAACAACGGAACCCGCAGGTCGTCCGCGCGGGAGCGGGCCTCGCGCGCGTAGCCGGCGAGCGAGAAGAACGCCCCTCGCGCCCCGTCCACCAGCCCGTGCAGCCACAGGCACTCCACGTCCCGTAGCGAGGTCGGCACGGTGGAGGGGTCCACGCGGGCGACGAGCCCGGCAGCGCGCAGGTCGACGCCCTCCTCCTCCGGGTCGCGGGGCCGGGTCACGCCCGCGTACCCGAGCCAGGTCAGATAGCGCTCGGCGGCCATGACCGCGTCGCCCGCGGTGCGGATGGCAACCGGCCGGAAGGCGGGGCGCCGGGCCCGGGCGGGCGGGTCATCGGCGCAGGGCTCGCCGTCCCCGGAACCGGAACCGGAACCGGACGCGTCCCCGGAACCGGACCCGTCACCGGGAGGCTGTACAGGCAGCCGCACCACCGTGCCGCACGCGCAGCCGAACTCCGGCCGCGGCCACTGGTCCTGCCGGTCGCAGGCGGGGCAGCGCACGGCCACCCACGCGTCGCGCCAGGTGCGGTGCGCGACGCGTTCGGGGGAGGCGTCCGCCTGGAGCGGCAGCGTGAGCGGCGCACCGCACGCGCAGGGGAAGGTGGGCGGGGTGAAGGAGTGCTCGCGACGGCACGTCGGGCAGTGAACCGGCACGCTCTTGGCCATATTCGGCTCCAGCAACGGGTCCGTGAGGTATGCGTACGAGGCCCATCGTCCACGATGCGGGCGCGCGGGGGGAGCGAATGCGGAAGAGGGCGGGTGCGCCCCCCGCGCCTCCCGTGTCGCCGCCGCACGCGGCGGCGCACGCGCCGGTCGTACGCTAGCGCTCCCGTACGGGCCCGGCATCCCGTACGGGTTCGGTCTCCCCTACGGGCTCGGTCTCGCGGACGGCGTCGATGTCCGGGCCGTGCGGGGTGTCCGCCTCACGCTCGATCAGCACCTCCACCAGCACCGGCCGCGAGGTCGCCACGGCCTCCTTGCGCGCCCACTCGATCGCGGGGCGGATGTCCGACGGCGCCGTCACCCGCCGCCCCGAACAGCCGTACGCCTCCATGAGCTTGACGTTGTCCGTGCCCGTCTCGTCGTAGTGGATGTCCACCTGGTAGTTCATGCCGTAGCCGGCCGAGGCCTGCCGGATCAGCCCCAGGTACTCGTTGTTGAGCATGATCAGCACGAAGGGGACGTCGTACTGCGCGGCGACCGCGAGCTCCTCAGTCGTGAACTGGAAGCCGTAGTCGCCGACCACGCCGACCACTTCCTCCGCGCCCCGCCCCATGCCCTCCAGCGCCTTCTTGACGCCGATCGCGGCCGGCACCTCCCAGCCGAGCGGCCCGGCCTGCCCGCACACCTGGTAGTGGCGCGGCTTGTGGGCATTCTGATGCTGGCCGCCCCAGATCTGGTAGAGGCCGATGGCCGTGACGAACCACGTGTCCGCACCGAAGACCTCGTTGATCTCCCGGTAGACGCGGGGCGCCTTGACGGGGACGGCGTCGTAGTCGTCGCGGCGGGTGAGCGTCCTCTTGAGGTCGCGGCAGCGGGCGGCCCACGCGCGGTGCCGCGGGCGGGCGCCCCGCGCCTTCACGGCCTCCAGCAGGGCCGCCAGGAACAGCTTCGCGTCGGAGACGACGCCCAGGTCCGGCTCGAAGACCCGGCCCAGCTGCGACGGCTCGATGTCGACGTGCACGAAGGCCCGCCGCCCCCGGTAGACGGAGAGGTCGGCCCCCGTGTGCCGGTCGCCGAAGCGGGCGCCGACGGCGAGGACGAAGTCCGACTCCAGGAAGGAGGCGTTGGCGTACCGCTGCGAGGTCTGGATGCCGGTGGTGCCCATGTGGAGCCCGTGGTCGTCCTCGACGGCTCCCTTGCCCATGAGCGTCACCTGGAACGGCACCTCCAGCAGCTCGACGAGCTCCCGCAGTTCGGCGTCCGCGCCCGAGAGGATCACCCCGCCGCCGGCCAGCACGAGCGGCCGCTCGGCGGCGAGGAGGAGATCCAGCGCGGCCTCGACGCGCGGTGGGTGCGGGGCGATGACGGGCACCGGCAGGGGAGCGTCCAGGGCCGGGTCGTAGCGGATCTCGCGGCGCGCGATGTCGACCGGGATGTCGATCAGCACGGGCCCCGGGCGCCCCGACCTCGCGATCCGGAACGCCTCCCGGAACGCCCACGGTATCTGCGCCGCCTCCTTGATCTGCACCGCCCACTTGGTCACCGGCCGGACGATCTCCACGATGTCGACGGCCTGGAAGGCTTCTTGGTGCAGCTTCGCCGAGACCGCCTGCCCGGTGATGCACAGCATCGGCACGGAGTCGGCGTACGCGGTGTAGAGGCCGGTGACGAAGTTGGTGCCGCCCGGGCCCGAGGTGGCGATGGCGACGCCGGTCCTGCCGTTCGTACGGGCCCAGCCGTCGGCCATGTGCGCGGCCCCCGCCTCATGGCGGACGATCAGGTGCTCGATGCCGCCGACCGCTCGCAGCGCCTGGTAGAGCGGGAGGACGGCGGCGCCGGGGCAGCCGAAGGCGATGTCGACGCCCTCGTCCTTGAGGATGTGGACGACGGCGTGCATGGCGGGCATCGTTGCCGTCATCGCCGCCCTCCCCGCCCGGAGTTTCCCGTCCTTCCGGCCCTCCCGGCCCTTCCGGCATCGATGCCGGACAGCCGCTCCACACCGCGCAGGAGCGCCGAGTGGTCGAGCCCGCCGTCGCCCTGGGCGCGGGCCGCGGCGACCAGGCTCGCGACGAGGGCGCCCACGGGGACGGCTGCGCCGACGGCCCGGGCGGCTTCCGTGACGATGCCCATGTCCTTGTGGTGCAGGTCGATCCGGAAGCCCGGCGGGTAGTGCCGGGAGAGGAAGTTGTGCCGCTTGCGGCTGAGCACGGCGGAGCCGGCGAGCCCGCCGCCGAGCACGTCGAGGGCGGCCTCCAGGTCCACGCCGGACTTCTCCAGGAAGACCACGGCCTCGGCGCACGCCTGGATGTTCGCGGCCACGATCAGCTGGTTGGCGGCCTTCACCGTCTGGCCGGCCCCGTGCGGGCCGCAGTGCACGACCGTCGTGCCGAGCGCGCCGAACAGCGGCCGGGCCCGCTCGAAGTCGGCCCGCTCCCCGCCCACCATGATCGACAGGACGCCTTCGACGGCGCCGGCCTCGCCGCCGGAGACGGGCGCGTCCAGGACGCGGATGCCCTTGCCGGCCGCTGCCGCCGCGAGCTCGACGGACGTGCGGGGGGTGATGGACGACATGTCGACGAACAGTGTTCCGGGCGCGGCGTGCGCCAGGACGCCGTGCTCGCCGTAGGCCACGGCCTCCACGTCGGGCGAGGCGGGAACCATGGTGACGACGACGTCCGCCCCGCGGACGGCGGCGGCGACGGAGGGGGCGGGCGTACCGCCCATGGCGGCCAGCCGGTCCAGGCCGGTCTGTTCGAGAGTGTGCCCGGTGACGTCGTACCCGGCCTTGACCAGATTCGAGGCCATGGGCAGCCCCATGATCCCGAGCCCGATCCATGCGATGCGGGGGAGGGGAGGAGGAGTGGACATGGGAGCTCCTTTCGTTGCGTGTGTGCTGGTTCCTGGAAGTGCCCGAGAGGCCGGCCGGATCACGCCATCGCCCCGGCCTGGGTCACGCTGCCGGGCACTCTCCTCCCGCCGCAGCGGCGAGAAGCCGCAACGGCGGATCCCGGCGGTGCCGGACCGGCCGCCGTCACCACGCGTCCAGCCAGTCGAAGGCCCCCGCGGCGCCGGAGGCGCTCCGGTACTCCAGGCCCACCCAGCCTCCGTAGCCCGCCTCCTCGAGCCGGTTCAGCAGGCCGGGGATGTCCAGCGCGCCCGTGCCGGGCCGGCCGCGGCCCGGGGCGTCCGCCAGTTGGACGTGGCCGCACGTGCCCCCGTGCGCGGCGATCGCCGCGGGCACGTCCTCGCCCGCCATGGCCAGGTGGTACAGGTCCATCAGGAACCGGGCGTTGCCGAGCCCGCTCGCCTTGTTGACCTCGTCCACGACCGCGACGGCCGCCGCCGACCCGGTGAGCGGGTACGCGGGGGACTCGGCGGGGTTGAGCGCCTCGATCAGCACCTGCGCGCCCACGCGGTCCGCGGCCTCCGCGGCCCGTAGGAGGTTCTCCAGCGCGAGCGCGTCCTGGGCCCGCGGATCGGCGCCCGCAACACGGTTGCCGTACAGGGCGTTGAGCGCCGTGCACCCCAGCGAGGCCGCGAACCCGGCCGCCACGGCGAGGTTGGCGCGGAAGCGGGTGGACTCCGTCCCGGGGACGGAGAGGGCGCCCCGGTCGGGCCCGGGCAGCCGTCCGGCGTAGAAGTTCAGGCCCACCAGTCGCACGCCTGCATCGTCCAACGCCCTTCGCAGGGCGTTGAGTTCATGGTCGGCCGGAGTGGGTGTCTCCGGCCAGGGCCACCACATCTCGACGGCGCCGAAGCCCGCGGCCGCCGCCGCGGCGGGCCGTTCCAGGAGCGGCAGTTCGGTGAAGAGCATCGACAGGTTGACGGCGAAGCGGTGCCGGGGGAAGGGCATCCCGCGCACTCTCCTTCCGTATCGGTGTTCCGTATTACGGAAAAGATATTTTGTTTTACGGAAGCGTGCGGCCGTTCCCGCCTCCTGTCAAGGCGGGTAGGTTGACCGGCGTGCGATTGCGAGTGGAATTCACGACCGAACCGTTCGACCTCGACCAGGTGCCGCCCCACGCCGACGCCGCCCGGGACGCCCTGCGCGGCGCCGGACTCGACGCCGTGGACGTCGGCCCCTTCGGCAACACCGCGGAGGGCGCCGGCGCCGCCGTGCTCGCCGCCGTGCAGCACGTGCTGAGCGCCTCGCTGGAAGCCGGCGCCACCCGGGTGTCGCTCCAGGTCAGCGTGGTCGGCGAGGCCGGGCCCGCGGAGGGGACGCCGTGACCGGGGAAGCCGCGGCCCACCCCCTCCGGGAGGCCGTCGCGCCCCTGGTCGACGCCATGGGCGGGGAGATGATCGACCCGGAGCGCGCCGCGGACGGCGACGTGGTGCTGTCCTGGGAGGGCCGCGAGGTCCTCGCCGTCCGGCTGCCGCGCCTGTCGGCCTCCCTCGATCACATGCTGGCCGACCTGGAGCGCCGGCACGGCAGACCCCTGGCCGAACTCGACCGGCGAACCAAGCAGTCGGTCGTGCGCGCGCTGGAGGAGCGCGGCGCCTTCTCCCTGCGGCACGGCGTGGAGACCGTGGCCGCGGCGCTCGGCGTCAGCCGCTTCACGATCTACAACTACCTGAACCGGGACGGTGGTTCCGCCACCTCTTGAGGGGGCTTCCTGAGGGGGTCCCTGAGGGGCTTTCCGAGAGACGACTTCTTCAACAAACTGTTGACGCGGCGTGCGCCGGGGCGTTAGCTATGCGCAGTCGTCAGCGACGTCCGCAGCCCGTAGCCCGTCACCGCAGCCCGTCACCGCCACGGAGGCGCCCGTGACTCCGAGCTCGCCGCCGGGACTCACCCGGTTCAACGCAGCCGAGGACGGCGCGGCCCGCGCCGCCCTGCACACGATCTGCGCCAGTCGTGCGTGGGCGGACGCGCTGCTCGCCCGGCGCCCCTACCCCGCCGCCGAAGCCCTCCTCGCCGCGAGCGACGCCGCCACGGCCGCGCTCCCGGCGGCCGCCCTGGCCGAGGCCATGGCGGCGCACCCGCCCATCGGGCGCCCGAAGCCCGGTGACCCGGCCTCCGCGCGCGAGCAGCACGGCATGGCGCAGGCGCCGCCGGAGCTCCGGGCCGAGATGCTCGAACTCAACCTCGCCTACCAGCGGAAGTTCGGGCACGTCTTCCTGATCTGCGCCACCGGGCTCGACGCCGCACAGATGCTCGACGCGATCCGCCGCCGGATCGGCAACACGCCGGAGCGCGAACGCGAGACCGTGCGTACGGAACTGGGCAGGATCAACCGCATCAGGCTGACGCGGCTGATGGAGGACCCGGCCGACGCGTACGGGCCGGCTGACACGGATGAGCCGGCCGGCACGTACGAGCCCGGTACCCCCCACGCCGCGGACGGCCCGCACCACCCCCGACACGGAGGCACCCGCCCGTGAAGCCCACCGCCACCGTCACGGTCTCCACGCACGTCCTGGACACCACCGCCGGCCGCCCCGCCGAGGGCGTCGCCGTCGAACTGTCGGCCCGCAGTGGCGACGACGCGCCCTGGTCGGTGTGCGGCACCGCCGTGACGGACGCGGACGGGCGGTGCGCCGCGCTCCCCGCGCCGCCGGGCGGCACGGCGCACGTCCGGCTCCGGTTCGGCGTCGCGAAGCACTCCCCGTTCTTCCCGGAGGTGGCCGTGGCCTTCGCGGTCGCCCCCGGTGAGCACCACCACGTACCGCTGCTGCTCAGTCCGTTCGGCTATTCCGTGTACCGAGGGAGCTAGCACCCACCATGCCCACCGTTCTCGGCCAGAACCAGTACGGCAAAGCCGAAACCCGCGTCGTCCGGGTCACCCGCGAAGGCCTCGTCCACCACATCAGGGACCTCAACGTCTCCATCGCCCTCTCGGGCGCCATGAGTGACGTCCACACCAAGGGCTCCAACGCCGGCGTCCTGCCCACGGACACCACCAAGAACACCGTGTTCGCCTTCGCCAAGGAGCACGGCATAGCGTCAGCCGAGGACTTCGCCATGCGGCTGGCGCGCCACTTCGTCTCCGGGCAGGAGACGATCCACACCGCCCGGGTCCGGGTTGAGGAGTACGGCTGGGAACGGATACCCGCCGCCGGCGGCGCCGCGCACTCCTTCGTCCGCCGCGGCCAGGAGACGCGTACCGCGCAGGTCACGTACCACCAGCAGGGCGAGCAGTGGCAGGTCCTCTCCGGCCTCAAGGGACTCGTCGTCATGAACACCACCGACTCCGAGTTCCACGGCTACGTGAAGGACCGCTACACCACCCTCCCCGAGACCCGCGACCGGATCCTCGCCACCGAGGTCAACGCCTGCTGGCGGCATGCCGGGCGGCAGGAAGGGGGAGAGGAGGGCAAGCCGGACTGGGACGCGTCCTACGAGCGGGCGCGCGAGCACCTGCTGGCCGCCTTCGCCGGCACGTACTCCCTCTCCCTCCAGCAGACCCTCTACGCCATGGGCTCCCGCGTCGTCGAACAGGAGGCCGGCATCGACGAGATACGCCTCTCGCTGCCCAACAAGCACCACTTCCTGGCCGACCTGCGCCCCTTCGGGCTCGACAACGACAACGAGGTGTACTTCGCGGCCGACCGCCCCTACGGCCTCATCGAGGCCACCGTCCTGCGCGACGGCGCCACAGCGGCCGTCCCGGTGGACCTGACGAACCTTCCGTGAACCGACAGCGAGGAATCACCGTGGTCGCACCCCCCACAACGGCTTCCCGGAGCGCCGGCGGCGCAGGCGGCACCGAGCGCCTCGTCATCGAGAACTGCGCGATCGCCACCGTCGATCCGGACGACACCGAGTACGCCTCGGGACACGTCGTCGTCGCCGGCAACCGCATCGAATCCGTCGGCGCCGGGCCCGCGCCCGCCGGGCTCACCGGCGTCGTCCGGCGCGTCGACGGCACCGGGCACCTGGCCACCCCCGGCCTGGTCAACACCCACCACCACTTCTACCAGTGGATCACCCGCGGCCTCGCCCAGGACTGCAACCTCTTCGACTGGCTCGTCGCCCTCTACCCCACCTGGGCCCGCATCGACGAACCCATGGTGTACGCCGCCGCGCGCGGCTCGCTGGCGATGATGGCCCGCGGCGGCGTCACCACCGCGGCGGACCACCACTACGTCTTCCCCGAGGGCGCGGGCGACCTCCTCGGCGCCGAGATCCGCGCCGCCCGCGAGACGGGCGTCCGCTTCCACCCCACGCGCGGCTCGATGGACCTCGGGAAGTCCGACGGCGGCCTGCCGCCGGACTTCGCGGTCGAGAGCACCGACGCGGCGCTCGCCGCCACCGAGGAGGCGATCGACACCCACCACGACCCGGCGTTCGACTCCATGCTGCGCATCGGCGTCGCGCCCTGCTCCCCCTTCTCCGTCAGCACCGAGCTGCTGCGCGAGGCCGCCGTGCTCGCCCGCCGCAAGGGCGTGCGCCTGCACACGCACGGCTCCGAGACCGTCGAGGAGGAGCAGTACTGCAAGGAGAAGTTCGGCATGGGCCCCACGGACTACTTCGAGTCCACGGGCTGGCTCGGTGACGACGTGTGGATGGCCCACTGCATCCACATGGCCGACTCCGACATCGCCGCCTTCGCCCGTACGGGCACGGGTGTCGCCCACTGCCCGTCCTCCAACGCCCGGATCGCCGCCGGGACCGCCCGCGTGCCGGACCTGCTGCGGGCCGGCGTCCCCGTCGGCCTCGGCGTCGACGGCACCGCGTCCAACGAGTCCGGCGAGCTCCACACCGAGCTGCGCAACGCGCTCCTCGTCCACCGCCTGGCCGGCGGCGAGAAGGCGCTGACCGTACGGCAGGCGTTGCGGCTCGGCACGTACGGGGGTGCGCAGGTGCTCGGGCGGACGGACGGCATCGGCTCGCTGGAGGCCGGCAAACTCGCCGACCTGGTGCTGTGGAAGCTCGACGGCCTCGGCCACTCGTCCATCGCCGACCCGGTCGCCGCGCTCGTCCTCGGCGCGCCCGCGCCCGTCACGCTCTCGCTGGTCAACGGCCGCCCTGTCGTCGAACACGGCCGGCTCGTGACGGCCGACGAGGACGACATCGCCCGCGGCGCGCGCGCCGAAGCCACGCGCCTGTCCCGCCTCGCGGGGGCCGGCTGACGCCCCACCCCGACCCCCGGCCGAGGGGGACGGCCCTCGGCCGGGCCCGACGGAATCCACTCCCGGCGCCCCGTCTCCGCCGCGGGGCAGGTCACTTCCGTGGCTGGGGAAGCCCGCAGGGCCGGGAAATCCGCTTCCGGCCCCCTGCTCCGCCGCAGCGGCGATCCGCCACTGAACAACCTGCCCGGCGGTGCCGGGCCCGCCTCGGGTGGTGCGGGCACCGCCGGTCTCCGCCGCGGGGGTTGCTCGCCGTCGCGGCGGGGGGAGGCGGGAGGGCTGGGCTGCCCCTTCCCGGCGCCGGTTCCCGCCGCAGGGCCGGGAAATCCGCTCCCGGTCCCCTGTTTCCGCCGCGGCGGCGATTCGCCACGGGCGACCTGCCCGGCGGTGCCGAGCCCGCCTCGGGCAGTCCGGCACCGCCGGTCCCCGCCGCGGGGCCGTGAAGCCGTTCCCGGCCCCGCTCCGGCACTGCCGGGCCGGGCCGGGACCGTTCGTTTAAGGAGGCACGTCGTGGCCGCAGACGAAGTCGAAGCCACCCCCACCGACCGCGCCGCCGCAGGCCGCGCCGTGCACCCCGTCGACGAAGTGCTCCGCCCCGGCCGCCTGCTGGCCGGCGGGTTGCAGCACGTCGCCGCGAGCTACGCGGGCGTCGTCGCCCCGCCGCTCGTCCTCGCGGCGGCCATCGGCCTGGCCCCGACCCAGACGACCTTCCTCGTCGGCGCCGCCCTCTTCACGGCGGGCATCGCCACCCTCCTCCAGACGATCGGCTTCTGGAAGGTGGGGGCGAGGATGCCGTTCGTCAACGGCGTGTCCTTCGCGGGCGTCGCGCCGATGACCGCGATCGTCGGCACGCAGGCCGACAAGAGCGACGCCCTCCCCGTCATCTTCGGCGCCGTCATGGTGGCCGGGGCACTCGGCTTCCTCCTCGCCCCCTGGTTCTGCAAACTCGTCCGCTTCTTCCCGCCCCTCGTGAGCGGCACCGTCATCACCCTGATCGGCCTCACTCTCCTCCCCGTGGCCTTCGGCTGGATACAGGACGACACCCCCGGCCGCCCCGCCTCCCCGACCGGCCTGGCCCTGGCCGCCGCCACGCTCGCGATCGTGCTCGTCCTGCGCCGCGTCCTGCGCGGCTTCCTGCGGCAGATCGCGATCCTGCTGGGCCTGGCCGCCGGCACCCTGATCGCGATACCGGCCGGGGCCGTGGACTTCGGCCCGGTCGAGCACGCCGGCCTGGTCGGCTTCCCGGAGCCGTTCCACTTCGGCACCCCGCACTTCACGCTCCCGGCGATCGTGTCGATGTGCGTGCTGATGCTGGTGTGCATGACGGAGAGCACGGCCGACATGCTCGCGCTGGGCCGGGTCGTCGGCCGCCCGGCGGACGAGCGGACCATCGCCGCCGGCCTGCGCGCCGACACGCTCGGCACGGCCGTCAGCCCCTTCTTCAACGGCTTCGCCAACAGCGCCTTCGCGCAGAACATCGGCCTGGTGGCGATCACCCGCGTACGCAGCCGCTACGTGGTGGCCGCGTGCGGGGCGGTGTTCGTCGTCCTCGGCCTGAGCCCCGCGTTCGCCTCCCTGATCGCGGTCGTGCCGCGCCCCGTGCTCGGCGGCGCGGGCATCGTGCTGTTCGGAACGGTGGCGGCCAGCGGCATCCAGGTGCTGCTGGGCGCGGGCCTGGACCGGGGCGACAACCTGCTGGTGGCGGCGGCCTCGCTGGGCGTCGGCATGATCCCGGTGGTCTCGCGGACCTTCTACGACGGCGCGGGCGTCCCCGAGACGCTGCGGACGCTCCTGGACTCGGGCGTGAGCGCGGGCTGCCTGACGGCGGTGCTGCTGAACCTCGCGTTCAACCATGCGGGAAGGCGCGGGGACGGCGCGAGGCGTGGCGGCTAGGGAGCACCCCCGTACTTCGCGACAATAGGGGCAAAGTGACTCGCCCTCAGCGCCGAGAGGGGCCCCGCCGTGGACGCCGAAGCCGAAAACGCAGCAGCCGGCGCCCCCGGCGAGCCGGGCGGCGGCAGGCGCCGTCGCTTCGTCTTCCCCAGCGCGCTGACCGTCCTCGCGGCCGTCACCGTAGCCGTCTGGATCCTCACCTTCGTCATCCCCTCCGGCGTGTACGAGCGCAGCGCCGACGGCCGCCCCCTGCAAGGCACCTACCACCGCGAGCCGGCGCCCGGCGGCTTCGTGCACCGGCTCGGCGACCTCTTCCTCGCCCCCGTCAACGGCCTCTACGGAGTGCGCGACACCGCCACCGGCGAGGTGGCCCCCGACGCCACCGGCGCGCTCTACGGCGCGGCCGCCGTCTTCCTCTTCGTCCTCGCGATCGGCGCGTTCATCACGGTCGTCTTCGCCACCGGCGCCCTGGACCGCGGCATCGAGCGCCTCGCCCACCGCCTGCGCACCCGCGGCGCCCTGCTGATCGCGGGCGTCATGACCGTCTTCTCCCTCCTCGGCACCGTCGAGGGCTTCGCCGAGGAGACCCTCGGCTTCTACGGGCTGATCGTGCCCCTCATGCTCGCCCTCGGCTACGACCGCATGGTCGCCACGGGCGCGATCATCCTCGGCGCGGGCGTCGGCGTGCTCGCCTCGACGGTGAACCCGTTCGCCACGGGCGTGGCCTCCGCGGCCGCCGGCATCTCCCTGGGGGACGGCATCGCGCTGCGCTTCGTGATGTGGGTCGTCCTCACGGCCGTCACCATCGGCTACGTGCTGCGGTACGCGCGCCGGGTGCGCGCCACCCCGGACCGCTCGCTGACCGGTTTCCTGCCGGGCGACCGGGAACTGGCGGCGGAGGCCGCCGCGGAGCCCCCGGAGCTGACGCGGCTGCACAAGCTCGTGCTCGTGGCGGTGACCCTGGTCTTCGCCTTCATGATCTTCTCGGTGATCCCGTGGGCGAGCGCGCTCACCGGCAAGGCCGACGCCACCCCGTACGGCTGGGAGCTGGGCTGGTCCTTCGCCCAGCTCGCGGCGCTGTTCATCGTCGCCGCCGTGCTCGTCGGGCTGCTGGCACGGCTGGGGGAGCAGCGGCTGAGCGCCACTCTCGTACAGGGCGCGGCGGACTTCATCGCCCCCGCGCTGGTGATCGTCCTCGCCCGCGGGGTCACCGTCATCATGACGAACGCGAAGATCATCGACACGGTGCTGCACGCCGTGGAGAGCACGGTGTCGGGCACGCCGGCCGTGGTCTTCGCGATCCTCGTCTACATCGTCAACCTGCCGCTGGCGTTCCTGATCCCCTCGACCTCCGGCCACGCCACGCTCGCCATGCCCGTCCTGGCCCCGCTCGCGGGCTTCGCGGGCGTCCCGCGCGCCGTGGTGGTCACGGCCTGGCAGTCCGCGAGCGGGGTGATGAACCTGTGGGTGCCGACGACGGCCGTCATCATGGGCGGCGTGGCGCTGGCGAAGGTCGGCTACGACAAGTACTTGCGGTTCGTCTGGCCGCTCCTGGTGATCCTCTCGGTGCTGATCTGCGGCTTCGTGGCGCTGGGCGCCGCCATGTGAGGGGCGGTCAGTCGAGGAGCTCGTAGGCGGGCAGGGTGAGGAACTCCGCGTAGTCCTCGTCGAGGGCGACCTTCAGCAGCAGGTCGTGGGCCTGCTGCCAGCGGCCCGCCGCGTAGGCCTCCTCGCCCAGCCCGGAGCGGATCGCGGCGAGCTCCTCGGCGGCGACCGCGCGCACGAGCTCCGCCGTGACCTTCTCGCCGTCGTCGAGGACGACGCCGGCGGCGGTCCACTGCCAGATCTGCGAGCGGGAGATCTCGGCGGTCGCGGCGTCCTCCATCAGGTTGAAGATGGCGACCGCGCCCAGGCCGCGCAGCCACGCCTCGATGTACCGGGTGGCGACGGCCACGGCGTTGCGCAGCCCCGCGGCCGTGGGGCGGGCCTCCAGCGAGTCCACGGCGATGAGCTGGTCCGCCGTCACGCGGACGTCCTCGCGCAGCCGGTCCTTCTGGTGCGGGCGGTCGCCGAGGACGGCGTCGAAGGAGGCGCGGGCGACGGGCACGAGGTCGGGGTGGGCGACCCAGGAGCCGTCGAAGCCGTCCCCCGCCTCACGGTCCTTGTCCGCCTTGACCTTCTCGAACGCCGCCTCGTTGACCGCGGGGTCCTTCCGGGAGGGGATGAACGCGGCCATCCCGCCGATCGCGTGCGCGCCGCGCCGGTGGCACGTACGCACCAGCAGCTCGGTGTACGCGCGCATGAACGGGGCCGTCATCGTCACGGCGTTGCGGTCGGGCAGGACGAAGCGGGGGCCGCCGTCGCGGAAGTTCTTGATGATCGAGAAGAGGTAGTCCCAGCGGCCGGCGTTGAGGCCCGAGGCGTGCTCGCGGAGTTCGTAGAGGATCTCCTCCATCTCGTACGCGGCGGTGATCGTCTCGATCAGCACGGTGGCGCGGACGGTGCCCCGGGGCAGGCCCGCGTACTCCTGCGCGAAGACGAAGACGTCGTTCCAGAGGCGGGCCTCCAGGTGCGACTCGGTCTTGGGGAGGTAGAAGTACGGGCCCTTGCCGAGGGCGATCAGCCGGTGCGCGTTGTGGAAGAAGTACAGGCCGAAGTCGACCAGCGCGCCGGGCACGGCGCGGCCGTCGACGGTCACGTGCCGCTCGTCCAGGTGCCAGCCGCGGGGGCGCACGACGACGGTCGCGAGCTCCTCGGCGGGCCGCAGGGCGTAGCGCTTCCCGCGGGCGTCGGTGAAGTCGATGCGCCGCTCGAACGCGTCGATCAGGTTCAGCTGGCCCAGGACGACGTTCTCCCAGGTGGGCGCGGAGGCGTCCTCGAAGTCCGCGAGCCAGACGCGGGCGCCGGAGTTGAGGGCGTTGACGGTCATCTTGCGGTCCGTCGGCCCGGTGATCTCCACCCGGCGGTCCTCCAGGGCGGGCGGGGCCGGCGCGACGCGCCAGGAGGGGTCCTCGCGGACGGCGGCCGTCCCGGGCAGGAAGTCCAGCTTGCCCGTACGGGCGATCTCGGCCCTTCGTTCGGACCGGCGGGCGAGGAGCTCGTCGCGGCGGGGGGTGAACCGGCGGTGCAGCTCGGCGAGGAAGGCGAGCGCGGGCCGCGTGAGGACCTCCTCCTGCCGCTCCAGGGGCCGGGCGGTGACGGTGGCCGGCGAGGACGGAGCGGGTGCGGACATGGGCGGTCACTCCCTCGGGACGACGGCACGGGGTGCCGTAGGAATGGGCTTTTTCGGAGAATAGTTTCCTCATGGCGGAAGTTCAATGGGTGAGCGGGGCCCGCGGTGTCAGTCCGGGCGGCTCAGCAGGCCGAGGTCGTCCGGGACGTCGATGTCCCGCGGATCGGCGACGTCGGCGCACTCCACGAGCGTGACGGCGTCGGCGTGCGCCCTCAGGTACGCGCGGGCACCGCGGTCGCCGTCGGCCGCCCGGGCCACGCCCGCCCAGTGCTCGCGCGCGAACAGCACGGGATGGCCGCGCTCGCCCCCGTACGAGGCCGCCGCCAGCCCGGCGCCCGCCCGGTGGGCGGCCAGCAGGCGGGAGACCGCGGCGGCGCCGACGCCCGGCTGGTCGACGAGCGAGACGAGGACCGCGGCGGCGTCGGTCGCGGCGAGCGCCGCGAGGCCCGCGCGCAGCGACGAACCCATGCCGTCCGGCCAGCCGGGGTTGTCCACCAAGGTGCAGTGGGTGAGATCGGCGTGTACGCGCACCTCCGCGGCCGCCGCGCCCAGCACCACGCACACCGGCGCGCAGCCGCCGTCGGACAGGGCCCGCGCCGCGTGCTCCACGAGCGGGCGGCCGCGGAAGCCGAGCAGGGCCTTGGGGCGCCCGCCCAGACGCCTTCCGCCGCCCGCGGCGAGCAGCAGGCCCGCGACGGGGGTGTGCGGAACCGGCGTGCCGGGCGCGCTGTCCGTGGTAGGTGTCATGGCCCCTGCATATCGCATCGTTGACGGCGGTGGGGCGGACGACGGCCCATCACCCGTGCGTGCGACGCCCGGACCTGATTTCGCTGAGTGTATGGCGCACTGTACGGAAAGTGGCGTTAACTGATCCGCGCGAGCGCGTGGGAGGGGCGGGAGGGGGAGTGTCGTGGCGGAAGGCGCCGTAGTGGCCGAGGACCCGAGGGTGAGTGAGCTGCGGGAAGCGGTCTCCCGCCTCCGCCGGGCGCTCGCGGGGCACCCCGCGCCGTTACCCGACCGCGACGCTGCGGAGGAGGAGCTCGCGGCACTCGACGCGATGGCCCGCGAGGGCGCCCCCGAGCTGTCCCGCCTGCGGCGGTCCTTGCTGCTGGTCGCGGGGGCGGTGGGCTCGGTGAGCGCGCTGTCGCCGTCCCTGACAGCGGTCCACCAGGCGGTGGACAACTTCGCACCGCCACCCCCGAACGAGGGCCCGTAGAGCGCGCCGGGCGGGCACATCCCCCCGCCGCGGCGGCGCTCAGCTACAACCGGCCGTCTCGGCGGTGCCGTACCGGCGTACCCCGCGCGTCCCGGCGATCCCTCAGGCGGAGCCGGACGCCGCGCCGGCCAGGTCCGTGGAGAGGGCCGCGGCCACTTCCTTCAGGAGGGGGACGATGCGTTCCGTCGCCGCGTCCGTGACCCGGCCCGCGGGGCCGGAGATGGAGATGGCCGCCACCGTGGGAGAGTCCGGCACCGGCACCGCCAGGCACCGCACCCCGATCTCCTGCTCGTTGTCGTCCACCGCATAGCCGTGCTCGCGCACGCCCCCCAGCGCCTCCAGGAAGTCCTCGGGCGTGGTGATGGTCTTCTCGGTCGCGGCCGGCATCCCCGTACGGGCGAGGATCGACCGCACCTCGTCGTCGGGGCTCTGCGCGAGCAGCGCCTTGCCCACGCCCGTGGTGTGCGGCAGCACCCGCCGCCCCACCTCGGTGAACATCCGCACGGAGTGCCGCGACGGCACCTGGGCGACGTAGACGACCTCGTCGCCGTCGAGCAGCGCCATGTTCGCCGTCTCGCCGGTTTCTTCGACCAGCCGCGCCAGATGCGGCCGGGCCCACGTGCCCAGCAGCCGGGAAGCGCTCTCGCCGAGGCGGATCAGCCGCGGCCCGAGCGCGTACCGCCGGTTGGGCTGCTGCCGGACGTACCCGCAGGCGACGAGCGTCCGCATGAGCCGGTGGATCGTCGGCAGCGGCAGCCCGCTGCTCGTGGCCAGCTCGCTCAGCCCGACCTCGCCGCCCGCGTCGGCCATCCGCTCCAGCAGGTCGAAGGCGCGCTCCAGGGACTGGACGCCTCCACTGGGAGAGGGGGTGCGGGGCTCGGCGGACGGGGGCACGGCAGGTCCTTTCGGGTACGGGGTGGGAGCAGCCTACCGGGCTCCCACCGCGCCGCCCCGCCGCCGGAGGTCTTGACGGGTGAGGGGGGGCGACAGAAGACTGCCCCCAGCCCGTTCAACAGAACGTTGAATTTTTCCGGGAGGGGCCGTGTCCGGCATGTCCACGGGAACGCAGGTCCTGCGCTCGACGCGCGTCGTCACCCCGGCAGGCACTCGCCCGGCCTCCGTCACCGTCACCGGCGGCACGATCACGGCGGTAGGCCCGTACGGGGCGGTCCCGCCGCCGGGCGCGGCCGTGACGGACCTGGGCGACGACGCCCTGCTCCCGGGCCTCGTGGACACCCACGTGCACGTGAACGACCCCGGCCGCACAGAGTGGGAAGGCTTCCGCACGGCGACGCGCGCCGCCGCGGCCGGCGGCATCACCACGCTCCTCGACATGCCGCTCAACAGCATCCCGCCCACCACCACCGCCGCCCACCTTCGGGTGAAGCAGGACGTGGCCCGCCCCGCCGCCCACGTCGACGTCGGCTTCTGGGGTGGCGCCCTGCCCTCGAACACGGCGGACCTGCGCCCCCTGCACGACGCGGGCGTCTTCGGCTTCAAGGCGTTCCTGTCGCCGTCGGGCGTCGACGAGTTCCCCGCGCTCGCCCCGGGCGACCTGGAGGCCGCCGCGGCCCGCATCGCCGAACTGGACGGCCTGCTGATCGTGCACGCCGAGGATCCCGCCCGCCTGGAGCGCGCCCCGCAGCGCGGCGGCCCCCGCTACGCCGACTTCCTCGCGTCCCGTCCCCGCGCCGCCGAGAACGAGGCCGTGGACCGGCTCATAGCCGTCTCGCGGCGCCTGGGCACCCGCGTGCACGTCCTGCACCTGTCGTCCTCGGACGCCCTCCCCGCGATCGCCGCCGCGAAGGCGGAAGGCCTGCCCGTCACCGCGGAGACCTGCCCGCACTTCCTGACGCTGACCGCCGAGGAAGTCCCGGACGGGGCCACCGAGTTCAAGTGCTGCCCGCCGATCCGGGAGGCCGCCAACCAGGACGCCCTGTGGGCGGCCCTGGCCGACGGCACCCTCGACTGCGTCGTCTCCGACCACTCGCCCTGCACCACCGACCTCAAGGTCCCCGACTTCGGCGCCGCCTGGGGCGGCATCTCGTCCCTCCAGCTCGGCCTCCCGGCGGTCTGGACCGAGGCGCGCCGCCGGGGCCACACCCTCGCCGACGTCGCCCGCTGGATGTCCGCCGGCCCCGCCGCCCTCGCGGGCCTGCACCGCAAGGGCGCCGTCGAGCCGGGCCGCGACGCCGACTTCACCGTCCTCGACCCCGAGGCGGCCTTCACCGTCGACCCGGCCGCCCTCCACCACCGCAACCACGTCACCGCCTACGCGGGCCGCACCCTCCACGGAGTCGTACGGTCCACCTGGCTGCGCGGCCGCAGGATCGCCCACGACGGCGCCCTCGCCGAGCCGCCCGCCGGGCTCCTCCTGGAAAGGCAGCGCAGCACATGACCAGCACCCCGGGCGGCGACAGCCCCGGCCCCATACCCCCTTTCACGTCTCTCCCGTCCATACAGTCCATACCGTCCTTCACCGGCGGCGCCGCACCGTACGCGGGCGGCGATCCGTATGCCGACTACCGCGCCGCAAACCTCCCCTTCGCGGGCCTTCCCGACCTCGCCGACCGCCGCCTCGGCGGCAGCGTCGTCGCCGCCAACGACGAGTTCTTCGCCGACCGCGAGAATCTCCTCACTCCCGCCCCCGCGCACTTCGACCCCCGCCTCTTCGGGTACAAGGGCAAGGTCATGGACGGCTGGGAGACGCGCCGCAGGCGCGGCGCCGACGCCGCTCACCCGCATCCGGCCGGCGACGACCACGACTGGGCCCTGATCCGCCTCGGCACCCCGGGCGTGATCCGCGGGATCGTGGTCGACACCGCCCACTTCCGCGGCAACCACCCGCAGTCCGTGGCCGTCGAGGCCGCCTGCGTACCGGGCACGCCCTCCCCGGAGGAACTGCTCGCCGACGGGGTGAAGTGGACGGTCCTCGTGCCGCGCACCCCCGTCGGCGGCCACGCGGCCAACGGCTTCGCCGTGCACGCCGAGGAGCGCTTCACCCACCTGAGGCTGTGCCAGTACCCGGACGGGGGCATCGCCCGGCTGCGGGTGCACGGCGAGGCGCGCCCCGACCCGGCCTGGCTCGCCGCCCTCGGCACCTTCGACCTCGCCGCGCTGGAGAACGGCGGCCGCCCCGAGGACGCCTCGGACCGCTTCTTCTCGCCCCCGCTCAACAGCGTCCTGCCGGGGCGCTCGCAGAAGATGGACGACGGCTGGGAGACGCGCCGCCGCCGCGACGACGGGCACGACTGGGTCCGCTACCGCCTCACCGGGCAGGCCGTCCTGCGCGCCCTGGAGATCGACACCGGCTGCTACAAGGGCAACGCCGCGGGCTGGGCCGAGGTGTCCGTCCTGGACGCCGCGGCCACGGGCGCCGACCCGGCCGGCGCCGCCGCCGGCTGGACGGTGGTCCTGCCCCGCACCCGCCTCCAGCCCGACACCGTGCACCGGTTCCCCCTGGCGGGCGCCCCGGTGGCCACGCACGTGCGCGTCGACATCTACCCGGACGGCGGCGTGGCCCGGCTGCGCGTGCACGGCACACTGACGGAGGCGGGGGCGAGGAGCCTGGAGGCGGGCAGCCCGGCGTGAGCGGCCCGGACGCGCGTCCTGAAGACGTGCGGAGCCTCAGAGGAGAAGACGTGCGGAGCCTCAGCGGAGCGGGCGGCTCATGAACAGCGCGGTCTCGCCCTCCGACACCGTCCCCCGGTAGAGGGACGTGTCCAGGCCGCACAGCGCGAACCCCATGCGGCGGTAGGCGCGTACGGCCGGTGCGTTGACGTTCGTGACCTCCAGCCAGGCGGTACGGGCGCCGAGCTCCCGGCCGTGGGCCAGACCGCGCTCCATGAGGGCCGTACCGATGCCGCGGCCGCGGTGCCCGGGCGCCACCCGGAGGTCGGCGATCACCAGCCGGTCGTTCCAGGCCGAGTGGGTGAGGCGGATGGCACCGCACAGGGCGTCCCCGGCGCGGGCGACGATGACGTGGGCGTCCTCGGCACCGTCCTCGTCCTCCTCCTCGTCCGGGTACACCTTGCGCAGGGGCGGGTCGACGGGCGTCTCGCGGAGCCGGAACCCCTCGTCGGACGCCGCCACTTCGAGGACGGTCGCGGTCGTGAAGGAGTTGTCGATCGCCTCGGCCTCGGCATGCTCACCGGGGAGCGCGGGGCGGTACACGACGGCGGTGGAAGGCGCGGATCCGGGCATGCTTTCAACCTACATCGAGCGCGTCCCAGAACATCAGCTCGTAGGCCTGGAGCAGCCGTCCGTAGCGGTGGGCCGACGGCTCGGACAGCCGGCCGCTGTCCAGGCCGGCCGCCACGGCCGCCACGGCCCGCTCCTCCAGCTCGGGCGCGGGCCCCGCGAAGAAGTCGAAGAACCCGCACGCGGGGTTGTCGAAGCCGTAGTGCTCGCGCAGGGCCGCGCCGACCGCGGCGCAGTAGCCGCCCCACGCCGCGAAGTTGGCGGTCAGGGCGACGACGACGTCGACGGGCTCCGCGCCGAGCGCGAGCCACGCCGCGTACGAGGGGTAGGCCTGGCAGCCGGGGCGGGGCTCGTGGCCGCGGATCTCCTCCTCACCGAGCCCGCACGCGGCCGCCAGCGGCCCGAGCAGGGTCAGGGCCAGGTCCTCGCCCTGGGCGAGGGACTCGAAGAAGCCCGCCGAGGCCGGGTCGGAGGCTGCCGCGCGCCCGGCGAGGTGCGCGAAGCTGCGGCGGTCGCTCGTGATGACCTGGTGCTGCTCCAGCGCGAACGCGGCGAACACCTCGCGCGGGGCCTCGCCGGCGGCGATCCGCGGGACGAGCCGGTTGGCGCCCTCGGCGGGCGCGAGGCCGCGCACCGCGTCCGCCAGTACCTCCTGGGCCGTACGGGTCATCGCTCCGCCTTCCCGGCCCGGGACGGGCCGCCCTGTGCCGCCTCCCGGGATCGTAGCGCCGGGGACCGCCTGAACCGGGAAATCAGCCGCCTGCGAGGAAGAAGAGGAGGAACAGGAAGGCCGCGAAGAAGTGGACGGCCACGAGGTAGATGACGACCCGGACGGTCATCCCCATGGGGGCCCGGTCCTCTTCGTCCATACGCTTCGCGGTGCCTGCGGATGTGTCGTTCGCGGTGCGGTGCACGGCGTCGTTCACGGCGTTCCCCTCCGGGTGGGTGCGGCGCCTCCGAGGCACAGCTCGGTCGCGCCGCTCTGCAGCAGCGTGTGCATGAACAGCAGGTCGGCACCGCCGCGCGACGCGGCGGCGATGCGGTGCGGGGTGAGCGAGTCGAAGTGGGCGGCGTCGCCGGGGTCCAGGACGTGCGTGCTCCCGCCCAGCGTGAGCCGCAGCCGCCCGCCCGTGACGTACAGCCACTCCTCGCCCGGGTGGACGCGGACCAGCTCGGCCTGGCCGCCGGCCTCCGGCGGCACGTGCAGCCGCAGGGCCTGCATGGCGCGGCCCGAGCCGCCGGCCCGCCAGTACGTCCAGCCGCCGGCGAGCTGCGGCTCCATGTGGCTCGCGCGCACGATGGGGTCGCGCTCCGGCGCCGCCTCGCCCAGCAGGTCGGATACCGTCGTTCCGTACGTGCGGGCCAGGGCGAGCAGCATCGGCAGCGACGGCGTCCGCCGGCCGGTTTCCAGCCGGGACAGGTGGGCGGGGGACAGGCCGACGCGGGCGGCGGCGGCCTCCAGGGTCAGCCCGCTGCGCGTGCGCAGGTCGCGCAGGCGCGGGGCCACCGTGGGGAGGTCGGCCGCGGGCTCGTCGGGCAGCGGTGTCATGCTTCCGGTATAGGTCTCCTCCTGCCCTATAGGCAAAAGTTTTGCCTATGAGGCAAAGGCTGCCGGCTGAAGCAAAGATTCCGCCTGGCTGGAACACGCCCCCGGTTAACAGCGGGAAAACAGTCAGGATTGTCATTGACATGACATCAGCTACGCGCGTCATGCTGGCCTCATGAAGGCAACCCCCCATCGCACGGCGCGCACTTCGCGCTTCGCCCGCACGGCCGTCCTCGCCGCGCTGACCTCGGCCCTGCTCGCCGGCGGCACGGCCGTCGCCGCGCCCCTCACCGCCCAGGCGACGCCTGTCGCCGCCACTGCCCATGCCCCGGCCGTCATGAAGGCCGCCGGCAGCATCTGCAAGTCCGGCCTGCCCTCCCAGGCCGACGACACCCTGCGCCTGATCGACGGGGGTGGCCCGTTCCCGTACCCGAAGGACGGCACCGTCTTCTCCAACCGCGAGGGCGTCCTGCCCAAGCAGTCCTCGGGCTACTACCACGAGTACACGGTCATAACCCCCGGCTCGCCCGACCGCGGCGCCCGCCGCATCGTCGCCGGCCGGGGCGACCACGAGGACTACTACACCGGCGACCACTACGCGACGTTCAACCTGATCGACTTCACCTGCTGATCAGTCGTCACCCAAGCGCCATCCGGGCGGATTCCGCCCGCGAAGCGTCTCCTCACGCTCGGAAACGAGTTGATCCGGTCACCGGGCAGCCGACCGACGCGTGAGGAGACCGGCCCTTGTCCAGACCCCGGCCCTTGCCGAGACCCCGGCCCACGGGGTGCCGGGCCCGCCTCGGTGCCGCCGCCCTCGCCGCCGCGGCCACCGCCTGCCTCGCCCTCGGCTGCGCCCCGGAGCGACCACCCGCACCGCTCGCCGCACCTGCCGCACCTGGCGCCCCCGACCTCGGACCGGGGGTTCACGTCTTCGACCCGTCGATGCCCCGGCAGCGCATCCAGCGCACGCTGGACGAGGTCTTCCGGCGCCAGGAGAGCGACCAGTTCGGCCCCGGCCGCGAGGCCCTGCTCTTCAAGCCGGGCACCTACGACGCCGACGTCAACGTCGGCTTCTACACCCAGGTCGCGGGCCTGGGCCTGCACCCCGACGACGTGACCATCCGGGGCGCGGTGCACGCCGAGGCCGACTGGCTGCACGGCAATGCCACGCAGAACTTCTGGCGCGCGGCCGAGAACCTCTCCGTGACCCCCGCCTCGGGCGCCGACCGCTGGGCCGTCTCCCAGGCCGCCCCGTACCGCCGCATGCACCTGCGCGGCGACCTCCGCCTGGATGACGGCGGCTGGTCCAGCGGCGGCTTCATCGCCGACTCCCTGATCGAGGGAAAGGTGCTCTCCGGAACGCAGCAGCAGTGGCTCACGCGGGACAGCGAGCTCGGCGGCGGCTGGTCGGGCGCCACCTGGAACATGGTGTTCACCGGCGTCCGCAACGCTCCGCCGACGACCTTCCCCGACCCGCCCCGCACGAGCATCGACCACACTCCCGTAGTCCGCGAGAAGCCCTTCCTGTACGTCGACCGGTCGGGTGCCTACCGCGTCTTCGTCCCCGCCCTCCGCAGGGCCGCGCGGGGCGTCACGTGGTCCGGCAAGGCCGCGCCGCCCGGCGGCTCCCGCCCGCTCAGCCGCTTCTTCGTCGTCCGGCCAGGCACCACCGCCGCCCGCGTCAACGAGGCGCTCGCGGCCGGCAAGGACCTGCTGATCACGCCCGGGGTGCACCACCTGGACCGGGCGCTGCGCGTCACCCGCCCCGGCACCGTCGTCCTCGGCCTGGGGCTCGCGACGCTCGTTCCCGACCGCGGCACCGCCGCCCTGACCGTGGCCGACGTCGACGGCGTCCGCATCGCGGGCCTGCTCGCCGACGCGGGCCCGAAGGCCTCGCCCGTGCTGATGGAGATCGGCCCGCCCGGCGCCCGGCGGCGCCATGCCGCCGACCCCGTCTCGCTGCACGACGTCCACTTCCGCGTGGGCGGCGCGGGCCCCGCGCGGGCCGTCAGGAGCCTCGTGGTGCACAGCTCGGACGTCATCGGCGACGACCTGTGGCTGTGGCGGGCCGACCACGGAAGCGGCGTCGGATGGGCCGTCAACCCCGCGGCCCAGGGGCTGGTCGTCGACGGCCGGGACGTCACCATGTACGGGCTCTTCGTCGAGCACTACCAGCGGGAGCAGGTCCTCTGGAACGGCGACGGCGGCCGTACGTACTTCTTCCAGAACGAGCTGCCGTACGACCCGCCAGGCCGCGCCGCCTGGAGCGAGGGCGGCGGCGCGGGCAGGCCCGCCTACCGGGTCGCCCCGTCCGTGACCCGGCACGAGGCCTGGGGCCTGGGCAGCTACTGCCACTTCACCTCCGCGACCGGCCTCGCGACCGACCACGCCTTCGAGGCGCCGCGCCGGCCCGGCGTGCGGCTCCACAGCATGGTCGCGGTCTCGCTGGCCGGCGACTGCGCCTACCGGCACGTCGCCGGCAGCAGCGGGGGCCCGGCCGACGCCGGGACCCGGGTCGCCACGCTCGGCTCGTGGCCGTGAGTGACGACGTGAGCGACGACGTGGGAGACGGTTCGTGAGCGACTGGTCGTGAGGGGCGGCCGGGGCACCTTTTCCGAACTGCTGTCCGGAAATCGCCCTTGAGTCGATCACTCTCCGTCAACCATCATGATCTTCCCGGAGCGAGGGGGAGCGCCATGGCAGTGACCGGAGCAGAGACAGTCGTCGATCTTGCGGCAATGGGGGAGGAGTTCGCCCGCCATCCGCACCGCGTCTACGCCGGACTGCGCGCGAAGGGCCCGGTGCACCGGGTGCGCATGCCCGAGGGCGCCGACGCCTGGCTCGTCGTCGGCTACGACGAGGTGCGCGCCGCCCTCAACGACCCCCGGCTGACGAAGGACTGGGCGAACGCCGCCTCCGACATCAGCCTGATCCGGGCCTCCGCCGGGCCGAACATGCTGGTTCAGGACCCACCGGACCACACCAGGCTGCGCAGGCTCGTCGCCAAGGGGTTCACCCCGCGGCGCGTCGAGGCGATGGCGCCCCGCGTGCAGCAGATGACGGACGAGCTGCTCGACGCCATGCTCGCGGCGCCCGGCCGCCGCGCCGATCTGGTGGAGGCCCTCTCCTTCCCGCTGCCCATGGGCGTCATCTGCGACCTGCTCGGCGTGCCGACCCTGGACCGCGCGGCCTTCCGCCACTGGTCGAACGTCAGCATCGGTGCGGGCCCGGCCGAGGAGAAGATGGTCGTCGCCCGCGAGGTCACCGCCTACCTGAACGAGCTCATCGCCGCCAAGCGCAAGCAGCCCGGTGACGATCTGATGAGCGACCTGATCAGTACGGCGGACGAGGACGGCGACCGGCTCTCGCCCGCGGAGCTCCTCGGCACGGCGTGGCTGCTCCTGGTCGCCGGCCACGAGACCACGGTCAACCTGATCTCGAACGGCGTGCTCGCCCTCCTCCAGCACCCGGACCAGCTGGCCGCCCTGCGCGCCGACCCCGGCCTGCTGGACAACGCCGTCGAGGAGATGCTGCGCTACGACGGGCCGCTGGAGACCCCCACGTACCGCTTCACCACCGAGCCGCTGGAGATCGGCGGCACGTCCATACCCGGCGGGGGAGAGCTCGTGCTGCCCGTGCTCGCCGACGCCGACCGCGATCCGGCCCGCTTCCCGGACGCCGGGCGGTTCGACGTCCGGCGCGACGCCCGCGGCCACGTGGCCTTCGGGCACGGCATCCACTACTGCCTCGGGGCGCCGCTGGCCCGCCTGGAGGCCCGGATCGCCGTCCGCTCGCTGCTGGAGCGCTGCCCGGAGCTCGCCCTGGACGTGCACCCGGACGCTCTCACCTGGCGCGAGGGGCTCCTCATCAGGGGCCCGCACCGGCTGCCGGTCCGCTTCTAGCCGGTCCGTTTCCCCGGTCCGCTTCCAGCCGGTCCGCTTCTGAGCGGACCGGGTCCTCAGCGGATCGGACCGGCCGCCTTCGGCCGCCTTACGCGTTCACTCCGGCCGCGGGTGTCCCAGCTCGTCGCGGGCGTGTTCGAGCTCGGCCCGGGCGCGCTCCCTGGTGCCGGTGCTCGCGCCCGTCTGGTGCCGCAGGAAGGACTCGACGAAGCCCGCGCGCCGGGCGGGCGGGTAGCGCCGCTCGGTGAGGAACGGCAGGTCGTTGCCGACCATGCTGCGGGCGACGAGCAGCGGGACATCGCAGTGCAGCGGGCGGAAGCCGGGGTTGTGCAGCCCCGGGCCCGGGTGCCCGGGGTAGAACTCCCCGAGCATCAGCCCGTCGGCCACGAACTCCGGCTTGAGGCGGTCGTGGACGCGGACGACGGTCGCCGCGGCCACCCCCGGCAGGACGAGCACGATGGTCTTGTCGGTGGTGTGCTGGCCGCTGACCGGCTCCATGGCCAGCCAGTGCGCCTTGAGCGCGGCGGCGGCGGCCACGAGCCCGTCCTCGTCGTGCACGGGCGGGTCGGCGAGGGCGAAGCGGAGCAGCCCGAGCCGCTGCGCGAGCGGGACGAACGGGCAGACCGCGCCGCGGCGGCCGAGGTCGGGGTGCGGCCGGGCGACGTGCCCGGTGATCCAGCCGGCGACGGGCCGGAGCAGCTCGTGGACAGCGGCCTCCTGCTGGTCGTACAGCCGTATGCGGGTGAGGAGTCCGGATGGCGCGTTTCCGTGGTTCATGCGGGGTTCCCCCTGGGTCACAGAGCCTTGTGACCGGAAAAACCGACCGGACCGCGCATGTGGTTGAGGGATATGGGCGGAATACCTTTATTGCGGCGTTACCGGACGGTCATCGGGACCAGAACGCCTACGCCGTCAGCGCCGAGCCGAACTCCACCAGCAGGAGGGCGGAGGCCGCCAGCAGCAGGGCGCCGGAGCCGCCGAGCAGCATCCGGTAGCCGCGGGTGCCGATCCGGTGCCGGGCCCGGGAGACCACGAGCGCGAGCGCGGCCTTGCTGCCGACCAGCAGCCCGTAGAAGCCGAAGAGGAAGCCTCCCGCGCCGGGCGGGCCGTTGCGCCAGGCGGCCACGAGCAGGGGCGCCCCCGTCGTCAGCCAGAACACCCACGGGTGCGGGCTGAGCAGGTTGACCAGCACGCCCTGCCACAGCGTCCGCCGGCCCTGGAGCCGGGCCTCCGCGTCGTCGCGGGCCTCGGGCACCTCGGCCGTCCGGGCCTCGCGCAGCGTCGTGACCGCCAGCCGGGCGAGGAAGAGCCCGCCCACCACACCGCCCGCCGCGATCGCCCGCTCGGGCAGCACGGCGAGCACGGTCACGGCCAGCACGATTACGGGCAGGTCGGTGAGCAGCGGCACGGCCGCCACCCGCAGCCCGACGGCGAGCCCCCCGCGCAGGGTCCCGGACAGCACCAGCGCGAGCAGCGGTCCCGGGCTGATCCCCGCGCTGAAGCCGAGCGCCACCCCCAGTGCCAGCTCTTCCACGGCGCCGCCCCACTTCCTCACTCGCCCGCACGACGACGGGGCACGGGTGAAATAAGTGACAGTGCGATATCAGTACTGTCGTCTGTATTGCGCAAGGACGCATGCGAGGGGCGCGGGGTTGACGGCACGGTCACTCGTATCGGTCATGCCGGATACGTACCGTTGCATGTCCGGACAACCTGACCTACGAACTTCCCGTCATCCGGCCCCGGGGCTAGGCTCCCTGCGTGGCGAACCATCCGGCCCTCCAGTTCAGCCTGGACCGCAGCAGTCCCGTCCCCCTCTACTACCAGCTGTCCCAGCAGCTCGAAGCGGCGATCGAGCAGGGCGGGCTCGCCCCCGGCAGCCTCCTCGGCAACGAGATCGACCTCGCCGCGCGGCTCGGCCTGTCCCGGCCCACCGTCCGGCAGGCCATCCAGTCGCTGGTGGACAAGGGCCTGCTCGTCCGCCGCCGCGGCGTCGGTACCCAGGTCCTGCGCAGCCAGGTCAGGCGCCCCCTGGAGCTCAGCAGCCTCTACGACGACCTCGAAGCGGCCGGCCAGCACCCCGCCACCCAGGTGCTGCGCCACGAGACCGAGCCCGCCACGGCCCGTGTCGCCGCCGCTCTCGGCGTGCCCGAGGGCAGCGAGGTGCTCCTCGTCGAGCGGCTGCGCCTCGCGCACGGCGAGCCCATGGCCCACCTGTGCAACCACCTCCCCGTCGGCCTCCTCGACGCCGGCCCCGCGCGACTGGAGGAGACCGGCCTCTACCGGCTCATCCGCGCCGCGGGCATCACGCTGCACAGCGCCCGCCAGACCGTCGGCGCCCGTGCCGCGACCCCCGAGGAGGGCGCCCGGCTGGCCGAGCCCGAAGGCGCGCCGCTGCTGACGATGGAGCGGACGACGTACGACGACACGGGGCGCGCCGTCGAGTTCGGCTCGCACGTCTACCGGGCGTCGCGCTACTCCTTCGAGTTCCAGCTGCTGGTCCGCCCGTAGGGGAAGGCGTACGACGGGCCGGGCGAGCACGTACGTCAGTTCCGTACGTCAGACCGTACTCAGACCGTACGTCCGCCCGCACGTCAGTCTGTACGTCAGGCCGTCAGAATGTTCGGACAAAGCCTTGACGCGGTGCGGCGCCCGCCACTAGAACTCCACCCACATGCAGCAGCCCTCGGCGGAACCCGGAAGCCCCCGCGGTCAGCGGTGACGGATGGTGACGGATACTTGGGCGGTTGGGCCCGCGAAACGGCCCGGCCGCACCGTGACAGACAGTGAGAAGGGCAACTCCTCGTGGCAAGGGTTCGGACAGGCGTACGTGCGGTGAGCGCCGTGCTGGCAGCGGTGCTCGGCGCCACCTTGGCGGGATGCAGCGCTACGGGCGGCAAGCGCGCGGAGGAGCGGGCCGCCAGGGCCGCCCAGGGCCGCGCCGCGGTCGACACGCCGCGCTGGACCTTCGCGATGGTCACCCACTCGGGCGATGGTGACAACTTCTGGGACATCGTCCAGAAGGGCGCCAAGCAGGCGGCCGTCAAGGACAACATCAACTTCCTCTACGCCCACGACGCCGAAGGCAACAAGCAGGCGCAGAGCGTGCAGGCCATGATCGACCAGAAGGTCGACGGCCTGATCGTCACACTCGCCAAGCCCGACGCCATGAAGGACGTCGTGGCCAAGGCCGAGAAGGCCGGGATTCCGGTGATCACCGTGAACTCGGGCTCCGACAAGTCCAAGGAGTTCGGCGCCCTCACCCACATCGGCCAGGACGAGGTCATCGCCGGCGAGGCCGTCGGCGAGCAGCTCAACGAGCGCGGCAGGAAGAAGGCCGTCTGCGTCCTGCACGAGCAGGGCAACGTCGGCCACGAGCAGCGCTGCGAAGGCGTGAAGAAGTCCTTCAAGGGCGAGGTGCAGAACCTCTACGTCGAGGGCACCAACATGCCGAACGTGCAGTCCTCCATCGAGGCCAAGCTCCAGTCCGACAGGGACATCGACACCGTCGTCACGCTCGGTGCCCCCTTCGCGCCCACCGCGGTCAAGGCCGCCGAGCAGGCCGGCAGCAAGGCCGAGGTCGACACCTTCGACCTCAACGCCCAGGTCGCCGAGGCCCTGCAGAGCGGCAAGCTCGGCTTCGCCGTCGACCAGGACCCGTACCTCCAGGGCTACGAGGCCGTCGACCTGCTGTGGCTCTACCGCTACAACCGCGACATGCTCGGCGGCGGCCGCCCGGTCCTGACCGGCCCGCAGATCGTCACCAAGGACGACGCCAAGCAGCTCGCCGAGTACGCCAAGCGGGGCACGCGATGAGCGCCCCCGCAACGGCCCCCGTCCAGGACCCCTCCGACGAGCGCCTGGTGCACCGCTCGTACCTGCGCCGCCTCCTCGGCCGCCCCGAGCTGGGTGCGGTCGTCGGCGCCGCCGCGGTCTTCCTCTTCTTCGCCTTCGTGGCCGACAGCTTCCTCCAGGCCTCCAGCCTGTCGACGGTGCTCTACGCGTCCTCCACGATCGGCATCATGGCGGTGCCCGTGGCGCTGCTGATGATCGGCGGCGAGTTCGACCTGTCGGCCGGCGTGATGGTCACCACCTCGGCGCTGATCTCGTCCATGTTCAGCTACCAGATGACGGCGAACGTCTGGGTGGGCGTCGGGGTCTCGCTCCTGGCCACCCTGGCGGTCGGCTTCTTCAACGGCTTCGTCTTCACCCGGACCAAGCTCCCCAGCTTCATCATCACGCTCGCCACGTTCCTGATGCTCACCGGGCTCAACCTCGGCTTCACCAAGCTCATCAGCGGCACCGTCTCCACCAAGACGATCGGCGACATGGAGGGCTTCGAGTCGGCCCGGGCGGTCTTCGCCTCCCACTTCACCATCGGCGGCGTGGACGTCCAGGTCACCATCCTGTGGTGGCTCGGGCTCGTGGCCGTGGCGACCTGGGTCCTGCTGCGCACCCGCGTCGGCAACTGGATCTTCGCGGTCGGCGGCGGCGCGGACGCGGCCCGCGCCGTCGGCGTCCCCGTCCGGCGCACCAAGATCGGCCTCTACATGGCCGTGGCGTTCTGCGCCTGGATCTCGGGCCAGCACCTGCTGATGTCGTACGACGTGGTGCAGTCCGGCGAGGGCGTCGGCAACGAGCTCCTCTACATCATCGCGGCCGTCATCGGCGGCTGCCTGATGACCGGCGGCTACGGATCGGCCATCGGCTCCGCGGTCGGCGCGTTCATCTTCGGCATGGCCAGCAAGGGCATCGTCTACGCGCAGTGGAACCCGGACTGGTTCAAGTTCTTCCTGGGCGCGATGCTGCTGCTCGCCACGCTGCTCAACGCCTGGGTCCGTAAGCGGGCGGAGGCCAGCAAGTGAGCGCGAGTGCAGAGGCCGGGCGGGGAGCCGGGCAGGAAGACGCCCGGGAATCCGGTCAGGAAGCCGGCCGGGGATCCGGTCAGGAGGCTGCCGCCCTGGTCCGGCTGACCGACGTCAGCAAGTTCTACGGGAACATCCGCGCCCTCGAAGGGGTCTCCCTGGAGGTCCACGCGGGCGAGATCACCTGCGTGCTGGGCGACAACGGCGCCGGCAAGTCCACCCTCATCAAGATCATCGCCGGGCTGCACCAGCACGACGCCGGCAGCTTCGAGATCGAGGGCGAGGAGACGAAGCTGGCCTCCCCGCGCGAGGCCCTCGACCGCGGCATCGCCACGGTCTACCAGGACCTCGCGGTCGTCCCCCTCATGCCGGTCTGGCGGAACTTCTTCCTCGGCTCCGAGCCGACGAAGGGCGTGGGCCCCTTCAAGCGGCTCGACGTCGAGCGGATGCGCGAGACCACGCGCAGCGAGCTGCTGCGCATGGGCATCGACCTGCGCGACGTCGACCAGCCCATCGGCACGCTCTCCGGCGGCGAGCGGCAGTGCGTCGCCATCGCCCGGGCCGTCCACTTCGGCGCGAAGGTGCTGGTGCTGGACGAGCCGACCGCGGCGCTCGGCGTCAAGCAGTCCGGCGTCGTCCTGAAGTACGTGGCGGCCGCGCGCGACGCCGGCCTGGGCGTGGTTTTGATCACCCACAATCCGCACCACGCGTATCTGGTCGGTGACCGCTTCGTGCTGCTCAAGCGGGGCGCGATGGCCGGCAGCCACGCCAAGTCGGAGATCGCCCTGGACGAGCTCACCCGCCAGATGGCGGGCGGCAGCGAGCTCGACCAGCTCAGCCACGAGCTGGAGCGGGCCCCCACGCCGGACGTGATCGGCGGCAAGCACGTCGGCTCCGGCGGGGAGTGACGCGGCTCTCACCGGGCGGGCCCGCGAGGTGCGGGCCCGCCTCCGGCGATGCGGTACGGAACGCTTCCTTGAGGCACAATCGGCCACGACCGTATCCACGAGGCAGACACCTCCCGAGACCACCGCAGGGACGACGACTCTTGCGAGCACGCAGCCGGAGCGACCGTAGAACCGCCCAGCTCCACGCCGTGGCGGTGGTGTCATGAGCATGTACCGCGAGCTCCACCGGGGCGCCGCGAGAGCCACCGTGCTGCGCACCGTCGGCACGCGCGAGCGCCGCTCGCACCTGACCGCCCCGCGCGTCCCCACCGTCGGCATCGACATCGGCGGCACCAAGGTGATGGCGGGCGTCGTGGACGCCGACGGCACCATCCTGGAGAAGGTCCGCACCGAGACGCCGGACAAGTCCAAGAGCCCCAAGGTCGTCGAGGACACCATCGTCGAGCTCGTCCTCGACCTCTCCGACCGGCACGACGTGCACGCCGTGGGCATCGGCGCGGCCGGCTGGGTCGACGCCGACCGCAACCGTGTCCTGTTCGCCCCGCACCTGTCCTGGCGCAACGAGCCGCTGCGCGACCGCCTCGCGGGCCGCCTCGCCGTCCCCGTCATGGTCGACAACGACGCCAACACCGCCGCCTGGGCGGAGTGGCGGTTCGGCGCCGGCCGCGGCGAGGACCACCTCGTGATGATCACCCTCGGTACGGGCATCGGCGGCGCGATCCTGGAGGACGGGCAGGTCAAGCGCGGCAAGTTCGGCGTCGCCGGCGAGTTCGGCCACATGCAGGTCGTGCCCGGCGGGCACCGCTGCCCGTGCGGCAACCGCGGCTGCTGGGAGCAGTACAGCTCCGGCAACGCCCTCGTGCGCGAGGCCCGCGAGCTGGCCGCCGCCGAGTCCCCCGTCGCGTACGGGATCATCGACCGCGTCGGCGGCAACGTCCACGAGATCACCGGCCCCCTCATCACCGAGCTGGCCCGCTCCGGCGACGCCATGTGCGTCGAGCTGCTCCAGGACATCGGCCAGTGGCTCGGCGTCGGCATCGCCAACCTCGCCGCCGCCCTCGACCCCTCCTGCTTCGTCATCGGCGGCGGCGTCAGCGCCGCCGACGACCTGCTGATCGCCCCCGCCCGGGACGCCTTCCGCCGCCACCTCACCGGCCGCGGCTACCGCCCCGAGGCCCGCATCGTCAAGGCCCAGCTCGGCCCCGAGGCCGGCATGGTCGGCGCCGCCGACCTGGCCCGGCTCGTCGCCCGCCGCTTCCGCCGCGCCAACCGGCGCCGCGTCGAGCGCTACGAACGCTACGCGAAGGCGGGCCGCGCTTGATGACCACCACCGACCACCGCACCGAGCGCACGGCGCTGCCGCCCGGCCCCCCGCGGACGGGCGGCGGCTTCGGCCGCCGCTGCCTCAAGTCCGTCATCGTCTTCCTGCTCATCGCGATCCCCGCCGGCTACCTCTACATCTCCGCGATGCAGAGCCGCGGCGGCAGTGAGTCCAAGAAGGAACAGGCCGCCGCCTCCGGCCTGGAAGAGGGCTGGCCGACCCGGCTCCAGCGCCGCCTCTACGAAGTGACCGTCCCGCCCTACGCCGAGGACGTCGCCTCCTACGAGACCAACGGCTGGAAGGCGAGCTCGCTCTTCCTGCAATTCACCACCACGCGCGAGAAGTTCGACAAGTGGCTCTCCGACGTCGGCTCCAGCGCCGCCGACCTGGAGGACGGCGACGTCACCATCGACGAGGACGAGGCCGCCGAGGTCGGCTGGAACCTGGGCGAGGGCCACCACTGGGCGGGCACCACCGTCGACCAGGACAAGCCCAAGCCCAACCTGGAGATCACCGCCAACCTCGACGACCCGAAGTACCCCCGGGTCTTCGTGGTGTCCACGACCACGCCCTGACGAGCGTCCCGGGGAGCCGCGGGCGCGGGCGGGATCCGCTCAGCTGACCTCCCGGCCCCTGCCGCGGCGGCGGAGTCCCGCGAGTGTTGGTTCCTCCGGTCGTGGTATGTGAAACGCACGTGTGCGCATGTGGAAATACCATTCCATCAGGCATCTCCCCACGGCTAACGTCTGCATGGTTCCGCGGATTCGGACCCGGAGTCGGCGGCGAGGTCGTTTTGCCTGGAGGGATAGCCTGTGCTGCGTCAAACTGTCACCCCGGATACACCCTGGGAAGCGGTGGCGAATTCCATCGAGTTCATTCCCGCCCAGTATTCTGAGAAGACCCAGTCCGAATCGCTGGCACAGGAAATGCTGAGGTGCGGCCCGGCGGAGATCGACAGGCTTGCCGATGCGGGCCTGCCGTTCGAGCTCCGGTCGGGCGTGCGCTACTTCGACGTGAGCGATCTGTACAACCTCGGCATGTATTCGGGCAGAACGAATACACAGCCCGAGCTGGCATTCCGCATGCTGTTCCGCTTCGCCGGCCGTCCGGTCGGCGATCTGCTGCGCGAGAAGTCGTGGGACTTCCGGGTCCGGCTGGACTGCGTCGCATGCGAAGGGGTGGCACCCTGGCGCTTCGAAGCGCCCGATGTCGTCCGGTTCGGCGGGCGCGCCGAGGGCGGGGCGGCGCCGGAGGCGAGCGCGGGATCGGCCGCGTACGCGGCGACGGTCACCACGGTCGGTGCACGAACCCCCTTGGTCTCCACCGAGCTGCGGCGTCTGACCCGTGAGTACCTCGATGCCGGCTACCGCTGGCAGATGATCCCCGTCGCCATGCAGGCCGACTACGAGCTGGTGCACGACCTGGGCGCGACGAGCTGTATCGCCGCGAGCCTGCTGCTCGCCGAGCGCTTCCGCGCGGCCGGGTACCGGGCCGAGGCGAAGCGGGGCTGGTTCTGCGGCGTGCTCGGCGGTGCGCTCGACCTGCCGCACGCGTGCGTGGAGGTCGAGGACGACGACGGTGCTCTCAAGACCGTCGACATCGCCAAGGCGCAGCTGGCGGCGCGCCTGTCGCCGGACACCGGGGACTTCCAGGAGCTGTGCCTCGGGTCGGTCTACAACAAGGTGATCCCGTCCACGGCCTCCGGCAATGCGTCCTTCGGCTACCACGAATGCGGTTCACGGCTGCCGGTCCAGGTGCGTGCGGACATCCGATCGTTGCGTTGAAGCTGAAATCTTGCACCACTCCGCTTGGAAGGGCGAGTGAAATGGCGGTACGTGAAATCGAACCGGTTGTGCTGGACTTGAACCGGTTGGAGAACCTGGCCGAATCCGGCTACTACAACCCGTATTCAATGTTCGACTGGCCCGACACCATCGAGCCCGGCCTGCCGTGGATGAGCGAGAACCTGACCACGCTGGCCGGCACGCCGATGTGGGACGAGCTGACCCGTGAGCAGCAGATCGCGCTGACCAAATACGAGGCGATCAACTTCTTCAGCCTCAATATCCACGGGATCCGCGAGTTGCTGAACGAAGTCGTGATGCGCATCCACGAGCGGACCTATGCGGACGTCTCGGAGTTCCTGCACCACTTCATCGGTGAGGAAAACGAGCACATGTGGTTCTTCGCGCAGTTCTGCCTGCGCTACGGGGGCAAGCTGTACCCCGCGCAGCCGACGCTGAAGGCCGACTCGGTGGACCACCTCTCGCAGGTGGCCCGCGAGCTGATCGTGTTCGCGCGCATCCTGATCTTCGAGGAGATCGTCGACTACTACAACGCGAACATGGCGACCGACCAGTCGCTGCCGCACATCGCCCGGGAGATCAACCGGGTGCACCACCAGGACGAGAGCCGGCACGTCGCCTTCGGACGGATGATCTTCACCAACCTGCTCGGCCAGGTGGCGGAGCGCGACCCGGACGAGGTGCCGCTGATCGCCGAGTACCTCGAGAACTACCTGCAGTACAGCATCGGCACCCTCTACAACCCGGCCGCCTACCGCGACGCGAACATCCCGGACGCGCTCGCTCTGCGGCGGCGCGCACTGGAACACCCCGCCCGGCTGGAAGCGCACGAACAGGTGCTGAAGCGGACGAGGAAGTTCCTGTCGAAGGCGGGCGTGGGCAGGGAGCTGGTCAAGTGACGACCGAACCGATGCGGGCGGTACGGGAGTTCATCGTCGGCCGCAACCCAAAGCTCGGCCAGCTGTCCGACGAACTGGACCTCATCGACAGCCGCGCCATCAATTCGCTGGCCTTCGTCGAGTTCATCTTCCTGCTGGAGGAGCTGACCGGCGAGCCGATCGACCCGGAAGACCTGGATCTGAACGACTTCCGCACCCTCGGTGCGCTGGAAGCCCGATTCTTCAAGAAGGAAGCGGCCCGATGACCACAGTGACCGACAACGGCCTGGGAGTTCTCGACGGCGGGCAGCTGCGGGTGCTGCGGGCGATCGACGCGGTGTTCCGCCGCCTGGCCGGCGACTGGGACGCGCCGGAGTTCCGGTTCCCGTTCCTGATGCGCTGCAAGGACCTCGACACCTTCGACTACTACGACAACTTCCCGCATCTGGGCCTCGCGGCGACCCGGCTCGACCCGGAGCGCCTCGGCGGCCTGCTGAAGGAGACGGAACGGCCGGTCGAGCGGATTCCGGCCGAGGTGATGGAGCCGACCGCGTTCGCGCTGCCCTCGGCGGCCTGCTACTCGGTCTACGTCGACCTGGCGGGCTCCACGCTGCCCGCCGAGGGGACGATGCGGACCACGGTCGGCACCTGCTTCCGCAACGAGACCCACTACGAGGGCCTGCAGCGGCTGCTCGGCTTCTCCATGCGGGAGATCGTCTGCGTGGCGTCGGAGGACGTGGCGAAGGACCACCTGCTCCGCGCCAAGGACGCCGTGACGACGCTGTGCGCGGAACTCGGCCTGGACTTCCGCCTCGAGGTCGCCACCGACCCGTTCTTCGACAAGAACAGCGGCAAGGCGAAGATGCAGCGGCTGTTCCCCGTGAAGGAGGAGTTCGTCGTCAACGGCCTGGCCATCGGCTCGGTCAACTACCACCGGAACTTCTTCGGTGAGCGGTGCGGCATCCTGGCCGGCGAGGACACGGCGCACACCAGCTGCCTCGCCTTCGGCCTCGAGCGGTGGGTGCATGCCCTGACCGAGCGCTTCGGCAGCACCGACGCCGCCGCGGCCGCGGTCGAGAGCCTGAGCTGATGCGGTCCACGCTGGCCGCGGTGCTCGGCCTGGACGTCGGTGTGCTGCAGTCGGGCATGGGCGGTGTCGCGGGGACGGAGCTGGCCTGCGCGGTGTCCAACGCCGGCGCCGGAGGCTGTGTCGGCGGCTACAAGCTGGTGGACGACGCGCTGTCGGTCGTGCTCGGCCGGCTGACCGCCGGTACCGACCGGCCCGTCGGCGTGAACCTGATCCCGGAGGTGGTCGGGCCGGACGAGCTCGACCGGCAAGTGGCCCAGGTGCTCGACGAGACGCCGGACCGTGTGCACCTGTCCTTCTTCGGCATGCCCGGCGACGCGGTGTTCGACCGGGTCACCGCGGCGGGCCGGCAGCTGGTGGTGCAGGTCGGCACGGTCGAGGACGGTGTCCACGCGGCCGCGCGGGGCGCCGTGGTGGTGGCGCAGGGCACCGAGGCGGGCGGTCACCTGCTCGGCACCTCGCGGCGTGACGACCTGGTGGGCGCACTGCGGGCACTGGTGCCCGGCGCCTGTCTGGTCGCCTCGGGCGGCATCGGCTCGCCCGAGGAGGCCGCACGGGCCCTGGCCGCCGGTGCCGACGGGGTGCTGCTCGGCACTGCCTTCGTCGTCGCCCACGAGTCGCGGGCCCATGCCCGCTTCAAGTCGGCGGTGACCGGCGCGGACGAGACCGACACCGTGATCACCGATGTGTACAAGGTCGGATGGCCGGGCCGGCGGCACCGCGTGCTCGCCACGACCGTCACCGCCGACCCGGAGCAGCCCGCGAAGTTCATCGGCAGAACGATGGTCGAAGGAAAGCCGTACCTGGTGCCGCGCTTCAGCGCGGCGGTGCCCACCGAAGCGACCAGTGGCCGCATCGAAGAGATGGCGCTGTACTGCGGCCGGTCCTGCGGCGAGATATCCGCGGAAGTCTCGGCGGCCGATGTCGTCGCCGCATTCGCACGGGCCCTCCCGGGGGCCGGAGTTATCCATACCGAAGAGAGGGCGTAACGCCATGTCGGCTGATGCAGAGCACGACGAGTACTACCACGACCTGAGCTACCGCGAGGACGCGCCCCCGATACGCACCAGGGAGGGCGTCGAACTCTACTGCGAGTCCGCGGGCGAGGGCATTGCCATCACGACGCTCAACAACTTCTTCTTCACCGCCCCGTTCTGGCGGGACTACACCGACGAGCTCGCCAAGCACCACCGCGTGGTGAGCTACGACCTGTGCAACCACGGCCGCTCCACGCGTCTGGAGCAGGAGCCGACCTGGGAGGAGCACGCCGCCGACCTGGTCGGGCTGCTCGACGCGCTGGAGATCGACTCGACGTACCTGCTCGCCTCGTCGGCCTCCACCCAGCTCGCCCGTGACGTGGCCCTCGCGTACCCGGACCGGGTCCGGGGGCTCGTGCTGGCCGGACCGGTCGTCGGCCCGCAGATGCGGCGTCACCGGATGCTCCAGCGGGCCTGGCTGCGGACGTTGAACAGCCACGACATCCCCATCCTGTTCAGCCACATGTACCCCGAGTTCGTCAGCACGCAGATGATCGAGGAGTACGGCGTTCCGGGCTTCCTCGGCCTTCGGGAGAGCTTCCTGGCCATGTCGACGCCCGAGGAGCTCAACAACGGCCTCACGCTGGCCCAGCAGGGGGATGCCGACTCCGAACTGCTGACCCGCATTCAGGCGCCGACGCTGATCGCCCTGGGCGACGACGACATCCTGCTCGGCCCGACGGCGGGCCACGAGCTGGCCGCGCTGTTCCCGAACGGTCGCTGCGCGATCATGCCGAAGGCCGGCCACGTGCCCTTCCTCGACGACCCCGTGGGCTTCCAGGAGCTCGTACGGAAGTTCATCGAGGAAGCGGAAGAGAATGTCTGACACGGCGGTGGACGTACGGCAGCGGATTCGCGAGCTGCTGGTCGACGTGTTCGGCGGCCCCTCCTTCGTCAGCGGAGTCGGCGACACCGTGTCGCTCCGCGAGGCCGGAGTCCCTTCCACCGCGCTGGTCGCTCTGCTGGTCGCGATGGAGGACGCGTTCGGTTTCGAGTGGGACGACGACGTCCGGCCGGAGGCGCTGCGCTCGATCGATTCGCTGGCACGCCACGTCGTGGCACTGCGCAACTGAGGGCCTCACGGTGACCGCTGAGCCGGCCCTGCACCGGGGCCCGGCACCGGAGACGTCCATGGAGACGTCTCCGGTGCTGCCGCCCCACGGCCCGGCCGAGCAGTTCGCGGCCGGTCGTCGTGCGGCCGCCGCGGCGCTGGCCGCGGCCGGGTCGGACGAGCTCACGGTGGCGCGGGCCCGGGACGGCAGGCCGGTCTTCCCCCAAGGGTTCGCCGGTTCGATCTCCCACACCGGCCGGCTCGCGGTCGCCGTGGTGGTCCCCGGCGCCGAGGCGGTCGGCGTCGACATCGAGCCCGCGGTCATCACCGCTCGTACGGCCGCGTTCATCCTGCGGGAAGAGGAGCGGCGTCTGCTGCTCGCCCCGACCGGGCCCTACACCGCGCGCGACCTGTTCGCCGCCAAGGAAGCCGCGTTCAAGGCGATGAACTGCATCGGCACGCTGGGGGAATTCCTGTTCTGGCAGGTCCGCCTCAGCCTGTCCGACGGCGCGTTGACCGCCACGTACCGCGGCGAATCGGTGCCCCTGTGGATTCGCCCGGAGGCGGATCTTTCGTTCGCCGTGGCGATACGGCATTGACGTCACGAGCGTGACCTTCCGCTCGGTTCCGGGCTGTTGCCCCTCATCTGGAGACCTTTATGACCGGCACACCCTCGTCTGAGGGAAGCGCACGCTTCCAGCGCACGCTGACCACCCCGAAGATCGTGTTCATCATCATCGCCGCGGCCGCCCCCCTGGCCGCGATGGTGTTCACCGTCCCGCTCGCCTTCGCCATCGGCACCGGCCCCGGCGTGCCGGCCATGTTCCTCTTCGCGGGCCTGACCCTGCTGTGCTTCTCCGCCGGCTATGCCGCCATCGCACGGCGGATCAGCCACATGGGCGGCTTCTACACCCACATCGCGCACGGCCTCGGCCGCCGGGCGGCCGCCGGGGCGGGACTGCTGGCCGTGCTCGCCTACAACGCCGCCACGGTCGGGGTCCTCGGCGCCTTCGCCTACTTCACCCGGAGCGTGGCCGCGGCCCACGGGCTGGACCTGCCCTGGCAGGTATGGGCCGGACTCGGCCTGCTCCTGGTCGGAATGCTCGGTTACCGGGAGGCCGACCTCAGCGCCCGGTTGCTGTCCCTCTGCATGGTGTGCGAGATCGCCATCCTGGTCGCACTGGACATCGCCGTCCTGGCCCGCCACGGCGGTGCGGCCCTCCCCTCCACCTCCTTCGCCACCCACACGGTGCTCGCCCCCGGGCTCGGTGTCTCCGTGATGTTCGGCTTCGCTTCCTTCCTCGGCTTCGAATCGGCCGCCCTGTACGGGGAGGAGGCCAAGGCGCCGCACCGCAGCGTGCCTCGCGCCACTGTCATCGCCGTGCTGGTGGTCGCCTCGTTCTACGCCCTGACCAGCTGGGTCGCCGTCGGCGCCCTGGGGCCCGACCGGGTGAGCGCCCGTGCCGCGAGCCACCTCGGCGATCTGTTCTTCCTGCTCAGCGACAGCTACCTGGGGCGCCCGGCGACCGTCACCATGCAAGTCCTCCTGTGCACGAGCCTGTTCGCCTCCTGGCTGGCGCTGCACAACGCCGCCAACCGGTACATGTACGCCCTGAGCCGCGACGGGCTGCTGCCGCGCAGCCTCCACGCCACGCACAAGGAGAGCGGCTCCGTGCACCGGGCCAGCGTGGTCCAGACCGTCTTCAGCACGGTGGTGGTCGCCCTGTTCGCGGCCGCGGGCCTCGACCCGTACGTGAACATGTCGACCAGCATGCTGGGACTCGGCACCCTCGGCATCATCCTGCTCCAGGCAGCGGCCTCGCTGGCCGTGATCGGCTACTTCCGTCACCGGCGCGAGGGACGCTGGCAGACCGTCATCGCGCCCGCGCTGGGTGCCCTGGGGCTGATCACCGCGGCGATTCTGGTGGTGTCGAACTTCAACGTGCTGACCGGGACCACCGACCCCGTCGTCACCGCCTTGCCGTGGCTCTTGCTGATCGTCGGCGGCCTCGGCGTCGCCTTTGCCATCTGGCTGCGCTCGGCCCGCCCGGACCGGTACGCGCGCCTGGGCGGCGTCTCCGCGCCGGCGCAGCCGCCCACTTCCCCGGCCGAGGACGCTGCCGGCCGCCTCTCCCAGGCAGCGCGGTGACTCCGGCCCGGACCGGGAGCCGCGCAGTGAAAGGACCAGCTCCAATGCCTCGTGAAGCCGAAACGCATGCAGACATACCCTTCGGTCCCGAAGACACACCGTGGCAGAAGACGTTCAGCGGCCTGCGGGTCGTCGGCGGCCGCCCCTTCGGCACCGCCCCGTCCTCCGACCCCCGGGCGGCCTACCTCGGCGTTCCCGAAGTACCCCATCACAAGGTGCAGCTGCCGCCCACCGGACTGGATCCGGAGCAGTACACCGAGGCCGAGACGCTGTTCCGCCGCCACGTGGACACCCAGACGCGCAACTTCGCCGGCTACCAGGTCACCAGCGCCCTCGATTACGAAGAGCGCCTGGGGCACTACCTCAACCGGCACCTCAACAACGTCGGAGACCCCTACCAGTCCAGCTCGTACACGCTCAACTCCAAGGTGCTCGAGCGGGCCGTACTCGACTACTTCGCCTCGCTGTGGCACGCGAAGTGGCCGCACAACCCGCAGGACCCCGAGTCGTACTGGGGCTACGTCCTGACCATGGGCTCCAGCGAGGGCAACCTCTACGGCCTGTGGAACGCACGGGACTACCTGTCGGGCAAGCCCCTGCGTACGCACCACCGCGAACCGGACCGTGCGGCGTGCGAGCAGGCACCGCGCGGAGAAGGCCCGAACGCCTTCCACCCGGTGGTGTTCTTCTCCGAAGACACCCACTACTCGCTGACCAAGGCGGTACGGGCGCTGGACATCGACACCTTCCACGCCCTGGGCTCCGCGCGCTACCCCGGCGAGAACCCCCTCGCGCCGGGAACTGCCTGGCCGCGGGAGGTGCCCTCCACCGAGGACGGCGCCATCGACGTGGGGCAACTCGCCGTGCTGGTGCGGTTCTTCGCCAGCCGCGGCTACCCGATCCTGGTCAGCCTCAACTACGGGTCCACCTTCAAAGGCGCATACGACGACGTCGAGGCGGTCGGCCGCACGGTGCGCGGCATCTGCGCGGAGTACGGCCTCGGCAACCGTCGCCTCGACCGCCCCGGCGGCGAGGACGGCGACCCCGACGAGCGGTCGGGATACTGGCTGCACGTCGACGGGGCACTGGGAGCCGGTTACGTGCCCTACCTGGAGATGGCCCGGGACGCCGGCATGGTGGAGCAGGTACCGCCCCTCTTCGACTTCCGGATCTCCGACGTGCACTCACTGACCATGAGCGGCCACAAATGGATGGGGACGCCGTGGGCGTGCGGAGTCTTCATGACCCGCACCGGACTGCAAATGGCCCCGCCCCGGTCGTCCGAGTACATCGGCGCCGCCGACACCACCTTCGCGGGCTCCCGCAACGGCTTCTCCTCGCTGCTGATGTGGGACTATCTGGCCCGTCACTCCTACGACGACCAGGCCCGGCTCGCGGCCGAGTGCGACGGCCTCGCCGCCTACGCGCACGAGCGGCTTCTCGCGGTGCAGGAGCACCTGGGCCAGGACCTGTGGGTGGCACGCAGCCGGCAGTCGCTGTCCGTGCGGTTCCGCCGGCCGCACGCGGACATCGTCCGGCGCTACTCGCTCTCCGGCGAGACCGTGCGCGTCGACGGCGCCGCGCGCGCCTACGTCCACCTCTACGCGATGCGCCACCTCACCAGGCAACGCGTCGACGAACTCATCGGCGAGCTGCGGCAGCCGGGCGCCTTCCCCCCGGCGTCGCCCACCGGGACCACCGCCGGCGGGGTGCGAGCGGCGGAGCCGGCCGGACCGGTGGCCGACGCGGTGACGGGCTGACGCGGACATGTCCGCTCAGCAGCACGACTTCCGGCTCACCGCCGACGAAGTGGCGGAGTTCCACCGGACGGGGTACGCGGGCCCCTTCACGCTCTATGAGCCCGACGAGATCGAGCGGGAGTGGGCCCGGACCCGCCAGGACCTCACGGACCGCAGCGGCGCGGTGTACCGTGACGCGTCCGACGGCTCGGGGGTGGCGTGCCTGGCCAACTACGACCGGCACCTCGACAACGCCTTCCTCGCCGATCACATCACCCAGCCGGGCATCGTGGACCGGGTCGCCTCCGTCCTCGGCCCCGACGTCCTGTGCTGGCGCTCGGACTTCTTCCCCAAGTACCCGGGGAACGAGGGGACGGACTGGCACCAGTCCGCCACCTTCGCCAACGCGTCCGGCCGGCCCCAGATCCAGTGGCCGCGGGGCACGGACCCGGGCGGCTCCCTCACCGTGTGGTGCGCGTTCACCGACGCCACCGCCGACATGGGCGGCCTGCAGTTCATCCCCGGCACGCACCGCACCATGCACTACGACGAGACCAAGCGGATGCGCTACGACCCCGACGGCAACGTCTCCGTGGTGAAGAACGGCGTCCGGCGCGGCTTCTTCGGTTACGACTACCGCGAGCTCCAGATCGACCCGGACTGGCAGCCGGACGAGTCGAAGGCCGTGTCCGTGGAACTGCGGGCCGGGCAGTTCGTCGTCTTCTGGTCGCGACTCATGCACGCCTCGCACCCGCACGCCGGCCGGACCAGGAAGATGCGCATGGGCTTCTCGGCGCGCTACGTGCCCGCGTCCGTGCGGGTCTACGCCGGCGCTTCGGAGGTCGAGGAGTACGGCGGCCGGACGAGCCTCGACCGGTACGGGACGGTCCTGGTCAGCGGCGAGGACCGCTTCGGGCACAACCGCGTCGCCGCAAGCACCACCGCCGGCCACGTCTTCCGCCGCCGCGACGGCGGCGGGCCCGGAGCCGTGCGGAGATGATGAGCGGTGGGCTACTGCGGCACGGGCAGCGCGGCCAGCACCTGTTCCAGTGCGGCCAGTACGTCCTTCGTCGCCGCCTCGGCGGCCGGGATGATGTCGGCCATGAGGAGATAGCCGTGCACCAGGCCCGGAGCGGGCACGTGGTGCACCACGACGCCGTCGGCGGCCATGCGCACCGCAAGCTCGACTCCTTCGTCGTGCAGGGGGTCGAACTCGGCCGTGCCGATCACCGTGGGCGGCAGCCCGCGGTGATCGGCGCCCAGCAGGTTGATCTCCCGGGCCGTGCGGTGCGCCGGGTCCGGCACGTACTGGTCGTAGTACCAGCGCAGGTCGTCGACCTCCGAGAGGTATCCCGAGCCGTACTCGCGTGCGGACCGGGAGCGCAGCTCCGGATCAGCCGGCGGGTACACGAGCAGCTGCGCGGCGAACCCGATGCCGCCGTGGTCGCGGTGGTGCATCGAGATCCCCACCGCCAGGGCCCCGCCCGCACTGTCCCCGGCGATCACGTGGTGACGGCCGGGGAAGGCGCGGTCCGCCCACTCGGACGCGGCGATGCCGTCCTGGAGCGGGCCGGGGTGCGGATGCTCCGGCGCACGGCGGTAGTCGACGGAGACGACGACCGCGCCGAGTCCGGCGGCGATGCGACGGCAGACCGGGTCGTGCGTGTCGACGTCACCGACCGTCCAGCCGCCCCCGTGCAGGTACGTCACGAGACGCCCCCGGTCGGTGGGCGGCAGATACGTCCGGAGGCCGAACTCGCCGCCGTCCCGGCCGTCGATCACCTGGTCCTTCGTCTCGACGTCCGCGTCCCGGGCCGCGTCGCCGCGCACATGGGCCGCCGCCTGCGCGGCGTAGCGGGCGCGCAGCTGTGCCAGGGGAAGGGCGCGCGCCGGTTCGGGGCGGCCGCCCGACTGCCACTGGATCAAGGCGCGGACGAAACGGTCCATGGCCATGAGGGCTCTCCTTGCATCACGCCGGCGGAGGATTCAGCGGTGTGAAGCCGCGCGGCCGGCTGTACGTGTGGTGGGGCTACGGCGCTAGCGACCAGTTCCGCGCGCACTCATGCCGTGACGTCGGCGGGCAGGACGAAGTCCGTGGTGGTCTCGGGCCACTCCGGTACCGACTCGATCTCCAGCGCCGCCACCGTCACCGAGTAGCCGCCGCCGGTGCTGATCAGGAGCACGAGGTCGCCCCGGCTGACTTCCTTCTTCTCCACCAGGCGGGCCACGGCCGCGGTCAGGTCGCCCGCTCCCAAGTGCCCGGCGTAGCGGCCCCAGTTCCACAGCGTGCGCTCGGCCGAGATGCCCAGCGGCTTGAAGAACTGGGCCTCCATCAGCCCGTATCCCATGTTGGGCAGCAGGATCCTGGCGAAGTCGTCGAGCTTGTACCCGCTCCGGTCGAGCACCTCGGAGATGGCGCTCATCGTCGTCTCTTCAGCGCGCTGGAGCACCGACTCCGACCCGACCTCCTCCAGATACGACTTCTTCGGAGTGCGCAGATTCTCGTCGGCGACCACCCCGTACGCGTTGGTGAACGGGGCGGTGCCCCGGTGCAGCGGTTCCAGTGAGGCGTCGGTGGCCGACGCGATGGCGTGGATACGGGCGAATCCACCGGTCGTGGAGAGGACCATCGCCGTGGAGCCGTCGCCGAAGACGATGCCGTACGAACCCCGCCACCGGTCGAACCCGGGCGGGCAGAACCGGTCCGCGGTGGTGATCAGAGCGCTCGTCCCCCGGCCGGCTTCGAGCCGGGCCGTCGCCAGATCGATCGCCGCCATGCCCCCGTTCGACATCCCCTCGATGTTCAGGGCGAAGGCGTCGGTCAGGCCCAGCTCGCGCTGGATGTACGGAGCCGAATTCCAGTGGTGGTCGCGGCCTTGGTGGTAGATCGATGCGTGCAGGACCAGATCGACCCGGCCTCCGACCACGTCCGCGGCCCGGTCGAGGGCCTTTCGCCCCGCGAGCGCTCCCATGTCCGGGACGGATACCTCGTCCGTGGCCACCGGCAGGCAGGGTATTTTGTTGGCCGCGTTGTCGTCGGCAGGGTATTTACCGGCGGCCACCGCTGCCGCCGCCGATTCCGCGGACGGAATCCAGGCAGCAGCCGACGCGATATAGACAGGGATAGTCATGGTCTAATTCTTCTTCCGAGTTCGATGCCCGTCCGGCAAGGGTTCGTGGTGAGCGCGATCAGGCTCCGCGATCCGGGACTCGCGGCGCGGAGCCTTCATCGGGATGCGGTCACGCTACAATGCCGAACCCGGTCTCCCGTACATGCATTTCTCATGACTTCCGGTGACACCGTGGGGTGTGCGCGGGCTGAATTCGAGACGCTGATCCGTTACGCTCGCGGCGGCTGTGCCTGCGTGTTCAACTGTCCACGGAAGACAGTTGAACGAGTCAGCCCGACTCCGGATCCGGTGTTTCCGGTGCCTCCGCCAGGGACTGCGCGAGCAGGCCGTCGACGAAGGCGCGGAGCCCCTGCGCGAAGGTGTCCTGCCCGGCCAGCGCTGCCCACCGGTCGGCGATCGCGGCCAGGTGCGGGTGCCGGAGCGGGCCGTCGGCGTTGCCGAAGTAAGGGTTGAGGCAGGTGGGGTCCTCTTCGTCCATCTTGCGGTGGCGGGTGTGCGCGCGCACGAGGATCTCGCCGACCGTGTAGTACCAGATGCTGCGGAAGATCCGGACGGTCTGCTCCGGGGGGCATCCGGCGTCGACGACTCCGGCCAGGATCGTCTCGACCAGCCACAGGAACGAGTCGCCGAGCCGGGCGATGAACCCGTCGGTGGTGAGGACCTCCGCCGCCCAGGGCCACGCCGCCAGGCCGTCGTGGATCGCGACGGCGGCCGTGACGATCCGCTCCCGCGGCTCGCTCGGCAGCTCGGGGTGCGGAATCCGCTCCGCGTACTCGTGGATCAGCAGGAACAGCAGATCCTCCTTGTCCCGCACGTGCGAGTACAGGGTCGTCGTCCCGACGCCGATCTCGGACGCGAGCCGGCGGACCGTGAGCTTCTCCCAGCCGTACTCGTCGATGAGCCCGCGGGCCGCGGTCAGGATCTGTTCGCGGGAAGTCACGGGGGGCCGGCCGACGGGCCGGCGCGGTGCGTTCGATCGTGGCATCACTCCATCATGCCTCGCCGCGACAGCGGCGTATGACCTGACTGGTCGACACCTCTCCGTCCTCACTGCTAATTTCAGAACGCGATCGGAAACTCTATCGGCACGACCGGATGCAGAGGGGCTGGGTGCGTTGGCAAGCACGCAAGTAGCGAGTGAGAAGACGAGCGCCGCGAGCGGTGCGCGGCCCGGGACCACCCTCGCCGCGGTCTCCGTCGTGCAGTTCATGGTGTCGCTGGACCTGACGGTGGTGAACGTCGGACTCCCCCAGATCGGCAGCGGCCTCGGCTTCAGCGAGGTGGGCCTGACCTGGGTGATCCACGCGTACGCCCTCACCTTCGGCGGCCTGCTCCTGCTGGGTGGCAAGATCGCCGACCGGTACGGGCACAAGCGCGTGATGCTGTTCGGGCTCGGCCTGTTCGGCGTCTCCTCCCTCGTCGGCGGCCTCGCCCAGGCCCCCGGTCAGCTGGTGGCCGCGCGCGCCGCGCAGGGCATCGGTGCCGCTGCCGTCGCGCCGGCGGCGCTGGCACTGCTCGCCTCGACCTTTCCCAGCGGCAAGGAACGCGTGAAGGCCTTCGGCATCTGGAGCGCGGTGAACGCCTCCGGCGGCGCCGTCGGCGTCCTGGTCGGCGGACTGCTCACCCAGTACGCGGGCTGGCAGTGGGTGATGTACATCAACCTGCCGATGGCCGCTCTCGCGCTGGCCCTGGCCTGGCGCGGCATCGCCCAGGACGCCCCGGCCGCGCGCCGCGGCCGCCCGGACGTACTGGGCGCCGTGCTGGCCACGGCGGGTGCGGCCCTGCTCGTGTTCGGTGTCGTCCGTACCGACCAGTACCCGTGGACCTCGCCGACCACCCTGATCACCCTGGCGATCGCCGTCGTCCTGCTGGCCGCGTTCATCCAGGTCGAGCGGACCACCAAGCGCGACCCGCTGATCCGCCTCGGCCTGTTCGCCAACCGCTCGGTCACGGGCGCCAACCTCTTCATGCTGCTGTTCGGCGGGGCCATGGCCTCGGCCCTGTACTTCGTCTCCCTCTACCTCCAGCGGGTGCTCGGCGGCAGTCCGGCCCGCGCCGGAGCCGAGTTCCTGCCCTTCATGCTGGGCGTGATCGCAGGCTCCACCCTCGCCGTCAAGTTCGGCTACAAGTTCGCCCCGCGGAACATGCTGATCGCCGGTGGCACGCTGGGCGCGCTCGGCTACCTCTGGTTCGGCCTGATGCGTTCCGACGGCTCGTTCCTGGTCGACGTCCTCGGACCGTCCGTCCTCGCCAGCGTCGGCATCGGCCTGTGCCTCGCCCCGGCCGTCTCCATCGCCACCGGGGGCGTCCTGCCCCACGAGGCGGGCGCCGCCTCCGGCGTGCTCAACAGCACGCGCCAGATCGGCGCCTCGCTCGGCCTCGCCGCCCTCAGCACCGTTGCCGCCGACCGCACCGGCGACGCGCTCACGCCCGGCGGCCTCAACGACGGATACACGCTCGGCATGCTGGTCGGCGCAGGAATCCTCGCCTGCGCCGTGCTCATCGCGGTCTTCGTCCTGCCCCGGCCCGCCCCCGCCACCGCCGACGGAGCGCAGAAGCCGTGATGTGACGGCCCGTGACACGGCACCTGGTCCGAACCTCACGCACACGGCCCCCGGCGATCGGCGCATTTCACGCGCCGATCGTGGACGGGGGCCGTGTTCGCGTGTCACCCGGACCCCTCTATAGACGACATCCAGACTTCCCCCAGTCGCGCTCCCCACAATGACGAGTGAGTTCGCGTAATTACTCAGGGGGATTGCATGGGAATCGATGTCCTGGTGTCTGATGACCTGTATCTGTCTCGCTTCGCGCTGGCCGCACTGCTGGAGCGACGCGAGGAGCTCCGCGTCGTCGGGCCCGCGGAAAGCAACGTCGCTGCGCTGCAATTCGCCGAGACGCACCGGCCCGACGTCGCGGTCATCAGCTTCGAGGGCGAGGACAGTGACGCGATCACCGTCGCCGAGAAGATCGCGAATCTGGGCTGCCGGAGCATGCTGCTCGCCACCGCGGTGACGCGGTCCGTCGTCCGCCAGGCCTTCGCTTCCGGTATCGCCGGCGTCGTGGAACGCAGCGTGTCACCGCGCCAGTTCGTCGAGGCGATCCACCGCGTGCATCAAGGAGAGCGGGTCTTCGACGCGGAGCTGACGGTGGCGGCGCTGAACAACAGCGACTGCCCGCTCAGCGAACGCGAGTTCTCCGTGCTCGAACGTGTCGCCCGGGGTGACACGGTCCCCGAGATCGCGGCCCGGATGTACCTTTCGGAGGGCACGGTGCGGAACTACCTCTCCTCCATGGTGGCGAAGATCGGGGCACGCAACCGTGTCGACGCGCTGCGCATCGCGCGGGACTCGCGCTGGATCTGACCACATGCCGCAATGCCCGCCGCCCCCGGTCCCGGCCTGAGCCGGGTGCCGGGGGCGGCGGGCGAAGAGCGTCTTGGAGCCGAGGGGCCGCGCGACAGGGGTCAGGGCGCGCCGACCTGGAGATGGACGAGGGCCGTCGCTTTGGCGGCGCTTTCCATCGCCTCCACCGCGGTCCTGCCCAGGGTGATTGCGTAGCCCACCCGGTCCTCGGAGCTGTTCAGGTCCGAGAGCTCGTCGCCCGGCCCGCGGTCGAAGTCCCAGCGCAGGACGTCGTCCGCGGGCGTGAGGGAAATGGCCGTGAGGGTTCCGGAGGCGGGCGGCAGCACGAAGCTGATCGCCGCCCCCGGCGCGGCCGGGGCGGCGGTCCGCGCCGGGGCCGTTCCCAGCAGGGACGCCACCGCGCGCTCGTACTGGTCCTGGCCCGTGGCCAGTTCGACGAGTTCCGGGATGCAGTCGCCGCCGACGCGGGTGTGCGTCTCGATGACGACAGGGCCGTGCACCGGGTCCAGCCGCAGTTCGGTGTGGCTGGCGCCGTAGCCGATCTCCAGCCGGTCCAGGACGCAGCGCACCGCCTCCCGGAGCCGTTCGGCGTCGCTCTCGGCCAGGGGGGCGGGGACCATGTGTCCCGTCTCCACGAAGCCGGGGCTGCCCGTGGTCTGCTTCGCGGTGATCGCCAGTACGGCGTGCCGGCCCGCCGTGCTGACCGCTTCGACGCTGAACTCCGGCCCGGTCGCGGCGTGTTCGGCGATGAACCGGACGGCTCCGGCTCGCCCGGACGCCGCCCTGTGCGCCACCTCGGCCTGCCACTGCGCCAGCTCGGCGTACGACCGCAGTGCCGCCACCCCGGCGCTGCCCGCACCGTCGGCCGGCTTGACGATCCAGGAGACGCCGTCCGGCTCGGCCCGCACCGCGGCGGCGACGTCATCGGCCGTGCCGGCGGCGTACGGCCAGGCGTAAGGGGTGTCCGCGAGCAGACGGCGCATCGTCACCTTGTCGCGGGCGCGGGCCGCCGCGGCGGGGGAGACGGACGGCAGCCCGAGGTCGGTCGCCATGCGGGCGCAGACTTCCTGAGCGTATTCGGTGAACGACACCACAAGGCGCGGCGGCCCGAGTTCGGCGATCAGACGGTCCACGGCCGACCTGGCCGCGTCGTGGTCGGTGATGGAGCAGAAGACGACGCGCTCCGCGTGCGCCGCCACCTCGCGGGGCACCGCCACGCCCGGCGGCACCAGCACCACCGGCCGGTGGCCGTGCAGCGCGATCGCTTTCGCCCCGCCGGGGCTGGGCCCGAGCAGACATATCCACATCATGGTCATTCCCTTCGTTTCCGTGCACATCGAGCGGATCACCGGACGCCGTACGTCCGGTGGCGCCCGGTGATCCGCTCGAAGGCGTCCTGTGCCCTCAGGGGCGGACTGCCTTTCGTACCTGCTCGGCCAGGAAGTCAGGCCGGCTCGCGTTGAGATGATGGCCGCCGTGACCGGCGATGCTCAGGTCGAGCTCGCGGGCCAGCCGCGCCCAGCGGTGCACGTGCTGTTCGTGGTCCCGGGTGAGCGGGTCGTCCGCGGCGAGCAGCAGCGTGAGGGGGCAGTCGAGCGCGCTGCCGGGCGGCGTCGCCAGCAGCCGTGTCCAGGAGCGGGCCGCGGCGGCCGAGTCCCGCCGGAAGTCCCGGGCGAGCCGGCGCAGCCCGGCCGCCGGCAGCACGGCCGTGTCCAGGCCGGTGTTCTGCCCGAGCCACTGCCACACTTCCTCGTCGCTACGGCGCAGGGATGCCTCCGGGTCGTAGTCCGCGGGGTCGTCGGAGCGGGGCAGGGACGCGACCAAGAAGACGTGTGCGGGCTCCTGGCCGCTGCGGCGGAGCGCGAACGCGGTGTCCAGGGCCGGTGCGGCGCCCGCCGAATGGCCCAGGAGCACGAGGGGCCCCTCGGCCCGGTCGGCTATCGCGGTGGCCAGCTCCTGTACGCCGGCCCCGTCGGCCAGGGCGCCGCCGAAGTCGGCGGCCAGCACCCGCACGGGCGCCCCTGCCTGGTGCAGCGCCCTGGTGAAGTCGAGATAGCTGGCGGCCGTGCCCCCCGCGAAGGGGAAGCACACGACCGTTGCCGCGGGGCCGGAGGTCCGCAGCCCGGCCGCCGCGGTCAGATCGGTGAGCGGGGAGACGCTCCGGTCCGCCGTCGGCCCGCTCCCGGCCGGCCCGGCGTCCGCGCCCGGAGCCGTCCGGGCGGCCGCCGCGGCCAGCGCCCGCGGCGTCGGATGGGCCACCACGTCGCGCAGGGTCACGCCGGGCAGCCTGGCCGCGAGCCGCATCGCGGCCAGGGAGTGGCCGCCGAGATCGAAGAAGCCGGCGGTGACCGAGACGGTGTGTCCGGGCACGCCCAGGACCTCGGCGAACGCCGTGACCATCGCGGACTCGGCGGGGTTCCCGGGAGCTTCGACCGCCTCCGGGGTCCGGTCCGCGAGGGCACGGCGGCTCAGTGCGGCGCGGTCCACCTTCCCGTTCCGGGTCACGGGGAAGTTCTCCAGCCGCTCGAAGACGTCCGGCACCATGTACCGGGGCAGCAGCCGCGCCAGCGCGGCGGACAGCACCTCCGGTGCGGGCTCGGCGGTGCCCGTGTACCAGGCGGCGAGCCTGTCCCGGCCGCCGTCGCGGCGCACCAGCGCCACGGCGTGGTCCACCCCCGGCACCGTGGCCAGCGCCCCCTCCACTTCGCTCAGCTCGATCCTGAAGCCGCGCAGCTTCGTCTGGTGGTCCCGGCGGCCGGCGCAGTCCAGCACCCCGCCGGGCAGCCAGCGACCGATGTCACCGGTGCGGTAGAGGTGCCCGGACACCGAGGGGAACGCGTCGAGGGTGTTCGGCACGAAGGCCCGCGCGGTGCGCTCGGGGTCGTTGAGGTAGCCGAGCCCCACGCCCGTGCCCGTCACCATGATCTCGCCGTAGGTGCCGAAGGGAACGTGCCGGCCGTCGGCCCCGACGATGTGGATGTTCGTGTTGGCGATGGGGCGGCCCACCGGCACGCGTTCCCCGGTCGCCGGACCGGTCAGCACGTGGTGGGTGACGTCGTCGGAGGTTTCGGTCGGCCCGTAGGCGTTGACCATCGGCACGCCGTAGCGCTCGAACCAGCGGTGGGTCAGAGCGGGCGGGAAGGCCTCGCCGGTCACCAGGTTCCAGCGCAGGGCGGGCAGCGTCCGCGGACGGTCGTCGAGTTCGCCGAGCAGCGCGTCCAGGAACGAGGGAACCACCTCCAGCACGCTGACGGCCTCGTCCTCCAGCGCCCGGGCGAAACCCGGCAGATCGGTGACGAGTTCGGCGTCGAAGACGACCGTGCGGCCGCCCACCAGCCAGGCCGAGAGCAGCTGCCACACAGAGATGTCGAAGCACTGGGTGGCCACTTGCGCCACCACGTCTCCGGCCGTCATCCCCAGATCGTCGATCTTGGCGAGCAGGTGGTTGAGCATGCCCTCGTGGTGGATCAGCGCGCCCTTCGGCTCACCGGTCGAACCGGAGGTGAAGATCAGGTAGGCCGGGGAGGCGGGACCGGGAGGGGCCTCGGACGGGAACGGCCCGGCCGGCTCGGCGATCAGCTCCTCGTAGCAGAGCACCGCCGGAGCCTCCTCGCCGTCACCGGCCAGCCGGCGCACCAGCGTGTCCCGGTGCCCGGCGCCGGTGAGCACGTGGCGGCACGCGGACCGCGCCAGCATCGTCCGCAGGCGTGCGGCCGGATCGGTCGGTTCCTGGGGCAGGTACACCGCGCCGAGCCGCAGCACGGCCAGGACGCTCACCGCCCACGGAATTCCGCGGTCCATCGGCGTGGCGACCACGTCACCCGCCCGCACACCCGCGGCGTGCAGCCGGCCGGCCAGGTGAGCGGACCGCGCGTCCAGCTCCCGGTAGGTCAGCGTGCTCGTCCGGTGCCGTACGGCGACCTCGCCGGGCCGGTCCGCGACCTGTGCGGCGAACAGCCCGAGCACTCCGCCGTCCGGCCGCTCCCGCGCGGGGCCGGCGAGGCCCGCCGTGAGCAGCTCCAGCTCCTCGTCGCCCATCAGCGTCACGGCGCGGTGCGCCGACTCGGGCTCCGTGGTCAGCAGTTCCAGGGCGCGCCGGTAGTAGCCCGCGATCCTCTCGATCTGCTCGGGAGGGAAGACGTCGCGGTGGTAGTGCAGCGACAGCGCGACCTCACCGCTGAAGGCGTCCTGCCAGAACTCGGCGCGGAAGGGGAACTCGGTCTCGCTGGCGACCCGGCTGCGCTCCAGCCGGAGACCGTGCTCGCGGCGCAGATCGTCGAGCACGTGGAAGTGCGTGAAGTTGAAGACGGCCTCGAAGAGCGGCTCCTGGACCTGCCGTACGCGCTTCGTCTCGCCCATCGGGTAGCGCCGGTGCGGCAGCAGCGCCGTCTCCGCGCGGTACACCTCCCGGACCAGGTCGGCCCAGCTGCCGTCGTCGAGGCTGACCCGGAACGGCACCGTATTGAGGAAGAGACCCGCGATCCGGTCGCCGCCGGCGACCTCCGGCCGGCCGCTGTGCTCGTAGCCGGTCAGCACGTCGCCGGAGCCGGTGACGAAGCCGAGCACCGCCACGTGCGCCGCCATCAGTACCGACTTCACCGGCACGTTCAGGCGTTCGGCGACGCGCTCGACCGCGGCCGGGACAGGGCCGTCCAGCGGGACGTCGTGCATGGCCACGCCGGAGGCGTCCGCGGGGTCGAAGGGGTACCGGGGCAGGCGGGCGCCCTCGTGGTCGTCGAGCAGACCCTGCCAGAAGTCACGGCTGTCCGCCGACGCCACCGCGGCGCGTTCGAGGCGGACGAAGTCCTGGTAGCCGGAGCCGAGCGGCGCGAACCCGGGGTCCCGCCCCGCGCGCAGCGCCAGATAGGCGGCGAACAGGTCGTGGTGGACCACGCTGACGCTCCACCCGTCCAGCGCGGCCGCGTGGTAGCTGAGGCTGTACTGGTAGCCGTGCTCGCCCAGCAGGTGCAGCCGGATGCGCACCAGACCGCCCTCCGCGGGGCGGAAGCCGCGGGCGAGCTCGCGGTCGTAGAAGCCGGCCAGTTCCCGTTCCTGCGCCGTCTCGTCCAGCTGCGACAGGTCCGTGACCTCGACGAGGTCCGTCGTGCCGGCGTGGACGATCTGCAGCGGCTCGCTGTAGCCGGACACGTGCAGCGAGGTGCGCAGCATCGGGTGACGGGCGGCGACCGCGTCGGCCGCGGCCCGGAAGGCGTCCAGGGCGAGGGGCTCGCCGATCCGGTAACTGACGATGTCGTGGTAGAGGCCCGGCCGGCCTCCGGTCAGCTCCACCTCGTACAGCAGGCCGGCCTGCAACGCGGACAGGGGGTAGGCGGCCTCGGCGTCCGGCGGCAGCCGGCGTGCGTCGTCCGGGGCGAGCGGGCTCGGCTCCTCGGCCGCGTCGCCGTCCGCCGGGCCCTGTCGTACGCGCGGCTCCAGGCCGGCGAGCGTGGGATGGGCGAACAGATCCTGGAAGGAGAAGTCGAGCCCGCTGTGCTGTGCCTCGGCCAGCACCCGCACGATCTTGATCGAGTCGCCGCCCAGGGCGAAGAAGTTGTCCTCCAGGCCGATGTTCTCCACGCCCAGTACGCCCGCCCAGATCTCCGCGAGCCGGACCGTGACCGGGCTCGACGGCGCGCGGCCCGACGCGGTGGCCGTCCGGGGCGGTGGCGGGAAGGCCTTGACGTCACGCTTGCCGTTGTGGGTCGTGGGTATGGCGGGCACGGCGACGACGAACTGCGGGACCATGTAGGAGGGCAGTTCGGCCGCCAGCCGCTCGCGCACCGCTGCCTCGTCGTAGCCCGTGCCGGGCACCACGTAGGCGCACAGGCTGCGGTCTCCGCCGTCGTCGAGGGCGAGGACCGCGCAGGCGGCGACACCGGGCGTGGACTCGGCGACGTGCTCGATCTCCGCGGTCTCGATGCGGAATCCGCGGATCTTCACCTGCGTGTCGATCCGGCCCAGGTACTCGAGCGTCCCGTCGGGCAGCCAGCGGGCCAGATCGCCGGTACGGTAGCCGCGCCCGCCCGGGAGCTGCGGATCGTCGACGAACCGTTCGGCGGTCAGCTCCGGTGCGTTGAGGTAGCCGCGGGCAAGGCCCGCTCCGCCGATGCACAGCTCACCCGGTGTTCCGATCGGGGCGGTGGTGCCGGCGCGGGTGCGCACCCTGAGGACGATGTTGTCGATCGGCCGTCCCAGCGGGACGGGGAACCGCGGGTCGAGGGCCGCGCACGGGAAGTGCGTGACGTCGACGGCCGCCTCGGTGGGGCCGTACAGGTTGACGAGTTCGGCACCGAGCGGGCCGGTCAGCAGCTCGGCGAAGCGGACGGCGTGCGCCATGCCCAGGGCCTCGCCGCTGGCGAACACCCGGCGCAGCGACGCCAGCGCGGCGGCGTCCCGCTCCACGTACTGCAAGAACACCTGGAGCATCGACGGAACGAAGTGCATCACGGTGACGCGGTGTTCGCCGATCCTGGCGACGAGCGCCGCCGGGTCCTTCTCCGCACCCGAGGGAAGGGTGGACACGGACGCCCCGGCGAGCGTCCACCAGAAGATCTCCCACACGGAGACGTCGAAGGTGAACGGCGTCTTGTGCAGGATCACGTCGTCCGCGGTCAGCGGGTACGCGCGCTGCATCCACACCAGCCGGTTGACGACGGCCCGGTGGTTCAGCATGACCCCCTTGGGGCGGCCGGTGGAGCCGGAGGTGTAGATGACGTAGCACAGGTCGTCCGGTCCCGCGCCGCCCTCGGGTGCGGGAGCGTCGCCGTTGAGGATGCCCGGTTCGCTCACGTCGAGGAACGTTCCGGCGGCCGGGAGCACGTCCCGTGTCGCGCTGTCGCCGACCACGATGCGCGTCTCGCTGTGCTCCAGCATGTAGGCGACGCGGTTGGCGGGAAGCGTCGGGTCGATCGGGAGGTAGGCGCCGCCCGCCTTCAGCACCGCGTAGATCGTGGTGAGCGTGAGCGGTGAGCGCGTCAGGCACACGCCGACGACCGTGCCGGCGCCGACGCCGGCGGCGCGCAGCCGGTGCGCGAGCTGGTTGGCGCGCCGGTCCAGCTCCGCGTAGGTGGTGCCGTCGTCGCGCACCGCGACCGCCTGCGGGGTCTCGGCAGCCCGGCGTTCCAGGAAGCGGTGGAGCGGGATGTCGGCGGGGAAGTCGCGGGAGGTGGCATTGAATCCGGCGATCGCGGCGCACTCGCCGGGGGCCGCGTCCAGGAGGCCGGCCACCGGGGCGTCCGGGTCGCGGGTGACCGCGTCCAGGAGCCGGACGCAGGCGTCGGCCAGCCGCTTCGCGGTGTCCGTGGTGAACAGGTCGGCGCGGTAGCGCAGCACCAGCCGCGGCTCCTCGGAGCGCAGCCGTACGTCGACGTGGATCACGCACCCGGCTTCCGCGGCCCGGGCCGCGGAGAGTTCCCCGTCGACGCTTGCCGCGAGGTCGGTGGGGGTGTGTCCCTCGGTGCGCATCAAGTGGGTCACCGGCACGTCCAGGTGTGCGGTCGCCTCTTGGTACGCGGCCCGGGCGGTGGCGAGCAGAGCGCGCGGCGTGGTCTCCCGGGTGACGGTGAGGCCGAGCGGAAAGGCGGCGTCAGAGGCCCCGGCGGAATGCCGGTACCCGGCCACCACCTGCACCTGCTCGGTGTCGGTGGCGCGTGCGCCGAGCACCGCGACGACGGCCGTGACCAGCACCTGGGCCAGCGCGGGCCGGTCCTTGACCAGGGCGCGGCAGCGGTCGGCGCATGCGGCGGGAAGCGGCACCAGGACCTGGTCGTGGGAGAGCTCGCCGGCGTGTGCCAGGAAGTCGCGTGGCAGGGCGGTGGGCTGCTCCCAGCCGGCGAGGCGGGACGACCAGTACGCGGTCTGCTCCGGGAAGGCATGGATGGCTCGGCTGAGCTGGAACGCGGTGCTCATGGTTCCCTTCGTGTCTACTTCGGCGGCCCTCACAGGTCGAAGTCCGGAATCTCGGCCGCCGGTGTCGTGCGTCCGGCCCGGATCACCTCGGCCGCGGGATCGTCGATCAGCTCGGTTACGGCTTCCAGATACGCGTCGAGCAGCCACTGGGCGGACGCGCTGTCGTACAGGTCGGTGGCGTACTCCAGGTCGAGCCTGAGTTCGCCGGGGCGCAGATACGCCTGGAGGTTGAGGTCGAAGCGGGTGGTCCCGGGATTGACCAGTTCCGTACGGGCGGTGAGCCCGGCCCCGCGTACCACGTGGAAGTCGATGTCCTGGAGCGCGAACAACACGTCGAACAGCGGATTGCGTCCCGTCCGGGGCATCTCCCCGAGTCGCTGTGCCAGCCGGGGGTACGGAGGCCCCTGGTGCATGAGTGCCTCCCGGACCAGCCGGTCCGCCTGGGCCACCAGGTCGCCCAGCGTCGCCGCGCCGTCCAAGCGCACGCGCAGACAAGCCGTGTTCACGAACATGCCCACGACGGAGTCGAGCTGCGGGTGGACCCGCCCGCTGGTGGGCGTTCCGATGGTGAAGTCGCGGCGTCCGGAGACCCGCGCCAGCGTCGCGGCCCACGCGGCGAACATCACCCCGAACGCCGTGGTGCGGTGCCGGCGTGCCGCCGCGCGGACGTCGGCGCAGCGCCGGGCGTCCAGCAGGGCGCTGACCACCGCTCCCCGGGCGGCCCGGGCCGGTCCGCGCGGGCGGTCCACCGGCAGTACCGGATCGGTGGGCACGCCCGTCAACTGCCGCATCCAGTAGTCCTCGTCCCGCGCGTCGTTCCCCTGGGAGGCCCGGTCGGCGGCCCATTGCGCCGCCGCCCTGTAGTCCGTCGGCTGCCCGGGAAGCGGCTCGCCCGCGTACGCGGCCAGGAGCTCCTCGACCAGAATCCGGAGCGAGACCCCGTCGAAGACCACGTGGTGGGTGTCGAGGTGGAGGTCGTGCTGGTCGGGGGCGGAGGTGCGCACCAGCAGAGCGCGCAGCAGGGGAGCGCCGTCGGGGCGGTACGGGCGGAAGGGACGTACGAAGCCGGCGACGATCCGTTCGTCGGGCGCGGGCAGAAAAGTGAACTCCGGAGCGGCGGGCGGAGCCGGCTCCTGGCGAACACCGCCGGCCTCGACGGTGAACTGCATCCGCAGCGCCTCGTGCCGGGCCACCAGAGTGGTCAGCGCCGCTCGGAGCCGTTCGGGGTCCACGGGCCCGGTCAGCTCCAGGCGCACCGGGATGTTGTACGCCGGTGACTCGGGTTCGGCCTGCCAGATCGCGAACAGCCCCTGCTGCTGCGGGTGGAGGGGAACCGCGCCCGGTGCCGGCCGGGGGATGTCCGGCACCGGGGCGGGGCTCGTGGTGGAGAGCGTGCGGGCCATTCCCGCGAGGGAAGGCGCCGCCATCGCCTCGGCGTAGCTCACTGCGACGCCCTCCCGGCCGAGCCGGCCGATGAGCGCGCCCAGGAGCAGCGAGTTGCCGCCGAGTTCGAAGAAGCCCGAATCCGGGCCGATGGCCGCGGCGTCGAGGTCGAGCACGCCGGCCCAGAGCCCGGCCAGCCGGGCCTCCTCGGCCGTGAGTCCGCGGCCACCGCCCCCGCTCCCGGACGCCTGCCCGGCCGTGGCCGGAGGCAGGGACCGCCAGTCGACCTTGCCGCTCGGCGCCAGCGGCAGCCGGTCCAGCAGCACGAAGCGGTCCGGGCACAGGTACTCCGGCAGCCGCCCGCGCAGCTCGCGCCGGAGCACCGCGGCTTCGGCGCCGGGCGCCACCACATACGCGGCCAGGGAACGCTCCTCGCCCGGCTCGCCCACGACCCGGGTGTGCGCGTCGGCCACGCCCGGCAGCGCCCGCAGCCCGGCGTTGACCTCGGCGAGCTCCACCAGATGGCCGCGGATCTTGACCTGGTCGTCCTGCCGGCCGTGGAAGTGCAGCAGCCCGTCCTCGCCGGCGTGCACCATGTCGCCGGTGCGGTAGTAGCGCACCCCGTCCAGCAGGACGAACTTTCGTGCGGTCAGCTCGGGGTCGGCCAGATAGCCGCGTGCCAGCCCGGCACCGCCGGTGTACAGCTCGCCGACGGTTCCGGCGGGCACCGGGCGGCCCTGCTCGTCGCAGACGCGCACGGTCGTGCCGGGGATCGGCCGGCCGATCGGCAGCGGGGCGCCGGTGTGCTCGCGCACGGGGAACGTGGTGGTGAAGGCGGTGTTCTCGGTCGGGCCGTAGCAGTTGACGACGGTGAGCGAGGGGTTGGCCGCGCGGACCTGCTGCACATGGCCGGGGGACACCACGTCCCCGCCGGTCAGCAGGGTGGTGAGCGAGCCGAAGACAGCCGGGTCCTCCTGAGCCATGCGGTGGAACAGCGGGGCGGTCATCCAGGCGGTGGTCACGCCCTGCTCCCGGACCGCCTGCGCGAAGCGCCACGGCACGACGGCCGTCTCGTGGTCCATGACGTGCAGCGACGCGCCGTTCAGCAGCGCGCCCCAGATTTCGAACGTCGCCGCGTCGAAGGCGAGCGACGCCGACTGGAGCATCCGCTGGGCCGGTGACAGGTCGGTGTAGCCGGTGTCCTTGACCAGGCGCAGCACGCCACGGTGCTCGACCATCACGCCCTTGGGCCGTCCGGTGCTGCCGGACGTGAACATCACATAGGCCAGCGGAGAGTGCTCGGAAGCGGGCTCCCAGTGGGCCGCCGGCGCCTCGTCCGGTGCGTCGCCGAGGCTCAGCAGCTCCTGAAGTCCGTACGTGCGCACGGGCTCCGGCGCCGTGAACCGCTCGCGCACCGGGTCCGGGCACACCACGGTGCGCAGTGCGGCCGTCTCGGTGATCTGGCGGACCCGGTGCTCGGGGTACGCCGGGTCGATCGGCACGTACGCGCCGCCGGCGAGTACGACGCCGAGCAGGGCCACGATCGAGTCGGCCGAGCGGTCGAAGGCGAGGCCGACCAAGGTCTCGCGCTGCACGCCGATGCGGCGCAGCCCGGCGGCGATGCCGGCCGCACGCTCGTAGAGCTGCTGGTAGGTCAGTACGCAGGGACCCGCGACCAGGGCCGTGGCGGACGGACGGGCCCGGACCTGTTCGAGGAAGGCATCCTCGATGAGGCCGTCCCAGGACGAGGGGTGCGTCATCGGTGTTCTCCAGGTGTGACCGGGGGTGGGGGGTCGAGCAGGGACGCGGGGCGTGTCGTGGTCCGGACGCGCGGAGGATCAGAGGTCGAGGACCAGGCGGCTGCCACGGGAGCGGGAGACGCAGATGAGCATCAGGTCCCCGGCGGCATGCTCCTCCGGTGTGAGGAGGCTGTCGCGGTGCTCCGGCGTCCCTTGCAGCACGGTGGTTTCGCAGGTGCCGCAGGTGCCCTCCTCGCAGGAGGCCAGCACGGCCACACCGGCGTTGCGCAGCGCCTTGAGCACCGAGGTCCCGGCAGGCACGAGGACCGTCTTGCCGCTGCGCTCCAGTACGGCCTCGAAGCTCGTGTCCGCCCCCTCGGGGACGGTGCCGGCGGCCCCGGCGGAGAATCGCTCGGTGTGCAGCGTCACCTGCGGGAGCGCGGCACAGCGCTCCCGCACCGCCTGGAGCAGCGGCTCGGGGCCGCAGCAGTAGACCCGTCCGCCCGCCGGTACCCCGGACAGCAGCCCGTCGAGGTCGAGGAGTCCCTGTTCGTCCTGCGGAACGACGGTGACCCGGTCCCCGTAGCGGGCGAGGTCGGTCAGGAACGCCATGGACGCTCTGGTCCGGCCGCCGTAGGCCAGCCGCCAGCGGCTGCCCCGGCGTTCGGCCTCGGCGAGCATGGGCAGCAACGGGGTGATGCCGATGCCGCCCGCGATGAACAGCAGGTCGTCGGCGGGCAGCAGCGGGAAGCGGTTGCGCGGGCCGGCGGCGCGCAGCCGCGTGTGCAGGGCGACCTCGTCGTGCAGCTCCACCGATCCGCCGCGACCGCCGGGTTCGCGCAGGACAGCGATGCGCCAGGTGCCGGCCCGGTCCTCGGGAGTGCGGCACAAGGAGTACTGGCGCACGAGCCCTGACGGCAGCAGGAGGTCGATGTGGGCGCCGGGCTCCGCAGGAGGCAGTGCGCCGCCGCCGGGGGCCACGAGCTCCAGACCGAGTACGCCCGCCGCGAGTTCGGTCCGCTCGCGAATCAGGACCTCGAACGTGTCGCCGGCCATGTCTTCCGTCCTTCGGGGCTTCTTGCGGACCGTTACGAGTTGATCTTGCGGAGCATCTCGCGCGCGGCCAGGCCGCCCGCGTCGATCGCGACGCTCAGTTCCTGCGTGCCCGGCGGCTCGCTGGCCACGACCTTCTCGAGGACGGTCAGGGCGTCCAGGTCCTGCTGCACCACTTCCTGATTCATCGTCAGCAGCGACTGGCTGACGGCGTCATCGTCCAGCGCGAAGTCGCGGACCACGGCCCAGAAGTCCCAGGTGCTGTGCTCGGTCTCCGGAGTGAGCCCGTGCAGGATCTTCACGTGAGCGCCGCCCTCGTCCCCGTTCGGACCGACCGGCGTTCCGTGCGGCGCCACCCGCACGTTGTTCACCCAGAACGCGGGCGGCTGGAACGCCACGTCCTGCCAGCGGTCGATCGGCGTGGTGTATCCGGTGGTCTTCTCGTAGAAGGGCGGGCATTCCACGGCTTCCATGTGACGTGAGAACGCGACCCGGTTGTTCTCGTCGTCGACGTGCGTGGTGAACGGTGTCCGGGCGATCTCGGGCGTACCGATCAGGCCCGCGTGCAGGTACGTCTCATGGGACAGGTCCATGAGGTTGTCCATCAGCAGGCTGTACCGGAACGGCGAGTACGCCATGTCCTCGACCGATGCCCACGCGGGGTCGTCCAGCCAGTGCGCGTCCGGCACCAGGTCCGGGTCGGCCTTGCCCGGATCGCCGATCCAGATCCAGATCCACTTGTCCCGCTCCACCAGCTGGTAGCGCGGCACCCGAGCCGTGCGCGGAATGCGGTCCTGGCCGGGCACGAAGGTGCAGGCACCGGAGCAGTCGAAGACGAAGCCGTGGTAGCCGCACTCGATGGAATCGTCCTGGAGCCGGCCCAGCGACAGCGGGTACCGGCGGTGCACGCAGCGGTCCGCCAGGGCCACGGGCCGTCCGTCGCGGGTCCGGTAGAACACGATCGGCTCGCCGCAGATCGTCCGGCTGAGGAGCTCTCTGCCCACTTCCTTGCTCCAGGCAGCGACATACCAGTAGTTCTGCGGAAAATTACTCATGGAGCTCTCCTGAGATATCAGAGGGCGTCGCGCGCGAATCGATATGAAATCGGCGGCAGAAAGGTCCGCCGATGGCGAAACGGAAGTGTTCCTACGACTTTTCCGTCACCGTGGGAAGGGGACCGGCAGCTGGTGCAGCGCGATTCGACAGGGGTCAACGATACGTTCGCCGGGCGTCATGTCAATCGCAATTCTCGGAGCTCAATATTCCGGTATGGCCGGTCACTTGACATGCCTGAAGCTCTGCGACTTCGATAAGGATGAGTCCCGTCGATCAGGTCATCCGCCACAGTTCCGGGACGTTCTCTCCCATCCATCTGTCTCCGTGGAACGACCGGGCTGCGCCAGTGCGGCCGCGTCCGGTGTGAGAGGAATCGCCATGGAATTGGTCCATCATTCCCCGGGAAAAAGTCTGCGGCTGAGCCGCCTCATCAATCCGGTGTCCGGCCGGACCTTCGTGGTGCCTCTTGACCACTCGGTCGCCGACGGCCCGATCGCCTCCGCCCAGGCCTTCCGCGACATCGCCCTCGCGGTGTCCCGCAACGGCGGTGACGCCCTGCTCGTCCACAAGGGCCGCATGCGGTTCCTGCCGGCCGAGGTACCGCGCGACACGGCCCTGGTGCTCCACCTGAACGGCATCACGCGGCACGCCCCCGACGCCAACGCCAAGGTCCGGCTCGCCGAGGTCGAGGAAGCGCTGGAACTGGGGGCCGACGCGGTCAGCATCCACATCAACATGGGCTCCGACACCGAAGCCGAGCAACTGAGTGACCTGGCCAGGGCCGCCGACGGCTGCGCCCGCTGGGGGTTGCCGCTCATCGCCATGATCTATCCCCGCGGCCCCCGGGTGACCGACCCGACCGACCCCGAACTGGTGGCGCACGCCGCGAACCTCGCCGCTGACCTCGGTGCCGACATCGCGAAGGTGCCCTACACCGGGTCACCGGTCACGATGGCCGAGGTGGTGCGCAGTTGCCCGATCGGCATCATCACCGCGGGCGGTGCCCCGGTGGGCGGCCGGCAACTGACCCGGACCGTCGGTGAGGTGGTGGCCTCCGGCGCGCTCGGCGTCGCCATGGGCCGCAACGTCTGGGCCTCGCCCGATGTCGCGGGCGCCGTACGCCGGGTCGCCGATGCCCTGCACCTGCCGGCCGTTGACCCCGCCGGCGGTGACCCCGCCCGCTCCGACCGGCCGCTCGCGGCCGCTTATCCCACACCTGCCCAGGCCTGACCAATACCACCGAGGAGTTCGCAGTGAAGCTCACCTGGATCGACGTCCGCGGGCTGAAGGACATCACCGCCCCCGTGATCGAGGAGGCCGTGCACATCGGCGTGGACGGGTTCGTTTCCGACGACCCGGAACTGCTGGCCACGATTCCGCCGTCCAAGCGCAAGATCGGCCTGATTCTCCCGGACACCGCGCAGGCCGCGGCCGAGAAGCTGGCGGAGATCGCCGATCTGCTGGTCGTCGACCACACCCTGACCGGCCGGTACGAGCCGGCGTCGCCCGGCGCGGAGCAGGGCGTCTTCGTCACCGTCACCGGAGAGGAGTCCCTGAACGTGGCCTGCACGGTCGCGTCCACGGCACCTTGGACCGTGGTGGAATTCCAGCAGGACCCCAGCAAGATCCCGCTGGAGATCCTGCTCGGTGCCACGGACAAGGCCGAGGGGAACCTGATCACGATCGTCACCGACCTGGAGGACGCCGAGATCACGCTCACCGTGCTGGAGCGCGGCCCCGAGGGCGTCATGCTCCGGCCCGCCGCCGTGGGCGAGGCGACCACGCTCACCGAGATCTGCCAGGAGGGCACCGAGCAGCTGAAGCTGGAGGAGCTGACGGTGACCCGGCTCGCCCACGTGGGCCTGGGGGACCGGGTGTGCGTCGACACCTGCTCCCACTTCAAGCAGAACGAGGGCATCCTGGTCGGCTCGCACGCCACGGGCATGATCCTGGTGAGCAGCGAGACCCACCCGCTGCCGTACATGCCGACCCGCCCCTTCCGGGTGAACGCGGCAGCGCTGCACTCCTACAGCCTCACGCCGGCCAACCGGACGCGCTACCTCGCCGAACTGCGCTCCGGCTCCGAGCTGCTGGCCGTCGACACCGACGGCAACACGCGGCGCATCGTGGTCGGTCGCATCAAGATGGAGAGCCGCCCGATGCTCCTGATCGAGGCGGAGTCGCCGTCGGGCGGCAAGGTGAACGTGATCGCCCAGGACGACTGGCACGTGCGCGTGCTCGGTCCCGGCGGCAGCGTCCACAACATCACCGAGCTGAAGCCGGGTGACGTCATCCTCGGCTACGCGCTCACCGACCAGCGTCATGTCGGCTACCCGATCCGGGAGTTCCTGCACGAGCAGTGATCCTGGTCCTCACCCCGGCCCCCTCGACCGCACCCGGTCGTGGGGGCCGGCGCTGTTTGCGGACGCCGCACGGGAGCCGGGCGGCCGGGCGGCGGCGTGCCGCACTCACTCCACCAGCAGCGCGAGAGCGTCCTTCGTCGTCTCGTCGGCCGGGAAGCGGGCCAGCAGGTGGATACGGGGGTCGTCCGCGGCGATCAGCTTCGACTGGCGCAGTGTGAGCCGGCCCGCCCGCGGGTGCATGAAGTGCTTGTGAACGGCCCGGTAGTCGGCCACCTCGTGCCGTTGCCAGAAGCGGGCGAAATCGGGGGCGTGGGCCAGCAGGTCGGCCACCACTTCCGAGAAGCGGGGGTCACCGAATTCTTCGTCGGCGCGCATGCGGAACTGGGCGAGCACCTGGCCGGCCTGGGCCTCCCAGTTCGTCATCAGGGAACGCGCGGGCTGCCAGCCGAAGATGACCCAGAGCATGTTGCGCCGCTCGACGGGCAGCGCACCGAAGTCCGTGAAGAGGCTCGCCTCCGCCCGGTTCCAGGCCAGGACGTCCCAGTGGTGGTCCAGCAGTACTGCCGGGTTGGGTTCCAGGGCGTGCACCATGGCTTCGAGCTGATCGTCCGGGCCGGGACAGCTGTGCGCGATCCCGAGGTCCGGGGGGAGTTCGTCGCCGAGCCGGTACAGGTGCCGGATCTCCGGCGCGGAGAGCTTGAGGACCCGCGAGAGCGAGGCGAGAACCTGGCGGGACACCTTGATGTCCCGCCCCTGCTCCAGCCACGTGTACCAGCTGAGGCTCACCCCGGAGAGCGCGGCCACCTCCTCGCGGCGCAGCCCGGGAGTCCGGCGGCGTGACGAGTCGGGGATCCCCACGTCGTCGGGGGACAGGCGCTCGCGTCGCGATCTTACGAAGGCCCCGAGCGTCCGGCGGCCGGAGTCGCTCGAACGTGTGGTGGCTGCCATCAGCACAAGTTAGCAGCCGCCGGCCGGCCGCCTCCGGGCCCGCTGACGCGCCGCAGGGGCACGGCGGCGGGTGTTCAACTGCCCGGAGTGAACACTTGCACACGTGCGCGGCCGGAGCCGCGGCACCGCGGAACAGTGGTAATTTTCGCGCGGCCTTTCATATAATGGGAGTCAGCAGCGCGTTCAGCAGGCCTCGGACAGGCCCCTCCGCCGAATTCCCCTCTTTGAACGGAATCCGGCTCGGGCGAGCGAGCGCAACCGAGCTGTCATCCCTTATCTCCGGCGCGTTGTCGTGTGCCCTTACAGGGCTGTCTCCTGAGGCGCAGTCACCTTGTCGAGACGTGACGGCGCCTCCTCTTCTTCTTGTTTGTGCAGATCATTCCTCCGCGGAGGCTGCCGTCGATGTGGGGAGCCGCCGGAGGAACGAACGGAACAGTACTTCAGGAGGCGAATCACCCATGGCGACCGCGGGAGCATCGCTGCACATACGGCTCCTAGGGCCGGTGCGCGCCTGGCGGAACGGGGGAGAGGTGGCGCTGGGCCCGCCCAAACAGCGGGCCGTGCTGGCCCTGCTCGCAAGCCGCGCGGGCGAGGTCGTGGGCGTCGAGAACGTCGTGGACGCCGTATGGGGCAGTGCCGCACCGCAGACCGCCCCCAACGGCGTTCACACGTATGTGGCCGGCCTGCGCCGGGCGCTGGAGCCCGGACGCGGCAGGCGAGCGGCCGGCACGGTGCTCACTTCCGAATCCGGTGGGTACTGCCTGCGGCTGGACCCCGCGGACGTGGACGCCACGCTCTTCGCCCAGTGCCTCGGCGAGGCACGGAAGTCACGGGGCGAGTCCGACGCCGAGGTGAAACTGCGGCTGTACGAGAAGGCCCTGTCGTTCTGGCAGGGCGAGGCGCTCCACGGAGTCCCCGGGCCCTTCGCCCTGATGGAACGCGCCCGGCTGCGGGACCTGCGGCTGACCGCCGTTGAGGAATGGGCTCTCGACATGCTCTCGGTCGGACGACACGCGGAGCTGGTTCCCGATCTGACCGGTGCGGTGACCGAGGAGCCGCTGCGGGAGAGGTTGCGCTGGCTCCTGATCGTAGCGCTCTACCGCGGCGGACGACAGGCCCACGCCTTGCGGGTGTACGAGGAGACCCGGGAGCTGCTGCGCAGGGAACTGGGCATAGAGCCCGGCGCTGACCTGCGCAGTCTCTACCACCAGATCCTGTCCGGACGTCCGGAGCCGCGCCTGCCCGGCGCGGACACCGCACCCGTACTGCTCGCGGGGCGGCGGGCCGCGCTCCGGGACACGCCCAGGCCGGCGCAACTACCGCCCTTGGCCCGAGGGTTCGTGGGCCGGGAGAAGGAGCTGGCGTGGCTGGAAGGCGTGGTGACCGGCGAGAGCGCGCGGGGTGATGCGACGACACCGGTGGCGGTGATCGACGGCCCGGCCGGGGCGGGGAAGACGGCGTTCGTCCTGCGGCTGGCGCACCGGCTCATCGATCGTTTCCCCGACGGCCAGCTCTATGTGGACCTCCGCGGCACCGGACCGGAGCGCGGGACGGTAAGTGCCGGGGACGCCTTGGGGCAACTCCTGGGCGGCCTGGGGGTGGAAGCTTCGCGGATACCTCCGGGCCCGGCCGCCCGTGCCACCCTCTACCGCAGCCTGCTGCACGGCCAGAAGATGCTGGTGGTGCTCGACGACGCGTACAGCGCCGAACAGCTGCGGCCGCTGATCCCCAGGGGCTCTTCCTGCGTCCTGGTGACGAGCCGGCAGCGCTTCGGCGGGCTTGCGGCGCGGGACGGTGCGCACCTGGTCACGATCGGGCCGCTGGACGACGAGGAGTCGGCGCAGCTGCTGGCCGGTCTCAGCGGGGGACGACTGGAGGCGCAGGGAGCCGCCACCGCACACCTGGTGGCGCAGTGCCAGGGGATGCCGCTGGCGTTGCGCGTCGTTGCGGAGAGGCTGGCCGCCCACCCCCGTGTGCCGCTGAGCGCACCGGCCGGGCACCACGTGACCGAACGCGGCCGGTTCACGGTGACGGATGACCCGGCTGCCGGCATGCGCAGCGTCCTCGACACGTCGTACCGGGCGCTGCTTGCGGACGCGGCACGGACGGTGCGGTGCCTGGGCCCGCACAGCGGCCCGCTGACGGCTGAGATCGCCGCGACGCTCGCGGGAACGGACCCGGACACCGCCCGCCGCCTGCTGCCGGCCCTCCGCCAGGAGGCCCTCACCTGTCCGAGCAGCCGGGATCAGCCATGACTCACGGAGGAACCCATGGAACCCAGGCACGGCGTCGGAGCTCAGCGCACCCCTGCCGGACGGCTGTTCGTTCCGGTACGGCAGCGGCCGCGCGGCTACCTCATCAGGCTCTTCCGGACCTCGCCGGGCGGCCGCACCGTCGTCGGCTTCACGTCGCGGGCACGGCTGGCCATGGCGCTGGGCGACGGCCAGGCCTGCGTCGAACTCGCCGAGCCGATGCTGCGGGCGCTGGCCGAGCCGCTGGGGGTGATGCGGTTGACCGTGGATCCGCACCTGGTGGCCGTGCCGCTTGCGATGGACAACACCGTGCTCCCGGCCTGGGGCCGGCTACCGCTGGAGGCCTAGGCCGGCGTCCGGGCCGGCGTTGCCTCTCCGCCGGATCCCGGAAGGGCACGGTCAGCCCACGGCCTCGCGCATGCGGCCCAGAATCTCCCGCAGGAGAGCCGGGGACGTGGCGAAGTTGAGCCGGACGAAGCCCTCGCCACCGGGCCCGAAGGCACGGCCGTCGTTCAGGAGGACCCGGGCCTTCTCCAGGAAGAACGTGTACGGGTCGGTGCCGAGGCCGAGGGCGCGGCAGTCCAGCCAGGCCAGGAAGGAGCCCTCCGGGACGGAGTATCCGATGCGTCCGGGCCGCTCCGCGTGCACCAGAGCGGCGTTCCGCTCCAGGACCGGCCGCAGCTGTGACAGCCAGGAGTCACCGTCCCGCCAGGCCGCCAAGGTGGCGGCCACGCCGAAGGTGTTGGGCTCGCCGTACAGATGGCTCGGGGACGAGAGCGCCGCGCGCACGTCGGCCGGACCGATGTGGGCGACGGCGCAGCGAACCCCCGGCACGTTGAACGCCTTGGTCGCAGAGGTCAGGGTCACCGTTCGCGAAGCCGCCTCGGGCGACAGGGAGGCGAAGGGGATGTGCCGGTGCGGTTCGTGCACGAGGTCGGAGTGGATCTCGTCGGAGACCACCAGCAGATCGTGGCGCCGGGCCAGGTCGGCGAGTGCCTCCAGCTCCTGGCGGCGCAGTACGCGCCCCGTGGGGTTGTGCGGGTTGACCAGCAGCAGCACCCGGCAGCTGCCGTCGGACAGCTCCCGGTCGAGCCGCTCGGAGTCGAAGACCCAGCCGCCGTCCTGAAGGACGTACGGGACGGAGTGCACGCGCCGCCCCATGCCCGCCACGGTCGCCAGGAAGGGCGGATACGTCGGAGTGTGCACCGCGACGCCGTCGCCGGGGCGGGTGGCGGCCTGGAGGACGGCCTGGAGGCCCTGGTTGATGTCGGTGAACTCCCGTACGTGGCCGGGGTCGAGCACCCAGCCGTAGCGCTCGCGCATGCGCTCGGCGAAAGCGGTCCGCAGGGGGATCTCCTCGGGACGCCCGTCCCACGAGGGGTATCCCAGGTCCTCCTCCACGCACCGCATGAGGGCCTCCCGCACGGCAGGGGCCGGCGGGAAGTCCATCTCCGCTATCCATGCCGGAAGCACACCCGGCTCGGCCCGGCTCCACTTCACTCCCGGGCGACGGGTCAACGATGAGAGCTCGACGTCGTCGAACATGGCCTTCTCTTCTCCTGTCCGCAATCGCTCCGCCGCGCGGGGGCGGTGGCTGCCGGAATCCCCTGTCGAGATCCGGGAGCAAAGGTATCCCCGGTGCGCCCGGCCGGTGCCACCTGGAGAGGGGGAGAGCTGATGCTAGGAGTTTTTCTCTCCTGGCTCCCTCCCGGTGCCGGCCCGAGGCTGGAGCGACCAGCATTCGCGCGTGGCAGAAAGGCCCTGAGATGTCCCAAGACACACGGCCCGGCACGACCGGACCCGAACCGCCGCCGAGCGTGCAGGCCGGCCCGGCACCGCTGCCGCCCGCAGCCGGCCGTGTGCCACGGGTCCTCACCGTGGCCTGTTTCCTCAGCAACTTCGACCGGTTCGCGATCACGCCCCTCCTGGTGGCCGTCGCCGCGGGGTTCCACGTGCGGCTCGACGCGGTCGTGCTGGTCGCGAGCGGCTACTTCTTCGCGTACGGGTGCGCCCAGCCGCTGTGGGGCATGTTGTCCGACCGCTACGGGCGCATCCGTGTCATCCGCTTCACGCTCGGTGCCGCGGCCGTGTGCGGGCTGGCTTCCGCGGCCGCCCCGAGCCTGTCCGTGCTCGTGGTCCTGCGGATCGCCACCGGAGCCTTCTTCGGGGCGGTCGTACCCACTTCCCTGACGTACGTCGGGGACACCGTTCCCCCCGCCGTTCGGCAGCGGGCCCTGTCGGATCTGCAGGTGGCTCTCGCCATCGGCACCGCGGCGGCCACGCTGGTGGCCGGCGGGGTGGCCGAACTGCTCAGCTGGCGGGCGATGCTCGCCCTCTCCGGAGTGCTGGCGGTGATCACGGTGGTCGCCACGCGCGGTCTGTCCGAATCCCAGTCCGCGTCCACCCTGCGCCGCCCCGGTGAGCAGCTCGCCTCGGTGCTGCGCCTGCGATGGTCGTGGGTGGTCATGTTCTTCGGCCTGGTCGAGGGTGCGGTGCTGCTGGGCTGCTTCACCTTCCTGGCCCCGGCCCTTCAGGACCGGGGGGTCGGCACCTTGGGCGCGGGCGGGGTGACCGCCCTCTACGGGGTCGGCACCCTGGCCTTCTCACGGCTCCTCAAGCGGATGGCGATGCGCCCGCCGTGGTCGCTGCTGGCCGCGGGTGGCGTGATGATGGCGGGTGGTTTCCTGGTCGCTTCCCTCAGCCCGTCCGTGGTGGGAATCGGGGTGGCCGCGATCCTCCTGGGAGGCGGCTGGTCCTTCTTCCACTCGTCACTCCAGACCTGGGCCACCACCCTGGTGCCCGCGGCCCGCGGCACTGCTGTCGCGCTGTTCGTGTCCGCACTGTTCGTCGGCAGCTCGATCGGCTCGGCGCTCGGCGGCCCGCTCACCGAGGCCGGGCACTACCAGGAGCTGTTCGCCCTCGCAGCCGCCGCGGCGGTGCCCCTGACCGTGCTCGCCGCCTGGCTGCGCACCAGATACACGCCTACTGACGCGTGATCTCGACGGGGACCGGCACGTCGGACTCCGGGGCGCCGCCCTCTCTTCCGGGGGCGGCGCCCCGGCTCCGGTGGGCGAGAAGCCAGTACATGAGGGCCGGCAGCACCAGGCCCACGATCCAGGAAAGGTCCGCGCCGCCGAGCCGGGCGACGAGCGGCCCGGTGTACAGCCCGTTGGACAGGAACGGCAGCTGGGCGAGGATGCCGACCGCGTACGTCGTCAGAGCCCGTACGTTCCAGGCGCCGTAGCGGCCGTGGGGGTCGGCCAGCGCCGCGACGTCGTACTGCTTCTCGGACAGCAGGTAGAAGTCGACCAGGTTGATGGCGCTCCAAGGCGTGAGGAAGGTCAGCAGACACAGCAGGAAGGTCGAGAACGACTCCAGAAAGTGCCCTCGGCCGAGCAGTGCGAGCGTCGTCCCCGCGAGCATGATGCCGCCGACGTAAAGACTTCGGGCACGGGGGCCGACCGGGCCGAGTCTGCGGAATCCGCTGACCCCGGTGACGATGGACATGAAGCCGCCATAGGTGTTGAGTACATTGACCGTCAGTTTCCCGAAGGCGATGGCGAAGTACAGCAGCAATGTGAGGGCCGCTGAGCCGCCCATGCCGACTATGCTGCCGACCTCGTCTCCTTCCCGGCCGCCGTGCCATGCCGCCGCCAGCGCCCCGAATCCCATCGACCACTGGGCACCGAGCACACTCCCGCCCATCGTCGCCCGGAACACCGAGCGCGGGGAGACGTCGCGCGGCAGGTAGCGGGAGGAGTCCGCGACGTACGGGCCGAATCCCAGCTGCCACGAGGCGGAAAGGGACATCGCGAGCAGGAACAGCGGCGCCGAGAAGTGGTGCTCCCCGAGTATCGATCCCAGTGGCGCGGTACGCGCCATCTCCGCGCCGAGGTACAGGAAGGCGACGGCGCCGACCACCGCCGCGACCTTGCCGACACGGTGGATCAGCCGGTAACCGACCGCGGCCGTCACCGCGGTGGCGAGGGCGAAGACCACGATGCCGGTGGTCTCGTCCGTATGCGCGAGGTGCCCCACCGCCTGCCCGGCGAGCACGCTGCCGCTCGCGAAGAACCCGATGTACATCACGATCGAGAAGACCAGTGGGACCACTGCGCCCCGCACCCCGAGCTGGGCCCGGGAAGAGATCATTTGCGGTAGCCCGAGCCGCGGCCCCTGCGCGGCGTGCAGAGCCATGACCGCTCCGCCCAGAAGATTCCCGGACAGCAGCGCCACCAAGGACCACAGCGCATCGAGCCCGAACACCACGGCAAGCGATCCCGTGACTACCGCGCTGATTTGCAGGTTGGCGGCGAACCAGAGAAAGAACAGGCCGGACGGCCTGCCGTGCCGCTCGCTGTCGGGAATGAAATCAATGGAATGCCGTTCAACGAGTCCGCCCGGCATTTGTGCCTTTTTATTCTTCGGCATGAAGTCTCCGCAGCAGAAATGCGATGAATGAGGCCTCATGATGGCCACAGTCGCTGAGTAAGTGTCAAGAATTCTGCTTTTCTGCAGCTGGTGCGGAGGCTTATGCCCGCCGCGCGGGCGGTCGGCGATGCGGGCGGTCCGTGAGCCCCGGGCTCCTGTGGCCACCGACTCGTCGTCGGTGCCCAGGCCTTCGACCGCAACGTCGCCGATCCGGCGGAATTGCAGGTTCCTTGAGGGGTGCGTCACTCGTGGCCGTTCGTGATCGCGGATGTGTTGACCCTCCGCGGCCCGGCGCGGAGGGTGATCCGGTCATGTTTCTCGTACACGTCGCCGGCCACGCTTAGCTTTGGATCAGGCAAAACGGTCGGGACAGTCGGTATGTTTCTTGGTAGCGTCACCCCGCACTGAACCCCCGAACCGACGATGCCTGAGGAGGCGTTGATGCTCGACGCGGCAACGGTAGACGGGACCGAGCTGCTGACGCCGGGAACATCTCCGCAGCTCGTTACGGAGTTGATCCCGATCAGCTCATTGGTGGCGGCAGACTCTCCGCGGACGGCAGGGGGAAGCGCGGAGCATGCCGAGATGCTGGCTGGAACACCAACTCCACTGCCACCCATCGTCGTTCACCGACCGACCATGCGGATTGTTGACGGCATGCACCGGGTACAGGCGGCTGTGCTGCGGGGAGAGGAGTCCGTCGAGGTTCAGTACGTGGACGGCTCGGCCGAGGACGCTTTCGTCCTGGCCGTCCGGCTCAACGCCGAACACGGCATGCCGCTGTCCCGCCGGGACCGGGTCGCGGCGGCCGAGCGCATCATGAGCAGCCATGCCCACTGGTCGGACCGGCGCATCGCCCAAGTGACCGGCCTTTCGCCGGTCACGGTCTCCTCGCTGCGGAGCGCATCCACCGCCGAGGTCGCCCAGGTGACGGCGCGGACCGGACGCGATGGGCGGTCCCGGCCGGTCGACAGCGCTGTCGGCAGGCGCCGCGCCGTCCAGATCATCGCGGCACGCCCGGATGCTTCCCTGCGCGAGATCGCCCAGGAGGCGGGGATAGCCCCGGCCACCGCCAGGGACGTCCGGCAGCGCATCCGTGAAGGCAAGGACCCCGTGCCGCCCAAACTGCGGAATGCCGTGCAGCGCGCCGATGTGTCGGGTGCCGGCGGGGCACGCGGCCGGGTGCAGGCGGAAGAAGCCGACCGTGGTGCCCGCGCGCAGCCGGATCCCGTAGTGCTCTCAGCCACCGGACAGGCCGCGAACCTGCGGCGGGACCCCTCGCTGCGCTTCTCCGAGGCGGGCCGGATGCTGCTGCAACTGCTCGTGGCGAACGAGCTCGACGACGAGAGGTGGAGCTGGCTGTTGAGAGCGGTACCGCCGCACCGGTCCGCCGATATCGCCCGAGCCGCCAGGCTGTGCGGCGATCGTTGGCTGAGCTTCGCCGAAGCACTGGAGCGCGGCGGCGGCGTGCGCACAGGACGCGCCGTCTGAGCGAGCCGGCCGGATGCGTGAACAACGACGTTTCCGGAGCGCATCCCGGCCTCGTGGGGCGGGACGGGACATACCAGCGTCAAGCTGGCTGAGGGGTGGCATCTCAGGTCAAACAGGGAGGGCTTGTGCCCAGTGGCGGAAGTCGGGACGGTCCGGCGGGCGTGCCGACCCCGGCCGGTGAGAAATTGCGGGATGTGGGAGCGTGGGCAGGTGAGTGAGACGAACGCCGAAGCCCTGCAATACCGCTTTGACGGGCCGGAAGACGCCCCGATCCTGGTCCTGGGGCCAGCCCTGGGGACCACCTGGCACATGTGGGACCGCCAGATCCCCGAGCTGACCCGGCACTGGCGGGTGGTCCGCTTCGATCTGCCCGGACACGGCGGCGCCCCCGCCGCGCCCGCCGCCTCCGTCGACGACCTCGGCGACCGGCTCGTCGCCACCCTCGACTCGCTCGGCGTCGACCGCTTCGGCTACGCCGGCTGCTCCCTCAGTGCCGCCGTCGGCATCGACATCGCGCTGCGCCATCCGCACCGGCTCGCCTCCCTCGCCCTCGTCGCCGCCTCCGCCCGCTACGGCACGCCCGACTCCTGGCGGCAGCGTGGCGAGTCCGTCCGCCGCGAGGGCCTCGACCCGGTTGCCCGTTCCGCGCCCGAGCGCTGGTTCACCGCGAACTTCTCCGGCGCCCAGCCGGCCATCGTGGACTGGGCCGTCCAGATGGTCGGCACCACCGACACCTACGCGTACGTCGCCGCGTGCGACGCCCTCGCCGCGTTCGACGTCCGTGCCGAGCTGAACCGGATCAGCGTCCCGACGCTCGTCATCGTCGGCGCCGAGGACGCCACGACGCCGCCCGCGGACGCGCGGGTCCTCGTCGCGGGCATCCACGACGCGAAGCTGGCCGTCGTCCCCGGCGCGTCCCACCTGACCCCGGTCGAGCAGCCGGCAGCGGTGACGGACCTCCTGGTCCGGCACTTCACGACGGCCTGGCAGCTGTCGACGCAGCAGGGGTTGTCGGTGCTCTCCGCGCCTTCCGCGCCTTCCGCTTCCGCTCAGGGGAAGAGCGGAAGGCAGGACGGCCCGGCGGGGCCGGGCGCTGCCGGTGCGGGGGCCGGACTGCCTGACTCCGGGGCTGCCGGCGCGGGCGGTCCGGGCCAGGGAAGCTTCGGTGCCTTCACTCCGGGCTCGGGTGCGCCGGTCGCCTCCGGCCCGGACTCCGGCCGCACCGGGGAGAGCTTCGGTGCCTTCGGGCCGGGGGCCGGTGCGCCCGGCCCCGCGGGGCCCTCCGTTCCGGGAGCGGGCTTCGGGGCGCCGGGTTCCGGTACGCCGGGGCCGGCCTTCGGTACCCCGCCGGGCGGCACCGGTGTGCCGGCTCCGGCCTCGGGCTCCGGTCCCGTCCCGCCCGCATCACCGGGCTCCGGCATACCCGGCCCGGGCGGCTCCCCGGCCCCGGGACCCGATGGCGCGGGCTCCGGTCCGGGCGCCCGGCCGGGTCCCGACGGCGCCGCTTTCGGCGCCCCGGGCGCGGCGTCCGCCGGCGGCTTCGGGGCTTCCGGATTCGGCTCCGCCGTGCCGGGCGCAGGTGCGGCCGCCGGCCCGGACTTCGGCCGTACCGGCGACGGCTCCGGTGCACCCGCACCCGCCCCCGGCCTCGGCGCGGGGCCGCAGACATCCGGGGGCCCCGCCTCCGGTTCCGCTGCACCCGGCCCCTCGGGCCCGGCCGTTCCCGGCTCCGGCATACCCGGCGCGGCCGCCGGCCCCGCCGGCTCCGACACCGTGCGGATCACTGCCGGTACGGGAACCTCGAAGCCGCCGGTGGACACCGTGCGGATCACCCCCGGGCCGCCGCCCTCCTTCGGAGCGGGCGGGATGCCCGCGGCGGAGCCGGCCGCGGCCGGGGCGTTCGGTGGCTTCGGGCCGCCTCCGGCGGACATGGGGCCCGGCCACGCCGACGCCGGCGCGCTCGAGCGCGGGCGGCGCACCCGGCGCGACGTCCTCGGCGACGAGGGCGCGGAACGGGCCGAGGCGGACCGGGACGCGTTCACGGCCGACTTCCACGACCTCGTGACCCGCTCGGCATGGGGCGAGACCTGGACCCGCCCCGCCCTGGACCACCGCACCCGGGCCCTGCTCACCCTCACCGCCCTCACGGCCCGCGGCCATTACGGCGACATCGCCCCGTACACCCGCGCGGCCCTCCGCAGCGGCGCCGCCCCGGAGGAGATCAAGGAGACGCTGCTGCACGCGGCGGTCTACTGCGGCCTGCCCGCCGCGGGCGCCGCGTTCGCCGTCGCGCAGCGTGTCATCGCCGAAGAAGCGAGCCCGCAGGCGTAGCAGGGTGAAGGCGTAGCAGTATGGGGTTATGGATCTTAATCTGAAGCTGACGAAGAAGAGCCATGCGTGCGTCCGTCTGGAGAAGGACGGCCGCACGCTCGCCATCGACCCCGGCGTCTTCAGCGAGGAGGACGCGGCCCTCGGCGCCGACGCGATCCTCGTGACCCACGAGCACCCGGACCACTTCTCGGAGGACCACCTGCGGGCGGCCCTCGAAGCGAACCCGGCCGCCGAGCTGTGGACGCTGCGCAGCGTCGCCGAGCAGATCGCCCCGGCCTTCCCGGGCCGGGTGCACACGGTGGGGGAGGGGGACGCGTTCACGGCGGCGGGTTTCGACGTGCAGGTGCACGGGCAGCTGCACGCGGTGATCCACCCGGACATCCCGCGGATCACGAACGTGGGCTATCTCGTGGACGGTTCGGTCTTCCACCCGGGCGACGCGTTGACGCTGCCGGGCGTGCCGGTGGACACCCTGCTACTGCCGGTCATGGCGCCCTGGAGCAAGGTCTCGGAGGTCATCGACTACGTGCGGGAGCTCGCGCCGCGCCTGGCGATCGACGTCCACGACGCGCTGCTCGCCGACCTCGCGCACCCGGTCTACGAGCGGCTGCTGGCGCCGGCCCGGGTCGGCGCGGAGCACACCCGGCTGACGTCCGGGGAGGCCGTCACCCTCTGAACGCCGGCATTGTCAGACCCGGCCGTTAGGGTTGCCGCATGCGCATCGCCACCTGGAACGTGAACTCGATCACCGCCCGTCTCCCGCGGCTGCTGGCCTGGCTGGAGAGCAGCGGCACGGACGTGCTCTGCATACAGGAGACGAAGTGCGCCGACGACGCCTTCCCGTACGCGGAGCTGCGCGAGCTGGGCTACGAGGCCGCGGTGAACGCCACCGGCCGGTGGAACGGCGTGGCGGTGATCTCCCGGGTGGGCCTGGCGGATGTGGTGAGCGGCCTGCCGGGCGGGCCGGACTACGACGGCGGGCAGGAGCCCCGCGCGATCTCGGCGACGTGCGGGGGCGTCCGCGTCTGGTCGGTCTACGTGCCGAACGGCCGCGAGGTCGGCCACGACCACTACGCGTACAAGCTCCGCTGGCTGGAGGCCCTGCGGGACGCCGTCGCGGCGGACGCGGAGGGCGAGCGCCCCTTCGCGGTCCTCGGTGACTACAACATCGCGCCGACCGACGACGACGTCTACGACCCGGCCGTCTTCGAGGGCGCGACGCACGTCACCCCGGCCGAGCGGGCGGCGCTCGGCGCCCTGCGCGACCTCGGCCTGTCCGACGTCGTGCCGCGCCCGCTGAAGTACGACCACCCGTACACGTACTGGGACTACCGCCAGCTGTGCTTCCCCAAGAACCGGGGCATGCGCATCGACCTCGTCTACGGCAACGCCCCCTTCGCGAAGGCCAAGCAGGACGCGTACGTCGACCGCGAGGAGCGCAAGGGCAAGGGCGCCTCGGACCACGCCCCGGTCGTCGTCGACCTGGACGTGTGATCCCGGGACGCCCGGAAACGAAGGACGCCCAGGAAAGGAAGGGCGCCCCGTAACGAAGGGCGCCCCGTACACGGCGCGCGGCGCGGTCAGACCAGCTCGCGCAGGTCGATCGCGTCGCTGAACGCCTTCATCCCCGCGTCGTTGGGGTGCAGGTGGTCGCCGCCGTCGTACGCCGGCAGCATCCGGTCCGGATGCTGCGGGTCCCGGATCGCCGCGTCGAAGTCGTACACGGCGTCGTAATCGCGGCCCGTGCTGCCTCCCATCCTGATGTGCCGGTTGATGGCGGCGCGCTGGGCCTCGGCGTCCGCCGTGCAGTCGTAGAAGCCGCCGCAGGGTGCGATCGTCGCGGCGATGACCCGCATCCCCCGTTCGTGAGCGCGCGCCGCGATGTCCTCCAGGCCGGCGATGACCTGCGCGGCCGACGTCCCGGACCGGATGTCATTGACGCCCTCGAAGACGATGACCGTACGGGCCGAGGTCTGCGCCAGCACGTCCCGCTCCAGGCGGTGCTGCGCGCTGACGCCGCTCATGATGGTGCTGGTCCCGTCGCCCGGGTAGCGGTCGGTCACCACGCGGTTGCCGGAGATCCCGTGGTTGAGGACGCCGAGCCGCGGCAGGGAGTGCTGCGCCTGGAGCCGCCGCGCCAGCAGGTCGGGCCAGCGGCCGTTGGCGCCGGGCGTCGACCGCTCGCCGTCGGTGATGGAGTCGCCCAGCGTCACCACGGAGCCGGGCCCGCCCTCCACGTCCACGCCCGTCAGCAGCGGCCAGGTGGAGAGCGTGCCGGTGTACGCGCCCGCACCGCGCTCGCCCGTCCGGTCGCCGCTGCCGTCACCGGTCAGGTAGGAGACCTGGGCGGTGTAGCTGTGCACGGGCACGGCCGGCACCTTGCCGGGCAGGTGGATGCTCACGAGCAGGTTGGTGCCGGCCGGCACCCGGAAGCCCAGCGGGTCGCTGAAGGCCTGCGCGCCGGCGGGGATCACCGTGCCCGGCCGCCCGCCGAAGGCCAGGGCCCGCGGCGCGCCGGCCGCGGCCGCGCCCTTGCCTTGCAGGGCGATCGTGGCGTGGCCGATCGTCACCGGCCGGGGCGCGAAGGTGTTCTCCAGCCGGATCCGCGTCGCGGGCCCGCCCGTGCTGCTGTGCACGACCAGCCGCAGCGTGCGGTCCGTCCACGGCCCGACGGCCGCGTAGCCGGAGGTGGACGCGGCCCAGGTGCCGGTCCAGCCGCGGGAGCCGCCGCGCAGCGCGAGGGAGAAGACGTGCAGGTCGCTGTCCGGCCCGGGGTCCTGCGGGAGCACCACGGAGGCGAGTTCGCGGCCGGGCGCGACGGGCACGGACACCGCGTAGAGCCGGGTGGTCTCGGTGCGCCGCCCGCCGGGCGTGTTGAGGTGGGGCAGGCCGACGGCCTTCGTCGTCAGGGGGCCGCGGCGCCAGTCCGGCGCCGTCAGGCGGTACGTGCTGCGCGAGCCGTCGCGGTAGCGCACCGTGCCCGTACCGCCGGCGCCGCCGCCGGGGGCGCCCTTCGCCGTCGCGGCGACGAGGAAGGTGAGGGCCTCGCCGCGGCCGCCGAGCCGGACGGCCTGCCCCGCCGCGCGGACGTTGTCGGGCCGGCCGGCGGCCGGGCGGGGCCGGCGCAGCGGGGCGCCGTCGAAGGCGAGTTCGCGGCCGGGCGTCCAGCCGGCGGCCGCGAGGTCCTGGGCGGAGAGGGAGTTGCCCGCCCCGTCGAAGTCGGCCGCGCCGGGGCGGGCGTCGTCACTGACCGCCCTGCTGTCGAAGAGCCGCTCCAAGGGGAGCGGCTCTCGGTCGGATGGTGCACTCGGTTGTTGCCCGGCGGCGAGCGCCGGGGCGTTTGCGGCAGCGACGGCGCACGCGGCGCTCGCGATCCCCACCGCGGCGGCCCGGGCCGCGGTCCGGGCCGCCGTCCACCGTCTGTGCCGTCTACCGCCCGGCTTCTCTGTTCGGAGCATGCGTCTCATGCCTCCCTTGGTTCCCCGCTCGGTACGTGGCTGCATGAAGCTAAGAAGACGCATGGGCAACGTCAAGGAGGCCATCCGGTCACGCCGGCGCAGCGCGCCTGTGGTGGGGCCATCCGTGCGAGTGCGATCCTGTTGGTATGAACATTCCCTTCTTGGACAGTTGGCGAAAGCGACACGGCCCGGGGCGCGGGGCGGCGCTGGCGAGCGCGGTCGACCGGGACCCGGAAGGGCTCGCGGAGCTGCTGTCCGAGTGCGAACTGCTGCGCACGCACGCGCAGTCCGCAGGAGTGGTGCTGGACGACTCGCCCGCTTCCCTGGAGGCCCTGGACCAGCTGCAGCCGCGCTGGCGCGACGACCCGGAGCTGCTGACCTGGCTCGGCAACGACGCGGGCCTCTACCTGGGCACCGTCGTCATCCGTACGGTCCGGGACGCGGGGTGGTGGATCCGGTCCGACGGCCAGCCGGTGGTGCGGCTCGCCAACGGCCGCGAGGTCGACGTGGTCGAGGCGGGGCAGGCGTGGGCGGCCGACGGCGCGCCGGAGCTGTCCCAGCTGTACGCGGAGCTCGCCGAGAGCTGACGTGCGCGCCGGCGTACGGGCTGCGTACGCGCGGATGTACGGACCTGCGTACCGACCTGGGTACCGACCGGTGTACGGGCTGGCGCAGAGGCTGACGTGCAGGCCGGTGTGCAGGCCGGCGTGCAGGCCGCCCCACCGGCTCAGCTGGTGAACACGATGTCGTACTCCACCCGCCAGCGGTCCGCGCGGACGACGATGTCGGAGGTCTCCACGGCGCGGCCGTCCCCGTCGAAGTGCGTGCGCTCGATGACCGTGACGCAGCTGCCCGCGGCGCAGCCCAGCGCCTCCGCCTCCGGTGTGCTCGCGGGCCGGGAGCCGACCAGCTCCCGCGCCCGCACGACGCGGATCCCGATGGCCGCCAGCCGCCCGCGCACCCCGCGCCGGGCGTAGGGCCCGCGCTCGGGCAGGACGACGTCCGTGCCCTCGGTGATGGCGAGCGGCTCCCAGCTCGTGGCGAGCTGCACGGGGTGCCGGTTGGCCAGGTACTCGTACTGGGTGCAGAGCACGCGCGTGCCCACGCCGATGTGCAGCCGCTGGGCGATCCGCTCCGGGGCGGCGGTCTCGGTGGATGCGGCTTCCCACGTAAGAGTGGTGTTGCGGCCCGTGCCGCCGTCGGGCGGGGGCTGCCGGCCGGACTGCCGGCCCTGGCGGGGCGGCCCGTACCCCCGGATCTGGGCGGCGAAGGGGGTGTCGACGGCCCCGGTGGACCGTAGCAGGCTGCCGAGCGGTGCCCGGTCGGTGACGAAGACGCCGCGGCCGAACTGGCCTTCCGCATAGCCGGCGGCCTTCAGCACGCGCACCGCCCGGTCCACGGTCTGGTCGCTGGCCGCGTAGGTGCGCTTGAGCTCGGAGCGGGAGGGGATGCGCTCGCCCACGGCGAGCCCGCCCTCGTCGATCCGCCGGCGCAGATCGTCCGCGATGCGCTGGTAGACGGGCCTGCTGTCGCCCACCCCCGGCTCCTTTCCCCCGAGTTCCCCCAGTCCGTCCCCCTCAGGCTAGGTACCCAGGCCCGGTCTGTGTACCTAGGGCAAATGGCGGGCAATGTGTAACGAATGCCCATATGAATGCGTGTCATGGCTGAAGTCCCCTATGGAGGGGAATAGTTTGCCCGGATGGCGAGCGTGGACCGGAAGAGCGCGGAGAGTGGGCGGGACTGGGTATGGCCGTCGATCCCCTGATCGAAATGCGTGATGTCAACAAGCATTACGGCAAGCTGCACGTCCTGAAGGACATCAACCTCACCGTCGGCCGCGGCGAGGTGGTCGTCGTCATCGGTCCCTCCGGCTCCGGGAAGTCCACCCTGTGCCGCGCCATCAACCGCCTGGAGCCCGTCGAGTCCGGCACGATCCTCCTGGACGGGCACCCGCTGCCCGACGAGGGGCGCGAGCTCGCCAAGCTGCGGGCCGAGGTCGGGATGGTCTTCCAGTCCTTCAACCTCTTCGCCCACAAGACCGTGCTCGCCAACGTCTCCCTGGCGCCGCTCAAGGTCCGCAAACGGTCCAAGGAGGAGGCGGACCGGCGCTCGCGCGAGCTGCTGGAGCGCGTCGGCCTCCTCGCTCACGCGGACAAGTACCCGGCGCAGCTCTCCGGCGGCCAGCAGCAGCGCGTGGCCATCGCCCGCGCCCTCGCGATGGAGCCCAAGGCCCTGCTGTTCGACGAGCCGACGTCCGCGCTCGACCCGGAGATGATCAATGAGGTGCTGGAGGTGATGCAGCAGCTCGCGCGGGACGGCATGACGATGGTCGTCGTCACCCACGAGATGGGCTTCGCCCGCTCCGCCGCGAACCGGGTCGTCTTCATGGCTGACGGCCGCATCGTCGAGGACCGCGCTCCCGAGGAGTTCTTCACCGCGCCGCGCAGCGAGCGCGCCAAGGACTTCCTCTCCAAGATCCTCAAGCACTGAGCGGGGGACCGGTGACTCTGCAGACACTGACGCGCCGCCGCCCGCACACCTGGCGCCCCCCGGATGCCGTGCGCCGCCCGCGCGCCCTGCGCCGCACGGCCGCCGCCCTGGCCCTGGCCGCCCTCGCGCTGCCGGCAGCCGCCTGCGGCAAGTCCGGCAGCCCGCCCGTCAAGGGGCCCCAGGCCGAGGCCCTGCCCGTCTACCGGGTCGACACGGGCTTCCAGCTGGCCGACTCGCCCACCTGGCGGGCCGCGAAGTCCCGCGGCCACCTCGTCGTCGGCGCCAAGGAGGACCAGCCCTACCTGGGCGAGAAGGACCCCGCGACCGGCGTCTACTCCGGCTACGACGTCGAGATCGCCCGCATGATGTCCGCCTCCCTCGGCTTCGACCCCAAGACCGTCCGGTTCCGGACGATCGCCTCCGCGAACCGCGAAACCGCCCTCCAGAACGGCCAGATCGACTACTACGTCGGCACGTACACGATCAACGCCCTGCGCAAGAAGCAGGTGGGCTTCGCCGGGCCCTACTACATCGCCGGGCAGTCGCTGCTCGTCCGCACCGACGAGACGGACATCAACGGCCCCCAGGACCTGGGCGGCAAACGGGTGTGCTCGGCTGCCGGCTCCACCCCGCTCCAGCGCATCGAGCGCGATTACCCCAAGGCGATCGCGGTGGCGTACGACACCTACTCGGTCTGTGTGGACAACCTCCTCAGCCTCCAGGTCGACGCCGTTACCACCGACGACACCATCCTCATGGGGTTCGCCGCCAAGGCCCCCGACGAACTGAAGATCGCCGGCAAGCCCTTCTCGAAGGAGCCCTACGGCATCGGCGTGCCCCGCGGCGACAACGCCCTCCGCTTCGCCCTGGACGACGCCATCGAGGCGCACGAGAAGAACGGCGACTGGAAGAAGGCGTACGACGCGACGCTCGGCCTCTCCGGGGTGCCGGCCCCGAAGCCGCCCGCCGTCGACCGCTACCCGGCGAGCTGAGGACGAGGACATCCGTGAACGTACTCACCGACAACTTCTCCCTCTACGGCAAGGGGCTGCTCGGCACGGTCGAACTCACCGTCTACGCCTCGCTGCTCGCCCTCGCCCTGGGCTTCCTGATGGCCTCCTTCCGGGTCGCCCCCGTCGGCTCCCTGCGGGTCTTCGGCACGGCGTGGGTGACGGTGCTGCGCAACACCCCGCTCACGCTGCTGTTCTTCGCGGTGCTGCTCGGCCTGCCGCGCTTCGGCGTCGTGCTGCCCTTCCAGCTGTTCGCCGTCCTCGCCCTGGGCTGCTACACCTCGGCCTTCATCTGCGAGGCCGTGCGCTCGGGCATCAACACCGTGCCGACGGGGCAGGGCGAGGCGGCCCGCAGCCTGGGCATGACCTTCGGGCAGACCCTGAGCCTCATCGTGCTGCCGCAGGCCTTCCGCTCCGTCATCCCGCCGGTCGGCTCCACCCTGATCGCGCTCGCCAAGAACTCCGCGATCGCCGGGTCGTTCAGCGTGACCGAGCTCCTCGGCACGTACAAGACGCTCAACGAGCTCGGTTACAGCGTCGTCTGGTCCTTCGTCTGGATCGCCGTCGGCTATCTGATCGTGACCCTGACCATCAGCGCGGTCTTCAACGTGCTGGAGAAGCGCTGGGGAGTGCCCCGATGACCGACACCGCGCTCTACGACATCCCCGGGCCGCGGGCCCGGCGGCGCCACCTGGTCTACGGCCTGGCCGCCACCGCCGTCATCCTGGGGATCATCGCCTGGGTGCTCTACCTCCTCTTCGACACCCACCAGTTCACGGCGCAGAAGTGGCGGCCCTTCGAGTACCAGGGCATCCAGGAGATGCTGCTGCGCGGCCTCGGCAACACGCTGAAGGCCTTCGCCTACGCCGCCGTGCTCTCCCTCGCCCTCGGCGGCCTGCTCGCCGCGGGCCGGCTCTCCGACCACCGGATCCTGCGCTGGATCGCCACGCTCTTCGTGGAGTTCTTCCGGGCGATGCCGGTCCTGGTCATGATCTTCTTCGTCTTCGTCGCGCTCAAGGTGCAGCCGCTGCCGGCGCTCGTCACCGGGCTCACCCTCTACAACGGCTCGGTGCTCGCGGAAGTCTTCCGCAGCGGGGTGAACTCCGTCGACCGCGGCCAGCGGGAGGCGGCGTACGCGCTCGGGATGCGCAAGACGCAGGTGATGAGCCACGTGCTCGTGCCGCAGGCGCTCCGCGCCATGCTGCCGACGATCATCAGCCAGCTCGTGGTGGCGCTCAAGGACACCTCGCTCGGCTTCCTGATCACCTACGAGGAGTTCCTGCACGCCGGCAAGCTGATCGCCAGCAACCTGGACTACGGGCTGCCGTTCATCCCCGTCGTCATGATCATCTCTCCGATCTACATCGGCATGTGCATGCTCCTTTCGTGGCTGGCTACCTGGGTCGCAAAGCGGCAGCGGCGCAGCCTCAAGACGGAGGCGGTGGAGGTCGCCCCCGCGGAGCCCGGCACGCTGCTGCCGGGCGCCGGGCAGATCCATCCGTGACCGGGGGGAGTGGCTACTTCTCGGCTACTCGCTACTCGCTACTCGCTACTCGCTCTCGCTACGTGCTACTCGACGATGACTCTGCCCGTCAGCGTCGAGTGGAAGTCGCAGTGGTAGGAAAAGGTCCCCGGGGTCGTGAAGACCTGGGTGAAGTCGCTGCCGGTGACGATGACGCCCGAGTCCCAGCCCGGCTCGTCGGACGTCGAGGTGTGCTCGTCGTTGTCCTTGTTGACCCAGCGGACCGAGTCGCCGACGTGGATGGTGACCGACGCCGGGACGAACTCGAAGCCCTCGATCACCACGGTGGTCTCGGTCGTGGTCCTGCCGGCCCCGGCGGCGGGCGCCGCCGGTCCGGTCAGGAGTGCGCCCAGCGCGAGTGCCGTCAGCGGGGCTATGAAGAGGCGGGGGAGCGAGCGCGCAGGTGAGCGTTGCATGGGAGCCCTCCTCGGACGTGAGTGCGGGGAAGCTGCCCTCTTGCGTGGTGTGACAACCGCCCGTCACTCGAATGTGCGAACGATTCGGGATGCCGGTGCAGGGTGGAGCACCGGTGAGTGACATGGTCGCCGCGCCGGCCGTCCCGCGCCAGTCGGCGCCGGCGGCGCCGCGCGCAGGGCGGCCGTTCCGCCCCGTCCTGCGTCAGTCCTGCCCCAGCCACAGGTCCGGGCCGAAGACCTCGTAGTGGATGTCGGCCGGGGCCACCCCCGCGGCCAGGAGCTGCGTACGGACCGAGCGGAGGAACGGCAGCGGGCCGCAGAGGTAGGCCGTGGTGCCCGCGGGGATGCCGATGCGGGAGAGGTCGGCGTAGCCGGTGCGCTCGGCGGGCCAGGCGCCCTCGGGCTCCTCGTACCAGACGTGCGCGACCGCGTCCGGCAGCTTCTCCGTGAGTTGCAGCAGGTCCGTGCGGAAGGCGTGGGTGGACTCGCTGCGGTCGGCGTGGACGGAGATGACGCGGCGCCGCGAGCCGGTCGCGGCCAGGTGGGAGAGCATCCCGGTCATGGGGGTGCAGCCGATGCCGGCCGAGGCCAGCAGGACGGGCCCGTCGCCGTCGTCGAGGGCGACGTCGCCGGACGGCGCGCCGACCAGCAGGGTGTCGCCGACGGCCACGCGGTCGTGAAGGTGGTGGGAGACCTCGCCGTCCGGTTCGCCGGTCACGCGCTTGACGGAGAACTGCAAGGCGTCGTCGGGCCGGCCGGAGAGGCTGTACTGGCGGATCTGCCGCGCGCCGTCGGGGAGTTGCACCTGCACGGAGACGTACTGGCCGGGCCGGGAGACGGGCAGCGGGCGGCCGTCCAGCGGCTGGACGACGTACGTGGTCACGTCCGCGGTCTCCGCGAGGCGGCCGGCGACGCGGTACGGGCGGAAGGTGTCTCCGGCGGCGGTTCCGGACTGCTCGTACAGGCGGGCCTCCAGGGCGATGAGGGCGTTGGCCATCAGCCAGTAGACCTCGTCCCAGGCCGCCTCGACCTCCTCGGTGACGGCGTCGCCCAGCACCTCCGCGATGGCCGCGAAGAGGTGCCGGCGGACCACCGGGTACTGGTCGGGGCTGATGCCCAGCGACACGTGCTTGTGGGCGATGCGCGAGAGCATCGCGTCGGGCCGGGTCTCCGGGTGCTCGACCAGGGCGGTCGCGAAGGCGGCTATCGCCCCGGCGAGGGCCTGCTGCTGGGTGCCGCTCGCCTGGTTGCCGCGGTTGAACAGGTCGCGCAGGAGCGCGGGGTGGGTGGCGAAGAGCTTCTCGTAGAAGAGCGGGGCGATCTCGCCGATCGCGCCGCCGACGGCGGGGAGGGTGGCGCGGACGATCTCGGTCGACCTGGTGGACAGCATCGGCGCTCCTGGATCTCTTACGTCTCTTGGATCTGGATCTCTTGAATTGGTATCTGAGATGCGTATTTTTAATCGTGCGAAGGGCCCGGGTGGCTTCAGGGCTTCAGTCCTGCGCGCGGGTGCCCAGGCTCAGCAGCACCGGGCCCGTCGGCGGGCCGGTCAGCTCCTCGACGGTGATCGGGTCCAGCGCGGCGAAGAACGCCTCCTGCGCGTTGCGCAGCGCCCCGCGCAGCCGGCATGCCGCGCGCAGTGGGCACGGTGGATCGTCCTCGCAGCCGACGACGTCGCCCGCACCCTCCAGCTCGCGCACCAGCCGGCCGACGGAACCCGTCCGTCCGGCGGGGGTGAGGGTGAGTCCGCCGCCGCGGCCCCGGCGGGCCTCGACGACGCCCATGTGCTGCAGCCTGCTGACCACCTTGGCGGCGTGGGTGTACGGCACGCCGACCGCCTCGGCCACCTCGCGGGTGGTCGGGTTGTCTTCGCTGGTCACGGCCAGGCGCATGGCGATGCGCAACGCGATGTCGGTGCTCTTGGTCAGTCGCACATCTGCACTCTACCTAATTGGATTCTTGTAATCCAATTATTCCTTCGGTCATTAGTTGACAGACGGTCACCACCCGGCGAGTCTGACGTCCGCGTCGGCGGTTGCGCAGTTCACTGGACCGTTCACTGCACGGCGTATCCAGGACGACAGTACTTAGCACGGAGGCAGTAGTGGCACACGCGCACGGACGTGGTGGGCGGTACGGCAAGGGACTGGCTGCGCTCGGCGCGGCGGCGGCCCTGGCGGCGGGGGCGGCCGGCACCGCGACGGCGGAGGGTACGGAGGAAGCTGCCGCCACCCCCGCCGGAGGCGCGCGCTACGTCGCCCTCGGCGACTCCTACACCTCCGGCCCGGGCATCCCGCAGCAGACCGGCGGCGACTGCGCCCGCTCCAGCGTCAACTACCCGGCCCTCACGGCGAAGGCCCTGCACCAGACGTCCTTCAAGGACGTCAGCTGCAGCGGCGCCAAGACCGACGACATGTGGCGCGCCCAGGGTGACAACGCGCCCCAGCTCAACACGCTCGGCGCCAACACCCGCCTCGTCACGCTCGGTATCGGCGGCAACGACATCGGCTTCGGCGACATCATCGGCACCTGCGCCCAGCTGTCCGCCTCGGACCCGGCCGGCGCGCCCTGCCGCACGAAGTACACCGAGGGCGGCGCCGACCAGCTCACCGCGCGCATCGCCGGTGCCGCGCCCAAGGTCGCCAAGGTGCTGAAGGACGTCCACAAGCGTGCGCCGCACGCCCGCGTCGTCCTCGTCGGCTACCCGGCGATCATGCCGGAGGACGGCGCCGGGTGCTTCCCGGCCGTGCCGATCGCCGCGGGCGACGTTCCGTACCTGCGGGACACCGAGAAGAAGCTCAACACGATGCTCGCGGGGGAGGCCCGCAAGGCCGGCGTCCGCTTCGCCGACACGTACAAGCCGACCCTCGGCCACGACGTGTGCAAGCCCGCGGCGGACCGCTGGGTCGAGGGTGCCCAGCCGGAGAACCCGGCGGCCCCGTTCCACCCCAACGCCAAGGGCGAGGCCGCGATGGCCACCGCCGTCACCACGGCGGCCCGGGGCCGCTGAGGCCTGCCTTGCGGGCGACCGGCGGTGCGTACGGGCGGAGCCCGTCCGGCACCGCCGGTGGGTCCGGTGGGGGTGAGCGCCGTGGCGGCGGGGGTGGTTCGGGGTGCGGTTCCTGCAAGGGTGCGGGGCCGTCACCGGCACCCCCTCCGTCGCGCCCCGCGCCCGCCGGTTGCGTCCGTTGGGGGTGCCGCGCCGTCTCGGCGCGGGTAGGCTCCGGGGCCCGTTCGTCACCTTGGAGGCAGTGATGGCCCGTCCGAGAACGAAACCCCCGCGCCGGCGACTGCCCGTGCTCGCCGCGACGGCTTCCCTGGTCATAGGCCTCGGCGGGCTCGGCGCGCTCCCGGCCGCCGCCCAGCCGGCCGCCGAGGCCACCCGTACGCCCGCCAAGACCCCCGTCGCCGCCGGCTACGGCGGTGCCGTGGCCAGCGTCGACGCCGACGCCTCGGCCGCCGGCATCGAAGTGCTCCGCAAGGGCGGCAACGCCGTCGACGCGGCCGTGGCCACCGCCGCCGCCCTCGGTGTCACCGAGCCGTACTCCGCGGGCATCGGCGGAGGCGGCTACTTCGTGTACTACGACGCGAAGCGCCGCCAGGTCTCCACCCTCGACGGCCGCGAACGGGCCCCGCTGAGCGCGGACAAGGACCTCTTCCTGGAGCACGGCAAGCCCCTTCCGTTCGCCGACGCCGTCACCAGCGGTCTGAGCGTCGGCACCCCGGGCACCCCCGCCACCTGGGACACCGCCCTCCGCACGTGGGGCAGCCGCTCGCTCGCCCAAGTGCTGAAGCCCGCCGAGCGCATCGCCCGCTCCGGCTTCACCGTCGACGCCACGTTCCGCCAGCAGACCGCCGACAACCAGTCCCGCTTCAAGGACTTCCCGGCCACGGCGAAGCTGTTCCTGCCCGGCGGCGCCCCGCCCGCCGTCGGCAGCACGCTCAAGAACCCCGACCTCGCCCGGACGTACGCCCTGCTCGGCGAGCGCGGCGTGGACGCCCTCTACCGCGGCGAGCTCGGCCGGGACATCGTGCGGACCGTACGCAAGCCCCCCGTCGACCCCGCGTCCGGACGCGTCGCCCGCCCCGGCGACCTGACGGAGCGGGACCTGCGCGCGTACGGGGCGAAGCGCCAGGCCCCGACGCGTACCTCGTACCGAGGGCTCGACGTCTACGGCATCGGGCCCTCGTCCTCCGGCGGCACCACGGTCGCCGAGGCCCTCAACATCCTGGAGAGGGGCGACCTTTCGAAGGCCGACGAGAAGACGTACCTGCACCGTTACATCGAGGCGAGCCGGATCGCGTTCGCCGACCGTAACCGCTGGGTCGGCGACCCGGCCTTCGAGGACGTCCCCGCGAAGGCCCTCACCTCCCAGCGGTTCGCCGACGCACGCGCCTGCCTCGTCAAGGACGACGCCGTGCTGAAGAGCCCGCTCGCGCCCGGCGACCCGCGCCGCCCGGTGCCCTGCGGCGCGCACGGCAAGGCCGCTCCCACCCCGTACGAGGGCGAGCACACCACGCACCTGACGGCCGCCGACAAGTGGGGCAACGTCGTCGCGTACACGCTCACCATCGAGCAGACCGGCGGCAGCGGAATCACCGTCCCCGGCCGCGGTTTCCTGCTCAACAACGAGCTGACCGACTTCTCCTTCACCCCGGTCACGCCGGGCGTTCACGACCCCAACCTGCCGGGCCCGGGCAAGCGCCCGCGCTCGTCGATCTCGCCGACGATCGTCCTCGACCACGGGCGGCCCGCGTTCGCCCTGGGTTCCCCCGGCGGCGCGACGATCATCACCACGGTGCTGCAAACCCTCCTCAACCACGTCGACCGCGGGATGCCCCTCGTCGACGCGATCGCCGCGCCGCGCGCCAGCCAGCGCAACGCGGCGGCCACCGAGCTGGAACCGGGCCTGTGGGACAGCCCGTTGCGCGGCCGCCTGGAGCGCATCGGGCACGCCTTCAAGCCCAACGCCGAGATCGGCGCGGCGACCGGCGTGCAGCGGCTGCCGGACGGCCGCTGGGTGGCCGCGGCCGAGCGGACCCGGCGCGGCGGAGGCTCGGCGATGGTGGTGCGGCCGAGCGGGCACGCTCCCACCCGCTGAGGGCGTGCGCTTCACCCACACGGGCGTATCGGTCCGGGCCGCCGGTTGGTTCGCCGGGGCCCGGGCCACGTTCCTGACATGGCTGCGGGGGAGCACACGGGAGGGCGGTCCGGCCCCGGGAGGGCCCTGACGGCCTTCCCGGCCCTCCTGACGGCCCTGGCGGGCGCGGTGTGGGGGCTGTGGGGGCTGCTGACGGGCCCGGCGGCGCACGCGGCCCAGGCCGCCGAGGCCGCCGGGACACCCACGTGCACGCTGGGCGCCTACCTCAGCGATCTGTACGACATCGACCCCGCGAAGCACACCTTCGCCGCGCGGTTCCGCCTGTGGTCCGTATGCCCGAAGCGCGACCTGGACCCGCTGCCCAAGGTCTCCTTCAGCAATGTCAGCGACCCGGAGAAGGGCGACCCGGTGGTGACCGTCCACCCGGGAGGCGTCCGGGACGTCATGCTCCTCCAGGGAACGTTCCGGCAGAACTGGGACGCCCGGGCCTTCCCCTTCGATCAGCAGCGGATCGAGGTGGTGGTCAGCGCCGGCCAGCCGCTGGACGAGTTCCGGTTCGTGCCCGACAACGCGAACTCCGCCGTGAGTGAGGGCGTCGTCCCGTCCGGCTGGCGCATCACCGGCTTCCGGCTGGTCGCCACGGAACACCGCTTTCCGACGAATTTCGGCGACCCCTCCCTCCGGCCGGGATCAGGCGTCACGCACAGCCAGGTGCACATCCGGATCGGCCTGGAGCGCGACGACCCCACCGCCTTCCTGAAGCTGACCGGCCCGCTGTACCTCATGGTGCTCGTCGTCACCGCCACCTTCCTGCTGCCCTCGCACAACGAGGAGCTCGCCATGGGAGAGCGGCTGGACTCCCTGCAGAGCCGGCTGGGGCTGCTCGGTGGCGGGCTCTTCGTCATCATGCTGAACATGCAGCAGGTCAGCGCGGTGGTGACCAGCAGCGTGGGGCTCACGCTCCTCGACTGGCTCCACCTGCTCACTCTGGCCTACGTGCTGCTGGCGGTGGTGGGCACGGTGGTGTCCTGGCGCTGGACGGTGCAGGGCGTCGACCCGGCGCGAGTGGAGGCGTACCACCACAAGGGCGCCGTCTACGGGCTCCTGGCGTACTCCCTGGCCGCCGCCGCGATCGTGGGAGGCTTCGCGGCGGCGGACTGGGTGTGGTGAGGCCCGGGGGCCTCACCGGTCCTGTCAGCCCAGTAGCTTGATCACCTCGTCCGTGGTGCCGGTCTCCGCGAGGCGCGGGAAGACCTTTTCGACGGCGGTGCGGTGCACCTCCGGGTCGGTGTCGGTGACCGCGTCGGTCACGACCGTGACGTGGTAGCCGTGCTCGTGGGCGGCGCGGGCGGTGGACTCCACGCCCGCGCCGGTCGCGATGCCCGCGAGGACGACCTGGGTGACGCCGCGGCGGCGCAGCTGGAGGTCGAGATCGGTGGCGTGGAACGCGCCCCACGTGTGCTTGGTGACGACGATGTCGCCCTCCGCGCGGCCGAGTTCGGGCAGCAGCTCGGCGAAGTCCGCCGGGAACTCCCCGCTGCGCATGGACGTCTCGGAGCGGCCGGGCGCGGCGCCGACGACCCGGACGAGGACGACGGGCAGACCGTGGTCGCGGAAGGCGGCGGCCAGGCGGGCGCCACGTTCGACGATCTCCCCGGAGGGATGGGCGGTGGGCAGGGCGACGATGCCCTTCTGGAGGTCGATCAGGACGAGGGCGGTGGTCTTGTCGAGCGTGGTGACGGGCATGGGCCGTGGGCTCCGTTTCCGGGTCAGTTACGGGAGGGCGCGCGCAGGGCGCGGTCGGTGGCGGTGAGGGCGAGCAGCAGCAGGTTCAGCACGCCGGTGACGGCGGCGAGCCGGTGGAGTCCGGCGTCGCCCGCCTGCTGCCCGAAGCAGAGGGCGAGCAGGCCGGTGGCGGCCATCGCGCTCGCGTACTGGGCGGTGCGCTGCAGCCCGGCTGCGGACCCGACGCGGTCGGGCCGGCCCTGGGTGTAGACGGCGGCCTGGTGGCCCGTGGCGAACAGGCCCTGGGGGATGCCGAACAGGGCGGCGGCGATGAGCAGGGCGGCCAGGGGTGTGCCGCCGGTGGTGACCACCAGGACGCCGCTGCCCGCGGCGAGCAGCGCGGCGGCCGTGGTGAGCGGAGCGCGGAGGCCCTTCGTCCGGGCGCCGAGCAGGGAGCAGGCGGCGGCCGCGAGGGACATCGGCAGCATGACCAGGCCGGTCTGGAAGGAGGTGTAGCCGTGGGACTCCTCCAGCCATTGGGAGTACCCGTAGAGGCAGGCGTAGATGGACAGGTAGGCGAGCCCGTGGCGGAGGTAGGTGCGCAGGAGGGCGGGCCGGGACGGTGCCGGCCCGCCGGACTGCTGCGCCTGCTGTACGGGGCGGGGCCCCTCGCCGGCCGGGCGCTGCTGGTCGTGCGGGAGCCACGGCAGGGCCGCCGCGAGCGCGAGGAGGGCCAGGGGGACGTTGACCGCGAAGATGCCCCGCCAGCCGGTGGTCGCGGTGAGGAGTCCGCCGAGGGTCGGGCCGAGGGCCGCGCTGCCCAGGGCGGCGAGCGAGAGGCGGCCCATCACGGGGCGGGGCGCGGGACGGCCGGTGCGCAGGGACTCGGCGCGCAGCATGGCCATCGCGGCGGGGTACGCGGCCGAGGTGCCGAGGCCCAGCAGGACGCGGGCGGTTATCAGCCACCCGAAGCCGGGTGCGAGCGTGCCGAGCAGGCCGGCGGCGCAGACGAGGACGAGGCCCGCCAGGAACACGCGGCGGGGACCGAGGGAGTCGGCCAGGCGGCCCATGACGGGCTGGCCGACAGCGCTGGCGAGGTAGAGGGAGGACAGCAGCCATCCGGTGCCGGACGGCCCGGTGCCGAAGTCGTGGCCGATCGCCACCAGGCCGGTGGCGATCATGGTGCTGTTGAGGGGGTTGAGGACGGCGCCGAGGAGCAGCGGCGTCATCAGGCGGGCGCCGAAGCCCTCGCCGGGGGCGGTGGTGCCGGCGCCCCGGGCGCGGTGGGGCGTCTTTAAGGCGTTCACTCCTCCACCAGGCGCTGGAGCAGGCAGGTGGCCTCAGCGAGGGACCGCTGCTCCTCCGGGGAGAGCCTGTGGGTGATGGCGTCGGCAAGCCAGGCGTTCTTGGAGTGACGTACGGAGGCGACGGCCTCCTCGCCGTACTCCGTGAGGGAGAACAGGACCTGGCGCCCGTCCGTGGGGTGCGGGGAGCGGGCGACCAGCTCCAGCTCCTCCAGTTTGGCGACGATGACGCGCATGGACTGCGGGCGGACGAGCTCCGCGCGGGCCAGCTCCGCGGTGGTGGCGGGCCCGCCGTTGGCGAGGCGGCCTAGGACGGTGCGCTGGGAGGGGGTGAGCGCGCCCTGCGGCGAGGCCACGCGCAGGCGGCGCATGAGCTGGGAGACCACCGCGGCCAGGTCGGCGGCGGTGCGTTCCTGATCTTTGCCGGATGGATGGCCGGCTTCCTTGTCGGACATGCCCCCACCGTAGATATCGGCAGGGAAACTTGCAAGTTTTTCTGTTCTTCTCTGTGCGGGCCGGGTTATCCACAGGTTCACCGACGGTCTTGCCGCGGGGCGTGCCGCGCCCTACGGTCGCAACCACACGTGGATCTACGCGTGTCAGCCAGGCCCGACAGCCTGGCCGGCGCCCCCGTGAAGGAGCAGCTCATGGTCAACGTCGTCCGCGCCGCTCTGGTCCAGGCCACCTGGACCGGCGACACCGAATCCATGCTCGCCAAGCACGAGGAGCACGCCCGCGCGGCCGCTTCCCGGGGTGCGCAGGTGATCGGCTTCCAAGAGGTCTTCAACGCCCCGTACTTCTGCCAGGTCCAGGAGAGCGAGCACTACCGCTGGGCCGAGCCCGTCCCCGACGGGCCCACGGTCCGCCGCATGCAGGAACTGGCCCGGGAGACGGGCATGGTCATCGTCGTGCCCGTCTTCGAGACCGAGGGCCCCGGCTTCTACTACAACACCGCGGCCGTCATCGACGCCGACGGCCGCTACCTCGGCAAGTACCGCAAGCACCACATCCCCCAGGTCAAGGGCTTCTGGGAGAAGTACTACTTCGCGCCGGGCAACCTCGGCTGGCCCGTCTTCGACACGGCCGTCGGCAAAGTCGGCGTCTACATCTGCTACGACCGCCACTTCCCCGAAGGCTGGCGCCAGCTCGGCCTCAACGGCGCCCAGCTCGTCTACAACCCCTCCGCCACCTCCCGCGGCCTCTCGGCCCACCTGTGGAAGCTGGAACAGCCCGCCGCCGCCGTCGCCAACGCGTACTACGTCGCCGCCATCAACCGCGTCGGCCAGGAGGAGTACGGCGACAACGACTTCTACGGCACGTCCTACTTCGTCGACCCCCGCGGCCAGTTCGTCGGCGACGTGGCCAGCGACACCAAGGAGGAACTGCTCGTCCGCGACCTGGACCTGGACCTCATCGACGAGGTGCGGCAGCAGTGGGCCTTCTACCGCGACCGTCGGCCCGACGCGTACGACGGGCTGGTCCGGCCATGACCCCCGCGAGCGGCCCCGGCCCCGGCGGCTCCCCGGCCACCCGCCTGCACGCCCGGCACCGCGCCGTGATGCCCGAGTGGCTCGCCCTCTACTACCGCGAGCCGCTGGAGCTCACCCACGGCGAGGGCCGCCACGTCTGGGACGCCCAAGGCCGGCGCTACCTCGACTTCTTCGGCGGCATCCTCACCACCATGACCGCCCACGCCCTGCCCGAGGTCACCAAGGCCGTCGCCGAGCAGGCCGGCCGCATCCTGCACACCTCCACCCTCTACCTCGATCGGCACATGGTCGAGCTCGCCGAGCGCATCGCCGCCCTCTCCGGCATCCCCGACGCCCGCGTCTTCTTCACCACCTCCGGCACCGAGGCCAACGACGCCGCCCTCCTCCTCGCCACCTCGTACCGCCGCTCCAACCAGATCCTGGCGATGCGCAACAGCTACCACGGCCGCTCCTTCTCCGCCGTGGGCATCACCGGCAACTCCTCCTGGTCGCCCACCAGCCTCTCCCCGCTCCAGACGCTCTACGTCCACGGCGGCGTGCGCCGGGCCGGCCCCTACGCCCACCTGTCCGACGCCGACTTCACCGCCGCCTGCGTCGCCGACCTCAAGGACATGCTCGGCCAGACCCACGGCCGGGTGGCCGCGCTCATCGCCGAACCCATCCAGGGCGTCGGCGGGTTCACCGCCCCGCCCGACGGCCTCTACGCCGCCTTCCGCGAGGTCCTCGCCGAGCGCGGCATCCTCTGGATCACCGACGAGGTGCAGACCGGCTGGGGCCGCACCGGCGACCACTTCTGGGGCTGGCAGGCGCACGCCGAGCACGGCCCGCCCGACCTCCTCACCTTCGCCAAGGGCATCGGCAACGGCATGTCGATCGGCGGCGTCGTCGCCCGCGCCGAGGTCATGAACTGCCTCGACGCCAACTCCATCTCCACCTTCGGCGGCAGCCCCGTCACCATGGCCGCCGGCCTCGCCAACCTCACCCACCTCCTCGAACACGACCTCCAGGGCAACGCCCGCCGCGTCGGCGGCCTGCTCATCGAGCGGCTCCGCGCCATCACCGCCGGCTTCCCCACCGTCCGCGAGGTGCGCGGCCGCGGCCTGATGACCGGCATCGAGCTCGTCGAGCACGACGGAGCGCCCTCGCCGGAAGGCGCCTCCCTCGCCCTCGAACTGGCCAGGGAAGAAGGCCTGCTGATCGGCAAGGGCGGCCGCGAGGGCAACGTCCTGCGCATCGCTCCACCGCTCTCCCTCACCGTCGCCGAGGCGGAGGAGGGCGCGACCGTCCTCGAATCCGTGCTGCGCCAGGTGCAGTTCACCCTCGCCGGAAAGGAACGGCCATGACCACCACGGCCATCCGCGGCGGCCTCGTCATCACCGCCGCCGAGGAGACCCACGCCGACGTCCTCGTCGAGGACGGCAAGGTCGCGGCCCTCGCCGCGCCCGGCAGCGCCTTCGCCCAGGGCTGGCACGCCGACCGCACCCTGGACGCCACCGGGAAGTACGTCATCCCCGGCGGCGTCGACGCCCACACCCACCTCGACTTCCCCTTCGGCGGCACCGCCTCCTCCGACGACTTCGAGACCGGCACCCGCGCCGCCGCCTGGGGCGGCACCACCACCATCGTCGACTTCGCCGTCCAGAGCCGCGGCCAGGCCCTGCGCGAAGGGCTCGACCGCTGGCACGCCAAAGCCGCCGGCCGCTGCGCGATCGACTACGGCTTCCACATGATCCTCTCCGATGTGAACGAGGGTTCCCTGAAGGAGCTGGACCTGCTGGTGGAGGAGGGCGTGACCTCCTTCAAGCTCTTCATGGCCTACCCCGGCGTCTTCTACAGCGACGACGGACAGATCCTGCGCGCCATGCAGCGCGCCGCCGGCAACGGCGGGCTGATCATGATGCACGCCGAGAACGGCATCGCCATCGACGTCCTCGTCGAACAGGCCCTCGCCGCGGGCCGCACCGACCCCCGCTATCACGGAGAGGTCCGCAAGGCCCTGCTGGAGGCGGAGGCCACGCACCGGGCGATCCAGCTCGCGCGCGTGGCCGGCAGCCCCCTGTACGTCGTGCACGTCTCCGCCGAAGAAGCCCTCGCAGAGCTCGCGCAAGCCCGCGACAAGGGCCTGCCCGTCTTCGGCGAGACCTGCCCGCAGTACCTCTTCCTGTCCACCGACAACCTCGCCGAGCCGGACTTCGAGGGCGCCAAGTACGTCTGCTCCACCCCGCTGCGCCCCCGCGAACACCAGGACGCCCTCTGGCGCGGCCTGCGCACCGACGACCTCCAGGTCGTCTCCACCGACCACTGCCCCTTCTGCTTCTCCGGCCAGAAGGAGCTCGGCCGCGGCGACTTCTCGAAGATCCCCAACGGCCTGCCCGGCATCGAGAACCGCATGGACCTCCTCCACCAGGCCGTGGTCGAAGGCCGCATCACCCGCCGCCGCTGGATCGAGATCGCCTGCGCCGCGCCCGCCCGGATGTTCGGCCTCGCCCCGCACAAGGGCACCATCACCCCCGGCGGCGACGCCGACATCGTCATCTACGACCCGCACGCCGAGCAGACCCTCTCGGCCGCCACCCACCACATGAACGTCGACTACTCGGCCTACGAGGGCAAGCGCGTCACGGGCCGGGTCGAGACGGTCCTCAGCCGCGGCGAGACGGTCATCGACCAGCGCACCTACACCGGCCGCGCCGGCCACGGCCGCTACGTCCCCCGCACCACCTGCCAGTACCTGACGTAATCACGCACCTGATCACGCACCTGCGTAACGACGCACCACGTATGACGTAAGGAGCACCGCCGTGGACTTCGGCCTCGTCCTGCAGACCGACCCGCCCGCCACCGCCGTCGTCGAGCTGATGCGCCGCGCCGAGCGCTCCGGCTTCCGCTACGGCTGGACGTTCGACTCCGCCGTGCTGTGGCAGGAGCCGTTCGTCATCTACAGCCGCATCCTGGAGCACACCGAGCGGCTCGTCGTGGGGCCGATGGTCACCAACCCCTCCACCCGCACCCCCGAGGTCACGGCCTCCACCTTCGCCACCCTCAACGACATGTACGGCAACCGCACGGTCTGCGGCATCGGGCGCGGCGACTCCGCGATGCGCGTGGCCGGCCGCAAGCCCAACACCCTCGCGTCGCTGCGGGAGTCCATCCGCGTCATCCGCGACCTCGCCGAGGGCCGCGAGGCCGACGTCGGCGGCACGCCGCTGCGCATCCCCTGGATCCGCGACGGCAAGCTTCCCGTCTGGATGGCCGCCTACGGCCCCAAGGCCCTCGCCCTCGCCGGCCAGGAGGCCGACGGCTTCATCCTCCAGCTCGCCGACCCGTTCCTCACCGAATGGATGGTCAAGCACGTCCGCGAGGCGGCCGCCGAGGCCGGCCGCGACCCGGCCTCGGTCACCATCTGCGTCGCCGCCCCCGCCTACGTCGGCGACGACCTCGCCCACGCCCGCGAGCAGTGCCGCTGGTTCGGCGGCATGGTCGGCAACCACGTCGCCGACCTGGTCGGCCGCTACGGCGAGCACTCCGCCATGATCCCCGAGGCGCTCACCGCCTACATCAAACAGCGCCACGGCTACGACTACAGCCACCACGGCCGCGCCGGAAACCCCTCCACCGACTTCGTCCCCGACGACATCGTCGACCGCTTCTGCCTCCTGGGCCCCGCCACCGCCCACCGCGAACGCCTGGAACACCTCCGCGAACTGGGCGTCGACCAGTTCGCGCTCTACGCCATGCACGACGCGAAGGAGGCGACGATCGACGCGTACGGGAAGGACATCATCCCGGCGCTGAGCTGAGCCGGGACGCCGGGGCGCCGGGAGGCAGGGCCGCCGCCCCGCCGGACCTACGGCACCCGCGCCGTCCACTCCTCCGACGAGAACTTCGTCGCCGCCAGCTCCTCCGCCCGGGCCATTTCCTCGGGGGTGACCGAGCCCGTCGCGAGGCCGTACCGGTCGCGGAAGGTGCCGATCATTCTCTCGATGACGTCGGCGCGCGGCAGGCCGGTCTGGCGGCGGAGGGGGTCGACGCGCTTCTTGGCGCTCTTCGTGCCCTTGTCCGACAGCTTTTCCTTGCCGATGCGCAGCACGTCCAGCATTTTGTCCGCGTCGATGTCGTACGCCATCGTCACGTGGTGCAGCACCGCGCCCCGGTCGCCCACCAGGCGCTTCTGGGCCGCACCGGCGATCTTGCCCGCCTCCGTGGCGATGTCGTTGAGCGGCTGGTACCAGGCCTTGACGCCCATGGCCTCCAGGGCGCCCAGGACCCAGTCGTCGAGATAGGCGTAGCTGTCGGCGAAGGACAGGCCCTGGACGAGGGCGTCCGGGACGCACAGGGAGTAGGTGATGGTGTTGCCGGGCTCGATGAACATGGCCCCGCCGCCGCTGATGCGGCGGACCACCGTCATGCCGTGGCGCTCGGCGCCCTCCGGGTCCACCTCGTTGCGCAGCGACTGGAAGCTGCCGATGACGACGGCCGGGGAGGCCCACTCCCACACGCGCAGCGTCGGCGGCCGCCGGCCGGCCGCCACCTCGGCCGTCAGGACCTCGTCGAGGGCCATGTGCAGGGCGGGCGACTGGGGGCCGTCGTGGACGAGTTGCCAGTCGTAGTGATGCCAGTCGGTGGCGTTCGCCAGGGCGCGGCGGACGGCGACGCCCACGGACTCCGCGGTGAAGCCGAACATCACCGTGCCCTCCGGCAGGGCCGCCTCGATGCGGGCGCCGAGCTGCGGGGCGGTCAGGTCGGCGGGCGCACCCTCCAGGGCGCGGTTGAGATCGAGGAACGCCTCGTCCGGTTCGAGGAAGAAGTCCCCGGCCACCCGTACGTTCCGCAGCACCTGTCCCTGCGGGGTGGACGCGGTCTCCAGGTCCACCACCACGAGTTTGCCGCCCGGCACCTTGTATTCACCGTGCACGGCGCCTCCTCCAGCTTCTCTTCCCAGGCCGGCACTGCTGTCCGGCGACGGATCAACCGTAACGCCGTCCCGTGGGCCGCCGTGCCGCCCCGCAGCGCACCCGTGAGCCCTTGCGCATCAGCGTTCCGGTCTGACGTGATGGACGCCATGTTCACCACCCGGCCCACCCTGCAGGGCACCTTCGGCATGGTGTCGTCCACCCACTGGCTCGCCTCGCAGTCCGCGATGGCCGTCCTGGAGAGCGGCGGCAACGCCTTCGACGCGGCGGTCGCGGCGGGCTTCGTCCTGCACGTCGCCGAGCCGCACATGAACGGGCCGGCCGGGGAGGTGCCCGCGGTGTTCGCACCGGCCGGCGGCCCGGTGCGGGTCCTCGCCGGCCAGGGGCCGGCGCCGCGCGGCGCGACCATCGAGCACTACACCTCGCTCGGCCTCGACCTCGTCCCCGGCACCGGGCCCCTGGCGGCCGCCGTCCCGGGCGCGTTCGACGCCTGGATGCTGCTCCTTCGCGACCACGGAACCAAGCCGCTCGCCGACGTCCTCTCGTACGCCATCGGCTACGCCGAGCACGGCCACGCCCCCGTCGAGGCCATCGGCCGGACCGTGGCCACCGTCCGCAGGATCTTCGAGACCGAGTGGACGTCCTCAGCCGAGGTCTACCTGCCCGGCGGCCGCCCGCCCGCACCCGGCACGCTCCTGCGCAACCCCGCGCTCGCCGCCACCTGGCGCCGCCTGATCGCCGAGGCCGAAGCCGCCGGCGGCAGCCGCGAGCAGTGCATCGACGCGGCCCGCCGCGTGTGGCGCGAGGGCTTCGTCGCCGAGGCCCTCGTCGCCGCCGCGGCGCGCCCGACGCTCGACACCTCCGGCGAACGCCACACCGCGCCCCTCACCGGCGACGACCTCGCCGGTTTCCGGGCCGCGTACGAGGAGCCGGCCCGCCACGACTGGAACGGCTGGACGGTCTGCAAGCCCGGCCCCTGGTCGCAGGGCCCGGTCCTGCTCCAGCAGCTCGCCCTGCTCGACGGCCCGCCGGACTACGGCACCCCTGAATACGTCCACACCCTCATCGAGGGCGGCAAGCTCGCCATGGCCGACCGCGAGGCCTGGTACGGCGACGCCGCCGACGTCCCGCTGAAGGACCTCCTCTCCGAGGGCTACAACTCCGCCCGGCGCGCCCTGATCGGCGACCTCGCCTCGTACGAGCTGCGCCCCGGCAGCCCCGGCGGCCGCAGCCCGCGGCTGGCCCGGCACGCCGTCGCCGCCGCGGAGCGCACCACTCCGGCACCAGTGCCGGGTGCGGGCGAGCCGACCGTCACCGTCAGCGGCGCGACCCGCGGCGACACCTGTCACCTCGACGTCGTCGACCGCTGGGGCAACATGATCTCGGCGACGCCCAGCGGCGGCTGGCTCCAGTCCAACCCCGTCGTCCCGGAGCTCGGCTTCCCCCTCGGCACCCGGCTCCAGATGACCTGGCTCGAACCCGGGCTCCCCAACTCCCTGACCCCCGGGTGCCGGCCGCGCACCACCCTGACCCCTTCGCTGGCCCTGCGCGACGGCGAGCCCGTCCTCGCCTTCGGCACGCCCGGCGGCGACCAGCAGGACCAGTGGCAGCTGCACTTCTTCCTCGCGGTCGCCCTGCGCCCGCCCGTGCGCGGAGGCCTCGACCTCCAGGGCGCGATCGATGCCCCCAACTGGCACCAGGAGTCCTTCCCCGGTTCCTTCCACCCGCGCACCATGGCGCCCGGCTCGGTCGTCGTCGAACGGCGCCTCGGCGAGAGCGCCATCGGGGAGCTGCGGCGGAGGGGCCATCGGGTGACGGTGGGGGAGGCGTGGTCGGAGGGGCGGCTGTGTGCGGTGGCGCGCGACCCGCGGACGGGCGTGCTGTCGGCGGCCGCCAACCCGCGCGGCATGCAGGGCTACGCGGTGGGCCGCTGAGCGGAGTGCCGGGGGCGGGTGCCAGGGGTGCCGGGGCCGGGATCCCGGGGGTGCCAGGGGCGGTGGGGGCCTGCGTTCACCAGGGGGACACCCGGGGGACGCAGGGCCGCCACTGGTTGTCGGTGGGGCATGGTTCGATGGACTCATGCTCGAAGACTTTCTCGCAGGTGACCTGACCGACGTCGAGGAGGCGGTCCGCAAGGCGGCCGCCGCCGAGATCGTGCCGCGCTTCCGGCAGCTCGCCGCGGACGAGATCGTCGAGAAGAACGGCCCGCACGACCTCGTCACCGTCGCCGACCGGCGCGCGGAGGAGCACCTCACGGCCTCGCTCACCGCCCTGCTGCCCGGTTCGGTCGTCGTCGGCGAGGAGGCCGTGCACGCGGATCCGGGCGTGCTCGCCGCGCTCGGCGGCGACGCGCCGGTGTGGATCGTCGACCCTGTCGACGGCACCCGCCAGTTCGTGCACGGCGACCCCGGCTTCGCGACGCTCGTCTGCCTCGCCCACCGCGGCGAGCTCCTCGCCTCCTGGACGTACGCCCCCGCGCTCGACCTGATGGCCGTCGCCCGCTGCGGCGGCGGGGCCGTGCTCAACGGCGAGCCGCTGAAGACCGGCTCGCCCGCCCCCGGCAAGGTCCTCGAAGTGGCGATCTCCCACTACGACTTCACCGACGACGAGCAGAAGCGCGTCCTCGCGACGCTCGTCACCGAGGGCGTCGCGCCGCGCCCCTGCGGCTCGGCAGGCCTCGAATACCTGAACGTGGCCCGGGGCAGCATCGACGGCCTGGCCTTCAGCTGGGAGAACGCCTGGGACCACGCCGCGGGCCTGCTGCTCGTCGCCGAGGCGGGCGGCGCGAGCGGGACCCTCGCCGGCGAGTCCTTCCGGATAGCCGGCGGCAACGCGCTCCCGTTCGCCGCAGCGCGGGACGAGGCGACGCTCCGTCATATCCTGGGGCTGCTGGCGTCCGCCGGCTGATCCCGGGGACGGGTCCGACGGTCCGGAGACGGATCCGGAGGCGGCCCGTCCCACCCGGGACATTTCGAGGACGAGGGGAGTGGCGTCCGGTGCCGACCATGCTCGACGCTGTCGTCGTAGGCGCCGGGCCCAACGGGCTCACCGCCGCCGTGGAGCTGGCCCGCCGAGGTCTGTCGGTGGAGGTCTTCGAGGCCGCCGACGCCATCGGCGGCGGTGCGCGGACCGAGGAGCTCACGCTGCCCGGCTTCCGCCACGATCCGTGCTCCGCCGTGCACCCGCTCGGCGCCGGCTCCCCGGCCTTCGCCTCGATGCCGCTCGACCGGCACGGCCTGGAGTGGGTCCACCCCGAGCTGCCCATGGCGCACCCCTTCCCCGACGGCACGGCCGCCGTCCTCTCCCACAGCGTGGGGGAGACGGCGCACTCGCTCGGCCCGCGCGACGCCGGGGCCTACCGCCGGCTCGTCGCCCCCTTCCACGGCAAGTGGGACACCGTCGCGGCCGACTTCCTGCGCACCCAGTGGGACGGGCTGCCGCGCGACCCCGTCCTCTACGCCCGCTTCGGCCTGGCCGGTGTCCAGTCCGCGGCCCTGCTCGCCCGCCGCTTCCGGGACGAGAAGGCGCCCGCCCTGTTCGCCGGGCTGGCCGCGCACGGCATCTCCCCGCTCACCGGCATCGGCACGGGCGGCATGGCCCTGGTCTTCGCGCTGGCCGCGCACGCGGGCGGCTGGCCGGTGCCGCGCGGCGGCTCCCAGGCGATCGCCGACGCCCTCGCCTCGTACCTGCGCGTGCACGGCGGCACCGTGCACACCGGCTTCGAAGTCAAGCGGCTGGACGACCTGCCGCCCGCCCGCGCCTACGTGTTCGACACCTCGCCCACCGCCCTCGCCCGGATCGCGGGTCTCGGCAACGCCTACCGCGGCTACCGGTACGGCCCCAGCGTCTTCAAGATCGACTACGCGCTGTCGGGCCCCGTGCCGTGGACGTCGGAGTCCGCGCGCCGGGCCGGGACGGTTCACATCGGCCCCACGTACGGGGAGATCGACGCGGCCCTCGACGCCGCGCTGCACGGCCGCGACCCCTCGGTGCCCTTCCTCATCACCGCCCAGCCCAGCCTCGCCGACCCCACCCGCGCGCCCGAGGGCAAGCACACGTTCTGGGTGTACGGGCACGTGCCGAGCGGCTGGGAGGGCGATGCCACCGAGGTCATCGAGCGGCAGATCGAGCGGTTCGCCCCCGGCTTCCGCGACCTGGTCCTGGCCCGTGCCACGGCCGGGCCGCCGCGGCTGGCCGCCCGCAACGCCAACTACGTGGGCGGCGACTTCGCCATCGGCTCCGTGGCCGGCCTGCGCCTGATCATCCGCCCCAAGCTCGCCCGCGTGCCCTACGCGACGGCCCACCCGGCGGTCTTCCTCTGCTCCTCGGCCACCCCGCCGGGGCCGGGCGTGCACGGCATGTGCGGGCACCACGCGGCGAAGGCGGTGTGGCGGAGGCTGCGGAAGGGGTAGCGGGAGATGCGCTGACCCGACGGGCTACGCGGCCCGGGGCAGGTCCCGCAGGATCCCGTTCCGTACGGTGGCGGTGTCGGTCCCCAGCTTCCGCAGTACGCCCGCGGTCACCTTGTCGTCCGGGTCGAGGATGCCCAGGACGACGTGTTCCGGGCCGATGTGGCGCTCCTTGCGGGCGAGGGCCTCGCGCAGCGAGCGCTCCAGGGCCTTCTTCGCGCGGGGCGTGAAGGGGATGTGGCCCGTCCGGCCGGGTGCGTCCCGGCGGCGGCGCCCGCCGAAGGGCAGGATCCGCCGCCGCTCCTCGGGAGGACCGGGCCGGTCCAGGGCGCCGGGCCCGAAGGTGTCCTCCGCCCGGGCCCGTACGGCCTCCAGGTCGATGCCGAACGCGCGCAGCGCCTCCGCGTCGCCCGTACCGAGGGAACCGGCGGGCGCCAGCGCGCCCCGGCACGCCTCCGGTGTGATCCCGAACCGCGCCAGCGCGGCGACCACGGGGGCGCCGGCCTGACCGAGTACGCCGAGCAGCAGGTGCTCGCTGCCGATCCAGGCGTGGCCCAGCGTGCGGGCCTCCTCCTGCGCCTGTACGACGGCGACACGCGCATCCCGGGTGAACCGTTCGAACGTGCCTACCTCCTGGCGTGTTTCTTGTGCACTGCCTGCCTGCTGACTCCGAGCGCGGCCCCGATCTCCTCCCAGGACCAGCCCTGCCGGCGCGCGCTGTCGACCTGAAGCGCCTCCAGGCGCTCGACGAGCCGTCGCAGCGCCGCGACGGCGTGCAGTCCCACGTGGGGATCGCTGTCCATGGCGGCCTCGGTGGTGCCGACCGCGTCCTTCGCATCCGTTCCGGCCATGGTGTCAACCTAGGATGACAAGCGCAGCCCTGTCAACCGTCGTTGACAGGGCTGTTGCGTGATTCCGCTCAGTCGTCCTTCAGTGGGCGCTTGTAGTAGCTCCACGGGAAGTACGTGCCGACCTCGGTCCAGCCGTCCGCCTCCATGCGTCGCCCGCGCCCGGCGACCGCGAACGGGACGCGGCGGTACTCCCACTGCCGGTCGGACGCCTCCACCGCGTGGTACAGCGGGCCGAAATCGACCAGCTCCCAGCGCTCCAGGCCGGCCTCGGCGAGGGCGGCCATCTCGTTGAACGCGGTCAGCATGGTGAGGACCCGGCGCTCGGGGGTCCCCTTCGGCACCGCGGTGTCCTTGGTCGCGAAGCGCTGCTGCGCGGCCTGCCGGCTCACGCCCAGCAGGCGGCCGATGGTGTCCCAGCTGTGGCCCGCGGCCCGCGCGCCCTGCACGGCCTTGCGCAACAGTCGGCTCGTCTCCTCGGCGCCGGTCCGGGTGGCGGACACCAGGCGCAGATAGCTCTCGGGGTCGTGCTCCAGCGACTCGGCGAGCCCCTCGGGGCCGCCGAGGACGGCGCTCGCGACGGCCTCGCGGATGCGGGCCTCTTCCTCCGGGCTGAGCTGCGGAGTGTCGCTCATCGCTGCTCACCGCCGCGGAGGGGTTCGAGGGCGTCGAGGGCCGCCTCGTCGCGCTGCTTCTGCTGTGCGGCGGCGTCGGTGGCGGTGCTCTGCGCCTGCACGGTGCTGAAGAGCGTGCCCATGACCGCGATGAGGAGGAGCTCCGCGCCGACGAGCGCGAGGAACGCCGGGGTGCCGAGGTTGTCGGCGAACCCCAGCGCGAGCGTGATCAGGGCGATGGCGCAGAGCAGCAGTCCCAGGGAGGTGTGGGCGAGGGAGGGCTGCGGAGCGGCCGCGGGCCGCGACGAATCGATCATGGCGTCAACTTTTCCTTGACGCTGCCCCTCTTGTCAACTCTTTCTTGACGCGCCTGCAAGGTCGGCGCCCGCCTGCGACCCCTCCCCAGTAATTGACCTACAGGTCAAAAAGATCTACTGTTTCCTCCATGGGAAGGCCCAAGCAGTTCGATCCCGACGCAGTCGTCGACAAAGCCATGGACGTCTTCTGGCGCAAGGGCTACGCCGCCACCACGCCCCAGGACCTCGTCGACGAGCTCGGCATCGGCAAGGGCAGCCTCTACCACGCCTTCGGCAGCAAGCACGCCCTGTTCGAGCGGGCGCTGGAGCGCTATCGCGACACCCAGGCCGCGGCGCTCGTGGAGCTGCTCGACCAGCCCGGCCCTGTCCTGCCGCTGCTGCGCTCCGCGCTGGAGCTGCTGATCGAGACGGATCTCGGCGAGTCCGACCGCCGCGGCTGCTTCGCCGTGAACACCGCCACCGAACTCGGCGGCAGGGACGACGCCTCCACCGAACTCGTACGCCGCATGTTCGAGCGCACCGAGGGCGCCTTCAAGGCCGCCGTCGAGCGCGGGCAGCGCACGGGCGAGTTCGCCCCGGACCGGGACCCGGCCGCGGTCGCGAGCCTGCTGCTCGCGGCGCTCGTCGGGATGCGGGTCATCGCCCGCGCCCAGGGCGGCCGGGAGCGGCTGCGCCGCGTCGCGGACGCCATGCTCGCCATGCTCTGAGTGGCCGGGTCGGCCCCCGCACACGCCGCACACCTGTACCCAGATTTTGTACCTTCAGGTAAAGAAAGAAGAGTGCGCCATGGATCTCCACCTGACCGGCAAGACCGCCCTCGTCACCGGCGCGAGCCGCGGCATCGGCCTCGCCACCGTCCGCTCCCTCGCCGCCGAGGGCGTGCGGGTCGTCGGCGCCGCCCGTACGATCACCCCCGAGCTGAAGGAGGCCGCCACCGCGGCCGTCGCCGTTGACCTGAGCACGCCCGGCGGCGCGCACACGCTCGTCGAGCAGACCCTCGCCGCGCTCGGCGAGGGGATCGACCTGCTGGTCAACAACGTCGGCGGCGGCGACGAGGTCGTCCTCGGCGGGTTCCTCGACGCCGACGACGCCCAGTTCCAGGCGAACCTCGACCTGAACTTCCTCAGCGCCGTCCGCGTCAGCCGCGCCGCCCTGCCGTCCCTGACCCCGCGCCGCGGCTCCGTCGTCAACGTCTCCTCCATCAACGCGCGGCTCCCCGCCGCCGGCCCCGTCGCGTACAGCGTGGCCAAGGCGGCGCTCACGGCCTTCGGCAAGTCCCTCTCCGAGGAGTTCGGGCCGCGGGGCGTGCGCGTCAACACCGTCTCGCCGGGCGTGGTCCGTACCGCGATCTGGGAGGACCCGGACGGGTTCGGCGGCAAGGTGGCCGCCGCGGCCGGCGTCGACCACGCCGCGTTCCTGGAGCAGCTTCCGGAGCGCTTCGGCATGGCCAGCCCGCGGATCACCGAGCCCGGCGAGGTCGCGGCGCTCATCACCTTCCTGCTCTCCGACCGGGCGGCCAACATCACCGGCGCGGACCACGTCATCGACGGCGGCACGGTGAAGACCGTCTAGCCGCCCCGCCGCGTCCCGTCTAGCCCCCGCCCTGCCCCTCGTCGTCGCGGTCGCGGACGCTCTCCGCGACCCGGCGCAGCCGCGGGTGGCGCACCGGGCCCGCGGCCCGTTCCTCGATCGCGTCGCCGACCATCGTCCGCAGCGCGTCCCGCAGGCCGTGCATCGCGTGGTGCCGGGCCGGGCCCGCCCCCGGGTCCTCGCGCAGCTCCGACATCAGCGACCAGCAAAGGGCCAGCATGACCAGCACGAACGGCAGGGCGACCAGGATCGTCGCCGACTGGAGCGACTGCAGCCCGCCCGCCACCAGCAGCACCGCCGCGACCGCCGCCATCAGCACCCCCCACGTCACCACCAGCCACGTGCGCGGGTGCAGCGCGCCGCGGCTGGAGAGCGAGCCCATCACGAGGGACGCGGAGTCCGCGCTGGTGATGAAGTACGTCATGACCAGCGCCATCGCGATCCACGAGGTGAGCGTCTCCAGCGGCAGCGTGTCCAGGAGGGCGAACAGGGACGCCTCCGCTCCGTCCTTGACGGTCCCGGCCATGTCGGCCGCGCCCGTCATGTCCAGCCGCAGGGCGCTGCCGCCCATCACGCAGAACCACACGATCGTCGCCCCGCTCGGCACCAGCAGGACGCCGATGAGGAACTCGCGGATCGTCCGGCCGCGCGAGATGCGGGCGATGAACGTGCCCACGAAGGGGGCCCACGACAGCCACCACGCCCAGTAGAAGATCGTCCACGCGCCGAGCCACTGGGAGTCCGTGAACGCGCCCGTGCGCGTCGCGAGGGTCAGCAGGTCGTGCAGATAGCCGCCGGTGGCCGCGGGGATGGTGTTGAGGACGAAGACCGTGGGGCCGAGGAGGAAGACGAAGAGCATGAGGCAGGCGGCCAGCACGATGTTGAGCGTGCTGAGCCACTTCACGCCCTTGTGCAGGCCGGAGAACGCGGACAGCACGAACGCGGCCGACAAGCCGCCGATGATGATCAGCTCCAGGGCCGTGCTGTCCTTCACCCCGGTCGTGATGTTGAGGCCCTTCGACACCTGGAGGGCGCCCAGGCCGAGGCTCGTCGCCGTGCCGAACACGGTGGCGAAGACCGCGAGCAGGTCGATGACCCGGCCCGGCCAGCCGGCCGCCCGCTCCGCGCCCAGCAGCGGCACGAACGCCGAGCTCAGCCGGTTGCCGCGGCCCTTGCGGAAGCCCGCGTAGGCGAGGGCGAGGCCCGCCATGCCGTAGATCGCCCACGGGTGCAGCGTCCAGTGGAAGAACGAGTACTCCAGCGCGGTACGGGCCGCCGCCGGCGTGCTCGCGGTGACGCCGCTGCCGGGCGGCGGGGAGACGAAGTGCAGGAGCGGCTCGCCGACGCCGTAGAACATCAGGCCGATGCCCATGCCAGCGCTGAACATCATCGCGATCCACGCGAGGTTGCTGAACTCCGGCTGGTCGTCGTCCCGGCCGAGCCGGATCCGGCCGAAGCGGCTGAAGGCGATGACCACGCACAGGACGAGGAAGACGTCGGCGGCGATCACGAACAGCCAGGCGAAGTTGGACAGCACCCAGTTCAGTGCCGCCTTCGTCACCCGGTCGAAGGAGTGCTTGCCCAGTGCAGCCCACGCCACGACCGCGAGCACCGCCGCGCCGCCGATCGCGACCAGGGCCGCGTCCGGGGGCTCCTCCCGGCCGCCCGGGGCGGCGGGGACGTGCGGGTCGGCCGGATCGTGCGCTTGGGTGCTCATGACGCCCCACTATGGCCGGAAGAGTACGGAATTGGGCGGACTGGCACGCCGCGCGCGGGCATGGGCAACGGCGGATCCGCCCCGGTAGGGTCCAGGCGGCACGGCCGGGCTCGAAGCGAGGGGTGGCGCGCAATGACGGACGGCGTACGGGTGCTCATCGCCGCGGACAAGTTCAAGGGCTCCCTGACGGCCGCCGAGGTCGCCCGGCACGTCGCCGCCGGGCTGCGGCGGGGCGCGGACGCCGCCGGCCGGCCGCTCGACGTCTCCGCGCTGCCCGTCGCCGACGGCGGGGACGGCACGGTCGACGCGGCGGGCGCCGCCGGCTTCGCACGGCGCGAGGTGCAGGTGACGGGGCCGGTGGGGGCGCCCGTCACCGCCGCGTACGCGCTGCGCGGCGGCACCGCGGTCGTGGAGATGGCCGAGGCGTCCGGGCTGCGGCGGCTGCCGGGCGGGGCGCCCGCGCCCCTCACGGCCACCACGTACGGCACCGGTGAGCTGCTACGGGCCGCACTCGACGCGGGCGCGCGCACGATCGTCCTCGGCATCGGCGGCAGCGCCACGACGGACGGCGGGGCCGGGATGCTCAGTGCGCTCGGCGCGCGGCTCCTGGACGCCTCCGGTGCGCCGGTCCGGCCCGGGGGAGCGGCCCTGGCCGGGCTCGCCACGGCCGACCTGTCGGGCCTCGACCCGCGGCTGCGGGCCGTCGAGCTCGTCCTCGCGAGCGACGTCGACAACCCCCTGACCGGGCCGGCGGGCGCCGCTGCCGTCTACGGGCCGCAGAAGGGCGCCGGACCGGACGACGTGGCCCTGCTCGACGCCGCGCTCGCGCACTACGCCACCGTGCTCGACGGCGGCGCGCTCGCGGGCGCGGCCGGGGCGGGCGCCGCGGGCGGGCTCGGGTACGGGGCCCTGGCCGGGCTCGGCGCGGTCTTCCGGCCCGGCATCGAGGTCATGCTCGACGTCCTCGGCTTCGCCGGGGCCCTCGCCGGCACGGACCTCGTGATCACGGGCGAGGGCTCCCTCGACGCGCAGACCCTGCGGGGCAAGGCGCCGGCGGGGGTGGCGAGCGCGGCCCGCGAAGGGGGCATCCCGGTGGTGGCGGTCTGCGGCCGGCTGGCCCTGTCCGCGGAGGAGCTGTCCGCGGCCGGCATCGACCGTGCGTACGCCCTGACGACCCTGGAGCCGGACCCGTCCCGCTCCATGGCCCTCGCCGGGCCCCTGCTGGAACGTCTTGCGGAACGGATCGCGGAGGACCACCTCAGGTAGTCCGGCACCGCCGGTCGCCTCCGGCGGGGGCTGATCGCCGTTGCGGCGGGGGTGAGAGGGCGGGCCCTCCCGGCCGTTGCGAGGGCCGGCCTCGGGCCGGATCGGCACCGCCGGTCACCTCCGGTGGGGGCTGATCGCCGTCGCGGCGGGAATTCTCTGCCTGCGGCAGAGGCAGGCGGCCGACGGGCCCCGAAGGCCCGAGTGCCCCGAACGCCGAGCGGGGCGGCCCCGAACCCAAAGGTCCGGGGCCGCCCCGCTCGGTCAAACCGTCGCTACGGCAGCTGCGTCGCCCTCGCCTCGCGGCGGTTGTCGCGGAAGGTGTTCACCCTCCGCGCCGTCGCGAAGAGGGGGATCACCGCGCCCAGGACGACCTGGAGCGCGCAGCCCGTCTGGAGGAGCAGCTCGCCGCCGGGCGCATCGAACGCCCAGGCCGCCAGCAGGCCCATGCTGAGCACGATCCAGCTGAGCATCGCCACCGCGAGGCGCCCCCGCGGCTTGGGGTACTCGACCCGGCTCACCATCAGCCACGCCACGCCCACGATCGCCAGCAGCGTCGGGACGAACGGCAGCTCCAGCAGCACGATCGAGACGACCGTGAGCGCCCCGAAGGGGCTCGGCATGCCCTGGAAGATGCCGTCCCGCAGCTGGACGCACGAGAAGCGCGCCAGTCTGAGGACGACCGCCAGCAGCACCACGACCGCGGCCACGGCCGACACCCGCTGGTGGGCGTCGTCGGCGACCATGCCCCACACGACCACGAAGTACGCCGGGGCGAGCCCGAAGCTGATCAGGTCGGAGAGGTTGTCCAGCTCCGCGCCCATCGCCGAGCTGCGCAGCTTGCGCGCGACGAGCCCGTCGAAGAGGTCGAAGACCGATGCGAGCAGCATCAGTATGACCGCGGTGGCCGCGCTGTGGCGGGCCATGCCGCCGTCCTCGTTCCCCGTGAGGTGGGGGATGAGGACGCCCGTGGTGGTGAAGTACACCGCCATGAACCCGCAGATCGCGTTACCGAGCGTGAGCGTGTCCGCTATTGAGAGCCGGGTGGACAGCGGCATGGTCTCCGCGTCCTCGGCCTCGTCCGCCTCGGGCACCCACGATGCCTCTTGATCAATCACGGTCAAGGCGTGTCACCCCCGCGGTGGTCTTCTGGCCGACCTCGACCGCGACCTCGACACCCTCCGGGAGGTAGACGTCGACGCGCGAACCGAAGCGGATCAGACCGATCCGCTCACCCTGCTCCACCTTGGTGTCCGCGGGGAGGTAGGGCACGATGCGACGGGCGACGGCGCCGGCGATCTGCACCATCTCGATGTCGCCGAGCTCGGTGTCGAAGTGCCAGACGACGCGCTCGTTGTTCTCGCTCTCCTTGTTGAACGCCGGAACGAAACCGCCGGGGATGTGCTCGACGGACGTCACGGTGCCGGCCATCGGCGCCCGGTTGACGTGGACGTTCAGCGGGCTCATGAAGATCGCGACACGGGTGCGCCCGTCCTTCCACGGCATGATGCTCTGCACCACGCCGTCGGCCGGGGAGATGACCCGGCCCGTGGCGATCTCGCGATCGGGGTCGCGGAAGAACCACAGCATGCCCGCCGCGAGCGCGGTGGTGGGCACGGCCAGCGCGGCCCAGCGCCCGGAGCGCCGGGCGCGGGAGAGGCTGACCGCCGCCGTGGCGACGGTCGGGAGGAGCCACGGCGATGCTCCGCGCGCGAGGCGAACGCCGGCGAGGCTGTCGCGGTGTGCAGAGGAAGAGCTGTGGGGCATGGGTGACCTTCGTAGCGGAGGGTGCCGCGAAACGATTGGGGGACGGCGGCTTTCGGGGGATGCTATCGGTTGCGACCGGCAACTGGCTAAGCGCCGGAGCCGGTCGGTGGCCGAAGTCCGATGACTGGGTGTGATCTTCTTCTCGGTCAAACCACCCCTAACCGGAATATTTATCCCTGGATCCGGTACTCCTCGAGTAGCCGGCGGCCGATGATCATTTTCTGGATCTCTGCCGTTCCCTCACCGATGAGCAGCATGGGGGCCTCTCGGTAGAGGCGCTCGATCTCGTATTCCTTCGAGAACCCGTATCCGCCGTGGATGCGGAACGCGTCCTCGACCACCTCCTTGCAGTACTCGGAGGCCAGGTACTTGGCCATTCCGGCCTCGAGATCGTTGCGCCGGCCCGAGTCCTTCTTCCGGGCCGCATTCACCATCATCGCATGCGCGGCTTCGACCTTTGTCCCCATTTCGGCAAGTTTGAACTGGATCGCCTGGTGCTGGGCAATCGGCTTTCCGAAGGTCTGCCGCTGCTGTGCGTAGGACACACCCAGTTCGAACGCACGCTGCGCGACTCCGCAGCCACGCGCCGCGACGTTGACCCGCCCGACCTCGACGCCGTCCATCATCTGGTAAAAGCCGCGGCCGGTGACGCCGCCGAGCACGCGGTCGGCGGGCACCCGCAGCCCGTCCATGATCAGTTCGGTGGTGTCGACGCCCTTGTAACCCATTTTGTCGATCTTTCCGGGGATGGTCAGCCCCGGCTTGACCTCGCCGAATCCCGGTTCCTTCTCGATCAGGAACGTCGTCATCGACTTGTGCGGCGCGGTCCCCTCGGGATGCCCCTCGTCCGTCTTGCAGAGCACCGCCACCAGCGTCGACGTGCCGCCGTTCGTCAGCCACATCTTCTGGCCGTTCAGGACGTACGTGTCGCCGTCCCGCACGCCCTTCGATGTGATAGCCGACACATCCGAGCCGAGGCCCGGCTCCGACATCGAGAACGCGCCCCGGATCTCCCCCGCCGCCATCTTTGGCAGGAAATAGTCCTTCTGTTCCTGAGTGCCGTGCTGTTTGAGCATGTACGCCACGATGAAGTGCGTGTTGATGATCCCCGACACGCTCATCCAGCCCCGGGCGATCTCCTCCACGCACAGCGCGTAGGTGAGAAGCGACTCACCGAGCCCGCCGTACTCCTCCGGGATCATCAGCCCGAACACCCCGAGGTCCTTGAGGCCCTCGACTATCTGCGCCGGGTACTCGTCCCGGTGCTCCAGGTCCGTGGCGACCGGAATGATCTCCTTGTCGACGAAGTCACGGACCGTCGAGAGGATTTCCTGCTGGACGTCCGTCAGCCCGTCGGTCTGCGCCAGGCGGCCCATCACTTCTCCCGGATGATCGGCTCGGGGCGGCCGGGCTGCTCCCCGCCGCGCTCCTTGATGTACGTGGCGGTGGGCACCATCACCTTGCGCCGGAAGGTGCAGACCACGGTGCCGTCCTGCTTGTAGCCGATGGTCTCGACGGAGACGATTCCGCGGTCGCTCTTCGACTTCGACGGCGTCTTGTCCAGCACGCGCGTCTCGCCGTAGATCGTGTCGCCGTGGAAGGTCGGCGCGATGTGCTTCAGCGACTCGACCTCCAGGTTGGCAATGGCCTTGCCCGAGACGTCGGGGACGGACATGCCCAGCAGGAGGGAGTAGACGTAATTCCCGACCACGACGTTCTTGCCGAAATCGGTCGTCTTCTCCGCATAGTTGCTGTCCATGTGCAACGGATGGTGGTTCATGGTCAGCAGGCAGAACAAGTGGTCGTCGTACTCGGTGACGGTCTTGCCGGGCCAGTGCTTGTACACGTCGCCGACGGTGAACTCTTCGTAAGTCCGGCCGAACTGCACGGTGCTCAGGCCTCCGGGATCTCGAACTTCGACGTACGGGTCAGCCCCGCCGCCCGGCCCTTGCCCGCGATGACCAGGGCCATCTTCCGGCTGGCCTCGTCGATCATCTCGTCGCCGAGCATCGCCGAGCCCTTCTTGCCGCCGGCCTCCGACGTGCACCAGTCGTACGCGTCGAGGATCAGCTCGGCGTGGTCGTACTCCTCCTGCGAGGGCGAGAAGACCTCGTTGGCCGCGTCCACCTGGCCGGGGTGCAGCACCCACTTGCCGTCGAAGCCCAGCGCCGCCGAGCGGCGCGCGATCTCCTTGTAGCCGTCGATGTTCTTGATCTGGAGGTACGGGCCGTCGATGGCCTGCACGTCGTGGGCGCGGGCCGCCATCAGGATGCGCATCAGGATGTAGTGGTAGGCGTCCGCCGGGTAGCCGGGCGGCTGCTCGCCGACGACCAGGGACCTCATGTTGATCGAGGCCATGAAGTCGGCGGGGCCGAAGATGAGCGTCTCGATGCGCGGCGACGCGGCGGCGATCTCGTCCACGTTCACCAGGCCCTTGGCGTTCTCGATCTGCGCCTCGATGCCGATGCGGCCCACCTCGAAGCCCATCGTCTTCTCGATCTGGGTGAGCAGCAGGTCGAGGGCGACGACCTGCTGCGCGTCCTGGACCTTCGGCAGCATGATGCAGTCGAGGTTGGGGCCCGCGCCCTCCACGACCGTCACGACGTCCCGGTACGTCCAGTGCGTCGTCCAGTCGTTGACGCGGACGGCGGTGGTCTTGCCGGTCCAGTCGCCGTTGTTGAGCGCGTCCACGACCAGGTGGCGGGCGCCCTCCTTGGCCAGCGGGGCGCAGGCGTCCTCCAGGTCGAGGAAGACCATGTCGGCGGGGAGCCCCTGGGCCTTCTCCAGGAAGCGCGGGTTGCTGCCGGGGACCGCGAGGCACGAGCGGCGCGGGCGCAGCGGCTTCTGGGGTGCGGGCGTGATCATGCGGGGACCTCCAGCGGGTCGAGGTGGTTCGCTTTCCGGATCTCGTCGACGATACGTCCGATGATCTCCGTGATGCCGAAATCTTTGGGAGTGAACACGGCCGCGACGCCGGCCGCCCGCAGAGCGGTGGCGTCCGCGGACGGGATGATGCCCCCGACGATGACGGGGACGTCGCCGGACCCCTCGGCGCGCATCCGCTCCAGGACGTCGGGGACGAGCTCGGCGTGCGACCCGGAGAGGATCGACAGGCCGACGCAGTGCACGTCCTCGGCGACGGCCGCCGAGACGATCTGCTCCGGGGTCAGCCGGATGCCCTGGTAGACCACTTCGAAGCCGGCGTCGCGCGCGCGGACGGCGATCTGCTCGGCGCCGTTGGAGTGGCCGTCCAGACCGGGCTTGCCGACCAGCAGGCGCAGCCGGCCGCCGCCCAGCTCCTCGGCCGTGCGGGCCGCCTTGGCGCGGACGGCGGCCAGCGGCGTGCCGGTCTCCGCGGCGACCGCGACGGGGGCGCTGCTCACGCCCGTGGGGGCGCGGAACTCCCCGAAGACGTCGCGCAGGGCCCACGACCACTCGCCGGTCGTGACGCCGGCCCGGACGCACTCCAGCGTGGCCGCCATCAGGTTGTCCGAGCCCGCCGCCGCCTTCTTCAGCGCGGACAGCGACTCCTGGGCGCGGGCCTCGTCGCGGTCGTCGCGCCAGGCGTGCAGGGAGGCTACGACCCGGGCCTCGTTGGCCGGGTCCACGGTCATGATCGCGGTGTCGAGGTCGGCGGTGAGCGGGTTGGGCTCGGTCGACTCGTAGCAGTTGACGCCGACGATCTTCTCCTCGCCGGCCTCGATCCGGGCCCGGCGCTCGGCGTGCGAGGAGACCAGCTGCGACTTCAGGTAGCCGGACTCGACGGCCGCCATCGCGCCGCCCATCTGCTGGATCCGCTCGATCTCCGCCAGGCACTCCTCGACGAGGGCACCCACCTTCGCCTCGATGACGTGCGACCCCGCGAAGATGTCGTCGTACTCCAGCAGGTCGCTCTCGTGCGCGAGGACCTGCTGGATCCGCAGGCTCCACTGCTGGTCCCAGGGCCGGGGCAGGCCCAGCGCCTCGTTCCAGGCCGGCAGCTGCACGGCGCGGGCGCGGGCGTCCTTGGAGAGGGTCACGGCCAGCATCTCCAGGACGATGCGCTGGACGTTGTTCTCCGGCTGCGCCTCGGTCAGGCCCAGGGAGTTGACCTGGACGCCGTAGCGGAAGCGGCGCTGCTTGGGGTTCCCGACGCCGTAGCGCTCGCGGGTGACCTGGTCCCAGATGCGGCCGAACGCCCGCATCTTGCACATCTCCTCGACGAAGCGGACGCCCGCGTTGACGAAGAAGGAGATGCGGGCGACCACGTCGCCGAAGCGCTCGGCCGGCACCTGGCCGGAGTCCCGCACCGCGTCCAGCACGGCGATCGCCGTGGACATCGCGTACGAGATCTCCTGGACCGGAGTGGCCCCCGCCTCCTGTAGGTGGTAGCTACAGATGTTGATCGGGTTCCACTTCGGGATGTGGTTGACCGTGTACGTGATCATGTCGGTGGTCAGCCGCAGCGACGGCCCCGGCGGGAAGACGTGCGTCCCGCGCGAGAGGTACTCCTTGACGATGTCGTTCTGCGTCGTCCCCTGGAGCTTCGTGACGTCGGCGCCCTGCTCCTCCGCGACCACCTGGTACATGGCCAGCAGCCACATGGCGGTGGCGTTGATGGTCATGGAGGTGTTCATCTGCTCCAGCGGGATGTCCTGGAACAGCCGCCGCATGTCACCGAGGTGCGCGACCGGCACGCCGACCCGGCCGACCTCGCCGCGGGCGAGGATGTGGTCGGAGTCGTAGCCGGTCTGTGTCGGCAGGTCGAACGCGACCGAGAGACCGGTCTGGCCCTTGGCGAGGTTGCGCCGGTACAGCTCGTTGGACGCCTCGGCGGTGGAGTGCCCGGCGTAAGTCCGCATGAGCCAAGGCCGGTCTTTTTGACGTTCCGTCATCGCAGTGTGCTCACTCGTTCCGGAAGCGGTTGATGGCGTCGATGTGCCGGGACCGCATCTCCTCGTCGCGGACCCCCATGCCCTCCTCGGGGGCCAGGCACAGCACGCCGACCTTGCCCTGGTGGAGGTTGCGGTGCACGTCGTACGCGGCCTGCCCGGTGTCCTCCAGGCTGTACGTCTTCGACAGCGTGGGGTGGATCTTGCCCTTGGCGATCAGGCGGTTGGCCTCCCACGCCTCGCGGTAGTTGGCGAAGTGCGAGCCCACGATCCGCTTCAGCGACATCCACAGGTAGCGGTTGTCGTACTCGTGCTTGAAGCCCGAGGTCGAGGCGCAGGTGACGACCGTGCCGCCCTTGCGCGTGACGTAGACGGACGCGCCGAACGTCTCGCGGCCCGGGTGCTCGAAGACGATGTCGACGTCCTCGCCGCCGGTCAGCTCGCGGATGCGCTTGCCGAAGCGCTTCCACTCGCGCGGGTCCTGCTCGTGCTCGTCCTTCCAGAACTTGTAGTCCTCGGCGGAGCGGTCGATGATCGCCTCGGCGCCCATCCGCCGGCAGATCTCCGCCTTCTTGTCGCTGGAGACGACACAGATCGGGTTGGCGCCGCCGGCGAGCGCGAACTGCGTGGCGTACGAGCCGAGTCCGCCGCTCGCGCCCCAGATCAGGACGTTGTCGCCCTGCTTCATGCCGGCGCCGTTGCGGGAGACGAGCTGGCGGTAGGCGGTGGAGTTGACCAGGCCCGGGGCGGCCGCCTCCTCCCAGCTCAGGTGCATCGGCTTGGGCATGAGCTGGTTGGACTTCACAAGAGCGAGCTCTGCCAGGCCGCCGAAGTTGGTCTCGAAGCCCCAGATCCGCTGCTCGGGGTCGAGCATCGTGTCGCCGTGGCCGTCGGCGGACTCCAGCTCCACGGACAGGCAGTGGGCGACGACCTCGTCGCCGGGCTTCCAGAGGTTGACGCCGGGGCCGGTGCGCAGGACGACGCCCGCGAGGTCGGAGCCGATGACGTGGTACGGCAGGTCGTGCCGCTTGGCGAGCGGGGAGAGCTTGCCGTAGCGCTCCAGGAAGCCGAAGGTGGACAGCGGCTCGAAGATCGAGGTCCAGACGGAGTTGTAGTTCACCGAGCTGGCCATGACGGCCACGAGCGCCTCGCCGGGCCCGAGTTCGGGCACCGGCACCTCCTCGACGTGCAGCGACTTGCGCGGGTCCTTCTCCCGCGTGGCGAGGCCCTCGAACATGCCCGCCTCGTCCTTGTGCACGGTCACCGCGCGGTAGGAGTCGGGGACGGTCAGGGCCGCGAAGTCCTCGGGCGTACTGTCCGGCGCGAGGATGGCGTCGAGTATCTGGTTCACGGTATTGCCTCCGGCGAAGCACGTTGGGGAACGGCTTGAGGGAACGTCGGGGGTGGTGCAAGGGAAGTGCTGAGGCGGTGCCGTCGGTTCGGCGGGTGGTGCGGGGTGGTGCGGGGCGGTGCTCTGTGCAGCTTCGACCCGGCGCCGGTGGGCGCGGTGGGAGTGCCTGTGACGCAGGCGTCCGGGCGCACAAGATGCTTGTGGGGACAGCCGGCGCACGACGGTTTCTGTCTGCGCGCCGGCCGCCCGGACACCGACAACGTATGGCACGCCGTGCCACACGACAAGACACTCGGTGCCAACAATTTCTCTCAGATGTCATCCGGAGGGCACGCATGAGCAACGAAGGCCGCCCCTCAGGGGCGGCCTTCGTCAGGATATGTCGGGTGATGTCCTACTTCTTCTTGAGCGCCTTCTCGATCGCGCGCATGACCTCGTCCAGCGGCGCGTCCGTCCGGGCCACGGTCACCAGGACCTCGCCCTCGGCCCGCGCGGTCGCCCCCGGGGTCTCCTCCTGGCGGGCGCGGCCGGCCCCGATGCCCGTGCCGAACGTCTCCCGCACGATCGCGAACGCGTGGTCGAGCTGGGTCTCCACGTCGCCCTGCCCGCCGCCGCGCAGCCAGCGCCGCAGCACGTGGTTGTGGGCGGTCACCACGGCCGACGCGGCGACCTCGGCGAGCAGCGGGTCGTCGTCGCCGACGTGGTGCGCGCCCTCGTCGAAGTGGCCGAGGAGGTAGCGGGTGAACAGCCGCTCGTAGCGGGCCACGGAGGCGATCTCGCGCTCGCGCAGGGCCGGCACCTCGCGGGTCAGGCGGTAGCGCTCGACGGACACGGCCGGGGAGGCCGCGTACATCCGCATGACCTCCTTGATGCCCCGGCAGACGGTGTCGAGGGGGTTCTCGTGCGGCGGGGCCGCGTCCAGCACGCCCGCGGCCCGTACGAGGGTGTCGTCGTGGTCGGGGAAGATGGCCTCTTCCTTGGAGCGGAAGTGGCGGAAGAAGGTGCGGCGGGCGACGCCGGCCGCCGCCGCGATCTCGTCGACGGTCGTCGCCTCGTAGCCCTTGGTCGCGAACAACTCCATCGCGGCGGTGGCGAGTTTGCGGCGCATGGTCAGGCGCTGCGCGGCGGCCCGGCGGCTGCCGGCGCTCTCGGGGCCGGTGTGCGGATCTCGGGTCTCACGGGGTGTTTCGTCGGCCGTGCGCGGAGCGCGGACGGCCTTGGCGGGCTGGGGCATGTGGGGAACGTAACACGCGTCCGTGCGGGCGCGCCGGGACGGACCGTCCCCCGGTTCGAGCAGTCCGCCCCAGCCCGCGTCGCGCTCGCGCGCCGTTCTGTCAGGCCTTCGCATACTCGCGGAAGCCGCGGCCCGTCTTGCGCCCCAGGCAGCCCGCCGCCACGAGGTGCTCCAGGAGGGGCGCGGGGGCGAGGCCCGGGTCGCGGAACTCGCGGTGCAGGACCTTCTCGATGGCCAGGGACACGTCCAGCCCCACGACGTCCAGCAGCTCGAACGGGCCCATCGGGTAGCCGCCGCCGAGCTTCATCGCCGCGTCGATGTCGTCCGGGGTCGCGTAGTGCTCCTGCACCATCTTCACGGCGTTGTTCAGGTACGGGAACAGCAGGGCGTTCACGATGAACCCGGCGCGGTCGCCGCAGTCCACGGCGTGCTTGCGCACCTTCGTGCAGACCGCGCGGACGGTGGCGTGCGCGTCGTCCGCGGTGAGGACCGTACGGACGACCTCCACGAGCTTCATCGCCGGCGCCGGGTTGAAGAAGTGCATCCCGATGACGTCCTGCGGGCGCGAGGTGGCGCGGGCCAGGGCGACGACCGGCAGCGAGGACGTGGTCGTGGCCAGCACCGCGCCCGGCCGGCAGACCTTGTCGAGCGTGCCGAACAGCTGCTGCTTGACGGCCAGGTCCTCCGCGACCGCCTCGACGGCGAGGTCGACGTCGGCGAACGCGTCCAGCGAGCCCGTCGGCGTGAGCGCCGCCAGGGCCGCCTCCCGCTCGGCGGCCGTCAGGCGGCCCTTCTCCACCGAGCGCGCGAGGGACTTGGCCACCCGCGCCTTGGCGGCCTCGGCCTTCTCCTGCGTGCGCGCCGCGAGCACCACGCGGTAGCCGGCCTTGGCGAAGACCTCGGCGATGCCGCTCGCCATCGTGCCCGACCCGGCCACGCCGACCGCGCGCACCTCGCGCGGCCCGGCCGCGGCCCCGCCCCCGGCGGCGCCGGGCGTCAGCGCGTCTCGCACGACCACGGCCGAGTCCGGGCCGTCGTAGGTGTAGAAGCCGCGGCCCGCCTTGCGGCCGGTCAGGCCCGCCTCCGCGAGCTGGCCGAGGATGGGGGCGGGCGCGTGCAGCCGGTCGCGGGAGGCCGCGTACATGGCCTCCAGGACCGTACGCGCGGTGTCGACGCCGATCAGGTCCAGCAGGGCGAGCGGGCCCATCGGCAGGCCGCAGCCCAGGCGCATCGCCGCGTCGATGTCCTCGCGCGTCGCGTAGCGCGACTCGTACATCGCGGCCGCCTGGTTGAGGTAGCCGAACAGCAGGCCGTCGGCGACGAAGCCGGGCCGGTCGCCGACCGCGACGGGCTCCTTGCCCAGCTCGCGGGCGAGCGCGGTGACGGCCGAGACGGCGGCGGGCGCGGTCAGCACCGACGAGACGACCTCCACCAGCTTCATCGCCGGCGCGGGGTTGAAGAAGTGCAGCCCCAGGACGCGCTCGGGGCGGGCCGAGTCGGCGGCCAGCCGCGTCACCGACAGGGCGTTGGTGCCCGTCGCCAGGATCGCCGCGGGGCGCACGATCGCGTCCAGCGCGGTGAACACCTCGTGCTTGAGGGCGTAGTCCTCGGGCACGACCTCGATCACGAGGTCGACGCCGGCCGCCGCCCGCAGGTCCGTGGACGTGCGGAAGCGGGCGAGCGCGGCCCGCCGCTCGTCCTCGGTGATGCGCTCACGGCGCACCGCGCGGGCGGTGGCGGTCTCCAGCGCCCGGACGGCGTGCGCGGCCGCGGCCTCCGAGACGTCGATGCCGACGACGTCGCGGCCGGCCAGGACCAGCACTTCGGCGATCCCGGCGCCCATGGTGCCGAGGCCCACGACGGCGACGGTCCGCAAGGGGGCGGGAGAGGGGAGGGAGGTCGGCGGAGGGGTGGACGTACGGTCCATCGCGAGACTCCAGAGGGAGGTCCCCGTGCGCGCGGGGTCGCGCGGGGATGCGTCGGTCGGATGCGTTTCCGGGTACGGGTAAGGGGCGACCGCGGAAAGGGGAGTTGTGCGACCGGCAGGCCCTGTCCCGGGGCCGTGCCGTACTCGACGGGCCGAACCGACGAACCGACGTCGAAGCGAGCGGGCGGCTGCGTCACCAGGCCGCCCGAGCGGGGGTGCCGCTCTTGCCGGGAGATTAACTCACGGGTAACCAAGAGCGCCAGGGGGCGGACGTGCGACCTACTATGTGGCGCAGGCCACTCGGGGAGGAGAAACGGGCAGTGACAGGAGCCGAGAGGGCAGAAGAGGAATTCCGTGCGCTGGTGAAGCGGGTGCGGGCCGAGCTGGCCACGTCCGCGGAGTTCGCCGGCTTCGAGCGGCTGCTCGCGCTCGTCCGCTCCCGCGACGGCGGCCCGCCCGCCCGGCGCGCGCGCCGGGACGAGCTCGCCGGCATCCTGGTCGCCCCCGAACAGCCGCTGTGGGCCCGTGAGATCGCCGCCTTCGTCCTGGGGGCGGAGGGCGACCGGCGGGCCTTCGAGACGCTCATACTGCTCCTGAACTACCGCGAACCGGTGCGCTGCGCCACCGCCGCGTTCGTCCTCGCCCGCCTGGGCGACCCCCGCACCGCCCGCGCGGCCGCGGCCCTCGCCACCAACCCGCTGCGCACCGCCTACGCCCTCCACCCCGTCCGCCTGCTGACCGAGCTCCGCGCCCCCGAGTCCGTCCCCGCCCTCCTCGCCACGCTCGAACGGCTGCTGGCGGCCCGCGACCACTGCTGGCCGATCGCCCGCGCCTGCGTCGAGGGCCTGGGCGCCCTGGGCGACCGCCGCGCCGAGGACGCCCTGGTCGCCGCCCGCGAACACGACCGGCTGCGGGCCGCGGCCCACGAGGCCCTGGCCCGGCTCGGATGACCGGCGGGGCCCGCGGCCCTACAGCAGGGTCAGCTGGGTCCCCTGGGGCGGTTCGGGGGGAGGTGGCGCAGGGACGTTGCGGTGGGCGCCGGGAGGCGTGGGGCCTATGCCGAACTCCGTCGCGTATTCGTGGACTTGGCGGGTGATGCGCCGCTGGTACCACTTGGGGGCGTACGCGCCGTCCCCGTACATCGTCTCGTAGCGGCGTACGAGGTGCGGGTGGTGGCGGGCCAGCCAGGCCATGAACCACTCGCGGGCGCCGGGGCGCAGGTGGAGGGCGAGCGGGGTGACCGAGGTCGCGCCGGAGGCGGCGACGGCGCGGACCGTGGCGCGCAGCTGTGCGGGGGAGTCGCCGAGGAAGGGGATGACCGGGGCCATCAGCACGCCGCAGGCGATGCCGTGGGCGGTGAGCGTCCGGACGGCGTCCAGCCGCCGTTCCGGCGAGGGGGTGCCGGGTTCGACCGTGCGCCACAGCTCGCGGTCGAGGAAGCCGGCCGAGACCGACACCCCGACGTCGGTGACGGCCGCGGCCTCGCGCAGCAGCTCCAGGTCGCGCAGGATCAGCGTGCCCTTGGTGAGGATCGAGAAGGGGTTCGCGCGGTCGCGCAGCGCCGCGATGATGCCGGGCATCAGGCGGTAGCGGCCCTCGGCGCGCTGGTAGCAGTCGACGTTGGTGCCCATGGCGATGTGCTCGCCGCGCCAGCGCGGGGCGGCCAGCTCGCGGCGGAGCGCCTCCGGGGCGTTGACCTTGACGACGATCTGGGAGTCGAAGCCGAGGCCGGTGTCCAGGTCGAGGTAGCTGTGGGTCTTGCGGGCGAAGCAGTACACGCACGCGTGCGTGCAGCCGCGGTAGGGGTTCACGGTCCACTCGAAGGGCATCCGGGAAGCTCCCGGCACCCGGTTGACGACCGATTTCGCCCGGACCTCGTGGAAGGTGATCCCCCGGAACTCCGGGGTGTCCAGGGTGCGCGTCACCACGTCGGTGCCGAAGAGCGCGCCCGTGGCGGCGCCGGCGGCGTCTCCGTCGCCCAGGCCGGACCAGCGCATGGCGGTCCTCCTTCCCATCGATGCCGAGTCGTTCCGACTCGCTCCGTGCTGTTCGTGCGTTCGACCCCTCCCTTTCGAGATTAGAACACATGTTCGCGTCGAGTGAGGGGGTCCGGATTTGGGCGGGTGTGGCGTTGGTGGTTGGCTGTGCGCGAAGCACGTAGCAGTAGCAGTCGAAGCACATAGCAGTTCGGTACGACGTCCGGAGGACAAGCCATGGGCCAGGTCGAGGCCACCACGGAGCGGATCATCGCGGCGGACCCCGAGGAGGTGTTCGACGCGCTGGCGGACTACACCGGCACCCGGGCCAAGCTGCTGCCCGAGCACTTCAGCGAGTACGAGGTGCGCGAGGGCGGGGACGGCGAGGGCACCCTGGTGCACTGGAAGCTCCAGGCCACCAGCAAGCGCGTCCGCGACTGCCTGCTGGAGGTCACCGAGCCCACCACCGGGCAGCTGGTCGAGAAGGACCGCAACTCCTCCATGGTCACCACCTGGACCGTCACCCCGGCCGGCGAAGGCAAGGCCAAGGCCGTCGTCAGCACCGTGTGGAACGGCGCCGGCGGCATCGGCGGCTTCTTCGAGCGCACCTTCGCCCCCAAGGGCCTCGGCCGCATCTACGACGCGGTGCTCGCCAAGCTGGCCGCGGAGGTCGAGAAGTAGCCCGGCGCAGCCCGCGCGCAGCCGCGCCACCAACGGTGGAAGCCCGGACCGGTCGCGGTCCGGGCTTCACCGTTTCGGGTGGTTTCCCCGGCGCCGCACCGGGCCGCCGTATGCCTCCGACCGGCGCAAAAGCCCCACGGATGGCCTCTCGGGTCAATCCCCTCGGTTGCCCGCCGTTGTCGCGAAATGCGAGAAAAGGGCGGCGATAGCAGGCGTTACGAGGGGAGCGGTACGTGGGCGGGACCACCTTGGTACAGAGCGACGGGCCGGCGCTCGCCCTGCCCGCACCCGACCTCGTCCCCGCGTTCGGGGCGCCCCCCGAACCCCCCGCCGGCCGGGGGAGGTTGCGCGTCGTCCTCGCCGGACTGCTCCTCGCGCTGCTCCTCGCCGCGCTCGACCAGACCGTCGTCGTCACCGCCCTGCCCACCATCGCCGGCGAACTGCACGGCCTCGGCCGGACGCCCTGGGTGATCACCGCCTACCTGCTCGGCTCCGCCGCCGCCCTGCCCGTGTGCGGCAGGCTCGGCGAGACCACCGGCCGCAAGGGCGTCTTCGCCTTCGCCCTCGTCCTCCTCGCCGCCGCCTCCGCCCTCGCCGCCCGCGCGCACACCATGGACCAGCTCGTCGCCTTCCGCGCCCTGCAAGGGATCGGCGGCGGCGGGGTGCTGGCCGGCGTCCACGCGATCATCGCCGACCTCGTCCCCGCCCGCCGGCGCGCCCGCCATCTCGGCGCGGCCGCCGCCGTGTTCGGGCTCGCCACCGTCGCCGGGCCCCCGCTCGGCGGCCTCCTCACCGACCACGCCTCCTGGCGCTGGTGCTTCGACCTCAACGTCCCCCTCGGCGCGCTCGCCCTCCTCGCCGCCGCCTTCGGACTGCGGCTCCCCGGGCCCGCGCGCCGCGCCCGCTTCGACGTCCTCGGCGCGCTGCTGCTCACGGCCTTCTCGGCCTGCCTCGTCCTGCTGGCCGCCCGGGCCGGGACCGCCCACCCCTGGCACTCCCGCGTCACCCTCGGGCTCGCCGCGGCCGCGCTCGGCACCGCGCTGCTCCTCGTCGTCGCCGAGAACCTCGCGGCCGAACCCCTCCTTCCGCCCCGGCTGTTGCGCAACCCGGTCTTCGTCGCCTGCGCCGTCCTCGGCGCGGCCACCGGAGCCGCCCTCTTCGGCGCCGTCGGCTATCTGCCCACCTTCCTGCAGACGGCCGACGGCGCGGGCGCCGTCCGTGCGGGGCTGCTCGTGCTGCCCCTGACGGCCGGCGCCGTCCTCGGCTCCCTCATCAGCGGACAGCTCGCCCGCCGCACGGGCCGCTGCCGGCTCTTCGCGGTCGCGGGGTGTGCGGCGGCCGCCGCCGGAGCGTTCCTGCTCTCCCGGCTCGGCACCGGCACCACGTGGCCCGCGTACACGCTGTGGACCGCGCTCCTCGGCACCGGCGCCGGGCTCGCCGTGCCGGCCGCCGTCCGGGCCGCGCAGCGCTCCGTCCCCGCGGCGGACCGGGCCGCCGCCGGCGGGGCCGCCACGTACTTCCGGCAGCTCGGCGGCGCGGTCGGGGCGGGCGCCCTCGGCAGCCTGTTCGCCCGCCGCCTCGCCGACGGCGGGGCCGTCAGCCCGCTCACCCCGCGGGTGCTCCGCGACCTGCCCCCCGAGCTCCGCAGCGGCTACGTACGGGCGTACGCGCACGCCCTGCCGCCGGTCTTCCTGTACCTCGTACCCGTCCTCGTCCTGGGCCTTTTACTCGCCTTCCTGCTGAAGGAGAAACCGCCGGTGTCCCAAAACCTCGCAGAAGCCCCCGTCATCCCCTCGGCGCGGACCGCCCCGCCGGAGGAGGAGCCGCCCTTCGTCCCCGGCATCCCCGTCACCGGGGTCGTCCAGCACCACGACGGCACGACCGTTCCGCGCGCCGCCCTCACCCTGATCGACAGCGGGGGCCGGCAGGTGGGGCGCGGCGCGACCGGCGAGGACGGGCGGTACGCGCTCAGCACGCCCGGCACCGGCTCCTACGTGCTCATCGCGGCGGCCGGCGGCCACCAGCCGCAGGCCGTCACCGTCACCGTCGGCGAGCGGCCCGTCGAGCTCGACGTCGTCCTCGGCGGCGCCGGGCGGCTCGCCGGGACCGTGCTCACCGCGGACGGGTCGCCCGTGCGGGACGCTCTGGTCACGCTGACCAACGTGCACGGCGAAGTCGTCGCCTCCACACGGACCGGGCGGGACGGCGGCTACGACATCGGCGAGCTCATCGCCGGGGAGTACACGCTCGCCGGCAGCGCGCCCGTCTTCCGGCCGGCCGCGCTTCCGGTCACTGTCCAGTCCTGCCGCGAGACCCGCCAGGACATCGAGCTGGCCGGCGGCGCGGTGCTGCGCGGCGTGGTCCGCGCGGGGGGCGGCCGGCTGGTCGAGGACGCGCGCGTCACGCTGCTGGACGCCGCGGGCAACGTCGTCGACACGGCGACGACCGGGTCCGACGGGGCGTTCCGCTTCGTCGACCTGTCGGCCGGGGAGTACACGGTCATCGCCGCGGGGTACCCGCCGGTGGCCACGGTCCTCCAGGTCGCGGGCGGAGGCCGCACGGAACGCGACCTCCAACTGGGCCACGCGGACTAGCCGTCCGGCTGGGTCCGGGGACTCCTCTTCCGCCGCGACGGCGCGATTCCGCCGGGCCCTCGCCGTGGTGGCGTGTCGCCGCTGCGGCGGGAGGATTTTCCCGGCTCCGCCGGGGGGCTTTCCGGCTTCGCCGGGAGCGCGCACCCGGCCCTGTGCCGGGCCGGGCATCCCCTTCCGCCGCGGCGGTGCTCGGCCACGACGACGAGGGTCCGGCGGAATCGGTGGCGGCCGTTCTCGATTCCGCCGGACCCTCGGAGTCGTGGCGTATCGCCGTTGCGGCGGGGGAGTTTTCCGGCTTCGCCGGGGAGAGGGAGCGTTCCTGGCTCCGCCGGCCCGTGGCGCCGGGCAACCCCTTCCGCCGCCTCGTTGATCGGCCACGATGGTGAGGGTCCGGCGGAATTGGTGGCGGCGGAAGAGATGTCCCCGCTACGGCGACGGCCACTCCGCGTACCTGCGGTTGCCGTAGAGGAGGGGGCCCTGGGCGGCTCCCGGGTGGGGGGTTGCGCGGACTATTTCGCCGATGATGACCGTGTGGTCGCCCGCAGGGTCCAGGCGGTGGACGCGGCATTCCGCCGTCGCGTGCGCGTCCTCCGGGAGCAGGGGCAGGCCCGTGGCCGGGGACCGCACCCAGGGGACGGCCGAGAAGCGGCCGGCCCCCCGGTGGGCGAAGGCCTCCGCCGCACGGCGCCCCGCCCCGTGCAGGAGGTTGACGGCGAACCAGCCCCGCTCGGCGAGCACCGGCAGCGTGCTGCCCGTGTTCGAGGCGCACACCAGCAGCAGCGGCGGGTCGAGGGACACCCCGCACCACGCGGTGCAGGCGAAGCCGTACGGCGTGCCGAGGCCGTCGTGCGTGGTGACCACGGCCACCCCGCCGGGGTGCGAGGCCATCAGGGCGCGGTAGCTGTCGGGGTCGACGGGGGAGAGCGCGGTGGTCATGGCGGGGTCCTCATCGGTTCGTGGTGCGGTTGCCGAGGGCCGTGGTGACGCCGATGCTGCCCAGGCACAGCACCGTGATCACCGCGGCGAAGACGCCGGCCGCCGTCATGAGCGTGCCGTTCGCCAGCAGCACGGCGACGCCGACGACCGGCACGGTCAGGCCCAGGTACGCGGCGACGAAGAAGCCGGAGACCAGTTCGGAGACGCGGTCGGGCGACGCCTGGGCCGTCACCAGTGCCAGGCCGGACTTGAAGGACGTGCCCGCGCCCGCGCCGCCCAGCAGGGAGCCGCACAGGAAGACGGGCAGGGAGGCGGCCGACAGGCCGGTGAGGATGAGGGCGAGCCCGAGCGGGACGGCGGTCATGCCCACGATCAGGCCGGTGCGGGGCGCGAGCCGCACCGCGAGGAGCTGGGCGGCCCCCGCCGAGCCGAAGGCGCTGAACGCCACGAGGCCGACGGCGAGGTGGCTGTGGTTGTGCAGCCCCTGCACGAGGAAGTTGCCGGCGAGCGCGGCCAGCAGGCCCAGCAGGGAGAAGGACGCGAAGACCGCGGCCGCCGCGGCGGTGAACGGGCCCCGCACGGCCGGCGGCACGCCGATCCGCTGCGGGCGGATGCCGCCCCCGCGCGCGGCGACCCGCTCGGGCAGCGCCCACACGGCCAGGCCGGGCAGCAGCAGCCCGATCAGGACGGCGTACGGCAGCACGGTCGGCGCGGGCGCGTACTGCACGAGCACGCCCGACAGGAGCGCCCCGCAGCCGAGCCCGGCCATGTTGGTGACGGAGGCGATCAGGGCGGCGCGCGGCGGCGACGGGTGCAGCTCTCTCAGGTACGCGGTGGCCGCGCCGGTCGTCAGTCCCACCGAGACTCCGGAGAGCAGCCGCCCGGCGAACAGCCCCGGGAGGGAGGGGAAGGCGATGAAGACGACGCTGCTCGCCACGGCCACGGCCAGCGCCGGGACGAGCGTGGCCCGCCGCCCGATGTTGTCCGACAGGCCGCCGAAGAGCAGCAGGGCGGCCAGGATGCCCACCGCGTAGGCGGCGAAGACGAGGGCGACGACGGGCGGGGACAGGTGCAGCCGCTGGGCGTAGAGGGCGTAGACGGGCGTCGGGACGGTGCCGCCGGTCATCACGGCGAACAGCACGAACGTCACGGCGGGGACGGCGGCGCGCGGGACGCCCGGGGTGGCGGGGACCCCGGCCCCCGCCACCCCGGCACGCCGCTGCGTGTGGGCCCTCACCAGTCGAAGGCGGTCGCGTCGTACAGGTTGACGCCGAGCGCGGCCTTGCCGAGGTATTCCAGGCACTCCTCCGGCTTGGCGGGCATCACCGAGGCGAAGGACGCCTCGCGCAGCAGCCGCTCCAGCGGCAGGGACCGGCTCACGGCCGCCGAGCCGCAGATGCGGACGGCGTCCTGCGCGAGCGCGGGCCCGGCCTCGCCGACGACGTACTTCGCGGCGTGCACCGCGGCGTTGGCCTCGGCGCTGCCCCGGCCCGCGTCGACGCGCGCCCCGGCCTCGGCGACGAGGGCCCGCGCCGCGGCCAGCCGCGCGGACATCCGGCCCAGCTCGCGCTGGAGCACCGGCGAGCCGGCCCGCTGGGGCGACGCGGCCACGTGGTCGGTGGTGAAGCGCAGGATCGCCTCGGCGATGCCCAGGTACGCGCCCGTGTACCCGGCGATCATCCAGTGCGGCTCGCGCACCAGCTTGTACAGGGACATGCCCTCGACGCCGAGGAAGAGCCGCGAGCGCGGCACCGTCACCGCGTCGAGGACCATGCCCGCCGTGCTCGTGCCGTACATCGCGGACAGGCTGTGCACCTCCCCGAAGCTCACCCCGGGGTCGTCCGCGGCGACGACGAAGTGCGAGACCTCGCCGCTGCCCTCGGTGCCCTCGGCGCGGGCGGCGACCACGTAGTAGTCGGCGACGCCCGCCAGCGAGACGAACGACTTCTCGCCGGTGATCACGTAGCCGCCGTCGCCGGTGCGCCGGTAGGACGTGCGCACGCCGCGCAGCTTCGCGCCGCTGCCCGCCTCGGAGGTGGCGGAGGCGAACAGCTTCCGCCCGCCCACCACCTCCTCGAACAGCCAGGACCGGAAGGCCTCCGCCGCGGGCGGCAGGGGCGTGCCGGCGGACTCGCACAGCGACCCGATGGCGACGTTGTGCATGTTGAAGCCGAGGGCGGCGGCGCCGTTGTGGGCACCGAGCGCGGCCAGCACCCGCGAGTAGGCGGCGAAGCCGAGCCCCGCCCCGCCCGCCTCACGCGGGACGAGCAGGCCCAGCAGGCCCGCCTCGCGCAGGATCCGGTACGTCTCGTGGCCGGTGGAACGGCCCGCGTCCACGTCGGCCGCGTGGGGGGCGAGGGCCGCCCCCGTCTCCTCGGCGAGCGCGAGGATTTCGTCGAATTCGGCGGGCAGCAGCCCGGTGGGCAAGGACAGGGCCATGAGGGGCCTTTCGGAAATCGGGTTCCCGGCGGAAACCGTTTTTCGGGCGCGGGAATCAGTTCTCGACGGGGAGCCCGAATTCACGGGCGACACCGATGCGCAGCAGGTCGTTGGGGCCTGCATACGTCAGGGCCGCCATCGGGCTGTGCAGATCGGCGGGGAGCTCGGAATCGGCGATGAAGGCCCGTACGCCGGACAGCGCGGTGGCGTGTTCCGTCAGCCGGACGTAGTCCTCGGAGACCGAGATCTTGGTGAGGGCGGCCTCCGCCGACAGCCGCCGCGGGGGCGTGCCCGCGTCCAGCCGCGCCGCCATGCCGTACAGCAGCGTGCGGGAGCGGTGCAGGACGAGCGCCATGTCACTGATCCGGGAGGCCACTTGGTGGCTGGCCCCCATGCGGCGGCCGAAGTGGCCGCGCTCGGTCGCCCAGTCCGTCAGGCGCCGCAGGGTGCGGCGCATGGGACCGAGGGCGTAGCCCAGCAGCAGGGCCCGCTCCCACGTGGTGGTGGAGGTCAGGAGCGCGAGCCCCGAGCCCTCCCCGCCGACGAGGCTGCCGGCGGGCAGCCGCACGCCGTCGAAGACCAGCTCGCCCATCGGGACGCCGGGCAGCGCGGTCTTGGCGAAGGCGTCGGCGCGGGTGACGCCCGGGGTGCCGACGGGGAACAGGAACGCGGACAGGGAGAACGGTGAACGCCCCTCGCCGGTGCGGGCGAAGACGAGCGCGAGGTCGGCCACCGGGGCCGCCGTGATGAACGTCTTGGCGCCGTCCAGCACATAGCCGTCGCCGTCGCGGTCGCCGTCGCGCCGGGCCCGGGTGTCCATCGACAGCGGGTCGCTGCCGCCCTTGCGCTCGGTGAGCGCGTGGCACAGCAGTTCCCCGCCGTCCTGGATGCGGGCCACGGACTGCCACGCCTCGGCGGGGAGCGCCGCGCGCAGCGGGTACTCCATGCCGAACACCTGGGAGGCCATGGCGTAGACGACGCCCGGGTCGGCGCCGGCCAGGCCGATGCCCTCGATCATGGCGAGCGAGCGGGTGACGGCCCCGGGGCCGGTGCCGGCCTGCGGCCCGGGAGGGCCGAGACGCAGCACCCCCAGCCCGGCCAGGGCCTCCCACTGGTCGCGGAAGCCCTTGCCGGCGAGCTGCTCCACCAGGGGCAGGGCCCGGTCGCGGTACTCGTCCACGACGGCCTCCGCCTCGGCGGGCCCTGAGCGCAGCAAACGGTCTACAGCACTCACAGCGCCGCCCCCGCCCGGATGTTCTCCAGCACGCCCCACAGCGCCTGCGGGCTGCGGAAGTTGGCCGCCACGATCTCCGTGTCCGGCAGCACGATGCCGGCCTCGGAGTCGAGCGCGGCGACGATCTGCATGATGGCCAGCGAGTCCAGGAGACCCTGTTCGAGCAGCGGGGTGTCGGGGCTCAGCTGCTGCGGCTCCTCGCCGCGGCCCCAGGTGATCTTGCTGCTGATCAGGGTGCACAGGTCCTCTACGGTGTTCACTACGGTTCCCTCCGTTGGTGTGCTGCTCTTGTGGGGCGTGGTGGCCGGTGGTCAGTCGGTGCGGCCGGCGAGCGCGCGGCGGTCGACCTTGCCGCGGGCGTTGACGGGCAGGGCGGCCGTGGGCACGACGCGGTCGGGCAGCATGCGCAGCGGCAGGAGCCCGCGCAGCCCGGCGAGGATCTCCTCACCGGCCGCCGCACCGCCGTCGCTCTGGACGTACGCCCAGAACTCACCGTGGTGCGGGCCGTCCTTGGCGACGACCGCGGCGGCCGCGACGTGCGGCAGGGACAGCACGGCGCTCTCGACGTCGAGCAGGTCGATGCGGTGGCCGCGCCGCTTGACCTGCGAGTCGCCGCGGCCGCGCAGGAAGACGCGCCCGTCGGCGGTGATGCGGCCGATGTCGCCGGTGGCGTAGGCGCGGCGGGCGACGCCGTCGCGGAAGCGCACCGTGCGGGTCGGGTCGGTCAGGGCCCCGTCCTGGAGGTAGCCCTGGAAGACCGTGGCGCCGGCGACGTGGATCTCGCCCGTGCCGTCGGTGGGCAGGCCGTCCTCGCCGAGGACGTCGACGACGTCGCCCTCGATCGCCCTGCCGATGGTGGTCTCCTGGTCCGCGGTCCAGTCGGCGGGCACCCGGCTGTACGTGCAGACGTTGGTCTCGGTCGGCCCGTAGAGGTTGTAGAGGGGCACGTCGCCGAGGAGGCGCAGGTAGCGCTCCAGGGGGCGCGGGGCGAAGGGCTCGCCGGCGAAGGCCGCCACCCGCAGCGAGGGCGGGAAGTCCTCGGCGATGCCGCCCCGTTCGAGCATGCCCTGGTAGAGGGAGGGCACGGCGTAGAAGGCGGTGATGCGATGCTCGTGGAGCCAGCCGACGACGTCGCGCGGGAAGGAGCGCAGGACGTCCGGCATGAGGACGGCGCAGGCGCCCGCGGCGGCCGTGCTGAACAGGTCGAAGGTCGTGAGGTCGAAGGTGAGGGCGGCCTGCGAGCCCACCCGGTCCGCCTCGGTCAGGGCGAGCTCGGCGGCGGCCCACAGCGCGAAGTGGGCGACGTTGGCGTGGGAGAGGAGCACTCCCTTGGGGCGGCCGGTGGAGCCGGAGGTGAAGAGGACGTAGCCGCCGCGGTCGGTGGGCGCGGGCAGCGGGGCGGGCTTCTGCGCGGCCGGGAGCGTACGCACCCAGTTCAGGCCGTGGTCCAGGACGCCCTCGGCCGGCTCCGGGCCCGCGCCCGCCTCCTCGGCGGCGCGCCGGCAGCCGGCGAGGGAGCGGTCGGAGGCGAGCAGCAGGGACAGCCCGGCGCCGCGCACCATGTGGGCCGTGCGGACGGGCGGGTCCGCGACGTCGAGCGGGGCCGTGACCGCTCCGGCGCGCAGCGCGGCGTAGATGCCGAGGACGGCCTCGGGGCCCTTGGGGGCGAGGACGCCCACGCGGTCACCGGGCTCCAGGCCCGCCGCGGCGAGCTGCCCGGCCAGCTCGCTGACGGCGCGGTCGAGTTCGGCGTAGGTCCAGGTGCGGCCCTGGGCGGTGAGGGCGGGCCGGCCGGGGTGCCGGCGGGCGGCCGCGGCGAGCAGGCCGTCCAGGCGGACGTCGTCGGTGTCGCTCATGGGCGGGCCTCCTGGCGCGAGGGCTGCTGTGCGGGGTCTGCGGGGAGCTGCGGTACGGGATCCGCGGAGGGGTGCTGTACGGCGGAGTCCGCGGACCCGGTGGCGCGGCTCGTGAGGAACGTCGCGACGGCGTCGACGACGTCGTCGGTGCGTTCGAGGTGCGGGGTGTGGCCGCAGCCGGCGAGCTCCAGGCGCTGCACGGGCCCGCCGAGGCCGCGCTCGGCCGCGTCGAGGTGGGCCATGGTGCCGTACGGGTCGCTGTCGCCCTGGACGAGGAGCACGGGGGCGGTGGCGCCGGACAGGTCGCCCTCGATGTCCCAGTTGCGGAACTCCTCGGAGAGCCACAGGCCGCTCCAGCGGCGGAACACGGTGTGCGGGTCCTGGTGGTAGAAGGCCAGTTCCTTGGCGAGCGGCCCGGATTCGTGGGCGCGGCGGGCGTCGGCGACGCCGCGGAGCGTCTGCTCCTCGGCGAAGAGGTGCGGGGCGATGGCGACGACGGCTTCGACGGGGCGGGCGGCGGCGTGCAGCAGGGCGATCGAGGCCCCTTCGCTGTGGCCGACGAGCACAGGGCGGTCGATGCCCAGCCGGCCGAGCAGCTCGGGGAGGACCTCGTGGGCCTCCTCGTGCAGGGAGCGCGGCGTGCGCTCCTGGGGCGCCGGGCCCGAACTCCCGTGGCCGTGCCGGGAGAAGACCAGGGTGCGGCGGCCGGTGGCCGCCGCCAGGCGGGCCGGGAAGCGCCGCCACATGGCGATGCAGCCGAGGCCTTCGTGGAGGAGGACGAGCGGGGCCGCTTCGGGACTGCCTTCGAGGACCGTGTATTCGACAGGCCCTCGGGATAGCGCGACGGTGGGCATGCGGAGTCCTTGGTGTGAGGGCCGGTTGCCGGGAAACTCTTGACGGGAGTGCGTCGGCCGACGCCGGGAACCGATAATTGCCGACGCCAATGTCGGCGTCAACTGCCTTTTTATTTGACATAGTTGACTCAACCATCCGGTGGCCCGTGGTAGAATGCGGGAATTCTTGGAATGTGTAATTCCCCCAGTCGCCGGTGGCGGTTTACCTCTATCCCGCCCGGGCGCCTTCCGGGGGGTTCCGCGGGGAGTCTCCGGGGGTGTCCGCGCGCTCTCCGCGGCGTGCCGAACGCCTGATCGACAGCCGTTCGGCGGCCGGTCCCGTACGCCGAACGGCCGCCCCCGGCCGCGGCCCGCCGCAGAGACTGCTGCGAGCACCCGTGCGGCCGCCTCTCACCTGCGGTAGGACTGATGCATGGTGAAGATCCTGATCTCCGCGGACATGGAGGGCGTCACCGGCGTCACCTGCCCGGCCGATGTGCTGCCCGGCGCCTCGCAGTGGGAGAGATGCCGCCGCCTGTTCACCTCCGACGTGAACGCGGCGATCGCCGGGTTCTTCGACGGGGGCGCCGACGAGGTCCTCGTCAATGAGGCGCACTGGGGCATGCGCAATCTGCTGCTGGAGGAGCTGGACGAACGGGCGCAGATGCTCACCGGCAAGCACAAGAGCCTGAGCATGGTCGAAGGAGTGCAGCACGGCGATGTCGACGGCGTCGCCTTCGTGGGCTATCACACGGGCGCCGGCACCCCGGGCGTGCTGGCCCATACCTACCTCGCCAACACCATCACCGGCGTGTGGGTGGGCGGCGCGCGGGCGAGCGAGGGGTTGCTCAACTCCCTGGTCGTCGCCGAATACGGTGTTCCGGTGGTGCTGGTGACGGGCGACGACCTGACCTGCGCGGACGCCAAGGGGTATGCGCCGCGCGCCCGTTCGGTGGCCGTCAAGGACTGCGTGTCGCGGTACGCGGCCGTCTGCCGCCCGCCCGCGCGCACCGCCGCGGACATTCAGGCGGCGGCGAAGGAGGCGGCGGCGCTGGCCGTGCGGTACGAGCCCGCCCGCGGCGCCGGCCCGTTCACCGTCGACATCGAGTTCGACGCGGACCACCTGGCCGGCGCGGCGACGGTGGTCCCGGGCGTCGTGCCGAGCGGCGAGCGGCGGGTCTCGTACACCACGTCGACCATGTACGACGGCATCCGCTGCTTCAAGGCGGTCACGACCGTCGTGTCGGCCGCGGTGGAGGAGCAATATGGCTGAGATCGCGGCGGAAGGGGCCGGGGCCGGGGTGGACGAGCGCGCGCTCGACGAAGTGGTGCGCTTCACCTCGGACCTGATCCGGCTCGACACCACCAACCGGGGCGGTGGCGACTGCCGGGAGCGGCCCGCCGCCGAGTACGTCGCCGAGGCGCTGAGCGAGGCGGGCGCCGAGCCGTTGGTGCTGGAGAAGGAGCGCGGCCGGACGAACGTCGTCGCCCGCATCTCCGGTACCGATCCGGGCGCTCCCGCGCTGCTGGTCCACGGCCACCTCGACGTCGTCCCCGCCGACCCGGGGGAGTGGAGCGTCCACCCCTTCTCGGGCGAGGTGCGCGACGGCGTGGTGTGGGGCCGCGGCGCGGTCGACATGAAGAACACCGACGCGATGGTCCTGTCGGTCGTCCGGGCCTGGGCGCGCACGGGCGTCCGGCCCCCGCGGGACGTCGTGCTCGCCTTCACCGCCGACGAGGAGGACCGTGCCTGGACGGGCGCCGGCTTCCTCGCCGAGAAGTACCCGCAGCTGTTCGAGGGCTGCCGGTACGCGATCGGTGAGTCGGGCGCGTACACCTTCCACGCGGACGGCGGGCTGCGGCTGTATCCGGTGGCGGCGGGGGAGCGGGGCACGGCCTGGCTCCGGCTCACCGCGCGCGGCCGGGCGGGCCACGGCTCCAAGCCCAATGAGGCGAACGCCGTCACCCGGCTGGCCGAGGCTCTCGCCCGGATCGGCCGGCACCGCTGGCCGGTGCGGATGTCGCCGGTCGTCCGCGCCGCCTTGGTCGAGATCGCCGCCCTGTACGGCATCGAGGCCGACCCCGGGGCCCCGGACTTCGACGTCGACGCGCTGCTCGCCGAGCTCGGGCCGGCGTCGCGGCTCATCGGCTCGACGGTCCGCAACAGCTCCAACCCGACGATGCTGGACGCCGGCTACAAGGTCAACGTGATTCCCGGGACGGCCGTGGGGCACGTGGACGGGCGCGTCGTGCCGGGCGGCGAGGAGGAGTTCCGCACGACCATGGACGAGCTCACGGGGCCGGACGTGGAGTGGGAGTACTACCAGCGCGGGAAGGCGCTGCAGGCCCCGCTCGGCACCGAGCTGTTCGCCCGGATGCGGGAGGCGGTCGAGCGGTTCGACCCCGGGGGGCACGTGGTGCCGTTCTGCATGTCCGGCGGCACCGACGCCAACCAGTTCTCGCGCCTGGGCATCGAGTGCTACGGCTTCGCGCCCCTGAAGCTGCCCGAGGACATCGACTACCAGGCGCTGTTCCACGGCGTCGACGAACGGGTTCCCGTGGAGGCGCTGCACTTCGGGGTCCGGGTGCTCGACCACTTTTTGATGAGCACGGCTTGATGAGCACGGCTTGATGAGCACAGCTTGACGGGCACGGCCTGATGAGCCCTTACGCATACGAATCTGATGGACCCTTACGAGGAGGCGTAGCAGATCATGGTGTCCACGGTGCCTTACGGAGCCTGGCAGTCCCCGGTCGGCGCGGAGCTCGCCGCGTCGCACGGCGGCGGCCCGGACTTCGTGGGCATGGCCGGTGACGAGCTGTGGTGGGTGAGCCCGCGCCCGGCGGAGGAGGGCCGCTTCACGCTGGTGCGGCGGCGGGCCGGCGGCCCGGAGGAGACGGTGCTGCCCGCTCCGTGGAACGTGCGCAACCGCGTGATGGAGTACGGCGGTCTGCCCTGGGCGGCCGCGGCGCGGGAGGCGGGCGGCCCGCTGGTGGTCTTCACGCACTTCGGCGACCAGCGGCTCTACGCGTTCGAGCCCGACGCCCCGGCGGGGAGCGCGCGGCGCGAGCCACGGCCGCTGACGCCGGTCTCGTCCGTGGGCGGGGGGCTGCGCTGGGCCGATCCCGTGCTGCTGCCGGACCGGGGCGAGGTGTGGTGCGTCCTGGAGGAGTTCACGGGCGCGGGCCCGTGCGACGTGCGCCGGTTGCTCGTGGCCGTGCCGCTGGACGGCTCCGCGGCGCGGGACCGCGGGGTGGTCCGGGAGCTGACGGACGGCCGGAGCCGCTTCGTCACCGGGCCGCGGCTCTCGCCGGACGGGCGGCAGGCGGCCTGGATCGCCTGGGACCACCCCCGGATGCCGTGGGAGGGCACGGAGCTGAAGGTCGCCCCCGTCTCGGCGGACGGGCGGCTGCCCGGCGCCCGGACCGTCCTGGGCGGGCCGGCGGAGTCCGTCGCGCAGGCGGAATGGGCCGCCGACGGCTCGCTGCTCGCGGCGAGCGACCGCTCCGGCTGGTGGAACCTGTACCGCGTCGACCCGGCGACGGGGGAGAGCACGGCGCTGTGCCGCCGCGAAGAGGAGTTCGCCGGTCCGCTGTGGCGCGTGGGGCAGCGCTGGTTCGCGCCCCTGCCCGGCGGGCTGATCGCCACCGTCCACGGCCGGGGCGCCGCGGTCCTCGGCATCCTGGACCCGGCGAGCGGCGAGATCGCCGACGTCGCCGGGCCGTGGACCGAGTGGGCGCCGACCCTGGCGGTGACCGGGACCCGCGCGGTGGGCGTCGCGGCGAGCCCGCGCAGCACGTACGAGGTCGTCGAGCTCGACGTCTGCACGGGCCGGGCCCGGGCCGTCGGCGCCCGGCACGCCGACCGCGTGGACCCCGCGCACTACCCGGAGCCGCTGGTGCGCACGTTCGCGGGGCCCGGCGGGCGCGAGGTGCACGCCAACCTCTACCCGCCGCGCAACCCCGGCCACGTCGCCCCGGAGGGCGAGCTGCCGCCGTACGTGGTGATGGCGCACGGCGGCCCGACCGCCCGGTCGCCGCTCGTGCTGGACCTGGTGACGGTCTTCTTCACCTCGCGCGGCATCGGCGTCGCCGAGGTGAACTACGGCGGTTCGACGGGCTACGGGCGCGCCTACCGCGAGCGGCTGCGCGGGCAGTGGGGCGTGGTGGACGTCGAGGACTGCGCGGCGGTGGCCGCGGCGCTGGCCGCCGAGGGCCTCGCCGACCCGGCCCGGATCGCGGTCCGCGGCGGCAGCGCGGGCGGCTGGACGGCCGTGGCCTCGCTCGCCGCCACGTCCCTCTACGCCTGCGGCACGGTCCTCTACCCGGTGCTGGACCTGGAGACCTGGACGGCGGAGGACGGCACGCACGACTTCGAGTCGCGCTACCTGGACTGGCTGATCGGGCCGCGGGACGAGGTGCCCGGGCTGTACGCCGAGCGCTCGCCGCTGCGCCGGGCGGACCGGATCGCCACGCCGTTCCTGCTGTTGCAGGGGCTGTCCGACCCTGTCTGCCCGGCCGCGCAGAGCGAGCGGCTGCTGGCGGCGATGGCCGGCCGCGGAGTGCCGCACACGTACATCGCCTTCGAGGGCGAGGGCCACGGCTTCCGCCGGGTCGGGACGATCGTGCGGGCGCTGGAGGCGGAGCTCTCCCTGTACGCGCAGACCTTCGGGGTGACCGCGCCGGGCGTGCCGGCCCTGGAGCTCGTGACGACCTGACGTCAAGCCAGTTCCCGTCTCGCCAGGGGGCGGTCGCCGGTCAGCCGGGGGCCGCCCCCCTATAGGCAAGAGCGTGAGGTTAGCCTAACCTAAGCCTTGCTGTGCGCCCCCCGCGCGCGGAGCGGCAGGGGCGCCCCCGCCGCGGGCGGTGATCCCGGCCGGGCAGGGCGTGTAAGGTAAGGCTTACCTTAGTTTGGAACCGGAATCGGGGGAACAGCCGTGCAGCAGTCAGAACTCTCCGGCCGCGTCGCGCTGGTCACCGGCGCCGGCCAGGGCATAGGCGAGGCCGTGACCCGCGCCCTCGTCGCCAGGGGAGCGCGCGTCGCGGCCCTGGACTGGACCCCGGACGGCATCAAGGACCTGGAGGCCGAGTTCGGTCGCGACAAGGTGACCGCCCACACCGCCGACGTCGCCGACAGCACCGCCGTCGAAGCCGTCGTCGAGGAGGTCGAGAACACCGTCGGCCCGCTCGGCATCCTCGTCAACGTCGCCGGCGTGCTGCGCACCTCGCCCGTCGTCGACATCACCGACGACGTCTGGCACCGCACCTTCGCCGTGAACTCCACCGGCGTCTTCAACGCCTCGCGCGCCGTCGCCCGCCGGATGACCGAGCGCCGCTCCGGCTGCATCGTCACCGTCGGCTCCAACGCCGCGGGCGTGCCGCGCACCAGCATGGCCGCGTACGCCGCCTCCAAGGCCGCCGCCACCATGTTCACCAAGTGCCTCGGCCTGGAGCTGGGCCGCAGCGGCATCCGCTGCAACGTCGTCTCGCCCGGCTCCACCGACACCGCCATGCAGCGCGGGCTGTGGGCCGACGAGCAGGCGCCCCAGCGCGTCATCGACGGCGACCCCGGCTCGTACCGCGTCGGCATCCCCCTCGGCCGGATCGCCGAACCCGCCGACATCGCCGACGCGGTCGCCTTCCTCGTCTCCGACCGCGCGCGGCACATCACGATGCACGACCTGTACGTCGACGGGGGCGCGACGCTGCGCGCCTGACGGCGCGTCGGGCCGCCTTTCCGGCCCGCGCCCGGCGGGCCTCCACCCGGGCGGGGCGCCCGCCGGCACGCAGGTACCACCGCCGTACCCAGGGCCGGGCACCCGCCCGGCCGGGCCATGGCCGGCCCGCCCGGGCCACCCCGCCGGGCGCCGGCAGCAGGACCACCCAGCACACACCCGGTGCGACCCACCGGAACGAAAAGGAGCAGCAGGTGACCACGGCTCACCACGTCGCCGACCGGCCGAGCGGGCCGGACGCCCGTACGGGCGGACCCCGCACCAGCGGGCCCGCCGACACCGTCGGCGCCGCCACCTCGCTGCTCGACGCCTACGAGCCCGGCCGGGCCCGGTTCTTCGCCTCCCCGACCCGTACCCTGCTCGCCCACGGCGTACGGGCCGAGGTGCCGCACGGCACCGCCCCCGTGGCGCGGCGCGTCGCCGAGACCCTCGCCGCCCGCGTACGGGCCGGCGACGCGGCCCCGGTCGTCGTCGGCGCGATCCCCTTCGACCAGGCCGCGCCCGCCGCGCTGGCCGTGCCGGAGGCCGTCCGCTGGGCGCCGCCGCTCGCCGAGGACCCCCTGATCGCCCTCCCCGCCGCCGCCCCCGGCGCGGCCCGCTGGGACGTCCGGCCCGTGCCGGAGCCCGCCGGCTACGGCGCCGCCGTCGCCGAGGCCGTGCGCCGCATGCGGCGCGGCGACTTCGCCAAGGTCGTCCTGGCCCGCACCCTGGAGCTCGCCTCCGACCGCGACCTCGACCTGCCCGCCCTGCTCCAGCGCCTCGCCCGCCGCGACCCCTCCGGCTACACCTTCGCCCTGCCCACCGGCCCCGGCCGCACCCTGCTCGGCGCGAGCCCCGAACTGCTGGTCTCCCGGCGCGGCGGCACCCTCGTCGCCAACCCGCTGGCCGGCTCCACGCCGCGCAGCGCCGACCTCGCCGAGGACGTCCGCCGCGCCGCGGCCCTCCTGGAGTCGGAGAAGGACCTGCACGAGCACGCCGTCGTCGTCGACGCCGTCCGCGAGGCCCTCGCCCCGTACTGCCGCACCCTGCACGTGCCCGAGCGGCCCACGCTGGTGCGCACGGCCGCCATGTGGCACCTGTCGACCACCGTGACCGGCGAGCCGGCCGACCCGGCGGTGTCCGCGCTGGAGCTGGCCTCCGCGCTGCACCCCACGCCCGCCGTCTGCGGCACCCCGACCGCCACCGCCCGCGGTGTCATCGGCGAGCTGGAGCCCTTCGACCGCGGCTTCTTCACCGGCATGGTCGGCTGGGGCGACGCGAACGGCGACGGCGAATGGGTCGTCACCATCCGCTGCGCGGAGGCCGAGGAGCGCACCCTGCGGCTGTACGCGGGGGCGGGAGTCGTCGCGCAGTCCTCGCCGGAGGCCGAGACGGCCGAGACCGGCGCCAAGTTCCAGACGTTCCTGCAGGCTGTGGGGGTTGACCAGTGACCGAGACGACCGACGCTCCGGGCTATCCGGCCGAGTTCGCCGAGCGCTACCGCGCGGCGGGCTACTGGCGCGGAGAAACGTTCGGGCAGATGCTGCGCGACCGCGCGCGGGCGCACCCGGACCGCGTCGCGATCGTTGAGCCCGCCGGGACACTGCGTGGGGAGGATGCCCGCCGCTGGACGTACGGCGAGCTCGACGCGCGCGCCGACCGGCTGGCCGCCGGCCTCCTCTCCCACGGCATCGGCAAGGGCGACCGCGTCGTCGTCCAGCTCCCGAACGTCGCCGAGTTCTTCGAGGTCGTCTTCGCGCTCTTCCGCATCGGCGCCCTCCCCGTCTTCGCGCTGCCCGCCCACCGCGAGACCGAGATCCGCCACTTCTGCGCCTTCACCGAGGCCGCCGCGTACGTCATCGCCGACGTCAGCGAGGGCTACGACTACCGCGAGCTGGCTTCGAAGGTGCGCGCCGAGGTGCCCACCCTCAAGCACGTCTTCGTCGCGGGCGACCCCGGCGAGCACACCGCCCTGTCCGCCGTCCCCGCCGAGCCGGTGGCCGTGCCCGACGCGCCCGCCCCGCACGAACTGGCCTTCCTCCAACTCTCCGGCGGCTCCACGGGCGTGCCCAAGCTCATCCCGCGCACCCACGACGACTACATCTACTCGCTGTGGGGCTCCAACGAGATCTGCGGCGTCGATGAGAACAGCGTCTACCTCTGCGCCCTGCCCGCCGCCCACAACTTCCCCCTGAGCTCCCCGGGCACCCTCGGCGCGCTCTACGCCGGCGCCCGTGTCGTCCTCGCCCCGCGCCCCAGCCCCGACGTCGCCTTCCCGCTCATCGAGGCCGAGGGCGTCACGATCACCGGCCTCGTCCCGCCGCTGGCCCTCGTGTGGACCGAGGCCGCGGCGGAGACCCCCTACGACCTGAGCAGCCTTCAGGTCCTGCTGGTGGGCGGCGCGAAGTTCAGCGAGGAGGCGGCGCGCCGGGTGCGCCCGGCCCTCGGCTGCACTCTCCAGCAGGTCTTCGGCATGGCGGAGGGCCTGGTGAACTACACCCGGCTGGACGACCCCGAGGAGACCATCGTCACCACCCAGGGCCGGCCGATCTCGCCCGACGACGAGGTCCGCGTCGTGGACGACGAGGACAACGACCTGCCCGCCGGGGCCACCGGTCACCTGCTGACCCGCGGCCCGTACACCATCCGCGGCTACTGGCGGGCCCCCGAGCACAACGCCACGGCCTTCACCGCCGACGGCTTCTACCGCACCGGCGACGTCGTCCGGCGCACGGAGAGCGGCCACCTCGTGGTCGAGGGCCGGGCCAAGGACCAGATCAACCGGGGCGGCGAGAAGGTCGCCGCCGAGGAGATCGAGAACCACATCCTCGCCCACCCGGCCGTGCACGACGCCGCCGTCGTCTCCATGCCCGACGCCTACCTCGGCGAGCGCACCTGCGCCTACGTCGTCCTGCGCGAGGGCGCCGGGCCCGTCAAGTCGATCGCCATCAAGAAGTTCGTCCGCGAGCGCGGCCTCGCCGCGTTCAAGGTCCCCGACCGGGTGGAGTTCGTGACGGAGTTCCCGCAGACGGGCATCGGCAAGGTGTCGAAGAAAGACCTCCGCGCGGCCATCGCCGCACAGGTCGCCGCCGCAGCGGCAGCAGAGCGCTGAGAACGCTGAGAACCGAGAAAGGGTCACCGACCACCATGGCACTGCCTGCCATCGCCCCCTATCCCATGCCGCGGGCGGCCGACCTGCCCGCGAACAAGGTCGCCTGGACCGCCGACCCGGCCCGCGCCGTGCTGCTCGTGCACGACCTCCAGAACTACTTCCTCGACGCGTTCGAGGCCGGGACCTCGCCGGTCACCGAACTGCTCGCCAACGTCGCCGCCGTGAAGAAGGACTGCGACCGGCTCGGCGTCCCCGTCGTCTACTCCGCCCAGCCCGGCGGCCAGAGCCCCGCCGAGCGCGGCCTCCAGCAGGACTTCTGGGGCCCGGGCCTGCCGGACGACGAGCGCGCCAAGGCCATTGCCGACGCCGTCGCCCCCGCCGAGGGCGACACCGTCCTGACGAAGTGGAAGTACTCCGCGTTCGTCCGGACCGACCTCGCCGAGCGGATGGCCGCCCAGGGCCGCGACCAGCTGATCATCGTCGGCGTGTACGCCCACATCGGCGTCATGATGAGCGCCTGCGACGCCTGGATGCGCGACATCCAGCCCTTCCTCGTCGCCGACGCCGTCGCCGACTTCTCGGCCGAGGACCACGCCACGGCACTGCGCTGGGCCGCCGCCAAGTGCGCCGTGGTGACCACCACCGACCGGCTCTTCGAAGGGGCGTAACTCCCATGGCACTCACCCTCGAACAGATCCGGGCCGACGTCGCCGACGTGCTCGGGGAGGACCCCGCCGACATCCCCGACGACGAGAACCTCGTCGACTACGGCCTCGACTCGGTGCGCATCATGACCCTCGTCGAGCGCTGGCGCCGCGACCACGGCACCGACGTCACCTTCGTGGCCCTCGCCGAGCAGCCGGCCATAGAGCAGTGGGCACCGCTGCTGGGGGCGGGAACGTGAACGCCCGCACCCTGGACCGGGCGGGGGCGCGTCCCCTGCCCGGCCCCTCCGGCGCGGGACGGTCCCCCGCGCCGGAGGGGCTGCCCCTGACGGCCGCCCAGACGGGCATGTGGTTCGCCCAGGCCCTCGACCCCGGCAGCCCCGCCCTCGGCACCGCCGAATACCTGGAGATCCACGGGGACATCGACCCCGTGCGCTTCGCCGAGGCCCTGCACCGCACCGTCGGCGAGGCCGACGCCCTGCGCGTCCGCATCACCGGCACCCCCGACGGGCCCCGCCAGCTCCCCATCGCCGTCGAGGCCCCCGGCCACGGCTTCCCCCTGCACACCGCGGACCTGCGCGCCGAGCGCGACCCGCACGCCGCCGCCCTCGCCCGGATGCGCGCCGACCTCGCCGAGCCCTTCGACCTCGCCCGCGGCCCCCTCTTCTCCCACGGCCTCTTCCGCACCGGCGACGAGCGCTGGCTGTGGTACCAGCGCGTCCACCACGCCGTCCTCGACGGCTACGGCTACTCCCTCGTCGCCCGCCGCGTCGCCGAGCTCTACACCGCCCTGGCCACCGGCGAGGACCCGTCCCCCAGCCCCTTCGGCCGGCTCGCCGACCTTGTCGCCGAGGACGCCGCCTACCGCGACTCCGCCACCCGCACCCGCGACCGCGCCCACTGGCTCACCGCCTTCGCCGACCGCCCCGAGGCGCCCGCCCTCGCCTCCTCGCCGGGCCCCGCCCTGCCCTCCCGCGGTCACCTGCGCGCCACCGCCCACCTCGACCCGGAAGCGACCGCAAGGCTACGCCGCCTGGCCGCGTCCGTCCGGGCCACCTGGACCGACGTCCTCCTCGCCGCCCAGGCCCTCTACGTCGCCCGCGCCACCCGCAGCCAGGACGTCGTCCTCGGCCTGCCCATGATGGGCCGCATGGGCTCCGTCGCCCTGCGCGTCCCCGGCATGGTCATGAACGTGCTGCCGCTGCGCCTGACGGTCACCCCCGGCACGACCTTCGCCGAACTGGTCCACCAGACCGTCCTCGGCATCCGGTCCGCCCGCCGCCACCAGCGCTACCGCTACGAGGACATCCGCCGCGACCTCGGTCTCCTCGGCGAGGGCCGGGCGCTGACCGGCCCGCTCGTCAACGTCATGCCCTTCGACTACGGGCTCACGTTCGCCGGCGCCCGCGCAGGCGCGCACAACCTCGCCCCGGGGCCCGTCGACGACCTGACCATCGGCATCTACGACCGCGCCGACGGCAGCGGCCTGCGCATCGACTACGACGCCAACCCCGCCCGCTACGGCCAGGACGAGCTCGCCGCCCACCAGGCCCGCTTCCTCGACCTGCTGACCCGGCTCGCCGGGCGCGACCCGCACCTGCCGACCGGCGGCCTCGCCCTGGCCACCGCCGCCGAGCGCGAACAGGTCCTCGCCGAGTTCAACGACACCGCCGCCGAAGTCCCGCCCACCACCCTCATCGGCCCCGTCGAGGCCCGCGCCGCCCGCACCCCGCACGCCACCGCCCTCGTGTGCGGGACCGAGACCCTCACTTACGGCGACCTCAACGCGCGTGCCAACCGGCTCGCCCGCCACCTCGCCGGCCTCGGCGTCCGCCCCGGCACGATCGCCGCCGTCGCCCTGCCGCGCTCCACCGACCTCGTCGTGGCCCTCCTCGCGGTCCTCAAGGCGGGCGGCGCGTACGTGCCGCTCGACACCGCCGACCCGGCCGCGCGCCTGCGCGAGGTGCTGGAGAGCGCCGCCCCGGTGTGCGTCGTGACCGACCGCGCCGGCACCGCCGCCCTGCCCGCGGGCGCGCCGCCCGCCGTCGCGCTCGACGACCCCGCGCTCCGCGAGGAGCTCGCCGCGCACCTGCCCACCGACCCCGGCCGGGCCCTGACGCCCCAGCACCCCGCGTACGTCCTGCACACCTCCGGCTCCACCGGAGCCCCCAAGGGCGTCGTCGTGCCGCACTCGGCGATCGACAACCGGCTGCGCTGGATGCAGGCGCAGTACCCGCTCGCCCCCGGCGACCGCGTCCTGCACAAGACCCCCGCCGGCTTCGACGTCTCCGTGTGGGAGCTGTTCTGGCCGCTGCGCGAAGGCGCCACCCTCGTCGTGGCCGGGCCCGAGGCCCACCGCGACCCCGCCGAGCTCGCCCGGACGATCCGCGAACACGGCGTCACCGCCGCCCACTTCGTGCCCTCGGTGCTCCAGCTCTTCCTCGCGGTCCCCGGCGCGGCGGGCTGCACCGGGCTGCGGCACGTCTTCAGCAGCGGCGAAGTCCTGCCCCGCGCCACGGCCGACGCCTTCCACCGGCTGCTCCCCGGCACCCTGCTGCATAACCTCTACGGGCCGACCGAAGCGGCTGTCGACGTCACCCACCACACCTGCCGCCCGGGCGACACCGGGCCCGTCCCCATCGGCCGGCCCGCCCGCAACACCCGCCTCTACATCCTCGACGAGGCCCTGCACCCCTGCCCGCCCGGCGTCCCCGGCGAGCTCTACCTCGCCGGCGCCCAGCTCGCCGACGGCTACCTGGGCCGGCCGGACCTCACGGCCGAGCGGTTCTTGGACGACCCCTTCGCGGGGCCCGGCGCGCGCATGTACCGCACGGGCGACCTCGCCCGCTGGCGGACGGACGGCGAGGCCGAGTACCTCGGCCGCACCGACCGCCAGGTCAAGCTGCACGGGCGCCGCGTCGAACTCGACGGCATCGAGGCCGTCCTGCTGGCCGACCCCCGCGTCCAGGCCGCCTGCGCCGTCGTCCGCGAGGACCGGCCCGGCGACCGGCGGCTGGTCGCCTACGTGACTCCGGCCTCGGCGGATGCCGCCGCCGAGGCCGGCCCCGACGCCCTGCGCGGTGTCCTGCACGAGGTGCTGGCCGCGCGCCTGCCCGCGAGCACGGTGCCGGACGCCGTCGTGGTCCTGGACGCCTTCCCCACGGGCCCCAGCGGCAAGCTCGACCGCGCGGCGCTGCCCGCCCCCGCGGCCGGGGCGGACACCGGCGGCCGCGCACCCGCCGGGCCCCGCGAGGAGACGCTGACGCGGCTGTTCGCCGAGGTGCTCGGGCTGCCGCACGTCGGCGTCGACGACAGCTTCTTCGCTCTGGGCGGCACGTCCTTGCTCGCGGCGCGGCTCGTGGCCCGGATCCGGGATGTCCTGGGTGACGATGCCTCCGGTGACGGCTCGACCGGTGAAGACGGTTCCCTCGTCCTGGGCACTCTCTTCCGCGCGCCCACCCCGGCCGGCCTCGCCCGCCGGCTGGGCGGCGGGGACGGCACCGCCCTGGGCGCCCTTGATCTCGTTCTGCCGCTGCGGGCGACCGGAAGCCGTACGCCCCTGTTCGCCCTGCCTCCGGCCGCCGGCCTCGGCTGGTGCTACACCGGCCTGCTCGCCGGCCTCGGCCCCGACCAGCCCCTCCACGCGCTCCGGGCCCGTGGGTTCGCGCCCGGCGAGGCGCTGCCCGTAACGCTGGAGGAGATGGCCGCGGATTACGCGGACCGCATCCGGGAGGTCCAGCCGTACGGCCCCTACCGGCTGCTGGGCTGGTCGGCGGGCGGTGTCCTCGCGCACGCCGTCGCCGTACGGCTTCAGGAGGCCGGCGAGAAGGTTGAGCTCCTCGCGCTGCTCGACGCCTACCCGGCGGGCGCCGCGTTCGAGGAACAGGCCGTCCTCGGCGCCCTGCTGGACATGGCAGGCTGCGCCTGTGACGGCCCCCTCACCCGGGACGGCGTGCTCGCCGCCCTCCGCGCGGACGGCGGCCCGTTCGCGGCGCTGACCGGCGGGACGCTGCAATCCGTGGTCGACGTCGCGCTCTCCACGACGGCCCTGGCCGGGCGGCACCCGCACCGCGTCTTCGACGGCGACGTCCTCTTCTTCACCGCGGCGGGCTCCACGGACCCGGCCGGGCCCGTGCCGAGTCAGGCGTGGCGGCCCTACGTCACGGGTAGGGTGATCAACCACGATGTCGGCTGCGCGCACGCACACATGACGCGGCCGGGACCGATCGCGGAGGTCGCCGAGGCGGTGACCCGCCACCTGGGAGAGGGCTGAGCGGATGGGCGTGAGCGGCGGGCCGGGCATACGGCCCGGGCTCCTCGGCGAGGACCCGCTGCCGGGGGCGTGGACACCGGGCGGGCCGCCGCGCGTATGGCTGCTGAACCTCACCGGCCTGCGGCCGGGCGGCTCCACGAACGAAGGCGCGGGGGCCGGCGAGCCGCGGGGTGACGGCCTCGGGGCCGGCGTCCCGGCAACCGGTGCGCTGCCGGACGACGGGCCGCGACCAGGTGCCGTGCCGGGCGAGGGCCTCCCGGACGGCGGGCCGCAGGCGGGCGGCAGCCCGCTCGACGCCCCGTTGCGGGACTACGCGCGCATCCTCGACCCCGAGGAACGGGCCCGCGCCGCCGCGTTCGTGCGGGACCTGCACCGTCACCGCTATATCGCCTCCCACGTCGGGCTGCGGCTCCTCCTCGGCGCGTACCTGGCCACCGACCCGGCCGCCGTCGTGCTCGTGCGCGAGCCGTGCCCCGGCTGCGGCGGGCCGCACGGCCGTCCGGCCGCCGCCGGCGCGCCCCTGCACTTCAACCTCTCGCACGCGGGCGACCTCGCGCTCTTCGCCTTCGCGGACACCCCGGTCGGCGCGGACGTCGAGCAGGTCCAGCCCGCCGAGGTGGTCGACGAGGTGGCGCGCGTCCTCCACCCCGACGAGACCGCGGAGCTGGCCGCGCTGCCCGCGGCGCGGCGCCCGGAGGCGTTCGCGCGCTGCTGGACGCGCAAGGAGGCGTACCTCAAGGGCACGGGCACGGGCTTGTCGGAGAACCCGTCCGTGACGTACGTCGGCGCGGGCCCCGCCCCGGCCTGCCCCGCGGGGTGGACGCTGACCGACGTCGCGGCCCCGCCGGGGTACGCGGCGGCCGTCGCGGTCGCGAACGCGCCCGGGCCGCACAGGCCGTAAGGGCGCGAGGGCGCGCTCCGGGAGCGCGCGGAGGCGACCGGCCGAATATACGGCGCACAGCCCGGCGGCATTCCCCCGAATTGCCTATAACCTGACTGGTCCGCGGAGGGTCGTGACACCTCGGGGGGACCATCATGCCGACCTCTGCTTCGATCATTCTGTTCGTCTTCGGGGGCCTCATGGTCCTCATCTCCCTGCTGGGCAGCGGATTCTCGGTCCGGGAAATCTCCTTTCCCCGGATCAGCCCGGTGATCCGGTCCACGGCGGCGCTGCTCGGGGCCGCTCTCGTAGTCACCAGCATTGTCCTGCTGGCAAATAAGGATTCCGGAAAGGCGGTGGCCGATCCTCCGCCGGGAACCGTGCCGCCGAAATCCGCACCGCCCTCATTACCGGCGCCGCCCTCGTCATCGCCGCCCGTCCCGCCGTCCTCGGCCGCCCCGCCGCCGCCGGCACCCGATCCGGGGAAGCCCCGGTCCTCGGGGGCGACCGCGTCCCTGCTCGCCCACGTGCCCGACACCATCCGCCCGAGCTGCTCCGACGGCGACGCCTCCAAGTTCCCGGCGTCGGTCGTCGCCGTGGTCGCGTGCACCCCGGCCGGCGGATTTCCGGTGATCTACGCCCAGTTCGTGGACGACATCAGCACCCAGGGCGGATTCCAGCGGCTCGTGAGCGGCGTCGCCTTCACACAGAACTCGTGCGGGCCGGCCACTCCGCTCAGCGGCCGGCAGAAGTACAGCAACACCGGAAAGCAAGTCGGCGAACTCGCCTGTCACCAGGACCCGGACGACGGCGACGCCTATCTCACGTGGTCGAGTGAGGACGTGAAGATCATCGCGCAGGCCCACGCCCCGCTCACCTCGTACGGGCAACTGCTCTCCTGGTGGAAGACCGCGGGACCGCTGCACGGAACGGCCACGTGAGGAAGCGAGAAAGCGGAATGCTGACCTCTCTCCGGAATTCCCGGGAGCCGTGATGCCCGCCGCCGCCGACTTCGTCCTGGAAATCAGCGGCGGGACCGGCGGGCAGTACGCCGTGACCGTCTCCTCGCCCGCCGGCGAGGGGGCAGCCTCGGTCGCCCTGGAGCCCGGCGCCATCGGTGCCCGCCTCGCCGACCTCCAACGCGCCGTCCTCGCCTCCTCGGTGACGCCGCGCGCGGCGGCCCTCGGCCTGGAGCGGCCCGTACGGGACGTGGGGGAGCGGCTCTTCCACACCGTCTTCGACGGGCGCCTGCGCGGCCTGTACCTCGCCAGCCGCCAGCGCGCCGCCGAACGCGACCAGCCGCTCCGCGTGGTCCTGCGCATCCGCGCGCCCGAACTCGCCGCCCTGCCCTGGGAACTGCTCCACGACGAGGACCTCGGCGGCTACCTGTGCCTGCGCCAGCCCCTCGTCCGCTACGTCGACCTGCCCGAGCCGCTGGCCCCGCTGCGCTCCGAACCGCCCCTCAAAGTCCTCGGCATGACCTCGCTGCCCCGCTCCCGCGCGCCCCTCGGTGCCGAGAGCGAGCGCGCCGCCCTCGCGGTCGCGCTGCGGCCGCTGACCGAGCGCGGGCTCGTCGACCTCGACTGGGTCGAGGGCCAGACCGCGGACGACCTCTCCCGCCGGCTCCTGCGCGGCTGCCACGTCCTGCACTTCATCGGGCACGGCGCCTACGACCCCCGGCGCCACGAAGGCATGATCACGCTGGCCGGCGCGGACGGGCGCGAGCACCACCTGCACGCCTCCGCCCTCGCCTCGCTCCTCAGCGTGGCCCGGCCACGGCCTCAACTGGTCATCCTCAACAGCTGCCAGAGCGGCATGGGCAACGCCGAAGACCTCTTCTCCAGCACCGCCGCCGTCCTCGTGCGCTCCGTGCCGGCGATCGTCGCCATGCAGTTCGCCGTCACCGACAAGGCGGCCACGCGCTTCGCCGCGTCCTTCTACCAGGCGCTGGCCGGAGGGCGCACCGTCGACGAGGCCGTACGGGTCGGGCGGATCGCCCTCGTCGTCGACAAGGACGACAGCCTGGAGTGGGCGACCCCCGTCCTCTACCTGCGCGGCGGGGACGCCCGCCTCTTCGACATGCCGGAACCGGCGGGGGAGCCGGGGGCGGACCCGCCGGCAGCGGGGCCGCCGCACGGGCCCGCCGCCGTTCCGCCGCGGCCGGTGCGGCCACCGGACGCCGGCAGCCCTGCCGGCCCGGAACCGGGCGGTCCGCCCGGCCCCCGCATCACCTCACGCGTCCTCAACGCCCGCCAATGGGTGCAGGCCCTCGCCTTCCACCCCGACGGCAGACGGCTGGCCACCGGATCCCGCAGCCGCGTCAGAGTGTGGGACGCCCTGACCGGCAACCGGATCTGGGAACAGACCGTGGGCGGCTGGCTCTCCTCCGTCTTCGCCGCCGCCTTCAGCCCCGGCGGCCGCCGCCTCGTCACCGGCGGCGCCGACAACACCGTCCGCGTCTGGGCGGCCGCCGACGGCGAGGAACTGCTGCGCCTGCACCACGACCACGTGGTCTTCGGCGTGGCCTTCAGCCCCGACGGCTTCCGCGTGGCCTCGGCCTCCGCCGACCGCACCGTCCGGCTGTGGGATTCCACCGGCGGCGACCCCATGCTGCGCATCAAGCACGACCAGGTCGTCACCGACGTCGCCTTCAGCCCGGAGGGCGCCCGGCTCGCCTCGGCCTCCGCCGACCGCTCGGTGCACGTGTGGTCGCTCGGCGGCGACGCCCTGCTGCGCCTGCGCCACGACCACCCGGTCAAGGCCGTCGACTTCAGCCCCGACGGCGGCGGGCTCGCGACCGCGGGCGACGACGGCTGCGTCCGGGTGTGGGACGCGGGCACCGGCCACCAGCTCCTGCTGGTCCGGCACGCCGCCGCCGTAAAAGACGTCGCCTTCAGCCCCGACGGCCACTGGCTCGCCACGGCCTCCGCCGACCGCACGGCGGGCCTGTGGTCCACGACGGACGGCACCCGCGCGCTACGGGTCCAGCACCACGACACGGTCCTCTGCGTGGCCTTCGGCCCGAACGGCACGTGGCTGGCGAGCGGCAGCGAGGACAAAACGGTCAAGCTGACGCCGGTGCCGGGGGAGCGTGGCTGATCGCGACGGGGCCGGCGGGCCGAGCGCGGGGCCTGCCCGGGGCGTGGGCACCACCCCCGAGGGGGCGCCAGACGGGCCCTCGCCGCGGCCTCGGCCCGATCGGAGACCGCCCGTCCGCCGCCGCAGCATGCGGATCGTGGTTGCCCGCGGTGGCGGCGGAAGAGACGGCCCGCCGCGGTGGCGGGAAGCTATCGCGCTGCGAGCCTGGCGGCTTGTGTGGTTGTCGCAGCGGTAGTTCGCCGTCGTCCCGGCCACCGCTGGTGGCGTCCCCTGTCGCCTCGCACGGATCGTGGTGGCCCGCCGTGGCGGCGGCAAAGGCTGCGCGCTGCAACGGCGCGTAGCCCCCGCTCGGCGAGGACCCGGCGGAGTACGTGGTCGCCTCAACCGGCGGTTCGCCGTGCCCTGTCGGCCGCGGCAGTCCGGCCACCGCCGCAGCATGCGGATTGCCCTTTCTCGCCGTTACGGCGAAAAAATGGCCCGCCGCAACGGCGAGTAACCCCCGCGGCGAGGGCTCGGCGGCATACGCGGACACCGCAACCCGCGCGTTCGTCGTGATCCGGCAGACAGGCCCTGGCCCTCGGCCGGAGCCTCCTGCCAGACTGCCCGGGTGATCAAGTCCCAGCAGTCCGCGCAGGCCTGGGCCGCGCTCGGCGGTGCGCCCGCGCTCCTGGACGCCGTCGCCTACGGCGGCCCCCGCGGCACGCTGCCGGCGCGGCTGCCGGTGCGTGAAACGGCGCGGGCCACCGTCGCCGTGGCCGCCCTCGCCGCCGCCGAGCTGGCCGCAGCCCGCCGCGGCGGCACCCCGCCCGCCGTGCGGGTCGACGACGGCGCCGTCGCCACCGCGTTCGTCAGCGAGCGGCACCTGCGCGTCGGCGGACGCGCCGCCACCGCGTTCGCGCCCCTGTCCCGCTTCTGGCGCACCCGCGACGGCTGGATCCGTACGCACGCCAACTACCCGCACCACCGCGCCCGGCTGACCGAGGCCCTCGGCCTGCCCCGTACGGCCGCCGGCGGAGACGACGAAGACCTCGTCGGCCGCGCCGCCGAAGAACTCGCCCTGCGCGACGCCGAAGAGATCCAGGAGACCGTCACCGCGGCCGGAGGCCTGGCCGTCGCCGTGCGCTCCGCCGCGCAGTGGGCCGCGCACCCCCAGGGCGCCGCCGTGGCCCGCCGCCCGCTGCTCACCCTGGAGCGCATCGCCGACGGCCCCGTACGCACCCTCCCGCCGGACCCGGCAACACCCGCGGAGGGCCTGCGCGTCCTCGACCTCACCCGCGTCATCGCCGGCCCCGTCGCCACCCGCACCCTCGGGCTGCTCGGCGCGGACGTGCTCCGGCTCGACCCGCCCGGCATCCCGGAGAGCCAGGACGCGCACAACGACACCGGGTTCGGCAAGCGTTCGGCCGTCCTGGACCTCGCGCACCGCGCCGACCGGGCGGCCTTCGAGGAACTGCTCGCCCGCGCCGACGTCGTCGTGACCGGCTACCGGCCCGGCGCGCTCGACCGCCACGGCCTCTCTCCCGAGGCCCTGGCCGAGCGGCGACCGGGCCTGGTCATCGGCCAGTTGAGCGCCTGGGGCACGGACGGCCCCTGGGCCGGCCGGCGCGGCTTCGACAGCCTCGTCCAGGCGGCCTGCGGCATCGCCGTGACCGAGGCCGCCCCCGACGGCACCCCCGGCGCCCTGCCCGCCCAGGCCCTGGACCACGGCACCGGCTACCTCCTCGCGGCCGCCGTCCTGCGCGCCGTCACCGAGCAGCGCACCACCGGCGGCACGCGCCTCGCCCGCCTCTCCCTCGCGCGGACGGCGCACTGGCTCACCTCGGACCTCGTACGTGACGAGGCCGGACCCGCCGCAGGAGACGCGTACCAACCGGGCCCGTGGCTCACCGAAGCCGACGGCCCGCTCGGCCGCGTCCGCTACGCCCTGCCGCCCGTGCACGTCGAGGGCGCACCGCGCGACTGGTCGAAGCTCCCCGCACGCTGGGGCACCGACGCGCCGGAGTGGCGTTGACGGCCCGTAGCGCCACGGGCGCCGGACCGTACGATGACCCCATGCCGGAACCGGAATGGCTCGCCGAGGGCCCGCGCGTCGCGATCCGCCCCGTGACGCCCGCGGACGGCCCGGAGTTCACCCGCCTCGTGCGGGCCAGCGAGGCCCTGCACCACCCGTGGCTGTCCATGCCCGCCACCGAAGCGGACTTCGCCGCGTACGCCGCCACCCTCGACGGCGAGCAGCGCGCGGGCCTCCTCGTATGCCTGCGCGAGACCGGCGCCCCGGCGGGCTTCATCAACATCAACAACATCGTGCGCGGCCGCTTCCAGTGCGGCGCCCTCGGCTACGGCGCCTTCGTGCCCGGGGCGGGCCGCGGCCTCATGAGCGAGGGCCTCGGCCTCGTCCTGCGCCACGCCTTCGGCCCGCTCGGCCTGCACCGGCTGGAGGCGAACGTCCAGCCGGGCAACGCCGCGTCCCTGGCCCTGGTCAAGCGCAACGGCTTCCGGCTGGAGGGCTTCTCCCCGGCGTACCTCTTCATCGACGGGGCGTGGCGCGACCACGAACGCTGGGCGATCACCGCCGACATGCTGCCGGACCACGACGGGTAGGCACTCCGGGCCGCCCGCGCACCCACCGGACCACCAAGCGTGAGAAGGGTTGCCGTGCCCACGACCATCCGACGAGCCGTCCTGACCCTGCCCGCCGCCCCGCTCGGCGCCGAGAACCCGCTGCCCTCCCTCCGCACGGCCCGCGACGTCCACCGCCTCGACGCGGCACAGCGCAAGGGCCTGCCCGCCGACATGGCCCGCCAGACGGGCTACGAGCCCCTGCGCTCCGTCCTGCCCGTGCGCCGCCGCGACCACTACACCCGCAAGCGCGCCCTCACCGACGTCGACGCGATCGTCATCGAGAACGACCGGCTGCGCGCCACCGTCCTGCCCGGCCTCGGCGGCCGCGTCCACTCCCTCGAACACAAGCCGGCGGGCCGGCACCTGCTCTACGCCAACCCCGTCCTGCAGCCCGCCCACTTCGCGCTCAACGGCGCCTGGTTCTCCGGCGGCATCGAGTGGAACATCGGCGCCACCGGCCACACCCCCCTGTCCGTGGCCCCGCTGCACGCCGCCCGCGTGCCCGCGCCGGACGGCGGGGAGATGCTGCGCCTGTGGGAGTGGGAGCGGCTGCGCGACCTGCCGTTCCAGGTCGACCTGTGGCTGCCCGACGGCTCGGACTTCCTCTACGTGGGCGTGCGCATCCGCAACCCCCACCACCGCCCCGCGCCCGTCTACTGGTGGTCGAACATCGCCGTCCCCGAGGAGGCGGGCGCGCGCGTCCTCGCCCCCGCCGAGGCGGCCTGGCGGTTCGGCTACGAGCGCAGCCTGCGCCGGGTCCCGGTGCCCGCATGGGAGGGCGCCGACCGTACGTACCCGCTGAACAGCACGCACGCCGCCGACTTCTTCTACGACGTGCCCGGCGGGGAGCGCCGCTGGATCGCCTCCCTCGGCGCGGACGGCCGCGGCCTCGTGCAGACCTCGACCGACGCGCTGCGCGGCCGCAAGCTCTTCGTCTGGGGCTCGGGCCGCGGCGGCCGCCGCTGGCAGGAGTGGCTCACCGAGCCCGGCACCGGCGGCTACGCCGAGATCCAGGCCGGGCTCGCCCGCACCCAGCTGGAGCACGTACCGCTGGAGCCCGGCGGCGCGTTCGCCTGGCTGGAGGCGTACGGCCCGCTGGCCGCGGACCCCGCCGCCGTCCACGGCGCCGACTGGGCGGCCGCCCGCGGCGAGGCGGCGGCCCGGCTCGAAGCGGCCCTGCCCCGGGCCGAGGTGGACGCGGCGTACGCGGCGTGGCGCCCGTACGCCGACACCGAGCCGAAGGAGAGCCTGCACACGGGCTCCGGCTGGGGCGCCCTCGAAGCCGCGCGCGGGCACTACGACCTGCCCGGCACGCCCTTCCCGCCGGAGACGCTGGGGGAGGAGCAGGCGCCCTGGCTGCGCTTCCTGCGGACCGGCTCGCACCCGTCCCCGGACCGGGCGCTGCCGCCCCCGCCCTCGCTGGTGTCGCCCCAGTGGCGCGAGCTGCTGGAGACGACCGACGGGGCCGACCTCTGCGGCGCCTACCACCTCGGGGTCGCCCGCTGGCACACGGGCGACCGCTCGCAGGCGGTCCGCGCCTGGGAGGGGGCGGGCCGGCTGTGGTTCGTCAAGCGCTGCCTGGCCTTCGCCGACGCCGAGGACGGCCACCCCGAGCGCGCCGCGGACCGCTACCTGGAGGCCTTCGAGGACGCCTGCGCCGAGCAGCGCGAGAGCCCCGCCTGGACCGCCGCCCTGGCCGCGCTCGGCGAGGAGGCCGCGGAGGCCCTGCTCGCCGCGGACCGGCCCGCCGACGCCGGGGCCGTGCTGGACGGCCTGCGCCCCGGCACCCGCGAGCGCGGCCGCTTCCAGCTGCTCCGGGCCCGGGTGCTGCTCGCCCACGGCGACGCCGCGGCCGCGCGGGAGATCTTCGACCGCGGCTTCGAGGTCGCGGACCTGCGCGAGGGCGACGAGTCCCTCGGCGAGACCTGGTACGCGACCGAGGAGGCGCTGCTGGCGGGCGGGGGCCCGGTCACACGGGAGATCCGCGCCCGGGCGCGCGCGAAGGAGCTGCCCCCGCAATACGACTTCAGGATGCGGCCGGCCCCGTAAGGCCCGCCCAGGCCCGCCCGTACCCCGCGGACGCAACCCCCCAGCGCTTTCCGGCCCCCTCATTCTTGACCGATCGTTCTGGAAAACGCTACCGTCAACGCGTGGCCAGGACCAAGGAGTTCGACCCGGACGCCGCGCTCCAGTCGGCCCTCGACCTGTTCTGGCGGCGCGGCTACGAGGCGACGTCGATGGCCGACCTCGTCGGTCACCTGGGCATCGCCCGGGCGAGCCTCTACGCGACGTTCGGCAGCAAGCACGAGCTCTACCTCAAGGCGCTGGAGCGCTACGGCGAGCAGCGCGGCCCGCGCATCGCCGAGGAGCTGTCGCGACCCGGCCCGGCCCTGCCGGCCGTGCGGCAGCTGGTGGCCCGCTTCGCGGAGGAGGCCGCCGGGGACGACCTGCGGCGCGGGTGCTTCGTCACCAACACCGCCGTCGAGCTGGCACCGCACGACCCCGACGCGGCCCGCGGCGTCGAAGAGAGCTGGCTCGCCCTGGAGCGGGCGCTCACCTCGGCGCTGACCCGGGCCGCGGACCAGGGCGAACTGCCCCCCGGCCGCGACCCCGTGGCCCTCGCGCGGATGCTGCTCGTCCTGATGCAGGGCATGCGGGTGGTCGGCAAGGTGGTCCCGGACCGGGCCCGGATCCGGGACGCCGCGGCGCAGGCCCTCACCCTGCTGGACCGAACGTGACGGACGGACCGAACGTGACGGACTCCTGCTCCTTTTCCGGACCGCTGCCGCCGCCACGGCATCTCATGCAACACACCGGCCTTTTTGTGTTTCACCGCTGAGGAGTCTCGACATGACCGCACGCTTCACCGGCAAGACCGTCCTCGTCACCGGAGGCGGCACGGGAATCGGCCAGGCCATCGCCCTCGCCTTCGCCCGCGAGGGCGCGCGCGTGGTCGTCGCGGGCCGCAGGGAGGAGCCCCTGAAGGAGACGGTCGCCTATGTGGAGGCGGAGGGCGGCGAGGCCGTCGCCGTCACCGCCGACGTGACGCGCTCCGAGGACGTCCAGGCGCTCGTGGAGCGGACGGTCGCCCGCTTCGGCGGCCTCGACGTCGCCGTCAACAACGTGGGCCTGGCCGTGCCCCCGGCCAAGGTCGCGGACGTGCCCGAGGAGGACTGGGACCGGATCGTCGAGACCAACCTCAAGGGCGTCTGGCTGTCCATGAAGTACGAGATCGGGCACATGCGCGCCCACGGCGGCGGCGCCATCGTGAACATCGCGTCCAACGTCGGCGCGCACCGCAGGAAGCCCGGCTTCGGCGCGTACACGGCCACGAAGGCGGCCGTCTCCGCCCTGACCCGCAACGCCGCCCTGGACCACATCGGCGAGGGCGTGCGGATCAACGCCGTCAGCCCCGGGCCCGTCGAGACCCCGATGTCCTCCCGCCCCGGCGAGTCCTCGCTGGACAAGGCCGAGCGGATGCGCCGCGAGGTGCCGGCCGGCCGCGCGGGCACCCCCGACGAGATCGCGGCCGCCGTGCTGCACCTCGCCTCCGACGAGGCCGGCTACACCGTCGGCGCCGACCTCGTCCTCGACGGCGGCGTCACGGCCTGACGGCCGCCGCCTCCTCCACCGTCCCGGGATGCCCGGCGGCGGGGGCCTGCGCCTCCGCCGTCTCCCCCGCCTGCACCGCCGCGCGGCGGGCGGTCAGCCACACGTACACGAGGATGCCCGCGAAGAGGAACAGCACGCCCTGGTAGACGGCCGCGTACCCGGCGCCCGCCACCAGCCAGAAGGAGAAGGCGAAGGCGCCCAGCGCGAGCGCCATGTCCCGGACGAAACGGCCCGTACGGACCTTGTCGCGCCGCCCCGTCAGCAGGAAGTACACCTGCGCGGCGGCGGCCAGCAGGTAGGGGACCGTCGCGGAGAACGTCGTGATGAGGACGAGGATCTCGAAGACGCCGCCCACGCCCGACGTGTAGTTGACGACGGTCAGGCCCGAGGCGAGGACCGCGGCGGCGAGCACGCCGAACGTCGGCACGCCGCGCTTCTTCTTCCCGAAGGCGGCCGGGAACAGCCCGTCCTTCGCGGCCGCGTACGGGGCCTGGGCGCTCATCAGCGTCCAGCCGTTGAGCGCGCCCACGATGGAGATCACGGCGCAGACGGCGATCAGCGTGCCGCCCCAGTGACCGCCGAACATCACGTCGACCGCGTCCGAGAACGGGGCCGTGGACTCCACCAGCTTGTCGTGCCGCACGGTGCCGAACACCGAGACCGTGCCCAGCAGGTAGACCAGCGCCGCGCCCACGGTGCCCAGGACGCTCGCGCGCCCCACGTTGCGCTCCGGGTCGCGCACCTCGCCCGCGCTCATCGCGGCGGACTCCACGCCCACGTACGAGTAGAGGAGGATCGCCGCCGACGCCGTCAGCCCGCCGGTCCAGTTGCCGTCGGCCGTCGTGAACGAGCCGAGGTTGTCCGGGTCGAAGAAGAACAGGCCGACCACCGCGACGAACAGCAGCGGCACGAACTTCATCACCGTGGAGACCATCTGGACGGCGCCCACCCAGCGCGTACCGGCCAGGTTCGCGAGCGCCGGCAGCCACAGCATGGCCAGCGCCATGGCCAGGTCCCCCGCCATGGGGCCCTTGCCGGTCATGACGTGCAGATAGCCGACGCCGGCCACCGCGAGGGCCGCGTTGCTCACCCACGTCATGGTCCAGAACGACCACGCGGACAGGAAGCCGGCGAAGTCGCCGAAGGCCTCGCGCGCGTAGACGTACGGGCCGCCCGTGCGCGGATGGCGCCGCGCGAGCCGGCCGAAGACGAGCGCCAGGGCGATGGCCCCGACGGTGAGGACGCCGAACGCCAGCAGGCTGACCGTGCCGAACGGGGCGACGGACGCGGGCAGCAGGAAGATCCCGCCGCCGATGATGTTGCCCATGACCAGGGCGGTGGCGGTCGGGAGGCTGAAGCGGCGGCTGTGCGTGCCGTCGGTGTCGTGCATGAGGGGGTGTGCCTCTCGGGTCCAGCGGGCAGGTTCGCCAGGATGTGCGACACGACATGGTGACCGGAGCTGAGCAGTCCGCAAAATCCTTTGTTTTTGTCCCGCCGCCCCCGCCCGGCGGCCGCAAAAGTGGCTGCGATCAGGCCTTGCGGCAGTGATTCGTCCACCCGCGCTCCCTGCACGATCCACGCGGGCCCCCTGCACGGTCCACTCGCCGTCACCCTCCCGCCCGTGTCGCCCCGCTCCGCACCCCCTGATCTGCCAAGGTGGACGGGGGCGGCGGCCCGGGGAACGGTGCCCGGGGCCGGACAGGTGCTGCCGCCCCGGTGCGGACGGCGCGGCGGTCGGAGGTACGGACGGATGCAGCCCAGCTTTCCCGCGCTCCCGGCCGGCACCACGCCCGAGCGCGGGCTGCCCGTCCTGCCGGAGCTCGCCGCGCGCCTCGCGCGGGCCGCCCGGGACAGCGCGCCCGAACCCGTCGGCGGCGGCCCCGCCCTGCGCGCCGCCGCCTGCGGCTACTGGGCCCGGCGCGGCCTGCCGACCGCCCCCGAGCACGTCCTCGCCGCCCCCGGCGCGCAGCCCCTGCTGCTCGCGGTCCTCGCGGGCGCCGGCGGCGACGTCCTCCTCACCCGCCCCTGCGCCGCCTGGTACCCGCCGCTCGCCCGGATCGCCGGGCGCCCCACCTACCACGTGCCGGTGCCCGCCGAGTGCGGCGGCGTGCCCGACCCCTTCGCCCTGCTGGAGACCGTGCGCCGGATCCGCGCCGAGGGCGGCAGGCCGCGCGTCCTCGTCCTGTCGCCCGCCGACGACCCCACGGGCTCGGTCACCCCGCCCGAGCTGCTGCACGAGGTGTGCGAGGCGGCCGCCGCCGAGGAGCTGACGATCGTCAGCGACGAGACCTGGCGCGACATGCGCCACGACCCCGGCGGCACGGTCTTCCTCGGCCCGGCCGAGATGTGGCCCGACCACGTCGTCGTCCTCACCGACCTGACCGGCGGCCTCTTCCCCACGGCCTGGCCCGCCGCCGTGGCCCGCTTCCCCGCGGGCGGGCGCGGCCCCGTCCTGCGCGCCCGCGTCACCACGGCCCTCGCCGCCGTACGGGCCGAGCTGACCCCGCCGGTCGCCGCGGCCGCCGCGTACGCCCTCGACGAGCCGGAGCCCGTCCGCGCCCGCGCCGCCGCCGCGGTGCGGCTCTACGGGGCGCTCGCCCGCGCCGCCCACGAGCGGCTCACCGCGGCCGGCGTGCTGAGCAGGCCCCCGCAGGCCGGCCCCTACCTCTACGCCGACCTCGGCGAGCTCCGCGCCCCGCTCGCCGCCCGCGCCATCACCGACTCCGTGGAACTGGAGGCACACCTCAGCACCGCCCTCGGCCGCCCCGTGCCGGGCGGCCACCGCTTCGGCGACCCGCCCGACGCCCTGCGGGTCCGGATCTCCACGCCGCCGCTCCTCGGCACCACCGACGACGAGCGGCAGCGCGCCCTGGACTCCCCGGACCCGCTGGCCGCCCCGGGCGTCGGCGACGCACTGACCGGTTTCGGATCGGCCTTCGCCCGGCTCGCGGGCGGCTGACCTACCGTCGATCTGTCATGCGCCGCCCCGCCGCTTCGCCGCCCGGCCGGTCCGCCGCAGCCGGCCGTGCGGGGCCCGGCGCCCCGGCCGGGCGCCGCGCCGCACCGCCCCGGTTCCCCAGCGATTGGAGCCCTCCCGATGACCGAACAGACCGAGCGCCCCCTCGCAGAGCCGCACCCCCTCGCCGCGCCCCGCCGGCTCGGCGAGTACCGCCTCTGGCCCAAGTCGTTCGCCGACCGCCTCACCGCGCCCCTGCCCGGCGTCCGCGCCCTCGCCCGGCTGGCCCGCGAAGGCCGGCTGCGCCCCCGGGCCGAGGTGCTGCGCGACGTCGCCGCCCTGCCGGTCGCCCCCGGGCCGCTGCCGGCCGTCGACGCCCGCACGACCGCGGTCACCTGGGCCGGGCACGCCAGCTGGGTGCTGCGCATCGGCGGCCTCACGGTCCTCACCGACCCCGTCTGGTCGCGCAGAATCCTCGGCACGCCGCCCCGGCTCACCCCGGTGGGCGTCCGCTGGGAGGACCTCCCACCGGTCGACGCGGTCCTCATCAGCCACAACCACTACGACCACCTGGACGCGCCCACCCTCAGGCGGCTGCCCCGCGACACCCCGCTCCTCCTGCCGGCCGGCCTGGCCCGCTGGGCCCGCCGGCGCCGCTTCACACGCGTCACCGAGCTCGACTGGTGGGAGGCGGTGGAGCTGCCCGGCCCGGCCGGCCCCGTCCGCTGCGACTTCGTCCCCGCCCACCACTGGAGCAAGCGCACCCTCACCGACACCTGCCGGTCGCTGTGGGGCGGCTGGGTGCTCACCGCGCCGGGCGGGCAGCGCGTCTACTTCGCGGGCGACACCGGCTACGGGCACTGGTTCGAGCGCATCGGGCGGCGCTACGGCGGCATCGACCTCGCCCTGCTGCCCATCGGGGCCTACGACCCGCGCTGGATGCTGGGCACGGTCCACACCGACCCGGAGGAGGCCGTCGCCGCGTGCCAGGACCTGGGCGCCCGGGTGATGGCCCCCATGCACTGGTCGACCTTCATCCTCTCGGCCGAACCCCCGCTGGAGCCGCTGCACCGCGTCCGCGCGGCGTGGGAGGCGACGGGCCGGCCGCGCGAGGACCTGTGGGACCTGCCGGTGGGCGGCTCGCGCGTGCTGCCCTGCTGAGGCCCTGCGCTGTACGGTCTACGGGCGGTTGTGCGGGCGCGGTGTCTTCTACGGGCGCGCGTCGAGGGAGTGGACACAGACCGGGACCCCGTACTCCGGATGGGTCGTCTCCCGCTCGCGCCGCATCCCCAGCTTGCGCAGGACCGCGGCCGAGGCGTCGTCGGCGGGATGGTGCACGCCGACGACCCTGGCCAGCCCGCGGTCGCGGAGCGCGAAGTCCAGGACGGCGCGGGCGGCCTCGGTGGCCAGGCCGGGCTCCCGGAAGGGCCGGCCCAGCCGCCAGCCGAGCGCCACCGCCGGCAGGATCTCGGGCAGCGAGGACGGCACGGACAGGCCCGCGAAACCGGCCAGCCGGCGCGACTGGCGGACCTCGACGGCGAACAGGCCCACCCCGCGCTCGTCCCACTCCCGCTCCCAGGCGGCGATCGCGGCCGACGTCCGCTCCCGGTCGTGCACCGAGCCGTCCCCGGCCCAGCGCATCACCTCCGGGTCGGCGTTGATGGCGGCCATCGGCTCGAGGTCGTCCGCGTGCCAGCGGCGCAGCGTCAGACGGGGCGTCAGCAGTGTGCGTGGGGAGGCCATGCGGGCATCCTGCCCAGTGCCGTGGCGATTACCCGACCGGGCGGCCGCCCCGGCCGGAAGAGCGGGTCATGCCCTCAGACCCGGCGGCCCAGCTGGGCGAGCAGCCGCGTCTGGGCGTCGGCGCCGGGCGGCGGGTCCACGGGCTCGGCGAACAGGCCCGTCCCCGAGAGGCTGTCGATGTAGGGCTCCACCTCGCGCCGGACCAGCTCGACCAGCGGCTTCGGCAGCCGCTCGTCCGCGCCGATCGCGCGGGCCAGGTCCCACGCGTGCACGACCGCGTCCGCCACCATCTGCGAGCAGTACGCACGGGCGGACGACGGCCCGGAGGACAGCTCCACCGTCCGGTCGAGGGCCCCGGGCGCCTCGAAGGCCTTGCGCGCGGCGGCCTCCGCCGCGTCCCACACGGCCACCGGGTCGTCGCCGAGCCGGTCGCCGTCGAAGGAGTCGCCGACGTCGTCGATGGACGAGCCGTCCAGCAGCGGCGGCACCCAGAGCTGCTCGACGGCCAGATGGTTGACGAGGTCGCGTACGGACCACTCGGTGCAGGGCGTCGGCTCGTCCCACTGGCCGGGGCGGATGGCGTGCACGCGCTCGGTGAAGAGTCCGAGCGCTTCCTTGTGCCGGGTCAGCAGCGTCGCATCGGTCATGCGGCCATTGTCGGCGCGCGGCGTCCGGGCGGCTACTCCCCGCCCCCGGCGCCGGACGCTTCCGGCCCCCAGGCCCTCGAACGCTTCCGGCCCCCGGCGTCGGACGCCGCCGGCGGGGTACACGTGCGCCATGCGGAAGATCGTGAGCTCCTGGGACCGGGCGGCCTTCCTCGCCGTCGCGGCGCACCACTGGCCGGGCGGGGACCGCGTCCTGCCCCGCCTGTCGCGCAGCGCGAACCACGGGCTGCTGTGGTTCGGCCTGGCGGCGGGCGCGGCCCTGGCCGGAGGGCGCCCCGCGCGGCGCGCCGCCCTGCGCGGAGCCGTGTCCCTGGCGGTCGCCTCCGCGGCCGTGAACACCGCCGGCAAACGGTCGGTGCGGCGCGTACGCCCGGTCCTGGACTCGGTGCCGGCGGTCCGGCGACTGTCCCGGCAGCCCATCACGACGTCGTTCCCGTCCGGCCATTCGGCGTCCGCGGTCGCCTTCGTGACGGGCGTCGCCCTGGAGAACCCCCTGTGGGGGCTGGCCCTCGCGCCGCTGGCCGCGTCGGTGTGCTTCTCGCGCGTCTACACCGGCGTCCACTATCCGGGTGACGTCCTCGCCGGGGCCGTACTGGGGGCGGGCGCCGCCTTCGCCGTCCGCGGCATCGCCCCCACCCGCTCCCAGCTCGCGCCCCCGGCCCGGCCGCGGGCGGACGCCCCGGCGCTGCCGCGCGGCGAGGGCCTGGTGGTGGTCGTGAACACCGGCTCCGGGCAGCGAGCCGTCGCCCGCCCCGACCCGGCGCAGGCGGTGCGCGCGGTGCTGCCCCGCGCGGAGGTCGTCCCGTACGGGCAGGAGGGCGCGGACGGGGGAGGCGGGGAGGACCTGGAGAAGACCCTGGAGGCGGCCGCCCTGCGTGCCCGGGAACGGGGCGGCGCCCTGGGCGTGTCCGGCGGCGACGGCACCGTCAGCGCCGCGGCCGCCGTGGCCCACCGCCACGGGCTGCCGCTGGCCGTCCTGCCGGGCGGCACGTACAACCACTTCGCCTACGACCTGGGCATCGAGACCCTGGCGGACGCCTGCGGGGCCGTGGAGACCGGCGAGGCGGTGGCGGTCGACATGGTGCGGGTGCGCGACGGCGACGGCGCCGACCTGGGCCGGTTCCTCAACACCTTCAGCATCGGCGCCTACCCCGACCTCGTCCGCGTCCGCGAGCGGTGGGCCCCGCGCACCGGCGCCTGGCCCGCCGGGGTGCTGGCCGCCGTGCACGTCCTGCGCACGGCGCGCCCGGTCCGCCTGAGGGTGGACGGCAAGCGCCGCCGCCTGTGGATGCTCTTCGCGGGCAACTGCACGTACCGCGGCCTGGGCCTCGCCCCCGTGCGCCGGCACGACCTGGCGGACGGCGTCCTCGACGTCCGCACCGTCTCGGGCGGCCCGCTGGCCCGCACCCGGCTGCTCGCGGCGGCCCTCGCGGGCGGCCTGAAGCACTCCCCGGTGCTGCGCACGGCCCGCGTGCGGAGCCTGCGGATCAGCGGCATCGCCGAGGGCACGCACCTGGCCTGCGACGGCGAAGTCGCGCCCGCACCCGAGGTGGTGACGCTGAAGAAGGAGAACGAGGCACTGGTGGTGTACCGCAACTTGTCCGATTGGTGAGACGGGACTCTCGTCATCCGAGATGAGTGCCTACGGTGCTGTCATGGCTTCCGACGACACCACCGTGTACACCCACGGCCACCACGAATCGGTCCTGCGCTCGCACAGCCGGCGCACGGCCGGCAACTCCGCCGCGTACCTGCTGCCGCACCTGCGACCGCACATGGAGGTCCTCGACGTCGGCTGCGGGCCCGGCACCATCACCGCCGACCTGGCCGCGCTGGTCCCGCAGGGCCGGGTCACCGGCCTGGACGCCGCCGGGGAGGTGCTCGCGGCGGCCCGCGCGGTCGCCCGCGAACGGGACCTGGGCAACGTCGCCTTCACCGTGGGCGACCTGCGCGCCCTGGACTTCCCCGACGACTCCTTCGACGCCGTCCACGCCCACCAGGTGCTCCAGCACGTGGGCGACCCCGTCGGCGCGCTGCGCGAGATGCGCCGGGTCTGCCGGCCCGGCGGCATCGTCGCCGTCCGCGACGCGGACTACGCCGCCATGACCTGGTACCCGCGCGTGCCCGGCCTCGACGCGTGGCAGGAGCTCTACCAGCGGGTCGCCCGCGCGGGCGGCGGCGAGCCCGACGCGGGCCGCCGCCTCCTGTCCTGGGCCCGCCAGGCCGGCTTCACCCGCACCACGGCGACGGCGAGCGCGTGGTGCTACGCGAGCGATGAGGAACGCTCCTGGTGGAGCGGGCTGTGGGCGGACCGGACCGTCGCCTCCGCGTACGCCCGGCTGGCGGTCGACGGCGGCCATGCGGACCACGCCGCCCTCGACCGGATCGCCGGCGCCTGGCGTCTGTGGGGACGGCACGAGGACGCGTGGTTCGCCGTCCTCAACGGTGAACTCCTGTGCCGCGCATGAACCGCCCCGCATCGCCCCGCCGCTCCAACTAGCCTGGTCCCCATGAACATTCTGGGGACCTCGCTGCGGGTGTGTGTCGATGATCTCGACCATGCGATCGACGTCTACGAACGCCTGACCGGCACCGAAGCGCTGCGCTTCCACCGCGGCGGCGTCGCCGTGGCCGCGGTCGGCTGCTTCTTCCTCATGAGCGGCCCGGAGAGGGAGCTGTCCATCCTGCGGAAGATCACCGCCACGATCGCGGTGGCGGACGTCGACGAGGCGCTCGACGACCTGACGGCGGTAGGCGCCCAGATCATCGCGGGCCCGGTCCCCACCCCGATCGGCCGCAACCTCGTGGCCCGCCACCCCGACGGCTCGGTCTTCGAATACGTCGACCGCAAGCAAGCCTGAGGTGCCCGGCCGGTTCGGTGCACCGCGCCGGCAGCTTACGGCGCCCGGAACGATTACCCGGACGGCCAGTTGTACGTAGACCTCGAAGGCACGGCGTCACGGCCCGCGGAACCCGAGGTGGTCCTGGGGGCGTTCCTCTTCCTGCACGGCCGCAGGGTGCTGATGGTGCTGGACAACGCCCATGACGCAGCCCAAGTGGCGCCGCTCCTGCCTGCCGCACCGGGCTGCGGCATCATCGTGACCAGCCGCGTGCGGTTTCCTTCCCCTCGCGATCCGGGGTCCGGGGCCTGGATATCGCTGATGGGCCGGAGCCTCCTGGAGTCACCTGCCCCCGGCTACTACCGCATTCACCCACTGCTTCACACGTACGCGCGCTTGCGCGCCGTCGAGGACGAAAGCCCGCTACCCGCGGGCGTGGGGCTGGGCCCGGCCACCATTACTCCGGCGGTAATCGCCTCGGCTCCCCGCCACCCGGCACAGTGAAACCCGCCGGGCACCGGGCCGGCGCACTCCGGTCCGGTGTCCGAGCCGGATCGTTCTTGACGAGTGAGGGAGTACGTCATGACGCAGTACGAGGCCGCTGTCGCCCGTTACTTCGAGGCGTGGAACGCCACCGGGACCGAGGCGCTGGCCGAAGCCGTAGCGGCCGCCTGGGGCGAGGGCGGGGCCTACACCGACCCGCTGGCCGAGGTTCACGGCCATGAGGGCATCGCGGCTGTCATCGCCGGGGCGCAGGAGCAGTTCCCCGGGTTCGAATTCCGGCGGATCGGTGCGGTCGAGGGGCACCACGACGTCGCGCGCTTCCAGTGGGAACTGGTGTCCCTCGCCGACGGGTCCGCCCCCGTGGCCGGCTCCGACGTGATCACCCTGGACGGGGACGGCCGGATCCGGACCGTGACCGGCTTCCTCGACCGCGTGCCCGCCCGGGCCGCTACGGCATGAGGGCCGTCAGCAGGCGCGCGGTGCCGGGATCGGCCGGCAGGAACGTCTCCACCGCCAGCTCCGAGACCGTGACGTCCATCGGGGTGTTGAACGTCGCGATGGTCGAGACGAAGGAGAGCGTATGGCCCGCGTGGTCGATGACCAGGGGGAGGGCGAAGGGGACGTCATCGGGACCGCCCTCCCGCCGGGTCCGTTCCTCGTCGGTGGATTCCGGGAGCGGGTACGCGCTCACCTCGTCGTACAAGGCCCGCAGCGGAGCCGACCGCATCAGGGCCAGTTGACGCTCCATCTGGTGCAGCAGGTGGCCGCGCCATTCGCGGTAGTTGCGGATGCGGGGCGCCAGGCCCGCGGGGTGCATGGTGAGCCGCATGGCGTTCAGCGGCGGCACGAGCAGCGACGGGGCGACGCCCTCCAGGAGCATCGCGATGCCCCGGTTGGCGGCCAGTACCTCGTACGTGCCGTCGACGACGAGCGCGGGGAACGGCTCGTAGGACGTCAGCAGCCGCTCCAGGCCCGCGCGCAGCCCGCCCAGCGCGGGGTCGTCCAGCGGCCGCTCCGGGTACGCGGGGGCGTAACCCGCGGCGACCAGCAGGGCGTTCCGCTCCCGGACGGGCACGTCGAGGTGGTCCGCGAGGCGTAGGACCATCTCCTGGCTGGGCCGGGAGCGGCCCGTTTCGATGAAGCTGATGTGGCGGGCGGAGGAGCCGGCGCGCAGGGCGAGCTCCAGCTGGCTGGTCCGGCGCTTCTCCCGCCACTGTCTCAGCAGCGGGCCCACGCCGGGGGCGTCCACGGCAGTCGTCATGATCCGACCGTAGCGCGCCGCCCCCGGCGCGTCCGGCTCACCCCAGGTCGAAGGCGTTGGGCAGGCCGAGCCCGTGCCGGACCGCGTCGTCGGCCTTCGGCAGTTCCAGCTCGGGGGCCCGGTACAGGGGCGTGATCGTGCACCGCCCGGCGCGCGAACCCGCCTCGTCCAGCAAGGCGTTGACCGCCGCCCGTGCGGAGGCGTTGGCGCCCTCCATCGTGGCGAGGTCGATGTCGGTGGCCACGTAGTCCCCGCACAGGAAGAGGTTGGGGATCGCCGTCCGCGCCGAAGGGCGGTTGTGCCAGGTGCCGGTGGGGTGGATGAGGAGCTGTTCGTCGTTGACCGGGCGGGGGCCGCCGATCTCCACGGCCGGGTCCAGGAACCACGAATGGATCTTCGCGTCGCTCAGCACCGTGCGCCCGGTGTCGTTGAGCCCGGCCTTCATCTGCGCCCACACCTCGCGCGCGACCTCCTCGCGTGTGCACTGCTTGGCGGTCTTGCCGTAGAGGATGCCGGGCTTGTCCCACTCGGAGACGTCCACGGACAGGCAGTCCGCCGCGGCGCCGTCCCCGTAGTCGGCCCGGAAGTCGCGCCCGGACCAGTACTGCGCCTGCCCCACGGAGGTGATGGACCAGGGGGAGTCGATGTGGTTGACGTGCCCGTGGAGGACGGGCGTCGGCTCCGTCAGATAGAACTGGATGCCCGTCATCCAGTCCGTCTTGAGCTGGTCGCAGCGCGCCAGCTGCGGGTCGGCGGCCCGCACCTGCGCGTTCCAGGTCGTACGGGCGTGCTCGACGGGCATCGCCGAGACGAAGTGGTCGGCGGTGACGGACCGCTTGGCTCCGGACGGGTCTTGCAGCACCGCCTCGGTGATCCGGCCGCCCGCGATCCGCAGGTCCCGTACGGCCGAGCCGATCTCGAAGGCGACCCCCAGGGAGCGCAGGTGTGCCACCCACGGGTCGATCCACGCCTCGTTGGTCGGTGCGTCGAGCACCCGGTCCGGCTCGCCGTCCGCGCCCCGCCCCAGGGCGTTGAAGAGGAACGCCTCGATGCACGTCGACACCGTCTTGGTGCTGGCCACCTCGGCCTTGGTGGCCACGATGTTGCGGGTGATGCCGATGGCCAGCAGCCGCTGGTAGTTCGGCGACATCCGGGCGGCGCCGATGAACTCCCACCAGGGCGTGCGCTCCCACGCTCCGGTGCGCCGCGCGTCGCAGCTGGTGAGCCAGACGAGCAGCCGGCTCACGAAGTAGGCGGTCTCGTGGACCGGGATGTTGCCGAACGCGTCGAGGAAGCCGGTCAGCGCGCGGCGCAGGGCGTCCGGGGTGAGCAGCGGCGGCGGCTTGCCGACCGAGCGGAACGGCAGCCGGATGTCCTCGTGGCCGATGCGGGCCAGCATCACTTCCGTGGACGCCACGAGGTTGCCGTGGCAGCCGTTCGCGTTGCCGGGGAAGGGGATGCGGCGCAGGGTGTCCGGCAGGTTGCGGTAGAAGCCGGGGATGAAGCGGAACCCGTGCTCGCCGGGCAGCGGCTTGCGGCCGCCCCGCGCGCTGCCGGGCACGTCCATGCTGCGGGCCTTGCCGCCCGGCGCCTTCTTCTCGTACACCGTCACCCGGAAGCCGCGCTCGGCGAGTTCGTGGGCGGCGGTGAGCCCCGCGACGCCGCCGCCGAGGACGGCGACGCTCGGCGCGCCGGATCCGGTGCGGCGGCCCGGCGCGGCGGGTCTGGTGCGGGGGGCCGCGGCCGCGGCCCGTCCCCCGAGCGCCGCCGTGCCCGCCGCCGTCGCGGCGACGGCCGCGGCCCCGCCGATGAAACCCCTGCGTGTGCTGCCCGTACGGTCCGTACCGTCCATGCCGGCCCCTCCACGTAGGTGACGTGTACACGTCCGGCGCAGGAGCATAGGAGGGGTGCCTACGACCCGGTAGCACTTGTCCGGCGCGCGGGGCCCCGTACGGCACATTGGCGCGAAAGCACCCCCGCACCGTGGGACGCTTGAGTCACCGGCACCCGGCGCGGGCACCTACCCCGGGCAACCGTCGCAACCACTACGGCTCCCACCCACGAAGGGACAGTCATGGCCGTCGAACCGCTTTCCCAGCAGGACGTCGAGCATCGCCTCCAGGAGCTGCCCGGCTGGACCACGGACGGCGTCCGCATCAGCCGCACCTACCACTTCGACGGGCACTTCCAGGCGGCCGCGATGGTCGTCCACATCGCCCAGATCCAGGAGGAGCTGGGCCACCACGCGGACACGACCCTGGGCTACAACACGGTGGCCCTGAGCGTGAACACGCACAGCGTGGGCGGCAAGGTCACCGGCCTGGACGTCGAACTGGCCCGCCGCGTCGAGGCCGTGGCGGCGGGACACGGGGCGCGCTGACCGGGCTCCGGCGGGGGAGCCGGGGAGGGCCCGGCCGGGGGACGGGCGGGCCCGCGGCCACGGCTCAGGCGCGGCCGCGCGCCCGCTTGAACCGCTCCAGCGCCTCCTCCAGTCCGACCACCGGCGCGGGGTAGCCGCGGCGCGCCCGCTCCCCGTCCGGCAGCAGCCACGGCCGGTGGACGGCCCGGCCGGGCACGCCGGCCAGTTCCGGGACCCAGCGGCGCACGTAGGCGCCGTCCGGGTCGAAGCGCTCGGCCTGGGCCGTCGGGCTGAGCACCCGGTGGGGGCGGGTGTCGCTGCCGGTGCCCGCCACCCACTGCCAGTTGAGCTGGTTGTCGGCCACGTCGCCGTCCACGAGCAGGTCGAGGAAGTGGCGGGCCCCGGCCCGCCAGTCGAGGTAGAGGGTCTTCGTCAGGAAGCTCGCGGCGATCAGCCGGGCCCGGTTGGGCAGCCAGCCCTCGTGCGCGAGCTGCCGCATCGCCGCGTCGACCACCGGATAGCCCGTACGGCCCTCCCGCCACGCGGCGAGCTCGCCGGGCGCCTCGCGCCACCGGTCGTGCCGGGTGCGGTAGTCGCGGTGGGCCGCGTCCGGCCGGGCGGCCAGCATCTGGTGGTGGAAGTCCCGCCACGCCAGCTGCCGTGCGAACGCCTCGGCGCCCACGGAGCCCCCGCCTGCTTGCTCCCGGGCCCCTGCGGCCAGCTCCACCGGCGACAGGCAGCCGAAGTGGAGGTACGGGGACAGCCGCGACGTCCCGTTCCCCGCCAGGTCGTCGTGGCGTTCGGCGTAGCGTGCGAGCCCGCCGCGCCGCCAGGCCGCGAGCCGGCGGCGGCCCTCGCGCTCGCCGCCCCGCGGCAGCGCGGGCGAGGCCGTGCCCCGGGCCAGGGACGACGCCGCGGGCAGCGGCTCCGTGCGCACCTCGGGCAGCAGCACCGCGCGCGGCGGCGGCAGCACCGGCCGGAGCGGCTCGGCCGACCAGCGGCGGAAGTACGGGGTGAACACCGCGTAGTGGTCCTTGCCCGCGGGCAGGACGGCGCCGGGCGGCACGGCCGTGACGACCGCGTCGTGCACCCGCAGCAGCCGGCCGTCCGCCGCCAGCGCGCTCCGCAGCCGCTCCTCGCGGCGCAGCGCGTACCCGCTCACGCCCGCGGCGACGTGCACCTCGCCCGCGCCGGTCCCGGCGGCCACCCGGCAGGTCTCCGCCACCACGTCGCCCCTGCGGACGACGAGGGCCCCGCCGCGGGCCCGCAGCCCCTCGTCGAGCGCGGCGAGGCAGTCCGCCAGGAACGCGGCCCGGTTGGGCGCGGCGAAGCCCGCGGCGGCGATGCCCCGGTCCACGACGAACAGCGGCACGACGCGCGGCGCGCTCCGCAGGGCCGCGGTGAGCACCGGGTTGTCGTGCAGCCGCAGGTCGGAGGTGAAGAGGACGACGGACACGCCGTCAGGTGACGGTGGTGACGGCGAGGTCGGCGAGGTCGGGGAGTCGGCGGGTACGCCCATGCCGCGATTGTGCGCTCGTGCGGCGCCGGGGCGCGGGCGGCAGGGCCGTCACGACCAGGGGATGTTGAGCCAGGGGCTGGCGGGGTCGGTGGTGAGGGCGCGGTGGACGAGGAGCGCGGCGGCTCCGTCAGCGTCGTCGGGGCGGCCCGTGTGGCCGGTGGGGCCGGCGGGCGCGGGGTCCGGGACGCCCGGGTGGTGCGGTGGGCCCGGGAGTCCGTGGACGGAGGCGCGGGGATCGCTCGTGCCGCCCGGCCGCAGGGCCCGCCCCAGCAGGAAGCCGGCGGCGAACGCGGGCCACGACCGGTACGTTCTCCGGGCGGCTTCCCCGGCGGTCAGGACGACCCGTTCCGCGTCGGCCGGGCCGCACAGCCGCGCCGCGAGGCCGAGCCGGGCGACGGCCACGGCGCACGCGAGGTCGTAGGCGGCGGCCGAGGCGATGGGCTCTCCGGGCCGCAGCACCCCCTCGCCCCGCAGCCGCTCCTCGGCCTCGGTGACACGTGTGACGGCGGCGTCCATCGCCCGGACCTCGGCGTCGGGCGCGGCACGGTGCAGGAGGACGTGGGTGACGGCCTCCCGCCACTGCTCGGTGGACGGCTCCGCAGCCGGCGCGTCACCGGAGGCGGAGTGCTCGGCGAGACCCGTACGGGCCCGCAGGGCGAACTCCGCCTCGCGCCCCGCTCCCGCCCCGGCGAGCAGCCGCTCCGTCAGGTGCCACCAGCCGGCGGGGTCGGCCACGCCCCACGTGTCGCGCAGGACGGCACGGTCAGCGTCGTAGTCCCGGTAGACGGCGCCGAGCTCGTTCCAGGGCACGCCGTCGCGTACGGACAGCGGGGCGCCGCAGGCCAGCCCGTGGGCGAGCGGCCCGTGCAGGGGCCCCGTGTACAGGGACAGCAGCCGGCCGGGTGCGGGCGGCGGCGTCTCGGCGTAGACCTCCAGCCAGGCCGCGCGGTCCAGCGGGGTGGCCGGGATGACAGCCGCGGCGGGCTGGCCGGGGTTGACCGCGAGGTGCCACTTGTCGTTCGGCCACTCCAGGGCCAGCTCGTCGAGAGTGGTGCGCTGGAAGACCCAGTCGGGCTGCCAGGGCGGCAGCGCGCCGCGCGTCAGGACCGGAAGGCAGCGCTTGCCCGAAGCCGGGTCGTGGTACGGGGCGAGCGGCGCGGGCGGTATCAGGCCGTCGGCCTCCACCCTGGCCACGGCGACGTACAACTCGCCCGCCGCGAGGGCACCGACCTGCCCGTCCCAGTCCCCGCGCGCCGTCGCCGCCCGGAGGTGCTGTTCGATGGGCGTCGGCGGGGTCCAGGGCGTGAAGAACATGTGCGCGACTCTATAGAGACGGCACGGCGCGCCGCCCCGGGGCCCCGGCTCGCGGGGCCCCGGGACAGCACGGCTGGTGCGGCCTCAGTTGACGTCGAACTCGTCCGGGTCCGGGCCCAGCCGCGTGCCGCTGTCGAGCGCGGCGATCGCCGACATGTCCTCGTCGTCGAGGCTGAAGCCGAAGACGTCGGCGTTCTCGCGGATGCGCGACGGCGTCACGGACTTGGGGATGGCCACGTGCCCCAGCTGAAGGTGCCAGCGCAGCACGATCTGCGCGGGGGTGCGGCCGTGCTTCTCCGCGATCCCCGCGATCACGGGGGTGGTCAGCAGCTCCTTGCCCTGGCCGAGCGGCGCCCACGCCTCGGTGGTGATGCCGTGGCGCGCGTGGAACGCGCGCAGTCCGGACTGGGCCAGGAAGGGGTGGAGCTCGACCTGGTTGACGGCGGGGACGACGGACGTCTCGGCCAGCAGCCGCTCCAGGTGGGCGGGCTGGAAGTTGGAGACGCCGATCGCCCGGGCGCGGCCGCTCTCCGCGATCTCCTCGAACGCGCGCCAGATGGAGAGGTAGTCGTCGCGGACGGCGCGCGGCCAGTGGATGAGGTACAGGTCCACGTAGTCGAGGCCGAGCCGCTCCAGGGAGGCGTCGAACTCGCGCTGGACGGCGTCACGCGTCCAGCTGCGCGAGGCGCTGTTCCACAGCTTCGTGGTCACGAAGAGCTCGTCGCGCGCGATGCCCGAGCCCGTCAGGGCCTTGCCCGTGCCGGTCTCGTTCTCGTACACGGCCGCCGTGTCGATGCTGCGGTACCCGGCGGCCAGGGCCGTCTCGACGGCGGCCGTCGCCTCGGCGTCGGGGACCTGGAAGACGCCGAAGCCGAGCTGCGGCATCTCGACGCCGTTGTTGAGCGTGATGGACGGAATGGGGGCAGCCTTGCTCACGGGTGCTCGATCCTTACGGTCGGAGACGCGATTCGTACGTCCAGCGTCAACGATCACAGCGGTCACTGCATTCCCGTAATGCCCCTGTTGTCTCTGATTCCTCCTCCGTCTCCGGGGTGTCCGCCGTCTCTGTGGTGTCCGCGGTACAAGGCGTCCACCTCGCGCGCGTACGCCACCTCGATCGCCTTCCGCCGGAGCTTGAGAGACGGCGTCAGCAGCCCGTCCTCCTCCGTGAACCGGGCTTTCAGGATCCGGAACGTCCGGATGGACTCGGCCTGCGAGACGAGGGTGTTCGCGGCCACGACGGCCCGCCGGATCTCGGCCTCCAGGCCGGTGTCGCGCACGAGGTCGGTGTCCTGGAGCAGCCCGGGCCCGTGGCCGTACGCGGATCCGTACGCGGTCCCGCTCCCGGTCCCGGGGCCCGTCCCCGGCGCCGGTCCGCCGCGCATGTGCAGCCAGTGCGCGACCGCCTCCTCGTCCAGCGTGACCAGCGCGGCCACGTACGGGCGGTCGTTGCCGACGACGACGCAGTGGGCGACGAGCGGGTGCGCCCGTACGCGCTCCTCCAGCAGCACCGGCGACAGGCTCTTGCCGCCCGACGTCACCAGGATCTCCTTCTTCCGCCCGGTGATGGACAGATAGCCGTCCTCGTCCAGCCGCCCCAGGTCGCCGGTCGCGAACCAGCCCTCTTGCAGCACCGCGCCCGTCGCCCGCCCGTCACCCAGGTAGCCGGCGAAGACCTGGCCGCCGCGCAGCCAGATCTCGCCGTCGCCGGCGATCCGCACGGTCGTGCCCGGGACGGGCTGCCCGACCGAGCCGAAGCGGGGCCGCTCGGGCGGGTTGGCGGTCGCGGCGCCCGTGGTCTCCGTCAGCCCGTAGCCCTCCAGGACGGTCACGCCGGCGCCCGCGAAGAACAGCCCCAGCCGCCGGTCCATCGCCGAACCGCCCGACATCGCGTGCCGCACCCGCCCGCCCAGTGCCTCCCGCACCTTGGCGTAGACCAGCCGGTCGAAGACCTGGTGCCGGAGCCGCAGCGCGGGCCCCGGCCCCGCGCCCCGGCCGAACGCCCGCTGCTCCACGGCCTCCGCGTAGCGCACGGCCACGTCCACGGCCCGCTCGAACGGCGCGGACCGGCCCTCGGCCTCGGCCGTGCGCCGCGCCAGCGCGAAGATCTTCTCCAGGACGTACGGGACCGCGAGGACGAACGTCGGCCGGAACGCCCGCAGGTCCGGCAGCAGCGCGGCGCTCGTCAGCTGCGGCTGGTGGCCGAGCTTCACCCGCCCGCGCACCGCGGCGACCTGCACCATCCGCCCGAACACGTGGGCCAGCGGCAGGAACAGCAGCGTGGCCGCCTCGTCGCCGGGCCGGGAGCGGAAGACGTGCTCGTAGCGCCTGACGACGTTGTCGGCCTCGGTCATGAAATTGGCGTGGGTGAGCACGCAGCCCTTGGGGCGGCCGGTCGTGCCGGACGTGTAGACGACGGTGGCCGGTGTGGAGGGGGTGAGGGCCATGCGGTGCCGCTCCACCACGTCGTCGCCGACCCGCGCCCCGGCGGCGCCCAGCTCCTCGACCGCCCCGGCGTCCAGCTGCCACAGCCGCGTCAGCTCCGGCAGCCGGCCGACGACCGAGCCGACGGTCATCGCGTGGTCCTCGTGCTCGACGACGCAGGCCGTCACGCCCGCGTCGCGCAGGATCCAGCAGACCTGCTCGGGGGAGGCCGTCGGGTACAGCGGCACGGGTTGCGCGCCGATCGACCACAGCGCGAAGTCGAAGAGCGTCCACTCGTAGCGCGTCCGGGACATGACCGCGACCCGGTCCCCGAACCGCACGCCCTCGGCGAGCAGCCCCTTGGCCAGGGCCAGGACCTCGTCCCGGAACGCCGCCGCCGTCACGTCCCGCCAGCACCCGTCCGCCCCCTTGCGCCCGAACGCCGCCTCCCCGGGCTCCTCGGCGGCGCGGTCGAAGACGGAATCCGCCAGGCCGCCGACGGGCGGCGTCGACACGAGCGGCGGAACGGTGATCTCGCGCAACGGCCAGCTCCTTGTCATGCCCCCCACAGAGCGAAGCCCCTACCCGGCGTACGGGGCCCTCAATCGCCTTGGGCTAGGGGCGTGTTGGGGGCCGACCGCCCGGAAAGCGGTACCGCCGAAGCCGGCGGTACGGAACTCCGGTCGGCGCGCTCACCTCCGGCTGCGCCGCGGCCGCTCCGCGGTCAGCCGCGCACGTGCAGCCCGAAACCCGTACGGCCCGCGGGCTCCAGTCCCTCCTTCAGGTGCAGCGAGGGGATCTCGTAGTCGCCGAAGTTCTGCCGCCGGAACGCGATCGGCTCGGTCGACTCCAGGGTCAGCAGGCGCTGCTCCCAGGCCTTGGCGACGTCCGGGTAGTTCTCGTCGGTCATCCGGTCGGTGCCGTACAGCACGAACGGCGGCAGCACCTCGATGCCCGGGTAGTAGAGGATGCCGTGGTGGATCGGGAACAGCAGGTCGTCGATGGGGCCGTTGATCCCGCGGGCGGCGTAATGCGACTCCGGGCCGCCGGCGGTCACCGACAGCATGGCCTTCCTGCCCGCGAGGGTGCCTTCGCCGTAGCGCTCGCCGTACTTGGTGTCACTGTGCTCGCCGACGCCGTACGCGAAGCGGTAGGTGAACACCCGGTCCACCCAGCCCTTGAGGATCGCGGGCATCGAGTACCACCACAGCGGGAACTGGAAGATGATCGTGTCGGCCCACAGCAGCTTCTCCTGCTCGGCGAGGACGTCCGGGGTGAGCGTCCCGGCGTCGAAGGCCCGGCCGGAGTCCAGGGCGACCTTCAGCCGGCTCGACGCGTCGGGGCCGTAGTCCGCGGCGTCAACGGCCGCCTTCCAGTTCATCGCGTACAGATCGCTCACCCGTACTTCGTGCCCGGCGGCCTCCAACGTGGACACCGCGAGGTCCTTCAGCGAGCTGTTGAGCGACTTCGGCTCCGGGTGGGCGTAGACGATCAGCGTCTTCATGGGAACTCCTTCGGATCGGGTGCCCTCGATCCTGGGCGCCGCGGCGTCCGGCGTTCAGGGGCGCCTCTTCCGTAGGACGGGACTTCCCGGTACGGGACTTCCTGGTATTGGCAGGGCCACCTTCACAGGCACCACCGAGGCCATACTGGGGGAATGGACGATCTTGCGGGCTTCCTGCGGACCCGGCGTTCCCGGGTCGACCCGGTGGCCGCCGGCATTCCCATCGACAGCCGCCGCCGGGTACAAGGCCTGCGCCGCGAAGAGGTCGCGCACCTGTCCGGAGTCAGCGTCGACTACTACGTACGCCTGGAGCAGGGCCGCGCGACCCAGCCTTCCGACCAGGTCCTCGACGCGCTCGCCCGCGTCCTCGGCCTCGACGAGACCGAACGCGAACACCTCTGCCGGCTCGCCCGGCAGCGCTGCCGCCGCGCGAAGGCGCCGGGCGGGAGGATCCGGCCGGAGTTGCTGCGCGTCCTCGACCTGGTCGCCGACGCGCCCGCGCTGATCATGAACCACCGCCTGGACGTGCTCGCCGGGAACCGCCTCGCCGGGCTCCTCTACGGGCGGCCGGTGCCGGGCCTGCCGGGCCTGAACAGCGCCCGGCACATCTTCCTCGATGAGACCGAGCGCGGCCTTTACGCGGAGTGGGAGACATGCACCCTCGATGTGGTCGGGCATCTGCGCCTGGCCGCCGGAAAGTACCCCGAGGACCCGCGCCTGGCCTCGCTCATCGGCGAACTGGCGATGGGCAGCGAGCGCTTCCGCCGCCTCTGGGCCCGCGCGGACGTGCGCGCCCGCTCCCATGGGCGCAAGGCGTTCCGGCACCCCCTGGTCGGACTGCTGGAACTGCACCAGGAGAACTTCGCACTACCGGACGAATCGAGCATGGAGCTGCTGGTGCTGTCCGCGGCCCCCGGCAGCCCCGCTGAGGACGGGCTGCGCCTGCTCGCGGGCCTGGGCGCGGACAGCGGTGACGCGCGTCCCGCAGTGAACGCCCGGGTTCGCGAATAATCTGCGAATAATCCACGGATAGTCCATAAATGTTCCGTGTCATGCCGATTGCCCCGCGAGTAGCTCGACGACGCCCGTGCGCGGTGAACAGTGGCCCGTGGCCGGCGGGCTCGGCGGTCGGCGGCCTGTTTGAAGTCGGCGACCTCGTAGCCGGACGCCGCCCGCACTACCCCTGCAGCCGGTCGCCCGCTGCCAGGACCGCCTGGGCCAGTGCTTCCGCCGCCCCGCGCGCCGTACTCCCCGGTGCCGCGCCGTGCAGCAGGACCACGTCGACCTCGCCGAGGTCCGGCAGGCCCGGGCCGGGGGCGAGGCGGACCAGGCCCGGCGGGATCATGCCCAGGGTGTGGGCCATGACGCCGAGCCCCGCGCGCGCCGCCGCCACCAGACCGCTGAGGCTGCCGCTCGTGCAGACCACCCGCCAGGACCGGCCGCTGCGCTCCAGCACCTCCAGGGCCCGCGCCCGCGTCACCGCGGGCGGCGGGAACGCGATCAGCGGGAGCGGCCGCTGCGGGTCCAGGCGGAGCCGTTCGCTGCCGATCCACACGAGCCGGTCCCGCCAGACGAGCCGCCCGTGCGGCCCGCCGTCGGGGTGGCGCTTGACGAGGACGAGGTCCAGCCGCCCCGCGGCCAGCCGCTTCTGCAAGGTCTCCGACAGGTCGACGGTCAGCTCCAGGTCGACCTCGGGGTGCTCGCGCCGGAAGCCCTCCAGGACTTCGGGCAGCCGGGTGAGGACGAAGTCCTCCGACGCCCCGAACCGCAGCCGCCCGCGCAGCCGCGTGCCCGCGAACCAGTGGGCGGCCCGCTCGTTCGCCTCCAGGATCGTGCGGGCGAAGCCCAGCATCGCCTCGCCGTCCTCGGTCAGCCGCACGCTGTGCGTGTCGCGTACGAACAGCTGCCGGCCGGCCGCGGCCTCCAGCCGGCGGACCTGCTGGCTCACCGTCGACTGCCGGACCCCCAGGCGGCCGGCGGCCCGGGTGAAGCTCAGCGTCTGCGCGACGGCCAGGAACGTACGGAGCTGCACGGGATCGAACACGGCACCAGCGTAGGCCGTTAACCCGCTGCTCATCGCGATTCGTGATGACAGTCAGAGCGGCAAACGGGGTTCCGCATAGGTGCCGAGGACACCAGGCTGGGGCCATGCCGTCGCGCTTCCGCTTCCGCCTCCCCGTCGACCCCTACATAGCGGCCCTCCTGGGCACCGTCGCCCTCGCCGCCCTCCTGCCCGCCCGAGGCCAGGCGGCGACCGTCGCCGGCGGCGCCTCCACGGGCGCCGTGGCGCTCCTGTTCTTCCTCTACGGCGCCCGCCTCTCCACCCGCGAGGCCCTGGAGGGCCTGCGCCACTGGCGGCTGCACGTGACGGTCCTCGGCTGCACGTTCGTCCTGTTCCCGCTCCTCGGCCTCGCCGCCCGCGGCCTCGTCCCCGTCGTCCTGACCCCGCAACTGCACTCAGGACTGCTGTTCCTGTGCCTCGTGCCCTCGACGATCCAGTCGTCGATCGCCTTCACCTCCATGGCGCGCGGCAACGTGGCGGCAGCGGTGTGCGCGGGCTCGTTCTCCAGCATTGTGGGAATCGCCCTCACTCCCCTCCTCGCGGCCCTCCTCCTCGGCAACAGCGGCGGCGGCTTCTCGGCCCGCTCCCTGCTGTCGATCGTGTTGCAGCTCCTCGTGCCGTTCCTCGCGGGCCAGCTGCTGCGCCGCCGCGTGGGCGGCTTCCTCACCCGGCACAAGAAGGTCCTCGGCTACGTGGACCGCGGCTCGATCCTCCTGGTCGTCTACTCGGCCTTCAGCGCGGGCATGGTCCGCGGCATCTGGCACGAGGTCACCCCGCTGCGGCTGCTGGCCCTGCTGGGTGTGGAGGCCGTCCTGCTGGGCCTCATGCTGACGGTCACCACGTACGGCTCGCGCCGGCTCGGCTTCGGCCGCGAGGACCGGCTGGCCACCATCTTCTGCGGCTCGAAGAAAAGCCTGGCCGCCGGCCTGCCCATGGCGGGCGTCCTCTTCGGGGCCCAGGCGAGCCTGGCGGTACTGCCGCTGATGCTCTTCCACCAGATGCAGTTGATGGTCGGGGCGGTCCTCGCGAAGCGCTACGGGCGCGAGGCGGCACCCGCGCCGGGGCCCGCCGCACCGTCGCTCTCCCGGGCGGCCTGAACGCGGCCTGTGCGGTCGGTGCGGCCCGCCCGGTCGGGGAGGTCGACGCGCGCGGCACGGTCGACGCGGTCCAGCGGCAGCCAGAGCAGCAGATCGCGCGCCGGATCGGGCCCCCCGGGCCGTACTGGCAGCCGCAGCCGCCCCGGTCCTCCCGGCCGCCCCGGCCGCGCCACCTCGCCGTCCGTCAGCGCCCGCCCGTACACCCGTACGTCGTCCAGCTCCCCGGCCAGCCACGCCCGGCCGTCCGGACGCTGCCCCAGATGCACCCCGAACGTCGAGTTCCGGCTCACCGCACCCGGCACGTCCGGCACCGACGAAGCGGCACCGTCCACCGTGAGGACGACCCTCCCGCCGCCGCGCCGCAGCACCGCCCAATGCCACAACCCGTCCCCGTACGCGGCCGACCGGACGATCGCCGTACGGGCCGGCCCCGCCCCGGCGACCGCCGTCACCTGCCCGGTCACCCGCCCGCCCGGCGCCACCCGCAGCGCCACCTGGGGCGCGCCGCCCATCCCGCCCATCCACAGCAGCGGCTGCTCGGGCGGCACGGCGGCGACGGATGCCGACCGGGGAGCCGCGGGCCGTGGAGTCGCGGACCGGGGCCGGGACCGGAACCACAGCGCCGCGGTGAAGTCTCGCGTCCCCAGCGGCAGGGAGGCCCGGTAGGGCAGCCGCACCGCGTCGTCCACCCCGTCGAAGGCGAGGCCCCCGCCCGAGCGGCCCCGGACCGTGCGCGGGCCTCCGAAGACGTACGCGTCCCGCCCGCCCGGCGCCCGGTCCGGCGTCGTGGGCGGCGGCCCGGAGCGAGCGCCCAGCCACTCCTCGGTGAAGCGGGCGAACCGGATCTCGTCCCGCGCGTTGCCCCGGCCCGCCTCGTACAGCAGCCCGGCCGTACTCCGGTCACCGTCGCTGGTGCTGTTACCGAAGCCGTCCACGACGGCCATGTCCGAGTAGCCCGCCCAGTCCGCGGTGACGAGCCTGCCCTGCTCCACGCCCTCCCACGTGCGCCCCTCGTCGTACGAGGAACGGATCGTCATCGAGCGCCGCCGGTCGGGGTCGGCGGGCGACGCGAACAGCCAGCGCCCGGGGCGCAGCACGGCCACGGAGCCCTGCACCATGGGCGTGTAGAGGTCCGGGACGGACCGGAAGGGCCCGGCGAACGCCGTACCCCCGTCCGGGCTCACGGCGAAGTCGCGGTTGCCGAGCTCCGTGCCGTCCTGCTCGCGCCCGCCCGCGTACACCGAGCCGTCGGCCCGCTCGGCGACCGTCAGCTCGGACGGCTTCTGCGCGTACGTGCCGTCCGGGCCGGCCGCATGGGTGTCCACCGCCCCGAGCCGCCAGTGCGCGCCCCCGTCGTCGCTGAGGGCGAGCGCCGCGTGGTTGGCGTGCCCACGGGTGGTGCCGTCGTGGCTCTCGGCGTTCAGGCCGACGACGAGGCGGCCGCGGTGCGGGCCGTGCGCGAGCTGGATGCCGTGGCCCGGGCCGGTGGCGTACCAGGAGTTCCAGCCGGGCGGGCGCAGCTCCCGCGTCAGGTCCTCCGGCTCCGACCAGTGCGCGCCGTCGTCGCCGCTGTACTGCACGTGCGGCGTCCGGTCGCACGGCACGTCGCAGTTGCCGGCGTCCGTGCGGCCCCGGTTGTACGTCGTGAGGAGCGTGATCCGGCCGCTGCGCCGGTCCACGACGGGCGCGGGGTTGCCGTGGGTGTCGCCGCGCCCCTCGTCGACCACCTCCAGCGGGCTCCACGTGCGGCCCCCGTCGGCGGAGCGCTTGACGACGACGTCGATGTCGGTGGCGTCGCCGCAGTTGCCCTTCCGGCCCTCGGCGAACGCGAGGACGGTGCCGCGGACGGTGGTGACCAGCGCGGGGATGCGGAAGCAGGCGTACGCGTCGGTGCCGGGCCCTTCCCGGCCCGCCCTGAAGAGGATCTGCTCCTCGAACCCGGTGTCCGTGGCACGGGCCGGGGGTGGCACGAGGAGGGGGAGGAAGGAGCCGGTCAGGCCCGCCAACGCGACTGCCGCGAAGGCCTTCCTGACGGGGTTTCGGGGGACGGCGGGAGCGGTGCGGACGGGCAGCGGCGCCATGAGGCCGAACGTAGATGCCGTACGACTGTCACACAAGCCGGACTCGGCCGATGAGCCCATACGTGTCTTATCCGGGCTCCCGTACGGTTCGTGGGCGGGGGCCGCGTACGGGGTCGTGTACGGGGCCTCGTACGGGGTCGTGTGCAGGACATGCGCGGGGTCGCGTGCAGGCCTTGCGCGGGTTCATGCCGGCCGCAGGACGACCTTGCCCAGGTTGAGACGCGACTCGATGATCTCGTGCGCCTTCGCGGCGTCCTCCAACGGCAGCTCGGCGTGGACGCGCGGCCGCAGCCGCCCGGCGGCGAACAGCTCCCACAGCTCCAGCCGCCACCGCTCCATCAGCTCGGGATGGTTGCGGGCGAGGAGCGCCATCTGGAAGCCGGTCACGGACTTCGCGCCGACGAGCAGGTCGTACGCCTCGATCGTCCCGCCGCCCGAGCTGTACGCGACGAGCCGGCCGCCGGGTGCGAGCGCGGCGACGGCGGGGGAGAGGAGCTCGCCGCCGACCGCGTCCAGGACGACGTCGACCGGGCCGCCCCAGCGGTCCGCGGGCTCGTGGGCGAGCTCGTCGTACGTGATGACATGGTCCGCGCCCAGGTCGCGCAGGAAGGCGGCCTTGGCGCCGGCGGCCACGGAGCTGACGGCCGCCACGACGCGGCCGCTGCCGAGCACCTTGGCGAGCTGCACGGCGAGGTGGCCCGCGGCACTGGCCGCGCCCGTCACCAGGACGGACTCTCCGGGGGCCGGGCGGGCCGCCGCGTACGCCCCCCGGGCCACCAGGCCGCAGCGGACCAGGGCGACGGCGTCCCTGGCGGTCGCGCCCTCGGGGACGGGGGAGGTCATCGCCGTGTGCAGGAGGGAGTAGTCGGCGTAGCCGTCGCCGAAGCACAGGCCGGTGACGCGGTCGCCGGCCGCGAACCCGGCGACGTCCGGGCCGGTCGCGACGACCTCCCCGGCGACCTCGCCGCTCAGGCTTGCGGGCAGCGGGAGCCCGCCGCCGCGCACCTTCCGCACGACGGGAAGCGTGACGCCGATGGCCTCGGTGCGCACGAGCAGCTCGCCGGGGCCGGGGCGGGGGACGTCGGTCTCCTCCAGGCGCAGGACCTCGGGGCCGCCGTTCTGGTGATAGCGGACACGGCGCATGGGGCGCACCTCCGGGTGTCGTTGGTGGTCCCAACGGATATCGTTGGGAGTCCCAACAATAAGCTCATCGTCATTGGGGTGTCCAACGTTTTTTATTGGGGAGCCCAATGGATATTTCGGTAGGGTCGCACCATGACAGAGCCCTACGAACCCGGCGAGCTCGCGCTCGACCGCATCCGCGCCCTCCCCAGCTGGCTCCTCAACCGCGCAGCCGGGCGCGGCCGCCGCCTGCTCGGCGAGGCCTTCGCCCACGAGGGCCTGCGCATGCCGCACCACGCCGTCCTGGCCGCCGTCGCCGACATCGGCCCCGTCGCCCAGGCGGCCCTGGGCCGCGAGACCGGCTTCGACCCCAAGGACATGGTCGGCATCCTCAACGACCTCCAGCGGGCCCTGCTCGTCACCCGCACTCCCGACCCCCACGACCGCCGCAAGAACGTCATCGCCCTCACGGCCGAGGGCCGCAGCTGCCTGGAGCGGCTCGCGCTCCTGGGCGACGAGGCCAACCGGGCGCTGCTCGCCGCGCTCACGCCCGCCGAGAGGGAACAGTTCGTCGCGCTGCTCGCGCGCGTGGCGGAGGAGCGGGAGGAAGGGCCGGTGGCGTGACGTCGCCGGGGTGTCAGCCGGGGCCGCCGAGCGTGCTTCCCTCGGCGGGGCATCAGCCGGCCGCCGAGCGTGCCTCCTCCAGGACGATCCGCTGCTCGCCCGCGTACACGTTCATCGACGCCCCGCGCAGGAAGCCCACCAGCGTCAGCCCCGTCTCGGCGGCCAGGTCAACCGCCAGCGACGACGGCGCCGACACCGCCGCGAGCACGGGGATCCCGGCCATCACCGCCTTCTGCGCCAGCTCGAACGAGGCCCGCCCGGAGACCAGCAGCACCGTCCCCGCCAGCGGCAGCATCCCCTGCTGGAGGGCCCGCCCGACGAGCTTGTCGACGGCGTTGTGCCGCCCCACGTCCTCGCGCACGTCCAGCAGCTCGCCGTCCGCGGAGAACAGCGCGGCCGCGTGCAGCCCGCCCGTACGGTCGAAGACGCGCTGCGCCTCCCGCAGCCGGCCGGGGAGGGAGGCCAGCAGGGCGGGTTCGAGCCGCATCGGGGCCGGCCCGTCGGACAAGGCGTGGCGCGCGGTGGTCCGTACGGCGTCCAGGCTCGCCTTCCCGCACAGCCCGCACGAGGACGTCGTGTAGACGTTGCGCTCAAGGGTGATGTCGGGAACGGGGACGCCGGGCGCGAGCCGCACGTCCACGACGTTGTACGTGTTCCCCCCGTCGTCCGTCGCGCCCGCGCAGTAGACGATGTTGGCGACCTCGCCCGCCGCGCCCAGCACGCCCTCACTGACGAGGAACCCGGCCGCGAGCGCGAAGTCGTCGCCCGGCGTGCGCATGGTGACGGCGAGCGGCTTGCCGTTCAGCCGGATCTCCATCGGCTCCTCGGTGACCAGCGTGTCCGGACGGGCGCCGACGACCCCGTCCCGGATGCGGATGACGCGGCGGCGTGCGGTGACCCGTCCCATGAGCTGACCGTCCCGGTGATCGTGGGGTTCCTGACCTCCTCATTGTCCCTTGGCCCGAGCTTGCCGACGGGCGGGGGCCCGGCTGCCGTCCGCCCGCGCTAACCGATCCCCTGCCGGTCCGGCAGCAAGGCGAACTCCCGGTCCGCCCCGTCCGGAACCGCCCGCGTCACGGCATCGGCGAGCAGCGCCCGGTGCCGTTCCAGCGGCGGGCGCCGGCCCGCGGGGGTCAGGTGCCACAGGTCGTCCAGGGCCGCCGCCAGCCGCCGGGTCACCTGCGGGCTTCCGGTCGCGCAGCCGCGGATCTCCGCGAATCCCAGGTCGACCAGGTCCGCCCACCCGGGCACGTCCTGCACCAGCCGCACCGCGCCCCGGCGGTCGCAGTGGTGCAGCGCCCCGAGCGGCCGCCGGCTGAGCGCCGCGAGGAACTGGGTGATCCGGTCCAGGCACTGCACGGCCGTCGTCGGGTCGTTCACGGCGGGCGACAGCGCCCGCTGGGCGATGTCGGACAGCTGCCGCAGCCCGAACCCCGGATCCTGGTGAAAAGTGCGCTCCACGCCGACGGACACCGTGTACCGCAGCGCGCGCGGCGGCGGCGCGGCCCCGCCGTGCACCGCGAACACCGGCGTCCCCGGCACCACGAAGTCCCCGATCCGCGGGATCAGCCGCAGCACGACCCCGTGCCGCCGCGCCACCCGCACCAGCCGCGCGATGTGGACATCACGCAGCACCCCGGCCCGTCCCGTGTGCACGACCTCCACCCCGGCCCCGGCCAGCGCCGGCCGCTCGTCGCCGGGGACGCCGTACCGGCCCAGCACCCGGAACGACTCGCGCGTGATCCGGTCGATCACGTGGCTCACCCGCATCAGCCGCAGCGTGGAGTTCACGTACGCGATGAACAGCCCGAGGCTCACGAGCACCAGCGCGACGCACACGATGCTGGAGACGAACGGCACCGTGGAGACCGTCCGCGGATCCTCGTTCCCCTCGTACGACGCCTGCACCAGCAGGGCGAACAGGAAGGTCGCGAGGAAGACGGCGAACGTGCACTTGGTGATCCGGCTGCGCACGTACAGCCGCACCACGCGCGGGGAGAACTGCCCGCTGGCCATCTGTAGCGCGACCAGGGAGATCGAGAACACGACACCGATGAAGGTCAGCATCGCCGAGCCGACGGTCGTGATGATCGTCTTGGTGTCGTCGGCGATCCCGATCAGCGACTCGACCGCCCCGTAGTCCCCGTCCCCCTGAAGGGCCCCGACGACGTACCGGTCCACCTCCAGCACCCCGGCGGCCAGCCCCGCCGCCCCGAGGAGCCCCACGGTGGGCGTGAACCAGAACGTGTCCCGCAAGTGCTCCCGCAAAGGCGAAAGGGCCCGGGGCCGCCGCCGACCGCTCCCGGCCGCCCCGGCTGCCCAGGTTTGCCCCGCATTGCCCATAAAGGGACCTTATGCCCCGCCCAGATACCCAGGTGAAAGGCACTCCGAAACCTTGGTATTGTTATCCATGTCGCCGCGGGGAACACCCCGCCGGAGACAACACCTAGTCCGGGTGGCGGAATGGCAGACGCGCTAGCTTGAGGTGCTAGTGCCCTTTATCGGGCGTGGGGGTTCAAGTCCCCCCTCGGACACCAGCAGAGACCCCAGTTTACCTGGGGTTTTTCTGTTTTCCCGAGCGGAATCATGCGTCCGCGTGACCAGTGCGTGACCAGTAGGATTCGGGTTTTTCTGCGACCGGCAGCGTGACCAACCACGAGACGACCGGCCGGGAGTCTTGGATCAGGCCGCTACGCGCGCCAGCCCGATCCGGCTGGCGCTACGACCGGCCAGCGCCTTTGCGGCGTCCGGGCGGCGCTTGCCGTAGCGCTCCATCGTGTAGCCGGGGCTGTGATGCCGGGCGTTCTTCGAGACCTCGACCGGGCTTTCCTTGGCGTTGAGGTCGTTCGTGATCTTGCTGGCTCGCCAGTCGTGCAGCCGGAAGTCTTCCGGCAGGTCGAGCCGGTTCCGGACGGTGCGCCACCGGGCAGAGACCTTCTCAGGGTCCTGGGGGCCGCCGGCCTCGCCCCGGTAGAGCTTGAAGCCGTCCCGGGCGAACACCAGGTCGTGATCCACCCAGGTGCCCCCGAGGCGTTCCCGCTCCGCGTCCTGGCGTTCCTTCTGCCACTTGAGGACGTTCATCAGGGCTTGGTCTACGTAGATGATCGCGTTGTCGTCTCCGTCCTTGGTCAACTTCCGCAGCCGGTAGGAGTTGCCTTCCTCCACCACGACCCAACCCAGTTCGATAGCGCCCTCGTCCCAGCGGACGAGTGACCACTTCATTCCCAGGGCTTCGCTGCGCCGGACGCCGGTGGCGGCGTACATGCTCCACAGGGGAGCGTCCCGGAGGCAGTGGTGGGTCAGTCCCCCGTCGCACTTGCTGTTGCGGCAAGGGGTCCAGATGTCGCCGAGGAACCGGCTGGTTTCGCTGTCGGACAGCGTGGGGAAATCCGGTTCCGCCTGCCGGATCTCCCGCTCCGTCGGAGGGCTGGCATCCTTGCAGGGGTTGTACTGAAGCAGCTTGCGCGGCCCCGTGATCAAGTCGAAGGCGCCGCTCAGGATGTTGTGGATATGCCTGACGCTCTTCGGCCCAAGGGGCTTGCCTTTGTTGGTGGGGCAGGGCTCTTCCTGAAGGCGGGTGTACAGCGCGTCCAGGTCTTCGTCCGTCACCTCCGCTGCCAGCGCGGCGCCGATGCGGGGTTTGATGTGCAGCCTGACCTTAGGTCCGTAACCCTCCTTGGTGGTGCCTTCCCCCCGGTGCTTGCTCAGCCACCGGTCAAGGAGCTCGCCGACCGTCAGGTCGGGCCGGTTGAGGGAGTCGCTCAACTTCACGAGCGAAACCTTCGCGGGCGCAGTCGCCTGCGAGCCGGACAAGCCCTCGTCCGCCTGTGCTTCTGCCCTCTGCTTGTGCTGCGCGAGCCACTCCGTCAGGGCGTCCGCCGCGTCGGTCTTGCTCTTGTACTCCCGGCCTATCCAGTACCGGATCTGCTTGCCTGTCTTAGGGTCGGCGTGCTCCGGAGTTCTCACACCCCAGGTGTCCTTGCGACCACTCCTCTTGATCTTGACGGGGGTCCCGCCCTGGCCGTTACCGCGTCGTCGCGCTGTCACGCGTTGAATCTCCCTTCCGGTCAGGCGAGTTGCCTGACCGGATGTCAGCTTGATCTACACAATCCTGCTATGTCAATACAGTATTGCCCTAACAGGATGGGTGTAGCGTGATGGTCATGAACGAGCACGGGAGCGGCACAGAGGTCGTGCAGCACGCAGGCGCGTGGAACATCCGTATGTGGTGGCCAACCGGGCCGATCACAGGGGGGCCGCAGCGTGTCACTGTTGAGGCTGCAGAAGGCGCGCCAGCCCGTGATGTGGCCCGGGGCATCTCCACGACGATCCTGCGCCAGATCGATACGGCCAGCGCCATCGGGAAGGCTGCGGACGCCAGTGCCTCCGGGCAGCCGGACACTTCCGACATTGAGCAGCAAGGGCGCGCCCTCCGCGCGCTGCTCACCCAAGGGGGCGTCTCGGCTACCTACTTGGCCCTGCTGGCGTCGCTGTATCAGGACATGGCGAACACCGGAGCGAAGGCCCTGGTCCCTGTCCTGGCGGCGTTCGCCGACCGCAGCCCCGTCACGATTAAGGGTCATCTTCAGCAAGCACGGCGAGAGGGATACCTCACTGGCGCGCACGGCAAGACTGGTGGCGAGCTAACGCCGAAGGCGCGGGCAGTCCTTACTGGCCTTGACCTCGATTCCCTCGCCGAACCGAGGCCACAGGGCTGACGGTGGGGCCCCGCGGGCCCCACCACTGACGTCACGCCGTTTGCTCGTCGATCCACTTCTCCAGGTCGGCCGGGCGGCATCGAAGTTGATGCCCGATGCGTCTGAACGGGATACCGGCGGCCTTCCACTCGTTGTACACCCAGCTCAAGGGCTTACCAAGGTATTCAGCGACGTCCACAGCAGTCAGGAGTCGGGTCACTCGTTGCCTTCCGCCGCGATCACGTCGATGGGGCGCATCTCCGAGGCCCAGTAGTCCTCTGCCATGACGAGCGCGAGGTCGTGAGGGACGCCGGCCGTGACGGCGACCTGATAGACCAGGCCTGTGACGCGGGTGGCCGCGACGGCGCGCGCACCGCGCTTCTCCACGATTCGGGCGTTCAGCTCTTCCTCAAGACCAGCTACCAGCTCATCGAACTCGTCCGGCTCGTTCATGCTGTTCATCTGGTTCTCCTTAGTGCTTGCTTGCTTCGAGGTCGAGGACGCTTCCCCACGACTGGGCGCCGATCTCGGCGTCCACGGGGATCAGGAGGCCGCGGACGGTCATTTCCATGATTCGAGCGGTCTTCTCGGCCAGCTCGGCGGCGCGATCCTCGGGGAAGCTGAAGATCAGTTCGTCGTGGATCGGGAGGCGAACGAACTCGGTGTATCCGTGGCGATCGAGTTCGATCAGGGCTCGGGCCGTGATGTCACGGCTGGTGGACTGGATGAAGTAGTTGAGGGCGGCGTAGATGCGGTTGCGATCGACGGGGATTCGTCGACCGGTGCCGGTGTAGATGAAGCCGGTGCGGCGGGCCTCGCGCTGTAGGCGGTCGGCCAGGTGCTTCACGCCGGGGTAGGTCTCCCAGAACACCTTGACGGCCTTCTTGGCTTCGACCTCCGATACGCCGTACTGCTCGACGATGGCCCGCCATCCGCCGCCGAAGCAAACAGTGAAGTTGGTGCCCTTGCCGGCCTTCCGGTCGACGCCCGCGGCGTCAGCAGTGATCTGGTGAAGGTCCAAGCCGCGGTGGAACGCGTCGAGCATCGTCGGGTCGCCGCTGAAGGCCGCGAGTACGCGCAGCTCCATGTTCCCGTAGTCGGAGGACACGGTGACGTGTCCCGGCTCGGCAAGGAAGCAGTGCCTGACGTAACTGTCGCCGGCCGGGAGGGTCTGGGCCGGTACCGCGCCCGAGATGGTCATGCGGGCCGTCCTGGCCTGGCAGGAATTGATGCTGGCGCGTACCCGGCCTTCGGCGTCCTGGCTGTGAAGGGCCCGGTCGAACCAGGTGGCTCTCCACTTCATCGCCTTCTTGGCCTGGATGATGGCCTCTGTGAGCAGAATGCCGACCTCGGACAACACCTCGTCATCTACCGATAGGTTCCCCTTCTTCGTCTTCTTCGTGAGCTTGATGCCACGCTCCTGCAGCGCGGTAATGATCTGGGCGTTGGAGTTGACGTTGTCGACGCCTTCACGGCGTGCGACCTCTTCCCATTTGAATTGCTGCTCGTATAGTTCTGCTGACTTGGCCTGGGCGTATGCGCTGTCGAGGCGGTATCCGGTGCGCTCAATTTTTGCCGTGATGTGGGCAAGTCGGTGTTCCCAGGAGATGAGCCCCCGTTTCCTGCTGCGGGCGGGGACCTTCGGGTTAAGGATCTTGAAGAGCCGGAAGGCGAGGACGGGGTCCATGCCCGCGTACAGGTTGAAGCCGTAATGGCCGATCGGAATTACTGGCCATACGTCATCCTTTTTGACTTTGAGCTCTTTAGCGATGGCCGTCATGGAGCCTTTGACCTCATCGGCCACGAGGGGGCAGATGTAGTACTTGGTCAGCTCTTCGAGCTTCAGACCAGGTCCGTGTTCCTTCACGGCCCGAGGGTCGACGAGGTGGGCGAGCAGCTTCGTGTCCCAGCTCTTCGGGGCTAGCTCTTCCAGCGGGATGCCCAGGCAGGCTTCGGCCACGTGCATGTCGAAGGTGCCGTTGTGGGCGATCAGTCGGCGGGTGGTGCGAAGGGCCCAGCGGGTCGCGTCCTCGAAGGCTGGTCCCAGCTCGACGGGGACGACGTAGGACTCGGTTGCCGTTCCGAACTGGGCCAGTCGGCACCGGAACCCCCGGCCAGCGTTCCACCAGTCGAGTCCGGTGGTTTCTGTGTCCCAGCCCAGCAGTCCCTGGTGCGCCAGGACGAAGGCCTTGAAGTCCGGGAGGTCGTCCTCTGACTCAACGACGTGGATGCTTATCTGCTGGCCCTTGATGGGGTAGTGGATTTCCTTCATGCACCCTTTCTGGGAACGTGAGGGCAGAACCTGCCCCCACGTCTCACATCAATTGTTAGGCAATATGCAGATCGTCACTTGCTGCGGAATGAACCGTCCGTCTGTCGCCAGAGCGGCGGGCACTGCTGCGGCTTGTCGAGTCCTCGCCCTCCGCAGAAGTAGGCCGCCCAGCTTCCGCCGTCCTTGAAATTCCGCGGCCCGTGCTCGCACGTGTATCCGCCTTCGATGGCGGGCTGAGCAGCGACAACCTTGCCGTTTTCGAACTTCTTCGGGGCCGGTGTGGCGGCTTGGCTGCCCTTGTGCTGTTCGCGGGTGTACTGCGCGGCCTTCGCGGTGAGGTCGATCAGGCCCACGGCCTTCATCGCGGTCAGGAGCTGTACGCCGCGGTCGGCTGTCACCTGGGCGGTGTCACCCTCAACGGACGGGGTGAGCCATTCGGCATCGAAGCCGCTGCCTGCCTTGAGGGTGAAGCCGATACGGAAAGGGGCGCGGCCGGCCAGTGCGGAGGCGGTCTCGGGGGTGAAGGTCACAGGCGGCTCCTCGGTAACGGTGGTGGTGGGCTGGTCCCAGGGGGAGGTGTCGGCGAACGGGTCGTCGTAGGTCATCAGGCAGCGATCTTTCGGGTGCGGAGGTGGCGGTTCATGTACTGGGCCAGGGCGACGGTGGCCCTGCTGAGGGCCTGCCGGTCGGCCTGGACGTCCACGGGAAGGCCGTAGACGAATCGCCGTGTCAGGAGTTCTCGGTATCGCTCAGGGAGTTTCTTCAGTGCTGCTCCCGCGTCGATTCGCGCAGAGACAAGGTTGTCAGTGACCCGGGCCTGCAAGAGGTCGTCCTTGCGGCCGATCATTTCTCCGAGTTCTTCGTCTGTGTAGAGGAAGGTCCGCAGTGCGGCTTTCGCTTCGTCAGGGGTGTAGAAGTACTGGTCATCGAGCAGGTCTCGGTAGTTGCGTTCCCGGCTGGCGTACTGGGTGCCGGCCTTGTGGAAGACCTTCCAAAGAAAGGCCTCCTTCTGGTAGTTGGCTTCAATGACAGGCCGGTGCTTGTACGCGTGAAGCAGGATTTCCTGCTTCACGTCGTTCTTTTCGACCACGCTCCATTTCTCGGCGATGTTGTGTGCGACTTTGTCGGCGAGGCCGGAGAGGTATTCCCAGTCGAGTTCGACGTCAGGCTGCATGCTTGAAGTCCTTCCTGACGAAGTGCCCGCGGCTGTTGCGCTTGATGGCTCCGTACCTCTCTCCGTCCACGATGAAAGATCCGTCTCGTTCGATATAGACCGGTGCCGGTGCCGCGGAGTACTGGCCGACAAGCAGGCGGCCGAAGCCCGCTTGCCAGTTGGCGACCCCGCCGGCGAGGTACTGCGCCTTCGAGGCATCCATCAGGTGGCCCACCTCGAACCCGTAGAGAGTCCGGCGGTCCTTGCCGAGGCCCACCGTTTCCGGGGAGACGGCGCACTTGTGCGTGTGGCCCATGACCACGGACCGGTCGAGCTTCCTCGCCTTGGATGCAGCGGTGCGGCCGGGAATCTGGGACAGGCCCTTGAGCTCGTGCCCGTGCATGGCCACCCACCCGGGGGCAATCTCGGTGAAGGGCTTAAGCAGCTCGACGCCCAGGCCCTCGAAGTCCAACAGGGTCTCCACGTGGAAGGCGCCGCTTGCGGCCAGGGCCGGTGCGTACTTGCTGAGGTAGTCACGCGGCCTCGCGTCATGGTTGCCTTCCATGAACCGGATGGGCCCGGTGTATCCGTCGCGCAGGTCGGCCAGGAGGGCCTGACCGCCTTCGGACTCGCGCATGACGTCCGTCTCGAACTCGGCCCTCGTCCCCTTGGACCAGCGGCTCGGCGCCGCGTAGTCCATGAAGTCGCCGATGATCAGCACCTCGGCCGGCTGGGTCGCCTTGATGTAGTGCCAGAGGTTCCGGACCGCCCGGATGTCGTGCAGTGGGTACTGGACGTCCGGGGTGATGACGATTTCCTTGATGCTCAAGCAGCCTCTTCCAGTCGCTGTATTTCGATGTCGATGTAGCGCCTCGCCTTCTTCAGATCCTGAGTGGCATCGCCCTTCAGCCCGGCCCGCCAGAGGTACTTGATGGCGTTTCCGATCGGGAAATTCATGTGCTTCGTGATCTCGATGCACTCGATCCCGCTGGGGTGGCTGGTGTAGTGGTCGGGCCGGTTGACCGAGGACGGATCGGCCGAGGGCGAGGCGTGGAAGGCCTTCCTCATGAGTTTCTGCGCCTGGAAGGTGTCGATCCCCACGGGGAATCCTTCGGTCTCGGCGAGCAGGCGCCGGCCGGGGCTCTCCTCACCGGCAGGGGTGAGTTCGTCATCGGTGAAGCAGAGGGCTCCACCCGACTGCAGTATCACGTCGTTGGGGTAGCGCTGGCCTTCGTGGATGGCCTGGATGACGCCGCGTTTGTCGTGGTAGAGCCAGCTCACGGCCTCGCGCGGGACTCCGGTGACTATGACTGCGTCTCCCACCTTGAATCGTGCTATTTCTATACTCCCAGCTTCTTTCGGAATGCTTCGCCACCGAATTCTTTGACAAATCGGTTGGTGTCGTATCCGTCGCTCTGATCGACCGGTACGACGTTGGGCAGCCGCCCGCAGTTCTTCTCATTGAACTGACGGCCAGCCTGGTCTCCGTCGCCAAGAGAGAAGACTTTTTCGAACCCGAGGAAGGGCGGCGCGAACTCCTCCTGCCAGCTCGACACTCCGGGGAGGGACGCGGCCGGGACTCCAGCGACCTCCGACGCCATGGCGTCGAACTCTCCTTCCCCCAGCCCTATATAAGGGCTGTAATGGATCAACGCCCACGTGTTGAACAGCATCGGTGGATGCCCTGGGAGTCCCAGATACTTGGGGTGCTTGCCGTGCGCCTCTTCGTGAGGTTCCCGGTAGGCCCCGTCAGGAGTCATAACGCAGGTGTCAGCGATGCAGCGAAACCGGATAGTGGCAACGCCGACCGGGCGGAGGTAGGGGATTGCGAGCCTGCCCCGGTAGGCCTCATGGCCTATGCTGGGATCCGAAACGTAGCCCAGCTTGAACCGGTCGGCTACCGTCGCCAAACCTCGGTGCTCGATATACCGCCCGGCCGGGCTGCCCGCGTAGCGGCTGTAGTACTTCTTGGCTGCCGTCACCAAATCGGCTGTGTGCAAGTCGTACTGCGTGAGCAAACCCTATTCCTTCTTCTCTCTGAATGACGGCAATTGAGTCGAGTGACAGGTCACAGGAGAAGCAATGGAGCTTGCCGTTATCGTAGTTGATGGAGGCAGACGGCCTTTGCTCGTCGTGGATCGGGCAGAGGCACCGGACCCAGCCCGCCCGCTGCTCGGGGGCCTGCCAGTGGGGGAAGTAGTGCGCCAGGACGGCAGCGATAGGCGGCCGGGTGATCGGCTGGCGGTTCTGCGGGAATCGGGTCACTTCTCCTTCTCTCCTTGGTAGTAGCGCAGCCCCAGGTGCTGCTGGGCGGGCGGGTGGTCGAGGTAGGCGGCGGCTGCCCGCAGGACGCCGGAGCTGTCCCGTGCGGCTGTCAGCAGCCGGCTGTTGCACATGCGGCACAGCAGGCCCCGGACGAGGCCGGTGCGGTGGCAGTGGTCGACGGACAGACGCTGTCGTCGTGTGCCGCCGCAGATGGCGCACCGGCCGTCCTGGGCGGCGAGGAGGGCGTCATACTCGCCGGGCCCGAGTCCGTAGGTCCGGCGGACACGCGCCTCGTGGGCGGCCTGGCTGTGCGTCCGCTTGCGGCAGGTGGAACAGGTGTGGCCGCGGGGCGAGGTATAGAAGCGCTCCGCCCGGTTGCGTCCGCAGCGTCGGCACGGCCGGGTGCCCGCGCTGCGGGCCGTCACGGCTGGTGGGCGAGGGATCGTTCCAAGCGCGCCATGTGTACCGCATCGCGTGACGCGTCCACATGGGCGCGGAGCTGGCTTATGTGGAGCAGCTGCGTCTGCAGCTCACCCGCGCGGCCCTTGTACGTGACCACGGCATCGACCGGCGGTTGCCCGTGAAGGTCCCGCGCTAGCTGCCGGAGGTTCAGGCGGCTTGCGGGTCCCATCTCGACCACGGCAACCAGCGGGCCGGACAGGGCGGCCCTGAGTTCGGGGAACCGCTCGGCTGCATCGCAGGCCAGGCCTACGGACAGCTGGTAGCCCTTGGGGCGCCGCGGCGCCGCACTGCTCCTCGTCTGGTCCACCATAAAGAAACTCCTGAAATTAAAAGCCTTCCGGAAGGTCCGTCAGGCGCATGGTTCGGGTGTCGAAGTCGAAGGAGGCGTAGGTTTCGCCGCTGGGATCCGAGAAGCTCTCCCGTTCCTTAACTGGTGACATGTTGAGGGTTACCCCTCCCATGCCGTCGGTCTCTTTGTGGATGGTCAGGATCGTTGAGGGGACACGTGAGATCTTTCCCTTGATGCCGGACATCGGAATGGGCTTGAGGCCGTCGGAGTACTCCCCGATGACGTGGTGGGTTGCCATCACGTGCGCGTGCGTCACGCGGGCCATTTCCGACATGTAGTCACAGAGGCCTTCGAGTCCCAGCGTGTAGGACTCGGATGTGTCGGCGCTTCCGGTGTCGACGTTGGTGATGTTGTCGATGCATACGAGGTGGGGGTAGGTGTGAAATACGGAGAAGAAGGCCTTGAGGTGAAGCTCTATATCCGCGGGTGTCGGGCGGGCCTTGTAGTCGAACCGCTGCCACCAGCGCTGCGCGAATGCCGCGTCGTACTCGCCGAAGTCGTCGGCGTGCAGCTTGGCCCGCACCCCTTCAGCATCATGCCCCGTGAGGATCGAGGCCGCCCGTACCACCTGAGTCGCTGCGGTCGAGTCGGCGGAGAAGTACAGGGTAGGGACGTTGCTCTGGACAGCCAGATTGAGCACGACCGTCGACTTTCCGGTGCCCGCGCCGGCGGCAACGATGGACACCTCGCCCCGGCGGAACTCGGTACCAAGCTTCGACAATCCCTTGAAGGGGTTCGGCAGCGGCTCCCCGGACGCTCCCCGTTGCCGGGCCGACTGACTGAGCGAGAACATTAGCTGAGCTTCACCCCCTTCACATCAAGGCTTCCTCCGCCGTCGGGCCCGGGGCGCCAACCAGCATGGTCCACCATAAAGAAACTCCTCAAAAAATAAACCCGTACCGGGCTTTGGTCGTCGACCTTACGCTTGTACTGACCCTGCGTCAACTTCTATTTATATTTGCACGCGTGGGACACATCACAGAACCGACAGAGGAATCCGGGGCTGGCGGGGAAGTCCCCTCGTTTGACCCCTGCGTCCATCGCAGCAAAGCGTTCCCCTACTTCCTCCTCCGTGACGCGGTTGAGCACGACCGGCCGGGACAGGCCGCCGTTCTTCGCCAGATACCAATCGCCCTGGTTCACCGGGACGTTGTAGGCCTGCTCCACGGCAACCTTGTACGTCTCCAGCTGGAAGCGGCTCTTCATCGTTCCGGTCTTCAGGTCCCGGACCCGAAGCGTGTCGTCGGGCTCGACCAGAAGCTGATCGATGCACCCCTGAACCTTTACCCCGCCCAGCTCGACCATGAAGTGGACCTCCACGGCAGGGTTGCCGCTGGACGTGGTCCACAGCTCAGGCCGGTTTTCATCCGCCCACTCGACGTAGCGTCGCGTGTGCTCCTGACCCAGCGCATACCGGGCCTCGATGTCTTCCCCACCGGACCGGCCGGCGCTCAGCCACCGGTTCGTGTCCGGCTCGCGCTCCAGGTCCTGATTGATGCGCGCACTGTATTCCTCCGAGAAGAGGTCGACGGCTTCCTGCTGGCTCATGGTCCGGCCGGAACGCTCGACCGCTTCCGCGGCACTATGGAAGGCGGTGCCGTGGTGCGACCAGGCCGCAGGCCGGGCCTGCACACGCTCAACGCGCTGCAGGTAGTACCGCCACCCGCACTTTTCATACTGCTCGGTCTGTGACACGGACCGTGGCTGCGTCTCGATACTCAGCGGATACCTCCGGATAGATGACGTACAGGGTGCTGCAGGTGCTGCCGGGAAAGTTCCGGTTGCGGCGAGGCTCGTGCTCGATGTCGATGACAGACTGACGCCAGTGGGAGACGCCCTCTGCGCTGAAGACCATCTCCACCCCCCGCTCGCAGTCGGCGGTGGCGCGGTCACTCACCACGAGGTGGTAGTAGCTGAGCCCGTGAGCTGCGATCTTGCATATCAGCGCGCCTGCGCTCCTAAAGGGGATGGTGACGGGCGCGACGTACTGAGCGCTGCGTACGGCGTCGGTGCATCTCCGGATCGTGCTCGGCGGTGCCGAGGCCATGACGCAGGACAGAGTCATCCGGTCTCTCCTCGTGAGGGGTTGACGCAAAAGCGCCCGACGAAGTGACGACGTCGGGCACTGCGGTAAGTCAGTCAGTGTCAGTGGCCCGCGCTTACTCCACCGCTGCGGAGCGATCCGGCTGTCGTGCGAACCGTGCACAGATACCGCGTACGGCCGGAGTCGGGAGCTAGCCCGGTGCAGCGCGTCTGTCCCCGTGCCGGCTGCAGAACAGAGTGCGGCCTGACTGCACCTGCCATCCCTGCTCCCCCCTCACCATGCCGGTGGACTGACTGCGACATACACCCCCCTTGACACTGCTGCGACCTTCCGGCCGACCCTGCATCCCCTGAGGGTCCACCAAAAAACCGCGTGAATCGACTGTTTTACGGTCAGTCACCTTGGCACAGAGCATGTATTGCAATCAACGACCTGTCAACTAAAGTGATCAGCCGAACGTCCGGACTCACGCAGCCACAGGTGAGGCACACCACACCGACCGCCAGACGAGATACGCCATGCTCACGATCGCCGCCAAGCTCGCCCATCTCCTCCGCCGGAAGGCGACGGACGACGGCGAGCTGCCTTCTAACCGATCTTTGAGCAGGGCCATCCAAGGCCTTCCTGGCTATCGCCGCGGCGGATCGGTCGCGGCGCTCTCCAAACTAAGGGTTGGCACTGACACCAACCCCACCCTCGACACCGTGCAGCAGCTCGCGGCCGTCCTCGGCGCTCCGGAAGCCTTCTTACTGCCCGGCTGGGATGACCTCGCCGCCCTCACCGTCTTTGAGCAAAGCGCCGACGCCCGCGCGATCGTCCGCCACCTGCAGCAGCTGCCACCTCAGGAGCTGACACTTCTCCTGGCCCACATCCAGGACCGCCGGGAGGAAAGCGGACTGAGCCGCGAGGTCCCCCTGGTGAGCATCGACCCCACGCCCGACTCCGGCGACACCACCGCCAAATTCCGGCGCAAGCGCACACCGAAAGAAGCGGCCGAGTACGCGGCAGACACTCTTGAAGGACTTTAGATCTTGAACAGCACCACCGCCCCAGCCACCTCTACCCCCTGGGACGCGGCCATCTTCGGCAGCGTCACCGCCCTCGGAGCACTGGTCACTGTGCTCTGCCTGATACGCGCCAGACGCTCCCCGACCGTCGCCAACCGCTCGATCGTCGTGGCCTTCGCAATCTGCACCATCGGCGTGTTCTTCGCCGTGCCCTCCATCGCCCAGGCCACCGAGAGCGCCACCGGCATCGACAACATCGCCAAGCTGATCGCGCACATCTGCGCAATCCTGTGGTGCGCAGCCCTCCAGGTCACCATGGTCGACATCGCCTACGACCCGTCCTACCTGCGCACCGCGATCTACCAGCGCGCCACCGTGGCCATCGTCTTCCTCACGGCCATGGTCCCCCTGTGGCTCAGCGCCAACGCTACGCCCGGCATGGAATTCACCACCGCTCACGCCGGCGACGTCAAGGTACGCATCTACCTGCTGCTGTACCTGACGTACGTGTTCATCACGTGCAGCGAACTGACATTCATGTGCTTCCGGATGGCGTTCCTCAACTGGCCCGGACGGCCCTGGAGCAGTGTGGGCTACGGAGCCTCGACGCTGTCCGCCGTCTTCGGCGTCGCGTACGCCATCTCCAAGGGGAGCTACCTGATTGCGTACACCATCGGATCCCCGTGGGACCTGCGGACAGAGGAGAAGATCTCACCACTCCTCAGCGGCATCTCGGTCGCGTTCCTGTTCATCGGCCTGACGCTCCCGGTCTTCGGGTGGCTGCTCAGCAAGGCCCGCACGAAGCCCGTCCCCCAGGCAGCCGACGCCTGAGCCCGAACACAGCAGTGCCCCGGCGCACAGCCGGGGCACTCTCGGCACTCAACTCGTGCCGTCGTCTTCGTCAGCGATGGGCAGCTCCATGGCCCACTGCATCTCAGCATCCGGCAGTTCCTTCCCTGCCGGCCACCGCAGCACCCTCCGCCCATCGGACGGCAGCCGAGGCGCATAGCGCCAACCCTCGTTGGGGCAGTAGTCCACGACCTCATTCTCGCGCTTCAGCCGGCTGATCAGCTGGGCAGCCTTCTCCTTCTCGGACTCGGGCACTTTCTCGTCACCGAGCCGCCCGCGCAGGTAGACCTTGAGGGCCCTGATCGCGTAATCCCGCCGGTGCGGCTTCTGCACGTCCCACAGGTCCGCCACCAGCTCCACCACACGAGGAAGGCCAGGGCGCTCGCGCCGCAGGCCCATAGGGACCCGGAGTTGACTCACCGCCTGAGCCGTCACACCGTACTCATCAGCGATCTCCTGGTCGCTGCGTCCCAGCAGGACCATGCGCGTCAGCTGGTCGTCGGATGGCAGTGTGCGCGGCCTGCCAGGTGTGGCGTGCATGTTCAGGACTCCCTCCCGGGTGTCGAGTGGCCTCTGCGAGAGGGTTTCAGCGGTGGTTGCCGCAGATCGACCGGTGACGCTACCACTGACCCGGTCCACCACCAAGTTACTCACCGAACGGTTCCACCCCCAACCCCAGAGTGACCTACATCTCACTTCACCTCTCAGAGCTGAGCCCTGGGCTCAGTAACACCTACATACTCTATGAGAGATTAAGAAGAGAGAGAAAAAAACTTTCTAAGTTTCCTCTTGCTGGTTTCCTGAATCAGATTCTCATTCAGCTGAAACCCAAGAGAAGAGACCCTAGTTGCCAGAAAAGTAGCCAACTAGGGTCTATTTATCCAATCCATCGCAGCTGATCCCTGTGGTGGCCCAAGGGCGGGTAGCTCCCGTCTGGAGTCGCGGTGTGCGGAGCGCACGCAAGCCCCTAGGGCCCTGGTCAAGGGCCCGGCCGGGCGGAAGAGCGGGTTCGAATCCCGCCGACTCACCGATTACGGAGAGGAGACAGCCAACGATGCCCCGAGCCAAAACCATCTGCATGACCGCGGGCTGCACCTCCGTCACTGTTCGCGCCGGCCGGTGCGAGACACACGCACCACCCCCACGGCAGTGGCAGACCTCGGCACGGAACCGCAGCAGGCCGGGAGACTTCCACAAGAGGCGAGCCACCGTGCTCGCCCGCGACCGCTTCACCTGCCAGCGGTGCGGCGCACGCTCGGAACTCGAAGTAGACCACCGCACGCCCATCGCCCGCGGCGGCACATGGGGGCTGTCGAACCTGTGGGTCCTCTGCCGTCCGTGCCACCGGCACAAGACGCACGGCGAGGACCGCACATAGCGGAGGCCCCCGTCACCGGGGGCCTCCAGCGACCCCGGGCGTAATCCCAAATTCCGAAATCGGAGTGGAACCGGAGCCTCAAGCAGTCACCCCATGTCGGACTGCCCTGCCGAAATCGTATCGGCATACAGCCTCCATCTTCGCTCCTGCTCACTCTTTGGAGGTGCGCCGATGCCGAGCCGACGGGGACCAGCTCCGAAGCCGAACGCCCGGCGCAGGAACACCACGCACGCCCTCGGCGAGCACGAGCTAACGCCCGCGGCCGGCGAGGGCCGGGCGCTTCCGAAGTCCCTGGGCATCGTGACCGGGGGTGCAAAACGCTTCTGGAGAACCTGGTCGAGCGCCCCGCAGACCCAGCATTGGCTGGCGACGGACTGGGCAGAGCTGGAGATCACCACACGCCTGGTGGACGCCTTCTACCAGGGTGACGTCAGACTGGCCGGAGAGATCCGCCAGCGCGTCGGCCGCTGGGGAGCCACTACCGAAGACCGGGCTCGACTGCGGATGGATTTCGACCAGCAGGCCGAGCAGGAGGCCGCCCAGGCCGCCAAGGAGGCGGCGACAGCAGACCTGGATGCGGAGCTGTTCAAGATGCTCTCCGAGTCCGGGAGCGCTGATGCATAGCTGGACCGTCGCCGGCACGCGGTGCGATGTGACCGGCGACGCCGACGCCATCGCCGTGTTCGCCGGTACCCCCGATGTGCGCCTTCTCGGTGGCACGGACCAGACCACCGGATGGGTGCGCGTAGTCGAAGCCCCCGGCCCGAGCGAGGCAGCCGTCGCCGCCGAGCTCCAGGCCGAAGCCGTAGACGATTCCGAGTAGCCCGAAGGGGGTGAGGGATGCCCCTGACGGGAAACATGCCGCCCGGCGTCCCCCACCCCTCGCGGAGTCTCGGGTACGGCATCATCCGGTGGTGCCAGCAGTACGTCCTCCAGCCTGACGGCGAACGCGCCGGCGAGCCCTGGAGGTTCTCCCCGGAGCAACTGCGCTTCGTTCTCTGGCTCTACGCTGTTGACGAGAACGGGAGGTGGTTGTACCGGTCTGCCGCGCTTCGCCGCGCGAAGGGCTGGGGCTTAGGGCAAGACACCTCTTCTTGCCGCCCTGGCCATTGTTGAGTTCATCGGCCCCTGCCGCTTCTCCCACTTTGACGAGAACGGCCTTCCAGTCGGCAAGCGCGTGCCGCTACCGCTGGTGCAGATCGCTGCCACCTCTTTGGACCAAACGGCCAACACCCGAGATCAGATCCGCGGCATGTTGGCTGAGTCCCCGGCAGAGCGAGAATTCAACCTCGACATCGGCAAGGGACTGATTCAGTTCAAGGACGGCCGCCCTGGCCGCATCGAGCCTGTCACCTCGTCCTCGCGGGGCCTTGAGGGGGCGAGGCCCACCTTTGCCCGGCCCCGGCAGGAACATGCTTGCCGGGGCCGGCTGATGCCACTTTGTTGTTTGTGACGAGGTCCATCATTTCGTCGAATCGAACCAGGGCGTATACGTCTGGGAAACCCTTGATCGCAACGTCCAAAAAACCGCTGGTGCTGGTTCTCGACTGATCGAAACCACCAACGCTTTCAATCCCAACGAGAATTCCATTGCCCAGCGGACCTACGAGGCTGCGATGGAGCTGGGCGCCAAGGGCATTCTCTACGACTGCCGCGAAGCAGAACGGGATGTCGACCTCAAGGACGAAGCCGCCGTCCGGACCGCGGTCATCGATGCGTACGGTGACTCGCACTGGGTCGACGTGGACGGCATTGTCGCCGCGGTCATGGACCCGCGTACCAGCGCGGCCGTGGCCTACCGCTTCTACCTGAACAACATCCAGGAGAACGCGGACGGCTGGCTGGCCAAGGCCGAGTGGGATGACTGCCTGGATGAGAACGACCCGATTCTCCCCGGGGACCAGGTAGCAATTGGTTTCGATGGGAGTCTCCGCGGTGACAGCACAGGAATAGTTGGCGCTCGCCTTCGGGACGGGAAGCTCTTCGTTCTTCACCTCCAGGAGAACCCGCGCGACCCGAAGCAACCTGACTGGGAGGTTGACGTCCTGGCCGTCGAGGCCGCCGTCAAGAAGGCCTTCGACACCTACCGCGTGGAATGGTTCTACGGGGACCCGCCGTACTGGCAGGAGGCCCTGGGCCGGTGGGCTATCGAGTACGGAGACGATCGCGTATTCGAGTACTGGACCAACAAGCCCATGAGGATGTGCGAGGCAACCGAGCGCTTCCACTCTGCCGTCGCTGTCGGCGACTTGAAGCACGACGGCAATCCGGACCTGACCCGGCACTGCCTGAACGCCGTGACGCGTGAGGTTCCGCAGGGGCTCCTGATCACCAAGGACTCTCCGCGGTCGAAGAAGAAGATCGACTTGGCCGTGTGCGCCGTCCTCGCCTTCGAGGGCCGCGCCGACGCAATCGCAGACGGCCGACTGCAGATCAGGCGGCGTCGCGTCGTCGGCTTCTGATTCTGCACCCACAGACCGGGCCGGCCGGGTGAGAACTGCTCCCCGGTCGGCCTGCGCACGCTGACCCGTGCTGCCGTGCACCCGCGGGTTACCGGGTGATCGTCGGACCGACGTGAGGTCAGTGATACCGGAGGGGGCCGCACCGCCCACAAGTAACCGGCGCCCGCGCAGGGCGTGAGCCGAACGGGGTTGAAAGCCCGTGCGGCCCCCTCTCACACCACGGAGCATCAGGAGGCGCCGCTGATTGTCCCACCCAACGGCTACACAGCAGTCGGCCCGCCTAAGACGCCGGTCGACTGGCTTGCTTACCTCCACGGGAAGCTCACCGATCAGCTCCCGGCCATGTGGCGCTATGCCCAGTACTACGAGGGCAAGCACCAGCAACTCGCGTTTTCTCAGGCCCGGTACAAGGACGCGTTCCGGGAAGTCTTCGAGACCTGGCGGGACAACTTTTGCGGGCTGATCATCGACTCCGCCACCGAGCGCATGGTCGTGGAAGGATTCCGCCTTCCTGAGGCGCCGGGGTTTGACTCGGATGCCCGGGAGTTCTGGCAGCGCAACAGCATGGACGTCCTGTCGACGGCCGTGCACCTGGACGCCTTGGTTCAGGGACGGGCCTACGTCCTGGTGTGGCCGGGCGACGACGGTGAGCCGACGATTCAGCCGGTGTCCGCCGAGAACATGGTTGTTCAGTTCAAGCCGGGCTCCCGAACTGAGCTGGAGGCTGCGGCTCGTTTCTACCTGGATGACTGGGGCCGGCAGTGGGTCACGCTGTGGACCGAGGACTACGTCTACGAGGTCAAGCGCGGCGAGACCGAGTGGGAGAACGGGCTCCGGTCCCGCAACCCCTTGGGCGTCGTGCCGGTCGTCCCCTTTCACAACCGCTCGCGGCTTTCCGGTGAACCGTACTCCGACCTTGCGAACGTCATTCCGATCCAGGACGCGATCAACAAGACCGTCTCCGACGCCCTGACGGCCTCGGAGTTTGCCGCGTTCCCGCAGCGGTACGTGACCGGTCTGGAGATTGTTGAGGACGACCAGGGGCACCCGGTCGAGCCTTTCAAAATTGCTGTCGACAAGCTTCTGCAAGCCGAGGATCCGCAGGCCCGATTTGGCCAGTTCGAAGCCGCCAGCCTCAGTAACTACTGTGACCTGGTGGGGCTTTTGCTGCAGCACGCGAGTTCAATATCCCGCACCCCCAGTCATTATTTTCTTGTCAATGGCGGAACTCCACCCTCGGGCGAGGCCATCATCAGTGCCGAGGCCGGTCTTGTCGCCCGCGTCCGTGAACGCATGCTCTACTTTGGTGAATCCTGGGAGCGGGTTATCCGACTTTGCTTTGCTATCAAGAAGGACAAGCGAGCCAAGGCCTACTCCATGGAGACCGTATGGCGGGATCCTGAGTACAGGACCGAAGCTCAGCACATTGACGCCCTGCTGAAGCTCAAGCAGCTCAACGTTCCCGAAGAGCAACTGTGGTCTGACGCGGGTTACACGCCCTCCCAGATCTCGACCTTCCGCGAAATGCGGAAGGCAGACGCGAAGGCTGCAGCGGAGATTCAGAAGCTAGGGCCTCAGCCAGAACAGCAGGCAGGTCCCGGCGCCGTGAACAGCCCGAGCGAGGCCGGGGCGGCCCGCATGGCCGCTAAGGCTCCGCAGGGGAATTCTGGGAACGCCAACCGCAAGATCCACGAGAAGAAGTGACCGGGGCGCCGGAATGGCGGCTCCGCTCCGAAATGGAGATCACGATGGACGATACACAGAACACCCCTTCCTCTGAGGTTCCCGCGGAGGTACCGCCGGCTACCGGTCCTGAGGCAGAGCTGGAGAAGTGGCGGGCGCTGAGCCGCGAGAACGAGAAGCGGTGGAAGGCGGCCTCTAAGGAGCTGGATGACCTGCGCGCTGAGCGGATGACGGACCAGGAGAAGGCGCTGGCCCAGGCCCGCGACGACGCGCGCCGCGATGCCCTGGCCGAGCTTGCATCTTCCCTGGCGGAGGCCGAGATCCGCGCCCAGGCGGCGGCTGCCGGTGTCACCGTGCAGACTGACTACCTGGACCTGCAGCGTTTCCTCGGCGAGGACGGCCGACCGGACGCCGAAGCTGTCGCGGCCTTCGTCGGCCGCCAGGTCCCGGCTCCCGCGGAGCCGGAGTTCCCGCGGCTGATGGGTGCCGGGTATCACCGCGGAGGCAGCGCTCCGGCGATCACGAGTATGGACCCGACTGAGCTCGCCCACCTTATCGCGGGTGATTCTTACATTTAGTCTTGACTGTTTGAGAGCCCTTCGGCACCGCCGGGGGGCCTTTTTCACGCCCTTTGGAGGCAATGCCTATGGCTCTCACTACCCATCATTTTAATCTTGATCCCAAGCAGGTCACCATTGCGGCCCTTGGCCTGCTGGACCGTCAGCTCACTCTCGGAGGCCTGCCTGCCCGTTACTCAGAGCTGTCCTTCACCGGTGGCCTTGGCGACGTTATCAACGTGAACCGCGAAAGCCGCGGCATTCCCGTACAGGCAGCCGGCATTACCTCGCCGATCCAGAATCCGATCAAGGGCGACAAGGACCGTCTCGCCGCGTCCTCGGACCGTCCTCTACCGACTGACCCGCGCCTCGCTCCGCAGGGCTTCATCCGCGAGTCCCGCTTCCCCGTCCAGCTGACCACGCTGGCTCAGAACGCCACCACGCTCAGCATGGAGCAGGTCGCTTTCGACCTGAAGAAGTTCGGCGCCCAGGTCCTCACCAAGCTCACCCGTGGCTTCGCCGAGTACTTCGACGACACCACTGCGGACTTCATCAAGAACAACATCACCCGCGCCGGCCTCACCGCTGCACAGAAGAAGGTGCTCGGCGGAGACGTCGAAGTCACCATCCCGACCGCTGACGGCACGGGCGAGAACATGAAGGCTCGCGCCCTGGCGCTGCGTACGGCGCTGGTTGATGCCCGCATGGCCATGAACGTCGCCAACGTCCCGTCCAGCGAGCGGTACCTGATCGCAGGGCCCGAACTGGAAGCAATCCTCCTCAAGGACCCGGAGTTCGTTGCCGTCGACTACTCCGGCGACACCAACGCCCTGCGTCGAGCCATCGTGGGCAGGATCTACGGCTTCGACATCGTGATTCACAACTCGTTCGGCCTTGAGGCATACCTCTTCCACAAGTCCGCGATGCTCCTGGTCAGCGCCTGCCCGGCCATTCCGATGGGCGCCGTCAACGGGAGCATCCAGAACATCAACGGCATCGCCACCCGGCTGCTCGTGGACTACGACTACGCCCGGAAGGCCGACACGATCGGCCTGGACACGATGTACGGCCTGTCCACCGTGAAGGAGGACCCGGACTACTCGGTGCGCGGTGTCGGCATCGGTGAATCCTTCGTCCGCGGCCTGAAGATCGCGATCACCGAGAAGCCCGGCGACAAGACCACGGCGAAGCTTACGCAGGGCGACGTCGGCCTTACGGCCTAGGGATCCTATGTCGGCCACCACCTCTGATATTGAAATCCGCCTGGGTCGCACGCTTGCTGATGCCGAGAGACCTCGCGTTCAGGCCTTCCTTGACGACGTCACCGCGCTTGTGCGCGGGTACTGCGGGAGCCGGTACCGCGAGGACTCTCCCGCGATCCGCGCCGTCATCTGCGGCGAGGTGATCCGGTGGATGGCCGTACAGCCCGGCATCGTCTCGGAACGAGTCGGCGACATGGAAGTCCAGTGGGGCACCACCGGGACGCAGACGCTGTCCACCGCGGCCCGGGAGGGCCTGCGTCCCTACCGCCGTCGTCTCGGCACCATCGGCCTCTACCGGATCTGAGGAGGTGCCCCTGCTCTTTCACGACACCGTGGAGGTTCACCGGGCCCCCCTCGCCCCCACCGCATACACGAACCACCGCGACTGGCAGCAGGCGGTGACTGTGTGGTCGGGGCGGGCCCGGGTCCAACCAGACCGCGCCTTCGAAGCCCGCTCGCCGGCACGGGAGACCGCCCAGGAGCGACTCCTGATCTACCTGCCGTCAGAGGCCGACGTCGATTCGGCCGACCGCATCACCTGGCGGGGCCAGGCCTACGAGGTTGACGGCGAACCCGCTCGCTGGTCGCAGGGCACCCTGCGGCACATCCGGATCCGCGCTTGGAGGGTGGTCCGTTGAGCAAGTTCACGCTTCGCATGACTCCTGAGTGGGAGCGCGGCTTCTTCCTCTCTCCTCGGATGCGGGACCTGGTGGAGCTGCACACGGTCAAGCTCACCGAGGCTGCCGTCTCTGCTGCGCCCCGTCCGAAGCGCCCCACTGAGGAGCACTGGAACGCAGTCCACCAGCACATCAAGCCCCGACTTGCCTTGGACCGCTACGGCTGGTTCGGCCTGGTCCTCGTGGAGGAGGACCAGCGGATGAGGCACGCGATGCTGCAGGAACGCGGCTGGACCGACCGCAAGAACCGCAAGTACAAGGGCCATTGGTACCTGAAGCGTGCCCTGGAGAAGGCAAGGATCGAGTGAGACAAGACCCCGTCGCGGTGGTGGTCGGCTTCCTCCGGTCCGTCTCTGGGCTACCTGCCCAGTACGTCACCGGTGACCACGTCGGGCACCAGGCCGGCGCCCCCATGATCTACGTCGAGCACAGCGGCGGGTTTCGCATGATCCGCGACCGCCTGGACCGCGCCGACATCACGGTCGACGTCTTTCACGAGGACCGCAAGCAGGCGGTTGACCTCGCCTACCGCTGCCGTGAGGCCCTGCTGGAGGATCTGCCCGGCCAGGTGGCCGACGGCGCGGAAGTCCTTGACGTCGAAGAGATCTCCTCGCCCCGCTACGACCCTGACGCGGTAAGCCGCGAGCACGCATACCGCGGGGAGATTGCAGTGTTCTTCGTCGCCGCCTGATCCGTACCTCTACCCGAGCCGAGGACGCTTCCGTGCTCGGCTTTCGTCTTCCTCAAGGAGCTCCATTGGCCAACGACTCTTCCAAGATCCGGTTCGCACCCAGCGGCAACATCTACCTCGCACCTGCACCGCGCACTGGTACGTCCTCGACTGTGCTGCCGACCGATGCCGGCGACGGCAAAACCGCCCCTGCCGGCTTCCGCGGTGTGGGCTACGTCGATCAGAGCGGGGTGACCATCACCCCAAGCATCGAGACAGACCCGGTCAATGTCTGGCAGTCCGCCGTACCCGTGATGTACACGGTCAAGTCGGCAAGTTTCAAGGTCAAGGCCACGCTGATGGAAACGAACGACCTGACCACGCAGCTCTTCTTCGGCGCCGAGTGGAAGCCGGTGCAGGACGCCCAGGGCAGAAACACGGGCTCCTACCGGCTGGACCTGTCCTCCACCCCCGATCTCGCGGAGTGGAGCATCGTGATCGACTGGTCCCAGAAGGGCATCCCCTACCGGTGCGTGATCCCGAGGGCGATGATCTCCGACCGCGGCGCGATCCAGCTGCAGCGCACCGAGAACAACAAGTTCGAGTTGACCATCGATGCCCTGGACCATGAGGGCGGCCTCGGCTACGTCCTCACCACCGATGACATCCTCGGCCTGGGTAAGCCGTCTGTCCCCATGGACCCGGCGCTGTTCAAGGCGACGGTGACCGTCCCGGGGTCTGCCACCAATGATGGCGCCAGGGACAAGTGGACCGCGAAGGTCGTTGTCACCGGCACCACCGGGCCGGCCGTCGTCTCCCTGCTCCGTGCCGACAAGACCGCCTTTGACGAGCAGGCCACCGCCACGAAGGACGGCACCGTCGACGTGATCGTCCCGCAGGGCGTGAAGACCGCGGAGCTCAAGGTGACCCATGCCGGTGTCTCGTCCTGCTTCCAGGTCACCGACACCGTTCAGACGGGCACCTCGAAGGCGTGCTTCGTCCTGTCCGCCTAACCCCTTCTTCCCTTCACTTCAACACTTAGGAGCTGCCCATGACCGCTGCCACCACGAAGGCGCCCTCCTCGAAGCCCGAGGCAAAGGAGGCCGAGGCAAACCGTGAACCGGTTGTCATCCAGCATTGTGGTATCACCTTCACCGTTCCGCACCCGCTGAAGATGCCTGTGCGTCTCCTCCGGGCGCAGGACGAGCTTGAGGCCGTCATGCTGATCCTCGGCGAGAAGCAGTGGGAGGCTTTCGAGTCCAGCGGTGCCACGATCGAGGACTTCCAGGGGCTGGCTGACAAGGTCGCTGCAGCCCGAGGGTTTGACGACGCGGGAAACTGATCCAGACCGTCCACGTAGTTCGCGAGTACTCTGATGAGCTCGAAGCGGATCTCCTGGAGCACTTCGGGGTTGATCTGCTGGACCTGTGGCGTGGACGGCTTTCCCTGCGGCGCGTCAGCGTCCTCATCAAATCACTGATGCACAAGGCCGGTGGTTCGCGGCTCCTGGCTGCCCTGGACGACACCACCGTTTGGTCCACGCAGGATCACCTTATGGCGCGCGTCTCTGACGCCCTTGAACTAACTAACTTCCTTTTCCTGAAGGCACATTTTGAGAGTGCCAGCGACCTTACGCCCCCTGATCCGCTTCCGCGGCCGGGCGCTCCTTCCACGGTCTCCAAGGGCCCTGCAGAGGAGTTCGCTTCAGGCGAGGAGCTGGCCAGTTTCTTCCAGGAGATGAGCAGCATGTAGGAGGTCTATGGCCAGCGGCGGACGCATACCCATCCGGGTTGGCGCCGGATACATCGACATCGTCCCCACCCTTTCCCGCGAGGGCGTGACGAAGCTGCGGGGTGAGCTGACCCGCCAGATGGAGTTGGCCGGCACCGCTGCCGGGAAGTCGTTCTCCACCGCAGCGACAAACGGCATGGCCGCCATGCCGAAGACTGCGGCGGCAGCCGCGAAGGCTGCCCGGGGTCAGGTCGAGAAGGAAGCTGTCGACACCAGGTCGAGGCTCTCCGCCATCGAGGCGGAGCTGAGCCGGGAGTACGGGCAGCAGGCCGTACAGCGCTTCCGTGTCTTTCAGGACCTGGAGGAGCGCAAGCGCAAGGCCGTTGCGGGCACCTCGCAGGCCACCCGCCAGGCGCTGCAGGAAACGGTGCGTCTGGAGACCCAGGCGGCGCGGGATGCCGCGCAGCGGTGGCAGACCGCCGAGCGGGAAAGGATCCGCTTCCTGGAGGAGCGGCGGCGTGCAGAGGCACGTGCGGTGGCTGAGCGGCAGCGCGAGGAACGGGTCGCAGTATCCGTCCGGCAGCGGGCCCTCGAAGACGAGGCTCGGATGGATCGCGAGATCCACCAGACGCAGGTGCGTCTGGCCCGGGAGGCTGCACGGGCTGTTGAACAGGCAGAGCGGGAGAAGCAAGCGGCGATCCGTCGCACGATGGCGGAGCGCCAGGCCGAGCAGTCCGCGGCGATCAGCGGACAGATCGCCGTTGTCCAGGCCGTGCGGCAGAGCCTGCGTGAGCAGGCAGCTGAGCACGAGCGCACCATGGCCGCGGTCCAGACGACCCAGGCCGGCGCCCTGGCCGCCATGCGGTCCGGCTGGAAGCGCACCAGCCAGAACATCGAGACCACCGGCACGACGGCGACGGAGACCGGGCACCTGATTACCCGCGGGCTGGTCGCTCCGCTCGGTCTTGCAAGTGCTGCCACTGCGACCTTCGGCATCAAGTCTGCTGACGCGATGCTTCAGGCCCAGACGGGTCTGAAGGGCATGGGCATTGCTCTGGAGGACGTCAACGACCTGCTGGAGCAGATGACGCAGTACGGCATTCAGACGCCGTATTCCGTCAACGACATGCTCAAGTACGGCACCCGCTATGTGCGGGCGAATACCTCGCACAATGCAGATTTCATGTCGAAGGACCCGGCACGGCATGCGAAGGGGTCGGCTGAGGCGACGCAGCGTGCCGTCGACATGGTCAAGATGGTCGGTGATACCGCGGCGTACGGCGGCATCATGGATCCGGCGATGGTCTCGCGTGGCATGTATGCCATCGAGGTCATGCAGGACATGGGCCGCACGAACCTGCGCAACGTCAAGCAGCTCGAAGCCGCAACGGGTATCCCCGCCAACGCACTTGCCCAGATCCTCGGCTTCAAGACCCGTAAGCACACCGCTAAGGAGATGGCGGAGCTCAAGGCGCGGGACAAGAAGAACGGCATGGTCCGGGAGATTCCCGAGACCTACGAAGCATCAGCCCAGATGCTCGAATTCATGCAGAACGCCAAGGATACGGGTGGTATCTCTGGCGAGCAGCTCATTGACGGATTGCTGAAGCGCTGGCGCAAAGACCCCAATATGAGGGGCGCTGCGCACCGGATGGGTAGCGCCACCATCAGCGGCCGACTGGAGCAGATGAAGGAGCAGGCCCAGTTTAACTTGGGTCGCCTCTTCTACTCCAAGAACGACAGTGGCGAGTACGAGTACACGGGCCTCGGCGCCGCGGTCATGGGCAAGAAGGTCTCCGACGAGGAGGGCACCCGCTTCGAGGGTGGCCTCCTGCAGGATGCGGGCGAGATCGGCACCAAGGTGCTGCCGATGGTCAAGGAGATGCTGACTGCGTTCTTCGAGACCCTGGGCACCTTCACGCGCTGGGTGAAGTCGACCGTCGAGTTTCTCGACGCGCACCCGGAACTGCGCAAGTTGGTGCTTGAGGCGGGCAAGCTCGCGGCGGTCGCCGCTCCCTTCCTCCTCGGTTTCGGCATCCTGTCGAAGACGGTCGGCAAGCTGGGCAAGCTCCTCGGTTTCGCTCTCACGCCGGCCAAGCTGCTCGTGGACGCGGCAACCGGCACGGCACGCGGGGTACGGGGCGCTACGCGCTACGGCCGTCAGGTCGCTGGGGGCGTACGGTCCCGCCGTGAGGGCGGGCGATTCCTCGACGGGTACGACGAGCAGCGTGACGGATTCCGGGGCCGGGACGAGACACGCCGCCGCAACCGGCAGCGGGTTGGGCAGGCTGGCCGGGAAAACGGGCGCTTTCGCACCGCGGCCGGCTACGCGCGGTACGGCACTGCGCGCCTGACGGGGTACGACGGGCCCGGCGACTGGTTCCAGCGACGCCGCAACCGTGACACGGACATGCGGGACCTGGACCGGCGCAGCCGTGACGCTTTCGCCGGTATGCGGATCCGGGAGGGCCTGCGGCTCGACCGGCGCCGCGGTGAGGTGCGTGACGAGTACCGGCAAAACCGTCGGGACGCGCGCCGTACTGCAGCGGAGCGTCTGCGTCCGCAGGACAGCACGGACCGCCGTGACACTGCTCAGCGGGGCATGCGAGATGTTGAGCAGCAGATCCGCCAGGTGGACGAGCGCCTTGAGGCCCTCAAGCGCGCGCTGCGTGCGGTCGATCAGGCTCCTCTCGGCAGCGTCATCGATCACCTGGGTGGCTCGGCCGGTCAGAGTGTCCGGTCCTCGGCTGATCAGGCACGGGATGCGGTGCACCGGGTTGTCAGCGGAGGTATCACGCCGCTGAACAATGCCGTTCTCACTGAGCTGCATCGCCGACTGGGTGAGACGCAGCAGAAGGCCGACGCCCTGAAGGCGTCGATCCGGCAAGTCGGCCAGGAGGTCACCGACCTCAACGACCGTCGGCTCGGATCGCTTCGGGTGCAGCAGATCGAGACCACGCAGAAGCGGGCCGATGACCTCAAGCAGGCCATCGGCGAGGCTGCCAGGCGGGTCGAGCGCCTCAACGGCAAGTCCCTGAAGGAGGTCAGGGGCGAGTTCACTCTGACGGTCCCGGAGGCAGGTGCGGTCGAGGGCAAGGCCAAGGACGTCGTCTCGGCCGTCAACCTCCTCAACCGCAAGTCGCTGAAGCCCTTGAGAGACGAGTTCCGGGGCGGCAAGGCCAGTCTGTACAAAGCGGTCGATGACGTCTACGGGCTGATCGGCGCGGTAAAGACGCCGGGCTCGGTGAACGGCCGTATCGCGAACCTGAACGGCCGGTCGCTGGCGTCGGTGATCAAGCAGGTCGAGAAGCTGCGTGACGCTCTGCGCGACGCGGCGAAGAGGGCCGGTGACCTCGATGACGGGATCGGGGACATCAACCGCGACACCGGGGGCGGCCCGGGTGGCGGGTCTGGTGGCGGAGGGAAGGGAGGAAAGAAGAAGCGGAAGTTCGCCCGCGGCGGCGTGCTTCCCGGCTACGCGCCGTGGCAGGACCTGATACCGGCGATCCTCAGTCCGGGTGAAGCCGTCCTCCGTCCGGAGGTCGTTCACCACCTGGGCGCCGGGCGTATCCACGCCTGGAACGAGGCCGCGGTTCGTGGCCGGCTGTCCCGGTTCGCGCGGGGTGGCGTTGCCGGCCGCGGCGGGCCGCTCGGATTCCTCCTCGATGGCCTTGACGGCATCGACATGGGTCCCGTGGTCAGCCTCTTCGGCAAGACCGTCGCCTTCGATGCCTCGGCGGCGAAGGTCGGCGGACCGACCAGCCGGAACCTCATCTCCTGGGGGTCCGAGCGCGGTGGGGCCACCAGCGGCGAAGGGGCCGCCCGGCGCTTTCGGGGAACCCTGGACTTCGCCACCAAGGATCTGCCGAAGCTTCTTCGAACGGTGCCTTCGGGTGCTGGACAGCTGGTCGGCCTAGCGGCCGGTGCCATCGCCCCGCGAGCCGGTGAGCTCTTCTGGACGGACGTCTGGAAGGGCTCGGGAAACGTCCTTCAGCGCGGTGAGCGCTTCGCCACGGACCTGCTGAAACCTGAGTCCATCTGGGCGTACATCAAGGGCGCCTGGGGCGGGGTCTCCGACGCCTTCCGGGCGATCGGCTCTGCGGCCCTCGGCCTCTTCGAGGACCCCGTAGGGACCCTAACAGAACCGATCCGTCAGCTCCGGGAGCTGGCGACGGGCCTGGTCAGCAGCGTCCAGGCCTCGGTTCAGGGGGTGCAGGACATCGCCTCGAACCCGTCCGAGTATGCGACGCAGGTCTTCGGCGAGTTCTGGCAGCAGGCGAAGGACGCCATGCCGAACACCGAGGGCCTGCTGAAATTCCGGGATGGCGGCATCGTTCCGGGGTACGCCCCGGGGCGAGACCTGCGGGCAGCGCTGGTAGCTCCGGGTGAGGCAGTACTCCGGCCGGAAGGTGTGCTGGCCCTAGGCTACCGGACGGTACTGGGTCTGAATGCTGCTGCCAAGAGCGGGCGGCTCCCGACTGGCCCCGGCGACCGCTCGAAGAATGGCGTAGACGCACCTGCCCCTGATGCTCAGACCATCGAGGACGCAGCCGAACGCATCCGCGCCGCCTTGGCGGTGATGACGCAGGCCGTACGCGACCACCAGACGGCGGCCCAGGCATCATGGGCCGCCGTCGGCAGCGCAGTACGTACGGCAGTCGACGGGCAGATCCGCCCCGCACAGGGGCGGTGGATCGCTCACCTCTCCGGGCCGCTCACCACAGCGGAGCACACGTTCCAGGCGGCCAATGAGGGTGTCTGGACGAGCGTGCAGGCCCGCGTGTCGGCATCCACATCCGGCACGCTCGCCTCTTTCAGCCGCCTCCAGGCGGGGGCGGCTGGTCTCCAGGAATCCTTTGAGTCCAGTGCCAGCCGGATCCGCGAGTCCTGGCGGGCCTCGATGTCCGCCGTGGACAGCTCCACCCGCGGCACCCTGGCCGGCCCGTACAACGCGGGCGCAGTCCCGATGCTCGCGGAGATGGCGAAGCTGGCCGGAACACCGGCCCCTCTGTCCCCGGTGCATTACTCGACCGGCGGCGTTGTCCCTGGCTATCAGCCGGGTGTCGACACCGAACCCGCCCTACTCAGCCGCGGTGAGGGGGTCCTTCGCCCGGAGGTGGTTCGCGCCCTCGGTGCAGAAACGATTCACCGGTGGAACGACCTGGCCCGACGCGGCGGCAACATCTACGCGAAGGGCGGCATTGTCGGTGACGGCGGGGCGTGGGTGCGCGAGCACCAGAACGACCCGTTCGAGGGCTATGAGGAGGCTGTTCGTAAGGGCTGGGATGCGGCGATCACGCCGCAGCTCAAGTCCCTCGCCTCGAAGTTCGGAGAGGTCGGCAAGCTCAACGCGGGAGCGTTCGGCAAGGCAGAGCCATGGCTGAGCGCCTGGGGCAAGTGGGCCGACGAGCACGCCACCGGTGGCGGTGGCCAGGTCGTGAAGGCCGCCCTTCAGGAGGCCAAGTCCGGCGACTTGTCGGGCCGGAAGTACATCGGCTCCGACGCCTACGAGTCGTGGTGTGCCGACTTCATCTCGTGGATTGTCGACCATGCGCAGGCAACCGCGGCGTACGGCGGCTCCCCGACGGGGACACCGGGTAACCGGTGGCCGGCGGTAGCGACCTGGGTCGAGCACATGCCCATGGTGCCGACCGCGTCCGCGCGGCCGGGCGACCTCATGGTCTACCGGGGCTACGGCCCCGGCGACTGGGGCCACATCAATGTCGTCACCGGCCGTCAGGGCAGTCAGCTCGAAACGGTCGGCGGCAACGAGTCCCGAAGCCTGCGGCGCCAGCTCGGGTACGGCAACCGCGCCGATGGCGCGCTACGCCCGCGTGGCGGTGCACCTGGTGCGGGTGAGGGGCCGTTCCTCAATCCGTGGCCGGGCAGCCTTGCGCGTTTCTCTGAGGGTACGGGTGAGTTCGCCGGCCTGGTGGGCGACGCCGTTGGCCGGTGGCGTCCGCTGGTCGAGCAGGTCATTCAGGAGCTGGGCGGCCGGGGCGGAATCTCGCCCGCGGACGTCCCCCTGGTGCTCCACCGCATCGACGTGGAATCCGGTGGCGACCCGAACGCGGTCAACAACTGGGACAGCAATGCACGGGCAGGAGACCCCTCGAAGGGGCTGCTGCAGGTGATCGGCTCGACCTTCAACGCGTACGCGGGGCCCTACCGGGGCCTCGGGCAATTCCACCCGCGGGCCTCGCTCTACGCCGGTCTTTCGTACGCGATCGACCGGTACGGCTCAGGATGGCGCCGGGCCCTCAGTGGAACCTCCGGCTACTGGATGGGATCCCTGTCGGCTTCGCCGGGCCTTCGCCTGGTGGGTGAGCAGGGGCCGGAGCTGGTGGATTTCCGCGGTGGTGAGCGGGTGCATGACGCCCGTCAGACGCAAAGCCTGCTGGGCGGCCGGACCTTCGAGATCCACATCCACGAGGCCAAGTCGGAGTCCACGATCCAGGCCGTACTCCGGGCCATGCAGTACGCGGAGGTGATGTACGGCATGTAATCGACTAGGAGGTTGCTTATTCCGATACCCGCAACACGGGATCAGGTCGTTGGAGACCGGCCCACCCCGGTGCCGATCCCGCCTCATCCGATGGCGTGGGGGCACACCTACGTGTCGATCACAGGAAGTGGGGGTGAGGGGGAAGAGATCCCCCTCACCTCCTTCACAGACCGGCGCTGGCCGGGGATCCTCCTCCAGGCCGGTGCCACCGGCCTGGACAAACCGCCGTACGAGCTGCACGCCGACAGCAGCCCCAACCTGGATGGCTCCATATTCAGGTCGACGCGGGCGGCTGCTCGTGAAGTGATGCTTCCGGTCTACATCTACGGAATCGACCGCCGGTCACTCAAGGAGGTCAAGCGCAAGCTGATTGCTGCCCTCAGCCCCAAGCGCGGTCACTGTGTGCTGAAGTTTATGGAAGCGGATTCTCAGATCCGCAAGCTGTACTGCTACTACAAGGACGGGATGCAGGGGAATGAATCCCTCGACAACGCGGGATTCCGGTGGGCCAAATACGGCATCCAGCTCACGGCATTCGACCCGTATTTCTACGGGGATGATCTGCACGTTGCAGAGTGGAATCTCAACCAGGGGGAGGGGTTCTTGCGCACGGATAAGGGTCTGTTCCCGCTCCGGATGAGCCGGGGGATCCTGGCGGATCAGAAGATCCCGGTGATCAATCCAGGCGAGGTGGAGGCATGGCCGGTGTGGCAGATCCACGGCCCCGTCCGAGCGTTCCGCCTCACCAGCCCCGACGGTCAGGCCTTCGGAATCTCAGGACCGGGCGGCGGCAGGGATGCCGTGGCAGCGGGCCGCGTGCTGACGGTGGACACCCGCCCCGGTCACAAGACCTTGATAGACGACCGCGGCAAGAATTACTGGCCTCTGCTCGATCCCGCCCCATCCCTGTGGCCACTCGACGCCGGGAAGAGCTCGGTGGGCGTCAGCGTGACGGCGGGCAACGGCCCCGCCTCCCTGAAACTCACCTTGCGCCCCCGCTACGAAACTTACTAAGAGGTGCCTTCTGGGATACCGGGTGGAGGTCCGCGACAAGGACCTGAACCGCATTGGAGAAATCGACACGTGGCTGAAGATGGACCTTGTCATCCGTTACTGTCAGCAGGGTACATGGCAAATCCTGGTGAAGGACCGCACACCGCAAGCGCAGCTCTTGCAACGCGGTGGTGGAATCACCGTCTGGCAAGACGGCGTGGACTTCCCGATTTTCAGCGGGCAGATCGAGTTCTTCCAGCGCTATTGGACCGTTGAGCAGCACACCGGCGTGGGCTCCGTCTTCGTCGGCGGGAAGTGCGACAACAAACTGGCGTACAGCCGACTGGCCTTCCCGGACCCGTCGAAGCCGGTCGGCCAGCAGTACCAGGCGAAAGACTCCCGCGGTGCGAGTGGCACGGCCGGCGAGGCCCTGTGGTGGGAGCTCGACCACGCCATCGGCCCCCGGGCCCTCCCGGATCGGCAGGTCTCCGGCGTCGAGGTCGGCAACCTGCCCGCGGTGGGTGACACCGTCGCTGACCACCTCCGCTTCGATGTCCTGGGCACCAAGCTCGAAGAGTGGTGCAAGGCCAAGAATGTCGGCTACCGGTTCGTTCACGATCCGGACCGCCAGCGCATCGTCCTGGACGTCTTCACACCGCGCGACCGGAGTAAGAACGTGCGTTTCTCCCCGGAGCTGGGGAACCTGCGCGAGTACACGTGGACGCTGACGGCCCCGCGGGCGACGCGGGTGATCGTTGCCTGCCAGGGCGAGGGAGCCGACCGCTACATCGTTCAGAAGGTCGATGAGGAGGCCGAGAAGGAATGGGCCGTTCAGGTCGAGCAGTTCGTTGACCGCCGCGATCTCCCCCTGAGGACGGATTCCGCGACAGGCAAGCCGGTGAAGGCCAAGCCCGACATCACTGATGCCGACTTCGAAGCAGCGAAGAAGGCCGTCGTGGATGCTGCCGACAACGTCCTGCGGGAGGGGGCCCGCAACGGAAATTTCCAGATCTACCCCATCGACACCGAGCAACTCCGCTTCGGCAGAGATTACTTCGTGGGTGACAAAGTGACCATCGCTGTGGATGGCGAGGAGTATACGGACATCGTCCGCGAGGTCAACATCAGCGTCGAGGACGGCGGCCGCGTCTCCGCTGTCACGCCGAAGATCGGTGAGCAGGGCACCGGATCGCCCCTGAATCTGTACAACACGGTTTTCGAGATGCGGGAAAAGCTCAGGAAACTGGAAGCGAGGATGTGAGTTTGGTAGAGATCAGCTATCCGTTCTCCCGGTCGACCCCGGCCGGCGGTACAGAGATGGTTTCCGAAATCCAGTGGCAAGCCATGGCAGCCATGTGGGGCGGGGACCGGGTGGACTTCCGGCTCACCAGCGAGTCGTACGCATCCGGCGCGCTTCCTTTTGCTGCGACGGTCATCAACGGCCGGACCATTGAGGTCCAGCCCGGTCGCGCGTGGGTCGGCGGCTTCTACTACCAGCTCACGGCCTCCACCCTTCTGACGGTCGAGCCCAACCCCACGGACAAGGCCCGCAAGGACACTGTCGTCGTGCGGGCCGACGTCGTGCAGGGCTCCGTGAACGTGGTCGTGGTCAAGGGCCAGCCCAGCGCTTCCCCGATCGCCCCACTGCCGCGGCGGGTGCCCGGACAGCAGTGGGAAATGGTGCTGTACGAGGTCGACGTCCCCCCGAAGGACGGGGCACCGCAGCTCTCCCTGCGGGCACCTTTCGACATGCCGCCGGCCGTGGGAACACCCTGGAACACGCGGCCCGCAGCTGACTTCCTTCCGGCAGGCACCTTCCTCTATGACATGGACAACAACGGCGGCGACAGCCAGAACGAGCTGTTCAAGGGCCGCGATGGAACCGTCATCTCGCGGCACCTGGGCAAGTCCCGCAAGTACACCCCGGGCCTCGCAAACGCGGTGAACGTTCCCTCCAACGGCGTCGCCAGCAAGGGCCGTTGGAGGTGGGCGGCGCCGAACGTCGTGTACTACTCGATCAGCATCGAGAACACCACGACCACGAACATCCGTAACCGCCCGGACGTCCCGATCGCTTTTGAGCTCCCTCATCAGGCCAACGGCGGGACGGGGCAGATCCTCAGTGGCCACATGCGCAACATGGATTACCGCGGCGGCATGGCCAACCTCGTGCAGCTGCAAGCGATGTGCTGGCCGGGGAACGGCTCGACCCACGCGAGCATTTACTACCACAACAATCAGACGGTGTCCGAGGGCATGGATGTGCTCCGCACCTTCCCTGGCCGATCCACGATCATCTTCTCCGGCACTTACGAAGCAAACGTTTTCAGCGAATAGGAGGCGCCATGGCACGAAACCTTTTCGGCGGTACCGCTTCCGACGTCGCGGAGGACATCGACGGCCGGCGCGTTCCCGGAGCCGTCGGAACGGTTTGGGACGGCCCCTCCGACGGGGCCCGGCAGATCACCGACCTCACCGACGCCGACGGCGCACCGATCATCCAGCTCCAGGCCGACGTCCGCGGCTTCATCCCAGCCTTCTACGGCCCGGCCAACGACGCCGAACGCCTGTGGGTGGACTTCGGCGTCGGCCGGATCGCGCTGGTGTCCGTGACCGTGGGCGATCGGCTCCGCAAGCACCTGACAGACACCGACCCACACCAGTCGCGGGCCTACACCGACGAGCGCCTCGCGGCCTACCTCCCCGCCCGCGGGGCGGAGGTGCAGGCCCCCGCTGGTGATTCCTGGCTGTCGGCCGTGGTCACCGACGACCCCACCGGCAACGTGCTTCGGCTTCGGACCGCGGACGGAGCCGAACGCACACGCCTACGCAGCACCGGGGCCCTGTACCTCGATGTCATCGGCAAGAAGGCGCCTCTGTGTATCGGCGCACCGGGGTTCGGCGCTGGGCAGACGGTGATCAACGTCAGCTCGACCGCGGCGAGCCCTTCGAGTGAGGGAGCGGTCTTCCAGGTGAAGGGGGACGGATCCGTGATCAGCAGCGGCACTGTGACGGCCTCGAACCTGGGCAGCGCCCGGCTCTTTTCGGGGCCGCTGCCGCCGGCCGCCCCGCGAGCTGGAGATGTGTGGGTGAAGTATGGCTAACCAGGTGCTCGTTTTCGACGGTAAGGCGTGGGTCGACCAGACGACCCAGGTCTTCGACGGCACCACCTGGCGGCCTGTGCCGCCCCTGTACTGGGACGGCGCCGAGTGGCGCAGCGCAGCCCCTAAGCCGCGGGAGTTTCCCGGGTACTCCAGCAGTGTCTCCGCGATCGTCTCCGGTGACGTGGTCGAGCTGCCGATCCCGGCAGATGTCCGGACTGGTGATCTGGTGGTGTCGATCTGCGCCCAGCAGGGCGGGGCCTCCCCGCCGTCACCGCTTCTTGCGCCGGCCGGGGTCCTGCCCACCGTCTACACCCTGCACTCCGGGATCCGTTTACTCGTCGCCGTGTGGCCGTGGGATCCCTCGCGAGGCCGGTCGACGGTCTGGGACGTTGCGGGCAGCCCGACCACGGCCGTGATGAACCTGTCCTACCGAAACGGCGATCCCGCAGGGCTCTCTCTGGCCCCGGTGGTGGGCATTACCGAACACCAGGCCGTGAACGCCATCCCGCTGGCGGCCTCGCAGGACTTCACGACGCTGTACGCGGTCCTGGCCGTCTCCGACACCCTGACCGGGGCTGCGTGGCCCGACGGCGTTACCCCGCGCGGTCAACGCCTCGGGGCTTTCGGGACTCAGCAGGTCAGCCTCCTGACAGCTGACACTCCAGGCGCCGGGGCTTCGCCCGGAGCTCTGCGTCTGGACACCACCGTCGACACGGCCGCCGTCGCGGTCATTACGGTTCCTGGCCGCAGTGACGGCAAGCCGACCTGGGTCCTGGGCGACGAGCGGGGCTCGGTCCTGGGGACCACGACCTTCCTGGAGTGATGTGGCAGTACCTCTGATAGCGGCGTGGTCTCAGCGTGAGATCGTCACGGCCGAGAAGCTCAACGGGCAGGTGCGCGAGCCGCTGCGGTACCTGTCTGACATGCCGCGGCTCTCGTGCCGCGGGGCGGCGCCCGGCCAGACGGTCACCCGCGGTTCCTCGACCTACGTCCGGTGGTCCACTGCAGAGACGAACACCTTCTCCGCCGACTCTGACCGGGGGTGGTTCACCGCTCCTGAGGCCGGGGTGTATGTCGTGTCGGCCAGCGTGAGCGTGAAGTCCGGGCCGGTCCAGGCGTCCGGTGACGGGCTGCTCATCTACCTGTACCGGCGCACGGGGAGCGGGTCCGTGAGCGTGGCCACCGTTCGGGAGATCGTCCAGCAGGCCTACGACGTCCAGATCGTTTCCACAGCGACGATCGTGCACCTGGCGGCCGGCGACTCGATCGCAGCTGCGGTCTACCTCGAATCCAGCTCGCCGAGCAGTTCCTACACCGTGCAGTCCGGCGAGTGGGAAAGCGTCCTCAGTGCCTGGATGGCCGCCCCGTCCATCAGCTTCTCCGCAGCGCCGACACCGTTCGTCGCGGCCGGGGATTGGCGCGACAGGGAGCTGCTCACACCGTCGACCATGAGCAGCCGGATCACCGATCCGTTCCGGGCCCTGTACAACCCGCCGCGACTCTCCCTGACTCGGCCGCTGCCGTACAGCGCAGCCTCAGCCCAGACGGTGCGGGTCGGCTGGTCGAGCGCAGGGTTTGAGGAGTCGGGCGGCTGGTCACTCAGCAGGGACGGCACCACCGTCACGGCCCCGGCAACAGGGGTGTACCTGGTTGCCCTGACGCTGGCGACGCAGCGGGATGGCCCGGAGGGGGCTTTCGGCTCCTACCAGGTGCGTCTCCTGCGCAATGGAAATCTCGTCTCCTTGCGGCAGCGGCAGAACACCAGGACCACGTACCCAACGGGTATCAGCGGCACAGACGTCGTCTTCCTGACCAAGGGCGACACGCTCTCTGCCGAGTTCCTCGGCACAGGCACGGGCCTGACGTGGCAGGCCTTCGGGACTGACCTCCGTACCGAGCGGTGGAACGATCTGGCCGCGGTAATGCTCGCGCCGGCCGCCACCGGAATGAACGGGTGAGGCGTGGACTTCTCTTCCTGGTCCCCGCGAGACCTTGCCGACGCAGCCAAGATGAACGCCCGCGTACGGGACGTCCACCGGGATCTGTCCAACCCGCCCCGGGTAGCAGCCTCCGGTGTAAGCACGATCACGAGCGTGCCGGACAACAACACCACCAAGACACTGCGCTGGGACACGATCGAGTCGTCCGGCGGGTGGACGACCGCCACGGACACCTTCACCGTGCCGACGAGCGGCCACTACTTCGTAAGCGCCGACTTCACGGCCCTCTCGCCGAAGGACGTGACGAAGCGGCCTGCCCTCGTCCTCACTGCTGTGGCCCAGTCGGGTCAGGGCGAGAAGGAGTGGCTCCGCTCGTACAACTCCCTTGTTGTCCCCGGCACGTACCTGACGTGTTCCCTGCGGGGCGTGGTGCAGGCGGCCAAGGGGGACCGGGTCAGTCTTCGCGTCTTCGCGGTGCCGGGCACGGGCGAGTGGGAGGTCTCGGCCGGCTCCCGCACGAGCGGCCAGCTCAACCGCTTTGCCGCGGTGCTCATCGCACCCGGCACCACCAACTAACCAACAGACAGGAGACCTGCATCAGCACCAGCACTCTGATTCTGGATCTTTTCGGGATCGTCGGCATCCTGGCCACCGTGATCGGCGGCTACGTGGTCATCCGGGCCTCAAAGGAGGCCAAGACCGCAGAGGTGTGGAAGGGCGAGGCAGAGGCCCAGAAGGCCCGTGCCGACCGCCTTCAAGACGACCTGGCGGAGATCAAGGAGCGCCTGAAGCGGATCGAGCAGGAGAACGCACGGCTGCTCGCCCTGTTGACTGCCCTGGATCCGTCCCGGGTCCTCCACCCAACCGCCGAGTGAACTAACTAACCGTACCAACGCCCGCTGATGCGGGCTTTTTCATGCCTAATTACAGGAGTCAGCATTTCAGTTGCACAGCAGGTTCTCGACATTGCCCGCGATGAGGTGGGCTACCAGGAAGGCTACTCGGGTGGCCACTGGGACAACACGGAGAAGTACGCGGGGGAGGTCGCCGGCCTTGAGTGGGTCAGCGATGACGGTGAGCCCTGGTGCCATGTCTTCGTGAGCTGGGTCTTCCAGGAAGCAGGTGCCGAAGATCTCGCCCCCGTCACCGCGTCCTGCCTCGAAGGCGTTTCCTGGTTCGAGGACCAGGGCCGATTCAGCGACTACCCCGCGGTCGGTGCGGTCGTCTACTTCGGCTCCGGTGGCGGAAAGCACGTCGGCATCGTGACCAGCTACGACGCGGACACCATTTACACAGTCTCCGGAAACACAAACACCAGCGGCAGCGCCGAAGGTGACGGCGTCTACCGCAAGGCCTACGCACGTCGTTCCAGCTACGTTTACGGCTATGGCTACCCGGACTACCCCGAGGGCATCGTCGTGGCCGATCCGAACTGGAAGGGCCGCGACGGCGTGACCTTCTTCGGTGAGGAGGCATCCGAGGACGACCTTCCGACCGGGGACAGCAGCCGACCGTCGGCCCCCGCCGGCTCCGCCCGCCAGGTCGTCATTGACGGCCTGGCCTACGGCCCGGGGGCAAAGGGCGACCACATCACCCGGCTCGGCAAGATGCTCGTGGCCGCAGGCTGCTCAGCGTACGAGGAGGGCCCCGGCCCGGTGTGGACCTCCGCCGACGCGGCGTCCATGCGCAAGTATCAGCTCAAGATCGGCGACCGTGGTTCGGACGCTGACGGCCTCCCGGGCAAGCTTCAGCTTGCCCGCCTCAAGGGCGAGTTCGGGATGGCTGCCTGATGGCGTCGATACCCAAGCGCGGTCGGCACCGGGGGCCGGCCGCCGCCTTCCCCCTCCTGGAACTGCTGCGGGAACATCCGGCCCGTGCGTACAGCGTCGCTGCGACGGCCGTCGCCCTCGTCGCGCAGTACGTCACCGTGCCCGAGGAGGCGATTCTGGCCTTGGTGGCCGCGCTCCTGGGCGCGGGCGAGGTGACACAGCGCGTGGAGAACGCCAAGACGAGCGAGGCCTTCGAGCTGCTCGCCAAGGCGGCGTCCAGGGCGCCACTGCCCTGACCACGCCTCGGCGTACCAGCCTGGGAACGACGAGCCCACCGAGCTATCTCCTCGGCGGGCTCGTTTGTCCCCGCATGGGCGGGGAGCAGTCACCGCTCTTCACATACACAATTGATAGAGCCCTCATGGCGCCTGTTGAGGGGGCAAGCTAACTATCAACTGCTTCTTTAGCGAGCACAGGAAATGGTTCCGACCCCGCCCAACCTTTTGGTTGTGCGGGGTCCTTCTTTGTTTCTCGGCCTGTAGCGAGGCCAGGAGCGGCCACCCTACCGTGGTCGACCTGGAGGGAACGTTGCAGCTCAGGGGGCGTTTCCCAGATTTCTCGTCTAAGAGGAAACCCGGACAACGTTGACCCGGCTGTTGTGCCGGTGATGTGATGCAGTCACTGCACGAACAAACCTTCTTCCGCAATAGCCAGAAAGGTTCGTGATCGTTTGTGAAGAAGCGAAACATCTTCCGCTTGATCATCACCGTTTTCGCTGCTCTCGCTATGAGTTACGCGGTGACAAATACCGCTTCGGCGGCTGGCGGAGGCTCCGTCAACTGGAAGAATAAGGTCACGGGGAAATGTCTCGGCTGGGATTCTGACCATTGGGCACGGATAGTCGAGTGCCCGGACAGCAACAGCGGCTCCCCCTACTTGTGGAGCGATCGTCAGCTCAACAATGACGACAATCGTTGGCACGAACAGGCCATGATAAACGGTACCTGGTGCCTCGACAGTAACTACAGAGGCAGCGCGTACATCAGCGAGTGCGGGCGCGATAATCCATATCAGGAATGGTCTGAGGAAAAAACATCACGCGGCTGGGTCTTGAAGAACCTCAAGACCGGAAGATGCCTCGAAGCCAACGTGACCGGGCAAGTGAAGACACAGCCGTGCGAGACGTATAACGCCTGGCAGAATTGGGGCTGATTCAGACCCTTCACGACGCGAAGCAAGGAATGGGCCGGTTCGTAAGGCGGGCCCCTCGGCAATTGCTCGACTACCTACCTTGAAGGAGGCCTGATCACTTATGGGGAAGTTGAATTTCCTCCGCCTAATTATTGTGGCTATAGCTGTTACGGCTATGGGTTCCACCACTGCCACCCAGGCATCCGCGTCAGCGAACGCAACTTACGGGGCGGTGAATTGGCAGAATGTAGTAGACGGCAGATGTCTTACAGGGAGCCCAAATAGCTACGCGCGCCTAGAGGGGTGTCCGGAGTATAAGCGCTGGGAAGACTGGCCTTATGGGGATCAGGTTGCCTACCTGGAGCGGTTGCGGAGTAATCGTGATCAATGTCTCGATAGTAACGCCAGAGGGTCTGTCTACGTCGGCCCTTGTGCGGACTGGTACAACCCCAATCAGGGCTGGTATGAAGAACACTTCGACGGCAGCGCATATTGGAGACTTAGGAACAAAGCTACCAACAGGTGCCTCTCGATTAATGCGGGACGCCCTGTGACGGCTCCGTGTGATAGGACTGACGTGTACCAGTACTGGAAGTGATCACCTTCCAGGAACAATGAAAGGCCCTGCCCATCCAAAAGGACGGGCAGGGCTTTTTCTTCGTTTCCTGTTCTTACAGCAGGGCGAGGATGGGGTTTTCCGATGGGCCGGGCGCAGGCTTCGCCGGCCGGGCTGGGGCAGGGTTCTTCGCGGGCGCTGTGACGGGTCGGGGGCGGGTCGGCAGCGTAGCCTTCAGGGGCTCGGCCGCCGGTGACGCAACCGGCTCTAGGGCGGACACCGGCTCGGGCTCGCCGTCGGGTTCCGATTCCGGCTGAGGTGTGAGCTCCGGTGCCTGGTGCGCGGTGTCTTCGGCGAGGGAGAAGATCACTGCAGGGCGCCCTCCGGTGCCCTTCTTGGAGTTGACCACGATGCCGGGGAGTGCCTTGACCTCTGCCGCGGTTGCTCCGACGAACGGGAGTACCTGGGTAGACGTTGCTCTGCCGCCGTGCATCTCGATGCGGGCCCGGACCTTTTCCATGAGGCTGCGCGGCTGCCGCTCCGCCTTGGGAGCGTCGTCTTCCCCGATGATGGTCTGTACCGAGTCCATCGCGTAGCGGACGAGTGCCGCGGCGGCTTCAAGGTCGTCTACGGTGATCTGTGTCCGCAGGTCGAACAGGGCGTACAGGGCCGCGATACGGCGTACCTGTTCGTTGCAGCGGGCGGCAAAGGCCTTGAGCTGCTGGGACTCGCGGGCTTTGGTCAGCAGATCGCGCCGAATAACGTCGGCGGTGGCGTACGCGTCCTCTGCCAGGGTGACGAGCTTGGCTCGCTGGCCGTGGCGGATCGCGCGGGCCAGGGCCTCGCCCGCTTCGGGGATGAGGTGTGCGGGCATCTGCTCGCGTTCGCTGAGCCAGCGGACCTGTTCCACGGGAAGGATGATCAGGCGGTTGTACGAGCCGCCGTCACGGTCGGTCTTGCTCATGCAGGCGCGGAATTCCTCGGGCGTGATGTGCCCCATCAGCGCCACGCGGGGTTCATCGACCTCAACCGGTTCCTTGGCCCGGGACGTGGCGACGGTTTCCCCGTCCCACAGGTCACGGATGGTCTGGGAGAGGTTCGCCTGCAGGCGTGCGGCCCTCAGGACTCGCGCGTATTCGGTCTCGACCACGAGTGCGTGGCCGCCCCGGTTGGCTATGGCCTGGATGAGTCCGGCACCGCCGACCACGCCCTTGATGATGTGGCCGTCCATGAAGGTGCTGTTGGCGTCCTTGGCCACCGTGGCAGCAATGCCCCAGGTCTGCCCCTTGCCCTCACCCGTGCCGCCGCACAGAAGGACGTGAAGCATCAGGGCCATACTGCCGGATCCCCGCTGCACGCGGGTGTCGGGCAGCATCGCGGAGAGGACGCACAGCAGGCTGCCGAGCAGGCCGATCGGGGACCACTCGATGTGCGGGGCGATGTTGGCGACGGCTGCCCGGAGACGGCCGGTGCACATCGCACGGAAGTCAGGAGCAATCACGGTTCAAAATCCCTTTCTCACACGTAGGGTTGGCGGCCGGTACGGGCGCGCTTGCGACGCGCCCGTCCCACACCGTCAGGCCGCTCGCGCGTGCTGCTCCGGCTCGTTCTCGTGGGCGCGTTCGTACGCGACTTTGATCCGGTCGGAGAGACGACCCCGGGCCGTGACCTTGTACCCCTGGGCCTTCGCCCAGGCCCTCATGGCCTGGTTGCGCTCCCGGTCGGTCATCCCCACAGGTCCGGCCTTCACCGGCGCGGGCAGCGGGTCACCCCCCTCGAACCGTCCGGCGCGCACGGCGTCACGGAACCGCCCCGGGGCGCTGACGTCCATACAGGGAATACCCCGCTCACGGGCGTCCTGAAGTTTCTTCGTGGCGTTCTCACCGCGTTCCCCGACGATCAGGAGAACGGTCGACTCGTCAGCCCGTCCAACCACCTCGTAACCGGCGTTGCGGAGGGTCTGGCGGGCGTCCTCCCAGGAGTAGCCGGGCACTTCCCCGCAGAGCATCACCGACGGCTGCACGGCCGTGCGCTCGTTCCCGGTGTCCTCGTCGGCCACCTGGTCGTCGTGCCCCTGGTCCCGGTTGGTGTCGGCGGGCACGGAACCCTCCAACCCCTCGCCGGCTGCGGCATCGACCGGGATTTCTCCGGTGTCGGCGTCGGCCCTGGGCTCGCCGAGTGCCTCGACGAAGAACCCTGCGAACTTCTCGGCGTGCTCGTCGCACAGGTCCCAGGAGCGGCCCGCAAGGGTGAGCTTCTCCGTGGCCTCGATCTCCGAGCCGTCCCGCGCTATGTGCGCGTCACACAGGATCTTCTCCACGGGGACAAGCACGGTCTTGAGCACGGGGTCACTCCACTGGGGATCGTTCGGGTTCGGGATGGGGTCCTGCGTGACCCAGACATCGGCGGCCTGCTGGGCCATCCGCTCCAGCAATCGGGTAGCGGGGTCCGGACTCTCGTCCGTGTCGGCGGGCGCGGAAACCTGGGAGGCTTGGCCGGCTGCCGTCTCGGCCGTGGTCTCTGCCGTGTCGGCCTTGGGGCTGCCGTCCGGGTTTCGTCCGTGGGAAACCCACCACGCTTCGCGGGTCCTGCGTTCGGTCTCTCCTCCTGGCAGGATCGGCAGTACCGCGACACCCTTACCGTGAGCGCGGGCCCGGTATGCCTTCTCCACCTTGGCCATGCCTTCTTCTTCGCTCAGCAGTCCCGCGGGCCAGGCACGGGACATTGACAAGGCCTCGCGCCCATCCTGCGTCGCCTGAACCGGCCCGGCCTTGGGCCGGGTGAGGAATCCGGCTCCGGCCAGCAGCCGCACGCGTTCGGCGCTGACCTTGCGGCCCGTACCGTCCTTGCCCCGCCGGTACGAGCCGCCGTCAACGGCGTGGAGTTCACCAGCTGCCGCCCACTCGACGACATCGGCCAAAGCGGGCCACCACCGCAGCTTGGGGAGCAGGTCTTTCGCCTTGTACTCCAGCAGGTACCGCGCGGTTCGTTCCTCGTCCGTCTCCTCCGGCCCCTCCTCATCGCACCGGGGCAGGTGGCTGCAAGGCTCCCCGCCCTCCCCGCAGCCCGGAGCGGGATTGTCCGCACCGACGACGTCGGCAGAAGCCGTGACCGAGGCTTCTGCGGTGTCGGCGGGGGCCCGTACTGCCTCGTCGGGGGGGATGGGTTCCCCGGCCAGGGCGGCCCGCATCTGCTCGGCGCTCATGCGCCCGGACACGTCGCCGTACGGGGCCTTCGAGGTCCAGTTGGCTACCCGGGTACCGGCCGCCGACCCCTTGGACACCACCTTTTCACCGTCGACCGCCCCGGCGGTTCCGCCGTCGGTGCTGTTGAAGCTGTGCGGCACGCTCAGCGACTTGGAGTTGACGCGCAACACCTCGTACCAGGTCCCGCGGTATCGGACGAAGTCGCCCTTCTGAAAGTCGGCCCTGCCCCACACCTTGTACCCGTCGGCCTCCGCTTGCGCGATGATCTGCCGCCAGTGGGCCAACTCCTCGTCGAGCTCCGCGATCAGTCGGTCAAGTTCGACGCCGCGCTCCTCATTGGGCGCCTTCCACCACGGATTACGGGGGTCGCCGTCCCTCTGCCGGAGGCAGCCGCGCCGTTCCGCCTCCAGCTTGTCAATCCGGCGCAGCGTCCGTCCCGGATCGTTACGGTGCTGCTCGTAGCTCTCCGCCGCTCGGGCCCGGTCCGCCCAGTAACCGGCGCGGCGGTTCTCTTCGACGCTCGTCCGCATGGCATTGTGCATGCGCTCCTGATCGCGGCGGGCCCGCCGCTCGGAGTGGTGCCCGACCAAGATCGGCTGCCCCATGTGGAAGCGCTCGCTGATCTGGTTCGACCGCCCGTAGGCCGCATCCGACGACGCGGCGGCACGGCTGGCCCGCCCCGCGAACCTCTCGGCCCGGCCTTGCGCACGCTCGATCCGCTCGGCCTCGGCCTCGGCGAAGCTGCGGCGGGTGTCCTCGTCAATGACTACCTTGACGGTCTTCCCCAGCTTGCGTATCGCTTCCGCCGCGGCGTCGATCTTCCACCGCTGAGCGGCCTTGTCACGGCTGCCACAGATGTAAATGCCAACGCTGCGGGAGTAGCGGAACCAGGGCTTTACGGCCTCCCACACCCCATCGCCCTTGGCCGATCCCTCGACGAAGGTTCCGTCTGCGCGGGTGTGCGTGATGGTGATGTCCGGGTCCGGCTGCCCGTGGTCCTGGTCCGTGTCGGCGAGCGAAGAATCCTCCACCTCGTCGCCGGCCGGAGCCTCGGCCGGGATTTCTGCCGTGTCGGCAGCGCTCTCCCGGGGTGTCGCCTCCCAGGTTCGAGCGGCCGTGATCCCGAGCTCCGCGAGCAGGGCGTCATACGAGCCGGTGTCCTTGACGAACTCCCAGTCCTTCCCTTCCTGCCCAGGGTCGGCCGTCCAGCACAGCATATGTTTCCGGCCCGACGAGCGGTCGTCCGAGCAAAGCCGCTGTGCTTCCGCCCGGGTCATGCGCCACAGGACACGCGTCTGCGTGGGCGCGGTGTTCTGACTCGCGATGAACACGACCACCGGCGACGTGTCCGCGTCGGCCACCGGCTCGCCCTGGGCGGTGCTCGGCTGGTCTCGGACGTCGTCCGGGGCTGGGTCGGCGTGCTGGGCCGTGTGGTCCAGTGCTGCGGCTATCGCCTGATCACGCACCTCCGCACGGCGTTTGGCGGCGCTGGCGCCACGCCCCAGCGGGCCCGTGATCGCTTCGACATGCGCGCACTGCCCACAGGTAACGCGGTATTCGTGCTCGTTGAAGTCAGCCACCCATTCCACGGCGACAGTCGGCGGCAGCGCCGCGAACGGCCCGTGCCGGTCCGTGGGGTAGGCGCCGACACGCCCGGCTAGGTGCCACGCTGCTAGCGCTTCGGCATCTTCGCGGGTTTCACAGCAGGAGCCGGTGTCCCTCCCGGGGCCGCTGTCGCGACGGTTGATGATGCCGCGGTCGCCTGTCGCCCACCACATCCCCGCGATGGCACGGACACCAGCTCCGTGAACCTGCTGGATCAGGGAGCCGTCCTCGGAGGCTCCCCGCATGTCCACGACCATGGGCTTAGACCGCTGCGGGCTTACGGGCTGGTCTTTGGCCTCCTCCTGACCCTCGTTCACGATTTCCGCGTCCACCACGTCCGCCGCTCCCGACACGGAGGCGGGCGGAAGGGCCTTCGGCGCCTCGGCCCGTTCCACCACGGTCACGGGCACGGGCACCAGCGTTCCCGACCACTGCTCGTAGGCGACCGGCTTCCCGTCCCAGCGGACGCCCGCCATCTGCTCGCCATCGCCCCGATCCCGCACGGACACCACCACGCCCGTGGACCCGTCCGCGCGCGGGTGCCCCGAGCGCACCACGTCACCAACGGCGAACCGCTGGCCGTACCGCTCCCACCCGTACTCGGACACCGGCTGCTCCGGCGCCGCCTCCACCTCCGCGGGCGTGGCCGCGGCGTTGACGACCACGCCGCCCGGCTGCTGACCACGGGCCACGGCATCGTTGAGGATCGCCCGCTTCATGGCCGGACGGGACCGCTCGTACTCACACACCCGCCCGCCCGACGCGACGTGCACGACGTCGTACGTGCCCGCCAGCATGCCTATTCGGTAGCTGTGGCCCAGGATTTCCGCCCTTTCACGGCCCCTGTCACCGCTGAACACGATGTCCTTGACCTTCGGTGCCTTCACCGTCGTCTTCTCCGCACGCGTCGTCCGTGTCTCCGCCTGACGGGCGGGCTGCTGCTGTTTGGCGGCACGCGCGGCCTTCTTCGATTCCCGTGCCCGCTGCTTCTCCGCGACGGCTTCGGCCTCCGCCAGCAACGCAGCTCGAACGTCCGGAATGGGCTCACCCCGGTCGACGGCGGGCGCCACCAGGTCCCACGTCAGCTCATCGAGCCGGTCAGCCCAGTCCACCCACGTCCCACGCTGCGCGATGGCGTCCGCCTGGTGAGCGGTCTCGCGGCCGTAGGGGTCGTCCCCGGTAAGCCGGTACGACAGGTGCCGGGCGCAGAGCACCACGCGCCCCAGCTCCTTGCCGTCCTCGCCCAGAACCGCCACCAGGAAGCGCGGGTGGGTGCGCTTGCACGAGCTGAGATTGTTCGGGCCACCCGGGGCGCAGTCCTCCGTGGTCCCCCAGTGGGAACGGATGATCCGCAGCCGATCTGTGGGGATGGAATCGAACCCCTCGTGAGTGATGTAGTGCGCGGCCAGCTCCAGCCGCACGCCACCCGAGTACCGGCGAACGGGCGCTTCCGGAAGCTTGCCGTGTTCGCGCATCTCCCAGCCCCATGGGTAGTCCACCGCGATTCCCTGCCGCCCAAACCGGGCAAGGCGCATGACGCCCGGCTCAAGCTCTTCCTTGTCCAGCTCAAGCGAGAACGGCACATCGTCACGGACCAGGTGCCCCCAACGCGCCCATCGCGATCGGGTCAGCACGCGGGAATCACTGTCTCGCCGCACCCACGCGAGTGCCGCCGCAAGCGTCCGGTCCTCGTCCAGCTCGGCCCACCAGAAGTAGCTTCCGTTTGCGGAGGAGAAGTGGAATGGTGTGCGAGCAATCGACCACACCCCGGGCTGGTAGCTCTTCTCCGTCAGCCGGTAGCCGTGACCGTCGACACTGGTGAACTGCCAGTCCGCTTGCTCCCGGGCACCCTCGCCGGGGTACGGCCGAACGGCCTCACCGCCCAGGAGTACCCCGGGGAACGAGCTCGCCCCCGGCCCCGGCTCGACGGGCACCGCGTCACGTCCGGGGAGGGTCGGGGCCGGGGCAGACTCCTCCAGCGTCTGATCCGGGCACTCCTCGATCACTTCGTACGTCACCGCGTCGCCCCACACCTCAGCGACCTTTTCCGGCTTCATGCTGCGCGGAGCCCTCAACGGCCCCTTGTCCAGAGTCGACTCCCACACGGGCGGGTTCGTCGTCTGGGCCGCCTCGATCTGCCGCAACGCCTCGACCTCGACGGCTTGACGCTCGCGAATGTGCGCGGCCATGACCGCTTCCACCTCGCCGCGGAAGCGAATCGGCCTCCGGTCCGCGGCCCGCACCTGCTCACGCTTCGGCCACTTCCGCGGCTCCCGGTAGTCCGCCGGGCGCATGTCCTCGGAGTGACGGAGGATGAACCACTCGGCCTTGTCCTGCGCGACCCAGAAAGACATGCCACGCCATGACGCCCTGACAGACCATCGGTCAAGGATCTGCGACCACTTGAACGTGATCGGGTCGGTGTGGTCATCCGTGGGGGGCATCGTCACCGTTACCCGCCCCGGCTTAGCCACCGGTGCCACCGGCTCCGGCTCCGGCTCCGGCTCCGGCTCCGGCTCCGGCTCCGGCTCCGGCTCCGGCTCCGGCTCCGGGGCAAACTCCGGCTCTCCCTGGTTCGCTTCGGGCTCCGGCACAACCATGGACGCACCAGCCATCACCACGTTCGCAGTCTCCGGAACCTCCATCGGAACCGTGCCGAACTCCCGCCCGTGCGAGCGGTCCAGGGCGTAGCTGACAGTGTGCGAACCGCGGCCATCCCCGACGATCACCCACCCGAAACGCCACACCTTCTCCGGCTGCACCGTCGCACCACACGAGCACTTGTAGCCGTACAGGCCACTCATGCTGAGCGCCCTACGGCACGTGCCCTCCCGGCGCCCGTACTCGGTGCCGTGGGAGTCCCCGTTGTGCCGGACCGGCTCCAAGATCACCAGACCCTCAGGCCGCAGCACTGCCACGTTCTTCCGCACGTACGTGGTGACCGCGCCGCGCGACTTGTAGCCCTCCGCGCCCGGGATCACCCAACGCCCATCCAGCGTGACCACGCTGTACCGCTCCGTCGCAGGGCAGTACACCGAGTACGCAACCGCGCGGAGCGCAACGCTTCGCCCCTGCAGGTGCGGGTACAGTTCCGCATCCGATCCGGTGATCAGTGCCGCATGAGTAAGGCCGTGCCCCTCCATCGCGGCTAGCGCCGGAGTGGTGACCAACGCCCCTGCCTGCAGTACCTCCATGCCTCTCCCTCTCGACTCGCAGCACCCGTCACTCACGCACGCGCCCTGCAGTCACCTGTGCGCGTCGTCCATGCACTCGGTGCCCACCCCGTCCACCACGCGGCGCCCGTCCCGCGACAGGGCGCACAGCCCCTCGTCGAAGCCCTCGTTGAACGCATCCACGGACATCCGCTCGACCGCGCTCCGCTTACCGGACTCGCCCGCCTTGAAGCCCGTCACGCCACCACCCACGGCCAGGAGCACAGCGGCCACCACACCGGCCAAGAAACGCTTCAACACACCCACCCCACAGATCTCCGGGAGCGGCCACCAGGCCGCACCACACGCGTCTTCTGGAGGCGCTGCAACCCACCACCGCAGGGAGCGCCAACAAGCCTTAGTTCGTTAGCGGCCCATTCCTCCAGGACCGCCCGATCCGGCCCCGCCTCACTGAGTGATCGGCGCCGCAATTCATTTCTACCTCAGCGGCAATTCCAGGCAATCCAACTAGAGCGTGATCCGCATCACATTCCATGAATACGGGCGCGTCCGCCCACCCATTCAAAAGCCTCTGAAAACCTGCGTTTCCGCAGGTCAAAGCATGTGCAGGCATCCGGGGGTAATACCTAGATAGAAAAGAAAAGGACCCACCGGGGGTGCCTCTTTCCGGCCGTGTACGGGTATCAAACTTTCAGGAATTCGAGGCTGCTCTGGCCTGCCGTGAGGTCAAAAATGGTGTCCGCGGCATCAAAAATGCCCCGAGATTCCGGCCTCGGGGCCCTGGTGGGCCGATTTCAGGCTCTGTAAGACGTCTCGGGGCGTGCAAGCGAACTAACTGGGCAGGATTTTCGTGATCCGGGTTACATTTTTCGGATGCACCGTGATGGTCGGCTCGGATCACAGGTACATATTTATTGTCGGGGGTGGTATATACCCCCTCCCAGGGCCCCCTACAGGGTCCTGGTGATGGCCTTTCTCCTGTCTCCTCCTGTGGTCTCCAGCCAGGAGGGCCTGGTGCAGTTCGTAGCCGGCCGGGGCCTCGCTCCCGGCCGCTCGAAGTGTTCCTGGGTTCGTTCCGCCCCTCGTTTGGGGGAGGGGCGGCGTGTGTGGCAGGGCATCTGAATGGGGGGTGGGGCCGGCGGCTCGGGATGACGGGGTGACCTGACGCCGCAGGGGGTCGCGGGTACCGTTCAGGAACGGGTTGTGTTCCAGAACGGAGTTGCCGCGCATGCAGTGGAGCGACTACAGCAATGGCCAACGCATCAAGATCCTTCGAGGCCGGGACGTCACGCAATCTCAGCTGGCGGAGATGGCAGGGCTCTCCGTTGTGACCATTCAGAAGGCGGAGCAGGACAAGGCGCTCAGCCTGAACACGCTCCTGACCATCGCGGATTCGCTCGGGGTCGACACCTCCGTCATCCTCGGGCAGCAGGCCCCCAGGCGTGCCATGGCCCAGGCCGACCGGACCACGCTGCGTACCCTCTCTCAATCCGTACACGACACGGCCGCTGGGCTTCTCCCCACCGGTATCGAGGAGATCGGCGGGACCGACGACCTGCGGTCAGCCATCAGGGCATGTTGGGGGCGGTACTGGAAGGGCCTCTACGTCGAGGCGGGAGCCCTTGCGGCTCCGCTTCTCCAGCAGGCAGCGATGCACCTGCACGGACGCCCTGTCGACGAGCAGGACGAAGCCTGGGGCCTCCTCGCTGACGCCTACCGTATCGCCGCGTACGTTGCCAACTTGATGGGCGCGCGTGACCTGGCGTACGCGGCGATCGGTCACGCGCAGGCCGCGGCCGATCGCTCAGGAGACGAGCTACAGCCGGCTCTCGTGGCCTCCGGGCGCTCCTGGGTCTACTTGCGAGATGCGCGGCTTCAGGACGCACTGCGGCTGGCCGAGAAAGCCGCAGTGGACATTGAGCCCCGCTTCTCCACCGCGACTCCTGACCAGCTGACGGCCTACGGCAGCCACGTGAACTTCGCTGCGGTGGTCGCGTCACGGCTGAAGGACAAGGAGCGTGCCGCCGACTATCTGTCTCAGTCCCACGCTGCTGGTGCGCGCATGGGTGCGGAGCATCGCGCATACGGAACGCTCTTCGGCCCGCTGACAGCGACTACGCAAGCCGTGGGGATCAACGTGGCCCTCGGCCTGACAGGCAAGGCGCTAACGCTGATTGACGGCATCAAGGATGTCTCGGGGCTCACCGAGGCCGCTCAGCACCGCTATGCCATGGACAAGGCGATGGCCCTTGCGGACGCCGGCCTCTGGGATAGGTCGCTGGACACCTTGGAGGAAACGCTGGTCCAGGCGCCCGAGTGGGCTCGGCATCAAGCGCTGCCGACCGTCATCGTCGAGAAGGTGGGCCGGGCATCGACCGCGCGACTTCGGCGGGTCAGGGACCTCATCGGCGCCCAGACAAGCATCTCTCACGGATTCCCCCCGGCAACTGCCAAATCGGCTCTTTAGGGGCGCGCGCAGTGCCGGAGTGGTACGAGGCGGACGACTTTGCAACGGGCGCAGAGCATCGGTAGTGCGTAGAAGGCGAGTTGTCATGTGGCAGCTTTGCCGAGTCGTCCGCCTCGTTTCTGTCCACGCACTCTCAGTAGGGGCATGGTTACTCCCATGCGCCGTACGCAAAGCGATCGAATGCGCCGGGAGGGGCTGGCGGATGCCGCCAGCGGATGCCGGGAACGTGTTCGGGTCGCTCTCTATGCCTGCATCGATGATGGCCGCGAGCCCCTGGAGGTCATGGCGGCTCTGCGACGATGCGCCGAGGCGCGCGATTGGGTCGTCGCCCTGGCGGTATACGACGCGGGGTCGCCGGTCGTTGCCCGCTCCGACCGCAAGCTCTGGCCGGTGGTCGAGAGCATGCTGGCCGCCGGGACTGTGGGGGGTCTCCTGGTGCAGTTCGAGGATGAACTTGCCCTCAGCGCGGAGGGCAGCGGCGGGCTCCGCGAGTGGCTGAAGCAGCGCCACGTATTCCTGCTTTCGACCCAGGCAGAGGGCTGTGCCGCCCTCGGAGCTAGCGACGACGGGAGTCCGGAGGCGTTCCACGCGGCAGCGCCGGGGAGCGAGGAGGGATGACGTGACTCGTATCTGGCGATACGCGGACTGGACGACACTGCAGGACGCCACGGCAAGCCCCGAGTACGCGGCGCGATGTGTGACCGGGGATGACTCCGACTGCGGCGCAACCTCCGGTTGGTCCGACAGTCGCGGATCCGTCCAGACGTGGATGGAGATCCACGCCCAGCAGACGGGCCACCTGCGCTTCCAGCGCCTCTTCGCGGATTACGCCGTGGTGGGGCCGCCCCCCGGTAGCGTCGTCGCCGGCCACATCATGGGTCACGCGCACGCCGGAGGTCTGCCGGAGCACGTTCGCGCTTCGCTGGAACCTGCGCGCACGCATGTTCCCTAGCGCGCTGACGCCCGGCGCCCTAGACCGCCTGCCCCTCTGCCGGATGACCCATCACTCGCCAAGGGTCCCCTCCTCCCCGGCATAGGGGCAGGCTCCAGCCCCCGCCCGGTCGGTCTCATGGCCGTCGACGGCCGGTCGGGTACCACCATCCCTAGGCAGAAAGGAAGGAGTCCTCCGCGAACGGGAGGACGCGTAGAGACAGCACGAGGATCATCACCGAAACCACCGCACGGAGGTTGCAATATGACCACAGCACTCGTGCCCTTCGGGGCCCAGGCGCCAAGCCCGACGTACGTAGTGAAAATTGACCCCTCCACCTTCGAGTACGACCCTGTCCGTCAGGTGAACGTGTCGCGCGATGGCTCCTTGTGGGCAGAGACGCCGATGGCTGCGTCTTCCACTGCGACGAACAACGACACCTCGCCGGGCAACCCCCCGGACGAGGACGCCGACCCCTACGCCTTCCCGGAGATCTCTCCGGCGCAGGCGCCGCACGGCCATCTGTTGGTGAAGGCCGAGGCGTAGATCCCAGATGAAGCCGCGCGGGCACGTGCTGATCGTCGCCGAACAACTCGATCCAACAGCCGATCTCGTCGTGCAGGCCCTCAGCGAAGCCGCGGTTCCCGTACTGCGGTTCGACCTCGCAGAATTCCCCCAGTCGGTCTCCCTCGCCGTCCAGCACCAGGCTGACGCTCCTGGGTGGACAGGTGAGCTGGTAACCAACCGGCGCGCGGCACGTATACAGGAAGTCCGGGCCGTCTATTACAGACGGCCCGGACTTCCGGTCGTGTCGTCGGACGTCGCGGAGGCGTACAGGGATTGGGCGGTGTCCCAGGCTCTGGTCGGCATGGTCCAGGTTCTCTCTTCCCTTGCCGTGGTGTGGATGCACCATCCCGACGTCTACCGAGCCAGCGCCCACAAGCCCGGTCAGCTCGTCGCCGCGACCCGGGCCGGTCTTCGAGTGCCAAAGTCGTTTCTCGGAAACAGCCTGGGCCATGCCCGGCAGTGGGCCGAGAGGGCGGGCGGACCGCTGATCTGCAAGCCGGTTGCCGCGGCCACCCTGAACCTTCCGGATGCTCCGCCCATGATGCTGCCCACCCGCAAGCTTGAGGCCACTGACTTGGACGACTCGTTCGAGTTGACCGCCCACTACCTCCAGGAGTGGGTACCGAAGAGGCACGAGATCCGGCTCACCGTCGTTGGCCCACACATGTTCCCCGTCGCCATCCACGCGAGTAGCGCGAACGCAGAGGTGGACTGGCGCAGCGACTACGACGCACTTGAGTACGAACCGGTGGCCATTCCCGATGACGTGGCTGAGGGGGTTCGCCGCTTCATGGCGGCGTACCAGCTCAACTACGGTGCATTCGATTTCGCGGTGCGCCCTGACGGGCAGTGGGTTTTCTTCGAGTGCAACCCGGCCGGGCAATGGCAATTCATTGCCAGGGCCACCAATCTCCCCATCGCTGAGGCGCATGCCTCTCTACTGCAAGGAGCAGTGTCTTGAGCCACCCCGACACCGAAGCGACCCGCGCTCGCCGGGAAGCCCTCGTCCAGCAGCTCATCGAGAAGGGTGACCTGCGGTCTGCGGAGTGGCGCAGTGCGGTACTGGACACCCCCAGGCATGTCTTCGTCCCGATCTTCTACCGGCAGGTCAACGGGGCATGGCAGTCGGTGACGGCGGATGACGCCGAATACTTCGATCACGTCTACAGCGACACATCGCTCACCACGCAGGTGACCGGGAACTCGGCCACGTCATCGTCCAGCCAGCCCAGCCTCATGCTGCAAATGCTGGAGGCCCTGGACGTGCAGGGCGGTGAAAAGGTCGGGGAGGTGGCCACCGGCACCGGGTACAACGGCGCCCTGATGTGCCACCGCGTGGGAGAGGAAAACTTTTTCACGGTAGAGGTCGACAGAGATCTGGCTCGCCTCGCGAAGTCCCGGCTGCGCGAGGCGGGTTATGCGCCGACCGTCATGACGGGCGATGCCAGGGCAGGCTTCCCCGGCGACGTCGCCCTGGACCGGCTCATCGTCACGTGCGGGTTCAGCACCTTCCCGTACGAGCTGGCCCGCTCGGTCCGGCCCGGCGGCGTGATCGTCTCTCCGGTCGGATGGGGCAACGCATGTCTCACCGTGGGCAATGAGGGAGTCTTGGAGGGCAAGTTCCTGCCTGGCGGGTCGTTCTTCATGCCGGCCCGCGGTGAAGGCGAAACCGGGAATGTGCCGTACCCCGGGGAGCCGGAGCGCACTACGGAACGCACCACAGAAATGGATCTCGGCCTGCTGCTGGATGACGGACTGCGGTTCGTTTCGTCCCTGGTGATGCCGGACGTCGGAACGGCCACCGAGATGGACGGCGACGGGACAGTCACCGGCTACCGCCTGTGGAGCCAAGATGGCTCCTGGGCCCGAGTCCAAGGCGAGCACGCCCAGCAAGGAGGTCCCCAAAAGCTCTGGGACGCGGTCGAGCAGACCGCGGGATGGTTCGAGAAGCAAGGTAGCCCTGCGCGCGACCGGTTCGGCATGACGATCACGCCGAATGGTCAACACTTCTGGCTCGATGACCCGAAGCAGCGTGTTCTGCTGACGAGTTGATCTCGGCACCTCCGGACGCGCCAAGCCCCCCTGCCCGTACGCGTCACCCAGAAGCGTACGGGCGCCCCGCTTCTCGCCCCGCACCCCACTGGACGCCTCTACGGTGATCGCATGATCGGCCTGCGTTATGCCATTGAGACCCCTGGCGGGGCAGTGCTCGGCGAATGGCCCGCCGGCTCCAGCCAGCAAGCACTCCGCATCCTCGGGGACGCACTCAACGAGGCTGAAAAGCACGGCATGTGCGTGACTGGCCACCGAGAGTGCCTCGGGGAGGTAGACCCCTATGGTCTGCAGTCATTCCTGGCCGAGTACGGGGAGTGGCGCTACGAGATGCCCGGTGTGGTGATGCACCTCTGGGCGACCAGCAGCGACTGAGCGGGCCCCGGTCTTCCCACCTGCAAGTGCGTCTCGCCGGTGTCAGGCCGGGGCCCACTGAGATCATACGGCGCTGTCCGGAGGCCCATCGCCGAGTGAGGCCGGCGGCGGGAGCGGTAGCGAGGCCTCGCTGATCTCCGCGAGCGAATCGAGCACGGCCAGGAGGCGCACGAGCCGATCCGGGGCAACCGCCTCCCAGTCGTGCAGCACGGCGGACGCAGCCTGCACCACCTCGGGATGCCGGCCCGCGAGGATGACCGCGGTCTCGACAAACGTCTCGCGGGCGTAGTCGAGATCACCCTGGAAGGGCGTGCCGTCGCTCAGGCGGTGTGTCTCAACCGGGCTCATGATCACCGAGCACGCCAGATGATGGAGGGAGGTGTAGAGGGCCCAGGCCGCTTGACGCTCGGCCTCAGAGGTCATGGCCCTACTCCTCTTCAGCGCCCTGGTCGGCGCTGCGGTCTCGGACGTACGTGCCGCGCTTGTCCACCGTGTACACCAATCCTTGATCACGTAGACGCTGGATAGCTTTCCTGACCGTCTCGCGGGCGACGCCGAAACGCCCGACCAGGTCCCACTCAGAGGGGATCCGCCGGTCCACGGCGAGGGCGCCCCGCTCGATATCTGCAGCGATCTGCTGTGCCACCTGTATGTAGACCGGGGTCGGGGACCCGTGATCGACCTCGCTACCCGTCATGCAGGCAAGCGTAGACAATCAGCCATGTCTGGCCTTGTCTAGCCATGCCTATGGACGGAGTAGGCAAGGGTAGACAAGATGGCTCTCGAAAAAGCCCTGCCAACCGTTGGCCCGGTCGACAGGGCACAGCCGAACAGCTTTCAAGGAGCTGAACGACCATGCGCGATGCTATCGCCCGTGCCCTGAAATGGGCGCTCCGCCTCTTAGTCCCCGCCGGCACCCGCTCACGGATCCGCCGCACCGTGACACCGCCCCCCGGACGTCACAGTGCGCGGTACCGCAAGCCTGATGCCCCCACCCCGGCGCCCGTCAGTCCGTGGTCACGCCCCTGGACGACGCCCACCCCAGACCACATCATCGAGCGCCACGCTCCGCTACGTGGCGAGGACGTGGCGATAGCCCGCCCGTACGTCCTCGCGGAAGAAACGCTGGAACTGCGAACCGTCCAGTACCAGCGGTGCCACGCGCTACGCCGCGCACTCGATGGCATTGACGCCCCGTACAGCTACCCGGGGGCACCGTTCCCGGCCTCCGCGTGGACGGCTGGGGTGCCGCGTGAGCGTCGATGAGATGTTCCCGGTCGTCCTGACCGGGCACGTGGCACTGTGCATCGAGTGCAGGACAGTCACTCGCGCCCCCATCCCGGTCCGATGGATCCAGGGCACTGACGCTCCTGGGACCACCCTCTACGCCTGCCCCGAGCACGCTGTAGCGCTTGGCGCGGGACCGACCCCGGACGACGTGATCCGCGAGCGCCGCAGCGCCAACTGAGGCACCACCTGTTGCCCCGCCTGGAGCTACTCCGGGCGGGGCTTCTCTATGCCTCGCCTCGGCGCCCAAAGCGTAGGTTTCTCACGGCCTGGAGGGCCATGGGGGAGAGTGCCAGCACGGTGTCATCTCGCATTCCGATCCACCCCTTCCGTCTAAGCGACTCAGCCGCAGACCGGGCATCGCGCCCGGTCTCGGTAGATAGCTCGACCACAGAAGGAGCGCTTCCGGCGTCAAGATGATCGGCGATCACGAAGAGGAGACTCTGCTCCTCCTCGGTGATCCGGAAGTCCATGCTTCGACGGTAGACCACCTCTCCCGAGAGCGCTGGGCCGCCTGCTGTGGAAGTGGGGGCCAGCGCTCCCCGGACCAGAAGGCCGTAACGGGTGGCGCGCTTGCCCCGGTACTCGGCCACAGCGCCTAGCTTGCCCATCGGCGAATCTCATCCCTGCGGCGCAGACGGCGGCACGTGACCAGCGCGTGACCAGTAGCACCCAGGAACGCCCCGAAAAGCGCAGGACGAGACATGTACCCTTGGGTAGCAGCTAAGCCCCTTTAGGCTGGTGTTTCCGCAGGTCAGCGACCTGACGGGCTGGTGCCCGAGAGGAGAGTTCAAGTCCCCCCTCGGACACCAGCAAGATCAGACAAAGCCCCAGCTCAGCTGGGGTTTTTCTGTTTTTCCGGACTGGATCAGCTCTCGGTGTGAGTTACCCGCTCCACCCCGCCGCGGCCGCTCGACGTCGCCGCGGTCTTCCCTCAGCTGGGCCCGTTGGCGCGCCCGGCGATCCGGTTGCATCCCCGCCCCGGGTCGGACGACAAGCCGCCGACCGCGCTGGTCTGGCGATCCGCCGCCGAGGTCACCGGCATCCTCGCCGCGCCGCCCGAGTGGACTGAGGGGGAATACGACGGCTACGTGCCGGAGCCGTGCGTGCTCGCGCCGGAGCGGATCACCGAGTACCCCGACTACTTGGAGCTGGGCAAGGAGCGTTCTACTCGACAGAGCTGTCCGAGGCCCCGGGCTGGAAGGTCGGTGGCTGGGCCCCGTGGGGCCTCACCGAAAAAAATCCCGTCGCCCGGTTCTGCGCCGCCTGTGGCGCCGGGATGCGCCCGCTGCTGACCATCGCCTCGGACGAATGGAACAGCGGCAATCACGGTGGGGCCCCGCACACCAGCCTGATCCAGTGAGCCATTGCACCGCGAAGCCTGCGAAGGTTTCGCAGGTCGGACGCTTGATGCGGTGGTGCCCGAGAGGAGAGTTCAAGTCGCCCTCGGGCACACGGAAGAACCCCGGCTCAGCTCAGCCGGGGTTCTTCCGTGTGCCCGGACCGGAACGGGGCCCTGTCACCAGCCGGACGTGCCGATTTCCACGCGGGGCTTGAAGGCGCTGTTGGAGCCGTCGTTGGGGTAGAGGTAGAGCTTGCCCGTCTGGTGGGGGGCGGAGGCTACGGCTATGAGGTCGATCTGGCCGTCGTGGGTGAATTCGCCGGCCGCGTAGTCGGAGATGCCGTTCCAGCCGCCGGCGCCGAGTTCGATGGAGGAGCCGGCGTCGAAGCCGTTGTTCTTCGTGTCCGGCTGGAAGAGGAGCAGCTTGCCCGTCTTCGTGTCGGTGGCGATGAGTTCGTGCGCACCGACCTGGTCGAAGACGCCGGCGGAGATGACCTTGTTCATGCGGTTCCAGTCGCCGGTGCCCCACGGCACGCGCTTGCCGAGCGTGTCCAGGCCGGACTTGCCCGTACCGGGGTAGAGGTACATCTGCCCGGTGTCGGCCTTCACGGCGATCAGGTCGTCCTTGCCGTCGCCGTTGAAGTCGGCGGCGGCCAGGTGCTTCATGCCGTTCCAGGCGCCGGAGCCGATTTCGATGCGGTCGTCGAAGGCGTCGAGGCCCTTGTCCTTGGTGCCCGGGTAGAGGAAGAGCTCTCCGGTCTCCTTCTTCACGGCGATCAGGTCGTCCTTGCCGTCGCCGTTGAAGTCTCCGACGGTGAGGTTGCGCATGCCGTTCCAGCCGCCGGAGCCGATTTCGACGCGGTTGCCGAACGTGTCGAGGCCGCTCTTTCCGGTGCCGGGGTAGAGGAACAGCTTTCCGGTGGAGACCTGGACGGCCAGGAGGTCCTTCTTGGCGTCGCGGTTGAAGTCGCCCGTGACCAGTTCCGTCATGCCGGGGTCGGTGGGCAGGGGCTTGGACGGGAACGGGTCCGCGTGGTCCTTGCCGAGCCCGGCGTTCGGGCCGCAGTTCGGCCACGCCCGCTCGCCCTGCTTGGCGAGCACCTTCTCGCCTATGCGTATCTGTTCCTCTTTGCTCGCCAGGTCGGCGCGCTCGGCGTACGCCTTGCCGCCGAATTCCGACCAGGTGCCCTGGCTGAACTGCAGGCCACCGTAGTAGCCGTTGCCGGTGTTGATGTGCCAGTTGCCGCTGCTCTCGCACTGGGCCACCTTGTCCCAGGTGGCGACGGACGCCGCCTGAGCTGCCGGGCCGGAGGAGAGGAGGGACAGCGCGGTGATTCCGGCGATACCGGTGGCAGTCAGCAGCGCGCGCGTACGGGATGACGTAGACATGCGGACCTTTTCTCGAAAGGAAGGGAGAGACGGGAAGGGGGGGGGCGTGTCACCAGCCGCCGGTGCCGATTTCCGTGCGGGGAGCGAGGCCCTTGCCGGTGCCCCGGTAGAGGTAGAGCTTTCCGGTCTCGCCCGGGTCGGAGTCGACGGCGGCGAGGTCACCGATGCCGTCGCCGGTGAAGTCGGCGGCCGCGTAGTCGGAAATGCCGTTCCAGCCGCCCGAGCCGATCTCGACGCGGCTGCCCAGGGTGTCCAGGCCCGTCTTTCCGGTGCCGGGGTAGAGGAAGAGCTCGCCGGTCTCGGTCTTGGTGGCGACGATGTCGGCCTTTCCGTCACCGTTGAGGTCACCGGGGGAGACGACCTTGTTCATGCCGTTCCAGGCGCCGGTGCCGATTTCGACGCGGTCGCCGAGGGCGTTGAGGCCGGACTTGCGGGTGCCCGGGTAGAGGAAGAGCTGGCCCGTCTCGGACTTGGCGGCGATCAGGTCCGTCTTTCCGTCACCGTTGAAGTCGCCCGCGGCGAGGTGCTTCATGCCGTTCCAGCCGCCCGAGCCGATTTCGATGCGGTCGTCCAGGGTGCTCAGCCCCTTGGCGTCGGTGCCGGGATAGAGGAAGAGCTGGCCCGTTTCGTTCTTCACGGCGACGACGTCGTCCTTGCCGTCGCCGTTGAAGTCGCCGACGGTGAGGTTCTTCATGCCGGTCCAGCCGCCGGAGCCGATTTCGACGCGGCTGCCGAAGGTGCGGAGTCCCGTCTTTCCGGTGCCGGGGTACACGAAGAGCTTTCCGGTGGAGACCTGGACGGCGACGAGGTCCTTCTTGCCGTCGTGGGTGAAGTCGCCGGCGGTAAGTTCGGTCATTCCGGGGTCCATGACCGCCGGGGCCACGTCCACGTAGTCGCGGTCGATCAGCAGCTTGGTGCCGCCGTACGTCTCATGGACGTTCCCCGTGTACTGGTTGATCCGCTGACGGTTGCCCCAGTGCCCGGACGGAACACCGGGAACGTCCGTGTCCGCCTTGCCGTTCCAGGTGGCTGCCCAGATCACGTCCGGGCGTTCGTAGGAGCCGGAGTCGTAGACGGAGTCGAGCTGTTTGATGGCGGCGCCGGTCGAGCTGTACACGCCCGAGCGGAAGCCGAGCTCCCGTATGCGCTCCGACCAGCCGGACAGGTACTGCACGACGCGGGTGTCGTACTCCGGGCCGTAACCGGCTTCCATGTCCTCGTAGATCACCGTTCCCGGCGCGAAGCCCAGCCGCTCGGCGAGGGCGACGGCCTTGTCCGCCGCGGCACGCCCGTCCTTGCCGGCGGTGCGGGCGGAGATGCGGGTCGCCTGCGTGCCCGCGTAGACGGGCAGCATGTGCCACCCGGCCTTCGTCTGTGCCTGCACCCAGCCCGGGGTCAGGTTGGGCTGGCTGGGGCAGCCGATCGACGGGCCGCCGATGTAGATGCCGATGCCCTTGTAGGGGGACTTGGCCCAGTCCGCCATCGCCGAGGAGGACGGGGCGGTGCACGTGTCGAACGCCTTGCCGGTGAAGCCCGTGCTCGGCTTCACGGGGGCCGCCGCCTCCTGAAACCCCGTGCCGGACGGTTCGAGGGCGAGGCCCGGCCGCGCCGACGCGTCGGTCCTTGCCGAGGCCAGGATCTTCTGCACGGCGGCGGGGGAGTCCCCGTAGCCGGCGGTCGCGTACAGGCCCGCGCCCTCGAAGGCCACCCGCACCTCCTGCTGCTCGTCGGCGGGCAGCGCGTCGGGGACGCGGTCGCCGGCCCGTACGGTCACCCGGGGCACCTCGGGGCGCGGGGCGGCGTCGGCGAGGGGCTCCAGGACCAGGGCGTCGGTCTTCTCGGCGATCAGGTGCGCCGGGCAGTCCTGGTTCGCCCCGGGGTGACCGAGGTAGAGGGCGTGCTGGTCGAACCGGACGCAGGTGTCCGGGTGCTCGTCCAGGTTCACCACGTTCCAGCCGGCGGGGACGTCGAGGGTGAGGCCGCGGTAGGTGACCGGGGTGGTGCCCGGCCCCTCGGGGGAGGTGGAAGTGGGGGAGGCGGGGGAGGCGGAGGCCGGGGCGGGAGTGGTGCCCGTGGCGGCGAAGGCCGTGCCGCCGACGGACTGCAGCGGTACGGACAGCACCGCGGCTGCGGCGACGAACGCGGCCAGGCCGCGCATGCGCTTGGGGCTCATGGGATTCTCCGGGAGGCAGAGGGGCGGGGCGGGTCCGCGAGAGGAGTGCCGGACCCACCCCGGAGGCACGCGTCAGACGGTGTGGGCGGAGGGGGTGCGGCCGGTCACCAGCCGCCGGAGCCGATCTCCACGCGGGACGCGAAGCCCTTGCCGTTGCCCCGGTAGAAGTAGAGCTTTCCGGTCTTGCGCGGGTCGGAGTCGACGGCGGCGAGGTCGTCGATGCCGTCCTTGTCGAAGTCCGCGGCCGCGTAGTCGGAGATGTCGTTCCAGCCGCCCGTGCCGACCTCGATGCGCTTGCCGAGGGTGTCCAGGCCCGTCTTTCCGGTGCCGGGGTAGAGGTAGAGCTCGCCCGTCTCGGTCTTGGTGGCGACGATGTCGGCCTTGCCGTCACCGTTGAAGTCGCCGGAGACGACCTTGTTCATGCCGTTCCAGGCGCCCGTGCCGATCTCGATGCGGTCGTCGAGGGCGTTGAGCCCGGACTTGCGGGTGCCGGGGTAGAGGAACAGCTGGCCGGTGTCGGTCTTGGCGGCGATGAGGTCCGTCTTGCCGTCGCCGTTGAAGTCGCCCGCGGTGAGGTGCTTCATGCCGTTCCAGGCGCCGGAGCCTATTTCGATGCGGTCGTCCAGGGCGCTGAGGCCCTTGCCGGTGGTCCCCGGGTAGAGGAACAGCTTGCCGTCCGCCCGCTTGGTGGCGACGAGGTCGTCCTTGCCGTCGCCGTTGAAGTCGCCGACGGTGAGGTTGCGCATGCCGTTCCAGCCGCCGGACCCGATCTCGACCCGGTCGCCGAGGGAGTTGAGGCCGCTCTTTCCGGTGCCCGGGTAGAGGAACAGCTTTCCGGTGGAGACCTGGACGGCCACGATGTCCTTCTTGCCGTCGTGGTTGAGGTCGCCGGCCGTCAGTTCCGTCATGCCGGGGTCGATCGGGGGCTGCTCGTCGTCGACGACGGACTTGTTGTGGACCGGGTAGTAGCTCTCGGTGTCGTGGCCCGGGAAGTACGGGTACGGGATCTCGCGGTGGTGCACGCCGGAGCTGCTGAACTCGTAGCCCACGTACTTGCTGTGGTCCGCGTTCGCCCACTTGTCGAAGAGGACGACGTGCCCGTACCGGCCCGGCTTCGGGTTGAGGAGGGCGTCACCGGACTTGAGGTCGCTCTTCTTGATCTTCTCGGTCACGCCCTGGGGGCCGAAGTTGGGCGTGGCCATGTCCCAGCCGAGGCGCCAGGCCATGGACACGTAGCCGGAACAGTCGGTCCGGTGGCCCCGGTAGGAGCCCTCCATGTTGTAGGGGATGCCCTTGCCCACCCACTCCGCGGCGCGCTTGAGCGTCTCGCTGCGCTTGATTCTCGGGGCGTCCTTGCTGGCGCCGGCGACGTTGAAGAACTCCTCGCCGTCGGGCTCCACGGGGAGCATGGGGCCCTGGCCGTTGCTCCCGAAGTCGCCCGGCTCCTCGTCCGCGGCGACCGCCGCCGGGACCGGTGCCGCGGTGGCGGACGCCGCCATGGTGAGCCCGCCACCGGTGACGGCGCAGACGAGGGCGATGCTGATGGCGGAGTGGCGCAGGAAGGCGTGCTTGGACACAAGAGTCTCCTGGGAGAGGTGAAATCGTGAAGGGGTGAAGTGGTGGCGCAGCGAGGGGCGTTGCGAGGCGCGGCGCGGCGTGAGAAGAGCGGCTGCGGCTCAGAAGGCGATGGCTGCACGTACGAGGGGCAGCTGACGATCGCGAGCCGGACGCCGAGCGGAGGGGGCAGCGGCCCCGTCCGTCAGGACAAGGAATGCGTCAAGAGATAGGAGAGGCGGGAGAAGCGGGAGGAGAGGAGGGAGGGAAGGAAGCCTCGGGGAGCCCGGAGAAACAGGGGATCAGGGGAGGCGGGGCGGCAAGGGGAGTGCCGGCCGGGCGTGCGGCCCGTCGGTCACTGCCAGCCCATGGAGTCGGTCACCGTGGAGACAGGGCCCTCGGCAGCGGTCGTCGTGACCGGGGCGGAAGCGGTCGTCGTGACCGGGGCGGCGACGGAGGAGGCCGCCGGGGCGAGGACGGCGGTCCCCAGGGCGAGGGAGGCGACCGCGGCGGCCTGGGCGATGCGGGTACGGAACATCTCGGTGGTCCTTCCGGAACGAAGCGGTGAACTGAAGCGGCAGGGAGTGGCGGACCAGTAGGGCATCCCGCGGTGATGCCCGGCACGATCCGTTCGGTTCTGCCGGCCAGCCGTTCGTACCGGCTGACATGAGAAAGCTTCGTCCTGGGGCGGACGGGGCGGAAGAGGTTTCCGGTGGACCGAAAGGGCCCGGGACGGATCAGTCCAGGGGCCCGGCCGCCGGCGTCATGGGACGTCGAGCGCCGGCGTCACGGGACGTCAAGCGACAGCGTCATGGGACGTCAAGCGCCTGCGTCATGGGACGTCGAGCAAGGGCACCTGGGCGTCCACGAGCTCCCAGCGCGCGAGCTGCGGGCAGTCCTCAAGGGCGCGCCGGCAGGCCCGCTCGGCGTGTCCCTCGGCCTCTTCCAGGCGCTCGGCGAGCAGGTACACCCCGAGGACGGGGTGGGGGCTGGCCCGCGGATGGACCGAGATGTGCTCGATCCGCTCCCGTGCCAGGGCGCGGGAGAGGACCAGTTCGCGGATCTCCGCCGGGAGTTCCGTCGTCCGCCGTGGCCGGCGCAGGGCGACGTGCACGAGATACATGCGGTCAACTCTTCCAAGCGGGAAACGGGCTCACCAGGGATGATGCGGAACGGTTCGGTCCATGGCCGCAAACGGCCAGGCACTCGGCCCGGGAAGAACTACACATGTTGTGCGCAGCATGTAATGATCATGGGTGATTTCAGTAATTGTCCTTGACCGTCGGGGGGCGTTGATGCTGGACACACTGGGGTTGGACACCGGATCGGAACAGGTCTACCGGGGGCTGCTGGCCAAGCCCGGCGCCGGGGTCGCCGCGCTGGCCGCGTACCTGGGGCTGACAGACGCCGAAGTGCGCGCCGGACTCGACGTGTTGAGCGAGCTGTCGCTGGTGCGCCCGTCGGCCGAGCACGCGGGAGGGCTGCGCGCCGTCTCCCCCGACATCGGCCTGGACATCCTGATGTCCCGCCAGCAGGCCCGGCTGGCCGCGCAGCAGCAGCGCCTGGAGGAGTCCCGGGTCGCCGCCGCCCAGCTCATCGCGGAGTACGCCGACCACCGCTCCGTCGCCGCCAGCCTCGGCGGGGAGCAGCTCGTCGGGCTGGACGAGATCAGGGACCGGCTGGCGCTCCTCACCCGCGAGGTGCGCGAGGAGGTCATGGCCTTCAGCCCCGACGGCGCGCAGACCGAGGACAACATGGCGGCCGCCCGGCCGCTGGACCGCGAACTGCTCGGCCGCCGGGTCCGGCTGCGCACCGTCTACCTCGACAGCGTGCGCAACAGCGCCCCGACCACCGCCTACGCCGAGTGGCTCACCCGGCTGGGCGGGCAGATCCGGACGGCGCCCGCGCTCCCCACCCGGATGATCATCATCGACCGGAAGACCGCCGTGATGCCGGTGAACAGCGACGACACGGCGGCCCGCGCCGTCGTACTGACCGGCGCGGGCATCCTCGTGGCCCTCTGCGCCCTCTTCGAGACGGTCTGGGCGGGCGCCCAGCCGCTCGGCGCGAGCCCCTGCCGCGACGAGCACGGCCTCACCGGCCAGGAAGAGGCCACGGTCCGGCTCCTCGCGGAAGGCCGCACCGACGAGGCCATCGCCAAGCGCCTCGGCGTCTCCCAGCGCACGGCCCGCCGCATCGCCACCGGCCTCATGGAGCGCCTGGGCGCCCGCAGCCGCTTCGAGGCCGGCGTCCTCGCGGTCCAGTCCGGCTGGCTGCCCGCCCGGGCGGCCCGCTGACGGCACGGCCGCCGGCGATCACGACCTGCTTCGTCCTCCAGGACGAACGCCACCCGGGACGAACGCCACCCGCTAGGAACGTATCGCCCTCGCGCACTCGTCCCCGGAGGACTCGCCCCGCCCGACCGGCGCGCTGCGGTCGTACGGGTCGATCTCCGTGCCGGCCTCGTCCGCCCGGCGGTCCGTGCCGAAGGGCGGGGTGAAGTAGCCCGTGAGGGCGCCGCAGCCGCCGTTGGTCACGTGGTACTTGTACGAGACGATCGAGAACGTCCCCGGCTCGGTGATCACCTTGGCAGGGTCGTCCCAGCTCAGGACCAGCTCGCGCCGGACGATCGTGCGCACGATCTCGCCGCTGCCACCCGCGTCCGCGCGAGTGACCGGGTAGACGAAGGTGACGTCGGCGGTCACTTGCAGCGCGCCGCGCTCGCCCTCCCGGTAGGTGAGCCCGCCCCGGGTCTTCACGACGTCGCCGACCAGGCGGCTGCGGGAGGGCTGGAAGCGGCTGAAGAGGAGAAGAGGATCGTTCTTCTCGCTCGGGGCTCGGAAAGCGGTGTTCAGAAGGTCTTGGACGTCCTTCTGGTGCGGGTTGACCAGCGCGATCGCCTTCTCGGGGCGTTCGCCCTGCAGCACCCCGCGGTCCAGGCCGGACGCCACAAGGAAGTCCCGGCTGCCGGCGAGGGCCCGCTCGACCTCGGCCGCGCTCATCCAGCCGACCGCCCCGGCCTTCGGCACGGTGATCCCCGCCGCTCCGCTCTCCCAGCCGGCCGCCGGCGAACCGCGGAACGGCTCGTCCATGGTGGGGCGCCGGGCCGCCTCCGCCGGAGGTACCCGGGCCGGGCGGGCCGACGACGACGGGGAGTCAGTGCCGGCGAACAAGTCCACTACCCGTCCCGGCGCCAGCGCCACCACCAGCAGCACCAGCAAGACCAGCAGCCCGAACACGGCCCAGCCCGTGCGCCGCTCGGGCCGCACGGGCGTGCGGCTGCGCCGGCTCTCCGGGCCGTGACCGGGCTCCGCGCGCAACCGCTTCGCCACGTCACGGGCCCGCGCCGACGGCTCCTTGGGCGCGTCGGCGGCACCCGCCACCGACTCGCGCAGAAACCGCTCCCACTCCTCATCGGACCTGGACGAGCCGTCCGGCTCTGTACCCGCGCCCATCCCCAACCCCTGACAATCAGTAGTCCGCGACCCACTCCCCTGGGACGCGTCCGCATGATGACACAGAGCGCTGACAGTGAGGCCGGCTGGGGAAGCCGGGAGGCACGGGCAGGAAATGCGAGTGAAGGACGCATGACGGACAGTGACTGAAGCATCCCGGAAGGACCCGGAAAATCCCGGGTACCATGAAGGGAACAGCGAACCCCTTCGGCGGGGTTTTCCCGCAGGTCATGGGCCTGCGGGACCGGTGTCCGGGCGGCGCGGAAGCGCTCCTCAGGGCATTTCCGGATTCCCCGTCGAGCCGGGGTTTTTCTGTGTGCGCGCAGCACTGCCGCTGTGACGTCGAATACCCCCCACCCCCTGCACCCCCTGCGTCGAGGCATGAACCTTTCTCTCACCGACCACCGCCCTGCCCGCGTGGGCGTGCTGGTCACCGCACTCCTGACCGCCTGCATCGCCTTCCAGCTCAACGCGAGCATGCTCAGCCCCGCGCTGAAGAGCATCGAGGACAGCCTCGGCGCCAGCTCCGCCGAGATCGGGCTCACGCAGACCGCGTTCTTCACGTCGGCGGCCCTGTTCTCGCTCTTCCTGCCGCGCCTCGGTGACGTCATCGGGCGTCGCAAGGTCCTGGTCGGCATGCTCGTCCTCATGGCCGTCGGCTGCGTGATCGCGGCGCTCGCGACGAGCGTGCCCATGCTGTTCGCCGGGCGGATCGTGCAGGGCTTCTCCGGCCCGGTCGTCCCGCTGTGCCTGATCATGCTGCGGCAGGAGGTGACCGAGCCCAAGCGGTACGGCACCCTGCTCGGCGTGATCACCGCGGTCAACGGCGGCATCGCCGGCGTCGACTCCCTCGCGGGCGGGTTCCTCGCCGACGAGCACGGCTTCCAGTCCGTGTTCTGGGTCATGGCCCTCGTCGCCGTCCTCGCGGCCGCCCTCGCCGCGTTCATGACCCCCGAGTCCAAGGTCCCCGGCGCGAACCGGATGGACTGGCCGGGCGTCGGCCTCCTCGTGGTGTCCGTGGGTTCGCTGCTCGTCGCCCTCAACGAGGCCGGCAAGCTCGGCGCCGCGAACTGGGGGCTCATCGCCGCCCTGGTCGTCGTCTCCGCCGCCGCGTTCGCGCTGTTCTGGCGGACCGAAGGCCGCTCGGCGCACCCGCTCGTCGCCACGCACCACCTGCGCCGGCGCTCGACCTGGGCCACCCTGCTCACCACCACCCTCACCATGACCGGCGTCTTCGCCGTCATGAACGGCCTGATCCCGGCCTTCGCCCAGGACGCCGACGCCGGTCTCGGCATGGGCGCCGAGGGGTCCGCCTGGTGGACGCTGACCCCGTACGCTCTCGCCGGTCTCGCCATGGGCCCCGTCGCCGGCCGCCTCGCCGCCACGTACGGCTACGGCCGCGTCCTGCGCATCGGCCTTGTCGGCTCCGCGGTGTCGGTCGTCCTGATGATCCTCACGATCCCCGCCCACTCGAAGGCCCTGCTGCTGGTGGCGTCGCTCCTCGTGGGCATCACCTACGCGGGTGTGGCGAACATCGTCCTCAACGGCCTCGGCATCGTCCTCTCCCCGCGCGAGAACCCGGGCTTCCTCCCCGGCCTCAACGCGGGCGCCTTCAACCTGGGCGCCGGCCTGAGCTTCGCCGCGCTGTACGCGGTCAAGACCGCGGTCCAGCCGGCGGACGACGCGGCATCCGCCACGGGGTACACCTCCGGCATGATCGCCGGGGTTGTCATCCTGGCCGCGGCCCTCGCCACGTCCTTCCTCATTCCGAAGCCGGTCGCGGCGGAGGCCGCGGATGACGCGGCGGCCGGTGCGGCGGCTGCGGAGGCCCCGGTGCGGGCCGGCGGCTGACCGCCGCCCGCGGCACGCCCGAAAGACCCCGGCTCTCTGAGCCGGGGTCTTTCGCGTTCCGGGCCGTGCCCGTGCGGGGCGCTTTCCGTGGGTTCGGCACCGCTGGTCCCCGCCGTGGTGGCTGAGCGCCGCTGCGGCGGATTCGTGAGGCCGGGCCTCACAAGCCCTCAGCGTTGCCGGAGTCTGTGAGGCCGGGCCTCACGACCCCGATCCTTCAGCGCGCCCGGTTCCCCGGGGCCGTGACCGGGGCCCGTGAGGCCCGGCCTCGCGTGGGTTCAGTGCGCCCCGCTCGCTCGTACCGCCGGAAGGCCCTCGCCGTTCGCGGGTGTCTTCGCCCTCCTCCGGCCGTTCGCCGGGGCCGGGCGCTTCGCCGCCGGTTCGGGCTCCGGGTCCGGCGCCGCCGCGATCTCAGCGGCCCCGGCCCCGGGCGCCGCCGCCTCCTGGATCAAGCGGGACCGCATCGCCAGGTACTTCGCGTTCAGCTCGTCGACCGGGGTGAACTTGCTGACGCCGCCCTCGCTGATCTTCGGCTCCTGGCGCTCCATGATGCGGACGTCCTGGACGTCCTGGATCCACTTCTCCATGTACAGGGACATCCACGGCAGGATGCGGCGCAGCTTCTCCGAGCGGAGCACCGGTTTGAACGCCGGGTACTCGTACCAGCGCAGGATGTGCTCGGTGTGCCCGTCGTCGATCGGCACCAGCCACGACGTCGCCTCGAACTGCTCGGTCTGAACGTGCACCTGGCAGGGGAACGTGAACGTGATGACGTAGTGCGTCGTGTTGGAGGGGTCCGCCTCGTCCTGGTGGTCGAACGAGTAGCGCAGGGTCTGCTCCTCGGCCACGGTCTCCAGCTGGTGGTTGACGATCTTCGTGGCCGCCAGGTAGCGCTCCTTGCCGTCGAGGCCCAGCTTGCGCGGAGTCCCGTAGAGGAACAGGTAGTCGATGTAGTTGAACCAGTGATCACGATGCACGTACGTGATGTGGTAGAACTCGAGCAGGCTTTCGATGTAGCGGGTGTAGTGGACCGGCCGGGTCCAGTGCAGCGTCGAGTGGACCTTCGGGTTCTCGGCGATCTCCGGGGCCGCCTGGATGCCGGGCAGTTCGGCGCGTTCCTCGCCCCACCACAGCCACACCAGTCCGAACTTCTCTCGCACCGGGTGCACGGGCACCCGGAGCGAGCCGGGTATTCGGGCCCCCGACCCGAGCGAGGGTATGGCCTTGCAGCCGCCGTCGGGCCCGTAGCGGAAGCCGTGGTACGGGCACTCGACCGAGTTGCCCTTCATCCGGCCGTCGGCGAGGTTCGCGCCCTTGTGGGGGCAGCGCGCGCCCTGGCAGACCAGGTTGCCGTCGAGGTCGCGCCACAGGACCAGTTCCTGGCCCATCCGGCGCACCCCCGTGGGCTTGTCGTTCCGCACCTCCTCGGCCGGGAGTATCGGATACCACTGGTTGGGGATCATCGTGCGTTCCTCCTCGGTGGGTTGCGCTGACGGTGGATCAGCCTTCGACTACCTCCACCACCCCCGTGTCTCCGTCGACCATCACCATGTCCCCGGTGTTGATCCGCTGCGTCGCGTACTTGGTGTTCACGACCGACGGCACGTGGAACTCGCGGGAGACGATCGAGCTGTGCGACAGCATCGAGCCGACGTCGGTGACGACGCCGCCCGCGATGGCGAACAGCGGCGTCCACGAGGCGTCGGTGTAGCGGGTCACGAGGATCTCGCCGGCCTCGAACTCGTCGGCCTGCCAGACCAGGTCCTCCACGATGCGGGCGCGGCCGACGACGCGCCCCGGGCTCGCGCCCAGGCCGCTGAGCCGGGCGCCGCCCGGGGCGGGGCGCACGGCCTGGGTGATGTCGTGCTCGCCGATGAAGGTGAGCGGCGGCTCGGGGAGCCGCTTGCGGTACTCGTGCAGGCGCCGGGCCCCGTCGATCCGCTCGCGGGGGAACGCCTCCAGCTCTCCGGCTCCCCCCGCCAGATACGCCCGCACGTCCTCGAAGTCCAGGTGCGCCACCTCGTCGAGCGAGTGCAGGACACCCGCCTCCACCAGCCGCCGGCCCACCTCGTACACCACGTTCCGCACCAGCCAGATCGAGGTGATCATCGACATGCGGGTGGTCTCGCGCAGCTCGCTGCACAGCGCGTACAGCGAGATGACCGTCTCGATGACCTTGCGCTGCGGCAGCGAGAGCTTCTTGAGGATCTCGCGCGAGTCGTCGTGGTAGCCGCTGCTGCGCTTGAGGATGTCGTCGGCGGAGAAGCCGTCGGAGGCGTACCGCCGGATCATCTGGAAGATGTACGAGGGGTCGTCGATCCACCGCGGGTGGGTGAGCTCCATCTCCTGGTGGCCGCGGGTGCCGTTGGCGCGCAGGAACGGCTCCATGTGGCGCTGCCAGAACGCGGCGCCCTCGTCGTCCGCGCGCAGCGCCGCCGCGACGGTCTCCAGCGGCTCCTCGTTGATGATCTTCAGGACGCGGGGCCGGTCCTTGGCGGCCTGGGCGACGGCCCAGATCTCCTTCGCGGACTCCACGGTCCGCAGGCTGGACATGTCGGTCTTGATGCGGTTCTGAAGGTTCTCCCCCTCCGCGCCGAGCCACATCCGGCACAGCTCGGTGAGGATCCCGTAGAACCCGAAGGCGTTGATGTAGTACGGCATGTAGCCGACGTGCATGTCGTGGAACCAGCCGAGGTTGCGGGTGAGTTCGGCGTGCAGCTCGCGGCGGCTCATGCGCGTGAGGTCCAGCCGCCGGGCGCGGTCGAACTCGTAGAGCCGCGACGTCACCATCGCGCCCGACCGGGACTTCATCCGAAGGGCCTCGGCGGCGGTGTGGCGCAGCCAGTGCGCCGTCGACAGCACGTCCTCCATGCCGCCGGGGAACGTCCCGAACGGGTTCTCGTAGTCGGCGAGCGCGCCCCCCTCGACGTCCTCGCCGACGAACCGCTTGGTGAAGTGGCGCTGGTCGCGCGTCGGCAGGGCCTGGCCCAGCAGGTAGGCGCTGTAGGAGATGTTGAGGTAGATGTGGCCCTGGTAGTAGCCCATGTGCAGGTCGGCGTCGCCGGTGTCGCGGACGCCGAGGGCGGCGGCGCAGTCCAGGTGGACGTTCTCCTGGTAGTAGCGCGCGAAGCTCAGGCCGAGCGGCGTCATCAGCCCGACGAAGATCTCCCCGATGTCCATGCGCGACCACAGGGTGCCCTGCTGGACGGCGTCCGGCTGCTGCGTCACGTACGGGCTGAGCGCCCCGCCGCGCGCCGCCGCGTCGTCGGGGAGCGGCCGCGTGGTGATCGGCCGGGTCTGGAAGAGGTGGAACACCCCGTCCCGCAGGCCCCATTCGACGTCCTGCTCGCTGCCGTAGTGCTCGCGCACCCGCAGGCCGAGCCGCGCCAGCTCGGCGAGCTGGGCGTGGTCCAGGCAGGGCACGGCGCGCTCGGCGGCGTCGACCTTCGTCATCCCGATCTTCCCGGGGGCCAGCGGCGCCCACTTGGCCACCTTGTAGCGCACGCGCTCCTCGGCGACCTCCAGGCTGCGGTCGTCGACGACGAACAGGTCGCTGGAGACCCGCCCGGACACCAGGCCCTCGCCGAGCCCCCGGCAGGCCTCGACGACCACGCGGTGCGGGCGGGCGCTGACCGGGTCGACGGTGAACAGCACGCCGCTGACGTCGCAGTGGACCATCTCCTGCACGACGACGGCCATCGCCTCGGCCGCGTCGCCGTCCCGGTAGGCGGTGGCCCGCGCGGACCACAGCGACGCCCAGCACTGCCGCACGGCGTCGAGCAGCGCCGCGTCGCCCGCCACGTCCAGGACCGTGTCGTGCTGGCCGGCGAACGAGCGCGCCGCCGAGTCCTCCTTGAGCGCCGAGGAGCGCACGGCCACCCGCGGCCGGCCGAGCCGCTCGTACGCGGCGAGGACCTCGTCGGCGAGCGGCGCGGGCATGCGGGTCGCGAGGATCAGCTCGCGGACCGCGCCGCCCTCGGCGCCCTCGATCTTCCCGGCCAGGCCCGTGTCGGCGAGGTAGCGCGTGAAGAGGCCGGTGGTGAGGCAGAACGCGGGCGGCACGGGCAGCCCCGCCGCGATCATGTCGGCGAGCCGGGCCGCTTTGCCGCCGAGGACGGCCGGGTCGGCGGATGCGGGGCCGCCGAGGACGACGACGTCGCCGGACTGCGGCGCGAGGGTCACGGGGTCAGTGGAACGCGTTGCCATGTCGGGCTCTCCTGGGCGCTCGGGCCGTCGCGGGGTGCGTGGAGCGGGACTGCGTGGAGCGGGTGGTGCGGTACGTGAGACGGGGGCTGGTCGCCTACCTGCTCGTGGCCGTGAAGGCCCGGAACTGCTCGCCCGGGACGAGCCGGGCCGCCTCCACGTCCGTGAACCCGGCGCGCTCCAGCTGCGCGACGAGCTCGTCCTCGCGCGGCAGCGGGCCGCCGAAGTCGGCGTACGTGAACCAGAGGCTGAGGACGTCCAGGCCGATGTTGCCGCCCTGGCACGCGGTGGTGAGCAGGATCCTGCCGCCCGGCGCCAGCACCGAGCGGGCCTTCTCCAGCGCCGCCACGCGCTCGTCCTCGGCGAAGTAGTAGATGTTGTTGTGCATGGTCACCAGGTCGAACTGCGGCTGCAGCGCGAGGGTGCGCAGGTCGCCCCGGCGTGTCTCGACGCGGTCGGCGAGGCCCCACTCGGCCATGTTCTTGGTCGCGGCCTCGGCGACCTCCTCCTGCATGTCGATCGCCAGGGCCGACAGGCGCGGGTTGAGCCGCGCCGCGTGCCGGACGTGGACGCCGCTGCCGCAGCCGACCTCCAGCAGCCGCACGGGGTTCTCGCGGTCGAGGGTGCGGTCGATGGCGGCCTCGACCATCGGCTCGATCACGCGCGTGGAGCGGGCGATGACGAGGCCGTCCTGATCGCCCAGCGAGAAGCGCTCGCCCGTCGCCGCCATCCGCGGGCCGCCCAGCAGCACGGGCACGTGGAAGCGCAGCACCTCCTCCAGTGCGGCCGCCAGGGCGTCGTTGCCGGCGCGCGCGAGCGTGCGGGCGGCGATGCTCTTCAGCCGGTAGCAGCCCTCGCGCCGGTCCAGCTCGCCGAGGCGCACGCCCAGCTCCAGCCAGGCCCGGAGCCGCTGCTTGTCCTGCGCGGCCCCCAGTTTGTCGGCCAGCGACTCCAGGTCGCAGGGGCGCACGGCGAGCCAGCCGAGGACGCCGGAGCCCGCGGCCGAGGCGAGGAAGGCCGCACGGTAGACCGGCGTGACGAAGCCCTTCGACACCGCGAGCAGCAGCGGCATCCGCCAGTTGGCGACGATCCGCGCCGCGGACAGGGCGTCGCCCAGCGGCTCCCCTACGCGGTCCCTGACGCTCTTGACCAGGCTCAGTACGTCCATGACGGTTCCTTTTGTCCGGGATGGGAAGAGGTGCCCGCGGCCCGCGCGAGCCGGGCGAGCTCACCGCGCAGCTCCCGCAGCAGCCGCTGCCGCGCGGGCCCGTCGCCGGTGAGGAAGAAGTGGTCGCCCTGCACGTGGTGGCGCAGGAACGAGCTCGCCGTGTACGCGCGCCAGGCCTCCACCTCGGCGGCGTCCGCGACCGGGTCGTCGCTCGCGGAGAACGCCGTCATCGGGCAGTCCAGCGGGCGGCGCGGCCGCCACCGGTAGCCGTTGCAGACCTCCAGGTCGGCCCGGAGGACCGGCAGCCGCCGGTCCAGGTAGGCGCTGTTGAGCAGGGCCCGGTCGCCGTCGCCGAGCGCGCCGATGCCGGCGGCGAAGTCGCGCAGCTCCGCGTCCGGCAGCAGGTGCTCGGCGCGGTCCCCGTACAAGTGCGGCGCCCTGCTGCCGGAGACGAACAGGTGCCGCGGCCCGGGCTCGCCGCGCTCGCGCAGCGCGCACGCGACCTCGTAGGCCAGCAGGGCGCCCATGCTGTGCCCGAAGAACGCGTAGTCGCGGGTGAGCCCCCGGCGCACGAGCTCGCCGGCGACATCGGCGACGAGCGCCCCCGCGGACGTGTACGGCTCCTCGCGCATCCGCAGGCCGCGCCCCGGCAGTTGCAGGGCGGACACGTCGGCGACGGCGCCGCCGAGGTGTTCGCGCCAGTCGCGGTAGACGGAGGCCGTGCCGCCCGCGTACGGGAAGCAGATCAGCCGGGTGCCGGGCGTGTCCGCCGCGGGCGGCGGCGCGCCGAAGCGCGGGAACCACAGGGCGTCCCGGGGCGGGGCGGCGAGCAGCGGCTCAGCGGGCGACATGCTTGCGTCCCTCCGCCGAGTCCAGCCACGCGATCGTCCGCCGCATGCCCTCCTCGAAGCCCACCGGGCTCTTGAAGCCGAACTCCTCCTGCGCGCGCCCGATCCCGTACGACTGGTCGCGGTCGAAGAGGTGCACGGCGTGCCGGGTGAGGACCGGGCGGGCCTTGACGCCGAGGAGGCCGTAGAGCTTCTCCGAGACCGTCGCGACGGCGGTGGCCACGGGCGTCGGCAGGCTCAGCTTCGGCGGCGGCGCGCCCAGCCCGCGGGCCAGGGCCTCGATGTACTCGCGCCACGTGGTGAGTCCGGGGTCGCGCAGGTTGTACGCGCGCCCCGCCGTGGACTCGGAGGCGCACGCGTCGATCATGGCGTCGGCGGCGTTGTCCACGTACAGCAGGCCGGCCGGGACGCGGCCCTGGCGGATGTAGACCATCTGCTTGCGCAGCAGCAGGTCCGCGATCTCGATGACGAAGTCCTTGCTGCCCGGCCCGTAGACGGACACCGGGCGGACCACCGTCACCGGCACCCCGGTCCGCTCGGCGGCCTCGCGCACGGCCCGCTCGCCGAGCAGCTTGCTGCGGTTGTAGGGCAGGCCGGTGTCGCGCGGCTCGGTGCTCTCGTCGCAGGGCCGCACGGGATAGCCGTAGACGTCGGTGGTGCTCACGTGCAGGACGCGCCGGACGGTGCCCGCGTGGGCGGCGGCCTCCACGACGTTGGCCGCGCCGGCGACGTTGATGCGCCGGAAGTCCTCCCAGGCGCCCCAGTCCGCCGACTTCCCGGCGCAGTGGAACACCTGCCGGACGCCGGCCGCGGCCCGCTGGAGGCTGCCGAGGTCGTCCAGGTCACCGACGGCCGTCTCGGCCTCGGAGCCGGCGAAGCCCGAGCGGTCGCTGCCCTCGCGGACGAGCACGCGCACCCGGTGCCCGCGCTCGGCGAGGCGGCGGACGAGGTGCCCGCCGATGAAGCCGCTGGCCCCGGTGACCAGGACGTCCGGCTGCGGGCCGGAGCCGGGGGCGGGGGAGCCGGACGTGTCCTTGTTCAGCGTCGACATGGGATCACACCAGAAGGTCGAGGGAGGTTTCGAGGTCGGTCTCGCTGTGGTCGACATTGATGAAGAAGCGCAGGCGGCACTTGTCGCGCTCGACCGCCGGATAGCCGATGGGCATGACGTTGACGCCCTGTTCCAGCAGGGAGTTCGACAGCGCCATCGTCTTCTCCCAGTCGCCGGTGATGACCGGGATCACGGCGGACGCCCGGGACACCCCGATGTCCAGGCCGCGCTCCCGGGCCCCGGCCCGGAAGAAGTCCGACAGCTCGCGCAGCCGGGCCACGCGCTGCGGCTCCTCGCGCACGACCCGGATCGCCTCCAGGGCCGCCGCCGCGTTCGCGGGCGAGATGCCGGTGCTGAAGATGTGCAGGGGAGCGGTGAAGCGGAGGTACTCGACGATGGGCTCGCGGGCCGCGATGTAGCCGCCGAGGCTGCCGATCGCCTTGCTGAGCGTTCCCATCCACAGGTCCACGTCGGCCCGGTCCACGGGGAAGTGCTCGCCGATGCCGCGCCCGGTCGCCCCGAGCACGCCCACCGAGTGCGCCTCGTCGATCATCAGCATGGCGCCGTGCCGCTGTTTGACCTCGATGAACCGCGGCAGGTCGGGGATGTCGCCGTCCTGGCTGTACGCGCCCTCGATCACCACCAGCGCCCGCCGGTGCCGGCCGCGCAGCGCGGTGAGGATCCGGTCCAGGGCCTGCCAGTCGTTGTGCGGGAACGGCCGCCGCCGCGCGCCCGACAGGACGCAGCCGCGCACGGTGGAGTCGTGGCTCCACTCGTCGTGGACGATCAGGTCCTCCGGCCCGAAGAGGTGCCCCACCGTGGCCACGTTGGTGGCGTGGCCGCCCGCGAAGACGATCGCCGCCTCCGTGCCGAGGAACGAGGCGATCTCCGCGTCCAGCTCGTGGTGCAGGGGCGTCTCGCCGAACAGCAGCGGGGTCGCCGACGCCGACGTGCCGTACTGGTCGATGGCCTCCTTGGCGGCCTGCCGCACCTGCGGATGGCCGGAGAGCGCCAGGTAGTTGAAGGCGGCGAAGTTGACGACCTTGCGGCCGCCGATCGTCGCCTCGGCGGAGTTGAAGCCCTCGTGGGAGCGGCCGTACGGGTTCGAGCCGCCCGACCGGGCCTGCCGCAGCCGCCCCTGGAGCTCGGCGTACTCGGCCCACTCCTCGAACGCGTACTCCTGCTTCACCGCCGGCCGCGCGGGCTGCGGCACCTGGGGCGGAACGGCCGGCGCGGCAAGCGATTGCGGTACGGGTCCGCCGCCGTCGGCCAGCCGGTCCACCAGGTCCCGTACCGTCGGGTCCTCGGGAAGGTCATGTTGCAATGCGTCCATCCGATCGGGGAATTGAGCGGCGATGCTGCGCTGCAGATCGGTCCGCATCAGCGAGTCGAAGCCCAGGTCCACGCCGAGGCGGGCGTACGGCGGGATCTGCTCGGCCGGGAAGCCGCAGATCCGCGCGATGTGGCCGAGGACGCTGCCCTCGACGCCCGGACCGGCGGGGGCCGCGGAGGCGTACGGCTCCTGTGAGGCGGGAACCGGCAGGGCGGGGCCCGTCACTGCCGTACGCCCGGCCTCTTCGTGCCGCGGCGCCGTGAACCAGTACGACTCCCGCTCGAAGACCGCGTGCGGCACCGGGACGCGCCGCGGCCGGTCCTCGCCGTCGAGCGCCCCCCAGTCCACGGCGCCGCCCGCACAGTGCAGCCGGCCCAGGGATTGCAGGAGCGACTCCCACGCGTCGCCGCCGCGCCGCAGCGACGGCAGCCACAGCGACGCCGGGCCGTCCGCCGCGCCGGGCTCGGCCGCCGTCATGGAGCGGCCCAGGTTGAGAAGCGTCGGGTGCGGGCCGATCTCCACGAACGCGTCGCAGCCGAGCCGGCGCAGCGTGGCGAAGCCGTCGGCGAAGCGCACCGTGCCGAGCAGGTGAGCACGCCAGTAGTCGCCGTCCGGGCGGCCGGTGAGCTCTCCCGTGGCGTCGGAGACCCAGGGCACGGCCGGCTCCGCGAACGCGATCCGCCCGGCGGCCTCCCGCAGCGGGTCCGCGGCGCCCGCCATCAGCGGCGAGTGGAACGCGTGCGAGACGACCAGCGGCCGTACGGTCAGGCCGCGCCCGCGCAGGGCCTCGCCCGCAGCGGAGATCTCCTCGGCCGCGCCCGACAGGACCGTGTGGTCACTGGTGTTGACCGCCGCGACCGCGACCGAGGCGAAGCCCCCGGCCACCTCGCGGACCGCGCCCGGGTCGCCGATGCACGCGATCATCGCGCCGTCGCCCGGCTGCCCGGCCATGAGCCGGCCGCGCTCCGCGGCCAGCACCAGCGCGTCCTCCAGGGACAGCGCCCCGGCGGCGGCCGCCGCGGCGAGGGCGCCCGCGCTGTGCCCCAGCACGGCCGCCGGGCGCACGCCCAGCGACGTCCACACCTCGGCCAGCGCGGCCTCCAGGGCGACCAGGGCCGCCTGGCAGTACCGCGTGTCGCGCAGCTGCGCGGCGCCCTCCTCGTCGAAGAGGAGGCGGGTCAGCGGGGTGCCCAGCAGCGGGTCCAGCACGGCCGCGGCGCGGTCGAGGGTGCGCGTGAACGCCTCGTGCGTGCCGTACAGCTCCCGCGCCATGCCCGTGTACTGGGTGCCCTGCCCACCGAAGAGGAACGCCACCTTCGGCTCGGGCCGGCCCAGCACGTGACCCCGTACCGCCGCCGTCGACGCCCGCTCCCGGACCAGGTCGTCCAGCGCGGCGTCCAGGTCCGCGGCCGACGCGCCCGTGACGACGGCGCGGTGGGCGAGGTGCGCCCGCCCGGTGTTCGCCGAGTGGCACACCTCCCGCAGGTCCGCGTCCGGGCGGGCCGCGAGGTGCGTGCGGTACTGGCGGGCGAGCGCGGTCAGCGCGGTGGGCGTGTGCCCCGACAGGCACAGCGCGTGCCGCGGTCGGCGGACCGTGCTCGCCGGGGCGGGCGGCAGGTCCGGCGCCGCCTCCAGGACGACGTGCGCGTTGGCGCCGCCGAACCCGAACGAGCTCACCCCCGCCCGCGCCACGTCCGCTACGGGCAGCGGACGGCGGTCCGTGGCCACCTCCAGCCCCGCGCCCTCCCGGGCCAGGCCCCGGTTCGGCGTCGTCAGGTGCAGCGACGGCGGCACCTGACGGTGCTTGGCGACCAGCGCCGCCTTGATGAGCCCGGCGATCCCCGCGGCCGCCTCCAAGTGGCCGATGTTCGTCTTCACCGAGCCGACCACGCACGGCTCCTCCGCCGGCCGGCCCCGCCCGTAGACCGCCGCCAGCGCCTCCCACTCGATCGGGTCGCCGAGCGCCGTGCCCGTGCCGTGCGCCTCGACGTAGCCCACCGCGGAGGCCGTGAGCCCCGACCGCTCCAGGGCCCGCGCCATCACCGTCCGCTGGGCCGAGCCCTTCGGCGCCGTCAGGCCGTTGCTGCGCCCGCCGTGGCCCACGGCCGAGCCGCGGATCACCGCGTGGACGCGGTCGCCGTCGGCCAGCGCCGCCGACAGCGGCTTGAGGTACACCAGCCCGGCGCCCTCGCCGCGCACGTAGCCGTCGGCCGCGTCGTCGAACGTCCGGCAGCGCCCGTCCGCCGACAGCATGCCGCCCTGCGCGAACGCCACCGACAGGCCGGGCGTGATCAGGAGGTTCACCCCGCCGGCCAGAGCGGTGCGGCACTCGCCGGCGCGCAGGCTCTGGCAGGCCATGTGCACGGCGGCGAGCGACGACGAGCACGCCGTGTCCACGGCGAGGCTCGGCCCGGCCAGGTCGAAGTGGTACGAGAGCCGGTTCGCCGCCACGGACTGGGCGTTGCCGGTCGCCGAGTAGACGTCCACGGCCGACAGGTGCGGCATCTGGAGGTCGGCGTAGTCGTGGCTGCTGATGCCGACGAACACGCCCGTCTCGCTGCCGGCGAGGCGTGCCGGCGTGACGTGGGCGTCCTCGAACGTCTGCCACGCGACCTCCAGCAGCAGCCGCTGCTGCGGGTCCATGCGTTCCGCCTCGCGCGCCGAGATCCCGAAGAACCGGGCGTCGAAGGCGTCGACGCCGTCCAGGAAGCCGCCGTGCCGGGGCGCCTCCACGAGCTCGGGGTCCCAGCGGTCGCGCGGCACCTCGCCGACGGCGTCGCGGCCGTCCAGCAGGAGGCGCCAGTAGCTGTCCACGTCGGGCGCGCCCGGGAAGCGGCAGCCCATGCCGACGATCGCGATGGGCTCGCCGGCCGTGGGGGAGTATGCCTGCGCGGCGGGGGAGGCCGTGGGCTGCGGTCGCTCCTCCGCGCCGAGGCGGGCGGCCACGGCACGGATGGACGGATGCTCGAAGATCAGCCCGGTAGGCAGTTCGCGGCCCAGCCGGCCGCCGAGCTCGGCGGCGACGGCCACGGCCTGCCGGGAGTCCAGCCCGAGGGAGGTGAAGGGCAGATCCCGGTCGAGGGCGGACGCTTGAAGCCCGAGCCGCTCAGCGATCCGGGCGGCCAGCCAGGCCTCGATGCCGGCGGCGCGGAGCGGGGCGTCCTCGCCGGGCGACGCGTCCGCGGGAGCGCCGTCGGCGGGGAGGCCGGCGAGCGCACTTCGGCCAGCCCGGGCCGCGGGCGTACCCTCGCCGGGCGGGTCCGCGGGTGTGCCCGGGTCAGCCCGGTCTACGGGCGTGCTCTCGCCGGCACTGTCCGCGATCGTGCTCTCGTCTTCTGAGCCCGCGGCTTCCCGCTCGCCCGAGCCCTCCCCGGCCAGCAGCTCGACCAGCGTCTCCGCCCGCGGGCGCACCAGCAGATCGCCCACCGGGACCCGTACGCCGAACTCCCGTTCCAGAGCGGCCACCGCGTCCAGGAGGCCCGCATAGTCCAGGCCCAGTTCCGCGAAGCCGCGGTCCGCGACCTCGTCCGTGCCCAGCACGCGCGCGACCGCCTCCACCACCTGCTCACGGCCCGGGCGGGCCTTCGGCGCGGGGCCCGCGTCGTCGCGGACCACGCTCGCCGCCACCACCGTCAGCCCGAAGCTCGTGAGGGCCGCCCGGCACGCCTGGCGCTGGATCTTGCCGCTGGTGGTCTTGGGCACCGTCGACCGCTTGAGGAGGACGACGGTGTGCGGCGCGACCTGGTGCTCCTCGGCGATCGCCGTCCGCAGCGCGGCCAGCGCCGCCGCCGGGTCGCCGCTGCCGAACTCGTACGCCAGCGCGAGCTGTTCGCCCTGCTCCGTGGCGATGCCGAACGCGGCGCCGCAGCCCGCGCGGACGGCGTCCGTCGCCTTCTCGGCGGTCAGTTCGATGTCGTGCGGGTAGTGGTTGCGGCCCTGCACGATGACGACGTCCTTGGTGCGGCCCACCACGTACAGCTGGCCGTCCCGCAGGAAACCCAGGTCACCGGTGCGGAGGTACGGCGTGGGCCCGTCGTCGGCGATGCGCGCGCGGAACGACTCGTCCGTGGCCGCCGGCCGGTCCCAGTAGCCGCCGGCCACGTTCGGCCCGGCCACCCAGATTTCGCCCACGCGGCCGTCCTCCGCCCGGCGGCGGCTCCCGGCGTCGACCACGGCGACCTCGACGTCCGGCACGGGCGCGCCGCAGCCCACGACCCGGGCCACCCGCTCCGTGCCGTCCCCGGCGGGCCGTGCCTCGCCGTCCGCGAGGGCCGCGGCGTCGAAGGAGCCGAGGACGGGCGGTTCCCCGGCGCCGATGCCGGTGACCATCAGGGTGCCCTCGGCCAGGCCGTAGCAGGGCAGCAGCGCCCGCCGGTCGAAGCCGCAGGGGGCGAAGCGGTCGGCGAAGCGCTCCAGGGTCTCCGCCCGCACGGGCTCGGCGCCGTTGAGGGCGAGCCGCCAGTGCCGCAGGTCGAGCGCGTCGCGCTGCTCGTCGGTGATGCGGCGCAGGCACTGCTCGAAGCCGAAGTTGGGCGCGACGCTGGTCGACGCCCGGGTCCGCGACAGCGTGTCGAGCCACAGCAGCGGGCGCCGGACGAACGTCGCGGGCGCCATCAGGTGGGCGGGGAAGCCGCCGTAGAGCGGGGTGAGGATGCCGCCGATGAGCCCCATGTCGTGGTACGGCGGCAGCCAGGAGACCATCCCGGAGTCCTCGTCGTGCTCCAGGCGCAGGTGGATCGAGCGCAGGTTGCGGACGAGGTTGGTGTTGCTGACCATGACGCCCTTGGGGTCGGCGGTCGACCCGGAGGTGTACTGGAGGAAGGCGAGCGCGTCGCCGTCCGTGCCGGGGTCCTGCCAGGCGCCGGCGTCCCCGGGCGCGAGGTCGTCCGCGGTCAGCCACGTCAGCCCGGTCAGGCCGAGCGCCTCGATGCCGGCGGGCTCGGCGCGGGCCGCGTCGCGGACGTCGGCGGTGGTGTAGGCGTGCGTGGCCCCGGAGTCCCGCGCGATGGCCGCGAGCCGCGGCATGGTCTGGCCGAAGCGCGCGCTGTCCGGCGGGTAGGCGGGCACGGCGATCGCGCCGGCGTACAGGCAGCCGAAGAAGGCGGCGATGTAGTCCAGCCCCGGGGGGTGGAGCAGCAGCACGGGCCGCCCGTGCAGGTCCTCGCGCAGCAGCCGCCCCGCGACGGTGCGGGCGCGCAGGTCCAGTTCCCCGTAGCTCCACGACTCGCTCGCGTCGTCGGTACCGGGGAGAAAGCGGTAGGCGAGCGCGTCCGGCGTGCGGGCGGCGCGGCTCCGGAGCAGCGCGGCCACGGTCTCCGGTTCGCCGCCCGGCCGGAGCTTCCCGATCGGTCCTCGACTCAAGATGGTCTCCGTCATGTGCTGGCAGTGCCGGCGGGCTCTGCGGTGGGCTGCGCCGCCTCGTGGTCAAGGCGCCGGTAGTCGGTCTTGCCGTTGGCGTTGTGCGGGAGCCGGTCCAGGCAGGTCGCCGTGTGCGGCAGCATGTAGCGGGGCAGGAGGCGGGCGCAGTGCTGCTTGAGCCGCACCAGGCCGGGCCGGGCGGCGCCGGGGCGCAGCGTGTAGTAGAGGGAGATACGGCCGGAGGAGCCGGAGGCGCCCTCCTGCGGGTCCGCCTTCACCACGACCGCGGCCTCGGCGACGGCGGGGTGGGTGAGCACCGCGGCCTCGATCTCGCCGAGTTCGACGCGGTAGCCGCTGAGCTTGACCATGCGGTCCTTGCGGCCGCGGTAGACGAGCTGCCCGTCCTCGTAGCTGACGAGGTCGCCGGTGGGGTGGCGGCCCTGGCAGTGGAAGGCGGCTGCGGGCTCGTCGGGGCGCCGCCAGTAGCCCGGGGTCACGCAGTCGCCCTCGACGACGAGTTCGCCGATCGCGCCGGGGATGCGGACGGCCCGGCCGTCCACGACGACGCTGACGCGGGCGCCCGTGATCGGCGCCCCGATCGGCACCGGGGTGTCGCGCAGGAGGTCCTCGGGGCGCACCCGGTGATAGGTGCAGACGTTGGTCTCGGTCGGCCCGTACAGGTTGTACAGGGCGGTGCCGGCGGGCAGCCGGTCCGCGAGGGCGCGCAGCTGCGGGATCGGGAAGACCTCGCCGGCGAAGAGGACGTAGCGCAGGCTCCGGGTGACGGCCGGTGTGAGCAGGCCGGACGCGGTGAGGAGGTGCAGGACGGAGGGCACCGAGTACCAGACGGTGACCCCGTGCTCGTGCAGGCCCGCGGCCAGTGCGGTGACGTCGCGGGCGGCGGCGTCCGGCACGATCCACACCGCGGCGCCGACGGACAGCGCGACGAACAGGTCGAAGGTGCTGAGGTCGAAGTTGAACGACGCGTGGTTGGCGAAGACGTCGCCGGGTCCCACGTCGAGCTCGTTGCGGGCCCAGCCGACGAAGTTGGCCAGGTTCCGGTGGGAGATGCGGACGCCCTTGGGCACGCCGGTCGACCCCGAGGTGTAGAGGATCGCCGCCAGGTCGGAGGGCTGGAGCGCGGGCAGGATCGTCACCCGGCCGGCCCGGACCCGCCCGAAGTCCTCCCAGGAGTGGACCGGCACGCCGCAGACGTCCCCCACCGGCTCCTCAGACACTTCCGGTGCCTCGCCTGTCGTCACGATGGCCTCCAAGGAGGCCGGCGGCGTACGTCCCGCGAGCTGCTCCAGCCGCCGCCGGTCGGTGAACAGCACGACCGGCTCCGCGTCCTGGAGGATCGTCTCCACCCGGCCCGCCGGCTGCCCGCCGTCCAGGGGCACGTACGCGCAGCCCGCCTGCACCGCGGCCACGATCGCCTCGGCGTAGCGCGGCTGCTTGTCCGTCCAGATGGCGATCCGGTCGCCGGCCCGGACCCCGAGGTCGAGGAGGCGGCAGGTGAGTGCGTCGACGGCGGCGGTGAACTCGCCGTAGGTGAGGGGGTGTTCGCCGGTGAAGGCGGGCCGTGCGGCCTGCCCGGCGGGGAAGTCCCGCCGCAGCTGGATCACTCCGGCGCCCAGGGCGCCCATGGTGGTGTGCATGGTGGTGTGCACTTCCTCGCTCACTCGGATCGCGGCAGGACGCCGGTCTCCGTCGCTGACTCGATGAAGATCCCGGTCGCGAGCTCCAGGTCCTGCGGCGTGTGCTCGCAGGTGACGCTGACCCGCAGGCGGGCGTCGCCGAGCGGCACGCCCGGGTAGACCACGGTCTGGCAGAACAGGCCGCGCGCCCGCACGGCGCGGCCCATCTCCATGGCCTTGCGCTCGTCCCCGATGACGATGGGGAGGATGGCGCTCTCGGTGCGCTCCAGGTCGAAGCCCGCCTTGCGGAGCCCGTCCCGGAGCGTGGTGATGTTGGCCCACAGCCGCTTGAGGCGCTCGGGCTCGGACTCGATGACGTCCAGCGAGGCGATCAGCCCGGCCGCGACCCCGGCGGGGATGTTGGCGGCGAAGACGTACGAGTTCGAGTAGTAGCGCAGGTACTCGACGACCTCCTCCTCGCCGACGACGAAGCCGCCCATGCCGGCGAGGGACTTGCTCATCGTGCCGAGTTCGAGGTCGACCTCGCCCTTGAGCCCGAAGTGCTCGGCCGTGCCGGAGCCGCGCGCGCCGAGGACGCCGGTCGCGTGCGCGTCGTCGATCATCACGCGGGCGCCGTACGTCTTGGCCAGCCGCACGATCTCCGGCAGGTCGCAGATGTCGCCGTGCATGCTGAACACCCCGTCGGCGACGATCAGCGTGCCGCCGCCCGTGCCCTGCTCCGCGCCGCGGCGCAGCACCTGCTCCAGGTCCTCCATGTCGTTGTGCCGGTAGATCCGGCGGATGCCGCCCGACAGCCGGCTGCCGTCGACGATGCTCATGTGGTTGAGCTTGTCGACGACGAGCGTGTCGTAGCTCTTGACCAGGCCCGAGATCGCGCCGACGTTGGCCGCGTAGCCGCCGGGGTAGACGATCGCGGCCGGGCGCTGCTTGAAGGCGGCCAGGCGCCGCTCCAGCTCCTTGTGCAGCATGTTGGTGCCGCCGATGAAGCGGGAGCCGGTGTGCGTGGCGCCGTAGGTGCGGGTCGCGTCGCACACGGCGTCGACCACGCGCGGGTGGTTGGCGAGGCCCAGGTAGTTGTTCGAGGCGAACATGAGGAACTCACGCTCGCGACCCGCCAGTTCGTCGTAGATCACGGCCCGGTTCTCGCAGCGGGAGACCAGCGGCATGCCGTACCAGTACAGCCGCTCCTCCTCGCGCCTGCGCCGGTACGCCCCGAAGCTGCGGGCCTTGGCGAACAGGTCGGGGTCGCGCTGCTCGGTGAAGTCCTTCATCGAGCGGCCGTCCCAGGCGCTGTCCCGGGCGCCGTTGCCGGGTGCCGCGGGCGGCCCCTCCGCCGGGGTCCGCAGGGCGGCCAGCTCGGCGGCCAGGCCGCGCAGGGTCTTCGCGGTGACGGTGCCCACCACGGTCTCCGGCAGGCCCAGCTCCTGCGCGGCCTCGGCGACCAGCGAGGTGAGGATGACGGAGTCGATGCCGAGCTCGCTCTCGAAGTCGGCGTCGAGGGCCAGCTGACCGCGCTGGTACTGCGTCTGCCGCACGGCTCCGGCGATCACCGCTTCCAGGACGTCGTCCGCGCCCTCCGGCCCGGCCGGGGCCGTCTGCTCCGCCGTCGCGGAGGGCAGGCCCAGCGCCGCCTCCACGCGGGCGACGAGCTCGCGGATCGTGGTCACGTCGCCGGGCAGCCGCTCCGCGAGGCCGAACTGCTCGCCGACCGACACCAGGACCGACTCCAGGATCACCGAGTCGATGCCGAGGTCGCCCTCGAAGTGGCTGTCGGGCAGCAGCTGGGCCTCGTCGTACAGGGTCCGCTCCGCGACGATTTCCACGACCTTGCGGTGGATGCGCACGGTGTCCTGCGGGCCGTCCATGAGGTGCGTCATGCGGAGGCCGTCCCTTCGCCTGTCTGCAGCCGGCCGACCAGGTCCGAGATCGCGTTGACGGAACGGAAGTTCGCCAGGGAGATCTGCCGCAGCGGGACGGTGATCCGGAACTCCTGCTGCAAGTAGTGGACCAGGTCGAAGACGCCCGCCGAGTCGATGATGTTCAGCTCGTCGATGGGGGTGTCCGGCTCCAGCCCGTCGGCGTCGCCGTCCATCCAGACCTCGACGATGTAGTCGGTGATCAGTTTCTGAGGGGTCATCGCTTTCCTTGCCGTCAGTCGCGGTCGAGGGCGGGCCAGGTGAGCGCCGTCGCCCCCCAGGTGAGGCCGCCGCCGAAGGCGGTCAGCAGCAGCCGGGCCCCGGGCCGCAGCGTCCCGTCGGCGTGGTCGTGGTCGAGGGCCAGGGGAATGGAGGCCGCGGCCGTGTTGCCGACCTCGGCGATGTTGCCGGCGCAGCGCTCCCGCGGAACGCCCAGCTCGTCGGCCAGGCGGGCGGTGATTCTGTGGTTGGCCTGGTGGCTGACGAGGCGGTCGACGTCCGCGACGCGCCAGCCGGCGCGGGCGAGCACAGTGCGCGCCGAGCCGCTCATGCGCTGCACGGCGAGCCGGAAGACCTGCTTGCCCTGCATCCGGAAGTAGTGGTCCGCCGCGCTCGGGGCGTGCGGGCGCCGCTCGGAGCCGCCGGCCGGCACCGTGATCAGCTCCAGGCCCTCGCCGTCGCTGCCCAGGTCGAACGGGCCGACCGCGCCGGGCTCGCCCTCCGTGCCGGGCCGCAGGACCAGCGCCCCGGCCCCGTCCCCGAAGATCACCGCGGTGGAGCGGTCGGCCGGGTCGAGGATCCGGGAGAACGTCTCCGCGCCGATGACCAGGGCCCCTTCGGAGGCGCCGCACGCGATGAGGCCCGCCGCGGTCGCCAGGGCGTAGACGAAGCCGGAGCACACCGCGGCGACGTCGTACGCGGCGACGTGGCCGAGGCCCAGCTTGGCCGCCACGGTGGGGGCGGTCGCCGGGCACGTCCGGTCGGGCGTGGTGGTGGCCACGACCACCGTGTCGACAGGCAGGCCGCCCGCAGACTTCAGCGCCTTCGCGCCGGCCCCCGCCGCGAGGTCGGAGGTGGCCATGGAGTCCGGGGCGAAGTAGCGCTGCCTGATGCCCGTACGGGACCGGATCCATCCGTCGGACGTGTCCAGCGCGGCCACCAGCTCCGCGTTGGTCACGGGCACCGGCGGCAGCGCGCTGCCCACGCCGGCCACGACGGCCGCCGGCGTCACCGGGCACCGCCGCGGTGCCGGTGCCCGTGCTGGGCGTTCCCGGGAGATGTGGGGCTGGGACGGAAGCAAACCACGCGAGCGCTCCTCCGATGAGGACAGCCGGAACGGCTCCGGCGTGCCGAGTCTGCTCACCCGGGCTGACCGGACGCTGACGGATGACTGACCCGCGGCGGGGTCAGGCATCCGTCAGCCCCCCGTCAGCGCGGCCGTCCAGACTGACCGGCACACCGCGCCTGACGGCGTGCACGCACACGAAAGGCGGACGCACCATGAGCCCTGTCTACGACAAGCTGGTGGACCTGCTGGTCGACCGCTTCGCGGTGGACCGCGGCACGATCGGCCCGGACGTGACCTTCGAGGAACTGGAGATGGACTCGCTGTTCCTCGTGGAGCTCCTCCTCGTCATCGAGTCCGAGTTCCAGGTGAAGATCGGCGAGGACGCCGCCGCGCCGACGGACACCATCGCGACCGTGGTGAAGGTGATCACGGATCAGATCGCGGCCACGGCGCCGTGAGCGCCGCGACAGCCGGGGCGGCCGCGACAGCCGGGGCGGCCGCGCGGCCCGTGGCCCCCGTCGCCGTCACCGGCCTCGGCCTGGCCACCGCGGCCGGCATCGGCACCGAGGCGACCTGGGACGGGGTGTGCGCGGGCGTCTCCGCGGCCGCCCGCAACCCCGCCCTGGACGGGCTCCCGGTCGACATCTCCTGCACCGTCCCCGGCCTGGACCCCGCCCGGCACGTCGGCCGCCGCAGCGTCCTGATGCACGACCGCTTCACCCAGCTCGCCATCGTCGCCGCCCGCGAGGCCGTCGCCGACGCCGGGCTCGACCCGCGGCGCTGGGACGGCGCGCGCGTCGGCGTCGTCGTGGGCTGCGGCCTCGGCGGCGTGAGCACCTGGGAGGAACAGCACCGCCGGATGCTGGAGCACGGGCCCGGCAAGGTCTCCGCGCTCCTCGTCCCGATGCTCGTGCCCAACATGGCCGCGGGCAACCTCGCCATCGACCTCGGTGCGAGCGGCCCCAACTTCGTCACCGCCACGGCCTGTTCCTCCGGCGCCACCGCCATCGGCACCGCGGCGCAGCTGCTCCGCGAGGACGCCTGCGACATCGTCGTCGCCGGCGGTGCGGAAGCGGGCGTCAGCCCGCTCATGGTCACCGGCTTCGCGCAGATGGGCGCGCTGTCCCGCAGGCTCGACGAGCCCGCCGCCGCGTCCCGGCCCTTCGACGCCGGACGCGACGGCTTCGTCATCGGCGAGGGCAGCGGCATCCTCGTCCTGGAGCGGGAGGCCGACGCCCGCGCCCGCGGGGTCCGGGTGCGCTCGCTCCTCGCGGGCTACGGGGCCTCCGCCGACGCCCACCACCTCACCGCGCCCGAACCCGAGGGCAGGGCCGTCCTCGCCGCCGTCCGCACCGCGCTCGGCCAGGCGGGCGCGGCGCCCGGCGACATCGGGCACGTCAACGCCCACGGCACGTCGACGCGCCTCAACGACGCGGTCGAGGCCGCGACGCTGCGGCGGGCGCTCGGCGACGGCGCGGCGGTCACCTCCACCAAGGGCGTCCTCGGGCACACGCTCGGCGCGGCGGGCGCGATCGAGGCCGCGCTGACCGTCCTGGCCCTCGAACGCTCCCTCATCCCGCCCACGGCGAACCTCGAACAACTCGACCCGGCCGTGGAACTGGACGTCGTAGCGGGCGAACCCCGCAAGGCGCCCATCGAGGCGGCCCTGAGCACGTCCTTCGGCTTCGGCGGCCAGAACGCGGCACTGGTGTTCCGCGCGGCGTAGTGCCTTACCGGCGGATGACGAACTCGGCGCTCCGGTGGTCGCGTATGCCGCCGGACCCTCGCCGCGGTGGTTTCCCGCCGTGGCGGCGGGAGAGTACTGCTGCTGCCGCAGCGGGTGATTTCCCTCCGCCGCAACGGCGATCGGCCATGACGTGCCGGCCCGGCGGTGCTGCCGGCCATGTATGCCGCCGGACCCTCGCCGCGGTGGTGGCTCGGCGTGGCGGCGGGAGAGCACTGCTGCTGCCGCAGCGGGTGATTTCCCTCCGCCGCAACGGCGATCGGCCATGACGTACCGTCCCGGCGGTGCCGTCGGTCACGTATGCCGCCGGACTCTCGCCGCTGTGGCGCTTCGCCGCTGCGGCGGGAGGAGAGTTCGCCGTCTCCGGCAGGGGGGGAAGCCGCCGCCGTTACAGCGGGAAGCGCCGCAGCGGGGAGGAGGTGTCCCGGCTCCGGCAGAAGAAGAAGCGGCCGCCGCAACGGCGGGAACGCCCGCGGCCGCCGCCGCGGCAAGCCACCGCTGCGGGAGCAGGATTCGTCCGCTCCGGCCGAAAAGAACCCGCCGCCACGGCGGGAAACCCCCGCGGCGAGGGTCCGGCGGCATAAGTGACCACCGCTACCGACACGAAAGGCACGCACCATGACGCTCACCGTCCCGGAGGACGACCTCCGGGCGCTCGAACAGCAGGTCCAGGCCGCGCTCGCCGCAGGCGACCCCCGCGGACTGACCGTCCTCGGATACGGCGAAGTCACCCTCGTCCTCGCCCTGGAGACCGAACGCGGCGCGTTCGCCTGCAAGCGGCTCCCCCTCTTCGACAGCCGCAAGCGCTACGAGGCCTACGGGCGCACCCTCGGCCAGTACACGACCCGCCTCGCCGCCGCAGGCGTCCACGTCGCCGAGACCCGCCTGTGGGACACCGCGCTGCCCTCCGGGAAGACCGTCGGCTACTGCGTCCAGGAGACCCTGCCCGTCAAACGGCTCGTCTCCCACCTCCTGCACACCGAGGGCCGCGACTGGGCCGAGGAGTTCTTCGCCCGCTTCCTCGGCACCGTGCACGGCGCCGTCTCACCGGCCCTGGGCCTGGACGCCCAGGCCTCCAACTGGATCGACCTCGACGGGGACCTCGTCTACCTCGACGTCACCTCGCCCCTCATGCGCGACGCCCGCGGCCGCGAACTCCTCGACGTCCGGCTCTTCTTCACCTCACTGCCCTGGATCCTGCGCGACGCCGTCCGTATCGCCATGGCCAAGTCCATCTTCGACAAGTTCTACACGCCCCGCGGCGTCGTCCTCGACTTCCTCGGCAACCTCCACAAGGAGAAGCTGGCCGCCCTCATCCCCGGCTTCCTCGAACAGGCCAACGCCCGCATCACGCCCGCCCTCACCGCCGGGGAAGTCGCCACGTACTACAAGGGCGACGCCGCGATGTGGGAGCTCATCCAGCGGCTGCGCAAGGCGGACCGCGCCTGGCACCTCACGATCCGCCGCCGCCCGTACCCCTTCCTCCTGCCGCCCGATGTCGACCGCTGACGCCCTCGCCCCGGCCCCGCCGCGCCCCCGCGCCGGCCGGCTCGCCGGCGCGACCCTGACCCTCGACCCCGCCCGCCCGCTGCACCTCGCGCCCCTCGACGGCGGGCTCACCGCGGCCGTCGTCTCCATCGCCTGGCTGCGCGCCCGGGGCGACGCCGTCCGCGCCGCGCTCGAAGCCCGGCACCTGACCGGCGACGAGGCCGCGCACGCCGCGGGCCTGCGCCTGCCCGAGCGGCGCTGCGAGTGGCTCGCCGGCCGCCTCGCCCTCAAGCACGGCGTCCTCGCCCACGCCCGGCGGCACGGGCGCCGGGCCGGCCGCACCCGCGACGTCCGCGTCGGCGCCGTCGCGCACGGACCGCGCGCCGGCCGGCCCGTCGTCAACGCCCCCGTCGACGTGGGCCTCTCGCACTCCGGGGACTTCGCCGTCGCCGTGTGCGGCCCGCGCCCCGTGGGCGTCGACCTGGAGCGCCGGCGCAGCATGCCGCCGATGCTCACCGAACTGCTGACCGCCGACGACCACCGCGCCGCCGCCCACGCCGACCCCGACCGGCGCCGCCTCGCCACCATGCCCCTGCCGCTGCGCTGGGCCTGCAAGGAGGCCGTGCTCAAGCACTACGGATTCGGCCTGCGCGTCGACCCCCGCGAAGTCGCCCTGCACACCTGGCGCCCCGACCACGGCTTCACGTGGCGGCCCGGCCCCGGACTCCTGCACCACGCGCCCCCGGCGGGCGACGGCCCGCTGCACGGCTGGGCCCGGTGCATCGACGGATACTTCCTCGCCCTGGTATGGACGTGATGAGCGAATCCACGACACCCACCGCCCCCCGGACCCCCGGCCTCGGCGAGTCCTTCCCCGAAGCGCTGCGCCGCGCCACCGGGATCGCCGCCCTCAGCCCCTCCTCGCACAACTGCCAGCCGTGGGCGCTCGCCCGCCTGGAGAGCCGGCCGGCCCGCCGCGCCGCCGCCGACCTGCTCGGCTGCCCCGACGACGGCTCCGCCGTCTACCTCGCGCTCGCCGTCGACCGCCGGCGCAGCCTCACCGCCCTGCCCGCCCACACCCTGGAGATGCGGCTGAGCTGCGCCGCGTACTGGCGCATGCTCTGCCGGGCCCTGGCCGCGCAGGGCTGGACGCTCGTCCGGGAGCGGGCCCACGAAGCCGGGGGAGCCGCGGACTCGCGCCTGCCCGGCGGCCCGTGGCCCCGCGACTGGTCGCTGCTGTGGACGGCCGCGCTGCGCCGCACCGGCGAGGCGGCCGAGAGCCTCGCCGCCCTGGACGCCGCGGCCCGCGCCCGGCACACCAACCGCGGCCCGTACGACGACGAGCCGCTCGCCCCGGGACTGCTCCGCGACCTCGCGCGCCACCCGCCCGCGGGCGGCCGCCCAATCGCCGTCCGGCACCTGACGGGACCTCATGAATGCGGCATATTCGCCGAGTTCCTGGCCCGCCACGGAGGTATTGATTTCAGCCACCCGGCCGCCTGGCGTGAAACCCACTCCTACATCCGGTGGAGCCCGGCGGCGGTGCGCGCGCACGGCGACGGCTTCCCCGCGACGCAGCTTTTCGGACCGATGTCGGCCCGGCAGCGGCTTGCCAAGCGGATCGCGCTGGCTCCGCCGGTGATGAAATTGCTGTGCCGGTTCGGTTACGACCGCTCGCTCGCCGGGGGCCTGGCCGCCGAGGTCCGGCGCACCCCCGCCGTCGTCCTGATGCACTTCGCGGACGAGTCCCCGGGGGTCGCCGACGCCTTCCGGGGCGGCGCCCGCATCGCCGACTACTGGCTGCACGCGGCAGCCGCCGGTCTCGCCCTCCACCCGATGAGCGTCGTCATGCAGCACGACTCCCTGCGCACGGCACTCCAAGGCCGGCTGGGCCTTTCCGGCAGGCTCTTCTTCGTCAGCCGCGTGGGCCGGCCCCGTACGGCCTTCCCGCCGGCGCCCCGGTGTCCCGGCGCCGCGGAGCACCGCACGGTCTGAACCGGGGGCGGAAAGCATCGGAGCATTCCGGCCAGGCCCGGATCGCGTACGCCGCGGGGCCGGGGATACTGCTCCCTTGCCGCCGTCTTTACCGTGACAGATTCCCGCCAAAACCTGGCGGGACGCCCGGTCGTCAGTTGCCGCTGGCGTACAGTCGGGTGAGACGTTCAGGGGGAAGCCGTGGGCCACGGAGATGACGTCAATCAGCCATCGCACCGCCGTCGGGGGGACTCGGGTGCTCTTCACCCCCTCTACCCCGTCGGCCACAATAGCGCCTGCTCCCCGAAGCGACTCCGTTCGGAACCGTTCCGTTTAATGGAAGCAGGCTCGATGAGTATGCGCATACTGCTGTGCTGCGACAAGCTCATCCTGGGCGCAGGTATGCAGGCACTGCTGGGCCAGCACGGCCTGGATGCACAGACGAAAACATCCGTGCGCAGCACGGTGGCGGCCGCCAAGGAGATGGCGCCCGACGCCATTGTCATCGTGGCCCCGGCGCTCAGCATCGACGACACCCACGAACTCGCCGAACTCTCGCGGATGGCCAAGGTCATCCTGCTCGCCCGGCCCGACACGACGCCCAGGGCCTTCGAGGCGCTGCGCATCGGCGTCCGCGCCGTGCTCTCCCTGGAGGACCCGCCGGAGGAGCTCATCCGCATGATCAAGACGGTCATCGAGGTCGACGCCATCGTCGCGCCGCTGACCGCCCGCAAGGCGCTCGACCAGCTCCGCACCGAGCAGCCGCCCGCCCCCGCCCCACCGCCGGCCGGCACGCTGACCCCGCGTGAGGCCGAGGTGATGCTGCTGCTCGCGCAGGGCCGGTCCAACGCGGAGATCGCCGAGAAGCTCTCCATCTCCAACGCGACGGTCCGCTCCCACGTCCACCACGTCCTGCGGAAGCTGGACGCCGGGACCCGCGCCCGGGCGGTCGCCATCGCCTACGAGACGGGTCTGATCGACGTCATGGAGCGGCAGGCGGAGCGCAGCCCCTGACGCCGCGGGCGCCGCCGCGCGGAGCCCGTCAGCCCACGCCGGCACGGTATCCGGGCTCCACGCGCACCCCGGAGAGTTCGTCCACCACCTCGGCCATTTCCTCGAAATCCGCGACCAGCCGGGCGAAGGCGTCACTCGTGGTGTCCCGCTCGAACTCGGCCCGGCTGCGCACTTTGATGACTTCGAAGAAGTGAACGGGTGCGGACGGGTCGCCGGAAACCCGTTGCACGCTAAATGACAGCACGCTCGGGAGTTCCGGACAGGTCGCGTAGTCGGTCTCCCGTACCCACGTTTCGAAACGGCCGGGTGCGATGCCGGGGCGGAGCCGAATTCGGTGCACAATCAGGTCCACGATGCCGGAAGTCCCTTCTGTATTCCCGTGTGGTTCACCGTTGCCGGTGCTTTCGGGAGCGCCGGCCGCCCAGGCCCAGTGCGCGGGCGGCATTGTTCTTCTGGATCTCGTTGGTGCCGGAGAAGATGCGGGAAGGCAGGGCGTCCCGCAGGAACGTCTCGGCCTCGCCGCCGAGGATCCCGAGCGCGCCGCGCAGCTGCACGGCGTCCAGCCCGAGCCGCACGGCCGCCTCGCTCACCGCGAGCTTCGCCAGCGCGGGCGCGATCTCGTCGTCGCTGCCGGCGTCCAGCCCGCTCGCGGCCTTGTAGAGCATCAGCCTGGCCGACTCCAGCCGCACCGTCATGTCGACGATGCGGTGGCTGACGGCCTGGAATTCTCCGATGGCTCGCCCGAACTGCTCACGCTCCCGGGCGTGTTCCATCGTCGACTCCAGCACGCGCTGCATCGCCCCGAGGTAGGTGGCGAACAGGCACGTGCGCTCCCACTTCATCGACGAGGAGAAGATGCCCGCGCCGGAGCCCTCCTCGCCGAGGACGTCCGCGGCCGGCACCACGCAGTCCGTGAGGTAGACGTCGGCCATCGGCGAGCCTTGCAGGCCCGTCTTGTCGTAGCGCGGGCCCACCGTCAGGCCGGGTGTGCCCGCTTCCAGGACGAAGGTCGTCAGGCCGAAGAAGCCGCCCCCGGGCGACGTCGCCGCCTGGAGCACGAACACGTCGGCCACGGGGGAGTTGGTGGTGAAGCACTTGCTGCCGTTCAGCACGTACGCGTCGCCCTCGCGCACGGCCCGCGTGCGCAGGTTCAGGGCGTCGGAGCCGGCGGCGGGCTCGGTGATGGCGTGCGCGGCGATCGCCTCGCCCGAGGCGAGGGGCGGCAGCCAGCGCTGCTTCTGCTCCTCGGTGCCGAACTCGGTGATCGGCATGACGGCCGCGAACAGGTGCGCGGCGACGGAGAACGCGAAGCCCTGGTCGGCGCACCCGTAGCCGAGGGCCTCCATCAGCGCCGCGGTCGTGACGGCGCCGAGCCCGCTGCCGCCGTACGCGGCGGGCACGCTCGCGCCGGTGAGGCCCTGTTTGCCCGCGAGCTGCCAGCGGCGCCGGAAGCCCTCCGGATCGTGCGCCGCCGTGCCGCCGCCGAGGTCGCGCCGGGCGAAGCGCACGACCATGTCGCGCATCTCCGCGGTCTCGGTGTCGAAGTCGAAGTTCATCGCCGCCCGTCCAGGTGTTCCTCGATCAGCACGTGATAGTTGATGCCGCCGGTGCCGAAGGAGCTGACGCCCGCGCGCCGCGGCCGCCCGGGCGCGGACGCCCACGGCCGCGAGGCCGTGGAGACGCGCGCGGGCACGCGGTCCAGCTCCAGCTCCGGATTGACGGTGGTGAGGCCCGCGTTGGCCGGCAGCACCCCGGTCCGCAGGGCGTGCAGCGCGCGCAGCAGCCCGGCGGCGCCCGCCGCCGCGAAGGTGTGGCCGAAGTGCGACTTGGCGGAGCCGATCTCCAGCGGCCGCCGCCGGTGCGGGCTCGCGTACACCCGCGCGACCGCGGCGATCTCGACGCGGTCGCCCACGCGGGTGCCCGTGCCGTGCGCCTCCAGGTAGCCCACGTCGGCCGGGTCGAAGCCCGCCTGCCCGAACGCCTGGCGCATCGCCCGCACCTGGCCGTCCGCGTCCGGGGCGATCAGGGACTTCGCGTCGTTCGAGGCGCCGATCCCGCACAGCAGGCCGTGGATCGTGTCCCCGTCGCGCCGGGCGTCCGCGTAGCGCTTGAGGAGGAACAGGGCGCAGCCGTCGCCCGGCGTGAAGCCGTCCGCCGCGGCGTCGAAGGGCGTGATCCGCCCGTGCGAGAGCAGCCCCAGCGCCGAGCACAGCACCATGTCGCGGGCGTTGCAGGGCAGTTCGACGCCGCCCGCCAGCGCGTAGTCCACGCTGCCGGAGCGCAGCCGGCCCACCGCCACGTCCAGCGCGGCGAGCGACGACGCGCACGCCGCCTCGATCCCCAGCGGCACGGCGTCCAGGCCGTACTCGCCCGCGATCACGGCCGCGACGCCGCCGGCCAGGGCGCCGTCGAGGTCCTCCGGCCCGCGCGGGCCCGGCTCCGCCGCGTACCGCTCGCGGACGAGGTCGAGCAGGGTCGCCGTCTCGGTCGGATCCAGCCGGCCCAGCGCGGCGAGCCCGCCGACGGCCGACTCGACCTCGCCCAGGGCCAGGGCCGCGGCCGCGCGCCGCTCCCGGGCCAGGCTCAGGTTGGTGCCCGTCGCGACCAGGCCCGGCCCGCGCAGCGCGGCGGCCGCCGGGCCGCGCCGCGCCAGGAGCTCGCCGGCCACGGACAGGGCCACGCGCTGCGCGGCGTCCATGACCGCCCAGCGGCGCGGCGGGATCCGCAGCCCTTCCGGGGGCTGCGCCGGCACCTCCAGGGGCGAGCCCTGGTCGGTGTAGCTGCGGGTGAGGCTCAGCTTGCCGGGCTCGTAGTAGAGCTCGCGGTCGAGGAGGGACTCCGGCAGCGGCCCGATGCGGTCCTCGCCGGTGAGCATGGCGGCCCAGAAGGCGCCGGCGTCGGGCGCGTCCCCGAAGCGGCCTCCGTAGCCCACGATCGCGACGGGCTCCGGCGCGGCGGAGCGCGCGCCGGAGAACGCGGCGGAGGCACGAGCGGTACGCGGACGCTCCGCAGCCGGCGGGTCGGCGTCCGGGTCGTGCTCCTCCAGGATCAGGTGGCAGAGCGTGCCGGTCAGTGACGCGCCGCTGACCGCGGCCCGGCGCGGCCCGGCGCCCGCCTCCCGGAGCCACTTCCGCGGCTCCGGCAGCGTACGGAACGGGGAGCCCGGCCCGGGCTGCGGCGGGAACTGGGCCGGCAGGCGCCGGTGGTACAGGGCCAGCGCCGCCTTGGTGACGCTCGCCAGGCCCGCGTTGGCGAAGGTGTGCCCGAGCCGGTCGCGCACGCTGCCCACGACCACGGGGCCGGCCCCCGCGTACACCGCCGCCAGCGCGCCGAGTTCGGCGCGCGTCTCGTGCGCCACGCCGTAGCCGCCGCACTCCACGTAGCCGACGGATTCCGGCGACGCGCCGCAGGAGTCCAGCGCGTCGCGAGCCGCCCCGGCGCGCCGCTCCACGGACGTGGAGTAACGGAACACGCCCGGGCGCCCCTCGTGGCGCACCGCGCAGCCGCGCACGGTCGCGTAGACGCGGTCCCCGTCGCGGACGGCGGACGACAGCCGCTTGAGCAGCAGCGCGCCGACGCCCTCGCCGAGCGCGAAGCCGCCGCCGTCCGCGGCGAACGGCCGTGTCTCCGCGGCGATGAGGCCCTTCGCCGCGAGCGCCGCCCGCAGGAACGGGCCCTCCTCGCGCTGACCCGTGACCACCAGCACCGCCTCCGACAGGCCGCCGCGCAGGCTGTCCAGGGCGTGGGCGAGCGCGAGGAACGACGTCGCGTCGGCCGACTCCAGGGCCAGCGTGCGGCCCCGCAGCTTGAAGGCGCCCGCGATCCGGGCCGGGATGGTGCTGGCCATCTCCCCGACCCGGTCGTGCGGCGACGCCCCCAGGCGCCGTACCAGGGCGGTGCGCAGCTCGTCGGCGGCCTGCGCGGCCGTACGGGCCGACCCGCCGAACTCGGGCGCGGTCATGGCCCGTTCCAGCTCGCGGGCGTACCGGCTGCCCTCGACGCGCAGGGCGTTGGCGTACTGCCGGTCGAGGCCCGCGCACACCCCCGCCACCACGTCCGTCCGCTCGGCTTGCAGCGACCGGTCGCCGGCCTTGGCGTCCTCCAGGCACTCCCGGGCCGCCTCCAGCATCAGCAGCTGCATCCGCGTCAGCGCGCCGGCCTGGGCGGGCGGAATGCCGAACTGCGCGACGTCGACCTCGATGTCCGCGAGCGACGGGACCCCCGTCCCGGGCGGCGGCGGTGGTTCGGTCAGGGACCTCCAGAAGGCGCCGGCTCCCCGAACGCCCGGGTAGAGCGCCGCGATGCCGACGATCGCTACGGGTTCGGGTTCGGGTGCGGTCCGGTCCTGCGATGCGCGCGCGGCACCGGGGGCGCCGCGCGCGCCGAGCTCGGAGTGCATGTCGGAACGGCTCCAGGTGTTCTCGGCCCGGCCCGCGAAGCGACGGACGGGCGAAGGAAGTGGTGCGGCGCCGGCCGGGCTGCGCCGTGGTGGTTCCCGCCGTTGCGGTGACAGCGGATGTGCCTGCCGCAACGGCGGGAACAGCAGCGATCCGGCGCGAGACCGGCAGCCGGGCCTCAGACGCCCGAGGTGACCCGGCGGGCGGGCGCCAGCGCGTCCGGCCGGGCCAGCCCGGGATCCTGGGCGAGGATCTCGGCGTGCCGGCGCTGGAGCCCGGCACCCGGCTGGATGCCCAGCTGCTCGTCCAGCCGCTTCCGGGTGAGCCGGAACCGCTCCAGGGCCTCGCTCTGCCGCCCCGACCGGTACAGCGCGAGCATCAGCAGCTCGCAGAACCGCTCGTGCAGCGGGTGCTGCGCGACGAGCTGCTGCAGTTCGGCGATCACCTGGGTGTTGTGCCCCAGCACCAGGCGGGCGCTCACCAGGTCCTCCCACGCGGTCAGCCGGCGCTCCTCGAAGAGGGTCGCGGCGCTCGCGCACCGCAGCCCCTCCCCGGCGTCGAACAGTGCCGGGCCGCGCCACAGCCGCAGGCCGGTCTCGAGCAACCTCGCCGCCCGCTCGGGGTCGGTGGTCAGCGCGGCTCCGCCGCGAGAGGCGAGATCGAGGAATCTGTTGGCGTCGACGCATTCCGCCGCCACGTCCAGCAGGTAGCCGTTCGGTACGGACCGCAGGACGGTCGTGCGGTGCATCGGCGTGTGTGCCTCCAGTACCTTGCGCACCCTGGTCGCCTGCGCCTGCAGGGCGTTCCGGGGATTGCCGAGGGGCGAACCGCACCACAGCTCGTCGACGAGCTCCAGGTGCGACACCGCCCGCCCCGCCCGGAGGGCGAGGGTCGCGAGCATGGACCGGACCTTGCCGGCCCGGATGTCACTGCTCCTCTCCGCAGCGCTGACGCGCACCGGACCGAGTATTTCAATTTGCACGAAATTCCCCCACACAGCGGTTTCCGCCGGAGATCAGAACAGAAGCCGGTACCGGCTTTTCCCCCTTTCGGCGCCCAATCCTCGCAACGCGGAACAACTGGCGTCATCCATCCCCCGGCCCCTTTCCGCCCTCAACGGATGGCGGAGCCGGGCGGCCGCCCCGTACGTTCATTGAGGCGCGTGGCCGCCCGGCTCAACGTGGCGTCAACACACGGAGGACGGTGCCGCGGCGCCCTGCTCGGCAGCGCGGCGTAGGGGAAGTGTCCGATTTCTTCAGCCCGGCTTCAGGAAGGGCGGACGCCGTTCCCCGGGGCGCCGCCCGGCGCCGAGCCCGGCGACACCAGGCCCGCCTCGTACGCGGCGATGACCAGCTGCACCCGGTCGCGGGCGCACAACTTGCCCATGATGCGGCTGACATGGGTCTTGGCGGTCAAGGGGCTGAGGCCCAGTACATCGCCCACTTCGGCGTTGTTCAGGCCCCGGGCCACCAGGGTCAGCACCTGGCGCTCGCGCACCGACAGCACCGCCAGGCCGTTGGTGACGAAGCTCGCCGGGATGTCCGCCCGCGGCGCCCGCAGCACCCGGGCGATCAGCCGCGAGGTCGGGCCGGGCGACAGCAGCGCCTCCCCGGCGGCGATGGTCCTGATCGCCTCCAGGAGCGCCGCCGGCCGGGTGTCCTTCACCAGGAATCCGGAGGCGCCCGCCCGCAGCGCGTCGATGACGTACTCGTCGGTGTCGTACGTCGTCAGGACGAGCACTTTCACGCCCGCCATGTCCTCGTCGGCAGCAATGCGCTGGGTCGCCTCGATGCCGTCCAGGTCCGGCATCCGGATGTCCATCACCACCAGGTCGGCGCGGGCGGTCCGGGCCAGCTCGACGGCCTGCCGGCCCGTGCCCGCCTCGCCCACGACCTCCATGTCCGGGGCGGTGTCCACGAGCATGGCGAAGGCGGAGCGGACGAGCCGCTGGTCGTCGGCGAGCAGGACCCGGATCGGCTGCTGCGTGCTCATCTGCGTGCTCATCGGCGGACCCTCCCTCCACGGGAGCACGGTGCCGCCGGACTCGGTGCTGCTGTCATCGGCCATCCTTCGGGTGGGGACCCGCGCCCCGCGGGGAGGCGGGTCGTTTCTGCGCGGGTCGTTCCGCTGGTGCGCGCACGCGTCGGTGCGCGGGGGAGGGTCTCGGGCTCATTGGAGGGCGGCTCCGTCCGCGGGGGCGGCCGGCAGGACGGCGGAGACCGCGAACCCGGCGCCGCCCGGCCGCGGACCGGCCTGCAACCCGCCGCCGACGCTGCGGGCGCGCTCGCGCATGCCGACGATGCCGTAACCGCCGGTGCCGTTCGGCTCGTTCCCCGGCACGGCGGCCCGCCCCGGCGCCTCCGCGCCGCCGTCGTCGAGCACGGTGACCCGCAGGGCGCCGTCGCCCTCGCCGCGCGCCACCGTCACCCAGACGCGGACCGCGGGCCCGCCGTGGCGGACCGCATTGGTGAGTGCCTCCTGCACGATGCGGTACGTGGCGGCCCCGACCGCCGGGGCCAGCACGGCGGTTGCGGCGGCACCGGCAGCGTGTCCGTTGCGCTCGGGGGCCTGTCCGTTGCGCTCCGCGGCCGTCTCCACCGGCCCGCCCAGGTGCACCTTCAGGCTCACCCGCGCGCCCGCCGCCTCCGCGGCCCGCGCCAGGTCGGGAAGCCCGTCGAGCCCCGGCAGCGGACCGTACGCGGCCGCGTCGTTCCCGCGGAGCACCTCCAGCGTCGCGCGCAGCTCCGCGCGGGCGTCGCGGCACGTGTCGGCGATGCCGTCCAGCGCCTTGGCGAGCGCCGTGCGGTCCAGCCGCTCGGGGTCGGCGACCAGGACGTGGGCCGCGACCGCGGTCTGCACGCCGATCAGGGTGATGCTGTGCGCCAGCAGGTCGTGGAGGTCGCGCGCGATGTGCACGCGCTCCTCCGCGACCCTGCGCGCCGCCTCCCGCTCGCGCGTGCGCTCGGCGCGCTCCGCGCGCTCCACGATCGCCCCCACGTAGTTGCGGTGCAGGCGCACCGCCTCACCGATCAGGACGACGTCGGCGATCCAGCCCGCGCTCACCAGCGTCGGCAGGATCTCGTGGGCCTTGCCCAGGGCCAGCATCACGGCCGTCGCCACGCCGTAGATGCCGCCCAGGGTCAGGAAGCTGCGGCGCGGCGGCCCCACCACGGCGAGGGTGCACAGCGCCACCAGGCCCGCGGGCAGCACCGCCGCCCGCGGGTAACCGAACAGGTAGAACGGGCCGTTCATGCAGGCCACCGCGACCACCGTGAGCCACGGCGCCCGGCGCCGCGCCGTCAGCGACAGCGCGGCGCCGGTGAGGAGGGCCCAGCCCGGGAGGTCCAGCGACCGCCGTGAGGTGGCGACGAACAGCACGCTCTGCACGGCGAGCACGGTCAGCGCTATGCCGAAGTCCTGCACCAGGACGCTGCGGCGGGAGATCTCGTGCCGCGGCAGCAGCAGTCGTGCGATCAAGGGGGTAACCGGGTCCCGGGACGGCATCACGATTCCATGGAACCCCGGGAGAGCTTCCCGGGCCACCACATCCACCTCTTCAGCAACAGGCTTGCGGAGGTGACCAGATAGGTACGGACCAGGAAGGTGTCCAGCAGCACGCCGACCGCGATGATGAAGCCCATCTCGACCAGCGCCACCAGCGGCAGCGTCGCCAGCACGGCGAACGTGGCCGCCAGCACGACGCCCGCGGACGTGATGACCCCGCCCGTCGTGCGCAGCGCCGTGAGCGCCGCCTCCTCCGGCCCCGCCCCCTTCAGCCGCTCCTCACGCGCCCGGTGCATCAGGAAGATGCCGTAGTCGACGCCGAGCGCGATGAGGAAGACGAACGTCAGCAGCGGCAGGCTCGGATCGAGCCCCTCGTAGCCCAGCACCGGCCCGAACACCAGGCCGCTGAGCCCCATCGCCGCGCCCCACGAGGCGATCACCGCGAGCACGAGCACCGCCGCCGCCACCAGGCTGCGCAGCAGCGCGATCAGCACGATCATCACCGCGACCAGCACCAGCGGGATCACCTTGCGGCGGTCGTCGGCGTTGGTGGTGTCGAGGTCCATCTGCTGCGCCGTGGGGCCGCCGACGATCGCCTGCGCGCCCTTGACGTCGTGCACCGCACCGCGCAGCGCGCTGATGGTCTTCTTCTCGCCGGCCGACTCGGGCTTCGCCACGGCGAACACCTGGAGTTCGGTGCGCTCCTCGCCGCTGCGGCCCGGCTGCACCGTGGCCACGCCCTTCGTGCCCTTGACCGCCTTCTCCACCCCGGCCGCCTGCGGGGTACGCGTCACCACCGTGATCGGCAGGCTGCTGGCGTCGGGGAACGCGTCCGCGACCGTGGCCATCGCCTTGACCGAGTCGGGCTTGTTGAGGAACGCGTCCTCCTGCTTCAGGGTGCCCGGCAGCTTCACCGCGCCGACCGACAGGGCGACGAGCGCCGCGACGCCGCACAGCAGCACCAGACCCGGGCGGCGGGCGGCGGAGTTGCCCATCGCCGCGAACAGCGAGCGCCGGTGCGGCGCCTCGGTCCCGTACACCGGCACGATCGGCCAGAACACGCGCCGGCCCAGCAGCACCAGCACCGCGGGCAGCAGCGTCATCATGGCCGCCAGCGCGCAGAAGACGCCCACCGCGCCGACCGGGCCCAGGCCGCTGCTGCTGTTGAGATCCGCCGCCATCAGGCACATCAGGCCCGCCACCACCGTGCCGGACGAGGCGAGGACGGCCGCGCCGCAGCCGCGGATCGCGGACCGCATCGCGTCGTAGGGCTGCTCGACGTGGCGCAGCTCCTCCCGGTAGCGGGCCACCAGCAGCAGCGCGTAGTCGGTGCCCGCGCCGAAGATGAGCACCGTCATCACGGACGTGCTCATCGTCGTCACCGTCAGGTCGAACGCCTTGATCAGTCCGTAGACGCCGGCCATCGCGGCCGAGGCCGCCACGCCGACCACCCCCAGGGGCACCAGCCACAGGAACGGGCTGCGGTAGATGAGGATCAGCAGCACCGCCACGACGCCCGCGGTGCCCAGCAGCAGGACGCCGTCGATGGACTGGAAGACCTCGTTCTGATCGGACATCAGGGCGACCTGCCCGCCGACCTCGGCTTTGAGGCCCCCGGGCTTGTCCTCCTTGACGATGTCCCGGATCCCGTCGACCGCCTTGCCCTGCGCGGCGGCGTCCTCCAGGCCGCTCACCGACAGCGCCGTCATCGACGTGGCGCCGTCCTTGGACACGACGGTGGGCGCCTTGTCGCCGCCGCGCACCTCGTAGCGCCCCGCGATCTTCTTCAGGTGCTCCTGCGCCGCCTTGGTGTCGGCCGGCCGCAGCCCGCCGTCGCGGTGGTACACCAGCAGCGCGTCCGAGGTGTTGCCGCCCGGCAGCTTCTGCAACAGGTGCTCGACCCGGGTGGACTCGGCGCTGGCCGGGAGGTAGTCCACGGGACGGTCCCGTGCGGCGCCGCTGAGCTTTTCGGCGAAGGGTGCCGTGACCGCAAGGATCACGATCCAGAAGGCGATCACCGCCCACGGGAGGGCGCGCCGCCTCGCTTTGCCTTCGCGGGCCGGTCGCTCCCGGCCCTCCTTCTGCTGCGTGTCCGCCGCCGGGGCCATGGTGCTCGCCGCCTCCTCGAAGCCGGAATTCGCTGACCCTTCCAGGGTTCCGGCGCGAAACGCCCGGGGCGTCGGCCCGCAGACCGAAGCGGAAGCTAATCCGCCGGGTGCAACGGGGCGGTTGCTACTCCCGCGGGAGTAACCACGGGCGGCAGCGGGCCGGCTGCTCCTGGCGATGGCGGCCGGACGCCGGTGACCTGCTCGGTGACCTGCTCCGCCCGTACGTCTCAGGTATCCCGTACTCCGCTGGGATGAGGCGCAGATCCGTCCTCCGGTACGACGACGGATCCGGTGCGGCGAGGCATCGTGGAGGGCATGAGTGCGCTCCTGCTGCCGGTCCTGCTCTGCCTGGTGTCGGCAGTGGCGTACGCGGGCGCGGCCGTCGTCCAGGAGCGGGTCGCCGCCACGACGGCGGACGGCCCCTGCGGCCCGCTGCGGCGGCCCGGCTGGTGGGGCGCGGTCGCCCTGACCGGGCTCGGCGCCGGGCTGCACGTCGTGGCGCTCGCGTACGGGCCGCTGAGCCTCGTCCAGCCGCTCGGCGCGCTCACGATCGTCTTCGCGCTGCCCATGGCGGCGGCGTTCGCCCGCAGACCCGTCGGCCCGGCCGGATGGCGCGGCGCCCTCCTCGCGACCACCGGTCTCGCCGGGCTCCTGGCCCTCACCCGGCCGCCGCACGCCGAAACCCTCGACGCCGCGCAGCGGCCCCTCCTCGCGGCCGCGGTGCCGGCCGCGGCCGCGGTTCTGGTGCTCGGCGCGCGCTGGGCGCGGCGGGCCGTCGTCCGGGGAGTGGTGCTGGCCGCGGCCGCCGGCGCCGCGTTCGGCATGGCTTCCGTCTTCACCAAGGCCGCCGCCCAGGACTGGACCTCGCACAAGGCGGGCTCCCTCGTCTTCACGCTCCTCGCCATCGCCGTCCTCGCCTCGGCGGGCCTGCTGCTGTCCCAGGCGTCCTACCGCGGCGCGGGCCTGGCCGCGCCGCTCGCCACGGTGACGATCGTGAACCCCGTGGTCGCCGCGGCCGTCGGTATGACGGTGCTCGGCGAAACCTTTCGCTACGGGGTGGCGGGCGGCTTCCTCGCGGTCGTGGCCAGCGGCCTCGCCACGGCGGGCGTGGTGACCTTGAGCCGCCTCACCCCGGACCGGAGGGAGCGGGCAACCACGATCACGGTGCGGGGCAGCGCCGGGGTGCCGGGGGCGCGGCGGTGCTTGACGCATGCGGGGATGGCGGAGCCGGAGTAGCCGGGGAGTGCCCTCCGTGAGGAGGTATGGCCACCCCGCCGGAAGCGCGACACGATGGGGCCCGTCGCCCGGCCGACCCCCTCCGGAGGTGCCCCGTGGAGTTCGACGTCGTCGTGGAGATCCCGCAAGGCAGCCGCAACAAATACGAGATGGACCACGACCGCGGCCGCATCCGGCTGGACCGGCTGCTGTTCACCTCGACCCGCTACCCCGCCGACTACGGCTACATCGAGCGGACCCTCGGCGCGGACGGCGAGCCCCTCGACGCCCTCGTCCTCGCCGGCGAGCCCACGTTCCCGGGGGTCGTCATCCGCTGCCGGGCCATCGGGATGTTCCGCATGCGTGACGAGCAGGGCGAGGACGACAAGGTGCTGTGCGTGCCCGCGGGCGACCCCCGCCACGAGCACGTCAGGGACCTGCGGCACGTCCCGCAGTTCGACCGGCTGGAGATCCAGCACTTCTTCGAGGTGTACAAGGAGCTCGAACCCGGCAAATCCGTGGACGACGGCGCCCGCTGGGCCGACCGCGCCGCCGCGGAGGAGGAGATCGCCGCGTCGTACGAGAGGGCGTCCGCGGCCCGGCCGTAGCCGGACGCGGGACAACGGCTCACAGCCGGATGCGGTAGAAGAGGGGCATGAGAAGCAGGGGCATGCGCCGCACCGTTCCGCCCCTCGCGGCCGTGGCCGCCGCCTTCGCCGTGCTGCAACTGTGCTACGCCGTCGCGCACATGGACCTCGGCTGGGACGAGAGCGTCTACCTCTCCCAGGTCGACCCGCGCAGCCCGGCGGCGTACTTCAGCGCCCCGCGCTCGCGCGGCATCAGCTTCCTCGCCGCACCGGCCGTGGCACTCACCGCGTCCACCCCCGCCCTGCGCGTGACGCTGGTGCTGCTGTCGTCGGCAGCCCTGTACGGGGCTTTCGCGGTCTGGCGGCCCCTGCTCGGCAGGGGCCGTACGGCGCTCGCGGCGGCCCTGTTCGCCGGGCTGTGGATCACGGTCCTCAGCGGGCCCGAGGTGATGCCGAACCTTTGGATCGCCCTCGCCGCCGTCGCCGCGACCGGGTTCTTCCTGCGCGCCCGCGGCGGCGCCGACGGCGGGAGCGCTGCCGGCCGGAGCGCCGACGGCCGGCGTGCTGAGGGCCGTAACCTCGCCGGCCTCGCCGCCACCCTCGCCGCCGCCGCGCTCCTCCGCGCCCCCGACGCCGTCTGGCTGGCCCTGCCCCTGCTCGCGGCCTGCGCGACCGTACGGGCCTGGCGCCGCCTCCGCGTCGTCGCGGCCGTCCTCGGCGGGCTCGCGGCGGGCGGCGCGCAGTGGGCCGTGGAGGCGTACGTCCGCTTCGGCGGCATCGCGCGGCGGCTCGCCGACTCCAGCGACACGGAGGGCGGCATGGGCGCGCACCTCGGCGCGGGCCTGACCGCCGCCCGCCGCAGCCTCAACGGCCCCCAGCTGTGCCGCCCTTGCCGCATCGCGAACCCGTCCGTCACGCACTCCCTGTGGTGGCTGTTGCTTCCTGTCCTGGTGGCGGCAGCCTGCGCCCTGGCCCTCCGGAGGGAGCGCAAGGGCACGCGGGCCGCCGTCCTGCTCCCCGTCGCCTGCGCGCTCTCCCTCGCCGCCCCGTACCTGCTCCTGCTCGACTACTCCGCGCCCCGTTTCCTGCTCCCCGCCTACGCCCTGCTCGCCCTGCCCGTGGCGGACCTCGCGGCCCGCGCCCCGGCCGCCGTCCGCGCCGGGCCGCCGCGGTGGGCGGTGGCCGCGGCGCTGTGCGCGGTCCTCGCCGCCCACCTCTCGGTGCAGCTCAAGGAGCTGCGCGTCAACACCGCCGACGCCCGGGACACCGCCGTCCGCTACCAGCGCGCCGCCGAGGGCCTGCGGCGCCTCGGCCTGTCCGCACCGTGCACGGTCACGGGCCCGCGGGCGCAGCCCATCGCCTACGCGGCGGGCTGCGCCTCCGCCCAGACCATGGGCAACAACCGGTCCACGACGGACGCCGCCCTGGCCCGTACCGCGCGCCGCATGCCCATGGCCGTCCTCTACGACCCGGCCGACGCCTACCTCCCGCCGTACGCCCGCACCTGGCACCCCCACAAGCTCCCGGGGACCGACTGGACGGCGTACGTACCGTGACGCGTACGTCCACGCGCTCGTACCGCCGCTGCGTACCGCTGATGCAGTACGTACTCCTGCCGTTGTACGTACCCCCTGACGCGTACGTTCCCTGACGCCCCTCCGCCGGCGTCAGGCGTCACGCGTCCCGCAGCAGCGCGGCCAGGTCTCCCTCCACGTCCAGGTGCCCGCCCTCGCTGCCGGCCGGCACCAGCGCGTAGGAGCGGGCGAGGAAGCGCCGCAGCTCCGACGTGTCGATCTGCACCATGGCCACGCCTTCGACGGCGTGGAACTCCAGCACCGTGCGGTCCGGCCCGCACGGCCACACGTGCACGTCACCGCCTCCGGTCGGTGCGATCAGGCCGCAGGCGAGCGTCTCACGGGCGAAGACCCATGCCACGTCCGCCCCGTCGAGGGAGGCCGCGGCCGGGAAACCGATGTGCACGGCGAAGGGATCGGAGGGTTCGTAGCGCAACTGCGCCGGGACGGCGCGGTCCTGCGGGGCCGACGCAATGAGCCGTGCCTGGACAGCCTGGTCGATGACAGTGGACAACGCGTGCTCCCTCGCGATCGCTGTGACGTGGTGCGGTTCGTTGCGGTGGTGCGGGGCCTTGCGGGTGGTACGGGGTCCTGCGGTAGTGCGGGGCCTTGCGGTGGTGCGGTTCTCCTGCGGTGGCCGGCCCCGGAGGGGCCGCCCACCGGAGAGACGCCGTCAGGAGAGACGGCGGTTCGATCGCTGCAGTGCACATGATTTGAGCGTGACCTGCATCACGTCCCTTGGATTGGGCAAGACAACTGCCGTATCAGCCATCAAATCCCTGCTCTGTAGCCTCTCTGCTCACTGTTGCACCGGCAAAACCGCCAGTACTTCCCAGCCGCCGCCGGGAACCGGACCCGCCGCCAGGGACCCGCCGAGCGCGTCCGCCCGCTCCGACAGCCCGACCAGACCCAGCCCGCCGGTGTCCTCCGGCGAGCACTGCGCCGGCTGCCCCGCGGGCCCGTCGTCGCGCACCGACACGAACAGGCCCCGCTCGGCCTCGCGCAGCGTCACGCGCACCGCCGACGCGTCCGGGCTGTGCTTGGCCACGTTGGCCAGCCCCTCGGCGACGATCCGGTGCACGGACGCGGCCAGCTCCGGGGGCAGCCCGGCGCCGAAGCCGGGGTCGACGTGCAGGTCGACCCGCACGGGCCCCCGCCCCGTACGGCGGAAGTCGTCGACCAGCTCCCGCACCCCGTCCAGGCCGGGCAGGGGCGCGCGGTGGGCCGCGTCCTGGTGCAGGACGCGCAGCAGCCGCCGGGCCGAGGTCAGCGCCTCGTCGCCGGCCGTCTGGATGTCCCGCAGGGACGCGGCGACCCGCTCGTCCTCGGCCACGGTGCGGGTCGCTTTGGCCAGCAGGGTCATCGCGGCGACGTGGTGGGCCACGAAGTCGTGCAGCTCGCCCGCCAGCTCCAGGCGTTCCGCGTCGCGCGCGGCGGCCACGGCCAGGGCGCGCTCGGAGTCCCGGTAGCGCAGACACAGGCCGGCCGACGTCACCCCCGCCACGATGAGGGCGTAGACGACGACGGCCGTGCCCGGCACGCCCGTGTCGCGCACCGGGGCCACCAGGACCCCGGCGGCCAGGGCGACACCCGCCGGCACGGCGGCCCGCACGGGCGCCCGCCACGCCACGACACCGAGCAGGATGAGCAGGGCGGCGCTCTCCGTCAGCCCCCATATGGGCAGGTGCAGGCCGGCCGCCATCAGGTATCCGGTCGCCGACCAGGACACGCCCACGGCCGCCGCGGCCCGCCGGGCGAGGGGTGCCCAGGGCAGCACGCACGCGGCGACCAGCAGCCCGGCGATCCACACCACGAGGTGGGCGTGGTGGCCGCCGGTCTGCCCCGGATAGACGGCCCCCCGGGACAACAGCCGCCCCTCCAGCAACCACAGCCCGCAGAGCCCTGCCAGCAACCACCCCCGGGCCCGGCGCCGCCGGCCCCGGGGAACGGCACGGTCGACCCGGGCGGCGCGGACGGGGGCGAGCAGCACGGATGTCGGCGTCATGCGCTTCACGCTAGGCGCGCCGGGGGACCGACGGATCGCCCGTACAGCCACTCCGCCCCGGCCAAAAGGATGAACGTTGGACGACTCCCGACTCTCTCAGCAGGGAGCCCCGGCGGCGGCGGGCGCCATCTCCCGCCGCAACGGCGCGCAACCACGAACACGGCTGTCCGGCGGTGCCGGACTTCCCCGGAGCCGGGCGCAGCCCATCCCGCAACTGCTAGCTTGCCCCGTCATGAGACGGACGTTCATGACGTTACGCACCCTCGCCGCCGCCCTGTGCGGCACCGCACTCGCCCTCGCGGGCACCGCCACCACCCCCGCCCGAGCCGCCGGCAAGGCCCCCGCGTGGGAGCGCCGGGACAGCGGAAGCGACGCCCGCTTCCGAGGGCTCGCGGCCGTCAGCCGGTCCACCGCCTGGGCCGCAGGCACGAAGGGCACCGTCCTGCTGACCCGTAACGGAGGACGCACCTGGCGAAACGTCTCGCCACCCGGCGCCGCGGCCCTCGAATTCCGCGACGTGGAGGCGTTCGACGCGCGCCGCGCCGTCGTCCTGGCCATCGGCGAGGGCGAAGCCTCCCGGGTCTTCCGCACGGACGACGGCGGCACCACCTGGACGGAGACGTTCCGTAACGCCGACCCGAAGGCGTTCTACGACTGCCTGACCTTCTTCGACGCCCGCCACGGCATCGCGCTCGGCGACCCCGTGGACGGCAGGTTCCGTATCCTCGCGACCGGCGACGGCGGCCGCAGCTGGCGCGTCCTGCCCACCGCCGGCATGCCGGCGGCGCTCCCCGGAGAGGCGGCGTTCGCGGCGAGCGGCCAGTGCGTGGTGACCGCAGGCGCCCGGGCCGGAGGCCGCGACGCCTGGATCGCGACGGGCGGCGCCGCGTCGTCCCGCGTCCTGCACTCCGCCGACCGCGGCCGCACCTGGAGCGCCACGGGCACGCCCGTACCGGCCGGCGACCCCGCGCGCGGCGTCTTCGGCCTGGCCTTCCGCGACCGGGCGCACGGACTGGCCGTCGGCGGCGACTACCGCGCCGGGCAGCCCTCCGAGCGCGCCGCGGCCGCCAGCGGCGACGGCGGCACGACCTGGGCCCCGGCCGCCCGGCCGCCCGGCGGCTACCGCTCAGGCGTCGCCTGGCTGCCCCGCAGCCGCACTACGGCGCTCGCCGTCGGCCCGACGGGCAGCGACGTCACCACGGACGGCGGCCGCACCTGGCACGGCTTCGACGCCGGCTCGTACGACACCGTGGACTGCGCGCCGGACGGCGGCTGCTGGGCCGCGGGGGAGAAGGGGCGGATCGCCCGGCTCACCGCACGCCCGGAAGGGTAGCCTCCGCCCCGGCGGCGGCCGGGGTCAGGAGGGCAGTTCCTGCCGGTAGTCCTCCAGCGCGGGGGCCGTCTTCGTCGGGATGAACTCGGTGATCGTGTACTCGCACACGCCCGCCACGGTGAACGGGTCGCTCTTCGTGATCTCCTCGATCTTCTTCCGGTCGTCCCCGAGGGCGAGGATGATGCCGCCGTCGCGCGGCACCTTGCGCCCGGAGGCGATGAAGACCCCGGACGCGTAGTGCGCGTCCAGCCAGGCCACGTGCTCGGGAAGGGCGGCGTCGATGCGCTCGATCGGCGCGATGTAGGTCAGCTCCAGTACGAACATGATCACCAGCCTACGGGCCGGGTACGGTGGGCCGCACAATGAGCGCTGAAGAACCGGCAGAACCGGCGGTCGTACCGCCCGGCTGGCCCACCACCGAGGCGGAAGCGACCGCCCTCCAGGACGAGTTGCGCGGCCGCGTCGTCCTCGGCGAACCCGGCCCGCCGCCCGGCGAGCCCCTCGTGGCCGCCGGCGTCGACGTCGCCTACGACGACGAGCGGGACGTCGTCGTGGCGGCCGCCGTCGCCCTGGACACCGCCACCCTGCGCGTCGTCGAGGAGGCGACCGTGGTCGGCCGGGTCGCGTTCCCGTACGTCCCCGGGCTGCTCGCCTTCCGCGAGATCCCCACCGTGCTCGCCGCCCTGGACCGGCTCGGCGTCACCCCCGGCCTGGTCGTCTGCGACGGCTACGGGCTCGCCCACCCCCGCCGCTTCGGCCTCGCCAGCCACCTCGGCGTCGTGACGGGCCTGCCCACGATCGGCGTCGCCAAGACCCCCTTCACCTTCCGCTACGACGCCCCCGGACCCCACCGCGGCGACACCTCGCCCCTCCTCGACGGCGACGAGGAGGTGGGTCGCGCCCTGCGCACCCGGCCCGGCGTCAAACCGGTCTTCGTCTCGGTCGGCCACCGCACGACCCTCGACAACGCCGTCGCCCACACCCTCGCCCTGGCCCGGGCCTACCGCCTCCCGGAGACGACACGAGCCGCGGACGCCCTGTGCCGCCGGGCCCTGAAGGGGCTGGTGGCGGGCTGAAGCGGCGGGCCGCAAGGGCGGGCGCGCCCTGCCTTGCCGGCAGAGCAGCCCCACGGCGGTGCACGGCGCCGACATACTGAGCTCGCACCCTCCGAGAGTTCGGCGCACCCCCGTCGCGCCGGAAAGGCGGTCGCCATGGGTCTGCCCGTTCCCCTGTCCGGTGTCGTCCCGCCGCTCTGCACGCCGCTGACCCCGTCGGGCGAGGTCGACACCCGTTCGCTGGGGTCCCTCGTGGAGCACGTGCTCGCGGCCGGCGCGCACGGCGTGTTCGTGCTCGGGTCCAGCGGGGAGACCGCCTGCCTGAGCGACGCCCGGCGCCGCACCGCGCTGCGGGCCGCCGTCGACGCGGTCGCCGGCCGGGTGCCCGTGCTCGCCGGGGTCATCGACATGACCACCGCCCGCGTCCTGGACCACGCGCGCGCGGCCGCGGCTCTGGGCGCGGACGCGCTCGTCGCCACCGCGCCCTTCTACGTGACGACCCATCCGGTGGAGGTCCGGGACCACTTCCGCCGCATCCGCGAGGGTGCCGGGCTGCCGCTCCTCGCGTACGACATCCCGCAGTTCGTGCACACCAAGCTGGACGCCGGGACCCTCCTCGCCCTGGCCGAGGAGGGGACCGCCGCCGGGCTCAAGGACAGCAGCGGCGACCTCGGCGCGCTGCGCCGCCTCCTCGTCGAGCTCCGCCGCCGCGGCCTGGACGGCACGTTCGCCGTCCTGACCGGGTCCGAACTGGCGGCCGACGCGGCCCTGCTGGCGGGTGCCCACGGTGTCGTCCCCGGACTGGGCAACGTGGACCCGGCCGGCTACGTACAGCTGTACGAGCACGCCCGGGCCGGCCGCTGGGCCGAGGCGGCCGCCGAACAGGACCGGCTCGCGGCCCTGTTCGCGCTGGCCGAGGCGGGCGACCTCACCGGCATGAGCCCGACCGCGTCCGCCCTGGGCGGCTTCAAGGCCGCCCTGCACCTGCTCGGCGTCATCGGCTGCCCGGCGACGGCCGCGCCGCAGCGCCCCCTGTCCGGCGAGGCCGTGGACGCCGTGCGGCAGCACTTGGCGCGGGCCGGCCTGCTGTGACCCCGGACGGGGCCACCGGGATCCCGGGCGATGTCGGACCCGCGGGCTAGCGTGTACGGACGACGAGGCACCACAGCAACGCGGCGCACGCGCCCACTCCGGAGGCACCCATGGCCCTGTCCGTTCCCCTCAAGGCCCGCGCGAAGGTCAGGGAATTCGCGCTCTCACTGCCGGGCACCGCGGAGGAGTTCCCCTGGGAGGAGGACGCCGTCGTCAAGGTCAACAAGAAGATCTTCGTCTTCCTCGGCTCCGAGGGGAACACCGAGTCGCCCGGCATCGCGGTCAAGCTCAAGGACGAGGAGGTGCACGGTCACGCCCTGGCCGTCCCCGGCGCGACGCCCACGGGCTACGGCCTCGGCCGGCACGGCTGGGTGTCGGTCCCGCTCACCGGGGAGAGCGCCCCGGCGGAGGTGCTGTGCGACTGGGTGGAGGAGAGCTACCGGACCATCGCCCCGAAGCGGCTCGTCGCGGAGCTCGACGCCCGCTGAGGCGAGCTGGAGCGACCTGAGATGAGGTCTTGTGAAAACTGGAACCTGTTCTTAGCATCGCGAGTGTTACAGCAGTTGTGTCACAGTCGCAGGGTTGTGCCGCAAGAGGTTGTGTCACCGACGCACAGGGGGTCCGGATGACCGGGACGGCGGCCGGCGGTCCGCTCAGCGGCGTGCGCGTGGTCGAGCTCGCGGGCATCGGGCCGGGCCCGTTCGCCGCCATGCTGCTGGCCGACCTCGGGGCGGACGTCGTCCGCGTCGACCGGCCGGACGGGCCGGGCCTGCACATCGCCCCGTCCCGCGACGTCACCAACCGCAACAAGCGCTCGGTGACGGCCGACCTCAAGACCGAGGACGGCCGCCGCGCGGTCCTCGACCTCGCCGCCCGGGCCGACGTGCTCATCGAGGGCTACCGGCCGGGCGTCGCCGAGCGGCTCGGCGTCGGCCCCGACGCGTGCCTTGCCCGCAACCCCCGTCTCGTGTACGGGCGGATGACCGGCTGGGGCCAGCACGGCCCCCTCGCCGACACCGCCGGCCACGACATCGCGTACATCGCCGTCACCGGCGCCCTCGGCCTGTCCGGCCCGGCCGACGGCCCGCCCGCCTTCCCCGCCAACCTCCTCGGCGACTTCGGCGGCGGCGCCCTCTACCTCGTCGTCGGCGTCCTCGCCGCCCTCCACCACGCCCGCGCGGGCGGCGCCGGGCAGGTCGTCGACGCCGCCATCGTCGACGGCACCGCGCACCTGACCGCGCTCCTCCACGGCATGCTGGCGGCCGGCGCCTGGCAGGACCGGCGCGAGGCCAACTTCTTCGACGGCGGCTCCCCCTTCTACGGCACGTACGAGACCGCCGACGGCGGGCACATGGCGGTCGGCGCGCTGGAACAGCGGTTCTACGTGCAGTTCATGGAGCTCCTCGGCCTGCCGGAGACGGCCCCCGCCCGCGAGGACCCCGCCCGCTGGGGCGAGCTGCGCGCCGCCATCGCCGCCCGCTTCCGGGAGCGCACCCGCGCCGAGTGGACGGCCGTCTTCGAGGGCTCGGACGCCTGCGTCGCCCCCGTGCTGTCGCTGCGCGAGGCCCCCGCCCACCCCCACCTCGCGGCCCGCGGCACGTTCGTGGAGCACGAGGGCCTCACCCAGCCCGCCCCCGCCCCGCGCTTCTCGGCCACCCCCGGCTCCGTGCGGCGCCCGCCGGCCCGGCCCGGCGCGGACACCGCCGCGGTGGCGCGGGACTGGGACGTCCCCAGCCTCGACTCGCTCCCGAAGGGCCCGCACAGATGAAGCGCCAGATCTTCACCGCCGACCACGAGGCCTTCCGCGGCACCGTCCGCGCCTTCCTCGCCAAGGAGGTCGCCCCGCACTACGAGCAGTGGGAGCACGACGGCATCGTCTCGCGCGAGGCGTGGCGGGCGGCGGGCCGCCAGGGCCTGCTCGGGATCGCCGTGCCCGAGGAGTACGGCGGCGGCGGCTCCACCGACTTCCGCTACAGCGCCGTGCTCACCGAGGAGTTCACCCGCGCCGGCGCCGCCGGCCTCGCCGTCGGGCTGCACAACGACATCGTCGGGCCGTACCTGACGGGGCTCGCCACCGAGGAGCAGAAGCGCCGCTGGCTGCCCGGCTTCTGCACGGGCGAGATCATCACCGCCGTCGCGATGACGGAGCCGGGCGCCGGCTCCGACCTCCAGGGCATCCGCACCTCCGCCGAGGACCGCGGCGACCACTGGCTCCTCAACGGCTCCAAGACCTTCATCTCCAACGGCATCCTCGCCGACCTCGTGGTCGTCGTGGCGCGCACGACGCCCGAGGGCGGGGCCAAGGGCCTGAGCCTGCTCGTCGTGGAGCGCGGCATGGCGGGCTTCGAGCGCGGCCGCAACCTCGACAAGATCGGGCAGAAGGCGCAGGACACCGCCGAGCTGTTCTTCCACGACGTCCGCGTGCCCAAGGAGAACCTCCTGGGCGAGCTCCACGGCGGCTTCGTCCACCTGATGACCAACCTCGCCCAGGAGCGGATGAACATCGCCGTGGCCGGCATCGCCGCCGCCGAGCACCTGCTGGAGATCACCACCACGTACGTCAAGGAGCGCGAGGCGTTCGGCCGCCCGCTCGCCAAGCTGCAGCACGTCCGCTTCGAGATCGCCGAGATGGCCACCGAGTGCGCCGTGACCCGCGCGTTCCTGGACCGCTGCATCGCCGAGCACGCGGCCGGCACGCTCGACGCGGTGCACGCCTCCATGGCCAAGTGGTGGGCGACGGAGCTGCAGAAGCGCGTCGCCGACCGCTGTCTGCAACTGCACGGCGGGTACGGGTACATGAGCGAGTACCCGGTCGCGAAGGCGTACACCGACGGCCGGATCCAGACGATCTACGGCGGCACCACCGAGATCATGAAGGAGATCATCGGCCGTTCCCTGCTCTCCTGATCCGCCCGCCGGCAACCCGCCGGCAGTCCCGCCCCCAGCCCCCGCCCCGAAAGGCCCACGACCTTGAGCACCGAAGCGTACGTATACGAGGCGATCCGCACCCCGCGCGGCCGCGGCAAGGCCAACGGCGCCCTGCACGGCACCAAGCCCGTCGACCTCGTCGTCGGCCTCATCCACGAGCTCCGGCGCCGCCTCCCCGGCCTGGACCCGGCCGCGATCGACGACGTCGTGCTCGGCGTCGTGAGCCCCCTGGGCGACCAGGGCTCCGACATCGCCCGGATCGCGGCCATCGCCGCCGGGCTGCCCGACACCGTTGCCGGGGTCCAGGAGAACCGCTTCTGTGCCTCGGGCCTGGAGGCCGTCAACATGGCCGCCGCCAAGGTCCGCTCCGGCTGGGAGGACCTCGTCCTCGCCGGCGGCGTGGAGTCGATGTCGCGGGTGCCGATGGGCTCCGACGGCGGCGCCTGGTTCAACGACCCCATGACGAACATCGACGTCAACTTCGTGCCCCAGGGCATCGGCGCCGACCTCATCGCGACCCTCGGCGGCTTCACCCGCACCGACGTGGACGCCTTCGCCGCCCGCTCGCAGGAGAACGCGGCAGCCGCCTGGAAGGACGGCCGCTTCGACCGCTCCGTGGTCCCCGTGCGCGACCGCAACGGCCTCGTCGTCCTCGACCGGGACGAGCACCCGCGCCCCGGCACCACCGTCGAGACCCTCGCCGGGCTCAAGCCCTCCTTCGCCGCGATCGGCGAAGCGGGCGGCTTCGACGCGGTGGCCCTCCAGCAGTACCACTGGGTCGAGAAGATCGACCACGTGCACCACGCCGGCAACTCCTCCGGCATCGTGGACGGCGCCTCCCTCGTCGCCATCGGCAACCGCGAGACCGGCGAGCGCCACGGCCTGACCCCGCGCGCCCGCATCGTCTCCGCGGCCGTCTCCGGCTCCGACCCCACCATCATGCTCACCGGCCCGGCCCCCGCCACCCGCAAGGCGCTCGCCAAGGCGGGCCTGACCATCGGCGACATCGACCTCATCGAGGTCAACGAGGCGTTCTCGGCCGTGGTGCTGCACTTCGCCCGCGAGATGGGCATCGGCCTCGACCGGATCAACGTCAACGGCGGCGCCATCGCCCTCGGCCACCCGCTCGGGGCCACCGGCGCCATGCTGCTCGGCACCGTCATCGACGAGCTCGAACGCCAGGACAAGCGCTACGGCCTGGTCACCCTCTGCGTGGGCGGCGGCATGGGCATCGCGACCGTAGTCGAACGGGTCTAGCCCCCAAGGCCGGTCACGCGGCCCCCCGGCCCCCCATCCCACCAGTCCGGCGACTGACGACACACCCCCATGGAGAGCATCCACATGAGCGAGCGCAGCACCATCCGCTGGGAGCGGAGCGACGACGGCGTCGTCACCCTCGTCCTGGACGACCCCGAGCAGTCCGCCAACACCATGGGCGAGGCCTTCAAGGCCTCCCTCGCGGCGGTCGCCGACCGCCTGGAGGCGGAGCTCCGGGCGGACCCGGCGTCCGTGCGCGGCATCATCTTCACCTCCGCGAAGAAGAGCTTCTTCGCCGGCGGCGACCTGCGCGAGCTGATCGCCGCGACCCCCGCCGACGCGCAGCGCGTCTTCGAGGGCAGCATGGTCATCAAGCGCGACCTGCGCCGCATCGAGACCCTCGGCGTGCCCGTCGTCGCCGCCGTCAACGGCGCGGCCCTCGGCGGCGGCTACGAGATCGCGCTCGCCTGCCACCACCGCATCGCGCTCGACACCCCCGGCACGAAGATCGGCCTCCCCGAGGTCACCCTGGGCCTGCTGCCCGGAGGCGGCGGCGTCACCCGTACGGTACGGCTCCTCGGCATCACCGACGCCCTGCTGAAGGTGCTGCTCCAGGGCACCCAGTACGACGCGCGGCGCGCCCTGGAGGCCGGTCTCGTCCACGAGGTGGCCGCCGACCGGGACGAACTCCTGGCCAAGGCCCGGGCCTTCATCGACGACCACCCGGCGTCGCAGCAGCCCTGGGACGTCAAGGGCTACAAGATCCCCGGCGGTACGCCGGCCAGCCCCCGCTTCGCCGCGAACCTGCCGGCCTTCCCGGCCAACCTGCGCAAGCAGCTCGGCGGCGCCCCCTACCCTGCGCCGCGCAACATCCTGGCCGCCGCGGTCGAGGGCTCCCAGGTCGACTTCGAGACCGCGCAGGTCATCGAGGCCCGCTACTTCACCGAGCTCGTCACCGGCCGCACCTCGAAGAACATGATCCAGGCGTTCTTCTTCGACCTCCAGGCCGTCAACTCCGGTGCCAGCCGCCCGGCCGGCGTCGCCCCGCGCCAGGTGCGGAAGGTCGCCGTCCTCGGCGCCGGCATGATGGGCGCGGGCATCGCCTACGCCTGCGCCAGGGCCGGCATCGAGGTCGTCCTCAAGGACGTGTCGGAGGAGGCCGCGCGCAAGGGCAAGGCCTACTCCGAGGGCCTGCTGGCCAAGGCGCTCGCCAAGGGCCGCACCACGGAGGAGAAGCGGGACGCCCTGCTCGCCCGCATCACCCCCACCGCGGACGTGGCCGCCCTCGCCGGCTGCGACGCCGTCATCGAGGCGGTCTTCGAGGACACCGCGCTCAAGCAGAAGGTCTTCCAGGAGGTCCAGCAGGTCGTCGCGCCCGACGCGCTGCTGTGCTCCAACACCTCCACGCTGCCCATCACCGTCCTCGCCGAGGGCGTCGAGCGGCCCGCGGACTTCGTCGGCCTGCACTTCTTCTCGCCCGTCGACAAGATGCCGCTCGTGGAGATCATCAAGGGCGAGCGGACCGGCGACGAGGCGCTCGCCCGCGCCTTCGACCTCGTGCGGCAGATCCGCAAGACGCCCATCGTCGTCAACGACTCGCGCGGCTTCTTCACCTCGCGCGTCATCGGCCGGTTCATCAACGAGGGCGTGGCCATGGTCGGCGAGGGCGTCGACCCGGCCTCGGTCGAGCAGGCCGCCGCGCAGGCCGGCTATCCGGCGAAGGTGCTCTCCCTCATGGACGAGCTGACCTTCACCCTGCCGCGGAAGATCCGCGAGGAGACGCGGCGCGCCGTGGAGGCGGACGGCGGGACGTGGATGCCGCACCCCGCGGACGCGGTCATCGACCGCATGGTCGAGGAGTTCGGCCGCACGGGCCGCAGCGGCGGCGCCGGCTTCTACGACTACGCGGACGGCAAGCGGGCCGGGCTGTGGCCGGGGCTGCGCGAGCACTTCACGCGCGAGGACGCGGCCGTCCCCTTCGAGGACATGAAGGAGCGGATGCTGTTCTCGGAGGCGCTGGACACGGTCCGGTGCCTGGAGGAGGGCGTCCTGACGTCCGTCGCGGACGCCAACATCGGCTCGATCCTGGGCATCGGCTTCCCCGGCTGGACGGGCGGCGCGTTGCAGTACATCAACGGCTACGAGGGCGGCCCGGCGGGCTTCGTGACCCGCGCGCGGGAGCTCGCGGCGACGTACGGCGAGCGGTTCGAGCCGTCGGCCCTGCTGCTGGAGAAGGCGGAACGGGGGGAGCGGTTCTGACACGGCCGACTGGTTCGGCACCGCCGGTCGCCGCGGTGGGGGTTGATCGCCGCGGCGGCGGCAGCAACCGAACTACCCGCCGCAACGGCGAAGCGCCACCGCGTACCTGATCGGCGGTGCCGGACCGCGCAGGGCCCCGTACGCCGCCGCACCGGTCAGGTGCCCCGCTCCGCGTCCCCGTACGCTGCCCGCAGTTCCTCGTTCAGTGAGCGCTGGAACGCCGTGACCAGCGCCTGGATGACGAGCGGCTGCATATGGGCCGACAGCGACTTCATCGCCGCGACGTCCGGCGTCCGCGTCTCCACCTCGTCGCGGAAGAGCCGTGACAGCTCCCGCGCGGCGGCGCGGGCGTGCTCCAGCAGCACCGTCCGCGCGGCGAGGATCGCCTCCGGGGCGATCGGCACGTCCAGCAGCCGGACGCCGAGGTGGAGGAGGCCCGGGTCGACCCGGAAGCCGCCGCCGGAGCCGTCCCGCTCCAGGACGTTCATCGCGGCGAGCCGGTCGACGTCCTCCTCGGTGAGGGCGCGGCCCGCCCGCCGCTCCAGCTCCTCCCGGCTGGTGTCCTCGGCCTCGTCCGGCATCCAGGAGGCCACGAGGGCGCGGTGGATGGCCAGGTCCTGGGCGCTGAGGCCCTCGGGGAGCCGGTTCAGGTAGCGCTCGATGGCGGCGAGGGTCAGGCCCTGGTGCTGGAGCTCCTCGATGAGGGCGAGCCGGGAGAGGTGGGCGGGCCCGTAGCGCCCGACCCGGCGGGGGCCGAGCTCGGGCGGCGGCAGCAGCCCGCGGGTGCTGTAGAAGCGCACGGTCCGGACGGTCACCCCGGCCCGGGCGGCCAGTTCGTCCACCGTCAGGGCCGGTTCGCCGGTCCCGGCCCCCGGCCCGGTCCCCGGCTCCGCTTCCGTGGCCATGGGCGGCACCTCGCTCTCTGTTCCGCACCCGTCGGTGTCGAACAGTATTGCTGTGCCACCGCCGCTGTGAAACCGGCGGTGCCCGCCCCGCGCCTCGTGCGCGGGGCGGGCACCGGAGCGGTCAGTGCCGGTGGGCGCGCTCCGCGTCCTGGATCTGCTTCCACGACTTGGGCGGAATGAGACCGGAGGTCACGGACTTCTTCGCCTTCGCGGCCCCGCCGTCCGCGGCCGTGGCCGGAGCCGGCAGCGTGGCCGGCTTCGACGGCTGGAACAGCCACGTGTCGAAGAGCGGGGCGAGCTTCTTGCCGGAGGCCTTCTCGGCGAACTGCACGAAGTCCTGCACGGAGGCGTTGCCGTACCGCTTCTCCGCCGGCCACTGCTTGAGGATCGAGAAGAACGCCTTGTCCCCGACGGTGTTGCGCAGCGCCTGGAGGGCGACGGCCCCGCGGTTGTAGACGGCGCGGTCGAACTGCCGGTCCGCGCCCGGGTCACCGGGCTTGACCTTCCAGAAGTCGTTCTCGGCGGGGACGCTGTTGTAGACGTACTCGGCGAGCTCCTGGGCGGTGCCCTCGCCCTCCTTCTCCGACCACAGCCACTGGGCGTACGTGGCGAAGCCCTCGTTCACCCAGATGTCGCGCCAGTCCTTGACGGAGACGCTGTCGCCGAACCACTGGTGGGCGAGCTCGTGCACGACGATCGACTGGTTGGCCCCGCTCGCGAACGACGAGGGGCTGTAGAAGGGCCGGGTCTGGGTCTCCAGGGCGTAGGAGGACGTCACGTTCGGCACGTACCCGCCGACGGCGGTGAAGGGGTACGTGCCGAAGACCGTGCTCTCCCAGTCGATGATCTCGGCGGTGCGCTCGATGCTGGCCTTGGCCGGCGCGAGGTTGTCGCCGAGGTCCTTGCTGTAGGCGTTGACGACGGGCAGGCCGCTCGCGGTCGTGTCCGTGGTGATGTCGAACTTGCCGACGGCGAGGGTCGTCAGGTAGGTGGCCTGGGGCTTGGTGGAGCGCCAGTTGTAGCGCGTCCAGCCGAGCTTGGAGGTCTGGGAGGCGAGCACGCCGTTGCTGATGGCCTGGACGTCGTCCGGTACGGACACGGAGATGTCGTAGGTGGCCTTGTCGGTGGGGTGGTCGTTGCTGGGGAACCACCAGGCCGCCGACTCCGGTTCCTGGGCGATGACACCGCCGTCGGGGGTGCGCTTCCACGCCGAGTAACCGTTGATCTTCACGGCGGAGGGGACGCCGCTGTAGCGGACCACGACGCTGACGGGCTTGCCCTTCTCCAGGGGCCCGGCGGGGGTGATCTCCAGCTCGTGGGCGCCCGACTGCTTGTGGGCGGCCTTCTTGCCGTTGACGAGCACCTCGCTCACGTCGAGCGTGAAGTCGAGGTTGAACCGGGACAGCGCCTGGGTGGGGGTCGCGAGCAGGGTCGCCGTGCCCTCCAGCCGGTCCGTCTTGGGCTGGTACTTCAGCCGCAGGTCGTAGTGGGAGACGTCGTAGCCGCCGTTGCCGGCGTCCGGGTAGTACGAGTCCCCGGCACCCGGGGCGCCGGGCGTGGCGTCCGCCGCCGAGGCCGGGACCGCGAGCAGCAGGAAGGCGGCAGCGGCCGTGCTCGGAACGATGAGTCTCTGACGCACGAGTCACTCCAACTCGTAGAGGAGAACGATCACTCGAACCCTATGTACTCACCAAGCAAGGGGGTATGTCCATGGCGCCTTCCGACATGTGATCGACATGTGCGCGTCATGCAGCGGGGCGGCCGTCAACTCCTGAAGCCGTCGTCACCCCTTCTGTTTCCCGCCCCGGCAGCGTTACGGTCCGGCCGTGATCAGACACCGGCGGGCTGCCCGCATACCCTGGACATCACTCGTACTGGCGGCCGTGGCCGCCCTGTTGACGGTTCTCGTGTCGCCGCCCGGCGGCGCGCAGGCCGCCCCGGCACGCCGCGGGGAGAGCACACCGGTCTACTCGTACGACCGCGCCGTCCGCGAATCCGTCTGGGTCGACACCCGCGTCGACGCCGACGGCGACGGCCGGACCGACCGGGTCGCCGTGGACATCATCCGGCCGCGGGAGGCGGCGGAGCAGGGCAAGCGCGTCCCCGTCATCATGGACGCCAGCCCGTACTACTCGTGCTGCGGCCGCGGCAACGAGAGCCAGAAGAAGACGTACGACGCGCAAGGACGGCCGGTCCAGTTCCCGCTGTACTACGACAACTACTTCGTGCCGCGCGGCTATGCCGTGGTCCTCGTGGACCTCGCGGGGACCAACCGCTCCGACGGGTGCGTCGACATCGGCGGCCGGTCCGACATCGAGTCCGCCAAGGCCGTCGTCGACTGGCTGAACGGCCGGGCGCGCGGCTACACCACGCGCGGCGGGACCGACGCCGCCACGGCCGGCTGGACCACCGGGGCCGTCGGAATGATCGGCAAGAGCTACGACGGCACCATCGCCAACGGCGTCGCCGCGACGGGCGTCGAAGGCCTGAAGACCATCGTCCCCATCGGCGCCATCAGCTCCTGGTACGACTACTACTTCGCCCAGGGCGCGGCCCTCTACGACGGCGGCCCCGACGGCCTGTCCAACGGCATCGAGAGCCCCGCGGCGCGCGGCCGCTGCCAGGCCGTACAGCGCGCGCTCGTCGAGGGCGCCCCGCGCAACGGCGACCGGACGCCGCTGTGGGAGGACCGCGACTACGTCAAGGACGCCGGGAACGTGCGCGCCAGCGTCTTCGCCGTCCACGGCATGCAGGACCTCAATGTACGAACCAAGCACTTCGGCCAGTGGTGGGACGCCCTCGCGGAGAACGGTGTCGAGCGCAAGGTCTGGCTCTCCCAGACCGGGCACGTCGACCCCTTCGACTTCCGCCGCGAGGCCTGGGTGCCCACCCTCCACCGCTGGTTCGACCACTACCTCCTCGGCTACGACAACGGCATCGAGCGCGAGCCCATGGCCGACGTCGAGCGCGCCCCCGACCAGTGGTCCACCGACCGCGCCTGGCCGCCGGCCGGCACCCGTACGACCGCGCTGCGCCCGGGCGCCGGGCCCGTCGCGGGCGTCGGCACGCTGGGCCTGACGCCCGCGCCGCAGGGCGCCACCGCCGCGTTCACCGACGACCCGAAGCTGAACGAGAGCGACTGGGCCGCGGCCATCGACAAGCCCACGCCCGGCAAGGCCGGTTTCGTCACCCCGCCGCTCAGCCGCGACCTGCGGCTCTCCGGCTCGTCGGCAGTGAGCCTGACGGTGACCCCGTCCACCACCTCGGCCCATTTGTCCGCCGTCCTCGTGGACCTGGGGCCCGCCACCATCCGCGACTACGCGGCCTCCGGCGAGGGCATCCGCACCCTGGCCGACCGCAGTTGCTGGGGCAGCAGCACCACCGGTGACAGCGCTTGCTACAAGCGCACCGAGGCGGCCACGGCCCGGGTCGGCCACACGGTCTTCAGCCGCGGCTGGGCCGACCTCGGCCACTGGGACGGCTCGGGCAAGGGCGGGCCCCTGACCCCCGGCGAGCCCTACACGATGACGCTCGGCCTCGCCGCCACCGACCACGTCGTCCCGGCGGGCCACCGCCTGGCCCTGATCGTCGCCGGCACGGACGCGGGCCTCATCGAACCCGCCTCCACCACCCCGCACGTCACGGTGGACCTCAGCGACACCTCGGCCGACCTGCCGCTCGTCGGCGGCTACCGGGCCTTCGCCCGCGCCACCTCGGGCGGCGCCCGCACGAAGCCCGCGACCCCGCGGGGGCTGGGGGTGCCGTCGCTGGTGCATGTGCCGTAGAAGCTGAAGGAACGGCCCTTCGGCCGGGCCCGGCACCGGAGGCCGACCGGTGTCAGGCCCGGCTCCGCGCCAGGAACAGGCTGCTCGTCACCCGCACCCCGGCGCTTCCGCCGCCTTCCTCCACGACCCGGGCCACGTCCCGGAAGAGCCGTTCACGCACCGCCGCCGGGAGCACCCGGTAGCCGGAGAAGGAGGCGAGCAGCTCGATCAGCCCGGACGGGGTGCGCTCGTGCGTGGTCTCGTACAGCCGGTGTGCCACGTCGCTGAAGCCGCCGTCCGCCTCCATCTCGCGCCACTGGCGCGCCTGCGGACCGCGACGGGCCGGACGGGGGCGCGGATCGAGGAGGGTGTAGGGCGGTATCTCCATCCCCTGCCGGGCGTGGAGGGCCGTCAGCCGCTCGGCCAGGCCGCGGTCCTCCAGGTGCCAGTGGTTCCAGAAGAGGGCCAGCGCCCCGCCCGGGCGCAGGGCCGTCCGCGCCCGTGCCCACCGCACCGCCGGGTCGACCCAGTGCCAGGCCTGGGCGCAGTACAGCAGCCCGTAGGGCCGGTCCGGGCGCCACGTCTCGAAGTCGGCGACCTCGACGGCGACGTGCGGCATCTCCGTGCAGCGGCTCCGCAGCACCCGAGCCATCCGCGCGTCCGGCTCGACGCACGTCACCGGGGTGCCGCGCGCGGCGAAGGCGAGCGTCGCCTTGCCGGTCCCGGCACCGACCTCGACGGCGGGGACGCCTTCGGGAAGGGCGGCGAAGTCCAGGACATCGTCGACCAGCCGGCCCGGGTAGCCCGGCCGCGCCGTGTCGTACTGCTCGGCGTCGTCACCGAACACGTGCCGCTGCTCCCGGTCGTGCTCTCCGCTCGCCATGCGGCCACTGTAAAACCGGGCGACAGGGCGCCGCAGGTGGTGCGGCGCCTTCCTACTTGCGGTGGCAGACGAACGTCCTGCTTCCGTCGTCCCCCGTCTGGATCACAGCGCTCGCACACCCCTCGGGGCACTGCGGGGGAGCGGCGTGGGCGCTGCGCTGCCGGTCAGGCGGGAAGGTGCACACGGAGCAGTACCACGTCGGCTTGTAGGGGTACGTCACGTCCCACCACATCGCGTTGCGGCAGTGCGAGCACCTGACCAGAGGGGGTCCGTTCCGACCAGCATTCATGCCCGGCATGCTGCCCCAGCGGACACGGGCCCGCGGCCGGTCCGGGAGGTTGTTCGCTCGTTCGGGCAGGTGCCCCCGCGACCTCCCCGAAAACCGGTACGAAAGCACCCCCGCCGCCGGTTAGAGTCGTCGGGATATGAGTGCCACCCTCGTCGCCAAGAACCTGGCCGCCGGACACGGCGACCGCACCCTCTTCTCCGGGCTCGACCTCGTCGTCGCGCCCGGTGACGTCATCGGACTGGTCGGGGCCAACGGCGCCGGGAAGTCGACCCTGCTGCGGCTGCTCGCGGGGCTGGGCGGGGCCGAGGAGGGCGGGATCTCGCTCAGCCCGCCCACGGCCACCGTCGGGCACCTGCCGCAGGAGCCGGACCGGCGCCCCGGGGAGAGCGTGCGGGACTTCCTGGCCCGCCGGACCGGGGTCGCGCGGGCCCAGGCCGAGCTCGACGCCGCCACCCAGGCGCTCGTGGAGGGCGCGCCGGGCGCCGACGACGCGTACGCCGTGAGCCTGGACCGCTGGCTCGGGCTGGGCGGGGCGGACCTGGAGGAGCGCGCCGAGGAGGTCGCCGCCACCCTCGGCCTCGCCGTGGGGCTCGACCGGCCCATGACCAGCCTCTCCGGCGGGCAGGCCGCCCGCGCCGGGCTCGCCTCCCTGCTGCTGAGCCGCTACGACGTCTTCCTCCTGGACGAGCCCACCAACGACCTCGACCTCGACGGGCTGGCCCGCCTGGAGTCCTTCGTCACCGGGCTGCGCGCCGGCACCGTCGTCGTCAGCCACGACCGCGAGTTCCTCACCCGCACCGTGACCAAGGTCCTGGAGCTCGACCACGCCCAGCAGGAGATCCGGCTCTACGGCGGTGGCTACGCCGCCTATCTGGAGGAGCGCGAGACCGTCCGCCGGCACGCCCGCGAGGCCTACGACGAGTACGCGGACACCCGGGCCGGGCTGGAGGCGCGCGCCCGCACCCAGCGGAACTGGATGGAGAAGGGCGTCAAGAACGCCCGCCGCAAGGCGACCGACAACGACAAGATCGGCCGCAAGTTCCGCAGCGAGGCCACCGAGAAGCAGGCCGCCAAGGCCCGGCAGACCGAGCGGCTCATCGAGCGGCTCGACGTCGTCCAGGAGCCCCGCAAGGAGTGGGAGCTGCGCATGGAGATCGCCGCGGCCCCGCGCTCCGGCGCCGTCGTGGCCACCCTGCGCGGCGCCGAGGTGCGCCGCGGCTCCTTCACCTTCGGCCCCGCCGACCTCCAGGTCGACTGGGCCGACCGGATCGCCGTCACCGGCGCCAACGGCTCCGGCAAGTCCACGCTGCTGGCCGCGCTCCTCGGCCGGCTGCCGCTGGACGCCGGGCACGCCGCGCTCGGCCCGGGCGTCGTCGTCGGCGAGGTCGACCAGGCGCGCGCCCTGTTCTTCGGCACGGAGACGCTGCTGGAGGCCTTCGGCGCGGCCGTCCCCGAGCTCGCGCCCGCCGACGTGCGCACGCTGCTGGCGAAGTTCGGCCTGAAGGCCGACCACGTGCTGCGCCCGGCCGCCACCCTCTCCCCGGGGGAGCGGACGCGCTCGGCGCTGGCCCTGCTCCAGGCCCGCGGCGTGAACCTCCTGGTCCTGGACGAGCCCACGAACCACCTGGACCTGCCGGCCATCGAGCAGCTGGAGTCGGCCCTGGCCTCGTACAACGGCACGCTGCTCCTGGTCACGCACGACCGCCGGATGCTGGACGCGGTCCACACGACCCGCCGCATAGAGGTTTCACAGGGACGCCTTACGGAGCTCTGACGCCGCTGCCCCACGGGTGTCCGAAAACAACTCCAGGTCCAGGCCAAACCTTCCCCAAGGCGCACGGCCGTACCGCCTGACCTGCCGGCCGCAAATCCCCTGCGGCGGGCGGGTCATCGCGGTTTCCCGGGGCCGTACGGGGCTGTACGGACTCTGTTCGATTTACGGAATGTTGGCACCGGGATACGAACCGGTCTCGCGCGACCCGCCGTCTGTGGTGTCGGACGTCCGAAGGACGCCCGTTCCACCACCGCACCACGGCATCTAGTGAGGCCGCCCCGATGTCCCACTCCACCGTCTCCGTACCCGGCACCCCGCACAGAGCCCGGGCGCTCTACGGCGGCGCCCCGCCGGCTCCGCCGCGCACCCTGCTCGACATCCTCGACGCCACCGCGGCGAGCCACCCCGGCGCTCCGGCCCTCGACGCCGCGGGCGAGGTCCTCAGCTACCGGGCCCTGTGCGACGAGGTCGCCCGCCGGGCCGCGTTCCTGCACCGGGCGGGCATCGGCCCCGGCGACCGCGTGGGCGTCCGCGTCCCCTCCGGCACCGCCGACCTCTACCTGGCGATCCTCGCGGTCCTGCGCTGCGGGGCCGCCTACGTGCCCGTCGACGCCGACGACCCCGACGAGCGTGCCGCCACCGTCTTCGGCGAGGCAGGCGTCCGCGCGGTCCTCGGCCCGGGCGGCCGGCTCTCCCCGGCGCACGGTTCCACCCCTGGGAACACGCGGCCCGCCCGCCCCGTCCGCCCCGGCGACGACGCCTGGATCATCTTCACCTCCGGCTCCACCGGCGCCCCCAAGGGCGTCGCCGTCACCCACCGCAGCGCCGCCGCCTTCGTGGACGCCGAGGCCGGGCTGTTCCTCCAGGACGCGCCCCTCGGCCCCGGCGACCGCGTACTGGCCGGCCTGTCCGTCGCCTTCGACGCCTCCTGCGAGGAGATGTGGCTGGCCTGGCGGCACGGCGCCTGCCTGGTCCCCGCGCCCCGCTCCCTCGTCCGCGCCGGCCACGAGCTCGGGCCCTGGCTCGCCGAGCGCGGCATCACCGTCGTCTCCACCGTGCCGACCCTGGCCGCGCTCTGGCCCCCGGAGACCCTCGACCGGGTGCGCCTGCTGATCGTCGGCGGCGAGGCGTGCCCCGCGGGCCTCGTCAGCCGCTTCGCCGTGCCCGGCCGCGAGATGTGGAACACCTACGGCCCCACCGAGACCACCGTCGTCGCCTGCGCCGCGCGCCTGCTGCCCGGCGAGCCCGTCCGCATCGGGCTGCCCCTGGCCGGCTGGCGGCTGGCCGTGGTCGACGAGGCCGGGGAAGCGGTGCCGTACGGCACCGAGGGCGAACTCGTCGTCGCCGGCGCCGGGAACGCCCGCTACCTCGACCCGGTCAAGGACGCCGACCGCTTCCGCCCCTCGCCCGCCCTCGGCGACCCCCGTGCCTACCGCACCGGCGACCTCGTCCGGGCCGACCCCGAGGGCCTGGTCTTCGCGGGCCGCGCCGACGACCAGATCAAGCTCGGCGGCCGGCGCGTCGAACTCGGCGAGATCGACGCGGCGCTCGGCGCCCTGCCGGGCGTGCGCGGGGCGGCCGCGGCCGTACGGAACACGCTTGCCGGCGGGCACATCCTCGTCGGCTACGTCGTACCGGACGCCTCCTACCGGCGCGAGGAGGCCAGAGCGCTGCTGGCCGAGCGCCTGCCCGCCGCGCTCGTGCCCGTCCTCAGCGAGCTCGCCGGCCTGCCCACCCGCACCTCCGGCAAGGTCGACCGCGACGCCCTGCCCTGGCCGCCGCCCGGACCCGCCGGGACCGGCGCCGAAGCGGGCGGCAGCGAACCGGACGGCGGCGAACTGCACGGCACCGCCGCCCGCCTGGCCGGCCTGTGGGAGCTCCACCTCGGCACCCGGCCCACCGCCGGCTCCGACTTCACCGCCCTCGGCGGGACCAGCCTCACCGCCGCCCGTATGGCCTCCGCCCTGCGCGAGCACCACCCCGGGGTCTCCGTCGCCGGCCTCTACCGGCACCCCGTCCTGCGCGACATGGCCGCCCACCTCGACTCCCTCACCGCCCCCGGCCCCCGCCCCGAGCACGCCGCCCGCACGGTCCGCCCCGTGCGCAGACGCGCCGGCGCGGCCCAGATCCTCGTACAGACCGCCCTGTTCGGCGTCGCCGGGCTGCGCGGGCTCGTCGCCCTCGCCGCCGCCGACGACGTCCTCGGTCTGCTGGCGCCCCGGCAGTGGGCCCCGCACACCTCCTGGTGGCTGGTGCTCGCCGGCTGGCTCGTCCTCCTCAGCGCCCCCGCCCGCCTCGCCGTCGGCGCCACGGCCGCACGCCTGCTGACCCGCGGCATCGCACCCGGCACGTACCGGCGCGGCAGCCGCGTGCACATCCGGCTGTGGGCCGCCGAACGCACCGTCGCCTCCTTCGGGGTCCCCGCGCTCCTGGGCACCCCCTGGGCCGCCCGGTACGCGCGGGCCCTCGGCTGCACCACCGGCCGCGGCGTGGCCCTGCACGCCATGCCGCCCGTGACCGGCCTCGCCACCCTCGCCGACGGCTGCTCCGTGGAGCCCGAGGCCGACATCTCCGGCTGGTGGCTCGACGGCGACGACCTGCACATCGGCCGCATCACCCTCGGCGCGGGAGCCCGGGCGGGCCACCGCAGCACGATGATGCCCGGAGCGACCCTCGCTCCGGGCGCCGAACTCGCGCCCGGAGCCTGCCTGGACGGTCACGCCGCGGCGGGGGAGCGGTGGGAAGGGTCGCCGGCCCGCAGCACCGGCCGCGCCGAGCCCGTACCGGCCGGAGCGCCCGCGCTCCCCTCCCCGCGCGCGAAGGCCGCCTACGCCCTCACGCTGGGCGCCCTGCCCCTCCTGCCGTTCCTCGCCGCCCTGCCCGCGCTCGTCGGCACCTACTACCTCGTCAAGGACTGCACCACCCTGCTGTCCGTCTCCCTGACGCTGCTCGCCGCCGTCCCCGTGCTCACCATCGCCGGCAGCCTGTCCTGGGCCCTCCTCGTCGCCGCCGCGGTACGCCTGCTCGGCCGGGGCATCCGGCCCGGCGACCACCCGGCGTGGGGCGCCGTCGCCTGGCGCGCCTGGCTCGTCACCCGGCTCCTGGACGGCGCCCGGGCGAGCCTCTTCCCGCTCTACGCGAGCCTCGCCACGCCCGTGTGGCTGCGCCTCCTCGGCGCCCGTGTCGGCCGGCGTGCCGAAATCTCGACCGTCCTCCCGCTGCCCTCCCTCCTCACCGTCGGCGACGGTGCGTTCCTCGCCGACGACACGCTCGTCGCCCCGTACGAACTGCGCGGCGGCCGGCTCCGCCTGGGCACCGCGCACATCGGCCGGCGCGCCTTCGTCGGCAACTCCGGGATCGTCGGCCCCGGCCGCAGCGTGCCCGACCACGCCCTGATCGGCGTCCTCTCCGACGCGCCCGAGCACAGCGAACCCGGCAGCTCCTGGCTCGGCCGCCCCGCGATGCCGCTGCCGCGCAAGGCGGCCGTCACCGACGCGCACCGCACCTTCGAGCCGGCGCGCCGCCTCGTGGCCGCCCGCGCCGCCGTCGAACTGTGCCGCGTGCTCCCGCTGATGGCCGGCTTCGCCCTCGCGGAGCTCGTCCTCCTCGCCGAGCAGGACGCCCTCGACACCGGCGGCCTGCTGCTCGCCGCCGCGGTGGGCGCCCCGCTGCTGCTGGCCGCGGGCCTCGCCGCCGGCCTGACCACCACCGCGGCCAAGTGGCTCCTCGTGGGCCGCTTCACCGCCGGCGAGCACCCGCTGTGGTCCTCGTTCGTCTGGCGCAACGAGCTCTACGACACCTTCGTCGAGACCCTCGCCGTGCCGTGGCTGGCCGGGCCGTTCACCGGCACACCCGTCCTCAACTGGTGGCTGCGCAGCCTCGGTGCGCGCATCGGGCGCGGCGTCTGGTGCGACACGCACTGGCTGCCCGAGACCGACCTCGTCTCCCTCGGCGACGGCGCCACCGTCAACCGCGGCTGCGTCCTCCAGACGCACCTCTTCCACGACCGGATCATGCGCATGGACGCCGTCCGCCTCGACGCGGGAGCGTCCCTCGGCCCGCACGGCATCGTCCTGCCCGGCAGCACCGTCGGCGCGGGCGTCTCCCTCGCCCCGGCCTCCCTGGTCATGCGCGGCGAGACGGTTCCGGCGGGCACGCGCTGGGCGGGCAACCCGATCGCGGGCGCGGCGCCGGTGCCGGGCGCCGGCGCCATTCCCTCGGGGAGCACCCCGGAGGCGGTCGCATGAGCCTTCGCGACCGCTTCCGGTGCAGCCGCCGCGCCCTGCTCGGGGCCGCGGCGGCCCTCCCGCTGACCGCGGCCGCCGCCGACGCCGCCCTGCACTCCGCCCGCGGGCCGCGCTACTTCCCCCGCAACGGCTCCGACGGCCACCGCACCCTCGCCTACGACCTGACGCTCGGCTACGACCCCGGCCGGGCCCGGCTCGACGGCCACGCCCGCATCCGGGCCGTCGCCAACGAGCGCACCGGCCGCGTCGCCCTCGACCTCGCCCGGCTGAAGGTGCGCAGCGCGTACCTCGACGGGCGGCCCGTCACCGTGCACCAGCACGGCGGCAAGGCCGTGCTCGCCGCCCCGCGGGACCTCGCCGCCGGGCAGCCGTTCGTCGCCGACGTCCACTACGGCGGCAGGCCCGGACCCGTCCGCACGCCGTTCGGGCCGATCGGCTGGGACCGTACGGGGGACGCCCACGGCGGCACCCTCGTCGCCTCCCAGCCGGTCGGTGCGCCGTCGTGGTTCCCGTGCAACGACCGCCCCGACGACAAGGCCGCCTACACCTTCACCGTCACCGTGCCCCGGGGCCACCACGTCCTGGCCAACGGCACCCTCAGGGAACGCCGCGAGACCGCGGACTCCACGGCCTGGACCTACCACCACCCCGGGCCCATGGCCTCCTACCTCGCGGCCGTCTGCACCGGCCGCTTCACCCACGACGTCCGCGGCACCCTCCGCAACGCCTACCCCGCCCACCTCGCCGAACAGGCCCGCCACGACCTGGCCCGGCAGCCGCGGATGCTGCGCGCCTTCAGCGGCTTCTTCGGCCCCTACCCGTTCGAGACCTACGGCGCCGTCATCGTCGACGCGGAGCTCGCCGTGCCCGTCGAGAACCAGACGCTGTCCGTCTTCGGCCGCAACCACGTCGACGGGCGGCGGGGCTCCGAGACCCTCGTCGCCCACGAGCTCGCCCACCAGTGGTTCGGCAACAGCGCCGGCGTCGCCGACTGGCGGCACATCTGGCTCAACGAGGGCTTCGCCACGTACGCGGAGTGGCTGTGGTCCGAACACCTCGGCGAGGACGACGCGGACACGCTCGCCCGGGCGGCCCGCCAGGGGCTCGCCTGCGGCGGACAGGACCTGTGCATCGCCGACCCCGGCCCGCGGCAGCTCTTCGACGACCGGATCTACGTACGCGGCGCGTGCACGCTGCACGCTTTGCGGCTGGCGGTGGGCGACGACTGCTTCTTCCGGATCCTCCGCACCTGGCACACGGCGCACCGGGGCTCGACGGCGGACACAGAACGCTTCGTGACCCACGCGGAGTCCACCGCGGGCCGCCCGCTACGCCCCTTGCTGACCGCGTGGCTGTACGAGTCCCCGGTCCCGGACTTCCCCTCCGGGGAGGGGGAGAACACCTGAGGGGCCGCACGGCGGGCACATGCCGTGACCGGCAGTTGGGGGGCCACCGTGCCGCGGCTCGGCACCGCCGGGTTGCCACGTTGTGGCTGATCGCCGCGGCGGAAGAAAGGCGCATGCCGTGACCGGCGGGCAGAGGGTCGCCGTTGCGGCGGAGGGGCTTGCTGCGACCGGCGCGTGCAGGGGCATCGTGCCGTGGCCAGGTGAAAAATGCCCGCCGCAACGGCGATACGCCACGACGGCGCGGGTCCGGCGGAATGCGTAGTCCGCCGGACCCGGCCCGTACGTCGCCCCGCGCTAGCGGAGCCCCGCCCGGCGCAGCGCCTCCGCCATTGCGTCGTTCACCGGCGGAGCCGCCTCGCGGGGGCCGCCGCGTCGCTGCTGGGGCGCCCCCGCACCACGCTGGGGCGTGCCCGCACCACGGCGTCCGCCGCGCTCGGCACCCCGCTCCGGGCGCGGGCGGCTGCCCCCGCCACCCCCGCCGGACGGCGACTCGTCGTCAAGCCGCAGCGTCAGCGAGATCCGCTTGCGCGGGATGTCGACGTCCATGACCTTGACCCGCACGATGTCACCGGGCTTGACGACGTCCCGCGGGTCCTTCACGAACGTCCGGGACATGGCCGACACGTGCACCAGCCCGTCCTGGTGGACGCCCACGTCCACGAACGCCCCGAACGCGGCGACGTTGGTGACGACGCCCTCCAGGACCATCCCCGGCTCCAGGTCGCCGATCTTCTCGACGCCCTCCTTGAAGCTCGCCGTCTTGAACGCGGGCCGCGGGTCCCGGCCGGGCTTCTCCAGCTCGCGCAGGATGTCGGTGACCGTCGGCAGACCGAACGTCGCGTCGACGAACTCGTCAGGCCGCAGGGAGCGCAGCACGGACGTGTTGCCGATGAGGGAGGCGACCTCGCCGCCCGTGCTCTTCACCATCTTCCGCACCACGGGGTAGGCCTCGGGGTGGACGCTGGAGGCGTCCAGCGGGTCGTCCCCGCCGCGGATGCGCAGGAAGCCCGCGCACTGCTCGTACGCCTTGGGGCCCAGCCGGGCCACGTCCTTCAGCGCCCGCCGGGAGCGGAAGGGGCCGTGGGAGTCGCGGTGGGCGACGATGTTCTCGGCGAGGCCGGAGCTGATGCCGGAGACGCGCGCGAGCAGCGGCGCGGACGCGGTGTTCACGTCGACGCCGACGCCGTTGACGCAGTCCTCCACGACGGCGTCGAGCGAGCGGGACAGCTTCACCTCGGACAGGTCGTGCTGGTACTGGCCGACGCCGATCGACTTGGGGTCGATCTTGACGAGCTCGGCGAGCGGGTCCTGGAGGCGCCGCGCGATCGAGACCGCGCCGCGCAGCGAGACGTCCATCCCGGGCAGCTCCTGGGAGGCGAACGCGGAGGCGGAGTAGACCGAGGCGCCGGCCTCGGAGACCATCACCTTCGTGAGCTTCAGCTCCGGGTGACGGGAGATCAGATCGGCCGCCAGCCGGTCCGTCTCGCGGGAGGCCGTGCCGTTGCCGATGGCGACGAGCTCGACGCCGTGCTCCCGGGCGAGCCGGGCCAGCGCCGCGAGCGAGGCGTCCCACTTGTTCTGCGGGACGTGCGGGTAGATCGTCTCCGTGGCGGCGACCTTGCCCGTCGCGTCCACGACCGCGACCTTCACGCCCGTGCGGAAGCCGGGGTCGAGGCCCATCGTGGCGCGGGTGCCGGCCGGGGCGGCGAGCAGCAGGTCGCGCAGGTTCGCCGCGAAGACGCGGACCGCCTCGTCCTCGGCGGCCTGCCGCAGCCGCAGCCGCAGGTCGATCCCGAGGTGGACGAGGACGCGCGTGCGCCAGGCCCAGCGCACCGTCTCGCCCAGCCACTTGTCCGCGGGCCGGCCCCGGTCCGCGATGCCGAAGCGCTGCGCGATCATCTGCTCGTACGCGCTCGGGCCCGCGGCCGCCGCCCCGTCCGGCTCCTGCGCCGGCTCCGGGTCCAGCGTGAGGTCGAGGATTTCTTCCTTCTCGCCGCGCAGCATGGCGAGCACCCGGTGCGAGGGCAGCTCGGTGAAGGGCTCCGCGAAGTCGAAGTAGTCGGCGAACTTCGCGCCCTCCTCCTCCTTGCCCTCGCGGACCTTCGCGGCGACGCGCCCGCGCGTCCACATGCGCTCACGCAGCTCGCCGATGAGGTCGGCGTCCTCGCTGAACCGCTCGGTGAGGATGGCCCGGGCTCCCTCCAGCGCGGCGGCCGCGTCCGCGACGCCCTTGTCCGCGCCGGCGAACGCGGCGGCCGCGGCGAGCGGCTCGGTGCCCGGGTCGGCGAGCAGGCCGTCCGCCAGCGGCTCCAGGCCGGCCTCCCGCGCGATCTGCGCCTTCGTGCGCCGCTTGGGCTTGAAGGGCAGATAGATGTCCTCCAGGCGGGCCTTGGAGTCGGCGGCGCGGATGCGCGCCTCCAGCGCCTCGTCCAGCTTGCCCTGGGAGCGCACGGACTCCAGGACCGCCGTGCGGCGCTCCTCCAGCTCGCGCAGGTACCTCAGCCGCTCCTCGACGGTGCGCAGCTGCGCGTCGTCGAGCATCTCGGTGGCTTCCTTGCGGTAGCGGGCGATGAACGGCACGGTCGAACCGCCGTCGAGCAAGTCGACCGCGGCCTTCACCTGCCGCTCCCGCACGCCGAGCTCCTCGGCGATCCTGCCTTCGATCGACGCCCCGGGCGACGCACCAATTGCCGTCACGATCACGCTCCGCTTTCTCTTCGGGCTGCGGACTGCATTGTGGCAGGTGCCGCTGACAGCGCCGCGCCCGACCGCGCGGCGCCCTACGTCCGGGAGCCCGCGACGCCTCAGCCGTTGCCGAGCAGGTCCGCCGGGAACGCGCCCGCCAGCATTGCGGCCTTGGCGAAGGCCGAGCCCAGCTCGGTGAGGCGCGCCACGCCCGCCGAGCCCAGGTGCTCGTACGGCGCGGCGTCGAGGCGGTCCGTCTCCGCCTCCAGCTCCTCGCGCAGCGCCTTCCCCGCCTCCGTCAGCTCGCCGGCCCCGTCCAGCAGCCCGCGCGCCCGCAGCCGCTCCCGGCCGGCCTCCAGCACCTCCGGGGACCAGGCGCGCGTCTGGACGAGCCACTTGTCGCTCATGCCGCCGCCGGTCGCGCTGTGGCTGACGAGCGCCTCGACCGGGCCGAGGCCCGCCCGTACGAGCACCATGACGTGACCGTCGCCCCGGTGCTCGCGCAGCAGCGTCGCGGCGTGCCAGAGCGCGAGGTGGGGCGCCTCGGGCACGGGCAGGTCGGCGTGGGCGGAGTACAGGGGCCGGCCGCCGCGGCTGCAGCCCTCGGTGGCGCGCAGGGCGAGCTCCGCCGCCTCGGCCATCTCCGGGGAGGCGATCGCGTCCTCGCCGAGCAGCCGGCGCAGGGTGGCGTCGGCCGCGCGCAGCCGCGCGGCGAGGACGTCCTGCGGGGCGGCGACGTCCCAGACGCCCGGGAGGTGGCGGGCGAGCAGCTCGTAGTTGTAGTTGTAGAACGCGGCCGCGACCGTGCCCGCGCCGACGCGCCCGAACGCGGCCGTCCGCCCGGCGATGTTGACCGCGGAGCGGTCCTCGATCCCCAGCGCGCCCATCTCCCGCACGATGTCGGGCGAGAAGTACACCGTGGCGTGAAGGGTGTTGAGGGGCTGCTGACAGCGGCGTCCGGCACGCTCCGGCAGGGACCCGGTGAGAGAAGTCATGAGCGCACGTTACCGACTGGTCGGTACGGGCAGGAAGGGGTGTGCCCCACGGACGCCGCGCGCCCCGTCGCGATGGCAGGAAAGGTGGGGTATTCGTCATTGCGGCCATATGGCCGGACGGCCAGCATGGTGACCATGACGCGCCACCGCCCGCAGCGCCGCTCCGTGCTGATCGTCCTGTTCGACGAGGTCCAGAGCCTCGACTTCACGGGCCCCGCCGAGGTGTTCGCGGGAGCGGGTCAGCGGAACGGCGACCCCACCCCGTACCGCGTGCACACCGCCACCCTCGACGGTGGCCCCGTGCGCACCAGCAGCGGCCTGCGCGTCACGCCCGACTCCGCGCTGCACGACGCCCCCGCCGCGCACACCCTGCTCGTGCCGGGCGGCGAAGGCACGCGCACCCCCGACCCGCGCCTCATCGCCTGGCTGCGTGAGCACGCGCCGCGCGCCGAGCGCGTGGTGTCGGTGTGCACGGGCGCGTTCCTGCTCGCCGCCGCGGGCCTCCTGGAGGGCCGCCGCGCGACGACCCACTGGGCGTTCTGCGCCGCCCTCGCCGCGCGCTTCCCCGCCGTCCGCGTGGAGCCCGACCCCATCTACGTACGCGACGGGAACGTCGTCACCTCGGCCGGCGTCACCGCGGGCATCGACCTCGCCCTCGCCCTCGTCGAGGACGACCTGGGCCGCGAACGGGCGCTCGCCGTCGCCCGCAACCTCGTCGTCTTCCTGCGCCGCCCCGGCAACCAGACCCAGTTCAGCGCCCCGCTCGCGGCCCAGACCGCGAGCCGCCCGCGGCTGCGCGACGTCCAGCACTGGATCGTCGAGAACCCCGCGGCCGACCTGTCCGTCGAGGCGCTCGCGGCCCGCGCGGACCTCTCCCCGCGGCACTTCGCCCGCGCCTTCCACAGCGAGACCGGCATGACGCCGGGCCGCTACGTCGACCGGGTCCGCCTGGAAGCCGCACGCCGGCAGCTGGAGGACACCGGCGACGGCGTCGAGGAGGTCTCGCGCGCCTGCGGCTACGGCACGCCCGAGGCCATGCGCCGCGCCTTCGTCCGCGCCCTGGGCACCTCACCCGCCGAGTACCGGCGCCGCTTCCGTCCCCTGACGGCAGCCTGACTCCCGAGAATCGAGGCACCTCATGCAGATCGCCGTCCTGCTCTACCCCGGCTTCACCGCCCTCGACGCCATCGGCCCGTTCGACACGCTCAGCCCCCTGCCGGGCAGCGAGGTCGTCCTCGTCGCCGAGCGCCCCGGCCCCGTGCGCAACGAGACGGGCAACCTCGGCCTCGTCGCCGACGCCTCCCTCGCCGAGGTCACGGGCCCCGACATCGTCGTCGTCCCCGGTGGGGCCGATCCGAGCGGCCAGATGGGCCCGGGGCCCGTCGCCGAGTGGCTGCGGCACGTCGACCGCACCACCACCTGGACGACGTCGGTGTGCTCCGGCTCCCTGATCCTGGCCGCCGCCGGGCTGCTGACGGGCCGTCGCGCCACGTCGCACTGGCTGATGCTGGAGCGGCTCGCCTCCTACGGCGTCGAGGCCACCGGCGAACGCGTCGTGTTCGACGGCAAGTACGTCACGGCCGCCGGCGTCTCCTCCGGCATCGACATGGCGCTGACGCTCGCGGGCCGGATCGCGGGCGACCGCGCCGCCCAGTCCGTCCAGCTGCTCCTCGAGTACGACCCGCAGCCGCCCTACGACGCGGGCTCCCCGGAGAAGGCCCCCGCCGACCTCGTCGCCGAGTGGCGGGCCGCGGACCTCTCCCAGCTGGTGAAGCCCCAGGGGCCCCAGGGCCGCTGAGCGGGTTCGCCGGGCAGCGCGCCCCGTAGGCGGCCCGGGGCGGTGTCGATCCGCGGCCCGGGGACGGGAAGGCCGGCACGGGGGTCCGGCCGCCCGTCCGCGGTGCTAAGCGGTGCGCTCCGCAGCGCACTCCGGGGTCCGCTCGCCCACGGTCCACCCGAACCGCGGCTGCCGGCGCTCCAGGAACGCGGCCACGCCCTCCGCCGTGTCGCCCCCGGCGCGCTCCTGCTCCGCCCAGTGCGCGATCCGGTCGGGGGAGGCGGGCCCCGCGGCGAACTCCTTCGCCGCGGCCTGCGTCAGCTGCGACCGCGAGGCCAGCACGCGGGCGAACTCCGCGACCCGCCGGTCCAGCGCCTCCCGCGGCCACACCTCGTCCACGAGCCCCGTCCGCAGCGCCCGCCCGGCGTCGATCAGCTCGCCGGAGAAGAGCAAGTACTTGGCGGTGGCCGGACCGGTCAGCTCGACCAGCCGGCGGGTGGAGGCGGGCCCGTAGACGATCCCGAGCTTCGCGGGGGTCACCCCGAAGGACGCGTCGTCGGAGGCGAACCGCAGGTCGCACGCGGCGGCGAGCTGGCAGCCGCCGCCCACGCAGTAGCCGCGCACGGCGGCGAGCGTGGGCTTGGGGAAGGCCGCCAGGGCCTCCTCGGCCGCGATCGCGAGGTCCCGCGAGCGGTCGGCGCCCTCGGTCAGCGAGGAGATGTCGGCCCCCGCGCAAAACGTTTCGCCTTCGCCGGTGAGCACCAGCACCCGGACGGCCGGATCGGCGGCGCACCGCTCCAGCAGCCCGGGCAGGGCCCGCCACATGTCCGTGGTCATGGCGTTCCGCTTGGCGGGGTTGGCGATGCGAACCGTGGCGGTGCCACCGGCGACGTCCAGGTGAAGTGCAGGCTCCATGCGCCGGATGCTATCCGGGCCGTCCGCCGGGCCTGTCGGAATACCTGACTCCACGCCGCTCAGGGAACGCGGAACAGGGTGGCCAGGAACAGTCGCGTGAGTGACCGTGGCATACGCAGCCGGTCAAACTCCGTCGATAGCCGATGATTTGTGGTCAGCCCGCCGTACGGACCCTCATCTTCCCAACACTCATGGGTGCGGTCGACCATGGTGAGGGGTTGGTATCGGACATGGAAATCCTCGGGAGCGTCCCGCCCGACCGCGGGCAGGCCCCGCCCCGGAGCCCGGTCGAATTCGACGGAGCCTGGCGCTTCACCGCTCCCGCGCTGCACTCCTCCGTCCCCCGGGCCAGGCACGCCGTCCGCGACCTCCTCCGGCACCAGCGCGTGCCGCTCTGCGACGACCTGTTCCAGGGGCTCCTGCTGATCGTCTCGGAGCTGGTCACCAACGCCGTCCAGCACGCGGCCCTGCTCTCGCCCGAGGTCGCCGTGGAGGTCTCCATCGGCCGCCACTGGGTGCGGGTGGCCGTCGAGGACGACCACCCCTACCGGCCCAAGCCCCTGGAGGCCGACGACGAGCGCATCGGCGGCCGCGGGCTGCTGCTCGTCCAGGCCATCTCCGCCGAGGCCGGCGGCATGTGCGACGTCGAGCACACCGCGAGCGGCGGCAAGGTGGTCTGGGCCGCCCTGCCGCTCCCCGCGCCGGCCGGCGGGCCTACCAGCCCGCCGCGTCCCCGGTGACCTCGCGCACCACGGGCCGCGCCGCGTCCAGCACCGTCATGAACCACGCCGAGAACGGGTAGCGCGCCCGCAGCGCGTCCAGCTCGTCCGGGGTCACGAACGCGGTCTCCGCGATCTCCTCGGGGGCCGGGCGCGGCTCGGCCCGCACGATTCCCACGAAGAGGTGGTTGTACTCCTGCTCCACCAGGCCCGAGTCCGGGTCGGGGTGGTTGTAGCGCACGGTCCCGGCCTCGCGCATCAGCGCGGGCGCGATCCCCAGCTCCTCGCCCGTGCGGCGCGCCGCCGCCACGAACGGGGGCTCACCCGGATACGGGTGGCCGCAGCACGTGTTCGACCACACGCCGGGGGAGTGGTACTTCTCCAGCGCGCGCCGCTGGAGCAGCAGCCGGCCCTCGTCGTCGAAGAGGAAGACCGAGAACGCCCGGTGCAGTCTGCCGGGGGCGATGTGGGCGGAGAGCTTCTCCGCCGTGCCGATGGTTCTGCCGTCCTCGTCGACCAGCTCCAGCATGATCGGTTCGGCTGAGTCCTCCGGAGCGGGAACCGCTGCGGTGTCGGCGGAGAGGCCATTGGCTGGTGTGATCGGCATTGACCATCCTCGTTGTCGGTCTTCGACCCTCAAGTCTGCCGTACCGGGCCGGGGCGTCAATGACAGAGCTTCGCCTCGTGCTCCGCATGGCCGCCGGGCTCCAGCTGGAAGGTGCAGTGCTCCACGTCGAAGTGCTCGCCCAGGCAGGCTTGCAGGTCGTGGAGCATCTTCTCGTGCCCGACCGAGTCCAGCGCCAGGTGGTCGACCACCACGTGGGCGGAGAGCACGGGCATTCCGGATGTGATCGTCCACACATGGAGGTCGTGCAGGTCCTGCACGCCCGGCAGCGCCATGATGTGCGCCCGGATCGCGTCCATGTCGACGTCCTTCGGCGCGGCCTCCAGGAGGACGTCCAGCGCCTCCCGCAGCAGCTTCAGCGTGCGCGGCACGATCATCAGGCCGATCAGCAGCGAGGCGATCGGGTCCGCCTGCGTCCACCCCGTCAGCATGATCACCACTGCGGAGATGACCACCGCGAAGGAGCCCAGCGCGTCCGAGAGGACCTCCAGGAACGCCCCGCGCACGTTCAGGCTCTCCTTCTGGCCGCGCATCAGCAGCGCCAGGGAGATCAGATTGGCGACGACGCCCACCAGACCGAAGATCACCGTCGTGCCGCCCGGCACGTCGGCCGGGTCCATCAGGCGCCCCACGGCCTCGTAGAGGATGAACCCGCCCACGCCGAGCAGCAGCAGGCAGTTCAGCAGCGCCGCCAGGATCTCCGCCCGGGCGTACCCGTAGGTGCGCCGGCCGCTCGACGGACGGTTCGCGAAGTGGATCGCGACCAGCGCCATGCCCACCCCGACCGCGTCCGTCGCCATGTGCCCGGCGTCCGCGAGCAGGGCCAGCGAGCCGGTCAGCGCGCTGCCCGCGATCTCGGCCAGGAGCACGGTGAGCGTGATGCCCAGCGCGATCCTCAGGCGCCCCTTGTACGCCGCCGCGGCCGTGCCGCTCGTACCCGGCGGAGGTCCCCCGTGAGAGTGACCGTGATCGTGCCCTGCGCCCATGAGATGCCGCCCTCGGAAAACGGGTGCCCGTCCGGCCGGCGGCTGCCGGCCGGGACCCAGTGAACTACGGGTGGGGGGTATCGGGCAACGCGGCACTGAACACCGTTGTCATGTGCTCTGACCTGCGAAGATGCGCGTCTCGCCGACCTGCGGCGATCACCCTGCGTGCGGTGCCGTCAGCCCTGCGGAAGGCTCTGCCGCGCCTCGGGGTGATGCAGGCACCAGCCCTCCCACGCGGACGTGACCATGCTGCGCACGTCGTGCTCGGGGCTCCAGCCGAGCTCCTTCGCGATCAGCTCGTTCGACGCCACGACACGCGCCGGATCACCCGGACGGCGCGGCTCCACGAGCGGCGCGGGCTCCGTGCGGCCGGTCACCGCGGCGATCAGGTCGGCCATCTCCCGTACGGAGACGCCCCGCCCCGTGCCCACGTTCAGCGTGAGGTCGCCCGGCTCCGTGCGCTCGGCCAGCCGGCGGGCCGCCGCGAGGTGCGCGGTCGCCAGGTCCTCGATGTGGATGTAGTCACGGATGCAGGTGCCGTCCGGGGTGGCGTAGTCGTCGCCGAAGATCCGCGGCGCCTCGCCCCGGGTGAGCCGGTCGAACATCATCGGGATGATGTTGAAGATCCCGGTGTCCGCGAGCTCCGGCACCGCCGCGCCCGCCACGTTGAAGTAGCGCAGGCAGGCCGTCGACAGGCCGTGCGCCTTGCCCGTGGCCCGCACCAGCCACTCGCCGGCCAGCTTCGTCTCGCCGTACGGGTTCATCGGCAGGCACGGGGTGTCCTCCGTGACGAGCTCCACATCCGGCATGCCGTACACGGCGGCGGACGAGGAGTACACGAAGCTGCGGACGCCCGCGGCGACGGCCGCCTCCAGCAGCACGGTCAGCCCGTGCAGGTTCTCCCGGTAGTAGAGGAGCGGCTTCTCCACCGACTCCCCGACCTGCTTCTTCGCCGCCAGGTGCACCACGCCGGTCACGCCCAGCTCCGCGAACGTACGGTCCAGCAGCTCGCGGTCCAGCACCGAGCCCCGCACCAGCACGCAGCCCGCGGGCAGCCGCGCGGGCACGCCCGAGGACAGGTCGTCCAGCACGGCGACCCGCTCGCCGGCCTGTGTCATCGCCCGGGCGACGTGCGCTCCGATGTACCCGGCACCGCCTGTGATCAGCCATGTCATGACCGGCACCCTAGCGCCTGGACTGCGGGTCACGATGTGGGTTCGATTCCGGTGACCGGGCGCTCCGCCGGACTTCCGCCCCGGCTTGGAACCGGACGCGTCGCCCGGGCGTCCTCTCCATGGCGGGCCTGCCGGTGGTGTACCGGCGGTGAACGGCGTCTTCCGGTGATCCGATAGCCTCTGCCGACGTGCCGGCCCCCGCCCGGGGCTTCCGGCGCGAACGCCGCCCGCCGCGTCCCGCGGCCCCAGGGGCGGCCATGTCCGCCGCAAGGAGTGAGTTCGTCTGTCGACCGCCATCCTCACCGGTCCGCCGCCCGCCGGCTCCTCCCTGGAGGAGGACCTGCGGTCCCTCGGCTTCGACGTCCGCGTGGCAGCGGACGCCGCCGGGGCGCTGGCCGCCGTCCCGGCCTCGGAGCGGGTTGCTGTGGTGGACCACCGCTTCGTGGGCCACGTGCACGCCCTGCGCCTCGCCCTGACCGACCCCCGCTTCCCGGCCGGCGCCACCGAGGGCGCCCTCTCCGTCCAGCCCGAGGCGCGCGCGTCCCTGACGCACGCGCTGGCCGCCGCTGACGACGGCGGGAACTTGCCCGGCCTCCTCGCCGCCCGCCTGGAAGCCGACGGCGTGGCCGTGCACCGGCCCGACCTCGGCGTCCTCGTCGCGGCCGTGCCCGACGGCGACGAGGCCCGCGCCAAGACCCTCGCCGAGACCGCGGCCGTCGACGACGAAGCCGTACGGCTGCGCAGCGCCGTGAAGTCCCGCGACGGGTTCTTCACCACCTTCTGCATCAGCCCGTACTCGCGCTACCTCGCCCGCTGGTGCGCCCGCCGGGGCCTCACCCCCAACCAGGTCACCACCGCGTCCCTGCTGACCGCGCTGATCGCGGCGGGCGCGGCGGCGACCGGCACCCGGGGCGGCTTCATCGCCGCCGGCGTGCTGCTGCTGTTCTCCTTCGTGCTCGACTGCACCGACGGCCAGCTCGCCCGCTACTCGCTCCAGTACTCCACGCTCGGCGCCTGGCTCGACGCGACCTTCGACCGGGCCAAGGAGTACGCCTTCTACGCGGGCCTGGCCCTCGGGGCGTCCCGCGGCGGCGGCCACGGCAGCCACGACGACGTATGGGCGCTCGCGCTCGGCGCGATGATCCTCATGACCTGCCGGCACGTCGTCGACTTCGCCTTCAACGAGGCGAACCACGACGCCACGGCCAACACGAGCCCGACGGCCGCGCTCTCCGGCCGCCTCGACAGCGTCGGCTGGACCGTCTGGGTCCGCCGCATGATCGTGCTGCCCATCGGCGAGCGCTGGGCGCTGATCGCGGTCCTCACCGCGCTCACCACGCCCCGCACCGTCTTCTACGTTCTGCTGATCGGCTGCGCCTTCGCCGCCTGCTACACCACCGCGGGCCGCGTCCTGCGCTCCCTGACCCGTAAGGCCAAGAGGACGGACCGCGCCGCGCAGGCGCTGGCGGACCTCGCCGACTCCGGCCCGGTCGCCCGGGCGGCGGCCGCCACCCTCGGCAGCACGGTCCCCGGCCGCGCCTACAGCGCTCCCTTCTGGGCCGTCCTCGCCGCCGCCAGCCTGCTCCTGGGCCCGCTGGTCGCCGGCAGCGGCGGCACGTGGCGCGCTGTCCTCCAGGCGGCCGTCTACGCGATCCTCGCCGGCGTCGCCGTCGCCCAGCCCCTGAAGGGTCCCCTCGACTGGCTGGTGCCGCCGGTCTTCCGCGGCGCGGAGTACGGCATCGTCCTGGGACTGGCGGCGCAGTCCGGCGCCCCGGGGGCCCTCCCGGCGGCTTTCGGCCTGGTGGCCGCGGTCGCCTACCATCACTACGACACGGTGTACCGCATCCGCGGCGGCACCGGCGCGCCCCCGCACTGGCTGGTGCGGGCGATCGGCGGACACGAGGGTCGGGTCCTGGCGGTCACCATCGCGGCCGCCCTGTGGCACGGCCGAGGTTTCACCATCGCGCTGACGGTCCTCGCGGCCGCCATCGCCCTCGTGGTGCTCAGCGAGAGCATCCGCTTCTGGGTGTCCTCCGGGGCACCCGCAGTACACGACGAAACAGGAGAACCCGCATGATCGGCCTCGTGCTGGCCGCCGGCGCCGGACGGCGTCTGCGTCCCTACACCGACACTCTGCCCAAGGCCCTGGTGCCCGTGGACGGTGAGACCACCATCCTCGACCTCACCCTGGCCAACTTCGCCGAGATCGGTCTGACCGAGGTCGCGATCATCGTGGGCTACCGCAAGGAGGCCGTGTACGCCCGCAAGGAGGCCCTGGAGGCCAAGTACGGCCTGAGCCTCACCCTGATCGACAACGACAAGGCCGAGGAGTGGAACAACGCCTACTCCCTGTGGTGCGGCCGTGACGCCCTCAAGGACGGCGTGATCCTCGCCAACGGCGACACCGTGCACCCGGTCTCCGTCGAGAAGACCCTGCTCGCCGCCCGCGGCAACGGCCAGAAGATCATCCTCGCCCTCGACACGGTGAAGCAGCTCGCCGACGAGGAGATGAAGGTCGTCGTGGACCCGGACAAGGGCGTCCAGAAGATCACCAAGCTGATGGACCCGGCCGAGGCCACCGGCGAGTACATCGGCGTCACCCTGATCGAGGGCGAGGCCGCCGCCGACCTGGCGGACGCCCTCAAGGTCACGTTCGAGCGCGACCCCGACCTCTACTACGAGGACGGCTACCAGGAGCTCGTCAACCGCGGCTTCAAGGTCGACGTGGCGCCCATCGGCGACGTCAAGTGGGTCGAGATCGACAACCACGACGACCTCGCCAAGGGCCGGGGGATCGCGTGCCAGTACTGACGAGGCTCATCCCCTCGCCGGTCGTCGTCGACATCCGGGCCGGAGCGCTGGACGATCTGGCGAAGATCCTCGCCGATCAGCGGATCTCCAGCTCCGGCAAGCTGGCCATCGCCATCAGCGGCGGCTCCGGGGCGGTGCTGCGCGAGCGGCTCGCCCCGGCGCTGCCCGGCGCCTCCTGGTACGAGGTGGGCGGCGGCACGCTGGACGACGCCATCAAGCTCGGCGACGCCATGAAGAAGGGGCACTACGACGCGGTCGTGGGCCTCGGCGGCGGCAAGATCATCGACTGTGCGAAGTTCGCCGCCGCGCGCATCGGCCTGCCCCTGGTCGCCGTCGCGACGAACCTCTCGCACGACGGGCTCTGCTCGCCGGTCGCGACCCTCGACAACGACGCGGGCCGCGGCTCCTACGGCGTGCCCAACCCGATCGCCGTCGTGATCGACCTCGACGTGATCCGCGAGGCCCCGGTCCGCTTCGTGCGCTCCGGCATCGGCGACGCGATCTCCAACATCTCCTCCGTCGCGGACTGGGAGCTCTCCCACCGCGAGACGGGCGAGGGCATCGACGGCCTGGCCGCCGCCATGGCCCGGCAGGCCGGCGAGGCCGTGCTGCGCCACCCCGGCGGCGTCGGCGACGACGGCTTCCTCCAGGTGCTGGCCGAGGGCCTGGTCCTGACGGGCATCGCCATGTCGGTGGCCGGCGACAGCCGCCCCGCCTCCGGCGCCTGCCACGAGATCAACCACGCCTTCGACCTGCTCTACCCCAAGCGCGCGGCGAGCCACGGCGAGCAGTGCGGCCTCGGCGCGGCCTTCGCGATGTACCTGCGCGGCGCCCGCGAGGAATCCGCGCTGATGGTCGAGGTGCTGCGCCGGCACGGCCTGCCCGTGCTGCCGCAGGAGATCGGCTTCAGCGCCGAGGAGTTCGTCGCGGCGGTGGAGTACGCCCCGCAGACCCGCCCCGGGCGCTACACGATCCTGGAGCACCTCGCCCTCTCCACCGACCAGATCAGGGACGCTTACGCCGACTATGCCAAAACCGTCACTAGCTGAACTCCGCCCGGTCGTCCACCCCGGCGGGCTCAAGGACCGGCGCAGCGGCGAGCACTGGGCCGGGCGCCTGTACATGCGCGAGGTCTCCCTGCGCTGCACGCGGGTCCTGCTCAACACCCGGCTCACGCCGAACCAGTACACGGGCCTGATGATCCTGGCCGGCATCGCCGCGGGCGCGGCCCTGGTGATCCCGGGCCTGGCCGGGGCGATCCTGGGCGCGCTCCTCATCCAGCTGTACCTGCTGCTGGACTGCGTGGACGGCGAGCTCGCGCGCTGGCGCAAGGTCACCTCCACGACCGGCGTCTACCTGGACCGGGTGGGGCACTACCTCTCCGAGGCCGCCCTGCTCGTCGGCTTCGGCATCCGGGCGGCCGACGTCCTGCACCGGGACGGCGCGGCCACGCAGTGGCAGTGGGCCTTCCTCGGCACGCTGGCGGCGCTCGGCGCGATCCTGATCAAGGCGGAGACGGACCTGGTCGACGTGGCCCGCGCCCGCAGCGGCATGGCGGCCGCCGAGGAGGCAGCGGCCACGCCCCGCTCCTCGGGCATGGCCCTGGCCCGCAAGGCCGCGGCCGCCCTGAAGTTCCACCGCCTGGTCGGCGGCGTCGAGGCGTCGCTGGTGATCCTGGCGGCCGGCATCGCGGACTCCGTCCACGGCGACCTGCTGTTCACGCGTGTCGCGGTGGTCCTGCTCGCGGCCGTCGCGGTGTTGCAGACTGTGCTGCACCTGGTGTCCATCCTCGCGTCGAGCAGGCTCCGATGAACACTCCCTCCGCTCCCGCTGCCAAGGTCGGCGCGGTTGTCCTCACCATGGGCAACCGCCCCGCGGAGCTGCGTGCCCTGCTGGAGTCGGTCGCCAAGCAGGACGGCGACCCGATCGAGGTCGTGGTCGTCGGCAACGGCTCCCCGCTGCCGCCGATCGCCGTCCCCGGCCTGAGCGTGCGCACCGTCGAGCTGTCGGAGAACGTCGGCATCCCGGCCGGGCGCAACGTGGGCATCGAGGCGTTCGGGCCCGCCGGGCGCGAGGCCGACATCCTGCTGTTCCTGGACGACGACGGCCTGCTGCCCGGCCAGGACACCGCCGAGCTGTGCCGGCAGGCGTTCGCCGCCGACCCGAAGCTCGGCATCGTCAGCTTCCGGATCGCGGACCCCGACACGGGCGTCACCCAGCGCCGCCACGTGCCGCGGCTGCGCGCCTCCGACCCGATGCGCTCCTCGCGGGTGACCACCTTCCTGGGCGGCGCCAACGCGGTCCGCACCCGGGTCTTCGCCGAGGCCGGCCTGCTGCCGGACGAGTTCTTCTACGCGCACGAGGAGACCGACCTCGCCTGGCGGGCCCTCGACGCGGGCTGGATGATCGACTACCGCGCGGACATGGTGCTGCACCACCCGACGACGGCCCCGAGCCGGCACGCGGTCTACCACCGGATGGTCGCCCGCAACCGGGTCTGGCTCGCCCGGCGCAACCTGCCGGCCCCCCTGGTCCCGGTCTACCTCGGGGTGTGGCTGCTGCTGACCCTGCTCCGGCGGCCCTCCCTGCCCGCGCTGCGGGCGTGGTTCGGGGGCTTCAAGGAGGGCTGGACGACGCCCTGTGGTCCACGGCGCCCCATGAAGTGGCGTACCGTGTGGCGCCTGACCCGGCTGGGTCGGCCTCCCGTGATCTGACAAGCTCTTGTCTATGAGCACCGGGCGCGGGCCGGGGCGAACCCCCGGCAGCGCACCTTGAGGACGAAAGTGTCAACTGTGAGCGAGACAACGCACGGCAGTGCGGTCGCCATGAGTGCCCCGCCATCACCCGACGACGGCATGCCCGCCGCCGAGCTGGCCAGGAAGTACGGCCTCGCGGTGAGCGGGGCCCGCCCGGGGCTGGCGGACTACGCCCGGCAGCTGTGGGCGCGGCGGCATTTCATCGTCGCGTTCTCCCGGGCGAAGATGACGGCCCAGTACAGCCAGGCCAAGCTGGGCCAGGTCTGGCAGGTGGCGACGCCGCTGCTGAACGCCGGCGTCTACCTGCTGATCTTCGGCGTGCTGATGCAGCAGTCCAAGGGCATGGGGATCCGTACGTACATCCCCTTCCTGGTGACCGGCGTCTTCGTCTTCACCTTCACCCAGAGCTCGGCGATGGCCGGCGTGCGCTCCATCGCGGGCAACCTGGGGCTGGTGCGCGCCCTGCACTTCCCGCGGGCGGCGCTGCCGATCTCCTTCGCGATGCAGCAGCTCCAGCAGCTGCTGCTGTCGATGTGCGTGCTGTTCCTGTTCCTGCTCGGCTTCGGCCACATGCCGACCATGTCCTGGGCGCTGATCGTCCCGGTCCTGGTGCTGCAGTTCCTCTTCAACACCGGCCTGGCGATGATCCTGGCCCGGGCGGGCAGCAAGACCCCCGACCTGGCGCAGCTCCTGCCGTTCATCACGCGGACGTGGATGTACGCGTCCGGTGTGATGTACAACATGGTCGAGGCGCTGGAGAAGGCGCACGCCTCGAAGTGGGTCATCGATGTCATCGGGGCCAATCCGGCCGCGGTCTACATCGACCTGATGCGCTGGTCCCTGATCGACGACCACAGCCGGATCCACCTGCCGCCGCACGTGTGGCTGCTGGCGGTCGGCTGGTCGCTCGTGGTCGGCATCGGCGGTTTCGTGTACTTCTGGAAGGCTGAGGAGCAGTACGGCCGTGGCTGAACAGAACCCGACCCCCGCGGCGGACGCCGCCCGCGTGCCCACCGTGATCGCGGACGACGTCCACATCGTCTACCGCGTCTACGGCGGCAACACCGGCCGCGGCAGCGCGACCGCCGCCCTCAACCGGCTCGTGCGGCGTCAGCCGAGCGCGGGCGTGCGCGAGGTGCACGCCGTCAAGGGTGTGAGCTTCACCGCCTACCGCGGCGAGGCGATCGGCCTGATCGGCTCGAACGGCTCCGGCAAGTCCACCCTGCTGAAGGCGATCGCCGGGCTGCTGCCCACCGAGCGCGGCAAGGTCTACACCGACGGCCAGCCCTCGCTGCTCGGCGTGAACGCGGCCATGATGAACGACCTCACGGGCGAGAAGAACGTGATGCTCGGCGGTCTGGCCATGGGCATGTCGCGCGAGCAGATCCGCGAGCGCTACCAGGAGATCGTCGACTTCTCCGGCATCAACGAGAAGGGCGACTTCATCACGCTGCCCATGCGGACCTACTCGTCCGGCATGGCGGCCCGGCTGCGGTTCTCCATCGCCGCGGCCAAGGACCACGACGTGCTGATGATCGACGAGGCGCTGGCCACCGGTGACCGCTCCTTCCAGAAGCGCTCCGAGGCCCGCATCCGCGAGCTGCGCAAGCAGGCGGGCACGGTCTTCCTCGTCAGCCACAACAACAGGTCGATCCGGGACACCTGCGACCGCGTGCTGTGGCTGGAGCACGGGCAGCTGCTGATGGACGGCCCGACCGAGGAAGTGGTCCGGGCGTACGAGAAGGAGACGGCCCGCTAGTACCGCGCGGGCCGGGCGCGGACCGGTCGTCCACGGGCCCCTGCCGGTGCGCTCCGGCAGGGGCCTTGACCGTTCCGTAACGATCAACTGGCTTATTGGCAGGGTTGATTCGCTGCCCGCGTGGCATTGTATGGATCAAGCACCTACCCGGTCGCGCGTCGGACAGGTGTGCGGCGTACGCTGTACCGTGCTGAATTGCGGCGAAGCGTGCGATACCGGTGTATCCACGACTCCGGGGAAGGTCCCGGAGGCGCCGCCGGATGTGGTCCGGCGGCAGGTGCCGAAGGGGGAGCAGGGGGCGCCGAAGGGGGTGTCTACCCTGCGGCGTGTCCGAAATAGGATGTTCTGGGTCGGCAGTGTAGAACGGGAGATGTGACGGCAATGGCTGTATTGGCTGCGGGGCCTCTCCGGATCCGAGGCGTGCACGCCGTCCCCGGTCCGGGCAGCCCGCTGTGACGGCGGGGACGGACGCGCACGAGCGCGCCGTGCTCGACAAGGCCGCGCACGAGAACTTCCCCGTGGCACCCTTCTTCGTGCCGCGCGCCTGGCGGGACGACCTGATGGCCGTCTACGGATACGCCCGCCTCGTCGACGACATCGGCGACGGCGACCTGGCCCCCGGCGGGCGGGACGCCGAGCTGCTGGGCCTGGAGCCGGGCCCGGACGACACGAAAGAGACCCGGCTCGCGATGCTGGACGCCTTCGAGGCCGACCTGCACCGCGTCTTCACCACCTCCGGCACCGGCCCGCGCCACCCGCTGCTGCGCCGCCTGCGCCCGACCGTCCGCCGCTGCGGGCTGACCCCGGAGCCCTTCCTGGGGCTCATCGAGGCCAACCGGCAGGACCAGCGGGTCCGCCGCTACGGTACGTACGACGATCTGCTCGCCTACTGCGAGCTGTCCGCGAACCCCGTCGGCCGCCTCGTCCTGGGCATCACCGGCACCTCCAGCCCCGAGCGGGTCCGCCGCTCGGACGCGGTCTGCACCGGGTTGCAGATCGTGGAACACCTGCAGGACGTCGCCGAGGACCTCGGCCGCGACCGCGTCTACCTCCCGGCCGAGGACATGGAGCGCTTCCGCGTCACCGAGTCCGACCTCGCGCGCCCGGTCAGCGGCGCATCGGTGCGTGCCCTGGTCGCGTACGAAGGGGAACGCGCCCGGGAACTGCTGAATGAAGGCACCCCCCTGGTGGGTAGCGTCCACGGCAGGTTGAAGCTGTTGCTCGCGGGGTTCGTGGGCGGGGGGAGGGCCGCGCTCCGTGCGGTCGCCGCCGCAGGACACGACGTACTGCCCGGACCGCCCAAGCCCACCAAGCTCAGCCTGCTGCGCGAGGTGGGAGCGACACTGCGAAGAGAGGGGTGAGCAGGACCGTGAACGGAACCCCCGACGCGTCCGCACCGGTGCTCGCCGCGTACAGCTACTGCGAGGCGGTCACCGGCCAGCAGGCCGGTAACTTCAGCTACGGCATCCGGCTCCTGCCGACCGCGAAGCGGCGCGCCATGTCGGCGCTCTACGCCTTCTCGCGCCGCGTCGACGACATCGGCGACGGGCCGCTGGACGCCGACGCCAAGCACCGCCGCCTGGAGGAGACGCGCGAGCTGCTCACCCGCATAAGGGAGGGCCGCATCGCCGAGGACGACACCGACCCGGTGGCCGTCGCGCTCAGCCATGCCGCGCGCCGCTTCCCCATCCCGCTCGGCGGGCTGGACGAACTCATCGACGGCGTCCAGATGGACGTGCGCGGCCAGTCGTACGAGACGTGGGACGACCTCGCGGTGTACTGCCGCTGCGTCGCGGGCGCCATCGGCCGCCTCTCCCTCGGCGTGTTCGGCACCGTGCCCGGCGCGCGGGACGCCGCGCGCGCCGCCGAATACGCCGATACCCTCGGCCTGGCGCTCCAGCTCACCAACATCCTGCGCGACGTCCGCGAGGACGCCGCCAACGGCCGCACCTACCTGCCCTCCGACGACCTCGCGAAGTTCGGCTGCGCCGAGGGCTTCCACTCCGCCCGCCCCCCGGCCGGCGCCGACTTCACCGGCCTCGTCCACTTCGAGGTCCGGCGCGCCCGCGCCCTGTTCGCCGAGGGCACCCGGCTGCTGCCCATGCTCGACCGCCGCAGCGGCGCCTGCGTCGCCGCCATGGCCGGCATCTACCGCCGGCTGCTCGACCGGATCGCCGAGGACCCCGAGGCGGTCCTGCGCGGCCGGGTCTCCCTGCCCGGCCGGGAGAAGGTCTACGTCGCCGTGCGCGGCCTGTCCGGCCTCGACGCCCGCAGCGTCCACCGGCGGACCGCCGGGGGGCGCGCTTGATGCCCCTGATCCGGGCCGTCATCCGGCGCGCAACCCTCCGCCCTGCGGACACGTCCCTGACAGCAGCCGAAGGGGTGGGCACATGACAGCCACGACAACCGGGCCCGGCCGCGGCCCCGATGACGGGGACGGCGCCGCGCCCGCCCGCGCGGTCGTCGTCGGCGGCGGCCTCGCGGGCATCACGGCCGCGCTGGAGCTCGCCGACGCCGGAGTGCGCGTCACCCTCCTGGAGGGCCGGCCCCGGCTCGGCGGCCTCGCCTTCTCCTTCCGCCGCGGCGACCTCACCATCGACAACGGCCAGCACGTCTACCTGCGCTGCTGCACCGCCTACAGCTCCTTCCTCGACCGGATCGACGCCCTGCACCTCGCCCCCTTGCAGGACCGCCTCGACGTGCCCGTCCTCGACGTCGGCCACCCCTCCGGCAAGCCCCGCCTGGGCCGGCTGCGCCGCACCGCCCTCCCCGTCCCGCTGCACCTGGCCAAGAGCCTCGCCACGTACCCGCACCTCTCGCTCGCCGAGCGCGCCGCGGTCGGCCGGGCCGCCCTGGCCCTGCGCGGCCTCGACCCGCAGGACCCCGCGCTCGACGGCACGGACTTCGGCGGCTGGCTGCGCCGCAAGGGCCAGTCCGCCCGCGCCGTCGAGGCCCTGTGGGACCTGATCGGCGTGGCCACCCTCAACGCCACCGCCGGCGAGTCCTCGCTCGGCCTCGCCACCATGGTCTTCAAGACCGCCCTGCTCACCGACCCCGGCGCCGCCGACATCGGCTGGGCCCACGTCCCCCTCGGCGAGCTGCACGACACCCGCGCCCGCGCTGCCCTCGAGGCGGCCGGCGTCCGCACCCTGCTGCGCACCCGCGCCACCGGCATCGCCCGCGCCGCCGACGGCACCTGGCAGGTCGGCGCCGAGACCGGCCCCGGCACCGCCGAGCAGCTCACGGCCGACACGGTCGTGCTCGCCGTGCCGCAGCGCGAGACCCACGGCCTGCTGCCCGACGGCGCCCTCGACGAGCCGGGCCGGCTGCTGGAGATCGGCACCGCCCCGATCCTCAACCTCCACGTCGTCTACGACCGCAAGGTCCTGCGGCAGCCGTTCTTCGCCGCGCTGGGCTCGCCCGTGCAGTGGGTCTTCGACCGCACCGAGTCGTCGGGGCTCGCCGCCAAGGGAGAGGGCGGGCAGTACCTGGCCGTCTCCCAGTCCGCCGCGCAGGACGACATCGAGCGGCCCGTCGCCGAGCTGCGCGCCCGCTATCTTCCCGAGCTGGAACGGCTGTTGCCCGCCGCCCGCGGCGCCGGCGTACGGGACTTCTTCGTGACCCGGGAGCGGACAGCGACGTTCGCCCCCACCCCGGGCGTCGGCCGGTTCCGGCCGACCGCCCGCACGAACACGCCCGGCCTGTACCTGGCCGGCGCGTGGACCGCCACCGGCTGGCCCGCGACCATGGAGGGCGCGGTGCGCAGCGGTGTCCACGCCGCCGGCGCGGCACTCTCCGAGCTCGGCCGACCGCACGTGAGCCCCCTGCGGGAGGCGGTATGACCGAGGCGAGCCATGAAGCGTCGCGTGCCCGGACCGGGCCGCGCACGAGCACGACCACCAGAGGAGAGACCGTGACTTCGGCGATCCCAGCTGTCGACACCGCGGGCGTCAACGCCATGCTGGAGCGGGGACGGACGCTTGCCACGCCCGTGCTGCGTGCCGCCGTGGAACGGCTCGCGCCGCCCATGGACACCGTCGCCGCCTACCACTTCGGCTGGATCGACGCCGAGGGGCGGCCGGCCCACGGCGACAGCGGCAAGGCCGTCCGGCCCGCGCTCGCCCTGCTCTCGGCCGAGGCCGCCGGCCGCGCTCCCGAGGTGGGGATCCCCGGCGCCGTGGCCGTCGAGCTCGTGCACAACTTCTCGCTCCTGCACGACGACCTGATGGACGGCGACGAGCAGCGCCGCCACCGCGACACCGTGTGGAAGGTGTACGGGCCCGAGCAGGCCATCCTCGTCGGCGACGCCCTCTTCGCGCTCGCCAACGAGATCCTGCTGGAGCTCGGCACCGTCGAGGCCGGCCGTGCCACCCGGCGGCTGACCACCGCCACCCGCAAGCTGATCGACGGCCAGGCCCAGGACATCTCCTACGAGCACCGCGAGCGGGTCACCGTCGAGGAGTGCCTGGAGATGGAGGGCAACAAGACCGGCGCCCTGCTCGCCTGCGCCGTCTCCATCGGCGCGGTCCTCGGCGGCGCCGACGACCGCACGGCCGACATCCTGGAGGCCTACGGCTACCACCTCGGCCTGGCTTTCCAGGCGGTGGACGACCTGCTCGGCATCTGGGGCGACCCGGAGGCCACCGGCAAGCAGACCTGGAGCGACCTCCGCCAGCGCAAGAAGTCGCTGCCGGTCGTCGCCGCTCTCGCCGCGGGCGGGGAGGCCTCCGAGCGGCTCGCGGGGATCCTCGCGGCCGACGCGAAGCTCAGCGACGCCCAGCTCGCCGACTTCGACGAGGAAGAATTCGCCAGCCGCGCGGCGTTGATCGAAGAGGCGGGCGGCCGGGAGTGGACCTCCCAGGAGGCCCGCCGCCAGCACGCGACCGCGATCGAAGCCCTCGACCGAGTTGACATGCCCGCAGAAGTCCGAGCCCAACTGGTGGCGCTCGCCGACTTCGTCGTCGTACGAAAGAGATGATTCCCATTCACCCGATCTAACGGATCGCGGTCGCCGGCCGGCGCCAGTGTTGCGGCGCCGGCCGACGGAGCCCCCAGGAAGGCAGAGAAGGAAGCTCACTGCAAAAAAGGGGAAACCATGACAGCGACGACCGACGGAAGCACCGGGGCCCTGCCGCCCCGCGCTGCCGCGGCCACCGACAGCACCACAGCACAGCGCACCACCGCACGGACCACCACAGCACAGCCCCCGCTCCCGGAGGGCGAGGCGCCCGGCGTCCTCGCCGCCGCAGAGCGGGCCACGGCCCGCGCGGCCGAACACCTTCTCTCCCGCCAGGACGAGCAGGGCTGGTGGAAGGGCGACCTGGAGACCAACGTCACCATGGACGCCGAAGACCTGCTGCTCCGTCAGTTCCTGGGCGTGCAGGACGAGGAGACCACCCGCGCCGCCGCCCTGCACATCCGCTCCGAGCAGCGCCCGGACGGCACCTGGGCCACCTTCCTCGGCGGGCCCGGCGAGCTCTCCACCACCATCGAGGCCTACGTCGCCCTGCGGCTCGCCGGCGACGCCCCCGACGCCCCGCACATGGCCGCCGCCTCGGCGTGGATCCGCGAGCAGGGCGGCATCGCCGCCGCCCGGGTCTTCACCCGCATCTGGCTCGCCCTCTTCGGCTGGTGGCGGTGGGAGGACCTCCCCGAACTGCCCCCCGAGATCATGTTCCTGCCGAAGTGGTTCCCCTTGAACCTCTACGACTTCGGCCAGTGGGCCCGGCAGACCATCGTGCCGCTCACCGTGGTCTCCGCGAAGCGCCCCGTGCGCCCCGCCCCGTTCGCCCTGGACGAGCTGCACACCGACCCGGCCCGGCCGAACCCGCCGCGCCCGCTCGCCCCGGCCGCCAGCTGGGACGGCGCCTTCCAGCGCCTCGACAAGGCCCTGCACCACTACCGCCGGTTCCCGCTGCGCCGCCTGCGCCGCCTCGCGCTCGACACGGCCGCCCGCTGGATCATCGAGCGCCAGGAGAACGACGGCTGCTGGGGCGGCATCCAGCCCCCCGCCGTCTACTCGATCATCGCCCTGCACCTCCTCGGCTACGACCTGGACCACCCCGTGCTGCGCGAGGGCCTGAAGTCGCTGGACCGTTTCGCCGTGTGGCGCGAGGACGGCAGCCGCATGATCGAGGCGTGCCAGTCCCCGGTGTGGGACACGTGCCTGGCGACCATCGCCCTCGCGGACGCCGGCGTGGCGCCCGACCACCCGGCGCTCGTCAAGGCCGCCGACTGGATGCTGGCCGAGCAGATCGACCGCACCGGCGACTGGGCGGTGCGCCGCCCCGGGCTGACCCCGGGCGGCTGGGCCTTCGAGTTCCACAACGACACCTACCCCGACATCGACGACACGGCCGAGGTCGTGCTGGCCCTCAAGCGGGTCCGCCACCCCGACCCGGCGCGCGTCGAGACGGCCGTCCGGCGGGCCGCCCGCTGGAACCTGGGCATGCAGTCGAAGAACGGCGCCTGGGGCGCCTTCGACGCCGACAACACCAGCACGCTGCCCAACCGGCTGCCGTTCTGCGACTTCGGCGAGGTCGTCGACCCGCCGTCCGCCGACGTCACCGCGCACGTCGTGGAGATGCTCGCCTTCCTCGGCGAGCGGCACGACCCGCGCACGCAGCGCGGAGTCCAATGGCTGCTGGGGGAGCAGGAGGAGAGCGGCGCCTGGTTCGGCCGCTGGGGCGTCAACTACGTCTACGGCACGGGCTCGGCGGTCCCCGCACTCGTCGCGGCCGGCATCCCCGCCTCGCACCCGGCCCTCCGCCGGGCCGTGCGCTGGCTGGAGAGCGTGCAGAACGACGACGGCGGCTGGGGCGAGGACCTGCGCTCGTACCGCGACCCCGAGTGGATCGCGCGCGGCGACTCCACCGCCTCCCAGACGGCGTGGGCGCTGATGGCCCTGCTCGCCGCCGGCGAGCGCGAGGGCAAGGCCGTCGAGCGGGGCGTGACCTGGCTGGTGGACACCCAGCGCGCGGACGGCTCCTGGGACGAACCGCACTTCACCGGTACGGGCTTCCCCTGGGACTTCTCCATCAACTACCACCTCTACCGCCAGGTCTTCCCCCTCACGGCCCTGGGCCGCTACGTGCACGGGGAGCTGTTCACCCCCGACCGCCTGGAGGCGTGATGACGTACGGCACGGGCAGCTCCGGCCCCCCACCGCTGCTGGTCGCCTGCGCGCTCGGCATCGAGCGCCTGGCGCTGCGCGGGGGCGGCCCCGGCGAGGCGGCCGGGCCCGTGACCGTTCTGCGCACCGGCATGGGGCCGCAGGCCGCGGACCATGCCGTCACCGAGGCCCTGCGCGAGCCGGCGATGCGCGAGGCGGCCGTCGTCGCCACGGGCTTCTGCGCCGGCCTGGCCCCGGGGATGCACCCCGGCGACCTGGTCGTCGCCGACGAGACCCGGGACCGCGAGGGCCGCACCGAGTGCTCGGGCGTCGAGCTGCTCGCCAAGGAGCTCGCGCGCGCCGTGCCCCGGCGCGTCATCCACACCGGCCCGCTCGTCGGGTCGGACCACGTCGTGCGCGGCGCGGAGCGGGCGGCCCTGCACGCCGCAGGGGCGCTCGCGGTGGACATGGAGTCCGCGGCCACACTCCGGAGCGCCGTGCGCGCGGGGCCGCGCCCCGTTGCGGCCGTCCGGGTGGTCGTGGACGCTCCAGAACATGAACTCGTCCGAATCGGGACGTTGCGCGGTGGAATATCGGCTTTCCGGGTTCTGCGCACCGTCCTCCCGGCTTTTATCGAATGGCACCGTTCTTTACTGCTCCCCAGGAGGTGAGCCAGATGGCCATGCCACTCCGCCAGTCCATCCGGGTGGGAACGTACCTTTTTGAACAGAAGCTCAGGAAGCGCGAGAAGTTCCCGCTGATCGTCGAGCTGGAACCGCTTTTCGCCTGCAATCTCAAGTGCGAGGGCTGCGGGAAGATCCAGCATCCGGCCGGAGTGCTCAAGCAGCGCATGCCGGTGGCCCAGGCCGTCGGCGCCGTCCTGGAGTCCGGGGCGCCGATGGTCTCCATCGCGGGCGGCGAGCCCTTGATGCACCCGCAGATCGATGAGATCGTCCGGCAGCTGGTGGCCAAGCGGAAGTATGTCTTCCTCTGCACCAACGCGATGCTCCTGCGCAAGAAGATGGACAAGTTCACGCCGTCCCCCTATTTCGCGTTCGCGGTGCACATCGACGGGCTGCGCGAGCGGCACGACGAGTCCGTCGCGAAGGAGGGCGTCTTCGACGAGGCGGTGGCGGCGATCAAGGAGGCCAAGCGGCGCGGCTTCCGGGTCACCACCAACTCCACTTTCTTCAACACCGACACCCCGCAGACCATCATCGAGGTGCTCAACTTCCTCAATGACGACCTCCAGGTCGACGAGATGATGATCTCGCCCGCCTATGCCTACGAGAAGGCCCCCGACCAGGACCACTTCCTGGGCGTCGAGCAGACCCGGGAGCTCTTCAAGAAGGCGTTCTCCGGGGGGAACCGGGCCCGCTGGCGGCTCAACCACAGCCCGCTCTTCCTGGACTTCCTGGAGGGCAAGGTCGACTTCCCCTGCACCGCCTGGGCGATCCCCAACTACTCCCTCTTCGGGTGGCAGCGCCCGTGCTATCTGATGAGCGACGGCTACGTCCCCACGTACCGCCAGCTCATCGAGGAGACCGACTGGGACAAGTACGGGCGCGGCAAGGACCCGCGCTGTGACAACTGCATGGCCCACTGCGGGTACGAGCCGACGGCGGTCCTCGCCACCATGGGGTCGCTGAAGGAGTCGATCCGCGCGGCCCGCGAGAGCGTCGCCGGGAACCGGAGCTGACGGCCGTGGCCACCTCCGCGGGACCCGTGTCCCTCGGGCTCCCCGGCGTGCCGGCCCGGCCGCTCGCGGTGCGCCGCCCCTCGCGGCGCATCCAGGTCGGGCCGGTCGCCGTGGGCGGCGACGCGCCCGTCTCGGTGCAGTCGATGACCACGACGGTCACGGCCGACATCGGTGCCACCCTTCAGCAGATCGCCGAGCTCACCGCCTCCGGCTGCCAGATCGTGCGGGTGGCCTGCCCCTCGCAGGACGACGCGGACGCGCTGCCGGTGATCGCGAAGAAGTCGCAGATCCCGGTGATCGCGGACATTCACTTCCAGCCGAAGTACGTCTTTGCCGCCATCGACGCCGGCTGCGCCGCCGTCCGGGTCAACCCGGGCAACATCAAGCAGTTCGATGACAAGGTGAAGGAGATCGCGAAGGCGGCCTCCGACGCGGGCACGCCGATCCGGATCGGTGTGAACGCGGGCTCGCTGGACCGGCGGCTTTTGCAGAAGTACGGGAAGGCGACGCCTGAGGCGCTGGTGGGGTCGGCGCTGTGGGAGGCGTCGCTCTTCGAGGAGCACGGCTTCCGGGACATCAAGATCTCGGTGAAGCACAACGACCCGGTGGTGATGGTCAACGCCTACCGTCAGCTGGCGGCGCAGTGTGACTATCCGCTGCACTTGGGTGTGACGGAGGCCGGTCCGGCGTTCCAGGGCACGATCAAGTCCGCGGTGGCGTTCGGTGCGCTGTTGTCGGAGGGCATCGGTGACACGATCCGTGTGTCGCTGTCGGCGCCGCCGGCGGAGGAGATCAAGGTCGGTATGCAGATCCTGGAGTCCCTGGGGCTGCGGCAGCGCCGGCTGGAGATCGTCTCGTGCCCGTCGTGCGGCCGGGCGCAGGTGGACGTGTACAAGCTCGCCGATCAGGTCAGTGCCGGCCTGGAGGGCATGGAGGTGCCGCTGCGCGTCGCGGTGATGGGCTGTGTGGTGAACGGTCCGGGCGAGGCGCGTGAGGCCGACCTGGGGGTGGCCTCCGGCAACGGCAAGGGCCAGATCTTCGTCAAGGGCGAGGTCATCAAGACCGTGCCGGAGTCGAAGATCGTGGAGACCCTCATCGAGGAAGCAATGAAGATCGCCGAAGTCATGGCGGCCGACGGCGCCCCCGGCGGGGCACCGCACGTCACCGTCGCCTGAACCGGCGACCCGCCACCGTAGGAACAGCGACCGAGCGGCCGCCCCGGCCCAGGCCGCAAGACGAGGAGGGGGCCCGCGTGTCGTTGCTCGAGAACATCCGCAGTCCGCGCGACCTGAAGACCCTGGACGCCGAGGAGCTGACCGAACTGGCGGAGGAGATCCGCCACTTCCTCATCCACGCCGTCGCCCGCACCGGCGGCCACCTCGGCCCCAACCTGGGCGTGGTGGAGCTCACCATCGCCCTGCACCGCTCGTTCGACTCCCCGGCCGACCGCATCCTGTGGGACACCGGCCACCAGAGCTACGTCCACAAGCTGCTCACCGGCCGCCAGGACTTCTCCAAGCTGCGCGGCAAGGGCGGCCTGTCCGGCTACCCCTCGCGCGAGGAGTCCGAGCACGACGTCATCGAGAACAGCCACGCCTCCACCGTCCTCGGCTGGGCCGACGGCCTCGCCAAGGCCAACCAGGTCCTCGGCCGCTGGAACCGGCACGTCGTCGCCGTCATCGGCGACGGGGCCCTGACCGGCGGCATGGCCTGGGAGGCGCTCAACAACATAGCCGCCGCCAAGGACCGGCAGCTGATCATCGTCGTCAACGACAACGAGCGCAGCTACGCCCCCACCATCGGCGGCCTCGCCGACCACCTCGCCACGCTCCGCACCACCGACGGCTACGAACGCGCCCTGTCCTGGGGCAAGGACGCCGTCCAGGGCCTGCCCCTGATCGGCAAGCCCCTGTACGAGTCCCTGCACGGCGCCAAGAAGGGCTTCAAGGACGCGTTCGCCCCGCAGGGCATGTTCGAGGACCTCGGCCTGAAGTACCTCGGCCCGATCGACGGCCACGACATCGACGCCGTCGAGTCGGCGCTGCGCCGGGCCAAGCGCTTCCACGGCCCCGTCCTCGTCCACTGCCGCACGGAGAAGGGGCGCGGCTACCAGCCCGCCCTGGAGGACGAAGCGGACCGCTTCCACACCGTCGGCGTGATCGACCCGCTCACGTCCCTGCCGCTGGCCCCCTCTGCGGGCCGGTCCTGGACCTCGGTCTTCGGCGACGAGATGCTCGCCATCGGGGCCGAGCGGCCCGACGTGGTCGCCATCACGGCCGCCATGCTGCACCCCGTGGGCCTGACGAAGTTCGCCGAGGCCTACCCCGACCGGGTCTGGGACGTCGGCATCGCCGAGCAGCACGGCGCCGTCTCCGCGGCCGGCCTGGCCACCGGCGGCCTGCACCCGGTCTTCGCCGTCTACGCCACGTTCCTCAACCGCGCCTTCGACCAGGTGCTCATGGACGTCGCCCTGCACAAGTGCGGCGTGACGTTCGTCCTGGACCGGGCCGGCGTCACCGGCACCGACGGGCCCAGCCACAACGGCATGTGGGACATGTCGGTGCTGCAAGTCGTGCCCGGCCTGCGGATCGCCGCCCCGCGCGACGCCGACCAGCTGCGCGCCCAGCTCCGCGAGGCCGTCGAGGTCGAGGACGCCCCCACCGTGATCCGCTTCCCGAAGGAGAACGTCGGCGAGCCCGTCCCGGCCCTCGCCCGCGCCGGGGGCATGGACGTCATCGCCCGCCCCGGGCCCGGTGAGGGCGAGGCGGAGGTCCTGCTCGTCGCCGTCGGCACCATGGCCGGGGTGTGCCTGGAGGCCGCCGCGCTCCTCGCCGCCCGCGGCACCCCCTGCACCGTCGTCGACCCGCGCTGGGTCAAGCCCCTCGACCCCGCCCTGCCCCCGCTCGCCGCGCGCCACCGCCTCGTCGCGGTCGTCGAGGACAACAGCCGCACCGGCGGCGTCGGCTGGGCCGTCGGGCAGGCGCTGCGCGACGCCGATGTCGACGTGCCGCTGCGCACCTTCGGCATCCCCGAGCAGTTCCTGCCGCACGCCAAGCGCAGCGAGGTCCTGGCGGACCTCGGGCTCACCCCCGCCGAGATCGCCGGCCGGATCAGCGCCGCGCTGGCCCGTCAGGCGGCCCTGGCCGGCAGGGGCGAAGCCCCGGTCCGCAGCGCCGCCCCGGCCCCCGCCCGCCGGAACGCCCCGGCCGCCCGCAAGAAGGCCCCGGCCCCGGCCCGTACGAAAGCCGCGGGCGTCCCCGCGGCCGTCAAGGAGAACGACGACGCATGACAGCCGACACCGCCGGTACGGCCGGTGCCCCCGCCGCGAGCGCCAAGGGCTTCGACCTGACCCGGCTCCTCGCCGAGCGCGGCGCCGAGCGGTACGACCTGCACGCCCGGCACCTCAACCACCAGCTGCCGCGCATGCTGCACACCATCGGCTTCGACAAGGTCTACGAGCGGGCCGAGGGCGCCTACTTCTGGGACGCCGACGGGCAGGACTACCTCGACATGCTCGCGGGCTTCGGGGTGATGGGCGTCGGCCGCCACCACCCCGTGGTCCGCAAGGCGCTGCACGACGTCCTCGACGCCTCGCTCGCCGACCTCACCCGCTTCGACTGCCAGCCGCTGCCCGGCCTCCTCGCCGAGAAGCTGCTGTCGTACGCCCCCCACCTGGACCGGGTGTTCTTCGGCAACAGCGGCACCGAGGCCGTGGAGACGGCCCTGAAGTTCGCGCGGTACGCCACCGGCAGGCCGCGGGTCCTCTACTGCGACCACGCCTTCCACGGCCTGACCACCGGCTCGCTCTCCGTCAACGGCGAGTCCGGCTTCCGCGACGGCTTCGCGCCGCTGCTGCCCGACACCGCCGTCCCGCTCGGCGACCTCGCGGCGCTGGAGCGGGAGCTGGCCCGCGGCGACGTCGCGGCCCTCGTCGTCGAGCCCATCCAGGGCAAGGGCGTCCACGAAGCGCCCCCCGGCTACCTGCGCGCCGCCCAGGAGCTGCTGCACCGGCACAAGGCGCTGCTCATCGCCGACGAGGTGCAGACCGGCGTCGGGCGCACCGGCGACTTCTTCGCCTACCAGCACGAGGCCGGCGTCGAACCGGACCTGGTGTGCGTGGCCAAGGCGCTCTCCGGCGGCTACGTGCCCGTGGGCGCGACCCTCGGCAAGGACTGGATCTTCAAGAAGGTCTTCTCCTCCATGGACCGGGTCCTCGTGCACTCCGCGAGCTTCGGCGCCAACGCGCAGGCGATGGCGGCCGGGCTCGCGGTGCTCTCGGTCCTGGAGGACGAGCAGGTCGTCGCGAACGCCCGGCGCACGGGCGACCTGCTGCGCACCCGGCTCGCGGCGCTCACCGGCAAGTACGAGCTGCTGCACGACGTCCGCGGCCGCGGCCTGATGATCGGCATCGAGTTCGGCAAGCCGTCCTCGCTGGGGCTGCGCAGCCGCTGGGCGATGCTCCAGGCGGCCCGCAAGGGCCTCTTCGCGCAGATGGTCGTCGTGCCGCTGCTCCAGAAGCACCGCATCCTCACCCAGGTCTCCGGCGACCACCTGGAAGTGATCAAGCTGATCCCGCCGCTGATCATCGGGGAGCGCGAGGTGGACCGCTTCGTGGACGCCTTCACGGCCGTCATGGACGACGCCCACGGCGGGGGCGGTCTCCTCTGGGACTTCGGGCGGACGCTGGTGAAACAGGCCGTGGCGAACCGCTAGTAACCCCAGCCGGGCGGCTGTGCGATCACTCAGCCGTCCGGCCGGGGTCCGGGGCGGGCCCGCGTCAGTCCGTGAGGAGCCGGCTCCTCAACTGCTCACGGGCCGCCGTGGTCAGGCCGAGCCCGTCGGCCAGGTACCGGTCGGCCGTGCCCCAGGTGCCGTCGATCTCGTCGAACGCGGCACGCAAGTACGTGGCGCGCGCCTCGAACATCGGCGACAGCAGTTCCGCGATCTCCCGGTCCTCGGGCCCGGTCGCCTCCGGCGCCCGCCGCATGCGGTAGCGCCGGTGCGGGGCGTTCGACTCCAGGTAGTCGGCCTCGATGACGTCGCGGGTGACGCCGAGGGCGAGCAGGGTGACCGCGACGGACAGCCCGGCGCGGTCCTTCCCGGCCGCGCAGTGCATGAGCGCGGGCACGCTGTCCTCGGCGACGGAGCGCAGGACGTGGCCGAGCTCGGCCGTCCGGCCCGTGATGACCTCGCGGTACGTCTGAGCCATCCGGTCCGCCGCTCTGCCGCCGTCCAGTGCCGCACGGATCTGCGCGAGGTCGCGGGCGCGCACCATGTTCCAGAACTCGGCGCCGTGGGCCGGGTCGTTGAGCGGCAGGTTCACGTTGCGGACGCCGGTGAGCTCGACGTCCGGGCCGTCGAGCGCGATGTCGGCGGCGTTGCGGAAGTCGAAGACCGTGTGCAGGCCGAGCGTGCCGAGGAAGCGGGCGTCCTCCTCGGTGGCGTGGGCCAGGTGCCCGCTGCGGTAGAGGACGCCGTGCCGCACCCGCCGGCCGTCCGCCGCGGGCAGGCCGCCCAGATCACGGAAGTTGCGCACCCCCGCGAGCTCGGGCTCGGTGGACGGCACATGCGGCGTCTGCGTCACGGGCGCTCCCTGGGTTCTCGGCTGCCGGCGCTGGTCGTCGGCGAGGCGGCTCAACGACCTTACGGCACCGGTTGTACGGGCAATCCGCTCCGTGCGGTAGCCGCGCCGACGTATTCCGCTTGCGGGGACTTCTCGGGGGTGGGATACATCACGGCACGTCAACCCCTGGTTACGGTGGCGTAGGTCACTCCTGGGGAGGAAAGATGTGCTGACGTGGCAGACGATTCGAAATCATTCAGCAAGAGCGCGATCGGGTCGTACGCAGCCGTCGGGGACAGCTTCACCGAAGGCGTCGGCGACCCAGGGCCGGACGACACCTTCATCGGCTGGGCCGACCGACTCGCCGTACTCCTCGCCGACCAGCGCCCCGAGCACGACTTCCGCTACGCCAACCTCGCCGTGCGCGGCCGGCTCCTGGACCAGATCGTCGCGGAGCAGGTGCCCCGGGCGAAGGAGCTCGGCCCCGAGCTCGTGACCTTCTGCGCGGGCGGCAATGACATCCTGCGCCCGGGCAGCGACCCGGACGACGTGGCCGAGCGCTACGAGAAGGCCGTCGCCGAGCTGGCCTCCTCCGTGGGCACCGTGCTGCTGTGCACGGGCTTCGACACCCGCGGGATGCCCGTGCTGCGGCACCTGCGCGGCAAGATCGCGACGTACACCGCCCATGTCCGCGCCATCGCGGACCGGCACGGGTGCCCGGTCCTGGACCTGTGGTCGCTGCGCTCGGTGCAGGACCGCCGGGCCTGGAGCGACGACCGGCTCCACCTCTCGCCCGACGGGCACACGCGGGTCGCCCTGCGGGCCGCCCAGGTGCTCGGCCTGGAGGTGCCGGCCGACCCGGACCAGGCCTGGCCGGACGAGGGGCACCGCTCGCCCGCCGAGGTGCGGCGCGACAACATCCACTGGGCGCGCGAGCACCTGGTGCCGTGGATCGGCCGCCGGCTGCGCGGCGAGTCCTCGGGGGACCACGTGGAGCCCAAGCGGCCGGACCTGCTGCCGCTGTAGCGCCGCTCCGAGGGGGAGGGAACTCAAGGGGGAGGGATTTAAGGGGGAGGAATTTCAGGGGGTGGGCCGCCCGGCGGCCAGATCGGCCCAGACGACGCGGCCCCGGCCGCTGTCGTCGGGCCGGACCCCCCAGGCCTTGGACAGCGCGCCCACGAGCAGCAGCCCGCGGCCGCTCTCCTCGTCCGCCCCGCTGCACCGCGCCCGCGGCTCCGTCGGGGTGCGGCCCTGGTCGGCCACCTCTATGCGCAGGTGCGCACCGAGCACCCTCAGCTGACAGCTGACGTTCGCGCTGTCCGTGTGCCGGACGGCGTTGGTGAAGAGCTCGGACACCACCAATTGGGCGTCGTCGCACGCCACTTCGTCGACGCCCCACTCCCGCAGTTGCGCGAGGACCCGTTTTCGCGCGGCTGCCACCGAGGCGCCACGAGCCGGGAAGTGGAAGGCGTCCTGGAGACGCGCGGCCATGGAACAGCCGAAGCGCCCGAGCGAAGGTGCGTCATGGGAGGGGACCACGCCGTAACTATGTGCGATACCGCCGAGGTGTGGCAAGGTTCAATCTGTAAATTACAGAATCGTCAGAGCAGTCTGTCGGCTCCGGGGGCGCGCGTGACAGACTGCGGGCATATGACACGCATCTGACAGTGGGTCGGCATGGAGGGGGAGAACAGTGGCGGAAGTGCGTCCGGCGGGCGCTCCGACCGTTCTGCGGGTCGTCCTCGGCAAACGGCTGCACGACCTGCGGGAGAAGGCCGGCCTGAGCTATGAGGAGGCGGGCCGCGCCCTCGACGTCACGCACGCCACCGTCCGCAGGATGGAGAAGGCCGAAGTCGGCCTGAAGCTCCCCTACGTGGAGAAGCTGCTGCGCGTCTACGGCGTCACCGACGCCGCCGAGGTCGAGGGCTTCCTCGACCTCGCGCGCGAGGCGAACCGCCCCGGCTGGTGGCACCGCTTCCGGGACGTCCTGCCCGAGTGGTTCAGCGCGTTCGTCAGCCTGGAGGGCGAGGCCAACCTCATCCGGGCCTACGAACCGCACTACGTCCCGGGGCTGCTCCAGACCGAGCGCTACGCACGCGCCGTGCTCCGCGCCGGCATGCCGCACGCCCCCGAGGCCGACATCGAGCGCGCGGTCGCGGTCCGCCGGGAGCGGCAGTCGCTGCTCACCCGCGAGGGCGCGCCGCTGCTGTGGGTCGTGATGGACGAGACCGTGCTGCGCCGGCCCATCGGGGGGCCGGACATCATGCGCGAGCAGGTCTCCCGGCTCGCCGAGGCCACCACCCTGCCCAACGTACGGTTGCAGATCATGCCGTTCGCCGCCGGGCCGCACCCGGCGATGTACGGACCGTTCCACATCTTCCGGTTCCCGCTCCCGGAGCTCCCGGACATCGCGTACGCCGAAAACCTCGTCGGCGCCTCGTACTTCGACCAGCGCGAAGACGTCTCGGCCTTCCTGGAAGCGCTGGACCGCATGTGCGCGCAGGCCGCACCGGCACAGACCACCGAGGCAGTCCTGGGTGGGATTCGTAAGGAGATCTGAACCATGGATCGCATCTACAACGGCATGCCCGCCACCGACCTCGGCACCGAGGGGTGGAGCAAGCCGTGGAGCGGCGGCAACGGGGGCTCGTGCGTCGAGGCGCTGCGGCTGGGCGACGGCCGGATCGCCCTGCGCCAGTCCACCGACCCCGGGGGCCCCGCCCTGATCTACACGCGTCACGAGATGGAGAGCTTCATCAACGGCGCCAAGGCGGGTGCGGCGGACTTCCTGCTCGCCGGCTCCGGCGCCGCCTGCGAGTAAGACCGCTGACACCGAGCACGCCCGCACGCGCACCGCGCCGGCACGGGCATGACATGGGGATCGGAGCACCGCATGAACCAGCAGGGTTTCGCGGCCGAGGACATCGACACCAGCCGGCCGCACCCGGCCCGGATGTACGACTACTACCTCGGCGGCTGGGACAACTACGAGGTCGACCGGCAGGCCGCCGAGCACGTCATCCGGGCGCACCCGCAGGTGCGGCTCTCCGCCCGCGCCAACCGGGCCTTCCTCCAGCGGGCCGTGCGGGAGGTCGTCCGCGGCGGCGTCCGGCAGATCATCGACGTCGGCACGGGCATCCCCACCTCGCCCAACACCCACGAGGTGGCCCGGGAGATCGCCCCGGACGTCCGGGTGGCCTACGTCGACAACGACCCCATCGTCGCCACGCACGCGGGCGCGAAGCTCACCGGGACCGGGCAGGCGGGCTTCGTCCTCGGCGACGTGCGCGACCCCGAGGCGATCCTCGCCCGCCCCGAGGTGCGCGAACTGATCGACTTCGGTGAGCCGGTGGCCCTGCTCCTCGTCGCCGTCCTCCACTTCGTCACCGACGAGGAGGACCCGGCGGGCATCGTCGCGGCCTTCGCGGACGCCCTTCCCGCCGGCAGCCACCTCGTGCTCTCGCACGCCACGGCCGAGCCGTACGAGGGCTACGCCGGCGGCTACACCGACGTGAAGGCCCGCGACAGCGTCGTCGGCGCGTACAAGAACGCCACCGCCGGCCTCAATCTGCGCGACCGGTCCGCCGTCGAGCCGCTCTTCGGCGCCTTCGAACTCCTGGACCCGGGCGTGGTCCGCGTCCCGCTCTGGCGCCCGGACGGACCGGTCCCGAGCCCCGAGGAGCTCAACGACACGGTCTTCTACGGGGGAGTGGGGCGCAAGGGCTAGCGGTCCGCCGGCGTCCGGTCCGTCCGCGTACGGGCCGGGGCCGCCGGTACGTCGCAGGTGTCCTTGAAGCCCTGGCTGTGCAGGCCCAGGGCCGCGTTGGTGCGCGAGCGGAGGTTCTCCACCGCGATCATCGAGGTCAGCTCGACGAACGCCGCGTCGCCCAGGCTCTGCCGCAGCCGCTCCGCCAGCTCGTCCTCGACGGCCGGCGGGGTGACCGTCATCGCCTCGGCGTACTCCAGCACGTCCCGCTCCAGCGAGGTGTAGACGTCGCTCTCCCGCCACACCGGCACGTCGCGCAGCTTCTCGTGCGCGATGCCGTGCCCGCGGCTGAGCCAGTAGCCGAAGTCCGTGCACCACGAGCAGCCGATGACCGTCGCCGACGCCAGCTCGGCCAGCGCCTTCAGCTGCGGGTCGAGCTTCTTCCACCGGCCCACCGACAGCTCGAAGCGGGACGTCGTGACCAGCACGCGCCGGTGGTGCGACAGGGCCATCAGCGGCTCCAGCACCTTCCCGTAGGTGCGCTTGCTGTACCACTCCACGATCCGGATGAGCGGGGTGCGGTCCGGGGTGAGAGAGATCCTGGCCATGGCTTTCCTCCGTCGCAGTGGTTGCGCTTCCGCCCGTACGACGGATCCGACCGGTGGATGTGTGACATCGCGGCGCATCGTCGTCGTGTGATGCCCGTCACATCCGGCGGTCGGTGTCCTGCGCGCCCCGGCCTACCCTGGCGGCATGGACGACGAGCTCTTCCCCCGCCCCCGGGCCGAGATCGCGCCCGGAGCGGTCCACGTCCCCGGCTGGCTGGACCTCGCCGCCCAGCAGCGCCTGCTCGCCGCCTGCCGCACCTGGGCCCGGCCGCCCGCCGGGCTGCGGACCGTGCGCATGCCCAGCGGCGGGCAGATGTCCGTCCGCATGGTCTGCCTCGGCTGGCACTGGTACCCGTACGGCTACGCCCGCACGGTCGTGGACGGCGACGGCACGCCGGTCAAGCCGTTCCCCGCCCTGCTGGAGCGGATGGCCGCGCAGGCCGTCACCGACGCGTACGGCGAGGAGCCTCCGGATTCCGCCCCCGCAGCCGCCCCGTACGACATCGCTCTGATCAACTTCTATGACGGCGCGGCGTCCATGGGCATGCACCGGGACAGCGACGAGCGGTCCACGGCCCCCGTCGTCTCCCTCAGCCTCGGCGACAGCTGCGTCTTCCGCTTCGGCAACACCCGCAACCGCAACCGCCCCTGGACCGACGTCGAGCTGCGCAGCGGCGACCTGTTCGTCTTCGGCGGGCCCTCGCGCGCCGCCTTCCACGGCGTGCCCCGCACTCACCCCGGCACCGGCCCCGCCGCGCTCGGGCTCACCGGCCGGCTGAACATCACCCTCCGGGTCAGCGGGCTGAGCGCCCCGCAAACGGAGGGGAAGACCCCGTAAAAAATCACGTGCGGGTGGGGGCACGACCCTGCACAGTGGGTCCCCGGCAGTGCGCCGGCCGCGCGTCCGGGCTCATATCACGGGGGTGAGCCCGGGCGGCGGCAGCCGGAGAGCTCACCGGCGCACGTTCACCGGCGCTCCCCGGAAAGGCCGCCCAGCCGTCGCCGAGGGCCGCCCGGTAGCCCTCCGGGCCGGGGCGGATAATGGCGTGACCTGGCCGCTTTCGTCCTGGAGGTGCCGTGACCGGCTTCCGCCTCACCAGCTCACCGCTCGACGCCCTGCGCCCGGCCGCGTTCGGCGCGGACCCGTCCGGGGAGCGGATGGCACGCATCCGGCGGTCGCCGCACTTCGCCGACGGCGTGTTCACCAACCCCGCCGGCACCGAGCGCACGCCCTCCCGCGCCATGCTGAAGTTCCTGCCCACGTACTTCCGCGCGGAGGAGCGCGCCCGCCGGGCGCCCGCCGGCACCGTGCCGGTCCACCCCACCACCGTGGCCGACCTGGCCGTCCCCGCCGCGTCCGGCCTGCGGCTGACCTGGATGGGGCACTCCAGCGTGCTCGCCGAGATCGACGGGGCCCGGGTGCTCTTCGACCCGGTCTGGTCCGAGCGCTGCTCGCCCTTCGCCTTCGCCGGCCCGAAGCGGCTGCACCCGGTGCCGGTGCCGCTGCGCGAGACCGGCCCCCTCGACGCCGTGGTCATCTCCCACGACCACTACGACCACCTGGACATGCCGACCGTCCGCGCCCTCGCCCGCCGCAGCGGCGCGCACTTCGTCGTACCGCTCGGCGTCGGCGCCCACCTGGAGCACTGGGGCGTGCCCGCGGGCCGGATCACCGAGCTCGACTGGCACGAGCAGGCTCGCGTCGCCGGCCTCACCTTCACCGCCACCCCCGCCCGCCACTTCTGCGGCCGCGCGCTGCGCAACACCCAGCACACGCTCTGGGCCTCCTGGGTCGTGGCCGGCTCCGCGCACCGCGTCTTCCACAGCGGCGACACCGGCTACTTCCCCGGCTTCAAGGACATCGGCGCCCAGTACGGGCCGTTCGACGCCACGATGGTGCAGATCGGGGCGTATTCGGAGTTTTGGCCCGACATTCATATGACGCCTGAGGAGGGCATGCAGGCCCACGCCGACCTCCAGGGCGACGCCGCGCACGGCGTCATGCTGCCCATCCACTGGGGCACGTTCAATCTCGCGCCGCACCCGTGGGAGGAGCCGGCCGAGGGCTCCGTCGCGGCGGCCCGCCGCCACGGGGCGCGCGTGGCGACGCCGCGCCCGGGGCAGCCGTTCGAGCCGGCGACCGGCCTGCCGGCCGACCCGTGGTGGCGGGCGGTGGCCGCCCGCCCGGCGACGGAAACGGTCGAGCGGCCCGCGGCGTCCGAGACGAGGCCGGAGGTGTCCCTACGGGCCTGAGCCGGTCCGGCACCGCCGGTAAGGCCGTGGGGCTTGCTCGCCGCTGCGCCCCGTCACAGATGGAGTTCCACGTCGCAGCACGAGTCCCGGCGGAGCTGGCGGCTCACGGCGAGCCACGCATCCGCACCCCGCGCCCCGGGTGGCGAGACCGAGCCGGCGGCGCCGTCGTACGCGTCGACCAGGCCCGCCTGATCGAACCGCACCCCGCCCCGTAGCACCGACACCGTCCGTACCAGCGTGTCGAAGTCCGTGAACGGGTCGCCGTCCACCACCGTCACGTCCGCGAGCTTGCCGGGCTCCAGTGTGCCCAGGTCCCGGTCCGCGCCGAAGACGCGCGCCGGCAGCACCGTCGCGGTCCGGAGCGCCTGCGCCGGGGTCAGCCCGTACCGGTGGAGCGCGCGCAGCCCCAGGTGCAGGGAGAGGCCGACGGGAACCAGGGGTGCGTCGGTCCCCAGCGCGACGAGGCCGCCGCCCGCGAGCACCCGGCGGTAGACGCCGGTCTCGCGCTCCAGGGTCGCCAGCTGGTCGGCGGTCGGCGGCGCGGCCGCGGTCCGGCGGACGACCTCCACGTCCCACGGCGGCATCATCCGCGTCACCCGCGGGTCCCGCGCCAGCGCCGGCGCCTCGCCGAGCAGCGGTACGGACGTGAACATGGTGGCGACGAGGTGGAAGCCCCCGCGGGTGTAGATCTCCTCCACGTCCTGGTACGCGCGCCCCGAAGCGGTCGTCGCGTGGCCGAACTCCAGCCGCTGCGTGGCCTGGAGGTGTGTCGTCAGGTCCTGGCCGAGCTGGACGCCGGGCGACAGGAGGTGGCTGCCGGAGCGGACCCCGAGCCGGTCGTGCGCGAAGCGGGCCGCCTCCTCCATCAGCCAGCCGGGCGCGCGGACGTAGGTCTTCACGAAGTCCCAGTCGAGGGCCTCGGCGCGGGCGAGCGACCGGCGCAGCCCCTCGCGGGTGCGGTGCGCGCGGCCCATGCTGTACGCGACGCGCGCGCCGTCGAGCAGCTCCCCGGTGGCCAGCAGCCGCGGCCCGGCGAGCTCGCCCGCGGCCACGGCCTCGCGGATGCGGGCCTGCTCGTGGGCGCCGCCGCCGAACGAGACCGCGGTGGTGATCCCGTACGCCAGCTGGAGCGCGGTCTGCCGGCCGCCGTAGGTGTTCTGGTACGGGTGGGTGTGGGTGTCCCAGAGCCCGGGGATGACCGTGCCGGACGACGCGTCGACGGTGCGGTCGGCCGCGCGCCGGGCCCGGTGCGGCTCGACGGCGGCGATCCGGCCGTCGCGGATCACCAGGTCGACGTCCTCGCGCACCGTGTCGCCCGTGCCGTCCCAGAGGCGGCCGGCGTGCACCACCGTGTCGGCGGGCACCGGGCGCCGGTAGTCGAGGGGGACGCGGACGGTGCGGGCGGCGCCGCCGTGGACGTCCAGCAGCCGCAGGCGGCCCGCGGAGAGGTAGAGGAGCGTGCGGGAGTCCGCCGCCCAGGAGGGATCTTCGGCGGCCTCGTCCGTCAGCCGGCGGGGCTCGCCGTCCGGCGTGCCGTCGGGCCGGACGGGGAGCAGCCACAGCGCGGACTCGGCGATCACCGCCATGTGCCGCCCGTCGGGCGACCAGACGGGCCCGGAGCCGTAGCGGTCGCTGAGCGAGACGTGCGGGGCGAGCGCGTGCAGCCGGGCGCCGCCGCCGGCCGTGTCGATCACGCGGATGAGGTTGTAGCCCTCGCGGAACCGCTGGTTCAGCCGGTTGCGGTCGCACAGGGCGACGTAGCGGCCGTCCGGCGACCAGCTCGGCCGGCCCGGCAGCCCGCCGCCGCCCAGGGCGGCTGCCAGGACCCGGTCCTCACCGGCGGCGAGGTCGCGCACCACGAGGTTCCCGGCCAGGTCGAGGGCGGCCAGTCTCCTGCCGTCGGGCGACAGGACGGGGTACGCGCGGCCGCCCTCGGCCAGCACGGTGTCCGCGCCGGACGCGAGGTCGTGGCGGCGCGCGGCGAGCAGGCCGCCGCTGTCGCCCGCGTACACCAGGGAGCGGCCGTCGGGGCTCCAGACCGGCCCGAAGGGGTAGCGGGCGGGGTCGGCCTTGACGACCCGGCGCGGCGGCCGGCCGCCCGCCACGTCGGCCACCCAGAGCGCGTTGAGCGCGCCGAACGCGACGCGGCGGCCGTCGGGCGAGAGCGCGGGGAAGTGCAGCGAGCGCACGGCGTGCGTGCCGCCGGCGTCGAAGTCGTACCGCTTGGTGCGGTAGCGCGGCCGGGAAACCGTGAGCCGGCCGGTGAAGGGGACGACCTCGGCGTCGCGCGGGGCTTGCGGGCGGACGACCTTGAACGCCCCGCTGACGGTCAGCAGCAGCTCGCCGGAGGGCGTCCAGCGCGGCGGCACGGGCTCGACGTCCCCGTCGACGGCCACGGGCGCGCCGTCCACGACGAGCGTGCAGCCGGCCGCCGGGGCGGGGGTCGTCCGGAGATAGGCGAGGCGGCCGTCGGGGGCGATCGCCGGCGTCATGATCTGCCCGGCCGCGGCCTCGGTGTGCTCGGTCCGCACCGGCCCGTGCCCGTCGGCGGACACGGACGCGATCGTACGGGCCTCCAGTGCGCTCCCGGCGAGGCGCCCGCGGACGAACAGCAGCCGGGCGCCGTCCGGCGACCACACCGGGTCGAAGTCCTCCCACGCGCCGTCCTGGAGCGGCCCTTCCTGCCCGCTCACCCCGGTGACCTGCGTGAGCGCGCCCGTCCGCACGTCCACCACCCACACCCGGTACGGGCTCCCGGCCACGGGGTCGCCGCCGCGCTCGGAGGCGAACGCGATCCGCGTGCCGTCGGGCGACCAGGCGGGCCCGCGGTCGTCCCACGGCCCGTCCGTGACCTGCCGCAGCCCGCTGCCGTCGGGCCGCAGCGTCCAGATGTGGAAGCCGCCGCCCCGGTACGCGCAGACGGCGAGCTGCCGGCCGTCGGGGGAGTGCACCGGCCGGGTCGGCTCAAGATCGGCCGGAGTGATCGCTACGGCCTCCCCGCCCTTGCGGGGCAGGGACCACAGCACGTTCTGCACCTCGGCGATCAGCCGGTCCCCGGCGGGCGCGAGGCTGGCCGCCCCGTTGGTGGCGGCCGTGAACGACAGCGCCCCGGCAGGCGCGGAAGCCGCCGCGGCCACGGCCCCGGGCAACGCCCCCACGACCCCGGCCGCCGCCGCGGTACCGGCCGCGGCTTGCAGGAACCTGCGCCGGGAGAGGGTGGAAGGGGGAGTCGCCGGGGCGTCCGAGGTTGCCAACTGTCCTCCTGGGGCGGGGGAGTTGCACGCGTCGCGAGCGACGTCCGAAGGCCCGATGGTCCCACGGGGGCCGGGAGGGCGGTCAATACCGCGTGAGAGAGGAGAGGGTCGGCGTATATCGAATAAGTGACCCAAACGAGACATTCAGGGATGATCGTCTCACTGAAAGGCGTGCGCGATCACCCTCTGAAGTGCGGTATTGTTCTCGTGCGCGGTCGGCAAGGGCGAGAGCCCGGGCCGGACAAGCACCGGGACGTGGCGCAGTTTGGTAGCGCACTTGACTGGGGGTCAAGGGGTCGTGGGTTCAAATCCCGCCGTCCCGACCAGCGATTTTCGCAGGTCGGAGGCCGTTCTCGCATGATGCGAGGGCGGCCTTTCTGATGTTGCGTCGGCAAACGGACCGGCCGGGCCGGTCCCGGGCCGGCGGAGGTCAGCGCACGCCGTCCGGTCCGAGGCGCTCGACGAGCGCGCGGAGGAGGAAGGCGTTCGGGATCTCGGGCGCCGCGGAGCCCGGCCCGTGCCACGTCCCGCCGATGCCGAGCTCGACGGCTCCCTCCCGGGTCCGCCTGTACCGGACCTGCGGCCACGGCGCCCATTCCGCTCCGCACCCGGCCTTCTCCCTGGTGAGCCAGATGTCGCCGAAGGCCAGGCGCTCGCCCTGGTCGAGCGCGGCCAGTGCCCGGGGCAGTTGGGCGCGGGTGACGCCCCGCTCGATCGCGGGCCACCACTCTGCCGCGTCGCCCCGGTCCGGCCTGCCGCGCAGCACGACCCGCTCCCCGTCGGCATCGGTGAGCGTGCAGGCAGAGCCGGCACGGGCCGGGCCGTCCGTGGGGCTCGTCCGGAATACGGCGGTGGTGTCGTAGCGGACGACATGGATCCGCCCCCTGACGGCAACCGTCAAGCCGTACGCGTACAGGTCCAGTCGCGCGTCATCGCGTCCTTTCGCCGCGGAAGGCCTGCGGGAGCGGACGAAGGTCAGCAGACTGCGGATTCCCCGGGCCCGCGGGGACTTCGCGGGCGCCGGGTGCGCGGTGCCCGCGTAGGTGGCGAGCCGCTTGCCGAGGTGCTCGCGGCCGGCTGCCGCGGAGATCCTCGCCAGCAGGAGCTCCTCGCCGCGCGTGTGCCGTACCGGTCCGGTCACTGCGCGGTTCCGGCGCGGCCGAGGCGGGCTTCGTCCCCGCGCAGGATCATCTGGTGCGTCCGCCGCAGTACCGGGCCCGGGTCGACTCCCAGCTCTTCGGCCAGCCGGCGGCGGGTGCGGTCGAACACGGTCAAGGCGTCGGCCTGCCGGCCGCTGAGGTAGAGCGCGCGCATCAGCATCGCGGCGGCCGGTTCGTTCAGGGGCTGCGCCGCGGTCAGGGCCGACAACTCGGCGATCGGTTCGGCGTGCCGGCCCAGCCGCACCTGCCAGTCCAGCTTCCGCTGCAAGAGGACGACCCTGCGCTCGGTGAGCCGCAGCCGTTCCAGCTCGGCGAGCGGCCCCGGCAGACCGGCCAGGGGCTCTCCGCGGAACAGGCTCAGCGCCCGGGAGCAGACCCGGACCGCCTCGGCCAGGTCGCCCTCCCGCTCGGCCGCGGCGGCCGCGCCGGCCAGCTCCTCCATGCGCGCCACGTCCACGGTGACCGCCCCGGGGAGCAGCCGGTAGCCGTACCGGTCGCTCTCGATCGCCGGGTCCGGGCCGCCTTCCGCGTGCAGGATCTTGCGCAGCCGGTAGACGTACACCGGTATCACGTTCGTGTTCGGCGGCTCCTCGCCCCAGACGCCGTCGAGCAGTTCCTGCCGGCTGACCGTCCGGCCCGGGCGCAGAGCCAGCGCGGTCAGGACGGCTTGCCGGCGCAGGTGCCCCAGGTCCAGGGGGTGTCCGTCGCGCCATGCCCGCAGTGGTCCGAGCATCGAGATCTGTATCCGCGGTCCGGGCACGCGGCGGGCGGTGGGCGGCGGCACCGGGCTCGTCACCTGGCTGCGGGGGCCGCGGCCGGGGGCGACCACACCGCAGTCGAAGGCGTGGACGATGGCCGCGGCCCGGTCGCGCAGGCCGAGCCCGAGGAGGATCCGTGTGAGGTGTCCGGCCACGGCATCCTCGGGGATGCCGAGGCCGGCGGCGATCTCGTCGTCTCTCAGGCCGCAGCCGACCGCGTAGAGCACTTGGCGCTCCTGGTGTCCGAGCGGGGTGGCGGTCGGCTGGGTGGTGGCTCCGGTCGTCGGCATCGTGACTGCCCGTTCTCCTGTCCGGCGGGTCTGGTGGATGCCGCCGACGCTGGCCCCGGCACCGGACAACGGACAGGCCAAAAGACCGGCCGTATGCGGCCGGTGGCCGCGCTAGAGTCCCTCAGCTGGGGGAACAACACATTCGAGGGGGAGGCCGTGACCTGTGGCCAGTGAGTTCAGCACGCTGTTACGGCGGCTGCGGCACGACGCGGGAATGACCCAGGAGACCCTGGCGGAGCGCGCCCGGGTGGGCGTGCGGACCATTCGCGGGCTGGAGACCGGAGAGCGCGCCGACCCCAGGGTGACCACGGTGCGGCTGCTGGCCGATGCCCTCGGGCTGGGACCGGCGGAACGCGAAGAGCTGCTGGCGGCCGCCGTCCGCCGGGGCGCGCACGAGACCGGGCCCGGCGAGTCGGCAGCCCGCGACGACTCAGCAGCGCGCGGCACCTCGGCGGGCCCCGCCGGACCGGCCGGCGCCCCCGGTCCGGCCACCGGGCAGCCGGCTTCGGCCCTGCGCGAGACCCTGGCCGACGTCGCCGAGCAACTCGCCTACGCGGTGGCCGCCCGCTGGCAGCGCGAGGAGGAGCAGCGGCAGGTGCACGATCCCTACCCGCTGCCGGTGCGCTGGCAGCCGGTTCCCGAAGAGCTGACCGACCACTGGGCCAACATCCGCCGTCTGCCCGCCGGGGGCGAGCACGGCCCGCTGGACCTCAGCGGGCAACTCGACGCGATCGTGGGCGTGTACCGGCGGATCCCGTCCGGGCGGCTGGTGGTGCTGGGCCGGCCCGGTTCGGGGAAGACGATCCTCACCATGCGGTTCGTCCTGGACTACTTGACGTCGAGGGCCCGCACCGAGGCCGTACCGGTGATCTTCAGCATCGGCGGCTGGGATCCCACCGCCATCACGTTGCGGGACTGGCTGACCGCACAACTGACCCGCGATCATCCCGGTCTCGCCGCCCCGGCGCCCGGCGGGCTGAGCCTGGCCGCCGCCCTGGTCGAGACCGGCCGGGTGCTCCCCGTGCTGGACGGCTTCGACGAGATCGCCGGCGGACTGCACCGCTCCGCCCTGGAGGCGCTCAACGCCACCACGCTTCCCCTGCTGCTGACGAGCCGCCCGGCGGAGTACGCCGCCGCGGTGGCGGAGACCGACGTGCTCACCTCCGCCGCCGCGGTGGAGCTGGCCGACCTCGCCCTGAGCGACCTCGCGGACTACCTGCCGCGCGCCACGCGCAAGGCCCGCGGCGGGGATCCGATGACCACCGCGTGGGACCCCGTACTGAAGGAGCTGAGCGGGCAGCCGCGCAGCCGGGCCGGTGCCGGCCTCGCCGCGGTGCTCTCTACGCCGCTGATGGTCACGCTCGCCCGGGCCGTCTACAGCGACACCCCCGGCCGCGACCCGGCCGTCCTTCTGGACACCCGGCGGTTCGGCGGCCCCGAGGAGCTGGAGGACCACCTCCTCGACAACTTCACCGCCTCCGCCTACCGGCGCCGACCGGAGCACCGCCCGGCCGGCGGCTCGCGCCGCGGCTTCGACCCGGAACGCGCCCAGGACTGGCTCGGCTACCTCGCCCGCCACCTGACCCGGCTCGACACCCCCGACCTGGAGTGGTGGCGGTTCGGTTCGGGACTGCCCCGTGCCACCCGCACGCTGGTGACCGCGCTGGTGGTCTGCCTGACCATGGAGCTCGTCCACTTCGCCGTCGGCGTCTTCATCGACCCCGTCGGATTCCTGCTCGCGGAGGGGCTGGTGGTGGGGGCCGTCTCCGGGGGCATGTTCGGGATCGTGTACTGGTTCATGGTCGCGGCCCGGGACACGGTGGTGCGGCCGGCCGACATGGGCATGAGGATCTTCAGCGGGGCGAGGGGGACGGCCTGGCGGGGAACCGCCGCCCGCTGCCTGATCGGGTTGCTGCTCGGGCTCTTCCTCGGCTTCGGCTACGGCTTTCTGCAGGGAGGGATCGTCGCGCTCCTCAACCTCATCGGCCTCCAGGCCTCCCTGCGCGCCGGACTTGCCAACGGCGCGTTCTTCGGGATCGTGTTCGCGCTGGCGGCCGGCCCCGTCTTCGGGCTCGTGGCCCTCCTCGAAACTCCCCTCGACATCCGGTCCGCCGTCAATCCGGCCGGCCTGCTGCGCACGAACCGCAGAACGATCACCGCGCAGTTCATCGTCTGGGCACCCGTCTTCGGCCTCCTGGTCGGCTATGGAGCCTGGGCGATGATCCGGCCCCTGTCGCCGCTCCTGGGCCCGCTCGTGTGGAACGTTCCGTCCTCGGTCAAGCTCGGCCTCATCAGCGGCATCGGCGGCGGCCTCGGTTACGGGCTCAGCCTGACCGCCTGGGGCCAGTGGGTGGTCTTCGCCCGGATCTGGCTGCCGCTGACCGGCCGGCTGCCCTGGAACGTCGTCGCCTTCCTCCAGGACGCATACCAGCGGGGCGTGCTCCGCCAGGCCGGCGCGGTCTACCAGTTCCGCCACGCCCGCCTGCAGGCCCACCTCGCCCGTACCTACCGGGCGTCCAGTGGCGCCCGGCAGCCGGCCGGGCCCGGCGGAGCGGCGCCCGCGCGATGACTGCGGTGCCGGCGCCCCGGCCGCTCACGCGGCGCCGAACACCACCGCCGAGTTGTGGCCGCCGAAGCCGAAGTTCTGCTTGACGCAGACGTCGATCGCGGCGGGCCGGCCCACGAGCGGCGTGTAGTCCAGGTCGCAGTCGGGGTCGGGGTTGTCCAGGTTCGCGGTGGGCGGCACGAACTTCTCGCGGATGGCGAGCAGTAGGCCGACGCTCTCCAGCACTCCGCACGCGCCGCAGGCGTGGCCGATGACCGACTTGGGCGCCGTGATCGCCAGGTTCCGGGCATGGGAGCCGAACGCGAGCTTGACGGCCGCGGTTTCGGCCCGGTCGTTGAGCGGTGTCGAGGTTCCGTGCGCGCTGACCAGGTCGACGGCGTCGGTGTCGAGGCCGGCGTCGGCGCAGGCCGTGCGGATCGTCCTGGCCGCTATCGCGCCGTCCTCCCGGGGAGCCAGGGGGTGGTGGGCGTCGCAGGTGGACGCGGCGCCGAGCACCTCGCCGTACACGCCGGCGCCGCGGCGCAGCGCGGACCGTTCGGACTCCAGCACGAGTACGGCGGCGCCTTCGGCCGGCACCATGCCGTCGCGGTCGCGGTCGAACGGCCGGGACGCGGCCGCCGCCTCCGCCGCCGGCCGCCGGGAGAGCGCGTCCAGCAGGGCGAAGGACGCCAGGGCCGGCACGTCCAGCCAGCTCTCCACGCCGCCGACGAGGACCACGTCGGCCGTGCCGTCGCGCACCGCGCGCATCCCGGCTCCGATGGCGTCCGTCGAGGCCGCGCAGGCGGTCGAGAGGGTGATGACCGGTCCGGTGACGCCCAGTTCCTGGGCGACGAGCCCGGCGGCCTGGTTGGGCAGGAGGCGGAGCAGGCCGAGCCGGTTCATCTGCTGCCACCCGCTCCGGCGCAGCGTGGTCACGAGTTGCGCGGCCTCATCGAGCCCGCCGCCGCCGGTGCCGGCGTACACCGCCCCCGGCGCCGTGCGCAGCTCCGCGTCCGCCCGTGCCTTCATCGCCGCGGCGAAGAACAACTGCTGGAAGCGCGAGGTGCGGCGGGCCTGCTGGACGGACATGTGCTCCCGGGGGTCGAACCCCCGGACCACGCCGCCGACCTGGCACGGCAGCGGCTGCTCCAGTTCCAGCGCCGAGGTCGCGGGGCGTCCCGCGGACAGGGCGCCCCACAACTCCTCCGGTGTGCCGCCCGCGCACGACTCGATGCCGATGCCGGTCACGAGGACGCGGTTGCGCGCCGGCGCTCCGGACGTCACAACGCCGCCGACATGGCGTCGACCACGTCTCCGACCGTGCGGAGGTCGACGATTCTGATCTTGGTGTCCCCCAGCTGAATCCCGAATTCCTCTTCCAGTACGGCGATCAGTTCGAGCGCTTCCATGGAGTCGAGTCCCAGCATCGGCCGGCCGGGATCAGCGGCGTAGAATAGTGCCGACTCGCGGGTGATTTCCGTCCGGGATGCGGCCAGGTCCGGCCGGATATCGATGATGGCCTGAGTGACGACGTCCAGTACCTCGGTCATGGTGAATTCCTTTCCCGGTATTTTCTACGGCTTGGTCGCGGAGAAGTAGACACAGCGCCGCGTGATGGTGAACGGGGCCCGCTCGTATTGCTGTTCCAGCGCCTCGGCGAGCAGTTCCGCGGCGGTATGCCGGTCGATGCCGGGCAGGGCCGCGGTGGCGAACATCGGGGTCGAGCACAGTGCGGCGAGAAAGCGCCGGCCGAGGGTGAACACCCGCTCGGTGGTGACCACGCCGGTGAAACCACCCGCGGCCAGGGCGGCCTGGTAGTCCGCGGCGCTCCTGCGCAGCCCCGCGGGGCGGCCGCCGGCCGACCGGGCCGGCGGGAGTCCGCGCTTGCGGGCGAGGCGGCGGGCCGTGCCGACCAGCTCGGCGTACGCCGGCAGGTCGGCCGCGGTCTCCGCGCCCGAGTAGAAGGCCGAGTTGAACACCAGGCGGCCGCCGCCGGTGAGGACCCGCCCGATCGCACCGAGCGCCTCGCCGAGGTCCGGGACGAGATGGATGCAGTTGGCCAGGACGACGGTGTCGAAGGCGTCCGGCGGGAACAGCCGGGAGACGGAGGCCGCGTCGCCCACGGCGAAGCGGATCCGGTCACCCAGGCGGGCCCGTGCCGCGTCGAGCAGGGCCGGGTCGGGATCGACAGCGGCCAGGGACATGGCCGGGTCGCGCAGCAGCAGCTGCTCGCTGACGGCTCCGTCTCCGCACCCCAGGTCGAGGACGGCCGGCCCGGAGCCGACCGGGACCAGGTCGAGCAGCGCGCGGTTCAGCTCGGCGTATTCCGGGTCGCGGCGCAGCGCGGCGTAGTCCGTGGACGGTTCCGCACTGCCTGCGGCCGGTAATGATCCGGTGTCTGCCGGTGAATTCATGAATTCCCCCTCCGCCGGCCGGCCAAGAAGCCGGCGTAGCGCTGAACGAATTGACGGGAGCGGACGCTACCAGCGCATTCCATGAGCAACAAGAGGGCTCTCTTTCATCTTGGTTTCATCGCCGTCCGCTAGCTTCAGCGGCCGCACCGAGGTGTCATAAGGAGAGCATCGTGATGGTGATTCGGGGCCGGCGTCGCACTGTTTCGGGCCGGTGAAGTCTTGGAATTCACAGAATTGGGTGACAGTACGGTGCCCGCCGGCCGGCTGGTGTTCTGGACACCGTCCGCCCCGGCCTCGGCCTGGGCGGACGACCCGCGGGCGCCCGCGCTCGTCCACGAGCACCACGTGCGCGCCGCGGCCGCACGGGGGCCGCGGCACGTGGATCCGGCGTGGGTCGGGGTGTCGTTCGGCGTGGGGCGTGCCGCCCTGGACCGGGTGGGTTCCGCGTTCTCGGCCTGGTTGCGCGGATACGAGCACCTGCGCAGCAAGCTGGTGCCGGCCCCGGGGCGCTGCGTACGCCGCACGCTCCCTGCGAGTGCGGTCACGCTGCGACGGCAGGACGTCGGTGACTTCGCCGACGGCGCGTCGGTCCGGCGGCAGATAGAGGCCTTCTTCGACCGCAGTGTCAGCCCCCTGGGCTGGCCGCAGGTGGCCTTCGCGACGGTCGAGGGCGCGGCCGGAGTGACGGTGTTCGCGGGGGCGGACCACGGCGTCGTGGACGGCTACACGCTCGCCATGATCCCGGGGCAGGTCCGCGACCGCCTGGCAGGCAGCGCGGAGGACGTGCCCGGTCCGACGTTCCTGGACTTCGGGGCCGAGGAACGGAGCCTGGCCGGCCGGCTGCCGGTGGGGCCCGAGCGCACGGCCCCCTGGCGGGCCCTGCTGGGCGGCGCTCACGGCCGGACTCCCGCTTTCCCGCTGCCGCTCGGCGCCTCGGAGGGGCCGCACGCGCAGTGCAGCACCTACCGCCGGCTTCTCGACGGGCCGGCGGCCGCCAGGTTCGCCGCCGCGTCACGCGCGGGCGGAGGCAGCACCGCCGCGGGGCTGCTCGCCTGCCTCGCGCTCGCCGCGGCGGAGGTCTCGGGTGAGCGGCACCTGTCCGTGGTGAACCTGGCCAACACCCGGCCCGACCGGTGGCGAGCGGCGCCGGGCTGGTTCGTCGGGCTGCACCCGGTGCGGATCCCGGCGGCTCCCGGGGCGGCCTTCGCCGGCACCGTCGCCCTCGCCGCCGCCGAACTGCGCAGGCACAGGCCGGGGCCGGGCAGTTCGCTGCCCCACATCAGCCGGATGCTGCGCAGGGAGATCCACCCCAGGTTCGTCGTGTCCTACCTCGACGTACGCCGCGTGCCGGGCGCCCCGCCCCGGCCGGACGACGTGATGCTGCGCAGCCGCATCCACGGCCATGCCGAGGTGTACGTGTGGCTGACCAGGAGTGACCGCGGCGTGCACGTGTCAGCGCGCTTCCCTGACACGGCCGTTGCCCGCGCGAACGTCGGCCGCTTCGTGGTGGCCGCCGCGCACGCCGCCGCCCGTGTCGCGGACGGCCACCGTGCCGAAGCCGTGCCCATGCCCGCGTAGCCGAGCGCCTCTCAGCGCTCCGCGGGAAGCGGGGTGCGTCATCTGCGGGCCGGGGGCTGGTCGGGCAGTTCCCCGCGCCCCTTCGGGGCGCGGACCCGCACCGCACGTCGGCAAGACCGCTCAGGACCGGACGTTCCTTGGAGGAGGAGACTCACCGTGCGTATGACCCAGATCCTCGACTGGCGACCCGAGCCGGGCGAAGTGGTCGAGTTCGAACCGGCCGTCGGCCGGGAGCCCGTACGGCACGACGTGCCCGCGTCGTACTTCCAGCGGGCCCACTTGCAGTCGACGGCCGCCAACCGCGCCGCCGGCCGGCGACAGTCGCCCTGGGTGGCCTTGGCGTTCGAGCTCGACGGCCGGGCCGATCTCGACGCGCTCACCGGCGCGTGGCAAGGGCTCGCGCGAAGACACGAGGCGTTCCACACCTGGTACGAGCCGGACAGCGAGAACCTGCCCGGTTTCCGCCTGCAGCCCGGTTCCCTCACGGTGCGTCCGGTGCGCGTGGGCGAGTTCACGAGCGCGGACGACCTGCGCGCCCACCTGCACCGGCGGATCGACGAGCAGGCCACGGCGAGCCGGCTGGGATTCCTCGCCGGAGTGATCCGCCGGGACACGACCTCCACGGTGTATTTCGCGATCGACCACGCCTATACCGACGCGCACTCCCTGGCGCTGCTGTTCCACGAGGTCCGCGCCCGGTACCAGGCGGCCCGCGGCAACACCTCGGTCCACCTGCCACCGGCACCCGGCTACCTGGACTACAACCGCCGCGAGCAAGAGCGCTCCGCCTCGCTGACGGCAACCGCGCCGGAGCTCGCCGTGTGGTCGGAGTTCCTGGCCGCGGGGGACGGCGGCTTCCCCGGCTTTCCGGTCGGGCTGGGCAACGATGCCGGTGAACTGCTGCCCGGCACCCGCATCCAGTACCCCGTGCTCACCGGTGCACAGGCACGCGCGTTCCGCGCGTATTGCGCCCACCACGGCGGAGGGTTCGGCGCGGGCGCCTTCGCCGCGCTGGCCCTCGCGCAGTGGGAGTTCACCGGCAACGACGTCTACCGCGTGCTCACCGCCGTGTCGACCAGGGCCCACCCCCGGCTGCTCCACGTCCACGGCTGGCTGGTCAACCTCGCGCCGCTGCTGTTCCGGCTGCCCGCCTCCCCGGCCTTCGCCGGGGCGATCACCGCCGCACAGCAAGGCTTCCAGCGCGCCCGCGCGGCGTACGACGTGCCGGTGCACCGGGCGCTCGAACTGCTGCTGGACGAGGGCGACATCCCGGCCATCCCGCCCATGGCGTCCTATCTGGACGGGCGGGCGGCGCCGGGTTCCCGTGACTACCTCCACGCGGACGCCACGATCCTGACCGGCCCCGACAACGCCAGTGGCGTGTCGATGTGGTTCAACTGGCTTCCCGACCGGGCCGACCTGGTGGTCAGCATGCCGGACACCCCGGCGGCCGCGGCGGGCGTGCCCAAGTACCTCGACCGGGTCCGGGAGATCATGCTCACCGCGTCGAGGCGTCACCAGCGGGGAGCGGACCGATGAGAGTGGCTCTGCTGACCGCCGGCTCGCGCGGTGACGCGGCTCCCTACACCGGGCTGGGGCACGCTCTGGAGCGGGCCGGGCACCGGGTCACCCTGGTCACCCACGCCCGTTTCGCGTCCCTCGCCGAGAACGCGGGCATCGGCTTCCACCCGTTGCCGGTGGACCCGCGGGCGGAGCTGGACACCCCGCGAGGGCGCGCGCTGCGGGGCAGTGCCACCGACGTCGAGCAGCGGGCCCGGGCCTTCCTGCTCGCCCGGCAGGGCGCGCGACAGATGGCGGACGGCCTGCTGGCGGCCGCGCAGCAGGCCGACATCCTGCTCGTGTCGAGCTCCCTGCAACTCCTCGGCCACACCCTCGCCGAGGGGCTCGGGCTGCCCGGCATGGGCGTCTACCTCCAGCCCCTCCACGCCACCCGCGAGTTCGCCCCGAGCGTCTTGAGCACCCGCTCCCTGGGCCCGGCCGGCAACCGGATCGCCGCGCGGGCCGTGAACTCCGTCGTGGACGCCGTCTACTCCGGCACCGCCCGCACCTTGCGGGCTCGCCTCGGCCTGCCGCCCAGCAGCACCCGCGCGGCCCGCCGCACCCGCGAACGGCAGCGCTGGCCCGTCCGGCACGGCTTCAGCCCGCTCGTCGTCCCCCGCCCCCGCGACTGGCGCCCGGAGCTGACCGTCGACGGCTACTGGTGGCAGCACGACCCGCCCGGCACCGGACTGCCCCCGCACGTCCGGGACTTCCTGGACTCAGGCCCGCCACCGGTCTTCGTCGGGCTGGGCAGCATCCCCGTGCGCGATCCGGCGCGGGTGGGCGCAACGGTGGTACGGGCCCTGCGCGCGGCCGGGCTGCGCGGAGTGGTCCAGCGCGGCTGGAGCGGACTGGAGGCCGACGGCGACGACATGCTCACCGTCGGCGAACTCCCGCACGCCGCGCTCTTCCCGGAGACCGCCGCCGTTGTGCACCACGGCGGCGCGGGCACCACGGCGGCGGCCCTGCGCGCGGGGGTGCCCGCCGTGGTGCTCCCCCTCCAGCTCGACACCGGCTTCTGGGCCGGCCGCCTCACCGCCCTGGGCGTCGCGCCCCCGGCCGTACCGCTGCGCCGCCTCACCGCGGACGCCCTGGCCGCCGCCCTGCTGCGCGTCACCACCGACCCGTCCTACCGGGAGCGGGCCCGTGCCCTGGGCACCCGCATCCGCGCGGAGGACGGGACGGCCCCGGTCGTCGCCGCCGTGGACCGGCTGGCCGACACCTGGCCCCTGAACGCCCGTCGTCCCTGAGGAGAGGCCATGACCCGCCCATTCCGCTTTGGTGTCAACTTGATGACCCCCTCCGACGGAGGCGAGTGGCGCAAGAAGTGCCGCAGGGCCGAGGAGCTCGGCTACGACGTCATCCTGCTCCCCGACCACCTCGGCATGCCCGCGCCCTTCCCGGCGATCGTCGCCGCGGCCGAGGCGACCGAGCGGCCGCGGCTCGGCACGTTCGTGCTCAACGCCGGATTCTGGAACCCCGCGCTGCTCGCCCGTGAGGCGGCCGCGACCGACGCGCTCACCGACGGCCGCCTGGAGCTGGGCCTCGGCACCGGTTACGCGAAGGCCGAACACGACGCCGCTGGCCTGCCGTTCGGGACGCCCGGCGAGCGCGTGTCGCATCTTCGGCGCACCGTCGATGAACTGGACCGCCTCTTCGCCTTCCCCGGCCACCGGCCGCGGCCCTTGCAGCGGCCCCGCCCGCCCTATCTGATCGGTGGCAACGGCGACCGCGTGCTGAAGCTGATGGCCGCGCACGCGGACGTCGCGGCCTTCTCCGGCGCCCGCACCGAGCCCGGCGCCCCGAGCAGCATCCCGACCGTGCTCACGGCCGCACAACTGGAGGAGCGCGTCGCCGCGTACCGCCGGTTCGCTGCCGGCCGCGCCGAACCCGCCGAGCTCAACCTCCTGATCCAGATGGTCGTGCCCACCGGCCACCGCAGGGCTGTGATCCGCTCGTTCCTCCAGCGCGTCCCGCACCTCACCGAGGACGAGGCCCTGGAGGTCCCGATCCTCCTCGTCGGCACGACCGCGCAGATGGCCGGGCAACTGCGCGAGCAGCGGGAGCGGTACGGCTTCTCGTACATCACGGTCCTGGAACCGGGCATGGAGGCCTTCGCCCCGGTCATCGAGGAGCTGCACGGCAGCTGACCGCCGGCCTCCGCTACGGCTGGAGCAGGAGCTTGCCGGTGGTCCTGCGCTGCTGGAGGTCGTGGTGGGCCCGGGCCGCGTCCTCCAGTCCGTAGCGCCCGCCGACGGAGACGTCGATCTCCCCGCCGCGCAGCCAGGCGAACAGCTCCGCCGAGCGTTCTCGGAGCTCGGCCGGGTCGGTCGCGTGGTCGTTGAGCGTGGGGCGGGTGAGGAAGAGAGAGCCGTGGGAGGCGAGCAACCGGGGGTCGAAGGCGGGCACGGGGCCCGAGGCCTCGCCGAAGAGGACGAACGTGCCCCGCGGGCGCAGGGACTGGAGACCCGCCTCGAACGTGTCGCGGCCCACGCCGTCGTAGACGACATCGACGCCGCGACCGCCGGTCAGGTCGCGGACCTGCGCGGCGATGCCGGTGCCACCGGCGGTCACCAGGGTCCGCCAGGGGCCCAGGGGCCGGACGGCCGCGGCCTTCGCCGGGGTGGAGACGGTGGCGATGACCTTGACGCCGCGGCGGGTGAGCAGCTGGGTCAGCAGGCGGCCGACGCCTCCGGCGGCCGCGTGGACCAGCGCCGTCCCGCCTTCGTGCGGAGGGTGGGTGGAGGTGGTGAGGTAGTGGGCGGTCAGGCCCTGGAGCAGCAGGGCCGCCGCGTCCTCGTCCGTGATGTCCGCCGGCAGGGGGACGGCCGCCCGCGCGGGCACCACGACCTGCTCGGCGTAGCTGCCGGGGGCCGCGCACCAGGCGATGCGGTCGCCCGGCGCGAGGGAGGTCACGCCCTCGCCGACGGCCGTCACCGTGCCCGCGCCCTCGGACCCGGGGGTGAAGGGCGGGGCCGGCTTCGCACGGCCTTCGCGCTCGTAGACGTCTTTGTAGTTGACGCCGATGGCCGAGGGACGGGCCACCACCTCGCCCGGCCCGGGCACCGGACCGGGCAGTTCGGCGACGGTGAGGACCTCCGGGCCTCCGTACTGGGTGACGACGACAGCGCGCATGATTCCTTCCGGGTCGGTATGCAGGGAGGGCGGGGTCAGGGACGGCTGGTCCGCGGGGTGCGGGCGCGGGAGGGCGAGGGCAGCGCCGCGGGTACGGCGATGACGACGACCAGGAATCCGAGGGCGACGAGGGCGAGGCAGATCCGTAGCCCCGCCGGTCCCGGGGAGCCGTCGAGCAGGACGCCGAAGAGGGCGATCGACACCGCCCCACCGATCTGGCGCAGCGCGTTGAGCGCGCCGGAGGCCAGGCCCGAGCGGTCGGCAGGCAGTGCGCCCAGGACCACGGCGGGCAGGCTCGGCCCCATCAGTCCCGCACCGAGCCCGAGCAGGGCACTGCCGCAGAAGAAGACCCACCAGCTGAGTTCTCCGCCGAGCGGCAGCAGCGCGCAGGCGCCGGCCGCGGCGGCCAGCGCGCCGCCGATCAGCAGCGGGCGCGGGCCGGTGCGGGTGACCGCGCGGGCCAGGAAGAAGGAGGCGAAGGCCCACATCCCGGCGAAGGGCACGAACGACAGCCCCGCGCCGAGCGCGTCGAGGCCCCAGGCGTTCTGCAGCCGCAGCGAGAGGGCGAACTGCGCACCGTAGGCACCGAACTGGAACAGCGCGCCGATGACCAGGCCGCAGGCGAACCGTGGCCGGGCGAGCAGGTCCAGGGGCAGTACGGGGGCCGCCACGCGGCGCTCGACCGCGACGAACGCCGCGCCCGCGACGAGGGTGACCACCAGCAGCACCCAGGTCACGGTGTCGGTCCAGCCCCGGTCGCCGCCCTCGATCAGCGCGCCGATGCCGCAGCCGACGACCAGGACGGCCAGCGCCTGACCGGCCGGGTCGAGGGACGCTTCCCGGGTGGCGGAGAGGGGCACTTGCCGCCTGGTCAGCCACCAGGCCAGCAGCCCGATGGGCACGTTGATCAGAAAGACCGAACGCCATCCGACGGCCGTGGTCAGCACTCCGCCGAGCACGGGGCCGAAGACGAGCGCGAGGGAGCTGACCCCGCCCCAGACGGTGAGCGCCCTGGCCCGCCGGGCGGCGTCGGGGTACATGGCGGCGATCACTGCCAGGGACGCGGGCAGCAGCCCGCCGGCGGTGATGCCCTGGAGCACCCGGGCGATGACCAGCGAGCCCAGGTCCGGGCTCGCCGCGCACGCCGCCGAGGTCACGACGAATCCCAGCAGGGAGACGCCGAACACCCGCCGGGCGCCCCAGCGGTCGCTGACCGAGCCTCCGCTGAGCAGGAAGGCGGCCAGGGTGATGGTGTAGCCGTTGAGGATCCACTCCAGGCCGGTCAGGCTTCCGGCGAGATCCTCCCGGACGGCGGGCAGCGCGACGTTGAGGGCGCTGCTGTCCATGAGGACCATGAAGAAGCCGAGACAGACGGCGAAGAGGGCGAAGGGGCCGGTGGGCCGGGAGACGGCGGCCGGGGGTTCGCTCCCGGCGGCCGCGACCTGGCGGGACGGCGAACGGCCGGGCATGACACACCACCGTGCTTCCTGGGACGACATAAAGTGTTAGACGGAGGTCGATCACTATGAATGTAAGACCCGAGTCGAACACTTCGTCAAGTCCCGCTCCCCGCCCGCCGGGTGAGGAGTACGGCGCGGGCGAGGGGTCCGCTTCGGCCGGAGGGCGTGCCCGGTCGCGGCGGGCGCGGAGCCTTTCGCACGTCCATCCCGCCGACGTGACGTTGAGCGACGCGCTCACGGCCCTCGCCGATCCCGTGCGGCGCACCATCGTGAGGGAGCTCGCGGGCGGGCCCGACTGGAGCCGGGCCTGCGGCACGTTCGACCTGCCGGTCACCAAGGCGACGCGCAGCCACCACTTCGCGGTGCTGCGCCAGGCCGGGGTCGTCGAGCAGCGCGACGCGGGCTCACGCCGTCTGAACAGGCTGCGCAGGCCCGAGTTCGACGCGGCTTTCCCCGGCCTGCTGGATCTGGTCCTGAGTGAAGAGCCTGCCCGCGGCACATAACGGCTTCTCCCGGGGGGCGGGTGCTACAGAATTTCCCCCATGAATTTCCCTGAATTTTCCGGATGAATTCCGGAGGTGTGGCGCCCGGGGGAAGAGGGGAAGAGTGCTGCTGTACCGGGATGCCGGCGGGCGGGGCGGCGCCGGGCCGTGGAATGCGGTGGTGTCGGAGTGCTCGGTCAGCATCGATCGATCGGCTCCCGTCCGGGCCGGTGAAGAGTCTTCGGAATGCGCCGGTGAGGTCCGTACGGGGCGGCCGCCGTTTCCCGCTCACCGTTGCGCTGTGTGTGCGTGGGTCGACCTTCTGTGATCGGCGGGAAAACCGGTCACCGAGCCGGTTGAAAGGCGGCTGGAAAGTTGAAACTAAGGATTAGTTTCAACTTTCCCCCAGTGGGTAACCCCGGAGTTTTCGCCGACGTTAGGTACGCCTATCGCAGGCAATCAGGTGAAATGTCCATGCATGGGGCACACATTTTACGAGGCTTTTGTCGAGGCAAAGAGTTCTCGAACTGTAGGCTGGTTATTCTTTCATCCGTAGGTGCTCGGATGCTGCGCTTAAATGGGGGTGTTGTTGCAGTGGAAGGCATGATCGGCACTGAAACCGTTGAGCAGGAATCGTGGCTCGAACAGCGTCGTCGTATCGGCCTGCTGACCGACCGGGAATGCCAGGTGTTCTTGCTGCTGGGGGCCGGTCATTCAAACCGCAGTATTTCCACACGACTTCAGGTGACCGAGGGCACAGTCAAGGCGCACGTGGCGCAGATTCTCGGCAAGCTCCGCGTCGAGTCCCGGCTCCAGGCCGGGCTGGTCTCCTACGCGCACCAGCTCTTCAACGAAAGTCCAATGGCCGCCGGCTGCGAGGTTCGATAGAAATCTTCCAGGCGGCGGCCGGACGTTCCGCCCCCGGTCCCGATCGATATCGGGGCCGGGGGCGTCGCTCATGCTCCGCGACGTCGATTCCCACGGCCGCCGCCCTTGTCCGTCCTCCGGAGGGCGCCGGAGGGCCATTCCAGGAAGTCCAGGAATGACAGACCCGGATCGATCCAGGAGAGTACGTGTCCGTTACCGATGCCCATCCGCGGCAGGCGGGCCCGGCCACCGCCGAGTCCCCCGACCCGAGAGAGACCATGAGGAGCCTGCCAGGGCTCCTCCAGTCCCCGCTCACCGTCTTCACGGGCAAACCCCTGGCCGGACAGGCCCCGTTCGGCTGGTCGCCGACCTACCACCTCGTCGCCGCGGTCGCCGCGATGGTCGCGGGCGCCGCCGTCGGAGCGACCGGGTGGGCGCTGGGGTCCTGGTTCCTGTTCCTGCTGCTGCCCGGGTGGGCCCTCACCCTGCACGGCATGCGCAACCTGCGCATGATGGTCTACCACCAGTGCTCCCACAAGAACATGTACCGCAAGCGCACCCTCGACGCCGCCATCGGCCGGGCCACTTCCAGCCTGCTGATCATCCAGAACTTCGAGCGGTACAGCCGCGAGCACGTCAGCGACCACCACGCCGCTCACCACATGACCCTTCGCGACCCCACCGTGCAGGCGTTCCTCGTCAGCCTCGGCCTGCACCCGGGCATGACGCGACGTCAGATGTGGCGCCGCGTACTGGCGAAGCTCGGCTCACCGCGCTTCCACCTCGCCTTCGCCGTCGCCCGGACCCGCTCCTTCTGGAACAAGTCGGCGACGAGTGAGAAGGTCACCTCCGTGGCGCTCTACGGTGCCGCGGCCGCCGCCACGATCGCCACCGGCACCTGGGACGCCCTGCTCGTCATCTGGTTCGTCCCGCTGATCCCGCTCTTCCAGGTCAGCAACACCCTGCGCCTGTGCGTCAAGCACACCTTCCCCCCGGCCGGCACCGAAGTCCGGCGCGGCCGCGAGTACTTCGCGTCCCTGACCAACGCCATCTTCATCGGCGAAGCCGCCCCCGACCGGGCCCTCCCCGCCGGGCGGCGCACCCTGGCCTGGGCCCGCTGGACCCTGCGCATGCTGTTCGTCCACGCCCCCTCGCGCTACCTGGTCCTCACCGGCGACACCGTCGTCCACGACTACCACCACCGCGCGCCCTCCAGCCGCACCTGGGCCGACTACCTCTTCGCCCGCCAGCAGGACGCCGAGGCGGGGCACCCCGGCTGGCCCCCGTACCACGAGGTGTGGGGCCTGATCCCGGCGATCAACTACGTCTTCGACTCCCTCGCGGCCGCCGATGCCGGGGAGTACGACGTCACCCGGCTGCGCTCGGTCAGCAAGCGCGAGCTCTTCGCCGCCTTCGACGACTGACTCCGGCCCGGCCCAGCGGCGGGCCCCCACCACGCTCGGCATCGTCACCCCCCGAAGGAGCAGCAATCCCATGTCGTACAGCGAACGCCGTCTCGTCATCCTCGGAGTCGCCGCCAGCGACAGCCACGCTGTCGCCAACCACCTCATCGCGCACGCCCTGCGCGGCCTCGGCTTCGAGGTCGAGAACCTCGGCACCTGCACGCCCGTCGAGGAGTTCGCCCAGGCCTGCGAGCAGCACCCCGAGGCCGAAGCCGTCATCATCGGCAGCCTCAACGGCCACGTCCACGAGGACCTGCGCGACCTGCCCGCCGCACGCGAAGCCGGCCGCATCACCTGCCCCGTCATCGTCGGGGGCAACCTCTCCGTCGGCAGCAAGAAGGACCCCAGGGACCTGGAGCGCCTCCAGGACCTGGGCGTCGACCTCATCCTCGAGGACCCGTCCCAGCTCCTGCCCGCACTCGACGAGCTGCGGTCGGGCCGCACGGCCGACCGGCAGCGTCTGCCCGTGGCCTCATGACGAAGGTCAGCTATCTGCCGGGGCACTCCGGAAGCCCCGGCACGGACGCCCTGCCGCCCCTCGCGGAGTCCGTCGACTACGTCCGCTCCCTCGGCAAGCCCACGGCCGCCCGCGTCCTCATGGACGCCCGCGACGCGGGCCGGGTGGCCATCCAGCCGCGCTGCGGCGTCGGCGGCCACGAGGAGATGAAGGCCCTCCTGCGCGAACTCGAGGACCAGGCACAACCCGACATCCTCACGCTCACCATCGATTCGCACACCCGCCTGAAACGCTTCGAGCAGGCCCTGCGCTCCCTCAACCGTGCACCGGCCGACCTCAACGGCTACCCCCTGGTCAGCCATGGGTACCTCCGCGGCAGGGACATCAACGAGTCCGTCACCGCCCCGCTGGAGATCCGCCACGGCTCGCCCGACGCCCGCATCCTCTTCGACGTCGCCGTAGCCTCCGGCATCACCTCCTTCGAGGGCGGCGGCATCTCCTACAACCTGCCCTACTCCAAGGCGGTCCCGCTCGCGGAGTCGCTGGCCGCGTGGCACGACGTCGACACGGTGTGCGGCGAACTCGCCGACCTCGGCCTGGTCATCGACCGTGAGCTCTTCGGCACCCTGACCGCCGTGCTCGTCCCGCCCTCGATCAGCCTCGCGATCAGCGTCCTCGAAGCGGTGCTCGCCGCCCGCGCCGGGGTGCGCTGCATCTCCGTGTCCTACCCGCAGAGCGGCCACCTCGTCCAGGACGTCGCCGCGCTGCGGGCGATCCCCGTCCTCGCCCGCACCTACCTGCCGCCCGAGGTGGACGTGCACGCCGTCCTCCACGAATTCATGGGGGTCTTCCCCAAGAAGCGCGGCAACGCGGAGGACCTGATCTTCTACGGGGCTCTCGTCGCCCGCCTCGGCGGGGCCTCCAAACTCATCACCAAGACCTACCAGGAGGCGTTCGGCATCCCCGACACCCGCGCGAACGTCGACGGGCTGCGGCTGGCCGACCGCGCCAACTCACCGCTCCTGGACTTCGTCACAGCCGACGAGGAACGCGTCGCCGACGAGCTCGCCTGGATCGTCGACGAGGTCGCCGACATCGTCGAACCCGTCCTCGCCGCGCCCGACACCATGACCGCCATAGCCGACGCGTTCGCGGCCGGCCGCCTGGACATCCCCTTCAGCGCGAGCCGCTACGCCAAGTCCGAGATCATCCCCAAGCGCGACGCCGAGGGCGCCATCCGCTACCTGTCCACGGGCTCCCTGCCGTTCGGCGACCGCACCCGGCGGCACAACAGCGACCTCCTGAAGGGCGCGGGCAGTACGGGCCCCGTCATCGGTTCCTTGCTGACCGGCCTCACCGACGACATCAACTACTTCCCCACCCTCTTCCGGGAAATGAAGCGAGAGGACTCCGCGTGACCGCCCTCAACATGTCCGCAGAACCAGAACCCCTGCGCATCTGCATCGTCGGTGCCGGGCCCCGGGGCACCGTGGCACTGGAGCGCATCTGCGCCAACGCCTCCGAAGTCGCGGGCGACACACCGGTGGAGGTGCACGTCGTCGATCCCTACCCCGCGGGAGGCGGGCGGGTGTGGCGGCTCGGCCAGTCGCGCCGGCTGCTGATGAACACCGTGGCCGGTGACGTGACCGTGTTCACCGACGACACCGTCACCTGCGAGGGCCCGCTGACGTTCGGGCCCACCCAGTACCAGTGGGCGCGCATGGTCGCCGAGGGCGAGGTCACCGACGTGACCGAGGAGGCGAAGGCCGAGGCCGCGGAGATGGAACCGTGGTCGTACGCCTCACGGGCGTTCCAGGGGGAGTACCTCGGCTGGGCCTTCGCCCACATCGTGCGCAACGCTCCGTCCGGCGTCCGGGTCCGGGTGCACCGTACGCGGGCGACGTCGCTCACCGAGTGCGCGGACGGCGCACAGCAGGTGTCCCTGGAGGGCCAGGAGCTGCCGCTGACGGTCGACGCGGTGATCCTCGCGCAGGGGCACTACGACGTCGCGCCCCTGGAGAAGCAGCGCGAGCTCACCGGTTTCGCCCGCCGTCACGGCCTGCACTACGTACCGCCGAGCAGCCCGGCGGAGGCCGACCTGACGCCGATCGGCGCGGGACAGCCCGTCGCCCTGCGGGGGCTCGGGCTGAATTTCTACGACTACATGGCCCTGCTCACCGAGGGCAGGGGAGGCCGCTTCGTCCCCGGTTCCGGCGGCGGGCTGACGTATCTGCCGAGCGGCGACGAGCCTGTCATGTACGCCGGTTCGGGGCGGGGCGTCCCGTACCGTGCGCGGGCCGAGATCCGCCAGGAGATCGTGCCCCGCTACCAGGCGACGTTCCTGTCCGCCGACGAGATCGCCCGGCTGAGGGGCCCGGCGGGCACCGGCCGCACCGACTTCATGCGTGACCTGTTCCCCCTCGTGGCGAAGGAGGTCGCCTGGAACTACTACAAGGTGCTGCTGGAGACCGGCGACCCGGCCGGGCACGCCCGGCTGCTGGCCGAGTACCCGCGCCACGCCTGGGGATCCCCGGAGATGGAGGCGCTCCTGAGCGACCTGGTGCCCGATCCGGAGCTGCGCTGGAACTGGGAGACGCTCGACCGCCCCGCGGACCGGCGCGAGTTCGCCGGCTCCGCCGACTACCGCGCGTGGATCCTCGGCGTCCTCGACGAGGACCTGCGCCACTCGGACCTGGGCCCGGCCACCAGCGCCGTCAAGGCGGCCGCCGCGGTCATGCGCGACCTGCGCGACGAGGTGCGGCAGGTGATCTCCCACCGGGGCCTGAGCGGCGCCTCCTACCGGGACCACATCGACGGGTGGTTCAGCGGACTGAACAACTATGCCGCCAGCGGCCCGCCGGCCACGCGCGTCCGGCAGCTCCGAGCCCTGGTCGAGGCGGGGGTCGTCCAGCTGCTCGGCCCCCGTATGAAGGTGACGGCCGACGAGGAGTCCGGCGCGTTCCTGGCCGGCTCGCCGCAGGTGCCGGGCGAGCCGGTCAGTGTGACGGCGCTCGTCGAGGCCCACCTGCCGGTGACCGACGTGCGCCGGGCCACCGACCCGCTGCTGGCGTCGCTGCACGCCGCGGGGGGATGCCGGGCCCACTTCATCCCCGACGAGGCGGGCCCGGGCTACGAGACCGGCGGTCTGGACGTCACGGACGTGACCTTCCAGGTCATCGACGGCCGGGGCGTTCCCCACCCGGCCCGGTTCTCCTACGGGCCTCCGGTGGAGTCGGTGCAGTGGGTCACCGCGATCGGTGCCCGGCCGCACGTCAACTCCCGCACGCTGCTCCAGGGCGACTCCATCGCCCGGTCCTGCCTCAAGCAGGGCCTGAACCGCCTCACCACGTCCGGGCGCGCTGCCGAGCGGGACGCGGAGCTGACGGCGCCCGTGCACTGACGGCGCCGCCGGCCGGGGTGGCCGCTGAACGGCCGCACCGAAGGGGCGGGCCCGGGGAAGTTCCCCGGGCCCGCCCCTTGTCGTTCCTCTGTGCTCCGCTTCAGGCGTCGTGGTCCTCATGAGCTTCATGGACCTCGTGGACGGCCTTCATCAGCGCGATGCCGGCCGGAGCACCGGCGTAGGCGGCGCACTGAAGGGCCACTTCGGCCATCTCCTCGGCGGAGCACCCGTTGCGCAGGGCGCCGCGGACGTTGAGGCGCAGCTCCTCGGGCCGGTTCAAGGCGGTGAGGAGGGCGAGGTTGATGAGGCTGCGCGTCCGGCGGTCCAGCCCCTCGCGTGCCCAGACCGAGCCCCAGGGATACTCCGTGATCAGGTCGAGCAACGGCTTCGCCGGAGGCCAGTCGCTCAGCATGGAGTTCACGTGCGCGTCGCCCAGCACTTCCCTGCGGATGCGGTCGCCTTCCGCGTACCGCTCGGAGGACGGCATCCGGTCAGTCCGCCGGGGACGGGGCGGGCTGGGAAGCGGGGGCGACGGTCGGGAGGTCCGTGCACATCTCACCGCCGATCGCCCAGTTCTCCTTCGGAACGTCGCGGATGATGACGTAGATGCGTTCCCGGGTGCTCCCGCAGGCGCGCTGGAAGGCGTCGGTGAGCTCACGTGCCAGGGCGGCCTTGTCCGCTTCGGCCCGGCCGTGCCACATGTCGACAGAGATGACAGGCATACAGATCCTTTTCCTGGAGAGGTCCTGACGAGGGCAGTCACCTCTGTTTCTACCTGCGGAGCAGGCCGGCCGGGTATGCGACTTTGGTGTAAGAACCGGCAGTGGGGCCGGCGGCCCGGCTGTCCGCCGCGCGGTACGCGCGGCGGTATTCGCTGGGGGGAATGCCGACGCTGCGGGCGAAGTGGAGCCGGAGGTTGCCGGCGCTGCCCAGTCCGCACTGCTCGGCGATCCTGTCCATCGGCTGGTCGGTGGTCTCCAGCAGTTCCTTGGCACGGGTGATGCGCTGGGCCTGGAGCCACTGGAGAGGGGTGGTGCCCGTCGCCTGATGGAAACGCCGCATCAGCGTCCGTACGCTCGTGCCGGCCTGCCGGGCCAGCTGCGGGGTGGTCAGCGGCTGGTGGAGCCGCTCGGCGGCCCAGTGCAGCAGCGGGGCCAGCCCGCTGTCGGTCTCCGCCGGCGGCACCGGCGTCTCGATGTACTGGGCCTGCCCGCCGGGCCGGTGGGCAGGGACGACCAGGTGGCGGGCGACCGACCCGGCCACCCGGGATCCCAGGTCCTTGCGCAGCAAGTGCAGGCACAGGTCGATGCCGGCGGTACTGCCGGCGCTGGTGAGGATGTCTCCGTCGTCGATGTAGAGGACGGTGGGGTCGACGTCCACGGCGGGATAGCGCTCGGCCAGCAGCGGAGCGTGCTCCCAGTGCGTGGCGGCACGGCGCCCGTCGAGCAGTCCGGCCGCCGCCAGGACGAAGGCCCCCGAGCACAAGGAGGCGATCCGCGCGCCGCGGTCGTGGGCCTCCCTGATGGCCTCCAGGAGCCGTGCGGGAGGCTCGCCGCGGACGTCCGCGCTGGCGGGAACGATGACGGTGTCCGCCTCGACCAGCTCCTGGTAGCCGTGCGAGGTGTGCGTGGTGAACCACTGTCGGGCCGGGACGGCGTCGCCCTCCGTGGGATTGCAGAGCCGGAAGTCGTACCAGGGCGTATGGAGATCGGGGCGCGGTGTTCCGAACACATGGCAGGGCACGGCGAGTTCGAGGATCGGCATGCCGTCGGTGACCGCCACGGCCACGGTGCCGGGTCTGCCGGGCTGCTGAGTCATGGCAGCAATCTAACGGCTCATGGCAGATCTGCCACTCGATGGGGTGTTCGTGCGCGCCGATAGTGGGAAGCGCCTCCTTTCGAACTACGGAGAGACGACGGATACGTCCATGACCTCAACTCCTGAAACCCGTCCGGTGGACGCGGCGGCTCCCGCCGGTCCCGAACCGGCGGATCCCCGGCGCTGGCTGGTGCTGACCGTCGCGTCGGCCGCCCAGTTCCTCGCGATCCTCGATCTGTTCGCCGTCACCGTGGCCTTCCCCGCCCTGGAAGACTCGTTTCACGGGGCATCGCTCGCCTCCATGTCGTGGGTGCTGAACGGCTACACCATCGTCCTCGCGGCGCTCCTCATCCCCGCCGGGCGCCTCGCGGACGAGACGAGCCGCAAGGGCAGCTTCCTGATCGGCATGGTCCTCTTCGGCCTGTCCTCCGTCGGCTGCGCCCTCGCGCCCAGCCTCGCCGTGCTGATCATCGCCCGTGTGGTGCAGGCGGTGGCCGCCGCCGTCCTCGTGCCCACGTCCCTCGGGCTCGCCCTGCCGGCCTTCCCGGAGCGCGAGCGCTCCACGGCCATCGGCATCTGGACGGCGGTCGCGGCCGTCGCCGCGGGCAGCGGCCCGGTGCTGGGCGGCCTGCTGGTGCAGATCAGCTGGCGGTGGATCTTCCTGATCAACATCCCCGTCTGCGCCGTGGCCGTCCTGGCCGGCGTGCGCCTGCTGCCGAAGGTGCCCCGCAAGGCCTCACAGGGTCTCGACCTGCTGGGATCGGCGCTGATCCTCCTTGCGTCCGGCGCACTGACCATGGCCTTCGTCGAGGCGCCCGTCTGGGGCTACGCATCGCCCGGCACCCTGGGCTGCTTCGTCGCCGCCCTGGTGCTGATCGGCCTCTGCCTGCTCCACATTCGCCGCACCGCGGACCCGATCATCAGCCCCACCCTCTTCGCGAGCCGGCTGTTCAGGGTCGGCACCATCGGCATCTTCCTCTACTACCTGGCGTTCGCCTCGATGCTCTTCGAGGCCGCCCTCTTCCTGACCGGTCAGTGGCACTACTCGGTCCTGCGCGCCGGCCTGGGCATCGCGCCCACCCCGGTCACCGTCATGATCCTCTCCGCCCTCTCGGGGAAGATCATCCGCCGTATCGGCGCCCGGGCCTCCGCGGTGGCCGGAGGCCTGGTGTTCGCGGTGGGCTGCGGCTGGTGGCTCGTTGCGACCGACCCCACGCCGCACTACGCGGCCGCCTACCTGCCCGGTGCGATCCTCGTCGGCGCGGGCAACGCCCTGATCCAGCCGGCCCTGTTCGGCGCGGCGAGCGGGCTGCCCGCCGAGCAGCTCTCGGTGGGCTCGGGCACGCTGATGATGTCCCGCCAGATCGGCTCCGCCCTGGGAGTGGCCCTGCTCACCGCGATCCTCGGCAGCTCGGAGCACCCGGCGATGGATGCCTTCCGGCACGGCTGGATCTACATGATCGTCGCTGCTCTGCTGGCCACGCTGGCCGGCCTCCGCTACCGCGCGAGCACTCCCGCCCGGGCCTGAGGGCCCTCCCCGGATGCCGCCCGGCCCGCCTGACTCCCCCGACAGGCAGGCCGGGCGGTTCGCTGTGTGCCCAGCGGTACGGGGGCGGGCCGCCCGCAGCCGGCCTCATGAGCCGGCGGCGCCGGTCAGGGCTGCGTCCGGCCGGCGAGACCGTGGCCGCTGTCCGGACCGTTGCGGAAGCCCACGGCGAGGGCGGCGATGTCGTCGTCCAGGCCTCCGTTGCTGTACGCGAGGAGGTCGCGGTGGAGACCGTCGAGCAGTTCGCGCGGGCGCTGCGGGGTCCGGCGGCGCATCCACTCCGTCAGGGGGAAGAACGCGCCGGTGCGGTCGCGGGCCTCGGTGACCCCGTCGGTGTAGAGGAGCAACTGGTCGGTGGGGGCGAAGTCGAAGGTGTCGGTGCTGTAGCAATCGCCGATCAGGCCCGCGAGGTTGAGCAGCGGTGAGGGGTCGGTGGGGCTCAGGACGCGGAGCCCGTCGCGGTTCAGGAGCAGCGGCGGGGGGTGCCCGCAGTTGAGGATCCTGAGGCGGTTGTCCTCGTGCGGGATCTCGACGAGGACGGCGGTGGAGAAGCGCTCCGCCAGGTCTTCGGGAGGAAACGCGGAGTTGTAGCGGGTGCTGCTGGCTTCCAGGCGGCGGGCGATGCCGCTCAGGTCCCGCTCGTCGTAGGCCGCCTCGCGGAAGGAGTTGACCACCGCCGCGGCCGTCCCCACGGCCGGCAGGCCCTTGCCCCGCACGTCGCCGATGAGCAGTCGCACCCCGTACGGCGTGTCGGCCACCTCGTAGAAGTCACCGCCGATGCGGGCCTCCGCCGCCGCGGCCAGGTACAGCGATTCGATCTCGATGGCCCCGAAGCGGCGCGGCATCGGGCTCAGGACCACCTGCTGCGCCGCGTCCGCGACGAGCCGGACCTGGAAGAGGGACTGCTCGCGCTGGAGCCGGACGTGGCTGCCGTAGGCGGCCGCGACGGTGACCGCGACGATGCCCGCCACCGTGTACCAGGCCCCCAGGCCGGGGAAGACGAGGCTGAGGCCGATCATGAGCAGGAAGCAGACCGTCCCCAGCAGCACCGTGGGGAGCACGGGCCACATGGCGGCCGCGAGGGCGGGGGCCGCGGGCAGGATGCGGCTGAAGGCCATGTCCGGGGGAGTGGCGTACGCCAAACTGGCGATCACCACGGTCAGGAGCACCGGTGACAGCTGAACTGGGGACCACCGGCCCTGGGTGCGACGGGGTCGCGGCTGTCCGGGCTTGACCATGCCGCATATCGTATCTAGACATCATGGACATGTGGGTCCTTTTCGGGCTCGGCGTAACCCGCCTGGGGGCGTGTCGCCCCCGGGGCCCTCGCTGCCGGGTGGTCCGCCCTCGCCAAGGACGTGAGGTGCCGGGGGAGGGGAGGGAGACCCGGCCGCCTCGCGCGGGCCGGAGGGGCGGAGGCGGACGGGTTCGCCCCGCATGAGCGGCGTGAATCCCGCCAGTCCGGTGTCCGCGGGACCGCCCGCGAGGCCGTAACCGGCGCTCTCGGCCACCGGCGGCCGACAGGGCGGGTGGTGCGGCAGGCCCGCATCCACCATGATCGGCGCGCCCGCGACCAGGAGGCGGGTGGGCGGCGAAGGTGCGGCCGGGCTCGCACAGGCCGCGCGGATTCACCCGGGTCGGCAGGGCGACGAAGCCGGTGGCCGGGGCCGCGCGGCGCCCGGCAAGGCCGGGGCTCACCGGGGCGAGCGGTTCCGGCTCGAATTCGTTCATGGCCGGTTTGCGGCCTGCCGTGCGCCCGGCCGTGGGTGAGATACAAGGTATCCGCGCGTAGACGGCTGCGGAGGTGTGCATTCCTGTGCGGCTGCACGGGGCCTTGTGTGGAGGCCTGTGCACTGACATGCAGGAATGCGGAGCTCCTGCCGCTCTGGTCACACCGGCCACACCCGGTGCGCCGAGGCTACCCGCGGTAATCCGGCCTTGATCACACCCTCATCACCTTCGTCACCGCCATCACCTTCCTCTCACCCCTTCCCCACTTGAGACAGGGAGCCCTTCATGGTGCCCGCAATGCCCGGAGAAGAACGCGAACACTTCCTGGCCGGCCTCCACGTCGGCGTGCTGGGCGTCACCGACACCGGTGACGGCCGCGCGCCGCTGCTCGTGCCCGTCTGGTACCGCTACGAGCCCGGGGGCGAGGTCGTGGTGCAGACCGGCCGGGAGACCGTCAAAGCGCGGCTGCTGCGCGCGGCGGGCCGCTTCAGCCTCTGCGTCCAGGACGAGAACCCGCCCTACCGGTACGTGAGCGTGGAGGGTCCGGTCACCGCGATCAACGACCCCGTGGACCCGATCGAGCGCGAGGCCATAGCCCACCGCTACCTCGACCCCGACGAGGCCCGCGCCTATCTGAAGTCCACCGCTGACCAGCTCGCCGACGACATCACGTTCCGGATGCGCCCGCAGCGCTGGCGCACCGCCAACTTCGCTGCGTTCGCAGCCGAGTTCTCCGAGGCCGACCGGATGGAGCGGGACGGGTGAGTCATGAGGCACCTGAGAACTGACGGACCAGCAGCAGCCGAATCCCTTCCGGAAGCGAGCACGTACCCATGGCAGACCTGCACGTCCCGGCGCACCCCGCTCCCCTTACCCCGCACGGCTATCCCCGGGAGCGCGGCCTTACCGAACTCTTCGCCGCGCAGGCGGACCTGCGGCCGCACGCCCCCGCGGCCCGGCACCACGACCGCACGCTGACCTACGGGCAGCTCGCCGCCCGGTCCGACGCCTTCGCCGCCCGCCTCCTCGCCCACGGCATCGAGCCCGGCTCGCCGGTGGGCGTCTGCGGCAGCCGCTCCCTGGAAGCGCTCGTCGCCTTCCTCGGCATCCTCAAGGCCGGCTGCGCGTACGTCCCCCTCGACGAGGAGCTCCCGCCGGCCCGGCTGCGGGCCATGGCCGAGGACGCCGGACTGCGCGCTGCCGCCGTCCTCCCCGGCAGCGGCCGGCGCATACGCGGCCTGCTGTCCTGGATCGAGGTCGACGCCGTGGGCACGGAAACGGCCACCACCCCGGCCGCCCCCGCCCCGCCCGTCCCCGCGACCGACTGCGCCTACGTGATGTTCACGTCCGGGTCCACCGGCCGGCCCAAGCCCGTGGCGATCCCGCACCGCGGCGTGGTCCGCCTGGTGTTCTCCGAGCCCGAACTGCCGCCGCCCGGCCCCGGCGACGGGGTCCTGCACGCCTACGGGCTCTCCTCCGACGCGTCCACCATCGAGATCTGGGGCGCGCTCCTCACCGGCGCCTGCCTGGTCCTCGCCGACCGCGAGGAGCTGCTGTCCCCCGCGGCGCTGGAGGAGGTCTTCCACGCCCACGGCGTCACCGTGGCCTACCTGACCACCAGCGTCTTCCACCTCGTCGCACGCAACCGGCCCCGCGCGTTCAAGCGGCTCCGCTTCGTCTCGGCCGGCGGGGAGGCCATGGACCCCGCCCTCGCCCGGGCGGTCCTGGAGGCCTGCCCCGACGCCACGGTCGTCAACTTCTACGGGCCCACCGAGAACTCCGTGGTCTCCACGGCCCACGTCCTGCGCACCCTGCCCGCCGAAGCCACGAGCGTCCCCATAGGCCGCCCCTTCGGCGCCTCCACCTGCCACGTCCTGCGCCCCGACGGCTCCCCGGCCGCGCCGGGCGAGGAGGGCGAGCTGTACGTGGGCGGGGACGGACTGGCCCTCGGCTACCCGGGGGACCCGGAGCTGACCGCCGCACGGTTCGTCCGCATGCCCGCCGCCGAGCCCGACGGCCTGCTGTACCGCACGGGCGACCGGGCCGTGCGCGCCGCCGACGGCACCCTGGAGTACCGCGGGCGGCTGGACCGCCAGGTGAAGCTGCGCGGCCACCGCATCGAACTGGACGAGGTGGAGGCCCGGCTGCGCGCCCACCCCGGCATAGGCGAGGCCGCCGTCGAGATCGAGGCGGGAGCCCTGACCGCCTACGTGACCCCGGCGGAGCCCGGCCGGGCCCCGCACCTGCCCGACCTGCGCGCGTACTGCGCGCAGTGGCTGCCCGCCCAGGCCGTCCCGGCGCTCGTGGCCAGGGAGTCCTTCCCCGTGACGAGCGGCGGCAAGATCGACCGCGCCCGGCTGGCGGCGGACACGGCGACGGCTTCCGGCACCGCCGCGACCACCGCCGCGACCCGGGCCCCCGCGCCGGAAGGCACCGACCCCGGCGTCGCCGGCCTGCTCGACGCCCTCGCCGAGGTGTGGCAGCTCGTGCTGCGCGTCCGCCCCGCGCCCGAGGACGACTTCTTCGCCCTCGGCGGCGACTCCCTCCTGGCCGCCGAGGCCGTCACGCGCACCCTGGCCGTCCTCCAGCTCGACGCGGGGCTCGGCTCCACCCTGGTCAGGGCCCTGCTGGCGGCACCCACGCTCGCGGGGTTCGCCGAAGCCGTGCGCGAGGTGCGCACCGGTCCGGCAGGCGGGGCGGCCTCGCCCGGCGCCGCCGTCGACTTCCGCCGCGAAACCGAGCTCGGCTTCGTCCTCCCGCCCGCCGAAGGCCCGGTACCCCGCCCCGGCCGGCCGGAACACGTGCTGCTCACCGGCGCCACCGGATTCGTCGGCGCCTTCCTCCTCGACCGGCTGCTGCGCGCCACCACCGCCGTCATCCACTGCCCCGTCCGGGCCTCCGGTGCGGCGCACGCCGAGCGGCGCGTGAAGGCCGGCCTCCTGCGCTACGGCCTGCGCCCGGACGCCGCGGCCTGGCAGCGCGTACGGTGCTTCCCCGCCGACCTGGCCGCCCCCGGCCTCGGGCTGACCCCCGGACACGCCGCCGAGCTGTCGCGCTCCCTGGACCTGATCGTCCACAACGCCGCGCGCGTCAACTTCCTCTACCCGTACGAGGCCCTGCGCCCCGCCAACGTCGACGGCACCCGCGAGATCGTCAGGCTCGCCGCGGCCCGGCGCGTCCCCGTCCACTTCCTGTCGACCGTCGCCGTCGTCGCCGGCTTCGGCACGGCCGGCGTGCGCACCGTCGACGAGGACCTGCCGCTCGACCACGCCGACGGGCTCACCATGGGCTACGCGGAGAGCAAGTGGGTGGCCGAAGGGGTGCTGCGCAGCGCGGCGGAACAGGGCCTGCCCACGGCCGTGTACCGGCCGTACGAGGTCACCGGCGACCGGCAGCACGGCGCCTGCAACACCGAGACGGCCATCTGCTCGCTGTTCAAGACCATCGCCGAGACGGGCCTCGCGCCCGACATCGACCTCCCGATGGACTTCGTGCCCGTGGACCACCTGGCCGAGGCCGTCGTCCACATCGCCACGCAGCGCCCGGCCACGGGGCGGGTCCACCACGTCACCAACCCGCGCCCGGCCACGCTGGCCGACGTCCTCGACCGCATGCGGGCGGCCGGCTTCGCGCTGCGCACGCTGCCGTACGGGCAGTGGGTCGGCGAACTCGTCCGCCACGTCGCCCGCAACCCCACCAGCCCGACGGCCCCGTTCGTCTCCCTGTGCGTCGACCGGAGCAACAAGGCCGACATCTCCGTGAAGGAGATGTACCTCAACGGCGTCTTCCCCGTCCTGGGGCGGCGCAACGCCGAGGAGGCGCTGGCCGGCAGCGGGCTGGAGTGCCCGCCGGTCGACGCCGCCCTCCTCGACCGCTACCTGGAGTACTTCTTCACCTCCGGCTACATCGCCCGGCCCGAACGCACCACTCGCACCGCCTCCGAGGGGGCATGACATGACCGCCATCGAGGAAACGGGCGCCACTGACGCCCCCATGCCCGTCCCGGCCTTCGACCCCGCCGACCCCGGCCCGCCCTGCGCCTACGCGCGGCTGCGCGCCGAGCGGCCCGTCGTCAAGGCGCTCATGCCCAACGGCGAGACGGGCTGGCTCATCAGCCGCCACGAGGACGTGCGCGCCGCCTTCGCCGACCCCCGGCTCACCCGGCCCCTGCTCTCCGCCTGGCCGCCCCGCGAGGACGCCGACGCCCCGCCGCCGTGCCTGCCCACCTTCCTGGAGATGACCGGCGAGCACCACACCCGCGTCCGCCGCGCCGTGTCCCCGCTCTTCGGCCGCCGCCGGCTGGAGTTCATGGCCCCGCGGATCCGCGCCATGGCGGAGGAGCTGATCGACACCATGGTGCGCGACTCCGCGGACGGGACGGGCGACCTCGTGGCGTCCTTCACCGAGCCCCTGCCGCTGCGGGTCCTGTGCGAGACGGCCGGCCTGCCGCACGAGGACCGCGACCTCTACCTGCCGCACACCCTCACCCTGCTCAGCGCCGCCGGCCTGTCCATGGAGGAGATCCTGGAGGCGCTCTACGCCCTCCAGGACTACGCGTCCGGCCTGATCGACCGCAAGGAGAAGGAACTGCACGACAGTGAGGACGGCAGCGACGATTACGTGAGCCTCCTCCTCGCCGAGAGCCGCCGCGCAGGCGGCGACCTGACCCGCGACGACGTCGTCAGCTTCGTCGTCACCATGCTCATGGCGGGCTACAAGACCAACATCCAGCACACCGCGAACGCCCTGCTGGCGCTGCTCACCCACCCCGGGCAGCTCCGCCGGCTGCGCGACGAGCCCGAGGGCATCGACGCCGCGGTGGAGGAGCTGCTGCGGTACGTCCCGCTGATGAACGCCATCAACGTCCTCGTCGCCCTGGAGGACTTCACGCTGCACGGGCAGCGGATCCGCGCCGGCGACGCCGTCCTCCCCGTGATCGCCTCCGCCAACCGCGACCCGGAGGCCTTCCCCGACCCCGACCGGCTCGACCTGAGCCGCTTGCCCAACGCGCACACCGCGTTCGGCTACGGGCCCCACTACTGCACCGGCGCCCACCTCACCCGGCTCCAGCTGTCCGTCGCCCTGCGCGTGCTGCTGGAGAAGCTGCCGGACCTGGAGCTCGCCGAGCCGGCGGACTCCCTGCCCTGGGACGAGACCACTCCGCTGCGCGCCCCGGCCCGGCTGCCGGTCCGCTGGTGACCCCGCCCGCCCCGGCCACCCCGCCCACCGCGTCCGCTCCCCGAAAGGCTCCGCGTACCGTGTCCGCACCGGAACAGGCCCTGCCCCACTACCCCTTCAGCGACCGGGGCGACCGGCTCGCGCCCGAACTCCAGGACCTCCGGAGCCGCTGCCCCGTGGCCAGGGTCCGCACCAACGCGGGCGGCGAGGCCTGGCTGGTCACCGGCTACGAGCTCGCTCAACAGGTGCTGCGGGACCGCAAGTTCGCCCGGTCGGTGCTGGGCGCACCCGGCGGCCCGACCCAGGACGCCCCGATCCTCGCGCCCGAGCTGCTGGACGCCATGAACCACCTCCAGCGCGCCGGGCTGCGCGACGAGGCCCTGAAGGCGCTCGGCCGCAAGCAGCCCGACCTGCCGGCCGACTGGGTCGCCGGGATCACCGTCCAGGGCCTGGACGCCATGGTCCGCGAAGGGGCACCCGGCGACCTCCAGCACCACTTCGCCGACTGGGTCGCCGCGCAGTGCATGTGCCGCCTGCTGGGCCTGCCGTTCGAGGACCGCCACTGGCTGGCCGTCCGCGCCGACCTCGACCTGACCATGAAGACGGCCACCGACGAGGAGCTCGCCCGCAACTGGGAGGAGCTCCGCGTCTACATGCAGGAGTACACCGCCGCCCGCCCGGCCGAGCCCCGCGGCCTCCTGGACCGCCTCGCCGGCCTCAACGCGCGCGAGCAGCTCGACGGCCGGCAGCAGGCGCTCGACGAGCGGCAGTTCTCCAACATCGCGGCCATGCTCTGGGTCACCGGCTACGAGGACTTCGCGAGCTTCCTCGGCGTCGCGGCCCTCAACCTCCTGCGGCGCCCGGAGCTCATGGACACCCTGCGGGCGCAGCCGGAGCTCATGCCCCGGTGCGTCGAGGAGCTGCTGCGGTGCAGCGTCGTCCTGGGCAACGCGATCCCCCGCTTCGTCACGCAGGACTGCGAGCTCGGCACGGCGGCCGTCAAGGAGGGGGACCTGATCCTGCTCTCCCTCGACGCCGTCAACTTCGACCCCGCCGCCTTCGAGGACGCCGGGGACTTCGACCCCTCCCGGTCGCCCAACCCGCACCTGCGCTTCGGCTACGGGCGGCACCACTGCGCGGGCGCGCACCTGGTCCGGCAGCAGTCCGAGACGGCCTTCCGGACCCTGCTGGACCACCTGCCGGGCCTGCGCCTCGCGGTGCCCCCGGACGAGGTTCCGTGGGTGCCGAACCGCATGGCCATCATGCCCGCGGGGATGCCCGTCACCTGGTGATCCGGGACGCCCCGTGCGGCGGCGGGAGCACTCCGCCGCCGCACGGGGTCACGGGGCGGCGCTTCAGCGCTGGGCGACGAACGCCCGGCCCGACTTGCTGCCGGCGGAGCAGGACGCCTTCTCCTCCGCGGTCATCTTGCGGGACTTGACGACCACCGCGTTGCTCTTGCCGTCCGTGCCGTTGGCGGCCGGGCCGGTGATGGTGTCCGGCACGTACCAGTAGTAGTGGCCCCACTTCGGGCTGTCGTAGTGGGTCTGCCACGTGCCCGAGACGGTCTGCATGACCTGGGCGCGGGAGATCCAGCCGACCTCGCCGGGCTTCACCGTCATGTTCAGCGAGCTGTTCTCTTCGTGGTTGCTCGACCAGGTGTGGCCGTAGTTCGCGGTGACGCTGACGTCCACGATGCCCGCGATCTTGCCGCCGGCCGTGACGGAGACGCCGACGGAGTCCGTCGACCCCACCGAGTCGGACCAGCCCATCGACTGCGTGGCGTCCGAGCTGCTGCAGTTGTAGAGCGAGTCGGACACCTGGCGGAACTCGCCGAGGAACGCCTTGCCGAGCACGGGGTCGTTGAAGCTGCACTTCCCCTCGCCGGACGAGCAGTCGGCTATGAGCTGCTTGCGCGTGGGCTGGTCGTCGGCGGCGGCCGGGGCGGCCATGGCCGCCATCAGCCCGAGCGCGGCTGCCGAAAGCGCCGCCAGTCTGGCGCCGTTGCGCATGACCTGCTTGTTCAACGTGATCTCCTGCCTCTCAACTCACGTGAGGGAATGGCTGGTTCCCTGCATCGGAACCAGCGATTCCGGGGGGTGATCTTGAGGCTCGTGCATGGATTGAGTCAAAAACACCAAGGATTGGCAAAGTTGTAGTTGATCTTGAAATGGTGCAGAACCTTATGCAACTGGTTGCAAAAAGACCCCGGGGGCTCTAGAACTGGTACGACCGCACCGTGAGAAAGGCCCCCGATGAGCCCGTATCCGCACCTCATGAGCCCCCTCGACCTCGGGTTCACCACCCTCCCCAATCGCGTGATCATGGGCTCGATGCACGTCGGGCTGGAGGAGGCCGAGCACGGCTTCGCGCGGATGGCCGCCTTCTACGCCGAGCGCGCCCGCGGCGGCGCCGGGCTGATCGTCACCGGCGGCATCGCCCCCAACGACCGGGGGCGCCCCTGGGAGGGCGGCGCCAAGCTGACCACCGCGGCCGAGGCCGAGGAGCACAAGGCCGTGACCGCCGCCGTCCACCGCGAAGGCGGCCGGATAGCCCTGCAGATCCTCCACTTCGGCCGCTACGCCCACCACGCGGGCCTCGTCGCCCCCAGCGCGATCCAGGCGCCCATCAGCCCGTACGTCCCGCACGCCCTCACCGGTGACGAGGTCGAGGAGACCATCGAGGACTTCGTGCGGACCGCGGAGCTCGCCCGGGACGCCGGCTACGACGGCGTCGAGATCATGGGCTCCGAGGGCTATCTGATCAACGAGTTCACCGCCGCCGCGACCAACCACCGCACCGACCGCTGGGGCGGCACGTACGAGAACCGGATCCGCCTCCCCCTGGAGATCGTCCGCCGCACCCGCGAGCGCCTCGGCCCGGACTTCATCCTGATCTACCGGCTGTCGATGCTCGACCTCGTGCCCGGCGGCTCCTCCCTGGCCGAGGTGACCACCCTCGCCAAGGGGATCGAGGCCGCAGGCGCCACGATCATCAACACCGGCATCGGCTGGCACGAGGCCCGGATCCCGACCATCGCCACGTCCGTGCCGCGCGGCGCGTACGCCTGGGTGACGAAGAAGCTCATGGGCTCCGTGACCATCCCCCTGGTCACCACCAACCGCATCAACACCCCCGAGCTCGCCGAGAAGCTGCTCGCCGAGGGCCACGCCGACCTGGTGTCCCTGGCCCGGCCCTTCCTCGCCGACCCCGACTTCGTCGCCAAGGCGCGCTCCGGCCGGGCGGACGAGATCAACACCTGCATCGGCTGCAACCAGGCCTGCCTCGACCACACCTTCAGCGGCAGGATCACGTCCTGCCTGGTCAACCCGCGCGCCTGCCACGAGACCGAGCTCGTCCTCGCCCCCACGCGCCGCCGCAAGCGCATCGGCGTCGTCGGCGCGGGCCCTGCCGGCCTCGCCTTCGCGGTCTCCGCCGCCGAGCGCGGCCACGCCGTCACGCTGTACGACGCGGCCGCCGAGATCGGCGGACAGCTCAACATCGCCAAGCGGGTCCCGGGCAAGGAGGAGTTCGAGGAGACCCTGCGCTACTACCGCACGCAGCTGTCTCTCCACGGCGTCGACGTCCGCCTGTCCACCCCCGTGACCGCCACGGACCTCACGGCCGCCGCGTACGACGAGATCGTCCTCGCCACCGGCGTCACCCCGCGCACCCCGGACATCCCCGGCACGGACCACCCCAGCGTGCTCGGCTACCTCGACGTCCTGCGCGACGGAGCCGAAGCCGGCGAACGCGTGGCCGTCGTCGGCGCGGGCGGCATCGGCTTCGACGTCGCCGCGTACCTCACCGACAGCGGCGACGGCGCGAGCCTCGATGCGGAGACGTACTTCCGCCGCTGGGGCGTCGACACCGGCTACCGCACGCCCGGCGGCCTCGGCGAGGCCCGCCGCCCCGCCCCGCCGCGCACCGTGCACCTCCTCCAGCGCAAGGCCACCAAGGTCGGGGCCGGCCTCGGCAAGACCACCGGCTGGATCCACCGCACCGAGCTCAAGCACCGCGGCGTCACCATGACCGCGGGCGTCACCTACGACCGCATCGACGACGAGGGCCTGCACATCACCGCCGGCGGCACGCGCACCGTCCTGCCCGTCGACACGGTCGTGCTCTGCACCGGCCAGGAGCCGCGCCGCGAGCTGTACGAGGAGCTGCGCGCGGCCGGGCACTCCGTCCACGTCATCGGCGGCGCCGACGTCGCCGCCGAACTCGACGCCAAGCGCGCCGTACGCCAGGGAACGGAGCTCGCCGCGGAGATCTGACGCACGGGCCCCCGAGCGACCGTCCGGCGTGCCCGCCCGGTCCTTAGGATGCGGGCATGTCCCTCCCGCACGCGATCCTCACCGCCCTCCTCGAAAAGCCCTCCTCCGGACTGGAGCTGGCCCGCCGCTTCGACAAGTCGATCGGCTACTTCTGGTCCGCCACGCACCAGCAGATCTACCGGGAGCTGGGCAGGCTCGAAAAGGCGGGACTGATCCGCGCCCTGCCCACCGCCCCCGCGCGCGGGCAGAAGAAGGAGTACGAGGTCCTGCCCGGCGGCCGGGCCGCGCTCAGCGCGTGGGTGGCCGAGGCCGGCGACCCCCGGCCCGTCCGCGACCCCCTGCTGCTGCGCATGCGCGCCGCGGCCGTCGTGGGCACGGACGGCCTGGCGGAGGAGCTCCGGCGCCACCTGGACCTGCACCGGCGCCAGCTGGCGGAGTACCGGGCGATCGAGGAGCGCGACTTCCCGCCGGAGCGCGACAGCGAGGAGGACCGGCTGCGCCACGCGGTGCTGCGCGGCGGCATCGGGCTGGAGACGTTCTGGACGGAGTGGCTCACCGAGGCGCTCGCGGCGGTGGGGGAGCAGGGGAACGGCCGGGCCTGAGGGCCAGGCCGTCGGCGCCGATGGTGCCGCTCGCCACCAGGGCCTGCTCCGCCGTGACGTCCGTCATGAAGACGAACGGCGGCGCCACCGGCGGCACGGGCAGCCGGTCCGGGGTGAAGGTGAGGCAGAGGATGCCCTGGACGCAGCCGGTGAGGCGGGTGAGGTACAGCGTCACCCGCCCGCCGAGCCGCAGCTCGTCGGCGTCCAGGGCCAGTTCGGCGCCGCCGCCGTCCCGCGTCCGCAGCCGGTAGTCGTGCAGGGACGCCGCCCGCATGCTCAGCACCATCGCCCTGCGCGGGCCGTCCGCGGTCGGCACCTCGGTGACGCGGGCGAGCGTGAAGCCGTCCGGGGTGAACCGGGTCGTGGTCACGGTCGGCGGCGTGCGCGGCACGGTCACGGAGCCCGGACCGGGGGCCGGCGGGGGAGAGCCGGGCGCGGGGACGGCGGTCGCGGCGAGGAGCACGAAGGGCAGCGCGACCGCCAGCGTCTTGTGCGGCGGGTGCGCGGCCACGCCCGGGTCCGGTAGGTGCGGGGGCTCCTGAGCGGGCTGCTCAGAGGCTGCCGCCGGAGGTCGCTCAGGGCTCCACGCGAACCCCATCGCGCCGCCGGCGATTCCCAGCAGCATGCCGGCGAGGAATCCGCCCAGGTTCGTCACCGCGAAGGACAGCACCGACAGGATCACCGCGTGCATCCCGACGTAGTGCCGGGTGTGCGGCAGGAACCACAGGAACAGGCCCGCCGCGATCAGCGCGGCCCCGATGCCGAGGGCGGCGACGCCCCCGAGCCCCAGGCCGACCAGGACCGACACGGGTGCCAGCGGCACGGCGGCGATCTCGGCGCCGGCGAGGACGAGCAGGGCGCCGGCCCAGAACGGCCGCCTCCGCCGCCAGGCCGCGAACCGGGTCCGCCGCCGGGGCGGCCGCCGGGTCAGAAACACGCCTTGCCGTTCAGCTTCACGTTCAGTGCCAGTCCCTTGAGCTTGAAGTCGCCGCCGGTGGCCGACCGGGCGTGCGACCGCACCCGGGACACCGAGACCTCCGCGGCTTGCAGCCCGAACTGCCCGGCCTCGCCCTGGACACCGGGCACGGCGTCCAGCGTGGAGGCGTCCCGGCCGATCTGGACCCGGCCGAAGGTCGCGTCCCCGACCAGGTCCTCACTGTCGAGGACGAGGTTGCTCGCCCGCACCTCCCCGGCCCCGCCGCCCGCCGTCAGCTTGAACACGACCGTGCCCAGCGGCGTGGCGACCTGCGCGGACTGGCAGATGTCCGAGAGCGTCGCGTCGCCGAGCCCGAGCAGGGCGACCGGGTGGCCCGTGCCGTCGGCGGACCGGTCGACGTGGACGTACGAGGCGAGGCCCTTGCTCGACAGCGCGCCCGACGACACCTGGAACGCCGACCCCGACACGGCGAACGACGACGCCAGCACGCCCTCCGCCATCCCGACCGCCATCGCGGCGACCGCCGCGAGCGCCGGGACGGCGACGGCGGCGGCCTTCTTCCACGATGTCCTGCCCTCGGGTGGCTTCACGGCGGTACCTCTCTCAACTTGCTCGATGAATAGGGAAGTTCATGGCCGTCCTCAGGTAGGCGAGATCGACGGGGGCGGGCCCGGCCAGGCCGGGCAGGACCTCGTGCAGCGGCGTGTGACCGTCGGCGCGGCTGCGCCAGTCCCGCTGGAGGAAGTTCGCCAGCATCGGGTTGATCTGCTGCTCGATGAGGTTGGGGCGGTCGACCGCGGCTTGCAGCACCAGTTCGACGCCGGGGACGAGTTCGTTCACCGCGGCGACCAGCAGTGGCGCGGGAGTCTCCACGGGATGGACCAGGTGGTACGTGGAGACGCCCGGTTGGTGCGGCAGTGCGGCGAGGCGCAGTGCGGCGTCGACGGCGTACTCGACCGGGACGACGTTCATGTGGGCCGCAGGGTCGCCCAGAAGGCGCAGGCGGACGCGGGGCAGCCCGAGACGCCGGTGCAGGATGCCGCGCCGCAGCAGCGGCGGGGCCTGGCCGATGAGCTCGGCCAGGCCGGTGCCGAGCGTCGAGAGGGGCTGCTGGGCGGCGTCCGGGGGCAGCGGCCGGTCGGTGGCCAGGAGGCTGGGCCGCAGGATCAGCGCGGGCCGCTGCCGGCTCGCGGCCCACTCCCGTACGACGGCCTCGGCCCGCCGCTTGGTCCTCTCGTAGCCGGTGACCGCTTCGAGGGCGGAGGGTGCGGGCACGGGCTGTCCGTTCGCGGACCCGGTGTCCGGGCCGGCCGCCACGTAGGCGGTGCTGACGTACAGCAGGGGTACGTGGGCGGGGGAGCGGTCGGCGAGTTCGGTGAGCCGGTGGGTGCCGCCGACGTTGACGGGGGTGAGGGTGTCCTCGGTGTCGATCAGCGAGAGGGCGGCCGCGCAGTGCCAGACCGCTTCGGTCTCCTCGGCGAGCCGGTCGTGGTCCACGGGCTTCAGGCCCAGTCCGGGTCTGGTGAGGTCGGCGGGCACGGCCGTCAGCCGCTCGCGCGCGTCGCCGAGTTCGCCGTCTCCGGCGCCGCAGGCGCGGAGCGCTGTCTCAAGCCGGGCGGCCAGGGGCTGTCCGGCGGCGTCGCGGCCGAGGGCGGCCACGGTCCGGCCGCCGGCCAGCAGGGCGCGCAGCAGCCGGGAGCCGAGGAAGCCCGTGGCGCCGGTGAGGACGACGGTCACGCCCCACCTGCCTTCCGGGCGCCGGGCCTGGCGAGGAGCCTGCCCGGGAGCCTGCCGGGCAGGGCGGGCATCCCCTCGGGCAGGGTGCCGGTGCGGGCCTGCCTGAGAAGGTGGGGCAGCACGGTCTCGGTGATGCCGTGGATGGAGCCGTCGGAGTGCAGCAGCTCCATGACCGGCACCTCCTGGTTGAGCTGCTTGCGGAACTTGGCGAGCATCTCCATGCCCATGAGCGAGTCCATGCCGAACTGCTGCAGCGGGCGGTGCCGGTCGACCTCCTCCGGCGGCATGTGCAGGGTGTCGGCGACCATGGACGTGATGAGGTCTTCGACGATGACGAAGGCCTCGTCGGGGCTCGCGGCGGCGAGCTGTTCGAGGAGGTCTTCCAGGTGCCAGGTGGTCCCCTCGACCGTGGTGGGCAGAAGGGCGGCGAAACGGGGACCGACCGTGGTCGGGGCGAGCACGGAGAGCCGGCCCCAGTCCAGGCGGGCGAACGCGGAACACTCCGCCCCCCGGCCGAGCAGACCCTCCAGAGCCGTCAGGGCGTCGCCCGGATCGAGGGGAGCGGCACCGCCGGCGCTCAGTACGGGGACCAGCTCGTTGCGGGCGACGTAGCCGACGCGGCCTACGGTGCCCCAGCCCACGGCCAGTCCGGGCCGGCCCGCCGCCCGCCGCGCCCGTACGAGCGCCTCCATGGCGAGGTTGGCCGCCACGTAGGCGGCCTGGTGCGGTACCCCGACCGCCGCGGCCATCGAGGAGTAGACGACGAAGTCCGCCCGGGGGCACAGCTCATCCAGAAGGAGCGCTCCCGTCCACTTCGGGGCGAGGACGGAGCGGAGCCGTTCGTCGGTGAGCTCCGTGAGCGCGTCGTCGTCGAGGTGCATGGCGGCGTGCACGACGCCCCGGACGGGACGGCCGTCCGCTTCGAGGTCCGCCACCAGCCCACGCACCGCCGCCGCGTCGCTGATGTCGGCGGCGTGCGCCCGTACGTCGGCGCCCTGTGCACGGAGCCCCGCCAGCAGCTCTCCGGCCTCGGGCGCCCCCTCGCCCCGGCGGCTGACGAGGTCCAGCCGGCGGGCCCCGCGCGCGGCCAGCCAACGCGCGGTCTCCGCACCGAAGCCGCCCAGGCCCCCGGTGACGAGCCAGGTCCCGTCGGCGGGGGGCCGCAGGGAACGGGGCGCGCGGTGGACGGGAACCGGCTCGTCGAACGTGATGACGATCTTGCCCATGTGCTTGGAGTGCTGGAGGAGGCGGAACGCCTCCTCGACGCGGTGGGCGGGATAGGCCATGTGGGGCAGGGGCAGGTAGTCGCCGGAGCGGATGCGGGCGAGGACCTCGTCGAACACCGCCTCGGCGCGCTCGGGCGCCGCCCAGATCAGGTTGGCGGCGTCCACGGTGAAGTGCGCGGCATTGCCCGCCAGCGCCTTCTGCAGCATGCGCTGGTTGCCGAGGATGTCGCGCTTGCCGAGCTCGACGAACCGGCCGCAGGGGGCGAGGAGTTCGCGGGTGCGGGCCGCCGCCTCGCCGCTGAGCGAGTTGAGCACGACGTCGACGCCCCGGCCGCCGGTGTGCTCGCGGATCGCGTCGGCGAAGGCGTGGGTGCGCGAGTCCAGCACCAGCTCGGCCCCGAGGACGAGCGCCAGGTCCCGCTTGGCCGGGCTGCCTGCCGTCGAGATGAGCCGCGCCCCGACGAGGTCGGCGTACTGGGCCGCGGCCAGGCCGACGCCTCCGGTAGCGCCGTGGACGAGGAGCGTCTCGCCCGGCCGGAGGCGCGCGAGGTGCCCGAGACCGTGGTGGACGGTGAAGAACACCGCCGGGAGGGTCGCCGCCTCCGCGAAGGTCATGCCGTCGGGGACCGGGCGCAGTGCGGCGGCCGGGACCCGCACGTGGGAGGCGAAGGCCCCCGGGAACAGGCCGAACACGCGGTCGCCCACGGCCGGTTCCGCGACGCCTTCGCCCACCGCGGCGACGACCCCGGCTCCCTCCAGACCCAGGTAGTCCTCCGAGGAGACGCCTTCCTCGGCCACGGGCGGCAGCAGCCCCGTCGCGACCATCACGTCGCGGTAGTTGAGCGCGGCGGCGCGCACCGCGACCACCACGTCGCCCGGCCCGGGATCCGCGACGGACGTCTCGGCCCACCGCAGCCCGAAGGCCAGCCCCTGGTCCTGCACCTGCAGCCGGTAGCGGATCCCGCCGCCCGGCCGGGCCGGCTCCGTGACCGGTGCGGCGCGCTCGAAGCGGTGGATGAACCGGCCGCCCCTGGTCAGGGCGACCTCGTCCTCCTCCTGCTCGCCCTCGGGCGCGGCGGCGAGGAGCTCGCGGGCCAGCCGTGCCGCGTCTTCGGCCGGGTCGGTCCCGCGATCGAGGGAGATGCGCCGCGCCGGCGTCGTCGCGGATTCGTTGGCCAGCGTACGGGCCGTGCCCCAGGCGGCGGCCTGGCCGGGGAAGGCGGGCCTCTCCGGCGCGGGCAGGGCGCCGCTGGGGTGGGTGACCAGGACGAAGGGGTGGTTCGCCGAGCCCTCCAGCGCCCGCTCGGCCAGGGCCAGGTCCCGCAGCGCGGCGGCCCGGCGCACGGCCGTCTCCGTGCCGGCGGCGGGGTCGCCCTCGGCGGCCCGGTCCGGGGCGGAGCTCAGCAGGAGGACCACTGTTGCGGACGGCGCCTGCCCGAGGACGTCCTGCCACGCCCCGGCGCTCTCCGGCAGCGGCACGACCGGCGCCGCCGCACAGCCCGCGGCGGCCAGCTCCGCGGCCACCTGCTCGCCCAGGGCCCGTTCCGCGTCGTCCTCGGTGACGAGGAGCCAGGACTCCCGGGCGGGCGGCCCGGTGGTGACGGCGGGCGGCACGCCGTTCCCCGCCGGGGTGCGGGCGAGGAGGACGGAGAAGTGCTCGTTCGCGGGTGCGCTCGCGGCTCCCGTCTGCACCACGTCCTGGAAGCCGCTGTCGGCCAGCAGGCCCGGCCACTGCTCGCGGGGCAGCACGATGTGCTCGGCTCGCAGCTCCGGATCGCGCGTCTCCCAGAATTCCTCCAGGGGGGCGAACAGCAGTGCCACGACCTCCGGGTCGTGCAGCTCCAGCGCCAGCAGGTGGCCGCCCGGGGCGGTCAGCCGCGCGAGCCGCCGCAGCGCTGCCCGCAGGTCGGCGGCCGTGTGCAGGGAGAACCCGGCGACGACGACGTCGAAGGAGCCCGCCGCGAAGCCCTGTTCCTCCGGGTCGGTGTCCAGGTCGAGGACGCGGTAGGTCACGCAGGGGTGGTCGCCGAACCGCGCCTGGGCCGGAGGGAAGAAGGCGGCGGAGACGTCGCTGAACACGTACCCGGCGCGGTCGTCGAGCAGCGGGACGACGTGCGCGGCCAGCCCGCCGGTGCCCGCGCCCACCTCCAGGACGCGCAGCGGCCGGTCGGCGGGCCAGGCGCGGATCAGCGCGCCCAGCAGCTCGGCGGCCATGCGGTTGTGGAGCGCGCACGGAGGGTTGATGTCGTAGTAATGCTGGACCAGCTCCGGGCCGCTGTCCTGGAACAGCAGCTCCAGCGGGTCCAGCCGCCCGGTCAGGAGATCCGGCAGGCGGGTGGCGAAGCGCAGGTTGAGGACGCACCCGGGGAGGTAGTCGCTGAGTCCGGACAGTTCGCGCAAGCCGGGCACCTGCCCGGTGCCCAGCAACCGCCAGCCCTCGCCTTCCCGGGCCAGCAGTCCCTCCTTCTCCGCCGTGCGTGCCAGCAGCCCCACGAGCTTCTCGTGCCGCGGCAGCACCCCGGCGGCCAGGAGATCGCCGGACGTGAAGACGTCCTGTCCCGGGAGCAGTTCCGCGAAGGCCCGGGCCGCACCGGTCCCGGTGATCCGCTGCAGATAGGCATGGGCCTTCCTGTACTGCTCGTTCGGCGGCGACGTCCGGAGCCGCTCCAGCGCCTCCTCCGCCGCCGCGGCCACCTCGCCCGGTGACGGCGGCACCCACGCCGGCACCGGCTGCCCGGGCAGCGGCGCGGCGCGCAGCACCGAGACGTACTCCTCGCCGCGGTCCCCGGCCGGCAGGGTCACCCGCTGCAGGCGGCAGCCGGTCAGCTCCAGCGCCACCGCGCCGTCCTCGCCCGCGACCGTGATGTCCCACACGGCCTCGCGCGAGCTGCGCGAGCGCTGCCGCACGTGCACCAGCCCGTCCGCGGGCGCCGGCGCCCACATGCGGACCCCGTCGACCGCCGACGGCAGGAAGCCGGTCTCCGCGTCCGCCAGCAGCGGCGCCCCGGCCTGAAGGGCCCCGTCGAGCAGCGCGGGATGGACCACGTACCCGCCGTAGCCGTCGTCCGGCGGGTCGCAGTGGTACGCGGCGAGCACCTCGCCGGGGCCGGTGCGGAGCTCGCGCAGCACCTGGAACACCGGGCCGTAGGCCAGGCCCGCCGCCGCGACCGCGGCGTAGTGCTCCTCGCCGGTGACGCGGCCGGACATCCGCTCGCGCACCTCCGCCAGGCCGACCGGCGCGGGCCGCGCGGCCGCCAGGCGCCGGACCCGGCCGCGGGCGTGCAGCCGCCAGCCGCCCGAGTCGCCGGTGCGGCTGGCGACGCGCACGATGCCGTCCTCGTCCGACAGCGACGTCTGCAGACGGACGTCCATCGCCGCGTCCCAGGTCAGCGGCAGGGCGCGGGTGATCTCCAGGTCGCCGAGCTCGGCCGGGCCGCCGAACGCCTCCCGCCCGGCGGCCAGGGCCAGTTCGACGAACCCCGTGGCCGGCATCACCACGGACCCGGCCACACGGTGGTCGGCCAGCCACGGCGTACGGGTGCGCTCGACGGGCGTGTGCCACGTCGGCTCCAGGACGGGGGCGCGCTCGCCGAGCAGGGGGTGCACCAGCACGCCGTCGCCGCTGGTCCGCAACCAGTGCTCCGGAGTGCCGTGCCAGTACGGCTCGCGCTGCCACGGGTAGGACGGCAGGTCCGTGACCTCGCCCGGCCGCGGGAACCAGCGGTCGGCGTGGCCCGTGCCGTTCAGGTCGTTCATGCCGTTCATGCCGGTCGTACCGTTCATGCGGCTCGTGCCGTACGCGCCGTTCACGCTTTCCGCGGCCAGCAGCCGCAGGGCGGCCCGGCGTACGGCCGCGCCGTCGCACAGCTCCCGGGTCACGGGGGAGACGACGGGGAACGCGCCGCCCGCGGTGTCGGAGGCGATACGGTTCAGCGCCCCGGCCAGGCTCGGCTGCGGGGCGATCTCCACCACCGCCGTGAGCCCCGCCCCGGCCGCCCGCCCCACCGCGTCCGCGAACCGCACCGGACGGCGGGCGTTGTGCCACCAGTAGGCGGCGTCCAGCTGCCCGGCGGTGACGAGCTCGCCCGTCACCGTGGAGTACATCGGCAGCCGCGGCGCGCGGGAGACGAGGCCGGCCAGGCCCGCCCGCAGCGGCTCCTCGACCGGGTCCATCGCGGCGCTGTGGAAGCCGTGGTCCACGGCGAGCTCGCGGAACGGCACCTCCCGGGCGGCCAGTTCCCGGCCCAGCTCCCGCAGCGCGGCCGGCTCCCCGGACACCGTCACGTCCCGGGCGCTGTTGACGGCGGCAATCTCCAGCCGCCCGCCGTACCCGGCGAGCGCCTCCGCCGCCTCCTGCTCGCTCAGCCCGGCCGCGGCCATCCGCCCCGTACCGGCCGTCGCGGCCTGCGCCCGGCTGCGCTCGGCGACCACGCGCGCCGCGGCCGGGAGGTCCAGCGCCCCGCAGACGTATGCCGCCGCGACCTCGCCGACACTGTGTCCCAGCACGGCGGCCGGGAAGGTCCCGTGCTCCTCCAGCAGGGCGACGAGCCCGAGTTGGAAGGCGAACAGCGCGGGCTGCGCGAACGCCGTGTCCGCCATCCGCTCGGCGCCGGCCGTCCCCCGCTCGCCGTCCGCGGCCGGCGCGTCCTCCAGGCCCGCATCCGCCCCTGCCGCCAGCAGCTTCGCCACCGACCAGCCCAGCAGCGGCTCCAGGTGCCGGTCCGCCTCCTCGACGGCCGTGCGGAACGCCGGCTCCTGCGCCATCAGGGCCGCCCCCATGCCCTCCCACTGCGTGCCGTTGCCGCAGAAGGCGAACACCATGCCGCCCCGCGCGGGCCGTTCGACGTGCGCGGAGGCGGCCGCCAGCGCGCTCTCGTCCGCCGCGAGGGCCGCGAGCTGCGCCGCCGCGTCCTGCGGCCCGGCGGCCAGGACGGCCGCGCGGTGCGGGTGCCGGGTCCGCCTGCGGGAGGCCGTCCAGCACACGTCGTAGAACTCGTGGTCGCCGACGTCGTTCAGCCGCTCCGCGACCGCGCGGGCCGTCTCCGCCAGCGCCTTGCGCGTGCGCGCGGACACCACGAGCGGCAGGGGCCCTTGCCGCCCGGCCGGCTCCGTGCGCTGCCGCGGCGGCGCCGCGCCCAGCACCACGTGCGCGTTCGCGCCGCCGAAGCCGAAGCTGTTCACCCCCACCACGCCGCCGTCGCCGCAGTCCGCCACGGGGCGCATGCTGCCGACCGGGCTGAGGTTCAGGCCGGCGAAGTCGATCTCCGGGTTGGCGGGCTCGCCGTGCAGCGAGGCCGGGATCCGGCCGTGCCGCAGCACCAGCATCCCCTTGAACAGGCCCGCCATGCCCGAAGCGGGCTCCGCGTGCCCCAGGTTGGTCTTCACCGACCCGATGGGCAGCGGCCCGTTCGCCCGCCGCAGGCCCAGCGCCGCGCCGACCGCCCGGCACTCCAGCGGGTCGCCCACGGGCGTGCCCGTGCCGTGCGCCTCGAAGTACAGCACCTGGTCGGGGGCGGTCCCGGCCCGCTCGTACACCTCGTGCAGCAGCCGCTGCTGCATCTCCGTGCTCGGCACGGTCATCCCCGAGGTGTTGCCGTCGCAGTTGGCGCCGCTCGCCGCGATGACCGCCTGCACGCGGTCCCCGTCCGCCAGCGCGTCGGAGAGCCGTTTCAGCACCACCATCCCGCCGCCCTCGGCCCGTACGTAGCCGTCGGCCCCGGCGGAGAACGTCGCGCAGCGCCCGCGCGGCGAGAGCATCAGGGCGCGCGAGAAGCCGATGAAGTGGTACGGGCTGAGGAGCAGGTTCGCGCCGCCCGCGAGGGCGACCCGGCTGCGGCCCGAGCGCAGCGTCTCGCACGCCTGGTGCACGGCGGTGAGCGACGAGGAGCAGGCGGTGTCCACGGCGATGCTGGGGCCGCGCAGGTCGAACGCGTAACTGAGCCGGTTGGCCGCGATCGACAGCGCGGAGCCGCTCATCGCGTACGGCGTGATCTCCTCCGTGCGGGCCATCTGCAGGCCGCCGTAGGACATGTCGCTGATGCCGACGAAGACGGCCGTGTCCGACCCGGCGAGGCCCGCCGTGTCGACGGCCGCGTCGTCCAGCGCCTCGGCCGCCATCTCCAGCAGCATCCGCTGCTGCGGGTCCATGTGCGTGGCCTCGCGCGGCGAGATGCCGAAGTACTCGGGGTCGAAGCCGGAGACGTCCCCGAGATAGCCGCCGGCCATCGTGTACGCCTTGCCGGGGCGCTCCACGTCGGGGTCCAGGAAGCGGGCCGCGTCCATCCGGCCGGCCGGCGGGCCCGCGCTGATCAGGTCTCTCTCCTCGGCGAGGGCCGTCCACAGGCCGCCGAGGCCGGTGATGCCGCCGGGGAGCCGGCAGGCCGTGCCCACGACGGCGACGGGTTCGTGTTCGTACGGGGCGGATGGCGGGGCGAAGGGCTCCATGGGTCAGGCATTTCCCGGGCGGGTGGGAATAGTGAACTACCCTTCCTCTTCACTCATTTGAGAGGTGGAGCGGCGCACCAAACCGGGGCAGCGGAGCAGCCCCGCCCGTCCGCCGCGCCCCGTGCGCCCGCTCCGGCAACCCGGGCGGCCCGCCCGCCGAGGGGCCCGTTGTAAGGTGCGGAGACAGCCCTTGACCTGCACGAGCGGGCAGGGAGCCGACACATCAGGAGTCACCTATGTACCGCACCATGCTCAAGTCCAAGATCCACCGCGCGACCGTCACCGGGGCCGACCTCAACTACATCGGCTCGCTGACCCTCGACCCCGTGCTGATGGAGCAGGCCGACCTGCTGCCCGGCGAGCAGGTCCACATCGTCGACGTCAACAACGGCTCCCGCCTGGAGACCTACGTCATCGAGGGCGAGCGCGGCTCCGGCGTGGTCTGCATCAACGGCGCCGCCGCCCGGCTCGTCGCCCCCGGCGACATCGTGATCATCATCGCCTACGCGTCGGTCGAGGACGCCGAGGCCCGCGCCCTCAAGCCGCGCGTGGTCTTCGTCGACGGCGAGAACAAGGCGGTCAGCGTCGGCGACGACCCGTCAGTCTGATCCTGCCCCCAGGGCGGAGTCCGGCCTTCCGGCTTCCGATGCACAAATGTTTCTTTTCTTCCTGCAACCGCGCACGCGTGTGGATCATCTGTACGGGCGAAGGAATAACGTGCAGAAAGCCAGAAAGGTCGTCTCACCGTGCACCTCGGACCGAGTCGTCGCTCCGCCCTGTGGGCATCCGCCGCTCTTGTGGGCTCGCTGGTGCTCAGCGCCTGTTCGGGGGGTTCGGGCGGGGCCAGTATCGACGCGGGGGCCGAGCCGAAGATCACCGTCACGCCCGGCGACGGCAAGGACGTGAAGTTCGGCTCCCCTATATCCGTGCGCGCCGAGGGTGGACGGCTGACGGAGGTCGAGGTCAAGGACACCAAGGGCGACAAGGTGCCCGGCAAGCTCGCCGAGGACGGCGCCACCTGGACCTCCGACGGCAAGGCCGGCCCGCAGACGACCTACACCGTGCGCTCCAAGGCGAAGGGCGGCAAGGACGGCAAGGGCAAGGAGGCCTCCGCGACCGCGACCTTCACCACGCAGGCGGCGGCCAGTGTCAACAAGCTCGCCAACACCCCCTCCAACGGGCAGACCGTGGGCACGGGCATGCCCGTCTCGATCCTCTTCGACCACCCCGTGGACAAGAGCAAGCGCGCCGAGATCGAGAAGTCCCTGACCGTCACCTCCGAGCCGAAGGTGGAGGGCGCCTGGGGCTGGGTGAAGGACTGGTCCGGCCAGGACCGCATCGACTGGCGGCCCAAGACCTACTGGCCCAGCGGCACCAAGGTCTCCGTCAAGGGCATGCTCGCCGGCGTCGACACCGGTGAGGGCGGCGTGTTCGCGCGCAACTACGACTTCGGCTTCACCATAGGCGCCGACCACAAGGCCGTCATCGACGTGCCCGCGCACACCCTCACCATGTACGAGGACGGCAAGGCCGTCGGCACCATCAAGGGCTCCGCCGGCTCCGCGGTGGACCCCACCCGCGGCGGCGTCCACACCGTCCGCAGCAAGAACGCCGACGAGGTCATGGACTCCGCCACCATCGGCCACGGCAACGAGTGGATGCTGGACGCGAAGTGGGTCACGCACCTCACCGCCTCCGGCACCTTCCTGCACTCCGCTCCGTGGAACAACTCCATCGGCGTGGAGAACAACAGCCACGGCTGCTTCGGCATGACCACCGCGGACGCCAAGCGGGCCTATGACTTCCTGCCCATCGGCTCCACCGTCGAGGTCAAGAACACCACCAGCACCAAGGTCACCGACCCCGGCAACGGCCTGGAGGTCTGGCAGGAGAACTGGGACCAGTGGCAGAAGCGCAGCGCCCTGAAGTGACGGACCGCCTTCCGTAACCGCGCCCCGTGAAGCCCTGCTGAGGGCTTCACGGGGCGCTCGGCTTGCGGACTAAGGCCCGTGTCCTATGCAGTGGGCTGCGAGTGCGCCGGGCGGCCCCAATGCACCCATGGAAGATATGGTTGTCGTTTTAATTGCTGTGCCGAAAGGGCAGCACTCTGCCATGCCCGGCCGCGAACGCACAGGTGAAGCACGTGCTGCGCACCGGCCCGGGCAGGCACCGCGGAAGGATCGAGATCGGCTCAGCACGGCCCTGAAGGAGGCTGGCCTCGATGCCACAGGACATCGCCCTGGACATTCCTTTCCCCAAGCGGCTGAACCCCTACGTGGAGGTGGCGCGGGCGCGCAACGAACACTGGCTGGTATCCGCCGGTCTGCTCAGCAGCCCGCACAATGTCGAGCGGTACCGGACCTGGCGGATCGAGCGGCTCGCCGCCGGCTTCCTGCCCGGCGTGAGCGTCAACGAGCTGACGTTCGGGCTCGCCGTGCAGAGCTTCTTCTTCTTTTTCGACGACCTCTTCGACAGCGGGCTCGGTGAGGACCCCGCCGCCACCTACGAGATCTGCCACGAGATGGCGGCCCTCGCCCGCCAGGAGCCGGGCACCACGGACGTCACCCCCTCCTTCCCGCTCGCCCGCGTCTGGGCCGAGCTGTGGGAGCAGTCCCAGCTGGGCATGTCCGCCGCCTGGCGCGCCCGGTCCGTACGGCACTGGGAGGAGTACTTCCTCACCTACGTGTCGGAGGCCGTCAACCGCCGCAGCGGCACGGTCCTCAGCATGGACTCGTACATGAAGCTGCGCCGCCTGGGCATCGGCAGCGAGGTCGTCGTGGACGTCTCCGAGCGCTGCGGACACTTCGAGGCGCCCCCCGAGATCCACCAGAGCATGGCCGTCCTCGAGGCCCGGGCCATCACGGCCGAGGTCGTCACCCTCACCAACGACCTGCACTCCCTGGAGAAGGACCTGGCCAACGGAGAGCTCAACAACGCCGTGCTGCTGCTCGGCCTGGAGCACGGGTGCTCGCGCGCGGAGGCCATCGCCCACGTCCAGCGCATGATCCACCGCCGCACCGCCCGCTTCCTGCAACTGGAGGCCGAGGCCGACCGGCTCTGCGGCGTCTTCGGCCTCACTCCCGAACAGCGCGAGAACACCCGGCTCTTCCTCGACACCAACCGCGCCTGCATGCGCGGCAACCTGGACTGGAGCAACGACACCGGCCGCTACAGCGAGCTCGGCGTCCTGCACGTCAACCGCTCGCCCCGGATCGAGGACGTGGTCGCCCGCACCGCCGAGTGACCGCCGCCCGCAGCGGCCGGGGGCTCGTCCCTTCGGCCGATGCGGCTCCGGCCGATCGGCCGAGGCGGCGGGGGAGCCGCGGGTGGTTGGCTGGAGCGATGCTCCACGTGCTCTACCTGACCGGGATCGCCGCGTTCGCGGCCAGCGGCGTGCTGGCCGCGCACCGCGCCCGGCTCGACCCCTTCGGCGGACTGGTCCTCGCCTTCGCCGCCGCCATCTCCGGCGGCACCCTGCGCGACCTGATCCTCGATCGCCACCCCTTGTACTGGACCCACGACCGGCTCCTGCTCACGGTCATCGCGGCCACGGCCGTGGCGACCATGGTCTTCCTCCGCTACCGCGAACTGCCGCACCGCTCGCTGATGACCGTCGACGCCGTCGGCCTCGCCGTCGTCACGGTGATCGGCGCGCGGGCCGCGATCGACGCCGGTGTCACCCCCTTCGCCGCCGTCATCCTCGCCGTGCTCACGGGCGTGACCGGAGAGGTGATCCGCGACGTGCTGTGCGGGGAGTTCCCGCCGCTGCTGCTGCGGGAGGAGGTCTACGCCACCGCGGCGCTGCTCGGCGCGGTGACCTACCTGCTCCTGGACCGCCTCGGCACCGGCCCGACCGCTGCCGCCGCCGTCGCGGCGTCCCTCGTGTTCGCGGTGCGGATGGGGGCCCTGCACTTCGGCCTCCACCTGCCGCGGCTCGCGCAGCGCCCGCCCGCCCAGGACCCGCCCGCGTAGGGCTCCCGCCTCCTCCGGCACCGGGGCGTGTCCCGGCCTCAGCCGGGCAAGGGCCTGTTCCCCGCCGTGAAGAAGTCGACCAGCATCATGTCCCGCACGCCGGACGCGGCCCCCGGCGCCGGCCGCACCGGTGAGACGCCGTGCAGCAGGCGGCGGTCGTCGAGGACGATCGTCTCCAGCGGGGCCGTGAGCAGGGCCCGGTGCACCGGGCGGCGGCGCAGGTCGTACAGGCACGACTCCGCGCCCCGCACGTCCTCCCGCCGGATCAGCACCTGGGCCACGTAGCAGTGCCCGTCGCGGTGGATGCCCTCCGGCGCCGGGTGTCCCTCGGCGCGGGGCGTGGCCGTGACGCGTATCTGGTGCACGCCACAGGTGTCCATGCCGGCCCGGGGGCCCGGGAGATGGCGGCGCAGGGTGTGCACGAGCGTGCGCAGCACCTCGCCGCCGGCGACCGCGCCGGCGAGCGGTGCGAACAGCCGCTCCACCCCGCCGTGCACCTTGTTGATCGACTTGTCCTGGAAGAACGCCGTGTGCGGCAGCCGCTCCAGCCGGTCCGGGTGGATCCGGAAGAGGCCGTAGCGGCGGAAGCGGTACGGCGTGTCGGTGCCGAGGTGGGCATCCGCCGGCAGGTCGTCCCACGAACCCGTGAACTCCTCGACGGCGCGCGCCGGGAGCGCGCCCAGGGCGTCGTGCAGCACGTCGGGGCCGAAGTGTGCGAACGGCGGGCTGGGGGTCATGGTGGTTCCTGCCTTCGTACGGGGATGCGCCTGCTCTCGACACTAGGCCGATTACCGGATCGGCTGGCCGGAATGCATCGTTCGGCCAGGCATCCGCAAGGGTGTTCCCGTAAGAAGGGGGACCGGAGGGGAAGAAGGGGCGGGGTGGCCGGCCGTGCGGCCGGTCAGGGCAGCCGGACGACCTGGGCGCCCCAGGTGAGCCCCGCGCCGAAGCCGAGGAGGAGGGCGAGCCCGCCGCTGCCGACGGCACCCAGCTCCTTGAGGCGGGCCACGGCGAGCGGCACCGAGGCGGCGGAGGTGTTGCCGCTGTGCGTCACGTCGCGGGCCACGGCCACGTGCTCCGGCAGGCCCAGCCGCTGGGTGATCGTCTCGATCATGCGCAGGTTCGCCTGGTGCGGGACGAAGGCGTCGAGGTCGCCGGCCGTGACCCCGGCGGCGTCCAGGGCCTCGCGGGCGACGGCCGGCATCTCCTCGATGGCCCAGCGGAACACCTCGGGCCCCGCCATCCGCATGACCGGCCACGGCAGTGCCGGGTCCTCCCGGAACGCGCTCCACGGGGCGTCGTGCGCGATGAGCCCGGCGCGGCTGCCGTCGGAGCCCCAGACGACGGGGCCGATGCCCTCGCCGTCCCGCGGACCGACGACCACGGCACCCGCCCCGTCCGCGAAGAGGATCGCCGCCGACGGGTCGTCCGGCGCGACGATGTCCGTCATCCGCTCGGAGCCGACCACCAGCACGTAGCGCGCGGAGCCGTCGCGCACCATGCCCGCGGCGACGGCCAGTCCGTAACAGAACCCCGCGCAGGCGGCGTTGAGATCAAAAGCGGCGGCATGGATTCCGAGCCGGCCGGCGATCTCCGCGGCACCGCCCGGGCTCTGCCGCAGATACGACATGGAGGCCAGGACGACCGCGCCGATCTTTCCCGGGGCGATGCCCGCGTCGGCCGCGGCCTTCCGCGCGGCCTCCACCGCCATATCGATCAGGGATTCGTCCGTGGCGGCATATCGGCGCTCGACGATGCCCGTCCGGCGCTCAATCCACTCGGCCGTACGGCCGGTGCGGGCGGCGACTTCCCCATTGCCCACCACACGGTGCGGGCGGTACGCGCCGATCCCCAGAATTCCCGCGCCGTTCCCGGCGGTTCGCAGCGTCAATCCGCGCATACAGGCCCCCCCAAGCCGCTTCTGAACGTGTCGGCGGCGAGACTATCTCCGGGTGGGCCGGACCCCGCAACCCACTACGGCGCCGAGTGTCAGTGTTGAACGTCACGCCGTGCCCATGATTCGAATGCAGGGTGATGCGGGTCACAAATTTTTTCGCTTGCTTGGTGACGCACGGCCCTTCTACGGTCACCCATGTGATCCAACTCGGAACGTTGAATGGCGTGTTGCCAGGAACCGAGCACCACCACACTAATCCGCCCCTCATCCGCATCGATGCCGCCCTGTGCGCCATCGGGTCGGAGGGGCCATGACCAGCACCGCTTCACCGCTTTCCCCGGTGGCGCTCCTGGACGGGCCGACCGGCCCCGGGATCGCCGCCGGAAGTCATCTGCACGGCTTCGGCGGCTTTCACGGCGGCCTGACGCTCGCGCTCATGGCTTCCGCCATGCAGGACGCCGCACAGAAGGTGTCACCCGGCCTCCGGCTGCAGAGCGCAACGGCGCGTTTTCTGCGGCCGATCGGCGATGATTTCCGCCTGGAGACCTCGCTGATCCGCGCCGGGCGCACCCTCACTACCCTCGGTGCCGACGCCGTCACCGAGAAGGGTATTCACGTAGCGGGATCGGCCGTCTTCGGAAATCCGCAGCCGGCCGAATGGCAGACGTTCGCCCCGGCCGCTCCGGAGGCTCCGGCCCCGGAGGAGTGCGAGGTCTTCGTCATTCCGCCCGAGTTCGTCGCCATCTCCACCTACCTGGAGATCCGCCCGGTCGGCGCCAGCCGGCCGTACGCGGGCGGCGCCGAGCCCGAACTGATCGCGTGGATCAGGATCCTGGAGGACGAACGCCCTCCGGATCCCGTGCGATTCGTGTTCCTGATGGATTCACTCGCTCCGTCCTACGCGGCGGTACTGTCGACGCTAGCGTTGGTGCCGACCGTGGAACTCACGGTGCGGCCCGGAAGCAATCTCGCGCAGGCGTCCTCGCCGTGGATCCTGCTGCGTGCACGGACCCGCTCGGCCACCGCCGAGGGCTGGGTCGACGAGGAGATCGACGCCTGGGGCAGGGACGGTGCCCACCTGGGCTCCGCACAGCAGCTCCGCATCGTCCGTACCGGCTGACAAGGGCGACAGCCGCAGGGTACGGAGCACACCACGACGCGGGCCGCGCCCCGGTGACGAACACCGGCGCCGGCGGCCCGCGCTACAGAACTGAACTCACGGGGGCGTTGTGGACCACAGAGCGGGGCGGGCCCATCCCGCATTGCCGGGGTTGCCCGGCATTCTCCAGGAACGGGCTGCCGGACCACGGCGCTTGGCATTCCGCTTTCTTGCCGACGGTACCAGCGACGAGGCCGTCGACTGGACCTACCACGACGTGTACGCACACGCCGGCCGTATTGCCGCGGACCTGCTCGGCCGTGAACTCACCGGGCGCCGCGTGGTGCTGGCCCTGGATCCCGGGCTGCACTACATCGCCGCCCTGTTCGGGATATTCCGCGCCGGCGCCACCGCCGTGCCGTCCTTCCCGCCCACCGGGAAACGCGCGGTGGCCCGCTTCGCCTCCATCGTCGTGGACAGCACACCGGACGTGATCATTGCCGACCGCCGGCTGGAGGGCCGCGTCACGCAATTCGCGGCGGAACTCCCCGCCACGGTCCGCGCCCCGGAATGGCTCTTCGTCGACGACGCGTACTTCCTCGGACCCGAGCCCGCCGACGCGGTACCGGACGCCGTTTCCGATCCGGCACTCCTCCAGTACACCTCGGGTTCCACCGGAGATCCCAAGGGAATCGTGCTCACCCACGAAAATCTCGTGAGCAACTGCCGTTCCCTGGAACACAACATGGGCTACGAGGCCGACCGCGTCGGCTGCACCTGGCTTCCGCCGTACCACGACATGGGCCTCATGGGCACCATCATGCTCGCGGTACACGGCGGATGGCCGCTGGTGCTGATGTCCCCCGCACACTTCGTGCAGCAGCCCTACCGCTGGCTCAAGGCGATCACCGACCACAAGGTCACCATTTCCGTCGGGCCCAACTTCGCTTTCGACATGTGCACCTCGGGCATCACCGACGACGAGCTGGAAACCCTCGACCTGAGCACGCTGCGCCAGGTCTTCTGCGGCTCCGAGCCCGTCTCCCGGGTGACCCTGGAGAAGTTCCGCGAGCGATTCGCACCCCGCGGCTACGACGAGACGTCCCTCATTCCCTGCTACGGCCTGGCCGAGGCGACGCTCTACGTATCGGGAAAGCCCGCCGGCACCCCGCTGCGGACCGAACGCCTCGACCGGGAAGCCCTGGAGAACGGTCTCGTGCGCCGCTCCGGCGAAGGGGCCGGGGAGCCGGGACAGGTCGCGCACATCGTCAGCTGCGGCACCGTCGCCGACGGCCACGACGTCACCGTGGTGGATCCGGAGACCCTGCGTCCGGTCCCGGCCGGCCGGGTCGGCGAGATCTGGGTCAGCGGGCCCAACGTCGCCCAGGGCTACCTCGGCCGGCCGGACCTCACCGCCGCCACCTTCACCGCGCGCACCGCCGGTGACGACGAGCGCACCCACCTGCGCACCGGCGACCTCGGATTCCTGCTCGACGGGGAGCTGTTCATCACCGGCCGGCTCAAGGACCTCGTCGTCATCGCCGGCCGCAACCTCTACCCGCAGGACATCGAGCTCACCGTCCGCCAGGCCCACGAGCAGATCCGCGGCTGCGCCGCCTTCGCCGTCCCCGGCGAGCAGGGCGAACAGCTCGTGGTGGCCGCCGAGTACCGCGGGACCGCCCGCCGGCTGGCCGCGGAGGGGGCGGCCGTGCTGGACGCGGTGATCGCCGCGGTGACGGGCGAGCACGGGGTCAAGCCCGCCGCCGTGCACTTCGGGCCGGTCGGCGCGATCCCCATGACCACCAGCGGCAAGGTCCGCCGGGACGCGACCCGCAAGGCCTACCTCCAGGGGACGCTGAAGAAGCTGACCCCGGTCGCCGACGACACGCCGCAGGCCGTGCGGTGACGGGAGCCCACCATGACGATGTCGCCTGAATCGCCCGGGGCCGCCGCGTCCGGCGCCCCGCGCACGGCCCGCCCGGCCGCGGCCCCGCAGCAGCAGGCCGCGACCGACACCGACGCCTCGGCCCGCCGGCTCGCCTACCTCACGGTCGGCGTGCCCACCCTGGGCTTCGCGGGAGCGGTGGTCTTCGCGTACCACTACGGCTTCACCGGCACCGACCTCGGCCTGCTCATCGGGATGTACCTGCTGACCTCCCTGGGCGTCGAGGGCGGCTTCCACCGCTTCTTCTCGCACCTGTCCTTCGCCGCCAAGCCGGCCGTGACCGCCTTCTGGGGCATCGCCGGCAGCATGGCGGCACAGGGCCCCGTGGTCTTCTGGGTGGCGACCCACCGCCAGCACCACGCGTTCACCGACCGCGACGGCGACCCGCACTCACCGCGGCCGATGCAGGACGGGCGCCGGTACCCCCGGCTGCGCGGCCTGTGGCACGGCCACGTCGGCTGGCTGTTCACCGTCCGCCGGCAGAACTGGAGCAAGTACGTCCCGGACCTGATGAAGAACCGGCTCGTGATGAAGATCAACGAGTACTACTTCGTCTGGGTCCTGGCCGGGCTCGCGCTGCCCGCCCTGCTGGGCTGGGCGCTCACCGGCGGCAGCCTCCGCGGCACGGCCGGCGGCCTGCTCTGGGGCGGCCTCGCCCGGATCTTCCTGCTCGACCACGTGACCTGGAGCGTCAACTCGATCGGGCACACGCTGGGCAGCCGGCCCCACCGCACCCGGGACAACAGCCGCAACGTCGCGACGCTCGCGCCCTTCTCGGTCGGCGGCTCCTGGCACAACAACCACCACGCACAGCCCGCGCTGGCCCACAACCGGCACACCTTCTGGCAGATCGACATCGCCGGCGGCTTCATCCGGCTGCTGGACGTCCTGGGGCTGGTCACCAACGTGCGCTATCCCAAGCGCGCACGGCCTGCGCAGCACTCCGAGTAGAAAGGGAGCGGCCCCGTGTCTACCGCAACCGCCGACCCGCTCGCGTCGGCGATCGTCAAGCTCGACCCCGCCAGCGCCCGCATCAAGCGCTTCTCCGCACTCACCACGATGACGCTGCCGCTGATCGGCACCGCCGCCGCGGCCTGGTTCCTGTGGACCGGCAACTACACCACCACCGACCTGGTCCTGTTCGTCGTCATGTACTTCGTGCACATGGGCGGCATCACCATCGGCTTCCACCGCTACCTCTCGCACAAGGCGTTCAAGACCTCTGCCGTGTTCGAGGGCATCATGATGATCACCGGGTCCATGGGGGCCCAGGGCCCGCTGATGTTCTGGGTCACCACGCACCGCCGCCACCACCGCTTCAGCGACCGCGAGGGCGACCCGCACTCGCCGAACCTGCACGGATGGAGCATCAAGGCCCGGCTGCGCGGCCTGTGGTACGCGCACATGCCGTGGATGCTCAGCGACGAGACCTCGAAGTGGAGCGTCTTCGCCCCCGACGTCCTGCGCGACCGCCGGCTGATGTGGTACAGCCGCACCTACCCGGCCTGGGTCCTCACCGGCCTGCTGATCCCGGCCGTCGTCGGCTTCGCCGTCGAGCAGACCCCGATGTCGCTGCTGACCGGCCTGGTCTTCGGCGGATTCGCCCGCATCTTCGTGGCCAACCAGGCCGCCTGGTGCGTCGGCTCCATCTGCCACGCGATCGGCAGCCGCCCCTTCGACAACAAGGACCGCAGCGCCAACAACTGGCCCGTCGCCGCCTTCACCTTCGGCGAGGGCCTGCAGAACAACCACCACGCCTTCCCGGGCTCGTACCGCCACGGCGTGACCTGGTGGGAGCCGGATCTGAGCGGCTGGCTCCTCTTCGGCCTGGGCAAGGCCGGCGTCGTCTGGGACCTGCGGGAACCGGACAAGGCCACCATCGAGCGGAAGCGCGCCATGAAGCAGGCCGCGTAACCGCCCGCCCCCACGCAGTGCTCCACCCGCAGTGCTTCACACCCGCACTGCGCTTCACCCTCGCACACCAGCAGGAGCGTAACCACATGTTCGGTCGCAAGAAGGACGCCCAGCAGATCCAGGGCCCGCTCACGGAGGACTCCCTGCGCCAGTGGCTCATCGAGCACCTGGCCCAGCGCATCGAGGTGCAGCCCGCCGACATCGACACGCAGAAGTCCTTCGAGTCCTACGGGCTCGACTCGCGGGTCGCCGTCCAGGTCTCCGGCGCCCTGGAGAAGGTCGTCGAGCGCCGCCTCTCGCCCGGCCTGCTCTACGAGCACCAGACCATCGACGACCTGAGCGGCTACCTGGCGCAGGAACTCAGGCTGTCCCGCCGGACCGGCTGAAGGGAACCACGACGATGGGGGCATACAACTTTCCGTCCGCTCCGGACCAGGCGTTCGAGGACTTCAAGCGCAAGTCGGAGCAGATCGAGGGCGAAAGGCTCGCGGGGGCCATCCCGAGGGAATTCTTCGAACCACGCGTGGGCCGCGGCCTGCTCGGCTTCGCCGTCAGCTGGGTGCTGTACATCGGCGCCCTCGTCGGCATCGCCTTCGCACCGCACTGGCTGCTGTGGATCCCGCTGTGGATCGTCGCCGGCCTGGGCGGCTGGGGCCTGCACTGCATCGCGCACGACTGCGGGCACGGCTCCTTCTCCCGCTCGCGCAAGTTCAACTTCGCGATCGGGCACGTCTCGCTGCTGCCGCTGATCTACCCGTTCCACGCCTGGCGGCACGTGCACAACCTGCACCACAGCCACACCAACAACCTGGAGCTGGACACCGACTGGCGCCCGGTCCCGGCGGCGCTCTACGACCGGATGCCGCTGCACGAGAAGATCATCTACCACGGGACGCGCACCTGGGCGTTCTGGGGCGGCACCATCAACTACTGGCGCGAGTCCGGCTTCCGGCCGAGCTACTTCCCCAAGCGGGAGGCGCGCCGCGACGTCCGCCGCTCGATGCTCTTCGTCCTGGCCGTCATGGCGGTCTACTTCGTCCCGCTGATCTGGTTCACCGGCTTCACCGGCTTCCTGATCTACTTCGTCGCCCCGTGGCTCGCGACCCACGCCTGGTTCAGCGCCACGACGCTGATGCACCACAGCTCCAGCGACATCCCGTACCTGACCAACGAGCACTGGACGCGCAACGCCAGCCGGCTCCTGGTGACCACCGACTACGTGTACCCGAAGTGGCTGCTGTTCCTCACGCACAACATCTCCATCCACACGGCACACCACGTCGCCCCGGTCGTCCCCTTCTACAACCTGCAGAAGGCGCAGAGAGCCCTGAAGGACGCCTACCCGGGCATGGTCCGCGAACAGCCGGTCAAGATCGGTGAGCTGCGCACCATCGTGCGGCGGCTGCACTTCTACGACACCGAGTCGGGCTTCTACACCGACTTCAAGCGGACGCGGATCGACCCGGCGGACGCGAAGCCGGTGGCGGCGAAGACGGTGAACGCCCCGTCATGATGCCCCTCGTCCTGAGAAGGCTCGCCCACGCGGCCGCCGGCGCCCTCGCCCCGGGGCCCGGCGGCCGCTGGGCCACCGACGTCTTCAGCCGGACCCGCGCCCTGGGCACGCAGCCCGACAACGTCCTGCCGCTCGGGGCCCGCGGCTTCGACGTCCTCGGCAACCCCGACGTGCACGGCGGATACCTGTGGGGCGACGACGACCGGCCCACCGCGCTCCTCGTGCACGGCTGGGGAGCCGACAGCAGCAGCATGTACTCGCTGATCGCCCCGCTGCGGGACCTCGGCTACCGCGTCGCCGCGTTCGACGCGCCGGCCCACGGCGTGAACCGCGGCACGCAGGCCACCATGACCCAGTACACGGCCGCCGTCCGCGCCGCGCTCGACTCGCTCGGCGGCGCGAGGGTGATCGTCGCCCACTCGCTGGGCTCGATCGCCGCCGTCGGGGCAGTGGCGATGGAGGAGCGGCCGGACGTCGACTGCATCGCGCTCGTCGCCCCCACCTGCACCCTCACCGCCGTCCTGGAACGCTGGTCCCAGGGCGAGCTGATGCTCTCGCGCGCCGTCGTCGACCGCATCTACCGCGAACTGCACCGCCGCAACGGGGTGCCCGTCAGCCACTGGGACGTCGTCGGCCTCGGCCGCGACCTCGACGTCCCCGTGCTGGCCCTGCACGACCCCGGCGACCCCGTCGTCCCGTACTGCGAGGCCGAGGCCATCGCCGCCGGGCTGAAGGACGTACGGCTCGAACAGGCCCCGGGCCGCGGTCATATGGGGATCCTCATGTCCCCCGAAGTGAAAAGCGCCATCTCCGCGTTCGTCGCCGAACACGGAACGAGAACTGGAGAGACCATCCCGTGAGCGAAGACGTCGGGAAAAGGGCATGGATGTGCCTCGTCTGCGGCTGGGTCTACTACGAATCCCTCGGACTGCCCGAGGAGGGGATCGCCCCCGGCACGCCCTGGGAGGAGATCCCGGACGAGTGGGAGTGCCCGGACTGCGGCACCACCAAGGCCGATTTCGTCATGGCACCGCTGTAGAACCGCTGTAGACCTCTAGGAGAAGTGACATGACCACACCGGTGATGGATCCGGGCCGGGCGATGATGACGCTGCTGAGCCCGGCCGGGAAGCGGGACCCCTACCCGCTCTACGAGGCGCTGCGCTCCTACGGGCCGATGCTGCCGCTCGGCCCCGGCCAGCTGGTGGTCACCGGGCACGCCGAGTGCGCACGGGCGCTGCGGGAGCCCGCCCTCCTGTCGACCGACGGGGCCGTGCAGGACTCGATGATGCCCGGCTGGCGCGACCACTCCTCCTGGGTGTGGCTGACCAAGAACATGCTCTTCAGCAACAACCCCGACCACGACCGCTACCGGCGCTTCTTCAGCGTCGGCTTCACGCCGCGCCGGATCGCCGCGCTCCAGCCGGCGGTGGAGCGGCTGATCGGCGGGCTCGTGGACCGGCTGGGCGCGCTCGGCGAGGGCGGCGCCCCGGTCGACTTCATGGCCGAGTTCGCCTTCCGCGTGCCCATGGCCATCATGGGCGAGCTGCTGGGCATACCCGAGGAGGAGCAGGCGGGGTTCCGGGGCCACATCGGCGCCATCACCACCGCGCTGGAGCCCATCCAGGACCTCGCCCAGCTGCTGCCCGGCGACGCCGCCATGGAGGAACTGGCCGTCTACTTCCGGGACCTGGTCGCCAAGCGGCGGGCCGAGCCCGGCGACGACCTCGTCAGCGAGATGGTGCGGCAGCTGGACACGGCGGGCGGCATCAGCGAGGAGGAGCTCGTCGCCAACTTCATGCTGCTGCTCGTCGCCGGCACCGAAGCGCCGATGGACCTCATCGGCAACGGGCTGCGGCTCGCCGTGGAGCACCCGCAGTACGCGGACGCGCTCCGCGAGGACGACTCCCTCGCGCCGGGCTACGTCGAGGAAGTGCTGCGCTTCGACCCCGCGGCGCAGGCCCTCAACCGCATGGCCGTCAAGGACTTCGACTTCTTCGGGGTCCCGCTCACCGCGGGCACGAAGGTCACGCTCCTGATCGCCGCGGGCAACCGCGATCCGCGGCAGTACGCCGACCCCGGCACGTTCAACCCGTACCGCACGGGCAACCACGCGCTGACCCTCAGCGGCGGGGCGCACTACTGCCTCGGGGCGGGCCTCGCCCGGATGCAGGCGGAGGTCGCCCTGCCGGCGGTCCTGCGGCGCTTCCCGGGCCTCGCGCTCGCGTCGGAACCCACGTTCCGCGACCAGCTGGTCCAGCGCGGCTTCGCCACGCTCCCGGTGAAGCTGGCCTGACGGGGCCGCGCCCCGGGCGCCCTTCCCTCCGCCGCAGCGGTGCTCGGCCTCGCGGTGGCTTTCGGCGGTGCCGTGCTCGGCTGCTTCCGGGGCCCCGCCCCACCCTCCGCCGCAGCGGTGCTCAGCCCCAGCGGCGGTTTCCGGCGGTGCCGTGCCCACTTCAGGTGGGTACGGCACCGCCGGTCGCGTTTCCGGGGGTTGCGTGCCGTTGCGGCGGGAGGGATGCGTGGGACGCCGGAAGCCCCGGGGGAGGGCCCCGCGCCCCGCGCGGAGCACGCCCCGCATGATGGGCCCGTGAAGCAGCAAACCGCACGTCGTAGCCTCTGGGCACCACCCACGTTCCTCACCGCCGTCGGCGCCCTGATTGCGGAGGCGGCCGCCACGGTCGTCGCTCTGGTCCTCTGGGCGTGGGTCCAGCCCGCCGCACCCGTCACGGACACGCTCTCGCCCTCCGAAGACGACAGCGGAATCTTCGGCATCGTGTTCCTCCCGTTCTTCCTGGCCCTCTGGGCCCTCGTGGCCGCCGCCCTCGCCGCCGTCCTCGTCCTCCCCACCGCCGCGCTGGCCCGCCGCACGGCGGCACCGCTGCCCCTCCTCGCCCTGCCCGTCGCCGCTGCCGCCGTGCTGGCCGTGCTCCTGATGTCGGGCCACCTCGGCGCCCTCGCCGAGCAGCCGGCGGCATGCCTGTACGGGTGGCTGGGGACGGCCGCCGCCCTCGTCCCCGCCGGCCTGCTGACCCTGGCCGCGGACCGCCGCGCCGCCACGGCCCGGAACCCCTGGCGGCTGCCGCTGCGGCTGCTGGGAGGCAGCTGCCTCGTCCCGGCCGCCGGCCTGCTCCTCGTGGTCGCGGGAGCCGTGGCGTACCGGGCCGTCACAAGCTGACAAACCCTCAGCCGTCCTGATGTGACGCCTACATCACACCGACAACCCCCGGGGGAACGCTGTATGCTCGCGTGAGTTGGAAAAGCCAACTCACTAGCGAGGAGAGCGATGACTCAGACTGCCGCCGGACAGGCGGTCAGCGTGCCGAAGCCCGCCTTCGGGCCGGTGTTCGCCGTCGTTGTGGCCGGGGTTGCGATGTCTAACCTCGACATGTTCATCGTCAACGTCGCGCTGCCCGACATCGGCACTCAGTTCTCCGGGTCCTCCCTGGCATCGCTGTCGTGGATCCTCAACGCCTACGCGGTGGTCTTCGCCGCCCTGCTCGTGCCGGCGGGCAGCCTCGCCGACCGCACGAGCCCCCGCAACGCGTACCTGCTGGGCATCGCGGTGTTCACCGTCGCCTCCGCCCTGTGCGCCGTCGCGCCCGGCGTCTGGCTCCTGGTCGCGGCCCGCGTGATCCAGGCGATCGGCGCGGCCATGCTCATCCCGTCCTCCCTGGGCCTGCTGCTCGCCGCGGCGCCGCCGGAGAAGAGGATTCCCGCCGTGCGCGGCTGGACCGCGATCAGCGGCCTCGCCGCCGCGCTCGGCCCCGTGATCGGCGGACTGCTCACGCAGCTCGACTGGCGCTGGGTCTTCCTCGTCAACCTGCCGATCGGCGTCTTCGCCCTTCTCCTGGGCGCCCGGGTGCTGCCGCGCATCGCCGCCCGCCCCGCCGCCGCGCGGCTGGACCTGACGGGCGCCGTCCTGCTCACGCTCGGCATCGCGGTCCTCGCGCTGGGCCTGGTCAAGAGCGAGGACTGGGGCTGGACTTCGCTCAAGGTGGTCCTCTCCCTGGCGGCCGCCGTCGTCCTCCTGGCCGCGTTCTTCGTGAGCTCGGCCCGGCACCCCTCGCCCGTCCTCCCGCTGGGCCTGCTGAGGATCCCCGGGGTCGGCCCGGCCACCTTCGCGAACCTCCTGTTCGCGGTCTCCTTCGGCGCCATGCTGCTCTCGGCCGTGCTCTGGTGCCAGAACGTGTGGCACTGGTCGCCGCTGAAGACGGGCCTCGCCATCGCGCCGGGACCGGTCCTCGTGCCCGCCTTCGCGATGGGCGTGGGCCCCGTCATCAAGAGGTTCGGCGCGGCGGCGGTCTCCGCGGTCGGCAGCGTCCTCTTCGGCGCCGGCATCGGCTGGTGGGTCTACCGCCTCGACACCGCCCACGAGTACGCCTCGGGCCTCCTCCCGGGCATGCTGCTCACCGGCGTCGGGGTCGGCATGGTCGTCCCGACCCTGGTCGGTGCCGCCGTGTCCGCGCTGCCCCCGCAGAGCTTCTCCACGGGCTCGGCGGTCGTCACGATGGCCCGTCAGGTCGGCTCCGTGCTCGGCGTGGCCCTGCTGGTCGCCTTCATCGGCGCGCCGGCGGGCGCGGACGCCGCCGTGACGGCCTTCGACCACGGCTGGGACTTCGTCCTCGTCGCCACGGCCCTGGCCGCCGTCGCCTGCCTGTTCATCCCGCGCCCCAAGAAGCCAGCCGCGTAATGCCCTGACGCTCACAGGACAACCGCGGCATACGAGCCGGGCGGTCCGCGCGCAGACACCCCCGACTGCGCGCGACCGCCCGGCACTCTTGTGCCCGGAATCCATGATCCGGCAGCGGAGGTGATTCACATCACAGTGGGGTGGAGGCGAGGATTCCGGCCTGTGACGTCGAGTGGGGGTCCCGTCACCCTGCGGATCATGGCCGAAAGTGTGCGGCGGAGGGGTTTCCGGTGTGCCTCAGGGGCTCCTGAGCCTCCCCCCGGTCGGGGGTGGGCGGGCCGCGGGGGGTGCGGTAGAAGTGAGGGGTGAGAAGGGCATACGGTCCGTTTGCCGGTCCGTCAGGCGCCCCGGACCTCGGATTTCGTGGATTTATCTACCGTGAGACGCCCACAGAGCCGGTCAAGCGTCACCAGGTGCGCGAAACGGACAGGGGCACCGTTCAAACCGGCATATGTTCCGGCCATTACCCCCCGGCATATTGCGCGGGGTTCGCCGGGTGCTGTTTTCTTGCGGCCAGGTAATCAGCCACCTGGGGGTATCGCCGATTATGGCAATCAAGATCAACCCGGCGCGATTCAGTCAGTTCGGCCCGGCCGACGGAAGCATCTTCTGCCTGATCACCAATCAGGAGATGGTGCAGGAATTCGAAATCGTCAGGGACGCCCCCTACGCGGAGTACCGGACGATCATCCTGAAGCCCGGCGACGACTTCGAGAAGATGCTCGCCGATGAAACGGTTCCGCAGAATTCGCACTCGCTGGTGATCTCGCCCTACCGGTTCTTCGAGTCCCCGTCCGAGGAAGCGCTCGGCCCGCGCCGCAAGCTGATGGGCATGGCGTGCAACTCGACGCCGACGGACCTCGGCATCATCCGGCACTTCCTGGGCGTCATCGAGCGCACCTCCGCCCGGGAGCAGGCCGAGTTCAGCGACCGCTTCTTCGAGCTCGCGGAATCCACCGACCACCTGGTGTACGTCGACGAGCGGCACGGCACCCGCGCCGTCCTCGACCACCTCGCGGACGACCTGGTCTGGAACCAGCAGGCCGGCCCCCTCGAATGGGGCGAGCAGCAGATCGTGCCCTCGGGCGAAATCAGCGTCCTGCCCATGCAGATCGTCGAGTTCGACGACTCGCTGCACCTGCCGCTCGAAGGCAGCATCGCCTTCCGCGGCTTCCCGATCCTGCACAACGGCACGCCCTCGTTCCTCCGCAAGGACCAGGCCCGCCTCCAGGGCAAGCTGGCCGGGCTGGAGCACGAGGCGGTCGTCGCCGAGGTGCAGAAGGGAGCGATCACCTCGCTCCGCCCGTTCCGCCCCGCTGGCGCCCCGGTCGCCGATGTCTTCGAGGCGATGTTCGAGATCGACTCCCGCTACACCCTGGTCTGGGAGATCGGTCACGCCCTCAACACCAGCCTGGACATCGTCCGGGGCAACCACGCGATGAACGAGGTCTACGGCGGCGACCGGGGCTGCCTGCACTGGGGGCTGGGGCTCACCCCCTTCACCCAGTACCACCTCGACATCATCTCGCCCGACACCACCGTCTACACCGAGAGCGGTGAAGTGGTGCTCGGCAACAAGGGCGGCGCCCCGAGCGTCCGCATCGCACCGGCCGCCTGAGCGGCGGCCCGCGGCGGACGCGGCGGGAGCGCGAAATCCATGACGACGGGAGGTGATTCCCCATGAAGAAGACCATCAAGGTGCGCAAGAACAGCAACTACCTCGGGACCCTGCTGGGCTAATAGCCCGGTACCCGGCCGGATCCGAGCCAATGGAGGGTGGTGAGTTCCCGTGAAGAAGACCATCAAGGTCCGTAAGAACAGCAACTACCTGGGGACCCTGCTGGGCTAATAGCCCCGCATCCCATCCGGAAACCATGGCCATTGGCGGGAGGTGAGTTCCCATGAAGAAGACCATCAAGGTCCGTAAGAACAGCAACTACCTCGGGACCCTGCTGGGCTGAACCCGGGTGACGGGCTGAATTCACAGCCCTGGTGCGAGGCGGGTCGAGGTGCTGACTCGACCCGCCTCGCCGACACGCAACACGCATATCTGGGAGTGGTGTCGCGATGATTATTGTCCGCCCCGAGGCCTACCGCCAGTATCCGGTCGGCCGCACGAACTTCATACTGGTCCTCGAAAAGGCGCTCGCCGGGTTCTTCCGCCTCGACGGCGGAGACCGCTACGAGCGGAGCGCCGTCGTGGCGGCCGAGCCCGGCCGCACCCTGGGCCACATCCTGCGCACCGACGTGCCGGACAACTGCGACGTCCTCGTGATTGCCACCGCCGACACCCTGCTCACCGCCCCGGCCGCCGACATCGGGCCCGGCCGTACCGTCGCCGCCGTCCGCGCCGGCCAGGGCCCGCTCGCCCTCGACCAAGTGGGCACCGTCCTGACGGCCCTGGAGAAGACCGACCCCGCCGACGTGCAAGCCCGCGCCGACCGGCTCACCGCCGCCCTCGCCGCCTCCGGCGGGCTCCAGCTCACCGAGGCGCTCACCGGCTCCGTCGCCGAGCTCACCTACGACAAGCCGACCTGGTCGCGCACCGACGCCGGCCTCTTCCAGCCGGGCGCCGTGCGGACCGCACCCACCGGCCGGCTGCGCCTGGCCACCGACGTGACCGGCACCGCGCTCTCCGGGCAGATCACCGTCAAGGGCTGGCCCGTCGTCCGCGCCCGCAGCGCGAGCGCCGACCGCCGGCACGAGATCTACGACCAGCTGACCGGGCTCTCGCACTACCCGCTCGTGCTCACCGTGGACAACGGCGCGGTCACCGACCTCAAGGCCGCCGCCACCGGCTCCGGCACCGCCGCCGCCGCACTCGAGCGGCTCTTCGCCGAGCACGGGGACCACGCGCTGGTCTCCGGCATCGAGTTCGGCCTGAGCAGCGGCACGCAGCCGCTGCCCTTCAACACCGAGGCCAACTCGGCGGCCGCCGGCAAGGCCGCGGCCTCCGCCCACATCGTCCTGGGCGCCCTGCCGCAGACCCCGTACCAGCTCACGCTGGCCTGCTCCACCAGCACGGTCACGGCCCCCGGCGCCACCGAGGCCCTCGCCGGCGCCGGCACGGAGACCGGCGGCGAGCGGCCCCGGCGCCGCATGAACCGGGTCACCTCGGCGAGCTGCGGCTGCCACTGACGCACGAGCCACCCCGCACGGGCGGCCGGTGCCGCCCGCCGGCCGCCCCGGCCCGACGCCGGCGGCGGCCGGTCGCTGCGCGTGCGCGAGGGGCGGGGGCGCACACCCCAGCGAGCCACGGGAGGAACTCCCTCGATGACCACGACCGCACCCCGGCACCACCTCGCCGACGGACCCGTCTGGGAACGGCGCTTCCGCGCCCCCCGCCACACCCTCCCGGCCTGGGCCAAGAGCGCGCCCGACCGCTGCGTCTTCGTCAGCGACCTCTCCGGCATCGCCCAGGTGCACGCCTGGGACCGCGCGGCCGGCACCCTCCGCCGCGTCACCGACCGCCCCGCCGGCACCCAGCAGTGCGCGATCGAGGCCTCCGGGGAAGCGGTCTGGTGGTTCGACGACGGCGACGGCGACGAATACGGCCGCTGGATGCGCCAGCCCTTCACCGGCGGCCCCGACACCCCGGCCGCCCCCTCCACCGGGCGCTACTGGCCCTCGGGCCTGGCCGTCGGCCTCGACGGGCACTTCCTGCTCGGCTGCTCGACCGAGGAGGGCGCCGCCGTCCACCTCGTCCTGCCCGGCGGCGCGGCCCGTCCCCTCTACCGGCACGACGAACCGGCCTACGCCGTCGACCTCTCCCGCTCCCTCGACCTGGCCGTCATCGCGCACAGCGAGCGCGGCGACCTCTGGGACCTCGGCGTGCGCGTCCTCACCACCGGCGACGGCACCACCGTGGCCGAGCTGGCCGACGACGAAGGCGGCCTGGAAGCCGTCGGCTTCTCGCCCGTGCGCGGCGACCCGCGGCTGCTGCTGACGCACCAGCGCGACGACCGCTGGGAGCCCGTCCTCTTCGACCCGCGCACCGGCGAGCGCACCGAGCTGCGCCTCGGCCTGCCCGGCGACGTCTCCGTCCAGTGGTTCCAGGACGCCGGCTCGCTGCTCGTCGTCCACGACCACGAGGCCCGCTCCACCCTCCACCGCTACGACCTGGGCAGCGGGCGGCTGGAGCGCATCGGCACCCCGGCCGGCGTCATCGCCCACGCGCGGACCCGGCCCGGCGGCGACGCCTGGCTGCTGTGGTCGAGCTCGGCCCGCCCGCCGGAGTTCCGCGGCCTGCTGGAGGACCCGCAACTGCCGCTGCCGGACCAGCCGCCGCCCCCGGCCGCCGACGCCCGCGACCTGTGGGTGGACGGCCCCGGCGGCCGCATCCACGCCCTGCTGAACACGCCCGCGGGCCCGGGCCCGCACCCCGCGGTCTTCCTGCTGCACGGCGGCCCCGACGAACAGGACGAGGACGCCTTCGACCCGGCCGTCGCCGCCTGGACCGACCACGGCTTCGCCGTCGTGCGCGTCAACTACCGCGGCTCCACGGGCTACGGGCGCGAGTGGACCGAGGCGCTGCGGCGCCGCGTCGGCCTCACCGAGCTGGAGGACGTGGCCGCCGTCCGGCAGTGGACGGTCGACCACGGCATGGCCGACCCGCGCCGCCTGGTCATATCCGGCTGGTCGTGGGGCGGCTACCTCACGCTGCTCGCGCTCGGCACCCGGCCGGGGGAGTGGGCGCTGGGGCTCGCCGGCGCACCGGTCGCCGACTGCGCGGCCGCGCACCACGGCGCGATGGAGGAGATCAAGGCGCTCGACCGCAGCCTCTTCGGTGGCACGCCGGACGAAGTGCCCGAGCGCTACCGGGAGTCCTCGCCGCTGACCTACGTCGACGCCGTCCGTGCGCCGGTGCTCATCCTCGCGGGCGAGAACGACGCCCGCTGCCCCGTCGACCAGGTGAAGGACTACGCCGAGCGACTCGCGCGGCGCGGCGTCCCGTACGGGCTGCACGTGCACGAGGGGGGCCACAGCGTGACCGGCGTGGAGGAGCGCGTGGCGCTGTTCCGCCGGCAGCTGGAGTTCGCGCGGACCCATCTGCCGCCTGCCGGGCCGTAGCCCGTCCGGCGAGCCGCCCCCGGCCGGGCCGGGGGCACGGCGCAGCGGGCCCTGGTCCGGCCCCCGGCGGCGGGGGTCCACCGGGAACCGGGCCGGAGCCCGCTGTGCCTGCACCGATCTCGACGGCATGAGGATGAGGAGACCTCCTTGAACGGTTCCGTGAACGGACTCGCCGTGCTCGCGTTCTCGTCGCGCCTCCGGGACGGGATTCCTGAGCCCCACCCCTGGTCCCGCCGGCACCTGCTGCTGCGGCGGGGCCTTCCCTCGTACGTCCCCGGGCCCGCCTACTCCAGCGCTCCGTCGACCTGGGCCAGATGGGAGCGGAACGCATAGCCGGGGTCGGTGCGGCGCCGCTCCAGGAAGCGGTCCCAGCGGAGCTGCTCGCGCAGGCTGACGCCCCGCAGGGCCAGTTCGGCCTGGGACCGCTCGGCCCGGACGATCCGCGCGGCGAGGGCGCTCACCCCGTCGCGGGCCGCGGCCGGGAGGAACACCACGCCGTCGGAGTCGGCCGCCACGCCGTCGCCGTCCCGCGCGGCGATCCGGGGGAGGGCTGGCGGCGCGGGGCGGCCGGGGCCGAGCCGGGGCGAGGCCGGACAGGGGCCGAGGCTGAACACCGGCAGGCCGATGGCGGCCAGTTCGTCGCTGTCGCGGTGACAGCCCCACACCACGATGCCCGCGATGCCGGCCTGAAGGGCCTCGATGGCGACGAGGTCGCCCACGCAGGCCTCGTCCATACGGCCGGAGTTGTCGATGAGGAGGACGTCGCCCGGGGCCGCCGCGTCCATCCCGGCGAGGATCGAGACCACTCCCTCGGTGTGCTGGACGCGGCGCACCGGCCCGGCGCAGCGCATGCCCGCCGCGACCGGCGCGAGCGGCAGGGGCGGCAGTTCGATCGCGGCCCCCAGGCGGACGCCCGCATCCCACAGGGCCGTGGTGGGCAGGGGCGCCGCGGCGGGCAGCGGTGCCGGGGTGCCGGCGGCCGTGCCGTCCGGTGCGGCCGTGGTGCCTGTGCGATCGAGGGGCGGAGTGGGTGCCATGGGTGCCTCCTTCCGGTCGGGGAGCGGGGAACGGCCCGAAAGGACCGCGGGCCGGCTGCGGGGGCTGCCCGCGGGCCCGGTCAGCCGGTCACCAGCCGGGTGAGGGCCGTGGCCGCGGCACCGAGCACCACCACGAGCAGGGTGGGCCACTTGCGCCAGACGCCGAAGGCGCCCACGACGAGCCCCACGGCGCGGGCGTCGATGACGAGCGACTTGCCGTGGCCGAACATCTGGGTGGCGATCAGCGCGGCCAGCAGGGTGGGCGCCATGAGCGTGACGACGCGCTGCATGGCCGCGGGCAGTTCCTCACCGCCCAGCAGGACGGGGCCGGTCGCCTTGAGCGCCATGGAGACGGCCCCGACGAGGAGCACGGCGAGCCAGAGTCCGGTCATTTCCTCAGTCCCAGCAGGCAGGCGGCGGTGGCGGCGATGAGCGGTACGCCCGGGGAGGCGAAGGGGACCAGCGCCAGGGCGATGGCCACGCCCAGGATCGAGGCGGCGAGCGCCTTGCGGCTGGTGATCTGGCCCTTGAGGAGGGCGATGAACAGGACGGGCGAGACGACGTCGAGCCCGAAGCGCTCGGGGTCTCCCAGGTAATGGGCGCCGAGGAGGCCGACGGCGGTGCCGCCGACCCAGGCCACGTAGACGAGGACGCCGGCGCCGAGCAGCCGGCCGCGCGAGTAGCGGCCGTTGCCGATGTGACCGACGGCCCAGGACTCGTCCACCACGAGCTGGGCGGAGAGGAAGCGCTTGGCGACGCCGCCGGTCATGGCCGGGGCCACGCTGATCCCGATGGGCAGATAGCGGGAGTTGAGCAGGACGGCCGCGACGATCGCCGCGGCGACCCCGCCCCCGGTGCCCAGCACGGAGGCGGCGGCGAACTGCGCGGACCCGGCGAACGTGGTCAGCGACATCACCACCGGGGCCAGCACGCCCATGCCCGCCGCGCGGGCCACGATGCCGAAGGAGACCGCGAAGCCGAAGACCGCGACGGCGAGGGGCACCGCGGCCCGCAGACCGTAGAGTGCCTCCTCCCGGAATCCGGCGGCGGGGGCGGGTGTTTCCAGCGATGGCGCCGACCCCTCGGCGGGTAATGCCTCTTGAGAGTCCATCGACGTCCTCCGCGGACATGCGGGCAACAGGAAACAGCGCCGCCGTACGTGATGCGGTGGCGACTACGAGCAGCAATAGTACGGAGTCATGGTGAGGTTTACTAGTTACTCAGACGGTTCGGTGACCCTGGCTGAGGACCTGGTCAATACCTTCAACATCGTGCGCAATGTGGAGAAGATGCCCGATGTTGCGGCGTTGTCCGCCCTGCTCGACGCCCATGGCATCCGGCCGCCCGCCGCCCCGACCGAGGCGGACCTCGCCGCGGCGCGCGAGCTCCGGCCCGTGCTGCGCGAGGTCTTCGGCGCCCCGGACGCGGCGACCGCCGTCTCCCTGCTCAACGGCGTCCTCGCCGGCCGCGGCGCCGTCCCGCACTACACCGACCACGACGGCTCCTGGCACCTGCACGTCGCCGCACCCGGCGCCCCCCTCATCGACCAGTACGCGGTCAACGCCGCCATGGGGCTGCTCACCGTGGTCACCACGAGCGGCGTGGAGCGGCTCCACGTGTGCGTGGGCAACCGCTGCGCCGAGGTCTTCGTGGACACCTCCCGCAATCTGTCGCGGCGCTTCTGCTCGCCGCAGATCTGCGGCAACCGCGCGACGGCGGCCGCCCACCGGGCCCGCCGGAAGGCCACGGGCGTGACGCCGTAGAGCCATGCCTGACCTATTTGCCCCCTTCTGAACCGGATATTGACAGCGCAGGGGTGTTCTATATGCTCATTCCACTAGCTGACTAGTGAATTAGCAGGTGGGGCAGGTGGGGTGGGATGACTTCAGCCGACGGCGCGAGCCGCTGGGCCGTCGAGGCGCGCGGTCTGGGCAAGTGCTTCCGGCGGCGCCGGGCCGTCCAGGACTTCTCCGTACGGATCCCGGCCGGCGCGGTCTGCGGGCTCGTCGGCCCCAACGGCGCCGGCAAGAGCACGCTGCTGGGCATGGCCGCACGGATCATCCGGCCGACGGAGGGGAGCCTGCGGATCTTCGGCTCGCCCGTCGCCGACCCGGCGGGCCTCGCCGACACCGCCTTCCTCGCCCAGGACAAGCCGCTCTTCCCGCGGTTCACCGTCGAGGAGACCCTGCGCCTGGGCCGCGAGCTGAACCCGCGCTGGGACCAGGAGGCGGCCGAGCGGATCGTACGGTCCGGGAAGCTGCCCCTCGGCGCCCGCGTCGGCAGCCTCTCCGGCGGCCAGCGCGCCCGCGTGGCGCTCGCGCTGGCCTTCGGCAAGCGCCCCCGCCTCCTGCTCCTCGACGAACCCATGGCGGAGCTCGACCCGCTCGCCGCCCACGAGATCGGCGGCCTCCTGCTGGCCGAGGCGGCCGAACAGGGCACCACCGTCGTGATGTCCTCCCACCGGCCGGCCGACGTGGCGACCATGTGCGACCACCTCGTCGCCGTCGGCGGCGGCCGGGTCCGCCTCGCCGGCGAGATCGACGAACTGCTCGCCGCCCACCGGCTGGTGACCGGCGTGCACCTCACCGAGGGCGTCCCCGCGGAGATCGCCCGGCACACCGTCGTCGAATCCCGCACCACGGGCCGCCAGTTCACCGCCCTCATCCGGCCCCGCGGCCCCGTCGAAGGCGACTGGAAGACCGTGGAACCCGCCCTGGAAGAGGTGCTGCTGGGCTACATGCGCTCGCCCGCCGCGCCCCCCTTGCTCACCGCCGCGGCCCGCGTCGACGGCCCGCACAGCCAGGAACAGGAAGACGAAGAGGTGACGGCATGAGCACCGCCGTACGGGAACCCCTCGCAGCTCCGGCCGGCAAGCAGCCGCCCCGCATCCTGCGTGGCCTGCCCTGGCTGGTCTGGCGGCAGCACCGGGCGGCCTTCGCGGCCGTCCTGCTGCTGACCGCGGCGGGCTGCGTGCACATGCTCTGGCAGCGCCACGCGACGCTCGGCTGGCTCAGAACCGCCCGCACGCACGGCGCCGTGGACCTGGTGCAGGCCTCCGGCCAGGCGTACGGCGAGGCCTTCCAGAACGCCACCTGGATGATGTCGCTGGTGCCCGTCATCGCGGGCGTCCTCCTCGGCGCCCCGCTGATCGCCGGGGACCGCGAGCGCGGCACCGTGCAGCTGGTCACCACCCAGTCGGTCACCCGCGGCCGCTGGCTCGCCGTCAAGCTCGGCACGGCGGCGCTGATCACCGTCGTGTGCGCGGCGGCGCTCTCGGCCGCCTTCACCTCTTGGTGGGAACCCGCGCACGACCTCTTCAACGCCGGCGACTGGAGCGCGGGCGACATCTTCGACAACACCGGCCCCGTGCCCGTCGCGCTGGCGCTGCTCCACTTCGCCGTGGGCGCCGCACTCGGCATGTTCCTGCGCCGCACCGTGCCCGCCATGGTGCTCGCCCTCGGGTTCTCCTTCGCCTGGGAGGTCCTGGCCGGCCCGCTCCGGCGGGTCTTCACGGAGCCGCGCGTGCTCGTCAACCCGGTCGAGGAGGGACAACCCGGGCTGCCCGGAGGCGCGGTGCGGTTCGACAACTGGACCGTCGACGCGCACGGCGGGCTCCACGGCTTCGGCGAGTGCTTCAACGGCACCCCCGCGGACTGCAGGGCCAGGGGCATCGTCGCCGAGCGCCTGGAATACTTCGGGTACGACCAGATGCCCGGCATGCAGTGGACCTACGCGGCTCTCGTGCTGGCAGCGGCCCTCGCGATCCTCGCCCTCACCCTGTGGTGGGGCCGGCGGCGCCCGCTGTGAACCGCGCCGCACGGTCGCCGCACGCAGAGACGGGATGAGGGGGGCCGCACCATGGTCGAGTTCAGAATCGACCGGCAGAGCGGCATGGCCGCCTACCTCCAGATCGTCCAGCAGGTGCAGGAGGCGCTGCGCCTCGGCATCCTCGCCGCCGGGGACCAGCTCCCCACCGCCGCCCGCGTCGCCGCCGTCACCAAGCTGAACCCGAACACGACGCTCAAGGCCTACCGCGAGCTCGAACACCTCGGGCTCGTCGAGGCCCGGCCGGGGGTCGGCACCTTCGTGAGCGCCTCCCCGGCGCGGCCCCGCGCCCTCGCCGACTCCCCGCTGCGCGGCGAGCTCGCGGACTGGATGGGCCGGGCCCGCCGGGAGGGCCTCGACTGGACGGACGTCTCCGCCCTGATCACGGCCGCCCGCGCGGAGCACTATCCCGCCGTGTGACGGCCCGCCCCCTCCGCACCAGTCCCACCGCGTACCCACGTCCGTACGCCCGCGACGAAATGGCATGACCGCCCATGACGGCTCTCGTACCCGACTCCTCCACCGCCGGCCCCGGCGCGATACCGGCCCCGCCGGAGCCGTCGGCACGGCAGCGAGCGAAACGTATCTTCCGGTTCCTGCTGCCCGCGTGCGCCGTCTACGCGGTCACCACCGTGCTCCACCTGCTGATCCTGGCCGCCATGAGCGACGCGGACGGCCCGAGCCTGCGCGAGCGCCTGCTGGCCTGGGACGGCAACCTCTACGTGAGCATCGCCGAACACGGCTACCCGCACGGCTACTCCTACGCCGGCGACGGCACCCTCACCGGCAACAACCTCGCGTTCTTCCCGCTGTTCCCCATGCTGATCCGCGCCGTCCACGCCGTCACCGGCCTCGGCTGGGGCACCTCCGGCATCGTCGCGGCCCACCTCGGGCTGCTCGCCGCACTGATCGCCGTGCACCGCCTGCTCGCCGCGCTCCACGGGACCCGCACCGCCCTCGTCGCGATCGTGCTGCTCGCCGGGGCGCAGCCGATGTCCCTGTCCTTCCTCATGTCCTACAGCGAGTCCCTCTTCCTCGCCCTGGCCGCCGGCACGCTCCTGGCCGCCCACCGCAAGGCCTGGCTCACCGCCGGCACCCTGGCCCTGCTCACCGGCCTCACCCGGCCGGCCGCCGCGGCCGTGGTCGCCGCCCTCGCCGTCGCCGCCGGACTGCACCTGCTGCGCGAACGCCGCCTGAGCCCGCGGCCCCTGGCGGCCGTCGCCCTCGGCTGCCTCGGCACGCCCCTCTACCTGTGGTGGGTCGGGCAGCGCGTCGGCGACCTCGGCGCCTGGTTCCGCATCCAGGAGGCCGGCTGGGGCACCCACTGGGACAACGGGGCCGCCTTCCTCGACTTCCTCGGCGAGACCCTGCGCCGGGGCGACGGCTGGGTGCCGGTGAGCACCGCCGTGCTCCTCCTCGCCCTCCTCTGCGCCACCGTCCTCACCTGGCACCGCGGCACCTGGCCGCCGCTGCTCGTGTACGGCACGGGCATCGTGGTCCTCACCCTGGCCCAGAGCAACTACTCCCACTCCAAACTGCGGCTCCTCATACCCGCCGTCCTCTTCCTCGTCCCCGCGGCCCGCGCCCTGGCCGCCGCCCGCACCCGCACGGCCGTGACGGTGCTGTGCGCGGCGACCCTGTTCGGCTGCTGGTACGGCGCGTTCATGCTCACGGTGTGGAAGTACGCGATATAGGCGGGGCGCGGGAACCGGCGGCAGCCGCTACGGCTTGAAGGCCACCGCCGCGTAGCAGACCGCCTCCGCCGCCGTCGGCCGGTCCGCCTCACCGGGCACGTCCGGCCCGCCGGGGCGCCAGCGGTGGGCGAGGGTGATGCCCGGCTCCGCCAGCTTCCAGCCGTCGAAGAACCGGCGGAACTCGGCCTCGCTGCGCAGCTGGAGCGGCGTCCCGGCCCGCGCGTAGATGTCCATGATCCGGCCCGCCGCCGGCGGGGAGAAGTCGGAGGTGCCGTGCGTGACGACGAGCGCGCTGCCGCTGGGCAGCGCCGCCTTGAGACGCTCGACGACCGCGTGCGCGCGGTCCCGGCCGTCGTCGGGGATGAAGTGCAGCAGGGCGTTGAGGGTCAGGGCCACCGGCCGGCCGAGGTCGAGCGTCGCGAGCAGCTCCGGCGCCCGCAGCACGCTGCCGGGGTCGGTGACGTCGGCCTCCACGTACGCCGTGCGGCCCTCGGGGCGGCCGCGCAGCAGCGCGGCGGCGTGGGCGAGGACGATCGGGTCGTTGTCGGTGTAGACGACGCGGGCCGAGGGGACGATCTCCTGCACGGTCTCGTGCAGGTTGGGCGAGGTGGGGATGCCCGTGCCGATGTCGAGGAACTGGGTCAGGCCCTCGCGCGCGAGGTGCCCCGCGGCCCGGTGCAGGAACGCCCGGTTCATCCGGGCCGCCTCCCCGGCCGACGGGAAGACGGCGAGGACCTGACCGGCGGCCTCGCGGTCGGCGGCGAAGTTCGTCCGCCCGCCCAGGAACCAGTCGTAGATGCGGGCCGAGTGGGCCCGGTCCAGCCGGAGGTCGACCACGGGCTCCTCGCGGGCCTCGCCCATCTTCTCTGCCTCCCCTTCGCGTTACGGCTGCCCCATACCTGTCCCCGGCCACGGGCGGGAAACCGCACCGAAGCGGAGGGCCGGACTATTTGCGGGGTTACGGCACGGCGGAGCCTGCTTTTCCGGTTCATTGGAAGCACGCAGAAGAAGCAGCGGGACACACGACGAGAGGCGCCCATGACGGACAGCGGTCGGACGCCCGCGCCCCCCGGGACCGCACTCCCGGCCGAGCGCCGGATGGAGATCGCCTTCATGGCCTTCCGCGAACTGCACGAACGAAAATGGGGCGCCTACGCCTTCCTGCACACCGGGGACGCCGAGGCCGCCGCGGACATCACGGAGGCCGCCTTCGACCGGCTGTGCGTCCAGTGGCCGCACGCCCTGCGCCGGCCCTCCGCCGACTCCTACGCCTGGTCGCTTCTCAAGGAGCACGTCGCCGGCCGGCTGGCCCGGCACCGCCGCGACACGGCGCTGGCGACGGCCGCCTTCCACCGCGCGGCGCACGCCCCGGGCCCGGACCGCGCGGAGCGGTTCCGCCTCCTGGAGAGCCGCATCGCGCTGTACGCGGCGATAGCCCGGCTGCCCGAGCGGCAGTGCGACGCCCTCGTCCTCCACCTGGTGATCGGCTACAGCGTGGGCCAGGTCGCGGACCTGCTGGGCGTCGACCGGGCGGCCGTGCGCTCCCTCATCGGCCACGCCAAACGCAAGGTCTCCGCGGCCTTGTCCGCATTAGAGGTCCAGCACTCCGGATTATCCGGATCAGGAGTCCAGCACTCCGGCAGGGGGAAGTAATGCCGCACAGCCACGACACCGACGGTGACGTCATCGAAGCCGTGCTCACCTCGGACGCCCGCGCCATCGCCGTGGCGTTCGAGAGCCGGCGCCGGCCGGACCGCCGCAGGCCGGAGAGGGCCGCCCCGGCCGGCGGCCCCAGCGCCCGCGACGAGGCCGGGCACGAGCTCGACCTCGCCTGCGTGCTGGTGATCAACGCCGCCGAGGCGGCGGCCAGCCTCGAACGGTTCGCGGACGACCGGGGCATCGACCCCGAAGGCGCCCTCGTCTTCGCCTGCCTGCTGCACGTCGCCGGGCACACCGGGGCTGCCGAGTTCTGGTGGCAGTTCGCCGCCGGCGGCGGCAGCCGGACCGCCGCGTACTGCCTCCACCTCTCGCACCGCCGCAACGGAGAGTTCCGCGACGCCGCGTTCTGGCGCGCCCAGGCCGCCCACGACCCGCAGGAGCCGCCGCGGCCCGCGCCCCGGCCGGCCGGCCGCCGCAAGCTGCTGTCCGACGCGGCCCGCCACGAACTGCTCGTGCAGTGGCACAGCGGCCTGACGCCCCATCTGCCCGCCGCGCTGGAGAGCGTCGTCAACCGCCTCACGGTCGCCGGCGACGACGCGGACTTCGGCGAGGTGCCGCAGCCCGACCCCGGACTCGTGGAGCGGCTGTCCCGCGAGGTGTGACCCGTACGGGTGAGGGCAGGGGTGCCGCGCGGTCCGAACGGGAAATCTACGGAATGTCGGACGCCGTGGTTCCGCCACGCCGTGGAGCGCTGCCGGGAAGGACCGCCGCGATGACCCTGATCTCCGCCCAGGACGGTCTCGTCGTGCCACCCGGCGGGGGCCGCACCCTCGTCAGCCCGGCCCAGCAGGTCACCTTCAAGGTCACGGGGGAGCACTCGCGCGCGGCCTCCAGCTTCGAAGTCGTCGTCCCGCCCGGCTTCGACGTCGGTGCGCACCTGCACACCCGCAGCGAGGAGCTCTTCTACGTCCTGGAGGGCGAGCTGGACGTGCTCGCCTTCGAGCCGCTCGTGCGGACGCCGGACCACTGGCGGGAGTGGCGCTCGGCGGCCGGCCAGCGGTACGCACGGGCCACTCCGGGCACGGTGATCCTCGTCCCGCCGGGCTGCCCGCACGCCTTCGCCAACCCGACGTCGGAGCCGGTGCGGATGTTCTTCCAGGCCTCGCCGCCACCCGACCACGAGCGCTATTTCGAGGAGCTCTTCGAGATCCTGGAGGCGGGCCCGCCCGTCGATCTGGAGGCCATCGCGGAGCTGCGCGTCCGCTACGACATCGAGCAGATCACCCCGCTCCGGACGGCCGGGCCCGCGGCGGGATCGTGACGGGCCTGCGCGAGGTCCTCCGGCCGTACGTCAGCGGCGGTGCGCTGCCCGGCGCGGTGGCGCTGGTCGCGCGTGGCGACCGCACCGAAGCGGAAGCCATCGGCTCGGCCGGGGGCCCGGGCAGCGCGCCCCTCGCGCAGGACTCGCTGTTCCGCATCGCGTCGCTGACCAAGCCCCTGATCGCCGCGGCCGCCATGATGCTGATCGAGGACGGCCGGATGGCGCTGGGCGACCCGGTGAAGCAGTGGCTGCCGGAGCTCGCGTCGCCGGTGGTCGTCCGTACGCCGGGCGCGGCCGTCGACGACGTGGTCCCGGCCGCCCGCCCCATCACCGTCGACGACCTGCTCACCTTCCGTGCGGGCTACGGCTTCCCGGCCGACTTCTCGCTGCCGGCGGTCGTGCTCCTGCACCAGGAGGCGCACCGGCACCTCCTGGCCCCGCAGCAGGCCCCGGTGCCGGACGCGTGGCTGGCGGACCTGGCCCGCATCCCGATGCTGCACCAGCCGGGGGAGGCCTGGCTCTACCAGACCTGCTCCGACATCCTGGGCGTGCTCATCGCCAGGGTCGCGGGCCGCTCCCTGCCCGCCTTCCTGGCCGAGCGGCTCTTCGGGCCGCTGGGCATGGCCGACACGGGATTCTTCGTTCCGGCCGCGGACCTCGGCCGGTTCACGTCCCTCTACCGGCCCGCCCCGGAGGGCGGCGAGGGCGGCCCGGAGCCGGTGGACCCTCCTGACGGGGAGTGGAGCCGCCCGCCCGCGTTCCCGGCCGCGGGCGGCGGCCTCGTCTCCACCGCCGGGGACCTGCACGCCTTCGCCCGGATGCTCCTCGCGGGGGGCACCGCGCCCGGCGGGCAGCGGCTGCTGTCGCCCGTGGCGGTACGGCAGATGACCACCGACCACCTGACGCCGGCCCAGCGCGAGGGCGCCGCGCTGTTCCTGGAGGGGCAGGGCTGGGGGTTCGGCGGCTCGGTCGACATCACGGCGGCCGAGCCCTGGAACGTGCCCGGCCGCTACGGCTGGGTCGGCGGCACGGGGACGGCCGCGCACCTCGTGCCGTCGACCGGGCTGGTCGCGATCCTGCTCACGCAGGTGCTGATGACGGGGCCGACGCCGCCCGCCCTGATGCGGGACTTCTGGCGGTACGCGGCCGGATTCTGACGGACGGCGCGCCCGGCCTACGAGACGGCCGCGGCCGCGGTCGCCGCCACCGGCGCGCGGCGGGCCGGGACGACGACGGGGGAGCCGTCGGCGGGGGCCTCCAGGATGTCGGCCTCGATGCCGTAGAGCTCGCGCACGAGGGCGGTGTCGACGACGTCGCGCGGGGCGCCGTGGGCGACGACGCGGCCGTCCTTCATGGCGACGATGCCGTCGGCGTAGCGGGCGGCGCTCGCGAGGTCGTGCAGGACCATCACGACCGTGCGCCCGGCCAGGGCCACCTCGCGCACGAGGTCGAGGACCTCGACGGCGTGGCCGATGTCGAGGGCGCTGGTCGGCTCGTCGAGGAGGACGACCGGCGTCTCCTGGGCGAGGACCATCGCGAGCCAGCAGCGCTGGCGCTGGCCGCCGGAGAGCTGGTCGAGCCGGCGGTCGGCGAGGCCGTCGACGCCGGTGGCGCGCAGCGCCTCCGCCACGGCCCGCTCGTCGTCGCGCGACCACTGGCGGAACAGGCCCTGGTGCGGGTGGCGTCCGTAGCGCACGAGCCCGGCGACGGTGACGCCCTCGGGGGCCAGCGGTGCCTGGGGGAGGAGGGCGATGCGGTGTGCCGCCCGGCGCTGCTTCAGCTGCCAGATGTCGGCGTCGCCCGCGTACACCCGGCCCGACTCGGGCTGGTGGAGCCGGGCGACGGAGCGCAGCAGCGTGGACTTGCCGCAGCCGTTGGGCCCGACGATCGCGACGACCTGGCCGGAAGGGATCGTCAGGTCGACCCCTGCCACGGCGCGGTGGCCGGGGTAACCGGCGACGAGCTGTTCGACGCGGAGCTCCACGGGCGGGCCTTTCCAGAAGATCGCCGGTTCTTTTGTGGACCCTCCCGGGGGGAGAGCTTTAAGGTAAGGCTAACCTAATGTCTATTGCGGGTGGGTGCGAGGGGTTCCTCGTGCTTCCTGCCGTCCCTTTGTCCTTTCTTTTCCATCCCCCTCTTCTTCACCACGCCCGGAGCATTCGATGACCACACCCACCCGCCTCCTCCCCTTCGCCCCGCGCCGCGCGGTGCAGGTGCTCGCCGCTGTGGGGGCGGCCGCGCTGCTGGTCACCGGCTGTGGCTCCGACTCCGGCAAGGGCTCGGACAAGAAGTCGGACAACGCCTCCGAGGCGAGCGGCGGCACCCGTACGGTCAAGGACGCGACCGGCACCGCGGTGAAGGTCCCGGCCAACCCCAAGCGCATCGTGACGCTCACCCAGGAGGACCTGGACGCGGTGCTCGCGCTCGGCATCAAGCCGGTCGGCATCACCAACGGCCAGGGCCTGAGCAAGCCGCCGGCCTACCTCGCCGACAAGGTCAAGGACATCAACGTCGTCGGCAACCTGCTGCAGCCGGTGATGGACAAGGTCGTCGCCGCCAAGCCCGACCTCATCCTGGCCGGTGACATGCAGGACGAGCAGATGCTGAAGCAGCTGCGCGAGATCACGCCGGCCACGCTGGTCACCATGGCCCCGACCGATGACTGGAAGCTCTCCTTCCGGGGCATCGGCAACGCCCTGAACAAGATGAACGAGACCAACAAGGTCATCAGCGACTACGAGGCCAAGGCCAAGAAGGCCGGCGAGGGCCTGGGCGGCAACAAGGGCGCCGAGGTCAGCATCGTCCGCTGGAACCCGGACGGCCCCAGCTGGATGGAGAAGAAGCAGTTCGCCAGCGGCGTCGCCCTGGACATGGGCCTCAAGCGGCCCAAGAACCAGGACAAGGACGGCAACGCCCACACCCCGGCGCTCAGCCTGGAGAAGATCAACGAGATCGACGGCGACTGGCTGTTCCTGTCGACCCTCACCTCCGACGGTGAGAAGGCGCTGAAGGACGTCCAGGAGAAGCCGGCGTACAAGGACCTGAACGCGGTCAAGAAGAACCACGCCGTGACGGTGGACGGTTCGGTCTGGTCGACCCGCGGCGGCCCGATCGCGAGCGGCGTCGTCGTGGACGACATCGTGAAGGCGCTCAAGTAACGATTCTTCGTGGGGGACGGGCCGGAAGGCACGTCCCCCACGCGGCGCTTCAGCGGCGTGCTGCGGCGAAGTCCGCGGCCGTCCAGGCCATCCCGACCGCCCCGTCGAGGAGCGCTTGCTCGCCGCGGGGCGAAACCGCCGCGGCGGCGAACTCCGCCTCGTGCGGCCCGCAGACACCCCCGGTGATGTCGAGCACCGGATGGATCGACGGCACGGCGTGCGAGACGTTCCCCATGTCCGTGCAGGCGAACGCGTCCCGCTGGAGCGGCTCCGGCCGGCCCAGTGCGCGGGCGTTGTCCTGCCAGAGCGCGATGAGCTCCGCGTCGGTGCGGAAGTCGAGGTAGTCCGGCTCGGGGCGGGTCAGTTCGACCTCGCAGCCCGTGGCGAGGGCGCCCGCGCGGAAGCAGGCCTCGACGCGCTCGCGCAGCTCCCGCAGGTCCTCCGCGGCCGACGTGCGGATCTCGTACTCGGCCGTGGCCCGGTCGGGGATCAGGTTGGGCGCCGTGCCCGCGCCCGTCGTCACCCCGTGCACCTTCCACTGCGGCGGCAGCTGCTGGCGCAGCAGCCCGAGGGCGACCTGGGCGACGGTGAGCGCGTCGGCGGCGTTGCGGCCCTCGTGCGGGTTGAGGCTCGGGTGGGCGGCCTTGCCGGTGTACGCGACGGAGAGCGTGCCGAGCGCGAACGAGCGGAACTCGGCGACCTCGAACGGGCACGGGTGCACCATCATCGCGGCGTCGGCCCCGTCGAAGGCGCCCGCCTCCAGCATCAGCGCCTTGCCCGCGCCGCGCTCCTCGGCGGGCGTGCCCAGGACCCGTACGGTCAGGCCCAGTTCGTCCGCGTGCGGGGCGAGGGCGAGGGCCGCTCCGAGGCCGGCCGCGGCGATCAGGTTGTGGCCGCAGGCGTGCCCGAGGCCGGGCAGCGCGTCGTACTCGCAGACGACGGCCACCGTCACGGGCCCGCTGCCCGTGGTCGCGGCGAAGGCCGTGTCGAGGCCGTACGCGGGCGCGGTGACGTCGAAGCCGTGCCCGCGCAGGAAGTCGGCGCACCAGCCGGCGGCGCGGTGCTCGGCGAAGGCCGTCTCGGGGTGCGCGTGGATGCGCCGGCTCAGCGACAGGAGGTCGTCGCGGTGGGCGAGTACGCGCTCGCGCAGGTCTGCTTTGAGGCCTTCGGCCGCGGTCATGTTCGGTGCTCCTGTTCCGTCCGCACGCTGGGGTGGGAGACTCTCACGGATAGGCCGAAAATAGCTTAGGCTTACCTAAGCTGACATACCGGGGGGTACCGGTGTGGCCAGATCGCTGTCCTACAACGGGAGTCCCCACGCCATGCGTCACCACGAGGCCGAGACCGCTCAGGCCGAGCTGCCGCTGCTCGCCGCCCAGGCCGGAATCCTGTACGCCCAGGAACTCGCCCCTGACAACCCCGTCTACAACACGGGTGACTGCGTGGAGATCCGGGGCCCCCTGGACGAGGAGCTCTTCGAGCGAGCCCTGCTCCGCACCGCCGCCGAGGCCGAGACCCTCTCCCTCGTCGCCGTGCCCGCCGACCCGGCCGACGAGAACGCCGTCCCCGCCCAGCGCCTCGCCACCGGGCAGGAACTGACGCTCCACCGGATCGACCTGCGCACCGCCGCCGACTCGCGCGCCGAGGCCGAGGCGTGGATGCGCGCCGACCTCGACCGCCCCGTCGACCTCACCCGAGGCCCCCTCGTCACCCAGGCCCTCTTCCGCGTCGACGCCGAACTGCACTGGTGGTACCAGCGCGTCCACCACTTCGCCGTCGACGCGTACGCCCTCACGCTCATCGGCCGCCGCGTCGCCGAGGTCTACACCGCCCTCACCGCCGGCGAGGAGCCCGCCGCCTCCGGCTTCGCCCCCCTGCGCGCCCTGGCCGACGAGGAAGCCGCCTACCGCGCGAGCGCCCGGCACGCCACCGACCGCGACTACTGGCGCGAGACCTTCGCCGACCGGCCCGAGCCCGCCTCGCTCTCCGCCCGCCCCGCCGCACCCGCGACCACCGTCCTGCGACGCCTCACCACCCTCCCCGGCGGCACCCGCAGCCGCCTGGCCGAGGCGGCCGCACACGCCCGGCCCGGAAGCACCTGGGCCGACCTCGTCATGGCCGCCAGTGCCGGCTACGTGCACCGCATATCCGGCGCCCAGGACGTCCTCCTGGGCCTGCCGCAGAAGAACCGGCGCAGCGCCGAGGCCCTCCGCACCCCCGCCATGACCGTCAACGTCATGCCGCTGCGCCTCGCCGTCCGGCCCCACGACTCCGGCGCCGCGCTCCTCAAGCGCGCCGTCCTCGGCGCCCGCGCCGCCGGCCGCCACCAGCGCTACCGCCTGGAGGAGCTGCGCCGCGACCTCGGCCTCTCCGGCAGCGAGCAGCCGCTCTTCGGCCCGATGGTCAACATCAAGCCGTTCGAGGACGGCGACCTGGACTTCGCGGGCCTGCCCGGCACCGTCCGCAACCTCGCCGCAGGCCCCGTCGACGACCTCGCCGTCACCGTCACCCCCGGGCCCGGCGACTCCCTCGTCGTCGGTCTCGACGCCAACCCCGGCCGCTACACCGCCGAGGAGCTCGCCGCCCACGAAGCGGCCTTCCTGCGCTACCTCGACGCGTTCGCCGCGCTCCTGGCCGACGACCCGGAGCGCCCCGTCGGCAGCCTCGACCTGCTGGATGCCGAAACGATCCGCCGGGCCACCGCCGGGCGCACTGAGCCGCCCGCCGAACACACCCTGCCCGAGCTGTTCGCCGCGCAGGCGGCCCGGACGCCGGACGCCGTCGCCGTCCGCAGCGCCGGCGAGACCCTCACCTTCGCCGAGCTCGAAGCTGCCGCCAACCGCCTGGCCCACGAGCTCGCCGCCGCCGGCGTCACGCCCGGCACACCGGTCGCCCTGGCCCTGCCCCGCAGCGCGGCCACCGTCGTGGCCCTGTTCGCCGTCCTCAAGGCCGGCGGCGTCTGCCAGCCCCTCGACCTCGGCCACCCCGCCCAGCGCATCACCGCCGTCCTCGACGACGCGCGCCCCGGCTGCCTCGTCGGCACCGCCGACGCCGTCCGCGCACTGCCCCCGCACGGCGTGCCCGTCCTGCTCCTGGACGACCCGGCCACCCGCGCCCGCATCGAGGCCCGCCCCGCGACCGCACCCGCCGCGCCCGCGCTCCGTCAGGACGCGTACATCATCCACACCTCCGGCTCCACCGGCCGCCCCAAGGGCGTCGTCGTCACCCACGCCTCACTGGCCAACCTCCACGCCGGGCACGGCAGCGACCACGTCGCCCGCGCCACCGCCCGCACCGGCCGCGACCGCCTGCGCATCGGCCACAGCGCCTCCTTCGCCTTCGACGCCTCCTGGGACCCGCTGATCTGGCTCGTGCACGGCCACGAGCTGCACCTGCTGGACGACGCGGGCTACCGCGACCCCGCGGCTCTCGCCGCCTACGTCCACGACGAGCGCCTCGACTACCTCGACGTCACCCCCTCCTACGCCGAAGCCCTCCTCGCCGAAGGCCTGCTGGATCCGGGCCGGCACCGCCCGGCCGTCGTCGTCGTGGGCGGCGAGACCGTGCCCGACCCGCTCTGGCACCGCCTCGCCGCAACCGAGGGCCTGAGCCCCGTCAACCTCTACGGCCCCACCGAGACCACCGTCGACGCCTACTACTGGCTGCCCGGAGAGGACGGCACCCCGCAGGGCAGACCCGTCCGGGGCTCACGCGCCTACGTCCTCGACAACTCCCTCCGCCCGGCGCCCGACGGCGTCACCGGCGAGCTCTACATCGCCGGCGCCTGCCTGGCCCGCGGCTACCTCGGCCGCCCCGACCTCACTGCCGAGCGCTTCACCGCCGACCCCTTCGGCGCCCTCCACGGCGACCCCGGCGCCGCCATGTACCGCACGGGGGACCTGGTGCGCCGCCGCGCCGACGGCACCCTCGAATTCCTCGGCCGCGCCGACGACCAGGTCAAGATCCGCGGCTTCCGCATCGAACTCGGCGAGATCCAGGCCGCGCTGGCCGCCCACCCCGCGGTCTCCCGGGCCGCGGTCATCGCCCGCGACACCGCCCACGGCAAGCGCCTCCTCGGCTACGCCGTCCCCGCCGAGGGCACCGCCGCCGCGGACCTCGACACGGAGGCCCTGCGCGCCCACCTCGCCGGGCAACTGCCCGCCCATATGGTGCCCGCCGCGATCCTCGCCCTGGACGCCCTGCCCCGCACCGCCAACGACAAGCTCGACCACCGCGCCCTGCCCGACCCGGAGCCCACCGCGGGCCCGGCCGCCCGCGAGCCCCGCACCCCGCGGGAAGCCGCACTTTGCGGCCTCTTCCAGGACGTGCTCGGCCTGGACGCCCCGGCGTCCCCCGACGCCGACTTCTTCGCGCTGGGCGGCCACTCGCTGCTCGCCGGCCGCCTCGCCGCCCGCATCCGCGAGACCCACGACGAGGGCTTCGGCCTCGCCGACGTCTTCCGCAACCCCACCCCCGCCGCCCTCGCCGCCCTCCTGAGCGGCGTCCCCGGCGGGGACGCCGCCGAGCGCCCCGCCCTCGTGCCCGTACCCCGCACCGAGCGGATGCCGCTCTCCCCGGCCCAGAAGCGGCTGTGGTTCATGCACCGGCTCGAAGGCCCCAGCCCCACGTACAACATCCCCCTGCTCCTCACCCTCACCGGCCCCCTGGACCAGGACGCACTCCGCCTCGCCCTCCGGGACCTCACCGAGCGTCACGAAACACTCCGGACCGTATACCCGGCCACTGACAACGAGCCCTACCAGCGGATCCTGACGGCCGACGCGGCCTACCCCGAGCTCCACACCGCCCCGCTCACCGCCGACGTCACTGCCGCCGTCCGGCACTGCTTCGACCTCGCCGCCGAACCGCCCCTGCGCGTCACCCTGTTCACGGACGGGGGCGCCGAGCACACCCTGCTCCTCCTCCTGCACCACATCGCCGGAGACGGCGCCTCCACCACGCCCCTCGCCCGCGACCTCGCCGCCGCCTACACCGCCCGTACCGCCGGCCGCGCGCCCGACCTCGCGCCCCTGCCCGTCCAGTACGCCGACCACACCGCCTGGCAGCAGCAACTCCTCGGCGCCGCCGATGCCCCCACCCTGCTCGCCGCCCGGCAGCTGGAGCACTGGAAGCAGGCCCTCGCCGGCCTGCCCGACCAGCTCGAACTCCCCACCGACCGGCCGCGCCCCGCCGTCGCCTCCTCTGCGGGCGACACCGTCCCCTTCCACCTCGGCGCCGACGCGCACGCCGCCGTCGAGGCGCTCGCCCGCACCACCGGCACCAGTGTCTTCATGGTCGTCCAGGCCGCCCTCGCCGCCCTCCTGACCCGGTACGGCTGCGGCACCGACATCCCGCTGGGCACCCCCGTGGCCGGGCGCGACGACGACGCGACCGCCGGCCTCGTCGGCTTCTTCGTCAACACCCTCGTGCTGCGCGCGGACACCTCCGGCGACCCGGACTTCCGCACCCTCCTCGGGCGCGTCCGCACCGCCACCCTCGGCGCGTACGAGCACGGCGACCTGCCCTTCGACCGGCTCGTCGAGGAGCTCAACCCGCCGCGCTCGCTGGCCCGGCACCCCCTCTTCCAGGTGATGCTCGCCTGGCAGTCCCTGCCCGACGCCGCCTTCGCCATGGGCCCGGACCTGACCGCCGCGATGGCGGCCACCCCGTCCGGCACCGCCAAGTTCGACCTCACCCTGAACGCGGGGGAGCAGCCCGGCGGCGGCATCGCCGGCTTCCTGGAGTTCCGCACCGACCTCTTCGACCGCGCCACCGCCGAGCGCCTCTCCGCGCACCTGGCCCGCCTGCTGGCCGCGGCCGCCGCCGACCCCGGCGCGCCCATCGGCCGGCTGCCGCTGCTCGGCGACGACGAGCGCCACCGGCTGCTCGTCGAGTGGAACACCGGCACCCCGGCCCCCGAGCCCTCCAAGCAGACCCTCGTGGAGCTCTACGAGGACGCCGCCCGCCGCCACCCGGACCGCACGGCCGTCACCTGCGAGGGCGCGTCCCTCGACTACGCGGAGCTGTCCGCGCGCGCCAACCGCCTCGCCCGGCTGCTGGCCGCCCGCGGCATCGGCCCCGGCTCGATCGTCGCGCTCGCCCTGCCGCGCTCCCTGGAGCTGGTCACCGGCCTGCTGGCCGTCGCCAAGGCCGGCGCCGCCTACCTCCCGATGGACCCCGACTACCCGGCCGACCGCCTGGCGTACATGCTCCAGGACGCCGCACCCGCCGCCGTCGTCACCGACAGCGCGACCGCGGCCCGCATCCCGGCGCACGACCTGCCGGTCGTCCTCGTCGACGGCACCGGCGCCGACGCGTACGCGAGCGCCGACCTCGCCCCGGACGAGCGCGTCCGGCCCGTGCGCCCCGACGACGTCGCCTACGTCATCTACACCTCGGGCTCCACCGGCCGCCCCAAGGGCGTCCCCGTCACCCACCACAACGTCGTCCGGCTCTTCACCGCCACCGACCAGTGGTTCGGCTTCGACCACACCGACGTCTGGACGCTCTTCCACTCCTACGCCTTCGACTTCTCCGTGTGGGAGATGTGGGGCGCCCTGCTGCACGGCGGCCGCCTCGTCGTCGTGCCGCACCTCGTCAGCCGCGACCCGGCCGCCTTCCTGCGCCTGCTCGCCGCCGAGTCCGTCACTGTCCTCAACCAGACGCCGTCGGCCTTCTACCAGCTCATGGCCGCTGAGAAGGAGTACCCCGGCAGCGATCTGGCCCTGCGCTACGTCGTCTTCGGCGGCGAAGCCCTCGAACTCGCGCGCCTCGCCGACTGGTACGAGCGCCATGACGAGAACGCGCCCACGCTCGTCAACATGTACGGCATCACCGAGACGACCGTGCACGTCTCGTACATCGCCCTCGACCGGGAGAAGGCCGCCGCCGGCGCCTCCAGCACCATCGGCGTCAACATCCCCGACCTGCGCGTCTACGTCCTCGACCCGTACCTGCAACCCGTGCCGCCCGGCGTCACCGGCGAGATGTACGTCGCGGGCGAAGGCCTCGCCCGCGGCTACCTCGGCCGCCACGCCCTCACGGCGGAACGTTTCGTCGCCGACCCGTACGCCGCCCTCTTCGGCGAGAGCGGCACCCGCATGTACCGCTCCGGCGACCTCGCCCGCCGCCGCCCCGACGGCAACCTCGACTACTTCGGCCGCGCCGACCACCAGGTCAAGATCCGCGGCTTCCGCATCGAACTCGGCGAGATCGAAGGCGTCCTCGCCGACCACCCCGACGTCGCCGACGCGGCCGTCGTCGTCCGCGAGGACACCCCCGGCGACAAGCGCCTCGTCGCCTACGCCGTCCCCGCCCGCGAGACCACCCCGGCCGCGCTGCGCGAGCACGCCGCCGGCGGCCTCCCCGTCCACATGGTGCCCTCGGCCGTCGTCCTCCTCGACCGGCTGCCGCTCACCGCCAACGGCAAGCTCGACCGCAAGGCCCTCCCCACCCCCGACCTCGCCTCCGCCGTCACCGAAGGCCGCGCACCCCGCGGCCCCCGCGAGGAACAGCTCTGCGCGATCTTCGCCGACGTCCTGGGCCTGCCCCGCGTCGGCGTCGACGACAACTTCTTCGACCTCGGCGGCCACTCCCTGCTCGCCGTGCGCCTCGCCGGACGCGTCAAGGACGCCCTCGGCGCCGACGTCGGCATCGGCACCATCTTCCAGGCCCCCACCGTCGCCGCCCTCGACGCGGCCGTCGAAGCCTCCCGGCGGACCGACGCCCTCGACGTCCTGCTGCCGCTGCGCCCGGCACGCGAGGGCGACAAGGCGCCGCTGTACTGCGTCCACCCCGCCGGCGGCCTCAGCTGGTGCTACGCGGGCCTCATCCGCCACCTCCCCGCCGACGTGCCCATCTACGGCATGCAGGCCCAGGGCGTCGGCCCCGCCACCGCCGCACAACCGCTGCCGCAGACCCTCGAAGAGCTCGCCGCCCACTACGTCGACCGGCTCCGCGAAGTCCAGCCCGACGGCCCGTACCGCCTGCTGGGCTGGTCCACCGGCGGCATCATCGCCCAGGCCATGGCCACCCGCCTGCAAGACCTCGGCCACGAAGTCGGACTGCTCGCCATCCTCGACGCCTACCCCGCCGAGGGCTTCCGCGAGCTGCCCGTCCCCGACCAGGCCGAAGCCCTCGAAGCGCTCCTCGCCATGGGCGGCTACGGACCGGACAGCCTGGAAGGCAAGCCCTTCGAACTCGCCCACGTCACCGAGGTGCTGCGCCGCGAGGGCTCCCCGCTGGCCAGCCTCGACGACGCCACCATCGAGGCCCTCAACCGCACCTACCTCAACACCAACCACCTCGTGCGCGCCTTCGACCACCGCGTCTACGAGGGCGACGTCCTCTTCTTCCGCGCCACCGTCGACACCATCGACGACGAGCTCACCCCCGGGACCTGGACCCCGTACGTGACCGGGCGCATCGACAACACGGACGTCAAGTGCTCGCACAAGGACATGACCCTGCCCGAACCGATCGCGCACATCGCGAGCGTGATCGCCGACCGCCTGCAGAACCTGGAGAACTGACCCCATGAGCGACGCACCCGCCAACCCCTTCGACGGCGACGGACCCTTTCACGTCCTCGTCAACGCCGAAGGCCGGCACAGCCTCTGGCCGGGTTTCGCCGCCGTACCGGACGGCTGGACCGCCGTCCACGGCCCCTGCGAGCGGCAGCAGGCCCTGGACTGGATCACCGAGCACTGGACCGACCTGACCCCGGCGGCCCAGGGGTGAAGGGCATCAACCCGCGCGTCGCCGTCGTGATCGTGTACACGGCGGCGATGTGCATGAACGGCCTCGACTCCACCATCGTCAACCCGGCGCTCCTCACCATCGCCCGGGACTTCGGCGAGCCGATCTCCGCCGCCAACACCGTGGAGGTCGCCTTCCTGGTGGCCCTCGCCGTCGCCCTGCCCGTCGCGGGCTGGCTCGGCGACCGCTTCGGCACCAAACGCGTCTTCCTCGGCTCCCTCGCCGTCTTCACCGCGGCGTCGGCCGCCTGCGGGCTCTCCCAGGGCCTCACCGCGCTGGTCCTCGCGCGCGTCGTGCAGGGCATCGCGGGCGGCCTGCTCACCCCGGTCGGCATGACGCTGCTCTTCCGCGCCTTCCCGCCGCACGAGCGGATGAAGCTGTCGAAGGTGCTCATCGTGCCGACGGCCCTGATGCCCGCCCTCGGCCCGCCGCTCGGCGGCTTCCTCACCGAGCACTTCTCCTGGCACTGGCTGTTCTTCGTCAACGTGCCGATCGGCGCGGCCGCGGTGCTGCTGGGCGTGGCCGGGCTGCGCGAGGACAAGGAGAACACCGAGGGCGGCGCTGCCCCGTTCGATGTCCCCGGCTTCCTGCTCGCCACCCCCGCGCTCGGCCTGCTCACCTACGCGCTCGGCTTCGGCCCCGCGCACGGCTGGACCTCGCCGTCCGTCGCCGTGGCCGGCCCGCTCGGGCTGGCCCTGCTCGTCGCCGGGTGCGCGCACCAGCTGCGGGCGAAGAACCCGCTCCTGGAGCTGCGGCTGCTCGCCGACAAGGTGTTCGCCTCCGCCACGGTGCTCGCCCTGCTCACCTCGGCCGGCCTCATGGGCGTCCTCTTCGCGTTCCCGCTGCTCTACCAGGCGGCGCTCGGGGCCTCGGCCTTGGACGCGGGCCTGAGCGTCTTCCCCGAGGCGCTCGGTCTGATGCTGGCCTCCCAGGTCGCCGACCGGCTGATGCTGAAGCTCGGCCCGCGCCTCCTCGCGGTGCCCGCCCTGCTGCTGGCCACGGGCGTCTTCGCCGCGCTGGCCGTGCCGGGCGTCGCGGAGAGCGCGTGGGCGGTGCGGGCGCTGATGTTCTGCGTCGGCCTCGTGCTCGGCACGGCCGTCCTCACCGTCCAGATCGCCGGCTTCGCGGACGTCCCGCCGCCGGCCATGGGCCAGGCGATGGGCCTGTTCACCATCGTCCGCACGCTCGGCGGCGCGCTGGGCATCGCGGCGACGGCCGCGGTGATCGCCGCGGGCGGCGGTTCGCACGCCCAGGACACGGACCCGGGCCCGTACCGGGCGGCGATCCTGGTCACGGCGGGCCTGGTCGCCCTCGGCGCCCTGTGCGCCCTCCGGATGCCGAAGGAGGCCCCCGGCCCGCCGCCGTTCGACGACGAGCCCCAGGAGGAGGGGGCCGTTGCCGCTTGACGGGCCTTCTGTTGCACTGCGGGCCGGGACCGACGCCGATGCGTCGGTCCCGGCCCGCAGTGCAACAGAAGAAGTTAGCGGGGCCCGCCCAGCAGGGCCGCCAGCCCCGCCGCCAGCCCCCCGCGCCAGCACGCGTAATCGTGCCCGCCGTTGAACTCGCCGTAGGCGACGTCGTAGCCGCGCGCCTCCAGCACGTTGCGCAGGTGGCGGTTCTGCGGGAGGAGCATCCACTCCTGGAGGCCCACCTCCAGCCGGATCCGCACCGGCCGCTTCCCTTCCACCGCGAACTGCCGGGTCAGCCACTCGCTGCCGCTGTCGAACTCCGTCCCGTCCGGCCACCAGAAGGAGCCTGACTGGGACAGGGCGTTGCCGAACCGCTCCGGCCGGCGGAACGCCGCGAACGCGGCCGTGAGCCCGCCCGCGCTCTGGCCCGCGACGGCCGTGCGCGCCGGGTCGTCCGACGCCCCGTACGTCCGCGCGGCCCACGGCAGCAGGACGTCCGCCAGCCAGTCGACGAACTCCTCGCTGCAACTGAGGTCCTCCATGCGGCGCGCGCGGCCCATGGTGTCCACCATCAGCGTGACGGCCGGCGGCATGCGCTCGTCCGCGTACAGGTTGTCGAGCGCGGTGCCGAAGTCCAGGACCGGCCCCCACATCTCGCCGTCCAGGAGCACGACGACGGGGTACGGGCCGCCGTCCGCCCGGTGCCCGGCGGGCAGGTGCACGTGGACGCGCCGTCCGTCGACGACGGCGTCGGTCCGCTCGCCGCGGGCCGTGCCGGGGCGGGGGGCGGCCCACTCCTGGGCGGGCGCGTCCGGGAGCTCCAGCACCGAGGACGGGTTGCGCCCGTCGCGCGAGGGCAACTGCGGGCGCGTGCTGAGCGGGTCGGGCTCGGCCGCGTCCAGGACGCGCAGCCACGAGCGGCGGTCCGCGCGCAGCGTGTCCTCGCGCGGGCCGCGGGCCACGAAGAACTGGTACGAGGCCCGGTGGTCGGCGCGCAGCCGGTGGCTGATGGCCCACACGTCGGTGCCGCCCACCTTGCGCATGAGGTGCGGCGCGAGGTTCCCCGCGTGCCGGTCCTTGTCGGTGACGGTGTGGAGGAGGGCCAGCACGTCCGTGGCGGGCCGGGCGGGGTCGTCGCGCCACAGGAAGGTGACGAGCCGCCAGGCCGGGTCGCCGTCGGGGTCCGGCTCCACCAGGGGGGTGCCGGCGGTGGCGGCGTGCCGCCAGAAGACGCCGAGGGCGTCGGGTATGCCGTGACGCACGGCGGCGTCGAGCTCGCGGAGGGCAGGGCTCTGCAGTTCCATGGGCTTCCTTGTCTCAGGCAGGCGAAACCACGGGTGAATGACCGAGCGGCGGGGCGGCGACTACACCCGCGTCGCCGCCGACCGTCCCAGCAGCACCCACAGCAGGAACGGCCCGCCGAGCACCGTCGTGACGATCCCGACGGGGATCTCGGCCCCGTCGAGGGCGATCCGCCCCACGGTGTCCGCCAGGACGACCAGCGCCGCGCCGACCAGCATCGAGCCGAGCACCGGCACCCGCAGCGGCCCCGCCAGCCGTCCCGCGATCACGGGGGAGGCGAGGGCGACGAAGCCGACCGGGCCGCAGATGCCGACCGCGAGGCCCGCGAGGCCGACCGCGATCAGCATGCACACCAGCCGCACCCGCCCCGGCGCGACGCCGAGCGACGCCGCGGTGGAGTCGTCGAACCGCAGCACGTTGAGGTGGCGGGTGACGATGAGGGCGAGCGGCACGAGCACGGCGAGGCCGATGAGGACGGGGACGGCCACGGAGTAGCTGCGGCCGTTGAGGCTGCCGGACGTCCACACGTACAGCGAGCTGGCCGAGTTCAGGGAGCGGCGCGAGAGGACGACCTGGGTGACCGCCGAGGCGAGCGCCGACATGGCGAGGCCGACGACGAGGACGCGGTAGCCGCGCTGCCCGAGGCCGCCGGAGACGGCGGTGACGACGAGGACGGCGGCGAGCGCGCCGAGCGGCCCGGCCCACCAGGCGCCGAACGTGCCGCTGAGCGTCGCCGACAGCAGGACCGCGGCGGTGGCGCCGTCGTTGACGCCGAGCAGTTCGGGCGTGGCGAGCCGGTTGCGGGCGAGGGTCTGCGTCAGGCAGCCGGCGAGCCCGAGGGCCGCGCCCGCGGCCAGCCCGGCCACGATCCGGCCGAGCCGGAACTTCTGCACGAGCAGGACGTCGAAGCGGTCGCCCGACCCGAAGACGGCGCCGAACGTACGGCTCAGGCCCATCTGGCTCTGCCCGGCGTACGCGGACAGCACGACGGCGCCGACGAGCAGGGCGGCGAGGGCGAACGCGGCGACGGCGGCGCGGCGCGGCACGAGCAGCGACAGGGAGCCGGTGCGGACGACGAGGCTGTCGCGGCCGGCGGGGAGGGGCGCCCGGACGGCCGCCGCGCGGCCGCCCTGCGGGCTCTCGTCGGCGGCGGGGTCGGTCATGCCCATGGAGGCCATCCGCCGGGAGCGGACGATGCCGATGAGGACGGGGGCGCCGAAGAGCGCGATGATCACGGAGACGGGCGCCTCGAACGGGCGGGAGACCACGCGGGCCAGGACGTCGGAGCCGGTGAGCACGCCCGCGCCGATGAGGCCGGCGAGGAGGAGCTGCGCCGTCAGGCGGGGCCCGGTGACGGCCCGCGCGAGGAATCCGGCGAGCAGGCCGAGGAAGGAGATGGGGCCGACGAGGGCCACCGACGCCGCGGTGAGCAGGGTGACGGCGACGGCCACGACGACGCGGATGACGCCGGGCCGGTGGCCGAGCCCCTTGGCGAGGTCGTCGCCGAGGGCGAGGGCCGACAGCGGGCGGGCGATGAGCAGCGCCACGGCGAAGCCGGCTGCCAGGACGGGGGCGAGGCTCGTCAGCTTGGTGAAGCCCTCGACGCCCGCGAGCGAGCCGAGGACCCAGAAGCGGAAGCGGTCGTAGGTCTCGGCGGAGTTCACGATGAGCACGCTGGTGATGCCGCCGAAGGTGGCACCCAGCGCGGACCCGGCGAGCACCAGCCGCATCGGGGAGCCGCCGCCGCGGCGGTTGGCGATGAGCAGCACCAGCGCGCTGGCGAGGACGGCGCCGCCGAACGCCCACAGCAGATAGCCGTAGCCGCTGTGCACGCCGAGGAAGGCGATGCCGACGACGACGCCGAGCGACGCGCCCGCGTTGACGCCGAGCAGGCCCGTCTCGGCCAGGGGGTTGCGGGTGACGGCCTGGAGCAGGCAGCCGGCCGTGCCGAGGGCGGCGCCGACGGCCAGCGCGGTGAGCGTGCGGGGCAGCCGCAGGTCGCCCACGACCAGCGACAGGCGGGAGCTGTCCCGCGCCCCGTGCCGCCCGAGGACGTAGTCCAGTACGTCCCCGGCCCCGACCTCGCCCGCCCCGACGGACAGCGACAGGGCGGACAGCACGAGGACCGCCAGCACGAGTGCGGCCGAGGCGGTCAGGAAGGCCCGGTTGCCGTGCAGGCGCCCCGCGGGGGCCTGTTGGGCGGCGGGCTGCACCTCCGGGGGGCCCACTTGCGAGACAGTCATAAGGTAAGGCTAGCCTAAGAACTTTGGGTTCCCGCAGGCGAGGTGGGGTGACCTCGGTCGCCGGCCGTCCCGCCCGGCGGCTCTTCCTGCCCCTGCGTCAGCGGAACGCCGCAGCGCAGGTTCCAGCGGCCGCCGCGGCCCGTCAGTTCGGTCAGGGACAGGGGCTGGACGTCGAGGCGCCAGAACGACTGCGCCGGCAGCGCCAGGCCGTGGACGACCGCGGCGCGGATCACCGCCGGGGCGGCGACGGCCAGGACCCTGCCGTCCTCCAGGCCGTCCAGCCACCTCCCGACCCGGGCGACCGCGTCGCGGACCGACTCGCCGCCGTGCGGCGCCGCGTCCGGGTCCGTCAGCCAGGCGGCGACCGCCTCCGGTTCGGACGCGCCGACCTCCGCCAGCCCGCGCCCCCGCCAGCGGCCCGCGTCGAGGTCACTGAGCGCGGGCTCGGCGCGGGCGGCCTCCGCGCCCAGGGCCTCCGCGGTCTGCCGGCAGCGGGGGGACGGCGCGGTCAGCACCCGGCCCGCCGCGGGCAGCCGCCCGGCCGCCCGCGTGCGGCGCAGCCCCGCCGCGTCGAGCGGGCCGTCGTCCCCGAACCGGGCCTCGCGCACGGCGACGGCGGCCGGTGAGATCAGCATCACACGGACGGTCATGGGTGTCGTCGTCCCCTTTCGCCAACGGGTCTGCGGGCGGGCGGTGTCCGCCGCGAATCAGCAGATCACGGACACTGCCGGAGCCGCGCGCCGGGGTGCGCATCCGTACGCCGTGGCGCGGGCCACCGGTGCGCGGTACGGTCGCGTGGCAACGACGACGGTGTGACGGAAGTCCGGTGAGAACCCGGCACGGTCGCGCCACTGTGTACCCGGCGGAACGCCCGCAGGGAAGTCAGACCCCGCACTGTCGTCCTAGGCCCCGACTATTGGGACGCGTGTTTTCCCAGGAGGTTTCGCCATGGCTCAGTCAGCCGCCCCCGCCCCCGCTGCGTCCACCGCCATACCCGCGGTAGCGCCCATCTCGCTGAAGGAGATCGCTCCGTGGGCGCTCTTCGCCGGCGTCCTCATGCTGGTCCTGCTGTACTTCGTCGGCGCCGAGCAGGGTGCCACCTCCCTCGTCTCCGGTGAGAACGTCCACGAGTGGGTCCACGACGGACGCCACCTGCTCGGCTTCCCCTGCCACTGACGACCGGCCGGGGGTACCACCGTGAACTCGATCTCCGTCAGAGCCCTGCTCGTCCGCGGCATGCTCGCGGGCCTCGCCGCGGGCGTCCTGGCCCTCATCGTCGCCTATCTGCTCGGCGAGCCCCATGTGGACGCGGCCATCTCCTTCGAGGAGGCGCACAGCCACGACCACGGCGGGGGTGAGGAGCCGGTCAGCCGCACCCTGCAGTCCACGGCCGGGCTGGCCACCGGCATCCTCGTGTACGGCGTCGCCCTGGGCGGCATCGCCTCACTGGCCTTCTGCACGGCACTGGGCCGGATCGGCCGCTTCGGCCCCCGGGCCACGGCCGCGCTGGTCTCGCTCGGCGCGCTCATCGCCGTCTACCTCGTGCCGTTCCTGAAGTACCCGGCCAACCCGCCGTCCGTCGGCGACCCCGACACGATCGGCAAGCGCACCGCGCTGTACTTCCTGATGATCGCGCTCAGCGTCCTGCTGGCGGTCGGCACGGTCATCCTCGGCAAGCGCCTCGCGCCCCGCCTCGGCAACTGGAACGCCACGGTCGCGGCGGGCGCGGCCTTCGTGGTCGCGGTCGGCCTCGCGTACGCGTTCCTGCCGTCGGTCAACGAACTGCCCGACGACTTCCCGGCGGGCCTGCTCTGGAAGTTCCGCCTCTCGGCCCTCGCCATGCAGCTCCTGCTGTGGACGGGCTTCGGCCTCCTCTTCGGCCACTTCGCCGAGCGGCTCCTGGCCCCGCGGGCCGGGACGCCGGAGGAGAAGGCGCGGGCAGCGGCGCCGGCGGGCTGAGCGCGGCCCGCAACCGCAGCCGGTGGGAAGAGCCCGCCCGGGTCACCCGGGCGGGCTCTTCCTCGTACCACATCCGCTCCCGGCGTCCCGTCAGCCTCCGAAGTCCCGTTCACCCGTGAGGGGTTCGGATTTCTTCCCGCGTGCGGGCCGGTGCGACGATGCCGCTCGCCCCGACCCGACACCCGAGGAATGGAGCCTTGATGCAGCGACGTGGGGGAGAGCAGGACCGCCGCCGGGGAGCGTGGGGAGCGCCCCTGGCGGCCACGGTGACGGCGACGGCCGCGGCGGTCGCCGCCGCCCTTCCGGCACCGGCCGCGCAGGCCGCGCCCGGCCCTTCGGTCGGCGCCAAGGGCGCCTACCTGATGGACGCCCGCTCCGAGCGCCCCCTGTGGGCCAAGGCGGCGACGGTGGAGCGGCCCATGGCCAGCACCACGAAGATCATGACCGCGGTCGTCGTCCTCGACACCCCGGGGACGGACCTCGACCGGCAGATCCAGATCAAGCAGTCCTACCGCGACTACGTCCAGCGGACCGAGGCCAGCACGGCCGACCTCCGCACCGGCGACAAGCTGACGACACGTCAACTGCTGTACGCGCTGATGCTCCCCTCCGGCTGCGACGCGGCCTACGCCCTCGCCGACGCCTACGGCACCGGACCCGACGAGGCGGCCCGCACGAAGTCCTTCGTCGCCAAGATGAACGCCAAGGCCCGGCAGCTGAAGCTGACCGGCACCACCTACGACTCCTTCGACGGCATCTCCTCCGCGGGAAGGAACCGCTCCACCCCGCAGGATCTGGCCAGGCTCTCCCTGCACGCCCTGCGCAACAGCACCTTCCGCACGGTCACCGGAGCGCTGAACACCCAGCAGAAGGCCAAGAACGTCAACCGGCTCTACACCTGGTACAACACCAACAAGCTGCTCGGCTCGTACGACGGCGTCACCGGCGTCAAGACCGGGACCACCTCCGCCGCCGGCCCCTGCCTGGTGTTCGCCGCGCGGCGCGGCGGCCGCACCGTCGTCGGCGTCCTCCTCAACGACGCCGTGAACCGCTACCCGGACGCCGCGAAGATGCTCGACTACGCCTTCCGGAAGCACACCCCGCTGAAGCTGCGCCGGCTCCCCGCCGCCGCGCACGAGGACTGACCGCACCCTGCTCCGCCCGCGGGCCCGGACCCCTTCGAGGGTCCGGGCCCGCGTTGTACCAACTCCCGCGAAGCCGCGGTGATTTATACCTGAACGAGTGAACAGTCTGCGGGGAACTGCGGGTTGGCGAAGGCTCCCGCGGGCCGGGGCGGTTAGAGTCCTACCTGTCCGGAAACGGGCACCGGAAAGCCGCGGACACCCCGACGGCACCGGACGAGCAGCCGTCCGCCGGAGTCCCGTCCACCACCCTCAGTCCGACTCCCACGGCACGCCGCCGCGTACCGCAGCCTTGGCGTGCCCCTCGGCCATGCCCTTGGCACGGATCGGTTCACCGACGCCTCTCGCCGCCAAGCACCAGCGCCCTCCTGCCCGCACCCGACGGCCAGCCCCACCGCCTTCAGGAGGCTTCCATGTCCCGCCCCGCGTCCCCCGCGGCGTACGCCACCGCGTCCCGCAGCGCGCCACCCGCCGCGCCCGCGACCGGCCCGCGAGCCTACCGCGCACCGGAGCCACGGTGACGCCCTTCGCGCGGCGTCCGCCGCGCACGTTCCCGGTGTCGGAGAGCGAACTCCTGCTGTTCGGCGGGGCCTTGCGGCCCGACAAGGCCTTCGTCACCCACGAGCGGCCGCTGCTGCGGCTGTCCTTCTGGGCGATGGCCCGGCAGCTGCCCGCCATGGTCGCCACCGTCGCCCGGGCCGCCTGGAGCGAGGACCCCCGGGCGCTGTGCACGCTCCTCGGCGCCGAGCTGTGCCAGGGCCTGACGCGCGCCTTCGGGCTGGTCGCCGCCAACCGCGCCCTGACCGCCCTGTTCACCGCCGGCCCCACCCCCGCGCGGCTGCGCGAAGCCCTGCCCTCGCTGATGGCGGTCACCTCCGTCGCCGCCGCCACCGCCCTGCTCTCCGCCGTCTCCCTGGCGGCCGCCGGACAGCTGGAACCGAAGGTGGAGCGCGTGTGCACCGCCCGCTTCTACCGCGGCGCGGTCCGCGTCGAGCTCGCGGTGCTGGAGGACAAGGACTTCCACCGCCTGCTCGACGCCGGCCGCTTCGGCACCGACTCGGTCCGCCTGATGATCGGGTCCTCCGTCACCGTCGTCAACGCCCTCGTAGGACTGGCCGCTTCGGCCGGAGTGCTCGCGCTGCTGCACCCCTCCCTCGTGTTCATGCTCGTCCTCGTGGCAGCACCCAAGGGCTGGGGCGCCGTCGTCACCGCCCGGCGCCAGTACGCCTCCCGGCACGCCTGGATCGAGCACCGGCGCGCCATCTCCGTCATCACCTCCACCCTCACCGGCCACGACACCGCCGCCGAGATCCGCGTGCACGACGCCGGCCGCATGCTCGTCGGCGCCTACGACGACATGGCCGCCACCGTCGAGAAGGAACAGCAGCGCCTCGCCCGCGCCGAGGCGGTCACGTGCAGCGCCGCCTCCGCCCTCTCGGGCGGCGCCGCCCTCGCCGTCTACGGCGTGCTGTGGCTGCTGCTCGCCTCCGGCGGGATGCCGCTCGCCGTCGCCGGCACCGCCGTCATCGCCGTACGGGCCGCGGGCGCGAGCCTCACCGCCCTGGTGGCCCAGACCAACCGCCTCTACGAGGAGGCCATGTACCTCGGCGACCTGGAGCGCGCCTGCACGGAGGCCGAGCGCCACGCCATCCCCGCGGGCGGCACGCCGCTGCCCCACGGCGTGAAGGAGATCCGGCTGGAGAACGTCACCTTCCGCTACCCCGGGGCCCCGGCGGCCGCGCTCAGCGACGTGAGCCTGACCGTGCCGCCCGGCAAGGTCGTCGCCCTGGTCGGGGCCAACGGCTCCGGCAAGACCACCCTGTCCAAGCTGGTCGCGGGGCTGTACCTGCCCACCTCCGGGCACCTGTACTGGAACGGCGTCGAGATCCGCGACGCCGACCGCGACCAGCTCTTCGACCACGTGGCCGTCCTCTCCCAGGACTTCCCGCGCTGGCCCATGACCGCCCGCGCCAACGTGCACATCGGCCGCCCCGGAACGCCCCCGGAGCAGGCCCGCATCGAGCGCGCGGCCGCCGAGGCCGGCGCCACCGGCGTCGTCTCGTCCCTGCCGCACCAGTGGGAGAGCCTCGTGGTCAAGGGCTTCGAGCGCGGCACGCAGATCTCCGGCGGCCAGTGGCAGCGCCTGGGCAGCGCCCGCGCGCGCTACCGCCGCGCGCCCCTGCTCATCGTCGACGAGCCGACCTCGGCCCTCGACCCGCGCGCGGAGGCCGAGGCGTTCCAGTCGCTGCGGACGCTGACCGACGACGGCACGACCGTCCTGCTGATCACCCACCGGCTCGCGGCGACGGCCACGGCCGACCTCATCTACGTCCTCGACCACGGCCGGGTGGTGGGCAAGGGCACGCACGAGGAGCTGATGGCCGTCGAGGGCGGCCTGTACCGGTCGATGTACGAGCTCCAGGCCGCCCAGTACGGCATCGGTGCGCAGCAGTCCGCCGCCGCCCCCGGTCAGGCTCCCGCTCCCGCCGCGGCCACCGCCACGGCCCTGCGCACGGGTCCGCCCCATGCACAGCCCGCCCAGACCTGAGGACCGCGCGGCCGTCCCGCCCGCCGCACCCGCACCGCCGGCGCCGCTGCCGGCCCCGCCGGATCCGCTGGGCCCGCTCGCGAGCACCCTGCGCGATGTGCTGGGGTGCCTGGGTGTGATCACGGCCGCGGTTCTCATCTCCCTCCTCTGTGTCCATCTCGGCCAGGCCTTTCCCGGGCTAAGAGGAACGCCCTGACTCCCTTCCGGGTTACGCCCGGCGCCCGCCCGAATTCCGGAACGCTTCCGCGGGCGCCGCCGGGCGCCGGGAAAACCGGGGTGAATTCACGGTTCCGGGTGCGGCCCGGTGCGGCCGTTTTCCCTGTATTGAGCAAGTGTCTACAGGCGCCGAGGGGTTGTGACGGCTCGCCGACCCCGCTGGCCTGGGTTTCCGCCGGTTGACGAGAACCGGGGAACGGTTGTCCTACGCGAAGTCTGGCGCACTCGGGTGGCGCCTCCTACCATTCGAACGCTCCCGTCCCCAGGGGTACTTGGGAGGAAGGGCATGGCATGTCCATGCCCTAACCGCACCATGCTCCCACCCATTCCGGTCCGGCGTCCTCCGGGATCCCGGCCGAAATGACGTCGCTCATTCCGAGGACAACCGATTGGAGAGCCATGCCCGGCGGCCTTATCGCAGGAGCCGCGCTCGCGGCACTGTTCGCCTCACCGATATCCACGTACGACGCGTCGATCATCGTCAATCCGCCCCCGGACAAGATCGTGATCGAGATCGCCACGGTCAACGGCTCCGGTTGCCCCGCGGGCACGGCCGCGGTGGCCGTCGCGCCCGACAACACGGCCTTCACGGTCACCTACAGCGACTACCTCGCCCAGGTGGGCGTGGGGTCCAAGCCGACCGACTTCCGCAAGAACTGCCAGCTCAACCTGATCGTGCACGTCCCCCAGGGCTTCACGTACGCCATCGCCAGCGCGGACTACCGCGGCTACGCGAAGCTGGAGCCCGGCGCCAGCGGCACCGAGAAGGCCTCGTACTACTTCCAGGGGTCGTCCGTCACCACGCCCATCAGCCACACCTTCCGCGGCAACTACGCGGACAACTGGCAGGCCACCGACCGCGTCGACGTGGCCGCGATGGTCTGGGCCCCCTGCGGCGAGAAGCGGAACTTCAACATCAACACGGAGCTGCGGGTCAACGCGGGCAGCTCCGACCCGTCCAAGACCACCAGCTTCATGACGATGGACTCCACCGACGGCGACCTCAACACCATCTACCACCTGGCCTGGAAGGAGTGCCCGAGAAACTAGCGGCGCCGTTCTCCGGGGGCGGTGTGCAATTTGCGCCGCCCCCACCCGCCCCCACCTGCGGTGATCGCACTCCGCTCGGCCACCGTGACCCACTGGGTATAGACCTCTGGCGAAAAGCAGGCGACTGTGGGGGGAACCACATCCGGCGCCCCGCGCGCTATCCCGATTGTGCTGAGCCCCATGTATGCAGCCATCCGCGACACCGCGAGACCCGTGCACCCGGCTGACGCCTTCGCCGGTACGGGCGACCCGGCGGTCGCCTTCTGGTCCGCCTCCCCCAGGAAGCTCCCCGCTCCCTGGGGTCCGCACATCCCCCTGTGCATGCACGGCCCGCTCTCCCGGCGGCAGCCGCACCCCGGCCTGCCGCCCGGCGTTCCCCCGCCCGGCCGTGCCACCCAGGCCCTCTCCCTCCCGGCGACGGAGCGCTCCGTCGCGGCCGCCCGCCGGTTCTCCCGGGCGCTGCTGGCCGAGTGGGGCCTGCACGAGCTCGCCGACGACGCGGCCCTGCTGCTCTCCGAGCTCGTCACCAACGCCGTCGTGCACGTCCCCGGGACGCCCCAGGGCATCCAGCTCGTCCTGAGCCGGGGCCAGGGCCACCTCGTCGCCCAGGTCACCGACCCGGGCGGCTACCTGCCCCGCTGCGGCGAGGCCGGGCCCGACAGCGAGAACGGGCGCGGCATGTGGCTCGTCGAGCAGATCGCCGCCCAGTGGGGCCACCACGCCTCCGGCAACGGCAAGACCGTCTGGTTCACCCTCCGCCTGCCCTAGCGCACCCCGCCACGCCCCCGCCGCCGCCGTCCGGCCGCCCCGCGGGCTGCGCGCCCGCCCCCTTCGGAGAGACCATGGAACCGCTGCGGCGGGCGGAAGGAGGTCCTCGATGGGCGCGACCGACGCATTCCGGGCCCGCCCCGTCCAGCAGACCTCCGGCCGTGCGCCGTACGTGCCCGGCAGCCTGCTGGACGAGCTGGGCGTGGCCGCCGGGGTGCTGGACCGCGAGGGCCGGATCGTGCTGTGGAGCCCGCAGGCCGAGCAGCTCTTCGGCTGGACCGCGGCCGAGGCCCTCGGCCAGTACGCCGCCCGGCTGCTGGTCGCCGAGGACGACGTCCACGCGGTGCTCCAGCTGTTCGCCGAGGTCATGGCCGAGGGCGAGACCTTCGCCGTGGTCTTCCCCGCCCGGCACAAGGACGGCGGCACCCGGCTGATCGAGTTCCGCAACGTGCGCCTGGAGGACCGGCACGGCGAGTTCTTCGCCCTCGGCATCGCCACCGACCGGGAGGTCCTGCGCACGGTCGAGCGGGACCTCGCCCTGTCGCTGGGCCTGGTCCGCCAGTCCCCGATCGGGCTCGCGGTCCTCGACACCGCCCTCCGCTACGTCATGGTCAACCCCGCCCTCGAACGCATTTACGGCCTGCGCGCCGAGCAGTGCACCGGCCGCACCGTCCGCGAGGTGCTGCCCCGCGCGGACACCGGCGCCATCGAGGCCGCCATGCGCGAGGTCCTCGCCACCGGCACCCCGCTGCTGGACCGGATGGCCGTCGGCCACGAGGGCGGCGGCGCGGACGAGGGACAGGCCCAGCTCGTCTCGTACTACCGCCTGGAGGACCCCGGCGGGCAGATCCTCGGCGTCGCCACGTCCCTCGTCGACGTCAGCGACCGCCACCGCGCCCTGGAGGAGGCCCGCCGCCGCACCGCGCTCATCGCCGACGCCTCCGTGCTGATCGGCACCACGCTGGAGCTGGAACAGACCGCGCGCGAGCTCGCCGAGGTCGTGGTGCCCCGCCTCGCCGACGTCGCCGCCGTCGACGTCCTCGACACCGTCGTCGACGGCGGACGCGCCGGGGCCTCCTCGGGCCGGGGCGAGGTCTTCCGGGCCCTGGCCGTCGCCGCCGCGCGCGGGGCCGACGCCGCCGCGTCCGCGGCCTGCGCCGACGCCGTACGGGCCGCCGACCCGCCCGGCGGGATCGCCAAGTACGACCACGACCGGCTCGTCGCCCGCTGCGTGCGCACCGGCCACCCGGTCAGGGTGCCCCGCGTGCACGCCGAGGACCTGCCGGAGATCGCCCGCGACGCCGACGCGGCCCGCCTGCTCGCCCGCGCCGGCCTGCACTCCTACATGGCCGTGCCGCTCATCGCCCGCGGCGAGGTGCTCGGCGCCCTCGACCTCAAACGCATCGGCAACCCCCGCCCCTTCGACGAGGACGACGCCGCCCTCGCCGCCGAGCTCGCCGCCCGCGCCGCGGTCTCCATCGACAACGCCCGCTGGTACCAGCGCGAGCGCGCCGCCGCCCTCACCCTCCAGCGCAGCCTGCTGCCCCAGCGGCCCCAGGGCTCCGTAGGCCTGGAGATCGCCTTCCGCTACCAGCCCGCCGGCGCGGCCAGCAGGGTCGGCGGCGACTGGTTCGACGTCATCCCGCAGGACGGCGAGAAGAGCGCCCTGGTCGTCGGCGACGTCATGGGCAGCGGCATCAACGCGGCGGCCGCCATGGGGCAGCTGCGCACCGCCGCCCGCACCCTCGCCCAGCTCGGCCTCGACCCGGCCCGGGTGCTGGACCACCTCGACCACACCGCCAGTGGTCTGGACCAGATGATCGCGACGTGCCTGTACGCCGTGTACGACCCGCGCAGCGGCCTCTGCCGGGTGGCCAACGCCGGCCACCTCCCGCCCGTCCGCCTCCGCCCCGGCCACCCCCCGGCCCTCGTCGACCTCCCCGCCGGGGCCCCGCTGGGCGTCGGCGGCATCCCCTTCGAGAACACGGCCGTGGACCTCGCGCCCGGCGACGGCCTCGTCCTCTACACCGACGGCCTGGTCGAGACCCGCGACGAGGCCATCGACGCCCGCCTCGAAGCGCTCCTCGCCGTCCTGGCCGACGCCCCCGCGGGCCTGGAGGAGACCTGCGACCTCCTGTTGACGTCCCTGCGCCCCGGCAACGACCAGGACGACGTGGCCCTCCTCATCGCCCGCGCCGTCCCGGCGCCCCCTGCCGCCCCGTGACCGTGACCGGCAGCTCCCTCAGCGCGTGCGACCGGAACGACGCCCGCCACCGCAGCGCGCCCGCCGGGACCGCGAGGGCGATGCCCGGCAGCCGGCGCAGCAGCGTCGCGAGCGCGATGCCGGTCTCCATGCGGGCGAGGGGCGCGCCGAGGCAGTAGTGCACGCCGTGGCCGAGGGCCAGGTGCGCCTTGTCCTCGCGGTGGACGTCGAAGCGGTCCGGATCCGGGTAGCGCTGCGGATCCCGGTGGGCGGACGCGAGGCAGAGCAGCACCGTGTCGCCCGGCGGTATGCGGACGCCGCCGATCTCGACCGGCTCCACCGGGAAGCGGCGGATGGCCATCTGGTTGGGGTGGCCGAAGCGCAGCAGCTCCTCGACGGCCCCCGGCCACAGCGCCGGGTCCGCGCGCACCGCGGCCAGCTGCTCCGGGTGGCCGAGCAGGGTCAGCAGGCCGCCGCTGATCAGGTGCTGGGCGTTCTCGCTGCCCGCCATCAGGATCAGGAAGGCCAGCGAGACCAGCTCGTCCTCGCCGAGCCGGTCGCCGTCGTCACGCGCGGCGATCAGCGCGGACAGCAGGTCGTCCGCGGGCGCGGCCCGGCGCGCCGCGACGAGGTCCAGCAGGAAGCGGTGGATGCGGTCCACGGCCTCCCCGACCTGCGCAGGGTGCCCGGGTGCGAACATCGTGCCCACGTCCGCGGAGAACGGCCGCCGGTCCGCCTCCGGCACGCCGAGCAGGTCGCCGATGACGGCCAGCGGCAGCGGATTGGCGAATTCTGTGACCAGGTCGGCGCTGCCCTCCGCGGCGATCCGCCCGGCGAGGGCGCCGGCGAGCCGGTCCGCCGTGGCCTGGACGCGCCCGCGCAGATCCGCGACGCGGCGCGGCGTGAAGCCCTTCGACACCAGGCGGCGCAGCCGCAGGTGGTCGGCCGGGTCGATGTTGAGCAGATTGGCGTCGAGGGCGGGCGGCAGGGAGAAGCCCCGGTAACCGCTGCCGGAGTGCGCTTTGTTCACCGACAGCCGCGGGTCGGTGAGCGCGGCTCGCACGTCCGCCTCGTGGGTGACGAGCCAGACGGGCGAGCCGTCGGGGAGCGCGATCCGGTGCACGGAGCCCGCCGCCCGCAGCCGCGCGTAGACCGGGTAGGGGTCGGCGAAGAACGCGGCGCCGAACGGGCGCGGAAGGGCGGCAGGGTCGGCGGTACAAGCGGTCGCGGTGGTGTCGGCGGTGTCCATCGTCCGAGCGTAGGACGGGCGCCGGACAGGGCCTTTCCGGGGCTACTTGAGACGGACGTTGTAGAGCGTGCGCTGGTTCTCGATGGTGAGCTTCACCTCGCCCTTGGCGCCCGCGTACGCCCCCGTGCCGCCGACGACGGCCGCGTCGCTGCGGTACGGGCCGCGCCCGAAGCGGTTCTCCATGGACTCCAGCACCAGCGTGCCGTCCGTCCCGCGCAGCACGTACCGGCACTGGGCGACCACGCCCTCGTACCGCAGGAGCACCACCGTGCAGACGGCGCTGCCGTCCCCGGCGGACTCGCCGGACGGGCCCTTCAGGTCGGCGTAGACGGCCCAGGTGTCGCCCTCCTTGGGGTGTTCGGGCGGGCTGCCGGTGCGGTGCACCGCGGTCCAGGCCAGGGTCTTCTCGCCGTCGGCTGCGGCGGGTTGCGGTGACGGCAGGGCGACGGCGACGGCAGTGGCGGCCACGGCAGCAGCGGCTGCCACGGCGGCGGCTGGGCGACGCGTCAGACGCATCGGGCACCTCCGGCTCGTACGGATAGGACGGGCACCTGCGTACCCGATCCTGGTGTGTTCACCCCACTCTGCCTATGGCGCCCGCACAATTCCCGTCACGAAGGCGCCACCGGACCGCGCGCTCGGTTCAGGCCAACGGTTCAGGACAACGGTCCGGGTTCCGGAGGCAGTTCCGCGAGCGTCGGGTACGAGGGCTGGGCGCCCGGCCGGGTCACGGACGCGGCGCCGACCCGTACGGCGAAGCGGGCCGCCTCGGCCAGCGAGGCGCCCGCGGCCAGCCGGGCCGCGAGCGCGCCCGTGAAGGCGTCCCCGGCGCCCGTGGTGTCGACGGCCTCGGCCTTGACGCCGGGCACCGCCACCGCCTCCGCGGCCCCCGCGTCCAGGGTCAGCGCCCCCTCGGCCCCGAGCGTGACCACGACCGAGCGGGCGCCCTGGGCGCGCAGGGCGCGGGCCCACGCCTCCGGCGTGCCGTCGGTGAGCTCCGTCAGGTGCCGCGCCTCGTGCTCGTTGACGACCAGCGGGTCGGCCGCCGTGAGGACCTCGGTGTCCAGCCGGTCCGGCGCCGGCGAGGGGTTGACCACCACGCGCGCGCCCGCGTCCCGGGCGGTCTCGGCGGCCGCCCGCACGGTCGCGGGCGGGATCTCCAGCTGGAGGGAGACCACGGCCGAGGCGGCGATGACGTCCCGCGCCGCCTCGACGTCCTCCGGCAGGAGCCGGGCGTTCGCGCCCGGCGAGACCACGATGCTGTTGTCCCCGTCCGGGCCGACGACGATCATCGCCGTGCCCGTCCGGGCGCCCTCCTCGACCAGCACGTGCCGCAGCTCCGTGCCGGCCTCGCGCTGCCCGGCCAGCAGCAGCTCGCCGAACGCGTCGTCACCGACCCTGGCCAGCAGCGCCGTCCGGGCGCCGAGGCGGGCCGCGGCCGCGGCCTGATTGGCACCCTTGCCGCCCGCCGACTCGACCAGATCCGAACCCGGTACGGTCTCGCCCGCGCCGGGCCGGCGCTCCACCCGGACCGTCAGGTCCGCGTTGGCGGACCCCACGACCAGGACGTCGTACGTCTTGCCGTGCATCTCGTCCCGCTTCTCGCCCTGCATCTTGTCGTGCATCGTGTCGTCACCCATCGAATCCGTCCGCGTTCTCCTTGGTCACCAGCACGACCGGCACCTTCACCCGGGCCGGCAGCCGCTCGCCCCGCGCCGCCTTCACCGCCCAGTCCACCGCCTGCCGGCCCAGCAGCCGCGGCTGCTGGGCGACGGTCGCGGTCAGCGTCCCGGCCCGGACGGCGGCGATCCCGTCCGGCGTGCCGTCGAAGGCCACGACCTTCACCCTCTTGCCCGAAGCGGAGCCCAGGGCCTTGGCCGCGCCGAGCGCCATCTCGTCGTTCGCGGCGAAGACGCCGCCGAGGTCCCGGTGCGCCTGGAGCATGTTGGCCATCACGTCCATGCCCTTGGTGCGGTCGAAGTCGGCGGGCTGGCGGGCCACGACCTCGATGCCCGGGTACGCCCTGATGCCCTCCTCGAATCCCTTGCCGCGCTCGCGCGCCGCCGAGGTCCCCGGCTGACCCTCCAGGAACGCCACCTTCCCCTTGCCGCCGAGGGACGCGGCGAGCGTCCTGGCCGCCAGCCGCCCGCCCTCGGTGTTGTCGGAGGCGATCGTCGAGCCGACCCGGCCGCCGTTCACGCCCCGGTCGATGGAGATCACCGGCACGTCCGCCCGGTTGGCCACGCCCACGGCCGGGACCGCGGCGTCGGAGTCGACGGGATTGATGACGGCGGCCTTGACGTTCTGGCTCGTGAACGTCTCCATCTGGTTGATCTGCTGGGTGGGGTCGTTCTGCGCGTCCGTGATGTTGATCTTCAGGCCGCGGTCCTGCGCCTCCGCCCGGGCGCCCTCCTTGATGCCGACGAAGAAGGGGTTGTTGAGCGTCGACAGGGCGAGCCCGAGGTCGGTGTTCCCGCCGCGGTCGCAGCCGGACAGGGCCAGGGAGGCCGCCAGGCCCGCCGTCACGGCCACGACGCGCACCCTTGCCGCGCGGCCCCGCGTCATCCGCCGCCTCGTCACCCGCCGCCTCATCGCGTGCTCCGGCGGCGCAGCGTGTCCAGCAGCACGGCCAGCGCGATGACCAGGCCCGTCGCCACCTGCTGCCAGAACGCCGACACGCTCAGCAGGTTGAGGCCGTTGCGCAGCACCGCGAGGATCAGCGCACCGATCAGCGTGCCCGACGCCTTGCCGGAGCCGCCCGACAGGCTCGCCCCGCCGATGACGACGGCCGCGATGGCGTCCAGCTCGTAGCCGACCGCGGCCTGCGGCTGCGCCGACGTCAGCCGGGCGGCCAGCACGATGCCGGCCACGGCCGCGAACAGCCCGGACAGCGCGTAGATGACGAGCTTGCGGCGCCGGACGTCGATCCCCGACAGCCGGGCCGCTTCCTCGTTGCCGCCGATCGCGAACATCGCGCGGCCGGTGTACGTACGGGCCAGGATCAGCGCCGCGACCGCGCCCATGGCGGCCAGCACGAGGACGGGCACGGGCAGCCAGCCGCCCAGCGTGCCGCCGAGCCCGCCGAGGGAGGAGGGGAAGGCGATGGGGGAGCCCCCGGAGATCACGAGGGCCAGGCCGCGGCCGACCGAGAGCATCGCCAGGGTGGCGATGAACGCCGGCAGCCTCCCGTACGCGACGAGGGCGCCGGAGACCAGCCCGGCCGCCGCGCCCACGGCCAGGCCCAGCAGCACCGACAGCCAGACGGGCAGGCCCTCCTTCGTCGCGCACCACGCCACGACGGTCGCCGACAGGGCGGCGACCGAGCCGACGGACAGGTCGATGCCCGCCGACACGATCACGAACGTGACGCCGAACGCCAGGATCGCCGTCACCGACGCCTGCACGCCCACGTTGAGGAGGTTCTGCCCGTTCAGGAAGTCCCGGGACAGCACCGCCATCACCACGACGAGGGCGATCAGCCCGCCCAGCGGGCCGTTGCGGAGCACCGCCCTCGTGAACCACTGCCCGAGGGCGTTGCCCCCGGGCGCCCGCAGCACCTCAGCCGACATCGGAGCCCTCCATCGCGCTCACCTCGTACGTGTTGCCGTCGTTCGCCGGCCTCAGGGCCAGCTCCATCACCGCGTCCTGCGTGGCCCGCTCGCCCGACAGCTCCCCGGCGATCCGGCCCTGGGCCATGACCAGGACCCGGTCGCTCATGCCGAGCACCTCGGGCAGGTCGCTGGAGATCATCAGCACGGCGTGGCCGGCGGCCGTCAGCTCGTTGACGAGCCGGTAGATCTCGACCTTCGCGCCGACGTCGATGCCGCGCGTCGGCTCGTCGAGGATCAGCAGCCGGGCCCCGGCCAGCAGCCACTTGCCGATGACGATCTTCTGCTGGTTGCCGCCGGAGAGGGTCCGCGCGCTCTGCTCCAGGCCGCTCATGCGCACCTTCAGCCGCTCGGCGACCGCTGCTGCCTCCCGCCGCTGGCCGCGCCGGTCCACGAAGCCGCCCCGGGTGTCCCGGTCCAGCCGGGCCAGGGTGAGGTTGTCGCCCAGCGAGGCGTCCAGGAGCAGGCCCTGGCCCTTGCGGTCCTCGGGGACGAGGCCGACTCCGGCCCGCATCGCCGCCCGCACGTCGCCGCGGGCCAGCGGCCGGCCGTCGACCTCGACGGTCCCGGCGTCGTAGCGGTCCACCCCGAACAGCGCCCGCGCCACCTCCGTGCGGCCCGCGCCGACCAGGCCGGCGAGCCCCACGACCTCCCCGGCCCGGACGTCGAAGGCGACGTCGCGGAAGGCGGGTTCGCGGGTCAGCCCGCGCACCCGCAGCAGCGGCGCGCCGGGTGCGGCGGGGCGCTCGCGCGGGTACTGCTCGGCGATGTCGCGGCCGACCATCAGCCGGATCAGCTCGTCCTCGTCCGTGGTGGCGGGCACCTCGGCGACCGACCGGCCGTCGCGCAGGACCGTCACCCGGTCCCCGAGCGCCGCGATCTCCTCCAGGTGGTGGGTGATGAAGACGATGCCGACGCCGCTGTCGCGCAGCTCGCGGACGATGCCGAAGAGCGTGTTCACCTCCTCGGAGGTGAGCACCGCCGTCGGCTCGTCCATGATCAGGACGCGGGCGCCGAGGCTGAGGGCCTTGGCGATCTCGACCATCTGGAGGCGGGCGATGCCGAGCTCGGCGACGGGCGTGGTGGGGGAGACGTCCAGCCCCACGCGGCGCAGGAGTTCCGCGGCCCGTTCCCGCGTCGTGCGCTTGTCGACCAGGCCGAGGGCGGTGCGCGGCAGGCGGCCCAGGAAGATGTTCTCGGCGACGGTCAGGCCGGGCACGAGGTTGAACTCCTGGTGGATGGTGGCGATGCCGAGCCGCTGCGCGTCCTGCGCGGAGCGGACGGCGACCTCGCGGCCGGCCACCAGGATGCGGCCCGCGTCGGGCCGGTGGACGCCGGCGAGCATCTTGATGAGCGTGCTCTTGCCGGCGCCGTTCTCGCCGAGGAGCACGTGCACCTCGCCCGCGCGCAGGCGCAAGGAGACGCCGTCCAGGGCGCGGACGCCCGGGAACGCCTTGGTGACGCCTTCGACCCGCAGTAGCTCGCGGCCGTCCCGTACGTCGTCGTTGACGCCGGTCATGCGCTGCCCCTCTCCTGGTGTCCGTTCTCCTGGTTGTCAGCGGGTTGCCGCCTCGCCGCAGGAGCGGCGCGGTACGAGCCGGGCGGGGAGCAGCACGGACGGGGCCTCGCGCCCCTCGATGCGCTCCAGCAGCGCGTGCACGGCGGCCTCGCCCAGCGCGCGCGTCGGCTGGGCGACGGCCGTGAGCGGCGGGTCGAGGTGGGCGAACCACGCCACGTCGTCGAAGGCGACGAGCGCGACGTCGGAGGGGATGCGCAGCCCTCGCGCCCGCACCTCGTCCAGGGCGCCGAGCGCCATGAGGTTGTCGGTGGCCAGTACGGCGTCCGGCGGCTCCGCGAGGTCCAGCAGCCGCCGCATCACCTGCCGGCCGCCTTCCGGGCGCAGGTCCGGCGAGGCGCCGACGCGCTCCGGCGGCAGGGCGATGCCGTGGGCGGCGAGGGCGGCCCGGAACAGCTCCAGGCGCTCGTCCCCGACGGGCGTCCCGGCCGGCGCGACGATGACGGCCGGCCGGCGCCGCCCCAGCGCCGCCAGGTGCGCGGCGAGCTCCGTCAGCGCGGCCCGGCCCTCGGCGCGGACGCACGGGGCGGCGACGCCCGGCACCGTGCGGTCGAGGAGCACGAGCGGCGTGCCGGCGCCGGCGGCTTCGCGGAGCATCGCCGAGCCGGTGCCCGCGGAGCTGACCAGCAGGCCGTCGATGCGCCGGTCGAGGAGGGTGCGGATGTGGTCGTCCTGCTGCCGCGTGCTCTCACCGGCGTTGCCGATGATCAGGCTGTAGCCCAGCCGGCGGGCCTCCTGCTCGACGGCGTCGGCCAGTTCGGTGAAGAAGGGGTTGCGCAGGTCGCTGATGACGAGCCCGAGCGTACGGGTGCGCGCGGTGCGCAGGGCCCGGGCGACGGCGTCGGGCCGGTAGCCGAGCTCCGCGACGGCGGCCAGGACGCGCTCGCGGGTCGCGGCGACGGGGGAGCGGCCGTTGAGGACGCGGGAGACGGTGGCGACGGAGACGCCGGCCCGCTCGGCGACGTCCTTGATGTTCGCCATGGTGCTGCGCCTCCCGCCCCGGCTCGTGCCATCCGTGTAATCGATTTCGCACGGCTGCTGTGCGGGCCAGGTAATCGATTACACGCAGGGGCCGTCAAGGCTTCGCCGGGGTGCCGCGCATCACACGGGGCGGTGTGTCAGCACATGTGGCGCTGTGTCAGCCCCGCCAGCTCCAGTCGGCGACCTCCGGCATGTCCACGCCGTGTTCCCGGATCCACGCGTGGTGCCGGGTGCGCGCGTCCGCCATCGCCTGCCGTACGGACGCGGCCCGCACGCCCAGCCCCGGCACCCGGTCGATGACGTCCATGACGAGGCGGTAGCGGTCGAGGTCGTTGCGGACGACCATGTCGAAGGGGGTGGTCGTCGTTCCGGCCTCCTTGTAGCCGCGGACGTGCAGGTTGGCGTGGCCCGTGCGGCGGTAGGCGAGGCGGTGGATCAGCCACGGGTAGCCGTGGTAGGCGAAGATGACGGGCTTGTCGGGCGTGAACAGCGCGTCGTACTCCGTGTCCGGCATGCCGTGCGGGTGCTCCTTCTGCGGCAGCAGCCGCGTCATGTCGACGACGTTGACGACGCGCAGGGCGAGCTGGGGCAGTTCGTGGCGGAGCAGGTCGGCGGCGGCCAGCACCTCCTGGGTGGGGACGTCGCCGGCGCAGGCCAGGACGGCGTCCGGGGGCCGGTCGCCGGTCTCGGTGCCCGCCCACTCCCACACGCCCGCGCCGCGGGCGCAGTGCGCGCGGGCCGCGTCCAGGCCGAGCCAGTCGAAGCAGGGCTGCTTGCCGGCGAGGACGACGTTGACGTAGTCGCGGCTGCGCAGCACGTGATCGGCCACGCACAGCAGCGTGTTGGCGTCCGGGGGCAGGTAGACGCGGACCACTTCGGGGGACTTGTTGAGGACGTGGTCCACGAAGCCGGGGTCCTGGTGGGAGAAGCCGTTGTGGTCCTGGCGCCAGACGTGCGAGGTCAGCAGGTAGTTGAGGGAGGGCACGGGGCGGCGCCAGGGCAGGGTGCGCGCGGTCCTGAGCCACTTGATGTGCTGGTTGACCATCGAGTCGACGATGTGGACGAACGCTTCGTAGCAGGAGAACAGGCCGTGGCGGCCGGTGAGGGTGTAGCCCTCCAGCCAGCCCTGGCAGAGGTGTTCGGAGAGCACCTCCATCACGCGGCCGTCGCGGGCGAGGTGTTCGTCGGTGGGCAGTTGTCCGGCCTGCCAGGCGTTGCCGGTGACGGAGTAGAGGGCGTCGAGCCGGTTGGAGGCGGTCTCGTCGGGTCCGACGACGCGGAAGTCCCGGCTGCCCGCCGTGTCGGCCATGATCTGCGCGAGCAGCCCGCCGAGGACGCGGGTGGGCTCGTGCGGGCCGGCGCCGTGCTTGTCGACGGGCACCGCGTAGTGCTCCAGCGGCGGTACGGGCAGGGAGCGCGTGAGGAGGCCGCCGTTGGCGTGCGGATTGGCGCCGAGCCGCCGGGCGCCTTCCGGTACGTGCGCGAGGACTTCGGGGCGCGGCCGCCCGTCCGGGCCGAAGAGCTCCTCCGGCCGGTACGAGCGCAGCCACGTCTCCAGCTGCCGCAGGTGCTCGGAGTTGTCGCGGACGCCCGCGAGCGGCACCTGGTGGGAGCGCCACGCGCCCTCCACGGGCACGCCGTCGACCTCGCGCGGGCCCGTCCAGCCCTTGGGCGTACGGAGCACGATCACCGGCCAGTGCGGCCGGTCGGTCACGCCCTCCTCGCGGGCGACGTGCTGGGCGAGCGCGATGTGGTCCAGGGCCCGGTCCATGGCCTGGGCGAGGGCGCGGTGCACCTCCATGGGGTCGTCGCCGGCGACGTGGATCGGCTCGTGGCCGTACCCGCGCAGGAGCTTGTCCAGCTCGCCTTCGGACAGCCGGGCCAGGACGGTCGGATTGGCGATCTTGTAGCCGTTGAGGTGCAGGACCGGCAGGACGGCGCCGTCGTGGACGGGGTCGAGGAACTTGTTCGCGTGCCAGGACGCGGCCAGCGGGCCGGTCTCGGCCTCGCCGTCGCCGACGACGCAGGCCACGAGCAGGCCCGGGTTGTCGAGGGCGGCACCGTAGGCGTGGGCGAGGGAGTAACCCAGCTCGCCGCCCTCGTGGAGGGAGCCGGGGGTCTCCGGGGCGACGTGGCTGGGCACGCCGCCGGGGAAGGAGAACTGCCGGAACAGCCGCTCCATGCCGTCGGCGTCCCGGCTCACGTCCGGGTAGACCTCGCTGTAGCTGCCGTCGAGCCAGGAGTTGGCGAGCACGGCGGGACCGCCGTGCCCGGGGCCCCAGATGCAGACGGCGTCCAGGCCGCGCGCCTTGATGACGCGGTTGAGGTGGGTGTGGATCAGGTTGAGACCGGGGGAGGTGCCCCAGTGGCCGAGCAGCCGGGGCTTGATGTGCTCGGGCTCCAGGGGGACGGTCAGCAGCGGGTTGCTCAGGAGGTAGAGCTGGCCGGCGGCCAGGTAGTTGGCGGCGCGCCAGTGGGCGTCGAGCGCGGCCAGATCGGCGTCTGAGGGCCCGTCCGGCTTCGGGCCTGCGGGTTTGCCCGTTCCCTCTCCGGCGGTGCGGTCGGCGTGCTCGGGCATACGGCCTCCTCGGGACGCGGTGCCGGGTACCCGCCGCCGGGCGCGCCAAACGCTCCGCGGCGGGGCACCGGACACGCTGCCACCCGCCGGCGGCCCGCGCGTAGGACCGGTCCGGCCGACTTCGACCCCGGGCGCACCATCACTCTCCGTAGCGCCTTGGCCGCTCCGAGTCGCGGAACCGGCCGGCCCAGGTGATCCTGAGGCATGCGGCCGGCCTCCCCGGACGCCGCCCCCGCGGCCCGCGGAGGCGATCCGCCGACCTGTTTGCGGGTGCCCCGCGGGGGCAGCCGCACCTACCGGAAGGTGCTTCCGGCCGGCAGGCACTCCTTTTGCTCAGGAGCGAGGAGGACTGTGACCATGGACCGGACGACGACCATGGACCGGGGGACCGGCGCGGGGCGGACGACGGGCGCGGAGCGCCGGACTGCGGTCGCGGACCGGACGGCGCGCCGGCGCAACCGCGACGCCCCCGACACCGCCGCCTCCTTCGCCCGCCTGGCGGACCTGCCGGCCGGCACCGAGCGCGACCGGCTGCGGCAGGACCTCATCGCCGCCTGGCTGCCCATGGCGGAGCGCATCAGCCTGCGCTTCCGCAGCAGCGGCGAGACCCCCGCCGACCTGCGCCAGGTCGCGGCGCTGGGCCTGGTCAACGCCGTGGACCGGTACGACCCGCGGCTCGGCCACGCCTTCGAGACGTTCGCCGTGCCCACGATCGTCGGCGAGCTCAAGCGGCACATCCGCGACCACGCCTGGTCGCTGCACATCCCCCGCCGCGACCAGGAGCTCCGCACGGCCGTGCGCGCCGCGCAGACGGCCCTCGGCCAGCGCGACGCCCGTACCCGGCCCGGCCCCGCCGAGCTGGCCGCCGAGTGCGGCCTGTCGGAGGAGGAGGTCCTTCGCGGCCTGGCCGCCGAGGGCGTGCACAACACGCTGTCGCTGGACCACCCGGTGCTGGGCGCCGACGACCTCCCGCTCTCCGACACCCTCGGCTGGACGGACCCGGCGCTGGACCTGGTCGTCGACCGGCAGTCCCTCAAGCCGCTGCTCAGAGCGCTCTCCGAGCGGGAGCGGTACGTCCTGTACTGGCGGTTCTTCGGCAACCTCACCCAGAAGCAGATCGGCGCGCGGCTGGGCGTCTCCCAGATGCAGATATCGCGCATCCTCAGCCGGACCTGCGCGCGGCTGCGCGAGGAGCTCCTGGCTCCCGCGGCGGCTCCGCAGCGCACCCCGGCCCCGAGCTGACGCCCCGGCCCCCTCCCCCCGCCCCTCCGAGTCAAGGCAGGCGAAGACGATGACCACAGCCCACTCGCACCTGACCCCCGACCTTCCGCCGGTCGTGGAGATACCGGACCTCCCCGGCGCCCAGCGGCCCGGCCGCTCCGGCGCGGAGGGCGGCGAGAGCGGCGAGGGCGGGCGGGAGGCGGCCGGACATGACCGTGGCGCCCACCGCGCAGAGCGTGATGGGCGCCACGAAAGCGCAGGTCAGGATTCCGGCGGCTGACTGTGACCCTTCCCGCGCCTGCCGCGCGGGCAGGTCCGGTGGTCCCGCCCGGGCGCGGGGGTCACTAGCCGGCGATGACGCAGGTGTTCCCGAAGGTCGGGTTCAGGAGGGCAATGATGTCGATCGTGTTGCCGCACAGGTTGATCGGAACCTGGATCGGGACCTGAATGGTGTTGCCGGAGATGACGCCGGGCGAGCCGACGGCCGCGCCGTTCGCTCCGGCACTGGCGGAGGCGACTCCGGCAGCGCCCGTGACGGCGACGCCGGCGGCAGCGGTCAGGACGGCGGCCTTGGCGATACGCGACATGGCTAAACCTTTCTCATGGGTGGTGAGCGGCAATTGTGTCCGGTGTAACTGTGGAGACAGGTCGGATATAGACACCGAAAGACACAATTAACCCGGAAGACCCAATAAGTGGTATGTGATGTTTGAGGCGCGGGGTGCCGGGTGTGAAGCGTGCGGCACAGGCCCCGCGCCTGCGGGTTTGGTGCCACCACCCCCGCCTACGTACAGTTTCCTGGCAGCTTCATTCGAACAGAGAACCGGGAAACAACAGCGGCGATGACGGTCACCGAGGTCACTGAGGACAGCCGCGAGGGCGCAGGCGCAGCGGGCGAGGACGAGTACGGGCCGGGCATCGACCCGGAGCGCATGGCGGTCTGCCTGAGCGTGCTCCAGGAGCTCGACGAGCTGCCGGTCGACCACCCCGACGCGATCGAGGTCCGCCGCGCCACGGCCGGCATCTACCGCACGGTCAAGCAGCGCCGGCGCCAGGAGCGCCGCGCCGCCAAGACCGCGCACGACAAGGCCGTCACCGAGGCCACGGCCACCGGCGCGGCCGACCGCATCGACGACGAGACCCGCGGCATACCGCTCGCGGCCACCGCCGCCACGCAGATCGTCGGCATCCTCGAGCGCCCCCGGTCCTGCTACACCTGCAAGGACCGCTACACCGAGGTCGACGCGTTCTACCACCAGCTCTGCCAGCCCTGCGCGGCGGAGAACCGCGCTCGCCGCGACGCCCGCACCGACCTGACCGGCCGCCGCGCTCTGCTCACCGGCGGCCGCGCGAAGATCGGCATGTACATCGCGCTGCGGCTGCTGCGCGACGGTGCGCACACCACCGTCACCACGCGCTTCCCCAATGACGCCATCCGCCGCTTCAAGGCGATGGAGGACAGCGCGGACTGGCTCCACCGCCTCAAGATCGTCGGCATCGACCTGCGCGACCCCGCGCAGGTCGTCGCCCTCGCCGACTCGGTCAGCGCCGAGGGCCCCCTCGACATCCTGATCAACAACGCGGCCCAGACCGTACGCCGCTCCCCGGCCGCCTACCGCGAGCTGATCAGCGCCGAGTCCGCCCCGCTGCCCGCCGGTGAGCTGCCGGCCTCCGAGGTCTTCGGCGCCTTCGGCAGCGGCGCCCAGCCCGAGCTGCCCGCCCCCGCGGGCAGCGGGCACGACTCCCTCACCCCGCAGGCCCTCACCGAGCTCGCCCTCACCAGCGGCTCCGCGTCCCTGGCCCGCGTCGAGGCCGGCACCGCGATCGACGCCGGCGGGCTCGTGCCCGACCTGGACGCCACCAACACCTGGATCCAGGCGGTCGGCGAGGTCGACCCCGTCGAGCTGCTCGAAGTCCAGCTGTGCAACGTCACGGCGCCGTTCGTACTGGTCAACCGGCTGCGGCCGGCGATGGCCGCGTCGCCCGCGCGCCGTAAGTACGTGGTGAACGTCTCCGCCATGGAGGGCGTCTTCAGCCGCGGCTACAAGGGCGCGGGCCACCCGCACACCAACATGGCCAAGGCCGCGCTCAACATGCTCACGCGCACCAGCGCGCAGGAGATGTTCGAGACCGACAACATCCTCATGACCAGCGTCGACACCGGCTGGATCACCGACGAGCGCCCCCACCCGGACAAGGTCCGCCTCGCCGAGGCCGGCTTCCACGCCCCCCTCGACCTCGTCGACGGCGCGGCCCGCGTCTACGACCCGATCGTGCGCGGTGAGCAGGGCGAGGACCTGTACGGCTGCTTCCTCAAGGACTACCGCCCGGCGGGCTGGTAAGGCCACCGTCGTGGACGTCCGCATCCTGCGGGTCTTCACCGGCCCGGACGGCTCCGGCGGCAACCTCCTGGGCGTCGTCCACGACGGCCCGTCCGTCCCCGGCTCCGCGGCCCGGCAGCGGCTCGCCGCGGAGCTGGGCTTCAGCGAGACGGTGTTCATCGACGATCCGCGGCGCGGTGAGGTCGACATCCGGACCCCCAGCGGGCCCCTGCCCTTCGCGGGGCACCCGCTGGTGGGCGCGGCGTGGCACCTGCGGCAGTGCGGGTACGCGGCGGACGTGCTGCGGCCGCCCGCCGGCGACGTGCCGGCGTGGACGGCGTCCGGTGCCACGTGGATCCGCGCCCGCGCGTCCTGGGCCGCGGGTCGCCTTCTTGAGCAGTACGCGCTGCCCGCGGACGTCGACGCCCTGCCGTCCCCGCCGCCCGGCGACGGCTGGCTCTACGCCTGGTCCTGGCACGACGAGCCGACGGGCCGCGTCCGCGCCCGCGGCTTCCCGCGCCGGGGCGACGGCATCACGGAGGACGAGGCGACGGGCGCGGCGGCGCTCAGCCTCACCGCGTCCTTGAGACGCGATCTGGACATCGCCCAGGGCGCGGCGTCCCGCATCCGCACGCGCTACGAGGGCGAGTACGTGACCCTGGGCGGCGGGGTCGACTCCGTCGGGGCCCGAACGATCGGGGCCTGACGGCTTCCGCCCGGGGGCTTGCGATCCGGGGGGATGCGTGGGTTCGGCACCGCCGACCACCGCCGCGGTGGTTGCTCGCCGCGGCGGCGGGGGTATTTGGCGGGCCCAAGGTTTGGGGTCGGCCGTGGGCGGCCCGTCGGGGCGACTGGTGGGTTCGGCACCGCCGGTTGCCGCCGTCGTGGTTGCTCATCGCGGCGGCGGGGGTATTTGGCGGGCCGGGGTTTGTGGTGACTACGCGGCGAGTTGCCGTGCCACCGGGTGGAGCGCCGCGTACTCCAGTGGGGCCGACGGGTCGATGGAGATGTCCAAGGGGGCCGGTGGGGCGTCCGCGCGGGCCAGGAGGTCGCCCACGGCGGCGATCATCGCGCCGTTGTCCGTGCACAGCCGCAGCGGCGGCACCCGAAGCTCGATGCCCGCGGCGGCGCACCGCTCCTGGGCCAGGGCCCGGACCCGGGAGTTGGCGGCGACGCCGCCGACGACGACCAGCGTCCCCACCCCGTGCTCCACACACGCCCCCACCGCCTTGCGCGTGAGGACATCGGCCACGGCCTCCTGCAAGGACGCCGCCCCGTCCGCGACGGGCAGCGCCCGCCCCGCTGCCCGGTGCTGTTCCGCCCACCGCGCGGCGGCCGTCTTCAGCCCGGAGAACGAGAACGCGTAGCGGTCGTCCCGCGGCCCCGTGAGCGGCCGCGGGAACGGCACGGCCCGCGGGTCACCTTCCCGCGCCACCCGGTCGACGGCGGGCCCGCCCGGGTACGGCAGGCCGAAGACCCGGGCGACCTTGTCGAAGCACTCGCCCGCGGCGTCGTCCAGCGTGTCACCGAGGTGCACGATCGGATCGCGCGCCAGATCCCGTACGAGGAGCAGCGACGTGTGCCCGCCGGAGACGATGAGCACCATGCAGGGATCGGGCAGCGGCCCGTGCTCCAGCGTGTCCGCGGCCACGTGCCCCGCAAGGTGGTGCACCCCGTACAGCGGCACGTCCAGCGCGTAGGCGAGCCCCTTCGCCGCGGCCAGGCCCACCTGGAGCGCGCCGGAGAGGCCGGGCCCGGTGGTCACGGCGACGGCGCCGATGTCCCGCATCGTCAGCCCGGCGTCGGCGAGCGCGGCATGCACCACGGGCGCCGCGGCATGCACGTGCGCACGCGCCGCGATCTCGGGGACGACGCCGCCGTACCGAGCGTGCTCATCCATGCTGGAAGCCACGGCGTGGCCCAGCAGTTTCCCGTCCCGCACCAGACCGGCACCGGTCTCGTCGCAGGACGACTCGATACCCAGCACCACCGGCGAACGCACCACGCCGCACCTCCTGCATTCCAATAGCAATTGCACATCCTATGCATTAAGGGCCCGCATGCCGCGCCGCGGCCCGCGGTCAGTAGAGTTCCCGTGCCCCAGATCGCAGCGAACGCCGAGGTGACAGCCCCGTGAGCCCCGCCCCCGTCACCGTCGTCGGCATCGGCGCCGACGGCTGGCCCGGCCTGGCCCCCGTCTCCCAAGAGGCGCTCAACACCGCCGAAGTGATCATCGGCGGCCCCCGCCAGCTGGACCTGCTGCCCACCACCTGCCCCGCCGAACGCGTCCCCTGGCCCTCGCCCCTCCGCCCGGCCGTCCCGGGCCTGCTGGCGGCGCACGCGGGCCGCCGCGTCTGCGTGCTGGCCAGCGGCGACCCCATGTTCTTCGGCATCGGCCGCACCCTCGCCGAAACCCTCGGCCCGGACGCGCTCCACGTGCTCCCGCACCCGTCGTCCGTCTCGTACGCCTGCGCCCGCCTGGGCATACCACGCGAACAAGCAGAGGTGGTCAGCCTCGTAGGCCGCCCGCTCGCCGCCCTCACCGCGGCCCTCCACCACGACCACCACGTGCTCGTCCTCAGCTCCGGCGCGGACACGCCCGCCGAAGTCGCCGCCCACCTCCGCGCACACGGCTACGGCCCGAGCCGCATGACGGTCCTGGAACAGCTCGGCGCCGCAACCGAACGCCGCGTCGACGGAACGGCCGACGACTGGCACCACGCCCCCGGCGACGCCCTGAACGTCATCGCGATCACCTGCCACCGCACCCCCGGCGCACCCCGCCTCCCCCTCACCCCCGGCCTGCCGGACGACGCCTACGAACACGACGGCCAACTGACGAAGCGCCATATCCGAGCAGTCACCCTCGCCACACTCGCCCCCGCCCCCGGTGAACTCCTCTGGGACGTAGGCGGCGGCTCCGGCTCCATCGCCATCGAATGGATGAGGGCTCATAAGACCTGTCGCGCTGTCAGCGTCGAGCGTGACCCCGCAAGAGCAGCCCGCATCACCCGCAATGCCGACGCGCTCGGTGTCCCGGCACTCCGCGTAGTCACCGGCCCGGCCCCCGCCGCCCTCACCGAACTCCCCACCCCGGACGCCATCTTCATAGGCGGCGGCCTCACGGCCCCCGGCCTGCTGAACGCCTGCTGGGAGGCACTGCCCCCGGGCGGCCGCCTCGTAGCGAACACGGTCACCCTCGAATCCGAGGCGCTGCTCACGGACTGGTACAAGCGCCACGGAGGCGAACTGACCCGCCTGGCCGTGTCGCACGCGACGCCCGTAGGAGGCTTCACGGGCTGGCGCCAGGCGATGCCGGTGACGCAGTGGTCCGTGGTGAAAACCGGGCCGCAGACGCAGGGCGAGGAGGAGGGGCCGGGGCGGGGCCGGCCCTGGGAGGGGCGTAAAGCGTGATTTGTGGCGGAAGTTCGGAGTTCGTAGACGTGTTGACAGTGCCCGCCTAAATCATGCAGCCCCGGAAGGGCCGGCCCCGCCCCGGCCCCGACCCACCGGCCACCCGCACCCGTACCCACAGGAGCACAGCCATGACCGTGTACTTCATCGGCGCCGGCCCCGGCGCCGCCGACCTCATCACCCTCCGCGGCGCCCGCATCCTCGCCCGCTGCGACGTCTGCCTGTACGCAGGCAGCCTCGTGCCGAGTGAACTTCTCGCAGAGTGCAAGCCGGGAGCGCGCCTGATCGACACGGCGCAACTCGACCTCGACGCCATCACCGCCGAGTTCGTCCGCGCCCACGCGGCGGGCCACGACGTGGCCCGCCTCCACTCCGGCGACCCCTCCGTCTTCAGCGCCGTAGCCGAGCAGATGCGCCGCCTGGACGCCGCCGGCATCCCGTACGAGATCGTGCCCGGCGTCCCCGCCTTCGCCGCGGCCGCCGCCGCCCTCGGCCGCGAGCTGACCGTGCCGACGGTCGGCCAGACGGTGATCCTCACCCGGATCGCCCGCCAGGCCACCCCGATGCCCCCCGGCGAGGACCTCGCCACCCTCGGCCGCAGCGGCGCCCTCCTCGTCCTGCACCTGGCCGCCCGCTACACCGACGAGGTCGTCGCCGAACTCCTGCCGCACTACGGCGCCGACTGCCCCGCGGCGGTCGTCGCGATGGCGAGCCGCCCGGACGAACTGGTCCTGCGCGGCACGCTCGCGGACATCGCACACAAGGTGCGGGAGGCCGGAGTGATCCGCACGGCGGTCATCATCGTGGGCCGCACACTCGCGGCGGAGCAGTTCCCGGACAGCTACCTGTATTCCACGGACCGCCACCGCAACCCCTGCGGGAAGGAAGGTTAGCCTATGCTTACCTCGAAATGATCATCCCAGGGGGGACCCGCATGCCGAAGCGCACGTCAAAAACCACACGAGCCGCACTCGTAGCCCTCGCGGCAGTCGCAGCAGCAGCCACATCCATAGCCCCGGCGGGCGCGGCAACCGGCAGCCCGGCGGGCGCCGAGAGCCACGCCGTCACCCAGGAAGCCCTCAACGGCCTCGTAGCCGCCGACATGCCCGGCGTAGCCGCAGGCACCCTCACACCCAAGGGCACCTGGTCCGGCTCCGCCGGCTACGCGGACACGGCCGCGAAGCGCAAGCGCACCGCCGCCGACCACTTCCGCGCGGGCAGCATCACGAAGTCGTTCGTCGCGACGGTCCTGCTCCAGCTGGAGGCGGAGGGGAAGCTGAGCATCGACGACTCCGTCGAGAAGTGGCTCCCCGGCGTGGTCAAGGGCAACGGCTACGACGCCAACAAGATCACGATCCGTCAGCTCCTCAACCACACCAGCGGCGTGCACGACATGGTGTACACGCCCGAGTGGAACGAGCAGATGAACGGGCAGGGCTTCTTCGAGCACCGCTACGACATCAAGACGCCGGAGCAGATCGTGGCGATGGGCATCAAGTACGGCCCGGACTTCGAGCCCGGCAAGGGCTGGCGCTACTCGAACACGAACTTCGTCCTCGGCGGAATGATCATCGAGAAGGTGACGGGGAAGCCGTACGCCCGTGAGGTGGAGCGCCGCATCGTCAAGCCGATGGGCCTGAAGGAGACGACCTTCCCCGGGACGGACCCGAAGCTGCCGGCGCCGCACCCGGTCGGCTACTCGAAGCTGTACGTGCCGAACCCGGGCCCGGAGATCTACGACGCCACCGAGTACCGGCCGTCGTGGTCGGGCGCGACGGGCGAGGTGGTGAGCACGAGCGGGGACCTCAACCGGTTCTTCAGCGGCCTCCTCCAGGGCAAGCTGCTGCCGAAGAAGCAGCTGGACGAGATGCTCACCACCGTCGAGACGGGCGAGCACTACACGTACGGCCTGGGCATCATCTCCCGCAAGCTGACGTGCGGCGCGCAGGTGTACGGGCACGACGGCGTCGTCTGGGGCTCCCTGACCGGCGCGGCGGGCACGCGTGACGGCAAGCACATGCTCACGTTCAACATCAACGGTGACTGGCTCAACGAGAGCCCGCCCTTTGAGAACATGTTCGAGGGCGAGTTCTGCGGAGCGCTCCCGAAGCCGGCAAAGGACAAGCCGGCAGCGACAACCCAGGTCAACACCCTCCGCTAACACCGCCGAAGCCGGCTAAACACCGCGAGGCCCCACCGCCTCCGCCCGCCCCACGATCACGCCCGCGCGGTCGATGCAGATGACGTCGACCGCGACGGGCGCGCCGCGCAGCACGGCGAGCGCCTCGTCGCGGGCGGTGGCGGCGACCAGGTCGCCGAGCGGAACGCCGGCGGCCTCGCACAGCCGCAGCGCTTCCAGGCCGGTGTTGGCGGAGGCGACGGCCGCGGCGAGCTCCTCGCCCGCACCCCCGTGCCGGGCCAGCTCCGCGAGGAACCCCTTGTCCACCTGGGAGCGCCCCGAGTGCAGGTCGAGGTGGCCGGCGGCCAGCTTCGACAGCTTGGCGAAGCCGCCGGCGACGGTGAGCCGGTCCACGGGGTGCCGGCGGATGTACTTCAGGACCGCGCCCGCGAAGTCGCCCATGTCGAGCAGGGCGTCCTCCGGCAGGCCGTGCACGGCGACGGCGACCTTCTCCGACGTCGACCCCGTACAGCCGGCGACGTGGCGGCGGCCGGCCGCGCGGGCCACGTCCACGCCGCGCCGGATGCTGTCGATCCAGGCGGAGCACGAGTAGGGCACGACGATGCCGGTGGTGCCGAGGATGGAGATGCCGCCGAGGATCCCGAGCCGGGGGTTCCAGGTCGAGCGGGCGATCTCCGCGCCGTGGTCGACGGAGACCTCGATCTCGACGTTGCCCGAGCCGCCGTGCCGGGCGGCGACCGCGGCGACGTGGTCGCGCATCATCTGCCGGGGCACGGGGTTGATGGCGGGCTCGCCCACGTCCAGGGGGAGCCCGGGGCGGGTGACGGTGCCCACGCCCGGCCCGGCCCGGAAGGCGACGCCGGAACCGGGCGGGAGGATCCGTACGGTCGCACGGACCAGCGCACCGTGGGTGACGTCCGGGTCGTCACCGGCGTCCTTGACGATGCCGGCCATGGCGCGCCCGTCCCCGAGCCGCTCGGCGGCGAGGGCGAAGGCGGGCGTCTGCCCCTTGGGCAGGGTGATCGTCACGGGGTCGGGGAACTCGCCGGTGAGGAGCGCGGTGTACGCGGCGGTCGTGGCGGCGGTCGCGCACGCGCCGGTCGTCCAGCCGTGGCGGAGACCGGTGTGCTGCAACTGGGCGGCGCGGCCGCCGGCGGCGTTGCCGGCTGTGCCGGTGGCGGTGTCAGTCAAGGCTGCCTCCGACCGTAGGGTTGCACCCGGCCGCCGACGCCGGCCGCCGGGTCCGAACAGACCGGGCCTGAACGGACCGGGCCTGAACAGGCCAGATCCGAACAGGCCAGATCCGAACAGGCCAGATCCGAACAGGCCAGGCCCGAACAGACCGGCCCCGAACAGAAAGGCACGACGTGAGCGACCGCCGCCACATCCTGATCCTGGGCGGCACGACGGAGGCGCGCAGGCTCGCGGGCGAGCTCGCCGAGGACCCCGGCTTCCGGGTGACGACGTCCCTCGCGGGGCGCGTGGCGCAGCCCCGGCTGCCGGCCGGTGACGTCCGTATCGGGGGGTTCGGAGGCCCGAGCGGCCTCGCCCGGTGGCTGCGCGAGCAGCAGGTGGACGCGCTCATCGACGCCACCCATCCTTTCGCCGGCACGATCAGTTTCAACGCGGCGGAGGCCGCCGCGGCCGCCCGCGTTCCCCTGCTGGCCGTGCGCCGTCCCGGCTGGGAGCCGGGCCCGGGCGACCGCTGGCACCCGGTCGCCTCCCTGGCGGAGGCCGCCGGACTGCTGCCCGCGCTGGGGGAGCGCGCGTTCCTGACCACGGGCCGGATGGGCCTGGCGGCCTTCGCGCACCTCGAGGATATGTGGTTCCTCGTCCGCTCCGTGGACGCCCCTGAGCCGCCGGCTCCGCCCCGTATGGAAGTCCTCCTGGACCGCGGCCCGTTCACGCTCGACGGCGAGCGGGAACTGCTGCGCCGCCACCGGGTCGACGTCCTCGTGACGAAGGACAGCGGGGCGGCGGCCACGTCGGCCAAACTGACCGCGGCCCGCGAGGCGGGCATCCCGGTCGTGGTCGTCCGCCGCCCCCCGGCCCCGGAGGGCGTCCCGACGGCAGCGGACCCGGCCGAGGCCGGAGAGTGGCTGCGCCGGCGCTTCCCCACCGCCTGAACGGGCCCGCGGCGGCGGCCGGCCACGACGGCGTGGCCCGGCGGGGCCGGGCCGGCCGTCGTCCGCGTCACCCCTCCGGATACCTCCGCGGCGTCCAGACGATCTGCTCGGGAGAGCCGTCCGCCGTGCGGCGGGCCACTCGCGTCTGGGTCGAGCCGACCAGGAGGATCGTGCGCATGTCGACCTCGTCCGGGTCGAGTTCGCCGAGGGGGACGATGCGGACGCTCTCCTCCGGGCCGCCCACGTCGCGGCCCAGGACCACGGGCGTGCTCGGGGCGCGGAATTCCAGGAGCAGGTCGCGGGCCTTGCCGACCTGCCAGACGCGGCTGCGGGAGCCGGGGTTGTACAGGGCGAGCACCAGGTCCGCGGAGGCCGCGGACCGCAGCCGCTCCGCGATGACCTCCCACGGCTTGAGCCGGTCCGACAGCGAGACGACCGCGTAGTCGTGGCCCAGCGGGGCCCCCGCGCGGGAGGCGGCCGCGTGGGCGGCCGTCATGCCGGGCACCACCCGTACCGGAATGTCGAGGTACGGGCCTTCCGAGGCGACCTCCAGGACCGCCGTGGCCATGGCGAAGACGCCGGGGTCGCCCGACGAGACGACGGCGACGCGCCGCCCCTGCCGCGCCAGGTCCAGCGCGAACTCGGCCCGCTCCGACTCCACCTTGTTGTCGGACGCGTGGCGGCGCTGGCCGGGCCGGGCCGGCACCCGGTCCACGTAGGTGCTGTAGCCGACGACGTCCTGCGCGGCCGCGAGCTCGCCGCGCGCCTCGGGGGTGAGCCACAGCGGGCCGGCCGGGCCGAGCCCGACGACCACGACCTCGCCCCGCTCCGCGCCGGGCGAGGCGTCCACGCGGCTCGGCAGCACGGCCACCGAGAAGTACGGCACGGACGACGGGTCGACGTCCGCCAGCCGCCCCGTCCGCTCGCCGCTCATCGTCGCGCGCTCGACGTACCGCGCGTCCGCGAGCCGCCCGGACCGCTCCAGCGCGCCCCGCACCGCCGGGAAGGTCCGGCCGAGCTTCATGACGACGGCCGAGTCCGTGGCGGCGAGCCGTGCCGTGAGCTCCTCCTCGGGCAGGGTGCCCGGCAGGATCGTCAGGACCTCCTCGCCCTCGACGAGGGGCTCGCCGAGCCGGGCGGCCGCCGCGCTCACGGACGTGACGCCCGGGATCACCTCGGTGGGGTACCGGTCCGCGAGGCGCTTGTGCATGTGCATGTAGGAGCTGTAGAAGAGCGGGTCGCCCTCCGCGAGGACGGCCACCGTGCGCCCGGCGTCCAGGTGTGCGGCGAGCCGCTCCGCGGCCTCCTCGTAGAACTCCTCCATCGCGCCCCGGTAGCCGCCGGGGTGGTCCGTGGTCTCGGTCGTGACCGGGTAGACCAGGCGTTCCTCGATGTGCTCGGGGCGCAGGTGGCGCTCGGCGATGGAGCGCGCGATGGAGCGGCCGTGCCGGGCACTGTGGTACGCGACGACGTCGGCCGCCGCGATGACCTCGACGGCCCGTACGGTCATCAGCGACGGGTCGCCGGGACCGAGCCCCACCCCGTACAGCCGGCCCGTGGTCCGGTCCGTGGTCTGCGGTTGCTGCTCGCTCACTCTTCCTCGCTCGCTATCGCGTTGATCGCGGCGGCGGCCATGGCGCTGCCGCCGCGCCGCCCCCGCACCACCAGGTACTCCAGCCCCAGCGGGCTGCCGGCCAGGGCGTCCTTGGACTCGGCGGCGCCGATGAAGCCGACCGGTACGCCGAGCACGGCGGCCGGCCGCGGTGCGCCTTCGGCGACCATCTCCAGCAGCCGGAAGAGCGCGGTGGGGGCGTTGCCGACGGCCACGACGGCGCCGTCGAGCTTGTCGCGCCACAGCTCCAGGGCCGCGGCGCTGCGGGTCGTGCCCATGCGCTGCGCCAGCTCGGGCACCACCGGGTCGGCGAGGGTGCACAGCACCTCGTTGTCCGCCGGCAGGCGCTTGCGGGTGACGCCGCTGGCGACCATGTTCGCGTCGCACAGGATCGGCGCCCCGGAGAGCAGCGCCGCGCGCGCCTTCGCGACCACGCCGGGGGAGTAGGCGAGGTCCTTGACCAGGTCCGTCATCCCGCAGGCGTGGATCATGCGCACCGCGACCCGGCCCACGTCGGGCGGCAGCCCGCCGAGGTCCGCCTCGGCGCGGATGGTGGCGAAGGACTGGCGGTAGATGGACGCGCCGTCCTTGTCGTAGTCGAACACTGTGGCCTCGTTGTCGTCGTTCATGTCGTGGTACGTGCCGCCGCCACCGCGCCGGCGAGCCCTGCTGTCGTCACCGTCCGGGGCGCGGCGTCCTGCCGGCCACCGGTCTCGTCACTCCGGTCCCGCACCGTCACTTGGTATCCGTCGCCCGTAGCCAGGACGTCGACCCACGGGCCGCCCCCGGGGTGCCCGCAGCGCCGCTCGCACCCGGACCAGTACACCGGGAGCGCCGCCGCACCGGCAGGCTGCCCGCCCGCGAGGCAGTCCGCCGCGTCCGCCCGCACGTCGGCGAGGGACTTGGCGCATCCGGGGCGCCCGGCGCACGCGCCCGCGCGGTGCCAGGCGGAGTCCGCGGAGGTGACGAGCCCGGCGCGCGCGAGCACGGCCGGCAGCCTGGGCGCCTTCGCCGCCGGGATGCCGGGGACGACAAGGCCGCGCCACGGGGTCACACGGATCTCCCCGTGCCCTTCCTGCGCGGCCATTTCGCCGACGACCCGCCACTGAGCGCTGGTCAGCCGCCCCAGCGGCGCCGTCACCGACAAGGCGCAGAGCCCGTCCGGGCCGGTGACCACGCCCGGTGCGGGCGGCTCGCCGAGAGGAAGCCGGAGGGAAGAGGGGAGCGGCGCACAGCCGATGCCCGCCGCCGCGAGCCGCTCCGCGAGCCCGCCGGCGGCCGGACGCCGCCCGGCGGGCAGCTCCCGTACGCGCCACGCCGTACTGCCGCAGGCCTCCCGCGCCGCCAGGAACTCGGCCGCCGCCAGCACGGCCGCGCGCGGGGCGTCCGCGGCGGCGACGCCCAGGCCGGGGCCTGAAGTGCCGAAATACAGGCCGGCCCGCCCGGGACCGCTTGCGATCAATGTCACATCGGGCCGGAGGGCCACGATGTCGCCGCGCCCGTCGTCCAGCCCGAAGAGGAACCGGCCGGAGAGGCCGGTGAGGTCTCCGGCGGAGTCGTCGGCGCAGAGCAGTTCATCCAGCTCACGGGCCCACGCCTGGACATCGGCCGGCGTCCCTTCCGGGCCGGAAGCGGAATCAAGATCAAGAGGAAGGCCGTCCAGGCCGCACAGCGGCGAAGCCGCCACGTTGCGGATCCGGTCGTGCCGGTCCGACGGCAGCATTCCGTACTCCCGCAGCCGCCCGGCGACCGTGCCCCCGCAGCCTTCGGCGAGGCCTCGCAACTGGACGTTGCCGCGCGAGGTGAGGTCGAGGTGCCCGTCCCCGAAATCCTCCGAGATCCGGGCCAGCTCCATCGCCTGATGGGTCGTCAGCAAGCCGCCGGGCAGCCGGATCCGGGCCAGCGCACCGTCGTCCGCGGCGTGCAGGCGCAGCGCGCCGGGGCAGGCGTCGCCCCGCTCGCGGACGGGCCCCGCCGAGGGTGCGCCGGCACCGGGGGCGGCCCGGTCCGGGGGAGGTGCGGGGGTGGTGGACATGGCGGCGAGCATACCGACGCCCCTGACCGGCGCACGGCCCCGTACCGCACGCCCCGAACACTCCCGTACCGCTGTCTGCCTGGGCTTTACTATGCTCAACGGTGGAACAGTGCCCGCTTCGCGAGCACCGCTCCGCCAAACGCCAGCGACGGCGACAGGGGAGGAAGCCGGTGAGACTCCGGCACGGTCCCGCCACTGTGAGCCCGGCAGTCCGCCGGGCGAGTCAGGAACTCCCGCCGTCCTCCAACCGCCCGGGGCGCGGACCCCGAGGAAGGCTTGCCGCCGCATGCGCACATTCCGGTGCCGGGCACCCCGGGCGACCCACGATGCCCTGGGGAGCGCCGCGTGATCCTTCTCCTGTCGACGTCCGACACCGACCTGCTCAGCGCCCGCGCGGCTGCTGCTCATGAGGCCCCGGTCCCGTACCGGCTCGCCAACCCCGCCCGGCTCGCCCTCGACGACCTCCCGGAGCTCCTGGAGGGCACCGACCTCGTCGTCGTCCGCCTCCTCGGCGGCATCCGCGCCTGGCAGGAGGGCCTGGACCTGCTGCTCGCCGGCGACCGTCCCGTCGTCGTCCTGACCGGCGAACAGGCGCCCGACGCCCAGCTGATGGAGGCCTCCACCGTCCCCGTCGGCATCGCCGCCGAGGCCCACGCCTACCTCGCCCACGGCGGCCCGGCCAACCTCGAACAGCTCGCCCGCTTCCTCTCCGACACCGTGCTCCTCACCGGCCACGGCTTCGAGCCCCCCGCCCCCGCCCCCGCCTGGGGCGAGCTGGAGCGCACCCCCCGGCCCGGCGCGAGCGGCCCGCTCATCGCGGTGCTCTACTACCGCGCCCACCACATGAGCGGCAACACCGCCTTCGTCGAGGCCCTGTGCGGCGCCGTCGAGGACGCCGGAGGCCGCGCCCTGCCGCTGTACGTGGCCTCCCTGCGCGCCCCCGAGCCCGAGCTCATCGACGCCCTGCGCGGCGCCGACGCCGTCGTCACCACCGTGCTCGCCGCGGGCGGCACCAAGCCCGCCGAGGCCTCCGCCGGCGGCGACGACGAGTCGTGGGACGCCGGCGCCCTCGCCGCCCTCGACGTGCCGATCCTCCAGGCCCTGTGCCTGACCGGCCCGCGCAGCGCCTGGGAGGAGAACGACGAGGGCCTCTCGCCGCTCGACGCCGCCACCCAGGTCGCCGTGCCCGAGTTCGACGGCCGCATCATCACCGTCCCGTTCTCCTTCAAGGAGGTCGACGAGGACGGCCTGCCCGCCTACGTCGCCGACCCCGAGCGAGCGGCCCGCGTCGCCGGCATCGCCGTCCGTCACGCCCGGCTGCGCCACGTCCCCGCCGCCGAGAAGCGGATCGCGCTCGTCCTCTCCGCGTACCCCACGAAGCACTCCCGCATCGGCAACGCCGTCGGCCTCGACACCCCCGCCAGCGCCGTCGCGCTCCTGCGCCGGCTGCGCGAGGAGGGCTACGACTTCGGCACGGAAGAGGTTCCCGGCCTGGCGTCCGGCGACGGCGACGAGCTCATCTACGCCCTCATCGACGCCGGCGGCCACGACCAGGACTGGCTCACCGAGGAGCAGCTCGCCCGCAACCCCGTCCGCATCCCGGCCGCCGACTACAAGCGCTGGTACGCACAACTTCCGCAGGAGCTGCGCGCGTCCGTCGAGGAGCACTGGGGCCCGGCACCCGGCGAGATGTTCCTCGACCGCAGCCGCAACCCCGAGGGCGACATCGTCCTCGCGGCCCTGCGCCGCGGCAACCTGCTGATCCTCATCCAGCCGCCGCGCGGCTTCGGCGAGAACCCCATCGCCATCTACCACGACCCCGACCTGCCGCCCTCGCACCACTACCTCGCCGCGTACCGCTGGATCGCGGCCGCCCGCGAGGACGGCGGCTTCGGCGCCGACGCCATGGTGCACCTCGGCAAGCACGGCAACCTGGAGTGGCTGCCCGGCAAGAACGCCGGCCTGTCCGCCGCCTGCGGCCCCGACGCCGCGCTCGGCGACCTCCCGCTCGTCTACCCCTTCCTCGTCAACGACCCCGGCGAGGGCACCCAGGCCAAGCGCCGCGCCCACGCCACGCTCGTCGACCACCTCGTGCCGCCGATGGCCCGCGCCGAGTCGTACGGCGACATCACGCGCCTCGAACAGCTCCTCGACGAGTACGCGCAGATCGCCGCCATGGACCCGGCCAAGCTGCCCGCGATCCGCGCCCAGATCTGGACCCTCATCCAGGCCGCCAAGCTCGACCACGACCTGGGCATGGACGAGCGCCCGGACGACGACGGCTTCGACGACTTCCTGCTGCACGTCGACGGCTGGCTGTGCGAGGTCAAGGACGCGCAGATCCGTGACGGCCTGCACGTCCTCGGCGGCGCGCCCACGGGTGAGGCGCGGGTGAACCTCGTGCTGTCGATCCTGCGCGCCCGCCAGATCTGGGGCGGCAAGTCCGCCCTGCCGGGCCTGCGCGAGGCGCTGGGCCTGGACGAGTCGGCGGCGACGCGGACGACGGCGGACGAGGCGGAGGCGGCGGCGCGGGCGCTGGTAGAGGCGATGGAGGCCGCGGACTGGGACCTTGCGGCTGTTCCTGCCGTGGCCGCCGGCCACGGAGAACCGGTCGCCGCCATCCTGGACTTCGCGGCCCGCGAAGTCGTTCCCCGCCTGGCAGGCACCACAGCCGAGCTGGACAACGCCGTCAAGGCACTGGAAGGCCGCTTCGTGCCGGCGGGCCCGTCCGGCTCACCCCTCCGCGGTCTCGTCAACGTCCTCCCGACCGGCCGCAACTTCTACTCCGTAGACCCCAAGGCCGTCCCCAGCCGCCTCGCGTGGGAGACCGGTCAGGCGCTCGCGGACTCCCTCCTGGAGCGCTACCGCACCGACAACGGCGAGTGGCCGCAGTCGGTCGGCCTGTCCCTGTGGGGCACGAGCGCGATGCGTACGGCGGGCGACGACGTCGCCGAGGCCCTGGCCCTGCTGGGCGTGCGCCCGGTCTGGGACGAGGCGTCGCGGCGCGTGACGGGACTCGAACCCGTCATTCTCGAAGAGCTCGGCCGCCCCCGCATCGACGTCACCCTCCGCATCAGCGGCTTCTTCCGCGACGCGTTCCCGCACGTGATCGGCCTCCTCGACGACGCCGTACGCCTGGTGGCCTCGCTCGACGAACCCGCCGAGCAGAACTACGTCCGCGCCCACGCCCAGGCCGACCTCGCCGCGCACGGCGACGAACGCCGCGCCACCACCCGCATCTTCGGCTCCCGTCCGGGCACGTACGGCGCCGGCCTGCTCCAGCTGATCGACAGCCGCGACTGGCGCACCGACGCCGACCTCGCCGAGGTCTACACGGTGTGGGGCGGCTACGCCTACGGCCGCGGCCTCGAAGGCCGCCCGGCCCGGGAGGAGATGGAGACGGCGTACAAGCGCATCGCGGTCGCGGCCAAGAACACGGACACCCGCGAGCACGACATCGCCGACTCCGACGACTACTTCCAGTACCACGGCGGCATGGTCGCCACGGTCAAGGCGCTGCGGGGCAAGGCCCCCGAGGCGTACATCGGCGACTCCACCCGCCCGGAGACGATCCGCACCCGCACCCTCGTCGAGGAGACGTCCCGCGTCTTCCGCGCCCGCGTGGTCAACCCGCGCTGGATCGAGGCCATGCGCCGCCACGGCTACAAGGGCGCGTTCGAACTCGCCGCCACCGTGGACTACTTGTTCGGCTACGACGCCACGACCGGCGTCGTCGCGGACTGGATGTACGACAAGCTCGCCCAGACCTACGTCCTGGACGCGGAGAACCGCGCCTTCTTGCAGGAGGCGAACCCCTGGGCCCTGCACGGCATCTCCGAGCGCCTCCTGGAGGCGGAGAGCCGCGGCATGTGGGCCAAGCCCGACGCGGAGACGCTCGAAGCGCTGCGGCAGGTCTTCCTGGAGACCGAGGGCTCCCTGGAGGAAGGCACGGAGGGCGCGGAGGGCTGAAGTCCTGCCCCATGGGCGAACGGTCGTACGCGGCGGAGGAACAGCCCGGGCACGATCGGCGCCCCCCCCATATGGGGGGCGCTGCTCGCGCTCGCCGTCGCCGCCCTCCTCGGCCGGGGGCTGCTGAACGGCGGTCAGGACCACGGCGATCCGCACGGCGGGCCCTCGCGGCAGCCGTCCCCGGGCGTTTCGGCCTCCGGCAGTCAGTAGGATCGTTCGGATGATCATCAGAAAACGGCTGGCAGCGGGCGCGTGCGCCCTCCTCGCCGCCCTGGCCGGGGGGATCGCGCCGGCGAACGCCGCCGACGGCCCCCCGAAGGACTCCCCGAAGGTCGAGCTGGTGCTGGACGTCAGCGGCTCGATGCGCGCCCAGGACGTGGACGGCGGCACCCGCACCCGCATGGCGGCCGCGCAGCAGGCGTTCAACGAGGTCATCGACGCGGTCCCGGAGGGCGTGCGGCTCGGCATCCGCACCCTCGGCGCGGACTACGGCGGTGACAACAAGGAGCTCGGCTGCCGCGACAGCAAGCAGCTCTACCCCGTCGGCCGCGTCGACCGCACCGAAGCCAAGGCCGCCGTCGCGACGCTGCGGCCCACCGGCTGGACCCCCATCGGCTACGCCCTGCGCGGCGCCGACCAGGACCTCGGCACGGACGGCGGCACCCGCCGCATCGTCCTCATCACCGACGGCGAGGACTCCTGCGGCCAGCCCGACCCGTGCGACGTCGCCCGCGAACTCGCGGCCAAGGGCACGCACCTGACGATCGACACCCTGGGCCTGGCCCAGGACGACAAGACGCGCGAGCAGCTCAGCTGCATCGCCGAGGCCACCGGCGGCACGTACAGCACCGTGCGCCACACCAAGGAGCTGTCCGGCCGCATCAAGCAGCTCGTGCGCCGCTCCGAGACGCCCGTCGAGACCCCGAAGCCCGTCCAGGGCGCGGACGCGTGCGCCAAGGCCCCCGAGATCGGCGCCGGCCTGTGGACCGACCGCGAGACGTTCTCCGAGCACCGCTGGTACCGCGTCAAGGTGAAGCCGGGCAAGGAGCTGCGCACCTCCGTGAGCATCGGCGCGGACCGCGCCGTCGACCGGGACTACGGCGTGCTGGTGCGCGCCGTGAGCGAGGGCGGCCAGGAGCTCGTCCGCGGCGCCGAGGCCGGCAGCGGGCGCACGGACGTCATCTCGTCCGGCCTCCGCTACCCCAACGGGCAGTCCGGGGACGAGGACGAGAAGGGCAAGGAGCCGCGGACCGTCTGCCTGGAGGTCTCCAGCTCCTTCTCGGCCCCCGCGAACGTCAAGCGCGACCCGGGCCTGCCCGTCGAGCTGGCCGTGGACCTCGCCGACGCCCCCGACAACCCCTCCGACCTGGCCGCCTTCGGCCTCGGCCGGGGCTGGGTGCTGCTGGGCGTCCTGGCCCTGACCGGGCTGATCGCAGGGCTGGTGTGGGGCTGGGTCTCCCGCTGGCGCGTCTCGGTGTGGAGGGCGAACTGATGAGACTCCTCTCTATGGCCCGCGCGGCCGCGGCCGGACTGCTCGCCGCCGCCGCACTGTTCACCTCGGCCGGCGCCGCCGCTGCCGCCTCCCCGAGCCCGAGCGCCTCGGCCGGTGAGGACGGCGCGCCCACGGAGGCCGGTACGGGCTTCCGCACGGCCACCGTCCTCAAGCAGGGGCAGAAGGCCACGGCAGACGCCTCCACGGGCGACTACCTCTACTGGCAGTTCCCGGCCGGCGCCGGGCAGCAGCCGCAGGTCAAGGCCACCGTCAACCTGCCGGAGGCGTCCGCGCGGCACGGCTCCGCCGTCTGGCAGCTCGACGTCTACGACGGGCTGCGCCGCCGCCAGGCCTGCGCCTCCGGCGAGCCCACGAAGCGGGCCTCCGAGCAGGACGCCTCGGTGACCCTGACCTGCACGCTGCGGACCGTCCGCCCGTGGGCCGAGCGGTGGGCGAACGACCCGCTGCCCGGCGCCTACTACATCCGCCTCACGCTGACCGAGGGCCCCGACCGGGACCACGGCCTGCCCGTGAAGGCGGAGGTCGAGGCGACGGCGAAGGACGCGGGCGGCGCCCGCGCCGAAGGCGGCGAGGTGGCCCCGCTGCACGCCGCGGCCGTGGAGGAGCCGGAGGACGGCTGGAACGGCAGCTGGTGGTCGGACCGCTGGGCGTGGACCGTCGGCGGCGCCGTGCTCGGCGCGCTCGCGGCGATCGGCGGCTACGTCCTGACCCGCCACCCGCGCCGCCCCGCGGGGCAGTAGCGCGCCGCGCGGCCGGTGGGCGGGGACGCAGGCGCCCCGCTCACCGGCCCGCGGGCCGGTCGCCGTCCACGGCGTCCAGATACAGCTCCAGCAGGTCGTGCGTGAAGTACGAGCTGTACGAGATGTCCGGGGTGTCGCCCCCGGTGTGATAGCCGCCGATCACGCCGATGACCTCGTACCCGTCCTCGTCGCGCACGAGGAACGGCCCGCCCGACGTGCCGCCGACGTAGCCCGCGCAGGCGATCTCCAGGAAGTCGCCCGGGGCGTTCGGGTCGGTGCTGGTGTAACGGTGCGTGGAGGAGGAGCAGTCCAGCGGCTTGGGGTACTTGGCGTCGCTGCTGCCCGGATAGCCGATGAGCCGGACGTCCTGGTGCGCGAACCCCGGGCGGATCGCGAGGCCGAACCCGCCGACGGCGTCCTGCACGTCCTCGCCGTCCGCGCGCTCACCGAGCCGCAGCACCGTGTAGTCCCAGCGCGCCCCGCGGTCCGTCCCCAGGTCGTAGTAGCGCTGGTCGATGTAGATGTCCTCCACGGGGAAGACTCCGTGGGGCTTTAGACCGTCGTGGTACTGGGGCACGAACGTCAGCCGCTTCTTGGGATCCGGCGAGCGCAGGCAGTGGGCCGCGCTCACGGCCAGGTTCCGGTGCGGGCTGCGGACGACCGTACCGCCGCAGAAACGGCCGGTGTTGTTCCCGTCCGTCCAGAAGAACGTGCCCACCTGCGGCAGCCCGTCGAACGGATGGCTGGGCGGCACGGCACCGGCTCCCGCCCTTTCCGCACGCTGCCCGGCCGGCAGGGCGGCCGCCATGCGCTCCGGTGTCCAATAGGCGTCGGCGTCGGCCGCGGCACGCCGCGGAGGCCCGCCCCCGGCGGCCGCGCCGGTGCCGGCCGCGGCGACGACCAGCACCCCCGACAGCAGTGCGGCGGCCAGGCCGTGCAGGGTGCGGGGTCTGTGAGGTCTGAGCATGGTCGGATACCTCCTCGTGGCGAGCGTGTCATCGTCCTACGGGCGGGACCGGGGTGAACAGGCCAGGACGCGACAGGATTCACAAGGACGTGGGACACCGGCGCGGGACACACCGGAGCGGCGCCGGTGCGGGCGCCCATCCGCCCTACGGTGGAATGCATCCGGCGGCTTCGGCGCTTCCTTACCCGGGAGCTCGGCGCCCGCGCCCCGGAAGCGCCCGGTCGTTTACCGGGCTATCAACTCGTGGTTAAGTCCGTCACCGAGCTGAAACCCTGGACGGACTAGTGCTACAGGCCTAGGCCGTGACAGGATGCCTCTCGCAGTCACCTCCGGCTTAACTGGCCGTGAGGTGCCGTGGGGGAACGTCGGCCGGTGAGGACGGGAGCAGATGGCAGTCGGGGGCGATGGGGCGGCAGGCGACGCGCGCAGCACGCTCGCGGCGCGTCTCAACTACCTGTTCGCGAACATGCACCCGCCCGGCGCGCCCTACACCAACGGACACGTCGCCGACGAGATCACCAACGGCGCGGAGTACGGCGGGACCGGCCTCACCGAGCAGTATCTGTCGATGCTGCGCAACGGCCGCCGCGCCAACCCCAGCCCGGACGTGCTGCGCGCCCTGGCCAAGTTCTTCGCGGTGCCCGTCGGTTATCTGATGGGCGACCTCTCGGACTCGCAGGCCGCCCGCGTGGAGGAGGAGGTGCGCTTCCTGGTCGCCATGCGGGACCAGCGGGTGCGGGCCATCGCCCTGCGCTCGGTGGGCCTGCCGCCCGAGGTGCAGGACAGCCTGACCACCATCATCTCGCAGTTCCGGCAGCAGATGAACCTACCGTCCGACCCGCCCGACGCGGGTGGTGAGGAGCGCCCGTGACCGTCACGGCGGATGACCGGCTCTTCACGTACTGGCGGCGTACCGAGGACGAGGACGGTGCAGGCATGCGAGTGGGGCGCATACGGCGCCGGTGCAAGCAGCTCATCCAGGAGCTCGCGCTGCCCGCGTCCACCGACCTCCAGGGTCTGTGCGACGTCGTCGCGCGCCGCGTCGGACGCCCGATCCGCCTGGTCCCCATGAGCCTCGACGGCGTCGTCTCCGGCATGACCGCGACCACCGACGACGCGTACTGGGTCATCTACGAGCAGAAGACGTCCCCCTGGCACCAGGTCCACATCGTGCTGCACGAGATCGGTCACCTGCTCCTCGGCCACGACCAGGACCCGGCCGTCACCGAGGACGCCCTCAAGGTGTGGACCCCCTCGGTCGACGTGGCGACCGCCATGCGCCGCATGGGCCTGACCATGGGCCTCGCCCGCCACCACTGCTACGACAACCTCACCGAGCGCGAGACCGAGATCCTCGGCACCCTCCTCATGGAGAAGGTCGTGCCCCCGCCGCCCGGCCAGGACGCCCGCCTGGAGGGCGCGGCCGCCGAGCTGGCCGCCTCCCTCGGCCCCGCTCTCCAGCACGTCCGCCGGCAGATCCGCGAGCACGGCGCTGCCGCCGGACCGGGCGACGCCGGCGCGAACGGCGGAGGGGGCGACGGTGTTTGACGCCCTCTACCTGACCTTCAGCGCGATCACGTGGGCCATCGTCGCCTACAAGGCCCGCGCCTGGTTCCGCGACCGCGGCAACGTCGACCTGGGCCTGACCGCCCTGATGACCTCCGGTGTGCCCATCGTCTTCCTGTTCTCCGCGCCGAGCGTCTACCGCGCCTTCGACCGGCTGACCGGCGTCGCCAACCTGGCCATGGTCTTCCTCTACTCGGCGGTGGTCCTGTTCGCCTCCGGCGCCACGATCCTCCTGCTGCGCTGGACCAGCCACGGCGACGCGGTCGCCCGCGCCCGGGCCGCCGCCCGCTCCCGGGTCGCCGTCGCCGTCGTGGCCGTCGCCTGGATCACGGCCATCGTCTGCTTCGCCGTCGGCCGCCCCGACGCCGTGGAGCATCCCCGCGACTTCAGCACCGCCTACGCCGACGCGCCCGGCGTCGTCGCCTTCCTGGTGCTGTACCTGGCCATCTTCGGCACGAGCCTCGCCGGCCTCGGCGCGCTCTGCCCGCGCTACGCCGCCCAGCTCGGCCCGTGCTGGCTCGCCAAGGGCCTGCGGACCCTGGCCGCGGGCTGCTGGCTCGGCCTGCTCTACTGCCTGTGCAAGCTCGCCGGGTTCGTGCTGACCTGGGCCGGCCACGACGCCTACTGGCTGTCCAACGGCGTCGCCCCGATGAGTGCTTCGGTGGCCGCGCTGCTGGTCCTGCTCGGCTTCTCGCTGCCCGCCGCCGGGCCCCGCGCCGCCGCCTGGCGCAGGCTCCGCCGGCTGCAGCCGCTCTGGCAGGCCGTCACCGCGCACGCCCCCGAGGTCACCCTCAGCGGGCAGGGCATGACGGGCCGCTGGCCCTTCGCCGACCTGGAGTGGCGGGCGAACCGGCAGATGGCCGAGATCCGCGACATCCAGCGCGGCATCCGCCGCCACGTCGAGCCCGCCGCCCTGGACATCGCCCGCCGCAAGGCGACCGGCGCCGCGCTCGACGAGCGCCGCCTCGCCGCGGTCGTGGAGGCCGCCGCCCTCCGGCGCGGCCTGCAGAACCAGGTCACCGGGCACGTACCCGCACCGCACGCCGACAGCGTCGTCATCACCGTCAGCGCTGATCCGGCCGAGGAGCACGAACACCTGGCCCTCGTCGCGGACGTCTACCACGACCCGATGGTCGACGCCGTCCTCGACGAACTACGGGAGATCAGCGCAGCACGCCGTCCCTGACGGCGTGCGGCCCATGGACGAGGCGGCCCTGGACGGGGGTCAAGGCCGCCTGCGCCACAGGCCGGCGCCGGGTCCGTCACCACGACGGATCCGGCGCCGCCCGTGCGCGTCTCCTCCCGCGGGGTCCGGCACGCGGCTCCGGTCCTTTACGTGCCGGACGGTCTGATCTTCTAGAGTCGGGCGCCATGCAGAACTCACCAGTCTCCGCACTCATCGCCGACCCGTACGGCACGTACGCCGAGCTCCGCGAGGCCGCCCCCGTCCACCGCATCACCGGCCCCGACGGGCGGCCCGCCTGGCTGGTGACCCGCTACGAGGACGTCCGCCGGGCGCTCGCCGATCCGCGGCTGTCCCTGGACAAGGCCAACGCCTCGCGCGACAACTACACCGGATTCAGTCTGCCTCCGGCCCTCGACCGGAACCTCCTGAACATGGACCCCCCGGACCACACCCGCATCCGCCGCCTCGTCGTCAAGGCCTTCACCCCCGGCCGCGTGGACAAGCTCCGCGAGCCCGTGCGCAAGGTCGCCGACGAACTCCTCGACGCGGTCGAGGCCGAGGGACGCATGGACCTGCTGGCGTCCTACGCGGGTCCCCTGCCCATCACCGTCATATGCGACCTGCTGGGCGTGCCGCAGGACCAGCGGCTGGACTTCCGGGCGTGGACCGACGCCATGCTCGTGCCCGATCCCACGCGGACCCACCTCATGAAGGAAGCCATCGGCAACATGATGCGCTTCTTCACCGGCCTCATCGCGAGCAAGCGCGCCACCCCCGGCGACGACCTGCTCTCCGACCTCATCGCGGCCCGTGACGGCGAGGGCGACGGGAGCAAGGGGACCGACCGGCTCTCCGAGGACGAGTTGAGCTCGCTCGCGTTCCTCATCCTCTTCGCGGGCTACGAGAACACCGTCCATCTGATCGCCAACGCCGTTCTGGCCCTGCTGGACCACCCGGTCTTGATGGAGTCTTTGCGAGCGAATCCGGCCGGACTCGGGACGGCCGTCGAGGAGTTCATGCGGTGGGACGGGCCCGCGGCGCTCGCGATCCGGAGGTTTCCGCTGGAGAACGTGGAGATCGGCGGGGTGACCGTACCCGCCGGGGAGACCGTCCTGCTGTCCCTCGCCGCCGCCAATCGTGACCCTCATCACTTTTCCGAGCCGGATCGGCTGGATCTGAACCGTGATCGTTCCGGTCATCTGGCGCTGGGGCACGGGATCCACCACTGCCTCGGGGCCCCGCTGGCCAGGATGGAGACGGAAACCGCGCTGGCAGCGCTGCTGGAGCGGCTTCCGGGGCTCGCGCTCGACGTGGCGCGGGAGGAGCTCGCGTGGCGGCCCTCGGTGCGGGCACGTGGCCTGATTTCGCTCCCTGTGCGCTGGTAGCGGGCAAAGCCGAACAGGTTTTTGGTGCATGACCCATCCTTGATGAGGTAGAACTGTCCTCGAGCCCGCCCGGTGTGCATCCCCCGTCGCACCGGGCGGGCCCTCGACTCCCTCAAGGGGATCTCCGGGCGCGTCAGCCCGTGGCGGCAGGGAACTTCAGCAGGGCCACCGCCGCCAGCATCTGTATGCTCACCGCCGCCACGGCCTTGTGTGTGGGCAGGTGGTGCTGACCGCGGATCAGCAGCGTGGCGAAGGCGTAGCCGAAGGCCGAGGTGACCCAGGCGGCTGCCCGTACGGGGAAGGAGCCCCCGGGCAGGCACGCGTCCAGGGCGAGCCGCGGCAGGTCCGTCGCCCAGAACACCACGACGAACAGCGTCACCGTCGGGCCGAACTTGCCGTTGCCGCCGAGCCGGCGCGCGATGGCCTGCGTGGCGATGCCCAGCAGCAGGCTCGCGAGGACGAGGACCACGTCGGCTATCGCCATGGCCTCCAGGGCGAACGCGGGGCCCACCCGCCACCCTTCCCAGAAGCCGTCGCGGCCCATCGTCCCCAGCGCCCCGCAGAGCACGCAGAGGAACGCCGCCGCCCCCCACACGCTCCGGTCCCGCGCCTCGTCCAGGATCTCGACCGGGCGGTACCACAGCCCGAAGAAGAGGCGGTGCCAGTACAGCCTGCGGCGGCGTGCGGCAGGTGTGCGCGGGGCGGGAGGGGAGTGCGGGGAGGCAGAAACAGGCATGAATGCAAGTATCACCGCTCGGCGGGAACTCCGGTGCCGGGGTCGGCGTCGGGGTCCGGGCCGGGGCCCGCGTCGGGTCCGGTGCCGCCCTCGGCGTCCGGCCGGGGGTCGGGCACGGTACGTGTCCCTGCCGTCTCCGCCTCCGCATCCGGTTCCGTGCCGGGGTCGGCGCCGTGCAGGTACTCCTCGCTGATCTCCCGCGGCCCGAACGGCCACACCTTCTCGTAGCGCGCCCAGAGCAGGAAGGCCACGCAGCCCGCCCCGACCCAGGCCAGGGACCATTCGATGGGGTGCCGGCCGGGGGAATTCCGGTCCGCGTAGCCGTAGATGACGAGCCATCCGACGAGCGCGACCAGGCTCGGCAGCGGGTAGAGCCACATCCGGTACGGGCGCCGCAGCGCGGGCTGGCGCCGCCGCAGCACCGTGACGGCCGCGATCTGACCGAGCGCCTGGACGAGCACCACGACCGTCAGCAGCAGCTGGATGAGCGTCGCCAGATCCGTATGACGTCCTATCAGGAAGGCCACGCAGCCGATCCCGCCCATGGACAGCAGCCCCAGCACGGGGAAGCGGTGCCGCTGGTGCAGGATGCCGAAGGCGCGGAAGAAGACCTTCTCCCGGGCCGCGTGGTACGGGATCCGGGAGGCGCCGAGCATTCCCGTGAAGATCGAGGCCACGGCCGTGACGAGGATCAGCACGGTGACGGCGTCCGCCGCGCCCTTGCCCCACGTCGCCTCCAGCACCGCCGAGGCGACGGACGAGGACGCCGGACTGTCGGGGTCGAGCATCTCCTTCCAGTCGACCACGCCCAGGGTCCCGATCTGGAGGAGCAGATAGATGGCCATGATGCCGAGGATGGAGTAGATGATGGAGCGCGGGATGGTGCGCCCGGGATTCTTGATCTCGGCGCCCATGTACGCGGTCGTGTTGTAGCCGCCGTAGTCGTAGATGCCGATGGTCAGGCCCGCCGCGAAGCCGATCCAGAAGTGACTTGACGTCAGCTCGAAGGCGCCCGACGGGTAGGTGAAGGCCAGGTCCGCGCTGAAGTGGGTGTAGGAGGCGACGATCACCAGCACGACGGAGGCGATCATCACGCACCACAGCACGGCGGTGATCCGCGCCAGGTTCTCCACCCGGCCCCACAGCAGCGCCACGACCAGGGCGATGAGCACCAGGCCGGTCGCGTCGCCCTGCGTCGCGGTCATGCCGGGCCAGAGGTACGTCAGGTACTGCACGAAGCCGATGACGCCCGTCGAGAGGACCAGCGGGAAGTAGAGCATCATCGTCCAGACGAACAGGAACGGCATCAGCTTTCCCGTGCGGTACTGGAAGGCCTGGCGCAGATAGACGTAGCTGCCGCCCGCGCCCGGCAGCGAGGCCCCGAGCTCGGCCCAGATCAGCCCGTCGGCCAGCGCCAGCACGGCGCCCGCGACGAACCCGATGACGGCGTGCGGGCCGCCGAAGGCCGCGACCATCAGGGGGATGGTGACGAAGGGGCCTATGCCGCACATCTGGCTCATGTTGATGGCGGTGGCCTGGAACAGGCCGATCCGGCGTACGAAGCCGACCTCGTCCGGGTCCGCCGGCGGTCTGCCCCTGCCTGACGTGCCTGCCGTACCTGCCATGGCGGTCAGCCCCTTCTCGTGCCGGATGGGGTCCGGCTGACCTGATTATGCGTTCAATGCACTGGTAGCACCGGCGTGTCGGCCCCGTCCACCGTTCGGGCACGCCCGGCGGCTGCGGCTGCAAACGGCCGGGTAGGTTCCGTCTGCGACGGGGGTGACGAAAGGGGTGGGGATGCTGACAGGACGGGTGGCGGTCGTGGGCGGCTCGATCGCGGGGTGCGCGGCCGCGCTCGCCGTGGCGCGCGCGGGCGCCGGCGAGGTGGTGGTCTTCGAGCGGGCGGCCGGAGGGCTCGCGGACCGGGGCATCGGCCTCGCCGTCCACGAGCGGCGCTACGCGGAGCTGGAGGCGGCCGGGCACCTGGGCCCGGACGTGCCGTGGGTGCGGCTGACCTCGCGCCCCTGGATCGTGCGCGACGCCGGGAGCCGGGCCGGGCGGCGGGTGGGAGCGCTTCCGTTCGGGTTCCGTTCGTACAACTGGGGGTCGTTGTGGAGCGCCTTGCGTGCCCGCATACCCTCCTCCGTCGGCTACGAGCGCGGCACGGCGGTCGAGCGGGTGCTGCCCGGGCCCGACGGGGCCGTGCTGCGCCTGGCCGGCGGCCGCGAGGAACGCTTCGACCTCGTGATCGGCGCCGACGGATACCGCTCGGCCGTCCGGGCCGCAACCCGGAACGCGACCGTGCCCGGTTACGCCGGATACCTGGCGTGGCGCGGCGCCCTCCCGGAGGAGGAGCTGCCCGGGCCGGCCGGCGCGTGGGCCCGGGAAGAGGCCGCCACGGTCGCCTTCCCCGGCGGCCACATGATCGTCTATCGCATCCCCGGTCCGGGCGGCATGGGTACCAGCGCCAACTGGGTCTTCTACACCGCGCCCGACGACCCGGCCCACGCCCTGTCGGTCGACGACGCGGCGGGTCTCCCGCCGAGTCGCGTGCCCGAGGCGCTGACGGCACATCACCGCACCGTCGTGGACGCGCACTTCCCGCCGTACTGGCAGGAGGTCGTCCGGCGCACGCCCAAGGACGCCACCTATGTCCAGCCCGTCTACGACCTGTGCGTGCCGCGCTACGGGGAGGGCCGGCTCGTCCTCGTCGGCGACGCGGCCGCCGTCGCCCGGCCGCACTGCGGCAGCGGCGCGGTGAAGGCCCTCCAGGACGCGACCGTGCTGGAGCGCTGCCTGGCCGGCGCCGGAAGCTGGGACAGGGCCGTGGCCGCGTACGACGCCGCGCGGACGCCCGCCGGCCGCGCCGTCGTCAGCCTCGGCCGCCGCCTCGGCCGCGCCCAGGTGCAGGCCACGCCCGCGTGGGCGGCCATGGACCAGCCCGCCCTGGAGGCCTGGTGGCAGCGGGCGTCCGAGGGCGAGGGCAGCTTCGGCGGGCAGGCGCTGGACGGCGGGCGGGGGAACTGAGCGGGCCGGCGCGGCGCCGGGGCCGGGCATCCCGGCGACACACTTGCAAAGACTTCGCAGCTGCCTGACCTTCGCATCGGCGTCCTCCGGGCGCTAAAGTGACCCGGCCGTGGTGTTCGGGAAGACCGGTGAAGGACCATCGAGGTCCCAGTCCGGAGCGGCCCTCGCCACTGTGATCGGGGAGTGACCGTCCCATTCCGCGCGCCGCCCCACGGGCGCGCGGAGCCACTGGCCGCAGCCGGCTGCCGGGAAGGCGGGGGCGGGCGCGAACGGACCCGTAAGCCAGGAGACCGGCCACGGCATCTCGCAAATGGTCCACGAGGTGCTGGAGCGTTCAACCCCATGTCCCGATCCACCGATTCGACCGGCGGCACCGCGCCCGCCTTCCGCTGGCGCCGCCAGGACACCGTGCGCACCGCCGGCCTGCTGGCCGTCATCGCCGCCCTGCACGTCGTCGCGTTCGGCGTGCTCTACCTGCTCGTCGTCCCCAACCACTACACCGTCGGCTCCAAGGTCTACGGCGTCGGCCTCGGCATCACCGCCTACACCCTCGGCATGCGGCACGCCTTCGACGCCGACCACATCGCCGCCATCGACAACACCACCCGCAAGCTGATGGCCGACGGCAAGCGCCCGGTCTCCGTCGGCTTCTGGTTCGCCCTCGGCCACTCCAGCGTCGTCGTCGCCATGGCCGCCCTGGTGGCGGGCGGCACGCAGATCGCCGGGAAGCTGATGGACGAGGAGTCCACGACCCACCAGACGCTCGGCGTGGTCGGCACCACGGTCTCCGGCGGCTTCCTCTACCTCATCGCCGCGCTCAACCTCATCGCCCTCGCCGGCATCCTGAAGATCTTCCGCGCGATGCGCGAGGGCCGCTACGACGAGGCCGAGCTGGAGCAGCACCTGGACTCGCGCGGCTTCATGAACCGCATCCTCGGCCGCTTCACCCGCTCCATCACGCGCCCGGGCCAGATGTACCCGCTGGGCTTCCTCTTCGGTCTCGGCTTCGACACGGCCACCGAGGTGACGCTGATGGTGATGGCGGGCAGCGGCGCCGCCGCGGGCCTGCCCTGGTACGCGATCGTGTGCCTGCCGCTGCTGTTCGCCGCGGGCATGAGCCTGTTCGACACCCTCGACGGCACGTTCATGAACTTCGCCTACCAGTGGGCGTTCTCCAACCCGGTCCGCAAGGTCTACTACAACCTCACCATCACCGGGCTGTCCATCGCCGTCGCGTTCCTCATCGGCACCATCGAACTGGTCGGCGTCCTGCACGAGAAGCTGGCGCTGGACGACGCGGTGACCGGCTGGATCGCCGGCCTGAACCTCGACAACGTCGGCTTCGTCATCGTCGGCCTGTTCGTGGTGGTGTGGGCGATCGCCCTCGGCTACTGGCGCTTCGGCAAGGTCGAACAGCGCTGGGCGGCCCGCACGGCGGCGGCCCCGGCCCCGGCCGAGACCTGACCCGTACGCCGGACCGAGGGCTGACCCACGAGCCCGCCCGCGGTCAGGCCGCGGCGCGGGCGGGCGCCTCCCCGGCCTCCTCCCGCGCCGCCGGCACCAGATGCGCCTGCCCGGCGAGGATCACCAGCGTGCCCACGGCGACCCCCAGTACGCCGCACGCCGCTGCCCACGTGGCCCCGGCCCCCTCCAGGACCGTGCCGGTGACGGCCGACCCCAGCGCCACGCCCGCCGTCATCAGCGTCACCAGCCAGGCGAACGCCTCGGTGACGGTGCCCGCCGGGGCGAGCTCGCCCACCAGCACGAACACGACGGTGAGCACGGGCGCGAGGAACAGCCCGGTGAGCAGCATCAAGCAGGCCATGTACGGCGGGGCGGGCAGCAGGCACAGCAGCCCGTACCCGGCCGTCAGGCCCAGCATCATCAGCAGCGTGCGCCGCGGCGGCGCCACCCGCCAGTTCCGCACGGCCCCGTAGGCGAGCCCGCCGGTGAGGGCGCCGAGCGCGTTGAGGGCGAGCAGCGCCGGGGCGCCGCCGGGCATCCGGTGGCCTTCCGCGTAGGAGACGACGAGGACGTTGAGCGTGCCGATGGCGACGCCGACGCCCGTCAGGCCCGTGATCAGGACGGCCAGGCCGCGGCTGCGCAGCGGCCCCAGCCAGTCGGCGGGCCGGGCGGGCGCCTTCCAGGCCCGGGCGGGCGGGGCGGTGACGACGACGAGCACCCCGGCGATGCCCAGGAGCGCACCCGCCCACAGCGCGGCCGCGGGCGAGGCGACCGCCACGCCGCCGGCCACCACCAGCGGGCCGCCCACGAAGACCAGCTCCTGGGAGGCGGAGTCCAGCGCGTACGCCGACTCCAGCTTCCCGGGCGCGACGATGTCCGGCCACAGGGCCCGCAGACACGGCTCCAGCGGGGGAGTGGCCGCACCGGCGAGCACGACGCCGCTCAGGACGGCCGCGGTGTTGCCGGGCGCGACGGCGACGACGGCGAAGCCCACGGCCGCCACGAGGGCCGTCGGCAGCAGCACCCGCGGCTGCCCCACCCGGTCCACGATCCGGCCCAGCAGCGGCCCGCCCACGGCGGAGGCGACCGCGAACGCCCCGACGGCCGCGCCCACGAAGCCGTACGACGCGCCCGCCTGACGCAGCGCCAGCGGGACGGCGACGGCGGCCATCGCGCTCGGCAGCCGCCCGACGAGCGTGCCCAGGAGCAGCCTCATCACATGGGGGCCGCGCAGCAGGTCCGCATAGCTCACGGGGAGACCTCCCCGTCCGCCGAATCCTCCGGCCGCGGGGCCCTGTCCGGTGACGACGTGCTCGTGGGTGAGATCACACGACGATCGTTATACGTAACACCTGAGGCGTCAAGAAGTTTTCCGCGGGCTCGTACGGCACTGGTACGGGGGCGCGTAACCCGGAGGGGCTCACTCCGGCCGGGGTGAGCCGTCAGTGACCGTCGTCGCCACATCTGTCGCGCGGGGCATCATGACAGCACGTCAACCACTCGCTACCCTCGGCGCTGACAACGATGTCGGCATCCTACGTGGCGTCACCCGAGGGGCGTGGACGATGAGATGGACCGGACACCTGCGCTCGCGCACCTGCGCGGCCGCACTCGCACTCGCGGCGGTACTGGGCGGGGTCTCGCTCGCCGCCCCGGAGCCGGCCGCGGCGGCCGGCGGGCTCACCGGCCTGGTGAACCCCTTCATCGGCACCGAGAACGAGGGGAACACCTTCCCCGGCGCGGCCGTGCCGTTCGGCATGGTGCAGCTCTCTCCCGACACCGGCCACAGCACGGGCTACGACTACAAACAGAACCACATCCGCGGCTTCAGCACCGTGCACCTCTCCGGCGTGGGCTGCCGCATCGGCGGCGACCTGCCCGTGCTGCCCACCACCGGTGACGTGACCCGCACCGACAACGCCCGCTACGCCGCGGAGTTCAGCCACCGCGACGAGACCGCCCGCCCCGGCTACTACCGGGTCGGCCTCTCCTCCTACGGCGGGATCACCGCCGAGCTCACCGCGGGCCGCCGCACCGGCCACCAGCGCTACACCTTCCCAGCCACCGACAAGGCCAACGTCCTGCTCAACACCGGGCAGTCGCTGCACCGCACCGTCTCCACGACCGCCGAGGTCCTCGACTCCCGGACCGTCCGCTCCGCCATCACCGGCCGCGGCTTCTGCCAGGACACCCGCCCGTACACGGTCTACACGATCACGCGCTTCGACCGGCCCTTCACCGCCTTCGGCACCTGGAACGGCGACCAGGTCTCGCAGGGCACCCGGAAGTCCACCTCGACCGGCCGCAACGGCGCCTGGGTGCGCTTCGACACCACCCGCGACCGCACGGTGGAGGCCACCACGGCCATCAGCTACGTCGACGCGGACGGCGCCGCCGGCAACCTGCGCGCCGAGGACGACGGCTTCGACCGTACGGCCCGCGCCGCGCGCGACGCCTGGGAGCGCCGCCTGGGCGACGTACGCGTCCAGGGCGGCGCCGCATCACTGCGCCGCACCTTCTACTCCTCGCTCTACCGCGCGTTCCTCGCCCCGAACACCGGCAGCGACGCCGACGGCCGCTACACCGGCTGGGACCAGCGCGTCCACCGCGCCCGCGACTTCACCTACTACCAGAACTGGTCCCTGTGGGACACCTACCGCACCCAGGCGCAGCTGCTCGCGCTGCTCGCGCCCAAGGAGTCGCGGGACATGGCCCTGTCGGTGCTGCGGGTGGAGGAGGACGGCGGCTGGCTGCCCAAGTGGGGCTACGGCACGGTCGAGACGAACATCATGACCGGCGACCCGGTGACCCCCTTCCTCACCAACGCCTACCAGCACGGGCTGCTGAAGGGCCACGAGGAGGAGGCGTACCGCGCGCTGAAGCGCAACGCCGACGGCGTGCCGCCCAAGGACTCCCCGTACGTGGGCCGCGACGGCAACGACCGGTACATCAAGGACGGTTACGTGCCCTGCACGCCCTCCCGGCCCAAGGACAAGCCGGGCGACTCCGACCTGCACGAGGGCGGCTCGGCGACGCTGGAGTACGCCCTGGCCGACGGCATGCTCGCGAAGATGGCCCGCTCCCTGGGGCACCGCGCGGACGCCGAGCGCTACGCCGCCCGCTCCCGCAACTACCGCAACGTCTACGACCGGTCGACGGGCTTCTTCCGCGCCCGCGGCGCCGACGGCGCGTTCACGGGCCCGGCCGACCCGGCGAAGAGCACCTGCTTCCACGAGGGCACCGCGTGGCAGTACCAGTGGCTCGTGCCGCAGGACCTGCCGGGGATGGTGGACCTGATCGGCGGCAAGGAGCGGGCGAACACCCGCCTCGACTCCTTCTTCGCCTACGACCGGCTGCTGCGCGACCCGGCGCGCACGGCCCGCGAGGTGTGGGTCCACGGCCCGTACGACTACTACAACGCCGACAAGTACAACCCGCAGAACGAGCCCGATCTGATCGCCCCGTACACGTACCTGTCGACCGGGCAGCCCTGGAAGACGACGGACGTCGTGCACGCCGCGCTCACCCTCTTCACCGACTCGCCCACCGGGATGACCGGCAACGACGACCTGGGCACGATGTCGGCGTGGATGGTCCTCTCGGCCATCGGCGTGTTCCCCGTGCAGCCCGGTGCGGACGTGTGGGGGCTCAGCACACCGGTGTTCGACCGGGTGGACGTGGACCTCGGCGGCAGCCGCTTCACCGTGACCGCCCGCGGGACCTCCGACCGCGAGCGCTACGTGCAGTCGGTACGGCTCGACGGCGAGCGCTACGGGCGGACGTACCTGACCTCACGGCAGATCACCGACGGCGGCCGGCTCGACTTCACGGTCGGTGACAGCCCCTCGGAGTGGGGCACCGGGGACGCCGCCGTGGCACCCGCCATCGGCTGAACCCTGCCCGCCGGCGCGGGGCGGCGCCTTCCGTCGCCGCCCCCAGCGGTCCATGATGACCGCGATGATCCGCCGTCAGCGCCGACGAGAGGACATGACATGGCCGGGCTCCGAGCGGGACAGGGCATTCTGCGCCGCAAACCGATCGAGACGATCGAGGAGGCGGAGGAGGCCGAGGCGCACGGCGAGCACCTGTCCCGTTCGCTGGGCCTGGTGCAGCTCACGGCGATCGGCGTCGGCGGCATCATCGGCGCGGGCATCTTCAGCCTCGCGGGCACCATCGCCAACGGCGTCGCCGGGCCGGCCGTGCTCGTCTCCTTCCTCATCGCGGGCATCGCGAGCGCGGCGGCGGCGTTCTCCTACGCGGAGTTCGCCGGCCTGATCCCGCGGGCCGGCTCCGCCTACACCTACGGCTACGCCGTCCTCGGCGAGATCGGCGGCTGGTTCATCGGCTGGGACCTGCTGCTGGAGTACACGGCCATCGTCTCGGTCGTGGCCATCGGCATCTCCGGCTACATCAACTTCCTGCTCGGGGAAACGCACGCCCACCTGCCGGCGTGGATGCTCGGCGCGCCGGGCACCGGCACGGGGCACCGCGTGGACCTGTTCGCGGCGCTGCTCTGCCTGCTGATCGCCTGGCTGCTCAACATGGGCATCAAGAGCGCGGCCCGCTTCGAGACCGTGGTCGTGGTCCTCAAGGTCATCGTGGTGCTGCTGGTGATCGGCGTCGGCTTCTTCCACATCAACTCCGGCAACTACACCCCCTTCTTCCCCTTCGGTGTCAGCGGCGCGTTCACCGGCGCGGCCACCGTCTTCTTCGCCGTCTTCGGCTACGACGCGATGTCCACGGCCGCCGAGGAGTCCAAGGACGCGCAGCGCCACATGCCGCGGGCGATCATGTACTCGCTCGCGATCTCGATGGTGCTGTACGTGCTGGCCTGCCTCGTGCTCACCGGCATGCAGAACTACAAGGACATCGACAAGGCCAGCGGCTTCTCCACCGCCTTCAAGTCGGTCGGGCTCAGCGGGATCGCGGACGTCATCGCGGTCGGCGCGATCATCGGCATCCTCACCGTCATGTTCACCTTCATGCTGGGCGTCACCCGGGTCTGGTTCGCGATGAGCCGCGACGGCCTGCTGCCGAAGTGGTTCGCCAAGACGCACCCGACGCGGCACGTGCCGACGCGCGTGACCTGGATCGTGGGGGTGGCGTCGGCGGCCATCGCGGGCCTCGTTCCCATCGGGGAGGCCGCCGAGCTGACCAACATCGGCATCCTGCTGGCCTTCGCGGTCGTGTGCACGGCGGTGATCGTGCTGCGCTACCGGCGGCCGGAGCTGCCGCGGTCGTTCCGCTGCCCGTGGGTGCCGGTGGTGCCGGGGGTCGGGGTCGCCGCGTCGATCTGGCTGATCACGTATCTGGCGTGGCAGACGTGGGTCCGGTTCGCGGTGTGGTTCGTGGTGGGCCTGGCGGTGTACTTCGCGTACTCGTACAAGCACTCGGAGCTGCGCCATGCGGATGCGCGGGGGATTCCGCAGGAGTAGCCGGCCGGGGCCCGGCGGAAGCTACTTCAGCAGGCGCGACAACCGCCGGTCGGCGAGGGGCTTGCCGCCCGTCTGGCAGGTGGGGCAGTACTGGAGCGAGGAGTCGCTGAAGGACACCTCGCGGACGGTGTCGCCGCACACGGGGCACGGCTGCCCCGTGCGGCCGTGCACCCGCAGGCCGCTCTTCTTCTCCGCCTTCAGCTCGGCCGCGGCGTGGCCGCGCGCCCGCTCCACCGCCTCGTGCAGCACGGTGCGCAACGCCCCGTACAGGGCGGCGGTCTCGTCCTCCGTCAGGCTCGCGGCGAGCTTGAAGGGCGACATGCGGGCCGCGTGCAGGATCTCGTCCGAGTAGGCGTTGCCGATGCCCGCGATCACGTTCTGATCGCGCAGGACGCCCTTGAGCTGCCGTCGCTCGTCGCGCAGCAGCGCGGCGAAGGCGTCCAGGGTGAAGTCCGGGGAGAGCGGGTCGGGGCCGAGCCGGGCGACACCGGGCACGTCCGCGACGTCGCGCACGCAGTACGCGGCCAGCCGCTTCTGGGTGCCCGCCTCGGTGAGGTCGAAGCCGCCGCCCCCGGCGAGCCGCACGCGCAGCGCGAGGGGCCCCTTGCCGGGGCGGGGCGGCGCCTCCGGCAGGCTGTCCTGCCAGCGCAGCCAGCCCGCGCGGGCCAGGTGGACGACGAGGTACGGGCCTCCGCCGGTGGTCAGGGCCAGGAACTTGCCGTACCGGCGCACGGCGGTCACCTCCCGGCCCTCCAGGGCCGTGAGCGGCGGATCGTAGGTCTTGAGCACGCTCACGGCCACGGGCAGCACGCGCTCGACCGTACGGCCGACGAGGCGCCCGGTGAGGAACCCGGCGAGCGCTTCGACCTCCGGCAACTCGGGCATGGCTCCAGTCTCCCGCAGCGGGGCGCGCGGCACCTCCGGTGCCGCGCGTCAGGAGGCGCAGGGCACGCCCGGCCGGGCTGCCGCCCAGGCCGGCGGGGCCGGCAGCCGCTCCTGCCGGGGCCGGCCCTGCGTGCCGGGCACAGCAACATCCCTCCGCCGCAGCGGCGAGCAACCACGGCGACGCCTTCCGGCGGTGCCGGACCCGCCGCAGCCCTCGCCCGGCGAACAGCAGCAGGCGGCCGTCACAGCAGCCCCTCCCGCCGCGGCGGCGAGCAACTGAGACGGCGGGCGCTCCGGCGGTGCCGGACCGCCTCGGGCGTCGCCCCGCCGACCGCGTCAGTCGGCGCGCGCGTCCCAGTCGACGCGGTACGACGTCAGCCAGTCGTCCGCGCCGTCGGAGGCCGCGGCCGTCGCCCGTTCGCCCGGCGGCGAGGCGATCCGCCCGGCCAGCGTGGCGCTCAGCGCCACCACCCGCTCCACGCGCTCGCGCCGCAGCCGCTCGTACGCGGCGAAGGCCTCCTCCGGGCCGGGCAGGTCCCGCAGGCAGCGCGCGAGGACGACGCTGTCCTCGATGGCCATCGAAGCGCCCTGCGCGGCGTTCGGCGCGGTGGCGTGCACGGCGTCGCCCACGAGCACGGCGCGGTCGCTGTGCCAGACGGGCAGCGTGGGGATGTCGTAGGCGTTCACGCCGACGACGGCGTCGCCCGTGGCGGCGACGAGCGCGGTCACGGGCGTGTGGTCCCCGGCGAAGGCCTCCAGGACGCGCTCCCGCCACCCGGCCGGGCTGATCGCGGCGAGTGCCGGGCGGGGCTGTTCGGGCGCCGGGATGTTGGCGAACCAGTACGTGGAGCCGTCGGGCGCGCTCGTGCAGCCGAAGAACGCGCGCTGCCCGAACACCATCCGGTACGTACGCTCCGGGACGGCGTGGCCGGCGGCGTGCGTGCGGCCGCAGACCGTGAGCTGGCCGGTGTGGCGGGGCGGGGGCGCCGTGGGGTCGAGGAGGGTGCGGGTGCGGGAATGTATGCCGTCGGCGCCGATGAGGACGTCGCCCTCGGCGCGGGTGCCGTCCGCGAAGTACGCCACGACGCCGTCCGGCCCGCTCGTGGCGTCCACGAGCCGCTTGCCGTACGCGACGCGGACGCCCCGGCGGACGGCCTCGTCGCGCAGTGCCCGGTAGAGGGCGGCGCGCTGGAGGGTGCGCGGGCTCAGGCCGTTGCCGCTCGCGCCGGTGAGGGGCCGGGCGCCGAGCCGCGCGCCGGCCGGCCCGAGGAACTCCACGGTGTCCGCGGGGAAGGAGCACGCGAGGACGGGCTCGTCGGCCCCGATGGTGCGGAGCGCGGCCAGGCCGTTGGCGAAGAGGACGAGGAACGCCCCGAGACGGTCCGCACCGGTCGGATGCGCCTCGTGAACGGTCGCTTCGATGCCGGCGCGCCGCAGCGCCATCGCGGTGACGGAGCCGGCGATGCCGCCGCCGATGACCAGGGCGTGGGTCATGCTCCGAGCGTAACGGGGGAGGGGGGCGGCCCGTCCAGAGCGCGGGAAGCGCTCCGCCACGGCCCCGGGCGCCGTGCGCGACGGCGGCGTGCCGCGAGGCGCGGGGATCAGCCCTCGCCCAGCGCCTCCGCCAAGTAACGCGCCGTCGCGCTCCCGGCGGCCTCCGCCACTTCCCTCGGCGTGCCCGACGCCACCACGCGCCCGCCCTCCGCGCCGCCGCCCGGGCCCAGGTCCAGGACGTGGTCCGCGGTCGCGGCGACCGTCATGTCGTGTTCCACGACGACGACCGTGTTGCCGGCGTCGACCAGGCCGTGCAACTGCCGCATGAGCAGCTCGGTGTCGGCCGGGTGCAAGCCGGTGGTGGGCTCGTCCAGGACGTAGAGGGTGTGGCCGCGGTGCGTGCGCTGGAGCTCCGTGGCGAGTTTGATGCGCTGCGCCTCGCCGCCGGAGAGCTCCGTGGCGGGCTGGCCCAGCCGCAGGTAGCCGAGGCCGACGTCCTGGAGGGTGCGCAGGCCGCGGCGCGCGGCCGGCACGTCGCCGAGGAAGGCGGCCGCGGCGTCGACGGTCATGCCGAGGACCTCGGCGATGTTCGCGCCCCGGTAGGTGATCTCCAGCGTCTCCGGGTTGTAGCGCGCCCCGCCGCACGCGCCGCAGGGGGCGTACGAGCCGGGCAGGAAGAGCAGTTCGACGGCGACGAAGCCCTCGCCCTGACAGGCCTCGCAGCGCCCCGCGGCGACGTTGAAGGAGAACCGGCCCGCGGTGTAACCGCGCTCACGCGCGCCGTCCGTCGCGGCGAACACCTTGCGCACGGCGTCGAAGAGCCCCGTGTACGTGGCGAGGTTGGAGCGCGGCGTGCGGCCGATCGGCTTCTGGTCGACGCGTACGAGACGGTCGACGGCGGCCAGCCCCTCGGCCGTGAACTCCGTCCCGAACCCCGCCCCGAACTCCGGCCCGCCGCCCTCCAGGTGGGCCGCGACCGCCCCGGCGAGCACCTGTCCGACGAGCGTGGACTTGCCGGAGCCGGACACGCCCGTGACCGCGGTGAACACGCCCAGCGGGAACTCCGCGTCGAGGCCGCGCAGATTGTGCCGGGTGACGCCGCGCAGCCGCACCGCGCCGGACGGCTCGCGGGGCGTGCGCGGCGCCGGAGCCTCCTCGGCGAAGACGAAGCGGCGGGTCGCGGACTCCGCGACATGGGCGAGCCCCTCGACCGGGCCGCTGTAGAGGACCTGCCCGCCGTGCTCCCCGGCGCCCGGCCCGACCTCGACGATCCAGTCGGCCCGGCGCACGACGTCCATGTGGTGCTCGACGAGGAACAGGGAGTTGCCCGCGGCCTTGAGCCGGTCCAGGACGGTCAGGAGCGCGGCGCTGTCCGCCGGATGCAGGCCCGCGGAGGGCTCGTCCAGGACGTACACCACGCCGAAGAGGCCCGAGCGGAGCTGGGTCGCGAGCCGCAGCCGCTGGAGCTCGCCCGCGGACAGGGTCGGGGTGGGCCGGTCCATGGCGAGGTAGCCCAGGCCGAGCTCCGTGAGCACCTCGATGCGGGCGACGAGGTCCCGGGCGAGGGTCGCCGCGGCGCCGTCACCGCCGGCGGCGGGCCGCAGCGTCTCCGCGAGGGCGGACAGCGGCAGGGCGGCGAGCGCGCCGATGTCCTGCCCCGCGAAGGTGACGGCGAGCGCCTCCGGGCGCAGCCGCCTCCCGCGGCAGGCCGGGCAGGCGGCGCTGACCAGGTGCCGCTCGGCGCGGGCGCGCAGCGAGGCGCTCTTGGAGTCGGCGACGGTGTGCAGGACGTAGCGGCGGGCGCTCATGTACGTGCCCTGGTAGGGGCGCTGGATGCGCTCCGCGTCGCGGACGGGGTGGACGGTGACGACCGGCTGCTCGTCGGTGAAGAGGATCCAGTCGCGGTCCTTCTGCGGGAGCTCGCGCCACGGCCGGTCGACGTCGTGGCCGAGGGCGTCGAGGATGTCCCGCAGGTTCTTCCCCTGCCAGGCGCCGGGCCAGGCGGCGATCGCGCCCTCGCGGATGGAGAGCGAGGTGTCGGGGACGAGCGAGTCCTCGGTGACCCGGTGCACCAGGCCGAGGCCGTGGCACTCCGGGCAGGCGCCCGCGGCGGTGTTCGGCGAGAACGCGTCGGAATCGAGCCGCGCGGCGCCCTCGGGATAGTCGCCCGCGCGGGAGAACAGCATGCGCAGCGAGTTCGACAGCGTGGTGACCGTGCCGACGGAGGAGCGCGAGGTCGGCGCGGAGCGGCGCTGCTCCAGGGCCACGGCCGGCGGCAGCCCGGTGATCTCCTCGACCTTGGGCGCGCCCACCTGGTGGATCAGCCGGCGCGCGTACGGGGCGACGGACTCGAAGTAGCGGCGCTGGGCCTCGGCGTAGACCGTGCCGAACGCGAGGCTGCTCTTGCCGGAGCCGGAGACCCCGGCGAAGACGACGAGCGCGTCGCGGGGGATGTCGACGTCGACGGCCTTGAGGTTGTGTTCGCGGGCACCGCGGACCCGGACGTACGGGTCGTGCATGGGGGGACTCCGGGGGCGCGTGGTGGGGATCGGTGCCGAGTTTATGTCCCCGCCCCGCGGAATGGGATCATCACCTCCATGCGCCTGACCCGCCTGCCCGAACTCGCGTCCGTGGGACCTTTCTTCGCGCTGCGGACCGGCGAGGCGCCGGCCGGGGCCGCGGAGTACGGGCCGCTCGACGAGCCGACCGTACGGGCCCGGGTGGAGACCGTCGCGCGGCGCCTCGGCACGGAGGACCGCCGCGTGGCCGCGTCCGTCGCCTACCAGGGCATCGCGGGGCGGCTGCTGTCGATCGCCCTGGGCTCGGCGGTCCTCACCGGCGAGGTCCCCGGCCTCGCGGGCGGCCGGCTGCGCTGGCACCCGGCCCGCACCGCGCCGGACGACCTGTGGCTGCCGGACCCGGAGGCCCTGCCGCACCCCGCGCACGGCGGGCCCGCCGCCCTGATCCGCGAGCACGTCCTCCGCGGCTCCCTGACGGACCTGCACCGCACCACGCGCGCGGTCGTCGCGATCTCCGGCCGCCTCCTGTGGGGCAACGCCGCGTCCTCGCTCGCCGGCTCCCTGCGCGTGCTGCACACCTGGTGCTGCGAGCAGGGCCGGCCGCAGGACGCCGCCCGCGCGACCGCCCTCGCCCGCGCCGTCCTGGACGACCCGCTGCTGCACGGCACCGGCACCCTCACGGCGGGCGGACCGCCGCACGCGGCGCCGTCCTTCGTCCGCAGCACCTGCTGCCTCTACTACCGCGTGCCGCCCGGCGGGACGTGCGGCGACTGCGTGCTGCGGCACGCGCCGCCCCGCGTGCGCTGAGGGAACGGGGCGGGCGGCCACTCGCGCGTTGAGAGCACCCCGAGGACGTACGCCTTCGCCACCAGCGCCGTGCGGTTGGGCACGCGCCAGCGCCGCGTGAGCCGCGTCAGGTGGTAATTGACCCCGTCCACGGTCAGGCCGACGGCCTTGCCGATGGCGGCCGTCGTCGCCCCCGCGGCGGCCAGGGCCAGGATGTGCCCCTCCACCACGCTGACCTCGGCCACCGGCTCCGCCGGGCGGGGGACCGTCTCGGCGGCGGCCCGCACCCGCAGCACCGCGAGCAGCATCGGGCTCGGCGGGAAGCCGTCGCCGACCGGGTCCACGAGCAGCTCGCCCTCCCGCTCGACGCCGCCCGCGCCCGCCAGCCAGCGCACCTCGATCGGGTGACGCGGCCGGCGGCCGAGCCGCAGCGCCTCGATGTGCCGGTCGAGCCGGCCCGGCAGCCGTGGCCGGAACAGCTCGTGCAGGTTCCGGCCGCGCAGCCGGCCCGGTGACGTGCCCCACTCGGCGGCCATGGCCGGGTTCGCGACCGTGACCTCGCCGTCCGGGCGGCAGACCGCGATCGGGGTCGGAATGCGGTCGAGGAGCAGCAGGAAATGATTGCGCCAACTGATGTATTCGTCGCTCACCACGGTATGCCCGGCCCCTCGCTCGTCCCGTGCCCGTCCAAGGGCCTGTCCAGTGCTTGCCCGGCGGGCCGCGCCCGGGAGCGTCGGGCCGCGAACCACTGCACAATCGTGCAGTTCTGTATACGACCGGAATAAGCGACTTGCAGACCTGCCGGTCCGGGCCTTCCCCGTCCCCGGCATCCGTTCGGCCCCGTTTGGACCGCTGCCCGGCGGACAACCGGAGAACGCGGACCACCGGAGAACCCCCGCAACCGGAACCCGGGAGGCGCGAGTGAGCAACCGAGCCAGGATCGTCATCGTCGGAGCCGGATTCGCCGGCTACCAGGCCGCCCGCGAGCTGTCCCGCACGGCACGCGGCGCCGCCGAGATCGTGCTGGTCAACCCGCACGACCACTTCCTCTACCTGCCCCTCCTGCCCGAGGTCGCGGCCGGCGTCCTCGAACCGCGCCGGGTGACGGTGTCCCTGACCGGGACGCTGCCGCACGTGCGGCTGGTCCTCGGCACCGTGGACGCGGTCGACCTCGACGGGCGGCACGTCACGTACACCGGCCCCGAGGGCGACCGCGGATCCCTGCGCTACGACCGGCTCCTCCTCACGGTGGGCAGCGTCAACAAGCTGCTGCCCGTGCCCGGCGTGGCCGAGCGCGCCCACGGCTTCCGCGGCCTGCCCGAGGCCCTCTACCTGCGCGACCACGTCGTACGCCAGACCGAACTGGCCGCCTCCGCGGCCTCCGCGGAGGAGTGCGCCGCCCGCCTGACCTTCGCGGTCGCCGGCGCCGGCTACACCGGCACCGAAGTCGCCGCGCACGGCGTGCTGTTCACGGACTCCCTCGTACGCCGCAACAGCGCCCTGCGCGCGGCCGGCGCCCGCCCCCGCTGGCTGCTGCTCGACACGGCCCCGCGCATCCTCCCCGGGCTGGACGAGCGCCTCTCCCGCACCGCCGAGCGCGTGCTGCGCCGCCGCGGCGTGGAGATCCGTACGCGCACGTCCGTCAAGGAGGCCACGCGCGAGGGCGTGCACCTGGACGACGGAGAGTTCGTCCCCACCCGCTCCCTCGTCTGGTGCGTCGGCGTCCGCCCGGACCCGCTGGTCGCCGGCCTCGGCCTGCCCACGGAACAGGGGCGGCTGTGCGTGGACGAGTACCTGGCTGTGCCCGGCCGGCCGGAGGTCCTCGCCTGCGGCGACGCCGCCGCCGTGCCCGACCTCACGCGGCCCGGCGAGTACACCCCCATGACCGCCCAGCACGCCCAGCGCCAAGGCCGGGCCGCCGCCCGCAACATCGCGGCCTCCTACGGGCGCGGCGAGCGCCGCCCGTACCGCCACCGCGACCTGGGCTTCACCGTCGCACTCGGCGGTGCTCAGGCGGCGGCCGACCCGCTGCACATCCCGCTGTCCGGGCCCGTGGCCGCCGCGGTCACCCGCGGCTACCACCTGGCGGCCATGCCCGGCAACCGCATCCGTGTGGCCGCCGACTGGCTCCTGGACGCGGCCCTGCCCCGCCAGGGCGTCCAGCTGGGCCTCGTCCGCGCCGGCTCCGTCCCCCTGGACACCGAGACCCCGGAGACGGCCCGCACGCCCGGATGGGAGGCGTAGGCACGTACCGGCCGCCGCCGGTGCTCAGTCGCCGCCGTCCAGGCGGAAGCCGACCTTGAGGCCCACCTGGTAGTGCCCGATCGCGCCGTCCACCAGATGGCCCCTGATCTGCGTGACCTCGAACCAGTCGAGGTTGCGCAGCGTCTGCGAGGCGCGGGCGAGGCCGTTGCGGACGGCCTGGTCGACGCCGTCCGGGGAGGACCCGACGATCTCCGTCACGCGGTAGGTGTGGTGCGTCATGGGCGCTGCTCCAGGTGCTGGTGGAAGCGGTCCGGTCACCACCACCGTGGCGCACCCCGCGCCCCCGCGCGAGGCGAGCGCGTACGCCCGGCTCACCGCGACCGCCGGGAGCCCGCGGCCCCGCCGCCCGCTACGGCACCACGGTCACCGGCCAGCGCCCCGCCTTCACCAGCCGCACCGCGACCGAGCCGACGATGCGGTGGCCGGCGCGCTCCGAGGCGCCGACGACCACCGCGTCCGCCTTGAGGTCGTCGGCCGCCTGGACGAGGCCCTGGTAGGGGTCGCCGCGGAAGGTGTGGAACTCCCAGCGCACCCCGGGCTCGCCGCGCAGCCGCTCGGCCGCCTCGCGGATCTCGGCGAGGAGCTCCTCGGCGACCTCCTCCGTCGTCTCCGACACCGGCGCGCCCAGTGCCGCGCCGCCCGCCAGCAGCGGCTGCACGTAGACGACGGCGAGCAGCGCGTGCTGACGGCGGGCCAGGCCCGCGGCGTAGGCGGCGGCACGCCAGGACGTGCCGGAGCCGTCGACGCCGGCGACGATCACCTTCGGCCCGTCCGTGCCGCGCTCGAAGCCAGCCGGCAGGCTCCCGTTCTGCGGTTTCTGCGGTTCGTTCAGCTCGTCCTTCACACGGCGAGGCTAACCGGCGCGCGCCGGCACCGGTACGGGCACCGACAGCGACAGCGCGAACCGCCCCTCCTCGTCCGTCCACCAGTGGGTGGTCTCCAGCCCGGCCGCCGCCAGCTCGGCCCGCATGCCCGGTTCGCGGAACTTGGCGGAGATCTCGGTGCGCAGTTCCTCGCCCGCGGCGAAGTGGACGGCCAGGTCGAGCGCGGGGATCTTCGCGACGAGGGCGCCGCGGGCCCGCAGCCGCATCTCGATCCACTCCTCCCGCGCGTCCCAGAGGGCGACGTGGTCGAAGTCGTCCGGGTCGAAGTCGGCCTCCAGTTCGCGGTTGATGACGGTGAGGACGTTCTTGTTGAAGGCGGCGGTCACGCCCGCCGCGTCGTCGTAGGCCCGCACCAGCGTCCGCTCGTCCTTGACCAGGTCCGTGCCCAGGAGCAGGGCGTCGCCGGGGGCCAGTTCGGCCCGGACGGCGGCGAAGAAGGCGGATCGTTCCTTCGGGCGGAGGTTGCCGATGGTGCCGCCGAGGAAGGCGAGCAGGCGCGGCGCGGGCGCCGGCGGCAGGTGCAGGCCGTACTGGAAGTCGGCGACGAGGGCGTGCACCGTGAGCCCCGGGTGGTCGGCCAGCAGACCTTCGGCCGCACCGGTCAGGGCGCTCTCGCTGACGTCGACGGGCACGTAGTGGCCCAGGGAGTTCCGGGCGGTCAGGGCGCGAAGGAGGTGGCGGGTCTTGTCGGAGGAGCCGGAGCCGAGCTCCACGAGGGTGCGGGCGCCGGTGGCCGCGGCGATCTCGTCCGCGCGGGCGATGATGATCTCGCGTTCGGCGCGGGTGGGGTAGTACTCGGGCAGCCGGGTGATCTCGTCGAACAGCTCGCTGCCGCGCGCGTCGTAGAACCACTTCGGCGGGAGCTCTTTGGGGGTGCGGGTCAGGCCCGTGGCGACGTCGGCGCGCAGGGCCGCGGCGGTCGCGTCGGCGGGGAGGGTGCGGGTCAGGGCGAACGGGCTCACGGGCAGGGCTCCTTGAGCGGTGTCAGGGTGACGGCGGTGCGGGTCGCGGTGAGCAGGGTGCGGTCGGGGACCTCGGTCCAGCGGGGGTCGTCGTCGTAGGGCTCGGAGGCGACCGCGGTGCGGCCGGCCGGGTCCGCCAGGTACCAGAGCGTGTCGCCCCAGGCGGTGGCGGCGATGGAGGCGCCGTCGGTGAGGAGCAGGTTCAGCCGCGAGCCGGGCGCGGCCTCGGCCAGCTCGGCGACCGTGTCGGCCAGGGCGCCGCCGGGTGCGTCGCCGCCGCGCAGCCGGTGCTCCACCAGCGCCCATACGAAGGCGGCGTCGCAGCGGGCCGCGAGCCGCAGCAGCGCCTCGGCGGGCAGCAGGGCGGCGAGCGGCGCGGCGCTGCCCGGCCAGCCGGCCACCGCGCCGTTGTGGCTGAACAGCCAGGGCCCGGCGGCGAACGGCGCGGCGGCGGCCTCGCCGTCGGCTCCCGCGCCGGTGGCGTCCCGGACGGCCGCGAGGAGGGCGCGGGTGCGCACGACGCGGGCGAGGTCGGCGAAGGACAGGTCGGCCCAGACCGGCCCCGCGCGCCGGTAGCGCGCGGGCACCGGGTCGCCGTCCGCGTACCAGCCGACGCCGAAGCCGTCCGCGTTGACCGTGCCGTGGCGCTGCCGGCGCGGCGCCCAGGACTGGCGCACGAGGGAGTGCGGCGGGTCCGCGACGCTCGCGCCGATCGGCTCCGGCGGCCCGAGGACCGCGATGTGGCGGCACATCAGGCGGGCTCGGCGTCGCGCGCGGTCCGGAACCCGGCGAAGATCTGCCGGCGGACCGGGAGGTCCCAGTTGCGGAACGTGCCCCGGCAGGCGACCGGGTCGACGGCGAAGGACCCCCCGCGCAGCACCTTGTGCTCGCTGCCGAAGAAGACCTCCGAGTACTCCCGGTACGGGAAGGCCCGGAACCCCGGGTAGGGCAGGAAGTCGCTGGCCGTCCACTCCCACACGTCGCCGATCAGCTGCCGGACGCCCAGCGGCGAGGCGCCCGCGGGGTAGGCCCCCGCCGGCGCCGGCCGCAGGTGCCGCTGGCCGAGGTTGGCGTGCTCGGGGCCGGGGTCGGCGTCGCCCCACGGATAGCGCAGGGACCTGCCCGAGGCGGGGTCGTGGCGGGCGGCCTTCTCCCACTCGGCCTCGGTGGGCAGCCGCCGGCCCGCCCACGCGGCGTAGGCCGCGGCCTCGTACCAGCTGACGTGCAGGACCGGCTCGCCGGGCGGCACGGGCTCGACGGTGCCGAAGCGCCGCCGCAGCCAGCGCGAGCCCGACCGCCGCCAGAACAGCGGGGCCGCCAGCTTGTGCGCGCGGACCTGCCGCCACCCCTCCGGGTGCCACCAGCGGGCGTCGCCGTAGCCGCCGTCCTCGATGAAGCGCAGGTAGGCGCCGTTGCTCACCGGCAGCGTGTCGATGAAGAACGCCGGCACGAAGCGGTGGTGGGCGGGCCGCTCGTTGTCCAGCGCCCACGGCTCCGCCGACGTGCCCATCGTGAACGGGCCGCCCTCGACCAGCACCTCGGACGGCAGGCGCGCGGCGTCCGGCGGCGCCGCGGGGGGCTCGGGCGCGCCGAGCGCCGCCGCCCCCCGCCGCAGCTGATGGGTGATCAGCATGGTCTCGTCGTGCTGCTGCTCGTGCTGGGCGATCATGCCGAACGCGAAGCCGGACTCGACCAGCGGACGGCCCTCGAAGGGGACGGCGTCCAGGACGTCCAGCACCCGGCCGCGGACGTCCGCGACGTAGGAGCGGGCCTCGGCGGGCCGCAGCAGCGGCAGCGCCGGCCGCGCCGCTCTCGGGTGCTGGAACGCGTCGTACAGCGGGTCGAGCTCGGGGCGCAGCGCCTCGTGCCCGCCCACGGCGCGCAGCAGCCACTGCTCCTCCTGGTTGCCGATGTGCGCCAGGTCCCACACGAGCGGCGACATCAGCGGCGAGTGCTGCGCGGTCAGGTCGTGGTCGTCGACGCATCCGGTGAGGAGCCGGGTGCGCGCACGGGCGCGGACCAGGGCGTCGGTGGCGCGCCGGCGGAGGACGCCGGGATCCGTGCCGGGGGCGGTCATGCGGTGCTCTCCTTGCTCTCCCGGACCGGCTCACCGTCGAGGCCGTCCAGGAGGTCGTCGGCGGGACAGCGGCCACGGTCGACGTACCGCCCGGTGAAGGCGTCGACGGCCGCCAGCACGCGGGGCGTGGCGCCGAGCCGGGGCAGGGCCTCGCGGGCGGCGGCGAAGCAGACGGCGGCGGCGGAGCGCAGCTCGGGGTCGGCGAGCCCGAGCCGCGAGGCGTTGCGCCAGAGGGCGTTGCGGGGCGCGGGCTCCTGGCCCGCCGTGTCGGCCAGGGCCTTGACGGCCCGGTAGGACGTCTCGGCGGCCACGGGGTCGTCGAAGAGGGCGGCCGTGACGGCCAGCGGCACCACCCAGCCGTCCTCGCCCGGCTGGGCGTCGATCATGCGCAGCTCCAGGTGGCCGCGGGGCCGCACCGGCGGGAAGAGCGTGGTCAGGTGGTAGGCCACGTCGTCGGCGGTGGCCGGCCGGGGCCGCGCCGTACGGGCCCAGCCGCGCAGGTCCAGCCCCCAGGGCGGCTCCCAGGGGCCCTGCCCGGACCGTACGCACATGATCCGCGCGTCCAGGGCGTACGCGGCCCACGCCGCCCGCGGGTCGGCGTCCGCGGCCGGGGCCAGCGTGCGGCTCGGGTCCATCCGCTCGTAACAGGCCTGCCGGGTGGAGCGCCAGCCGGTGGGGCGGCCGCCGTCCAGCGGGGAGTTGGCGAACGCGGCCACGAGGACCGCGCCCAGCAGGTGGGCCAGCTGCCAGCGCCGCCCGAAGCCGAGCGGCCCGGGCTCCTCGTGCCCGGCGTCGACGCACACCTGCACCGAGGCGGTCTTCGTCATCATGGTGCGGCCGGCGCCGCCCCAGTGGTCGTAGAAGTCCTCCATCGCCCGGTAGCGGGGCGTGGTGAGGACGCGGCGCGCGGGATGCCAGGGGTCCTTGCCGTAGCCGGCGAGGCGGAGGCCGAGGGAGCGGAGCGCGGAGCGGGCCGCGGCCAGATCGGCGGAGACTTCCTCCACACAGGCGGTGAGGGACTCCGCGGGGCGGGAGCTGAACTCCAGCTGGCCGCCGGGCTCGATGGTGAACAGAGAGTGCAGCGGGAGGGTTTGCAGCCGGTCGGCGGCGGCTGCCAGGCGGCGGGGGGAGACGGGCCGGGAGGGATCCTGAACGTCGTGGACGAGCCATTCCAGTTCGACGCCGAGGAACCGCGGTGGGCCCGTCTTGAAACAGATCCCGCGGACCAGGGCCTCCGCTTCGGCGTCGTCGACGACGCGCTGCGGGCCCGCGGTGCCGCACCTGATGTCGGTCACTATCCGTACCTCCGTCCGTCGTGCCGGCCGATGGTCACCCCACACATTGTGGCGAGCCCTTGACCCGCCCGCCAGAGGAGGGTCTACGGTCCACGCGTGACCGTAGAACAGGTGACCGACGACGTCTTCCTGCCCGGTACTTATGCCCGCGGCGTGCCCTACGCGCGCTTCCGGGAGCTGAGGAAGCACCGCCCCGTGTGCCGCATCGGGGAACCGGCCGTCGGCCCCTGGCCGCCGGGCCCCGGCTTCTGGGCGGTCTTCCGGCACGCCGACGTCAAGCACGTGCTGCGCAGCCCGCGGACCTTCTCCTCGCACCTGGGCGCCACCCAGCTGCGCGACCCCGACACCGAGGCCGACCTGAAGTTCGTACGGGCCACCATGCTCAACCAGGACCCGCCCGGCCACAGCAGGCTGCGCCGGATCGTCGCCGCGTCGCTCACGCCGCGCGCCGTGCGCGAACTGGAGGCCGTGATCGACTCACGCGCCGGCGCGCTGGTCGACGGCGTCGCCGGCCGCGGCGAGGCCGACTTCGTGGCGCTCTCCGCGGACCTGCCCGTGCGGACCCTGGCCCACGTCCTGGGCGTGCCGCGGGAGGACGGCGCGCTGATCCACGACTGGGCGAACCGGATCATCGGCTACCAGGACACGGACTACGCGCTCTCGGAGACCGCCCCGGACGGGCTCACCCCGATGGGCCGCGCGGCCCTCGCCCGGCGCCCCGCCCCGCGCACCCGGCCCGACGGGTACCCGGTCAACCCGCGCTCGCGCGAGGCGCTGGCCGACATGTTCCACTACGCCCACGCGCTCGCCGAGCGGCCCGCGCCCGGCAGCGTGATGGCGGCCATGCGCGAAGGGGGCCTCACCCGGGACGAGTTCGAGATGATGTTCTTCCTCTTCGCGGTCGCGGGGAGCGAGACCGTACGCCACGCCCTCCCCGGTGGCCTGCTGACGCTCCTCGACCACCCCGGCCAGTACGCCCTCCTGCGCACCCGGCCGGACCTGATCCCCTCCGCCGTGGAGGAGATGCTGCGCTACTGGCCGCCGGTCGTGCACTTCCGGCGCACCGCCGCCCACGACACCGAGCTGGGCGGGCAGTGCATCCGGCGCGGCGAGAAGGTCGTCGTCTTCCACCCGTCCGCCAACCGTGACGAGCGCGTCTTCGCGGACCCGGACCGCTTCGACATCACCCGCAGTCCCAACGACCACGTCAGCTTCGGCTTCGGCCCGCACTTCTGCCTGGGCGCCCACCTCGCCCGCGCCCAGCTGCGCGCCGTGCTGCGGGCGGTCCTCGACCGCCTGCCCGGCCTGGAGCGGGCGGGCGAGGCGGTGCGGCTCACGTCGAACTTCCAGAACGGCCTCAAGCACCTGCCCGTCAGATGGCGAACAGATCGGTGAACGGCGCGGTGGAGTCGGCGACGGTGTGCCCGAAGGGCGAGTTGAAGTCCCAGATCAGGAAGAGAAGGAAGGCGATCAGGGCGCTGTAGAGCCCGGCCAGCAGCAGCTCGCGCGGCGAGCGCCGGATCTGCAGCGTGAAGATCAGCCCCACGGCGATCAGCGCACCTGCCACCAGGCCGAACCACACCACGCCCGGCATGGTGTCGCCCGCGCTCTGCGCCCGGGCGTTGCGCGCGGCGTCCGCGGCGCCGACCTGGTCCAGCAGCGGCTGGTAGGACTGGCCCTCGTGGTCGTTGCGCGGCTCGTACGAGGTGAGGTCCTCGCGCACCTTGTCCAGGAGCATCGCCCCGCGGTCGGTCAGCTCGCCGCGCTTGAGCATCACCGGCCACTCCTTGTGCACCACGTAGCTCACGTAGGTGTTGACGTCCTCGCGCGTGCGGTCGCGGGCCGCCGGCGCGTACGCCTGGACCCGCTCGGTGACCTCGTGCAGCGCCTGAGCCTCGGTGAGGACCTGGTCCTGGGCGCCGTTGCGGGCCTCCCAGACGCCGGCGATGGCCAGGCCCAGCACGATGGCGTAGACAACGCCGATCATCATCGTCATGTACTCGATGACGTCGGGTGTCTCGCTCGGGTCTTCGTCCTCGCCGCGCCTGCGCTCCCGGAGCACGGTGATGGTCAGCACGACCGCGCATGCCGCGGCCATGGCGAGGACCAGGACCAGCCACTCGGACAAGGGAAACCTCCGGAAGATGGGAGTTCGGGTACGGGCGCTACGGGGGGTACCTACGGGCCGTGGCTACGGGTGTCAGGCGCGGCGGCCGCCGCTGCCGCCGCCCCGGGGCCGCAGGATGGCCGCGGCGAGCACGGCCGGTGTGGTCAGCAGCAGGGTGAGGGTGACCAGGGAGGCCCCGCCGTCGGGCGGGCGCGGGGCGGACGCGTGGTAGGCGCGCGGAATGACGTGCGGGGGAGTGGGCGGTGCGGGCTCGGGTGCCGGGGGAGGCTCGCTGTGCGGCGCTGCTGCTACGGGCCGAGCGGCGGGGGCCGGCGGGGCCGGCGCGGGCGCGAGGTGCACCCGGGGCGCCGGGGGTGGCGGCAGTGCGGGGCGGGGCTGCGGTGGTGGTACGGGGCGGGGCGCGGGTGGCTGCGGGGGAGCCGGCGGGGCCGGGGGCGGGGTCCGGTGGCAGCCGATGACGAGGATTGCGGAGTCCGCCCCGTCACCGGCGGCGAGGGCGAGACAGCCGGGCCTGTTCACGATCACCGCGGTGGCTTCGTCCCCGGGCCCGCCGGGGTCGCCGGCCACCACGCGGAGCCGGCCGGGGCCGTGCTCGACGAGGGCGGAGCCGGACCCGGGGCGGTGTCGGCGGGGCACGGGCGGCGGACCGCCGGGCGGGCGCTCTCCGGCGTGGTGCTGCGGCCCGTCGTCTTGGCGCTGCCTGCCGCTCGGGCGCTGCTCGTCCGCCCGGCGCTCCTGCTCACCGGCACCGTGCAGCTCAGCCGTCCGGACGCCCCGGTCCGGACCCGCTCCGGGACCGGGGTCCTCTCCCGGGACGGGCCCCGCGCCCGCCGCCGGCCCCGTCGTCGCCAGTACGGCCGCGAAGGCCACGATCCCCGCACGCCCAGCGCGCACCCATCCGCTCACGGGGCGATCCTGCCGGTTGTCCAGCCCTCAACTGCCCCCTGGCGGGGGCAATCCCACCGAAGGGATGAAGAACTGTGTGGTTTATGTGCGGGATTCACCCGGCAACGAGGACGAAGGAGGCGTCCGCGTGAAGTCCCCGTGCCGGCCCGCCCCGGCGGCGAAGCGCGCCACGCCCTCCGCCGACTTGGCCAATGACGCCTTTCCGTAGGCGAATTCGGCGGCCATCGCCGCCTCTTCGGTGAGACCCTCCTGGCCGAGGACGGACGCCCGGTCGCCGCGCAGGCAGTCCTGGGGGAAGCCGGCGATCTCCGCCGCCAGCCGCTCCGCGGCGGCGCGGGCCGTGCCCGTGGGGACGACGCGGTCGGCGAGCCCCATCGCGTACGCCTCGGGCGCCGGGACCGGGCGGCCCGTCAGGATCATGTCCAGGGCGCGGCCCGTCCCGACGAGGCGGGGCAGGCGGACCGTGCCGCCGTCGATCAGCGGCACGCCCCAGCGGCGGCAGAACACGCCGAAGACGGCGTCCTCCTCGGCCATCCGCAGGTCGCACCAGAGGGCGAGCTCCAGGCCGCCCGCGACGGCGTAGCCGCTGACCGCCGCGATGACGGGCTTCGACAGCCGCATTCGCGTGGGCCCCATCGGGCCGTCGCCGCCGGGGTCCACGCGGTTGCCGCGCTCGCCGCCCATCGCCTTCAGGTCGGCCCCGGCGCAGAACGTGCCGCCCTCGCCCCACAGCACCGCGACGAGGGCGTCGTCGTCGGCCTCGAAGGAGCGGAAGGCGTCGGCGAGCAGCCGCGCGGTGGGCCCGTCCACGGCGTTGCGGGCGTCCGGCCGGGACAGGACGACGGTGGTGACGGGACCGCGGCGTTCGGTGCGGACCGCGGGGGCGGGCCCGCCGGCGGAGCGACGGCCCTGCCGCGCAGGGCCGTCCGGGCCCGAGGCTCCGCCCCCGTCCGCCGTCACTGCCCGGCCTTCGGCGCGGCGCGGTCGAGGATCTGCCCCAGGTCCGCCCCCGGCGGCAGCGTGCCGAAGGCGTTGCCCCACTCCCCGTCGAGGCGGGAGGCGCAGAAGGCGTCGGCGACGGCCGGGGGGCTGTACCGGACGAGCAGGCTGCCCTGGAGGACGAGGGTGAGCTGTTCTGCCAGGCGCCTGGCCAGGAGCTGGGCGCGGCCCGGGTCGCCGAGCGACCCGAGCAGGTCGCGCAGGCGCGCGGCCGCCGCGTCGAGCCGGGCGTCCGCCCCCGCCGCCGCGCCGACCTCGGCGAAGTAGGCGTCCAGGGCGGCCGGTTCCCTGCCGAGCGCGCGCAGCACGTCGAGGGCGGCGACGTTGCCCGAGCCCTCCCAGATGGACAGCAGGGGGGCCTCGCGGTAGAGCCGCGGCATGCCGGACTCCTCGACGTAGCCGTTGCCGCCCAGGCACTCCAGCGCCTCGGCGGCGTGGGTGCTGCCGCGCTTGCAGACCCAGTACTTGCCGGCGGCGAGCGCGAGCCGGCGCAGCGCGGCCTCGGCGGCGTCGCCCGCGGAGGAGCGGTCGAGCGCCGCCGCGAGCCGCATCGCGAGCACCGTCGCGGCCTCCGACTCCACCGCCAGGTCGGCCAGGACGTTGCGCATCAGCGGCTGGTCGATCAGCTCCGCCCCGAACGCCTTGCGGTGCGCCGCGTGGTGCAGGGCCTGCCGCAGGCCCGCGCGCATGCCGGCCGCGGAGCCGATGACGCAGTCGAGCCGGGTCATGTTCACCATCTCGACGATCGTGCGCACCCCGCGGCCCGGCTCGCCGACCGGCCAGGCCACGGCCCGCTCGTACTCGATCTCGGCCGAGGCGTTGGAGCGGTTGCCGAGCTTGTCCTTGAGCCGCTGCAAGCGCATGGTGTTGCGGGTGCCGTCGGGCAGGACGCGCGGCATGAGGAAGCAGGTCAGCCCCTCCTCGGCCTGCGCGAGCACGAGGAAGACGTCGCTCATCGGCGCGGACGTGAACCACTTGTGGCCGGTGACGACGTACGAGCCGTCGCCCGCGGGCACGGCCGCGGTGGTGTTGGCGCGGACGTCCGAGCCGCCCTGCTTCTCCGTCATCGACATGCCCGCGATCAGGCCCTGCTTGCCGAGCGGCGGCCGCAGCCCGTAGTCGTACGTGCGGGAGGCCAGCAGCGGCTCGTACGCGGCGGCCAGCGCGGGCTCGGCGCGGAGCGCGGGGACGGCGGCGTAGGTCATCGAGACGGGGCAGCCGTGGCCGGGCTCGGCCTGGGCCCACGCGTAGAACTTCGCGGCCCGCACCAGGTGCGCGCCGGAGCGGGACTCGGCCCAGGGGGCGGCGTGCTGGCCGCTCTCCACGGCGGCGGCCATCAACTGGTGCCAAGCGGGGTGGAACTCGACCTCGTCGACGCGGTGGCCGTACCGGTCGTGCGTGCGCAGCACCGGTGGGTGCGCCTCGGCCATGCGCGCCCAGTCCTGCACCTCCTCCGAGCCGGCCCGCGCGCCCAGCTCGCGGACCTCGGCCTCGCCCCACGCCCCGCCGTCGCGGCGCAGCGCCTCCAGCAGGGCGGGGTCGTCGGCGGTGGTGAAGCCGGTCAGGGGCGGGGCCTGGTTGAAGACTTCGTGCGTGGCGCTCACGGCGACCTCCTGCGGGGGCGGCATTGCGGCATTACACTTTTATGATGCGTGATCCGAGACCGTAATGGATAGACCGTGAGCGAAGGGCCCCGAGAAAGGACCTCGAGAAAGGACCTTGGGGGAAGGGCCGGAGCGGGCGGTGGGTAGGTTGGGGCCGGCCATGGACGAATCCCTTTCGCTGCGCCCCCTGACCGCGCGCTCGGTCGTGCTCTCCACGCTCCTGGGGCACCACCCGCCCGCCCTGCCCGCCCGCGCCCTCGTCCGCGTGGGGGAGCTGTTCGGGACCGCGGAGGGGACGGTGCGGACGGCGCTGACCCGGATGGTCGCGGCGGGGGACCTGGAGCAGCGCGACGGCACCTACCGGCTCTCCGGCCGGCTCGTCGCCCGCCAGGCCCGCCAGGACGACAGCCGGGCGCCGCGCACCCGGCGCTGGGACGGTGACTGGGAGATCGCCGTCGTCACCGCCGACCGCCGCTCCGCGCCCGACCGCGCCGCCTTCCGGCAGGCCATGGCCGCGCTCCGCCTCGGCGAGCTCCGCGAGGGCTGCTGGATGCGCCCCGCCAACCTCCTGCGGGAGCCGCGGGACCGGCCGCCGGTCGTCACGGCCCAGTGCGCGCTGTTCACCGGCGCCCCGGAGGGCGACCCGGCGGACCTCGCGGCGGCCCTGTGGGACCTGGACGGCTGGGCGGCCCGCGCCCGGGCCCTGGAGTCCGCCCTGCGCGAGGACCGCACGGCGGACCTGGCCGGGCGCTTCACGGTCTCGGCCGCCGTCCTCCGCCACCTCCTGGCGGACCCGGTCCTGCCCGGGGCCCTGCTGCCGGCGGACTGGCCGGGGGAAGGGCTGCGGCGCCGCTACGAGGCGTTCGACCGGGACTTCCGGGCCCTGCTGCGACGGCACATCGGCATATGACGCAGGAATATGAGCAGTCTGTGACAGTTCTGCCGTTCGGAGGGCCGTGCGGCGCACGCGCGTACTGAAGGGAACGATACTGTCCGCATGTCACGGGTGCTGCTGATCGAGGACGACCGCGCGGTACGGGAAGGCGTCTCCCTCACCCTGCGCCGCCGCGGCCACGAGGTGGAGGGCGCGGCCACCGGCGAGGCCGGGCTCGCCGCCATGGAGACCTTCCGGCCCGACCTCGTCCTGCTCGACCTCATGCTGCCCGACAAGAGCGGCTTCGAAGTGTGCCGCCGCATCCGGGCCACCCAGCAGATCCCGATCATCATGCTCACCGCGCGCGGCGACGACATAGACGTCGTCCTCGGCCTGGAGGCCGGCGCCGACGACTACATCGTCAAGCCCGCCCGCGGCGAGGTCCTGGAGGCCCGCATCCGCGCCGTGCTGCGCCGAGCCGCCCCCGGCGACGGCGGACCGGACCCGGCCTCCCTCCAGCCCGTGGAGACCCACGGCGACCTGACCATCGACCGCAAGGGCCTCCTCGTCGCCAAGCACGGCCAGGACCTGCCGCTCGCCCCCTCCGAGATGAAGCTGCTGCTGTACCTGTCCGCCACTCCCGGCCGCGTCTTCAGCCGCCAGCAGCTCCTGGAGCACGTGTGGGAGCACAGCTACCACGGGGACGCCCGCCTCGTGGACGCGTGCGTGATGCGGCTGCGCACCAAGATCGAGGAATCGACCCGGTCGCCGAAGTACATCCAGACCGTCCGCGGCTTCGGCTACCGCTTCGGACCCCTGTGAGACGGCCCGCCTGCCTGCGGCGCCCCGCCTTCCGCCGCCCGTCCCTGCGCGACGTCGCCGCCGGCCTCCGCGCCCGCCTCGTGCTCGCGTTCCTCCTGGTCGCCGCGCTCAGCGCGCTCACCACGGCGGCCCTGACCTTCCGCGAGGCCCGGACGGCCATCCTCAAGCGCACCCAGGACACCGCCATCGAGGCGCTGCGCTCCCAGGTGAACTCACAGGTCCCCGACTACACCTTCCCGCTGTCCCAGCAGGCCCTCCAGGACCTCCAGCACCGGCTGAACACGGCGGGCGGCGCCCAGCGCTGGTCCGTCCACCTGCGCTACCACGGCAGCGGGCTCGTGCCCGGCGGCGGCCCCGGCAGGATCCCGCAGGGCGTCCAGGCGAAGGTCCGCGCGGGCATCCCCGCCTTCCAGCGCCTCGACAGCGGCGGCGAGCCGTGGCTCGCCATCGGCCTGCCCGTCACCTACCGCGGCACCAGCGAGGCCTCCGGCCTGGAGGTCTACGCGCAGATGCCGCTCCGCGAGGACGAGGCGAACGTCCAGGCCCTGGTCAAGGCCGCCCAGAGAGGCGCCCTGCCCGCCGTCGCCCTGGCCGCCGTGCCCGCCCTCATCGCCGCGAGCGGCGTGCTGCGGCCCGTGCGCGAGCTGCGCCGCGCCTCCCGCAAGATCGCCGCCGGCGAGCTCGACACCCGGCTCAAGGTCACCGGCCGCGACGAACTCGCCGACCTCTCCCGCACCTTCAACGACATGGCCGAGGCCCTGGAGGAGAACGTCGCAGAACTGCGCCGCATGGAGGCGAACTCGCGGCGCTTCGCCGCCGACGTCTCGCACGAGCTGCGCACCCCGCTGGCCGCCATGACCGCCGTCGTCGACGTCCTCGACGAGGACGCCGCCGGCCTCGACCCCGACACGGCCTACGCCGTCCGCCTCATCAGCGAGGAGACCGGGAAGCTCGCGCGGATGGTCGAGGACCTGATGGAGATCTCCCGCTTCGACGCGGGCGCCGCCGCCCTCCACCTGGACGAGGTCGACGTCTCCGAGACGATCCGCAAGACCGTCCAGGCCCGCGGCTGGCAGGAGAAGGTCGCCGCCGACCTGCCCGAGGGCGTCCGCGCCCGGCTGGACCCGCGCCGCATCGACGTCGTCGTCGCCAACCTCGTGGGCAACGCCCTCAAGCACGGCGGCGCGCCGGTGGACGTCGCGGTGCGGGTGGCCCACGGCGAGGAGGGCCGCCGCCTGCTGATCGAGATCGCCGACCGCGGCCAGGGCATCGACCCCGACGTGCTGCCGCACGTCTTCGAGCGGTTCTTCAAGGCCGACTCCGCCCGCGCCCGCTCCGAGGGCAGCGGCCTCGGCCTCGCGATCACCCTGGAGAACGTACGCCTGCACGACGGGACCGTACGGGCCGCCAACCGGCCGGGAGGAGGCGCGGTGTTCACGGTGGAGCTGCCGCTGCGGCAGGGCGGGGGCGAGACGGCATGACGGCACGGCGACTGCGGCACGCCGCCCTGGCGTCCGCGCTGCTGACCGCGCTCGCGGGCTGCGGCGTGACGACCACCGGCGTCATCGACGTGGGGCAGCCCGCGACGGGCGCCAAGCGGCAGGGAGAGGTCAACGCCGCGGAGGCGAAGCTCTACTTCATGTCGCCCACCGGCGTGACGCAGGTGACCCGCCAGGCCAAGGTCAAGCTCGGCGCCGAGGACGCCATCGTGCTCCTGCTGGAGGGGCCGGACGAGGAGCAGCGGATCCGGGGCCTGTACACCGACGTGCCCAAGATGAACGGCGAGGTGCACGTCACCACCGGCACCTTGCGGGTGGGCATCCAGATGCCGTACAACGTCCTGCGGCTCTCGTCGGTCGCCCGCAGCCAGTTCGTGTGCACCGCGGCCGCGAACGAGGTGCCGCGCGGGCGGCAGATCCGTGACGTCAAGGTCGAGCTCAGCGGCGGCGGCGTCGTGATCTCCGACCTGGTCTGCGACAGCAACAACGCCTTCCCCGCGGCCAAGCTGCCGACCCCGGCCACGTCGCGCTGAGCACGGCCGGCTCCGTGAGCGGCCCGGTGGGACGACGACGCGGCCGGCCGGACCCCGGGGCGGGTCCGGCCGGCCGCGTACGAGCGGGCAGGCGGTGCGGGAGGCCTCAGTCGACGGGCCGGAACCCGCGCAGCCGCAGGCTGTTGCCCACGACGAAGACCGACGAGAAGGCCATCGCCGCCCCGGCGATCATCGGGTTCAGCAGCCCCAGGGCCGCCAGCGGCAGGGCGGCCACGTTGTAGGCGAAGGCCCAGAAGAGGTTCGCCTTGATGGTGCCGAGCGTGCGGCGGGCGAGGCGGATCGCGTCGGCGGCGGTGCGCAGGTCGCCGCGGACGAGCGTGAGGTCGCCCGCCTCGATGGCGGCGTCGGTGCCGGTGCCCATCGCCAGGCCCAGGTCGGCCTGGGCGAGGGCGGCCGCGTCGTTGACGCCGTCGCCGACCATGGCCACCGAACGGCCCTCGGCCTGGAGCCGCTTGACGACGTCCACCTTGTCCTGCGGCATGACCTCGGCGATCACCTCGTCGATGCCCACCTCGGCGGCGACGGCTTCGGCGACGGCCTTGTTGTCGCCCGTGAGCAGGATCGGCGTGAGGCCGAGCGCGCGCAGCCGCCGGACGGCCTCGGCGCTGGTGTCCTTGACCGCGTCGGCCACCTCCAGCACCGCGCGGGCCTCGCCGTCCCACGCGACCAGGACGGCGGTGCGACCCGCGGCCTCCGCGGCGTCCTGCGCCTCGCGCAGCTCGCCCGGCAGCGTCATCGCCCTCCCCCAAGGACCTCCGACAAGCTCCGGTCCAGGGGGTGCCCCCATGGCCAGCAGCTTCTCCCGGCCGACGAGCACGGCGTGCCCCTCGACCACGCCCTGCACGCCGAGCCCCGGCAGGTTGGCGAAGTCCTCCGGCACGGGCAGCCGCCCGGTCCGCTCGGCAGCACCGGCGGCGATCGCCTGGGCGATGGGGTGCTCGGAGGCGTGTTCCAGCGCGCCGGCCAGCCGCAGGGCCTCGGCCTCGCTCACACCGCCGGCGGTGCGGACGGCGAGCAGGGTCATCCGGCCGGTCGTGACGGTGCCGGTCTTGTCGAGGACGATCGTGTCGGCCTTGCGGGTGGTCTCCAGGATCTCGGGGCCCTTGATGAGGATGCCGAGCTGGGCGCCGCGCCCGGTGCCGACCATCAGGGCGGTGGGCGTGGCGAGCCCCAGCGCGCACGGGCACGCGATGATCAGCACCGCCACGGCGGCGGTGAACGCCGCGGTCGCCCCGGCGCCGGTCGCGAGCCAGACCCCGAGCGTGCCGAGCGCCAGGGCGATCACGACCGGGACGAAGACGGCGGAGATGCGGTCGGCGAGGCGCTGGGCCGCCGCCTTGCCGTTCTGGGCGTCCTCGACGAGCTTCGCCATCCGGGCCAGCTGCGTGTCGGCACCGACCCGGCCGGCCTCCACGACGAGGCGGCCGCCCGCGTTGAGGGTCGCGCCGGTGACCGGGTCGCCCGCGCCGACCTCGACCGGGACGGACTCGCCGGTGAGCATCGAGGCATCTACGGCGGAGCTCCCCTCGACGACCGTGCCGTCCGTGGCGATCTTCTCGCCGGGCCGGACGACGAAGCGGTCCCCGACGGCCAGGCCGGACACGGGAATGCGCTCCTCGCTCCCGCCTCGCAGCACCGTGACCTCCTTGGCGCCCAGCTCCATCAGCGCCCGCAGCGCGGCCCCCGCCTTGCGCTTGGAGCGCGCCTCGAAGTACCGGCCGGCCAGGATGAACGCGGTGACGCCCGCGGCCGCCTCCAGGTAGATGTTCTCCGCGCCGTCGCTGCGCCCGACGGTCAGCTCGAAGGCGTGCGTCATGCCGGGCATGCCCGCGTCGCCGAGGAACAGCGCCCACACCGACCACAGGAAGGCCGCCGAGACGCCGACCGAGATCAGGGTGTCCATGGTGGCCGCGCCGTGCCGGGCGTTGGTGACGGCGGCGCGGTGGAAGGGCCAGGCCGCGTACGTCACGACCGGCGCCGTCAGGGTCAGCGACAGCCACTGCCAGTACGTGAACTGCAACGCCGGCACCATCGCCAGCAGGATGACCGGGACGGCCAGCGTCACGGCGGTGACCAGCCGCTGCCGCAGCGTCCGCAGCTCGCCGCCCTCCGGGGCCGCGGGCCGCTCGGCCCCGGCCTCCTCCGCGGCCGGGGCGGGCGGCGCGGGAGGTTCGGCGGTGTAGCCGGTGGCGACTACCGTGGCGATCAGGTCGTCCACGGCGACGTCCCCGCCGTAGACGACCTTGGCCTTCTCGGTGGCGTAGTTGACGGTGGCCTCGACGCCGTCCATGCGGTTGAGCTTCTTCTCGATGCGGGCGGCGCAGGAGGCGCAGGTCATGCCGCCGATCGCGAGTTCCACCTCGGCCGTGCCGGTCCTGGTGGTACTGCTCGTGGTGCTCATCTGCACTCCTCGCCGCCGTTCCCCTCATACCCCTAGGGGGTATCTCTTGACTCCATGTATACCCCTGGGGTGTATTTCGCGCAAGGCGCGGGAACGAATCCGGCCCGTACCCCTGGGGGGTACGGGCCGGGAAAGAGAGGGGGCCGCGGAGGCCGGACCGGGGCGGGCACCGTGGACGGTGCGTGTGCCGTGATCCGCCGGAAGGGCTCAGGGCTGGAGGCCGCCCAGCCTTCCTTCCAAGAGGACGAGCAGTTCGGCCAGCGTTTCCGCCAGCTCGTCCCGGCGCTCCCCGCCGAGCCCCTCCAGCAGCGCGTTCTCGTAGCTCAGCTGATGGGGGATCAGGCGGTCGATGAGCTCCCGGCCCTCCTCCGTCAGGGACAGGTGCGCCACGCGCCGGTCCCGCTCGTCCGCGCGGCGCGCGACCAGCTCGCGCGCTTCGAGCACCCGCAGCCGCTTGGTCACCGCGGCCCCCGACGCGAAGGTCTCCCGCGCGATCTGTCCCGGCGTCAGCTCCCGGCCCGTCCGCCGCAGGGTGCCGAGGATGTCGAACTCCGCGCGCGTCAGCCCCTCCCGCACCAGCGGGGCGTCCGTGGCCTGCTGGAGCAGCGCCGCACAGCGGTTGAGCCTGCCGATCACGGCCATCGGCGCGGTGTCGAGTCCCGGGTGGACCTGCTGCCACTGCCGCAGCACGCGCGCGACGATGTCCTCGGTCACGGTGGTGATCCTTTCCAGTCGGTGCTCCGGGTAGATTCTGCCGCCCCGCCGGTGCCCGCCCGGAAGGAGGCTCAGAACGCCGCCGCGCCGCCCGGGGCGTGCCCCCGTACGAGCGAGGCCAGCGCCCGGTGACCGTCGCGCTCGGCGTGCGCCACCCGTTCCCCGGGCGGGGTCCGCCGCCACTCGCCGGCCGCGGTGTCGGCCGCCTCCCGCAGTTCGACGAGGGCGGCCGCGAGCCGGTCGCGGGCGGCCTCGCGGGCACGGTCCGCTCCGGCCGGCACGGCGAGCGCCGCGGCGCTCGCCCCGTCCACCCGGGCCACGGCGGCTTCGACCCGGTCCGCCGCCCGCCGGTTACCGACCAGCGCGCAGGCGAGCAGGCCCGTCGCCACGCCGACGAGCGTATCGGTCCAGCGGTCGCCGACGAGCTCCCGGGCGGGGTGGCTGCCGCCGAATTCGGTCAGCAGCAGGGCCATCGGGGTGACGCAGACCGTGCCGAGCCAGTAGTTGCGGGAGATGAGCGCCTCGGCGCCCGCCTGGAGGGCGAGCGCGGCCAGCACCATGGCCACGGCGCCGGTGCGGACGAGCGGCACGAGCGCGGCGAAGAGCAGGACGCCGAGGAGGTTGCCCAGCACCCGCTGGAGCGCGCGGTGCCAGGACAGCGCGGAGTTGGCCTGAATGACCGAGGCGGCCGTGACCACCGCCCAGTAGGGGTGCCCGACGCCGCAGGCGAGCGACGCCCAGCCGGCGAGGGCGGAGCCGGTGAGCACGCGGGCGGCGGCGGGGAGGTGCGGGCGCAGCCGGGGAGGTGGAAGGGGCACGGCGCCCGGGCCGGGTGCGGCGGGGGCGTCCCCGGGCAGGGGCCGGCCCTTGCGCAGATCCCGCGCCCAGGCCTCCCAGCGCCGGGCGTCCGGTGCGGTGTCCGGTTCCGTGCGGGTGAGTGCGCCGTGTACGTGGGCGCGCACCTGCGCCGGCGCCCGCAGCAGGGCCTGCCAGGCGGCGTGCCGGGCGCGGGGAGCGGCCGCCTCGTCCGCGCGGACCGCGCGCGCCGCGGCCTCCAGGGCGCGGGCGGCGACGATCAGGTCGGGCCCGTGCGGCCGGATGAGGCCCGGCGCCATGCAGACCAGCCACGCCCAGACCCCGCAGGCCAGGGTCAGCCCGAGGTGGAGCGGCAGGTCGGCGGCCCGCTGCGGTACGAAGCACGCCGACGCCGACACGAAGGTGAGGACGACGTTGCCGGGCGGGCCCGTACGGAAGGCGTCGCACACCGTCTTCTGCACGGCCGCGAGAGCTGCCGCGACCAGCACGAGCACGGTGGGGGAGCGGGTCAGGGCCGCGGCGCCCAAGGCGGCGCCCACGCCCGCCGTCATGCCGAGCACCACGAGGGCGAGGGCCCGGGCGCGGGCGGCGTACGGGCGGTCGTGGCCGTACAGCGCGCATAGGGCCCCGGCGGAGGTGTACAGCGCCAGGTCCAGCCGGCCGGCCGCGAGCAGGGCGGCGTCCGGCACGGCCATGGCCACGACGGCGCTGAGGGCCGCCTTGTGCCGGATGTCCGCCGGGCGGCCGAGCCGGAAGGCGGCGTGCAGGGCCCCGGGCAGGGCGGGTCGTCTCACCATACCTAAGAGTTTAGCAAGTGTTTTACTCGCGAAATATATCGAGGGTGCGGGCCCGGCACTCCGCCGGTGCCCCCCACGCGGACCTCAGCGCCCGCGCCTTGCCCAGCCACAGCGACAGGTCGTACTCCGCGGTGTAGCCGATCGCGCCGTGCAGCTGCAGCGCGGCCCGCGCCGCGGCGTAGGCCGCGTCCGACGCGGCCGCCTTCGCCGCGGCGACCTCCGCCGTAGCGCCGCCCGGCGCCCCCGCCGACAGGGCCACGGCGGCCCCGTGCACGAGCGGCGCCGCGAACTCCAGCCCGACGCGCGTGTCCGCCAGCCGGTGCTTGACCGCCTGGAACGCGCCGACCGGCGTCCCGAACTGCCTGCGCTGCCGTACGTACGCCACCGTCCGCTCCAGCAGTGCCTCGCCCACGCCGAGCAGCTGCGCGGCCGCCGCGAACGCCGCCCAGTCCGCGGCGTGCCGCACCGCCTCGCGCACCGCCCGGCCGGAGGCCACCGGCTCCGCCCCGCAGCGTGGCACGGCGAGCCGCCGCGCCGGGTCCAGCGAGGGCTGCACGGGGCCGTGCCCGGCGGCGAGGAAGAGGTCGTCCGTCCCGGCCGGCACGACGAACACCGCGTCGCACACGTCCGCGTCCAGCGCGTACGGGCTCCCGCCCGGCGCGCCCGGCAGCGCCGCCGTCACCAGGGCCCCGCCCTCGCACACCCGCGGCAGCCACGCCTCCGCGAGCAGGGTCCGGCCCGCCGCGGCCAGCCGGGCCAGCAGCGCCGCCACGGCGACCGTCTCCACGGCCGGGCCCGGCACCGCGTACCGGCCCAGCTCGGTGAACGCCACGGCAACCTCCGCAGGCAGCGGCCCCGCACCCCCGAACGCCTCCGGCACCGCCGGCTCGAACACCCCCGCCCGCGCCACCCGCTCCCACACGGCGAGGCCGGGCCCGTGCTCACCCCGCGCCCAGGCCCGCACGGCCGCCGGCGTGTCCGCCGTGCCCAGCATCCGGCCGAGAACGCGGGCGAAGTCCTGCTGCTCGGTGCCGAGGGTGAACTGCATGCGGTCTGCTCCCGTGAGGAGGTCAAGGGGTCGGTGGACGCCGCACGCCCGGCCGCTGCTGCGGCCGGGTGCGGCCTTCAGCCGGCTGCTCAGGCGGCGAGCTTCCAGGGGCACCGCCCCCGCCCGCCGGCCGCCGCCCCCTCGGCAGCCCCAGCAGCCGTTCCGCCACGATGTCCCGCTGGATCTCGTTCGTGCCCGCGTAGACCGGGCCCGCCAGGGCGAAGACCCAGCCCTCCGACCACGCGCCGTGCGCCGGGGCGTCGGCCGCGGCGCCGGCCAGTTCGCCGTACGGGCCGAGCAGGTCGAGCGCCGTCTCGTGCAGGGCCAGGTCGAGCTCCGACCAGAACAGCTTCGTCAGGCTCGGCTCCGCGCCCCGCGGGCCGCCCGCCGCGCTCGCACACCCGTACCCGTACAGCTGGTAGGCCCGGGCCCGCACCACCGCGTCCGCCACCCGGTCGCGCAGCGCCGTGTCCCCGGGGTCGGCCGCCGACTGCCATAGGGCGACGAGCCGCCGCACGGCGGCCACGTAGCGGCCGGGGCTGCGCAGCGTGAGACCGCGCTCGCTGCCGGCGGTGCTCATGGCGACGCGCCAGCCGTCGCCGGGCGCGCCCACGACGTCCCGCTCCGGCACGAACACCTCGTCCAGGAAGATCTCCGCGAACGCGGGCCGGCCGTCGAGCCGGGCCACCGGACGCACCGTCACCCCCGGCGCGTCCAGCCCGAACATCGCGTACGTCAGCCCCTCGTGCGGCCGGCCGTCGCCCGCCGGCCGGCTGCGGAACAGCCCGAAGGCCCGGTCGGCGAACGCGGCCCGCGAGGACCACGCCTTCTGCCCGCTCAGCAGCCACCCGCCGGGCGCCGGCACGGCCACCGACCGCAGGGACGCGAGGTCCGACCCGGCCCCGGGCTCGGACCACGCCTGCGCCCACACCGTCTCCCCGCTCGCCATCGCGGGCAGGATCCGGGCGCGCTGCTCCTCCGTGCCGTGCTCGAAGAGCGTCGGGGCGAGCAGGCCGATGCCGTTCTGCGAGACCCGCGCGGGCGCACCGGCCGCCCAGTACTCCTCCTCGAAGACCAGCCACTCCAGGAACGAACGGCCCCGGCCCCCGTACGCGGGCGGCCACGAGACGACCGACCAGCCACCGGCGTGCAACGTCCGCTCCCACGCGCGGTGTTCGCCGAAGCCCTCCCGGGTCTCCAGGGAGGGCAGCGGCGCGCGCGGCACGTGCGCGGCGAGCCAGGCGCGGGCCTCCGCGCGGAACGCTTCCTCCTCGGGAGTGAAGTCCAGGTCCATCAGGCCCCGCCCGCCTCCGTCCCCGCCTCCGCCTTCATCGCGCGGATGTCCATGCCGCCCAGGGGGTCGGCGGCCGTCTCGGCGTTGTGCGCGTGCGCGAGGTGGTGCAGGGCGAACGCCGCGTCGAGGCCGCCGTGCAGGCCCTGGAGGTCCTCGGCCTGGTTGACGGCGCGCTTGGCCAGGGCGAGGCCCATGCGCGGCATCGCGGCGACGCGCCCGGCGAGTTCGCGGGCGTGCCCGGCGAGCTCCTCGCGCGGCACGACGCGGTTGACCATGCCGAGCTCGTGGGCGCGCCGCGCGCTCATCCGGTCGCCCGTGTAGAGGAGTTCCTTCGCGACGCGCGGCGGCAGCACCCACGGGTGCGCGAAGTACTCCACGCCGGGAATGCCCATCCGCACCACCGGATCGGCGAAGAAGGCGTCCTCGCTCGCGACGATCAGGTCGCAGACCCAGGCCAGCATCAGCCCGCCCGCCACGCACGCGCCCTGCACCGCGGCGATCACCGGCTTGGGCAGCTCGCGCCAGCGGCGGCACATGCCCAGGTAGACCTCGGACTCGCGGGCGAACCGGCTCTCCGCGCCCGCCTTGCCGCAGTGGTCCCACCACAGGCCCGCCCGGCGGTCGAACGGCAGGTGGGCGTCGCGCCCGGGCGTGCCGATGTCGTGGCCGGACGAGAAGTGCGCGCCCGCGCCCGCCAGGACGATCACCTTGACGGCGTCGTCGGCCGCCGCCTCGTAGAAGGCCCGGTCCAGGGCGTACGTCATCGCGGAGTTCTGGGCGTTGCGGTACGCGGGCCGGTTCATGGTGACCGTTGCGACCGGACCGGTGCGCTCGTAGAGCACCACAGGCTCAGTGGGTGTCACAGGCTCAGTGGGTGTCACAGGGTCAGTGGTCATCAACCATCCTTCCCTAACAAGTGTTTGGTAGGTTAACGTACGGTCATGAGCAGCGTCGAGGAGTCCACCGCTGTCCGGCCGGGTCCGCCGCCCCGCCCTCCCGCTCATGACCTGCTGTCCGGCCGCACGGCCGTCATCACCGCCGCGGCCGGCGCCGGGATCGGCGCCGCGACCGCCCGCCGGTTCCTGGAGGAGGGCGCCCGCGTCGTGCTCGGCGACCGGCACGCCCGCAGGCTGCGCGACGCCGTGGCCGCCCTGAGCGAGGAGTTCGGCGGCCGGCAGGTCGCCGGCCTGCCGTGCGACGTCACCGACGAGGAGCAGGTCGCGGCCCTGTTCGCGCTGGCCGAGGAGCGGCACGGCGCCCTCGACGTCGTCGTCAACAACGCGGGCCTCGGCGGCACCGCGGAGCTCACCGCCATGACCGACGAGCAGTGGGACGCCGTCGTCGGCACCACCCTCGGCGGCACCTTCCGCTGCACCCGCGCCGCCCTGCGCCGGATGCGCGCCCGCGGCACCGGCGGCGTCGTCGTCAACAACGCCTCCGTCGCCGGCTGGCGCGCCCAGCAGGGGCAGGCCCACTACGCCGCGGCCAAGGCGGGCGTCATGGCGCTCACCCGCTGCGCGGCGGTGGAGGCCGCGGCCTACGGCGTGCGCGTCAACGCCGTCGCGCCCAGCCTCGCCCTCCACCCCCACCTGTCCAAGGTCACCACCCCGGAGCTGCTGGAGGAGCTGGTGCGGCGCGAGGCGTTCGGGCGGGCCGCCGAGCCCTGGGAGGTCGCCAACGTCATCGTCTTCCTCGCCAGCGGCTACTCCTCGTACATGACCGGCGAGACGGTCTCCGTCAGCAGCCAGCGCGCGTGAACGACAATGGCACCGTGCCGAACAGCAAGAAGACCGCCGCCGAGCGGCCCGCGCCCGAGCGGCGCGGCGAACTCCTCGCGACCGCCGCCGAGGTGTTCGCCGCGCACGGCTACAACGCCACCACCGTGCGGCGCATCGCCGACGAGGCCGGGATCCTCGCCGGGAGCCTCTACTACCACTTCGACTCCAAGGAGTCGATGCTGGACGAGATCCTGTCCGCCTTCCTCGACGAGCTGTGGGACGGCTACGACGCGGTCCTCGCCGCCGGCTTCGGCCCCCGGGAGACCCTGGAGGCCCTGGTCACCGAGTCCTTCCGGGAGATCGACCGGCACCGCCCCGCCGTCGCCATCTACCAGCGCGAGTCCCGGCACCTCGCCCTGCAGCCGCGCTTCGCCTACCTCGCCGACTCCCAGCGCCGGTTCGAGCGGGCCTGGCTCGGCACCCTGCGCCGCGGCGCCGCGGCCGGCGTCTTCCGCACCGACCTCGACGTCCGGCTCGCCTACCGCTTCGTGCGCGACACCGTGTGGGTCGCCGCGTCCTGGTACCGGCCGGGCGGCGCGCACAGCCCCGAGGAGATCGCCCGTCAGTACTTGTCGATGGTGCTGGAGGGCATCGCCGTACGCGAATGACCCCAGGGACACCGAGGAGCGATCAGCCATGGCCGAGGCATACATCGTCGGAGCGGTCCGCACCCCCGTCGGCCGGCGCGGCGGCGGCCTCTCCGCCGCCCATCCCGCCGACCTCGGCGCGCACGTCCTGCGCGCCCTCATGGAGCGCACGGGAGCGGACCCGGCCGCCGTCGAGGACGTGATCCTCGGCTGCCTGGACGCGGTCGGCCCCCAGGCCGGGGACATCGCCCGGACGAGCTGGCTGGCCGCCGGGCTGCCCGAAGAGGTCCCCGGCGTCACCGTCGACCGGCAGTGCGGCTCCGGCCAGCAGGCCGTCCACTTCGCCGCCCAGGCCGTCCTCTCCGGCACCCAGGACCTCGTCGTCGCGGGCGGCGTCCAGAACATGTCGCAGATCCCCATCGCCTACGCCGTCCACCAGGCGGCCGTCCCGCTCGGCCTCACCCAAGGCCCGTTCGCCGGCTCGGAGGGCTGGCGGGCGCGCTACGGCGACCGGCCCGTCAGCCAGTTCCACGGCGCCGAGCTCATCGCCCGGCAGTGGGACATCGGCCGCCCGGCCATGGAGGAGTACGCGCTGCTCTCGCACCTGCGGGCCGCGCACGCCGCCGACGAGGGCCGCTTCGACCGCGAGCTCGTCCCGTACGGAGGGCTGACCGCCGACGAAGGCCCCCGCAGGGACACCTCCCTGGAGAAGATGGCCGCGCTGAAGCCGGTCGTGGAGGGCGGCCGGCTGACGGCCGCCCTCTCCTCGCAGATCTCCGACGGCGCGGCCGCCCTGCTGCTCGCGAGCGAGCGTGCCGTGCGGCGCCACCGGCTCACCCCGCGCGCCCGCGTCCACCACCTGTCCGTACGCGGCGAGGACCCGGTCCGCATGCTGACCGCGCCCATCCCGGCCACCGCCCACGCCCTGAAGCGGGCCGGCCTGACGATCGCGGACATCGACCTCGTCGAGATCAACGAGGCGTTCGCCTCCGTCGTCCTGGCCTGGCTCCGCGAGACCGGCGCCGACCCGGACAAGGTCAACGTCAACGGCGGCGCCATCGCACTGGGCCACCCCCTCGGCGCGACGGGCGCCAAGCTGCTGACCACGCTCCTCCACGAACTGGAGCGCACGGGCGGCCGCTACGGCCTCCAGACCATGTGCGAGGGCGGCGGCCAGGCGAACGTGACCATCATCGAGCGGTTGTGAGCCGTACGGGGCGCGGGTGGCTCCGGCGCGCCCGCGCTCATCCGCCGGCGCCGTGTCCCCCGAGCGCCGCCAGCACCTCCTCCGCCTCCGTCATCACGCGCGCCACCAGCTCGGCGCACGTCGGCAGGTCGTCGATGGCGCCGGCGACCTGCCCCGCGGCCATCACCCCCAGATCCGTACGCCCCTCCACCATCGCGGCCCTCAGCAGCATCGGCGTGTTCGCCGCCAGCAGCACCTGACTCCAGGTCAGCTCCCGGCCGTGCCGCATCGCACGGCCGTCCCGCAGCAGCGCCGGCCAGCTCGTCCCCGACAGCGCCCGGAACGAGGCGGCGTGCCGCAGCGCACGGACGAGCCCGCCGACCCGCCCCGACCGCTCCAGGCCCGCGACGAACGGCGTGCGCAGCATCCGGTGAGGGAGGCCGTCGACCTTCGTCGTGACCACGACGTCCCGCACCGTCGCCGCGAGGTACGCCGCCTTGACCGCGTCCGGCACCGTGCTGTCGGCGGTCAGCAGGAAGCGCGTGCCCATGGCGACCCCGGCCGCGCCCAGCGCCAGGGCCGCCACCAGGCCGCGCCCGTCGCGGAAGCCGCCCGCGGCGACGACCGGGATGCCCACCGCGTCCACGACCTGCGGCAGCAGGACGGTCGTCGCGACCTCGCCCGTGTGACCGCCGCCCTCGCCGCCCTGCACCACGACCGCGTCCGCACCCCACGCCGCGACCTTCTCGGCGTGGCGCCGCGCGCCCACGGACGGGACGACGAGCACCCCGGCGCCTTTGAGGCGGGCGATCAGCTCCCGGGACGGGGCCAGCGCGAACGACGCGACCCGCACCCCCTCCTCGATCAGGATGTCCACGCGCTCCCGGGCGTCGCCCGCGTCCGCCCGCAGGTTGACCCCGAAGGGCTGACCCGCGGTACGGGCCCGCACCTTCCTGATCGCGGCCCTGAGCGCGTCCGGCGTCATGGTCGCCGAGCCGAGGATGCCGAGCGCGCCCGCGTTCGCCACGGCGGCCACCAGCCGCGGGCCCGCGACCCAGCCCATGCCGGTCTGCACGAGCGGGTGCCGGACTCCCGCCAGCTCGGTCAGGGCCGTCCTCACCCCCGTACCTCCCGTGCGCGCAGCCCGTCCGGGTCGATGACCTCCTGGATCAGCCGCAGCTCCTCGGCGGACGGCAGGCGGGTGCGGGGCACGTCGTGGGGGACCTCCAGGGGGAAGCCCGTGGCCGCCTGTATCTCGGCCGCCGTCACACCCGGGTGCAGCGAGCGGACCCGCATCGTACGGTCCGGCGTCTCGAAGTCCAGCACCGCCAGGTCGGTGACCACCCGCGGGATGCGGTGGAAGCGCGTCGCCGACGGCCCCGCGGCGGCCGCCCGGTCGTAGCCCACGCCGCTGACCATGTCGACCTTCTCGACGAGCACGCGCGGCGAGTGCCGGGGGATCCAGTAACTGGTGGGGTTGTTGAGGGTGTTGGCCGGGGCGCCGCGGACGCCCAGGAGCTGCCGGGAGGGCCGCCGCCAGTCGCCGATGCAGGAGATGTTCTGGTTGCCGTGCCGGTCGAGCTGGGCCGCTCCCATCATCACGTGCCGCCGCCCGCCCGCGACCAGCGCCAGATGCCGGCGGTACGGCAGCCACCCCTCGACCGCCCGGGCCCGCGCGCCCAGCGCGGGCACGTCCGCCACCAGCAGCGCCTCCCCGTCCGTGAGCAGCAGGTCCGGGGCGAAGGTGAGCCGGGCGAGCCGGGCCCCGATCGACGGGACCACGCCCATGGGAGCGGCCAGCACCTCCCCGCTCCCGCGCCAGGCCTCCGCGCACGCCACGACGCACACCTCGGCGCGCTCCGCCCGCCCGGCGCTCACGCCGCGCCCCCGGTGAAGCCGGCGACCGCGGCCCGGTAGGCGTCCTCGTCGCCCGACAGGAAGCGGGCGGCGAACTCCCGCCAGGCCGCCGGATCGGCCGCGGCCGCCGCGTACGCCGCCTGGAACGCCTCGTCCCGGTCGTAGTCCGGGACGCAGGACGTGAAGTGCGCCCCGCCCGGCGCCTCGACGACGCCGCTGACGCAGTGCCGCTGCACGAGGAGCGTCTGCGGGCCGGCCTCCTTGGTGAACTCGGTGCTGTCGACGATCCGTTCGCAGGAGACGTACGCCTCGCGCGCCGCCTCGCAGAACAGGTCGTCGAAGTACGGATCCGGTCCCAGGTACTGGGCGTTGCCGCGCGCGTCCGCCCGGTTGAGGTGCACCAGGGCCGCGTCCAGGGTGAGCGCCGGGACGGCGACGAGCTCCTCGCCGTCCCCGTAGGGGGACGTCACGGTGCGCAGGAACGGGTTGACGGTCATGACGTCCGAGCCGAGGCCCGCACGCACGGGCAGGAACGGCAGCCGGTGCGCGGCGGCCGTCAGGCCCCACATGAACATCGCCTCGTCGAGTTCGACCAGTTCGACCTCCCCGCGCTGGCGTGCGGCCCGGAAGTGCGGTTCGAGCGGGATCGAGTCGAGCGTCGCGAAGGCCGCGACCAGCTTGCGGACCCGGCCTGCGGCCACCAGCAGGCCGACGTCCGGGCCGCCGTAGGAGACCACGGTGAGGTCGCGGACGTCCGAGCGCAGCAGGGCCCGGACGAGGGCCATGGGCTTGCGCCGGGAGCCCCAGCCCCCGATGCCTATGGTCATGCCGCTCGCCAGGCGGGCGACGGCTTCGTCGGCGGTCATGGTCTTGTCGCGGCCCGCCACGGCCTGTTCACCGGTCATGGCTGCTCCTCTTCCTGTCGTTGCTCCCTCTCCTGCCGCTCCTTTTCGTGGTGCTGTCTGTCCTGCTGCCCGAACGCCTCGCGCAGGCGGTCGCCCACGCCGCACAGGCCCGCCTCGAAGGTGAAGCCCTGCTCGTAGCGGTAGCTGCGGCGCACGTCGACCGGGTCGATGCCGTTGATCGCGGCCTTCGCCAGGCGCAGCAGCGCACCGTCCTTCGCGGCGATCTCCCGCGCCAGCTCCAGGGCGGCCGCGCGCAGAGCCGGGCGCGGCACGACGCGCCAGATGGAGCCGTGCCGGTGCAGCTCGTGCGCGGTGACGGTGCGCGAGGTGAAGTAGAGGGTGCGCATGAGGTGCTGGGGGACGAGCCGGGCCAGGTGCGTCGCGGCGCCGAGCGCGCCGCGGTCCAGCTCCGGCAGGCCGAACACGGCGTCCTCCGAGGCGACCACGGCGTCCGCGTTGCCCACCAGGCCGACCCCGCCGCCCAGGCAGAAGCCGTGCACGGCGGCGATCACCGGCACCGGGCAGTCGTAGACCGCCGAAAAGGCCGCCGCACAGCCGTGGTTGGCGCCGAGCAGGGCTTCGTGGCCGGGGGAGCTCCGGATCTCCTTGAGGTCCACGCCGGCGTTGAAGCCGCGCCCCGCGGCGGCCAGCACGACACAGCGGACCGCGTGATCGGCCCCCGCCGCGCCGACCGCGGCCGCCAGGTCGTACCAGCCCTGCACGGGAAGGGCGTTGACGGGCGGGAAGTCCACGGTGACGACGGTGACGGCCGGTTCGGGGCGTGAGGTGGAGACACTCATCGGAGGATCCGCTACCTTTCCACCAAACGTTTGTTAGGTAGTTGCCGTGGTCCGACGGTAGCAGCGGACGACCCGCCGCGGGAGGTGGCACCATGCCGGCCGGTACGGAGCGCACGAGGGGTACGGGAGGTACGGGGGCGCGCACCGTCGTCGTCACCGGTGGCACGCGCGGCGTGGGCGCGGGCATCGCGCGGGCCTTCCTGCGCACCGGAGCCCGCGTCGTCGTCTGTGCCCGCCGGCCGCCGGAGCGGCCCGTCACCGCCGCCGGGCGCACGGCCCGCCACCTGCCCGCGGACCTGCGCGACCCGGCCGCCGTCACCGCCCTCTTCGACCGCGTGGCCGCGGAGTACGGGCGGCTCGACGTCCTCGTGAACAACGCGGGCGGCACGCCCTTCCGGCCGCTGGCCGACGCCGGCGCGGACCGGCACGCCCGCGTCCTCGCCCTCAACCTCGTCGCACCGCTGACCGCGTCGCTCGCCGCGTACCCGCTGATGCGCGAACAGCCCGGCGGCTGCATCCTGATGGTCGGCAGCGTCAGCGGCACCCGGCCCTCGCCCGGCACCGCCGCCTACGGAGCGGCGAAGGCCGGGCTGCACAGCCTCGCGGCCACCATGGCCGTCGAATGGGCACCGGCCGTCCGCGTCAACACCCTCGTCCCCGGCCTGGTGCGCACGGAGGCCGCCCGCCGCCACTACGGGGACGCGGAGGGGCTCGCCGCGGTCGCCCGCACCGTCCCCGCAGGGCGGCTCGCCGAGCCCGACGAGATCGGCGCCGCCGCCGTCTTCCTCGCCTCCGCCGACGCCGCCCACATCACCGGGGCCGAACTGCTCGTCCACGGTGGCGGGGAACGCCCGGCCTTCCTCGCCGCCGCCACTGCCGACCATGACGCCGACCACGACGTCGACCACGACGTCGACCACGACGCCGAACACGTCGTCCACCACGAGGAGCCGCCGGCATGAGCGGAATCTGCACCGGGCGCGTCGCCGCCGTCACCGGAGCCGGCCGCGGCCTGGGCCGGGCGCACGCCCTCGCCTTCGCGGCGGAGGGGGCGCGGGTCGTCGTGAACGACGTGTGGTCCTCGTCCGGCGAGGCGCGCGCCGTCGTGGCGGAGATCCGCCGCCGGGGCGGCGAAGCCGTCCTGCACACCGGCGACGTCTCCACGGAGGAGGGCGCGTCCTCCCTCGTCGCCGCGGCCCTCGGCGCCTACGGGCGGCTTGACACGCTCGTCAACAACGCCGGCATCCTGCGCGACCGGATGCTCGTCAGCCTCGGCGAGGACGACTGGGACGCCGTCGTCGCCGTCCACCTCAAAGGCCACTTCCTGCCGCTGCGGCACGCCGCCGCGCACTGGCGCGCGGAGCACAAGGCCGGGCGGACGCCGCAGGCGCGCGTCGTCAACACCACGTCCGGGGCCGGGCTGCTCGGCAGCGTCGGGCAGGCCAACTACGCCGCCGCGAAGGCGGGCGTCGTCGCCCTGACCCTCGTCGCCGCCGCCGAACTGGGACGCTACGGCGTCCAGGTCAACGCCGTCGCCCCCGCCGCCCGCACCCGGATGACCGAGCGGGTGTTCGCGCAGGCCATGGCCGCGCCCGCAGCCGGCTTCGACGCCATGGCCCCCGCCAACGTCTCCCCGCTCGTCGTCTGGCTCGGCTCGGCCGGCGCGGCCGGGGTCACCGGCCAGGTCTTCGCCGCGGAGGGCGGCCGCATCACCGTCATGGAGGGCTGGCACCCGGGCCCGGTCGCCGACAAGGGCGACCGCTGGACCCCGGCGGAGGCGGGCGAGGCGGTACGGGGCCTGCTGAGGGGAGTGCGGAAGCCGGGGGAGGTGTACGGGGCGGGGTAGCTCTCAGGGGGAGGGGGCCCGGGTGCTCGCCCCCTACGACCAGCCGGCCCCCCCTACGACACCACGTCCTTCCCCCGGAAGTGCCGGAACGCCAGGGCGAACAGCACCAGCGCGTACGCCACCGACACCGCCGTCCCCTTCACCATCCCGCCCCACTCCAGCCGCGGCTGCAACGCGTCCGCCCACGCGAACTGCCAGTGCGCCGGCAGGAAGTCCCGCCAGTGCCCCAGCGCCGTCACCGCGTCCAGGACGTTCCCCACGATCGTCAGGCCGACCGCACCGCCCACCGCCCCCAGCGGCGCGTCCGTGACCGTCGACAGCCAGAACGCCAGACCGGCCGTCACCAGCTGCCCCACGAAGACGAAGGCGACGACGATCGCGAGCCGCCCCACGGCGGTGGTGCCCGGCAGCGAACCGCCCGTGGGGATCTGCAACGGCCCCCAGCCGTACGCGGCCGTGCCCGCGGCCAGCGCCACCACCGGCAGCAGCACCATCGCCGCCGCGCTGAACGCCAGCGCGACCGTCAGCTTGCTGACGAGGAGCCGCGTTCGCGGCACCGGCGCGGCCAGCAGGTAGCGCAGCGACGACCATCCGGCCTCCGACGCCACCGTGTCGCCGCAGAACAGCGCGACCGGCACCACCAGCAGGAAGCCCGCCGAGACGAACAGGCACGTCGCCGTGAAGTTCGCCCCGGACGCCGTCGCCGTGTCGATGAGCGTGATCCGCCCGTCGCGCCCGGCCGGCTGCCCGCCGATCGCGAACGCCGCGATCAGCACGAACGGCAGCGCCGCGAGCACCGCGCCGACCACCATCGTCCGGCGCCGCCGCAGCTGCCGCATCGCCTCCACGCGCAGGGGCAGCGTGTGCCGCGCCCGGTAGCCGGGAGCGGACTCGCCGGCCGCCTGCGCCTCGTTCACCGCAGCGCTCACGCCGGGCCTCCGATCAGGGTCAGGAACGCGTCCTCCAGGCGGCGGTGCGGACCCACGCGCGCCACCGGGACCTCCAGCCGGACCAGCTCGGCCAGCAGTTGCGGCGCGCTCGCGCCGTCGAGCCGCACCAGCAGGCCGTCCTCGGCCCGTACCGCCGACGCCACCCCCGGCAGCGCCGCCACCTTCTCCGCCGTCACCTCGGACACCTCGCCCTCCACGCCCACGAGCAGCGTGTCGCCCGAGCCGACGATGTCCGCGACGGGACCGGCGGTCACCAGCCGGCCGCGGTCCATGACGACCAGGTGGGAGCAGGTCTGCTCGACCTCGGAGAGGAGGTGGCTGGAGACGATGACGGTCCGGCCGGCCGCCGCGTAACGGGTCATCACCTCGCGCATCTCCCGGATCTGCGGCGGGTCCAGCCCGTTCGTCGGCTCGTCGAGGATCAGCAGGTCCGGCAGCCCCAGCATGGCCTGGGCGATCGCGAGCCGCTGCCGCATGCCCTGCGAGTACGTCCGCACGGCGCGCTCCAGGGCCGGGCCGAGCCCCGCGATCTCCAGCGCCTCGTCCAGGTGCGCGTCCTCGGCCGGCCGGCCCGTGGCCTGCCAGTACAGGTCGAGGTTGGCGCGCCCGGACAGGTGCGGCAGGAAGCCGGCGCCCTCCACGAACGCCCCCACCCGCGACAGCACCTGCGCACCCGGCCGCACCGCCTGCCCGAACACGCGGACCTCCCCGCCGTCCGGGCGGATGAGCCCCATGAGCATGCGCAGCGTCGTGGTCTTGCCGGCGCCGTTCGGCCCCAGCAGGCCCAGGACCTGACCGCGCTCGACCCGGAACGACAGGTCCCGCACGGCGTACCGGTCGGCGGACTTGGCGTACCGCTTGCTCAGCCCGGTGATCTGGAGCGGCACCCCGGCGAGGGCCGGGTCCGGCGCCGGGGCGGTCACCCGCCGGCGCCCGGTCAGCAGCAGGGCGGCCGCGACGACCGCACCGCCCAGCGGCAGCCCCCACGTCCACCACGGCAGCGCGGCCGAGGCCGTCCGCACGTCCGGCGCGGTCGGCACGCTCAGCCCGCCCTCCACGGAGACGCTGTACGTGGCGGGCGCCGCCGGGGAGGCGTAGCCCAGGTCGGTCGCGGCGAGGACGAGCCGCATCCGGTGCCCGGACTCGAAGGTGTGGTCGATCGCGGGCAGCCGCAGCTCCACCGTCCGGCCGCCCTTCGCGTCCGTCACGCGCACGGGCGCGACGAGCTGCGCGGGCAGCACCTGCTTCCCGTTCGGGCCGACGTCGTAGACCTTGGCGAACAGCACCGCCTCACCCGTGTCGGAGGCGACGTTCACCTTCACCGCGGGCGACCCCGTCACCCGGACGCCCTCGTCCAGGCGCTCCGAGTCGAAGCCGGCGTGCTGGCCGGGGAAGTCGAGCGACAGCCCCAGACCGAGCCCGGACAGCTGCGACGCCGCGGCCCCGACGCCGGGCACGGCCGAGATCGCCGGCGGCGCCGCCCCGGGCGGGTTGGCGAAGGTCTGCCGGCGCCCGGACAGCGCGACCGTCCGCGGGTCGTTCCGCAGGCCCGGGTAGCGCTCGCCGCTCGCGCCGCGCAACTGCGCTTTACCGTCGGTGGTGTCGATGCCGCCCGTCCTGCTGACCCGGAAGGCGGGCCCCGTGCCCACGCTCTCGTCGCCCTTGAGGTAGCGGTCGAACCACGCGCGCGTACGCTGCACGGTCCGGTCGGTCTCGCCGATGCCGGCGTCGTGGCCGCCGGCGATCCAGTCGACGGCGACCGGCGCGCCGTTGCGGCCGATCGCCCCGGCCGCCGCGTCGGCGTGGTCCAGGGGGAAGAGCGAGTCGGACTGGCCCTGGAAGAACAGCGTCGGCACCTTGATGCGGCCGGCGACCGCGGAGGGGCTGCGGCGCTCCAGCAGCTCGCGGGCCTGCTCATCCGGCTTGCCGGCCACCGCCACCCGCTCGTACATCTCGCACAGCTGCTTCTCGAACCGCCCGCAGCCGAGCTCCGCGGACGGGGACGCCTGCGCGCCGGCGCCCGGGACCGCGCCGGCCTTGCCGCCCGCGACAGGCCCCGGCGTCGCCGAGCCGGAGGTGAAGAAGATCCCCGTCCAGAGTTTCTTGAACACCCCGCCGGGGAAGAGCGCGTCGGCGAGGTTCCAGTACGTCGCCTGCGGGGCGATCGCGTCGACGCGCTTGTCGTGACCGGCCGCGAGCAGCGCGATCGCGCCGCCGTACGAGGCGCCCGCGATGCCCACCTTGGGGTCCTTGTCGCCGTCCAGCTCCACCTCGGGGCGTGTGGCCAGCCAGTCGAGCATCCGGCTCACGTCGGCGACCTCGTGGCCGGGGTCGTTGAGCCCGATCCGCCCCGTGGAGCGCCCGAAGCCGCGCGCGGACCACGTGAGCACCGCGTAGCCGGAGCGCGCCAGCTCCTCGGCCTGCCCGCGCAGGTCGTCCTTGCTGCCGCCGAAGCCGTGCGCGAGCAGGACGGCGGGCCTGCGGCCCGTGCCGCCCGCCGTGAAGAACGACGTGTCGATGCGCACGGAACCGCTGCCGCCGGGCGCCTCCGGCATCGGCATGAAGCGGTCCTCGCGGTGCACGGGCGGATCGCCGCCCGCGCCGGAGGCCGCGGCCCAGGTGCCGCCGCCGGCGAGCACGGCGGCCGCGGCGGCGGTGGCGGCGAGCCGTCGCCCGCGCAGGCGGGGAAAACGCAGCTTCATGCCCGCATGCTAAGCGGAGACCTCATCCGGCTGAGCCGCGGGCGGGTGGTTGCGCCGCGGTCATCCCCCGGCCGCGCCCGTCTCCTCCGTCTGCTGCATCTCCTGCGCCATGGCGGCCAGCTTGGTGACCGTGTTCCAGTTGCGCCCGGTGCCCGCCGTGCCCAGGCGGCGCTCCGTCAGCACCTTGGCGAGCTTCGCGTCGCGGATGCCCGCCGCGTAGTACACGTAGAGCTCGCGCCCGGCCAGGACGAACTCCTCCGGCGCGTACGCCGCCGGGTCGACGTCCGCCACGGCGGCGGGATCGGCGGGCCCGGCCAGGAACGTCACCACGTAGCGCGCGGGGTCGACCTCCCGCCCGGCGAACGGGTCGGCGTCGACGACACGGCGTATGTCGCCCGCTTCCCGCACCATGCACGTCACCGCGAAGCCCAGCTCGCGCTCGATCGCCCGCTCCAGCTCGCGGGCCAGTTCGTCCGGGTCCGGCCCGGGGTGCGTGAACACGGCGTTGCCGCTGTTGAGGTGGGTACGGACGGAGCCGCACCCCATGCCGGAGAGCAGCTCCCGCAAGGTCTGCATCGGAACGCGCTTCTTGCCGCCCACATTGATACCGCGCAGCAGCGCCACATACGTCGTCACACCGTCACCGTAGTCCGATGCGTATCACCGGGCTCAGGGCCCGCCTTGCGTTCTTCCGGGCCGTTGCTTCCTACAGGCTGTCACTCCCCATGCTGGAGGACGGGTCGAGGACCGAAGCCGCCAGGTGGTCGCGGAACCAGCGGTGCCCCGGGTCGGCCGCGTTGCGGGGGTGCCAGGCCATGCCGAGGTCGAGCGGTGCCAGGTCGAGGGGGATGGGGAAGGTGCGCAGCCCCAGTGCCGCGACCGTGCCCGGGAGCCAGCCGGCCAGGGTGAGGGAGACGAAGTCGGTGTCGCGGGCGAGGACCATCGCGCCCGTGTGGCTGGGGACGACGACCGCGACCCGGCGCCGCAGCCCGAGCTCCGCGAGCGCGCTGTCGATGGGGCCGAGGCGTTTGCCGAGACGCGAGATGCCGATGTGGCCGGCCGCGGCGAAGCGGCGGGCGTCGATCCGCCCCTCGAAGAGGGGGTGACCGCTGCGGGCGATGCCGACCAGGGGCATCCGGGCGAGGTGCCGGGTGCGGATCTCGGGGTCGAGGTGGCCGAGGACGCCGAGTTCGACGTCGACCGAGCCCTGCCGCAGCCCGGGGCCGCCCTCCAGCGCTTCCGAGAGGAAGACCACGTCCACGTGCGGGGCCTCCGCGTGGATCCGCTCGGTCAGGGTGCCGACCAGCCCGGCCAGGAGCAGGTCGCTGGTCTGCACGGTGAAGGTGCGCCGGAGGTGCGCGGGGTCGAAGCCGGCGCCGGGCCGCAGGACGTTGTCGCAGTCGCGCAGCAACGCGCTCACCTCCTCCCGGAGTTCCAGCGCGCGCGGGGTCGGGACCATGCCCTGGCCCGCACGGACCAGCAGGGGATCGCCGACGGCGCGGCGGAGCCGGGCCAGGGTGCGGCTGACCGCCGCGGGCGACGTGCCGAGGTGCTCGGCGGCACGGGTCACGCTGTTCTCCTGGAGCAGGGCGTCCAGGACTCGCAACAAGTTGAGATCCATTGGAACCATCCTGACCTGCATTTTTACGTTTGAGTCAATGACTTGGTGCCTATCTTTGCATTGTTCCGGGCTCTTCCTGCGCCGAGGGTGGAGACATCCGCGAAATCGTCTCGTTCACGTCGTTCAAGGAGCCCTTCATGTCCTCTGCGTCCTCCGCGCCGGCCGCCCAGCAGTCCCCGCGCGCCGGCCGGGAAGGCGACGTCCTGGCCGTGGTCAGCCAGGTCGGTGCGACCGTCTCGTTCTTCGACGCCGCCTCCGACCAGCGCCTCGGTGCCGTCGAAGTCATCCCCGAGCCCCACGAGTTGGTCTACGACCCGACGCAGCGGCTCCTGTGGTGCGTCACGACGTACCACTCGGGCCACTACGCCGAGAACACCGGCCGCCGCACCGAACTGACCGTCATCGACCCCGACGCGCGCCGCATCGTCGAGGTCATCGACCTCGCCCCCGAACACGGGCCGCACGGCCTCGCGCTGGACACCGCGCACCACCGCCTGTACGTCACCGTGGAGGCCTCGGCGGACCGGCCCGGCGGTGTCGTCGTGATCGACACGGACACCCGCCGCCCCCTCGGCAGGATCGGCCTCGACGCGCCCGTCCCGCACTGGTTCGCCGTCGGCCCGGAAGGCCGGACGGGGTACTCCACCAACAAGGAGACGCCGTTCGTGTCCGTCGTCGACCTCGAACAGCGCACCCTCACCGCGAGGATCGAGGTGCCGGGCAGCGAGGGTCTCGCCCTCTCCGCCGACGGCAGGCACCTCTTCGTCGCCGCGCCCTACGCCCGGCCCTTCGCCGCCACCGAGGAGCGGTCGCTCGCCGGGATCCGGGTCATCGACACCCGGACGGCCACCGTCGTGGACACGCTGCCCACCAAAGACGTCGTGATGCCCGTGCACGTCACGTCGACCGGAAAGCTGCTTGCCGGCGAACTGGACGGGGGGTTCGACCCGGAGTCCGGGATCCGCAACCATGCGGCGGGCCGGCTGCGGGTGTTCTCCGCCGGCACGCGCGAGGAACTGGGCGAGGTCGAGGTGGGCACCGTCCCGCTGACCATCAACTCGTCGCCCGACGGCCGGCTCGCCTACGTGTCCTGCGTCGTCTCCTCCACCGTCGACATCGTCGACCTGGAGACGATGCAGCGCCTGTCCCGGCTGGACCTCGGCAAGCTCGGCCTCTCCGGCGCCCACGGCCTGGCCTACATCCCGCGCCCGGCCTGACACCCCCCGGCGCCCCGAAGGGGCGCGGGGAACTGCGCGGCCGGCCACGACCCACCCGCAGATGGAATACCGCGCTCCCGCGAAGCGATTAGCCGCGCCGCCTCAGCCGCAGCGTGAGGATCTGGAACGGCCGCAGCGACAGCGGGACGGCGTCACCGTCCGCCGCCGCTGCGGCCAGCGGCCGCTCCAGGAGGTCGCACACCGACGCCGAAGCGAGCGGGAAGCCCGCCTCCAGGCGGGTGCGGGCCCGCCCGCCCCGGGACTCGTACAGCCGCACGACCACATCGCCGCTGCCGTCGTCCGCGAGCTTCACCGCGGAGACGACGACCGCCTCGTTCCCGACGCGGACCAGCGGCTGGACGGCGGTGCCGCCCGGCACCCGCCGCTCGGGCAGGTTGATGCGGTAGCCCTCGCGGACGGCGTCGCCGACGGACGCGCCCGGCACCAGCGCGTACCGGAAGCGGTGCGTTCCCTGGTCGGTGCGCGGGTCGGGGAAGCGCGGGGCCCGCAGGAGGGACAGCCGCACCGTCGTGGTCGTGCCCGTGCCGTCCGGGCGGACCGTGCGCGTCACGTCGTAGCCGTACGTCGAGTCGTTGACGACTGCCACGCCCCAGCCGGGCTCCTCCAGGTGGACGAACCGGTGCGCGCACGCCTCGAACTTGGCGGCGTCCCAGCTCGTGTTGGTGTGCGCCGGCCGGTACAGGTGGCCGAACTGGGTCTCCGCCGCCGTCCGGTCCGCGTGCACGTCCAGCGGGAACGCGGCCTTGAGGAACTTCTCCGTCTCGTGCCAGTCGACCTCCGTGGCGATGTCCAGCCGCCGCTCGCCCGCCGGCAGGGAGATCCGCTGCTCGACGCGCGAGGAGCCGAAGGCCCGCACCACGCGCACCGTCGTCCCGTCGTCCGCGAGCTCCACCGACTCGGCGTCCGTCAGGTCGGTCACCGTGTTCCGGTAGAAGTGGTCCACGTCCCAGGCGTCCCACATGTTCGGGAAGTCCTGGTGCAGTTGCAGCAGGTTGGCGGCAGCGCCCGGCGCGATCGTCTCCCGGTCCGCGGCCAGGTCGTACACCGACACGACCAGGCCCCTGCCGTCGATCTCGACGCGCAGCGCGCCGTCGGTGAGGACGAACCCGCCGCCGTCGCGCGGCTCCGGCTCCACGAGCCGCACCGGTCCGGTGGCGGCGGCCGCACCGAAGGCCGGCGCCTCCCCGCGCCCGTGCGGCGCCGCGTTGAACACCACCGTCCCGCCGTCGCCCGGGCCGTCGCCCGCCAGCGCCGCCAGCGCGCTCCCGACGATCTCCTCCAGCTCCGCCGCCACTGCCGCGTACGTCACCGCCGCCTCCCGGTGCACCCACGCGATCGACGTGCCCGGCAGGATGTCGTGGAACTGGTGCAGCAGCACCGTCTTCCAGATCCGGTCCAGCGCCTCGTACGGGTACGGGAAGCCCGCCCGCACGGCCGCCGTCGCCGCCCACAGCTCCGCCTCGTGCAGCAGGTGCTCCGCGCGCCGGTTGCCCTGCTTGGTGCGGGCCTGGCTGGTCAGCGTCGCCCGGTGCAGCTCCAGGTACAGCTCGCCCACCCACACCGGCGCCTGCGCGTACTCGGCGTGCGCCTTCTCGAAGAACGCCGACGGCTTCTCGAAGACCACCCGCGCCGAGCCCTCCAGATCCGCCAGCCGCTTCGCCCGCGCCAGCATCTCGCGCGTCGTGCCGCCGCCCCCGTCGCCCCAGCCCGTCGGCGCCAGCGAGCGGGTGGCCCCGCCCTTCTCCCGGAAGGTGCGGACCGCGTGCGCGAGCTCCCCGCCCGACAGCTGTGCGTTGTACGTGTCGATCGGCGGGAAGTGCGTGAAGACCCGGGTGCCGTCCAGGCCCTCCCACCAGAACGTGTGGTGCGGGAACTTGTTCGTCCGGTTCCACGAGATCTTCTGCGTCAGGAACCACTTGGCCCCCGCCAGCCGCACCAGCTGCGGCAGCGCGGCCGAGTAGCCGAAGGAGTCCGGCAGCCACACCTCCTCCGTCTCGATCCCGAACTCCTCCAGGAAGAAGCGCTTGCCGTGCACGAACTGCCGGGCCAGCGCCTCCGACCCCGGCATGTTCGTGTCCGACTCCACCCACATGCCGCCCACCGGCACGAAGCGGCCGTCCGCGACCGCCTTCTTCACCCGCGCGTACACCTCAGGCCGGTGCTCCTTGATCCACGCGAACTGCTGCGCCTGCGACATGGCGTAGACGAACCCCGGCTCGTCCTCCAGCAGCGCCGTCATGTTCGACGTCGTGCGGGCGACCTTGCGCACCGTCTCGCGCAGCGGCCACAGCCACGCCGAGTCGATGTGCGCGTGCCCGACCGCGCTGATCCGGTGCGCGGAGGCGTGGGCAGGCGCGGACAGCACCGCAGCGAGCCGCTCGCGCGCCCCCGCCGCCGTACCGCCGACGTCCTGGAGGTCGACCGCGTCCAGCGCGCGCTCGACGGCCCGCAGGATCTCCCAGCGGCGGGGCGCGTCCCCGGACAGCTCGGCCATCAGCCCCTCCAGCACCTCCAGGTCCTGGACCAGCTCCCACACCGTCCGGTCGAAGACGGCCAGGTCCATGCGCGCCAGCCGGTAGCGCGGCTCGCCGCCGGCCGTCTCCCGGTCGCCCAGCTCGGTCGGCACGAACGGGTGGTAGTCGAGGATCACCGGGTTGGACGACGCCTCCACGTGCAGCAGCACGTCCTCGCCGCCGGCCGCCCGCTCGGCGATCCGGACCCACTGGTTGCGCGGGTTGAGGCCCTTCACCGGTGAGCCGTCCGGCCGGTAGACCAGCCCCTCGCACTGGAAGCCCGGCATGTTCTCGTCGAACCCCAGGTCCAGCAGGGCCTCGACCGTCCGGCCCGCCCACTCCCGCGGCACGCTGCCCGTCACGGTGAACCAGCTCGTGCCCCACGGCGACCCCCAGGCCGCGCCCGCCTCGATCGGAACGCCCCCGGCGGCGATCCCCTCGGCCACCGGGACGGGCTCGCCGGGCGCGTGCCAGACGGTGACGGCGAGCGGCACCGACTCGGGGTACACGGCCGGACGGATGCGCTCGTCCAGCACGCGCTTCAGCCGGGCCTCGGTGATGGTGCGGTCGTTGTGCATCAGGTCGGTTCCTTAGGTCGGTTGCCTACCGGGGGTCGCTTGGTTGCCAGGTCACCAGCGGAAGGCGACGGAAGCGGGGGCGGACGCGGCGTACAGCTCGTCCACGGCGCGCACCTCGATCCGGGTGGCCGCCTCGCCGTCCGTACGACGCAGCGCCGGGACGTAGTAGGCATGCCCGCAGGTGCCGCCGAGGAAGCGGAAGCGCCCGCCGGGCAGCGCCTGACGCAGCTCGTACTGGCGTACCGCCGCGCCCGCCGGGGCGCCCCAGGCCAGGCGCAGCTCGGCCGTGCCGCCGGGCCCCACGTGTGACGCGGTGACCGCCGGGGCCACGGGCGGGGCGGGCGCCGCGGGGGCCGCGTCGCGCACCGCCAGGCGGCCCAGCCGCCAGCGCACCGCACCGCCGTCCGGTGCGGTGAGCCGGACGCCGAGCGCCCGGAGCCTCCGCCCCGCGCGGCCGCGCAGCTTCGCTCCGGCCCGCACCGTCGCGGTGGTCCAGCCGCGGCCGCCCGCGCGAAGGACACCGGCCGGGAGGTACGCGACGCCGCCGCCGTCCACGGCGACCACCAGCTCGACGCGCACCGCCGCCGAACCGGGGTCCGTACGGTGGGCCAGCTCCACGACCGTGGCGTCCGAGAACGGCAGCCGGGCCTCGTACAGCCCGACCTCCGCCGGGGCAGTGAGCTCGCCCGCGACCAGGAGGCTGCTGCCGCCCCGCCAGGCGTCGTCGAAGGCGAAGCCGACGGCCGGCCGCGGGCCCGCCGTACGGATCACCCAGCGCCGGCCCGGCAGCCGGTCCTGGAGCCCCAGGTGGTGCCACGGGGATTCGCCCGTACGCCGGCCCTTCTCGTACCAGCCCAGGCCGTGACCGGTGTTGAAGGTCGTGGCGAACGGCAGGGCGGTGAGCGTGGACCGGTCCGCGACGGACGCGGCCGGCGGCCGCCACGGGCCCGCCTCCGGCGCCGCGGGATCCAGCCGCTGACCGGACCAGAAGCGGTCGTCGCGCGCGTGGAAGGCGGCCGGGCCGCGGGCCCCGGCGGGCAGGCTCGTCCAGGTCCACTCCGGGCGGTAGAAGCCGTACGAGGTGACGTGCGGGCCCGCCGCCGGGGCGACGGCGTCCCAGTCCACGGAGGTGTCCCAGCCGCGCGCCTCGACGTCGATCCCGGCCCACAGCTCGTACGGGCCGCGACTCATGCTCCGCGCGAGATCGGCGGAGGAGACGAGGCCCTCCCGGCCCCAGTTGAAGTTCAGGAACATCGAGCTCGCGGCGCGGAAGAACGGCGCGTTGCTGTCGTTCAGCCGGTTCTGCCAGTCGATGCCGCCGGAGACGACCATGGCGTCGTACCAGGTGACGCGGAGGTCCGCGCCCCGCGCCTTGCCGCGTGCCGCGCCCCGCGTCCGGAGGTACGCGATGAAGTCGCGCATGTCCGCGCCGAGACGGGCGTCGCCGCCGCCGGTCTCGGCGTTGACGAACCAGCCGTCGAAGCCGTACGCCCGCGCCACCCGGACCAGCTGGTCGGCCAGCGGGAACCCGCCGTCCGGGCCGCGCCGCACCAGGTCCCGCGTCCACTGCAACTGCCCGCCGTACGCCGCCGGCGGCAGGAACACCGTGCCGAGCACGGGCACGCCGTTGCGGTGGGCCGCGTCCACGACGGGCGCGTTGGGCGCCAGGATCAGCCCCTCGCCCGAGGAACCGCCCCAGAAGACCAGCTCGTCGAGGTAGGCCCAGTGGGTCAGCGCGTAGAAGTCGGCCGTCGGCGCGCCCTGGGAGGGGTTCCCGGAGGTGTGGGCGAACGCGGCGAGCGCGCTGACGCGGGCCTGGCCGGCGCGGGCGGTGGCGTTGGGCGGCGGGGGAGCGAAGCGCGCGGCGAGCGGCACGGTCGCCCGGTTGAACGGTAAGCCGGGGTCCTTGGCGGGATCCCAGGCGGCGAGGCTGCGCCGGACGACCCCGGGCGCGGGCGAGCCGGCCGGCAGGCTGTCGGGGAACCAGTAGGAGGCGTACGGCTGGAGGGCGGGGGAGGGGGCGTCGGCGGCCGCGACGCGCCCGGCGGACAGGGCGACGGCGGCGAGGCCGGCGGCGCCGGTGGCTAAAGCCTTTCGGCGGGTGACGTTCATGGTGACTCCTCTTCTTTCAAGCCGTCCGGGGGCACATCTGGAGGAGGCGCACTACTAAGCGGTCTTGCCGAAGTACGGTGCGGGTCCGTGCCCCGAAGGGGCGCGGGAAACTGCGCGACCAGCCCCCACCGGCCCGCAGATGACGCACTCCACTTCCCACGGAGCGCTTAGGGCACCTGATCGACCGCGATCACTTCCGTGATGCCCCGCGCAGCCAGATGCGCCGCGTCCCCGGCCCGCTGGGCCAGCACCACCGCCGGCCGCCCGCCGCCGGAGGCGACCCGCATCCACGCCTCGAAGAACGCCCCGCCCGGCGCGCACACGGCCCGCCCCGGCGCGTCCTCGGTGTCGCCCGCGTCCAGGACCAGGGCCGTCCGCCGCGGCGCGGGGCCGCCGTGGCCGTCCCGGTGCTCCCGGGCGAGGCGTGCGAACACCTCCCCGGCCGGCTTGACCTCGCGGTCGTTGGTGAGCAGCCCCAGCCCGTACTCCAGCTCCGGGAAGTCCGCGAGGGCGCGGTCGACGTCGTGGGAGCACCACCACGTGATGCCCCAGAGGCCGGGGCAGTCCAGCGCGTGGCGGACGGTCGCCTCCGTGAACGCCGCGGCGCGGCCGGGCGGGAGGTGCGGGGCGGGCGCGCCGGTCTCCTGGAGCCATACGGGGCGGGCGGGGTCGGCGGCCCAGGCCTTGGACAGCTCGATGAGGTAGGCGGCGAGGTGCTCGGCCGCGCCGCTCGGGCCGTGGCGCTGCGCGGTGCCGTTGAAGACCCAGGAGTGCACTGCGGTCATGGCCCCGAGCCGTGCCGAGTGCGCGGGCGTGAAGGGGTGCTCGCCGTCGTGGAAGGCGGCGTCGTACGAGGCGTGCAGGTGGGTCTTGCCGGGCGCGCCCTCCTCGCAGGCCGCGAGCATGCGGCGCAGCCAGCGGCCGGCCTGGGCGGGGCTGACGCGGTCGGGGTCGGGGTGGGGCGGCCCCGAGAACTGGTTGAACTCGTTGCCGACCGTCATGCCGAGGAAGTTGGGCCGCCCGGCGAGCGCGCCGGCGAGCTCGGTGAGGAGGCGGGCCTGCGCGTCGACGACGTCCGGGTCGGTGAAGAGGCTGCGGCGGTGCCAGGTCGTGGTCCAGGACGGGACGAAGTCGAAGCTGGACAGGTGCCCCTGGAGCCCGTCCACGTTGACGTCGAGCCCGCGTTCGCCGGCCGCGTCCACCAGGCTCACGAGCTGCTCGACGGCGCGCGGCCGGATCATGGTGCGGTTGGGCTGGAAGAGCGGCCAGAGGGGGAAGACGCGGATGTGGTCGAGGCCGAGCGCCGCTATGGAGTCCAGGTCGGCGCGGACGTCGTCCAGGTCGAAGTCGAGCCAGTGGTGGAACCAGCCGCGGGCGGGGGTGTAGTTGACGCCGAAGCGCATGGGGCGGGGGTGTCCCTTCTGCTACGGGTGTCGTGGACGGGAGGTGTCAGCCCTTGACGGCGCCCTCCCCGACGCCGCGGAAGAAGTACCGCTGGAGGCACGCGAACATCACGACGAGCGGGGCGACGGCGATGACCGTGCCGGCGGCGACCAGCCGCGGATCCTGCTGGAAGGTGCCGTGCAGGTAGTTCAGGCCGACGGTGAGCGTGAAGCGGTCCGGGCCGGACAGCACGATCAGCGGCCACAGGAAGTCGTCCCACGCCCCCATGAAGGAGAAGACCGCGACGACGGCGAGCGTGCCCCGTACGGACGGCAGCGCGATCCGCACGAACCGCTGCCACACGTTCGCGCCGTCGATGACGGCCGCCTCCTCGATCTCGTAGGGCAGGTTGGAGAAGGCGTTCCGCATCAGCAGGACGTTGAGCGCGCCGACCGCGCCGGGCAGGACGACGGCCACGAGCGTGTTGTTGAGCTCCAGGTCGCGCATCATCGTGAACTGGGCGACGACGATGGACTCCAGCGGCACCAGCACCGCCGCCACGAACGCCAGCCCCGCCGCCCCGCGCCCGCGGAACCGCAGCCGGGCGAGCGCGTAACCGGCCGCCGAGGCGCCGGCGAGGTTGGTGAGGACGCTCGCGACGGCGACCTTGAGGGAGTTCAGGGCGTAGTCCCACACGGGGATGATGTCCGCGACCGCGGCGTAGTTGTGGGCGGTCGGGTGGGACGGCAGGAAGCGGGGCGGGGCGGTGTAGACGTCCTCGGTGGTGCTCTTGAGGGACGTCGACAGCTGCCAGAGGAACGGGCCGACCGTCAGCGCCAGCACGGCGAGGAGGAGGACGTAGCGCAGGACCTTCTCGCCGGTGGAGGCCTTCCGCCCCGTGGGGGCATTCTGCGCGGCGGAGGCTTTCTGCGCGGCGGAGGCTTTATGCGCGCGCGGGGCGTGCGGCGTACGGCTCATGCGTTCTCCCCCCTCCGGCCGGCGCGCAGCACCAGCAGCATCAGCAGCAGGGCGACGGCGAAGACCACCAGCGAGAGCGCCGAGGAGTAGCCCACCCGGCCGTTGAGGCCCGTACCGGTGCGCTGGACGAGCATGACGAGCGTGGTGTCCTGCCCGGCCGGCCCGCCGGTGGGGCCCGCCAGGAGGAAGACCTCGGAGAAGACCTTGAAGGCGGCCACCGACGACAGGGCGCCGACCAGGACCATCGTCGAGCGCACGGCGGGCACGGTCACGGCGGTGAAGCGCCGCAGCGCGCCCGCGCCGTCGACGGCCGCCGCCTCGTACAGCTCGCGCGGCACGTGCGCCAGCGCCGCCAGGTAGATGACCATGTAGTAGCCGAGGCCCTTCCAGACCGTCAGGGCCATCGCGCTGAACAGCAGCAGCCACTCGTCGCCGAGGAAGGCGAACGGCCCGGCCCCGAGCACCCGCAGGATGCCGTTGACCAGGCCCCGGTCGTCGAGCATCCACCCCCAGATCAGGGCCACCACGACGCTGGAGGCCACGACGGGCGTGTAGAACGCGGACCGGAAGAACGCGACGCCCGGGAGCCGCTTCTGCACCAGGAGCGCGAGCAGCAGCGGCAGCAGCACGGTGAAGGGCACGACGAGGACCACGTACAGGCCGCTGTTGCGCAGCGCGACCCAGAACTGCTCGTCGTGCGCCATGTCGCGGAAGTTGCGCAGACCCACCCACGTGCCGGGCGTGAGGGTGCGGGCGTCGGTGAAGGCCTTGTGGAGCGTGGTGAGGAAGGGGTAGAGGCTGAAGGCGGTGACGGTGGCGAGGCCGGGCAGCAGGAAGAGCCAGGGGCTGGCGGGCCGGTGCGTACGGATGGGCTTCACCCGCGTAGGGGCGGGTTTTACCGGCGTACGGATGGGCTTTGCCGGCGTGCGGAAGGGCACTGCTCGCGTACGTACGTGCTTCACGCCCGTCAGCCCTGCTTGAGCAGCTTGTCGCTCTGCGCGACCGCGTCGTCCAGGGCCTGCTTGGGCGTCTTCTTTCCCTGGAGGGCCTTGGCGACCTCGTTCTTGAGGACGGTCTTCATCTCTTCGCTGAGCACGACCGGCGTGTAATTGACCGCCCCTTTCAGCATCTTCGCCGAGGCGACCCGTACGCGGCCCTCGTCGGTGCCGTCGTCCTTCGTCCAGTAAGGGTCGTCGAGGGAGCCCTTGGTGCTGGGGAAGACGGCGACCTTGTGGGCGAACGCCTCCTGGTTCTTCCGGTCCGTCACGAAGCGGGCGAAGGCGACGGCGGCGGCCTTGTGCTTGCTTCGGCTGCTGACGCCGAGGCCCATGACGTACATATTGGGTTTGCCCGTGTTGTTGGGGGCGTCGGTGATGCCGAGCTCGCGGTAGAGGCCGGGGGCGTTCTTCTTGAAGTTCTCCAGGTCGTGGGCGCTGCCGGGATTCATGGCGACTTTCTGTTCCAGGAACTTCTGGCCCGTCTTGTCCGGGGTGTTGGTCAGGGACTGCGGGTCGAGGCCGCCGAGGTCGTAGAGCTTCTTGTACTCGGTGAGCAGTTCCACGCCTTTCGGTTCGTTGTACGTGAACCGGGTGGCGTCGCCGTTCATCAGCCGCACGCCGTAGCGGCCGAAGTCCTCCACGGCGGGGGTCCCGCCGAGCGTCGCGATCCTGCCGCCCGAGCGCTCGGCGATCGTCCGAGCCGCCGCGAACAGCTCGCCGTAGCTCTTCGGCGGCTTCTCCGGGTCGAGGCCGGCCTGCCGGAACAAGGCCTTGTTGTAGAAGAGCGGGCCGGTGTTGAGGTACCAGGGGAAGGAGTACGAACCGCCCAGGCCGGGCAGCACATTGCCCTCCCACGCCTCCGGGGTGTATTCGCCCTTGAACTCCGCCACGGCCGGCTCCTTGTCGAGGTTCATCAGCAGCCCGGCCTTGGCCAGGGGATAGGACAGGTCCGGGGAGACGTTGACGACGTCGGGCAGGGTGCCCGCGGCGGCGTCGGCGCTCAGCTTGTCCGCGTAGTTGTCGGCGGGCTGGTCCAGCCATGAGACGCGGACGCCCGGGTTGGCCTTCTCGAATTCCGCGACCAGACCGGTGAAATAGTCCTTGAAGTTGCTGCGCAGATTCCACGTCTGGAAGGTGATGTCACCCTCCGGCTTCCCGCCCGCGTCACCTCCCCCGGAGTCCGGGCCGCCCGAGCCGCAGGCGGTCAGCGTGAGGGCGGACACGAGCAGCGGAACGGTCGCGGCGACGGCTCTGCGGGGTATCGGCATGGCCGGCGGGTCTCCTTCGGTCGGGGCCGGGAGGTGCGGTCCAAAAGGTGCCCCGGCAAAGGGAGTTAGTCAATACTTCCGTCAACCGCTAATGCGCTTTAGTGTGTTGCCGTCCAGGATCCGCAGGAACCGCAGGATCCGGTGGAGGGGGGAAGGGGATGCGCCGCACGCCGCCCCGCCGGCCGACGATCAAGGACATCGCACGCCGCGCCGGCGTCTCGGAGAGCGCGGTGTCGTTCGCGCTCAACGGCCGCCCCGGCGTCTCCGAGGCCACGCGCGAGCGCGTGCGCCGCGTCGCCGAGCAGCTCGGCTGGCAGCCGAGCACCGCGGCCCGCGCCCTGTCCGGCGAGGGCGCGGCGACGGTGGGGCTCGTCCTGGCCCGCCCCGCCCGCACCCTGGGCGTCGAGTCGTTCTTCCTGCAACTGGTCTCCGGCGTGCAGGAAGCCCTCGCCACCCGCCGCTTCGGGCTGCTGTTCCAGGTCGTGGAGGACCTCGAAGCCGAGTGCGCGGTCTACCGCCGCTGGTGGGCCGAGCGCCGCGTGGACGGCCTGCTGGTCGTCGACCCGCGCGCCGAGGACCCGCGCCCCGGCCTGCTGGACGAGCTCGGCCTGCCCGCCGTCGTCGTCGGCGCCCCCGACGGCCCGCCCGGCCCCCCGTACGCCGCGATCTCCACCCTCTGGGCCGACGACACCGCCGCGATGACCTCGGTCATCGACCACCTGCACACCCTGGGCCACCGGCGCATCACCCACATCGCGGGCCTGCCCGAACTCGCCCACACCCGCCGCCGCATGGCCTGCCTCCGCGCCGAGGCCGCCCGCCGGGAACTGCCCGACGTGCGGTCGGTGACCACCGACTACTCCGACGCCCAGGGCGCCGAGGCCACCCGCCGCGCCCTGGCCGGCCCCCGCCCGCCCACGGCGATCGTCTACGACAACGACGTGATGGCCGTGGCGGGCCTGGCGGTGGCCGCGGAACGCGGCCTCTCGGTCCCCGGAGACGTATCCGTGGTCGCATGGGACGACTCGGCCCTCTGCCGCAACACCCACCCCACGCTGACGTCCCTCACCCGGGACACCCCCGCCTTCGGCCGCCGCGCAGCGGAACACCTCCTGTCCCTCCTGAACGGCGCCCCACCCGCCCGCATCCAGGACACCACCCCGAGCCTGCTACCCCGCGCCTCCACGGCCCCGCCCTCACGGTGAGACGTAGTCGCCCCACCCGAACGTCGCGACGTACGCCCGCCGCAGCGCGTCCCACCCCCGGCCCCCGCGGAGCAGCACCACCACCAGGGCGACGACGAACCACCCCGCGCAGACCCCGCCGATGGCCCCGTACCACCGCGGCTCGCCGAAGACCACGGCGGCCGTCACGACAAGAACGGTCACGACGAGCCCGACGTGAGCCCCGAAGGCATCGGCCCGCACCACCTCCCGCACGGCCTCCCGCTCCACCCGCATGTCCTCGGCATACCGGCTCTCGGCGGGTGCGGTACTGCTGCCGTCACCGGCAGGCAGTGTCGGCGCGCTGTGTGTCATGGGTCCAATGTCCTTGCACGAGATCTCGACTGGCCCCACCCCCTGGCCATGCCATTCCTTTGCGTATTGTTTAATTGCGAGTGGTTCGCAAAAGCAAGTAGAAGCAAGTAGTAGCAAGTAACCGAGCAGAGGTGTGGGGCATGACGGCCCGGTCCGTACGGGGAGTGGCCGCCACGGCCATGGCAGGCGTTCTCGCGGCAGGGGCGGTGGCCTGTTCGACACCGGGCGGGGGCGGCGCCAAGGGCGCCAAGGACTCTCTCGTCGTCGGTCTGGCCAACGAGCCCGAGACGCTCAGCCCCCTCCTCGGCTACGGCAAGGACGGCAACTCCAAGATCTTCGACGGGCTGCTGCGCCGCGACGCCTCGATGAAGCTCCAGCCCGCCCTCGCCGCCGGGCTGCCGAAGGTCACCGACGACGGCCGTACGTACACCTTCACGCTCCGCAAAGGCGTGAAGTTCAGCGACGGCGAGCCGTTCACCGCCCGGGACGTGGTCTTCACGTACCGCACCATCCTGGACGAGAAGACCAACAACGCCGCCAAGGGCGAGCTCGACGCCATCGACAAGGTCACCGCCGCCGGGGACGACACCGTTGTCTTCGCGCTCAAGTACCCCTACGCGCCCTTCGCCGAGCGCACCGTGCTGCCGATCGTCCCCGAGCACGCGGCCAAGGGGCAGGACGTCAACTCCGGTTCCTTCAACACCGCCCCGATCGGCACGGGCCCGTACGTCCTGACCGGCTGGAGCAAGGGCGAGAAGCTCACCTTCAAGGCCAACCCCGGCTACTGGGGCGGCGAGCCGAAGGTCAAGAAGCTCACGATGGCGATCATCAAGGACGACGACGTGCGCGCCACCCGGCTGCGCTCCGGCGACCTCGACGGCGCCATCCTGCCGCCCAACCTCGCCAAGGGCTTCAAGGGCGACAAGTCCAAGACGACCGTCACCGCCCGCACCACCGACTTCCGCGGCGTGACCCTCCCCACCGCGAACAAGGTCACCGGCGACCTCGCCGTGCGCCGCGCCCTCGACCTCGCCGTCGACCGCAAGGCCATGGTCGACAAGCTCCTCGAAGGCGCCGGCCGCGCCGGCTACGGGCCCGTCCCCACCGACAGCGACTGGTTCGCCAAGGGCACCGAGCGCCCGTACGACCCGGACAAGGCGAAGAAGCTCCTCGACGACGCGGGCTGGCGGACCGGCGGCGACGGCATCCGGGAGAAGGACGGACAGCGCGCCGCCTTCACCCTCTGGTTCCCCGCGGGTGACAAGCTCCGCGAGGAGCACGCCCTCGCCTTCGCCTCCGACGCCAAGAAGGCGGGCATCGAGGTCAAGGTGCAGAGCGGCACCTGGGAGGTCATCGAGCCGCGCATGAAGAACGACGCGGTCCTCGCCGGCGACGGCAACCCCGCCGACCCCGACTTCGACCTCTACAACCTCCTGCACTCCTCCCTGGCCCTCAACGGCTTCAACAACATGGCCGCCTACAGCAACCCCGACGTCGACAAGGCCCTCGAGGAAGGCCGGCGCAGCGGCGACAAGGCGGCCCGCAAGGCCGCCTACGACAAGGTCCAGCAGGGCCTCGCCGACAACCCCGGCTACACCTTCCTCACCCACATCGACCACCTCTACGTCGTCAACGACGCGTGGAAGGACCTCTCCACCCAGGTCGAGCCGCACGACCACGGCCTCGGCGCCGGCCCCTGGTGGAACGTCGAGGACTGGCAGCCCAAACAGTGACCCGCGGTACCACCGGGCTCCCGTGGGGGCCCATGGCACGCATGGCCGGACGGCGGCTCCTCGCCGCCGTCCCCGTCCTGGCGGCCGTCACCTTCGGCGTCTTCGCCCTCGCCGCCGCCTCGCCCTTCGACCCGGCGAAGGCGTACGCCGGCAGTGCCGGACTGGGCGCCCGCCAGGACGTCCTCGACCAGCTGCGCGACAACCTCGGCGCCGACCGGTCCTTCACCGCCCGCTGGTGGGACTGGCTGACCTCGGCCCTCACCGGCGACCTCGGCGTCTCCGCCTCGCTCCGCCAGCCCGTCGCCCAGGTCATCGGCGAACGCATCGGCTGGTCCGTCCTGCTGTGCGGCATCGCCTTCGCCCTGGCGGTCACCGCAGGCACCGCGCTCGGCGTCCTCGCGGCACGCCGCCGCGGTGGCCTTTTCGACCGGGCCGTGACCTCGCTCGCGTACGCGCTGGAAGCCGCCCCGCCGTTCTGGCTCGGCCTCCTCGCCATCTGGCTCTTCGCCCTCAAGCTCGACGCGCTGCCCGCCGGCGGCCTCACCGACACCGGCAGCGACACCGCCACGCCCGGCCGGATCGCCTCCCACGTCGTCCTGCCCGCGGCCGTCCTCGCCGTCTCCCAGCTGCCCTGGTTCATGCTGTACGTGCGCCAGGGCGTCGGCGACGCCCTCGCCGAGGACCCCGTGCGCGGCGCCCGCGCCCGCGGCCTGCGCGAACGCACCGTCCTGCTCGGCCACGCCCTGCGCTCCGGCCTGCTGCCCGTCCTCACCCTCACCGGCTCCCGCGTCCCCGAACTCATCACGGGCGCCCTGCTGGTGGAGACCGTCTTCAGCTGGCCGGGCATCGCCTCCGCGACCGTCGAAGCCGCGACCAAGGTCGACTTCCCGCTGCTCGCCGCCCTGACCGTGCTCGCCACCGCCGCCGTCCTCGCGGGCAACCTGCTCGCCGACCTGCTGTACGGCCTGGCGGACCCGAGGGTGGGCTTCGATGGGTGACCGGATTTCGACGGGTGACCGGATAAGGGGTGGACGGATGAGGGGCGGCCGGACGCGCACCACAGTGTCCGCCGCCGTCATGGCGGCCGTCGTCCTCGCCGCGGTGGCCGTGCCGTTCGCCGTCCCCCTCGACGAACAGGCCGTCGACCTGGCCGCAAAGCTCCGGGCGCCCACCTGGGCGCACCCCTTCGGCACCGACGAAGTGGGCCGCGACCTGCTGCTGCGCAGCGTGTACGGGCTCCGCGTCTCCCTTTTCGTCGGCGTCGCCGCGGCCCTCGCCGCGACCGTGATCGGCACGGCCGTCGGCGCGGCGGCGGGCGCGCTCGGCGGCTGGGCGGACCGCGTCCTGATGCGGCTCGTCGACCTGTTCTCGTCCGTGCCGCACCTGCTGCTCGGCATCTTCGTCGTCACGATGTTCCGCCCGGGCGTCTGGCCCGTCGTCGCCTCCGTCGTCGTCACGCACTGGCTGTCGACGGCGCGCATCGTACGAGCCGAGGTGCTGTCGCTGCGCTCGCGCCCCTACGTCGACGCGGCAGTGTCCGGCGGTGCGTCGCGGTGGAGGGTGACCGTCCGCCACCTGCTCCCCGCCGTCCTGCCGCAGGCCGGCCTCGCGGCGGTGCTGATGGTCCCGCACGCCATCTGGCACGAGTCCGCCCTGTCGTTCCTGGGCCTGGGCCTTCCCACGCACCAGGCGAGCCTCGGCAACATGGTCCAGAGTGCGCGCGGCTCCCTCCTCGCGGGCGACTGGTGGCCGACGCTCTTCCCCGGCCTGTTCATCATCGTCCCCACCCTGGCCGTGGCCGGGCTGGCGGGCGCGTGGCGCGAACGGCTCAACCCACGGAGCCGATCGGAGCTGACGCTGTGAGCCGCGTACCGGCTGCTGACCCCGTACGGGCGGTGGACCCCGTACCGGCCGTGCCCCCCGTCCTGTCCGTACGGAACCTCTCCGTACGTTTCCGCATGCGCGGCGGCCGCGAGATCGCCGCCGTCACCGACGCCTCGTTCGAGCTGGCCCCCGGCGAATGCCTCGCCCTCATCGGCGAGAGCGGCTGCGGCAAATCCGTCCTGGCTTCGGCCCTGCTCGGCCTGCTGCCGCGCAACGCCGAAGCCACCGGCCGGGCCCTCCTGGGCGACCTCGACCTCCTGGCGGCCGACGAGCGCACCCTGGCCCGTACCGTACGAGGCCGCCGCATCGGCCTCGTGCCGCAGAGCCCCTCCGCCCACCTCACCCCCGTCCGCACCGTGCGCTCCCAGCTGGAGGAGACCGTCCGGGAGCTGACGGGCGCCCCCAGGGCCGGGCTGCGGGCGGCGGCCGAAGCCGCGGCCGAGCGGGCGGCCTTCCCCATAAGCCACCTGGACCGCCACCCCCACCAGCTCTCCGGCGGCCTCGCGCAGCGCGCGGCCACCGCCCTCGCCCTCGTCGGCGACGCCCCGCTCCTGCTCGCCGACGAACCGACGACCGGCCTCGACCGCGACCTCGTCGACCGCACGGTGGACGAACTGCGGCGGCACGCCGACGCCGGCCGCGCCCTGCTGATGATCACCCACGACCTCGCGGCGGCCCGGCGCGTGGCCGACCGCGTCGCCGTCATGTACGCGGGCCGCATCGTGGAAGTCACCGGCGCCCCCGCCTTCTTCGGCGAGCCGGGCCCCCGCCACCCCTACGCCCGCGCCCTGCTCGAGGCCCTCCCCGAACGCGCCTTCACCCCGATCCCCGGCATGCCGCCCGAACTCGGCGACCTGCCGGCCGGCTGTGCCTTCGCCGCGCGCTGCGCACGGGCGAGCGACCTCTGCGGGACGGTCCCGGCGACGACCGGCGGCGTCGCCTGCCACCATCCGGTCACTCCCGGCCGTCCGAGCGCCGGCCACCATCCGGAGGAGTCCTCGCGTGCTTGAGCTGAGCCGTATCACCGCGGGGTACGACGCGCGCCGGCCCGTCGTCCGCGGCGTCTCCCTGACGATCGGATCCGGCCGCGCCGTCGGCCTGCTCGGCCCGAGCGGCTGCGGAAAGTCCACCCTGGCCCGGGTGGCCGCCCTGCTGCACCGGCCGGACTCCGGCACGGTCGCCGTCGACGGCGAGCCCGTCCGCGGCGCGCGCCACCGGGCCACGCGCGAGCAGCGCACGGCCTTCGGCGTGGTCTTCCAGCAGCCCCGGCTCGCCGCGGACCCGCGCCTGCGGCTCACCGACCTGATCGCGGAACCGCTGCGGGCGACAGGCCGGCGGGACGAGGCGGCAGCGGCGGTGGCCGCACTGGCCGAGCGCGTCGGGCTCTCCGCGGAGCTCCTCAGGCGGCGGCCGCACGAGGTCAGCGACGGGCAGTTGCAGCGCGCGTGCCTGGCCAGGGCCCTCGTCCTGCGCCCGCGCTGGCTGATCTGCGACGAGATGACGGCGATGCTGGACGCGTCGACGGCGGCCGCTCTCGTGGCGGTCGTGGAGGACTACCGGGCCGAGAGCGGCGCGGGGCTGCTGGCGGTGGGACACGACAAGGTGCTGCTGGACCGCTGGTGCGACGAGACGGTGCAGTGGGACCAGCTGGTGCAGAAGTCGGACTAGCCGGTTCCGCAACCAAACCAGCCGGGTCCGCAACCACATCAAGCCCGTCCGGCGTTTGAGGACCGGGGTCCGGGGCGGAGCCCCGAAAGGCCTAGCGCCGGCTGCCGGCGAGCTCGCGCTCGACCACCGGCTCCGGCGCCTTCGGCGCCCTCCGCACTGCGGCCACAGCAACGCCGGCCAGCACGAGCAGCCCCCCGCCGGCCGCATCGAGCGAAGGCAGGTTTCCGAGGAACACCGCGTCGAGGCCGAGCGCAGCGACCGGCACCGCGTACAGCACCAGCGACGCCGTGGACGCCGTCGTGGCCCGCAGCGTCCGCGACCAGGTCCAGAAGGCCATCGCGGTGCAGCCCACGCCCAGCCACAGCACGGCCAGCGTGCGGTGTCCGTCGGCCGCCGCGATCTGCCCCACCGCTCCGGGGGCCAGCGGGAGCAGCGGCAGCATGCCGAACAGGCTGCCGTAGAAGACGCATTCCGCGCCCGAGTACCTCTTCAGCAGCGGCTTTTGCAGCGCGAACGACGTCGCCTGCGTCGCGGCGGCGCCCAGCACCAGGAGTGCGCCCACGAGCGAACCGCTCCCGCCGCCGGAGGTGACGGCGACGGTGAGCGCACCGGCGAGCGCCACGCCGAGGCCGGCGAGGCCGCGCCTGCCGGGCCGGTCGCCGAGGAAGGCCATGCCGAGCACGGTGGTGAAGACCGGGGAGGCGGCGATCAGCATGGCCGCGGTGCCCGCGTCCACGCTCTGCTCGCCCGCGCACAGCAGCACCTGATAGGCCGTCATCCCGGTGAGTCCGAAGGCCGCCATGCGCAGCGCGTCGGCGCGCCGCAGCCGGCCGATGCGGCCCAGGAACAGGCACGGCAGGAGGAGGACGACGGTGATGGCCATGCGCAGGAGCGCGATCGCGGCCGGGGAGTAGTCCGGCAGCGCCACCTGAATGGCGGTGAACGCGGAACCCCACAGCAGCGCGGTCGCCGCCATCGGTATCCACGGAATGCTGGTGCGCTGTGCCGAGGTCATATTCGCAAGCTAACAACGGCGGATCTATAAGGCAAATAAAAGATTCTATTCCATTCTCAAAGGAATCCTTGGGGGTGCTTGCTGTCACGCCCTCCACGCCCCGCTGTTACCGCCTCCGCACCAACGGGAACGGCAGCGTCTCCCGGATCGACAGCCCCGTCAGGAACATCACCAGCCGGTCCACCCCGATCCCCAGCCCGCCCGTCGGCGGCATCGCGTACTCCAGGGCCCGCAGGAAGTCCTCGTCCAGCTCCATCGCCTCCGGGTCGCCGCCCGCGGCCAGCAGCGACTGCGCGGTCAGCCGGCGCCGCTGCTCGATCGGATCGATCAGCTCCGAGTACGCCGTGCCCAGCTCCGTGCCGAACGCCACCAGGTCCCAGCGCTCCGCGAGCCGCGGATCGGAGCGGTGCGGCCGTGTCAGCGGCGAGACGTCGGTGGGGAAGTCCTTGTAGAAGACGGGCAGCTCCGTACGCTCCTCGACCAGCCGCTCGTACATCTCCAGGACGATGTCCCCGCGCCCGTCCTCCGGCCGGTGCGGCACCCCCGTCGCGTCGCAGAGCCGCCGCAGCACCCCCACCGGCGTGTCCGCATCGACTGCCTCGCCGAGGACCTCCGAGACCGCGCCGTAGACCGTCTTCACCGGCCACGGCCCCGAAATGTCGTGCTCGGCGAGCTTCCCGCCCGCGTCCGGCCGCAGGGCCACCACCGACCCGTGGGCGGCGGCCGCCGCGGCCTGGATCAGCTCGCGCGTCAGGTCGAGCATCACGTCGTAGTCCGCGAACGCCTGATACGCCTCCAGCATCGTGAATTCCGGATTGTGCTTGTACGAAACCCCCTCGTTGCGGAAGGTGCGGCCCATTTCGAAGACCTTCTCCATGCCGCCCACGCACAGCCGCTTCAGATACAGCTCCGGCGCGATCCGCAGATACAGATCGAGGTCGTACGCATTGATGTGGGTGGTGAAGGGCCGGGCGTTCGCGCCGCCGTGGATCTGCTGGAGCATCGGCGTCTCGACCTCCAGGAACCCGCGGTCGAGCAGCCCCTGGCGCAGCGCCTGCACGGCCGCGCTGCGGGCCCGCACCGTCCGCCGCGCCTCCGGCGAGACGGCCAGGTCCACGTAGCGCATCCGCACCCGCGCTTCGGGATCGCTCAGGCCGTGCCGCTTGTCGGGCAGGGGGCGCAGGCACTTGGCGGTCATCCGGGCGTCGCACACGAAGACGGTGAGCTCACCGCGGTCGGTGGTGCCGATCTCGCCCTCCGCCTCGATGTGGTCGCCGAGGTCGATGTGCGTGGCGAAGCGCCGCAGGCCCTCGCGCCCGCAGTCCTCGCGGGTGAACGTCAGCTGGAGGTCGCCCGACCAGTCGCGCAGCACGGCGAACGCGACCCCGCCGTGGTTGCGGACCAGCAGCACGCGCCCGGCCACGGTCGCCCGCTCGCCCGTGCGGGACGAGGGCGGGAGCCCCGCGTGGGCGGCGCGGATCGCGGCGAGCGTGTGCGTACGGCGGGCGTCGACCGGATACGGGTCCACGCCCGCCGCCCGCAGCAGCTCCAGCTTCCGCCGCCGCACCCGCACCTGCTCCGGCAGCCCGGCCAGCCCGTCGTGCCCCGCCTCCCCGGCCCCGGCCTCCAGGCCCAGCTCGGACAGCGGCGGCAGGCCCGCCGTGGACGCCGGGCTGGTGACGCCCCTGGCCCGGCCGCGGCTCCACAGCTGGCCCAGGCTCGGCACCGCGACGAAGCCCTCGGCGATGCCCGCCGCCAGCCCGATCCGCGCCAGCGCACCCGCGTCGGCGTAACACAGGAACCGCGGGTGCCACTCCGGGTTGTACTTCACGTTCGAGCGGTAGAGGGCCTCCAGCTGCCACCACCGGGAGAAGAACAGCAGCAGCTTGCGCCACAGCCGCAGCACCGGCCCCGCACCGATCCGTGCCCCCTCCTCGAACGCGGAGCGGAACACGGCGAAGTTGAGCGAGATGCGCTTGACACCGAACCGGCCCGCCTGCGCGCACAACTGGGCGACCATGAACTCCATGACGCCGTTGGGCGCGGCCCGGTCGCGCCGCATCACGTCCAGCGAAACCCCGTCCCGGCCCCACGGCACGAACGACAACAGGGCGATCATCGTCCCCTCGCTGTCGAAGGCCTCCACCAGCAGGCAGTCGCCGTCGGCCGGGTCGCCGAGCCGGCCCAGCGCCATCGAGAAGCCCCGCTCGGTCTCGGTGTCCCGCCACGCGTCCGCCCGGTGGATGACCTCGCCCATCTCCTCGTCGGTGAGCGCCGAGTGCCGCCGGATCCGGACGGTGGCGCCCGTGCGCTCGACCCGGTGCACGGCCTGCCGCGTCACCCGCATCTCGCGCCCGTCCAGGTCGAACGAGGCGACCTGGAGGATCGCCTCGTCACCCAGCTGGAGCGCGCCCAGCCCCGAACGGGCGTACGCCTTCGCGCCCGCCTCGCTGGCCCCCATCACGGCCGGCTGCCAGCCGTAGCGGCCCGCGACCTCCAGCCACGTGTCGACCGCCGGGGTCCACGCCTCCGGATCGCCCAGCGGGTCGCCCGAGGCCAGGCAGACGCCCGCCTCGACCCGGTACGTCACCGCCGCCTTGCCGCTGGGGGAGAAGACCACGGCCTTGTCCCTGCGCGTCGCGAAGTAGCCCAGCGAGTCCTGGCCGCCGTAGCGGGCCAGGAGGGCGCGGATCCGCGGCTCCTCGTCGTCGTGCAGCGCCGCCTCCAGGCGCTGCGAGCGGAAGAGCGCCATGGCGGCGTTCAGCAGGGCCAGCGCGCCGAACAGCCCGAGCAGGAAGTACAGCCAGTGCGGGGGATGGCCCTCGAAGTGCCGGCCGCTCACCAGCCCGCCGCACACCTTGTTGGCGACGAACAGCAGCCGGTTCCCCGCCCCGCGCTCCAGCGAACCCGGGAACAGCGACACCAGGCCCCAGCCCACCAGGACCGCCACGGCGAGCCCCGCCGCCAGCACCAGCAGCGCCCGCAGGAACGCCCCCCGGCGCGACGCCGCGTAGAACTCCCGCCGGGCCAGGACCAGCAGCGTCATCGCCGCCACGCACAGCACCAGCGAGGGGATCGTGTCCCAGTAGCCCACCGCCAGCAGCAGGGCGTCGGCGATCAGCAGCAGCGTCAGATAGGCCAGGACGAACCAGAGGGTGACCCGCTTGCGGGCGGCCATCGCCGTCGCGAGCAGCAGCAGGAAGACGGCGTACGCGAGGTTCGGGGCCGTGGGGACGGTCAGCGTGTCCAGCGCCCGCGTCAGCGGACCCACCGCCCGCCGCAGCGGCACGATCAGGGACGTGATCGCACAGAACAGGCCGAGGACGCCGAAGAAGATCGCGAAACCGTTGGGAACCCGGTGCAGGAACCGCCGCCACGCGGACTCGCGCTCCCCGCCCTCGCGGCCCTGGGGAGCCGGGGCGGGCCGCTCCGCGGAAGGCCTGCTGTCGGCGGCTGTGCGGCTCATTCCGCCAGCCTAGGCACCCTGCGGGCGGCTTGCCTGCCGAGCGCGGCGGCCCGGACGGCGACGCCCGTACCGGAAATGGCAACGCTCGTACCTGAATGGAGTACACGCGGCGCCGCGGGCCGGGGCGCCCGGTGGGCCAGACTGACGGACACCCGCTCCACCGAGGAGGTTCGCCATGGCCATTTCGCTCTCCGTGGTCCTGTTGTTGCTCGTCCTGGTGGTCGTGTTCATGCGGAGCGGCTCGCTGCGCATGTCGAACGCCCTGGTCTGCGTCCTGCTCGGCTTCCTCCTCGCGAGCACGAGCATCGCGCCGACGATCTCCGACGGACTGAACACCACGGCACGCATCGTGAGCGGCGTACGGCCCTGACGAAGCACGGCCCCGGCGCCGCCCGGGCCGGACCCCGCTGCGGGGAACCCGGCCCGGGCGGCGACGCCGTGCCGCGCGGCTAGCGACCGATCTCGACGTCCTCCAGGACGCCCAGGGCGTCCGGCACGAGGATCGCCGCCGAGAAGTAGGCGCTCACCAGGTACGAGGAGATGGCCTGGTCGTTGATGCCCATGAACCGTACGTTGAGGCTCGGCTGGAACTCGTCCGGGATGCCGGTCTGGTGCAGGCCCACGACACCCTGGTTGTCCTCGCCGGTCCGCATCGCGAGGATCGAGCTCGTCCCGGACTCGCTGATCGGGATCTTGTTGCAGGGCAGCAGCGGCACCCCGCGCCACGAGCGCACGGACGAGCCCAGGACGTCGAGGGACTGCGGGTAGAGACCACGGCTGGTGCACTCCCGGCCGAACGCCGCGATGGTCCGCGGGTGGGCGAGGATGAACTGGGTCTTGCGGCGCCGCGCGAGCAGCTCGTCGAGGTCGTCGGGGGTGGGCGGGCCGCTGCGGGTGTGGATGCGCTGGCTGATGTCGGCGTTGTGCAGCAGGCCGAACTCGCGGTTGTTGACGATCTCGTGCTCCTGGCGCTCGCGCAGCGCCTCGACCGTCAGCCGCAGCTGCTGCTCGAGCTGGCTCATCGGGTCGTTGTAGAGGTCGGCGACGCGGGTGTGGATGCGCAGGACGGTCTGGGCGACGCTCAGTTCGTACTCGCGCGGGGAGAGCTCGTAGTCCACGAAGGTCCCGGTGATGGCCGGCTCGCCGACGTGGCCGGACGTCACGGCGATGTCGGCCTCACCGCGCTTGTTCGCCGGCTTGGCGGGGCGGGAGGCGAACGCCTCGACGTGCTCGCGCAGGGCGTCGGAGCGCTCGGCCAGCTCCTGGAAGGCCTGCAGCGGGAGCGCGAGCACCGTGCTGCGGGTCACGGCCCGGACGCTGAACTGCCAGGTGCCGTCGGGCTCCAGGGGCACCCGCTCCCCGAAGTAGTCGCCGTCGGCCAGCACGCCGAGCACGGTCTCGTCGCCGTACTTGCCGGTGCCCGTCTTGTTGAGCTTGCCGTGGGCGACGAGGAAGATGTGGTCGGCCGGGGTGCCGGCCTCGACGAGCGTGTCACCGGCGGCGTACTCGCGCTGGACGAAGCCGTTCGCCAGCGCCTCCAGCGTGTCGTTGTCGCCGAAGTCCCGCAGCAGCGGCAGCTCCCCGAGCTCCGGCGGGATGACCCGGACCTCCGAGCCGGTCGAGATGAACTCGACCCGGCCGTCCCCGACGGTGTACGTGAGCCGCCTGTTCACCCGGTAGGTGCCGGCGGACACCTGCACCCATGGCAGCACGCGCAGCAGCCAGCGGGAGGAGATCCCCTGCATCTGCGGTACGGACTTGGTCGTCGTGGCGAGCTGGCGGGCCGCGGAGGTGCCGAGGCTGAGCTGCGCCTCCCCGGACTGTGCGGCCACTCCGGACTCGACTGACGTGGTCATAGCTGGTTGTCACCCATCTGTGTGCGGTACTCGGCGCGGACTCGCGGGCTCGCGGATCCGCAGTGCGCGGGACGTGGTGCGCGGACGTGGTGCGACGGCCGGGATCAGTGCCCGATCTCGACGTTCTCCAGAATTCCGAGGGCGTCCGGCACCAGGACGGCGGTGGAGTAGTAGGCACTCACCAGGTAGGAGATGATGGCCTGTTCGCTGATTCCCATGAAACGCACGGAAAGGCTGGGCTGGTATTCATCGGGAATTCCCGTGCGGTGCAGTCCGACGACACCCCGGGATTCCTCTCCGGTGCGCATCAGGAGAATGGAGCTGGTGCCGTTCTCGCTGATCGGGATCTTGTTGCACGGGAAGATGGGAATTCCGCGCCAGGCGGGCACCGAGTGGCCGCCCACGGCGGCATTGTCCGGATACACGCCGCGCCGGTTGAATTCGCGGGCGATCGCCGCGATCGTGCGCGGGTGGGCCAGCAGGAAGCCGGGGTCCTTCCAGACCGTGGCGAGCAGCTCGTCGAGGTCATCGGGGGTGGGCGGGCCGCTGCGGGTGTGGATGCGCTGCTTGAGGTCCGCGTTGTGCAGCAGGCCGAACTGCCGGTTGTTGATCATCTCGTGCTCCTGGCGCTCGCGCAGGGCCTCGATGGTCAGCCGCAGCTGCTGCTCCACCTGGTTCATGGGCTCGTTGTAGAGGTCGGCGACGCGGGTGTGGACGCGCAGGACCGTCTGGGCGACGCTCAGCTCGTACTCGCGCGGGGAGAGCTCGTAGTCCGCGAAGACGCCGGGCAGCACCGGCTCTCCGGAGTGGCCGGCGGAGACGTCGATGGCGGACTCGCCGTCCTCGTTCCGGGGGCGGGCGGCGGCCGCGCGGAACGCCTCCACATGGGAGCGCAGCTCCTGCGAACCCTCCAGGGCCTCCTGGAACGCCTGACGCGGCAGGGTCAGGACCGTGCAGGCGGTGACGGCCTTGATGGTGAAGTCCCAGTTGCTCTCCGAGGCCGCGGCCAGGGCCTTGTCGCCGAAGTAGCCGCCGTCGGCGATGACGCCGAGGACAGCCGGGTCCCCGTACTCGCCCTGGCGGATCTTGCTGAGCTTGCCGTGGGCGACCAGCACCACCTGGTCAGCCGGCTGCCCGGCCTCCACGAGGACGTCACCCGGCCGGAGCTCCCGCTGGGTGAAGCGGCCCGCGAGGGCTTCCAGCACCGCCGGGTCGCCGAAGCCGCGCAGCAGCGGGAGCTCGCCCAGCTCCGCCGGGATGACCCGGACGTCGGCGCCCGTCGAGACGAACTCGACCCGGCCGTCGCCCAGCGTGTGCGTCAGGCGCCGGTTGACCCGGTACGTGCCGCCCGGGACGTGCACCCACGACAGCATGCGCAGGAGCCACCGCGAGGTGATTCCCTGCATCTGCGGCACGGACTTTGTCGTGGTCGCCAGATTCCGCGCGGCCTCGGTGCCCAGGCTCAGCCGGCCGGGGCCGTTATTGCCGTCGGTGCCGGTCTCCACTGACGTCGTCATATCGGAATGCCCACCCATCCGTTAAGGACCGCCCGCAGCCCCTACGGACGGGCTGCGGGCGTGCCGAAGAATTCCCCTTGACCGCCTTCGAAGCTAGCAGTGGGATATCAGCGGGCGCAGTCACTCAAAAGGGTGGATTGATCGATGATGTTACGTTCGGACCAAAACGCCGATGCCGTTCGCCACCGGCCGTTCCGCGCCGCCCGACGGATGATTGCGAACCGTCGTCCGGCCGCTGTCCGCATCGCGGGTGACCAGCGTGCTGGAGCCGCCCCCGTCCAGGTTCACGGCGTCGTCCGCGCCCAGATCCCGCATCAGGTCGGCGAGCTCGGCGACGGTGAGCCCCGAGCGGTAGCCGGAGCCGCCGTCCAGCGCCAGCAGATAGAACAGCCGGCCGCTCCCGCTCACACCGGCGGAGGTCCGCACCGCGGAGGTCGCGGAGTCCAGCCCGGGCACCGGCCGGCCGTCGCGCAGCACGGGGAACCCGCCGACCGCGAAACGCAGCGCCCCCCGCTCGGCGGGCTGCAGCCGCTCCTCGACGCGCACCGCGTCACCGGCCTTCAGCCGGCGCAGCTCGCGCGCCCCCGCCTCACGCCCGACGAGCACCACCGTGCCCGAGGGGATCGGGCCGTGGCCCGGCTTGTGCGCCGCTGACACCACCTTGCCGTGCCGGGCCGTCAGTTCGTAGGTGTCGTCCGTGCACGGCGCGGCCCTGTCGGCGTCCGTGCCGCAGGCCGCCCTGAGCCGTGACGCCGAACCCCAGGAGGAGTTGTACGCCCCGATTCCGCCGACCGGGAGGGCGTATTGGTTGAAGCCGCGCAGCGGCAGCCGCTTGCCCTTGGCGGTCATGGTGCCCGTCAGCGTGAGCCGGTCCAGCCGGCCCCGGGCGTCGGTGCCCAGGCCGATGACGTCCCGGGTGGTGGTACCCGGGGGCATCGCCGGGCCGAAGCGCTGGCCGTCCGGCACGGCGGCGCCGAGCCGGCGGCCGCCCGCGACGGACGGGCCGACCGGCGCACCCGTGGCCTCGACCCCGGGGTGCTGGGTCTCCGTGATGTTGAAGAAGTCGCCGTTGACCCCGGCCACCGCGCCGCGGGCGGCCGTCATCCGCGACACCGTCGCCCGCGCGGCGACGGAGCCCGGGTACAGCAGGTCGAGCGAGACGCCGGGCTCGCTCAGATCCACCTTCAGCACATGTCCGTACGCCGGGCCGTGGGAGGCGTCCGGCAGGGAGAACTCCCGGTACGCCACACCGGGTGCGACGGGGGCCGGGGCCCCCAGCCGCAGCGCGGGCCGGTCACCCGCATCCGCCAGGGCGGTGCCCCCGCCGATCAGCGAGGTCCACGCCACCAGAACCGTCAGTACCGAGCGCACACGTCTTCTGTGTCTCTTCACAGTCACCCCAGAGGTCCCGTCAACTCTGGCACGGAGCAGAACGGTTCACTATGCCCCGAAAGAACGACAGGCCACGCGAAAGAACGACAGGAAACGCGCCGGCGTCGACGCGGGCAACTCTCGGCACATGCCTGCCCAGGGACTCAGCGGGCCCCGATACTCACAGGTACCGGCCCGTGCGGACGGACCACCGCCCACCGGCCGGCACCGACGGGGAGTTCCTGGAGAACTGGGAGAGCTGCCATGAGCCTTCGTACGCGCCGCGCGGCCGTCGTCACCTTCGGAGCCGCCCTCGGCGCCGCGCTCACGGGGTCCTTCGCCGCGCCGGGCTACGCCGCCCCGGCGGCGGTGGAGCGGTACGCCTCCGGCGCGCCGGGCAGGCCGCCCCTTCGCCGCGCGCACGCGCACAACGACTACGAGCACCCCCACCCCCTGGCCGATGCGCTCAGCCATGGGTTCGGCAGCGTCGAGGCGGACGTCTGGCTCGTGGACGGCGAGCTCCTCGTCGCCCACGACGCGTCCGGCCTCGACCCGGCCCGCACCCTCGAAGCCCTGTACCTCGACCCATTGCAGCGCCGGGTCAGAGCCGGTCACGGCCGGGTCTACCCGGGGTACGACCTCTCGCTGAAGCTGCTCGTCGACATCAAGAGCGACGGCGCCGCGACGTACCGGGAGCTCTCGCGGCGGCTGCGCCGCTACGGCACGCTGTTCACGTCCTGTGCCGACGGCCGGATCCGCCGGGGCGCCGTCACCGCCGTGATCTCGGGGGACCGGGGCGCCCGGGGGCCCATGGAGCAGGAGCGGCTGCGCCACGCGTTCTACGACGGCCGGCTCGCCGACCTCGGTGCCGGCGCCCCCGCGTCCTTCGTCTCCCTGGTGAGCGACAACTGGAACAGTGTGTTCGGCTGGCAGGGCACCGGTCCCATGCCGTCCGCGGAGAGGGCCCGCCTCCGGCACATCGTTTCCACCGCGCACGCGGAGGGCCGGACCGTACGGTTCTGGGCCACGCCGGACCGGCCCGGCCCGGCGCGCGAGGCCGTGTGGCGGGAACTGCTCTCCGCGGGCGTGGACTTCCTCAACACGGACGACCTCGCGGGCCTCGAAACATTCCTGCGTGGGGCGGGCTGAGCGTAGGAAGCTTCGTTGGCAGATTGAGTGTTCGTTGGCGGGTTGAGCGCGCGGCTCCGGGATCTTGCGGCACGTCCGCGGGCCGCTCGGCGGAATGTCCTGGTCCGGGGCGGATTGTGTAGCGGTACCGTCACCGCCTTCCGTGCGTGCGCGCCCGGCGGGACGCTGGCCGTATGGCCACTCCACCTGGACCGCCGTACGGGCCGCCCCCGGGCGGCTTCGGGCCCGCCCAGCCGCCGTGGGACGCGCCTCCGCCGCCGCCCCCTCGCCGGAGCGGCGGCGGGCGCAGGGCCGCCCTCCTCGCCGCCGCCCTGGTGGCGGTCGCGGCGCTCGGGCTGGGCACTGTCCTCGTCGTCGGCAGCAAGGGCGGCAAGCCGGGCGGGCCGGGTGACGGCACGTCGCCCGGCGGGACCGCCTCGCCTTCCCTGACCGTCCCCAGCGGGCTTCCGTCCCAGTGGCCGACGGCGCTGCCGTCGGGCCTGCCCAGCGGCTTCCCCACGGGCTTCCCGAGCAGCCTGCCGACGTCCTTGCCCACCGGCCTGCCGAGCGGCTTCCCCACGGGCCTGCTGCCGGTCCCCGGCGCCGGCGGCGGACACTGACCGCCGCGCCGGCTGCGCACGGGCCGTCAGGCGGCGGGTTCCTGCTGCGGAACGGCCTGGATGTCGAGCTCGATCCTGATGGTGGCGCCGATCATGGCGATGCCGCGCCGGAGCATGGAGCGCCAGTCCAGGGTGAAGTCCTCGCGGTGCAGTTCGGTCGAGGCCGAGCAGGCCGTGCGGGTCTCGCCCATGATGCCGGTGCCGATTCCCAGGTAGCGGGTGTCCAGCGCGATGTTCCGGCTGACGCCGTGCAGGTTGAGCACGCCCTGCACCGTCCACCGCGAGCCGCCCCGGTGGACGAAGCGCTCACTGGTGAACTGCATGTACGGGTAGTGGGCGACGTCCAGGAACTCCGCCGAGCGCAGGTGCTCGTCGCGCTGCGCGACCCCCGTGTCGATGCTGGCCGTGTCGATCACGACGTCGAGGCTGGAGTGCTGGATGTCCTCGGCGATCCACAGGGTGCCCTCGAAGAGGTTGAAGCGCCCGTGCACCTCGGCGAGCCCGATGTGCCGGGCGATGAAACGCACCGCCGTGTGGTCCGGGTCGATACGCCAGGCGCCCGGCGCGGGCATGGCCGGCGCCGGGGCCGTCTCCATCGCGACGGTGCCGAGGGAAGTGCTGACGCCCTCCGCGCAGGTGACGGTGCTCAGGACGGGCCGGAACCCGTCGGCCGACAGCGCGAGGCTGTACTCGCCGGGCGCGACGGTCGTCGCGAACCGGCCGTTCGGGTCGGTCTGCCCGTGCACCACTTCCTGCCCGGCGGCGTCCCGCACGGAGACCTCGGCTCTGTGCAGCGGTGACTGCGCCGTGTCGACCACGGCGCAGTCGAGGGCCCCCGCTCCGAGCGGAATCGGCGTGGTCTCCGGGCGGGAGAAACGCGTGAACCGGCGGAGCAGGGCGAAAGCCATCCCAAAGGGCCTTTCTATGTCCAGAAGGTGATCGAACTGTAGATCACCATAATCTGTCACTGATCGGCAGAATCCTCGGGGTTGCCTATGAAAGGTTCCTTTTTATTCCTCTTCGCCTTCGAATCGCTGGCGTGTGGGGGGAGGCGCGTCCTCAGGAAGGCGCGTTCTCAGGAAGGTGCGTCTGTCAGGAGGGTGCCTCCGCCAGGAGCGCGGCGAGCGCGGCCGCCGGGTCGCTTTCGCAGGGCCCCGCGGGCTCCCAGCGCCCGCCCTCCTTCCGGTACGGCCACCAGCGGCCGTCCCTGCCGTAGCGCAACTGCGCGCCCGTGCCCACGACGGTCCAGCGGTTACGCACGGCCCGCAGCCGCGGAGCCTCTTCCTCCGCCCACGCGGCCGCCAACCGGGCGCGGGCGCGCGCGAGCGCCTCGGGCTCCGGGGTCCACTCCTCCTCCAGGACGGCGAGCGAGGCGGGCCCGCCGTGCTGCCACGCCCGTACCGCCCGGTCGAGCCCGGACCGCTCCCGCCCGCAGCCCGCCGCGAGCCGTACGGGGATCCGCTCGTCCGGGCCGGCCGCGGCGAGCCGTACGGCGTCCTCCCACAGCGTGAGCTCCCGCGCGACCGGAGCGCGGTCATGGCCCGGGGCCAGCGCCTCGGCCAGCAGCTGCCGGGCCCGGGCCGCCGCGGCCGCCACCAGGAACTCCAGCGCCCCCGCGTCCAGTCCGGGCGCGGGCGCAACGTCCCCGTCGAGCACCGGCGAACGGCCCGGCGCCTCCACCGCGGGAGGCGGACCGGGCAGCGGGTCCACGGAAGCGTCCTCGGCGAACGCCTCCGCGGCCGGCACCCCGGAACGCCGTCCCGCCCCAGGCGCCCGGTCCGGCCCGGCCGCGGCATTGCGCTCCTGCAACTCGTCCAGCAGCTCGCGCTCCCCGCGCCCGCGCATCAGCAGCAGCACAAACGGGTCCCGGTCGAGCAGCAGCGCCATCTGATGGCACAGCGCCGCGGTGTGCGCGCAGTGGTCCCAGGTCCCGCACGAGCACTCCGGCTCCAGGTCCCCGATGCCCGGCAGCAGTTCGACCCCCGCCGCCAGCGCGTCCTCGGCCAGATGCGGCGGTATGTCGCGGTCGAGCAGGGCCGCGATGTACCCGGCCTGACCCGCCACCAGCTCCAGGAACCGCTCCCAGTCGGCCGCACCGAACTCCTGCACCACCACGTCGGCGCGGTACGGAGTGCCGTCCAGGTCCCGCACGACGGCCGTGATGCGGCCCGGACGCACCGAAACCGCCCCCACCGCGCCCGCGCGCGCGTGCCTGCGTCCTTCCTTCACCTGCTTGCCGTCCAGCGCCGTGTCCTCCAGCGCCTTGAGCCACGCCCGGCCCCACCAGGTCCGTGCGGAGCCCCACCCGGCCCCGGGCGGCAGCGCCGCGTAGGTGCGCTCCGCCCGGCCGGTGACTTCCTGTCCGGTCAACGCCCGTTCCCCCTCAGTGCGACGAGATCCGCCAGCTCGGCATCGGTCAGTTCGGTTACGGCCGCCTCGGCGCTCCCCAGGACCGCGTCCGCGAGCGCTTGCTTGCGGACGAGCATCTCGGCGATGCGGTCCTCGACCGTGCCCTCGGTGACGAACCGGTGCACCTGCACCGGCTGCGACTGGCCGATCCGGTACGCACGGTCGGTCGCCTGCGCCTCGACCGCCGGGTTCCACCACCGGTCGAAGTGCACGACGTGCTCCGCCCGGGTGAGGTTGAGGCCCGTACCGGCGGCCTTCAGGGACAGCAGGAAGACGGGTACTTCACCGTCCTGGAAGCGGCGCACCATCTCCTCTCGGCGCGGGACGGGCGTGCCGCCGTGCAGCAGCTGCGTGCGGACGCCGCGCGCCCCCAGGTGCTGCTCCAGGAGGCGGGCGGTCGCCACGTACTGCGTGAAGACCAGCACGCTCGCCCCCTCGGCGAGGATCGTGTCCAGCAGCTCGTCCAGGAGCTCGACCTTGCCCGAGCGCCCGGCGATCCGCGGGGACTTCTCCTTGAGGAACTGCGCCGGGTGGTTGCAGATCTGCTTCAGGCCGGTCAGCAGCTTGACGATCAGGCCGCGCCGCTCGAAGCCGTCCGCTCCCTCGACCTCGGCGAGCATCTCCCGCACCACGGCCTCGTACAGGCCGGCCTGCTCCTTGGTGAGCGCCACCGCGCGGTCCGTCTCCGTCTTCGGCGGCAGCTCCGGCGCGATGCCGGGGTCGGACTTGCGGCGGCGCAGCAGGAACGGGCGTACCAGGGCCGCGAGGCGCTCGGCGGCGGCCGGGTCCGCCCCGCCCTCGACGGCCTGGGCGTAGCGCTTGCGGAACCTGCTCAGCGGACCGAGCAGCCCAGGAGTCGTCCAGTCGAGGATCGCCCACAGCTCGGAGAGGTTGTTCTCCACCGGCGTGCCGGAGAGCGCCACGCGTGCCTTCGCGCCGATCGTGCGCAGTTGTTTCGCGGTCTCGGAGTACGGGTTCTTGACGTGCTGGGCCTCGTCCGCGACGACCAGGCCCCAGGACGGGCCGGCCAGCTGCCGCGCGTCGAGCCGCATCGTGCCGTACGTGGTGAGCACGAACTCCCCGTCGGACAGCCCCTCCAAGGACCGCGACGCGCCGTGGAACCGGCGTACGGGCGTGCCGGGCGCGAACCGCTCGACCTCCCGCTGCCAGTTGCCCACCAAAGACGCGGGGCAGACGACCAGCGTGGGGCCGGCCGCGTCGGGCAGCGTCTGCCGGTGCAGGTGGAGGGCGATGAGGGTGACGGTCTTGCCGAGCCCCATGTCGTCGGCGAGGCAGCCGCCCAGCCCGAGCGAGGTCATCCGGTGCAGCCAGTCCAGGCCGCGCAACTGGTAGTCGCGCAGGGTGGCGGCGAGCGCGGCGGGCGGGGGAACGGGGTCGCGGCCGTGCTCCGGGTCGGCGATGCGGTCGCGGAGCGCCGCCAGCCAGCCGGTGGGCCGGACGTCGACCTGAGGGCCGTCCTCGTCGCCGTCGTCGGTGTGCGCCCTGCCCGTCAGGGCGGCGCCCAGCGCTTCGACCGGTGTGAGCTTGCGGTCCTGCCGGCCGCGGGCGCGGCGCACCGCTTCGGGGTCGACGAGCACCCACTGGTCGCGCAGCCGCACGGCGGGCCGGCCGGCCTCCGCGAGCCGGTCCAGTTCGTCCTGGGTCAGCTCCAGGCCGCCCACGGCGAAGCGCCAGCGGAAGGTGAGCAAGGCGTCGGCCGAGAGCAGGGACGGCATGCCGGAACGCTCGTGGCCGGGCCCGGGGCCGTCGTCGTCCGGAGGGCCCACGACGGCCCGCGCGGTGAACGTGCGGACGAGCTCCTTCGGCCAGTGCACCTCGACCCCGGCCGCGTCCAGCGCCGCGGAGGCGGCGCCCAGCAGCTCCCCGACCTCGTCGTCGGCGAGGTCGACGGCGTCGGGGACCGCGGCGGACAACAGCGGCGCGAGTGCGGGCCAGGCGTGGGCGGCCCGGCGCAGCGCGAGCAGCGCCTTCATCCGGGCGTCCCGGCCCAGCGCCGCGCCTGCCGGCGGCTCCCCGGACCACACCACGGCGGCGTCGGCCACGAGGGCCGGGTCGGAGAGGCTGTGCAGCTGCGGGACGGCCCGGAAGCGCGGGGCGGCCCGCCCCTCGCCGTTGAGGGGGCCCAGAGCCTCGATGCGCAGCGAGAGTCGCACGCCCGCGTCGTGCCCGGCGGCGACGCCCTCCGCCCAGGCGCGCTGCTCGGGCAGGCGGCGCGGCTCGGGAGCGGCGAAGGCGGGCCCGCCGGCGGCGAGGGCCGCGGCGGGGGAGCGCGGCAGCCCGTCGGCGACCGCGTCCAGGAAGGCACGCACGAGCTGCTCCGGCTCGGGGAGCAGCAGGGGGCCGGAGCCCGGGAGCGGTACGGCGCGCGCCGCGGGCGGCATGGCGGCTGCCAGGTCGCGTACGCGGCGCAGGTCGTCGGCGGTGAGAGGGCCGACGCGCCACGCGTCGTGGTCGGTCGCCGACAGCCCGGGCAGCAGGCGCCCGCGCGCCGCCAGTTGCAGGGCGAGGACAGCGGCGGCGCCCCAGAAGGCGGCCGCCTCGTCGGCCCGCGCGGCCCGGGCGCGGGTGAGGACGGGGACGGCGTCGCGCACGGGCAGGACGGCGGCCCGGACGGTCGTCGTCGTGACGCCGGCGCCGTCCGCGACGGCGATGGTCAGGTCTTCGACGCCGCCAGGGGAGGCGGGCGGTTCGCCGTCCGGGAGCCGGAAGGCGACCCGCCCGGTGCGCGCGGGGTCACCGGGGAGGAAGACGGCGGAGCAGTGGGCGAGCCGGGAGATCTCGGAGGGTGTTGCGGCAGAGGGCGGTGTCACAGCGCTGCGCATTCCTCAAATTTGACTAGTCGGGGTCCGGAGCCGCCGAGGGTACAGGAAGGGCGCTCCCGGCGAAGGCGGCCACGGCGTGAGCCGGGCCACACCTCCGGAGCCGGGGTGTACCCAAACCCCCGTGCCCGGCGGGGGGTTTGCCCCAGCAGGAGCCGGGTGGTGACGCCATGGCTCCCCACCGGCTCCGATCCGTACGTTCTGTGAGGTCAGCCCAGCTTTCCGACCGTCCGGAGACCCCATGCCCCAGGCCGCCGCCACACTGCTCGCGAAACCCGCCGCGGGCAGTGACTTCGCCCCGCTCCTCCGCCAGGTCCGGGACCAGGGCCTCCTCGAACGCCGCAGGGGCTGGTACGCACGCAGCATCGCGGTGAACCTCCTGGCGCTCGCCGCCACGGCGGCCGGGATCGTGCTCACCGGCGACTCCTGGTGGACGGTCCTGCTGGCCGTCCCCGCCGCCCTGTTCTGGGCCCGCACCGCCTTCGTCGGACACGACAGCGGACACGCCCAGATAGCCGCCACCCGGCGCACGGGCCGGCTGCTCGGCCTGCTCCACGCCGACCTCCTGCTGGGCATGAGCTACGCGTGGTGGAACGACAAGCACAACCGCCACCACGCCAACCCCAACCACGTCGACAAGGACCCCGACGTCGGTGTCGGCGCGCTCGTGTGGACCCAGCGGCAGGCCGCGCAGCGCCAGGGCTTCTCCCGGTGGCTCACCCGCAACCAGGCCCGCCTCTTCTTCCCCATGCTCCTGCTCGAAGGCATCGCCCTGAAGGTCTCCAGCGTGCGCGACCTCAAGCGGCAGAGCGCGGGAGAACGGCGGGCGGAAGCGGCACTCCTCGCCCTCCACGTCACCGGCTACGCCGCCCTGCTGCTGTCCTCGATGTCCCCCGGCAAGGCCGTCGTCTTCGCCCTCGTCCACCACGCGCTCTTCGGTCTCCACCTCGGCATGGTCTTCGCCCCCAACCACAAGGGCATGGAGATGCCCGACCCGGACGGCGAGCGCTGGGGCCACCTCCAGCGCCAGGTCCTCACCTCCCGCAACGTGCGCGGCGGGGTCGTCACGGACTGGCTCATGGGCGGCCTGAACTACCAGATCGAGCACCACCTCTTCCCGAACATGCCGCGCCCCCACCTGCGCCTCGCCCGGCCGCTGGTCCGCGCGCACTGCCGCGCGTCGGGGCTGCCGTACACGGAGACTGGAATCGCCGACTCGTACCGCCAGGCGCTGCGCCACATGCACGACGTGGGCGCCCCGCTGCGGACCGGCTGAGGAACCGGGCGCAGCCGCCGGGCGTTCTCACGGACAGAGCGGCAGCCGTCGCGAAGGAGGCAGGGAAATGAGCAACAGGGCCAAGGTCGCCGCCGGAGGCGTGGCCGTCGGAGTGATCCTGCTGTGGCTGCTGCCCTTCTGGGCCGCGCTGCTGGTGATGGTCGGCGTCCCGGTGGGCGCGTATCTGCTGCTGGACTCCTCGCAGCGCAAGCGGCTGCGCAGGGTCTCGCGCAAGGAGATCGGCCGCTGACGGCCGCGCGAAGCGGCGGGCAGCGGTCCCGCGCGGGAGCCGCGCGGCGCGGGGATCAGCCGGTGAAGGCCGGGGCCAGCGCCGCGGCCATGATGACCCGCGGGCTGCCGGAACCGTCCGCCGGGACGGTCCACAGATCCGATCCGTAGTCGCCGGGCAGCGCGTAGACGAGGGTGTGGGCGTCCCGCCAGACGGCCTGGTCGTCGATGCTGCGCCGCTCGGCCGTCGGGGTCTCGCGCTGCGTGCGCAGGTCCAGGACGTACAACCGCCAGGGCGCCTCCTCGGGCGCGCCCTCCACGCGCTTTTTATAGGCGATGCGCGTCCCGTCGGGCGAGAGGGACGGGCATTCCACGTTGGTGTGCACGCTGTGCAGCGTCCGTGCGGTGCGGTCACCGCGTACGAGACGGGTCCGCCCGCCCGTGGCGACGGTCGCGTAGAAGTGCGTGTCGTCGGCGAACGTGACGCCCCAGACGTTGGTGTCGACGGCCTTGTACGGCCGTCCGTCCAGGAAGAACCGGTAGTCCTCCAGATTGCGGTCCAGCGTCCAGGTGCGTAGGTCCAGGACGGAGGTGCGGGTGGAGAAGTTCGTACCCGCGTACGAGTCGCCGCTGACGAAAACGGTCCAGGCGACGGTACGCCCGCTGGGGGACACCCGGGCCCGGGTCGGTATGCCGGCGAGGTCGTAGTGGCGCAGCTCGCGCAGCCGGGCGTCCAGGACGACGGCCCGGTAGCCGTCCCGGAGCCCGCTGTGCACCGCTTGCAGGCAGATGCCCGTCCCGCCCGCCGCGTGGAAGCGCAGGCAGCGCACCCCTGACGCGGCACGGGGGCCCGAGGGGTCGGCGGCGGGCACCGAGGCGATCTCGTCGCGGTGCGGCCCCCATGCCATGTTCCGGAAGACGCTCCGGCCGGGCGCGTCCAGGACGACCTCGCCGGAGGTGACCCGGGGATCGCCCGGCCGCGCGCGGTCCTTCTCGGCGGCCCGCCCGGCAGCGTGCAGCGTGGCGGCCAGGGCGACGCCGCCGAGGAGCAGGACGGCGGTGAACAGGATCAGGAGACGGCTTCTGCGGGTCATAGGGCCGGGCCCTTGGCGGTTGTCGGGCTCTGAGCGTTCTCCGGGCTCCTCGACGGTCGCAACAGCGGGGCGCTGACGGCGGCGGAGACGGCCAGCCCGGCCGCTGCCGCCTCCAGGGCCGTGCGGTCGCCCCACGCGGCCCAGGCCGCGCCGAAGGCGATCGAGCAGGCGAAGCGGGCGGCTGCCTGCCCGGTCTGCACGACGGCGAGCCCGCTGCCGCGGACGGCCTCGGGGACGGCGTCGGCGGCGGCCGCGGCCAGCACGCCGTCCGTGGCGGCGTAGAAGCTCCCGTGCAGCGCGAGGGCGAGGCACGGCAGGGCGGGCGAGCCGCCGAGCGGGGCGGCGAGCACGCCGTACGCCCCCAGGAGCGCGAGGTGGCCGCAGAGGAACAGCCGTCGCCGCCCGAAGCGGTCGGCGACGGCGCCCAGCGGTACGGCCAGCAGCAGGAAGGTGCCGGCCGTACCCAGCGGCAGCAGCGGGAACCACGTCTCCGACAGGTCCAGGCGCCGCTGGAGGGTGAGGTACAGGAACGAGTCGCTCACGGTGGTCAGCCCCAGCAGCACCGCGCACGCGGTCAGCCGGCGGACCTCCGGACGGCGAGCCACGGCGCGCAGCAGCGCCCGCCCCTCAGGCGCGCTGTGATGCCGTGGAGAGGCCGTGCGGCCGGGCACGAACAGCAAGAGGATGAGCACCCCTAGGGCGGCCGCGCAGCCGCTCACGGTGAACACGGCGTCGTAGCCCCCGGCCGCGGCCCGCAGGACGAGGAAGGCGACCAGGGGACCGATCAGCGCCCCCGCGGTGTCCATCGCGCGGTGCACCCCGAAGGCCCGGCCCCGCGCGGCCGGGTCGCACGCCAGCGAGATCATGGCGTCGCGCGGCGCGGTGCGCAGGCCCTTGCCCGTGCGGTCGGCGGCGAGCACCGCGCCGATCAGGGGCACGCCGTGCACGAGGAGCAGCAGCGGCTTGCACAGGGCGGAGAGGCCGTAGCCGGCTGCGGCCACGGCCTTGTGGCCGCCCGGGCCCCGGTCGGCGAACCTGCCGCCTGCGAGCCGGACGAGCGCGCCGACGCCGTTGTGGATGCCGTCCAGGAGGCCGAAGCCGAGCGGCGAGAGGCCCAGTTCGGCGACGAGGTAGAGCGGCAGGACGGCGGTGACCATCTCCGAGGAGATGTCGGTGACGAGGCTGACGGTGCCCAGGGTGAGCACCGTCGCGGGGACGGCGGCCCGCCGGCCGGGGGAGGGGGACCGGCCGGCGGTGTCGGGGACGCCCGGGGTGGTGCGGCTGTCCGTGAGGTACACCGTCAGCTGTTCCAGATGCCGGTGATGTCGCGCGCGCCCGCCGCCCTGCCTGCGTGCGCGGTGCCGTACATGTCCTCGAGCGTGCGCAGGACGTCGTAGTGGTTGTAGGTGGTGCCGGACGTGGAGCCCGGCTTGACGGGCTGCCCGTACAGGACGGTCGGGATGCGGTTGCCGCTGAGCCTGTTGTCCTCGTCGAAGGTGATGAGGAGCAGGCTGTTGTGCGTCTTGGCCCAGTCCGCATAGCCCTTCAGGTTGTTCTTCAGCCAGGTGTCGCCCGTACCGACGGAGCAGTCGTGCATGTCGCTGCAGAGGTTCGGCACGACGAAGGAGACGGTCGGCAGCTTCGCGTAGTCGCTGGGGAAGGCAGCCATGGTGTGCGCGGTTGCGGTGGGCACGTTACTGAAGCCGAACCAGGGGTTGTGCTTCTGCGCGTACTTGCCGCTCTTGCAGGTGGTGGACCCCTCGGCGGGAAGGGATTCGTTGTAGCTCGCCCAGGTCCTGCCCGCGGCGGTCAGTTCGGAGGCGAGGTTGGGCGCGTCACTGAAGCCGGGGGTGACACAGCTGTCGTCCGTGACGTCCTGGGTGTCGCCCGAGAAGAGCGCGTAGTAGTTGGGCTGGCTGGGGTGCATCTCGGCGTACGAGGCGGTCAGGCCGGCCCCGTCCGAGACGAGGGAGTTGATGTAAGGCGCGCCGGAATTCCCGATGACCTGGCCGTAGGCGTGGTTCTCGAAGACCACGACCACTACGTGGTCGGGAGTGGGCACGGCCGCTGCCGCGGTGGAGTCCGAGGCCCACAGGCCGAGGGACGCGGCGGCGAGGCCGAGAGCCGTGACCAGGGTGCCGAGGTGGCGGCGGCGGAACCGGCGCGGCCCGCGAGAGTGGCTGGTGGCGGGGGGCATACCGGCAAGGTAAGAGAAGCCGCCTGTCATGTACACGCCTTCAAGGTGACGGCTTCGGGAACTGTCGGTGCCGCCGGTCAGGCTCGGCGCCTCAGGCGACCGGCAGGTTGAGCAGTCTGCGTGCCGTGTGCTGCGGCGTCTCGTCGTGCTCCCGGGCGAGCGCGGCGACCGCCCTGCACGCGAGCTCGTTCACGCCGAAGCAGAGCGCCTCGGGGGAGACCCAGCGTGCCGCCTCGGTGCTTCTTTCCTGGTCGTTCTCGGCGCACGCCGCCACGTACGTGGCGGCTGCCTCGAAGAGATTGCGCTGCCGCCCGGCGGGCGGCGGGGGCTCCGGCGGCTGCCAGGCCTCCTCGATGCGCTTGCGGAGCTTGCCGAACACCGATCCTCACCTGCCTCCGCGAGCGTTCCGTGCCGTGGTCGTTCAAGTGTGCCCGCCACCCGTAGAGTTGAACCTCCGACGAACAAGGGGGCGACCGCCGCGTGAAGCGCTACGACCGGCTCAAGGAGATCCGGAGGCTGGACCCCGAACGGGACTTCCTCAGGATCTTCCGGATCGCGGTGACCCTGGAGTTCCCCTGGGACATGACCCGCGCCCTGGAACTCGCCCTCTACAGGACCTACGCCGTGCCCAGCACGGCCGCCTGCTCGCGGAGACGGGCGAGTTCTCCCGCCGTCCGCAGAAGCGCTACGACGACACGGCCCTGCTGCTCGACACCGTCGTGGAGCACGGATTCGACAGCGAGAGCGGCCGGACCGCGATCCGCCGAATCAACCAGATGCACCGCAGCTACGACATCAGCAACGACGACATGCGCTACGTCCTGTGCACCTTCGTCGTCATCCCGGCCAGGTGGGTGGACGCGTACGGCTGGCGAAGGCTCTCCGGGCACGAGCGGCACGCGATCAGCGTGTACTACCGCACCCTGGGCAAGCGCATGGGCATCCAAGGCATCCCGGGCTCCTATGCCGAGTTCGAACACTGCCTGGACGACTATGAGGCTGAGCACTTCGGCTGGGACGAGGGCGGCCGGCGCGTGTCGGACGCGACGCTCGACCTGATGGCCTCCTGGTACCCGCGCCCGCTGGCCCCGCTCGTGCGCGGCGCGAGCATGGCCCTGCTCGACGACTCCCTGCTGCGCGCATTCCGCTACGAGCGGCCCCGCCCCGCCACCCGCGCGCTGGTGCGGGGTGCCCTGCGGGCCCGGGCCGGAGCCGTGCGCCTGCTCCCGCCCCGCCGCACGCCTCACTACGCGCGCCAGAACCCCGAGATCAAGGGCTATCCCGGCGGCTATGTCGTCGCCGGGCTGGGCACGTTTCCCGCCGGCCGCCGCGGCACGGCCTGCCCCGTGCCGCACGGGAACGGTTCAGGCGCCGCGGAGTGAGCCGATCGTCTCGCGCAGCCAGGTCAGTTCCGCACGGCTGGTGGCGCGGGCGATGGTGAGCACTCCGCGCCGGAAGGGATCCTCGATCTCCTCGGCGCGCAGCGGCTGGTCGCCGGCGTAGAAGAAGCTCGCCGGCTGCTGGAGGAAGGCGAGCCGCCGTTCCAGCACGGCGGCCTGCCCCGCCGGTTCACCGAGGTGCCGCAGGAACGCGAGCACCGTGAACCAGCGGTTCTCGTCCGTGATGTCGCTCTCGGCCGGCTCCGCCAGCCGGTGGCGCAGTTCCTCACGGCCGTGAGCTGTGAGGCTGAGCACGTGCCGTGGGGCGGCTCCGGAGCCGGGCCGGGTCTCACGTGCCAGCAGCCCCGCCGACTCCAGCCGCTTGATCGCCGGATACAGCGACCCCTCCGCCACGGGCTTGACGTGCCCGGTCAGTGCGGCGATGCGTTTGCGCAGCTCGTAACCGTGCAGCGAAGCGTCGTAGAGGAATCCGAGGATGGCGAGTTCAAGCATGGCGGTATTCAACCCGACAGCCGCTGTACATCGCTATGGCGGTACATCGTGATCGATGTATGGTGATGATCCAGTACGGAAAATCGCTGGAGGGGAGAAGGGCATGCGACAGGCGGAGTTCGGATCCACGGGGGCCTGTGTGCGATGGACCGAGGCCGCCGGAGGCGGCCCGGCGCGGGTCTATCTCCACGGCCTGGGATCGGCCTCGGCCGTCTACCACGCGCACATCGCGGCCGCCCCGGCGCTGGCCGACCGGCGTTCGCTCTTCATCGACCTGCCCGGGCACGGCATCAGCGACCGCCCCCTGGACTTCGGCTACACCCTGGAGGAGCACGCCGACGCCGTGGCCGCGGCCCTGTACTCGGCCGGGGTCAAGGGGGCCGAGCTCGTGGGCCACAGCATGGGCGGAGCGGTCGCCGTCGTGCTCGCGGCGCGGCGGCCGGAGCTCGTCTCCGGCCTCGTCCTCGCCGAGGCGAACCTGGACCCCGACCCGCCCCGCACGGCCGGCAGCAGCGGCATCGCCTCCTACACGGAGGAAGGTTTCGTCCACGGCGGCGGCTTCACCGAGACGCTGCAACGGGTGGGCCCGTTCTGGCGCGCGACGATGCGGCTGGCCGACCCCACGGCGCTCCACCGCAGCGCGGTCGGCCTGGTGCGCGGGACCCGGCCGACGATGCGCCGCATGCTTCAGGACCTGGCCATTCCGCGAACGTACCTGATGGGTGAGCTGAGCGGCGAACTCACCGGCCGCGAGGGGCTGGAGGCCTCGGGCGTGGCCGTGAAGACCGTGCCCGGCGCCGGGCACAACATGATGTTCGACAATCCCGCCGCCTTCGTGCAGGCGGTCGCCGGGCAGTCCCTCCTGCCCTCCTAGGCCCTGGTCTCCTTCGTCCGCCCCGCTTGTCAGGCCGGTTTTAGACCGCGCCGTTCCGCACAGGGCGGTCCGCGCGGCTCGCGAGCGCCAGGAAGCGCGTGTCCTCGTCCGTGTACGAGTCGAGACGCCAGCCGCCACGCGCCAGCAGGGGGCGCAGGTTGGGCTCGGCGCGCTCGTCGTCGGGCGTCACCTGGCGGCCGTGACGGGCGGCGAGAGCGGCCCGTCCGACGGGGTGGAACAGCGCGAGCCGGCCACCGGGCCGCACGACGCGGGCCAGCTCTCGCAGGCCCTCCGCAAGGTCCGGCAGGTGGGAGACGAGTCCCGCGGCGAAGACGGCGTCGAGCGAACCGTCGCGCAGCGGGAGCCTGGTGACGTCGGCCAGCAGCAACCGGCCGGACCGCTGCCGGCCGGCCCGTACGGCCGCCTCCAGCATCGCAGGGGTGAGGTCCGCGCCGAGCACGACGCCCTGCGGGCCGACGGCCGCGCGCAGCGCCGGCAGCGCCCGGCCGGTGCCGCACCCCGCGTCCAGGACCGCATCGCCCCGCCGCAGCCCGAGATCGGCGACGGCGGCGTCGTAGGCCGGCCCGTCGCCGGGGAACCGGGCGTCCCAGTCGCGCGCCCGCACGCTGAAGAACTCCTGCACGTGGGCGGGATCGCGCCACTGGTCCTTGGTCGTTTCCTGTGCCATGTCCCCATCATGTGCCAACTTGTGCACGGAGGCGTGCCGACGGGCCGGGACGGGTTGCCGACGGCACGCGGGTGAGCAAGGCTTGCACGGCAGTTACGGGGAACAGCCGAACGGGGAGGCGGGACATGGCAGTCGGCAAGGGGCTCGACTGGATGCTGGACGACCTGACCGAGCGCATCGAGCACATACGGCACGCGCTGGTGCTCTCCAACGACGGGCTGGTGACGGGGGCCAGCACGAGCCTGAAGCGCGAGGACGCCGAGCACCTGGCCGCCGTCGCGTCGGGGCTGCACAGCCTCGCGAAGGGCTCGGGCCGGCAGTTCCGGGCCGGCCGGGTGCGGCAGACGATGGTCGAGTTCGACGAAGGCGTGCTGTTCGTGACGGCCGCGGGCGACGGCAGCTGTCTGTGCGTCCTCGGGGCGGCGGAGGCCGACATCGGCCAGATCGGGTACGAGATGACGCTGCTCGTCAACCGCGTCGGCGAGCACCTCGGCGTCGCGGCCCGGCAGCAGAGCGGGGCGCCGGGGGGCCCGGGCGGCGAAAGCTGACGGAAGGTTATCCACAGGCCGGAAACGCCGTCGTACTCCACCGCTATCGTCGTCACTGTCAGTGATCGGACGGTGCCGGGGGAGGAATCATGGCAGTGCAGGAATGCCGGGAGCGGGGGACGGCGGCCACGGTGGCCTGCGGGAGGGCGGCGCGTGAGCTGGGCCTGCGGCCCCGCGAATTCGAGCTCGCCGTGCAGTTGGGGCATGTGCGGACGGTGTCCGTCGCCTTCGGCGGCAGACCGCGGGCACGGGTCGCCCGCGAGGAGATCGAGCGGCTCCGGTCCGGCGCGGGATTCCCCGAATCGCTGCGCAACCGGCTGTGGGCCGTGGGCACGGCGGAGGCCGCCCAGCTGATGGGCGTGAGCCCCGCCCGCTTCGCGCGCCTCGCCAGAGCGGGCTGCTTCGCGCCCGTGAGGTTCTATGTCAATCGCTACCGGGCCGTGGTCTGGCACTATCTGGCCTCCGACCTCGTGGAGTTCGCCGACGCCAATCCCGGACTGCTCGCCGGCCGCACGGACCCCGTGCTCCGCATGGAGCTGGAGGAGCGCGACGACCAGCGGGCCCGGAGCTGGCGCGCCCGGCGGCTCGGCCAGCTGACCGTGCTGACCGCGGACCCCTGGGAGCGCGCGGCGGCCGTCGCGGCCATGCTCGCCCCCGACCAGCTGGCGGACGCCGTGCCCGACCCGTACGAGCGGGCGTATCTGAACCTGCTGCGTCCGGATCTCGCCGGGATCCGCACGGACTCGGCGGCGGCGCGGGAGGTCATCGAGCGGGTGACGATCGCCGTCGATGCCGATGAGATCCGGCGTCACCGGGAGCGGCTCGCCCGGGCCCTGGCCACCGCCCGTGCGGCCCGGCCGGCGCCGAAGCCCGAAGGGTATGCGGAGCCGCCCCGGCCTGCTGCCCTGCCGGCGACGGAGCCGGGGGCGGAGCAGCGGCCGGAGCCGGATCCGGAAGAGGGGCCCGAGGAGCGGGCGGCCGCGGCACCGGAAGCGCCGGCGGGTCTGCGGGGGTGGCTCCGCAGACTGCGGCGCATCGCGTGAGCGCCCCGCGGGGGCCGGCTCCGGCGGCGGCGTTCAGCCGACCTTGCGGAACAGCCCCTCCTGCATCACCGACACCAGCAGCCGGCCTTCGCGGTCGAAGATCTGACCGCGGGCCAGCCCCCGGGCGCCCGTCGCGATGGGGGACTCCTGCTGGTAGAGGAACCACTCGTCGGCCTGAAACGGCCGGTGGAACCACATCGCGTGGTCCAGCGAGGCCATGTCGAAGCCGCGCGGCCCCCACAGCGGCTCCACCGGGATGCGTACGGCGTCGAGGAGCGTCATGTCGCTCGCGTACGTGAGGGCGCAGGTGTGCACGAGCGGGTCGTCGCCCAGCGGCCCCAGCGCGCGCATCCACACCGCGCTGCGGGGCTCGGCGTGCGCCAGTTCCTGCGGGGTCCAGCGCAGCCGGTCCACGTAGCGGATGTCGAAGGCCAGCCGGCGCTCCATGTGCCGCAGTGCGCTGGGCAGCTCGCCGAGGCGGTCGCGGATCTCGTCGGCGAGCCGCGGCAGCTCCTCCGGCGCCGGCACGTCCGGCATGGCCACTTGGTGCTCGAAGCCCGGTTCGGGCTCGTGGAAGGAGGCGGTGAGATTGAAGATCGTCCGGCCCTGCTGGACGGCCACCACGCGCCGCGTGGTGAAGGAGCGCCCGTCGCGCACCCGCTCCACCTGGTACACGATCGGCACGCCCGGCCGCCCCGGGCGCAGGAAGTACGCGTGCAGCGAGTGGACCGGGCGGTCACCATCGGTGGTCCGCCCGGCCGCGACCAGCGCCTGCCCGGCCACCTGCCCGCCGAAGACGCGCTGCAGCGACTCGTCGGGACTGCGGCCCCGGAAGATGTTCAGGTCGATCCGCTCCAGGTCGAGCAGACCCACCAGACGGTCGGTCGGTGTGGTCATCGGGCCTCCTTCGCTGCCGGGGCGGGCCGCGGGGGCCGCGCCTCGGAGGCTACAGCTGACCGACGTCCACGACGCGGACCACCGCGCGGCCCTCCTCGTCGGAGGCGGTGAGGTCCACCTCGGCCGTGATGCCCCAGTCGTGGTCGCCACCGGGGTCCGCGAAGGTCTGCCGGACCCGCCACAGCCCGTCCTCGGGCTTCTCCTCGATGCGCAGCAGCTTCGGGCCGCGCGCGTCGGGACCGGTCCCCAGGTCGTCGTACTCGTCCCAGTAGGCGTCCATGGCCTCGGCCCAGCGGTCCTCGTCCCAGCCGGCGTCGGCGTCCATCTCGCCGAGCTCGCCGACCTTGTCGAGGGCGGCCAGCTCGACCCGGCGGAAGAGCGCGTTGCGCACCAGCACCCGGAAGGCGCGGGCGTTCGCCGTGACCGGCTTGACCTGGTCGGCGCGGTCCTGGGCCTCCTCCGCCGACTCCTCCTCGGGGTTCGCCAGCTGCTCCCACTCGTCCAGCAGGCTGGAGTCGACCTGGCGCACCATCTCGCCCAGCCAGGCGATCAGGTCCTCGAAGTCGTCGGACTTCAGGTCATCGGGGACGGTGTGGTCCAGCGCCTTGTACGCACTGGCCAGATAGCGCAGGACGATGCCCTCGGTCCGCGCCAGGTCGTAGAAGGAGGTGAACTCCGTGAAGGTCATGGCCCGCTCGTACATGTCGCGGATGACCGACTTCGGCGACAGCGGGTGGTCGCCGACCCAGGGGTGGCTCTTGCGGTAGAGGTCGTAGGCGTGGGTCAGCAGCTCGTCCAGCGGCTTGGGGTACGTCACGTCCATGAGCCGCTCCATGCGGTCCTCGTACTCGACGCCGTCCGCCTTCATCGCCGCGACGGCCTCGCCGCGCGCCTTGTTCTGCTGCGCCGCGAGGATCTGCCGCGGGTCGTCCAGCGTGGACTCGACCACCGAGACCATGTCCAGGGCGTAGGACGGGGACTCCGGGTCCAGGAGCTCGAAGGCGGCGAGCGCGAACGTCGACAGCGGCTGGTTGAGCGCGAAGTCCGACTGCAGGTCCACGGTGAGGCGGACGATCCGGCCCTCGGCGTCGGGCTGCTCGAGCCGCTCGACCACGCCGCCGTCGAGGAGGGAGCGGAAGATCGCGATGGCGCGGCGGATGTGCCGCAGCTGGTTCCGGCGCGGCTCGTGGTTGTCCTCCAGCAGGCGTCGCATCGCGTCGAAGGCGTTGCCCGGGCGCGCGATGACCGCCAGCAGCATCGCGTGCGTGACGCGGAAGCGCGAGGTCAGCTGCTCCGGCTCGGAGGCGATGAGCTTCTCGAAGGTGTTCTCGCCCCAGTTGACGAAGCCCTCGGGCGCCTTCTTGCGGACCACCTTGCGCCGCTTCTTGGGGTCGTCGCCGGCCTTCGCCAGGGCCTTCTCGTTCTCGACGACGTGCTCCGGGGCCTGGGCGACGACGAAGCCGGCCGTGTCGTAGCCGGCCCGCCCCGCGCGGCCCGCGATCTGGTGGAACTCCCGCGCCCGCAGGGTCCGCACCCGCTGGCCGTCGTACTTGGTGAGGGCGGTGAACAGCACCGTGCGGATCGGCACGTTGACGCCGACGCCGAGGGTGTCCGTGCCGCAGATGACCTTCAGCAGACCCGCCTGCGCCAGCCGCTCCACCAGGCGGCGGTACTTGGGCAGCATGCCCGCATGGTGCACGCCGATGCCGTGCCGGACGTAGCGCGAGAGGTTCCTGCCGAACTTGGTGGTGAAGCGGAAATTGCCGATCAGCTTGGCGATCTCGTCCTTCTCCTCGCGCGAGCACATGTTGATGCTCATCAGCGCCTGCGCCCGCTCCACGGCCGCGGCCTGCGTGAAGTGCACGATGTAGACGGGCGCCTGGTGCGTCTGGAGGAGCTCGGTGAGGGTGTCGGTGAGCGGCGTCGAGCGGTACTCGTAGGAGAGCGGCACGGGCCGGGTCGCCGAGCGGACCACGGCGGTGGGACGCCCCGTGCGCCGGGTCAGGTCATCCTTGAAACGGGATACATCGCCCAAAGTGGCCGACATCAGGATGAACTGCGCCTGGGGCAGCTCCAGCAGCGGGATCTGCCACGCCCAGCCCCGGTCCGGCTCCGCATAGAAGTGGAACTCGTCCATCACGACCTGGCCGATGTCGGCGTCCTTGCCGTCCCGCAGCGCGATGGAGGCGAGCACCTCGGCGGTGCAGCAGATGATGGGCGCGTCGGCGTTGACCGAGGCGTCGCCCGTGAGCATGCCGACGTTCTCCGTGCCGAACATCTTGCACAGGTCGAAGAACTTCTCCGACACCAGCGCCTTGATGGGCGCGGTGTAGAAGGTCACCTGGTCGTTGGCGAGCGCGGTGAAGTGCGCACCGGCCGCGACGAGGCTCTTGCCGGAGCCGGTGGGGGTCGAAAGGATCACGTTCGCCCCGGAGACCACCTCGATCAGCGCCTCCTCCTGCGCGGGGTACAGCGAGATGCCCCGCTCCTCGGCCCAGGCCGAGAAGGCTTCGAAAAGGGCATCGGGGTCGGCATGGCTCGGCATCTGATCGATAAGGGTCACCCCTCCATACTGCCTGGCCCCGGACCGGATCAGGGAACCGGCCGGTCCAATGGTGATCATCCGGACGCTACGCTGAGTCGCCGACCCGGCGTCAGAACAGCGCACGCCGTCCGGCACAGGAAGTGGGAACGACCATGATGGGACCGGCGCACTCGCTCTCGGGAGCGGCCGCCTGGCTGGGAGTGGGATCGGCGATGGCGGCCGCCGGCGAGCCGATGCCCTGGCCGGTGCTCGTCGTCGGCGCCCTGATCTGCGCCGGAGCGGCACTCGCCCCCGACCTCGACCACAAGTCGGCGACGATATCGCGCGCCTTCGGCCCGGTGTCCCGCGTCCTGTGCGACGTCATCGACAAGCTGTCGCACTCCGTCTACAAGGCCACCCGCGGCCACGGGGACCCACGCCGCAACGGCGGCCACCGCACGCTCACCCACACCTGGCTGTGGGCCGTCCTCATAGGCGCCGGCACCTCCGCACTGGCGGTCACGGGCGGGCGCTGGGCCGTCCTCGGCATCCTCTTCGTCCACCTCGTGCTCGCGGTCGAGGGGCTCCTGTGGCGCGCGGCCCGCACCTCCAGCGACGTCCTGGTGTGGCTCCTCGGGGCCACCAGCGCCTGGATACTGGCCGGCGTCCTGAACGAGCCGGGCAACGGCGCCGGCTGGCTCTTCTCCGGTCCCGGCCAGGAGTACCTGTGGCTGGGCCTGCCGATCGTCCTCGGTGCCCTCGTCCACGACATCGGCGACGCACTGACCGTCTCCGGCTGCCCGATCCTGTGGCCCATACCCGTCGGCCGCAAGCGCTGGTACCCGGTCGGACCGCCGAAGGCCATGCGCTTCCGGGCGGGCAGCTGGGTGGAGCTCAAGGTCCTCATGCCGGCGTTCCTCGTGCTCGGGGGGCTGGGCGGGCTCGGGGCCCTGGAGTTCATCTGACCCGGGGCACCCTCGCCCGCCCCGCGCGGGCGGCTACCGGTGCCAGGAGCGCCACAGGGCTGCGTACGCACCGCCCGCCGCGACCAGCTCGTCGTGGCTGCCCAGCTCGGTGATCCGGCCGTCCTCCGCCACCGCGATCACGTCCGCGTCATGGGCGGTGTGCAGCCGGTGCGCGATGGCCACCACCGTACGGCCCTCCAGGACCGTCGCCAGCGAACGCTCCAGGTGCCGGGCCGCACGCGGGTCCAGCAGCGAAGTCGCCTCGTCCAGCACCAGCGTGTGCGGATCGGCGAGCACGAGCCGCGCCAGGGCGACCTGCTGGGCCCGGGCCGGGGTGAGCGCGAGCCCGCCCGAACCCACCGCCGTGTCCAGGCCGTCCGCGAGCGCCCGCGCCCAGCCGTCGGCGTCCACCGCGCCGAGGGCGGCCCACAGCTCGCCGTCGTCGGCGTCCGTCCGGGCGAGGAGCAGGTTGTCGCGCAGCGACCCCACGAAGACGTGGTGCTCCTGGTTGACCAGGGCCACGTGGCGGCGCACCCGCTCCGCGGGCATCCGCGCGAGCTCCGCACCGCCGAGCGTCACCGCGCCCGAGCGCGGCGCGTAGACACCAGCCAGCAGCCGGCCCAGCGTCGACTTCCCCGCGCCGGACGGCCCGACCAGCGCCACCCGGCTCCCCGGCCGGACATTCAGGGAGACGCCGTGCAGGACGTCGTTGCCCGCCACATAGCCGAATCGCACCTCGTCGGCCCGGACCTCCCGGCCCTTCGGGTCCGTGCCGTCGTCCGCGCCGTCCGTCCCGATCTCGCGCACCCCCACCAGCCGGGCGAGCGACACCTGCGCGATCTGGAGCTCGTCGTACCAGCGCAGGATCAGGCCGACGGGCTCGACGAGCATCTGTGCGAACAGCGCGCCCGTCGTGAGCTGCCCCACCGACACCCAGCCCCGCAGCACGAAGACACCGCCGATGATCAGCACGGAGCCGAAGACCAGCGAGTGGGTCGCATTGATCACCGGGAAGAGGACCGACCGCAGCCACAGCGTGTACCGCTCCCACTGGGTCCACTCGGCGACCCGCCGGTCGGACAGCGCCACGCGGCGCTCGCCCAGCCGGTGCGCCTCGACGGTCCGCCCGGCGTCGACGGTCTCGGTGAGCGACGCCGCCACGGCGGCGTACCCCGCGGCCTCCGAACGGTAGGCGCCCGGCGCCCGGCGGAAGTACCAGCGGCAGCCGATGACGAGCACCGGCACGGCGACCAGCACGCACAGCGCGAGCGGCGGCGCCGTCACCGCCAGCGCTCCCAGCAGCAGCGCCGCCCAGACGAAGCCGATCGCCAGCTGGGGCACGGCCTCGCGCATGGCGTTCGCCAGCCGGTCGATGTCGGTCGTGATCCGCGACAGCAGGTCACCGGTGCCGGCCCGTTCCAGGACGCCCGGCGGCAGCCCCACCGACCGCACCAGGAAGTCCTCGCGCAGGTCCGCCAGGATCTCCTCGCCGAGCATCGACCCCCGTAGCCGCACCATGTGGACGAACACGGCCTGCACGGCCAGAGCGACGGCGAACAGCGAGAGCGTGCGCCCCAGATGGACCTCCGCCGCCCCGGCCGACAGGTTCTCGACCATCCCGCCCAGCAGGTAGGGGCCGGTCATGGAAGCGGTCACGGCGACGGCGTTCACCGTCACCAGCAGCATGAACGCCCTCCGGTGTCTGCGGAACAGCTCGCGCACATAGGCTCCTACGGTCGCGGGCCCGGCGACCGGGAGCGTGGCCGCCGACTCCGGCGCCGCGGGGTCGTGGGCAGGGGGTGCCACACCGATCATGCCGACTCCTCGATCTGTTCGCTCCCGCCGAGCCCGGAGAGCTCCGCGTCCCTCGGCCGGGCCGGCGCCGTCACGGCGTCCGTCTCCCGGGTGACCACGGCGCGGTACGCCGGGTCGTCGTGCAGCAGCCCGCGGTGCGTCCCCACCCCCACGGTCCGGCCCTCCTGCACGAACACCACGCGGTCCGCCCGGTCGAGCAGCAGCGGGCTGGAGGAGAACACCACCGTCGTACGGCCCTGCCGCAGGGCTCGCAGCCCGTCGGCGATCCGCGCCTCCGTGTGCGAGTCGACCGCCGACGTGGGCTCGTCGAGCACCAGCACCTGCGGGTCGGTCACCAGCGACCGGGCCAGTGCCAGCCGCTGCCGCTGCCCTCCCGACAGCGAGCGGCCCCGCTCGGTGATCCGGGCCCGCATCGGGTCGCCTGAGGCATCCGGAGAGGCCTGCGCCAGGGCGGTCAGCACGTCGCCGCACTGCGCCGCGGCCAGCGCGTCCTCGGTCGCCACGGCACCCGAGGCGGGCACGTCCAGCAGTTCGGCGAGCGTCCCCGACAGCAGCACCGGGTCCTTGTCCTGGACGAGGACCGCGGTACGGGCCGCCTCCAACGGCAGCTCGTCCAGTGCGACGCCGCCGAGCAGTGCCGACGGCGCCCCCTCGGAGCCGGCCGAGGCATGCCCGCCCAGCCGGTCGGCCAGCCGGCCCGCCACGTCCGGGTCACCGCACACCACGGCGGTCAGCAGCCCCGCCGGGGCCGACAGCCCGCTCCCCGGGTCGTACAGCTCCCCGGCCGGCGCGACCGCGGACCCTTCACCCGGGGCTGCACCGGCCGGGCCGGCCGTGCGGGCCAAGGACAGCACGCGGGCCGCGCGCGCCGCCGAGGGACGGGAGAAGGAGTACGCCATGGCGATCTCTTCGAACACCCGCAGAGGGAAGAGGAGGAACGTGACCACGCTGTAGACGGCGACCAGTTCGCCGATGCCGACCTTGCCGTCCTCCACCAGCCCGGCCCCGTACCCGACCACCGCGATCAGCAGCAGCCCCGGCAGCAGCACCTGGACGGCCGCGATCAGGGCCCACATCCGAGCGCTGCGCACGGCTGCGCGCCGCACCTCCTGGGAGGCGCGCCGGTAGCGGTCCAGGAACAGCTCCTCGCCGCCGATGCCGCGCAGCACGCGCAGTCCGGCCACGGTGTCGGAGGCCAGCTCCGTGGCGTAACCCGCCTTCTCGCGCTGCTCGTCGGCCCGCTTCGTCGCCGGCGGCAGCAAGGGGAGCACGCCCAGGACCAGCGCCGGCACCGCCAGCGCGATCAGCGCGCCCAGGGCGGGCTGGTAGATCACGAGGGCCACGCACACGGCGAGCGTGGTGAACAGCGCGGAGCCGAAGCGCGAGAGGGCCTCCACGAACCAGCCGATCCTCTCGACGTCGGCCGTCGACACCGCCACGACTTCCCCGGCGGCGACCTGGCGGGTCAGGGTGGCTCCCAACTCGGCCGTCTTACGAGCCAGAAGCTGCTGCAACCGGGCGGCAGCAGTGATCCAGTTCGTGATCGCCGTGCGGTGCAGCATCGTGTCGCCCAGCGCTATGAGCACGCCCAGCAGCACCATCAGCCCGCCCGCCACGGTCAGCCGGGTGCCCGAGCGGTCGACCACCGCCTGCACGGCGATGCCGAGGGCCACCGGCAGCGCGGCCACGGCGGCCATGTGCACCACGCCCCACACCAGGGCCTTGGCCTGGCCCGCCAGTTGGTTCCGCCCGAGCCAGAGCAGGAGGCGCGGCCCCGACCTCGTGTCGGGCCGGCCGGGATCGGCGTACGGAAGGTCGCGAATCTGCATGACATCCCAGGGGGTGGGCGGGCCGGCAGGAGTTGTGAAAGGTTCGCGCCACTGGAGTGCCGCATTCAACTGGTTTTCACACACTGACGCCGAGTCAGGCCAAAAGGGGCCCTGGCGCACTGCTGTGCGAGGCGCTTCACTCCTGCCCCATGAGACGACTGTTCCTCGCAGTGTGCGCCGCGGCCGCCGGCCTGGCGCTGAGCGTGAGCCCCGCCCTGGCCGCCGGCCCGCCGACCGAGTTCGGCACGGACTGGCACGACCCGGTCACCGCCGGCCCGCCCGTCGCCGTACCGGACACCAAGTCCTGCACGGCGACGCTCGCCGACACCGAATTCCGTGACTACACGCCCTACAAGAGCACGTACCTGCCCCCCAAGGGCTGCGGCGACCGCTGGAACAAGGTCGTCCTGCGGCTCGACGGAGCGGTCGCCGGACGGCAGTACGACCGCCTCGGCTACCTCCAGGTCGGAGGGGTGGAAGTGCTGCGCACCTCCACCCCGGAGCCCTCACCCGAAGGCATCACCTGGCATGTGGAAAAGGACGTCACCCGCTACTCCGCCACGTTCCGGGACCAGCAGCCCGTAGAGATGCTCATCGGCAACCTGGTGAACGAGACCTACACCGGTGTCATCAAGGTCAAGGCGACCCTGACCTTCTACGCCGCCGAGGGACGGACCGGGCCGGCACAGACGCCCGACAAAGTCCTCACTCTCGACAGTGGGCACAACGCCGGTACGTCCTACGAAGGCATGCTCACCACGCCGCGCAACAGCGAGAGGATCGTCGCGGAGGTGTACGCGACGGGCTCGGGCGGCGGCTGCGAGGAGTTCTGGTACCTGACCGTGCCGGACGCCGCACCGTACTCCTGCAAGGCCAAGGACGGCCCGTACCGCGAGGTCCAGGTGTCCGTGGACGGCAAGCTCGCCGGCATTGCCGCGCCCTTCCCCACGGTATGGACGGGCGGCTGGTCCAACCCGTTCCTCTGGTACGTCGTCCCCGGGCCGCGCGCCTTCGACGTGCGGCCCCTGGAGTACGACCTGACGCCGTTCGCCGGGCAGCTCAACGACGGCAAGCCGCACCGGATCACGGTCGCGGTGGCCGGGGTGCCCGAGGGACAGAGCGGCTGGAGCACCCCCACCAACGTCCTGGTGTGGCAGGACGCAAAAGCCGACCGGGTCACCGGCGCCCTCACCGCGCACAGGACCGGAGCGCCCGCGAACACGGTCGCCTACGAGCCCGGCACCGAGCACACCCTGAAGGCCGACGGCGGGCACTCCCTGACCGTCGCCGGATACGTCGACACCTCGCACGGCAGGGTGGCGACCACGGTGACCCGCAACGTCGCCGCCTCCTCCACCCACCGCTGGACCGACGGCGAGTCGAAGGACGGGCTCCGGGCCCGCTGGACGGACGACGAGGACGTCACCGTGACCGGCCGGGGGCCCGCCGTCACGACCCGTGCCCACCGCGCCTACAGCATGGACGGCGAGATCACCATCGGCTCCGGCGACCGGTTGCGCACCGTGATGACCATGGGAGACCGCTCCGACAGCGTGACGCTCCGCGCCGGGAAGAGGATCGGCTGGTCGCGGCTCGACGACACCTATACGGGTGACGCCGCGTACAACCAGAACGTCCCCCGCGAGCAGCGGCACGCGACCGGCGTCTCGCGCGAGCGCTACCGCCTCCTCGGGCCGGGCAGCTGCTACGACCGGACTCTGGCCACCGCCCAGGGCGAACTGACGGAGGACAGCCGCTCCTGCTGACCGTCCAGGCGTCCGAGTGGTCCTGCGCCGGGCGGGCGCGAGGCGCTTCGGGGGCGCCGCACCCGCCCGGCGCGGGCATCAGTGGGAGGGGCCCGGGCCCGCCATCAGCTCGTCCAGGAGGCTTCCCAGCTGATCGCGCTGCGCGGCGGAGAGGGGCGCCAGGACGTCCTCCACGGCCGTGCGCCGGGCCTCCCTGAGCTGCCGCAGGATCCTGCGGCCCTCGTCGGTCAGCTCGATCCGGATGACCCGGCGGTTGGACGGGTCGGGCACCCGGCGTACCGAGCCGCCTGTCTCCAGGGCGTCGACGAGGGTGGTGACCGCCCGTGGCACGACCTCCAGGCGCTGGGCCAGGTCCGCCATCCGGGGCGGGTGGTCGCAGTGCGCGACCGTGCGCAGCAGCCGGGACTGGGCGGGCGTGATCCCCACCGGGTCCAGATAGCGCTTCTGGGCCCGGTGGAGCCTGCGGGTGAGCCGCAGCAACTGCTCGGCGAGCTGTCCGGAGGGGTCGGGGGCGGTCATGATCGCAAGGTTACCAGGACCATGTGCATTGTGAGCTTAGGTAACAGTGAGCTATGCTCGGCAACCGGCACTGTCGTCTCCGAAATCCAGGAGCCCATGCACCACGACGAACAGCAATGGACCCCACCGCCCGCCGACCCCGAGCAGCCCGCCCAGGTGCGGCGCATCCTGCGGCTCTTCCGCCCCTACCGCGGCCGGCTCGCCCTCGTCGGCCTCCTCGTCGCCGCCTCCTCGCTCGTCTCCGTCGCCTCGCCGTTCATGCTGCGCGAGATCCTCGACACCGCGATCCCCCAGGGGCGTACGGGACTGCTGTCCCTCCTTGCGCTCGGCATGATCGTCGCCGCGGTCGTCAACAGCGTCTTCGGCGTCCTGCAGACCCTGCTCTCCACGACGGTCGGCCAGCGCGTCATGCACGACCTGCGCGCCGCCGTCTACGACCGCCTCCAGCGCATGCCGCTGGCGTTCTTCACCCGGACCCGCACCGGCGAGGTGCAGTCCCGCATCGCCAATGACATCGGCGGCATGCAGGCCACCGTCACCTCCACGGCCACCTCGCTCGTCTCCAACCTCACCAGCGTCGTCGCCACGGTGGTCGCGATGCTGGCCCTCGACTGGCGGCTGACCCTCGTCTCGCTGCTCCTCCTGCCGGTGTTCGTCGCGATCAGCCGCCGCGTCGGCCGCGAGCGCAAGAAGATCACCTCTCAGCGGCAGAAGCAGATGGCGGTCATGGCCGCGATGGTCACCGAATCGCTCTCCGTCAGCGGCATCCTGCTCGGCCGCACGATGGGCCGCGCCGACTCCCTGACCCGGTCCTTCACCAAGGAGTCCGAACGCCTCGTCGGCCTCGAAGTGCGGGCGAACATGGCCGGGCGCTGGCGCATGTCGACCATCGGCGTCGTCATGGCCGCCATGCCCGCGGTCATCTACTGGGCCGCGGGCATCGCCATGGGGACAGGCGGGCCGGGCATCTCCACCGGCACCCTGGTGGCCTTCGTCTCCCTTCAGCAGGGCATGTTCCGGCCCGCCGTCAGCCTGCTGTCCACGGGCGTGCAGATGCAGACCTCCATGGCGCTCTTCCAGCGCATCTTCGAATACCTCGACCTGCCGGTGGACATCGCCGAGCCGGAGAAGCCGGTCCGGCTGCGAGAGGTGCGGGGCGACGTGCGCTTCGAGGACGTCACCTTCGCTTACGACGCGCCGGGCTCCCGCGAGCCCTCGGCCCCCACGCTGAGCGGGATCGACCTGACCGTGCCGGCCGGCGGCAGCCTCGCCGTCGTCGGGCCGACGGGCTCCGGCAAGAGCACCCTCAGCTATCTCGTCCCGCGGCTCTACGACGTCACCGGCGGCCGCGTCCTGATCGACGGCGTCGACGTCCGCGACCTCGACTTCGACACCCTGGCCAGGGCGGTCGGAGTGGTCTCCCAGGAGACCTACCTCTTCCACGCCTCCATCGCGGACAACCTCCGCTTCGCCAAGCCCGACGCGACGGACGAAGAGATCAGATCGGCGGCCCGCGCCGCACAGATCCACGACCACATCGACGCCCTCCCCGACGGGTACGACACGCTCGTCGGCGAGCGGGGGTACCGCTTCTCGGGCGGCGAGAAACAGCGCCTGGCCATCGCCCGTACGATCCTGCGCGACCCTCCCGTCCTCATCCTCGACGAGGCGACCAGCGCCCTGGACACCCGCACCGAACACGCCGTCCAGCAGGCCATCGACGCCCTCTCCGCCGGCCGGACGACGATCACCATCGCGCACCGCCTCTCGACCGTCCGCAACGCCGACGAGATCGTCGTCCTCGATGGCGGGCAGGTCACCGAGCGCGGCACCCACGAGGAGCTCCTCACACGGGACGGGCACTACGCGGCCCTCGTGCGCCGGGACGCGGGGCGCGTGACGGCCGACGTGTGAAGGCCGGTCCATGGCGGCTGTTCTGTGAAGGCTCCATGAACGGAGTTCGTACGGGTGTGCGGAGCCGTCGCCGGGGGGATCCAAAGGATCATGACGCAATCCGAGCCACTGTCCGGACCCGCCGACGGCGGCATGGCCACCCGCGGCGGGCCGGCCCCTGAACCATCCAGGCCCGCCTCCCCACCCCCACCCCGGCCCCGCTCCTCTGTCCGCCAGCTCGCCGCGGCGTCCGTCGGCAACGCCGCGGAGTGGTACGACTGGTACGCCTACTCCTTCCTGGCGGTCTACTTCGCCGACCAGATCTTCCCCAAGGGCTCCGGCGACTCCCTCGTGCCGCTGCTCTCCACATTCGCCGTCTTCGCGGTCGGCTTCTTCATGCGCCCGGTCGGCGGCCTGCTCATGGGCGCGGTCGCCGACCGGCGCGGCAGGCGGGCGGCTCTCACGGTCACCATCCTGCTGATGGGCGCCGGGAGCCTGCTCCTCGCCCTCACCCCCACCTACGCCGCCGCGGGCGTCCTCGCCCCCGTGGTCCTCGTGGTCGCCCGGCTGATCCAGGGGCTCTCGGTCGGAGGGGAGTTCGCCGCCTCCACGACGTTCCTGGTCGAATCCGCGGGCCCGGGCCGCAGAGGGCTGTTCTCCAGTTTCCAGTACGTGTCCACCACCGCCGGCCAGCTCCTCGCCTCGGGCACGGCCGCCCTGCTCGCCCACCTCCTCACCGAAGGACAGATGGGGGACTGGGGCTGGCGCGTGCCGTTCCTCGTCGGCGCGCTCATCAGCCTGGCCGGATTCTGGATCCGGCAGGGCGCGCAGGAGACGCACGGCATACCCGGCAAGGCGTCCGAACGCCCGGCCGTCCTCGAAGCGCTGCGCCGCCACCCCCGCCAGTCCCTGCTGATCTGCGGCATCACCGCCGGCGGCACGCTGGCCTACTACACCTGGACCACCTACCTGCCGACCTACGCCCAGATGAACGCCGGCATCAGCAAGGGCGACGCGCTCACGGCCGGCACGATCTCGCTGGCCTTCTTCGCCGCGCTGCAACCCCTCGGCGGACTGCTGTCGGACCGCGTGGGCCGCAAGCCCCTGCTGATCGGCTTCGCAGTGGGGTTCGCCGCCCTTGCCGTCCCTCTGCTGCACGCGATCGGCGGCTCTCTCACGTCGCTGCTGCTCGTGCAGTGCGCGGGCATGGTGCTGCTCACGGGGTACACCTCGATCGCCGCGGCCGTGAACGCCGAGGTCTTCCCCGCGCGGGTACGGGCCGCGGGGATCGGCTTTCCCTATTCGCTCACCGTGGCACTGTTCGGAGGCACCGCCCCCTACCTCGGCACCTGGTTCAAGGACTCGGGCCACCCGGGGGCCTTCCCCTGGTACGTGGCCGGGCTCTGCCTCGTCTCCGCGTGCGTCTACGTGATCCTCCCGGAGACCGCGAAGCGCCCGCTCGACCGGGCCGCCTAGCCCGCCGGCTTCCGTTCCTCCCCGGCCTCGGAGGCCGCGGCTGCAGCGCCGCCCGGTGCGGCGAACTCGGCGCGGACGGCGTCCGTGTGTTCCCCCAGCGCCGGCACCGCCCGCATCGCCGCCTCCCGGCCCCTCACCTCGACGGGCGGGAGCAGCCCGCGCAGCGGACCGGCGGGGGAGCCGAAATCGCGCCAGCGGTCGCGCGCCGCGAGCTGCGGATGCGCGGTGAACTCGGCCACCGTCCGCAGCCGGGCGTTCGCGATCCCCGCCCCGTCGAGCAGGGCGGCCACCCCGTCCGCCGTGTGCGGGGCGAAGTGTTCTTCGATGACGGCGGTGAGTTCGTCGTCGTGGGCCCGGCGCAGCGGGTTGTCCGCGAAGCGGGGGTCGCGGACCAGGCCGGGCCGCCGCAGCACCCGCTCGCACAAGGCCGACCACTCCCGGTCGTTCTGCACGCTCAGGAACACCTGCCCGCCGTCGCCGCAGCGGTAGTGCCCGTACGGGGAGATGGACGGGTGGCGGGCCCCGCTGCGGGTGAGCGGAGCACCGCCGTAGGCCTCCGCGAAGTACGGCTGCCCCATCCACTCCGCGAGCGCGTCGAAGAGCGAGACGGACAGGGCCGTGCCCTCTCCGGTGCGCTCGCGCTCGTAGAGGGCGGTGAGGATGCCCGTGTAGGTGTACATGCCGCCCGCGATGTCGGCTATGGAGATGCCGGGGCGGGCGGGGGCGCCGGCGTCCCCGGTGAGCGAGACCAGCCCGGTCTCGCACTGCACCAGCAGGTCGTAGGCCTTCTTGTCGCGGTACGGGCCCTCCGCGCCGTATCCCGAGAGGTCGCAGGTGATCAGGTGGGGGTGGCGGGCGCGCAGTACGTCGCTGCCGAAGCCCAGCCGTCCTGCCGCTCCGGGGGCCAGGTTCTGGACGAACACGTCGGCGCGGGCGAGGAGACGGTCGAGCAGGGTGCGGTCCTCGTCGGCCTTGAGGTCGAGGGCGACGCTCTCCTTCCCGCGGTTGACCCAGACGAAATAGGCGGAGAGCCCCTTGGTCCCGCGGTCGTAGTCGCGGGCGAAGTCCCCGCGCCCCGGCCTCTCGACCTTGATCACGCGCGCGCCGAGGTCGGCGAGCTGGCGGGTGGCGAACGGGGCGGCCACGGCCTGTTCGAGGGCGACGACTGTGATGTCGTGCAGGGGCAGCTTCAACTCGGCTCCTCCCGCCGGACAGTTCATATGACCGGGGTTGTGGACAGTCCGGCGCATCGGCGATCGCTTCGGGCCTAGTGTCGCGCCCATGGACAACAGCTCACAGCTCGCGCGGTTCGCCCGTCACGAGGACCACTTCCAGGATGCGCGGCCCGTGTACGCCCTCGACGCGCTCCAGCTCGATGTCGCTCGTCGCCGACGGGCCCGAGATCCAGGTCAGGGGCCGTGCCGGGGACAGCCGCCGGACGGCTTGCGGGACAGAGTCCACCACTTGGTCGCCGGTCCGCACCACACAGATGTGGTGGTCCGGCACGAGCGTGAGACGGCGGCTTCCCTGGTCCGGTCCCGCGTCGAGCACGACCGTCCCGGTCTCGGCGATCGCCAGCGCACAGCCGGTCACGACACTGTCGGCGGCATCGAGCTCATGAGCCGTCAGCGCCGGGGCGTCGACGAGGAGTTCGACGGGCGCCCCGGCGAGCCAGCCGGCCGGAAGTCCTGCCGGCACAGCCACCCGGCGGGCGCCGCGTTCGAGGAGCAGACGGGTGAGGAGCGCGGGAAGCCCCGGCGCGTCCGTGCGGTGGACGAGGGCGCGGTAGTCCGCCAGGTTCTCCGCGAGGAGGCCGACGGTCGCGGTGTGCGGGCGCTCGCCGTGTTTCTCCGCGTAGTCGCGTGCCACGGGGTGATCGGCCGGCTGCTCCGACGCCGGCACGTCGCGCAGCGCCCGCCGCACCCGTCCGAGGATCCGTTCCCTGCTGGAATCGCCGCTCAAGAGGTGCCTCCTGCCCGGCCGGTGCCACCACGGGTGCGGTCCCACCAGTCGCGGAACGACTCGGGCGGCACGTCCGGCAGGTCCCGGCTGTCCGACCAGGCGCGGCCCGGTCCGGGGAGCCGGCGGGGGTGCAGGCCGCGGGTGCGGGCCAGCAGCCGCTGGCCCCGGCGCAGCGCGCGGGGGTGGTCGAACGCCCAGCTCGCGGCCCGCATCACGGCGCGCTCGGTGCTGTGCCGCTTCGCGGGCCTGATGACGGTGCGGGTGCCGCGGATCGTCACCGGGCCGCCCTCCGCGACCCTCTCCCGCAGATGGACCAGGATCTCGGGGATGTCGATGGCCACCGGGCACGCCTCGAAACAGGCGCCGCACAGGGAGGAGGCGAACGGGAGCGACTCCTCTAGGGGCGAGGCCAGGCCGCGGAGCTGGGGCGTGAGGACGGCCCCGATGGGTCCCGGGTACGGCGAGCCGTACGCATGGCCCCCCGCCCGCTCGTACACGGGGCAGACGTTCAGGCAGGCCGAGCAGCGGATGCAGCGCAAGGCCCGGCGTCCGATCGTGTCGGCGAGGGTGTCGGTGCGGCCGTTGTCGAGGAGGACCAGGTGGAAGTCCCGGGGGCCGTCGCCGTCGGCGGTGCCCGTCCACATCGAGGTGTACGGATTCATGCGCTCCGCCGTCGACGAGCGCGGCAGCAGCTGGAGGAAGATCTCCAGGTCCTGCCAGGTGGGCACGACCTTCTCGATGCCGACCACCGAGATCAGGGTCTCCGGGAGGGTGAGGCACATACGGCCGTTTCCCTCGGACTCGACCACGACGAGCGTGCCGGTCTCCGCCACCGCGAAGTTGGCCCCGGAAACGGCCACCTTCGCCCGCAGGAACTTCTCGCGCAGGTGCAGTCGCGCGGCCTCGGCGAGATCGGCGGGGCTGTCGGTCAGCCCCTGCGGAGCCGGGAGGCCCCAGTCCGCCATACGGCTGCGGAAGATGTCGCGGATCTCCGACCGGTTGCGGTGGATGGCTGGTACCAGGATGTGCGAGGGCAGGTCGCCGCCGAGCTGCACGATGAGCTCGGCGAGGTCGGTCTCGTACGCCCGGATGCCGGCCGCGGCGAGGGCGCCGTTGAGACCGGTCTCCTGGGTGGCCATCGACTTGACCTTGACCACCTCGCGTTCGCCGGTGGCCAGAACCAGACCGGTGACGATCCGGTTGGCCTCGGCGGCGTCGGCCGCCCAGTGGACCGTGCCGCCCGCGCGGGTCACGGACTCCTCGAGCTGGACGAGGTAGTGGTCGAGGTGGCGCAGGGTGCGGTCCTTGACCGCGGCTCCGGCGGCCCGCAGGCGGGCCCAGTCGTCCAGTTCCGCGACGGCCCGGTCGCGCTTGGCGCGGATGGTGCTGGTGGCGCGGCGGAGGTTGGCGCGGAGCCGGACGTCACGCGTCGAGGTCTCGGCGGCTCGGGGGAAGGAGGGCATCCCCAGGTAGGTGCCGGTCACCGTGCGCCTCCCGTGCGGGCCGTGCCAGGTGCGGGCACCAGGGGCGCCGGGGCGTCCTTGGTCCCGGCCAGGATCTCGGCGATGTGCACGGGGCGGACCGGCGAGCCCTCCCGGGCGAGGATTCCGCCGAGGTGCATGAGGCAGGAGTTGTCGACCGTGCACACGGCGCGGGCTCCGGTCGCGGTGACGGCGCGGGCCTTGTCGGCGCCCATGGCAGCGGAGACGGCCGGGTTCTTGAGGGCGAAGGTGCCGCCGAAGCCGCAGCACTCCTCCGCTCCCGGCAGCTCCCGCAGCTCCAGGCCCTCGACGTGCTCCAGGAGCCGGCGCGGCCGGTCACCGAGGCCGAGGACCCGCAGCCCGTGACAGGTGGGGTGATAGGTGACGGTGTGCGGATAGTAGGCGCCCACGTCGGTCACTCCGAGGACGTCGACCAGGAACTCCGTGAGCTCGTAGGTCCTGGCCGCCGCTTCGGTGACGGCCCCGGGAACCGCGGCGTCCCGGCCCTCGGCGGCGGCCTTGGTGGCGATCCGCGGGTAGTTGTCGCGGACCATGGCCGCGCAGGACCCCGAAGGAGTGACGATGTAGTCGTGGTCGCGGAAGGCGGTGGCGTAACGGCGCAGGAGGGGTTCGGTGCGGTGCCGGTAGCCGGAGTTGAACAGGGGCTGGCCGCAGCAGCTCTGCTCCGCGGGGAAGTCCACGTGGACGCCGAGCCGTTCGAGGAGGGTGACGACCGCCCGGCCGGTGTGCGGGTAGAGCGTGTCGTTGACACAGGTCACGAACAGCGCCACGCGCATGACCCCTCCTCGCTCGCCGGGCGGCGGGCTTCACCGCTCAGCGGATCCCGTCACCGGCGTTCCCGCGGTGATCATCCGGAGGCCTCATACTGCCGCAGGGACCAGCGGCTGTGAAGAACCGAGCAGCGCGCGGATCTCCCGTACGGCCGCACGGCCCGCCCGGTTGGCCCCGATGGTGCTCGCCGACGGCCCGTAGCCGACGAGGTGGACGCGGGGGTCGCGTGCCGCGCGGGTGCCCTCCAGGCGGATCCCGCCGCCGGGCTCGCGCAGCTTCAGCGGGGCGAGGTGGTCCACCGCGGCCCGGAAGCCGGTGGCCCAGAGGATGACGTCGGCGTCGACGGTGCTTCCGTCGGCCCACGCCACGCCGGTGGGAGTCACGCGGTCGAACACGGGCCGCGGGACCAGGACGCCGGCCGCCCGCGCCCGCTCCATGGCCTCCGTCATCGGCAGCCCGGTCACCGAGACGACGCTCTGCGGCGGCAGTCCTTGGCGTACCCGCTCCTCGACGCGGGCGACCGCGGCGCGTCCCCACTCCTCGTTGAAGGGACCCTCACGGAAGACCGGCGGCCGGCGCGTCACCCAGGTCGTCCCGGCGGCCACCTCGGCGATCTCCAGCAGGTGCTGCACCGCGGAGGTGCCGCCGCCGACCACCACCACGTGCTGCCCGGCGAACGCCTCGGGGCCGGGGTAGTGCGCCGTGTGCAGCTGACGGCCGCGGAATGCCGACTGGCCCGGGTAGCGGGGCCAGAACGGGCGGCCCCAGGTGCCGGTCGCGTTGATCAGGGCCCGTGCCGACCACACGCCCTCGGAGGACTCGACGGTGAGCCGTCCGTTCCGCTCATCTCGGCCCTCCTGAGCGTCGCGCACCGCCCGCACGTCGACCGGCCGGTGCACGCGCAGGCCGAAGGCGCGCTCGTAGTCGGCGAAGTAGCCGCCGATCACGGCCGACGACGGCCGGGAGGCGTCCGCACCGGTCAGCTCCATGCCCGGCAGGGCGTGCATGCCGTGCACCTTGCCGTAGGTGAGCGTCGGCCAGCGGAACTGCCAGGCGCCACCCGGCCGCGGGGAGTGGTCCAGGACGACGAAGTCCCGGTCCGGCTCGTACCCCGCACGGCGCAGGTGGTAGGCGCTCGACAGCCCGGCCTGCCCGGCGCCGATCACCACGACCTCGGTCTCACGCACCCCAGGATTGTTCATGGTTCTACCAACCCTGGGGAGGGGAGATCTCTTCCCGCGTACGAAAATGGAGCCATGGCAGACACCTATGGCTCCCACGGTTCCCACGGCTCTTTCCGCACTCACGTCCTCGACATCGCCACCGGTTCCGCGGAGACGGTGTACGACCTCACGCACGACTGCGAGGCGTTCCTGCGTGAGGCGGCAGCCGGCCGCGACGGACTGCTCAACATCTTCGTCCCGCACGCCACGGCCGGCGTGGCCGTCCTGGAGACCGGCTCCGGCAGCGACGAGGACCTGCTGTCCGCCCTCCACGACCTGCTCCCGGCGGACGACCGCTGGCGCCACCGGCACGGCAGCCGCGGCCACGGGCGCGACCACGTGCTGCCCGCCCTCGTGCCCCCGCACGCGACCCTCCCGGTCATCGGCGGCCGGCTGGAGCTGGGCACCTGGCAGTCGGTGTGCCTGGTCGACACCAACAAGGACAACCCGGACCGCCAGGTGCGGCTGACCTTCCTCGGCTGAGCCGCCGGGGCCCCGCCAAGGGCTCGCCGGAGCCGGGGCCGTCAGTCCTTCTGCGCCGACTCCGGCAGCTGGCGGAGCTTCACGCTGGTCTTGGTCTGGTAGGCCCAGTCCAGCATCTTGACGGCGTCCGGGTAGCGGTTGGCGCCGTCGTTGAGCAGGACGCCGACCACCGTGCGGCCGTTGCGCTCGGCGGCGAAGACCAGGCAGGCGCCGGCCGCCGTGCCGGTGCCGGTCTTGATGCCGATGGCGCCCTTGTACGACCCGAGCAGCTTGTTGGTGTTGTCCCAGTAGTAGGTGCGGTTGATGTTCGCCGCCTTCTGCCGGGTCGACGGAGTCTTGACGACCGTCCGGAACGTGCTGTTGCCCAGCGCGTGCCGGGCCAGCTGCGCCGAGTCGCGCGGGGTCGTGTAGTTGTTCCCCGCCCGGGATATGCCGTCGAAGGAGTCGTACTTGGTGTTCTTCAGACCCAGGTCGGCGGCCTTCTTGTTCATCTTGGTGATGAACGACGCCGTCCGCGCCGCCTCGGTGCCCCCGCTGCCGAAGGTGTCCGCGAGCGCGTACGCGGCGTCGCAGCCCGACGGCAGCATCAGGCCGTACAGCAGCTGCCGTACGGTCATCTTGTCGCCCGTGCGCAGATCGGCCGTGCTCGCGCCCTGGCGGGCCACGTAGTCGCGGTACGACTGCTTGATGGTGACCTTCTTGTCGAGGTCCACGCCCTTGGTGTCCAGTACGGTCACCGCCGTCATCACCTTGGTGGTGCTGGCCATCTGCCGCCTGGTGTCGGCGTCCTTGCCCCACAGCCCGCTGTTCTTGCCGCTGTCGAGCAGGAACGCGCCCTTCGCGCCGACCGACGGGCCGCTCGCGGCCTCGGCGGTCGTCGCCGGGAGGGCGACGGCGACCGCTGCGGCCGATGCGACCGCGGCCGCGCCCCAGCGGCGGACCGGTCTTACGGAACGCTCCATGTATGCCTCTGATCCTCGCGTGTTGAGCCGGGCGATTCGCCTCGCCCGCAATGCCGAGCGAGCCGATAATCGCATCAGTTCTTCGACGGCGAGAATCTGGGGGCGCCTCAGTTTCCCCCGGTCACCCACGCGTAGGCCCGCCCGGCGTCGAATTCCTTCTGGCCGCCCGGGAAGAGCAGCCCCGCCGACGCGAAGGCGGGGTCGCCGGCGGTCCCCGGCACGTAGGGCACCGCCACGCACCCCATCCCCGCCCGGCGGGCCGCCTCCGCGCCCGGCGGGGCGTCCTCGACCACCACGCAGTCGCCCGGGGCCGCCCCGAGCCGCCGTGCGGCCTCCAGGAACACGTCCGGCTCGGGCTTGCCGTGCCCGACCTCCTCGGCGGAGACCAGCGTGGCCAGCACGCCGCCGAGCCCCGTACGGGCCAGCACCGCCTCGATCGCCGCTCGCGAGGAGCCCGACGCCACGGCGAGCGGCACGCCCGCCCCGTGGAGCAGCTCCACGAACCGGCGCATCTCCGGGAACACCTCAGTGTGCGCGCCTGCCAGCTCCAGATAGGCGCGGTTCTCGGCGGCGAGGAGCTCGTCGACCGGTGCCTCGATGCCGCACTCGCGGCGGAGGATCTCCAGCGTCTCCCGGGTGCCTGTCCCGATGAACCGGGTGTGCTGCTCCCAGCTGAAGCCGGGCACGCCGTATTGCTCCAGCACCCGGCGGCCCGCTTCGTAATAATTCGGTTCGCTGTCCACTAGCGTTCCGTCGAGATCGAAAATGACCGCCGGATTCCGGGAATGGCGCGGAAAGCTCATGCGGACCAGCATGCTGCAGACGGCCCGGCGGCCCCTCACCCGCCCGCCCCACCGTCACCCTCGCCCTGCCGCCCTCACCCGCTCCGCTGCGCCCCGCGCCCCACGGAGTCCACCAGGGGCAGCACCCGGTAGGGCACGCGCTCGCGCAGCACCATCTCCGTACGGGTGCGCACCACCCCCGGCGTCTGCACCAGCACCTGGATCACGTCCTCCAGGTGCGCCGCGTCCCGCGCGACCACCCGGGCCATCAGATCGCCGCCCCCGGTGATCGAGAAGGCCTCCATGATCTCCGGGACCTCCGCCAGCGCCTCGGCGACCGTGTCCAGATGTCCCTGGGTGACTTCGATGTGCACGAAGGCCAGCACGGGGTGGCCCAGGGCGGCGGGCGACAGCCGCGGCCCCGAACCGGTGATCACGCCCTCGCGTTCCAGCCGGTCCAGCCGGGCCTGCAGCGTGCCGCGGGCGATGCCCAGCACGCGCGCGTACTCGCGCACGCTCGTCCGGGGCTGTTCCAGCAGCAGTCTGAGGATCTTCGCGTCCAGTGCGTCCACGGCCATGGGCCAACGGCCTCCTCGTGGTCGGAGTTTCCGGCCGGTAACTGTACCAATGGCCCAGTCATCACGCCTGCTGTTGAGCCACTGGGGCCACGGATGTTTTCCTCTACCCATCGATGGCGTTGCGATGGGCTGCGCCGGGCGGCGACGGAGCCGGACCGGACCCCCGCAGCGCCTTTGTCATGCCGAAGGGCATCCGACAGTCATCGGTACATCCGAAAACCATCCGTACGCGTGCGTGCGCGCGTACCCACTCGGGGAGAAGGGGCGGCAGCACTGAAGAGGATCTTCGTGGCTCCGGATCCGGGCCGGCTCCGGCTGCGGACCGCCGTCCGCGCCGTCATCGGCGTGAGCTTCGCGGTCACCGTCGTGGAGCTGTCCGGCCTGCCGCTGCCGGCCTCCATCGCGGGCGGCCTCGCGGCACTGCTCGCGATGTTCACCGTCGGCGACGCGACGCCGGGCCGCCAGGTGGTCACCACGGCCCTGCTGCCCGCCGTCGGGTTCCCCGTGCTCGCCCTGGCGGCGGCCCTGCACGGCACGCCCCTGCTGCGCGACGCGGCGTTCCTCGCCGTCGTGTTCTGCGGGGTCTACGCCCGGCGCTGGGGACCGCGCGGACAGGCGCTCGGGATCTTCGGCTTCATGATGTTCTTCGCCACGCAGTTCCTGCACGCCGTGCCCGCCCAGCTCCCGCACCTGTACGCGGCCGTGCTCATGGCCCTCGCGGCCTGCGGCCTGGTGCGCTTCGGGCTGTGGTGCATCGAGCGCCGCACCCCGCCGCCCCCCGCCCCGGCCCCGCTCGCCGGGCGCGGCCTCGCCCGCCACACCACCCGGCTGGCCTTCCAGAACACCTTCGCCTGCGCCCTCGCGCTCGGTGTCGGCCAGCTGGTCTCCGACGAGCGCTGGTACTGGGCCGTGGGCACCGCCTGGTGGATCTTCGTCAACACCGCCTCGCGCGGGGAGACCCTCGTCCGCGGGTTCCGCCGCGTCATCGGCACGCTGGCCGGCATCGCGGTCGGCCTCCTCGTGGCCGTACCGCTGCACGGCGCGCCCGGGCCCACCGCCGTCCTCGTCGCCGCCTGCGTCTTCGGGATCTTCTACACCGCGGCCCCCTCGTACAGCTGGATGATGTTCTTCGTGACCGTCATGGCCGGCCTGCTCTACGGGCTGCTGGGCGTCCTCCACCCCGGCCTGCTCGCCTTGCGCTTCGAGCAGACCCTCGTCGGCGCGGCCGGCGCCGCCATCGCGGTCGCGCTCGTCCTGCCGGTCACCACCCACGCCGCCACGGACGCCTGGATCCGGCGCGCCCTGTCCGCCGTGCGCCACTGCACGGCGGAGTCCGCGCGGCAGCTGGCCGGCGACGCCTCCGCGGACCCCGCACTGCACGTCGCCGAGCTCGAACTCCTCCTCGGCAAGGTCCGCGTCTCCCTGGCCCCGCTGCTGCACCCGCTCAGCCCGCTGCGCGCCCGCAAGGAGCGCGCACGGCAGGTCATGCTCCACCTCGACGACTGCGCCCGGCAGGCGCGCGGCCTGGCGGCCGTCGCCGCGGACCCCGACGCCTCGCACGATGCCCGGCTCACGGCCGCCTGCCAGCGTGTCGAGACGGCGCTGCTCGGCCTCGTCGCACCCGGCGGGGAGACCCGGCCGGCGGCCGTGCTGCCCGGTGCGGCGCCGCACCACCACCCCGGCGCCGAGGCCGCGCTCACCCATCTGCGCGACCTCGAGGCCTCGTTGTCCTCGCTGGCCGAGCCGCTGCGCAGCGGACCCCGCGGAGTGTTCGCGGAGGCCTGACGTCCGGGATGTCAGTGGCTCCGTGTAGCGTCGGGATCACAGTCTTCGGGCGGGGAGGGCGGCATGACGGTGGACGGCGGACGGGCCGGGCAGCGCGGACGGCTCGCGTACATCGGGTCGTACACGGCGGCCGGAGGGCAGGGCATCACGGTCGCCGAGGCCGACCCCGGCACGGGTGAGCTGAAGCTTCTGGGTTCCACGGACGCCGTGGCGAACCCCTCCTTCCTCGCGCTCTCGCCCGGCGCCGACGTGCTCTACGCGGTGAGCGAGACCGACGAGGGCTCCGTCGCGGCCTTCTCCCTCGCCGATCCCGTACGGCCCGAGCCGCTCGGCGAGCCGGTGCCCGTGCGGGGCGACGCACCCACCCATCTGGCCGTCACCGGCACCCACGTGTTCACCGCCAACTACGGCTCGGGCAGCGTCAGCGCCCTCCCCGTCCGCAGGGGCGGCGGGCTCGGCTTCCCCGCCGCGGTGCTGGCCCACCGGGGCAGCGGCCCGGTCGCGGACCGGCAGAAGGGCCCGCACGCCCACGCCGTCCTGCCCGACCCCTCGGGCCGCATGCTCCTCGCCGCCGACCTCGGCACGGACTCGGTGTGGGCGTACGCCCTCGATCCGGTGACGGGCCTGCCGCGCCTGCACGGTGAGACCCCGCTGCGGTCCGGCACGGGCCCGCGGCACCTGGCGTTCGCTCCCCGGGCCGACCGCGTCTACGTGCTGAACGAGCTGGCGCCGAGCGTCACCGTCTGCCGCTGGAGCAGCGCGGAGGGCCTGCTGGAGCCCCTCGGCGAGACGCGCGTCCTGCCGCCGGGCGAGGGCGTTCCGACATACCCGTCCGAGCCCGTGGTCTCCGCCGACGGGCGGTTCCTCTGGGTGGCCAACCGGGGCCACGACAGCATCTCGGTCCTCGCCCTGGACGGGTCGGGGGACGTCGCCGGGCTCCGCGACGTCGTCGGCTGCGGAGGCGTGTGGCCGCGGGATCTGTCCCTGCACCCCTCGGGCCACTACCTTTACGCCGCGAACGAGCGGTCGGGCGACGTCGCGTGGTTCGCCGTGGACGCGGACACCGGCATACCGGCCTTCGCCGGCGCGGTCGCCGTGCCGGCGGCATCCTGCGTGATCTTCAGCTGAGGCCGGGAGCCGAGCCCCGGAGCCGAGCACAGGAGCCGGGCCCGGAGGCCCCGCCCGGACGCCCCCCGCCGCGGGCCCCGGAAACGCCGAGAGGGGCTCTCCGCAGTGCGGGAGCCCCTCTTCGGGAGACGGACGGGTCGGGCGGTCAGACAGTCACGGCACGGTCTGGGCGCAGGACCCGTACGGGAGTGCAGTCGGTTCGGCGAGGACGGTCAGCGCGCCGGACCCAGGGCCGGCTGCACGGATATGCCCAGCACCTCCGCGTACTTGGCCAGGACGAGCTTGCCGATCGCCGGGTAGGCGCCGAGCGGCGCGGCCGCCGCGCAGTCCGCCTCCTTGGCGGCGGCGTCCGCGAGGCCCTCGGCGATCTCCGGGCCGATGAGGCCCGGGGCGAGCGCCAGGTTCAGCGAGCCGGAGCCGCGCAGCTGGTCGGCCGCGCGCGCGATGTCGCCGTCGATGTCGAGAGCGGCCGCGAGGACCGGCACGGCGAGGCGGGCGGAGAGCAGCATGCCGCTGATCCCGGCGGCCTGCACGGCCTCTTCGCCGCCGACCGTCGCCAGGATGATCCCGTCCGCCGCCGTTGCAACTGTGAACAGTCGCGCGCGGTCGGCGCGGGCCAGGCCGGCCTCCGACAGGCGGACGTGCAGGGCCTCGGCGAGCAGCGGGTGCGGGCCGAGCGCGTCGGTGAGCTCGGCGGCGGAACCGCTGCTCATGACGGACTGGCGGATGCGGCGCAGGAGGGCGTTGTCCGGGCCGGCCAGGAGCGGCACCACGATGGCCGAGGGCCACTGGTCCCAGGCGTCGGCGGCGCCGTCCTCGGCGCCGGCTTCGCGGGCTTCGCTCGCGCGAGCGGCACGCTGCGCGGCGGCGTAGGCGAGGACGGACTCCAGGGAGGGGTAGCCCTCGGTGCTCCCGTCGGCGTCCACGTAGCCGATGCGGGCGTCGAGGCCCGGAAGCTCGGAGCGCGCGATGCTGAGCACCTCTTCGGCGAGGAGGCGCGTCGCCGTGTCGGGGAGCCCCGGAACGGCGAGCACCAGCGGCGGCGCGCCGACGGGGGCGGCCGCCGGCTCCGGCCGCCGGTGCCGTCCGGGCTGACGGGGTCGCGGCATTCGTACAGGCAGGCCAGGTGCAGGCCCTGTGGGGGAGCTCATGGCGCCGCATGTTAGTCGTTCGGAGGACTGGGCCGTTCGGGTGGGGGCGCCCCGGTGGCGTCTGTCCGGATTTATTCGCCCAAAAATACGCTCATCGCAGAAGCGTACGGGAGTGGCTGGAAGCGTTCAGCAAACGACGCGGAGCATCGGCGGGTCGGCCGGCAGTAGCAGACTGTCCGTCAGCAGGGCTTCGGCCGCGCGCAACGCGCCGTCCAGAGGCTCGCCCGCGGCGGCGACCTGACGCACATGGGGAAGTTGCAATTGCAACTCCTCGTGCAAGGGTGTCAGTAACGGAGTACCCATACGGAGGAGGCCGCCGGTCACGGCCACCTCGTACGCCTCGCCGGCCCCGCGCGCGTCCCGGTACACCTCGTTGGCCGGATCCGCCAGACCTGCCTGCCGGCTGGTCGCCGCCGGCGGCGCATCCCGGCCGGGCAGGGGAAGCGGCGGGCAGACGGCCGCGGCCGCCTCGGCGATGTGCCGGGCCGCCCGGCGCAGGATGCCGGCCGCCACCGGGTCTTCCAGGGCGCACCGGGCCACCTCCGGGGCGAACGAGGCGAGGATCGCGGGCCGGTCCGTCCGCGGATACAGGACGGCGGGCAGCTCCGGGGGCGGGCCGAAGACCGTCTGCAGGCGCTCCAGCAGGGCCTGCGAACCGTCGGCCCGCCCGTCGTACGCCCGCATCGCCGCCTCCAGCCCGGCGCGGCCGATCCAGGCGCCGCTCCCGCAGTCGCCCAGCAGGTGCCCCCAGCCGTCGGCGCGCCGCCAGCCGCCCTCCGCGGTCAGGTCCGTGCCCACCGCGATCAGCCCGGTGCCCGCGGCGACGACGGCTCCCGGCCGCTGCCCCAGGGCACCGGCGTACGCGGTGACGGCATCCGTGGCCAGGGCGAGCTTGCGCACGCCGAGGGCCTCGCGCAGGGCGGAGGGCAGGACGGCGCGCAGACCGGCACCGAGCGTGGCCATGCCGGCGGCGCCCACGCATGCGGCCTCGCAGTGCTGCGCCCCGGCCCGCGCCAGCAGGCTCCGGGCCGCGGGCAGCACCTGGCCGAGCAAGCCCCGGGCGTCGATGCCCTGCTCGCCGACGGCGACCGGGACGGAGGAGGTCCAGGTCAGGTCCGGGCCGCTGCCCGGGACCGCGCGCAGGGCCACGCGGACCCCCGAGCCGCCGGAGTCGACGCCGAGGACGTGACCGGCCACCGGACTCACCGGGCCGGGGCCATCGGGCTCGCCGGAACCATCGGGCTCACCGGACCGGTCGCGTCCGCGGACACCCCGCGGCGAGGCCGGGCCCCCGGTGCCGCGCCGGCATCACGGCAGCTGCCAGTCCACCGGGGCGGCGCCCTGGCTCACCAGCAGGTCGTTGGCGCGGCTGAACGGCCGCGAGCCGAAGAAGCCGCGGTCGGCCGACATGGGGGAGGGGTGCGCCGACTCCACGGACGGCACCTGCCCCAGCAGCGGCCGCAGGTTGCGCGCGTCGCGCCCCCACAGGATCGCCACCAGCGGCCGCCCCCGTTCGACCAGTGCCCGGATCGCCTGCTCGGTGACCTCCTCCCACCCCTTGCCGCGGTGCGCGGCGGGCTTGCGCGGGGCGGTGGTCAGCGCCCTGTTGAGCAGTAGGACGCCCTGCCGGGTCCACGGCGTGAGGTCACCGTTGGACGGCCGCGGCAGCCCCAGGTCGGTGTGCATCTCGCGGTATATGTTCTCCAGGCTGCCGGGCAGCGGACGCACCTCGGGCGCCACGGAGAAGCTCAGCCCCACGGCGTGTCCCGGCGTCGGGTACGGGTCCTGACCGACGATCAGCACCCGGACATCGTCGAACGGCTGCTGGAAGGCGCGCAGGACGTTGGCGCCCGAGGGCAGGTACGTACGGCCCGCGGCGATCTCGGCGCGCAGGAAGTCGCCCATCGCGGCGATCCGGCCGGACACCGGCTCCAGGGCCTTCGCCCAGCCCGGTTCGACGATCTCGTGCAAAGGTCGTGCAGCCACAGCTGCCGCCCCTCCCTCTCAACAAACTGCTGGCAGTTGCGCAAGTCTAGGATCGTACGCGAGGGAGGGGCGGCGCTCACGCCCCGGGCCGCGGGGCCGGGCCGGGCGGGGAGCAGTGCGTACACCCGCCCGTTCCCGCCCGGCAGATTCAGCCGTACGTGTGGCCGAGGGGCCGGGCTGCCTCCCGGCCTCAGGCGGCCCGGGCGCAGGGCTCAGACGGCCCAGGCGTACTGGTCGGGCAGGCGCTTCGCGGCGCCGAGCGCGGCCGCCGCGCGGTGGGGCCAGTGCGGGTCGCGGAGCAGTTCGCGGCCGAGCAGGACGGCGTCCGCGTCGCCGTCGGCCAGGATCTTCTCGGCCTGCTGCGGCTCGGTGATCAGGCCGACAGCGCCCGTCGGCAGGCCGGCCTCCTCGCGGACCCGGCGGGCGAGCGGCACCTGGTAGCCGGGGCCGGTCGGAATGCGTATGCCGGAGGTGATGCCGCCCGTGGAGACGTCCATCAGGTCCACGCCGCGGCTCCGCAGCTCGTGCGCGAGCCGCACGGTGTCGCCGGCGCTCCAGCCGTCGCGCCCGTCCTCGGGGTTCTCCGTCACCCAGTCCGTCGCCGACGTCCGGAAGAACACCGGCAGTTCCTCCGGCCACACCGCGCGCACCGCTTCCACGACCTCCAGCGCGAAGCGGGCCCGGTTCTCGAACGCCCCGCCGTAGGCGTCGGTGCGCCGGTTGCTGAGCGGGGACAGGAACTCGTGGATGAGGTAGCCGTGCGCGCCGTGCACCTCTACGACCTGGAAGCCGGCGGCCAGGGCGCGCCGCGCCGCGTCCGCGAACTGCCGCACGATCCGCTGGATCTGGTCCGCTGTCAGCTCCTCCGGCACGGGGTGGCCCGGCTGGTACGGCACCGCGCTCGGGGCGACAAGCTGCCAGGCCTCGTCCGGCCCCACCGGCCCGCCGCCGCGCCACGGGCGGTCGGTGGCCGCCTTGCGGCCGGCGTGCCCGATCTGGATGCCCGGCACGGTGCCGCGCTCCTTGAGGAAGGCGGTGATGCGGCGGAGCGCCGCGGTCTGGGTGTCGTTCCAGAGCCCGAGGTCGGCCGGGCTGATGCGCCCCTCGGGGCTGACCGCCGTCGCTTCCACCAGGATCAGCCCCGCGCCGCCGGTCGCGCGGGCAGCGTAGTGCGCGAAGTGCCAGTCGTGGGCGACGCCCGCGCCGGGCCCGAAGACCTCGGCGCTGTACTGGCACATCGGGGCCATCCAGACCCGGTTGGGAATGGTGAGCGAACGCAGGTTGTACGGAGTGAAGAGTGCGGTCATGGCGGTCACAGCGGGCTCCTTCAGGTGCGCCGGGGTCTCCATAGCGGCTTCCGTCGTACGATAACTCTCGTAGTACGAGAGATGTCAAACTACGAGGGTCCTCGTACAATGGGTGCGCCGTGGAGATCCCCGGCGCACCTGGGTGGAGGAGCAGCCGTGCCCGCGCAGAAGGCTCAGAAGACACCGGAAGCGCAGGAAGCGCAGAAACAGCCGCCGAGCGGCCGCTCCCTGGAACACCCCGACCGCGCGGACATCCGCCTGGAGGGCGTGCTGCACGCGCTCTCCGACCCCATGCGCCTGCAGATCGTGCGCGACCTCGCCGCGGTGGAGGGCGAGTTGAACTGCTCGGTCTTCGACCTCCCGGTCAGCAAGTCGACGACGACCCACCACTTCCGCGTGCTGCGCGAGAACGGCGTGGTCCAGCAGATCTACCGGGGCACCGCGAAGATGAACGCCCTGCGCCGTGACGACCTCGAAGCGCTCTTCCCCGGGCTGCTCGCCTCCGTCCTCACGGCGGCGTCGCTCCAGGCGTCCCGCCTGAGCACCGCGCCCTGACGGAACCCGCGCCCCCCGGGGCCGCCCGCTGTCTGATCGTCAGCCGTCGGCGCGCGCCGCGGACAGCAGCCCCGCCCAGTCCGGGATCTTCACCGGCCCGCGCCCCAGCCGCCGGCCGAGAGCGGCCTCCGCGGCCTCGATGCCCAGCCAGCCCGGCCACTCCACGGGCTGCCGCCCCGCCGCCCGCAGGGCGGCCCGCGCCTCCTCGGCGGTCACGGGCGTGCGCGCCGCGAGCGCCCCGGCATCGGCCAGCAGGGAGGTCACCGTCTCCTTCGCGCACGAGCGGTTCGTGCCGATCACGCCCGTCGGACCGCGCTTGATCCAGCCCGCCACGTACTCGCCGGGGGACGGCGCCCCGTCCCGCAGTACCCGGCCTTCCGCGTGCGGTACGGTCCCCAGCTCGCCGTCGAACGGCAGGCCCGCGATCGGCACGCCGCGGTAGCCCACCGAGCGCAGTACCAACTGTGCCTCGATGTCTTCGAACTCACCCGTCCCGGCGACGCCGCCGCGGCCGTCCGGCACCGTCCGCTCGAAGCGCACGGCACGCACCGCGCCGTCGCCGAGCAGGGCGACGGGGCGGAGGAAGAACCGCACGTGGATGCGGCGCGGGCGGCTCGCAGGAGGACGCCCGGACCAGTCGCGCAGGACCTCCACATTGCGCCGCCCCACCGCCGGCAGGCCGCCGGAGTCGGCCCACGCGGGGTCGAGCGCCGCCTCCGCGGCCTGGACGCGCGTCTCCGCGCCCGGCAGTGCGCCCAGTTCGCGCAGCTCCTTCGTGGTGAACTTCGCCTGCGACGGCCCGCGCCGGCCGACCATGTGGATATCCGTCACCCGGCTCTCCGCGAGTGCGCCCAGGGCGGCGTCCGGCACGTCGGTGTGGTGCAGTTCGTCGGCGCCGCGCGCCAGCACGCGGGCCACGTCGACGGCCACGTTCCCCACGCCGATGACGACCGCGGAGCGCGCGCCCAGGACGAAACCGCCCGGCGCCGCGTCCGGATGAGCGCTGTACCAGGAGACGAACTCCGTGGCCGAGAAGCTGCCGGGCAGGTCCTCGCCCGGGATGCCGAGCCGCCGGTCGGTCGCGGCCCCGACGCAGTAGACCACCGCGTGGTACAGGTCCAGGAGCCTGCGCGGTGCGATGCTGCGGGGGCCGTCGCCCACGGGGACGTTGCCGAAGAACCTGATGTCCGGGTGCTCCATGGCGGCCCGCAGGTTGTTCTGGAGCGACTTGATCTTCTCGTGGTCGGGCGCGACGCCGTAGCGCACCAGCCCGTACGGGCAGGGCAGCCGGTCCAGCACGTCCACCGTCACACCGGGGACGTCCTGCTGCTGCACCAGGGCCTGGGCGGTGTAGACCCCGCTCGGCCCCGACCCGACGACGGCGATGCGAAGCACGGTGGGCCCCTTTCCGCGGATCTCCGCAGATGTCCCGCAGGTCCCTCCAGGATCGCACCGGAGGGCGCGGGACGGGAGTGCGACAGGCGGGCATGGCCGGTTCGGGAGGGCCGGACGGGGCAAGGGCCGTGGGTCAGGCGCCCGCGGGCGGCGGCTCGGGCCCCGGCGGGACGCCCAGATCCCAGTCGAGGCCGTAACGGTGGAACAGCTCCGCGCGCAGGCGTTCGAACGGCATGGGCGCGCCCGGCAGCAGGACCGCCACGACGGCGCCCATCAGCAGCGCGCGCAGCAGCGGGTAGTCCGCGTCGGGGTTCGGGGAGCCGTAGGCCGCCACCGTGTCGTGCAGCAGATGCGCGAGGCGCTGCTGCTCGGGGCACTGGATGAACCCCTCCGCCTGGAGGATTCCCGCCATGTGGGTGCGCATCAGCAGCGGCCGGTCCCGGGCGAGCCCGAGGATCGCGTCGATCGCGCGGGCGAGGCGCTCGCGGCCGTCCCGGGCGCACGGGGGGCGCTCCAGGCCCGCCTCGAGCTCCATGTGCATCACGCGGTGCACCGCGGATTGCAGCAACTGCCGCTTGCCGGGGAAGTAGTACGAGACGAGGCCGCGCGCCGTGCCCGCCCGGTCGGCGATGTCGGCGAGCGTCGTCGCCTCGTACCCGCGTTCACCGATGAGCTCGACCGTCGCCTGGAGCAGCCGCTCACGGGAACGGCGGCGCATCTCCTCGTTGGCCGACGCGCTGCGCGGGGACATTCCATAACTCCTGCGTTGACTGGCTCCGAGCCAATATACTCAAGAGCTATCCGGCCGTCCTGCCCCGCTCCTGGCGTGGTGGCGACTCCGGCGTGTCGACTGGCCTGGGCGGCGCGGGGGACCGCCCAGACCAGCGTGGCGGGCTCGGGCCGCCGAGGGGACCTCAGCAGGAGGCGTCGCCGGCAGGCCTGCCGACAGCCGTCAGCCGACCAGTCCGAGCACCGGCCGCAGGCCCGCCGGCCGCTCTTCGACGGGCAGATGATCCACCAGGTGCACCGCACAGCCCAGCGCGGCGGCTCCCCCGTCGGCCCGGCGGTCGTCCCCCACCATCAGCACCTCCTCGGGAGCCAGTCCGAGCGCCTGACAGGCCGTCAGAAACAGCCGTGGCTCGGGCTTCTGCACGCCGTGTTCGAAGGACAGGGCAAAGGTGTCCACGTACGTGCCGAGGCCGTGCGCCCGGAACACCGGCCGCAGATCCCAGCCGACGTTGCTGACCACGGCCGTTCGCACCCCGCGCTGCCGCAGTTCCCCCAGGACACCGGCCGCATCGGCGTACGGGCGCCAGGCGGCCGGCTCCATGTGCCGCTCGTACAGCGCGTCGTATATCCCGGGCCCCGGCAGCGGCACCTCGCGCGCCAGCCCGGTGTACGCGGCACGGTGCTCCTCCGCGCTGCGGTCGCGCGCGGCCCACGCCTCGGCCAGATGCGGCGGTACGGAGCGCGGCTGTGCTCCGCCCGGGAGCGCACCCGCCTCCTCCAACCGCCGGGCGGCCCCGGCCGCTTCCGTCTCGCTCATCCGCATGCCCGTCCGCTCCAGCGCCGCGGCCAGCCACGATGCGGCCGGCTCGACCCGGAACAGCGTGCCGGAGAAGTCGAAGAGCACTCCCTTGAACGTCATGACGCCCCCTCAGCCCCCGTCCGTGCGAGCGGACGGCGGGCTCACCGATTGTTGTCAGGGCACCCAGCGTCACACAGAGGGCCGGGCGCGTCGGCCGCGGGTCGGGGCCGGCTCACGGCCGCGCTGCGCCACCCGTTCCCGGCCCGCCGGCCCGCCGGTCCGTCAGCGTGCCGAACATCCCTGCGGAGAGCGCCACCAGCGCCCCGCCGAGCAGCCACCCGCCCACGACGTCCGACAGCCAGTGGACCCCCAGGTACAGGCGGGTGAAGCCGACCCCGAGCGCCGACACCGCCCCGGCCGCCAGAGCGGCCCCCAGCACCGCCGCCCGGACGCCGTGCCGCCACAGCAGCCACACGAGGAGCCCGCAGGTGACGGTCGCCGTCAGGGCGTGCCCCGAGGGGAACGCCGCGTAGTGCGCGGTCGCCACCGGGTCCGGCCAGCTCGGACGGGCGCGCCCCACCGCCGCCTTGAGCCCCTGCTGGAGCGCGGTCCCCAGGGCCGACGTTCCGGCGATCCAGGCGCAGAGCAGCCAGTCGCGCCGACGTGCGAGCCACAGCACGGCCACGGCCAGGGCGGCGCGCATCGTCCAGGGGTCCCACAGCCAGTCGGACAGCACGCGGACGCACCGCGTCCAGCCGCGGTGCCCCACGGCCACGGGGTGCAGACCTTCTGCGACCTGCCGGTCGAGCGAGACGAGCGGCTCCCACGCGCCGGCCACCAGGGCCAGGAGCACCGCGAACACGACGGCGAGGGCGAGCCCGGTGCGGATCACCGTCTTCCGGCCGAACGGCGTACGGGAGGGGGAGCGGGGGAGCGGGGGCGAGGGCTGCGGAGGGGCGTGCATGCGGCGATCGTGGCCCATGGGACGGCGGCAGGGCCACCTGTTGTCCGTAACGGCCGATTGCTCCCGGTGTCCGGGCGTTGCGACGATCATGAGAACCCGAGGGCGCTACGCCGCCCGTCCCGGAGCTACGAGCCGGACCGGGTCAGTGCGCTCAGGCCCGGCATGAACGTGACCAGCAGCGGGACCGCCGGCACCAGGGACGCCACCGCCGTCAGCCGCAGCCGCCGCGCCGCCGTCAGCCGGGGCGTGGGGGCCAGCAGCCGCTCCACCCGCGTCGGCACCTGGGAGAGCCGGGACGGGCACGGCCCGAACACCCCGCGGTCCTCATTCAGTTCGACCAGGGCCAGGGCCGTCGTCAGCCGGCCGAAGCGCCGCGACGCCGCGTCGTCGGCCGCCAGCTCCACCAGGTGGTGCACCTGGTCGCGGAACGCCGCGAAGACCGGCACCTGCGGGAAGCCGTTCGCGAGCGCCGAGGAGACGTGCAGCAGCCAGTGGTGCCGGGCCCGGGCGTGCCCCTGCTCGTGGGCCAGCACCGCGTCCAGCTGCGAGCCCTTGAGGCGGCGCAGCGCCCCCGTCGTGATCACCAGTTGCGGGGCCGTGCCGCCGGGCAGCCACCAGGCGTCCGGGCGGTCGCCTTCCAGGACCACGAGGCGGTCCTCGCCGGGCTCCTCGCCGGGCAGCCGGGGGGAGCGCACCAGCAGCTCCGCGTGGCGCCGGCGGCGCCCGGCGCGCGCCCAGCGGATCTCGCGGGTCAGCATCCACGCGGTCCACGCGGCACCTCCCGCCAGGAGCAGCGCCAGCGGCGCGGCCCACGCGGCGTAGGCGGTGAGGGCGTACGCCTCGACGACGCCGCGCGGCGCGGCGGCGAAGACGTGCCCGCGAACGGCCTCCCAGGCCGCGGACGCGCTCAGCGCCATGGAGAGCAGGCAGCACAGCAGCACCGCCGCCACCGCGCACTGCCACACCCACAGCGCCACGACCGGTTCGCGGTCGGGCCAGTCGGAGCGCGTCAGCACGCGCGGCGCCAGCGCCGCTACCAGTGCGCCGAGGACCAGCAGGGCGAGCGGGACCATCATGGCCGTCAGCCTATGAGCGGCGGCGCGGGCGGAGGTACGGTCCCGCACGCGAAGTGACGCATGCCACGGGCGGCGGGCGCGCGCTCAGAGCGTCAGCAGCATGGCCAGCATGCCGATGCCCATGGACAGCCGGCAGGCGTGCGTGAGGTCCGGCCGGCCCGGCCAGGTGAGCTGTCCCGCAGCGACGGTGACGGGGACGAGCACGGCCACCGTGCGGACCACGTACACGGCGAAGTACACCAGCAGCAGTCCCGTCAGCAGCGGGGTGCCGGCCGGCTCGTGCGCGGCGGCATGCGCGGCAGTGCCCGCGTGCATGCTCCGGCCGCCGGTGGGGCCGCCCGCCATCGCCAGCGCCATGTAGACCATGGCGAACGCGCCCACGGCGTGGTGGAGGTGAGAAGTGTCCAGGCGGCTGCGGGCCACGGCCACCAGCGTGTGCGCCCCGGCGGCCCCGAAGACGACGGCGAACAGCAGGGCCTCCCACGGCCGCGCGTCCAGGACCGTGGCCGGAACGGCCATGGCGGCCATGCCGAGCCCCATGAGGGCGTCGCTTCCGACGGCGGGGCGCTCTCCGTGCGTGCCCGCGTAGAGGCGCACCAGGCAGTACGCGCCCGTCGCGGCGCACAGCGCCACCAGCAGCCAGCCGATCAGCGGCGGTCCATGCACGGCACACCTCCCCGGACGCGCAGACCCACCTCCGGTTGATTCCCCGGGCGACGCGTGCACATGGGGGCGCATGGGCGCACGAAGGAGCTTGGGAGAGGATGCTGATGCGCCCGCGTACGCGCGGTGGCGCTTCAGGGGCGCGAAAGCGGCGGCGGCCCCGCGCCGGGGCCGGGTTAGTGTTCACGTGGAGCCGGAACCGCCGTACGGAGAGGACCCCAGGAACACGATGGAAACCACCACCAGCAGCAACGAGACGACCTTCCGGGACGCGACCGTAGGCGACGTGCCCGTTCTCGTGGCGCTCGTCGAGTCGGCCTACCGCGGTGACGCGAGCCGCGCCGGCTGGACGACCGAAGCGGACCTGCTGGAGGGCCAGCGCACCGACCCCGAGGGCGTCGAGGCCGTGGTGACGGACCCGGCGAGCCGGCTGCTGGTGGTCGAGCGCGACGGCCGGATAGTGGCCTGCTGCCAGCTCGAACACCGGGGCACGCATGCCTACTTCGGCATGTTCGCCGTGAGCCCGGAGGTGCAGGGCGGCGGGCTCGGCAAGGCGGTCATCGCGGAGGCCGAGCGACTGGTCCGCGCCGAGTGGGGTGCCACCGAGATGCACATGACCGTCATCAAGCAGCGCGACGAGCTGATCGCCTGGTACGAGCGCCGGGGCTACCGGCGCACCGGGCGGATGAGCCCGTTCCCGTACGGGGACGAGCGCTTCGGGATCCCTCAGCGCGACGACCTGGAGTTCGAGCTGCTGATCAAGGAACTGGTCTGACGGCGGGGCGGACGGCGCAGGTGAGGTAAGGGGCGCTGCTCAATGGGCAGCGCCCCTTACCTGCCCGAGGCCGCCCGCCTCACAGCCGGCCCGCCTCCACGATCCGCCGCAGGAACCGCCGGGTGCGTTCCTCGCGCGGCCGGCCGAAGACCTCCTCCGGGGTGCCGCGCTCCAGCACGACCCCGCCGTCCAGGAAGCACACCTGGTCGGCGACGTCCCTGGCGAAGCCCATCTCATGGGTGGCCAGGACCATCGTCATGCCGTCCTCCTTGAGGTCCCGCACGACGCCCAGCACCTCGCCGACCAGCTCGGGGTCGAGGGCCGCCGTGATCTCGTCCAGGAGCAGCAGCCGCGGCCGGCCCGCGAGCGCCCGGACGATCGCCACGCGCTGCTGCTGGCCGCCGCTGAGCCGGTCGGGGTACTCGCCCGCCTTGCCGCCCAGGCCGAGCCGCTCCAGCAGCTCCCGGGCCCGTTCCTCGGCCTCCGCGCGGGGGACGCCGTGCACCCGCCGCGGGGCCAGTGTGATGTTGTCGAGCACGGTCATGTGCGGGAAGAGGTTGTACGCCTGGAAGACGACGCCGATGCGGCGGCGGACGCTGTCCGGGTCGACGCGCGGGTCGGTGATGTCCTCGCCGTCGAGGAGGATCGCTCCGTCGTCGATCTCCTCCAGCAGGTTCGCGCAGCGCAGCAGCGTCGACTTGCCGGAGCCGGAGGCGCCGATGAGGGCGGTCACCGTGTGCGGGGCGACCTCCAGGTCCACGTCGCGCAGCACGACGGTGCTCCCGAAGGTCTTGCGCACCGCTTCGAGGCGCAGCACGGGCTGCCCGCTCATACGATCCCTCCTTGTGCCCGCCGGCGGTCCGTCCGTGCCGTGACCCAGTCGGTGAAGCGGGTCATGGGGATGGTGAGGGCGACGAAGATGAGCCCGGCGACCACGTACGGCGTGTAGTTGAAGCTCTTGCTCGACAGGATCTGCGCCGCGTAGACGGCGTCCACCGCACCGGCGATCGACACGAGGCCGGTGTCTTTCTGTAGCGAGACCAGGTCGTTGAGGAGCGGTGGCACGACCCTGCGCACGGCCTGCGGGAGGATGACGTACCGCAGGGTCTGCCGTCCGGTGAGGCCCAGCGAGCGGGCGGCGGCGCGCTGGCTGGGGTGCACGGACTCGATGCCCGCGCGGAAGACTTCGGCGACGTAGGCCGAGTAGGTCAGCACCAGCGCCGTCCCGCCCAGCAGCACCGGGTCGGTCGTCACGCCCTGAAGGCGCAGTGCCGGGACGCCGAAGACGACCATCAGCAGGCAGATCACCAGGGGCAGCCCGCGGAAGAAGTCGGTGTAGGCGGTGGCCAGCGCGCGAAGCGGGAAGAAGACCGGGCCGCGCAGCGTGCGGGCGACGGCGATCAGCAGGCCGATGACGAGCACGGCCGCCCCGCACACGACGAGCAGGCGGAGGTTCAGCCAGAGGCCCTCCAGGACCTTGGGCAGCGCCTCGCGCGCGTAGTGGCCGCTGAGAAACGTTTCACGGGTGCGCGCCCAGCCGGGGGAGTTGACGACGGCCAGGAACAGCACGGTGCCTGTTACCAGGGTGCTGCCGGCGGCGATCGCCGTGGCGCGGCGCGCCCGGGCCCGTTTGAAGCGCTCCCGTTCGAGGCGCCGTGCGGAGGGGGTGTAGGCGTCCTGGGCGGTCTCCTTCACCAGGGACGGCAGGGCGTCCCCGGGCCCGGCGGCCGCTTCCCCGGCGCTCACTTCAGCACCGGGGCGTCGACGGCTTCGGAGAGCCACTTCTTCTCCAGCCGGGCGAGCGTGCCGTCCTTGCGGAGGGAGTCGACGGCGCCGCTGACGCACGAGGTGAGGCGGCTGCCCTTGTCGAGGACGAAACCGAACTGCTCGGGCTTGCCGCCCCCGGCCTCGAACTGGCCGACGACCCGGGCGTCCGTGACCTCGGCGGAGGTGATGTAGAAGGCGGTGGGCAGGTCCACGACGATCGCCTCGACCTGGCGGTTCTTGAGCGCGGTCTTGGCGTAGTCGTTCTTCTGGAAGACGGCGGGCCGCTCGTCGGGCTTGATGACGTCGTTGACGACGTCGAGGCTGGTGGTGCCGACCTGGGCGCCGAGCTTGACGTGCTTGAGGTCGGCGGCGCTCCTCGCCTTCGCGGCGGGAGAGTCCTTGAGGGCGATAACGGCCTGGCGGACGTCGTAGTAGCCGGAGGAGAAGTCGACGGCGCGGCGGCGCTCGTCGCTGACGGAGACCTGGTTGAGGTCGACGTCGAACTTCTTGGCGCCGGGGGCGACGGCGGTGTTGAAGGGCACGGTCTGCCAGGCCACGTCACCCCGGTCGTACCCGAGCCGCTCGGCGAGGGCGTAGGCGACGGCCGACTCGAAGCCCTTGCCGTTCGAGGGGTCGTCGTCCTGGAACCAGGGCGCGTAGGCGGGCTTGTCGGTGCCCACGGTCAGCTTGCCGGGGACCTGCGTGGCCAGTTTCCCCTTCGTGCACGCGGCCGCGGTGGGCGGCGTGGCGGAGGACTTCGAGGAGCCGGAGCCGCCGTCGTCCTGGGGAGCGCAGCCGGCGGCGGCCGCGAGCAGGACGGCGAGGCAGGCGGCGACCGGGGCCGTGCGCGGGCGGCGGGTGGCGGAGGGCGCGGCCGGGGCGGCGGTGCGGCACGTGGGCCGGTGGGCGACGGGCATGGCGCGAGACTGGCAGCGTGATCACCGCTCTGTCCAGGTCAGGTCACCGACCGTCCGCATACCGGAAGACTGTTGCACGTTCGTGAATTCACCGGCGGCGGGCGGGTAGGCCCGGAGGACGCGGGAGAGCGGGCTCCGGAACGGCAGGGGACAGTGGGGGAGGGCCGGCGGAGGACCGGGAGGGCCGGGGGAGGGCTTGGAAACACCGGGGAATGGCTGAAACCCGCCTAGGACGGCACACGGGGCCACTGGGACTGGTGTGTCAGATGTGTGGATATGGGAACACGTATGGCGGCAGCGCGCAGGAAAAACAGCGGCCCGACCAGGGGTTCGGCAGGATAATTTGTGGCCTCCCCTCTTGAGCAGGAGAAGCGCGCACAGATACGGTGTCTTAACGCCAAGTTCTCCCGAGGAGGAGCAGCCATGACGGAAATCCTTGCGTCGACGGCGATACGGGCCGATGAATCGACCGCCGAGCCGGTGATCGATCACCCCGCGTGGGCCGAGCTCAAGGACGCTGTGGAAACGATCCGGCCGTGGCAGTCCCAGGACGGCTCCATCGACTTCACCGCGGAGGACGCACCACCGGGCGAGGCCGCCCGGGCCCAGCTGGACCGCGTCGTCGCGGCCGTCGAGCAGCTCTCGCCGCTCGTGCCGCACGACGCCGCGTACCACACGGCCCTCGTGGCCGACCTGCGCCGCTGGGCGGAGACCGGCTTCGGCGTGCCCGACTTCCTGGACTCGCTCCTCGCCTTCCAGCCCGCGGCCCAGCGCGCCGACGGCCTCCAGCACCTCGTCGTCTTCCCGATGTACACCCAGAACGGCAACCCCGACCGCAATCTCGAGGCCGTCGTCCTGCGCGTCGTCTGGCCCGAGTGGCTCGCCGAGCTGGAGCGCACCCGCTACGACAACCCGCTCTTCCTCGGCATCACCTTCGAGGACTTCACCGCGGGCTACGACACCAACTCCGCCGTCCTCTTCCCGGAGACCATCGCCGTCCGCGAGGCCCCCGAGCGCTTCACCTGGGGCGGCATCTTCTGCGACCGCGAGGCGGCCCGCTTCCGCCGCGTCACCGAGGCGGCCGTCGCGGCCCTCGGCCTGGAGCTCCCCTCCGACATCCGGGACATGATCGGCGACCAGCACCGCTGCGAGCAGGCGTTCGTCCTGTGGGACATCGTCCACGACCGCACCCACAGCCACGGCGACCTGCCCTTCGACCCCTTCATGATCAAACAGCGGCAGCCGTTCTGGATGTACGGCCTGGAGGAGCTCCGCTGCGACCTCACCGCCTTCAAGGAGGCCGTGAAGCTGGAGGCCGAGGGCAACACGCACGGCCGTGACGTGCAGTACGCCGTCCTCTTCGACCGGATGTTCCGCTTCCCGGTCACCGGCGACCGCGTCCGCAACTACGACGGCCTCGGCGGCCAGCTCCTCTTCGCGTACCTCCACCGCCACGACGTCGTACGCTGGACGGACAACACCCTCCACATCGACTGGGACCGAGCCCCGCAGATCACCAACCAGCTCTGCGGCGAGATCGAGAAGCTCTACCGCGACGGCATCGACCGCCCCAAGCTGGTCCACTGGCTCGCCGCCTACGAGCTCGTCTCCTCCTACCTCCCCCCGCACCCCGGCTCCGTCTGGGCCAAGGGCCCCGAGGCCCTCGACCTCACCCAGCCGCCCCGCAAGCTCGTGGACGACGTGCTCCCGGACGAGTTCCCGCTCAGCATGTTCTACGAGGCGCTTGCCAAGAAGCTGCGGCACGTGATCGCCTCGACCAAGGGGATCACCGCGGCGAAGGCCCAGCAGGTGGCCGCGTGAGCGAGCAGACGAAGGAGACGACCATGAGCACTCCCACCAACGGCAACGGCCGGCTGGACGGCGCCGTCGTGGCTGTGGCGGGGGCCGCCGGCCCGGCCGGCCGCGCCACGCTGCTGCGACTGGCCGAGGCCGGAGCGACGGTCGTCGCCTCCGACGCGGACGCGGCCCGCCTCGCCGAGGCCGTGGACGCCGCCCGCTACGCCCACGGCGGCGCCACCGTCACCGGCGACACCGTGGACCTGCTGGACCTGGAGGCCACGCGCCGCTGGGTGGACCGCACCGAGAAGGAGTTCGGCCGCATCGACGGCCTGGTCCACCTCGTGGGCGGCTGGCGCGGCTCGGCCACCTTCGCCGAGACCGACCTCGCCGACTGGGAGCTGCTGGAGAAGCTGCTCATCCGCACCGTGCAGCACACCTCGCTCGCCTTCGAGCCCGCCCTGCAGCGCAGCGGCAACGGCCGGTACCTGCTCGTCAGCGCGGCGGGCGCCAGCAAGCCCACCGCGGGCAACGCCGCCTACTCCGCCTCCAAGGCCGCCGCCGAGGCGTGGACGCTCGCGCTCGCCGACTCCTTCCGCAAGGCGGGGGGCGAAGGCCCGCCGCAGGCCGCCGCTGCCATTCTGATCGTCAAGGCACTGGTGCACGACGCCATGCGCGCCGAGCGCCCGAATGCGAAGTTCGCGGGCTTCACCGACGTCAAGGACCTCGCCGAGGCGATCGTCGGCGTCTGGGAGAAGCCCGCCCAGGAAGTGAACGGAACCCGTCTGTGGCTGACTCCGCAGGTATGACCGACAAGACCGACGCCATACGCCGCCACGATCCTGAGGTCCGCGGGTTCGCCAGCGACAACTACGCCGGCGCCCACCCCGAGATCCTCGCGGCGCTCGCCGTCGCCAACGGCGGGCACCAGGTCTCCTACGGCGAGGACGACTACACCGCCCATCTCCAGGACGTGATGCGCGGCCACTTCGGCCCCACCGCCGAGGCGTTCCCCGTCTTCAACGGCACGGGCGCCAACGTCGTCGCCCTCCAGGCCGCGACTGAACGCTGGGGCGCGGTCATCTGCGCCGCCACCGCGCACATCAACGTCGACGAGTGCGGGGCGCCCGAGCGCGTCGGCGGCCTGAAGCTGCTCACCGTGCCCACCGAGCACGGCAAGCTCACCCCCGAGCTCATCGACCGCGAGGCCTTCGGCTGGGACGACGAGCACCGGGCGCAGCCGCAGATCGTCTCGATCACCCAGACCACCGAGCTCGGCACGTGCTACACGCCCGAGGAGATCCGCGAGATCTGCGACCACGCCCACGAGCGGGGCATGAAGGTCCATCTGGACGGCTCGCGCATCGCCAACGCCGCGGCCACCCTGGGCGTCCCCCTGCGGGCCTTCACCACCGACGCCGGCGTGGACCTGCTCTCCTTCGGCGGCACGAAGAACGGCCTGGTCTTCGGCGAGTGCGTCGTCGTCCTGAACCCGGACGCGGTCCGGGCGATGAAGCACCTGCGCAAGATGTCCATGCAGCTCGCCTCCAAGATGCGCTTCGTCTCGGCCCAGTTCGAGGCCCTGCTCAGCGGCGACCTGTGGCTGCGTAACGCCTCGCACGCCAACGCCATGGCCGCGCGGCTGGCCGAGCGCGTACGGGCCGTCGAGGGCGTGGAGATCCTGCACCCGGTGCAGTCCAACGCCGTCTTCGCCCGGCTCCCGCACGACGTGAGCGAGCGCCTCCAGAAGCGCTACCGCTTCTACTTCTGGGACGAGGCGGCCGGTGACGTCCGCTGGATGTGCTCCTTCGACACCACCGAGGCCGACGTCGACGCGTTCGCGGCGGCCCTGGCCGAGGAGATGGGCCGGCAGTAGCGGCTGCCCGTCCGGAGACCGCGAAGGGCGCCCGGCCGCGAGTGCGGCCGGGCGCCCTTTCTCTTTCAGCGGGTGTGCTGCGTCCTGCGGGTGCCGCTGTGTCCTGCGGGTGCGCTGCGTCCCGCTCTAGCGGCGCCGGTCCATCGCCGCCGCCCGGTCCGGCGTGGGCGCCGTGCCGCCGAGGTGCGCCGGGATCCACCAGGTGTCGTCCGCGTCCTTCGTCCGCACCGGGTAGGCGCGCTGAGCCGCCTCCAGGAGCTCCTGGACGCGGGAGCGCACCCGGTCGCTGAGGGTGTCCGGGTGCTCGTCCGCCTCGGGGGTCATCGGCTCGCCGACCCGTATCGAGATCGGCACGTGGTTGCGGCCCAGGTCACGCTTGTGCCCCTTGGTCCACAGCCGCTGCGTGCCCCACAGCGCCATCGGCAGCAGCGGCACCCCGGCCTCCTGGGCAAGCCGCGCCGCGCCGGACTTGAAGTTCTTCAGCGTGAACGACTGGGAGATCGTCGCCTCCGGGAACACCCCGATGATCTCGCCGGAGCGCAGCGCGGTCAGCGCGTGCTTGTAGGCGTCCATGCCGGCCGCGCGGTCCACGGGGATGTGCTTCATCGCACGCATCAGCGGACCCGACACCTTGTGCCGGAACACCGACTCCTTGGCCATGAACCGCACCAGCCGCTTGGCGGGGCGGGCAGCCATCCCGCAGAAGACGAAGTCGAGGTAGCCGATGTGGTTGCTCACCAGGACCGCCCCGCCCCGCGCGGGGACGTGCTCGGTGCCCTGGATGTCGAAGCGCAGGTCGAGCGCCTTGAACATGGTGCGAGCGACACCGATCACCGGGGGGTAGACGAGCTCTGCCATCGAGGGGGGATCCTTCCGGGCCTGGGGGAGGGGGCTCCCGGGCTAAGTTACGCGGCCGTAGGGTTCGGCTTCTGCCAGATCGTGCCCGAATGCCCGTCCAGGGGCCAGCGAGGACGCCCCGGCGGCCGGGAGATCCTCATCACGTCGGTGCCGGGGAAGGGGGAATTCCCGAGGAATTTTCTCCGTACCGCGCGGTGCTGCACGGATGGAAACACGACGAGAAGAGGGGCCGAAGGTGCACGAGGGTGACGGCGGCGGGCTGCGGCTGGGGGCCGGCGACATCGGCGGGGAGCTCGGGGCACGGGCCACGCTCGTCCAGTTCTCCAGCGCCTTCTGCCAGCCCTGCCGGGCCACGAGACGGACCCTGGAACAGGTCGCGGGCATGGTCGAGGGGGTCGCGCACGTCGAGATCGACGCGGAGGCGCACCTCGCGCTCGTGCGGGCGCTGGACATCACCGCGACGCCGACCGTCCTCGTCCTCGACGCCGCCGGGCGCGTCGTGCGCCGAGCCGCGGGCCAGCCGCGGACGGCGGATGTCATCGCGGCGCTCGGGGCCGCGGTGTGAGCGGCCGGGGGGAAGCCCGGGGCAGGGCGTTTCCCGTGATCCCTCTCCCATCTCCGAGGCTGCCCTTGACGCTTCACGCCCCGAATCGTCAAGGTGACGTTATGTGGCCAGGACCGTTTCTCCACGCGCTGTATGGACATGCGCATGCCGACCTGATGAGAAGGACAGTTTCATGACGGCCATGCCCGGGCTCGGCACCTCCCTCGCCACTCCTGAACTGCTGCGCTCCGTCTTCCGCCGGCACGCCGCCGGAGTCGCCGTGATCACCGCGCAGGGCGCGCGGCCGGTCGGCTTCACGGCCACCTCGCTCACGTCCGTGGCCGCCGAGCCGCCCCTCGTCTCCTTCGGCGTGGGCACCGGCTCGTCCAGCTGGCCCGTACTCGCCGAGGCCGAGCACGTCGGCGTGCACATACTCGGCGAGCACCAGAGGGAGCTCGCCGGCACCTTCGCGCGCAGCGGCGCCGACCGCTTCGCCCCGCCCACGCGCTGGCGCCCCGGTCCGGAGGGCGTGCCGCTGCTGGACGGTGTCCTGGCGTGGCTGGTGTGCCGCGTGGTGGCCCGGGTGCCTGCAGGGGACCACCGGCTCGTGCTCGCCGAGGTCGTCGCGGGCGACCCCGCCGGAGCGGGGAGCCCGCTCCTCTACCACCAGGGGCGCTTCAACGGTCTGCGGGACTGAGACGTCCCGCGTTCGCACGTTGGACAGATCACAGCCGACCGGCCTTGCGCCCGGCTGAACGGGTCGCTGTACTGACGAGTAACATTCCGTTCGGGGCGCGGCCCGCAACGGGCGGAATCCGCCCCACAAGGCGCCTATGCTGCCTGCCAAGGCAGCTACGAAGAGACGATGCAGTAGGAGAGCCGGCGTGAGCTTGAGGATCGTTGTCACTGTGAAGTACGTGCCCGACGCCACCGGCGACCGGCACTTCGCCGAAGACCTGACCGTCGACCGCGACGACGTGGACGGCCTGCTCTCGGAGCTCGACGAGTACGCGGTCGAGCAGGCGCTGCAGATCAAGGAGGCGGCCGACGACGACGCGGAGATCACCGTCCTGACCGTCGGCCCCGAGGACGCCAAGGACGCGCTCCGCAAGGCGCTTTCGATGGGCGCCGACAAGGCCGTCCACGTCGAGGACGACGACCTGCACGGCACCGACGCCCTCGGCACCTCGCTGGTGCTGGCCAAGGCTCTCGAGCACGTCGGCTACGACCTGGTCGTCTCCGGCATGGCCTCCACCGACGGCGGCATGGGCGTCGTCCCGGCGATGCTCGCCGAGCGCCTCGGCGTCCCGCAGGTCACCCTGCTCTCCGAGGTCAAGGTCGAGGGCGGCAAGGTGACCGGCCGCCGCGACGGCGACGCCGCCAGCGAGCAGCTGGAGGCCTCCCTCCCGGCCGTGGTCTCCGTGACCGACCAGTCCGGCGAGGCGCGCTACCCGTCCTTCAAGGGCATCATGGCGGCCAAGAAGAAGCCGGTCGAGTCCCTGGACCTCTCCGACCTCGGCCTGGAGGCCGAGGAGGTCGGCCTGGAGGGCGCCTGGACCAAGGTCGACGAGGCCACGGAGCGCCCGGCCCGCACGGCCGGCACCGTCGTCAAGGACGAGGGCGAGGGCGGCAAGCAGCTCGCCGAGTTCCTCGCGGGCCAGAAGTTCATCTGAGCTCTCTGATCCCGAACGAACCGTCACCCGCCCCACTTTTTCCGCAGGAGCAACGCCATGGCTGAAGTCCTCGTCTACGTCGACCACGTGGACGGTGCCGTCCGCAAGCCCACCCTCGAACTTCTCACCCTCGCCCGCCGCGTCGGCGAGCCCGTCGCCGTGCACCTGGGTGCCGGTGCGGACGCCGCCGCCGCGACGCTGGCCGAGTACGGCGCGGTGAAGGTCCTCACGGCCGACGCCGCCGAGTTCGCCGACTACCTCGTCGCGCCGAAGGTCGACGCGCTCCAGGCCGCGGTCGAGGCCGTCTCGCCGGTCGCCGTGCTCGTCCCGTCCTCCGCGGAGGGCAAGGAGATCGCCGCCCGCCTCGCCGTCCGCATCGGCTCCGGCATCATCACCGACGCCGTCGACCTGGAGGCCGGCGACGAGGGCCCGGTGGCGACGCAGTCCGTCTTCGCGGCCTCGTACTCCACCAAGTCCCGCGTCACCAAGGGCACCCCGGTCATCACGGTCAAGCCCAACTCCGCCGCCCCGGAGGCCGCCCCGGCCGCCGGCACGGTCGAGCAGCTCGCCGTCTCCTTCGGCGAGAAGTCCACCGGCACGAAGGTCGTCTCCCGCACCCCGCGCGAGTCGACCGGCCGCCCCGAGCTGACCGAGGCCGCGATCGTGGTCTCCGGCGGCCGCGGCGTCAACGGCGCCGAGAACTTCTCCATCATCGAGTCCCTCGCCGACTCGCTCGGCGCGGCCGTCGGCGCCTCCCGCGCCGCCGTCGACGCCGGCTGGTACCCGCACACCAACCAGGTCGGCCAGACCGGCAAGTCGGTCTCCCCGCAGCTCTACATCGCGGCGGGCATCTCCGGTGCGATCCAGCACCGGGCCGGCATGCAGACCTCGAAGACCATCGTGGCCATCAACAAGGACGCTGAGGCGCCGATCTTCGATCTGGTTGACTACGGCGTGGTCGGTGACCTCTTCGAGGTCGTTCCCCAGCTGACCGACGAGGTCAAGACGCGCAAGGGCTGACCCGACTCGCGGTTCCTTCACCAGGCCCCCGCACGCTTGTCGCGTGCGGGGGCCTGCGTGCGGCCTGCGTGCGGGGGCCTGCCTGTTGACCCGTTCCGGTGGCCTCGATAGCTTCGCCCGCGCGGACGGTCGGTTCCGCGCAGCGGAAACGTGGAGGGTGGGCCAGCCATGGGACAGCGGCAGTCGGTTGCGACGACCTTTACGGGGGCGGTGAAGGAACGTATCGGCGCCTCTCTCGCCGACGTCGACGCCGACCTTGCCCGGCGCTACCCCGGTGAACCGGGCACGCGGCAGCCTGTGCATACCGTTTACGTGCCCGCTGATGTCTTTGCCGCGGATACGGTGCGGTTCTGGGGTGATCAGGCGCTTGCCCTTCTTGACGAGCATGCGCCTGACGCCTCCTCGCTGGCTGCGGTCCTCGGTCTTTCCGAGGCGCTTGCTGTGCCTGTCTACGAGCGTGTGCGGGCCAAGTTGCTGCGGGAGCCGGTAGAGGACCTTCGCGTCGACTTCGAGGACGGGTACGGGCCGCGGTCCGACGCGGAGGAGGACGCGGCGGCTGTGCGGGCGGCGGGGCTCGTGGCGGCTATGTGCGGGGGTGGGCGCGGGGGCGTGGGCGGGGGTGTGGGCGGGGGTGTGGGCGGGGGCGTGGTGCCGCCGTTTGTGGGTGTTCGGATGAAGTGCCTTGAGTCCTCCGTCCGGGATCGTGGGATCCGGACGCTGGATGTCTTTCTGACCGGGTTGATGGACGCCGGCGGTCTGCCCTCGGGGTTGGTGCTCACGTTGCCCAAGGTGAGTTACGCGGAGCAGGTCGCCGCCATGGCTGAACTGGTGGGGGAGTTCGAGAAGGCGCGGGGGCTGGAGCGGGGGCGTATCCGCTTCGAGATACAGATCGAGACCACGCAGGCGGTCCTCGGGGCGGACGGGCGCGCCACGGTGGCGCGGATGATCGACGCGGGTGGTGGGCGGGTCAGTTCGCTGCACTACGGCACGTTCGACTACAGCGCGTCGTGCGGGGTCGGTGCGGCGTACCAGGCCCTCGACCATCCGGTGGCCGATCATGCGAAGGCCGTGATGCAGGTGGCGGCCGCGGGGACAGGGGTGCGGCTGTCCGACGGATCGACGAATGTGCTGCCGGTGGGGTCTGCGGCGCAGGTGCATGAGGCTTGGCGGCTGCACTTCGGGCTGGTGCGGCGGTCGCTGGCGCGGGCGTACTACCAGGGGTGGGACATGCATCCCGGGCATCTGCCGACGCGGTACGCGGCGGTGTACGCGTTCTACCGGGAGGGGCTGGGGGGTGCTGCGGCTCGTCTGGACGCGTATGTGAACCGGGCCGGTGGGGACGTGCTGGACGAGCCGGCTACGGCGCGGGCGCTGAGCGGGTATCTGTTGCGGGGGATGGACTGCGGGGCGGTGGATGAGGGCGAGGTGTCGGCTTTGACGGGGTTGGGGCGGGAGGGTCTGGAGGGGTTGGCGGGGGTGGCGGGGCGCTGAGGTTTGTTGGGGGTGCGGGGCGGGGGCTCCGGGGCAGGGGTCCGGGACCGTATATTTACGGGCCCGTTCCCCGTGTTCCTCTTCGCGCCCTCTCCCGCATCGGGCCCGCAAATACACGTCAGCGTCCCGGACCCCTACCCCTGCGCCCCCACCCCTCCCGCCCGTGCCCGACTGCGGCCCGGTGCGGTGCCCGGCGTAACCACCTTGTCCCCGGCGGGGGTTGGTTGAGCAAGGGGCCGCAGCCCCTTGCGTCCGCTGCCGCGGGGATTTGCTCCTGCCGGGGGTTTCGGCGGTGCCGTGGGGGCGTAAGCATCTTGTCCCTGCCAGGGGTTCGGTTGGTCAAGGGGCTGGCCCCGCCCCTTGATTCCGCCGCCGCGGCGATCCGCCCCCCGTCGGGGATCCCGGCGGTGCCGTGCCGGGCTGAGGACCTTGTCCCTGCCAGGGGGCGGTTGGTCAAGGGCCACGGCCCTTGTTTCCGCCGCCGCGGTGATCCGCCCCTGCCGGGGGTTTCGGCGGTGCCGTGCGGGCGTAAGCATCTTGTCCCCGGCGGGAGGTTGGTTGGTTTAGGGGGCAGGCCGTCGCCGTCTCTTGTGTCCGCCGCCGCGGTGGTTCGCCCCCGCCGGGGTCTCGGCGGTCCAAGGAGCAGGCTGTCGCCGCCCCTTGCGTCCGCCGCCGCGGCGATCCGCCCCCGCCGGGGATCCCGGCGGTGCCGTGCCGGCGGGCGGTGGGGCAGGGGCTGCGGAGGGGCGTTACTCCTCCGGGCGGAGTTCGCCTGAACCCCGCACGATCAGGCGGGTGGGCAGCACCACCCGCCGCGGCGGTTCGGCCGCTCCGTCCAGGCGGCGGAAGAGTTGTTCGGCCGCGGTGCGGCCCAGGCGGGCCGCGTCCTGGGCTACTACGGTGACCGCGGGGGAGAGCAGGTCGGCGAGTTCCAGGTCGTCGAAGCCCACGAGCGCGACGCGGCGGGGCACGCGGGCCAGGACGCGTACCGCCGTCGCCGTCACCCGGTTGTTCCCCGTGAACAGCGCCGTCACCGGCGCCGGTGCAGTGAGCATGCGTTCCGTTTCGGCGCGGACGCGCTCGGGCGTCGTGGGGCCCAGGGACACCCAGGACTCGTCGACGGGCAGGCCCGCGTCCGCCATGGCCGCGCGGTAGCCGCGCAGCCGCTCCGCGGCGGTGTGGATGCGCGGGCGGTCGCCGATGAAGCCGATGCGGCGGTGGCCGTGGGCGGCCAGGTGGGCCACGCCCTCGCGCGCGCCGCCGAAGCTGTCGGAGAGGACGGCGTCGGCGTCCATCCGGCCGGCGGGCCGGTCGACGAAGACCGTGGCGATGCCGGCCGCGATCTCGGGTGCGAGGTAGCGGTGGTCGTCGCCGGCCGGGATGACGATGAGGCCGTCGACCCGGCGGGCGCAGAACGCCAGGGCGAGCTCCCGTTCGCGCTCCGGATCCTCCGCGCTGGAGCCGTTGATGAGCAGGGCGCCGTGCGCGCGGGCGACTTCTTCGACGGCCCGGTTGAGAGGGGCGTAGAAGGGGTCGGCGAGGTCTTCGAGGACGAGTCCGATGGACGCGGTGCGGCCCTTGCGGAGGATCCGCGCGCTGTCGTTGCGCCGGAAGCCCAGCGCGGTGATGGCGTCCTGGACGCGCCGCTCGGTGTCGGGGGTGACGCCCGGCTCGCCGTTCACCACCCGGGAGACGGTCTTGAGGCCGACGCCCGCGCGGGCCGCCACGTCCTTCATCGTCGGGCGGGCGCCGTAGCGGGGCGAGGGGCTGCGGGTGGGCTGGGCGCTGCTCGGCACGGGGCTCGTCCTTACCGGGGGGGCGGAGCGGGGTGACGTCGAGCATAGAGCCTAGACAACGTTGTCAGATCCGGACAGACTGGCGTCCGCAGAGCCTGCACCACTGCCCGACCAGGAGAGATCGTCCCCATGCGCACCGACTTCGCCGACCTTGTCGCAGCCCTCGACATCGGTGGCACCAAGATCGCGGGGGCGCTCGTGGACGACCGCGGCCGGCTGCTGGCCCGCGCGCAGCGGCCGACGCCGGCCCGCGAGGACGGGGCCACGGTGATGGGCGCGGTGGCGGCGGTGATCGACGAGCTCAAGGGCGCGGCGCACTGGTCGCGCGTGCGGGCGGCCGGCATCGGCAGCGCGGGGCCGGTGGACGCCTCCCGAGGGACCGTCAGCCCCGTCAACGTCCCGGGGTGGCGGGACTATCCGCTGGTCGCCGAGGTGGCGCGGCGGGTGGGCGGGTTGCCGGTGGTGCTCGTCGGCGACGGCGTGGCGATGACCGCGGCCGAACACTGGCAGGGCGCCGCGCGGGGGCGCGCGAACGCCCTGTGCATGGTGGTGTCCACCGGAGTGGGCGGTGGCCTGGTGCTGGGAGGTCGTCTGCACACCGGTCCCACCGGAAACGCCGGCCACATCGGGCACATCAGCGTCGACCTCGACGGGGATCTCTGCCCCTGCGGCGCCCGCGGCTGCGTCGAGCGCATCGCCAGCGGCCCGAACATCGCCCGGCGCGCGCTGGACGCCGGCTGGCTGCCGGGTCCGGACGGCGACCGGAGCGCGGCGGCCGTCGCGGCGGCGGCCCGAGCGGGCGACGCCGTGGCGCGCGCCTCGTTCGAACGGGCCGCGCAGGCGCTGGCGGCGGGCATCGCCGCGACCGCGACGCTGGTCGAGATCGAGGTCGCCGTCATAGGCGGCGGCGTGGCGGGCGCGGGCGAAGTGCTCTTCGCGCCGCTGCGCGAGCGCCTGCGCGACTACGCGACGCTCTCCTTCGCCTCCGGCGTCGAGGTGCTGCCCGCCCGGCTCGGTTCCGACGCGGGCCTCGTGGGGGCAGCCGCGGCGGCGGCGCAGCGGTTCGGCCTGTGGGGGACGCGGGAGGCCGGCCCGGCGTAGAGCGCACCGGCCAGCGGCAGTACGTGCCGCTGCCGCTATGGACGCACCCGGAGGGCGCCCCGGCACCGTGCCCCTCGCAAGCGTTTCCATGGCAAGGTGTTCCGGGCACTTCACAGGGGGCTACGGAGAAGGGGGAACCGTGATCGTCTGGCTGAACGGCGCGTTCAGTGCGGGGAAGACCAGTACGGCCAGGGAACTGACCGAGCTGATCCCGGACAGCACCCTCTACGACCCCGAGGTGATCGGCGGGGCGCTGAAGTACCTGCTGCCGCCCAAGAGAATGGGCGAGACCGGCGACTACCAGGACCTGCCGGTCTGGCGGCGGCTGGTCGTGGACGCGGCGGCGGCCCTGCTTGCCGAGGTCGGCGGGGTGCTCGTCGTCCCCATGACGCTGCTGCGCCAGGAGTACCGGGACGAGATCTTCGGCGGGCTCGCCGCGCGCCGCATTCCGGTGCGACATGTGCTGCTGGCTGTCGATGAAACGATCCTGCGGGGGCGGATCGCCGGCCGCGAGGAGTTCGCGGACGACCCCGGCCGCAGCGAGTCCGTCCGGCAGTGGGCGCTGGACCACATCGCCCCGTACCGCGAGGCGCTGCCCTGGCTTCGCTCCGACGCGTACGTCGTCGAGACCGGTCATCTGACGCCGCGTGAGGTGGCTGAGGGGGTCGCGGACGCCGTACGGAGCGGGGCCGCCGGCGCGTGCCAGATCGTGCAGACCCCGGAGCCGACGGCCGAGACGCTGGCCGCGGGGGTGCTGCTCTTCGACGAGGAGGACCGGGTCCTGCTGGTCGACCCGACCTACAAGCCGGGCTGGGAGTTTCCCGGCGGGGTCGTGGAGCCGGGCGAGGCGCCCGCCCGCGCCGGGATGCGCGAGGTGGCCGAGGAGATCGGCATCGAACTCCCCGCCGTGCCCCGCCTGCTCGTCGTCGACTGGGAGCCGCCCAAGCCGCCCGGCTACGGCGGCCTGCGCTTCCTCTTCGACGGCGGGCGGCTGGCCGGGGCCGACGCCCACCGGCTCCTGCTCCCCGGCGCCGAACTGCGCGGCTGGCGCTTCGTCACCGAAAGCGAGGCGGCGTCCCTGCTGCCGCCCGTACGGCTGAGCCGCCTCCGATGGGCCCTCCGGGCCCGCGAACAGGGCCGCCCCCTCAACCTCGAAGCGGGAGTCCCTGTCGGCTGAGCGCGCCCTGCGGTGGCCTGAGACCGTCTACGGCACCGGGCCGGGTCCGGACGCGCCGAGGGGCCCCGCATGACGGGGGAGTGCATACCTGCCGGGCTCGGCGCGTGGGCCGTGAGCCGTTTGGCCCGTCACGCCGCGTTATCCCAGCCGTTGCGGCAGCCAACAATGGTCCGCCGCAACGGCGAAGCGCTGCGACGGCGAGGCCTGGCGGAAGGCCGATCTGCCGGGATTGGTCCGTACGCCGTGATCCGCCGGTTCGTGACGCTGCGGCGGACGAGGACAGCCCCGCCGCAACGGTGCAGCGTCACGACCGCGAGGGTCCGGCGGAAGGCGCTTGCGCCGGGTCGGCGCGAGCGTTGTGAGTCGTCGGCACGCCCGGCGTACGGCGAAGGTCCGCCGCAACGGCGAAATGCTGCGACCGCGAGGGCCCGCGGAGTACGCGCGCCGCACCCCGCCGGGACGGCCTACCGCTTGCTCTCCGCGTAGTTGCCCAGGAACAGCGCCTCCGCCAAGGAGAGTCGCTCCAGTTCCTCCGGTGAGACGCTCTCGTTCACCGCGTGGATCTGGGCCTCCGGCTCGCTCAGGCCGATCAGCAGGATCTCCGCGTCCGGGTACAGCGCGGTGAGCGTGTTGCACAGCGGGATCGAGCCGCCCATGCCGGAGATCTGCATCTCCTGGCCCGGGTAGGCGATGCGCATGGCGTCGGCCATGGCCGTGTAGGCCGGGCTGCCGGTGTCCGCGCGGAACGCCTGGCCCTGGCCGACCTGCTCCACCGCGACGCGCGCACCCCACGGGGCCGCCGTCTTCAGGTGCTCCGCGAGCAGCTTCGTCGCCGTGGCGGCGTCCGTGCCCGGCGGCACGCGCAGGCTGATCAGGGCCCGCGCGCCCGCGTGCACCGACGGGGTGGCCCCGACGACCGGCGGGCAGTCGATGCCCAGGACCGTGACCGCGGGGCGCGCCCACAGCCGGTCGGCGACCGTGCCGGAGCCGATCAGCTCCACGCCGTCGAGGACCTTGGCGTCCTTGCGGAAGTCCTCCTCCGGGTACTGCATGCCCTCCCAGCTCGCCGCCGCCTCGTCCTCCAGACCGGTGACGGTCGTCGAACCGTCCTCGGCGCGCAGCGAGTCGAGCACGCGGATCAGCGCCGCCAGCGCGTCGGGCGCCGCGCCGCCGAACTGGCCCGAGTGCAGATTGCCCTCCAGCGTGTCCACCTGGACGCGGACGAGCGTCATGCCGCGCAGCGTCGCGGTGGCGGTCGGCAGGCCCACGCGGAAGTTGCCGGCGTCACCGATCACGATGCTGTCCGCGGCCAGCAGCTCCGGGTGCGCCGTGGCGTAGCGCTCCAGGCCGCCGGTGCCCTGCTCCTCGGAACCCTCGACGATCATCTTCACGTTGACCGGCACGCCGCCGTGCTCCTTGAGCGCGCGCAGCGCCGTCAGGTGCAGGACCACGCCGCCCTTGCAGTCGGCCGCGCCGCGCCCGTACCAGCGGCCGTCGCGCTCGGTCAGCTCGAACGGCGGTGAGATCCAGGCGGCCTCGTCCAGCGGCGGCTGCACGTCGTAGTGCGCGTAGAGCAGCACGGTCGGGGCGCCGGCGGGGCCCGGGAGGTAGCCGTAGACGGACTGGGTGCCGTCGGGGGTGTCGAGCAGGGCGACGTCCTGGAAACCCTCGGCGCGCAGCGCGCCCGCCACCCAGTTCGCCGCCGCCTCGCACTCGCTCCGCGGGAACTGCGCCTCGTCCGCCACCGACCGGAAGGCCACCAGCTCGGCCAGCTCGGTGCGGGCGCGGGGCTGCAGCGCGGCGACGGTGGCCGCCAGCTCGGCCGGGACCGGCCCCGGCTGGTGGTTCGAGGACGCTTCCATGGAACGCTCCTTGTGGACGCGGCGTTGTATCCGTACGAATGGGCGATTGTGCCGTCGATCCTCCCACGCCCGCCGCCCGCGGCACCCACGGCCTTCCCGTGGCAGGGCCGCGGAGGGCTGGCCGTAGGATGCGGCAGGTAGCCGAAGCCGGTGATGGAGCGGGAGTAGAAGCACAGGTGAGCAGCGACAACGCAGCCCAGAGCGCGGGGCGGGGCGAGGGCGAGGGCGGGGACCGGGAGCCGGTGTGGGACGTCGTGGTGGTGGGTGCGGGGCCCGCCGGGGCCTCCGCCGCCCACGCCGCCGCCTCCGCGGGCCGCCGGGTGCTGCTCCTGGAGAAGGCCGAACTGCCGCGGTACAAGACGTGCGGCGGCGGCATCATCGGGCCCTCGCGGGACTCCCTCCCGCCCGGCTTCGAACTGCCGCTGCGCGACCGCGTCCACGCGGTCACCTTTTCCCTGAATGGCAAGCTGACGCGCACGCGCCGCTCCAAGCGGATGCTGTTCGGCCTCATCAACCGGCCCGAGTTCGACGCCGCCCTGGTGGAGGCCGCCAAGGACGCCGGCGCCGAGGTGCGCACGGGCGTGGCCGTGGCGCGCGTGGAGCAGCACGGCCCGGCCGTGCCCGACCGGCGCACGGTCGCCGTCGTGCTCGCCGGCGGCGAGACCGTCCTCGCCCGCGCGGTCGTCGGGGCCGACGGCAGCGCCGGGCGCATAGGAGCACACGTGGGGGTGAAGCTCGCCCAGGTCGACCTCGGTCTGGAGGCCGAGATCCCCGTGCCCCCGACGGTCGCCGAGGACTGGGCCGGGCGCGTGCTCATCGACTGGGGCCCGATCCCCGGCAGTTACGGCTGGGTCTTCCCCAAGGGCGACACCCTGACCGTGGGCGTGATCTCGGCGCGCGGCGACGGCTCGGGCACCAAGCGGTATCTGGAGGACTTCATCGCCCGCCTGGGCCTCGCGGGCTTCGAGCCCAGCATCTCCTCCGGCCACCTCACCCGCTGCCGCTCGGACGACTCCCCGCTCTCGCGCGGCCGCGTCATCGTGTGCGGCGACGCCGCGGGGCTGCTGGAGCCGTGGACCCGCGAGGGCATCTCCTTCGCCCTGCGCTCGGGCCGCCTGGCGGGCGAGTGGGCGGTCCGCATCGGCGAGGCGCAGGATGCGGTCGACGCCCGCCGGCAGGCCCTCAACTACGCGTTCGCCATCAAGGCCGGGCTGGGCGTGGAGATGGGCGTCGGGCGCCGCATGCTCACCTTCTTCGAGCGCCGTCCCGGCGTGATGCACGCCGCGCTCACCGGCTTCCGCCCCGCGTGGCACGCCTTCACCCGGATCACCCGCGGGCAGACGACGCTGGCGGAGATCGTCCGGACCCACCCGATGGCCCGCCGCGTGCTCTCCACGGTCGACCGCCCGTAGCCTCCCGGCTTCGTCCCGCGCGGTGGGGCGGGCGCCTACTCCCGGTGGAGTAGGCGCGCCCACCGCGTCCGGCCGACGCGGTGGGCCCGGGCGGCGGCTAGCTTTGCCCGTATGGGCTGCGAGAGACGGGCGCCGTGGGCGCAGGGGCGTGGCGCCGGGCCGCCGTGGGAGCGGTGGCCGGCCCGCCCGGGCCGCCTGCCCTGGGTGTCCGCGCTCGCCGTCGCCGCCTTCCAGCAGGCCGGCAGCTCCTACGCCGCGCTCAGCCAGCCCGGCCGGGCCCCGCTGGACTCCTTCGCGCGCGTGCTGCTCGCGGTCGGCCCGGCGTTCCTGCTCGTTCGCCGCCGGCACCCCGTCGCCGCCGTCTTCGGCACCTGTCTCGCGGCCGCGCTCTACCTGGGCGGCGGTTACCCCTACGGCCCGGTCTTCGTCAGCGTCGCCGTCAGCTGCTTCACCGCGGTGGTCGCGGGGCACCGCCGCGCCGTCTGGACCGCCGTCGGCCTGCTGTGGGCCTGGCACCTCCTCATCGCCCACTGGCTCTACCACCGGCTGCCGCCGCGCGGTGACGGACCGGCCGCCTGGGGAGCGGAGTGGGCCCCCGCGGCCTGGGCCGTCGCCCTCGTCGCCGCGGCCGAGTTCGCGCGCGTACGGCGTGAGCAGTGGGCGCAGGCGCGGGCCGAGCGGGCCGCGGCGGAGGAGCGCCGGGCGAGCGAGGAGAGGCTGCGCATCGCCCGTGAGCTGCACGACGTCCTCGCGCACAGCATCTCCGTCATCAACGTCCAGGCCGGGGTGGGGCTCGCCCTCATCGACAGCCACCCGGAGCAGGCCCGGGCAGCGCTCACCACCATCAAGGCCGCCAGTAAGGAGGCGCTCGGTGAGGTCCGCCAGGTCCTCGACACCCTCCGCACGCCCGGCGACGCGCCCCGCTCCCCGGCTCCGGGCCTCGGCCGGCTGGAGGAGCTGACCCGGCAGGCGGCCGGTGCCGGACTCGAGGTGCACGTCACGACCGAGGGCCCGCGGACGGACCTGCCGCCCGGCGCCGACCTCGCCGCCTTCCGCATCGTCCAGGAAGCCCTCACCAACATCGTCCGGCACTCCGGCTCCCGCACGGCCGAGGTCCGGCTGCGCTACGGGCCCGACGCCCTCGAACTGACCGTCGACGACGCGGGGCCCGCCCTCTCCGGCACGGTCTCCGGCGGCGGGAACGGCCTGGTGGGCATGCGGGAGCGGGCCGCGGCCCTGGGCGGCACCGCCGAGGCGGGCGCCCGGCCGGACGGAGGCTTCCGCGTACGGGCCCGGCTGCCGCTCACTTCTTCGCGCAAGGCGGCATCGTGAAGGAGCCGTCGCGAGAGGGGCGTCGAGGGAGAACGCCATGCACGAAGGAGACGCCGTGACCGAGATCCGTGTGGTGCTGGCGGACGACCAGCTGCTCGTCCGCGCCGGCTTCCGCGCCCTGCTGGACGCCCAGCCCGACATCGCCGTCGCGGGTGAGGCCGCCGACGGCGAGGAGGCGCTCGCGCTGGTCCGCGAACTGCGGCCCGACACCGTCCTCATGGACATCCGCATGCCCGTCCTCGACGGCCTCGCCGCGACCCGCCGGATCACCGAGGACCCGGCCCTGGCGGACGTGAAGGTCATCATGCTCACCACCTTCGAACTGGACGAGTACGTCTTCGAAGCGATCCGCTCCGGCGCCTCGGGCTTCCTCGTCAAGGACACCGAACCGGAGGAACTGTTGCGCGCGGTGCGGGCCGTGGTCCACGGCGACGCCCTGCTCTCGCCGAGCGTGACCCGCCGCCTCATCGCCGAATTCGCCGCGCGCTCCAAGGAGCCCGCCGAGGCGCCAGGACTCGCGGAGCTGACCGACCGCGAACGCGAGGTGATGACGCTGGTCGGCATAGGCCTCTCCAACGAGGAGATCGCGCGGCGGCTCGTCGTCAGCCCCCTGACCGCCAAGACCCACGTCAGCCGCGCCATGATCAAGCTGGGCGCCCGCGACCGGGCGCAGCTCGTCGTCCTCGCCTACGAGAGCGGGCTCGTCCGCCCCGGCTGGCTCGGCTGAACCCGCCGCCGTACGCCGCGGCCGGTCAGAACAGCGCCTCGGGACCGGCGGCCGGAGGCGCCTGTATCAGCACCTCCGCGGTGATCGCCGCCCCCGGCTCGGCTGCGGCGAGCGTCCACCCGGCCAGCTGCCGTGCGTCCACCAGCAACTGCCGTCCGTCCGCCGTGTCCAGATACACGTCGGGCCCGGCCACGGCGGCGACCGTGCCCGCTATCGTGCGACCGGGCGCGAGGACGACCGTCCCGCAGCCAGGCCACAGCCGGTCGAGGTGGAAGGCATCGTCGTGATGCACGGGCGTGAACGGCAGCACGGCCAGCGACTCCGGCAGCGTGCCGAGCCCGCACGCCTGCGCGTGCAGACCCGCCAGCTCGGCCGTCCGCAGCTCCCGCCCCGGCACGGGGCACCGGGCGGCCCGCTTGGCGGCGTACGGGATGCGGTCGGGGACCGACAGCGCCGCGCCGAGCACGGCTTCCGCACGCCGCGCGGCCATCAGCGGGCCGCGCCCCAGCAGGGCGTACGACAGCGCGCCCTGTTCGAGCAGGCGGACGCCCTCGCGTTCGGCGGCGGTGATCCCGACCTTCACCGCGCCGGGCACGGACCAGGCCAGATACACGTCGTACGGGCGCGGGTCGTCGAGAGCGGTGTCGGCCGCGACCGAGTGCGAGCGGTCGAGCCGCGCGCACTCCGCACACTGCGCCGACACCGCGGCGTGCGGCACCTCCGCGCCCACGGGGCACGGAGTGCGCCTGCCGCCCTTGCGGACCCCCACGCACCGCCGCGCGGCGCCCGTCGAGAACGCGACCGGACGCCCGGCGGGCAGCGGAGTGCCGCGCTCCCCGTGCGCGGGATGCAGCCAGACGAGCTCCGGCCCGGCGGGCCTCCAGCGCACCCCGCCGCAGCGCCATTCCCCCTGCTCGGCACTCATGGCCCACCCCTTCCGTCCACGCCCTCGGATTGTGTCAGCCCCCACTGACAACGCCGCCGCGCGGCGGGCCGGCCGGGCGCCGCACGGCAGGCGTACCCAGGCGTCAGCGGGCTCCGGAGACCGTGCGGCGGGTGGCGTACGCGATCGCCGCCGCCACGGCCGCGAGGCCCGCGACAGTGGTCAGGGCCACAGGGAGGGACGACGCGTCGGCGAGGAGGCCGATGACCGGCGGCCCCAGCAGCATCCCGCCGTAGCCGAACGTGGAGGCCGCGGCCACGCCGCCCGGGCCGCCCAGTTCACCGGCCCGCCCGACCGCGACGGGGAAGATGTTGGCCAGGCCCAGGCCCGTGACGGCGAAGCCCGCGAGCGCCGCCCACACCGTGGGCGCCAGCGCCCCGAGCAGCATGCCGCCCGCGGCCGCCGCCCCGCCCGCGACCAGCGCCGTGGTCTGGCCGAGGCGTTCGAGGAGGAACGTGCCGCTGAGCCGGCCGAGGGTCATGGCCAGCGCGAAGACGGAGTAGCCGGCGGCCGCGACGCCCGCGTGGACCCCGAGGTCCTGCTGGAGGTGCAGCGCGCCCCAGTCGGCGAGAGCGCCCTCCCCGTAGGCCGTGCACAGGGCGATCACCCCGAAGAGGGCGACCGTACGGTTGCCGCGGCGGCGCGGGCTGCCGCCGTCCGCCGCCGGGACGGACGCCGGCCGCTCGGCCCGGGGCGCGGGGTGCGCCAGGAGCATGCGCCCCGCGACCGCCGTGACGGCGAGCCCGGCCACGGTCAGGAGCAGCAGGTGCCGGGTGGGGGAGAGGTGTCCCGCGACCAGCCCGCCCAGGCCCGCGCCGAGCATTCCGCCGAGGCTGAACGCGGCGTGGAAGCTGGGCATCACGGGCCTGCGCAGCGCCGCGACGAGGTCGACGGCCGCGCTGTTCATGGCGACGTTGATGCCGCCGTAGGCGGCACCGAAGACGAGCAGCACCAGGCCGAGGGCCGTCGCCGAGTGGGTCAGGGGAGGCAGCGCGATCCCCGCGGACATCAGCACGCCGGCGACGACCGTCACCAGGTGGCTCCCGAACCGGCGGCACAGCCGCCCGGTCAGCATCATGGTGGCCACGGCCCCCGCCGACACGCCGAGCAGTGCCAGTCCCAGCGCGCCCGCGGACGCGCCGGTCTGCTCCTTGATGGCGGGGATCCGGACCACCCATCCGGCGAACAGGAAGCCGTCGAGGGCGAAGAACAGGGTGAGGGCTGTACGGAGCCGGCGGAGGGCGGGACCGCTCCGGTCCGGGCGCCGTTCGCCCGGACGGACCGTCCGCGTGTCGCCCAAAAGAGCCGTCCGTATTTTGTTTAGTGTCGGCACAAAGTCACAATAGGGGCGTGACCCAGACTCGGACAACACGTTTGGAGCGGGGCCGCGGCGCCCTCGGCCCGGCCTTGGAGCTCGTACACACCGGCCGCGCCCCCACGCGCGCCGTGCTCACCGCCGAACTCGGGGTGACGCGCGCGACCGCCGGTGCCGTCGCCGCCGAGCTGGAGGCCCTCGGACTGATCACCGTCGACGCCCGCCCCGCGGCCGCCGGCTCCCAGGGCCGCCCCTCGCACCGGCTCTCCGTCGCGCCCGGCGGCCCCGTGGTGCTCGCGGCCCAGATCCACGCAGACGGCTTCCGCGCGGCCCTCGTCGGCCTCGGCGGGCGGGTGGTCGCCACCGCGCCCGGCTGCATGACCGTCCCCGCCGACCCGTCGCGCATCATCGACGCCGTCGTCGAGGCGGGCGCCGGCCTGCTGCGCGAGACCGGCCGCCGCTGCCTGGGCGCGGGCCTCGCCGTCCCGTCGGCCGTCGCCGAGCCGGACGGCACCGCCCTCAACCCGCTGCACCTCTCCTGGCCCGCCGGTGCGCCGGTCCGCCGGCTGTTCACCGAGGCCCTGGCCAAGGCCGGCGTCCCGGGCCCCGGCGAAGGCCCCGCCATCGGCGTCACCGGCAACGACGTCAACCTCGCGGCGCTCGCCGAGCACCGGCACGGCGCCGGCCGTGGCGCGCGCCACCTGCTGTGCGTGGCCACGGGACACCGCGGCGTCGGCGGGGCGCTCGTCCTCGACGGCCGCCTGCACAGCGGCAGTTCCGGCCTCGCCCTGGAGGTCGGTCACCTCACCGTCAACCCGGCCGGCCTGCCCTGCCACTGCGGCAGCCGCGGCTGCCTGGACGTCGAGACCGACCCGCTCGCCTTCCTCACCGCGGCCGGCCGCGCCCCCGGACCCGAGGTGTCCCTGCTCCAGCAGGCCCGCGACCTGCTCCGTACGGAGTACGGCGACCCGTCCGTCCGCGCCGCCGCCGAGCTGATCGTCGACCGGCTCGGTCTCGGCCTCGCGGGCCTCGTCAACATCCTCAACCCCGACCGCATCATCCTCGGCGGGCTCCACCGCGCCCTGCTGGACGCCGACCCCGAGCGGCTGCGGGCCGTCGTGGCCGACCGCAGCCTGTGGGGGCGCAGCGGGAGCGTGCCGATTCTGCCCTGCACGCTCGACTACAACAGCCTCATCGGTGCGGCCGAGGCGGCCTGGCAGCCTGTCCTGGACGACCCGCTGACGGTCCTGGGCTGACGGTTGTGGGCTGATGCTCTTGGGCTGACTGCCGTACGGGTGTGCTCCGGAGTACGCGGTCGGCCCCCGCGTACTCCGCGCGCCGCAGGGGCGGTGCAGCCGGCCGTACGACGACGCGGGGGTCTTTCGTGAGGAGGCTCGGTGGTGGCGGCAAACCGCCGCCGACATTCCTTCACCACTGAGGAGGCGGGCTCTCATGAGCACCCTCGCCCACGCCCTGGCCGACGGCGGCCCCGGCCCCTGGATCCTGTTCTTCCCCCTCGCCTGGGCGGCCGTCGTCATCGGCGTCGTCGCCGTCCTGCGCCGCACCGTGTGGCGCGGCGGCCGCGCCCCCTGGCACCAGCGCCAGGCACGCGCCGAGCACTCCCCGCTGACGGTCCTCGGCCGCCGGTTCGCCTCCGGCGACATCGACGAGGACGAGTACTGGCGCCGCGTCTCCGTCCTGGAGGAACACTTCGGAGCGCCCGGCAAACGCGGCACGTCGTGACCGCGGGCGCGTGTCCGGCCCCGGCGGTTGCCGGACGGCTTTGACGCCGGCCGGGCACCGCCGGGCTCCACGGCTGTGGTTGCTCGCCGTCGCGGCGGAGGGTTGTCGCCGGGCGGCAGCGAGGATGGCGGGCGCGGCCCGATCCTGCTGCGCGTTGCACACGCCCGCGCCGTCGACACGCCGCCGGGGTTCCTGCGGCTGCCGGACGGTCTTGATGCCCGCCGGGCGCCGCCGATCCACGCCGTGGGGCTTGCTCGCCGTTGCGGCGGAGGGGTGTTGGCGCGGCAGCAGCGACAGCGTGCGCGGCCCGCTCCCGCCGTGTGCCCGCACAAGCCCCCGCCGCGAGTGCCGGCACGCCCACCAACCCCCCGCCGCAACGGCGAGTAAGCCCCACCGCGTCGTCCGGCGGTGCCTAACCCGGCGACTCTGCCCGGGGCATCGCCCCGCCCCTCAGCCGGGGACCGTGGACCGGACGGGGGAGCGGTCGAGTACGACCGCGGACTGGTCGAAGGCCGGTTCCTCCAGGGGCGGGAGGGCTACGGCCGGCTGTTCGAGGGTGACCGTCGTCCGGTCGTCGCGCGTCCGCCGTCCGCCGACCGCCCGCTCCGGGACGGGCAGCGAGAACCAGACGACCTTGCCGCCGTCGTGCCGCTCCTGCACCCCCCAGCTGTCGCTGACCGCCGCGATCAGCGCGAGCCCGCGCCCGTGCGTGCTGCCGGCGTCGGCGTCGGCGAGGCGGGGCAGCCGCGGGTCGTGGTCGCGGACCGAGACCGTGAGCCGGTCGAGCACGAGGTCGATCTCGACGGTGCAGCGCTTGTCCGGTTCGGCATGCTGGTGCACGTTCGTGAGGAGCTCGGTGACGCACAGCGCCGCGGGGTCGATGAGCGGATCGAGATTCCAGTACCGCAGTTGCGCAGATACGATTCTGCGGACCTGGCCGATCCGCGGTGGAAGAGCCTGGAGCTCTACGGTGCAGTGCTTGTTCGGTCGGCTGATCACGGCTGCGACTCCCTGGGAAGAAGTAGGGCTAGCCTGATTCAGAAACGCGTTCTGGCACGCGCTGGGGCCGGGCCGGCGGCGGTCGCTGCCGAGCCGGGCGGCGGCTACTCATCCAGAGCGTAACCGTCCGTGAACCCTCAGTGATGCTGGTACGAGTCAAGGGTCGGCTCCAGCAGCCGCACGCGCAACTTCTGCACCGTCAGTCCCTGGCGTCTCCGCCGCGTCCGGAGCGGACGGCTTCCAGGAACCGCCGGACGGCGGCCTCCCCCGTGGTCTCCTCCGCTCCCGAAGGATCCTCCAGCCGGCCCAGCGTCAGGACGTAGCGTGTGCCGTTCACCGTCGCCCGGGCGCGGTCCCGGCCGGCGAACCACGGCTTGCTCGCGTGGACCGCCCCCAGGGGGGCGCTGTCGATCTCCCGGCCGTAGCTGGTGAGCAGCTCCAGCCTGCCGTCCTTGATCTTCACCTGGCCCGCCCGGGTGAGCGAGCGGAGGGACCGCTCGATCCGTACCCCGGTCGCAGTGAACTCCGGCTCCTGGAACCCCGGCTCCGCCACGCCAACCGCCTCCCCGGCCGATTCGTGTGCCTCGTGCGCAGTCTGCCCGTGAGGGGGCTCACGCACCAGTGCCCATTTATGATCGAAACGTCCGAGTGCTCCGCATGGGCCCGGATGGAACGGGAGAGGCGGCGTGCACACCACCGACGTCGACCGCAGCGACCCGGCCTACCGCGCCTGGCTCAGCGAAGCGGTCCGCAAGGTCCAGGCCGACGCGAACCGCTCGGCCGACACCCATCTGCTGCGCTTCCCGCTGCCCGAGGAATGGGGCATCGACCTCTACCTCAAGGACGAGTCCACCCACCCCACGGGCAGCCTCAAGCACCGCCTCGCCCGCTCGCTCTTCCTGCACGGCCTGTGCAACGGCTGGATCCGTCCCGAGTCCCCGGTCGTCGAGGCCTCCAGCGGCTCCACCGCGATCTCGGAAGCGTATTTCGCGAGCCTGATCGGGGTGCCCTTCGTCGCCGTCATGCCCAGCACCACCAGCCGCGAGAAGTGCCGCCTCATCGAATTCCACGGCGGCCGGTGCCACTTCGTCGACGACCCCCGCAAGATGTACGCGGAGGCGGCGGCCCTCGCCGAACGCTCCGGCGGCCACTACATGGACCAGTTCACCTACGCCGAACGGGCCACCGACTGGCGCGGCAACAACAACATCGCGGAATCCGTCTTCAGCCAGCTGCGCAGCGAACGCCACCCCGTGCCCGCCTGGATCGTCGCCACCGCGGGCACCGGCGGCACCTCCGCGACCATCGCCCGCTACGTGCGCTACATGCAGTACGACACGCGCATCTGCGTCGCCGACCCCGAGTACTCCTGCTTCTTCGACGGCTGGCGCGACCACGACCCCACGGCGACGGGCGAGCGCGGCTCGCGGATCGAAGGAATCGGCCGGCCCCGCATGGAGCCCAGCTTCATGCCGGGCGTGATCGACCGGATGATGAAGGTCCCCGACGCCGCGAGCATCGCGGCCGTACGCGCGCTCGACACGGCCATCGGGCGCAAGGCGGGCGGTTCCACCGGCACCGGCCTGTGGAGCGCGCTGAAGATCGTCGCCGAGATGGCCGGCAACGGCACCAAGGGCAGCATCGTCACCCTCATCTGCGACCCCGGCGAGCGCTATCTCGACACGTACTACTCCGACGCCTGGCTCGCCGGACAGGGTCTGGACATCGGCCCGTACGCGGGCGCCATCACCACCTTCCTGGCCACCGGCCGCTGGCCGGACTGACGCGCCGGAGCGCCGGGGCGGCCGCGCGCGCCTACACCGGCACGCCGCCGCACGTCGTGGAGTCCCCGGAGGCATCGGCCACCACCAGCTCCGGCAGCCGCTCGGAGATCTCCCGCCGCGCCGCCTCCGGCAGCCCCGCGTCGGTCACCAGAGCATCCACCTCCTCCAGCGCCGCGAACGAACTCAGCCCCACCGTCCCCCACTTGGTGTGGTCCGCGAGGACCACCACCCGCCGCGCCGACCGCACGAAGTGCCGGTTGGTCTCCGCCTCCGCCAGATTCGGCGTCGACAGACCCGCCTCCGCGGATATCCCGTGCACCCCGATGAACAGGACGTCGAAGTGGAGCGAGCGGATCGCCGCGTCCGCGACCGGCCCCACCAGCGTGTCCGAGGGCGTGCGCACCCCGCCCGTCAGCACCACCGTGGCCGCCCCCGGCCGGGCGGACGGCCCCGCCGCCGTCACCGGCCGCTGGGAGCTGTGGAGGACGTCGGCCGCACGCACCGAATTCGTCACCACCGTCAGATCGGGGACATCCACCAGCCGCTGCGCCAGGGCGAACACCGTCGTTCCGCCCGCCAGCGCGATCGCACTGCCCGGCGGCGCCATCGCCACCGCCGCCCGCGCGATGTCCTCCTTGGCGGCCAGCTCCAGCGCCGACTTCGCCTCGAAACCCGGTTCGTGCGCGGTCGCCTCCGCCACCGGCACCGCCCCGCCGTGCACCTTCTCCACCACGCCCAGCCGGGCCAGGGCGTCCAGATCCCGGCGGACCGTCATGTCCGAGACATTGAGCCTCCGCGTCAGTTCGTTGACCCGCACCCCACCGCGTCTCCTGACCTCGTCGAGGATCAGCGCACGCCGCTGCTCCGCCAGGAGATTCTGGTTGTCGCTCACCCGGCCCGTCCTTTCCGGTCAGCCACCGGCAGTCGTGCGCGCACATCCTCCCACGCGCCACGCCGCGGCGATCGTCTTCGTTCGGCCGGATCACGAACGGGCCTATCCTGCCGTCGATGCCGCCGCATTGTCAGTGGCCCCTGGCACCATGCTGGTTGACGGTACGGCACACCGGGACCGGGGGGACACGGTGGCATCGGACGAACGACCCCAGACGGCACAGGCCACGGAACGAACCACGGAACAGGCCATGGAACAAGCCATGGAACAGGCCACGGCGAAGACCACGGAAGAGACCGAAGCGCCGGCGCCCGCGGGCGCCTCCGAGCTCGCCCTGGAGCTCCTCGTGCACGGCGTCGGAGGCACCACCCCGCAGCTCATGCTGGGCGATCCGCGCACCGTCCGCGTCACGGGCGACGCCGTCGCGGGCATCCACCGCCGCGCCGATGACGTCGACGCCGAGGACCGCCCCGGCGACCACCGCCGCGAGCCCGTCCCCGAGGCCTACGTGTGGTCCAACCTCACCTCCGGCGACGGCTCCCGCGCCTTGTGGCTGGTGCTCCTGCCGTTCATGGTCATCAACCTCGCCCACTGGATGCGCCCCACCTCCGAAGGCCGCGCCACGACCGTGCGGGCCTACGGCCTGCTGGTGCGCCTCATCGCCCTCACCCTCACCGTCCTGCTCACCGCGGCCGCCTGCGAAGTCGCCCTCGACCTGACGGCGTGGCAGTGCGCGGGCACCCCCGCGTGCTCCGCGGACAAGGCCTGGCTCGGCTTCATGTCGGCCGACCGGGGCGGCTGGTGGAGCCCGCCGGGCCGCCGTCTCGCCCTCGCCGCCGCCGTGCCCACCGCCGTGACCGGCCTGCTGTGGCTCCTCTCCCGCCGCACCTGGAGCGCGTACGAGGCCCAGCCGCCCGCCCGCCCCGGCACCGGCGAGGACGGCGACAAGGGCCGCGGCCGCCCCGCCCTGTGCCTGCCCGGCTTCTGGTACGGGCGGCGCATCGTCGCCCGGCTGCGCGCCGCCCACACCGCCGCGGCCCTGCTCACCGTCGCCGCCTTCCTCGTCCAGGCCGCCGCCCACCACGACCGCGCACCGGGCGGCAGCCCCGCCCTCGACACCCTGGGCCGGATCCTCGGCGCCGTCCTGATCGCCGCCGCCCTGTTCGTCGTCCACACCGTCTGCCGCAGGGGCCGCAGCGAGGACGCCCCCGACCACACGGCCGACCGCCTCATCGTCGCCGCACTCCCCTTCACCGCGCTCGGCCTGCTCCTGGTCTCCTCCGTCTACGCCGCCTGGGACCGCCCCGGCTGGCAGTCCCACGGCATGCTCCCCGGCGACCGCGCCTTCGGCCTCCTCGCCCTCGGACAGGGCGCCCTCATCCTCCTCCTCGCACTCGCCGCCCGCCGGCTGCACCGCGCCGCCCCCGTCGAGCGGACCCCGCTGGGCGGCCTCGCCGGACCTGCCGTCGCCACGCTCGCCTGCGCCCTCGGCGGCGTCATGACCGCAGGCGTAGCCCACCGCGTCGCGGACTGGCTCGACGGCCCCGCCACCCCCGGCATGGGCGACGGCCCGATCAGCGGCCCGCCCGTGCTGCTCACGTGGCAGGCGTCCGTCATCCCGCCCCTCCTCTTCGTCCTGCTCCTGCTCCTCCTCGCCCTGGCCGCCCGCACCCTGCACCTGGGCAAGGGCCTGTGCCGCACCGTTCCCGACGGCTATCCCGACGAGCGCCACGACCAGGCCCGTACGCGCGCCATCGCGGGCAGCATCGCCCGCGCCGGCCTCACCGACGCCACCCCCTGGGTGCTCGGCACCGTCGCCGCGCTCACGCTCCTCCTCGGCGCCGGCGCGGTCGCCGGCGCCTGGGGCACCCACGACGCCCCGGGCCGGGCCGCAGCCGGCACCCCCGCCGCCGTCGAGGACGTGGCCCAGACCGCCCAGGCCCTCGGTTCGTGGTGCGTCGGCCTCGGCTTCGTCCTGCTCATCGCCTGGGGCCGGCGCGCCTACCGCGACCCCGCCGCCCGGCGCACCGTCGGCATCCTCTGGGACGTCGGCACGTTCTGGCCGCGCGCAGCCCACCCCTTCGCCCCGCCCTGCTACGCCGAGCGCGCCGTCCCCGACCTCACCTGGCGCATGCGCACCTGGACCGAGCGCACCGGCGGCCGCCTCGTCATCTCCGGCCACTCCCAGGGCAGCGTCCTCGCCGCGGCCGCCGTCTGGCAGCTGCCCGCCGCCACGCGCAGCCGCGTCGCCCTGCTCACCTACGGCTCACCCCTGGAGCGCCTCTACGGCCGCTGGTTCCCCGCCTACTTCGGCCCCGTGAAGCTCGCCGCCCTCCACCACGACGTCCACTGCTGGTGCAACCTGTGGCGGCGCACCGACCCCATCGGCGGCCCCGTCCGCCTCCACGGCGACGGCAGCGCCGCCGTGGACCGTGGCCCCCTCAAGGACCCCCTCGCCTACGGCCGGACCGCCGAGCACCCGCTGCCCGCGGGCATCCTGGGCCACTCCCAGTACCAGTCCGACCCCGAGTTCGCCCGGACCCGCGCCGCCCTCCTCGCGCGCCTCGCCGCCTGGATACCGGTGCCCCCTCAGGGCAGCACCGGCAGATCCTCGGCGTAGAGCAGGGTGAGGTCGTCGGTGCTCGGGTCGGCCAGCTGGGCGACCCGGCCCGCGTGCCGCTCCACCATCGCCTCGAAGGTCTGCCGCGCCGTACGGCCGTTGCCGAACGCAGGTCCCCTCGGGATGTCGCGGAAGTACTGGAGCAGGGCCTCCGCCGCCCCTTCCCCGATCCGGTACTCGTGCTCGTCCGCCTGCTGCTGCACGATGCGCAGCAGCTCCTCCGGGTCGTAGTCGCCGAAGGTGATGGTGCGTGAGAAGCGGGAGGCCACCCCGGGATTGACCGTCAGGAAGCGGTCCATCTCGTCGGTGTAGCCGGCCACGATCACCACGACCTCCTCGCGGTGGTCCTCCATCAGCTTCACCAGCGTGTCGATGGCCTCCCTGCCGAAGTCGCGCCCCGAGTCCTCCGGGGCGAGCGCGTACGCCTCGTCGATGAACAGCACGCCCCCGCGCGCCCGGTCGAAGGCCTCCTGGGTGCGGATGGCCGTCGAGCCGATGTGCTCCCCCACGAGGTCCACGCGCGACACCTCGACCAGATGGCCGCGCTCCAGCACGCCGAGCGAGGCGAGGATCTCGCCGTAGAGCCGGGCCACCGTCGTCTTGCCCGTGCCGGGCGAGCCCGTGAAGACCAGGTGCCGGCGCACCGAGGCGGCCTTCAGCCCGGCCAGCTGCCGGCGCCGCCCCACCTCGATCATGTCGGTGAGGGCGCGGACCTCCTTCTTGACGCTCTCCAGGCCCACCAGCGCGTCCAGTTCCTGGAGCACGGTCACCGAGGCGCGTGCCCCGGACGGGGCGGCGGGCGCGGGCGGCGCCTCCTCCGCCGAGCGCTGCACCGGCACGGCCACCGGCTTCAGCAGCGTCCGCGGGACGGCCGTCGCCACCGGCGCCGCGCCCGCGCCGCCCCCGGAGGGCAGCGCGGCAACAGCCGGTGACGTCACCGCCTCGTCGCTCGTACAGCCCTCGCTGACGGGACCGGCCTCGGCGAACTCGTAACCGCCGCGCTCGCAGCGCTCGGTGCGGCAGCGGGTGAGCGTCGAGCGGCAGCCGTCGATGACGTGGAAGCCGTAGCCGCCGCTGCCCGTCACCCGGCACTCGTGGAACGTGCCTCGGCCGCCCGCCGACACGTAGAAGCCCGCTTCCACCGGCGAACTCACCGTGCACTGCTCGACGGAGGGGTCGGCGCCCTTGGTGACGATGACGCCCGTCGCCGCGGCGTCGATGGTGCAGCCCGCCATCGAGCCGCCGCTGCCGTGGTCGCGGAACCAGGCGCCCGTGCCCGCCTCGCGGATCCGGCACCCCGCCAGCTGGGCCGACGCCCCGTCGCTCACCGACACCGCCGTGTTGCGGACCTGGGAGAGGTCGCTGTCGACCACGTCGACGTGGGAACCGCGGTCGAGCACGAACAGGGCGTCCGGGACGTCGTGCACGCGGCAGGAGCCGAGGGAGACTGTCGCCCCGTCGCTGATCCAGACCGCCGGATAGTCGCCCTTGCTGTCGTGGATCTCGCACAAGTCGGCGTCCACCCGCGTGCCGGGGTCCCATACCGACAGGCCGTTGCGCCCGAACCTGCGGATCGACGAGCGCGTCATCGACAACACCGAACGCGAGCGCAGGTCCACCCCGTTCTCCGGTACGTCGTGGATGTCGCAGTCGACGAGGGAGAGCACGGCGTCGGTGTCCAGCGTCACACCGTCCCCGGACGTGCGGTGCACCCGGCAGTCGGTCAGCCGGCCGGCGGCCCGGGAGGCCACCTGCACCCCGGCGCCCCGCACCTCGTACACCTCGCAGCCCACCGCCTCCAGCGAGCTGCCCTCGCCCGTGAGCGACAGCCCCGCGCCCGACGCGTGGTGCACCCGGCAGCGCTCCAGGCGCGGGTGCGCCCCGCCGTGGACCGCGATCCCCGACTGGCCGGCGGCCACCACCTCGCACTCCTCGAACAGACCGCCCGACCCGTCCAGCACGCTGATGCCGACGCCGCCCGCGTTGTCGACGGTGCACTGACGCACCGTCGGCCGGGAGCCGCCGCGCACCTCGATGCCCACCGCGGAGCGGGTCACGATGCGCAGGCCGGACAGCTCCGGGGCGCCGTCCTCGACGACGAGCGCGGGCGCCGCCGCGTCGTGCCCCTCGACGTGCAGGTCCTGAAGCGCGGCGGAGGCCCGTACGGTCAGGGCGATGCCGTCGGGGGGAGCGATGCGCACGCTGCCGCGCGAACCCTCCGCGCCGCGCAGCGTGACCGCGCGCGTGACGACCAGGTTCTCCCGGTACGTGCCGGGGGCCACGGACAGCACGTCGCCGTCGACCGCCGCTTCCAGGGCCGAGGCGAGGGATTCGTACTCGCCCGTGCGCCGCCGCCATCGCGCCGTGCCGGTGTGCGTCACCTGGACCGAGCCCTGTGCCATGGTGCTGCTCTGCCCCCACCTCGTGCGTGCGTCCACCCGGGACCGGTGCGTACCGGACCGGCCACCGGAGCCACCGTAGCGCGCGCGGGCCCCGGGAGTTGACCGGTCAGCTGCCCGCGTCCGCCCTGCCCCAGGTCTGCCCGGCCCGTAGCCACGCGCGGTCCCAGCGGGCGTACCGCCGCTGCATGACCCGCCATACGACCAGCCGGCGCACCGCCTCCAGCAGACCGCAGGCCACCGCGGCCGCCCCGGCGCCCGCCAGACCGGCGTGGACGGCGGCCGTGTCGTGGTCCATGGGGCGGCCGGAGAGCCGGCCCTGGTCGTCCGTCCACAGCGGGAACGGCTGCCCGGGGCGCGTGGCATGGCGCACCGGGACCACACCCGAGCGCTCCTTGCCGTCCGGGCCGGGCCAGCGGGCGACCACCCGATGGTGGCCCTCCCGGGCGGCCGTGGCCTCGCGGTCGGTGTCGGCCGGCCCGCCGCGCAGGGGGCGCAGTGTCGTGGCCGTCACCAGGTGGCGGTGCCGGTGCTGCTCGCGGACCGTGTGCCGCAGGGCCTCGTGGGCGAGCGACCCCGTCACCCAGCCGGAGACCGGGCCCGCGAGCAGCATGAGCACCACGGCCACCAACCCCACCCAGGACTCCAGGACATCGGTCCGGCGACGCAGGGAATTGCGCCGCCATCGCCATGCGAGTGCCGTAGCGCGCATCATGCTCGCCCCCTTCCGGGTCCGTAAATACCTCACACAGGGCATCGCATGCGGAGGAAGACGGCGGAGAGAGCAAAATCACCCCCTCCGGATGCCGTTGGCGGCGGCGCGTTGACGGGTGGCGTGCGGCGGGGGGGAGGGGAGTGAGGAAGCTGCGGGGAGAAGAGTGAGAGAAATCCTGAAAAGGCGGGGCGAAGGAGTGAGGGAAGCTCCGTCGGGGAGCTGCTCAGTCGAGGATCTCGACGGTGTCGCCCACACGCAGGGTCCCCGTGTGCTCAGGGATGAGGTTCTTGCCGAACACGGCCTTGCCGCCGATGCGGTGGTGCCGGGCGAGCGAGCGCAGCGGCTCCTTGCCGCGCTCCGCGGTCATCTGGTCGGTGGTGGTGACCACACACCGGCCGCAGTCCTTGACCGCCCGGAACGTCACTTCGCCGATCCGCACGCGCCGCCAGCCGTCCTCGGCCCAGGGCTCGGTGCCGCCGACCACGGCGTTCGGGCGGAAGCGGTTCATGGGGAGCGGGCCCTCGCCGGGGAGGTCGCCCCGGGCGACGAGCGCGTTGACGGCGTCGAGCGAGGCGAGCGTGGTCACCAGCAGCGGAAAGCCGTCCGCGAAGCTCACGGTCTCACCGGGGAGGGAGAAGTCAGGATCGATCGCGCGGCGGCTCGCGGGCTCGTCCATGTGGAAGAGGCGGGCCGTGGTCCCGAGGTGCGCGCTGAGCCATGCGTCGGCGGCGTCCCCCGCCGGGACCGCCTCGATCTTGTCCCGGAACACCTGCACCGTGACGGTGCCCTCCACTTCCGCGAGGGAGGGCACGGCGACGTCGAGCGCTTCCGCCCCGGGCGCGGTGAGCCGCACGCCGCCGCCCGGGAGCAGGCGGGCCGAGGCCAGGGCAAGCCTCGGCCGCTGCCGTTGGGTGATCATCATCCCGTCGGCGTCCGCCACCATCCACCGCCGGTCCCCGGCGAGACCCCACGGCTCGACGGCCGCCTCCGGGACGGTGCACCCCGCCAGCGACTTGACGGGGTAGAAGTGCAGCGCGGTCAGCGTGGGCGACGTGGACATGCGGTCATCCTGCCACCCGGGCCGGGTGGTTGAACGAAGTACCCCTTGCCCGCCGGAGCGGGACCCCCAGCACAACGGACAGACGGTCAGTAACCCCCCTGATTCGGGTACTGGCGGTTGTACGGGTCCTCGTACTGCCCCGCCGCAGGGCGAGGCGTGACCGGGCGCATGGCGTCGTACCCGGAAGGCCCTGCCGGACCCGCCTGACCCGCCGGGGCCGCGCCGGGCCGCTGCTGCTGGTACTGCTGCGGGCCCGGTCCCGGGTAGGCGCGCTGCGGCGTCTGCTGCGGGATGTACGGGGCGGCCGCCTGCTGGAGCCCGGCGGGCTGCTGCTGCCCGGGCGCGGGATATCCGTACGGGGCGCCGCCCTGGGCGCCGTACGGGGCCTGCGGGGCCGGGGCCGAGGGGCCGGACGGCAGTGCGGGGAGCGCGGGCAGGTTGCTGCCGCCGGTGTGGCTGCTGCCGGTGTCGTACGGGGACGACACGCGGATCGGGGCGATCTGCGGGGTGCCCCGCTCGGCGACGAGGCTGTCGTAAATCGGGGTGTCCGGGAACGACGACGAGGCGTAGTAGCCGCCGCCGTAGGTGCTGCGGGGGGAGGTCATAGCGCATAAGTTAAGCCCACGTCCCTCGCCCGGTCTATGCCACGGTCGGCACTAACACTTCCCTGACCTGCAAAGACGCAGGTCAGGACAGAGCCGTCAAAGTCGGACACATCCGTACGTACGGCCATCCGGGGGTATCGCGCTGTGCCCTCGCAGGCACTGTGCGGAGCCACCCGGACGCAGGCGCCTCAAGCCGCGCGGACAGCCGTACGCACGGATGGGCAGGGCGATTTCAGCCGGTCTGCTCCTCGCTGCGGTCCCCGCCCCACAGCGTGTGGAACGAGCCCTCGCGGTCGGTGCGCCGGTAGGTGTGCGCGCCGAAGAAGTCGCGCTGCGCCTGCGTCAGCGCGGCCGGCAACCGCTCGGCGCGCAGCGCGTCGTAGTACGCGAGCGCGGCCGAGAACCCCGGCGTGGGCACGCCGCGGCCGACCGCGGTGGCGACGACCGAGCGCCAGGCGTCCTGCGCCTTGCCGACCTCCGCGGCGAACCCCTTGTCGGCGAGCAGCGTGGGCAGTTGGGGGTCGGCGGCGAACGCGGCGCGGATGCGGTCGAGGAACGCGGCCCGGATGATGCAGCCGCCGCGCCAGATGGCGGCGACGGCCCCCAGGTCGATGTCCCAGCCGTACTCGGCGCTCGCCGCACTGATCATGTTCCAGCCCTGGGCGTACGAGACGACCTTCGACGCGTACAGCGCCTCCTCGACCAGCGCGGCGAACTCCCCGGCCTCCTCCGGGGCGAGGGGCTCCCGCGCGGGGCCCGGGAGCCCGCGGGCGGCGCCGCGCAGGTCCGCGTGGCCGGACACGGACCGGGCGAACACGGCCTCGGCGATGCCGGATACGGGGATGCCGAGATCGAGGGCCGTCTGCACGGTCCAGCGGCCGGTGCCCTTCTGCTCGGCCCCGTCGGCCACGACGTCCACGAACGGGCAGCCGGTGGCGGCGTCGGTGTGCGCCAGCACCTCGGCGGTGATCTCGATCAGGTACGAATCCAGCCGGCCGGTGTTCCAGGCGCGGAAGGTCTCCGCGATCCGCTGCGGCTCGTAGCCCGCGACATGGCGCAGCAGGTCGTACGCCTCGGCGATGAGCTGCATGTCGGCGTATTCGATGCCGTTGTGCACCATCTTGACGAAGTGTCCGGCGCCGTCGGGACCGATGTGGGTGCAGCAGGGGGAGCCGTCCTCGGCCTTGGCGGCGATGGACTCCAGGAGCGGCCCGAGCGACTTGTAGGACTCCGTCGATCCGCCGGGCATGATGGAGGGCCCGTGGAGGGCGCCTTCCTCGCCGCCGGAGATGCCGGTGCCGACGAAGTGGATGCCCTTCTCGCGCAGGGCGGCTTCGCGGCGGCGGGTGTCGGCGAAGTGGGCGTTGCCGCCGTCGATGATGACGTCGCCGGGTTCGAGGAGCGCGGTGAATTCCTTGATGACGGCGTCCGTCGGGTCACCCGCCTTGACCATGATGACGATCCGGCGGGGCTTCTCCAGGGCGGCGACGAACTCCTCGGCGGACTCGGCGGGGATGAAGGTCCCCTCGTGTCCGTGCCGGCCGACCAGCGCCTCGGTCTTGGCGTAGGTGCGGTTGTGGAGGGCGACGGTGTGCCCGTGCCGGGCGAAGTTGCGGGCGAGGTTGCTGCCCATGACGGCGAGCCCGGTGACGCCGATCTGTGCGGTGGCTTGCTGGGTGGAGGTATGGGGCATCTGGTGGTCCACTCCTGTCGCTGTGCATCGAAGACTGGGGCGCGCGTCCATGCCATGGGGTCCGGAGTCTTCCCCGTAAGGCATCCGGGCACCGCCCGGTCATCGTGACATGCGGCACTTGAGGGTGGCGGGGTGCGCGCTGGAGAGGACTTCGGGTCTGTCAGCTTCTTCGCGCTCGGGAGGGACGCACCTATGGTCCGATTGTCGGAACCGAACAGGGCGGGATCCGGGAGCCCAGCCCCCGGATCGACCCTCCGCCGCAGTCGTGTGAGTGTGCAGCAGTGCCGCCCCCTTCAGCTGCCGGGCCGCTCGCTCAGCGCCGTGAGGCACTGCCTGGCCCGCTCCGGCAGGATGTACTCGCCATCCTTCGCGATGCGGTCGTACAGGGCCTCGACCCGCTCGTAGTGGGCGTCGAGGTTCTGGTCGAGCAGGTGGTATGCGGACTTGTTGTAGATGCCGAACTGGAGGTCGGTCATCAGGCCGAACGGATCGATGTCCGCCGCGCGCCGGGACCCGCCGAACACCAGGCGCAGGAAGTCGTCGACGCTCTCGTAGCCGAGCGTGGCGAGGAGGAACTCGATCGACGCCCACTTGCGTTTGACCTGGTAGGCGCGCTCGTCCGGGTCGACGATGAAGTCCAGGCCGCTGGTCATGCCCTTCGGGTACAGCACCTTGTTGAAGCAGCGCAGGTCGATGGTGAGGCGGTCCTTGGTGGTCCGGGGCAGGGTGCTGTCGGCATGTGCCCGGTAGTTGTCGAAGACCAGGGCGTCCCCCACCCGGCTGTCGCAGTAGTAGCCGGGAGACGGCTTGTCGGCGTACGTCTTCGCCCAGTACATCGCCATGAGGAAGTCCCGCACCGAGGGCAGGTCGATCTCGGACAGCTTCCCTTCCAGGAACAGGTACAGGGCCTTGTCGACGGCGTCCTTCTCCTCGCCCTTGAGGCCGTGCTCCAGCATCTTCTCGTAGGCGTACGAGAGGTTCGGGGCCTCCAGCTCGGCCTCCTCGAAGATCACGAAGGGTTGCCGGCTCAGCGGAGTGGGGGTCAGCGCGGTGTGGAAGCTGCGGTACTCGGTGGGGAAGCCGAGCTGCTTCTTCACCAGCGACGGGATCTGAAGGGCGATCGAGCTGGCCGCGTGGGTGCCGTACGGCCGCTTCCCGGCCGGCACGATGAAGGCGTTGACCACCGAGGTCTCGACCTCGGGGAAGTGTTCCCGGACGATGTCCTGGTTCAGGTCGTAGAAGCGCTTCGCCGAGGGCACGAACAGCACGCAGTTCTCGAACATGGTGGAGACCGGGAAGTAGCTGCCGATCGAGGCGGCGGCGAAGCTCTCCTGGATCATCGCCTGGCAGCGCAGCTGGCGTGCCAGGTCGTTCGCCAGGTCGTCGTCCAGGTTCATCCGGACGACGTGGGTGGGATGTGACTCGGGGCGGAAGCGGCTCGTGTTCAGCACCTGGTGCGGAGGCAGCTTCGACTCCACCTCCCCCTTGTCGACCTGGTACTTGTCCAGCACCGGGGACAGCTGCTCGGCGTGCACCGCGGCCGAGGAGTGGAGGAAGGTGCCGGTCTTCTGGTAGGTGCCGGTGACAGTGGCGTCGTCGTCCGCAGTCGCGTCCGGCATCCGGTTCGGGTTGCTCATGAGGTCGTGTTCTCCGCTCGGTCCGAAGTGTTGATGCGGTGCACATAGGTGCGGACGAATTCCTCGTCGATGGGCGGGGACGGGTAGTCCTCCGCGCCGAAGACGTCGCTTCCCACGGGGAGCGCGGCGAACATGTCCACCAGGCCCTGCGTCGTCAAGCCGTCCACCAGGGCGGCGATCCGGGCGAGGGGGCTCGCCGGGTGCGCCGCGGCGAACTCCAGCGCCCGCCGGCGCCATTCGTCGAAGGGTACGATCTCCGCCCCGCCGCCGGCGGCACCCACCATCTCGAAGAAGCGGTCGAAGGCCGGGGCGCCGGAGTTGACGAAGTCGTAGTCCCTGCCGATGCGCGCCAGGTCGCTGGTCATCGTCTCGGCGACGGTCCGGCACAGGTAGTCGACCGGCAGCACCGCCGTGAGGTCGGCGGCCAGCGACGGGAAGCTCCCCATCGCGAGGCATCCGGTGATCAGGTTGTGCAGGAAGTCGCCGCGGTCGAGCCGGAAGCGCCCGGTGCGGGCCGAGGCGCCCACGTACGGCAGCCGGTACGTCGACGCCTTCGCGCCGCGCCACCGGGCGGCGGCCACCATCTGCTCCGCCTGCCACTTGGAGGTCTGGTAGCCGTACTCCGGGGCGTCCTCGGTGACCTGGTACCCCAGGTACCTGGGAAGCGTGGCGAAGGTGGAGATGAAGTGGAACGCCTTGCCGCGACCGCGCGAGGCCAGGCGCAACGCCTCGTGCGTACCGACCATGTTGGGGCCGATGTACTCCTCCATCGGCCGCATCCAGTCCAGCAGGGCAGCGGAGTGGCAGATGGCGTCCACCTGGTCGGCCAGTTCGTCGAAGCGCTCCTCGTCCAGGCCGAACAGCGGCTGGGTGAGGTCGCCCACCACCGGCTTCAGCAGCGGCGCGAATTCCTCCTTCCACAGGCCGTAGTCGCTGAGGGCGGTGACCAGGCGCTCCATGGCCCGGTGGGTGTTGTCCGCCCGCACCAGGCAGTGGGCGACCACCTGCGAGGCGAGCAGCTCGTGCAGCAGGTGTGCGCCGACGAATCCGGTGGCGCCGGTGACGAAGACCGCCTCCGGGCGTTCCGGCGCCGCGACGGCGTTGTCGAAGCGGAGGTCGGGGTGCAGGCAGCCCCTCCGGGCGGCGGACAGGTCCGTGCCCGCTGCACCGGCCACCTCGGTGGCTGCGGTGCCGGTGGCGGGCCCGGGTGCCGCGTCCAGCCCCGCCTCCAGCAGCTTCTCCAGGAGGAAGTCGCACAGTGCGATGAGGTTGGGGTGATCGAAGGCGATCCTCGCGGGCAGGACGAGTCCGGTGAGGTTCGCGAGCTGGTTGCGCATCAGGACCGCGGTCAGCGAGTCGAAGCCGATGGCCCGGAGCGGCACGTCGACGCCCACGGCCGCCGGCGAGGCGAAGCCCAGCGTCTTCGCCACCTCCGCGCGGACGGTGGCCAGGACCACGCCCGGGTACTCCTCCGGAGCGGCCTCGCCGAGCAGCTTGCGCAGGTCCGTTCCGGCACCCTGGGTGTGTCCGCCGGCGTTGTCGTTGAGCAGTGCGCGGTACAGCGGCGGTATGCCGCTGCCGCCCTCGAAGGAGCGCTGAACGCGGTTCAGGTCCAGCGCGGCCGCCATCGTCAGCGCGCGGCCGCTCCTGACGGCGAGCTCGAAGAGCTCCAGGCCCTCGTCCGGCATCAGCCGGTCCAGGCCGAACTGGGCGAAGCGGGCTCGGTCGGGCTCGCTGAGCCCTGCGGCCATGCCGTCGCCCTCCCAGGGGCCGAAGGCCACAGCGGTGGCCGGCAGGCCCTTGGCGCGGCGCAGGTGGGCGAGCGCGTCCAGGAAGGCGTTGGCGGCGGCGTAGTTACCCTGACCAGGTGTTCCCATGACGCTCGAGACGGAGGAGAACATCACGAAGAAGTCCAGCTCCCTGTCCTGGGTCAGTTCGTGGAGATGCCACACGCCGTCCACCTTGGGCAGGAAGACCGCGTCGAGCCGCTCCGGCGTCAGGTCCGTCAGGATGCCGTCGTCCAGCACACCCGCCATGTGGACCACGCCGCGCAGCGGGCGCTTCTCACTGAACAGTGACATCACCGCGGCGACGTCGTCGCGGTCCGCCGCGTCGCAGGCCATCACGGTGGCCGTGGCGCCCAGTCCGGACAGCTCGTCCACCAGGGACTGCGCGCCGGGGGTCTCCATCCCGCGACGTGAGGTCAGCACCAGGTCGCGTACACCGTGGGTACCGGCCAGCCACTCGGCCACGCGCCGGCCCAGGCCGCCGAGGCCACCCGTGACGAGCACCGCGCCGTCCGGCCGCACGAATTGCTGCTGCTGGGCCGGGACCGGCGTCTCGTCGCTCACCCGCAGCAGCCGCGGCACCAGCACCTCGCCGTCGCGGATGGCGCACTCCGGCTCGGCTTCCAGCATCAACGCGGCGGGGAGGGCCTTGCGGTCCGCGTCCTCCTCACCGATGTCGATCAGGCGCAGGCTCAGTTCCGGGTGCTCGTTGCGGGCGGTCCGCATCAGGCCCCACAGCGGACCGGCGCCCGGCCCGGAGGCCATGTCGCCGGCGCCGGTGCCCACCGCGTTGCGGGTGACCCAGACCAGCGGGGTGCGGTGCTCCGTACCCACCGCTTCCTGGAGCTGCTCCAGGGCCTTGGCGGCGAACGCGTGGGCCTGGTCCGGCACCTCCGCGCCGGAGTCCCACAGGCAGACCAGGCCGTCCAGGTCTTCGGCGTCCTCCAGGTCCTGGACCTTGATCGCCTGGATGCCGGCCCGAGCCAGGAGGGTCTTGACCTCCCGCGCCCACGGCACGTCCCCGGCGGGGGTCATCATGCCCCAGGAGCCGCCCAGCTCGACATCCTCGGTGTCGGCGTGGCGCCAGTCGACGTCGAACTGGAAGCGGTCCACTCCCGCCGCGGCGAGGCGGCGCAGCACGGCCCGGTCTATGCGCCGTGCGTGGAGGCGGTGCAGGTGGCCGACGTGGCTGCCGTCGCTGTCGTGGATATCGAGGGAGCCCAGGAACTCGCCGTCGCCCAGTTCGAATTCGGCGACCCGGACCCAGATCTCCGCCAGGCCCTTCACCCGCACCGACAGGCGCTCGGCCTCGTACGGCACGAAGGCGTCGTCGCTGTCCGGGTTCCGCAGCCGCTGGGTCATCAGCAGTGATTGCATGGCCGAGTCCAGCAGGGCCGGATGCAGGGCGTAGCGGGCGGCGGACTGCTGCTCGCTCTCCGCCAGCGCGACCCTGGCCCACACCACCCCCTCCGCCTGCCAAGCCTCCTTTATGCCCCGGAAGTTCGGGCCGAATCCGTAACCGACGGAGTCCAGCTCGCGGTAGAGGGCGGCAACGTCGAGGGGCTCGGCGCCCCGGGGCGGCAGCGTCACCGCGGCGACGGTACCGGCGCCGTCCGCGGTACCGGCTGTCTCCGCGGGCGTGAGGCAGCCCTCGACGTGCAGCTGCCATGCGCCGTCCGCACCCTCGGGCGCGCTGTAGATCTTGACGGGACGGGTGTCACCGCTCGCCGGTCCCACGGTGACCTGCATCCGCACCGGCGTCCCGGGGGTGAGCACCAGCGGCCAGGCGAACACCACGTCCGACACGTCCCATTCGCCCTCGTGGGCCGCGTCACCCGCCGCCCGTATGACCTCGAAGAACGCCGTGCCCGGCATCAGGACGGTGTCGAGCACCTTGTGCTCCTGCACCCACGCGGGCTGGTGTGCCGCCACCACATGGGTGAACAGCGACAGCTCGGTGCCGGCGATCTCCGCACCGCCACCGAGGAGCGGGTGACCGGTGGGCTTCAGACCGGCGCCGGCCTCGCGGGAGAGCGGCGGCTCGAACCAGAACCGCTCCCGCTGGAAGGCGTACGTCGGCAGGGCCACCCGGCCGCCGCCGAAGGGAGCGAAGTAGCCGTCCCAGTCGATCGGGACGCCCCGCACGTGCAGCTCGGCCAGGCTTCGCTGTATGACCGAGGCCCCGTTCTTGCCCGGGGTGCAGGACGGCACCCAGGACACCGGTTCCTCGCCGTCCAGGCAGGATGCGCCCAGACCGGACAGCACGGGCTGCGGGCCCAGCTCCAGGAAGGTGTTCGCGCCCTCCCGGATCAGGCTGCGCATGCCGTCCTCGAAGCGGACCGAGTGGCGCACCTGGCGGACCCAGTAGCCGGGCTGCTCCAATTCTCCCGGTGCGGCGCGCCGGCCGGTGAGGCTGTTGACGAGGGGGATCACGGCCGGGCGGAAGCGGATGGTCTCCGCCACGGCCCGGAACCCGGCGAGCATGCCGTCCATGTGGTGCGAGTGGAAGGCGTGGGACACCGCCAGCCGCTTGGCCTTGCGGCCCTGCTCCGTGAAGTGGGCGGCGATCGCCTCGACGGCGTCGGTGTCACCGGACAGCACGGTCTGCGTGGGCGCGTTGAGTCCGGCGACGTCCAGCTTGCCGCGCAGCCCGAGGGCGTCGATAGCCGCCTCCGCCTCCTCACCGCCGGCTTCCAGCGACACCATGGCGCCGCGGGCGGGCAGGGCCTGCATCAGCCGGCCGCGGGCCGCGACCAGCCGGCAGGCGTCGTCCAGGTCGAACACCCCCGCCACGTGAGCGGCGGCGAGTTCGCCGATGCTGTGGCCGAGGAGCAGCTCAGGCCGTACACCCCAGCTCTCCCACAGCCGCCACAGCGACACCTCCAGGGCGAACAGGGCGGGCTGGGTGAAGTCGGTGCGGTGCAGCAGGGCCGCGTCCTCGCTGCCCGGATCGGCCCACATCACCCCCAGGAGGGGCTTCTCCAGCTCGGTGAAGCGGGCGGCGACCTCCTCCAGTGCCTCGCGGAAGACGGGGTAGACGTCGTAGACGTCCTTGCCCATGCCCGGGAACTGGGAGCCCTGGCCCGTGAAGAGCAGGGCCGGCCGGGGTTCCTCGGTGTGGTTCCCGGTGCACACCGACTCCGCGGGCACTTCCCCGGTGCGGGCGAAGGAGTCGAGTTTGCCGAGCAGTTCGGCCCTGTCCTGGACCGCGAGCACCAGCCGGCGACGGAGATGGCTGCGGGTAGTCGCCAGGGAGCGGGCCACGTCACCGAGGGGGTCCCGCGTGTTCCCGCTCATGTGCAGGTGCAGGTTCTCCACCTGCCGGCGCAGGGCGGCGTCGTTGTGCCCGGACACCACGAACGGCACCGTGGGCGGCAGCGGCGCGGGCGCGCTCTCCTCGACGGCCTTCGCGGCCGGCTGCGGCGGCTCCTCGACGATCACGTGGGCGTTGGTGCCGCCGATGCCGAACGAACTGACGCCCGCGCGCCGCGGCACGTCCCCGGCCGGCCACGGGCGCTGCTCCTGGACCAGCGCCATCCCGGCGCCCTTCCAGTCCACCGCGGGGGTGGGCTCGGCGACGTGCAGGGTACGGGGGAGGGTGTCGTGGCTCATGGCCAGGACGACCTTCATCAGGCCGGCCAGACCGGCGGCGGCCTGGGTGTGGCCGAGGTTGGACTTGGCCGAACCGACCCACAGGGGCACCTCGCCGGAATGGCTTGCGCCGAAGACCTCCGCCAGCGCGGTGCCCTCGATGGGGTCGCCCAGCTTGGTGCCGGTGCCGTGCGCCTCCAGGTAGTCGATGTCACCCGGCTGGAGTCCGGAAGCCGCCAAGGCGGCGCGGATGACCCGCTGCTGGGCGGGGCCGCTGGGTGTGGTCAGGCCGGCGCTGCGGCCGTCGTGGTTGACGGCGGTGCCGCGCAGCACGGCCAGGACGGGATCGCCGTCGCGCTGGGCGTCGGACAGCCGCTTGAGGACGACGGTGGCGGAACCCTCGCTCCAGCCCGTGCCGTCGGTGTCGGAGGAGAACGACCGGCAGCGGCCGTCCGCCGACATGCCGCGCAGGCGGCTGAACTCGACGTGCAGTTCGGGGGTGAGCATCAGGCTCACACCGGCCGACACCGCGAGGTCGCATTCGCCGTTGCGCAGCGCGTTGCAGGCCAGGTGGGTGGTGACCAAGGAGGAGGAGCATGCCGTGTCCACGGTGAGGGCCGGGCCCTCCAGACCGAAGACGTACGACACCCGGCCGGACATGGTGCCGCCCATGGAACCCGAGCCCACATAGCCGTCGAGGTCGCTCAGCCCGCCGGCCGCCGTGAGGCCGTATTCGCGCCACGCCGAGCTCTTGCCGATGCCGACGAACGTGCCGGTCCGGCTGCCGCGCAGCCGGTCCGTGGTGTAGCCGGCGCGTTCGAACGCCTCCCAGGTGGTCTCCAGCACCAAGCGCTGCATGGGGTCGAGCGCGCGGGCCTCGCGCGGCGATATGCCGAAGAGGGGGGCGTCGAAGAGGTCGATGCCACGGACGAACCCGCCCTGGCTGCAGTACGAGGTGCCGGGCACCTCCGGGTCCGGGTTGTACAGTGCCTCGGCGTCCCAGCGGTCCTTCGGGACGTCGACGATCCCGTCTCCGCCGCGCTCCAGCAGCTCCCAGTACTCCTCCGGGATGTTGGCATCACCGGGCAGGCGGCAGGCCATGCCGATGATGGCGATGGGCTCGTCCTGGACGGCGCGGCGCCGGTCGGGCACGACCTCCTGGCGCGTCCGCGTGCCGCCGCTCAGGTAGGCGGCCAGCGTCTTGACGGTGAAGTGCTCGAAGAGCTTGGCCCCGACGACGGGCCGCCCCAGCAGTTCCTCCAGCCGCGTCTGGACCCGGACGACCCGCAGCGAGTTGCCGCCGATCTCGAAGAAGTTCTGGTTGACGCCGATCCGGTCGTGGCCGAGCACGTCCGACCAGATGGCCATGATGTCCCGCTCCAGCTCGGTGGCGGGCTTGGCGGTGGCCTCGACCTCCACCACGGGGTCCGGCAGCGCGTTCTCGTCGATCTTGCCGTTCGGGGTCAGCGGAAACTCGTCCAGCTCCACGAAGAACGTCGGCACCATGTACCCCGGCAGCCGCTCGGCCAGCCAGGGGCGCAGCACGCGGTGCAGCGGGGTCCTGGGCGGCTCGCCGACCGCGGGCGTGTTGGCGTACCGGCTGAGAGCGCCGGGGTCCGGCGCTTCGGTGGGGAGCGAGCTGAGATCGGGGGTCCGGCCGGGCCGCCAGAACACGGCGTCGCACCGCCAGATGCCGCAGGAGCGGCTGGGCAGCAGGGCCAGTTCGAGACCTGCCTCAGCGGCGGCGCGGGAGAGGTCGGCGGGGTCGATCCAGGACGTGGGCGCCACCGAGGTGCTCGCGCCCCTGGACTCCAGGGCTGAGGCGACCCGGCCGCACACCTCGCCCATCCGGCCGTTGGGGATGCCGTTCAGGCGGAGCGGGCGGTCGGCGACGGAACCCAGCTCGGTGCGGAGCGCGGCCAGGTCGAGACCGCCGGCCTGCCAGTCCTTCTCCACCGCAGGGGTTGCGGGCCGGGTGTCCTCACCGATGTGCAGGGTGACGTCGTAGCGATAGCGCGTCATCTCGTTGACGTAGCGGCCGTCACGCAGGGTGATGTCGACCCTGGTGATCTGCGGGAACAGGCGGGGAAGGCCGGCGAAGTAGTCGCGGCTGAGGACCAGTTCGCGCTCCTCGCGCATCCCGCGCTCGGTGCGGCGGACCAGTTCCTCGGTGGAGATCCCACCGGGCTCTCCCTCCGCGCGGAAGTGCGCGACGTCGGCGTGGAAGACGTCCAGCAGCGACAGGTCGCGTACGTCACCGAGGAACACCCGTCCCCTGCTGACCGTCCTGGTCGCCCACTCCAGCACCGAGGTCAGGTACGTGACGTCGGGGAAGTACTGGGCCACCGAGTTGATGACCACGGTGTCGAAGGCGCCCTCGGCCACCTCGGGGAGCGCGTGGGCGGCGCGCTGTTCGCAGGTCACGTGCGGCAGGGAGGCCAGGTGCCGCCGGGTCATCTCGACGGCTGCGGCGGAGGCGTCCACGGCGTGGTAGCTGCGGCAGTGCGGCGCCAGGCCGAACAGCATCAGGCCGCTGCCGGAGCCGATCTCGAAGACGTTCTCCGGCGCGTGGGAGAGGATGCGCCGGACGGAACTCCGCTGCCACTCGCGCATCTCCCCGTCCGAGAAGGGGAGGCCGTCGTAACTGTTGCGCCAGCCTGCCAGGTTGAACGTGGCGTCGGTGGTGACGGGATCGGATGCGGTGCCGGAGCCGACGGGAGCGTGGTCGGTGCCGGCTTCGTAGGCGCGGTCCCAGGCGGCGGCCCACTCGGCCAGGGCGGTGCTCTGGTCCGCGGAGGCGGAGACCGGATCGCCGGCCGGGGCCGCGTCGCGGACGCAGTAGGCGACCAGGTGCTCGTCACGGCCGACCACCACGGCGCGGCGGACCGATGCGTGGCGGCTGACGGCCGCCTCCACGTCGGCCAGCTCGATGCGGTGGCCGCGCAGTTTGACCTGGCGGTCGTTGCGTCCCAGCAGAGTGAGCTTGCCGGGTCCGGCGAAGCGGGCCAGGTCGCCGGTCCGGTAGAGAGTGCCGGGATGGAAGGGGTTGTCCGCGAAGCGGAGCCGGGTCTGCTCGGGGTCGTTGCGGTAGCCACGGGCCACCCCGGCACCGCCGATGCACAGTTCGCCGGGGAAGCCGAGCGGCACCGGCGACAGGTTCTCGTCGAGGACGTAGACCTGGGTGCGGTCGATCGGGCTGCCGATGAGGATGCCGTCTTCCTCCTCCCGGTCCGCCACCGCCCAGGCGGTCGACCACACGGTGGTCTCGGTGGGCCCGTACATGTTCCACACCGAGACCGCGTCCCCGGCGGCGAGCAGCCGGTCCGCCAGGTCGCGGGACAGCGCCTCACCACCGCAGAGGATCTTCTTCAGCGTGGCAGTGCCCCGCCAGCCCCCGTCCAGCAGCAGCTGCCAGGTGGAGGGGGTGCCCTGCATCATGGTGATCGCGTGCCGCTCCATCAGCCCGCTCAGGGCCTTGGCGTCCAGAATCTCGTCGGCCCGGGCGATGACCGTGGTCGCGCCGCAGAGCAGCGGCAGGAACAACTCCAGTACGGAGATGTCGAAGGACACGGTGGTGATCGCCAGCAGCCGGTCGGCGGCGGTGCATCCCGGGCGTTCGCGCATGGCGGCCAAGAAGTTGCCCACGGCCCCGTGGGTGATCTCGACCCCCTTGGGGCGGCCGGTCGAACCCGATGTGTACAGGACGTAGGCCAGGTCCCCGGCGTCCACCTCGACCGCGAGGTCCTCGTCAGCACTCGGCCCGTCACTCAGGTGGACGCTCACGCAACGGGCGTCCCAGGCGGCGAGGACAGTGGGCACGGTCCCGGGCGTGATGACGAGGACGGGATCGGCGTCGTCGATCATCTGGTGGATGCGTTCCGCCGGGAAACCCGGATCGACGGGCACGTAGGCGGCGCCTGTCTTCATGACCGCTAAGAGAGCCACGACCAGGTCGGCCGAACGGCTCAGGGCCACGCCGACCAGGTCGCCGCGGCCCACGCCCCGGTCGGTCAGCGCGTGGGCGAGCCGATTGGCACGGGCATTGAGCTCGGCATAGGTCAGGCTGGTGTCCGCGCAGACCAGCGCGGTGTCCTCGGCATGGCCGCGCGCGGCTTCTTCGAAGAGCCGGTGCACGCCCCGCTCCGGGAGGTCCGCGGCGGCGGTGTCCGTAGCGTTGAACTCCTCGATGAGGAGCCGGTGTTCGTCCGCGGCGAGAAGGCCGGCGGCGGACGGGAGCTGCTCCACGGCGGCGGGGAGACGCTCGCACCACGCGGCGAACTGGCCGACCAGCCGGGCGACGTCAGGCGCCGACAGGCGCGAGGCGTCGTAGTGGAAGGCGACGAGCGCACCCTCCTGGGCGCCGCCCTGCTGGATGTGGAGTTCCAGTTTCGGGCGGTGGCCGCCGTGGTCGCCGGAGTCGTGGCCGGCGGCGTCGCGGGTGCCCCAGGAGATCAGTACGTCCGGTATCAGTGTGCCGCTGTTCCAGCGTTCCCGAAGTGCTTCGTCCCGGCCGACGGCGTCGCGGCGGATCCACCCCCGGTCCTGGCCTCGGGCGAACTCCCGTCGCACGGCCAGCAGGTTCTCCGAGATCGTCGCGTCGGCGTCGGCACGGCACGGCAGGGGCAGCCAGGCGGCGAACAGGTCGCGGTGCGCGGCGTCGACGCCCTCGCGGGGTGCCGCCATCGCGAGGTGAACCTCCCGTCGGCCGCTCGCCCGGCCCAGGAAGAGGCCCAGCGCACCGGCCAGGTGGGCGGCGGCCGCCGCGGATGCTTCCAGGCCGTCGCCGCCGGCCCGGAGCGGCACGGGGCATCGCACGAGGACGGGATCCGGCTGTTGTCCGCTCTCGGCGCGCGCCCCGGTGCCCGGGCGGGGCTGCGGGTAGGGGAGGCGGTACGGCTGGTCGCCGCCCGCGATCAGGCGCTCACGCCACCGGGCGGCGGCCTTGGAGGCTCGCACCCCGGCTTCGGTCAGACGCGCGCTCGCGTCCTCGCCGGGGACGTCCAGGACCGTGCCGGGCCGGACTCCGTGGACCACCGCGATGGCGCCGGCGGACCGTTCTTCCCCCTCCAGGGTGCACAGCCGGGCCAGGGTGACGCTTCCGGCGCCCGTGGCCACCCGCAGGCCCGACGTGTCGTCGCAGGAAAGGACCGTACCGGGTGTGGCGGCGGCGTCATCCGCGGCAGAAGCGGAGGCGGCCCGGGAGCGGGCTTCCCGGACGGCGTAGAAATGCCCGTCGAGGCTGACCTTGGGCCATACCAACGGGCTGGCGAACGGGCCGTAGTCGGTGGCCCGGACCATGGCGGTGATGCGCTCGGCCGGAAGGCTCCAGTCGATCAGCCCCTCGGCGGCGAACTGGGTGTGCCGCGAGAAATAGCGGCGCGCCGTGGAGTCCTGGGGGACCGCGGTCTCGCGCCCCTCCGCGATGTCGTCGATCAGCCCGGGCAGGCTGGCGACGGCCGCCTCGTCGCACTTCAGGCCCAGCGACAGCGCGGTGTCCTCCGGCTCGATCGCCACCGGTACCCGCCCCAGCACCTCACCGCCGTCGACCACCTCGGCCATGCGGTGCCAGGTGATGCCGTACTCCCGTGCCCCCTCCGCGATGGCCCAGGAGGGCGTGTGCAGACCCGAGTACGCGGGGAGCGGGCCGTAGTGGTAGTTGACGGCGGCCCGCGTCGCACAGCCCAGCAGCGCGTCGGGCACCACCGCGTAGTTGCCGATACTCAGCAGGAGGTCGCAGGTCAACTGTGGTGCGAGCGCCACGGCGTCGGCGAGTTCATGGTGCGGGACGCCCGCCTTGACCGCCCAGGAACGGGCGGTGGCGTCACCGGTCACCACGGCTGCGATCCGGTGCCCTTTCGCCACGAGTACGTCGCCGCAGCGAGCGAGTACGCTCCCACTGCCGATCAGGACAGAACTCAAAGAAGTCATCGTCGTGCCTCCCCGTTATGACCCGCGATGCGTCCAGAGAGCGCAGCCGGTCCGGGGCAGGGTCAACGGCTCCGAGGCAGCCTTGTTGAAGGCCTGCGGGTGCCGGATCCAAGTGCGCGCACGAGCTGGTCCTCGTGTGCCCCCGTGCAGATTTCCTCAAGATTGAGGGGTGTCTGCCTCACGAGCAGCCGTGCAAGCGGCTACTCCGTGAGTCATTCGCGCTGTCAGGATTGCAGGTAAGCCAAGTGTTGAACTGCAGGAGTGCGCAAGTGCGTTGTTGACAGAAAACGCTGTTGTGTAGACGTGCAGAAGTAACTGGACTATGGATGCCTGCTGTTGTGCAATGGGAGGGCGGCTTCCGTCGTCGCGCTGATCTCTCCCCGGGCGCCCCCTCCATCATTGGCCCGCCGTGAGCGACACCGCAAGCTATAGCGGCAAAGATCTCCGAATATGTCGTGAGTGATGGTTGTCACATGGAATGATCGCGTAATTCGCCCCCGTCGGCAGGGGTCGCCCCCTTCAGGATGAAGAGGTGCTGATCGCCGACTGCGCCCGAGCTGCTCCAGGGCCGCGCGGTGGTCGGTGTGCCCGGCCCGCAGGCGGCGGCCGGCTGCCCGCAGCCATAGGGCAGTTGCAGGCCGGCAGCTCGCTGAGTGACACTGAGGAGCTGCTCGACGCGGGCGCCCGGCAGCTCGAAACCGCCGGGCTGCGAGCTCTCGCGGCGGCGGTCGTGGCCGAGGCCGATTCCCCGGCCGGCTCGACCGGCAAGGTCCCCAAGCGTGCCTCACCTTCGACCTGGAGCAGAGCCGCCCCGGCCTTCGCCTCCTGGTTCCCCACCCCGGTACACAAAGAAAGAGGGATGGACCATGCCTATTCGCCCCCCGACGCGCGACAGGGAGACCTGGGCGGACTCCGGCCCGCTCGACCCGGACCGGGCCACGGGCCGGGCCGCGGCGGCCCTCGGCGAGCAGGCCCGGATCGCTGTCATGGAGACGTACGGCCATCTGCCCGCCGCTTTCGGGCAGTTACCGGCTCACGCGGGGAATCTCGCCGAAGAGGGGCATCCCGACGCGGCCGGTGAGCCGGTTTCCCGCACGCTCGCCCGGCCGGCTCGTGCGGTGTCGGCATGAGTCAACTGCCTCAGCTCTCCCGCGGGTTCACCTTCTGGCTGATCGCCACGGTCCAGGCCCTGCTGCTCTTCGCGGCGAGCGCGCCCTCTCCGCTGTACCCGGTGTACCAAGCCGACTGGGGCTTCTCCGCCACCACGCTGACCGCCGTCTTCGCGGTGTACGCGCTCGCGCTCCTCGCGGCGCTGCTCGTGGTGGGCGGCATCTCCGACCACGTCGGCCGCCGCAAGGTCCTGGCGGCGTCTCTGATCGTCGAGGTGGTGAGCATGCTGCTGTTCGTCACCGCCGACAGCGTCGGCCCGCTCCTCGCGGCACGTGTCATCCAAGGGCTGGCCACCGGCGCCGCGACGGGGGCGACCAGCTCCGCCCTGCTCGATCTGCAGCCCCCGGGCCGGCCCCGTCTCGGCCCGCTGGTCAACAGCCTCGTGCCCCTCGTCGGCCTGGCCCTCGGCGCGCTGGGCTCCGGGCTCCTCGTCGAGTACGCACCCGCGCCGAAGACCCTCGTCTACGCACTGCTCCTGGTGGTGTTCGTGCTCGCGGCGCTCGTCGTCCCGCTCCTGCCGGAGACCTCGCCGAAGCGGCCGGGCGCGGCAGCCTCCCTGATGCCGCACCTGGCGGTGCCGCGGCGGGTGCGGCCGCTGTTCCTGACCGTGGCGCCCAGCCTGTTCGCGGTGTGGGCGGTCGGCGGTCTGTACATGTCGCTCGGCCCGTCCATCGCGGTCCGCACCCTCCACATGAACGGCCACCTCGTCGGCGGCCTGGTCATCTTCGCCCTGACCGGATCGGGCGCCCTCGGCTCGCTGCTGCGCCGCAACCGCCCGCCGCGCCGCACCATGACCCTCGGCTTCGTGGCCTTCCTCGTCGGCATCGGCACCACTCTCGGCGCCCTCGGCATCCCCTCCCCGGCGCTCTTCTTCGTCGGCATCGTCATCGCCGGCTACGGCTTCGGCACCGGGTTCCTCGGAGCCTTCCAGACCATCGCGCCGCTGGCCGGTCCCGACGAACGCGCCGGGCTCGCGGCCAGCATTTACGTCGTGGGCTACCTGGGCTTCAGCGTGCCCGCGGTGGTCGCGGGTCTCGCCGTGCAAGAGTTCGGGCTCGGGCCCACCACCATGGTGTACAGCGTCGCGGTCATGGCCCTCGCCGTCGTGGCCTGCGCCGGACTCCTCGTACAGGAACGCCGGGAGAAGCGGGGGGCTACCGAGGCACCCCGCCGCCGGGGCGGGACGCCACCCGCCCCGCCCGCCGCCCGAGCGGCCGACGCCGATCGCGGCTGACCACCGGAGAACAGCCATGCGGTCGCCCCCCCGTCCGTCCAGTGACCGGGGGGTCGTGAGGGCCATCGCTGAGCAGATGGGGTCGAGCGGTTCGGTGCCCCGCGCGTGCGGCGGTTGCCCTCGCGTGGGAAAGAACGACGTGTTCGCGGCGAAATGCAGGAATTATTTTGGAAATAAGTTTCCGATCAAGGCGATTGGAGTAGATCCGTCCCTTGCCGTAGCATGACCGGCGTCGTAATTTGCGCCCTCGGTGATCTCGTCGCAGGCGAGATCGGACCACTGCTGATCGAATTCCCTGCCGCATTTCCCGCCCGGCCCGGAAGACGGAGTACCCGTCGGCGCGAGCCGACGCAGGCAGGGCAGCCGGACGGCCGTTGAGGTGTGCACCGTGCTGCCCGCAGACTTTGTCTCCGGCAGAACGGAATGCACGTCGTGGATCTGAGCGCGGCCAATCGAAAAGGCCTCAGCCTCTTCGCCCTGATCATGATCGGGCTGGGGTCCATTTTCGGCTCCGGCTGGCTCTTCGGAGCCGGGCAGGCGGCGCAGGTCGCCGGGCCCGCCGCACTGGTCGCCTGGGTCATCGGCGCGATCTTCATCGGCATGATCGCCATGTCGTACGCGGAGGTCGGCGCCGCCTACCCGCTGCCCGGCGCGATGGCCCGGTTCGGCTCCATCTCGCACGGCCCGGTGCTCGGCTTCATCACCGGCTGGGCCGTGTGGATCGCGACCGCCTCGCTGATCCCGATCGAGGCCATCGCGGGCACCCAGTACATGTCCTCGTGGAGCTTCGGCTGGGCCCAGGGGCTGGTCGCCGACGGCAGCCTCACCGGCACCGGCATCGCGACGGCCCTGTTCCTGACGCTCGCCCTGTGGCTGGCCTGCTACTGGTCGGTCGAGCTGCTGGCCCGGGCCAACAACCTGCTGACCCTGGTCAAGTTCGCCATCCCGGTCCTCGCGGTCGGCGCGCTCATAGCCTCCGGCTTCCACACGGACAACTTCACGGCGCACGGCGGCTTCGCGCCCAACGGCTGGTCGGCCGTCCTCACCGCCGTCACCGCCTCGGGCGTCGTCTTCGCCTTCAACGGCTTCCAGGCCGTCGTCAACCTCGGCGGCAACGCCAAGAACCCCGGCCGGGCCATCCCGCTCGCCCTCGTCGGCGCCCTCTCCCTCGGCCTGGTGATCTACCTGGCCCTCCAGGTCGCCTTCCTCGGCGCCGTCCCGCCCGAGAAGCTCGCCGAGGCGGGTGGCTGGAGCGGCATCAACTTCGCCTCGCCCTTCGCCGACCTCGCCAAGCTGCTGATGCTGCACTGGGTCGTCACCATGCTCCAGTTCGGCGCGTTCATCTCGCCCAACGGCGCCAACATCGGCAACGTCGCCTCCTCCGCCTATCTGGCGCAGAACCTCGCCGACACGGGCTTCTTCCCCAAGAAGCTCGCCGAGGTGCACCCCCGCTACGGCGTCGCCCGCCCCGCCATGTGGCTCAACCTGGGCTTCTCCGTCCTCCTGCTGCTGACCATCGGCCACAGCTGGGAGGCCCTGGCCAGCGTCGTCTCCGCCGCGATGGTCGTCTCCTACCTCATGGGCCCCATCGCGGTCGGTGTCTTCCGGAAGACCAAGCCGGAGCTGCCCCGCCCCTTCAAGCTCCCCGCCGCGAAGGTCCTCTGCCCGCTCATCTTCGCCTTCGCGGCCTGCGCCCTGTACTGGTCGAAGTGGCCCAACACCGGCAAGGTGACCCTGCTCACCCTGGTCTCGGTCCCCATCGCCGCGGTCGTGCTGCGCCGCCGGGGCGAGAACCTGCGCCGCCAGTTCGCGCCGGCCTGGTGGATGGTCGGGTTCCTGCTGTGGCTGTCCCTGCTGTCGGCGCTCGGCAGCCCGGAGTTCGGCGGCCGCGGCGTGATCCCGAGCGGCCTCGACACGGCTCTGGTCGGGGTGTCGGCCCTGGGCTTCTACTTCTGGGCGGTGCGGTCCGGTGTCCAGGCCCACCGCGCGGGCCTGCCCGGCCCCGACCCCGTCCTCTCCGGCGCCCGGGGCGCTGCCGCCGGCACGGTTCCGGCCCAGGCGGGCGAGCGGGAGACGGCCGGCGCCGCCGCCTCCTAGGACGCCCGCACACACGGCGAAGGCCGGTCCCCTCACCGAGGAGGACCGGCCTTCGCCGTTCTGCCGGACGCACCGGCGTCAGAGCGTCACCGTTTCGCGGCCGCCCGCTGCTGCACGTATCCGATCACGGCCAGCGCCAGCGCCAGGCCGCCGGTCGAGTACAGCTGCACGCGGGTGTCGTCCTCCAGCAGCATGAGCACCAGCGCCCCGGCCACGCCGGCCAGCGTCAGCCACGTCAGGTACGGGAAGGCCCACATCCGCACGACCAGCTTGCCGGGCGTCTCGCGCTCCAGGCGGCGGCGCAGCACCAGCTGGGAAGCGGCGATGAAGCCCCACACCACCAGCACGACGCCGCCGACCATGTTCAGGAGCCAGGCGAAGACCGTCGTGGGATACCAGTACGACAGCAGGACGGCGAAGAAGCCGAAGGCGGACGACGCGAGCACCGCGCGGCGCGGCACCCCGCCGGAGACCTTGCCCAGCGCCTTGGGGCCCTGGCCGCGGGAGACCAGCGAGTAGGCCATGCGCGAGGAACCGTAGATGTTGGCGTTCATCGCCGACAGCAGGGCGATCAGGACGACCACGTTCATGATCTGCCCGCCGCCGGGGACGCCGAGGCGGTCGAGCACGGCCGCGTACGGGCCGCTCTCGGTGACGGACTCGTCGTTCCACGGGATCAGCGTGACGATCATCAGCATCGAGCCGACGTAGACGATGCCGATCCGCCACATCGTCGTCTTCACGGCCTTGGCCACCCCGCGCACCGGGTCCTTCGCCTCGGCGGCGGCGATGGTCACCGTCTCCAGGCCGCCGTAGGCGGCGAGCGAGGCCAGCAGGCCGATCAGCAGGCCGTTCACGCCCGTGGGCAGGAAGCCGCCGTCGTGCAGGAGGTGCGCGGCGCCGGGGGAGTCGTTGCCGGGCAGGACGCCGAAGACGGCGAGTGCGCCCAGCACCAGGAAGAGCCCGATGGCGCCGATCTTCAGCGCGGCGAACCAGAACTCGAATTCGCCGAAGTTAGAGACCGCGGCCAGGTTGCTGCCGCAGAACAGCGCCATGAAGACCAGCACCCACATCCACGACGGGGTGCCCGGGAGCCAGCCCGACACGATGTGGGCCGCGCCGATCGCCTCGATCGCCACGCCCACGACCAGCAGGGTCCAGAACATCCAGCCCGCCGTGAAGCCGGCCCACGGGCCGATCGCCCGGTCGGCGTGGACGGAGAAGGAGCCGGAGGCGGGGTTGGCGGCGGACATCTCGCCGAGCATCCGCATCACGAACATCACGAGCAGTCCGGACACGGCGTAGGCGAGCACGATCGACGGGCCGGCGGCGGCGATGCCGGCACCGGAGCCCACGAAGAGGCCCGCGCCGATGACGCCGCCGAGGGCGATCATCGACAGGTGCCGCTGCTTGAGTCCGTTCGAGAGCGGCGACCCCTGCTCGGGGGCGCCCTCCGTCTGCGGGGGAGAGGTTATGTCTGTCCGGCTCATGGTCGTGCCTGTCCATCATGCGAGATCGGGATGTTCGAGTATGTGCAGGCGCAGAGAGATCCGGTTAACTCGTCCGTTATCCGGACAGTCCCTTCACCCAGGGTGATCGTTTCGCAGCAGTCCATCCGAGGACCGTACAGCGCGCAACGGCCGACCCGGCCGCATCCCCCGCACCGCGCGGGTCTAGCGTCAGTGATCACGGGCGAGCCCCGCCCGCAGCGCACGCGCGAATCACGCAACGAAGGGGGAGCACCGCACATGACCGGCCGTACCCACCTGATCGAGGGCCTGATGGAACGGTTCCCGCACATCCCGCGGGAAGCCGTCATCAAGGAGGACCTGCTGCGCGGCGGCATGGCCTTCGACGACTCCGCGCTCAGCGACACCGCCAACGAGGCGTCCGGCGGGATCAAACCCAAGTCGTACTTCATCTTCTCCTTCGACCACCGCACCCTCCCCGAGCTCGGCGCCGCCGCCCTGCGCCGCCCGCCCGAGGAGATCGTGCTGACCGGCGGCCCCTACGAGCTGCGCCGCACGGTCGTCTCCGTCCGCGTCAACCCCGCCTCGCCCTACCGGGTCCGTGCGGGCGAGGACGGCGCGCTGGGCCTCTACCTCGACGGGCGGCGCATCTCCGACGTCGGCCTGCCGCCCATGCCCGACTACTACCGGCAGACGCTTTCCAACGGGAAGTCCGTCATGGAGGTCGCCCCCACCATCCAGTGGGGCTACCTCGTCTACCTGACCGTCTTCCGCGTGTGCCAGTACTTCGGCGCCAAGGAGGAGTGCCAGTACTGCGACATCAACCACAACTGGCGCCAGCACAAGGCCGCCGGGCGCCCGTACACCGGCGTCAAACCGGTCGAGGAGGTCCTGGAGGCGCTGGAGATCATCGACCGGTACGACACCGGCCGGGCCTCGCAGGCGTACACCCTGACCGGCGGCGCCATCACCTCGAAGGTCGCGGGGCACACCGAGGCCGACTTCTACGGCCGCTATGCCCAGGCCATCGAGGAGCGCTTCCCGGGCCGCTGGATCGGCAAGGTCGTCGCCCAGGCCCTCCCCAAGGCCGACGTGCAGCGCTTCCACGACTACGGCATCCGCATCTACCACCCCAACTTCGAGGTGTGGGACGAGCGGCTCTTCCAGCTCTACTGCCCGGGCAAGGAGCGGTACGTGGGCCGCGCCGAGTGGCACCGGCGGATCCTCGACTCCGCCGACGTCTTCGGCGCCCGCAACGTCATCCCCAACTTCGTCGCCGGCGTGGAGATGGCCACCCCGGACGGGTTCGCCACCGTGGACGAGGCGATCGCGTCCACCGCGGAGGGGCTGCGGTTCTTCATGTCCCACGGCATCGTCCCGCGGTTCACCACCTGGTGCCCCGAACCGACCACGCCCCTGGGCCGGCTGAACCCCGAGGGCGCCCCGCTGGAGTACCACGTACGGCTGCTGGAGGTGTACCGGGCGACTCTGGAGGAGTACGGGCTGACCTCGCCTCCCGGCTACGGGCCGCCCGGCCCGGGGCGTGCCGTCTTCTCGGTGAGCTCCTTCATGGACAGCCTCCCGGCGGAGGCGGAGGAACGGGGGACGGGGGAACGGGACGACGACGGTCAGCTGACGGCGCCGCATTAAACCCGTTGTCCGTGGCTCACGGTTCCTCTTAGTCTCTGATCATGGTTCCTGGCACGCTCTTCCGCTGACGCTCCCTCGGGAAGCCGTACGACCCGCTCCCCGCCGGGAGTTCCCTCGCCGTGCGCGCTTCCCCTCCGGTGATCCGCATCCGCACGTTCCTCCACCGAGAGAAGAGCCTTCAGCATGCCTCTCCAGCCTTCCGGCCATGACTCCCATGACTCCCATGACGCGTTCGCCCAGTGGCTGCGCGACCACGCCACCACCCTGACCACCCTCGACCCGGACGCTCCGCTCGACGACCTGGAGCCCCTGCGCGACCTCATCGGCGACGCCCGCGTCGTCGGCGTGGGCGAGAACTCGCACTTCATCCACGAGTTCGGCCTCACGCGCAAGCGCCTCCTGCGGTTCCTCGTCGAGCGCTGCGGCTTCACCGTCCTCACCTTCGAGTACGGGTTCAGCGAAGCCTTCGCGCTCGACGCCTGGGCCCGGGGCGCCGGCCCGGACGACGACCTCGCACGGATCACCACGGCGGACCTCCCCATGGGCGCGCCGGAGCTGCTGCGCGCGCTCCGGCTGCACAACCGCACCGCGGCCCGGCCCGTGGGCTTCGCGGGCGCCGACATTCCGGCGGCGGGCGGCTCGCTCGTGCCCGCGCTCCGCCCGGTCGCCGACCATCTCCGCGAGGCCGACCCCGGGGCGCTCCCGCTCGCCCGGACCGCGATCGGGATCGCCGAGCGGTTCGCCGGCGGGTCCGCGGCCGCGGCAGCGCCCGCATGGGCACAGTTGCCGGCAGCCGAGCAGGACGCCCTCACGGCCGCCCTCGCCCGTCTCCTCATCCGCTTCCGCGCCACCGAGCCCCTCCAGGTGGCCCGCACCGGCCGGTACGCGTACGAGGTCGCCCTCCGGCGCATGGAAGCCGCCGCCTACGCGGACCACACCCTCCGCGCCATGGCCGCCCTGTTCGCCGGTGAGGGGCTCACCATCGACACCGCGGCCCGGGAGACCTTCCTGGCCGGGTCCGTCCTGTGGCACCTGGAGCACGCCGGGCCGGGGGCGCGCGTCGTGCTCATGGCCCACAACGCCCACCTCCAGAAGGAGCCCGTCTCCTTGGAGGGGCACGAGACGACGCTGCCCATGGGCCACTACCTCCAGCACGCCCTGGGCGACGACTACTTCGCCCTCGGCGTGACGTCCGTCGGCGGCCGTACGGCGGAGATGCCGCTCGACGCGGGCGCCCGGTTCGGCTTCACCGTCGACGACACGGAGCTGGCGCCGCCCGAGCCGGGGAGTATCGAGGCCGCCTTCGCCCGCGCCCTTCCGGCCGGCGCCACCGGCCTCGCCGGGCTGCGTGCGGCGCCCCGGGGCGAGGGCAGCCCCGACCGGACCCGGCTGCAGAGCGCTTACCTGCACGCGCCGATCGCCGACGCGTACGACGGGATGCTCTGCGTGCCGACCTCCCGGGTGGCCGACGGCGTCGACATCTGAACCGAGATCTGATCTGACCGGTGACCGTCAGTGGTTCAGCCGTGTCGTGACGTGCGTGGCCTCCTCGATGTCCACTCCCGCCTTGTCGAGCAGCTGCTCGGACAGATCGCGCAGCGCCCGTGCCGCCGCGACCTCCTCGCCGACACGCTGCTGGGTGGGGTCGGTGGGATTGCGGTTGGTCGTCCCGACGGCGGTGAAGTCCGTGCCGTCGTGCATGTGCAGCCGCACCGCCGCCTGGGTCAGCGCGCCGGCCTCGCGGAACTCCATGTCGATGGGGCTCTCGACGATCTTCTCCGTGGTCATCGCACACCTCCGGGGTCCGTCCTTGCCGCCCTGTTGCGCTCCAGCAGGTCGATGACTTCCTCGTCCGGGGTCTGGGAGAAGTCCTGGTACCACTCGCCGACCGCGAAGAAGACCGGCGGCGTGCTGAGGCAGACCAGCTCGTCCGCCTCCGCGCGGAGCGCCTGCGCCGCGTCCGGTGCCGCCACCGGCACGGCGAGCACCACCCGCCCCGCCTCCTGGGCCCGCACCACCTGGCAGGCGGCCGACGCCGTGGCGCCGGTGGCGACGCCGTCGTCGATGACGATCGCGGTGCGGCCCTTCAGGGGGATCCGCGGGCGGCCGCCGCGGAACCGCTCGGCCTGGCGGGCCAGGTTCGCCTCCTCGCGCCGCTGCACCTCGGCGAGGTCGTCCTCCTCCACGCGGCTCATCCGGACGATGTCGCTGTGCACGACCCGCACCCCGCCCTCGCCGATCGCCCCGAACCCCAGCTCCTCGTGGAAGGGCACCCCGAGCTTGCGCACGAGCACCACGTCCATGGGGGCGCCGAGCGCCCGGGCGACCTCGTAGGCCACGGGGACGCCGCCGCGCGGCAGGCCCAGGACGACGGGGTCCTCGGCGCGCAGGTGAGCCAGCCGCTCGGCCAGGCGGCGCCCGGCGTCCACACGGTTGAGGAATCTCATGATCCACCTCTTCTCCCGGGGACGGCGCTCCGGAGAACGAGGGAAGCCATACCTCCAGTAACGAGGGAAGCCCTACCTCCAATATGGTCAGATTCCCGCCGGTCGTCCATGTCAGGGCACCGGGCCGGCGTCCCCGGATTCCAGCGCCGCCCTGACCCGCGCCGCGACCTGCGCCGCTTCCTCCTCCGAGGCGTAGCGCCCCCGCGGCCAGAAGAATCCCCGCAGGCCGTCCTTGCGGTTGCGCGGCACCACGTGCACGTGGAAGTGCGGCACCGACTGGCTCACCCGGTTGTTCGCGGCCACGAACGACCCGGCGGCGCCCATCCCGCGCTCCACGGCCCCCGCGATCCGCTGCACCCGGGCGAAGAGCGGCCCCACCTCGTCCGCGGACAGGTCGGTGAGCGTCTCGGCGTGCCGCCGGGGCACCACCAGCACGTGGCCGGGAAAGAGCGGCCGGGCGTCCAGGAAGGCGACCGCCGTCGGGTCCTCGAAGACCCGGTGGCCCGCGGAGCCGTCCGCAGCGATCTCACAGAAGATGCAGGCAGCCTCGTCCATGCCCCCAGTCAACCGCAGCGGGCCCCTGTACCCGGCGACCCCGGGCCGTCCCGCCGGCCCGGCGACCCGCGCACCGCCGCCGATCCGGCGTTCCTCGCGGCGCGCCCGTGACGCCCCCGCACGGCCGGGGCAGGGAACACCCATGCCTCTGCACGTCGGAACCTCGGGCTGGCAGTACAAGGACTGGCGCGGCGTCCTCTACCCGGAGGGCTGCCCGCAGCGCCTGTGGCTGGAGGAGTACGCGCGGCAGTTCGCGACGGTCGAGAACAACAACGCCTTCTACCGGCTGCCGCCGCCCGGCACCTTCGCCGACTGGCACGACCGCACGCCCGCCGACTTCGTCATGGCCGTCAAGGCGAGCCGCTACCTGACCCACATCAAGCGGCTGCGCGACCCCGAGGAACCGGTCCGGCGGCTCATGCGGCACGCCGCCGGGCTCGGCCGCCGGCTGGGCCCCGTCCTCCTCCAGCTGCCGCCCACCCTGCGCGCCGACCCGGCGCTCCTGGACACCGCCCTCGGCTGCTTCCCCGACGGCGTCCGCGTGGCCGTCGAGCCCCGCCACGACTCCTGGTGGACCGACGAGGTGCAGGATGTCCTGCGCAGCCACCGCGCCGCCCTGTGCTGGGCCGACCACGGCTCCCGGCCCGTCACCCCGCTGTGGCGGACGGCCCCCTGGGGGTACGTGCGCTTCCACAGCGGGCGGGCCCGGCCCTGGCCGCGCTACGGCCGGACGGCGCTCGCGAGCTGGGCCGGGCGCATCGCCGACACCTGGCCCGCGCGGGCCCACGTCTACGCCTACTTCAACAACGACCCCGGCGGGGCGGCCGTCCGCGACGCCGTCGTCTTCGCCCGCGCGGCGGCCGCGCTCGGGCGCACGGTGAGCCGCACCCCGGACCCGCGCGCCTGAGCCCGCGCCGGTGCGCCCCCCGCTGCGCCGCGTGCCTCCCCGGACGGCAGCGGAACCGGGAACGCCGCACGGACCCGGCTCGTCCCAGCCGGTGTGGCCCGAAAACGCGCACGGCCCGGGGCGTAGCGCGTACGGGGAAGGGGGCGCACGAACGTGGACGGCGAGCAGCAGCGGCACCCGTTACTGGCCGGCCGGTACCGGCTCATCGACCAGCTGGGCAGCGGCGGCATGGGCGTGGTCTGGCGCGCCGTCGACGAGCTCCTCGACCGGGAGGTCGCCGCCAAGGAGGTCCGGGCCCCCGACCACATGCGCGAGCAGGACGTCCGCACCCTCTACGCGCGCCTGAAGCAGGAGGCCCGCGCCGCCGCCCGCATCAGCCACCCCAACGTCATCACGGTCCACGACGTGGTCGAGCAGGAGGGCCGGCCCTGGATCGTCATGGAGTTCGTCCGCGGCCGGTCGCTCGCCGAGATCCTCCAGCACGAAGGCGTGCTCAGCCCCAAGGAGGCCGCCAAGGTCGGCTCGATGGTGCTCCAGGCGCTGCGCAGCGCGCACTCCTGCGGCGTCCTGCACCGCGACGTCAAGCCCGCCAACGTCCTGCTGGAGCCCGGCGGCCGCGTCGTCCTGACCGACTTCGGCATCGCCCTGGTGGAGGGGTCCGGCACCCTCACCCGCACCGGAGACCTCGTCGGCTCGCCCGACTACCTGGCGCCCGAGCGCGCCCTCGGCGAACGGCCCGGCACCCCCTCCGACCTGTGGTCCCTGGGCGCCACGCTCTACTCGGCTGTCGAAGGCGTCTCGCCCTTCCGCCGCACCTCGGCGCTCAGCACGCTGCAAGCCGTCGTCCAGGACGACCCGCCCACGCCGCGCCGCGCCGGGCCGCTCACCCCGCTCCTCGAAGGACTCCTGCGCAAGGACCCGCAGACCCGCATGGGCTCGACCGAGGCACAGCGCCTGCTGGACGCCGTCGCCGCCGGCCAGATGCTCACCCAGCCCGACTGGGGCAGGCCCGAGCCCGGCGGATACGTGCCCACCGCGCTGTCCGCACCCACCCCGCCGACCTCCTTGCCCTCACCGAGTGGGCCGTCCGGACCGCCTGGTGGACTGCCCGGGGCGCCGACGAGCAGGTCCGGCGCGGCCGGGAGCCCCGCCGGGCCGCCCGGACGGGCCTACGGATATCCGCCGGCCGGACAGGCCTACGGGTATCCGGTGGCGGCCCAAGGGGCGGTGCAGCCCGCCTACCCGCCGCCGAGCCCGAGCCCGGCCCCGGGCACCACGCCGCCGCGGCGCCGAGGCTGGCCCGTCTACCTGGGACCGCTGCTGGCGCTGCTCCTCATCGCGGGCGGCACCGTCGCGGGGGTGCTGTCGGCAGGAGGGAACGGGGACGGCGGGCAGCATCCGGACGGGGGCTCCACGGGCACCGTGCAGCCGGACGAATCCCAGCAGCCGGACGAATCCGGCAGCCCCCGGAGCTCGGAGGAACCCAGCCCCTCCCCGCCCGGGCCGTCCGGGCACGCCACGGACGATCCCACCGCCCCCACCTACCCCACGACCGGACCGACCAAGAACCCGGGCACGTGCAACGGCGGCTGGGTGACGAAATGCGCAACGTACTGAAACAAGCAACGCCTTGAGAGAAGACGCCGAAGGAAAGAACTGACCAGCTATCGGGGGATGAAGATGCGGCTGGTGACCGATCCCTTCCGGGACATGCAGCAGAAAACCTCCGCGCGGCGCCGCCGGCTCCGGGTCGTCGCGCTCCTCACCGCGCCCGCGCTGATCGGCGGCGCGGCCCTCGCCGGGTGCGGGTCGTCCGGCAGCAAATCCGTGCAACTCGTCCTGGAGGCCGTGGGGGAGAGCGGGGCGTTCCCCTTCGTGGAGCACCCGGACACCGACCTCCGCGGCGTCAGCTCCGCCACGCGCGGCGGCGGGCAGCGGGCGGGGGACGCCCGGGGCGCGTTCGGAGGGGTCCAGGGCGCCACGCGCTGCGACAAGGCCTCACTGATCAAGCAGCTCACCGACGACCCCGAGAAGGCCAGGGCGTGGGCCGCGGTGAAGAACATCGACGAGGGCAGGATCGGCGAGTACATCAACAACCTCACCGAGACGTACCTGGAGTTCGACACGCTCGTCAAGAACCACGACTTCCGCGACGGCGAGGCCAGCGAGTACCTGTCGGTGATCCAGAAGGGCGTGCTCGTCCTCGTGGACAACTACACGGGGCCCGCCGTCAAATGCAACTGCGGCAACCCGCTCCTGGAGCCGGACCGCAACATCGACACGAAGGCGGCGAGTTACACGGGCACCCGCTGGGAGACGTTCACCGCCACGGAGGTGACCGTCATCAAGCCCCGTACGAAGGAACAGGGTCCCGTCAAACAGATTCCCCTTGTCGACCCGTTCCAGGGGGACAAGGCGTTCGACCGCGGCGTGGGCAGTGACGGGAGCAAGGACAGCAAGCCCTTCCACTGGGATCCGCCGAAGACTCCTCCGGGCTCTCCGGGTTCCTCAGGCTCCGCGGGTACGGGCTCCTCGGGCCCCGGCGGCGGTGAGCCGTCCTCGAAGCCGCCGAAGGACAAGTCCTCGGAACCGTCGGCCGGTTCCTCCGGGTCAGGCTCGTCCGGATCCGGCTCGTCGGCGTCCGGCTCCTCCGGAGCGGGATCGTCCTCCAGCGGTTCCGGCCAGCCGTCGGGCCGCTCCTCGGCCCAGGGCCTGCGGCCGTCTACGGAGCCCCCCGTGCCGTCGCGGCCGGGCGTGTCGTCCAAGCCGCCGCACGGCAGCACCGCGCCCGGCACCCCGCACACCACCCCGCCCCGGGCGAGCACGCAGGCCCCCAAGCCCACGGCGACCCGGTCCGTCGCACCGCCGGTCACGGAGAAGCCGGCCACACACAAGCCGGTCACGGAAAGGCCGGTCACCGAGAAGCCGGCTACGGAGAAGCCGGTCACGGAAAAGCCCGTGAAGCCGGTGATCCCCACAGGCGCGAAACCCGTGCCTCCCACCGAGGGCCACCCCGTGGCCCCCACGGCGGCCAAGCCCAAGCCGCCCCCGCCGGACACCCACGCCCCGCCCCCGGCCGTGGAGCCGCCTAAGGTCACGGGCGGTTCGTAACCGACACAAGGCCCGGGCTTCCCCAATCCATGCCAAGCAGGGACAAACAACAGTCGCGATACGTTGTCCCCGCAAGCAAGAGACCGTCCATTAGGGGTGGAGCATGGGGATGCTGAAGGGTGCCAACGTCCGGATTCCGGCGCCGGCGGTGCGGGTCGAGCTGGGCTGGAACACGGCCCCCGGGGTGCCGGACGTCGACGCCTCCGCCCTGCTGCTCGCCGGCGGCAGAGTCCGCTCGGACGCGGATTTCGTCTTCTACAACCAGGCCGTGCACCCCTCGGGCGCGGTCCGCCACGAGGGGAAGCGGCCGTCCGGCGCCGGCACGACGACCGACGCCCTCACCGTGGACCTTTCCGCGGTCGAGCCGTCCGTCGAGACCGTCGTGCTGGCGGCCTCGGCCGACGGCGGGAGCTTCGGCCAGGTGCCGGGGCTGTACATCCGCGTCACCGACGCGGCCGGCGGCGCGGAGCTCGCGCGCTACGACAGCACGGACGCCACCGTAGAGACCGCGTTCGTCCTCGGCGAGCTCTACCGCCGTCAGGGCGAGTGGAAGTTCCGGGCGGTGGGCCAGGGCTACAGCAGCGGCCTGGAGGGCCTGGCGACCGACTTCGGCATCACCGTGGACGAACCGCAGCCGGCCTCCGTCCCGGCCGCGCCCGCCGCCCCCGCCCCGGCCGCCATACCGGCCCCGCCCGCCCAGGCCCCCGCGGCCCCGCCCGTGCAGCCGGTCGCCCCGCCCCCGCCCGCCGCGCCGCCCGCGCCCCAGCCCGTGCGCTTGACGAAGGTCACGCTCACCAAGGAGTCGCCCACCGTCTCCCTCACCAAGCAGGGCGGCACGTCCGGGGCGCTGCGCGTCAACCTCAACTGGGAGGTGCGCAAGTCGTTCAAGGGCTGGGGCGCCAAGTTCGGCAAGGCCATGGCCATGCACTCCGACCTGGACCTCGACCTCGGCTGCCTCTTCGAGCTGCGCGACGGCACCAAGGGCGTGGTGCAGGCCCTGGGCAACTCCTTCGGCTCCCTGAACCGGCCGCCGTTCATCCACCTCGACGGCGACGACCGCACGGGCGCGGTCGCGGCCGGCGAGAACCTCACGGTCAACCTGGACCACATCAACGACTTCCGGCGCATCCTCGTCTTCGTGACGATCTACGAGGGCGCCCGGAGCTTCGCCGGCCTCCACGCCACGGTCACGCTGCAGCCGCAGCACGGCGCGCCCGTCGACTTCTCGCTCGACGAGTGCACCGTGCTCTCCAACGTCTGCGCGCTGGCCCTCATCACCAACAACGGCGGCGACCTCGTCGTCCAGCGCGAGGCCCGCTACCTCGTGCCCGACCGCGGCGTCAGCCCGCAGCGCACCCTCGACCGCGCCTACGGCTGGGGCATGAACTGGACGCCGGGCCGCAAGTGACCGGCTGGGCCGTTCAGGGCGCGGCCTCGGGGCGGGCGTACGTCCGCCCCTTCCAGGCCGCGCCCCGGCCCCGGTAGTGCTGGACCGCCGAGTCCACGGTCATCAGCAGGTAGAGCAGCGCGGTGAACGGCAGCAGCGGAGCCAGGAGGAGCGGCTGCCGGTAGTAGCGCAGCATCGGCACGTACGTCCCGGTCATCACCGCCCAGGCGGCGGCCCCGGCGGCCAGAGCGGCGGTCCCGCCGGTCAGGGCGCCCGCCACCACGGCGACCGGCGGCGCCAGGTAGACCACCGCCAGCCCGGCGACCGTCCCGGCCAGGAGCAGCGGGTTGTGGCGGAGCTGGGCGTACGCGCTGCGCGACACCATCCGCCACAGCTCGCCCAGGCCCGGATATGGCCGGACGCTGTCCACCCGGTCCGCGAGACCCAGCCAGATCCGGCCGCCCGTGCGCCGCACCGCCCGGGAGAGCGTCACGTCGTCGATCACGGCCTGCCGGATGCTGTCGGGGACGCCCGCCCGCTCGGCGGCGTCGCTCCGCAGGAGGACGCAGCCGCCCGCGGCGGCCGTGGTCCGCGCGCCCGGCCGGTTGATCCGGCGGAACGGGTACAGCTGCGCGAAGAAGTAGACGAAGGCGGGGACGATCAGCCGCTCCCACAGGGTGGCCACGCGCAGCCGGGCCATCTGCGACACGAGGTCCAGGCCGCCCGACTCCGCCGCCGCGACGAGCTCGCGCAGGCTGTCCGGCGCGTGGGCGATGTCGGCGTCGGTGAGCAGCAGGTACGTGGCGTCGGTGCGGGCCCGGGCGAGCGCCATGCCGTGCCGCACGGCCCACAGCTTGCCCGTCCAGCCCGGCCCGGGCTCGCCGGGGGAGCTGACGGTCAGCGGCAGCCCGCCGCGCTCGGCCGCCAGGGCCCGGGCCAGCTCCCCGGTGCCGTCGGAGCTCCCGTCGTCCACGAGGAACACCTCCGCCCGCCCCGGGTAGTCCTGGGCGAGCAGGGACGGCAGGCTCGACGGCAGCACCTCCGCCTCGTCGCGGGCCGGGACGACGATCGCCACCGGCGGCCACACCACGGGCGGCGTGCGCTCGGGCAGTCGCACGTCCGTACGCCAGAAGAAGCCCTGGCACAGCAGCAGCCACAGCCACGCGGCCAGGGAACCGGCAGTGATCCAAGTCAGCGCGCTCACCCGTCGCAGTCTGCCGCACGAAGGGCGGCTGATCGGGGGACTTGGCAAGAAGCGGCTGATCGGCGTCTTCACAAGAAGTCGGGGTCTTCACAAGAAGCGGAGCGAACGCGCCCGCCCGCCCGGGCCGCCGTTTCCGCCCATCCATTAGAGTGACCGGGTGAAGATCGCGCTCATGGACTCCGGCAACGGGCTGCTCGCGGCGGCCGCCGCCGTGCAACGGCTGCGACCGGACGCGGATCTGGTCCTCTCCTCCGACCCCGACGGCATGCCGTGGGGTCCCCGCACGCCCGAGGACATCATCGCGCACGCCCTGGACTGCGCCCGGTCCGCGGCCGCCCTCGCCCCCGACGCGCTGATCGTCGCCTGCAACACGGCGTCCGTGCACGCGCTCGCGGCGATCAGGGCGGAGCTGGAACCGGCCGTCCCGGTGATCGGCACCGTGCCCGCCATCAAGCCCGCCGCGGCCGCGGGCAGTCCCGTCGCCATCTGGGCCACGCCGGGCACCACCGGCAGCCCGTACCAGCGCGGCCTGATCCGCGACTTCGCGGCCGGCGTCGAGGTCACGGAGGTGCCCTGCCCCGGCCTCGCCGACGCCGTCCAGTACGCCGACTCCGCGGCCGTGAACGCCGCGGTCGCCGCCGCGGCCGCCCTCACGCCCCGCAATGTAAGGAGCGTCGTCCTGGGCTGCACCCATTACGAGCTCGTCGCGGAGCGTATCCGCGCGGCGGTCCAGCCCCTGCTGTCGCCGGCGGTGCCGCGCCTGACCCTGTACGGCTCCGCGGAGGCCGTCGCCGCACAGACGCTGCGCCGCATCGGCGCCGCTCCCGCCCCGGACGCCGCCCCGTCCGGGCGCCTGACGGTGCTGCTCAGTGGCCGCGAGGGCAGCATCGACCCGGCCTCCCTGACCTACCCCGAGGGCCGCTCCCTCGTCGAGGCCGCCGCCGTACGCCCCTGAGGCGGCAGCCGGTCCTTTCCGGCCACCCGTTCCGGTGCGGGTCCGTGCATCACCCCTGCCATGGTGGCGGAAGGTGAGTAGGCTGCCTGGTATGAGGGACCACTCCAAGGGCCCGCAGGGCCACGAGGACGACGAGAACACGGGCGCGGCCGGACCCCCTTCCCCGGCCGACGGCGCCGCGGACCTCGCCGTCTGGACCGGTCGCGCGACCAACCGCGTCCAGTGGCTGCTTGCCGCGGCCGGCGCCGCCTGTCTGGCACTCGGCGTCGAACTTGCCGTCGACAGCGCATGGACCTCAGGTCTGGCCCCTCTCGTCATGGCGGTCGTCGGCTGCGTCGCGGCCGGGCTGCTGATGCTCTACGGCACCCTCGCGTTCGTCCACGTGGCCGTACGGGTCGACATGGAGGCGCTGGAGGTGCGCTGCGGGCACATCGGCGTGCCGCGCACCCGCATCCCGCTGTCCCACGTGGTCGACGCCGACTTCGCCCCGCGCGTCACGCCGCGCCAGTGGGGCGGCTGGGGCTACCGGTGGCGGCCCGAGAAGGGCACCGCCGTCGTCGTGCGCCGCGGCGAGGGCTTCGTGCTCCGCCTCGGCGACGGCCGCACGTTCACGGTCACCGTCGACGACGCGGAATCCGCCGTACGGGTGATCCGCCGGGCGCTGCGGCTCGCCCCCGGCCGCAAGGCCCCGGCCTGACCTGGGCCTTTCCCACCGCCCCTGCCGCCACCTGGGTGAACGCCGGCCCCTCCCGGACCACTAGGCTCCTGCCATGCCCACCCCCGATTTCATCCGAGACCTCCGCGCGATCGCGGGCCAGCAGCTCCTGTGGATCCCCGGCGTGAGCGCCGTCGTCCTCGACGCCGAGGGCCGCGTGCTGCTCGGCCGCCGCTCGGACAGCGGCGAGTGGGCGATCATCGGCGGCATCCCTGATCCCGGAGAGCAGCCCGCCTCCGCCATCGTGCGCGAGGTGTACGAGGAGACCGCCGTCCACTGCGTGGCGGAGAGCGTCCTGGTGGTCGAGGCGCTGGCCCCCGTCACCTACCCCAACGGCGACCAGTGCCAGTACATGGACGTCTGCTTCCTGTGCCGGGCCGTGGGCGGCGAGGCGCGCGTCAACGACGACGAGTCCCTGGAAGTCGGCTGGTTCGAGCCGGACGCCCTGCCGCCGCTGCAGGAGTTCGCGGTCCGGCGCATCAAGCAGGCCGTGGAGGGCGGCGCCACCTGGTTCGAGGGCATCGGGCAGAGCTGACCGCCGGCCGCGTACATAGGCGGCTGCGGACGCATCCCCCGGCAGCCATCGACGCGGTCTATGGCTGCCTATAGTTGCCCGCATGGAACTGCGCCACCTCCGCTATCTGCTCGCCGTCGCCGAGCACGCGAACTTCACCCGCGCCGCGGAGGCCCTGCACATCTCGCAGCCGACGCTGTCGCAGCAGATCAAGCAGCTGGAGCGGTCCGTGCGCGTTCAGCTGCTCGACCGGTCCGGGCGCACCGTGCGCCTCACCGACGCGGGCGAGGTGTACGCGCGCCACGCCCGGCGCGCCCTGCAAGACCTCGCGGCGGCGGAGCGCGCCGTGCTGGACGTGCAGGACCTCTCGCGCGGGACCCTGCGGCTGGCCGTGACGCCCACCTTCACCGCGTACCTGGTCGGGCCGCTCGTGGCGGACTTCCACGCCCGGCACGCCGGGATCGACATCGACCTGCGCGAGCTGCCGCAGGACCGCATCGAATCCGCCCTCCTGGCCGACGAACTGGACCTGGGCATCGCCTTCAGCGGTACACACCTGCCGGGGATCGCCGGCACCGGCCTGTTCACCGAGACGCTCGGCCTCGTCGTCGGGGCCGGCCACGCCTGCGCAGGCCGCACCACCGCGCTGCCGGCCGCGGAACTGGCCGCCCAGCCGCTCGCCCTGCTCAGCGGCGACTTCGCGACGCGCCGTCACATCGACGACTACTTCGCGGGGCACGGCATCACGCCGCGCATCGCCGTGGAGGCCAACTCCATCAACGCCCTCACCGAGATCGTCGGCCGGGGCGCGCTCGCCACCGTGCTGCCCGACGCCATCACGCGCGGGCCGGCGCACCTGCACCCCGTACCGGTCGATCCGCCGCTGCCCTCGCGCACCGTCACGCTGCTGCGCCGCGAGGCCGCCTACCAGAGCGCGGCAGCACGGGCCTTCACGGCTCTTGCCCGGCGCTGGGCGCGGGAGCAGGGCGGCCTTCCGGAGAACGGGGCCCCGCGGGGTGAGGCCCATCGGGACGCGTCTCCGGCGTGACGGCCGCGGTGCGGCGCTTGCGGCCGCGCAGCACTTCGAGGGCGACCGGCAGCAGGGACAGGGCGACGACGGTGCCCACGACGGGCAGCAGATAGCGGTCCACGTTCGGCACGGCAGAGCCCAGCCCGTAGCCGGCGAGGACGAGGCCCACCGTCCACACCAGGCCGCCGGCCACCTGCCAGAGCGCGAAGGTGCGCGGGGCGACGCCCAGGGCCCCGGCGAGGGGGTTGAGGACCGTGCGCACCACCGGGACGAAGCGGGCCAGCACGATGGCGCGGGCGTGCCCGTAGCGGCCGAGCAGTTCCTCGGCGCGCTCGGCGCCCTCGTGCAGCTTGCGGCTGCGGGAGCGGGTCAGCAGCGCCCGCCCCCCGCGCCGCCCGAGGACGTAGCCGACCTGGGCGCCGGCCAGCGCGCCGGTCACGGACGCGGCCAGGACCTGTACGAGGTCCAGGTGCGGCCCGGAGTGGGCCCCGCTGCGGGCCAGCAGGCCGGCGGTGAACAGCAGGGAGTCGCCCGGCAGGAAGAAGCCGATCAGCAGGCCGGTCTCGGCGAACATCACCGCGGCGATGCCGAGCGCGCCGAAGGCGGACAGCAGTGAGGAGGCGTCGAGCGGATTGACCGCCAGGGCGGCGGCGGACTGAGCAGGCACGAGGCGTGGCCTCCTGATGCGACGGCGTACGCGGGGGACCGCGGGAAGGGTGGCTACGGGAGGGAACTGTGACTACGGGCAGGAAGACTGCGGAGGTGGTCGCGACTGTAGACGATGCGCGGGGCCGCTACGGGCTCATGCCGCTCGCCCGGGCGATGGCGTCGACCTCGCTGCGGTCGTGCTCGGCGGCCGGAGGGGGAGAGCCGTGGGTGCCGACGACGACGTGCATGCCGTGCGGCCCGAGGAAGCCGGCGAGCCTGGTGAGCACCCGGCCGAACTCAGGTGTGAGCAACTCCTTTTCGCGTGGCGAGAAGGGAATGTCGATCCCGCTCTCCCGGTGCACGATCGCCTCGTTGAAGCCCTTGAGGATCCGCAGCAGTAACGCGTAGGACTCCGGGTCGAGGACCGTCTGGAGCTCGGCCAGGTAGAGCGCGAACTGCTTGGTGCGCTCCAAGAAGTTCCGGTCGTTCATACGGCCATCGTCGCGAAGTCGCCCGTGGCCCGCGGGCCTTTCGGCATCTTCGGGCGGGCGGTGGTCTGAAGAATGGATTCGGCGGAGAATCCGTGTTCTGGTGACGGGAATTCAGTCGCGGTTTTCACCCTTCCGGGGGAACGCCGTCCGGCCCCTCGGCGCCGCCCGGCCGGCGACCCGGCAGCCGGCCGCATCACATCACACCGCATCACAGCCGCGCCGCCGCGTGAACGCAATAACGGGGCACGCGAGTTCCAGCTCTCGAAGAGAGAGCCGGGGCGCAATTCCCTTGTGCCGGTTTACTCCAGGAGCCGCCCATGCCCGGAATATCACCCTGTTGATAAGACGTCGGCTTTGCTAACGTATCCGCTGAGTACCCTTCCGAGCGCGGCCGGGAGCTGCGGGGCGGAGTCGACCCAATCGCCGGGGAACCCCGGCCCCTGACCGGGGCCGGGGCCCAAGATGTCCCCTCGCTCGGGCTGACTGCAGGGACGCGCATGAGAACTCTTCGGGCGGTCCGCGAGTGCCCTCTCGCATTGCGATTGCTATTCATCAACCAGTGCGGCATCGATGCCGGTTTCTATCTGCTGATTCCGTTTCTGGCGACGTATATCGGGCATGATCTCGGAATGTCCGCGGCCGTCGTCGGACTGGTCCTCGGAGTGCGCAACCTCAGCCAGCAGGGCATGTACATCATCGGCGGCACCGCGGCCGACCGGCTCGGCCCCCGCGTCGTCATCATCACCGGATGCGCCCTGCGGACCGTGGGCTTCACTCTCTTCTCGTTCGGCAACTCGCTGCCCCTGCTGCTCGCCGCCTCCGGAATCAGCGGGCTCGCCGCCGCGCTCTTCTACCCGGCCGTGCGCTCCTACGTCTCGCACGAGTCGGGCGAGCGCAAGGCCGAGGCGTTCGCCCTGCTCAACGTCTTCGCCACGATCGGCTCGCTCGTCGGGCTGCTCGCCGGCAGCGTGCTCTACCTGACCGACTTCCGGATCTGCGCCCTCACGGCGGCCGGGCTCTTCGCCGTGCTGACCGTCGCCCAGGCGTTCGCGCTCCCGGCGCGCGAGGTCGCCGCCGGCCACGAGCCCATCGTGCGGGAGCTGCGGGAGGTGCTCGGCAACCGCCGCTTCCTGTGCTTCGCCTTCGCCACCACCGGCATGTTCATCATGGAGAACCAGCTGTACATGCTGCTGCCCGACGGCGCGCAGCAGGCGTCGGGCTGGGCCGGGGCCGAGGCCGTGCTGCTGAGCGCCGGAGCGGTCGCCAACCTGCTGTTCCAGTTCCGGATCACCCGGAGCCTGGAGCAGCGCGGGGGCGGCATGCGCTGGGTGGGGGCCGGCATCGCCGTCATAGGGCTCGGCTTCGTACCGCCGCTGCTCGTGTGCGACGCGTCGCCGCCGAGGGGCGCCGGGGACGTGGTGCCGCGGCTCCTCGTCATGATCTCCGCCTCGCTGCTGCTGTACCTCGGCGGCATGGTCGCCTACCCGCCGGTCCTGGGGCTGATCCCGCGGTTCGGCAGCGAGCGGCTGACCGGTACGTACTTCGGCCTGTTCTACGTGCTGTCCGGGACGACGGCGGCCGGCGGGAACGCCGTGATCGGCTGGGTGATGGACGTCGGCGAGCGGACCGGGCGGGCCTGGCTGCCGTGGGTGTCCTGCCTCCTCTTCGGGCTGGCCTCGGGGTCCGCCGTGGCCTGGCTCTACCGCACGCGGCTGCTGCCGTGCCCCTACCCGGCGGGGGCGGCGGGGAGCGCGGCGGAGGCCGGTGCCGAGGCCGCCGCGGCGCAGGACGCGGTGCGGATGCTGCCCGGCCAGCCGCGCGCCACGGACGACGCCGCGGACCGCCGTACGGGGTGAGGCCCGCCTCCGGCGCCCGGCCCGTACCGCTGACAGGCAGGCCCGTACCACTGAGCGGGCCCTCACCGGACGGGTCAAAGGCCCCCGCCGCCGGGTTGACCCGTGCGCGGCGTGGTACAGGACGGACGGGGCAGGTCCCCGAGAGGCGCACACAGGCCGAGGCATCGAGCACGAGGAGGGCACCCCATGCCCATCGCAACGGTGAACCCCGCGAACGGCGAGACGCTCAGGACGTTCGAGGAACTGGGAGCCGAGGAGATCGAGCGGCGCCTGGCCGCCGCGGCGTCGGCGTTCCGGCACTACCGCACCACGGACCTCGCCGAACGGGCCCGCCTGCTCAACCGGGCCGCGGACCTCCTGGAGGAGGACCAGGAGGACGTCGCCCGCACGATGACCACCGAGATGGGCAAGCCGCTGGCCGCCGCCCGCGCGGAGGCGGCCAAGTGCGTCAAGGCCATGCGCTGGTACGCCGCGCACGCCGCGGAGCTGCTGGCCGACGAGCACCCGGCGCAGGCCGAGGTCGCCGACTCCGGGGCCGCGCTCGCCCGCGTCCGCTACCGGCCGCTGGGCGTGGTCCTGGCCGTCATGCCGTGGAACTTCCCCCTCTGGCAGGTCGTCCGCTTCGCCGCCCCCGCCCTCATGGCGGGCAACGCCGGGCTGCTCAAGCACGCCTCGAACGTGCCGCAGACCGCGCTCTACCTGGGCGACCTCTTCCGTCGCGCCGGCTTCCCCGAGGGCTGCTTCCAGACCCTGCTCATCGGCTCACGGGCCGTCGAAGGCATCCTCCGCGACCCCAGGGTCGCCGCGGCGACCCTCACCGGCAGCGAGCCCGCCGGCCGGTCGGTCGCCGCTATCGCCGGGGACGAGGTAAAGAAGACCGTCCTCGAGCTGGGCGGCAGCGACCCGTTCGTGGTGATGCCGTCGGCCGACCTCGAACGCGCCGTGCGGACCGCGGTCACCGCCCGCGTCCAGAACAACGGCCAGTCGTGCATCGCCGCCAAGCGCTTCATCGTGCACGCGGACGTCCACGACGCCTTCGTCGAACGCTTCACCGCCCGCATGGCCGGGCTCACCGTCGGGGACCCCATGGCCGACACCACCGACGTCGGCCCCCTGGCCAGCGAACAGGGCCGCGCCGACCTGGAGGAGCTCGTGGACGACGCCGTACGGCGGGGTGCGACGGCCCTGTGCGGCGGGCAGCGGCCGAAGGACCTGCCGCAGGGCTGGTTCTACGAGCCGACGGTCCTCACCGGCATCACCCCCGACATGCGCATCCACCGCGAAGAGGCGTTCGGCCCCGTGGCGACCGTCTACCGCGTGGGCGGCGTCGACGAGGCCGTCGAGCTGGCCAACGACACGCCCTTCGGACTCAGTTCGAACGTGTGGACCACGGACGCGGCGGAACAGGAACGTTTCGCGCGGGACATCGAGGCCGGGGGCGTCTTCTTCAACGGCATGACCGCCTCGCATCCCGCATTGCCGTTCGGCGGAGTCAAGCGTTCGGGTTACGGACGCGAGCTCTCGGGCCATGGCATCAAGGAATTCTGCAACGTGACCACGGTGTGGCACGGGGCGGAACCGGCGCAGGGGGTGTGACCCACCCCCTAAAGATTAACGATTCTCCTCACGGATTTTTCCGTTTTCGCAGGTGGCGTGAGGGGTTGTGTGCTGGTGGCGAAGCAGAAAGGAGCGCCCCCGGCGTAACCCCACAGCTGGAGCTGCGGCGTTGTGACGATGTGCTTGTCGTACTTACGGTGGGTGCCGCGGATCCACCGCTCGGGTTTCCTGCGGAAATCAGTGGAGTCCGCAATCAGGCGCCTGTAGTACGCATCATCGTCCCCATCCAGAAGAAGGAGAATGGTCATGACGTACGAGCGTCCCACCCTCGCCAAGGCCGGCAGCTTCCGCAAGGTGACGGGCCTCAAGGACCACGGCCCGAAGGACGTCCTGGGCGGCAAGCAGGTCCTCTGACCTGAGGGCGGGTGGCGGCCTCCGGCCGCCACCCGCTTTTTCTGTCCCGGACCTCGCCGACGGAAGGCCGCGCCCCATGGATCAGTCCCTGTCGCTCCAGTCCGTGCCCGCCTGGTTCGTCGTCCTGCCCGACACCCCCGCGGCGGCCGTCCCCGCCGCCAAGGCCCTCTCCTTCGCCACCCGCCGTCTGCTCCACGCCTCCGGACGGCCCTGGATCGTGGGCCGGTGGGACCCGGCTACGGCGGTGACGGGCGCGCACCGCGACGCGCGGGTCGTGGTGATCGGGGAGCACGCCGTCCCGGCGGCCGACGCCGAACGGGCGGCCGCCGCCGCGGCCGGCTCCGCTTCTCCGCCGGAGCTGGACCGCCTCGCCGGCCGGGCCGGCAGCTTCCACCTGATCGCCTCCTGCCCCGGCCGGGTCCGGGTGCAGGGCGGCGTCGTCACCCTGCGGCGCGTGTTCCACGCCGAGACCACGACGCCCGGCGGACCGGTGAGCGTGGCGTCCGACCGGGCCGACGTGCTCGCCGAACTGGTGGGCGCCGGCCTCGACGAGCCCCGCATCGCCCTCGAAATGCTCGCCTCGGGCGTGCCGTACCCGTGGCACGGCGATCCGCTGTGGCGGGGCGTGCGCCCCGTGCCCGGCGGCCACCGCCTGACGCTCGACGCCGCCGGGCGGGCCCGCACCACCCGGTGGTGGTCACCGCCCGACCCGGTCGTCCCGCTCGCCGCGGGCGCCGCCCGCTTGAGGGAAGCCCTCGCCGAGTCGGTCGCCGTGCGCACCCGCGGACGCGACCTGGTCTCGTCCGACCTGGGCGGCCTGGATTCGACGGCGGTGTGCTGCACGGCGGCCCGCGGCGAAGCCGAGGTCGTCGCCTACACCGCCGCCGTCCACGACGAGGCCGGCGACGACGTGTACTGGGCCGAACGCACCGTCCGGGCGCTGGGGAGCGTGGAGCACCACGTCGTACCCGCCCGCGACGTGGCGATGACGTTCGACGGCATCGACACCCTCCGGGACGTCCTCGACACCCCCAGCATCATCACGGTCGACCGCAACCGCCGCATGGGCATCATCGAAAGGGCCGCTGCCCGCGGATCCGGCCTCCACTTCACCGGCCTGGGCGGCGACGAACTCCTGGCCGGCACGCCCGCCCGGCTGCACACGCTGCTGCTCAGCCACCCCTTCGTCGCGCTGCACGCGATACGGGGCTACGCCGCCAAATACCGCTGGGCCCGGCGGGCGGTGCTGCGCCGGCTCCTGGACCGCAGGTCCTACGGGGCCTGGCTCGACCGCCTCGCCCGCGACCTGAACGGGCCGGCCGCCCCCGCGGAGGAGCCGCTGCTCGACTGGGCCGTTCCACCCCGGATGCCGCCGTGGGCCACGCCCGACGCGGTCGCCGCGGCACGGGAAGTGATCCGCACCCGCCGGACCCCCACCGGGGCCCGGGGCCGGGACCGCGGCGAACACCGCGAACTGGTCGCCATGGACGGCATCTCCCAATGGGTGCGCCACATCGGGCAGATGTCCGCGCCCCTGGGCATCGCGGTCTCCGCGCCCTACTACGACGCCCCCGTCATCGAGGCGGCCCTCGCCGTCCGCACCGAGGAGCGCATCACCCCCTGGCGGTACAAGCCGCTCATCGTCGAAGCCATGCGCGGCGTCGTGCCCGAGGCCGGCCGCACCCGCAGCACCAAGGCCAACGCGACGTTCGAGGAGGAGGCGGGGCTGCGCCGCAACCGCCGGGCGCTGCTCGCCCTGTGCGAGGACTCCCGGCTGGTCCGGCTCGGCCTGGCCGACGGGAGAGCACTGCGCGACTGGTGCCGCCGTGCCCTCTCCGCGGAGACCGAGAGCTACCGGCTCCACCCCACCATCGCCTGCGAAGTGTGGCTGCGCTCGCGGGAGATGACGCCCCTCCCCGCCGCCGACCGAAAGGCGTGAACCGGTGCCAGCACTCAAACCCGGCGTCCTGCTGACCGAGACCGAGTACGGCATGGCGCTGCTCGACCAGGAGAGCGCCGAGTACTGGACGCTCAACCCGACGGCCGCCCTCGTCCTGCGGACGGTGCTGGAGGGACACGGCCCGGAGCGCGCGACCGAGCTCCTCACGGCACGGTTCGACGGCGTCGACGCCGCACTCGCCGGGGAGGACGTCCGCCGCATCATCAGCGAGCTGAGCGCGGCAGGACTGCTCACCCCGTAGGACGCCCTGCCGATCTGGAGGCACGCCGATGTCGACACCGGAAGCGATTCCCTACCACCCCCGCTCGATCCCCCTGGCCCGGCGCTGCACGGCCCGGCTGGCCGTGGGCTGCGCCCACCTGCTGGCGACCCAGCCGCCCGCCCGGATCCGCGCCGTCCTCACGAGGCTGCGGCGCGGTGCCCGTCCCGCGACGCTCGCCGAGGCGAGCACGGCGCGGCGGACGGTGCTCGCCGTGAGCCTCGCCGCCGGAGGGCACAAGGGATGCCTGCCCCGCTCCCTGGCCACCGTGCTGCTCTGCCGCTGGTACGGCCACTGGCCGACCTGGTGCGTCGGCGTGCGCAACCGCCCGCCGTTCGCCGCGCACGCCTGGGTCGAGGCCGAAGGGGTCCTCGTCGGCGAAGGCGCCCCGGCCGACTACTTCCAGCGCTTCTTCACCGTGGAGTGAACCGATGACCGCGGCACCATCCGTGGACACGCCCCGGACCGGCCCTCCCGCCCCCGGGCCGGACGGCGTGCCTTCGAGCGGCCCGGACCGGTCGCGGCGGGGGCAGCGGGCCCTGCTGGGCCACCTGCGCCCGCAGCGGTGGCGCATGGCCGCGGGCGTCGCCCTGGGGCTCGTCGGCAGCGTCATGGGCCTGGCCCAGCCCCTGGCGGCCAAGCGCGTGATGGACGACATGGGCCACGGCGCGCCGGCCGCCGGCCCCGTGCTCGTGCTCAGCCTGCTGGTCGTGGCCGGAGCGGCCCTCGCCGGGCTCGGGTACTACGTGCTGCAGTGGTCGGCCGAATCCCTCGTCTGCACCGCCAGGCGCAGGCTGACCGACCGCCTCCTGCGACTGCGCGTGCCCGTCGTGGAGGGCTCCGAACCGGGCGACCTCATCGCCCGCGTCACGTCCGACACGACGCTGCTGCGCCAGACCGCACCCCAGGCGGTGTCGGCGGCGGTCACCGGCACCCTGGTCACCGCGGCGACGGTCGTCATGATGGGGCTGCTCGACGCCGTCCTGCTGGGCGTCACCCTCGCCGTGGTCGCCTTCGTCGGGGTCGTCGTGGCGGTCGTGGCCCCGCGGATCGGCCGCGCCACGCACGGCACCCAGGAGGCGGTGGGGCGCATCGGGGCGGCGCTGGAGCGGGTGCTGGGCGCCTTCCGCACCGTCAAGGCCTCCGGCGCCGAGCGGTACGAGGCGGCGGCGCTGCTCCGGGAGGCCGAACGCGCCCGGCGCACCGGGATACGCGCGGCTGCCTGGGAGGCCGTGTCGGCGACGACGTCGGCGGTGGTCGTCCAGGTCTGCTTCCTCGTGGTGCTCGGCGTGGGCGGCGCGCGCGTCACCTCCGGCGCGACGGACGTCTCCACCCTCGTCGCCTTCCTGCTCTACCTCTTCGCCCTCGCGCCGCGCATCGGGCAACTGGTCGAAGGCGTCGGCCAGGTCCAGATCGGGGCCGCCGCGGCGGCCCGCATCGCGCAGGCCGAAGAGCTGGAGACGGAGGAGCAGGAGGGCGACGCGCCGGAAGACGTCACGCGAGCGCCCCTCAGCGTGTCCTTCGACCGGGTGAGCTTCGCCTACCGCCCCGGGCTGCCCCGCGTCCACCACGAGGTCTCCTTCACCGTCCCCGCCCGCGGACTGACCGCGTTCGTCGGCCCGTCCGGCGCGGGCAAGACCACGGTCTTCTCCCTCATCGAGCGCTTCTACGAACAGGACTCGGGCCGCGTGCTCCTGGACGGCGAAGACGTACGGCACTGGCCGCTGACCCGGCTCCGCGCGTCCATCGGCTACGTGGAACAGGACGTCCCCGTCCTCGCCGGCACCCTGCGCGACAACCTCACCCTGGGCCTCCCCGGAGCCGGCGACGAGGAACTCCACCGCGTCCTGCGCCTGGCCCGCCTGGACCTCCTCACGCACCGCCTGCCCGACGGCCTGGACACCGACGTCGGCCACCGCGGCAGCCGCCTCTCCGGCGGCGAGCGGCAGCGCGTGGCGATCGCCCGCGCCCTGCTGCGCCGCCCCGGCCTGCTCCTCCTGGACGAGGCCACGTCCCAGCTGGACGCCGCCAACGAGGCCGCGCTGCGCGACACGATCGCCGACACCGCCCGGCACACGACCGTCCTGGTGGTCGCCCACCGGCTGTCGACCGTGACCACCGCGGAGCGGATCGTGGTCATGGAGGCGGGCCGCGTCCGGGCGGTCGGCAGCCACGCCGAGCTGATGACCCACGACGCGCTCTACCGCGACCTGGCGAGGACACAGCTGCTGGCCGGCTAGATGTTCCTCGCCTCTCCGGCCACCGGGTGCGACGCTTGATCTCAAGTTTGGTTGAGGTCTTAGCGTGCAGCTGTACCGACGTCTCCGGAGGAGAGCCCCATGAGCATGGAAGTCACGGCGTGGCACTCGCTGCACAGCGCGATGAACGCCGAAATGGGCCGGCGGCCGCTCTCGCGGGCCACCCTGCGCCGCATCGCCGCCTTCGCACGGCCGCACCGGCGGAAACTGGGGCAGTTCCTGCTGCTGAGCGTGATCACGGCGCTGCTCGCCGTGGCGACGCCGATCCTGGCCGGGCGCGTCGTCAGCGCGATCGTGCACGGCGGCGACACCGGCACCGTCGTCCGGCTCGCGCTGCTCATCGCCGTGCTCGCCGTCGCGGAGGCGGGCCTGGGGCTGCTCACCCGCTGGCTCTCGGCGACCCTCGGCGAAGGGCTCATCCTCGACCTGCGGACCGCGGTCTTCGACCACGTGCAGCGGATGCCGGTCGCCTTCTTCACCCGCACCCGCACGGGCGCACTCGTCAGCCGCCTCAACAACGACGTCATCGGTGCCCAGCGGGCCTTCAGCAACACCCTGTCCGGTGTCGCCTCCAACTTCGTCACTCTCCTCCTGACGCTCGGAGTGATGCTCAGCATCTCCTGGCAGATCACGCTGCTCGCGCTCGTCCTGCTGCCGGTGTTCGTCCTGCCCGCCCGCCGGATGGGCGCGCGCATGGCCGGGCTCCAGCGCGAGGCGGCCGCGCACAACGCCGCGATGAGCAGCCGGATGACCGAGAGGTTCTCCGCGCCGGGCGCCACCCTCGTCAAGCTGTTCGGCCGGCCCGCCGAGGAGTCCACCGAGTTCGCCGCCCGTGCCCGCGCGGTGCGGGACATCGGCGTCCGCACCGCCATGGCCCAGTCGGCCTTCATCACGGCCCTCACTCTCGTCTCCGCGCTGGCCCTGGCCCTCGTCTACGGCCTCGGCGGCTTCTACGCGCTGCACGGCCGCCTGGAGCCGGGAGCCGTCGTCGCGCTCGCCCTCCTCCTCACCCGCCTCTACGCCCCGCTCACCGCGCTGGCCGGCGCCCGCGTCGAGGTGATGAGCGCCCTCGTCAGCTTCGAGCGCGTCTTCGAGGTCCTCGACCTCGAACCGCTGATCGCCGAGAAGCCGGGCGCACGGAAGGTGCCGGACGGGCCGGTGTCCGTCGAGTTCGACGGCGTACGGTTCGGCTACCCGTCCGCCGACAAGGTCTCCCTCGCCTCCCTGGAGGAGGTCGCCGGCCTGGACACGCGCGGCGGCGCCGAGGTCCTGCACGGCGTCTCCTTCCGCGCCGAGCCCGGCCGCATGGTCGCCCTCGTGGGCTCCTCCGGCGCGGGCAAGTCGACCATCGCCCAGCTGCTGCCGCGGCTGTACGACGCGGACGCCGGAACCGTACGCCTCGGCGGCATCGACGTGCGCGACCTGAGCGCCGACTCCATCCGCGAGACCCTCGGCATGGTCACTCAGGACGGGCACCTCTTCCACGACACCGTCCGCGCCAACCTCCTCATCGCCCGGCCGGACGCCGCCGAGGAGGAGATCTGGGACGCGCTGCGGCGCTCCCGGCTCGACGGCCTGGTGGCCGCCCTGCCCGACGGGCTGGACACGGTCGTCGGCGAGCGCGGCTACCGGCTCTCCGGCGGCGAGCGGCAGCGGCTGACCATCGCCCGCCTGCTGCTGGCCCGTCAGCGCGTCGTCATCCTGGACGAGGCGACCGCCCATCTCGACTCGACGTCCGAGGCCGCCGTCCAGGAGGCGCTGGCCGAAGCCCTGGAGGGCCGCACGGCCGTGGTGATCGCCCACCGGCTGTCCACGGTGCGGGCCGCCGACCTCATCCTCGTCGTCGAGGACGGCCGGATCGTCGAACGCGGCACCCACAGCGAGCTGCTGGCCGCGGGCGGGCGCTACGAGGAGCTGCACCGCACGCAGTTCGCCCGCGCGACGGCGGAGGACGGGGAGGCGGAGCCCGTCTGCTGAACGAAAAGCGAAGGGGGCCCGCCGACCGGCGGGCCCCCTTCGTCTGCCTGCTCCGCTTACTCGGCCTGACGGAGCGCCAGGGCCGCGCGCTTCACGGCGGCCGCGACGGATTCCGTGGCGCCCGGGTTGAAGACGCTGGGGATGATGTAGTTCGCGTTGAGTTCGTCTTCGGTGACGACGTCGGCGAGGGCGCGGGCGGCGGCGAGCATCATGCCGGTGTCGACGGTGCGGGACTGCGCGTCCAGCAGGCCGCGGAAGACACCCGGGAAGACCAGCACGTTGTTGATCTGGTTGGGGAAGTCCGACCGGCCCGTGGCCACCACCGCGGCCGTGCGACGGGCCACCGCCGGATCCACCTCCGGGTCGGGGTTGGCCAGCGCGAAGACGATCGCACCCTCCGCCATCGCCGCCACATCCTCACCATCAAGGACGTTCGGCGCGGAAACACCGATGAAGACGTCCGCGTCCCGCACGGCCTCCTTCAGCGTCCCCGTCATGCCCTCGGGATTGGTGTTGTCCGCGATCCACCGCAGCGCCGTCTGCGGCCCCGCATCCACCAGATCCGCACGCCCCGCATGCACCACACCGTGAATGTCCGCGACGACCGCGTGCTTGACGCCGGCCGCCAGCAGCAACTTCAAGATCGCCGTACCGGCCGCACCCGCACCCGACATCACGACCCGCACATCACCGATCGCCTTACCCACCACCCGCAACGCATTCGTCAGCGCCGCCAGCACCACGATCGCCGTACCGTGCTGGTCATCATGGAAGACCGGAATGTCCAGCGCCTCACGCAACCGCGCCTCGATCTCGAAGCAGCGGGGAGCGGAGATGTCTTCCAGGTTGATGCCCGCGAAGCCCGGGGCGATGGCCTTGACGATCTCCACGATCGCGTCCGAGTCCTGGGTGTCCAGGCAGATCGGCCACGCGTCGATCCCCGCGAACCGCTTGAACAGCGCCGCCTTGCCCTCCATCACCGGCAGCGCCGCCTTCGGCCCGATGTTGCCCAGGCCCAGCACCGCCGAGCCGTCCGTGACCACCGCAACACTGTTGCGCTTGATCGTCAGACGACGCGCGTCCTCCGGGTTCTCCGCGATCGCCATGCACACCCGGGCCACACCAGGGGTGTAGACCATGGACAGATCGTCACGGTTGCGGATCGGGTGCTTCGACGCCATCTCGATCTTGCCACCGAGATGCATCAGGAACGTACGGTCGGAGACCTTGCCCAGCACCACGCCCTCAATACCGCGCAGCTCCTCGACGATCTCGTCCGCGTGGGCGGTGGAGGTCGCGGCGATGGTGACGTCGATCCGGAGCTTCTCGTGCCCGGAAGCCGTGACGTCGAGACCGGTCACGGATCCGCCGGAGGACTCCACGGCCGTGGTGAGCTGGCTGACCGAGGTCCCGCTCGCGGGAACCTCCAGCCGGACCGTCATCGAGTACGAGACGCTTGGCGCCGTTGCCATGGGGTTACTTCTTCTTTCTGGGTGTGCTGGGGTGTGCTGGGGTGTGCGGGGACTGTCTCAGGCGCTGACGGCCGTGGCCGCGGCCATGCGCGTGTGGGGGCGGGCGAGGTTGTCCGGGTGGAGGATCTCCTGGAGCTGCTCCTGGGTGAGCAGGCCCTTGGCCAGGACGAGTTCGTGCACCGCGGCGCCCGTGGTGAGCGCCTCCTGCGCGACGGCGGTGGCCTGCTCGTAGCCGATGTACGGGTTGAGCGCGGTGGCCAGGCCGATGGACTGGGCGACGAGGCGGGCCAGGTGCTCGCGGTTGGCGGTGATGCCGTCGACGCACCGCTCGGCCAGCGTCAGGCAGCCGGCCCGGAGGTGGGTGAGGCTCTTCAGGAGGCTGTGGGCGATGACCGGTTCGAAGGCGTTGAGCTGGAGCTGGCCGCCCTCGGCGGCGAAGGTGACCGTCACGTCGTTGCCGATGACCTCGAAGGCGATCTGGTTGACGACCTCGGGGATGACGGGGTTCACCTTGCCGGGCATGATGCTCGAACCCGCCTGGACGGCAGGCAGGTTGATCTCGGCGAGGCCGGCGCGCGGGCCGCAGGAGAGCAGGCGCAGGTCGTTGCAGGTCTTGGAGAGCTTGACGGCGATCCGCTTGAGCACGCCGGAGAGCTGGACGAACGCGCCCATGTCCTGCGTGGCCTCCACCAGGTCGCCCGCGACGGTGACCGGGACGCCGGTGAGCGAGGCGAGGTGGCGGCAGGCGAGCTCCGGGTACGCGGGGTGGGCGTTGAGGCCGGTGCCGATGGCGGTGCCGCCGAGGTTGATCTCGCGCAGCAGCGCGCACGCCTCGGCCAGACGGGCCCGGTCCTCCTCCAGCATGACGGCGTAGGCGGCGAACTCCTGGCCCAGCGTCATCGGGACGGCGTCCTGCAGCTGGGTGCGGCCCATCTTCAGGACGTCCGCGAACTCCTCCGCCTTGGCGGCGAAGGCCCCGCGCAGCACGTCCATGGCCTCCAGCAGGCGGGCGGCGGCGAGCTGGAGCGAGAGGCGGACCGCGGTCGGGTAGACGTCGTTGGTGCTCTGCCCGGCGTTGACGTCCTCCAGCGGGTGCAGGTGCCGGTACTCGCCCTTGGCGTGGCCGAGGAGCTCCAGCGCGCGGTTCGCGATGACCTCGTTGGCGTTCATGTTGCTGGAGGTGCCGGCGCCGCCCTGGATGACGTCGACGACGAAGTGGTCGTGCCACTGCCCGGCCCGGATCTCCTCGCAGGCGTCCACGATCGCGCCGGCCTTGCGGTCGTCGAGCAGGCCCAGGTCGCGGTTGGCGAGGGCGGCGGCCTGCTTGACGGAGGCGAGGGCGGTGACGAGGTCGGGGTAGGCGGCGATGGGTGTACCGGTGATGGGGAAGTTCTCCACGGCGCGCAGGGTGTGGACGCCGTAGTACGCGGCGGCGGGGACGTCGCGGTCGCCGAGGAGGTCGTGCTCGGTGCGGGAGGGGCCGGGGACGGAGGCCGACATGGGTGTTCCGATCGGGTGCGGTGGGGGAGAGGCGTGGGGGGAGGGGAATGCTCAGGCGGCGGCCGGGGCGCCGATGAGGCCGCGCAGCGCGCTCGTCCGCTCGTCGGTGCCGGCGGCGGTGAGCGCGGCGCTGAGGACGGCGATACGGGCCTGCCCGGCGCGGAGCGTGCCGGTCAGGACGGCGCCGGCGGCGGCGAGGTCCACGGCACCGCCGTGCGTGTAGATCTCGGCGACCGGGCCGGCCGGGACGCGGGTGGTGAGGGCGACGAGCACGCCGCGGGCGATCGCCGCCTCGACGGCCGCGACGACCTCGGGGGTCGCGTTGCCCGCGCCGGTCGCGACCAGGACGATGCCCTGGGCGCCCGCCTCGACGGCGGCGTTGAACAGCAGAGGATCCGCGTCGCAGTGGTGCATGACCATGTCGACGCGGGGGAGGTCCTCGCCGGTGGCCGGCAGGGGGAGCGGCGCCGGGCGCCCGGGCCGCCCGTGGACGACGAGGCGGCCGTCCTTGACGTCCGCGACGGGGTTGCCGGAGGGGTCGGCGAACGCGTCGGCCGCCAGGGTCTGCACCTTGATCGTGCCGCGGGCGGCGTGTATCCGGCCGTCGAAGGCGACCAGGACGCCGTGGTCGCGCAGCGCGGGCGAGCCCGCCGCCAGCAGGGCGTCGTGGAGGTTGCGCGGGCCGTCGCCGTCGGCGGCCTCCAGCGGGAGCTGCGCGCCGGTGAAGACGACCGGGCGGGGGTCGTCGTGGTGGAGGTCGAGCAGGAAGGCCGACTCCTCCAGGGTGTCCGTGCCGTGCGTGACCACGATGCCGTCGACGGCGGGGTCGGCCAGCACCTCGTGCACGGTCCGCAGCAGGGCGAGCTGGTCGCGGGTGGTCAGGCGGGCGCTGTTCACGCTCATCAGGTCGACGACCCGCACCGAGACGCCCTCGGGCACCGCGGCCGTGGCCAGGACGTCGCCGCCCCGCGCGTCCGCGGCGAAGCCGGAGCCCTGCCAGCGGCTGGCGATCGTTCCGCCGGTGCTGATGACGACGACCTGTCCCACGTGTGCCCGCCCTTCTCAAGATCAATAAGGCCGTCCACGGGAGCGTGTCGGCCGGGCAGGGGAACAATAAGACGAATCGCGCGCAATTGGTTCGCTGATATGAGCGGGTCCGGCCCGAATGTGTGGTGGATAATTGCGTTGTGGACAGCATCGACAGAAATATCTTGCGTGAGCTCCAGGAGGACGGCCGCCTGACCATCCAGGAGCTCGCCCACCGCGTCGGCCTGACCCCCTCCCCGTGCATGCGCCGCGTCCGCCAGCTGGAGCAGGACGGAGTGATCCAGGGCTACCGGGCGGTCATCGACCCCGAGGCCGTCGGCCGGAGCTTCGAGGTCCTCGTCTCCATCGAGGTCAAGCGCGACCGCGAGGCGGTGGAGGCCTTCGAGGCGGCCCTCCAGGACATCCCCGACGTCATCGAGGCCTACCGCCTCTTCGGTAGCCCCGGCTGCCTGCTCCGCATCGCGGTCGCCGACCTCGCCGCGTACGAGCGGCTGTGGATCGAGAGGCTCACCACGCTGTCGGGCATCACCGAGGTGAACTCGCAGATCATCATGAAGCGCGTGAAGGAGCCCAAGGGGCTGCCGGTCGGGGCGTGAGCCTTGTGAGCCCCCCGCTCAGCCGATCGTCACCTTCACGATCCGGCCCGACGCCTCGACGACGAACAGCGTGTGCCGCGCGCCGTAGCCGCCGAAGCCGCGCGGGACGCGGACGCTGGTGGGCATGTGCAGGCCGGTCGCCAGGGTGCAGGAGCGGCCGGTGGCGGGGTCGACCCGGATGAGCTCGCCGTCGCGGAAGGACGCGACGACCAGGCTGCCGTTGAACTCGGTGAGGTCGTCGAGGAACTTGCCGTCGAGCAGGTTCGAGCTGAGGCGCGTGACCGTCGTGTGACGGGCCGGGTCCTTCAGGGGGACGCGGACGACACGGGACGAGCTGTCCAGGAGGACGCTCGCGTACAGCTGGTCGCCGACGATCTCCAGGCCGTTGGTGCCGAAGACGTTCGCGCCGCGCGTCCACTCCTCGTCCTTCGTCCCGTCGGGACGGAACTTGAGGATGCCCGTGGCCAGCTCGCGGCTGACGTAGAGGTTGCCCTCCGTGTCGACGGCCAGGCCGTTGATGCCGGACAGCCCGCTCACGACCTTCTCCGGCTGCGGCGCGGCGGCGGTGGGGTCGAAGCGCACGATGCCGCCGGCCGGCTTCAGCGGGTTGACGCCGTAGTTGACGTACATCATCCCGTCCGGGCCGCGCCGGATGCCGCCGGGCCCGCTCAGCGGAAAGCTCGCCTTGAGCGTGCCGTCGGGGGCGTACCCCTCGACCCGGTGCTGCGTGACGTGCGAGACCCAGAGCGTGCCCCGGCCGTCGAACTCCAGGTTCTCCCGCCAGTCGAGCAGCGGTATGCCGCCCTGGTGGAAGACCGACACGCTCGTCCGGTCCGCGCAGGAGTCAAGCGCCTCGGCGGTCCGTGCACCGGCCGCCGCCGCGGGTAACGCGGTGCCGCCCACGGCGAGCGCGGCCGCCAGGCCTGCCGCGAAGAGGGTTCTGCGGATACGTGTCATCGCCATGCCTGTCTTCTCCACCGTCGTCCTTTTCGTCAACTCGCGGCGCCTGTGCCGCACTTGCCCGGAACTCTAAGGAGACCGGACAGTAACTTTCAATAGCCGCCGGAAGCCATCGGAAGCCCTCGGATGTGCGGGTCCGCGAGGCGTTAAAGAGTCGTAAAGATTGCCGGAACCAGGCAATGTGCGCCGCCTCCGTCTGCTGCCACGATGCCGTCGTTCAGCGAGGTTGTCGGTCAGGCGGGCGAGGTGCTCATGGGCTTGTTTCTCGGTCTCGGCATCGGGGGGATCGCGCTCCTGATCCTCTCGCTGGTGTTCGACGGGGTGCTGGAGGGCGCGTTCGACGGCGCCCTGGGCGGACTGTTCGACGGGTGGCTGTCGCTCCCGGTGGTCGCGGGCTTCGTCTCGATGCTCGGTTTCACGGGGGCGATCGTGCTCGGGTCCACCGGACTCGGCGCGGGAGCGGCGGCCGCCGCGGGGGCCGTCGCGGGAACGGGCGCCGGCTGGCTGACGTACCGCTTCAGCCGGGCCCTCCTGCGCGGCGGCAGCCCCGCCGCCCCCACGAAGGACGACCTCGTCGGGGTCGCCGGCACCGTGGTGACCGCGATTCCGGCCGGCGGCTACGGCGAGGTCCTGCTCCGCCTGGCCGGTCAGCCGGTCAAGTGCGCCGCCACGGCGGACGGGCCGCTGGTCCGGGGCGCCGAGGTGTGGGTCACCGCCGCCCCGTCGTCCACGGCGGTGACCGTGCGCGCGGTCGAGCGCTGACCGCCCCTGCCCGTACGGGCCTCCCCGTCCGTACGGCCTTCCCTACCAGTACGACCTGCCGTCCCCCGGGAGGCAGGAGAGGAGATTCTCCATGAGCCCAGTCGTCACCGCGGTCGTAGGAGTGGTGGTGCTCCTCGTCCTCCTCGCACTGGTCGTCGTCACCCGCTACAAGGTCGCCGGCCCCAGCGAGGCGTTCCTCATCACCGGCCGGCGCGGGAAGAAGTCCACGGACCCGCAGACCGGGCAGGTCTTCACCGACAACAGCGGCCAGAAGGTCGTGGTCGGCGGCGGCGTCTTCGTCGTTCCGTTCGTCCAGCAGCGGTACGTGCTCGACCTCTCCAGCCGGCACATCCCCGTCGCCGTCCGCGGCGCGGTCACCCTGCGCGGCATCAAGGCCCATCTGGAGGGCGTCGCGATCGTCAAGGTCGGCGGCACCGAGGACGCCATCCGCGCCGCGGCGCAGCGCTTCCTCCAGCAGCAGGGCGGCATCGTCGGCTTCACCCAGGAAGTGCTCTCGGGCGCCCTGCGGTCCATCGTCGGCCGCATGTCCGTGGAGGACATCATCCGTGACCGCGCCGCGTTCGCCGGGCAGGTCGCGGAGGAGGCCGAGGCCAGCCTGTCCGGGCAGGGGCTCGTCCTCGACGCCTTCCAGATCCAGGACATCACCACCGAGGGCAGCTACCTGGAGGACCTGGGCCGGCCCGAGGCCGCCCGGGCCATGCAGGAGGCCGACATCGCCGAGGCCAACGCCCGCCAGGCGGCCGAACAGGCCCGGCTGAAGGCCGAGGAGGAGATCGCCGTCGCGCAGCGGACCCTGTACCTGCGGCAGGCGGAGATCAAGGCCGAGACCGACGCGGCCGCCGCCCAGGCCAACGCCGCCGGCCCGCTGGCCGAGGCCGACCGCCAGCAGCAGATCCTGGTCGAGCAGGAGAAGGTCGCCGAGCGCCAGGCCGCCCTGACCGACCGCCAGCTCGACACGCAGGTCCGCAAGCCCGCCGACGCCAAGCGGTACGAGGCGGAGCAGGAGGCCGAGGCCAAGCGCGTCGCCCGCGTCAAGCAGGCGGAGGCCGAGCGGCTGGCGGCGATCGCCGCGGCCGAGGCCGTGGCCGTCGAGGGCGCCAAGCGGGGCGAGGCCGAGCGCGCCCGGCGCGTCGCCATCGCGGACGCCGTCCGCCAGGAGGGCGAGGCGGAGGCCGCGGCCATCGCCGCCAGGGGCACCGCCGAGGCCGAGGCGATGAACAAGAAGGCCGACGCCTTCGAGCGCTACGGCGACGCCGCCGTCCTCCAGATGCTCGTCGAGGTGCTGCCCCAGGTCGTCGGCAAGGCCGCCGAACCGCTCAGCGCCATCGACAAGCTGACCGTCATCTCCACCGACGGCGCAGGCAAGCTGCCCCGCGCCGTCGCCGACAACGTCGCCCAGGGCATGGAGCTCATCGGCTCCACGACGGGCGTCGACCTGGGCCGGCTGCTGAAGGGACTCACCGGGGACAAGACGGGCGGAACAGGCGGGACGGCCGAGCCCGTACGGGACGCCGGAGCGGCCCCGTCGAACGGCAGGATCCCCGTCACCGACTAGCAGCCGGGAGCCGTGTGCGGGGTCAGGACCTGGCCGGCCAGTCCAGGAGCCGGGCCCCGATCACGGCGGTCTGGAGCGTGTAGCGCTGCGCGGGGTCGGCCGGGTCGCAGCCGGTCAGCACGTGGATGCGCCGGAGCCGGTAGGTCAGGGCCCGCACGCTGAGCGACAGCGTGCGGGCCGCCTCCGCCGACACGCACCCCGCGTCGAAATAGGCGGTCAGCGTCTCCAGCAGCGGCACGGCCCCGCCGCGCGCCCGGCGCAACGGCCCCAGCGTCGTGTGCACCAGATCCGCCAGCGCCTGGCGGTCCCGGGCCAGCACCGGGAAGACCAGCAGGTCGGAAGCCTTCAGCACGGGCTCGTCAAAGCCCATCCGCGCGGCGAGCTCCAGGGTCGAGAGGGCCTCCTCGTACGAGTGCGCGACGCCCCCGCCGCCGCCCTTGGCCCTCCCGATGGCTATCCGGCCGCCCGCGGGCACCGTCGCGTACGCCTGCTTGGCGAAGTACGTCAGCACGTCGGTCTGGTCGCCGGGGGCTATGCAGATGATCCGGCCGTCCTTCGTCGCGATGAGGATGTTCCGGCTGCCGAACCGGCCGACCAGCGCCGCGCCCACCTGCCGCGTCACCGCGTGGAAGTCGTCGTAGGGCTCCGCGCCCTCGGCCACGGCCACCGCGTACGCGTGGGAGAGCAGCAGCCCGAACCGCTCGGCGCGCTCCGCCAGCCGCCCGAGGTGGCTGCGGCCGTGCAGCAGGTCGTCGACGAACTCCCGCCGGTCCGCCTCCTCCTGGCGCGCGGCCAGCCGCTGGGCCCGCTCGTACCCTTCCGCGAACGCGTCGATCGCCTGCTCCGCGGCGCCGAGCACACGGTCGGCGTCGGCGGGGGAGCTGCGCCCCGCGGGCCAGTGCCGGCGCGTGGCCGCGAGGTGGGCGGCCACGCAGGACCGCAGCGACAGCCCGGCCTCCGCCGCCTGCTCGCCGCTCGCGCGCCGTGCGCCGATCTGCGTCCGGTCCGGGCGCCGGCCCGTACCGGCCGCGTCGGTCAGGATCTCCTCGTACCCCTCCAGGTACGACTCCGGCCCGGTCCTCGCTTCCACGCGCAATCTCCCCTTAGGCGTCCTTTGCCTCCCATTTACGCACAGGACGTCTCCGGGCCGGGGCCGGGGCCAGGGCTGGAGCTGGAGCGGGCCGGGTCAGGGGCCGGGTTCCGGGCTAGGTCAGGACGTGCCCGTACGCGGCCGCCAGTCCGGTCAGCTCCGGATCGCCGAAGGCCTTGCGTAGACCGGTGAACGTCTCGGCCTTGTCGTCGCCCAGGCGCCGCGCGTGGGCGGCGTACGTGCCGGCGGCGACGAAGCGCGGGGGCGAGGTCTTGCTGTGGAACTTGTCCGCGTACATCACGAGCTTCTCCTCCCGCGTGACCGGCAGGTAGTCGGCGGCCGGCAGGGGAAGCCGCCGGTGCAGCACGTCGTGCCGGGTCAGGCCCATGCCCACGTGGCAGGAGCAGAACCGGCAGATCTCCTCGGGCAGTCCCTCGGCCCTCAGGAGCTCGTGGCCCAGCACGCCGTGCCGGACGTAGTGGGTGAGGTCGGCCTTTCCCGCGTCGTCGTCGTAGAGGCGGTAGACGCCGATGTCGTGCAGGAGACAGCCGGCGCGCACCAGGTCGCGGTCGATGCCGTCGGGGGAGGTGTCCAGGACCTGTTCGGCGATCCGCCAGACGATCTCGCAGTGGGTGAGGACCAGTTCCAGCGCCTCGGGGGACGGTGCGTGCCGCTCGTGCAGGGCGCGGATGTCTTCCGTGGACGGGATGCTCATCCCGCCAGGGTAGCCACGCGGGGTGGCCGGCGGCGGGAGCGGTCGGCCGGGTGCCTCCGTCCGCGGCGGCCCTCAAGCCGTTGCCTAGCATGGCCCGATGGACATCTCCCGGCTTCCCGCAGACGCACGGCAGCGACGCAGCGCGGAGATCCGCGCGTTTCTTCGCTCACGGCGGGCCCGGCTGTCTCCCGAGGACGTCGGCATGGCCGCGGGCGGCGGCGGGCGGCGCACGCCGGGGCTGCGCCGGGAAGAGGTGGCGGTGCTCGCCGGGGTCGGCGTCTCCTGGTACACGTGGCTCGAACAGGGCCGTGAGATCAACGTGTCGGGGGACGTCCTGGACGCCGTCGCGCGGGTGCTGCGACTCGTCCCCGCCGAGCGCGAGCACCTGTACCTGCTGGCCGGGCTCAACCCGCCGCAGGCGCCTCCGGCGGAGCGGGAGGTCCCGCCCGGGCTCCGGCGCGTGATCGACGGCTGGCTGCCGCGCCCCGCCTACGTCATCGACCGGCACTGGACGTTCGCGGCCGTCAACCGGGCCGCCCGGCTGGTGTTCGGGTACGGCGAGACGGACCACAGCTGTCTGGTGAGCTTCTTCACCAACGCCCGCCACCGCGCGTCGCTGTGCCACTGGGAGGACGCGGCACGGGAGATCGCCGGCCGGTTCCGCGCGGACGCGGCCCGTTACCCGGACGACCCGGAGTTCAGCCGGATCGCCTCCGACCTGTGCGCGGCGAGCCCCGCCTTCGCCGGGATCTGGGCCGAACACCCCGTCGGAAGCAGCACGTCCCACGGCCTCAAGGCCCTCGACCACCCGGAGGCGGGCGAGCTGGTCTTCGAGTACACCACGCTGCCGCTGTCCGACCTGCCGGGCCACCGGCTGCTGCTGCACACTCCGGCGCCGGGCACCGGCACCGGGGAACGGCTGGCCGCGCTGCTCGGCGTACCGGAGCCCGTCGCCGGCTGAGGGCCCCACCGGCCGAGGGCCGTACCGGCCGAGGGTGGTGGTGACAGACCCAGGCTTGACCGGCACTGCCGGGCCCGGGCGCCCGTGCCGAGGATCGTCGGCATGAAGCGATTCACGAACAAGACGGCCCTGATCACCGGCGGCACCCGCGGCATGGGGCTCGCCACCGCGCGCAGACTCCTCGACGAGGGCGCCTACGTCGTCATCACCGGCCGCGACCGGGCGCGCCTGGACGCCGCCGTGGCGCGGCTCGGCGCCGCCCCCGGGCGCGTCCTCGCGGTGCGGGCGGACGTGGCCTCCCGGGCCGATCTGCACAAGCTGATGCGAGAGACCGAGACCTGGCGGGGCGGACTCGACGTGGTCTTCGCCAACGCGGGCACCGGGATCTTCAAGCCGGCCGCCGAACTGACCGAGGAGGACGTCGACCGCACGATCGACGTCAACTTCAAGGGCGTCTTCCACACGATTCACACGGCCCTGCCGCTGCTGCGGGACGGCGGCGCCGTCGTCATCAACGCCTCCTGGACCCTGCACCGCGGACTGGCCATCGCCTCCGTCTACTCCGCCACCAAGGCCGCCGTGCACAACCTCGCCCGGACCCTGGGCGCCGGCCTCGCCCCGCGCGGGATCAGGGTCAACTCCGTGAGTCCCGGCTACATCGACACGGAGATGTACCGGGACGCCAACCCCGATCCGGGGGCCGAGGCCCGCAACGCCGCCGAAGTGCCCCTCGGCAGTCTCGGCCATCCCGACGACGTCGCGGCGGCCGTGGCGTTCCTGGCGTCCGACGACGCCTCGTACATCACCGGACAGGACCTCGTCGTGGACGGCGGTCTCACCGGCTGCGTGCCCGCGGCATGACGGGGCGTACGACGGTGAACTCCCTCCGTACCGTGAAATCCCTCCGTACGACCGTGAACTCCCTCCGTACGACGGTGCATCCTTCGCGCGCGGAGGTGAATCCCCCGCGCAGCACAGCGAATTCCCGCGCGAGCGCTCCCGTACGGCGTTCCAGGCCCGCCGTCGTGCTGTTCGCCGTCCTGACGGCGCTGCTCATCCTCCCGACCTCGGTGACCGGTTCGGGGGTGGCTCTCCCGCACATCGGACGGGACACGGGCGCGCCGCCGGACGCGCTGCAGTGGGTGATGCACGGCTACAACCTGGCCTTCGCGAGCCTCCTGCTCGCCTGCGGCTCGCTGGCCGACCGCTTCGGCCGGCGCCGCGTGTTCGCCGCGGGCGGTGTGCTGTTCGCGGCGGCGTCGCTGGCGAGCGCCCTCGCGGACGGCATCGTGCTGCTGGACGTGACGCGCGTCGTGGCCGGCGCCGGGGCGGCCGCGCTGCTGACCGGCGGCAGTTCCCTGCTGGCCGCGGCCTTCGACGGACCGGCGCGCACCCGGGTGTTCGCCGCCGTGGGCATCGTGACGGGCGGCGGGCTCGCCCTGGGGGCCATGGCGGCGGGAGCGCTGGCGGACGCCCTGGGGTGGCGGTCGTTCTTCGGGCTGCACGCGGCGCTGATGCTGCTGGTCCTGTGCGCCGTACCGTTCCTCCCCGAGTCGCGCGGTGAGTCGGCGGCCCCGGTGGACCGGGCGGGCACCGTGCTCTTCATCGGCAGCCTCTTCCTGCTCATGCTCGGCACGGTCGAGGGGCCGCAGTGGGGCTGGGGGAGCGCCGGGGTGCTGGGGCTCCTCGCCGGGGCGGCGCTGCTGATGGCGCTGTTCGTCCTGGTGGAACGGCGCGTCCGGCACCCGATGCTGGACCTGGGGCTGCTGCGCAACGCGGGGTTCATGGCGCTGTGCCTGATACCCGTGGTGGTCTCGTTCTCGTTCGTGGTCCTGCTGCCGCTGCTCCCGGAGTACCTCGTGGTCGCGCACCGCTCCTCCAGCCGGGCGGCGGGCGCCACGATGCTGCTGATGACGCTGCCGATCCTCGTCACCCCGCTGCTGGCCGGCCGTCTCATCCGGTCGGGGATGTCCACGCGGGCCGTTCTCGGGCTCAGCCTGGTGTGCCTGACCGCGGGCGTCGCGTGGCTCGCCGCCGTCCTCCGGCCGGAGGCGGGCCCGGCGGAGCTCGCCGGCCCGCTGCTCGTGCTCGGGGCCGGGCTGGGGCTCAACTTCGGCCTGGTCGACGGTGCGGTCCTGACCGTCGTCGCGCCCGAGGCCACCGGGACAGCGGCGGGCTTCCTCAACACGCTGCGGCTGGGCAGCGAGGCCGTCGTCATCGCCGCGGCCGGCGCGGCACTGGCCGGCCTGACGCGCGACCGGCTGAGCGGCGTCCCGGAACGGTTCCCCGGCTACGGCGGGACGGCCGGGGACCTGGCCGGCAGCGTGACCGCGGGAGACCTCGCAGGCCCGCTCTCCGCACTGCCGGCCGGCGTCCGGGAGGAGTTCGCCGGCTTCGTCGCCCACGGACTCACCGGCGCCTGGCAGACGGTCCTGTGGGCGAGCGCGGCGGTCTGCGCGGCCCTGTCCGTGGCGATCGCTGTCATGCTCCCGCGGCGCTCCGCCCGTTCCGCCCGTTCCAGAGCCGCCGATTCGGACGCGTGCGGCTCGTGATGATCTGATACCTGCTGCCACGTACAGCTCGTCAGCCGTCCTGCGGCGGTGGACAAAGGGGGAATCGGCCGTGAACAACGCCGGCATCGTCATCGGGATCGTGATCGTCGCTCTGGTGATACGCAGGCAACTGCGCACCCGGCCCGTGCACGGCAAGGGCGGGCTGGTGCTCCTGGGAATCCTCGGCGTGCTCGGCGTGCTCGCGTTCGCCTTCGGGGTGGCCTCCGTGGTGAAGGAGCACCCGCTGGGCGGCCTCACCGTCGTGCTCGTGGCGGCGTGCTTCCTCGTAGCCGCCGGGTTCGGCGTGGTGCGTGCCCGTACGGTCACGGTGTGGCGGGCGCCCGATGGGCAGTTGCTGCGCAAGGGGGCGCCGGCCACCACGGCCCTGTGGATCGTCTCCATCGCGGTGCACATCGGCCTCGACAAGTGGATCGACCACACCACGCGGACCGGCCTGCTCGGGGCCTCGACCGTCTACCTGTACCTGGCGGTGACCCTCGCCGTGCAGGACGTCCTGGTGCGGCGCCGGGCCGCGTCCGTGGTCTGAGGGCGCAGCGCGGCCGGCCGGTTCAGCCCGCGGCAGCGGTCCGCGGCACCGCGCCCTTGAGCCGGCCTTCCGGCAGCCTGCGCCCGAAGGCGACCAGGAGCAGGTCCTGCGCGGGGCCGGTCAGGGGAGCGCCCGTGCCGAAGGACCAGTCGAGGTCGTCGGCTTGCAGCCGCAGGCCTGTCAGATCAGCGCCGAAGAACCGGGCCCCCTTGTACGTCACGCTGTCCAGGAGGACCCGCAGGCGGTCCTCGGGCACCTGCCGGTCCAGCCCCAGAGCGACGGTGATGTCCAGGCCGTGCACCACGTCGTGGCCGAGGGCCGAGACGAGGCCGCCGACCGGTGGCGTCCAGGGGTGACGGGCGTTGTCCCGCAGCCAGTCGGCGAGCTGTTCCGTGCTCGCCGCGGCCGCGTCGCGGCGGGCCAGGCGGTCGGTCATCCGGTGCAGGCTGCCGCGCGCCCTGACGAGCTGCCCCAGCACCTGGGGCACCGAGTAGCGGAACCCCATCGACATGTGGGCGGCGACGTCCCGCACCCGCCAGCCCGCGCACAGGCTCGGCGCGTCCCACTGCTCGGCCGTCAGTCCGTCCAACAGGTCGGCAAGTTCCCGCCGTTCGGCGGCGATCAGGCTCGTGAGGTCCATGCCTTCACGATCGCCTCCCGGACCGCCATAAGTCCAAGAGCTGTTTCTTCTCGCTCCTAGAAACAGTGGTTATGGAGTGCGCCGCGCTCGCTGCCGCGGACGGCGTACGTCTCCTCCGTGATGACCTCGCCGAGACGACGGGTGCCCTCCCGGATGCGGTCCGGTGACGGGTAACAGAGCGACAGGCGCCTACTCCGGCCGCGCCACCGACACGGACGCCCGCACGTGGTGCAGGTGCACCACGACGTCGTAGGCGCGGCCGAGCGCGAGCGGCGGCGACGGCTCGTTGGGGTAGCGGCCGGGGATGACGAACGTGGGGCGCGCCGTGGTCAGCCAGGCGTTGACGACCGGGTCGCGGCCGGCCGCCCGCAGGTCGACGTAGAAGTCGCGGTGACGCACCTTGTCGAGCGTGTACTCGTTGCTCCCGGGCGCCGCCGGGCCGACGCTGTACGTCCCTTCCCCGCCCGTCGCCGCCCGGGCGCGGTAGTCGCCGCCGTAAAGGGACGTGCCGACGGCGAGGTACTTGCGGCCGGCGAGCTCGCGCAGGTCCGCGCCCATCGTGACGGGGTAGGCCTCGGGCATCACCGTCTCGTACGAGACGTGCCCGTCGTGGGCCGAGACGACGATCCGCTCGCCGGTCTGCCGCTGCCACCACACGGCGGTCTCCGCCATGGTCCGGTCGCGCAGGCGGCTCGCGGCCTTCGCCTGGGCGGGGTCGCTCCAGTCGACGGTGTACTCCGCGGTCATGTGCGCGATGACCCGGGCCTCCTGGAGCACCCACGGGTCCTGCTTCCCGGCCTTGTCCAGCAGCCGGTAGGCGGCGTCCGCGTCCTTCGCCATCGTCTTCCGCTCGGCGAGCGGCAGGGCGTTGTACGCCGCCATGCGCGCGGCGACCCCGGTGGGCAGGGCGCGCAGCCCGGCGTAGCGGCGGCGGAGCTCGGGGGCGAGGGCGGGTTCGTTGTGCTCGGCCCAGGTGAGGATGCGCTCGTACTGTTCGGGGTCGGCGTCGGAGTAGTCCAGGCCCACGACCCGGACCTGGTGCCCGCCGGCGCGGTTGTGCTCACGCATCCAGCCGAACAGGTGGGCGAGTTCCTCGGTGTTCAGCAGGGCGTACCCGTCCTGGAACTCCTCGCGCATGATCTGCCGGACGTCACCCTCGCCCGTGCGCAGGTACGTGTTCAGGCGGGTGGCCGCCGACCAGCTGATCTCCATCGCGTACGCGGAGAAGCCCTCGTGCTCGGCCAACTGCCGGAACAACCGCTCCTTCACGGTGAACACTTCCCTCGAACCGTGCGAGGCCTCGCCGAGGCCGACGATGTCCGCGCCCCGGGTCAGCTCCCCGAACGCCCGCAGGTCCGCCGAAGGCCCGCCCGGCTCGGTGCTGCGCAGCGGGTGGGCGTACCGCTCCAGGCCGGTCACGACGGCGCGGTCGCCGGCGGTGGCGGCCGGCGCGGGCCGGGTTCGTGCTGAGGCCGCGGCCGTGTGCGTGCCGGTGGCGGCCGGGGCCAGAAGGGTCGTCAGGGCGAGCGCCGCGGTCAGGGCCGGTGCCAGGGAACGCCGTCGCCGTCGTGATATATGTGCCATGCAGCTGTTATACCGGCCTGCTTGCCAGGGTGATCGCAACAGGGCTGGGATGGCCCCATGAAGACTCACCACAGGCGCGCACCGCGCGCCGCACGTCACCGCGTGGCCCTGAGCACCCTGGCCTTACTGGCGACGACCGCGCTCGCTCCGGCCGCCCACGCGGCCCCGGCCCCCGCCCCCTCCGACGCGCCCGCGTCCCCCGTCGCGTGGCAGCCGTGCGCCGAAGCACCCGCCGGATACCCCGTCCAGTGCGGCACGATGCGCGTACCGCTCGACTGGACGAAGCCGGCCGGAGAGCAGACTCCGGCCGGAGAGCAGATCGACGTCAAGGTCGCCCGCGTACCGGCCCGCGACCAGGAGCACCGCGTCGGCGCGCTGTTCTTCAACCCCGGCGGCCCCGGCGGGCAGGGCGCAACCATGCTTGCCTACGGGTATGCGGACAAGCTGTTCAAGGGGCCGCTGCGGGACCGGTTCGACATCGTCAGCCTCGACCCGCGCGGCACCGGAGGCAGCCGGGCGCTGGACTGCGGGCCGGTGCTCGACCCCGGCCAGGTCGTCCTGCCCAAGAACCCCCGCGAGTACGAGGAGATGAAGCGGAGCAGCCGGGCCCGGGGCGAACGCTGCCTGGCCCGCCACGGCGACCTCGTCCGCCACGTCGACACCGCCTCGGTCGCCCGCGACATGGACGCCTTCCGCGCCGCGCTCGGCGAGCGGCGCCTCACCTACCTCGGCGTGTCCTACGGCACCTACCTCGGCGCGACCTACGCCCAGCTGTTCCCGCAGCGGATCCGGGCCATGGTGCTGGACGGCCCCCTCGACCACGCCTCCGGGCCCACCCGCCTCATGCTGGAGGAAGCCTCCGTCATGGAGGGCGAGTTCGACCGCTTCGTGGCGTGGTGCGCCCGGGACACCGCGTGCGCCCTGCACGGCGAAGACGCGGGCAAGGTCTACGACCGGGTCGTGGCCCGGGCCGACCGCACCCCGATCCCCGCGCCCGGCGCGAAGGGGCAGCCCGCCGTCAACGGCGACTGGATCCGCATGGCCCTGCCTGACCAGCTCGTGCGCATCCGCCTGCTGGAGGAGGCCATGGGCTTCGACGCGTGGGCGAAGCTGGCCGAGCGCCTGGCCGCCGCGGACCGGCGCAACGACGCCTCGGGCCTCGTCGAAGGCGGAAGCTACGTCGGCGATCAGGGGAGCGCCTACACCGCCGTCTCCTGCCTGGACTTCCCGCCGCAGTTCACCGGCTACGCCGACGCGGCGGCCCGCCTCGCACAGGCCCGCAAGGCCGCGCCGCGCACGGGCGCGGCCGTGGAGGGCTGGGTCATCTCCGCCAGCTGCGCGGACTGGCCCGTCGAGCCGACCAGCCCGTGGCAGCCGACGACGGTGCACGGCGCGCCGCCGGTCCTGATCGCCGCCAACACCCATGACCCGTCCACGCCCCTGGCCGGCGGCCGCCGCCTCCAGCGGGAGATCGCCGGCAGCCGGCTGCTGGTCACGGACGTGAACGGCCATGTCTCCTACTACAACTCCGCCTGCGCACGGGAGCGCGAGACCGCTTACCTGATCAGTACGAGGATGCCGGCGCGGCTCACGTGCCCGGTTCCGTAGGCGGGGCTCGCCAGGGCGGGCCGTGCCGCGTCAGTCGCCGAGGGCGAGCCGGATGCCGAAGGCGGCGATGACGGTGCCGGTGATCCGGTCGAGGACCCGGCGCGCCGAGGGCTTCCGGAGGGTGGTGCGCAGCGCCCGCGCGAAGGCGATCAGGACGGCCGCCCACAGCGAGGCGAACACGATGTGCACGCCGGCCAGCAGGGTGCCGGTCGCCACGTGCGGGGCGCCGGCCGGGATGAACTGCGGCAGGACGGCCACGTAGAAGGCGCCCATCTTGGGGTTGAGCAGGTTGGTCACGACACCCCGCCGCCAGCCGGCCCGGAAACCGCCGGTGGCGTCGGGTGCGCCCGCGTCACCGGCTCCGTCGGCGTCACTGGCTCCGTCGGCGTCACTGGCTCCGTCGGTGTTGCCGGCGGGCCCGGTGGCGCCGGATTCCGCACCGGCCCGCCGGCGCAGGGCCGGTATCAGCATCCGGCAGCCCATCCACACCAGGTACGCGGCCCCCACCCAGCGGAGGATCGTGTAGGCGAGGTGGGAGGCGGTCAGCAGGGCGGTGATGCCCAGCGAACTGAGCACGCCCCAGACGAGGGTTCCGGTCTGGATGCCGAGCACCACGCCCCAGGCGCGCCTGCGATGACCGAGGGCGGCGGTGCGCAGGATGAGCGCGGTGTCGAGGCCGGGCGTGAGGGTGAGGAGCCCCACGATCAGGGCGAAGGACCCCAGGGCGGAGAGTGTGATCATGGACGGTCACTGTACTGCCGGAACCGCGAACTCCCTATTTTCTGCCCGGAATCGGGCAGGAATCCAAGATATCGTCGATCGAATGACAGAGCTGATAGGCACCATCGAGCGCATTTGGCGCTATCCGATCAAATCGACGGGCGGTGAACGGCTGGAGCGCGCGGACGCCGGCCCGCGCGGCCTCGAAGGCGACCGCCTGTACGCGGTGCGGGACGCCGAAGGCAGATTCGGCTCGGGAAAGAACACCCGCCGCTTCCGCCGCATGCCCGGCCTGCTGGACCTCCGCTCCCGCTACCCGGACGGACCGGCAGGCCGCCCCGAACTCCTGGACCCCCACGGCACGGCCGTACCCGACCCGGACGCCTACCTCCGTCACTACCTCGGCCGCGACGACGTCGGACTGGCCCGCGAGGATGCGGTCTCCCACTTCGACCAGCTCCCCCTGAGCGTGCTCACCACCGCCACCCTCGACTGGGTGCGCGCGGCCGCCCCCGGCATCCCCGTCGACGAACGCCGCTTCCGCCCGAACCTCGTGGTCCGCACCCCACCGGGCACCCGCCCGTTCGCCGAGGACGAATGGTTCGGGCGCACGGCACGCATCGGCGACACCCTGCGAGTGGAGTTCGTCCGCTCCAGCGAACGCTGCGTGACGGTCAACGAGGCCCAGCAGGGCCTCCCGCACTCACCCCTGATCCTGCGAGCCGTCGCACGAGCACACGACAACCGCCTGGACGCCCTGGCCACGGTGGCGACGCCGGGCCCGGTGAGAACCGGTGACGGTGTCCGCCTGACGTGACGCCGCCTGACCCGATGTCACCCCGGCTTGGAGGACCTGGCCGCCCGCGTTCCAGTAGGACTCCGGCGGCCGACCGACGAACGTCATCGGCCAAGGCGGACCGTCGGGCCGGAATCAGAAGGCGGGCGCCCTCGGCACGCAAGGAGCCGCCGGGGCTGAGGGATCCAGGGCCTGTTTGACCAGTCCGATCGCACGCGGGCTGTACGTCATGCTCAGATGGGCGGAGAAGTCGACGTAGCAGCCGTCCTGCAAGGTGATGTTCTGCACCGTCGCTCCGGGGCCCGCCGTCATGAACGTGCTCTGCCAGGGGGTGGTGATCTCGTCGTACTTCGTGGCGATCACGGTGTAGTCGACCCCGGGAACCGTGTCGCCGCCGGCGTTGAGCTCCTTGATGAAGTCGGACTTCACGTACTGCTGGACGCCCGCCTTCCCCAGGGGCTTCGCCCCGGGCTCCAGTATGTGGAGCTTGTCGGCGAGTGTCTCGATGCCGCTGATGGTGGTGCCGTGGTTGGTCGCGCCGAGTTGGATGATCTTCTTGACCTTGTTCTTCGAGGGGTCGCTCGTGTTCGCGCCGCCGTCGGCCTTGAGATACCAGCGGGACAGAGTCCCGCCCTGGGAGTGGCCGACAAGGTCCACCTGGCCGGAGCCGCTGGCGGCGAGCACCTTGTCCACGAAGGCGGCCAGCTCCTTGGAGGACTTCTTGATGTCTCCGTAACCCTTGACGGTGGGGGCGAGAGCCACTCCGGCGTCGTCGGTGTCGCCGAAGTCAAGGGCGTAGACGCAGTAGCCCTGGGCCTTCAACTCGGGGGACATCCGAGCCCAGTTGTTGTAGCGGTTCTCGTAGGTGCCGTGTACGAGGACGACCGGACGCGGGTGGGCGGCGCCGGGTCGGCAGCTCCAGTCATTGGCGCCCGGCGGATCGATGTCGAGGCGGAGGATGGAATGGACCATGGCGGGAAGGAAATTGTCCTGCCAGGGGCCGGTCTCCGCTGCCGCGGGCGGGGAGGCTGCCAAGACCGTCGCCGCGGCGGCGGCACAGACGGCGGTGACATATCTGGGTATGCGCAAGACGGCTCCTGAGGAGTGCGGAACTTGGGCAACGCGCGATGATTCCCATGAGTGCCGACCGAGGAGGAGCCGGGACCGTAGGCCGTGTGTCCCCGGGTGGCCTTCCGGGCCCTCAGTATGCACGTGAGGCGGGAGGTTCTGAAGAGAGGGAAGCGCAAGCCTCGCATGAGGCAGGCGGGGGCTGCCCGCAAAGCCACATCCAGGGGGCGCGGCTCCGCGTGCATCCTCGACTGCCCGAGCGCAGGCCGGAATTGAGTTTCAACCTGTGTTGCAACGATCCCTGGAATCCGCCATCCCGGGTGGGAGCCTCGTTCATGTCAGCGCCAGCAGCCGATAGGTGTGCCGGTCCGTATCCGACAGCGACCAGCCCGTTAGGGCGTGTCCGGCCATCGGAGTTCCCGTGCGCCGCTCTTCAGTCCTGGCCGTGGTCGCTGCGGCCGCCGTATTACTTCCGGCGGCGGGCGCATCTGCGCAGGCCATGCCGGTCGCGCAGACACCCGCGCACCTGGACGCGGAGCTGCGCGAAGCGGTCGCGGTCCACCCGGGCGACGTCATGGCCGGCGCCGTGGCCCAGGTGGCACACTTCCGGATCGGCAGCATCGCCAAGCCGATGGAAGCGGTCATCCTGCTGCAGCTCTCCGCCGAGGGCCGGGTGGTCGTCGAAGGCCGCTTCGGCTTCTACACCTTCGACCAGGTCATTCAACAGACGCTTCGGCCCGAGGGCCGGCAGTGGCCGGGCCCGCGGTTCACCCCCGGGACCAAGCAGGAGTACAACTCCCTCGGCTACCGCATCGCCGGCGAGCTCATTGAGAAACTCACCGGCCACTCCTTCCAGCACGAGGTGGCCAACCGCATTCTGGTGCCCCTGAAGATGAAAGAGACCTCCGCCCCGACCCGTACCGCGCGGATACCGGGCCCGTACGTGCCCGGGTACGTGCCGACCAGCCGGGGTGAGCAGGTCGACGTCAATGAACAAGGCGGCCTGCCGTCCAGCATGATCTCCACAACCGCCGACCTCGACCGTTTCATCACCGCTCTCCTCGGCGGCCGTCTCCTGCCCCCAGCCCAGGCCGCCGAACTGTTCACCGTGCCGCGTGACGCGAACGGCAAACCTCTGCCCTACGCGGACGGCTCCCACTGCAACACCGGCCCCGAGAAGGGCACTGCCTGCTTCAGCACGGTCCTGATGTCCGTCCCACTGCCGGACGGTTCGGTGATGTGGGGCAAGACGGGAGATGACCTCGGCTACCACAGCGCAGCCTTCGCCACACCTGACCTGAACCGCCGCATCGTCTACGGCTACGGCTACGGCTACGGCTACGGCTACGGCACAGCCACTCCCGACGGCGGCAGCACGACCGGTATAGCCACCCGCCTCCTGGCAGCGATCAGCGACAACTGATCGACTCGGAAGCCGCCGTCTCAGGCCGGTTCAGATCCTGTCCGGGTCTGCCCGGACGGCCGCCCCCGGGGGCGGCAGCGTCTCCCCGGCTCCAGCGGCCTCCTCGGCGGCGTCCTTGGCCTGGGCGCCTTGTTGGGTCTGGGTCAGTGATGACGCACCGCAAGCGTGGCTACTACCACGTGTCCGGCCGGACAGGCTGACCGCAGGGCACCCGATTCCTGAGCCTCAGGCGTCCAGCCGGTACAGCAGCATGCGGGCCTTGTCGCGCCCCGGATCCGTGGCCAGCGCTGCGCCCTGGCCCGGCAGCCACACCACCGTGCCGTCAGCTCGGCCGCGTCGGGCCCCGACAGGTTCGGCGCGGCGGCCAACTCCGCTTCCGCCGCCTGCTGGGGCCCTCCGCACCTGCGGCGCCCTTCTGCGGCGGGTCGGCGATCACAGGGAGCACGGCCAGCAGGCGCGGCAGGCGTTCTCGCGCGCCTCCTTCTTACGCGGGCCGCGACCCATCGCCTGGATAGCCTTCCCGGCATGACGGCCGGACACCGTACACATGAAGGAGGGCTTGCCCACCGCTTCGAGGACGTGGCAGATGATCGCCTCTGGGGAACGCGTCCGCTGGACGTAGGATTCGCAGCGTGTCCTCCGCGTACGTAGAGCGTGCATCCCAGCTGCCCGGTGCCGTTGTGTGGACACGAGGATCCGCCGGGCATTCAGGTGATGGCGAGGTGGCGTCCGTGCTGCCGGACGGCTGCATGGACTTGCTGTGGACCGAGGGCCGGCTACTCGTCCCCGGACCCGACACGGCCGCGTACCGCCCCGGCCCCGGCGAACGGGGCCTGTGGGCAGGGGTCCGCTTCTCTCCCGGAATCGCGCCGACTCTGCTCGGCGTCCCCGCGCACCAGCTGCGCGACCGGCGCGTGGACCTTGCTGACCTCTGGCCCACCTCCAGCACACGCCGCCTCACCGAGCGCGTCGATAGAGCGCCCGATCCGGCGGCTGCTCTTGAGGAATTGGCGCTGCGCCTCGCGGCCGATGCGCCACCCCCCGACCCGCTCCTGCGGGCGGTCGTGGCATCGCTGGAGGCCGGCCGCTCGGTCACGGCGACCGCCGGATCGGTGGGTCTCGGCGCCCGACAGCTCCACCGCCGTTCCCTGACCGCCTTCGGCTACGGCCCCAAGACCCTGGCCCGCGTCCTGCGCCTGCAACGTGCCCTCGCGCTGGCCCGCGCCGGCATTCCCTTCGCGGAGACGGCGGCCCGCACGGGCTTCGCGGACCAGGCCCATCTTGCCCGGGACGTGCGCGAACTGGCGGGAGAGCCGCTGACCGACCTGGTCGGCCGGTAGTTCGAGCGGCCGCGTCCACCGACGGTGCGAACAAACCGACCGCCATTGGCGTCCGAGCCGTGAAAGGCGACCGCCAGCTCCGGCAGGCATCCCGCGGCTCGGGAAGCGGCTGCGTTGATGCGCAGGCTTCCCCTGTGCTCATGCCGTTGATTCCGTGTGGTCCTCTTCCCTCGCAGATCTGCTGAATGGTTCACGGTCTTCTTGGGCCAGCAGCCGTTTGCGCTGAGGGGTGTAGTGCCACCAAGGCCGGGCAGGCCGGCCTTCGGCCTGGTCCACGGCGGACATGACGGTGTCGAGCAGACAGGGGTCGAGCTGCTTGCCGGAGGCGTCCGACATCCGTTCGTACAGCTCGACCGGATCCTGGTGCTCCAGCTGCGCGATCCTGGTGATGCCGATACGTTCGAAGTACCGGGCTACGGACTGGCCGATATTGACCAGCTCGGTGAGGTCCGATCCGTCACGTGAGGTCATCTCAACCCCCTCCTCTCCGGCACGGGGCCGGCCAGGCGCAATCGCACGCTCATGCCGAAGGCTCCGCCGGTGGAATGTTGTGGTTGATCCGGAACATGTTGCCGGGGTCGTGGCGGGCCTTGACGGCCCTCAGCCGGTCGAAGTCAGCTGGGGCGTAGGCAGCGCGCACACGGGCTGGGCTGGTGTCCTCAACGCCCGCGAAGTTCAGGTTGGTGCCACCAGTGCTCCAGGGGCGCAGCCCGGCGAGCAGGTCATCGCGGCGCCGGCGATTCTCTGTTTCCGGGCCGGTGCCCGTAAAGAGGGTGAAGGCCGCGTCGCGTCCGCCGACGCAGTTGGGGATCTTCGGCGGGCGGGCGTAGGCGCCGCCGAAATGCCGCAGTTCGGTGACGTACGGCGCCCCCGTGTCCGGTCCGGCGAGGGCGACGATGGTGTTGACGGCATCGGCTGTCAGGTCGCTCAGCAGCAGGTTGCGGTCGTAGGAGACGTACGGCATGGAGGTGGGTTCGTGGTGAATCGTGCCGACCTCGGCGTAGGGCATCTCCCGCACGGTGTCCAGGAGAGCCGGGCCGAGGTCGCGCAGCGGCCGCACCAGGCGCTCGCCGTCCGCCATGTCGCCGCTGTAGGCGATACGGAGATGGGCGATGAATCGCCCGCGCAGCGGCTCCGGGATATCGGGCAGGTCGGGGTTGCGGACCAGCAACACCGAGGAAGCCATCTCCTCGGGCACATGCCGGACCCAATCGGCGTAGGCGTGCAGCACCTCAGCCGTGGACTCACCCGGAAAATAGAGCCCGCCTCCGTAGAGCCGCGAAACCGGGAAAAGATCGACTTCCATGCCCACGACCAGGCCGAAGTTGTCCTTCCCGCCGCGTACCGCCCAGAACAGGCCGGAGTCGGACTCAGCCGTCACCTCACGCAACCGGCCATCGGCGGTGACCAGGCGCAGCCGCCGCACGTGATCGGCAGCGAAACCGAAGCGGCGGCCCAGCAACCCCGCGCCGCCGCCCACCAGGTACCCGACCGCGCCCACATTGGGACTCGAGCCGTTCAGCGGGGCCAGCCCGTGCGGGGCAGTCCGCTCCAGCACCTGCCGCCAGCGCGCCCCTGCCTCGATCCACGCCGTCGCGCGGGCCACGTCTACCCTCACGCCGTCCATCCGGCGCGTGTTGACCAGCACAGCCCCGTCGGCGGACAGAGCCGGTCCGTGCCCTGTGGCCAGCACCCCCACAGGCCGCTTCTGCTCTATGGCCAGCCCCACAGCGGCCACTACATCCTGGTCGCAGGCCGCCTCGACCACATAGGCCGGCCGCGACTCGACCGCCCTGTTCAGCCCCAGCCGCGCCTCGTCGTATCCCGGCTGACCCGGCTGGAGAGCAAATCCGATGTCTGTGCCCATGACGACCATGCAACCACGCAGGTCAAGGCGCATCTTGAAGGAATCGGACATGCCCTGAACGACGAGCCGGGTTATGCATGCTTCCCTCGCCGGGCGACCCCTCTCGCTGATGGCGAGCCAATCTGTGGACACGGAAGACTTCTGGCTGGAGTATGTGGCAGCCCCTGGTGAGCTGCGCCGAGGGCCCCTTGAGGTGTGGCCGGTCGGCTTCGAGCTTGCGGAGCAGGTTCGTGGGTTGCCGTCATACCGGGGACAGCGCAACTTCCCGGGCTGGTACTGGGCGGCAACCGGCGCCACGGACATCGGTTACGCGTCCTGGTCTGAGCTGGGCCTGTCGGAGCTGCCTCGGCAGGTCGGTGAGGCGCTGCACGCCAGGGTCGTCGACGAGGAGGACCGAGTAGCCGGGGAGGAACTGCGTGTCCCCGACCACCGCGAAGCCGTCCTTCAGGCTCCTTCTGGCCACGTAGTCCTACTGAGCCGCGGGACCGGGGGAGGGCCGACGCGGAGGGAGGCCTGTGAGCGGTTGCCGAGGAGGAGCCGGAATGCCGAGCTTCTCCCGGGCGGCGCGGACGGCGGCCAGTTGAGGTGCGGCCTCGCCGCCCCAGTCGAAATGCTGTGCGGCTTGCTCGGGCGTGGCCAGGAGCCGGGTGTACGTCCGGCCGGTGGCCTCGTCGCGGCTCGGCGGTTCCCAATCGGTGATCACGGCCGCGTACCGGGCCCGGACACAGCGCCGGCCGTTGGTGTCGTCGTGGAGGTAGCCGACGTAGAGCGGATCGCTGATACGCACCCGGGCCTCCTCCCACGCCTCCTGCTGGAGCGTTCGTGCCGGACTTCCGTGATCAGCCGGCTCGACCGTTCCGCCGGGCAGGCAGGCCGAGCCGGTGGTTGGCACGGGGCCGGTGTGCCAGGGCCAGAGCTGGGGTTTGCGCGGGGTCCGCAACACCTCGAGGTCGTCCAGGCATGTCGGGGCGAGGGGACGGCCGTCTTCGAGGACTGCGGGGCCGCTGCCGTTGATCCGCGCGCGGAAGGCGGCCAGGGTGCGCCGGGCGCTGCCCGGGCTCATGTGGTGGGGGAGAAGCGCTGGTTCGGCACAGCGGACGCCGGTGACTTCCCGCTCCGCAGACGGATTCTGGCGAAGTCGTTTTCGGCCAGGGTCCCGCCGTCGAATACGTAGATCATCTCGCCGGGGAACCCCTTCGGGTAGCCAGGGGCGGTGGGGGGCACCCAGTCGACGGCCAGGGCGCGGGAGAAGCGGCGGGTGAGGCCGAGTTCCTCGTGGACCTCGCGCGCCACGGCCTGCGAGGGTGCTTCGTCGGTGTCGATGGCGCCGCCGGGGAGCAAGTATGCGGGACGGTAATCGACGTCCTCGAGGACCAGAAGCTGCCCGGCAGCCCACGACGCCGGCCCGGGGCACCATTCCCATGGCTGGGGTCCGAATGGTGGTGGCGGTGGCGGTGGCCGGGTGGGTGAGGGGTGCAAGGAGGCCGCGGGTCGTGGTGTCGCCGGTGCGGTATTCCGCGACGACCATGCCGGCGCCGGATACCGGGAGCCACTGGGCCGAGTTGGTGCAGCCCGGCGTAGGCGGCGAGCAGCGCGTGGAGTCCGCCGCTGGCGTCCTACAGCGTGACCGGTGAGCCCTCCGACCTGGCGTCAGGCACATCTCACCTGTATCGATGAGCATCGATAATGCCCAGTGGCACACGCTGACAAAACACCAAGTTCTGAGAGAGGACGCCCCAACCCGTGACGGTTCCGCCGCCCCACCAGCCGCCCCAGCCTCCTGCCCCGCCCCATGGCGCGTCGCAGCAGTGGCCGGCACCCCCGCAGCCCGGTATGTGGGGACCGCCACCTGCCGCACCAGCGCCCCGGAAGATCGGGCCTTGGGCGATCACCGGAATCGTCGTCGGATCACTGGCCGGTGTCGTCGCTGTGGGCATGCTCATTCTCCTGGCCTTCGGCGGGGATGACGAGCCGGCCCGGACAGCGGAGCCGGCCCTCAGCGGGACAGAGCGCGGCGACTCACACAACAGTGACAGCCCTTCCCCGCGGTACCGGCTCTCCGTGCCGTCCTCTCTCCTGGGCGGCGAGTACACGATGGAGAAGGACCTCAGCCGGACGTTGGACGACGGCATGGCAGGACAGCGGAACGGCCGTAACGAACGGAACATGAAGGGAGCGGGCGGGCAGTACACCAGCGCATCCGGTCAAGGGCCGCAGACCATCGTCGTCTCCGGTCTCTACGGCGAGATCACCGACCCCAAGCGCGCAATGACCAGCATGCTCAAGGGCGTGAGCGAAAACCCGGGCATCGAAGTCACCACCCCAGCCAAGGACGTCACGCCGAGCGGCGCCGCCGAGCCGATAACCTGCGAGGTGTACTCAGTTACCGGCACCGGACAGCCGGGCACCATCTCCACCTGCGGATGGAGTGACCACAGCACCGTCGCTACCGTCTCCGCAAACGAACCGATCACCCTCGACGACCTTGCGAAGAAGACCGCCGCGATCCGCGAGCAGATCCGCGTGCCGCGCCGGTAGCAATGAAGCCAGGCAATCGCCCTCACTGGCCGCGGCCGGACCACGGGCATGTCAACCACGGGGGCGGGGGCGCTCATCGTCAGCAGCGCAGGGCAGTGTCCTCTCACCTGCGTGACGCCATCTCGGGGAATACGTATCCCGGGAGGAGGTCTCTGCCCGACCCCTGTGGCATCCGGCGGCCCCGAGCCGCAGCAGACCGGCAACCGCCGAAGTGCTGCTCGCGTACCGCAGGGGTGCCCGTCCAGCGGCGCACCCGGAACACCATCTGCATGCGCGGCTGGTCCCCGGGTGTGTTCACGAGATGCACAGCATGAGTGGAGTTGGCGTCGGCCGGGTCGATCTTGATGCCGGTTTCCTCCCGTGCTTCGCGGACCAGGCAGGCAACAGCGGACTCTTGTTCGCAGTGTCCCGCCGGGAATGCCACAGCTGGCCGGCGTAAGCGGAGTCCGGGTGGCGCGGTCCGAGCAGCACCCTGCCGGCCGGCCTCGTCTTCGAGGTACAGGTGGACGCCGACCACGTTGGGCACGGTTTCCCCGGCGGCCACCGGCCGCGGCGGGTCGTCCGGTGCGAGGTGAGCGCCGGTCGGCCAGGCAGCGACCGTCGCTGCGCTACGGGGACCGGGCCAGAGGCTGGTCCGAGGAGGCGTAGTCGGTTGCTCAGTGGCGGGGGCGCTGGTCGTAGGCCGTAAGGGCGAGGTCCTTCATCGCTGTTTCGGCCTGTTCGGCGTCTGTTCCTTGATCGATGGCTTCGAGCGCAGCGGCCGCGGCGAGCCTGTCGTTCCTCCTCGCTCACGCCGGCGGGGACGAGGGGGAAGACTGCGGCCTGGTAGATGGCGATGTGGGCGACGACCGCGTCGGCGATGCCTTGCGCGTATCCATCGGCCGACGCCTGACGCCTGACGCCTGTTGCCTGTTGCCTGCCGCGTGAGAGGTAGGCCGTGAACTGCCGGCGGGCAAGCCGTGAGCCGATCGCCGCCCCCGACCCTGCCGCTCCTGCGGCCATCACAGTGATCAGTAGATGGATGCGGGCGGCGAGCGGCACAGTCATCCCAGTCAGCCCGTTTCCTGCGACCGCCGCTGACCCGTACGAACGCTACAGGGCCGGCGAACGGCCGTGGCTGCTTGCCTGTCAGTGGTGACTGCAAGGGTGTCGTTGTGGGGGGCGGCGATCGGCGCTGCCCGTTCGTTCGGTACAGGAGGAGCGACGTGACAGGACAGGGACATGGCTGGGAGGGCATGCAGTGGCGGGACTGGAAGCACGTGGAAATAGTTCGCCGACGGCTGGAGCAAGGCGCTGATCCGGACGACCTCAACGGCTCCCGGCCTTTGCACCAGGCCGTGATGGCCGGCTCGTCGGAGGTCGTCGCGGAACTAGCCGGACGCGTGGCGGACGTGGACGCGCTCCAGGACGGCACGACCGCACTGTGGGAAGCCGTCATGGAAAACCAGCCCGACAGCGCCCGCGCACTCGTCGCCGTGGGTGCCGACCCCTGGCGGCCACTCATCGCCGGCTGGTCTCCGGGGCGGCTCAGCCTGGCCGGACCCACCCCGAACCTGTTCACCACCCCCGACGGACAGCAAGGGCTCAGCAACACGGAACGCGCAGCAGCACACCAAGCCCGACAACTCCTCGCCGTCCTCAAAGACACCCACCACGAGGGCCTCGGCCTGGTGTGCGTGGCCGGCATCGACGGCCCGGAGGCAATACGCCGCCTGGACGCCACACCCGTCGAAGGCAGCAGACTCCACGCCCTCCAAACGCCCTCCTGGGGCGAAGACTTGCGCACCGTCGGCGTCACCACAGTGCCGGGCGGCTGCATCGTCACCCAGCCCTGGGGCTACGCACCACAGATGCCCGGCGTGCAAAAGCTTCTCTCAACAGGCACTTCCTGCTACGGCCTGTACGCCAACGCCAAGAGCGGCAACCAGGGCAGCATCGCCCGCAACGGCGTCATCGAAGACTGGGACCTCATCCCCGGCGGCGACCTCGACCCCGACGACACCCCCACATCCGAAGACGTTCTTCAGCACTACCTCTACCGACACAACGCCGTCGCCTACGCCTGCGCCTGGGCAGGACTGCGCCCGACCGACACGCGCGCCGTCTCCGGACCACCCGACACCTGGGTCGACCTGCCGGAACGCGACTACTGGCGCAGCTGACACACCTCTCTCCATGCGGCGAGCCACCCAGCCCTTGCCGTCGCCGCAGGGGCGGGGGCCGGGGGCGGGGGCCGGGGGCGGGGGGCCTCAGGCCGGGTAGCCGATCTCCGCGATGGCCTCGGCCGGGCCGGCCAGCTCGACGTCCGGGTTGAGCACGGCGACGATCTCCCGCCCTTGGCCGCGGTGTTATGGGCAACTGGGGGCGCCGGATCCGCGGCGCCACCACACAGGAGCGGCGGATGACCTCACGCCTGCCCTGACCACTGCGGCAGGTGCATGTGATATGGACACGGCCTACGCAACGTGATCACAGCCGATGCAGCTGGCTCGGCGGCTCGACAGCGGGCCCGTGTCGCCCTTCGACCGCGTTCATGACCGTCCAAAAGCACGACTGTCTGCCTGTCCTGGTATTCATTTGAGCGCCATGGCCGGACTCTCGGATCGGAGCCTCCGAAGTGACGCTGCCCACCTCGACACCTGAGTCGCGCTACCAGCAGGCCACTGGACTTCTCGCACAGGTCATCAAGATCGTGTACCGGCAAGGCAGCCGGCGGGACACCACCTCCTATCTGATGCCCGGGTGCAGCCGCACAGGATCTGCAGACGACCTCCACGAGCGATGCCGCCGGCGCCCGGCGGGTAGCTGCTACCCCACGGCGTCACCACGACCCGGAGAAGAGAAGGGAACTCTGCGCAAGATACGTTCACAGGATCCGGCGGGGGACTACCCGGACATCGCGGAGGTGCTTGCGAGGCCCGAGTTCCTGCGGGAGCGCTTTCGAACAGCCGAAGGCGTCCACGTCCCCGTCGTCACGTGACACGACCCCCAGCGCCGGCCCGGCAATAGGGAAGCCGTCTCAGGGAATATCGAGCACCGCCTTGCCGTGGAGGCGGCGACCGAGCAACGCGTCCATGGCGTCCGCGGCCTTCTCCCAGCTGCCGCGCCAGGAGACCTGCGGGTCGAGGTCGCCGGAAGCGACCTGGCTCGCGAGCCACGACAGGTCCGGAGCGAGCTCGGTGCAGGTGAGCAGGAAGAAGGTGGTGATCGAGCGGTCGTGCCGTCCCTGGTCGCCGAAGAGCGCACCGTACGGGAAGGTTTCGGCTTCGTGTGCGGAGTGCCCGACGGCGACGAGGGTGCCGCCTTCGCGCAGCATGCTGTAGGCGTCGACGAGTTGCTGCCCGCCCACCAGATCCACCACCCCGTCAACCGGCCCTCGGGCTTCCAGCGGTCCTGCCACCACTTCGTGCGCCCCCGAGCCGCGCAGGCTGTCGCCGTGCTGTGCGGGGGTTCCGGTGGAGGCCACGACGTGCGCTCCGCCGCGCCGGGCCAACTGCACGGCGTACCGGCCCGTACCGCCTGTCGCGCCGGTGACGAGCACGCGCCGTCCCAGGATCGGCCCGAGGCGGTGGAGGGCGCGCAGGGCGGTGGCTCCCGCCACGGGGATGGTGCTGAGGGCTCCGAAGTCGGCTCCGGTCGGGGCCACGCCGATCAGGTCGGTGTCCACGGCGCGGAGTTCGGCCCACGCGCCGTCGAGGCCGAGGGTGACCACCGGGGTGCCGATCGCCGGGCCGGACCCGTCGGCGGCTACTCGCACCACCACGCCGGCCGCATCCCATCCGAGGACAGTGCCCTCGGGCGCTTCCCGCACGGCGAACCGGACCTCGCCGTAGTTGAGGGAGGTCGCTTTCACCCGGATCAGAGCCTGATGAGGGGCGGGCTCGGGGTCGGGGACCGTGGAGAGCCGGAGTCCGGCAGGTGATGAACGGTCGACGAGCAATGCACGCATGGCGGTGAATCCTCCGGTGGGCGGCGTGGTTGGCGTGGTTGGCGCAGGACCACAGTTATGCCACTGAGTGGCGTATGCCCGCAAGTGGCAATTACCCCTCGGGTACGCTGTCCGTCATGGGGAATGTGCTTACGCCACGCGAACACGGCGACCGGCTTCCACTGCGCGAACGCAAGAAGCGGCGTACGCGGGAAGCCCTGATCGACACCGCTCTGGAGCTGTTCACCGAGCGGGGGTTCAACGGCGTGACCCTCGACGAGCTCTGCGACGAGGTGGAGACGTCCAAGCGCACCTTCTTCCGGCACTTCAGCAGCAAGGAAGACGTGGCCATGGCGCCGACGCAGGATCTGTGGCGGGCCTTCCTCGACGACCTCGAAACCCGCGAGCCCGGCCGTCGTCCGGTGCTGGAGATGCTCCGGACGGCGCTGTGCGCCGCGCTGGAGCGCATGACTGCTGACGACTGGGCGCATCGCGTACTGCTCAGCCGTCAGCTGGCCGCCCGCGCTCCGTCGATGGATGCGCACGGTCTGCGGTTCTGCAACGACACCAGCCGCGCCGCGCTCGGCATCCTTCACCGCCGGTTCGACTTCGGGAGCGAGGACGATCCGCGTCCACGGCTCGCCCTGGACATGCTCGTCGCCGCGTTCCACTGTGCGCTGGACACATGGGTGTCCTCGCCGGGCACACCGACGCGCAGTGACCTGGCCGCCCACTTCCGGGAAGCGTGTGGGGCCCTTCCCGGAAGCCTCACCCTGACCGCGAGCCCGCGAGCGTAGGCTCAACAAGCGCGTAGCGGGGCGGTCCGCGGTCAGGCCCGGTCGGGGAGCAGGTCCGCTGGATCTCCTCGAAGGAGCGGTTCTTCGTCTCCGGGACGGTGCGGTGGACGAAGGCGATCGCTGTCGGCGACTCCGCGGCGAAGAACCAGAAGACGGCACCGTCGCCGGTGAGGTCGGCGACGGGCAGGAACATCCGGCCCACGGCGAAGTTGGCGGCCCAGTTGACCACGGCGCAGGTGCCGGTGCCGCGGGCGCGTGCCTTGGGTGGGAGAGTTCGCAGATGAGGATCCAGAAGACGGGGCCGAGGCCGACGGCGAAGGCGGCCACGTAGGCGACCATGCCCCCTGAGGATCCCCCCCCGACCGCTGGGCCTGCTGGGCCCAGAAGGGCAGACCGGACCGGCTGCCGACGGCCTTCCACCGCACCTACGGGGTGATGTATTTTCACGGCTGTTATGCGGTCGGCGGTGACCTTGTGGGGCGTCAACCGCCGCCGCAAGGGCGCGGCTAACACCCTGACTGCGCTGAATTCGGTGGGGCGGACGCCCCCCTCGCAGCCGCAGCCTGACGACCCGGCGCACGCACCGATGCGGTGACAGCATTAACTTCGGCTGCGGATCAGCGACATCAGCAGCCCGTGGGTCTCAGCGTCGGCCGCCACCACAAGTCCGCGGCCTGCCTGCCCGATCGGGGCGCCGTCGATCCCGGTGACTACGCAGCCGGCAGCCCGGCACACAGCGATACCGGCGGCGAAATGCACGCTCTCGGACAGGTCACCGCCATCGGTGACGTAGGCGGCGCGCTTGCCGGCCGCGACCCAGCCCAACGCCAGTGTCGTGGATACGACCCGCGGCCGGAACCGCTCGACGAAATCGGGGTGGGCAAGCAGGTCAACGGCCCGGAACCGGGGCGCGCTCGGGAACGGCGGATCCAGATTGACGTCCACCAGCCGCGTGGCGGGCGTGGGCACCAACCGGGCGTTCACCTCGTCATGCCGCACCCAGGCGGTCTCCCCGTCGGTGAAGAAGACCTCGCCGCTGAACGGATCGGCCACCGCCGCGGCCCCGTTGCGCAGCGCCACGTTGACGGCCACCAGCATGTTGCCGACGGCGTAGTTCAGCGTGCCGCACAGGGGGTCCACCAACCACCGGCGTACAGTGTCAGCGGCACCGTGCTGCCCGCCTTCCTCACCGAGCACCGCATCATGGGGCCGAGCAGCACGGATAACACCAAGGATCGCCTTCTCGGCCTCCACGTCGGCGGCGGTGGCAAAGTCTCCGGCGCCCTTGTCAATGCGGGTCAGCCGCTGACCGTACATGGTGCGCACCACGCCCGCGCCGGCACATGCCCCAGCTATCGCAATCTCAGCATCGTCAGAACTCGCGTATGAGTTGATCACGCCGCGCAGAATATCGAGGCGAAGCCACCAACCCGGCGAACCTGTGCCGTCACGGCACTGGCTACGGGACCCGGTTTTGTGGAATTCGCCGTGACCGCCCCGTACGCCGACTCGGCGCAGATCTTCACCGAGCACGCCACGCTCAACGGGCCGAGCCCGTGGCCCTCGGTGGGTCTCCTCCCTCAGGAGACCCACCACCCGGAACCTAGGACGCTATCGACCACTTCAGCTGCGCCGGTGCCGACGCCGGGCTTCCGGTGTACTTCGTGGTGTACGCGGGCGCCTTGCCGTAGTCGTCGCCCCCGCTGCCCAGGTACCAGCCGTTCCCCTCGTTCTTGACGAGCTTGGTGGAGGCGTCGTACGACCACTTGAGCTGCGAGGGAGCGGAGGCCGGGTCGCCCGTGTACTTCGTCGTGTACGCCGGGGCCTTGGAGGAGTCGCCGGCGCTGCCGAGGTACCAGCCGTTCGCCTCGTTCTTGATGAGCTTGGTGGAGGCGTCGTAGGTCCACTTGAGCTGCGGGGGAGCGGAGGCGGGTTCGCCCGTGTACTTCGTGGTGTACGCGGGGGCCTTGGAGGAGTCGCCGCTGCTGCCGAGGTACCAGCCGTTCCCCTCGTTCTTGATCGGCGCTGCCGAGGCCGATGAGGCTGCTGAGGCCGTTGAGGAGGGTTCCGGTGAGGGGGAGTCGGCTCGGACCGTGCCGGGGGCCAGGGCCATCAGCGTTGCGGCGGTTGCGGCTGCGGCTGCGAGGATCGCGGACCGCCGGGTGAGCGGGAGCGGGTGCACTGGCATGGTCGTCCTGCCGTTTCTGCGCGTGGTTTCGGGGAGGCGAACGGTTCGCCTCAGAACCGCACTGTCGGCAATGAGCATGGGCCGGGCGGCCGTTGCGTACCTACCGGAACCGTTGCCCACCACCCGTTCGTGCATGGGCATACGGCTCCGCCGCGTGCGCAGCCGCCGCGCCGCGCGTTCGGGGGCGCCGGGCGTGCGGCGCGCTGACCGGGCGGCAGAATGGCCCCCACGGTGGACGGACACGGGACGGACACATGGTGGACGGACACGAGTCGGACACGAGAAGGGATGCATGCCCGGTGACTTCGATCGCAGCAGCCGGAGGCTCCATGAACCGGCGGAACGGACCGCAACGCCCGTACGACGTCGTGCTCTTCGGCGCCACGGGGTTCGTCGGTCGGCTCACGGCCGAATACCTGCTGGCCCACGCGCCGGAGGGGTTCCGGTGGGCGCTCGCCGGGCGCAGCCGGACGAAGCTGGAGCAGCTCCGCGAGCGGCTGGCCGCGCTCGATCCCGTACGGGCTGCCGAGCCGGCCCTGCTGACCGCGGACGCGGCCGACCCTGCCGCCATGCGCGAGCTGGCCGGGTCCGCGCACGTGGTCGCCTCGACCGTCGGCCCGTACATCCGGTACGGCCGGGAGCTGGTGGCGGCCTGCGCGGAAGCCGGTACCGACTACACCGACCTCACCGGTGAGCCGGAGTTCGTCGACCTCACGTACTTGCGTCACGACGCGCAGGCCCGCAGGAGCGGTGCCCGGATCGTGCACGCCTGCGGCTTCGACTCGGTGCCGCACGACCTCCTCGCGTACTTCACCGTCCGGCAGTTGCCGGAGGGAGTGCCGTTGACGGTCGACGGTTTCGTCCGGGCGTCGGGGATCATCTCCGGCGGGACGCTGGCCACGTCGCTGCTGATCGCCGCGCGGCAGCGCCAGACGAAGGCGGCGGCGCGGGAGCGGAGCCGGTACGAGCCGGCGCCCGCCGGGCGGCGGGTGCGGGCTCCGCTGGGGGCGCCGCGGTTCAGCAAGGAGACGGGCACGTGGGCGCTGCCGCTGCCTACGCTCGACCCCCAGGTCGTACGCCGCTCGGCCGCGGCGCTGGAGCGGTACGGTCCCGATTTCCGCTACCGGCACTATGCGTCCGTGAAGACGCTGCCTGTGGCTCTGGCCGGACCGGTCGGCTTGGGCGCGCTGGCGGTGGCCGCGCAGGTGGCCCCCGTCCGGTCCGTGCTCTCCCGCCTCTACGAGCCGGGCAGGGGGCCGGGCGCGGAGCAGCGGGCCCGTGCCTGGTTCCAGGTGCGAGCCGTGGGTGAAGGGGGCGGGCGGCGCGTGTTCACCGAGGTCACGGGTGGTGATCCTGGTTACGGTGAGACGGCGAAGATCCTGGCTGAGGCGTCGCTGTGCCTCGCCCTGGACGACCTGCCGGAGACGTCGGGGCAGGTCACGACGGCCGTGGCGATGGGGGACGCGCTGACCGGGCGGCTGGCGGCGGCGGGGATCCGCTTCCGGGTCCGCTACAGCGGCTGACTCAGCCCCTGCCGGTTCAGCGCTGTTGGTTCAGTGCTGTCGGTTCGGCGCTGTGGGGCCAGAGCTATGGGTTCAGCACTGTGGGCGCTTGCCGTGGTTGGCGGCCTTGCCGCGGCGAGCCCTCTTCTTGCGGCGTCGCTTGGAGGACATGGGGGTCTCCTCTCGTGGACTTCCGCTCAATCTATCCCGTTATGAGGCGATCTGCCCGTTCTGTTCACGCCGTCCCGCGTCTCTGATCACACAGTCCCGCGTCCTCCAGCAGCCGCTTGATCTCCGCGACGATGATCCCGGGCTCCGCCGTCGGCACCATGTGGTCCGCGTGCTGCGCGAGGACGTGCCGTCCCCGGGGGGACTGCCGGGCCCGGTGGGCGTGCGCCGCGTTCACGGACGCGCGGGCGTCCGCATTCATGCCCGGGGTGGGCAGGGTCGCCGAGATGACGGTGACGGGGATGTCCCCGAGGGCCGGCGGTTGGTCGCGCAGGGCGCGCAGATCGGCCTCGATGGAGGCCTGTTCGGCGCCCATCGTGCGCATCGTCGCGACGGTGAACGCCTCCGCGCGCATGTCGGCGGCGGCGTCGGGCGGCAGGGCGGCGGTCACCTTGCGGAAGAGGAGGCCGAGCAGCCCCAGGCGTGCCAGCAGCAGGGCAACCCCGTACCGGACCTTCTCCAGGCGGCGGACGGAGCGCTCGAAGAGGAGGTCGCAGGCCTCGTCCGTGGGGTCGACCAGCACCAGGCCGGCGATCCGCCCGGGCCGCGCCGCCGCGGCGAGCCGTATGACCGGGCCGCCCCAGCTGTGCCCGACCAGCACGTACGGGCCCGGGCCGAGGTGGTCGAGCAGCTCGCCCAAGTCATCGGCGAGCCGGGCGAGCCGGCGCTGCCCCGACGGGTCGGGAGCGCTCCGCCCGAGACCGCTGCGGTCGTAGACCACGGCCCGCGCCGCCCCCGCCACGCCCCGCTGCGCGAGCGCCCAGTACGACCGCACCGACGCCAGCCCGCCTTCGAAGACCACCGTCGCGGGCGCGGCGCCGCCGACCGGGTCGGCGAGCTCCATGAAGTGCAACTCGCGGCCGTCCCGGGTCCGAGCGATACCGGGCGTGCCCTGGCTGTGCTGCGATCGCTGCATCGTGACCGTCCTCGACCTTAGGCTTGACGGAGAGGGACTTAGGTTAGCCTAAGTTGCGCGTGGGGCGGCTCTGGCGTCGGCTTCTCGACGGCGGCTTCTCCCCCAATGGCCCCTTCTGGATTGCGAAATCTGCGGAACTGTGGAGTCCGCGGGGCCTGCGGGTGGAGCCTGTTGCTGTGCCTGGGCCCGAAGTCACGGTCATCATCGCCGCCTACAACGCCATGCCGTACGTGACCCGCAGTGTCGGCTCCGTCCTCGGTCAGTCCCTGGGGGCGGACCGGATCGAGGTGATCGCGGTCGACGACGGCTCCACGGACGGCACGGCGGACGAGCTGGACCGCCTGGCGGGGCGGGCGCCGCTGATGCACGTGATCCACCAGCCGAACTCCGGCGGGCCCGCGGGCCCGCGCAACCTCGGCCTGGACCGCGCGACCGGGCGCTACGTCTTCTTCCTCGACGCGGACGACCACCTGGGTGCCGAGGCGCTGGAGCGCATGGTCGCGGCGGCGGACGAGAACGGCTCCGACGTCGTCCTCGGCCGCATCGTGGGCGAGGGCGGCCGCCGCGCGCCCGGGTCGATGTTCCGGCGGAACCAGCCCAGCACGGACGTGTTCGCCTCCAGGGTCTACTGGACGCTCAACCCGATGAAGCTGTTCCGCCGCGAGCTGATCGACCGGCTCCGGCTCCGCTTCGACGCCGGTCTGTCGATCGGCGAGGACCAGCCGTTCGTCGCCACCGCCTACCTCGAAGCCGCCGCGATCTCCGTCGTCGCCGACTACGACTGCCTCTACTGGGTCGCCCGCGAGGACGGCAACAACATCACCGCCCAGGAGCACGGCGCGCGGATGCGCACCGACCTCTTCCGGAAGATGACCGAGCTCGTCGCCGCGCACACCCCGGCCGGCCCCCGCCGGGACACGCTCATGCACCGGCACTACGCGGTCGAACTGCGCGACGCCGTACTCCAGCTGGGCCGCGAACCGCAGCGCGAGATCCAGGACAAGCTGCTGTACGAGCTCGCCGACCTGGTCGCCCTGCACTGGACCGAGGGCCTGGCCGCGCGCCTGCCCGCCGCGGTCCGCCTGCGGTGCCACCTCATCCGCCAGCGGCTCCTCGATGAGCTCCTCACCCTCGTCCACTGGGAGCTCGACCGGGGCGCGGCCGGCTATGGCATCACCACTCTCGCCGCCACGGCCGCCACCGGGCCGGAGCTCCTGGTCGACGGCGGCCACGCGTACGCCCTCTACCCCTACTTCCGCGACTCCACGCTCAACATCCCCGACGACTGCTACGACATCACCGCCGAGCTGCGCGCCCGGCACCGCGTCGACTCCGCCGACATCAACGCCACCGGGCTGCGCCTCGCGGGTCACGCCCGTATCCACCGCATATCCACGCGCGACGTCACCGACGTCACCACCGAGCTCATCCTCCGCAAGCGCGGCACGGACGCGGAGCGCCGCCTCCCGGTCCACCACACCCCGACCCCGGGTCTGGGTGCCGACGAGGACGGCGGCCTCTACGCGTACGACATGGCCGGGTACGACGTGACCGTCGACCTCGCCTCGCTGACGCCCGGCCTCTGGGACATCTCGCTCGCCGTCGGCGCCCAGGGCATCGTGAAGGAAGCCCGCCTCGGCAGCAGCCGCGCGGACTCCGTGACCACCGCGACGACCACGCTCGTCACGGAGGCGGGCACGGCCGTCGCCCTCTTCACCACCAAGCCCTACGGCAACCTCACCCTGGACGTGGGCGAGACCCGCCACCGCATACCGCCGCACCTGCGCGTCACCGGCGCGGCGTGGTCGGCCGACGCCCCCGCCACCCTCGTCGTGAAGGGCCGCTGCAGCCTGGCGAGCTGGCCCGGCGGCGCGCTGACGATACGAGCCGGCGGACCGGACGGCGGCACGGAAGAGCGCACCCCGGTCGAACCGGCCTCCTCCGACGGCACTTTCACGGTACGGGTCCGCTGCGCGACGGCCGGCGAACGGGAGCTGACACTCCGCCTCGCCGCGGCAGGCAAGGAGTGGTCCGTCCCCGTACCGCCCCAGCCGCCCCTGAAGCCCACCCGCTGGCAACGCCTCGGCCTCCCCTGGTACGCAAAGCCTCTACCGGGGCGCGACGTACTGACCCTGCGCGTGGGCCGGGTGGAACTGCTGAAGGCGGTACGGAAACGGCTGACGAGGCGATGCCGCCGCGGTGGCGGGCATCGCCCTGCTCGCTGAGCCTGAACGCAGGGTGGCGAAGGCGGCGCCCGGTGGGCGGGCGCACCCCGTCCCAGCCCCGGCCGCATGCTCGTGATCGCTTAGGCACGGTCGTTCAGGAACGAGTGGTGGAGCGTGTACTGCTTGACGTCACGACCGTCGGTGATGGCCGCCTCTTGCGAGGCGGCATCGGTCCACTCCGTGACGACGATCGCGCGCTCACCGTCCGATGTCAGGTGGAGGTGTGTGCCGAGCAAGCCCGGCGCCGCCATGACGGCGTTGTCCACCTCGTCCACCGCCATCGTGGTCACCGCGAAGACGCCGGGCCGGCGCTCCGCGTCGTGAACCACGCTGCGGTGGAGGCGGGTCCGGTTGAGGCCGGGCCGTTCGATACCGGGCACGAGTGTGTCGACACGGCTGACTATTCCGAGGCGGCGGGCGCGGGCCCACGCGAGGTGGTCCTCATTGCTTGTCCACTGGGCGTAGAAGAGGAGGCCGGTGCCGTCAGTGGACAAGAACAAGTGCTGGGCGAGGAGCGCTGCGGGCGTCTCGGCTGCCGCCCACTCGTCGATCGCTGCTTCGGCGGCCGCGTGCGAACGCTGGGGAGTGCCGGTGAGCCACTCACTGATCAAAGCTGTTCCGGCGGCAGGGTGGACGAGGTCCAGGAATTGCGTCATGATCGTCAACCCTCATACATAAACTGCACTTGAGGTCAAGGCGTTCGCGCCGATGCACGACCCGCCGACCCGCAGACCCGCCGACACGCCCTGGCTCTCCTGGCCCACCCTGCCCGAGGCTTACGGAGGGCAGCATCGCCGGGCCGGTTAACCCTCGCGGGTCACGACGAGGCTGACGTTGTGCCCGCCGAAGCCGAAGGAGTTCACGAGCCCCGCCGACCAGTCACCGGCGCGGCTCCGGCCGTGGACCACGTCCAGGTCGATGCCCGGGCCCGGCTTCTCGAAGTTGCGGGTCACGGGCAGCACGCCGTCCCGGAGCGTGAGCAGGGCGGCGACCGCGGCCACCGCGCCCGAGGCGCCCAGCATGTGCCCGGTCATCGACTTCGTGGCCGTGACCGCCACGTGCCCGCCGAGCGCGGTCTTGATCGCCTGCGCCTCGGCCAGGTCCCCGGACTCCGTGGACGTGGCATGCGCGTGAACGTTGTCGACGTCCTGCGGCCCGAGACCCGCGTCGCGCAGGGCCGTCCGGATGGCGTGCACCTGGCCTTCCGCGTCCGAGGCGGTGATGTGGTGCGCGCTGGAGGAAACGGCGGCGCCGGCCAGCTTCCCGTACGTACGCGCCGACCGGTCCCGGGCGAACCCGGCGCGCTCCAGGACCACCACACCCGCGCCCTCGGCCATGACGAAGCCGCTGCGGGCCGCGTCGAAGGGACGGGAGACCGCGCGCGGGTCGCCGTCGTCCGTGGAAAGGGCCTTCATCTGCGCGAACGCGGCGACGCAGAACGGGTGCAGCGACGCCTCGACGCCGCCCGCGACCACGACGTCGGCGCGTCCGGCCCGGATCAGGTCGAGGCCCATCGCGATCGCCTCCGCCCCGGAGGCGCACGCGCTCACCGGCGTCCTCGCGCCGCCCCGCGCGCCCAGCTCCATGCTCACCCAGGCGGCCGGGCCGTTCGGCATCAGCATGGGCACGGCGTACGGGGAGAGCCGGCGCGCCCCCGACCGCTCGTAGACGTCGTCCTGGCCGAGGGTGGTGAGGATGCCGCCGGTACCCGTGCCGATGACGACGGCGAGCCGCTCGGGCTCCACCTGCGGCTGCCCCGCGTCCCGCCACGCCTCACGCGAGCCGATCATCGCGAGCTGCTCACACCGGTCCCACTTACGGGCCTCCACACGCTCCAGCAGCGACAGCGGATCCACGGGGAGCGCACCGGCCACGCGCACCGGCAGGTCCGCCTCCGCCCACTCCTCGCCGAGCCGCGTCACGCCGGACTCGCCGGCGACCATGCCTTTCCACGACTGCGTGATGTCGGCGCCGAGCGGGGTGATCCCGCCGACGCCCGTCACGAGCACCTCGGTGTTGCTGCTCATCCTTGCCCCTCCATGCACAAGTAGGAAATCAACAAGACGCTGCGGTGGTCCGCGCAGCTGATCCGTACGGCACAAAGACGACACTGCCAGGACATTGCCGGTGACTTCGCTTGATCCGGCCCACCGAATTGGAAGCAGGAATCTGTAAGATCAAGACAATGGCGGCGGAGGCGGCAGGGGCGACGGGGCACGCCGGCGTGGCTGGGCCGTACGGGCCTGCCCTGACCAAGGCCCTCGGCGGCCGCCGGAGTCAGGCAAGCGCCGAATCCGGGTCGAATCCGGGCCGAATCCGGGCGTTCCTCGTCCCGTAGGCGGGGTTGCGGGAGGTAGAGGTATACGAGACGTGCGGAGGTGAGATCGCCCCCTGCGTCGTGTGCTGGAGGAAGAGGCGGCGGATGCAAGCGATGGTGCGGGCGCTGGCTGTTGCCGGGGCTATGGGCTGGGAGATTGCTTGGGCTCTGGTTCTGGGGTTCGTTCTGTCCGCTGTGGTGCAGGCGGTGGTGCGGATGGGGACCGTCCGTGCTCTGCTCGGTGACGGTCGGCCGCGTACGTTGGCCATTGCCGCGGGGCTGGGGGCGGCCTCTTCGTCGTGTTCTTATGCGGCCGTCGCGCTGGCCCGGGCCCTGTTCCGGAAGGGGGCGGACTTCACTGCGGCCATGGCCTTTGAGATCGCCTCCACCAATCTCGTGGTGGAGCTCGGGGTGATCCTGGCACTGCTCATGGGGTGGCAGTTCACGCTCGCGGAGTTCGTGGGCGGGCCCGTCATGATCATCGCTTTGGCGGTGCTTTTCAGGCTGTTCCTCCGGCCCCGGCTGTTGGACGAGGCCCGGGTGCAGGCCGGGCGTGGCGTGGCCGGTTCTATGGAGGGACACGCGGCTATGGACATGTCCGTACGGCGTGAGGGGACGTTCGCGCGCCGCCTGTTCTCCGGCGAGGGGTTCACGGCCGCGGCGCACATCTTCGTCATGGAGTGGGCGGCGATCCTGCGCGATCTCGTGGCCGGTCTGCTGATCGCCGGCGCCATCGCGGCATGGGTCCCGGACTCGTTCTGGTCGGCGTTCTTCCTCACCGACGACCCAGGGCTCGCGAAATGGTGGGGCCCGCTTGTCGGCCCGCTGGTAGCGATCGCCTCGTTCGTGTGCTCCATCGGGAACGTGCCGCTGGCCGTCGTCCTGTGGAAGGGCGGCATCAGCTTCGGCGGCGTGGTCGCGTTCATCTTCGCCGACCTGCTGATCCTGCCCATCCTGAACATCTACCGGAAGTACTACGGCGCGAGGATGGCGTTCTTCCTGCTGGTGACTTTCTACGTAGCCATGGTCGTCGCCGGGTACGCCGTCGAATTCGTCTTCGGCGGCCTGGGGCTCATTCCCGGCCGCGAGCACGCCACGATCCCCGAGGCGGGGGTGAGCTGGAATTACACGACCTGGCTCAACATCGCCTTCTTCGGCCTGGCCGCCGCGCTGCTCGTGCGCTTCCTCCGTACGGGCGGGAAGGAGATGCTGGGGGCGATGGGCGGCGGCCCGCGCTGAAGACAGGAGGTCAGGCGATCAGGGGAGCTTCGTGGTCTTCTTGGCCAGTTCGTAGGCCGGGAGCATTTCCTTGTGCTCGCCGGTGTCGAGCCCGCCGAGGTGGACGACGGTGACGCCCTTCGGCGTCGTCACGGCGAAGGCGCGTTCCTGCTTCGTCTCGTCCAGCAGGGGGTTCTTCTGCTCGTAGACGACTTCCGCGGCCGGAAGGTCACCGGCCTTGGTGTCACTGAATTCCTTGCTGGTGACGTTCTTCTCTTCGGCCGTGAACGTCTCCAGCGCCTGACGCGGCGACATGTCCGTCCGCTCCGACGTCCACACGCGGATGTAGCCGATCATGCCCGCCGGCTTCGCGTCGATTTCGCAGGCTCCCTTGAACGACTGGTGGCCCAGCCACTTGCTGAGGAACTCCGCGCCCTCGGCGTCGAGCCCCTTGGGCTTCCACGCCTTCGCCACCTCGAACGACACCGGGAACTCGCAGACCGCTCCGGCGTCCCCGACCCGGCCGCCGTCCTTCCACTCCGCGTTCTTGCCCGGTTCGCCGGGCTTCCGGGCCGCGCCGGTCGCACCACCGGTCGTGCCGGGCTTCTCCTTCGGCTTCTCGCTTTCGTGCGCCGCCGCGCCGGCCGGGGCCGGGGCCTTCTCGGCAGCGGACGAGCAGCCGGTGAGCGTGCCGATCGTGATGACGGCGGCTACCGCGCCCGACGTGAGCTTGCGCATGAAGTTTTCCTCGCTATTCGAACTAACGAGGCAAAACCTATCTCCACGGGCGCGGCCCGCTCAAACTGTTTTCGAGGCGGGCTCGGCCGCCGCCCGCCGCCTGCCGAGAAGTGTGGCGGAATCCCGTGCGAATTCGGCTCTGCGGCCGCTGTCCGGACCCGGGGCGGAGCCGGGAGCCTGGCCCGTATGCGCATTCCGAGACGTGCCGCCGTCGCTTTCGCCGCTACCGCCGTTGGTGTCCTGACGGTCCTGCTGACCTCCTGCGCCGGGCCGGGCGGCTCCGGCGGGCCCGAGCGGCCGGAGACGCCGTTCCAGCAGGGACGGAGTTTCGGGCATGCCTACAGCGAGAAGCTCAGTGGCGATGAGAGCGACGAGCAAGTGCGTATCGCCGCCCGCGCCGTGTGCAAGGAAAGCGCCCTCATCCAGGCCTCGGCCGACGGAGTGGAGGACTGGTTCAGGGCCTGCGTGTACGCGGCGACCGAGAAGAGCGGCGGCGTGCGCTCCGTGGGGTCGGTCCGCGAGGCACCGTGAGGCGTGGGCCGCGGCACGCCGCCGCCCCGTACGCGGTGATCACGCTTGGCCGTTGGCGGTCAGGTAGACCAGATACGCGGCCGAAGCGAGGAGCGCCAGGGTCAGGGCCGGGATGGCGAGGGCCTTGGCGGTGAGGGTGAGGGTGCGCGTGGTGCGCACCGCTTCGGCCGGGTGGGGGGTCTGCCGGGCCATGGAGGCGAGGATCAGCGCCAGGACCGCCGCCATCATGCAGATGACGAGCGGCGTCATCATTCCCGCGTCGCGGACCTCGTCCTTGAGGGTCCTCGTCAGGTGCAACCGCTCGTTCGTCGCCTGGTTCTCCAGCGCCTGTGCCGCCGCAACGGCGGTGAGGACGAGGGTGATCAGTGAGGTGATGGCCAGGCCGAGTGCTGCGGCTGCCAGGGCGGGGGCACGTCCGGCGGGAGGGGGCGGTGCGGCGGCCGGAGGGTGTGGCGGACGTGCGGGGGCGGCCGGCACGGCATGGTCACGTGCGGGCTGCGCCACAGGTTCCGCCCGTGCCTGCGGCCGCGACGGTGGTGGCCGTACAGCACTCCGCGCCGGCACCGCCACCACCTCTGCTTCCACATGCACCACCGCCTCTCCCGCAGCCCCCTTCAGCACGATGTCGCCGCTGCGCCGACCCACACGGGACGTGTCGACGCTGACATCGAGCCCGTCGGAGGACTCCGCCACCCGCAGCCAGCCGTCCCCGACGTACGGCGTGCAACTGCGGGCCAGGGGCGGCCCGAGGAGCCGTACCGGCCGGTGCGGCGAGGGTGCGTGCTGCGGCACCGGTCCGAAGTCCAGCCGGGCCGGATCCGGCGTGACGGAGACCTCGTGCAGGGCGCGGGCGGCTTCGTCCGCGACGGCCCGGACGTCCTTGCGCGCCATCTCCACCAGGGCTTCGCGGGCCCCGGCGGCGACGGACAGGTCGGGGTTCTCCATGCGGGCCCGCAGCTCGGCGACGGCGCCGCGGCGGGAGTAGGCGTCGGGGCTGCGCATCGCGGCGCGCACGTCGTCCGGCACGGGGGAGGGGGCGATCCGCCGCCGGCGGCTGCGGGCGAGGTACAGGTCTCCCTGCATGTCGACGCTGCGGCTCGGGGTCTGGTGCGGGTTCTCCTGCCGTACGCGGTCGAAGACGTAGTCGTACAGCTCGTCGAGGGAGATCCGGCCGTCCTGGTCCAGGTCGGCCTCCCCGGTGGCGAGGCCCGCGACGAGCGCGCTGGTGAAGACCGAGGGCCGCGGGCCGGAGGTCCTGGTGAGCTCGGTGCCTTCGAAGGCGTACTCCATGGAGTTGGACGCGGTGATGACGGCCCAGCCGCGGCCGCCGCCGGGCCTGTCGCCGGCGAAGGAGTCGAGGACGTTGACGTCGCCGCCGGCGCGGGCGGCCACGCCCTGGGGGAAGGCGCCGCCGTAGCAGCAGTCGAGGAAGAGGGCGACGGACCGCGCCCGCGTGGCGGACATGCAGCGCCGTACGAAGTCGGCGGGGACGGCGGTGGAGGCCAGCCGGCGGGGGCGGGTGTTGCCGGCCGCAAAGTAGAGCTCGCCGGACTCGCTCTTGAGCCCGTGACAGGAGAAGTGGACGACCAGGGTGTCGCCGGGGCGGCGGTCGGAGAAGAAGTCGTCCAGCCGCATGGTGATGGTGTGCGACGGCTCGTTCCGTACGACCTGGACGTCGAACCCGCCGATCTGCGGATCGCCCAGGACGGCGGCCAGGGCCTCGGCGTCCTGCGCCGGGGACGCCAGCTGCCTGAGGCCTTCGTCCTGGTACGTGTCGTTGGCGATGATCAGGGCGTGCCGGGTCGCGGGTGAGGTCATGGCGGTGCCTCGCCGGTACCGGTACCGGTCCTGGTATCGGTACCGGTACCGGTATCGGCGGCCGGGGAATGGCGGCGTACGAAGAGGTCGAACGCCTCGGTGACCTGTTCCGGAGTGGCCTCGGAGAGCTCCAGCACGTCGTCGTTCAGCGTGAGCCGCATCGACGGGCGGGAGTCCCGGCAGCGGCCCCACCAGTTGTGGACGACGCCCACGACCTGCTGCAACGCGCGCGCGGAGCTGCCGAGGCTCACGAGCAGGGCGCCGACCTGGGCGGCGTCGACGGCCCGCGCGCCCGGCGGCACCTCTTCGGCGGCGGGGAGGGCGGTGACGTCGTCCACGTCGAGCTGGAGGAGTTCCCGGCGGAGGTAGCCGGTCAGCTCGTCGACGTGTTCGGCTTCGGCTTCCGCGCCCTCCTCGGAGAGGAGGATGTGCAGTCGGTTTTCCACCGTGTCCGCCCCTTCGTCCTCACCTTCACTTCCAGTCTGTGATCCCTCCTGTCACAGCGCAACCAACCGGTCGGCGGCTCCGGCGGTGGCCGCTCACGCGCTGATCGCCGGGCCCAGCTCCTTCGCCAGGGCCAGGCTCAGCGCGCGGAAGATCTGGACCTCGGGGTTGCGGTCCGCGGCGCGTACCGCCAGGTAGCTGCTGTCGCGGGGAGCATCCAGGACGGGGACGAAGACCGCGCCGGGCCACGCGTAGTAGCGGGCGAAGGACTTCAGGCCGGAGCCGGCCGCGCGGCCGGTGACCACCCCGGTGAGCACTTCCTGCGGCGTCAGCGCGAAGTCCGTGCTGCGGCGCCGGGCCGCGGAGCCGAAGTACAGGTACTCGGTGAAGGGGCGCGGCGTACGGCCCGGGACGCGGAAGAACGGCAGGTCGGCGATGTCGGCGAGCCGGGCGCCGGTGTCGCGGGCGTCCGCGAGGGCGGACGACTCCGGGACCACCACGATGCGCTGCTCGGTGGTGAGGACGTCGGCGGTGATGCGGTCGTCATCCGGGGAGGGGCGGACGAACGCGACGTCGACGCGGTCTTCGACGAGCGCCGAGACGTGTTCCGTGAAGTCGAGCTGCCGCAGCTCGACGGCGACGTGCGGGCGGGCCCGGCGGAAGGCGTTGACCGAGGCCGGGGTCAGCTCCGCCGAGCCGTGGCCCATGATGCCGACGCGCAGCGGCCTGCCCGCGGCGGCCGGGGCCAGGTCCGCTTCCGCCACGTCGTCCAGCGCGGCGTCGGCGGCGGCGAGGAGGGTGCGGGCGTGGCGGGCCAGCCGTTCGCCGGCGGGCGTGGGCGCCACGGGGTTGCGGTGCAGCAGGCGGGTGCCGAGGTCGGTTTCCAGCCGCCGGACGTGCTGGGTGACGGCGGGCGGGGAGAGGAAGAGCCGGGCGGCCGCCCGTCCGAAGTGTCGTTCCTCGACCACCGCCAGGAAGGACGACAGCAGGCGGAGATCCATGACAGCCACCATAAACATGACCGCCGACCGGTTCGTACGCCCGTTCACAAGTCGTGAACGCGGGCGGCGGGGGGCGGGCCGGGGCCGTAGGACTGGACGGCGTGAGTACCTCTGCAACAAGTAAGACGACAAACATGCCGGTAAGCCCGCAGCGCGGCGCCGCGGCCGCGGGCCGCCCCTGGCTGCGCACCGGCTGGATGATGACCGCCTCGGGCTGGAGCGCGAACCAGTTCTCCGCGCTGCTCGGCGCCTACCGGTCCGAACTCGGCCTGTCCGAGTCCACGGTCACCGGCCTGTTCGCGGTGTACGTGGTGGGCCTGGTGCCGGGCCTGCTGGCCGGCGGGCCGCTGGCCGACCGGCGCGGGCGCCGCCCGGTGGCGCTGACCGCCCTGGCCGTCAACCTGCTCTCGTCCTGCATGCTGATGGCGGGCTCGGCCGCCACGGGATGGCTTCTGCCGGGCCGGTTCCTGACCGGGCTCAGCGCGGGCGCGCTCCTGGCAGCGGGCAGTGCCTGGGTCAAGGAGCTGTCCTGCCCGCCGTACGCACCGTACGCGGCAGCGGGGACGGCGGCCCGGCGCTCCGGGCTGTTCGTCTCGGCGGGATTCGCTTCGGGCGGGCTGGTGGCCGCGCTGATCGCCCAGTGGCTGCCGCACCCGATGGCGACGGCGTACGTGCCGCACGTGGTCCTGGCCGCCGTCGCCTGGGCGGTCGCACACGGCGCGCCGGAGACGGGCGGCCGGACGGACAAGGCGAACCGGGCGGGCCGGGAGCGGCCCGGCGCGGGTGGCAGTGCCCCCGCCCCCGACTGGCGTCGCTTCCGCCGTGCCGTCCTGCCCCTGGCGCCGTGGGTCTTCGCCGCCCCGGCCATCGGCTTCGCGACCCTGCCCGGCCTCGTGGACGGCGGTCTGGCCGGCTGGCGCACCGTCTACGCGGGCATCGCGACCGCCGTCGTCCCCGGCAGCGGTCTGCTCGTGCAGCCGCTCGCCCGGCGGCTTGCCGCCCGGCACCGCATGGCCACCGGGGTGGCCGGCCTCGGCGTGACCGCGGCCGGGCTGGCGCTGGCCGTGCCTGCCGCGGCGGGGGCCCGGCCGGGACTGGCGCTGGTCGCGGCGGCCCTCCTGGGCGCCGGCTACGGCCTCGCCCTGTCCTTCGGCCTGACCGAGGCCGCCGCGGCCGCGCCGCCGGAGCGGCTCGCCATGGTGACGTCCCTGTTCTGGACGGCGGCCTACCTCGGCATGCTCACGCCGTACGCTCTCGCCCTGCTGTCCCGGTGGTGGAGCATGCCCGTACTGCTCGCCGCGGGAGCGGCACTGGCGGCACTGACCTGCGGCGCGCTCGCCGCGCTCGCCGCGCTCGGCCGCAGGGCGGAGGCGGTCCGTACGCCTGCATGACCCGTCCGTCCGGGGCGCGCGCCCGGATCAGCGTGAGTGACAGCTACGGACATGGAGCCCGGCTCACGCCCGCTCACGCCGCTCACACCTGGTTCACGCCGGCTCCCGCGGCAGCCGTTCGATCGCCATGACGGCCACGTCGTCGTCCAGCGATCCCCCCGCGTACGCGAGCAGGTCCCGGTGGAGGTGCTGGACGAGCCCGTCCGGGTCGGTCTCCTGCCAGTCGGCGACCCGGTCGGCCAGCGGGTAGAAGCGCCCGTCGGAGTCCCGGGTCTCGATGACGCCGTCCGTGTAGAGGAGGAGGATGTCGCCCGGGCGGTAGGGGAAGGACTCCGACGCGTAGTCCTCCTCCGTCAGGCCTCCGGTGAGGCCGAGCGGCAGGGCGGGGTCGGCGACCGTCAGCGTGGTGACCTCGCCGTGGCTGAGGACGAGCGGGGGCGGGTGCCCGCAGTTGATCAGCCGGAGCACCGGCTGCTCGTCGGGGATGTCGACGACCGCGGCGGTGATGAAGCCCTCTCCCGTCGCCGGGCCCTCCGGGAGCTCGGCCATTGCCCAGTACGTGGCGTTCTGCAAGTGGGCCACCAGCCGGGGCAAGGGGGGATTGCGGTGGGCCGCCGCGCGGAAGGCGCCGAGGAGGGAGGCGGCGTCCCCGATGGTCGGGAGGCCCTTGCCGCGCACGTCGCCGATCATGACCCGGGTGCCGTGCTCGGTCCGCGCGGCGGCGTACAGGTCGCCGCCCATGCGGGCTTCCGCCTCGGCGGCGATGTAGAGCGCGGCGATCCGCAGCGGGCCCAGCCGCGCCGGGATCGGCCGCAGCAGCACCCGCTGGGCCACTTCGGCCACCCAGCGCGCCTGGCTCAGCTGCTGCTCGTGCTGGGCCCGGGCGTGGCGGAAGACCACGAGGAAGACGGAGATGAGGAGCAGCGCGACGATCTGGGCCTGATGGTTCGGCGTCGACAAGCCGCCGTGGAAGATCCCGATCAGGACCTGGGCGATCACCGCGAGGGCTCCGATGGCGCCGGTGAGCGCGGGCCCGCCGATGGCCGCGGTGATGGCAGGGGCGGCGACCAGGAGGGGGCCCAGGTGGATGTTGGGGGGTGTCAGCAGGTCGACCACCACGACCAGGGCGATGAGCCCCAGGGGCACGGCGACGAGCGGACTGGCACGCCGCCGGCGTCGTCCGGAGCCGGACCGCCTGCGCTGAAGGGGCATGGGTCCTGCTTACCTTCTCCCTGCCCTCCCCGCACACCTGCCACATCGGTGACCCGGGCCCCGCTGCCCGCTGCTGTCACGCTTACGGAGCAGCCGTTCTCACGGGTCAGCTCTTCTTACGGATCAGCTCTTCTTACGGGTCCGCTCTTCTTACGGGACAGCTGCCCTTACAAAGCAGCCGTCAGGTCGTCGCGTTCGCTCTCCGGGTGGATCGTCGCGGCGGGCGGCCGGGCTGTGCGTCGGGCCCAGGGGAGGTAGAGCGCCGCGGTGAGGACCAGCCCGACGATCCAGGAGACGTCCGCGCCGCCGAGCCGGTGCGCCAGCGGTCCGGTGTAGAGCTTCTGGGCCAGGAACGGGATCTGGGCGAGGACGCCGAGGACGTAGCAGGTCAGCGCCGGGACGTTCCACCGCCCGTAGCGGCCGTCCGGGTCGTACAGCGCCGGGATGTCGACGCGCTCGCGCGAAACCAGGTAGTAGTCGGTGAGGTTGATGGCGCTCCACGGCGTGAACACCATGAGCAGCAGCAGGACGAAGTTCTTGAAGTGGTCGAGGAAGTCCGCGCTGGCCGCGACGGCGATGGCCGTGGCCGCGGCCGTGAACGCGACGATGTACGCCGCGCGGGCCGCCGGGGTGATCCGGGAGCGGCCGTCGAAGGCCGTCACCGTCGTCAGGACGGACATGAAACCGCCGTACGCGTTGAGGCAGTTGACGGTGAGCTTGCCGACCAGCACCACCAGGTACACGAGGAAGGCGGCGGCCGCCGGCCCGGCCAGCTCGCCCACGAATCCCACCTGGTCGGACAGGAACGACCCGCCGGCGACGGCGGCGATCAGGGCGCCCAGCGTCATGGCCCACTGGGCGCCGGTCACGGTTCCGGTGAAGGTCGCCCAGAAGGCCGCCCGCGCGCTGGTGGTACGGGGAAGGTAGCGGGAGTAGTCGGCCACGTAGGGGCCGAAGGTGAGCTGCCAGCCGGCGCCGAGGGAGGCGGCGAACAGGAACGCGGCGGCGTCGAACGGCCGGTTGCCGACGTGGGCGCCGACGTCGTAGCGGGTGAACAGGGCGATGAGGAGATAGCCGAGCCCGAGGCTGCCGGCCACGGTCCCCACCCGGCCCGCGAGGTGGATGAGGCGGTATCCGGCCAGGGCGACCACGGCGGTGAGCGCCCCGAAGACGAGGATGCCGGCCGTCGTGCCGTGGAGGTGGAGGAGCCTGCGGACGGCCTGGCCCGCGAGCACGCTGCCGGTCGCGGCGAACCCGAGGTACATCAGGACCACCATCACCAGCGGGACCACGGCCCCGTGCACCCCGAACTGCGCCCGGCTCGAAATCATCTGCGGCACCCCGAGCCGCGGGCCCTGCGCGGAGTGCAGCGCCATCACGATCCCGCCGAGCACGTTCCCGGCGAGCAGCGCGGGGACCGCCCACAGCGCGTCGGCGCCGGAGACGACCGCGAGGGCGCCGTCGACGACCGCCGTGATCTGCATGCTCGCGCCGAACCACAGCGTGAACTGGCCGTGCGGTGCGCCGTGCCGCTCGGCGTCCGGAATCACCTCGATCGTCCGGCGCTCGACGGCGAGCGGGGACCGGGACGGCGGCTGCCCGGACGGTGACACGGACGACGACACGGGCGACGACATGGGTGCCACACTCCTGGCTCGCGCGGGGATGCGCAGAATCTGGCACGGTGCGAAAACGGCGTCAATGGCGCTGCTGCCGTCGTGTAATATTGTCTGCGTCGCCAGGGAAACCGGGCGGCAAGCAGAGCAACTCAAGCAGAACAACTCAGGCAAAACATCTGAACACGGGGCTATAGCTCAGTTGGTAGAGCGCCTGCATGGCATGCAGGAGGTCAGGAGTTCAATTCTCCTTAGCTCCACACATGAGAAGGAGGGGTCGTCCGCTACGGACGGCCCCTCCTTCGTCGTCCCCGCCCACCTCGTTGCCCCTCATCCGGGTGACAGGTGTTTCTCCGATCATCCGACGGTGCAGATCTGGGGTGAGACCCGTACGCCGCCCCCGTCCAGCCCTACCAGCCGCGGTCTGGGCGGGGGCGGCGAGGACAGGCCGCGCCTCCGGTGGACGGGCATCTGACGGGTGATCTGCGAAGCTTGTCCATATGAAGCATCGGTTCCGCTTGCTTGCCGCGCGCTGGCCCGCCCTGGTCCCGGTGCTCGCCGCCCTCGTGCTGGCCCTCACCTGGGGGCGGTCGCTGTCCCCGGCGGTGGTGGCCCTGGTGAGCTGCTGCCTGGCCGGCGCGGTGCTCTCCGCCGTGCACCACGCGGAGGTGATCGCCCACCGCGTCGGCGAACCGTTCGGCTCCCTCGTCCTCGCCGTCGCGGTGACGATCATCGAGGTGGCCCTCATCGTCACGCTCATGGCCGACGGCGGTGACAAGAGCAGCTCCCTGGCGCGCGACACGGTCTTCGCCGCCGTCATGATCACCTGCAACGGGATCGTCGGCCTGTCCCTGCTGGTGTGCGCGCTCAGGCGCCGGGTCGCGGTGTTCAACGCGGAGGGCACCGGCGCCGCCTTCGGGACCGTCGCGACCCTGGCCGGGCTGAGCCTGGCCCTGCCGACCTTCACCACCAGCACGCCCGGCCCGCGGTTCTCCCCGGCCCAGCTCGTCTTCGCCGCGGCCGCCTCGCTCATCCTCTACGGCCTCTTCGTCGCGACGCAGACCGTGCGGCACCGCGACTACTTCCTGCCGGTGACCGCCGAGGGCGAGGTCATCGACAGCGACCACGCCGCGCCGCCGTCGGCCCGGACCGCCCTGACCAGCCTCGGCCTGCTCGGCGTCGCCCTGGTCTCGGTGGTCGGCCTCGCCAAGGGGGTGTCACCGGCCATCGAGTCCGGGGTGGCCGCCGCCGGCCTGCCGGCCTCGGTCGTCGGCGTCGTCATCGCGCTGCTGGTCCTCCTCCCCGAGACCATCGCCGCCCTGCGCGCCGCCCGCCGCGACCGCGTCCAGACCAGCCTCAACCTCGGCCTCGGCTCGGCCATGGCCAGCATCGGCCTGACCATTCCCGCGGTCGCGGTCGCCTCCGTCTGGCTGGAGGGCCCGCTCGTCCTCGGCCTGGGCGCCACGCACATGGTGCTCCTCGCCCTCACGGTCGCCGTCGGCACGCTGACGGTGATCCCGGGGCGCGCCACCCCGCTGCAAGGCGGGCTGCACCTCTCGCTCCTGGCGGCCTACGTGGTGCTGGCGGTCAGCCCCTGAACCGCCGTTGCGCGAGCCGGCGAACGGTGCGGCGCACAGATAAACGGGATGTACCGTCAATCGTTCCGGGGACACGTCGTACTCATCCCCGGTAACCTGGCGCAAAACCGATTCTGTGGGCCGCGTCAAATCCTTCGAGTATCGGGGTGAGGGTCGCGTTCCGCAGCCGGCTTTCCCCATGGCCACCCATGGCCACAAAAGCCGGTGCATCGGCCATTCGCCCGTGCTACTGCGCACCACCGCAGGGTGCGCGTGCTTCAAGCGCCGGCCGTGTGCGCCTTGGCGGACTTCGCGTTGTTCGCCAGCATGCGTACAGGCACTGTGCGCGTACCGGGGGAGGAACCGTGGATTGTCACTTATCGTTCGCCAAAGGCCTCTGCTGCACCAGCTCCTACCGTGCGAGGGCGACATGCGGACGCGTACCTATACCTCTCCCTACCGGGCGCAAGCGGCGGACGAGGCCTTCCCGGAGCCATTGCCGTACCCGAGCGGATGGTTTTGCGCGGGATTTTCGTGGCAGTGGAAACCGGGAACCGTCCGCATGTGCCGCTTCATGGGAGCCGACCTGCTCATCCGGCGCACCCGCGGTGGAGCACTGCAGTGCGCGCTGCCCACGCGGGAAGCGCACGGCATCGTCTGGGTAGGGCATTCCCACGACCGTACGCCGCCCTCGTGGGAACTCCCGCTGCTCTCCGGCGACTTCGCAGGTCCCCGCACCTTCCGTGCGGTCGAACTCGCGGGCCACCCGCAGGACGTGATGGAGAACTTCATCGACCACAGGCACGTCGTCGAACTGCACGGTGTCGATTTCCTCGACATCGTGACGGCGCCCGCGGGGGACGGGCCGTTCTACTCCCTGACGGTCCGCGTCGGGCGCAGCCTTCCGTTCTTCTCCACCGTCCAGGACATCGGCATCCGGTATTTCGGGCTGGGCGCGGCGCTCATGACGATCGACGTGCCGCGCTGCCGGCTGCGTGCCGCGCAGTGGGTGCTGGTCACCCCCGTAGGACCGGGCCGCATCCGGTACTGCCTCGCGGCCAGCGCGGTGCTCGATCCGCTGCTCCGCATTCCCCCCGCACCCCGCCGTGCTCTCGAACGCGCGGTGGCCTTCGGAATGAACCGGTGGTCCTTTCAGGACTCCCGCGCCGACTGGCCCGTTTTCCACCACAAGGCATATCTGCCCCACCCGCGGCTGAACAGTGAGGACGGGCCGATCGGTGCCTACCGGCACTGGGCCCGCCAGTTCTACGCGGTGGCGCCCGATTGACCGGAGGGAAGATGGAACTGCGTGAGATCATCCACTTCCCGCAGATCAGGACCCGCCTGCCCATCCACGTCCATCCGGGGGCGGCGGAAGCGGAGAGGCAGCTGGCCGGATACGTCGCCGGGCATCCCGTCCTGAAACCCTATGCGGCGAAGATCCGGCAGGATCAGTCGGCCCGCCTCGTCTGCCTGTGGGCCCCGCAGTCGGCCGACATGGAACGGATCCTGGCGGCGGCGAAATACGTGATGATCACATATCTGATCGACGACATGCTCGACGAGGGCTGGACGGGAATCGGGGCGAGGCGGATGGTGGCCGGCCTGAAACGGGTCATCGCCCAGCAGAAGAAGCCCGAGACCGATGTCGAGAAGACCCTGGCCGCCATCATCAACCCCTTTCTGGACGGCGTGGGAAGGACGTTCCGCAGCAGGATCAACGCGGCGCTCGGGGACTGGATCGACTCCGGCGCCCTCCGCGGCGGCACCCCGCCCGGGACGCACCGCATGACCGACCGGGAATTCCTGGACTGGCGGGTGAGCGACGTGGGCTACGAGGCCAACATCGCCATCGCCGAATACGCGGTCGGCTGCGACGTGTCCGGCCACGAGGAGATGCTCCGGCCCCTCAAGGTGAAGGCCGTCGAACACGTGCTGATCATCAATGACGTGTACTCCTACCGGAGGGAACTGGCCAAGGGCTGCGCCGACACCGGGATTCTGACCCTCTGGATGCGGCGGGACGGCATGTCGCTCCAGGGGGCCGTCTACCGGGCGTGCGCACTGGTCCGCGCCATCGAAGCCGAATACCTGGCGATGGAACGTGAACTCGTCTCCAGGGAGCCGGGAGTGGCGGCCTACGCGGAAGCGCTCAGGATGCTGTTCCAGGGGAACCTCGCCGTGCACGCGTCCGGGACGCGCTACAACGGGGCGGCCTTCCGCGGGAACCTGCTGCGGGGAGCCTGGGTGCGGCTGGATCCCGACGTCACCTCCGTCATCGCCTACGACCCCGGGTCCGAGGGGGTGGGCGAGCCGGTGCCGCTGCGGCCGCGGCGGACCGGATCCTTCTGCCCGGCGGGGTGAGGGGGCGGCGCCGCGGGGAGCCGGGCCACCGGCCCGACCGCGGCGCTGCCGGCCGTCCAGCGCCGGACCCGGCCCGGAGAGACGGGGGTGGCGAGGACCCACAGCACGAGGCCCCACGGTGCCGCGCACAGGTGACGCCGCACCGGCTCGATCATCACGAGCGAGGCGCCGGGGCCGAGGACCCGGAGGCCGACGTGCCGGGAGGCGGAGCGGGACAGGATCCGGCCGACGACGCGCTCCGTCACTTCCTGGGGGCGGCCCGCCTCTTCGGTGACGCGGAAGGCGCGGGGGCTGACGAGCGGGCCGGGCAGGGCGGGCAGTTCCCCCGCCGGCGGGGCGCCGTCGGGGGAGTGCCACGCCCAGACGATGCCGTACGCCTCCCGGGAGGGCAGCAGGGTGAGCGACGCCTTGGGGGGCGTCCCGTACGGGGTTCGCGCGCACGTGCCGTCCGGGGCGAAGGCGAACCTGTGGAACGGGCACACCAGATAATCGCCGTCGACGGTGCCACCGGCGCCGAGGTGGGCCCCCAGGTGGGGGCAGTAGGGCCGGATGACCCGGAGCACCCCGCGCCGGGTGCGGTAGACGACGACGTCACCGCCCATGAAACGGCGCGTGCCGACGCTGCCGGCCTTCCACTCCCGCGAGAATCCGATGCAGAACCAGCCCCTGGGGTACGGCGGTGTCGGCGTCGTCACCCCACCATGCTGTCCGCTCCGCCGGGTGGACGGATCAGCGCCTCCGGGGGTGCACGGAAGCACACCCGGCGGACGACGGCCCCCGGCTGCCCCCTGTTGCCTCCGGCTTGGTCCAGACCTATTGACGTCCGGGTGGAGCGGTCCTAGCGTTCGACACCTTTCGAGCATCGTGTGGCGAGCGTCGCCTTCCGGGCATCGGCGTCCGGGCGTCGTCCTCGCCGAGGGGGTGGTCGGGCATGACCGGTCGGATGGCACGGCTGCTGGGAGCCGGCCTGCTCGTGGCCGCCGCCTTCCTCGGGCAGGTGCCGCAGGGCGCCCAGGCGCAGACCCTGATGGACGGCCCGCAAGCGGTGGTCACGCCCGCCGACGACACCTGTCCCGTCCGGCCGAGACCCGCGGGCAAGGTGCTCCAGGGCTACTGGGAGAACTGGGACGGCGCGGCGAACGGCGTGCACCCGCCCTTCGGCTGGGTGCCCGTCACCGACCCCCGGATCGGTCAGCACGGCTACAACGTGATCAACATGGCGTTCCCGGTCATCCACCCGGACGGCACGGTGCTGTGGGAGGACGGCATGGACGCGACGGTGAAGGTCGCGACCCCGGCCGAGATGTGCCGCGCCAAGGCCGCGGGGGCCACGATCCTGATGTCGATCGGCGGTGCGGCCGCCGGCATCGACCTCGGCTCCAGCGCGGTCGCCGACCGGTTCGTGGAAACCGTCGTGCCGATCCTCAAGGCGTACAACTTCGACGGCATCGACATCGACATCGAGACCGGCCTCACCGGCAGCGGCAGCATCACCACCCTCTCGGCCTCGCAGGCCAACCTCATCCGCATCATCGACGGCGTGCTCGCGCGGATGCCCGCGGGCTTCGGCCTGACGATGGCACCGGAGACGGCGTACGTCACCGGCGGCAGCGTGACGTACGGCTCGATCTGGGGCGCGTACCTGCCGGTCGTGAAGAAGTACGCCGACAACGGACGGCTCTGGTGGCTCAACATGCAGTACTACAATGGGAATATGTACGGCTGCTCCGGCGACTCGTACTCCGCCGGGACGGTGCAGGGGTTCACCGCGCAGACCGACTGCCTCGACAAGGGTCTGGTCGTCCAGGGCACCACGATCAGGGTCCCCTACGACAAGCAGGTCCCGGGGCTGCCGGCCCAGCCCGGCGCCGGGGGCGGCCACATGACGCCGGCGCTGGTCGCACAGGCGTGGAACACGTACCGCGGCGCGCTGAAGGGCCTCATGACCTGGTCGGTCAACTGGGACGGCTCGAAGGGGTGGAGCTTCGGCGACAACGTGAAGGCACTCCAAGGGCGATGAGCCTCGCCCGGCGCCGCGCGCGCGTGCTCCGTGCCGGACCGGAAAGGTAAGCGGAAGAGCCAACCCCGTATGACGCCTATGGTTGTCGGATTCGCCGATGTTCGAATCTTGTACAGCGGAAGGGTGGTCATGCGGGTGGTGCACACGCGTGTCGAGTTCCAGGTGCTGGGGCCGCTCACGGCCGTCGCGGACGGCCGGATCCTCCCGCTCGGGGGACCGAAGCAGCGGACCCTGCTCGCCGTGCTGCTCGTCAACGCCAACACCGCCGTCTCCGGCGAGCGGCTGTGCGACGCCGTCTGGGGCGAGGCGCCCCCGGCCTCCGCGCAGGCCAACATCCGCAGCTACGCCGCCGTCCTGCGTAAGGTCCTCAGCCCGGCCGGCGGACCGGCATCCGGCGAGGACCGGCTCAGCCAGGGCAACGGCGGCTACCGCTTGCGCGTGTTCCCCGGCGAGGCCGACCTGCACCGCTTCGAGCTCCTCGCCGCGCGCGGCCGCACCGCCCTGGGCGCCGGTGAGCACCGGGCCGCGGCCGACGCCCTGGAAGAGGCGCTCGCGCTGTGGCGCGGCAGCCCGTTCGAAGGGGTGGCGCACCACGACGCCCTGCTCGGCGAGGTCGCCCGCCTGGAGGAGGCGCGGCTGACCGCCTTCGAGGACCACGCCGAGGCCCGCCTCGCCCTCGGCGAGCCCCGCGAGCTCGTCGGCCCGCTCCGCGCGGAGACCGCCCGCTACCCGCTGCGCGAATCCCTGTGGGCCAAGCTGATGACCGCGCAGTACCGCAGCCACCAGCCCGGCGACGCCCTCCAGTCCTACGCCCTCGCCCGCACGGCCCTCCGCGACGAACTCGGCATCGACCCCGGCGACGAACTGCGCCGCCTGCACCACGCGATCCTCACCAGGGACCCGGGACTGGGCGCCCCGCCCGCCGCGGCGCAGCCCGTACGGCCCGCCGACGCCTGGCAGCCCACCGTCCAAGTGCCCTCCGACGACTCCGACTTCGTCGGCCGCGGCCACCTCCTGGAGCGCGTCGCCGCCCTGATCGGACCCGCCGCCGGCCGGCCCGGCCGCACCACGCCCTGCGCCGTGCCCGTCGCGATCCTCACCGGGCTCCCCGGCGTCGGCAAGACCGCCCTGGCCACCCGGCTCGCCCACCACCTCCGCCACGAGTTCCCCGACGGCCGGCTGTTCGTCCACCTGGACGGCACGCGCGGCCCCCAGCGCACGCCCGGCGCGATCCTCGCCAACCTGCTGCTCAGCCTCGGCGTCCCCGGCTCCTCCATCCCTGAGGCCACGGAGGAACGTGCCGCGCTCTACCGCTCGCTGATCGCCGACCGCAAGGTGCTCGTCCTCCTCGACGACGCGCGCGACGAGGCGCAGATCCGGATGCTGCTCCCCGGCACCCCGGGCAGCGCGGCCCTCGTCACCAGCAGGACGCGGCTCGCCGGGCTCACGGACGCGCACCTCATCGACGTCGCCCCCTTCGACGACGAGGAGTCGCAGGACCTGCTGCGGCGCATCGTCGGCCCGCAGCGGCTCGCGGCGGAGCCCGAGGCGACCGGGCGGATCCTGGCCGCCTGCGCCGGGCTGCCCCTGGCGCTGCGGGTCGCCGCGGCGCGGCTCGCCGGACGCCCCGACTGGCAGGTCCGCCGCCTGGCCGACCGGCTGGCCGACGAGCGCGGGGTGCTCGCGGAGCTCACCGTCGGCGACCTCGCCGTCCGCACGTGCGTCGCCGCCAGCTACCACGGCCTGGCCCCCGACGCCGCCCGCGCCTTCCGGGCCATCGGGCTGCTCCCCGCACCGGAGTTCCCCGGCTGGGCCCTCTCCGCCGCCCTGCTCGACCCGGCGGACGCCGGCACGGGCGACGAACGTGCCGCGGGCGGATGCACCGCGGCCCACGAACGCGCCGCGGACCGTGCCACCGACGCGCTCATCGACGCCAACCTCGTACAGGTCGAGTCACTGAACGGACAGCGGCAGCCGCGCTACCGCATGCACGACCTGCTGCACGCCTACGCCGCCGAACGCGCCCTCGCCGACGAGCCGGAGTCGTGGCGCCGGGCCGCGGTCGCCCGCGTCCTGGACGGCTGGCTCGCCCGCGCCCGCGCCGCGGGCGACCAGCTCATCCGAAGAGGCACCGGCGGACACGCGCCCGGCGCGGCGGGCGACCTCGTCGGATGGCTGGAGAGCGAGCGCACCGGCCTCGTCACCGTGGTCGGCTTCGCCGCGAGCGCCGGCTACGGCCCGCAGACGGCCGGGCTCGCCGCCGCCCTGGAGGACGTCTGCCACCTGCGCAACTGGTGGGACGAGTGGGAGCACGTCGCCCGCGCCGCACTCGACCGCGCCACGGCCGACGGCGACCCCGTCGCCGTCGCGGTCGCCCAGGGCTCCCTGGCCCGGGCCTGCGCCGTCCGCGGGCGGGTGGACGACGCCCTGACCCGCTACGCCGGCGCCATCGCACAACTCGACGCGCTCGGCGAGGAACACCACGCCGCCCGCCTCCGCATCCACCGCAGCTTCGCGATCGCCGACCGGGGCATGGCCGGGCTCGCCCACGACGACGCGGTGTCCGCGGCCGCCGCGATGAACCGGCTGGGCGACAAGCACGGCCACGTCATGGCCCTGCGCAGCCTCGGCTTCGCACTCTCCTCCCAGGGGCGCGAGGCCGAAGCCGTCGCCGCGCTCGAACCGGCCGTGGCCACGGCGGAACGCCTCGGCCACCCGCTCGCCCTTGCCGACGTGCTGCAACTCCTCGCCTGGGCCGAGATCGGCCACGGCCGCGCCGAACGCGCCGCCCGCCACCTGCACCGGGCCCTGGCCGAGTACCGGTCCCTGCGGCACCGGCCCGGCGAGGCCTACGCCCTGCTGGCCCTCGGCCGCATGCACGCCGAACCCGGCGGCCCCGGCCAGGCCGCGTGGGCCCTCGCCCCGCTCGGGCAGGCCGCGGCGATCTTCGCCGAGCTCGGCGAACGCCGGGGCGAGGCGCTCACCGCCCTCTGGCTCGGCAGCGCGCACGCTGCGCTGGGCGACCGCGGCGCCGCCGTGAGCCACCTCACGACGGCATGGAACGGTTTCCGCAGCCTCCGGATGCCGTCGTGGGCGGGACGAGCCCGGCAGGAGCTCGACGGGGCGACGCGGTCCGCGGGTGTCACTGACCGGTGATCCGCGCGGCACCTTGAGCGGCGGTACGCCGGATGCAGCCCGCCGCCGTCGGAGCCCCGGCCCGCTGCCCGGCCTTCGTCCGCTGCCGCGGGGCTTGAGATCCCGCTGCCCCGGTCGGGTGCCGGCCTTGGCGCCGCGCGCTCCGCCGGCCTCGTCTCAACGAACGGTGCCCTGCACACTCCCTGAGCGGGACGCCGGCCCGCGCAGCGCGCTCCCGGCGGACGGCCGGGCCTGACGCCCGGTGCCCACCGTGCGTCCGGACGGCCGGCACGTCCGGAGCCGCAGCCGCAGCGCGAAGCGGCTGCTGATCCGGCCTCAGCGCACCCGGGGCGCACGCTCATACCCCGCACGGCGCGCCGCCCTTGTGCGCTTCTCATGCGCTTCTCATGCGCCCCCCACGCACCGTGGATCCCAGTCCACGAAGGGAGGGCGCGGTGTCCGAACCGGCCGCACCCGATATCGACCTGGCCGCCGTAGAAGTCGTCCGCGAGGTCCTGTCCCACCAGCGCAGAATGCGCGACGGCGGATGCGCCGGACGCGTCTGCCTGCGCTGCGTCCGCCACCACCTGGACGCGGTGCACAGCGCCATCCAGGACGGCCGGCGGATCGAATTCGTCCTGCCGGCCTTCCCCACGAAGTCCCCGAACCCCGCCAAGGTCCTCGGCCCCCTGCCCGACCTGGCCGAAGAACTCGCCCTGCGGTTCCTCAACGAGCTGTGCGAGCGCATCAGCGAGGTCTACGCACCCGGAGCGGCCATCCTCATCTGCTCCGACGGCCGCGTCTTCAACGACCTGCTCGGCGTGAGCGACGAGAACGTCACGGCCTACGCACAGGCCCTCGACGCCATGATCACCAGGATCGGCGCCGACCGGCTCGAACAGTTCAGCCTGGACGACGTCTACACCGGCGCCGGCCACGAGGACATGCGCACCATGCTCTCCGCCGGCCACGCCCCCACCCTGGAGGAGCTGCGCGAGGAGGTACGCGGCGGGGGCGCCCCGCTCGCCATGTACCGCGGCATCACCCGCTTCATGCTGGAGGACCTGTCCGGCCCCGCCTGGACCGGCACCCGCTCCGCCCTCCAGCGCAAGTGCCGCGACCTCGCCTACCGCGTCATCCAGCGCAGCCGGGCCTGGGGCAACCTCCTGGACCGGCTCTTCCCCACGGCGATCCGCCTGTCGATCCACCCGCAGCCCTGCAGCACGGACAAGATCGGCATCCTGCTCGCCGACACCCCGGACACCTGGCTGACGCCCTGGCACAGCGTCGCCGTCGAGGCCGGCGGCCGCTTCACGCTCATGAAGCGCGCCGAAGCCGAAGCGGCCGGCGCCGAACTGGTCTTCGCCGGCGGGAACCCCAGCCACTACGTCCTGTCCCGCGACTCCTGGGACCGGGCCTGCGCCTGACCACCCGGCGGACCACCGTCCCCCAGCACCGAAAGAGGCACCCATGACCTCCGCACCAGCAGACGCAGCCACCGCCATCCTCACCGGCCTCCGCTACGACGTCGCCCCCCTCACCCCCTTCGGCCTGGCGATACGGGCCACGGAGCCCGGCCTGCGCGTCGAGGACGTCCCCGTCGCGCCGCTGCGCTCCCTCGTCCGCGCGCACCACGTCGTGCTGCTCCGCGGCTTCGGCGCCTTCGACGGCCCGGACGCGCTCTCCTCCTACTGCGAGCGCTGGGGCGAGCCGAGCGTCTGGCCCTTCGGGACCGTGCTCGAACTCGTCGAGAAGGAACACCCCGAGGACCACATCTTCGACTCCAGCTACATGCCCATGCACTGGGACGGCATGTACCGCGAGCAGATCCCCGAGTTCCAGGTCTTCCAGTGCGTGCACGCCCCCGGCGAGGGCAACGGCGGCGAGACCACGTTCTCCCACACGACCGCCGTCCTGGAACGCACCGACCCCGGGACCGTCGCCCGGTGGTCGCGGGTCACCGGCACGTACCACCGCGCGATGGAGTTCTACGACAGCGTCACTGTCTCGCCGCTCGTGACCAGCCACCCCGTCCACGGCGCGCCCGTCATCCGCTACAACGAGCCCACCGCCGCCGATGACGCCGGCTTCGTCAACCACCCCGACCTGCGCTTCACCGGCCTGCCCGACGACGAGATCGCCGAGGTGCACCGCAGCCTGCGCGCCGCGCTGTACGACCCCGCGCACCTCTACGTCCACGCCTGGCGGACCGGCGACCTGGTCGTCACCGACAACTACACGCTGCTGCACGGCCGCAACGCCTTCACCAGCGGCGCCCCGCGCCACCTGCGCCGCGTCCAGGTGCTCGGCACGCCGCCGCTCGACAACCCGGGGCTGGTCCGATGACACACGAGCACACGACCCAGGACCGTACGACCTACGACCGTCCGGCCCACGAGCCCAACCGTCTCATGACCGGCGACGACTACCTGGAGAGCCTGCGCGACGGCCGGCAGGTCTACGTCGGCGGCGAGCGCGTCAAGGACGTCACCCGTCACCCCGCCTTCCGCAACTCCGCCCGCTCCGTGGCCCGCCTCTACGACGCCCTGCACGACCCGGCGACCGCCGGCGTGCTGACCGGTGTCGACGAGCCGACGGGGATCCGTACGCACAAGTTCTTCAAGCCGAGCCGCTCGGCGGCCGACCTCGCCGAGGCCCGCGAAGCCATCGCGGCCTGGGCGCGGATGAGCTACGGATTCCTCGGCCGCACCCCCGAGTACAAGGCGTCCTTCATGGCGGGCCTCGGCGTCAACGCGGACTACTACGGCCCGTACGCCGCCAACGCCACCGCCTGGTACCGCGAGTTCGCGAGCAAGGCCCTCTACCTCAACCACGTCATCATCAACCCGCCCGTGGACCGCAAGCGCGCGATCCACGACATGGAGGACGTCTTCGTGCACGCCGTGCGCGAGACCGACGCCGGGGTCGTGGTCAGCGGCGCGAAGATGCTGGCGACCGGATCGGCGATCACCAACGCGGGCTTCGTCGCCCCCGTCGGCTCGGCGGCCCTCGCCCCCGGCAAGGCCGAAGCCTTCGCCCTCGTCTTCTTCGTCCGCATGGACAACCCGGGCGTGAAGCTCATCTGCCGCACCCCCTACGGGCAGCACGCCGGCAGCCCCTTCGACGCCCCGCTCAGCAGCCGCTTCGACGAGAACGACGGCGTGCTCCTGCTCGACGAGGCGCTGATCCCCTGGGAGGACGTCCTCGTCCACCGCGACATCGAGCGCGCCACCGGCTTCTACGCCGCCTCCGGCTTCCCCAACCTCTACAACTTCCAGTCCGGCATCCGGCTGAGCGTCAAGCTGGAGCTCATGGCCGGGCTCCTCTCCCGCGCCACCAAGGCCAACGGCACCGACGCCTTCCGCGGCGTCCAGGCCGCCGTCGGCGAGGTCGTCACCATGCGCGACATGGTGTGGGCGCTGACGTCGGCCATGGCGTACGACCCGGAGCCCGGCAGCGGCGGCACGGTCGTGCCGCGCCTGGAGCACGCCTCCGCCATGCGCATGTACAACGCCCAGGTCTGGGACCGCGTCCACGAGCTGTTCGAGACCACCCTGGGCGGGGCGCCGCTCGCCGTGCCCTCCAGCGCCCGCGACCTCGCCAACCCCGAGCTGCGGCCGCTGATCGACCGCTTCTACCGCGGCGCGGACAGCTCCGCCCACGACCGGATCAAGCTCCTGAAGCTGGTCTGGGACGCGATCGGCACCGAGTTCGGCGGCCGGCACGAGCTCTACGAGCGCAACTACTCCGGCAACGGCGAACAGGTCCGCCTCGACGCGCTCCGCTGGGCGGCCAACCGCGGCAGCCTCGGCCGCTACGAGGCCCTGGTGCAGCAGTGCCTCGACGACTACGACCTCGACGGCTGGCGCCGGGGACCCTGGACCGGAAGCGAGGACGAGTGACATGTGCGGCATCACCGGATGGGTGGACTTCACCCGCGACCTGACCGCCGAACAGCAGGTGGTCCGGGCCATGACCGACACGCTCGCCGCCCGCGGCCCCGACGCCGAAGGCATCTGGCTCGACACCCACGCCGCCCTGGTGCACCGGCGGCTGGCCGTCATCGACCTGGAGCACGGTACCCAGCCGATGCGCACCCCCGAACAGGGCCCCGGCGGCCGGCCCCGCGCCGTCGTCTCCTACGGCGGCGAGATCTACAACTTCCGCGAGCTGCGCGAGGAACTCGTCCTGCTCGGCCACCGGTTCGCGACCCGCAGCGACACCGAGGTCGCACTCCGCGCCTACCTGCAATGGGGCACGGACTTCGTCCACCGCCTCAACGGCATGTACTCCCTCGCCCTCTGGGACACCGCCCGCGAAGAACTGCTGCTCGTCCGCGACCGGCTCGGCGTCAAGCCGCTCTACTACCACCCCACGCCCGGCGGCCTGCTCTTCGGCTCCGAACCCAAGGCCGTCCTCGCGAACCCCCTGGCCCGCGCCGAAGCCGGCGCGGAAGAGCTGTGCGACGCCCTGCTCTTCCTGCGCACCCCCGGCCGCGTGCCCTTCCGCGGCATGCGCGAGGTCAAGCCCGGACACCTCGTACGGGCCGGCCGCGACGGGATCAAGGAGGAGCGCTACTGGGCGCTCGAAGCCCGCCCGCACACCGACGACCTGCCCACCACCGTGGCCCGCGTCCGCGAGCTCCTCGATGACATCGTCCCCCGGCAGATGACCGCCGACGTCCCGCTCGTCTCCCTGCTCTCCGGCGGCCTCGACTCCAGCACGGTCACCGCCCTCGCCGCACGCACCCGCGCCAAGACCGGCGACCGCCTCGCCACCTTCTCCGTCGACTTCACCGGCCACACCGAGAACTTCCGCGCCGACGCCATCCGGCCCACCCCGGACGGCCCGTACGCCCTCGAAGCCGCCCGGCACGCCGGCACCGAGCACCACGCGATCGTCCTCGACCGCGGCCGGCTCCTCGACCCGGCCGTGCGCCGGACCGTCCTCGGCGCCTGGGACCTGCCGTACAATTTCGCCGACCTCGACGTCTCCCTCTACCTGCTCTTCGCCGCCGTCCGGCAGCACGCCACGGTCGTGCTGTCCGGCGAGGGCGCCGACGAGGTCTTCGGCGGCTACCTCTGGTTCTCCGACCCGGAAGCCCGCCGCGCCGAGACCTTCCCCTGGCTCAAGCTGGGCGCCCACCGCGGCGCCGTCCGGTAGAGGTCGGCCTCGTACTCCGCCAGGTCGATGCCGTCGACGAACCAGGGGTGAAACAGCGACCGCGGGTCAGACCGGCGGGCCCGGCGTCCAGCTCTACGTGGAGAGGCCCGACCCCGGGCAGCCCGGCGAAGGGCAGATCCTCGTGCAACTCGCCGCGGCCGGAGTGAACTTCATCGACCTGTACCGGCGCGAGGGGCGCTATCCGCTGCCCGTGCCCTGCGTCCCCGGTGAGGAGGGCTCCGGCGTGGTCCTCGCGACCGGCCCCGGCGTCACCCGCTTCACGGCCGGTGACCGGGTCGCCTGGACGACCGTGCTCGGCAGCTACGCCGAGCGGGTGCTCGTGCCCGAGGACAAGGCCATCGTCGTGCCCGACGGCATCGACCTGCGGACGGCCGGCGGCGTGCTCGTCCACGGCATGACCGCCCACTTCCTCGCCCACGACTCCTACCCGGCCCGCGCGGGCGAGACCGTACTCGTACACGCCGCCGCCGGGGGTGTGGGCCTCCTGCTCACGCAGCTGCTCAAGCAGCGCGGCGTACGGGTCATCGGCACGGTCTCCACCGAGGAGAAGGAGCGCACCGCCCGGGCCAACGGCTGCGACGAGGTGATCCGCTACACCGAGACCGACGACCTGGCCGCCGAAGTCCGCGCGCTCACCGGCGGAGAAGGCGTCCACGCGGTCTACGACGGTGTGGGCGCGTCCACCTTCGACGCGAGCCTCGACTCGCTGCGCACGCGCGGCACGCTGGTCCTCTTCGGCGGGGCCGGCGGCGCGGTCCCGCCCGTCGACGTGATGCGGCTGCTGTGGGGCGGTTCGCTCACTCTGACCCGGCCCTATCTGGAGCACTTCCGGGCCACCGTCGAGGAGTTCGAGATGCGGGCGGGTGAGGTGTTCAGAGGCCTCGTCGACGGCACGCTCACGTTCACCGTCGCCGGGACGTACCCCCTCGCCGAGGCGCACCGCGCGCACACCGACCTGGCCTCCCGCGCCACGTCCGGAAAGCTCCTCCTCGTCCCGTGAAGTCCCGTGAAGTCCCGTGAATTTCTGGAAAGTCCCGTAAAGGAGGATCGCCATGGGTGACATCGCCGGTGCGGGCCTGCTCTCGCACGCGCCCGTCATCATGTTCCCCGAACCCGATCGCGTCGCAGCGAACGGCGGCAGCGACTTCACGCTCGCGACCGGCCTGGAGCGGCTGCGGCGCGAGGTGACCGACACGGCCCCGTACGACACCGTCGTGGTGTTCGACTCCCACTGGGCCACGACGACCGAAGCGGTGATCACGGCCCATCCGCGTCGCAAGGGCCTCTTCACCTCTGACGAGATGCCGTCGGCGATCAGCCGGCTGCCGTACGACCTGCCCGGGGACCCCGGACTGGCGCACGCGGTCGCCGGCCTGGCGGCGGAGCGGAAGGTGTGGATCGAGGCCAACGACGACCCGTACCTGCCGGTCCACTACGCGACGCTCAACCTCTGGACGTACCTGGGGCGGACCGGCACGCCATGGGTGTCCGTCTCCGTCCGCCAGACGGCGACCACCGAGGACTTCCTCAGGATCGGCGAGGTGGTGGGGGAGGCCGTCGCCGGGCTCGGCGGGCGGCGCGTGCTGCTGCTCGCCTCGGGCGGCCTGTCCCACCGCTTCCGGCCGCTGGGCGAACTGCGCGACCGCATGGCCGGCGACCCGGGCAACATCGTCTCGCCCGGGGCCCGGGCGGCGGACGAGCAGCGGATCGCCTGGCTGGAGGCGGGCCGGCACGACGAGGTGATCCGGTCCATGCCGGAGTACCTGCGGTACGCGCCCGAGGCCCGCTTCGGCCACTACCTCATGCTGGCGGGCGCGCTGGGCGGGGAGGCGTGCCGGGCGCGGGGCCGGCGGTTCAGCGCGTACGAGAACGGGATCGGGACGGGGCAGGTGCACCTCTGGTTCGACCTGCCGGCCGGCGGGGCGAGGTGACGGCCGGTGCTCACCGATGAACGGCAGCTGCGGGCGTGTCTGGGGCACTTCGCCACCGGCGTCACCGTGGTGACGTGCGAGGTCGGCGGCGTCCCGCACGGTGCGACCGTCAGCTCCTTCACGGCGGTCTCGCTGGACCCGGCGCTGGTCCTGGTCTCGCTGCACCGCCGGAGCAAGGCCGGACGGCACCTGGCCGGCAGGCCGTTCACCGTGAACGTGCTCGGCGAGGACCAGCGGGACCTCGCCGAGCGCTTCGCCGGCCGGCGCACGCACGCGCCGCCCCGGTGGGCGCCCCGGCCGCCCGCCGGCCTCGCCCCCCGCCTCGCGGGCGCCCTCGCGACCCTCTCCTGCACGCCGTGGGCCGCGTACGACGGGGGAGACCACGTGCTCTTCGTGGGGCGCGTCGAGGAGGCCGAGTACCGGGAGGGCGGCCGCCCGCTCGTCTTCTACGAGGGGCGGTTCCGGGGGCTGTAGCCCGTCCTCCCTCGCCCTCCTCGGCCAGGTGTCGCCGACCTCGTGCCGTCGGACCGTCAGGCCGCCGCTAGAATGCGGCGTTTGTTCGATTAGGTGGCGCGATCCGATGACGCGATCCGATGCTGCGATGAACTGTGGGGGGACCACACGTGAGGGCGAGACTGAGAGAGACCGCGGAAGAGCTGGCCGGGCTCCTGTGGCGGGAGTACATCGTCTACCGCGACCGGTCCGGGGAGGTGGTGATCCGGGGCGAGCACGTACAGCGCTGGATCAGCCTCGCTGCCGCGGCCGGCGCCGACGAGGTGCTCGTCCGCGCGGGACGCATCCTGGAAGGCGGGACCACCGCCCCGGCGCGCTCGGAGGCCGTCGTGCCGCTGTCGGCGGGCATGGGCGAGCTCGCCGCGGCCTGCCGGCGGCTGCTCGCCGAGACCGCCGCCGCGTCCGCGCCCCGCGATCCGCGTGCGGCGGGGAACGGGCGCGCGGCGAAGGCCGCGAAGGCGCGGCCCGCGCGCAAGGGCCGCCACACGGGCCTCGGGTCCTGGGCGGTCATCGTCTCCGTCCTGGGCGTGCTCGCGGTCTGCGCCTACCAGCTCGTGCTGAACGGCGGGTGAGCGGGGGCGGCTGAGCCCGCCGGACGTCACCGGGGTCACGTACGCGCTCTGGCGTCGCACCTGGCCCCGGCCCTACCGTGGCCCCGGTAGGCACACTCGAACAGCATGTCTTGGCATGAACCTGACACTCACTCACTCCAGAGAGGTGAGCCGTGTTCCTGCGCCGCAGACGCGTCCGCCGGCTGCGCCGGCTCGGTGTCGTCGCCCTGCTCCTCGGCGTCGTGGCCGCCGTCGCCGCCGGCCCCGCCCGGGCGACACCCGACACCGCTTCCCGGGGCCCGCTGCCCCTCGTCCAGCCGATCGATCCGCAGCACTGGCGCAATCCCGACGACATGACCTGGGCCGAGTACCGCTCCGTGCCCGGAACGGACTGGGCGAACCCCGCCCGCACGCCCGCACAGCGCAAGTTCAAGGGCGCTCTCGTGCTGCTGGACTACTCCGACGAGGAGTTCTCGGTCAGCAAGCCCGCCGGAGCCGCCAAGTTCGGCAACCCGCTGCCCAGCGCGGCCGGCATCCCGCGCGCGCAGGTGCCGAAGTTCTACGAGGACTTCCTCAACAAGCCCGGCGCGCTCAACCACGGCCACACCATCAACGAGTACTGGATGGAGGACTCCGGCGGCCGCTTCGGCGTCGGCCTGACCGCCTTCGGTGTCTACCGCATGCCGGGCAAGTCCTACCAGTACGGCATCGAGCCCGGCATGAACCCCGGCGCCTGCCCCGTCGGCGACACCTGCGGCAAGGACATCCGCGCCGACGGCAAGCGCGCCTGGACCGCCGACGTCGGCGCCGGCAAGACGCGCGAGTTCGACTTCGTCTTCTACCTCACCGCGGGCGTCGACGAGTCCTCCGCCTGGCAGGAGTTCGGGCCGATGAAGTTCCCGTCCGCGCAGGACGTGCCGGCCGCCTGGGGACCCCCGTCGCCCATCGCCTCCGGCCTCAACGCCGCGCAGACCCGCTACGTGCCGTGGACGTCCTGGCAGGCCGCCGCCCGCATCTGGCCCAACGCCGCGAACGGCTCCTCCACCCAGGCCGAGAGCTCCGGCATGGCCACCTTCGCGCACGAGCTCAGCCACATCCTGGGCATCGGCGACAACTACAACAACCCCTACGGGACGCCGCTCAGCCGCTCGTACACCGGCATCTGGGGCATGCTCTCGCGCGGCTCCTTCAACGGCCCCGGCGGGCCGCACACCCGATGGCGGATACCCGCGACGGCCGGCGGCTCCATGGGCGCCCAGCACGTCCTGCGGGACAAGCTCAAACTCGGCATCGTCGACGAGAAGAACGTCCTGCGCCTCGACCGCGACGCCCTCAAGGGCTCCGGCCTCGTCGTCGCCCGCGTCACCGCCCGCTCCGCCCCGCCCGGCGAGAAGGGGCTGACCGGCGTCAACATCGCCATGGGCCGCGACCTGTCCCCGGCGTGCGACCGCACCACCGACCCGCTCTGCGACGGCGGCGGCTACGACAACTACACCGTCGAGGTCGTCGACCGCATGGGCGCGGACTCCTTCACCCCGGACAGCGGCGTCCTGCTGAGCAAGACCAAGAACGCCGACCGGGCCCCCTTCGCCTGGGTGGTCGACGCCCACCCCGAGGACATCGGCCTGACCGACTTCACCCGCCCCGACGGCACCCCGCAGAAGATCACCATGGGGGACTACCGGCAGCTCAGCGACGCCCTCTTCCACGCGGGCGCCGACTCCGGCAGCTCGTACGAGTACGCCGACGAGGCCAACCGGCTGCACTTCTACGTCCTGAACGTCCAGCGCGACGCCACCGGCGTCCTCTCCTACGACGTCGGCGTCAAGTCCCTCGACGGGGCCGGGCCGCAGGCCCGCGGAGTCGCCCTCGGCAAGGGCAGCGTCAGGAGCGGGCCCGACCGGGGCCGGGCCGTGTGCACCTTCGGCCTCGCCAACACCGGGAAGGCCGCGCCGCAGAGCGACCCCCGCCTGTCCTCCGACGTCTACCGCCTGTCCGCCACCGCCTCCGGGCGCGGCTGGTCCGCCTGGCTGCCCAACCGCCTCACCACCGCCGCCGCCGGCACCGCGGTCCCCGTCGACGTCGCCGTCACCGCCGAGCCCGGCGCCGACCGCAAGGGCACCGTCACCCTCACCGCACGCTCGGAGAGCGACCCCCGCAAGACGGCCAAGGCCACGTGCTCGCTGCCGAAGACGGGGAGGTGATCGTTCCGCCCCGGAGGTGCCCGCACCTCTGACAGAGTTGCGGGATGCACGGTGAAGTTGAGGATGCGCAGGCGGTGACGGAGACGCCCGGCGGCGCGGATTCCGGGCCGACCGTCGTGGAACTGGTGCGGGAACGGTGGGGCACCCGGCTGACCGGGACGCTCATCCCCCGGTTCCTGGAACCGGGCTGGAGCTACCAGGAACAGGTGCCCCGCACGTGCCCCGTCTGTGAACGGGCCCTGCACTCGCTGCGCAGACCGTACGAGTCCCAGGGGCGCATCTACCGCTACGTCGCCGTCGTCTGCCCCTCCTGCCCCGCCGCGTACACCCTGGCCGACCTCGGGGTGAAGACCTACGACAAGCTGTGCGCGCCGGGGCGGACGGCGGCTCCGGCCCCCGCCCCGGCGCCGTCGCCCGAGCCCGTCGCGCTCTCCGCCGTCCTGGAGCGGATGGCCCTGGGGCCGTGTCCCACCGGGCCCGGCGTCAGCGTCACGGCGATCCGGGCGCCGCGCCCCTCCGCGACCTCCGGCTCCTCCGCCCCCGCGCGGCAGCCGCGCCCCGCCTGGCCCGGGGACCTGCTGCTGCCGGCAGAGGACGAGAAGCGCCGCCTGCTGTGGTGCAAGGTCACCGAACCGGCCTGGCGGCCCGCCGCGGCGGCCGTGGCCGCGGCCGAGGACGTCCGGGTCATCGTCCCCGACACCCCCGCGTTCGACGCCCTGCGCGAGGAGCTCGCCGCGCAGGGCATACCCTGCCGCAGCGTCCGCCACTGGCAGGAAGCCGAACAGGTCGGCACCGTAGGCGACTTCGGGGACACCACGGACCTGGTCGCGCACCCGGCGCGGGACGCGGCCCCCGTGGCGGGCCCCGGCGCCCATGCCGCGCGCGACGCCTTCGCGGCCCAGTGGGACGCCCTGGAGGAGCTCCCGTCCGGCGAGACCGACGCGTACGTGCCGGTGACCGACCTCGTCCCGCAGTCCTGGGCCGGGCTCCTCACCCACCCGTCCTTCAACCCCGCCCAGGCCGCCGCCGTCCCGGCCGTGCTCGACGGCGACGAGCACCTGGTCGTCGTCGCCCCCACCGGAGCCGGGAAGACGCCCGTCGGCATGGTCGCCGCCCTGCACGCCCACCACCGCGGCCGCAAGGCGGCCTGGCTCGTACCGCAGCGCTCGCTGACCGACGAGCTCGACCGCGAACTGGAGGCGTGGCGCCGCAACGGCCTCGAAGTGGTCCGGCTCACCGGCGAGTCCGCCGTCGACGCCGGCCTCGTCCGCAAGGCGGACGTCTGGGTCGCCACCACCGAGAAGTTCGAGGCGATCTGCCGCGCGGGATCGCTGCGCGACGCCCTCGCGGAGGTCGGCTGCCTCGTCGTCGACGAGATCCACCTGCTCGGCGACCCCACGCGCGGCCCCGTCCTCGAAGCCCTCCTCGCGCGCGTCCGCGAGGACAGCACGCAGGTGCGCATCGTCGGCCTCTCCGCCACGGTCGCCAACGCGGACGAAGTCGCCGCATGGCTCGGCGCCCGCCTCATCCGCACCCCCTGGCGGCCCACCCGCCTCACCTGGCAGATCCCCGTCCTGGCCGCCGCGCCCGACGCCGACTGGTCCGCCCGCGCGGCCTCGCGCACGAAGACCGCCGTGCGCCTCGCCCGGACCGTCACCGGCGAAGGCGGCAGCGTGCTCGTCTTCTGCGGCAGCAAACGGGGCGTACGGGCGACCGCGCTCGCCCTCGCCGCGGACCGCGGCGTGCCCACCGCCGGAGCCGACGCGGACGACGCCGAACTCGTCGAGCGGCTCTGCGCCGGGGCCGGAATCCGGCTGCACTACCGCGACTGGCCCTACAAGCGCGAGGCCGAACACGCCTTCCGCACCCGGCAGGCCGACGTCCTCGTGGCCACCTCCACCGTCGCCGCGGGCGTCAACCTCCCCGCCCGGGCCGTCGTCGTGCGCGACACGCAGATCGGGCTGGACCGCATCGAAGTGTCCATGGTCCAGCAGATGTTCGGGCGCGCCGGGCGCGTCGGCGCGGGGGAGCGCGAAGGCTGGGCCTTCCTCCTCGCGGAGGGGGAGGAGCGCGCCGAGTGGCAGGCCAGGCTGGCCGCCGGCTACACCGTCCGCTCCCGCATCCGCGACCGCCTGCCCGACCACCTCCTTGCCGAAGCCGTCCAGGGCCGCCTGCGCACCCTGCCGCAGGCGGAGGCCTGGTGGACGCAGACCCTCGCCTTCCACCAGGGCCAGGAGAGCTTCGACTCCCTTCACGACGCCGTCGACTTCCTCGCGGAATCCCGCTTCCTGCGCCGCACCCCCGGCCCCGACGGCGACGGCGCCCCCGGCCTCCTCGTACCGACCGAACTCGGCAAGCTCACCAGCCGCTTCATGGTCGACTCCGACCTCGCGGACACCCTCACGAGCGCGCTGCGCGGCCTGCCCGTCCCGCAGGACCCCGACACCGCCGAGGACACGCTGGCCGCCCTGCTGAGCGCCGTCCTGCCCGTCCTGGAACAGGCCCCCTTCACGGAACGGGCCCGCGCCGCACTCCTGCGGGTCCTGCGCACCGGCGGCCGCACCGACGACCCCGACGGAACGGCCGCCGGTGCGCAGGACGACGGGGCCAAGCCCGCGCCCGGCGACCTCTCCCGCGCCGTCCTCCTCCTGGTCGCCCACAGCCCGCACGCGTTCCGCACGCGCAGCGCCTACGTGCTCGGCATCCCCCTGGAGAGCATGACGAACATCCTTGACGAGGCCGAGCGCTACCTGGCCTGGCTCGGCGCCCAGGGCCCCCTCAGCACCGTCCACCCGTGGGCGGCCGTCGCCGCCTCCGACCTCGCGGCCCGCATCCGCTGGCGGACGCTCGGGCCCCCGCGCGGCGCCGGACGGCTGCTGTGGATGTGCGAGCAGATGGCCACCGCGCCGCTGGCCCGCCACCTCGTGCCGCAGATGTGGCGCGCCGCCCGGGAGCGGGGCGTCGACGCCCCCGACTGGCCGGGCACCACCCCGCCCGCCTCCTGCGCCCTCCCCGCGGACCGCTACCGCGCCCTCCTCGCCGACCGGGCCACGGGCACGGCCTTCACCGAGGATCCCGGCGGGGACACCGTGCACGTCCTCGCGCCGCCCGGGGCGATTGTGCGCGCCTGGAGCGGGAAGACGACGACGGAGCACTTCTCCGACGGCAGCCCGGTCGAGGTCCCGCGCCCGCGGAACCACCACTCCGCGGACGCCACGGGCCTCGGAGCGGTCGTCTTCACACGGGGCGACCGGATGGCCCTGGGCTGGGCGGCGGCGTACAACGCGATCGGGACCCGTAGCGTCGTCTGACCCGGCCGGCGCCACGAAGTCCAGGTGGAGTCACTCGTCCGTGTGGCCGGCCCCTGCGGCCCCCGCCCTGGGGACGGCCACGGACGGACAGTGGCCAGTAAGGAGAAAACTTCCCGTGCACCATGGAGGCCCTGTGTCCGGCGTGATCACCGTTGGCGTGGACGGCAGCGAGCACGGCAGTGCCGCGGCGGACTGGGCGGCCGCCGAGGCCGTGCTCCGGGGCATGGAGCTGCGCCTCGTCCACGCCTGGGCCCAGCAGCCCCTGGACCTCCCCGTCACCGTGGACACCGAGGCGCAGCAGCGCTGGGCCGGGAACCTGTTGCAGGAGACCCGCGCCCGCGTGACGGCACGGCACCCGGCCCTGCCGGTCACGGCCCGGCTGCTGCCCGCCGACCCGGTTCCCGCGCTCGTGGCCGAGTCCGCCGAGGCGGCCGTGCTCGTCCTCGGCTCGCGCGGCCACGGGGCGCTCGTCGGCTATCTGATCGGCTCCATCGCCCTGCACGTGCTGCGGCAGGCCAAGGGCCCGGTCGTCCTCGTGCGCAGCCCCGAGCAGGAACAGGAGGCGGGGGCGGGGGCGGACGAGGGTGCAGGTGTGGGTGAGGTTCTGGCCGGTGTGGGCGAGGAGCCCGACGACGTCCTGGAGTTCGCCTTCGAGGCCGCCTCCGTGCGCGGAGCGCAACTGCGTGCCGTACGCGCCTGGTCGCTGCCCCCGGTCGTTGACTGGGGACCCGGCTCCATGCGGCTGGCCGACGAGACCGGAGGGCTCGCCGCCCTCGAACGGAAGCGGCTGGCCGACGCCCTGGAGCCGTGGCGCTCCCGCCACCCGCAGGTCGGGGTCGCCGAGCAGGTGGAGATCGGGAGCGCGGCTCAGGTCTTGCTCTCTTCCTGCGGGGCTGCCTCCCTCATGGTCGTCGGGCGCCATGCCTCCGGCCCGCACGGCTTCCAGCGCATCGGCCACGTGGCCCACGCGGTGCTGCACCACGCGCCCTGTCCCGTCGCGGTGGTGCCGCATCCCTGACGGGCCTTCAGTAGTAGCGGTCGGCCCGTCAGGAGCTTCTGGGAAAACGGGAGATCAGCCGAGCGCCGACGCCAGGATCTCCGCCGTCCCGGCGACGAGGTCGTCGTCCCCCTTCGCGGTGGCCTCGTGCTTGGTCGTGAGGACGGACATGACGATCGGTGCCCCCTGCGGGGACCAGGTGATGGCCACGTCGTTGTTGGTGCCGTACGAGCCGGCGCCGGTCTTGTCCGCGACGGTCCAGCCCGCGGGGAGGTTCTTCCGGATCCTGTTGTCGCTGGTCGTGTTGGCGAGCAGCCAGCCGGTCAGGCGCTTGCGGTCCGCGGGGTCCAGGACGTTGCCGAGGACGAGGCGGGCGTAAGTGCGGCCTATCGCGCGAGGGGTGGTGGTGTCCGTCGTACGGTCCGGCTCCGCCGAGTTCAGCGTGGGCTCCCAGCGGTCGAGCCGCGTGATGCGGTCGCCGGTCGAGCGGCAGAAGCGGGTGACGGCGGTGGGGCCGCCCAGCTCGCGGAGGAGGAGGTTGGCCGCGCCGTTGTCGCTGTAGGAGATCGCTGCGGCGCACAGCTCCTCGACGGTCATGCCGTTCGCGACGTTCGTGTCCGTGCCCGTGATCTCGTCGTAGCCGGAGTCCTTGACCTCCTTCTTGGTGTAGTGGATGCGCTTGGCGAGGAACTCGCCGTCGCGGTCGAGGTCCCGCAGGACGGCGGCGACGGCGAGCGTCTTGAACGTCGAGCACATCGGGAAGAGCTCGTCGGCCCGGTGGGTCACCGTCCTGCCCGTGACCGTGTTGTGGGCGAACACCCCGAGCCGGGCGGAGTGCTTCTGCTCCAGCTCGCGCAGCCGCCGGGCGATCCGGTCGCCTCCGGGCGTCGCCGCGTACGCCGTCCCGCCCGTGGTCAGGGCGGCGAGGGCCGTTCCGGCGCCGAGAGTCAGGATCGTGCGGCGGGAGGGGCGTGCGCCTGTGCGTTCCAAGATCGTATGCTCCTTGTGTCCTCGGTGATGCGGTCGCTATCCAATACGCACGTCATGATCGACTGGTTCCACTTAGAGGTGATCCGGCATCATTTGCGCCTGCTGGGCCAGGCATGCCCACCGTGCCCGGCATGCCCGCCGTGCCCGCCGTGCCCGCCTATGATCATCCGGTGAAGACCTGGCCCCGCCGGTGGCGCGCCCTGCCCGTCGCCGCGGCGCTCCTCGCCGCCGCCGGCTCGACCTCGGCGAGCGGCGCCGCGGCCCGCGCCGTACCCCGGCCGCCGGCGCAGGAAGCCGCCCGCTGCCGCGCCCTGCACGCGCAGCTCCCCGCGACCTTGGCGGGCCTGCGGCGCGGAACCCCGCGGCCCGCCTCGGACTTCACCGCGCAGTGGGGCGCGCCGGCGGTCTTCCTGCGCTGCGGCGTCCCGCGCCCCGAAGCGCTCAAGGCCGAGTCCCCGCACTTCGACCGCTACGGCTCGGCGTGGGACCTCGGCGGCATCGAGTGGTATCCGCAGCAGCAGGCCGACGGCAGCGTCCGCTTCCTGGCCACGAAACGCGCCGCGTGGGTCGAGGTGACGCTGCCGAAGGAGTACACGGGCGGGGGCGGTAGCGGGGTCGATGGCGGCGGTGCCGATGGAACGGCCGTCCTGGAGGAGATCGCTGCTCATATCAAGATGACGATCCCCGAGGGCTATGTGTGACGACGACCGTGCCCAGGATGCGTTCCAGCGGGTAGTACCCGCGTCCAGCAGTCGAAGCTGACCCTCCTGTTGTCCCCGAGGAGGACGGCCACGCGCTTGATGTGCCAGTCGCGGCCGCGGACGCCGGCCGGTTCCGGCTGTCGTGGCCCGTCGTGCCGTAGCGGATGCCCGCGTCCGGCCGGTGCTGCCGTGCTGTATGAGCGAAGGGCGAACTCGTGTGTGAACCGGCCCGGCCGGGGTAGCAGTTGGGTCATGGGGAGAGCCTTCCGGAGAGCCGCTCGTGTTGCTGTCGCGCTCGCCATCGCCTGTGCGGGAGCCTTCGCCGCCGCGCCGGCGGCGCCCGCCGCTCAGAGTGTGAGGAGCGCGGTATCGGCGGGCGGCTGCAGCATGGACACCGCCGCCCAGGGTGTCGCCGGAGCCTCGTCCGAAAGCCCGGTCTCCGTGCCGCGCGCGGACGGCAGGGTCGATGAGTTCCAGGTGTTCTACGACTCCACCGCGACGCAGGGGCTGCCGTTCGTGTGGCACAGGGCCCAGGCGGCGCCCGGCGGATCGTACGGGGCGTGGGAGAGGGTCAGCGCGGGCACGGTCGGCCCCAAGGGGAGCTTCGTGACCGCCGTGGAGAACGCCGCGGGCGGGCTGGAGTTGTTCTGGCTCGACCACGGCGGCTTCTGCCACACCGTGCAGGGACCGGCGGGCGGGCCGTGGTCCGCGCCGGAGGGTTTCGGCCTCCAGCCGCCGCCGTACCACGGCTTCCTCGTGCTCTTCAAAAGGTCGAACGGCACTCTCATAGCCATGGCGTCGTCGGGCAAGCCGGACCGCTCCATGGAGTCGCGCACGCAGCTGAGCTCCGACGGCGTGTGGCTCCCCCCGGCCCACATGGGCAAGGTCACCGAAGCGTCCGTGGGCCTGAGCCGGCCGGAGACCGTCACTGAACTGGCCGACGGACGGCTGAAGGTGACGGCGCGTGAGTGGAACCGCGACCGCTACTGGCAGATCACCGAAGAAGCGCCTGACACCGGCGTGCCGCGCGGCTGGTGGCCCGCGCAGTGGCAGCTCTGCGAGACGCCCCGGTGTGCCTGACCGGCGGGACGAGCCTCTGCCGCGCACTTGCGTGATCTTGTCGAAGAGACGAGTCGATCTTCCCGCCCGAGGCAGGTTAGGTTAGCCTAAGCTAAGTCCCGCCTCGGGTGTCGTGACGCACTCCCCGTGACCGCTCTACCTCGTGCAGAGCGGTCGCAGTGCTGCGCGGAACCCGATGCCGGCCTCGGCCTCTCACCGGCGGACGGACGCGCGCTCTTGCGCCGATCCGTCCTGCCCCGGCACGGAACGACGCAAGGACGGAACATGGTGCGCACAGCAGTGGCAGGCGCGAGCGGATACGCGGGCGGTGAATTGCTGCGGCTGTTGCTGGGGCATCCCGGCGTCGAGATCGGCGCGGTGACGGCCGCCTCCAACGCCGGCCGGCCCGTGGCGGAACTCCAGCCCCACCTCGCCCCGCTGGCCGGGCGGGTTCTGGAGGCCACGAGCGCCGAGGTGCTGGCCGGGCATGACGTGGTGTTTTTGGCGTTGCCGCATGGTCAGTCGGCGGGGGTTGCCGCTGGGCTGGGTGAGGGGACGCTGGTGGTGGATTGCGGTGCGGATTTCCGGCTCGAGGACGCGGCGGAGTGGGAGCGGTTCTACGGCTCCGCGCATGCGGGGACGTGGCCGTACGGGTTGCCGGAGCTGCCGGGTGGCCGGGAGGCGCTGAAGGGGGCGCGGCGGATTGCCGTGCCCGGGTGTTATCCGACGGCGGTGTCGCTGGCGCTGGCTCCGGCGTATGCGGCGGGGCTGGTGGAGCCGGAGGCGGTGGTGGTGGCGGCGTCGGGGACGTCGGGTGCGGGCAAGGCGGCCAAGCCGCACCTGCTCGGCTCCGAGGTCATGGGCTCCATGAGCCCGTACGGCGTGGGCGGCGGCCACCGGCACACCCCGGAGATCGTCCAGAACCTCTCCGCAGCCGCGGGGGAGCGCGTGACGGTCTCCTTCACGCCCACCCTCGCCCCCATGTCCCGCGGCATCCTCGCCACGTGCAGCGCCAAGGCCCGCCCCGGCGTTACGGCGGAGAGCCTGCGGAGCGCGTACGAGGAGGCCTACGCGGATGAGCCCTTCGTCCAGCTCCTGCCCCTAGGGCAGCAGGCCTCGACCGGCGCCGTGACGGGGTCGAACACCGTCCACGTACAAGTGGCCCTGGATGAGGCGGCCGGGCGGGTCGTCGTGGTGAGCGCGATCGACAACCTCACCAAGGGCACCGCCGGCGGCGCGGTGCAGAGCATGAACATCGCCCTCGGCCTTCCCGAGGACATGGGACTGCCGGTCACGGGGGTGGCGCCGTGAGCGTGCGCCGGGTCATCGCGACCCTTCTGGCACGGCTGGTGCCGTGCGACACGGCCAGGAACACGACCGGCAAGCAGGTTGACGAGGGGATGCAGTGAGCGTCACGGCAGCGCAGGGTTTCACGGCGGCGGGCATTGCTGCCGGGATCAAGGAGAACGGCAGCCCGGACCTGGCTCTGGTGGTCAATCAGGGGCCGCGTCTGGCCGCCGCGGGCGTCTTCACCGCCAACCGCGTCAAGGCCGCGCCGGTGCTGTGGTCCCAGCAGGTCCTCAAGGGCGGTCAGGTCTCCGCCGTGGTCCTCAACTCCGGTGGCGCCAACGCCTGCACCGGCCCCGAAGGCTTCGCCGACACCCACGCCACCGCCGAGAAGGCGGCCGAGGTCCTCGGTCACAGTGCGGGCGAGATCGCGATCGCCTCCACCGGCCTGATCGGTGTCCGGCTGCCCATGGACAAACTGCTCCCGGGTGTTGAGAAGGCCGCGGCCGGGCTCTCCGCGCACGGTGGTGAGAAGGCCGCGATCGCGATCAAGACCACCGACACCGTCCACAAGACGGCCGTCGCCCAGGGCGAGGGCTGGACGGTGGGCGGCATGGCCAAGGGCGCGGGCATGCTCGCCCCGGGCCTGGCCACCATGCTCGTCGTGCTCACCACCGACGCCGACGTCGACACCCCTGGTCTGGATGCGGCGCTGCGGGCGGCGACCCGGACGACGTTCGACCGTGTCGACTCCGACGGTTGCATGTCCACCAACGACACCGTCCTGCTGCTGGCCTCCGGCGCCTCCGGCATCACCCCTGCCCCGGGCGTGTTCGCTGAGGCCGTGCGGGCTGTGTGTGAGGACCTTGCGCGTCAGCTGATCGGGGATGCGGAGGGGGCGAGCAAGGACATCCGTATCGAGGTGATCAACGCCGCTACTGAGGACGATGCGGTCGAGGTCGGGCGGTCCATCGCCCGTAACAACCTCCTCAAGTGTGCTCTGCACGGTGAGGACCCGAACTGGGGCCGTGTCCTGTCCGCCATCGGCACCACCTCCGCCGCCTTCGACCCCGACGCGCTCAACGTCGCGATCAACGGCGTGTGGGTGTGCCGCAACGGCTCCGTCGGTGACGACCGCGACCTCGTCGACATGCGCCGCCGGGAGATCCGTATCACCGCCGACCTCGCCGCGGGCTCCGAGACCGCCGTCATCTGGGCCAACGACCTCACCGCCGACTACGTCCACGAGAACAGCGCGTACTCCTCATGAACAGCAAAGCCCGTACCGTCATCGAAGCGCTGCCCTGGCTCCGGCGCTTCCACGGAAAGACCGTCGTCATCAAGTTCGGCGGCAACGCCATGGTCGACGAGGAACTCAAGGCCGCCTTCGCCCAGGACGTCGTCTCCCTGCGGTACGCGGGGCTCCGGCCCGTCGTCGTGCACGGCGGCGGCCCGCAGATCAGCGCCCAGCTCGACCGGCTCGGCCTCGTATCGGAGTTCAAGGCCGGCCTGCGCGTCACCACACCCGAGGCCATGGACGTCGTCCGCATGGTCCTCGCCGGGCAGGTCCAACGCGAACTCGTGGGCCTGATCAACCGTCACGGGCCGTTCGCCGTCGGGATGACCGGCGAGGACGCCCACACCATGACCGCCGTGCGGCGCATGGCCGAGGTGGACGGCGAGCCTGTGGACATCGGGCTGGTCGGCGACATCGTGGCGGTGGACCCGGAGACGCTGGAGGCGCTGCTCGCCTGCGGCCGCATCCCCGTCGTCTCTCCCGTCGCGCGCGGTGCCGACGGCGAGATCTACAACATCAACGCCGACCTGGCCGCGGCCGCCCTCGCCGAGGCCCTGGGCGCCGAGAAGCTGATCGTCCTCACCGACGTCGAGGGTCTGTACGCGGACTGGCCGCACAGCACCGACGTCATCCGCCGCCTGACCGTAAGCCAACTAGAGGCGCTTTTGCCCGGGTTGGCGAGCGGCATGGTGCCGAAGATGGAGGGCTGCCTGCGGGCGGTCCGCGCGGGCGTGGGCACGGCGCACGTCCTGGACGGGCGGGTCCCGCATTCCCTGCTGCTGGAGGTCTTCACGGGCGAGGGCGTCGGCACGGCCGTCGTCCCGGACCCGGCCGTGCTCCCGGAAGAGATCCTGGATCCGGACGCGATCCTGGACCAGGCCGAGATCCCGGACCGGGTGCCCGCATGAGCCGACGACAGGGCCCGCCGCCGGCCGACCGCGGCGGCGCCGCGCTGACGGAGCGCTGGCAGGGCGCGCTGATGGACACGTACGGGACGCCGCCGCTGGCGCTCGTGCGCGGCGAAGGGGCGACGGTCCAGGACGCGGACGGCCGCACCTACCTCGACCTCGTCGGCGGGATCGCCGTCAACGCCCTCGGCCACGCCCATCCCGCGGTCGTCCGGGCGGTCTCGGAGCAGATCGCCACCCTTTCCCACGTCTCCAACCTCTACGTGGCCGAGCCGCCCGTACGGCTGGCTGAACGGCTGCTGGAACTGTCCGGGCGCGACGGACGGGTGTTCTTCTCCAACTCGGGCACGGAGGCCGTCGAAGCGGCCTTCAAGATCGCGCGGCGGACCGGGCGGACCCGGATGGTCGCCGCGGCCGGCGGATTCCACGGCCGCACGATGGGGGCGCTGGCCCTCACCGGCCAGCCCGCCAAGCAGGACCCCTTCCTGCCGCTGCCGGGCGAGGTGACGCACGTGCCGTACGGGGACGTGGAGGCGCTGCGGGAGGCGGTGGACGAGGGGACGGCCGCGGTCGTCCTGGAGCCCATCCAGGGCGAGAACGGCGTGGTCCCCGCGCCGCCGGGCTATCTGCGGGCGGCCCGGGAGATCACCACGGCCGCCGGGTCGCTGCTCGTCCTGGACGAGGTCCAGACGGGCATCGGGCGGACCGGGCACTGGTTCGCCCATCAGGCCGCGGGGGTGGAACCGGACGTCGTGACCCTCGCGAAGGGGCTTGGCGGCGGGCTGCCGATCGGAGCCACCATCGCTTTCGGGCGCGCCGCCCGGCTGTTGACGCCTGGTCAGCACGGCTCCACGTTCGGTGGGAACCCGGTGGCGTGCGCGGCGGCCCTCGCCGTCCTCGCGACGATCGAGGCCGACGGCCTGCTGGAGCACGTCCGGCGCGTGGGGGAGCGGCTACGGGCCGGCATCGCGGCCACGGGCCATCCGCTGCTGCGCGAGGTGCGGGGAGCGGGGCTGCTGCTGGGCGTTGTCCTCGCCGCGCCGGTGGCCGCGCGGGCGCAGCAGGCCGCGCTGGAGGCGGGCTTCCTGGTGAACGCGACGGGCCCGTACGTGCTGCGGCTCGCTCCTCCGCTCGTCCTCGGCGAGGGGCAAGTCGACGCGTTCGTGGGGGCGTTGCCGCGCATCTTGGACGCCGCTGACGCGACTGACGGAGCTTGACACTCCACCTGGCTGAAAAGTTAGGTTAGGCTAACCTAAGCATTCACGTTCTGGGCTGTTCGCAGCCACGAAAGGATGAGCATGTCGGTACGGCGCGGGGATTCCGCACACACGGGGTGCGGCCCCATCGAGGACCTGGTCGGCATAGGCTTCGGCCCGGCCAACCTGGCCCTCGCCATCGCGATCGACGACCACAACCGCCGTAACCCCGGCAGCGAGATCCACGCGGGATTCCTGGAGCGCCAGGAGAGCTTCGGCTGGCACCGCGGCATGCTCATCGAGGGCGCCACCATGCAGGTGTCCTTCCTCAAGGACCTCGTCACCATGCGGGACCCGGGCAGCCGCTTCTCGTTCCTGCACTACCTTCAGGAGCACGGCCGGCTCGCCGACTTCATCAACCAGAAGACGTTCTTCCCCACGCGGGTCGAGTTCCATGACTACTTCGCGTGGTGCGCCGCGGAGTTCGCCTCCGGCGTGGACTACGGCCGGGCCGCGGTTGCCCTGCATCCGGTGCGGGGCGACGACGGCGTCGCGGAGTGCCTGGATGTCGTCTCGCGCGCCGTGCACGGCCCGGCCGACGAGAGCGTCCGCCGCACGCGCAACGTCGTCCTCGGCACCGGCCTCACTCCGCGCCTGCCCGACGGCGTCACCGCCGGCCCGCACGTGTGGCACAACCGCGACCTGCTCTTCCGCGCGGCCGGGCTCGCCGACAGGCCGCACCGCCGCTTCGTCGTCGTCGGCGCCGGCCAGTCCGCCGCCGAGAGCGCCGAATACCTCCACCGCACCTTCCCCGACGCCGAGGTCTGCGCCGTCTTCTCGCGCTACGGCTACAGCCCCGCCGACGACAGCCCCTACGCCAACCGCATCTTCGACCCCGCGGCCGTCGACCACTTCTACGACGCGCCCGAGGACGTCAAGCAGGCCCTTCTCGGCTACCACGCCAATACGAACTACTCCGTGGTCGACGGAGAGCTGATCGAACAGCTCTACCGCACCGCGTACCAGGAGAAGGTCCAGGGCCGCGAGCGGCTCCGCATCCTCAACACCAGCCGGCTCACCGCCGTCGAGGACGTCCCCGGCGGGGCGCGGGCCGTGATCCGCTCCCTCGCCACGGGCGAGGACCTCACGCTCGACTGCGACGCGGTCGTCCTTGCCACCGGTTACCGGCCCGCCGACCCGGGTGAGCTCCTCGGCGACCTCGCCGACGAGTGCCTGACGGATGGACAGGGGCGTCTCCGCATCGACCGCGACCACCGTGTGCTGACCACCGGGCGCGTCCGTGCCGGCATCTACCTCCAGGGCGGCGGCACCGAGCACACCCACGGCATCACGTCGACCCTGCTGTCCACGCTTGCAGTCCGCTCGGGAGAAATCTGCGACTCCCTCGTCCTGGGCCGCACCGAACGGGACGTCCTCGCGGACGGCGGTGCGGGCGCGGCCGCGGGCGCGAGTGCCCTGGCCGGGGCGCAGGGGCGGGCGTGACCGCCCCGGATCCAGCGGCGCGGGCCGCCCGGGATCCGGCGGTACGGGCTGCCGTTGATCCGGCGGTACAGGGGCCCGTCCCGGACTCGGACGGGCGGACTGCCGTCCGCTCGGCCGCGCGGGCCGTCCCAAGCTCGGCCGACCCGGTCCGCTGAGGTCGGCGGCCGAGTGCGCACGCAGGCCCGGTTCGTACGTCCGCTCACCACCCCCGCCCCGCCCCCCCCGAAGGGATCTCCCATGCCTTCCCCCACCTCCTCCCTCACGCTCGACTCCGTTCTGCTCGACGTCGCCGCCGTGCTCGGCGAGGAGCCCGGTGACGTCTCCGTCGACGAGAACCTTCAGGACCTCGGCCTCGACTCCATCCGCGTCATGACCCTCGTCGAACGCTGGCGCGCCGCCGGGAACGACGTCGAGTTCGCCGCGCTCATCGAGGCCACCCCCACCATTCGCGGCTGGCACGAGCACCTGACCGCCGCCTGATCCACTCCCGCCCACCCCCTGCACCACTCCCGAGGAGAACCATGAACACCCGTGCCGCCCGCGGCCGTACCGTCGCCGCACTCGCCGGCGCCGCCGCCCTGCTGACCCTGACCGCGTGCGGCGGCAACGGCTCGGGCGGCAAGGACGAGAAGGACGCCAAGGGCGGCCGGGCGATCGAGGCGAGCAACGGCAAGGTCACCGTGCCCGCCGCCCCCCAGCGCATCGTCAGCATCTCGTACGCCACGGGCGCGCTCCTCGACCTCGGCGTCGAGCCCGTCGGCACCAGCGCCATCGACGAGAACAACCCCATGGAACTGCTGCCCTCCCAGACGGAGCGGGCCAAGAAGATCACGTCGATCGGCTCGGGCATCGAGACCAACATCGAGAAGGTCGCCTCCCTCAAGCCCGACCTGATCGTCGTCGAAGGCGCCGCCGCCTTCGACTGGAACGTCAAGAAGCTCGAAGGCATCGCACCCACGCTCTACTTCGGCATCAAGACCCCCGTCGACCTGCTCAACGCGCAGGAGAAGATCGCCCAGGCCGTCGGCAAGGAGGACGTCTTCACCAAGCTGAAGACCGACTACCGGCAGAAGGCCGACCAGATCAAGAACACCTACGGGGACAAGCTCAAGAGCGTCAACTGGGCCGTCGCCTCCTCCTACGGCAACGGCGAGTTCATCGTCGACACCCGTACGTCGTGGGTGGGCCGCGTCCTCGCCGACGTCGGCGCGAAGTTCGCCAAGGCGTCCGACGACGGCAAGGAGCACGAGGTGACGTACTCCCAGGAGAAGATCGACGCCCTGTCGGACGCCGACGTGATCCTCGTGCCGCGCATGTTCGCCACCGGCGAGGTCCCCAAGGAGGTCAAGGAGCTCCAGGACAAGCCCTCCTGGAAGCTGCTGAAGGCCGCCAAGGACAACCGCGTCCTGCCGGTCACCTACGCCACCACCGACCGCTACGGCACGTCCATCGACGTCCTCGGCCAGATCGAGAAGATCCTCAAGGGCCTGTAGCCGCACGGCCGCCCCCACTCCAGTTCCTACCCCACCCCACCGCACTCCCTCCCCGTACCACGAACGACCCGGAAGGCCGGCATGTCAGAGGTGACCAGCGACGCAGGACGGTTCCTGGAGCTCACGCGAGCCCAGGAGGGAGTGCTGGCGGCGCAGCGGATCGACCCGGACAACCCCGGCTACAACGTCGGCCAGTACGTCGAACTCCGGGGCGCGATCGACGCCGCAGCCCTGGAGGAGGCCCTGCGCCGCACCCTCGCCGAGGCCGACGGCCTGCACGTCCGGCTCGCCGAGCAGGAGGGCCGCACCGTGCTCCGCCCGGTCCCCTTCGACGCCGCGGCCTGGCACCTGCCCCGCCTCGACACCACCGGCGCCGCCTCCCCGGTCGACGCCGCCGTCGCCCTCGTCCGCGACCAGCTCGCCTGCCCGCCGCGCCTGGAGCCCACCGACGGCTCCGGCGCGGCCCCGGCCCTGACCGGCTCCCTGCTGGTCACCGTCGCCCCCGGCCACCACCTGTGGTTCCAGTACTTCCACCACCTCGTCGTCGACGGCTACAGCGTCGCCCTCTTCACGCGCCGCGTCGCCGCCGTCTACACCGCCCTCGTCCGCGGCGAGGCCGTGCCCGCCTCGCCGTTCGAACCCGCGGCCCGGCTGGCCGACGCCGACGCCGCCTACCTCGCCTCGGACAAGCCCGCCGCCGACCGCGCCTACTGGACCGCACGGCACACCGGCCGCCCCCGCGTCACCGGCCTGACCGAGCAGACCGCGCAGGCCTCCTGGTCCTCCCTGCGGCACCGCACGAGCCTGGGCGCCGAGCGCTCCGCCGCCGTCCTGGACTGCGCGGCCGCCGTCCGCGGCACCTGGGCCGAGGCCGCCGTCGCCGCCCTCTCCGGCTACCTGCACCGCATGACCGGCACCACCGACGCCGTCCTCGGCATGCACTTCATGGCCCGCAGCGCGCCCGGCACCATGCGCGTCCCCGGCATGGCCGTCAACGTGCTGCCCGTCCGCCTCTCCGTCCAGGGCACCGACACCTTCCCGGACCTCGTCCGGCGCGCCGCCCGCGAACTCAAGGACGCCCGCCGCCACCAGCACTACCGCGGCGAGGACATCCGGCGCGACCTCGGCCTCGTCGGCAGCGACGACCGGCTCCACGGGCCGATGCTCAACCTCAAGCCCTTCGACCTCGACCTCGACTTCGCCGGCGTCCCCGGACACACCGTCAACCTCGCCTCCGGGCCCGTCGAGGACCTGTCCGTGTCGGTCAGCAAGAGCCCCGACGACGTCCTCCACCTCGAATTCGACGCCAACCCCGCCCTCTACGACGCCGCCGCGCTCGCCGCGCACGCCGAGCGGTGCACCGACCTCATGGGACGCCTCGCCGCCGACCCGGACCTGACCCTTGATCAGGCGCAGCTGCTCGCCGACGGCGAGCACGAGGACGTCCTGCGCACCTGGAACGCCACCGGCCGCGACGTCGCCCCGGCCACCCTCCCCGGCCTCATCGCCGAACGCGCCGCGGCCACGCCCGACGCCACCGCCGTCATCTTCGAGGACGAGCACCTCACCTACCGCGAACTCGACGCGCGAGCCAGGGCGCTGGCCCGTACGCTCACCGCCGCCGGCGCGGGCCGGGACACCGTCGTCGCCGTCGCCGTGCCGCGCTCCGCCGAGCTCATGGTCGCCCTCCTCGGCGTCCTCAAATCCGGCGCCGCGTACCTGCCGCTGGACACCGACTACCCGGCCGAGCGGCTCGCCACCATGGTCGAGGACGCGGGCCCGGTGCGGGTCGTCACCGTCCCCGCCGTCCTCGACCGCCTGCCGCGCGGCGCCCGGGACGTGGCGCTGCTGCTGGACGAGGCGGACGGCGACGGGGGTGACGCCCTTGGCGACGACGTCACGGCTCCCGCCCCCGGCGACCCCGCGTACGTCATCTTCACCTCCGGCTCCACCGGCCGCCCCAAGGGCGTCGTCGTCACCCACCGCGCCATCGTCAACCGCCTCGCCTGGATGCAGCACGCCTACCGCCTGCGCCGGGACGACCGCGTCCTCCAGAAGACGCCCGCCAGCTTCGACGTCTCCGTCTGGGAGTTCTTCTGGGCGCTGTGCGAGGGCGCCACCGTCGTCCTCGCCCGCCCCGAAGGCCACAAGGACGCCGCCTACCTGGCCCGGCTCATCGGCGAACAGCGCGTCACCACCCTCCACTTCGTACCCTCCATGCTCCGCGCCTTCCTGGAGGAGCCCACGGCCGCCGAGGCCTGCGCCGGGCTGCGGCGGGTCTTCTGCTCCGGCGAGGCCCTGCCCGGCGACGTCGTCGACCGCTGGTACACCGCGCTGCCGGACGTGCCCCTGCACAACCTGTACGGGCCGACCGAAGCCGCCGTCGACGTCACGTACCACCGGACGGAGCCCGGCTCCGGCGTCGTACCGATCGGGCGGCCGGTGTGGAACACGCGCCTGTACGTGCTGGACGCGGCCCTCCGGCCCGTGCCGGTGGGCGTGCCCGGCGAGCTGTACCTGGCCGGTGACCAGCTCGCCCGCGGCTACCTCGGCCGCCCCGGCCTGACCGCCTCCCGCTTCGTCGCCGACCCCTATGACGGCGACGGCGGTGGTGCGCGCATGTACCGCACGGGCGACCTCGTCCGGTGGGCGCCCGGAGGCGTCGTCGAATACCTCGGCCGCACCGACGACCAGGTCAAGGTGCGCGGGTTCCGCATCGAACTCGGCGAGATCGAGGCCGCGCTGGAGGCCCTGCCCGGCGTCGCCCAGGCCGCCGTCACCGCGCGGGAGACGGTGCCCGGCGGGCCGCGCCGCCTCGTCGGCTACGCCGTCCCCGCCGCGGGCGCCGCCGCCCTCGACGCCGAGGCGCTGCGCGCCGGGCTGGCCGCGACGCTCCCCGAGCACATGGTGCCGCCCGTGGTGGTGCTCCTGGACGCCCTGCCCCTCAGCCTCAACGGCAAGCTCGACCGCAAAGCCCTGCCCGAGCCCGCCCCCGCCGCGGCCACGTCCTCGCGGGCGCCCCGCACGGAGGCCGAGCGGGTGCTCGGCGCGCTCGTCGCCGACATCCTCGGCCTGGACGCCGCCGGGCCCGACGACAACTTCTTCTCCCTCGGCGGCGACAGCATCTCCGCCATCCAGCTCGGCAGCCGCGCCCGCCAGGCCGGCTGGGGCATCACGCCCCGCGTCGTCTTCGAACGCAAGACGATCGCCGCGGTGGCGGCGGCCGCCGAACCCCTCGGCGGCGGTCCGGCCACCGCCGACCTCCGCGAGGACGCGGAGGGCGTGCTGCCGCCCACCCCCATCACGGAGTGGCTCCGCGAACGCGGCGGCCCGATCGACCACTTCGCCCAGACGACGGCCGTCACGGTCCCGTCGGACCTCGACGGGGAGCGGCTGAGGGACGCCCTCGACGCCCTGACGGCACGTCATGACGCGCTGCGCCTGCGGCTTATACCGGGCGGAGCCACGGGCACCGGGGAGGCGGAGAGGGCCCGCGCCGCGCGTCGCCCGGGCGCACCGTCCGACGGCCGGCCCGAAGGCGGCCCCCGGTCGGCCGAACACTTCGGCTCCGGCGGCTACGGCGGCTTCGACGCCGCCCCCGGGGACTGGTCCACCGAGATCCTCCCCGCCGGATCCGCCCCCGCCGTCACCCTCCACCACGTCGACCTCACCCGTACCCCCGCCGACAGCATCGACCTCGCCGTCGCCCACGAGCGCGACGCCGCTGCCAACCGGCTCGACCCCGCCGCCGGGGCCGTCCTCGCCGCCACCTGGTGCGACCTGGGGCCGGACACCCCCGGCCGGCTCGTGCTCGCCGTGCACCACCTCGCCGTCGACGGCGTCTCGTGGCGCATCCTGCTGCCCGACCTGCGCGCCGCCTACGAAGGCCGCCCGCTCGCCCCCGCGAGCACGCCGCTGCGCCGCTGGGCCCGCGGTCTCCACACCGCCGCCACCAGCGACGCCGTCCGTGCCCAGCTGCCGTTCTGGCGGGAGGTGCTCGCCCCGGGGGCGGGGGCCTTGCTCGGGGAGCGGGCCGTCGACCCGGCCCGGGACACCGCCGGCACGAGCCGCACCCTCCGCCTGACCCTGCCCCCCGAGCGCACCGCGCCGCTCCTCGACCGGGTGCCCGCCACCCGCCGCGCGGGCGTCGACCACGTGCTGCTCACCGGGCTCGCCCTCGCGTTCGCCGGCCGCCGCCGCGACCTGCTGATCCGCATGGAAGGACACGGCCGCCAGGACCACCTCGTGCCCGGCGCCGACACCGCCCGCACCGTCGGCTGGCTCACCAGCGAGTTCCCCGTACGCCTCGACATCGAGAGCATCGAAGGCCTCGGCGACCCGGGCCGGGCGCTCGCCCTCGTCAAGGAGCAGCTGCGGGCCCTGCCCGACGACGGCACGGGCTACGGCCTCCTGCGCCACCTCGACCCCGAGGCACGCGCCGAGCTCGCGGCAGCCCCCGCCCCGCAGCTCCTCTTCAACTACCTCGGCCGGTTCGCCTCCGACGACAGCCTCTGGAGCGCCGCCGGTGACGCCGTCGCGGCGACCGCGGACCCCGCCATGCCCGCCCTGCACGCCCTGGAGATCGGCGCCTTCGTCCACGACCGGCCCGCGGGCCCCGAGCTCACCGCCGTCCTGACCTGGCCGGAGGGCGTCCTCACCGAAGACGCCGTGCGTGCGATCGCAGACCGCTGGTTCCGCGCCCTCGACGCCCTGACCGCCTGCGCCGCGCGCCCCGGCGCCGGCGGGCTCACCCCCTCCGACGTGCCGCTCGCCGGCATCGGCCAGGACGCCCTCGACCGCGTCCAGGCCGCCCGCCCCGGCACCGAGGACGTCCTGCCGCTCTCCCCGCTCCAGGACGGGCTCCTCTTCCACTCCCTCTACGAGACCACCGCCGACGACCTGTACACGTCCGTCACCGGCCTGGACCTCACCGGCCCCCTGGACGCCCCCGCCCTGCGGCGCGCCGTCGACGCCGTCGTGGCCCGCCACCCCGCCCTGCGCGCCGGCTTCGACCACACGAGCGCCGACCGACCCCTCCAGACGATCGCCGGCCACGTCACCGTCCCCTGGACCGTGCACGACCTCACCGGCACCCCGGCCGACGCCCTCGACGCCGCCGTGGACGCCGTCGAGACCGCCGAAGCCACCGCGCCCTTCGACCTCACCCGGCCGCCCCTCCTGCGCTGCGCCCTGCTGCGCACGGGCGACGAGCGGCACCGCCTCGTCCTGACCCGCCATCACATCGTGATGGACGGCTGGTCCACGCCCGTCATGCTGCGCGAGATCATCAGCGCGTACGCGGCCGGCGGCGACGCCTCCGCCCTGCCGCCCGCCGCCTCGTACGCCGATCACCTCGCCTGGCTGGCCCGCCAGGACGACACGGCGCACGCCGCCGCCTGGGCCGCGGCCCTGGGCGGCCTGACGGCGCCCACCCTGCTCGCCGGGACCCTGGCCCACGAGGCCACGGACGGGACGGGCACCCGCGCCGGCGAGGTGGACCTGCCGCTGCCCGCGGACACCGTCACCGCCCTGACCGGCCTCGCCCGCAGCCACGGCCTCACCCTCAACACCCTCGTGCAAGGCGCCTGGGCGGTCCTGCAGAGCCGCCTCACCGGCCGCACGGACGTCGTCTTCGGCGCGACCGTCTCCGGCCGCCCGGCCGACGTGCCCGGCGTGGAGTCGATCGTCGGCCTCTTCAGCAACACCATCCCCGTCCGCTTCACCCTGGACGAGGACGAGGCCGTCGCCGCCGCACTCGCCCGCCTCCAGGAACAGCAGGCGCAGCTCCTCGACCACCAGTACGCGGGCCTCGCCGGCATCCAGGCCCGGGCCGGCCTCGGCACGCTCTTCGACACCCTGCTCGTCTTCGAGAACTACCCGGTCGACCCCGACGAGCTCACCGCCCCCGACCCCGCCGGCGGCCCCGGCCGCCTGTGCGTCACCGGCATCGGCAACCGCGGCGCCACCCACTACCCGCTGACCGTCCTCACCCTGCCCGGCGACGCGCCGCGCATCACCGTCGAGTACCGCCCGGACACCTTCACCGCCGCCCGGGCCGCCGACCTCGGGCACCGCCTGCTGCGCCTGCTCGCCGCCATGGCCGCCCGCCCCGAGGCCACGGTCGGCTCCCTGGACATCCTCGGCCCGGCCGAGCGGCACACCCTCCTGCACACCTGGAACGACACCGCACGCGACGTGCCCGAAGGGACCGTCGTCGACGCCTTCGAGGCCCAGGCGGCCGCCACCCCGGCCGAGACCGCAGTCGTCTGCGGCGGCACCCGCTGGAGCTACGCCGCACTCGACGCCCGCGCCGACGCCGTCGCCCGCCGCCTCGCCGCCCTCGGCGCCGGCCCGGACACGGTCGTGGCCCTGGCCCTGCCCCGCTCGGCGGACCTCGTCTCCGCCGTCCTCGGCACCCTGAAGGCCGGCGCCGCCTACCTGCCCGTCGACCTCGACCACCCGGCCGAGCGCGTCGCCCTGATGCTGGAGGACGCCGCCCCCCTCGCGGTCCTGACGACCCGTCCGACCGCCGGGCTCCTGCCGGCCCTGACCGGCGACGCCTTCACGACGCTGTACGCCGAGGACGGCGCCGAGGGCGTCCCGGACGTCACGCCGACGCGGCCCGCCCCCGGCGACCTCGCCTACGTCATCCACACCTCAGGCTCCACCGGCCGCCCCAAGGGCGTCCAGGTGCCCCACCGCGGCCTGGTCAACATGCTCGACCACCACCGCTCCACCGTCTTCGCCCGCGCCGTCGAAGCCGCCGGCGGCCGCCGCCTGCGCGCCGCGCACACGGCCTCGTTCTCCTTCGACTCCTCCTGGGAACAGCTCCTGTGGCTCATCTGCGGCCACGAACTCCACGTCTACGACGAGGAGCTGCGCCGCGACCCTCAGGCGCTGGCCGCCCGGCTGCGCGCCGACCGCATCGACACCCTCGACGTCACCCCGTCCTTCGGCCGCCAGCTCGTCGAATGCGGCCTGCTGGACGAGAGCGGCGACGGCCACCGCCCCGTCCTCTTCCTCCTCGGCGGCGAAGCCGTCGACGACGCCCTCTGGACGCGGATCCGCGAGACCGACGGCGTCATCGGCCACAACTTCTACGGCCCCACCGAGTACACCGTCGACACCCTCGGCGCCGCACTGGCCGACAGCCCCGCCCCGTCCGTGGGCCGGCCCATCGCCAACACCCGCGTCCACGTCCTCGACGCCCGCCTGCGGCCCGTGCCGGCCGGCGTCCCCGGCGAGCTGTACATCGCCGGCCCCGGCCTGGCCCGCGGCTACGGCAACCGGCCCGCGCTGACCGCCTCCCGCTTCGTCGCCGACCCGTTCTCCGGCAACGGCGAGCGCATGTACCGCACCGGCGACGTCGTGCGGTGGCGCGCCGACGGCACACTGGACTACCTCGGCCGCGACGACGACCAGGTCAAGATCCGCGGCTTCCGCGTCGAGACCGGCGAGGTCGAGGCGGCCCTCACCGCCCAGGAGACCGTCGCCCAGGCCGCCGTCCTGGCCCGCGCGAGCGACACCGGCGTCAAGCGCCTCGTCGCCTACGTCGTCCCCGCCGCGGGAGCCGTCGCCGACCCCGCCGCGCTGCGGGCCGCGCTCGGCGCGCACCTGCCCGAGTACATGGTCCCGTCCGCCGTCGTCGTCCTCGGCGCCCTGCCCCTCAACGTCAACGGCAAGCTCGACCGGCAGGCCCTCCCCGAGCCGGGCACCGCAGACTTCGCCGGCACCGGCGGGCGCGCCCCGCGCGACGAGCGCGAAGCCCTCGTGTGCGGCGCCTTCGCGGGCATCCTCGGCCTGCCCGCCGTCGGCGCCGACGACGACTTCTTCGCCCTCGGCGGCCACTCCCTGCTCGCCACCCGCCTCGTCGGCCGCATCCGTACCGCCCTCCAGGCGGACCTGACCGTCCGTGACCTGTTCGAGGCCCGTACGCCGGCCGCCCTCGCACGCCGTATGCGGCACACCGGCCCCGGCCGGTCCGGCCCCACCGCCCGGCCGCGGCCCCGAAACCCGCACGAGCTGCCGCTGTCGCCCGACCAGGCCCGCCTGTGGTTCCTCCACCACCTCGAAGGCCCCTCCACCGCCTACACCATCCCCTGCTCACTGCGCATCGACGGCACCGTCGACACCGACGCCCTGCGCGCCGCGTTCGCCGACGTCGTCGCCCGCCACGAAGCCCTGCGTACGATCTACCCCGACACCGACGGCCGCCCCTACCAGAAGATCCTCGCTCCTGAGGACGCCCATGTGCCTTTCTCCGTACGGGAAGTGACGCCGCAGGAGCTGGACGCGGCCGTCGCCGCGGCGGGCGCGCACGCCTTCGACCTCGCCGCCGAACCGCCCGTCCGCGCTGTATTTTTCAGCAGCGGACCCGGCACCCACGTCCTGTGCATCGCCCTGCACCACATCGCCGGCGACGAGTGGTCCGAAGGCGTCCTGCTGCGCGACCTCGACACCGCCTACGCGGCCCGCCGCCGCGGCGAGGCGCCCGCGTGGGCCCCGCTGCCCGTGCAGTTCGCCGACCACACCCTCTGGCAGCGCGACATGCTCGCCGACCCCGCGGGCAGCGACCGCCTCACCGCGTACTGGACCGAGCGGCTCGCCGGCCTGCCCGACGAGCTGCGCCTGCCCGCCGACCGGCCCCGCCCGGCCGAGCCGAGCGGCCACGGCGGCGCCGTCCGCCTGCGCCTGCCCGACGAGCTGCACGAGGCCCTGCGCGACTACGCGCACCGCACCGGCACCACGCCCTTCATGGTCACCCAGGCGGCCGGCGCCCTCCTGCTCGGCGCCCTCGCCGGCACGCACGACGTGGCCCTCGGCACGCCGGTCGCCGGCCGCTCCGACGAGGCCGTCGAGAACGTCGTCGGCTTCTTCGTCAACACCCTCGTCCTGCGGCACGACCTGTCCGGGGCGGACGGAGGCGGCGCGCCCACGTTCGACGAGCTCGTGCTGCGCGCACGGGAGACGGTCCTGGGCGCGCTCGCCCACCAGGACCTGCCGTTCGACCGGCTCGTCGAGATCGCCGCCCCCGAGCGCTCGCTCGGCCGCCACCCCCTGTTCCAGGTGATGGTCCAGCACCGCAAGGAGGCCGCGGGCCTGGACCGCCTCCTCGGCGCGCGCACCACGCTGCTGCCCGACCCGCTGCACGCCGCCCGCTTCGACCTCGCCTTCACCTTCGTGGAGTCCGCCGACGGCACGCACACCGACCTGACGGTCATTCACGCCCAGGACCTGTACGACCGTGAGACGGCCGGCCTGCTCGGCGACCGCCTCCTGCACGTCCTCGGTCAGTCCCTCGCCGCGCCCGGCCGCCCCGTCGACCGCGTCGACGTGATGAGCCCGCGCGAGCACCGGGCCCTGGCGGAGGAGTGGAACGCCACGGACCGGGCCGTGCCCGGCGGCACGCTCGTCACCCGCTTCGCCGAGCGCCTGGCCGCCGCGCCCGGCGCCACCGCCGTCGTCTTCGAGGGCCGCGCCCTCACGTACCGCGAACTCGACGCCCTCGCCGGGCGCCTGGCCCGTACGCTGGCCGCCGCCGGCGCGGGACCGGACCGCGTGGTCGCTGTCGCCGTGCCGCGCTCGGCGGAGCTGATGGTCGCCCTGCTGGCCGTACTGAAGTCCGGCGCCGCCTACCTGCCCCTGGACCTCGACTACCCGGCCGAGCGGCTCGCCTACATGATCGAGGACGCGGCACCGGTGTGCGTGGTCACTGCCGTGGCCGAGGCGGAACGCGTCCCGGCGACCGGCGGCGTCCCGATCGTCCTGGTGGACGGGGCGGCCGAGCCGGCCTCGCAGGGCATTGCCGTGCGGCCTACGGCCGGGTCGGACGGTGCCGCGTGGGTGGCGGGCGATTCCGGTGCGCCGGATACGGTGCTGAGGGCGACGAACGGGGTCGGCAGCGCGACGTCGCCGGCGGGCGATCGCGGTGCGCAGGGCGGCAGCGCGCCGCTGTCCGTGGCCGGATCCGCCACCGCCGCGTTGCCGGCGGGTGTTTCCGGGGCTCAGGACGGCGTCCCGCAGGACGCCGCAACAGTTCCCGTGGCCGGATCCGCCACCGGCGCATCCCTGGCAGGTGTTTCCGGCGTCCAGGATGGCGCCGGCCCGCTGCCCGCAGCCGGGCCCGGGCACGCCGCGTACGTCATCTACACCTCCGGGTCCACCGGGCGCCCCAAGGGCGTCGTCGTCAGCCATCGCGCCATCGTCAACCGTCTCGACTGGATGCGGGAGACGTACGGTTTCGGGCCGCAGGATCGGGTTCTTCAGAAGACTCCGGCCAGTTTCGATGTGTCCGTGTGGGAGTTCTTCCTGCCGCTGGTCAGCGGCTCCGCTGTGGTCCTCGCGCGGCCGGGCGGGCATCGCGAGCCCGACCACCTGGCGGAACTGGCCGCACGCTCCGGCGTCACCGCCGCGCATTTCGTGCCGTCCATGCTCACTGCCTTCACTACGGCGGCGGAGCAGGACGAGGCGATCCGTACGGGCTTCGGCGGCGTGCGTCGTGTGTTCTGCTCGGGCGAGGCTCTGCCGCCTGCTGCCGTGGACCGGTTCGCGGCGCTGTGGCCGGACATCGAGCTGCACAACCTGTACGGGCCGACCGAGGCCGCCGTCGACGTCACGTACCACCGGGCCGAACCCGGTGCCGACGTCGTCCCGATCGGCCGCCCGGTGTGGAACACGCGCCTGCACGTCCTGGACGCCGCCCTGCGCCCCGTCCCGGTGGGCGTCCCCGGCGAGCTGTACCTCGCCGGTGACCAGCTGGCCCGCGGCTACCTGAACCGCCCGGGCCTGACCGCCTCCCGCTTCGTCGCCGACCCGTTCTCCGACAACGGCGAGCGCATGTACCGCACGGGCGACCTCGTACGCCGCCGCCCGGACGGTGCGGTGGAGTACCTGGGCCGTACCGACGACCAGGTCAAGATCCGCGGCTTCCGCATCGAACTCGGCGAGATCGAAGCTGCCCTGACCGCCGTGCCCAACGTGACACAGGCTGCCGTCACCACCCGCCCCCTGGCGCCCGGCGGCGCCCCGCAGCTCGTCGCCTACGCCGTCCCCGCCCCCGGGGCGGCACCCGACGCGCGGGCACTGCGCGAGGATCTGGCCGGGCGCCTGCCCGAACACATGGTGCCCGCCGTCGTCACCCTGCTGGACGCGCTCCCGCTGAGCGTCAACGGCAAGCTCGACCGCAAGGCGCTCCCCGAGCCGGCCCGCGCCGCCGTCGCTGCCCGCCCGGCCGTACCCGCCCCCGCCCGCGGGGGCAGCCCGGCCGCGGCCATGGCCCGGGTGTTCGCCGAGATCCTCGGCCTGCCCGAAGTCGGCGAGGACGAGAACTTCTTCGCCCTGGGCGGCGACAGCATCGTCTCCATCCAGCTCGTCAGCACCGCCCGCAAGGCCGGCTTCACCATCGCCGCCAAGGACGTCTTCCAGCACCCCACCCCGGCCGCCCTGGCCGCCGCGGGCCGCCCCGCGGACCAGGAACCCGCGGCACCCACGGCCGTAGACGAGGACGGCGAGCTCCCGCCGCTGCCCGTCGTGCACTGGCTGCGCGAACGCGGCGGCTCCGTCGACCGGTTCAACCAGTCCGTCCTCCTCACCGTCCCCGCCGGCCTGCGGCCCGGCCCGCTCCGCGAGGCCCTCGCCGACCTCGCCCGCAACCACCCCGCGCTGCGGCTCCGCCTGGACCGGACCGGCGGCCTGTGGACCCAGGAGATCCTGCCCGCCGCCGAGGCGCCCGCCATCACCGACCCGGCGACCCTGCGCCGCGCCGACATCACCGGCCTGGACGCGACCGCCCTGCACGACCTGCTCACCAAGGAGGCCGACGCCTCCGCCGCCGCCCTCGACCCCGGCAGCGGCACCGTCCTGCGTGCCCTGTGGTGCGACGCGGGCCCCGGCGCCGACGGCAGGCTGCTGCTCACCGTCCACCACTTGGCCGTCGACGGCGTCTCCTGGCGCATCCTCGTCCCGGAGCTCGCCGACGCCTACGCCGCCCGCGCCGCGGGCCGCGCGCCCGCCCTCGAACCCGAGGCGACCGGTCCGCGCGCCTGGGCCGCGCAGCTGCTGCACCACGCCCACACCCGTACCCGTACCGCCGAAGCCGCCTACTGGCGCACCGCGCTGGCCGGGCCGCAGGCCCCGCTCTCCCGCACCGCCGCCGACCCGCGCCGCGACACCACGGCGACCCTGCGCACCCTGCGGATGGCCCTGTCCGCCGACCGCACCGAGCCCCTGCTGACCGCCGTGCCGCAGGCCTTCTCCGCCGGCGTGGACGACGTCCTGCTGGCCGGGCTCGCCCTGGCCGCCGCCGACGTGCGCCGCACCACGGACCCCGGCCTGCCCGTCGCGCACACCGGCACCTTGCAGATCGACCTGGAGGGCCACGGGCGCGGCGGCAGCGACGGCCTCCCCGCCGACCTCTCCCGCACCGTCGGCTGGTTCACCACCGTCCACCCCGTACGCCTGGACGTGAGCGGCGTGGACCTCGCCGACGCCCTGGCCGGCGGCCGGCAGGCCGGGGCGGCCCTCAAGCAGGTCAAGGAACAGCTCCGGGCCGCCCCCGACCGCGGCCTCGGCTACGGGCTGCTGCGCCACCTCAACGCGCAGACCGCACCCGCCCTGGCCGCCCTCCCCGGCTCGCAGCTGCTGTTCAACTACCGCGGCCGCACCGACCACGGAGCCACCGCCACGGCCGGCGCCCGCCCCTGGGCGTTCGCCCCGGACGCGGAACGCGCCGCCGTCGCCGAGGGCGCCGCACCCGACGCCGCCATGCCCGCCCCGTACCCCCTGGAGATCGACGCCGTCGTCCGCTCCGGCGCCGCCGGGCGGCCCGAGCTGGCCGTCGAATGGAGCTGGCCGCAGGCCCTGTTCACCGAGGAGCAGGTCGCCGCCCTGGCCACGCGCTGGTTCGACGCCCTCGACGCGCTCGCCCGGCACGCCGCCGCACCCGACGCGGGCGGCATCACGCCCTCCGACGTCCGCCTCGTCTCCCTCGACCAGGCCCGCATCGACCGCCTCGAATCCCGCCTGCGCAGGCGCCGATGACCACCCGGCCCGGCACGTACGAGGGCCCGGCCGCCCACCCCCTCCCCGCCCGCGAACCCGCCGCCCATTCCACGACCGAGAGCGCCGCCATGACTGACTCCACCGACCTGAACCCGGCCGACGACTCCGGCGCCGGATCCGCGCTCGAGGACGTCTACCCGCTGTCCTCCCTCCAGGAGGGCCTGCTCTTCCACGCCGTCTACGACGACGGCTCCCGCGACGTCTACGTCGTCCAGTCCCACCTCGACCTCGCCGGACCCCTCGCCACGGCCGACCTCGCCGCCGCCACCGACGCCCTGCTGCGCCGCCACGCCAACCTGCGCGCCGGGTTCTGGTACGACGACGGCGAGGACCCCGTCCAGTTCGTGCAGCGCCAGGTGGACACGCCCCTGCGCGAGCTCGACCTCACGGCGCACGAGCCCGGCGACGACCGCGACCGGGCCGTGGCCGCCGCCATGGACGAGGACTGGAACCACCGCTTCGACCTCGCCGAACCCCCGCTCCTGCGGCTGACCCTGCTGCGCCTTGCCCCGGACACCGCCCGGCTCGTCGTCACCTGCCACCACCTGCTCCTCGACGGCTGGTCCATGCCGATCCTCGTGCGGGAGCTGCTCACCCTCGTCGGCTCCCGCGGCGACCTCGCCGTGCTGCCGCCCGTCCGCCCCTACCGCGACCACCTCGAACTGCTCGCGACCCGGGACGCCGACGCCGCCCGGCGCGCCTGGGCCGCCGCCCTCGACGGCATCACCGAGGCCCACCCCGTGGCCCCGGGCGCGAGCCTCGGCGCCGCCGCCGAACCGGCGGACGCCGAGGCCGAGGCCGGCCCGGAACTGACCGCCGCCCTCACCGCCGCGGCCCGCGCCCGGGGCCTGACCCTCGGCAACGTCCTGCACACGCTGTGGGGCGTCCTCGTGGGCTCCCTCACCGGTGCCCACGACGTCGTCAGCGGCACCACCGTCTCCGGCCGCCCCGCGGACCTGCCCGGCGCCGACACCATGGTCGGCCTGTTCATCAACACCCTCCCGGTCCGCGTCCGCCTGGCACCCGGCGCGACGCTCGCCGCGACCGCCGCCGCCGTCCAGGCCGAGCAGGCCGCCCTGATGGACCACCAGCACCTCGGCCTGGGCGGCATCCAGCGCCTGACCCCCGTCGAAGGCCCCCTCTTCGACACCCTGCTGGTCGTGGAGAACTACGCCGGCAGCGACGACGTCTCCGGCACCCTCGGCGCGGCCGCGGCCACCGGCGGCCTGAAGGTCACCGGACTCGGCGCCCGCGACGCCACCCACTACCCGCTGACCATGCGCGTCCTGCCCGGCGGCGACACCCTGCGCCTGGAGCTCGGCTACCGCACGGACGTGTTCGACCACGCGGCCGCCGAACGCATCACCCACCGCTTCCTGCGACTCCTCACCCTCTTCGCCGAGGCCCCCGAGACGCCCCTGGCCCGCCTCGACCTGCTGCTCCCGGACGAGCGCCGGGCCCTGGCGGGGGAGTGGAACGCCACGGACCGGGCCGTGCCCGGGGGCACGCTCGTCACGCGGTTCGCGGAGCGGCTGGCGGCGACGCCCGACGCGACGGCGGTGGTCTACGAGGACCGCGAGCTGACATATCGCCGGCTTGATGAGCAGTCAGACGCGCTGGCCGGCGAGCTCGCCGCCGCCGGTGCCGGGCCCGACCGGATCGTCGCGGTGGCCGTGCCGCGCTCGGCCGAGCTGATGGTGTCCCTGCTGGCCGTGCTCAAGTCCGGCGCCGCCTACCTTCCGCTGGACCTCGACCACCCCGCTGAGCGCCTGTCCGGGATGACCGACGACGCTGCACCCGTGTGCGTGCTGACCGTGGAGGCCGAGCAGGACCGGCTCTCCTGGCTCCGGGACGTGCCCGTCCTCCTCGCCGACGCCCCCCGCGCGAGCACCGCGCCGCCCGTACAGGCCGCCGCGGGCCCGCAGCACGCCGCGTACGTCATCTACACCTCCGGGTCCACCGGGCGCCCCAAGGGGGTGGTGGTCACCCATGAGGCGATCGTGAACCGCCTGGACTGGATGCGGGAGACGTACGGTTTCGGGCCGCAGGACCGGGTTCTTCAGAAGACTCCGGCCAGCTTCGACGTGTCCGTGTGGGAGTTTTTCCTGCCGCTGGTCAGCGGTGCCGCGGTGGTCCTCGCGCGGCCGGGCGGGCACCGCGAGCCCGACTACTTGGCGGATCTGGCCGCACGTTCCGGCATTACGGCCGCGCATTTCGTGCCGTCCATGCTCACTGCCTTCTCTACGGCGGCGGAGCAGGACGAGGCGATCCGTACGGGCTTCGCGGGCGTACGTCGCGTGTTCTGCTCGGGCGAGGCGCTGCCTGCCGCGGCCGTGGACCGGTTCGCGGCGCTGTGGCCGGGCATCGAGCTGCACAACCTCTATGGGCCGACCGAGGCCGCCGTCGACGTCACGTACCACCGTGCCGAACCCGGCTCCGACGTGGTACCGATCGGCCGCCCGGTGTGGAACACCCGCTTGCACGTCCTGGATGCCGCCCTGCGCCCTGTACCGGTGGGCGTCCCCGGCGAGCTCTATCTCGCCGGCGTCCAGCTGGCCCGCGGCTATCTGAACCGCCCGGGGCTGACGGCCGCCCGCTTCGTCGCCGACCCGCACGCCAACGGCGAGCGCATGTACCGCACCGGCGACCTCGTACGCCGCCGCCCGGACGGCGCGGTCGAATACCTCGGCCGCACCGACGACCAAGTCAAGGTCCGCGGCTTCCGCATCGAACTCGGCGAGATCGAGGCCGCGCTGACCGCCCTGCCCGGCCTGGCCCAGGCCGCCGTCCTGGTCCGCGCCACCCCGGCCGGCGCCCAGCATGTCGTCGCCTATGTCGTCCCCGCCGCCGGCACCTCCCCGGACGCCGGCGCGCTGCGCGACGCGTGCGCGGCCCGGCTGCCCGAGTACATGGTCCCGTCCGCCTTCGTCACCCTCGACGCCCTCCCGCTCGGCGTCAACGGCAAGCTCGACCGCGCTTCCCTGCCCGACGCCCTCCCGGACGTCGCCGCGCCCGCCGCCGACCGCGCACCGGCCACCCCCGCCGAAGCCACGCTGTGCGCCCTCTTCGCCGAAGTCCTCCAACTCCCCGCCGTCGGCGTCCACGACGACTTCTTCCGGCTCGGCGGCGACAGCATCATCTCCATCCGCCTCGTCGGCGCCGCACGCACCGCAGGCCTCGCCCTCAGCCCGCGCGACGTCTTCGAAGCACGCACCCCCGCCGCCCTGGCCGAGCGGGCGGACCGCACGCCCGCCGCCGACACCACCGGCCCGGCGATCGCCGCCGAACTGCCCGAGCCCACCGAACAGGACCTGGCGGCCGTCCGCGCCGCCGCCCCCGACTCCACCGCCGTCTGGCCGCTCTCCCCGCTCCAGCAAGGCCTGCTCTTCGAAGCCCTCTACGACGAGGACGCCCTCGACGTCTACACCTCCCGTGACGTCGTCACCCTGCGCCGCCCCGTCACCGCGGACATCCTGCGCACCGCGGTGACCGCCGTCCTCGACCGGCACCCCAACCTGCGCGCCGGCTTCCTCCACGACGGGCTCGACCGCCCCGTCCAGTTCATCCCGGCCACCACGACGGTGCCCGTCACCGAGACCGACCTGCGCGCCCTCACCCCGGAGGCTGCCGGCGCCGAACTGCGCCGGCTCCGGGACGCCGAGGCCCGCACCCGCTTCGACCTCGCCGCCCCGCCCCTGGTGCGCCTGGCCTCCGTCCTCACCCCCGACGGCCGCCAGCACATCCTCGTCACCCACCACATGCTGCTGTGGGACGGCTGGTCCACCGGCCTGTTCCTCCAGGAGCTCCTGGCCTGCTGCCAGGCGCTGGCGGTCACCGGCGCCCTGCCGCAGCCCGGCCCGGACGAGGACCCGTCCCACCGGCCCCTGGCCTACCGCGACTTCCTCGCCTGGCTCCACACCCAGGACACCGCCGCCGGCGAAGAGGCCTGGCGCTCCGCCCTGGCCGGCGTCGACGAGCCCACGCTCATCGCCCCGCAGGCCCGCGAGCGAGCCGCCCTGCTGCCCGAGCAGCACGACACGGAGCTGACGGCCGCCCAGACTTCTCGCCTGACCGGTTACGCCAGGACCCACGGCCTCACGCTCAACACCGTCCTCTCGGGCACCTGGAGCCTGCTCCTCGCCGGTCTGACGGGCCGCCAGGACGTCGTCTTCGGCACCACCGTCTCCGGCCGCCCGGCGGAGCTGACGGGCATCGACCGCACCATCGGCATGTTCCTCAACACCGTCCCCGTACGGGCCCGGCTCGACCGGAACGAGACGGTCGTCGCGTACCTGACCCGCCTCCAGGACGAGCAGGCGGCACTCCTGCCGCACCACCAGCTCAGCCTGGGCACCATCCAGCGCGCCGCCGGGGCGGGCCGCCTCTTCGACACGCTCCAGGTCCTGCGCAACACACCCGTCGACCAGGACGAGCGCGACCGCATCGGGGAGGCCCTCGGCGTGGACGACGTCACCGACGTGGACGCCACCCACTTCCCGCTGATCTTCGCGGCCAACCCGGGCGAACGGCTCGGCTTCGAATGGAAGTTCCGCCCCGACGCGTTCGACCGCACGACGGTCGAGGAGCACGCGGGCCGCCTCGTCGCCCTCCTGGAGCAGATCACCGCCGACCCCGGCGTCCTCGTCCGCAGCCTCGACGTGCTCACGCACGAGGAGCGGGGCACGGTGCTGGGGGAGTGGGCGGACACGGAGCGCGAGCTGCCGGACGCCTCCGTCGCCGACCTGCTGGCGGAGAGGGCGGCGACCGTGCCCGACGCGGTGGCGCTGGTGGCGGGCGAGCGCACGTGGACGTTCGCCGAACTGGACGCTCAGGTCAACCGCCTGGCCCGGCTGTTCCTCGCCCGCGGCGCCGGCCCCGACCGGGTCGTGGCGCTGGGCCTGCCGCGCTCCCTGGAGATGGTGGCGGCACTCTTCGCGGTCCTGCGGGCCGGGGCCGCTTATCTGCCGCTGGAGCTGGACTATCCGGTGGATCGGCTGGCTTACATGGTTGAGGAGACCGCCCCGGTCGTCCTCATCACGGACTCGTCCGTACGCGACCGCATGCCGGCCGTGGACGGCGTTCCCCGCGTGGAGCTGGACGACCCCGCGGTGGCCGCCGAGCTGGCCGGACTGCCCGGCGGACCGGTGGACGCGCGCGTCGACCTCGACGCCGCCGCGTACGTGATCTTCACGTCCGGTTCGACGGGCCGCCCCAAGGGCGTCGTCACGCCCTACCGCGGCCTGACCAACATGCAGCTCAACCACCGCGAGGCCATCTTCAACCCCGTGGTGGAGGCGGCGGGCGGCCGCCGGTTGCGGATCGCGCACACGGTGTCGTTCTCCTTCGACATGTCGTGGGAGGAGCTGCTGTGGCTGGTCGAAGGACATGAGGTCCACGTCCTGGACGAGTCGCTCCGTCGCGATGCCGAGGGTCTGGCCGCGTACTGCGCCGAGCAGGCCGTGGACGTCATCAACGTGACGCCGTCGTACGCCCAGGCGCTGGTGGAATGCGGTCTGCTGGATGAGGGGCGCCACCGCCCGGTGCTGGTCCTGCTCGGCGGCGAGGCCGTCCCCGAGGCCCTCTGGACGCGCCTGAAGGAGACGCCGGGGCTCCTGGGCTACAACCTCTACGGTCCGACCGAGTACACGATCAACACCCTCGGTGGCGGCACGCTCGACAGCGACACCGCGACCGTCGGCCGCCCCATCTGGAACACGCGGGCGCACGTCCTGGACGCGTGGCTGCGCCCGGTCCCGGTAGGCGTCCCGGGCGAGCTGTACGTGTCAGGCGTCGGCCTGGCGCGCGGCTACCTGAACCGGCCGGGCCTGTCGGCGGGCCGCTTCGTTGCGGACCCGTTCGGTGAGCCGGGGGCCCGGATGTACCGCACGGGCGATGTCGTGCGGTGGCGGCGGGACGGGTTGCTGGACTTCCTGGGCCGGGCCGACGACCAGGTGAAGATCCGCGGCTACCGCGTCGAGCCGGGCGAGATCGAGGACGCCCTGACGGCTCATCCGGCCGTCGTCCAGGCCGCGGTCGTGGTTCGCGAGGACACGCCGGGCGTCAAGCGACTCGCCGCCTACCTCGTCCCCGCGCCCGTAGACGGCGTTGACGTCGCTGCCATACGTCGCTCGCTCGCCGACTCCCTGCCCGAGTACATGGTCCCGTCGGCGTTCGTCGTGCTGGACGGGCTGCCGCTGACCGTCAACGGCAAGCTCGACCGCAGGGCCCTCCCCGCGCCGGACCTCGCCGGGACGGGAGCCGGCCGCGCCCCCGCGAACGCTCGCGAAGAGCAGCTGTGTGCCCTGTTCGGCGAGGTGCTCGGCACCGGCCCCGTCGGCCCCGACGACCACTTCCTGGACCTCGGCGGCCACTCCCTGCTCGCCACCCGCCTCGTCAGCCGCATCCGTACGGCCCTCGGCGTCGGCCTCGCCGTCCGGGACCTTTTCGAGGCCCCGACCCCCGCGGCGCTCGCCGAACGCACCGCGGGGGAGACGGCGCAGGAGCGGCCCGCGCTCGTACGCCGCGAGCGCCCCGCCGAGCCGCCCCTCTCGCACGCCCAGCGCCGCATGTGGTTCCTCCAGAACCTCGACGGCTCCGGCGCCACGTACAACGTCCCGCTCGTCGTCCGTGTGAACGGCGCGCTCGACCTGGACGCGCTGCGGCACGCCGTGGCCGACGTGACCACCCGTCACGAGAGCCTGCGCACCGTCGTGGGCGAGCACGAGGGCCGCCCCGTCCAGTGCATCCTCGACGCGCCGGACCCCGCCGCCGCCCTGCACGTCGCCGCCACCACGGAGGAGACGTTGCAGGCCGACGTGGAGTCCGCCGTCCGCCACGGCTTCGACCTCGCGCGCGAACTGCCCCTGCGCGTCACCGTGCTGGAGATCGGCCCCCGGGACCACGTCCTGGTGCTGCTCTTCCACCACATCGCCGGCGACGAGTGGTCGATGCTGCCGTTCGTCGACGACATCACCACCGCGTACACCCGCCGCGCGGAAGGCCGTGCCCCCGACTGGCAGCCGCTGCCGGTGCAGTACGCGGACTACGCGCTGTGGCAGCGCGACCTGCTGGGCGATCCCGCGGACGAGCACAGCCTGCACAGCCGCCAGACGGCGTACTGGAAGCAGGCCCTGGCAGGGCTCCCGGAGGAGCTCGCCCTGCCCACCGACCGCCCGCGGACGCAGACCACCGGGGCCGGGCTCCGGGGCGGCACCGTACGGGCCCAGGTGCCGCCGGCCGTCTACCGCGGGCTGCGCGACGCCGCCGCGGCCACGGGCACGACCACGTTCATGGTCCTGCAAGCGGCCGTCGCCACCCTGCTGCACCGGCTCGGCGCGGGCGACGACATCCCCCTCGGCGCGCCGGTCGCGGGCCGCGCGGACGCCGCCCTCGACGGGCTCGTCGGGTTCTTCGTCAACACCCTCGTGCTGCGCAACGACCTGTCCGGCGACCCGGCGTTCACCGAGCTCCTCGGCCGCGTCCGGGAGCGCGACCTGGCGGCCTTCGCCCACCAGGACCTGCCCTTCGACAGCCTCGTCGAGGCCGTCAACCCGCCGCGCGTCCCCGGCCGCCACCCGCTGTTCCAGGTGATGCTCGGGTACCGCAACAGCGACGGCGAGGCCCGCCGGCTCCTCGGCCTGGAGAGCCGCATCCTCCCCTTCGAGCTGGGCGCGGTGAAGTTCGAGCTCGACTTCAACTTCGAGGAGACCCCCTCCGCCGAAGAGATCGACATCGCCTTCGAGTACGCGGCCGGCCTCTACGACCGCTCCACCGCCGAGGCCCTCGTGGAGCGCCTGCTCTCCCTCCTCGCCCAGGTGGCCGAGGACCCGGCCCGCCGCATCGGCTCCCTCGACGTGCTCACGGAAGAGGAGCGGGGCGCGGTGCTGGGGGAGTGGGCGGAGACGGGGCGCGAGCTGCCGGACGCCTCGGTCGCGGACCTGCTGGCCGACCGGGCCGTCCGTACGCCGGACGCGGTGGCGCTGGTGGCGGGTGACCGGGTGTGGTCGTTCGCCGAGCTGGACGCACGGGTGAATCGTTTCGCCCGGCTGCTGACGGCGCGGGGAGCGGGTCCGGAGCGCGTGGTGGCGCTCGGTCTGCCGCGCTCGCTGGACATGGTGGCGGCACTGTTCGCCGTGCTGCGCACCGGGGCCGCTTATCTGCCGCTGGAGCTGGACTATCCGGTGGATCGGCTGGCTTACATGGTCGAGGAAACCGCTCCGGTCGTTCTGCTCACGGACTCCACGGCGCACGACCGCATGCCGGTCGTGGACGGCGTTCCGCGCGTGGAGCTCGACGACCCCGCCGTGGTGGCGGAGCTGGCCGGGCTGTCCGAAGGTCCGGCGGGCGTGCGGGTGGATCTCGATGCCGCCGCGTACGTGATCTTCACGTCCGGTTCGACGGGCCGTCCGAAGGGCGTTGTCACGCCCTACCGCGGCCTGACCAACATGCTCCTGAACCACCGCGAGGCGATCTTCAACCCTGTCGTGGAGGCGGCGGGCGGCCGCCGGTTGCGGATCGCGCACACGGTGTCGTTCTCCTTCGACATGTCGTGGGAGGAGCTGCTGTGGCTCGTGGAGGGGCATGAGGTCCATGTCCTGGACGAGTCGCTGCGCCGCGATGCCGAGGGCCTGGCCGCGTACTGCGCCGAGCAGGCGGTCGACGTCATCAACGTGACGCCGTCGTACGCCCAGGCGCTCGTGGAATGCGGCCTGCTGGACGAGGGGCATCACCGCCCGGTGCTGGTCCTGCTCGGCGGCGAGGCCGTCCCCGAGTCGCTCTGGACCCGGCTCTGCGAGACGCCCGGCCTGATGGGCTACAACCTCTACGGTCCGACCGAGTACACGATCAACACCCTCGGTGGCGGCACGCTCGACAGCGACACCGCGACCGTCGGCCGCCCCATCTGGAACACCCGGGCTTACGTGCTCGACACGCGGCTGCGCCCGGTGCCCGTCGGGGTCCCCGGCGAGCTGTACGTGTCCGGTGTCGGCCTCGCGCGCGGCTACCTCGGCCGCCCCGGGCTGACTGCCGGCCGGTTCCTCGCCGACCCCTTCGGCGCGGCGTTCGGCGAGCCGGGGGCCCGGATGTACCGCACGGGTGATGTGGTGCGGTGGCGGCGGGACGGGTTGCTGGACTTCCTGGGCCGGGCCGACGACCAGGTGAAGATCCGCGGCTACCGCGTCGAGCCGGGCGAGATCGAGGACGCGCTCACGCACCTGCCGTCCGTGGCCCAGGCCGCGGTGGTGGTCCGCGAGGACACCCCGGGCGTCAAGCGACTCGCCGCCTACCTCGTCCCCGCGTCCGCGGACGGCATCGATGCCGCCGTCATCCGCCGCTCGCTCGCCGATTCGCTCCCGGAATACATGGTCCCGTCGGCGTTCGTCGTGCTGGACGCGCTGCCGCTGACCGTCAACGGCAAGCTCGACCGCAAGGCCCTCCCCGCGCCGACCGCGGCCGACATGGCTGCCGGCGGCACGGGCCGCGCCCCGCGCGACGTGACGGAGAAGACGCTGTGCGACGTCTTCGCCGATGTGCTCGGGCTGCCCGAGGTCACCGTCGACGACGGGTTCTTCGACCTCGGCGGGCACTCGCTGCTGGCGATGACGCTCGTGCTCCGTATCCGCGAGGCCCTCGGCACCGGCGAGGCCGGCCCGGGCATCGCGGACCTGCTGGCGGGGCCGACCGTCGCCGAACTCGCCGCTCGTGTACGGGAATCCACCCCTGCAACACCCTGACCACGTATCACCTCACTCACCCATCCGGATAAGAAGGAGCACCCACCATGAGCAACACCACCAACCCCTTCGAGGACAACGACGCCCGCTACTTCGTCCTCGTCAACGCCGAGAACCAGCACTCCCTGTGGCCGGCCTTCGCCGAGATCCCCGGCGGCTGGACCACCGTCCACGGCGAGGACTCCCTGCAGGGCTGCACCGACTACGTCGACGCCCACTGGACCGACATGCGCCCGGCGAGCCTCGTCGCCCGGTCCTGACCGGACCCCTCCCGAAGACCCGCCGCCGCGGGCCCGGACCGCGCACCCGCCCGGTCCGGCCCGCGCGGCCGAGCCGACCTGCTGAGAGCGGATACCTGACGTCGTGAGCACCCAACACGCCAAGCCGGAGCACCATCCCGGCACTGCCGACGAGCCCCCGGGCCCGCCGCCCGCCGAGAACACCCCGGAGGAGGCCGGGGCCGCCGCGGAGGAGGCCGAGCCGGGCCCGCGGGACCTCTCGCCCGAGCGGCGCGCCCGGGCCCGCGCCCTGCTGCGCGGCTCCCTGCGGCCGCACTGGGCGACGGTCGGCGCGGCGATGGCCGCCGCCGGGATCCGGCAGGTCGCCTTCCTCGCCGTCCCGTGGTGCATCCAGAAGGCGCTGGACGACGGCGTCACGGCCGGGGACAGCCACGCGCTGCTGGGGTGGGCTGGCGCCGCGCTGGCCGCTGCCGCCGTCCAGTTCGCCGGGCTGTACGGCTGGCAGTACTGGGCCGGTTCCGCCGACGCCAAGGTCGGCGCGGACCTGCGCTCCCGGCTGCTGCGGCACCTGGCCGGGCTGGACCGCGCCGCGCTCGCCTCGCGCGGCCACGGCGATCTGGCCATGCGCGCCGGCCGGGACACCGACCTGGTGCGCGAGTGGGTGCACGGCCTGGCGATCTGGGTCGTGCTCGCCACGACGTTCGCGGGCGTCCTGACCGGCATGGGCGTGCTCGACGTGTCGCTGCTGCTGGTGACGCTGGGCATGCTGCCGTTCCTGGTCTGGGTCAACCTGTACTTCCCGCGCCGCTTCGGCACGGCCAGCGGCGAGCTGGCCGAGGCGCACGGCCTCCGCGCCGAGGCCGTCGCGGACCTGCTCCAGCTCGGCACCGGCCTGCGCGGCACGGGCGGCCACCGGCCGCTGGTGGCCCGGCACGCCGCGGCCAGCGCCACCGTCACCGACCGGACCGTCAAGGCGGCCCGCATCGAGGCCTCCTGGGCGTCCGTCGCGCCCTTCGTGCCCCGCATGGCCGTGGCGATCGGCGTCGGTGTCGGCGGGCTCGCCGTACTCGACGGCCGGCTGACCGTCGGCGGGCTGGTCGCCTTCACGTCCTGGATGGCGAGCATCACCCTCGCCACCCGGGTCCTCGTCGACCGGCTCCTCGCCCGCGGACAGGCCGACGTGGCCGCCGCCCGCATCGACGAGGCGCTGTCCATCGAGGGCACCCTCACCGACCCGGCCGAGCCGGTCGCGCTCACCCCCGGCGGCGACCTGGAGCTGACCGGCGTCAGCGCGGTCCGCGACGGCGTCACCGTCCTCGCGCCGCTCGACCTGACCGTACGGGCGGGCGAGTTCGTCGCGGTGGACGGCGCCACCGGCTCCGGCAAGAGCACGCTGCTGCGGCTGCCCGTGCGGCTCGACGACCCGGACACCGGCACCGTCCGCTACGGCGGCACCGACCTGCGCGACGCCGCCCTCGACGACATCCGCGGGCGGATCGCGTACGTCGCCCAGCGGCCGATGCTGCTGTCCGGCACCGTCGCCGAGAACCTGCGGCTCGGCCGCGACCTGCCCGACGAGGCCCTCCACGACGCATGCCGGACGGCCGGCATCCACGACCAGATCGCCGCGATGCCCGACGGCTACGACACGGAGCTCGGCGAGAGCGGGACGGCCCTGTCGGGCGGTCAGGTGCAGCGGCTTGCCATCGCCCGCGCGCTGCTCGGCGAACCGGAGGTACTGATCCTGGACGACTCCACGTCCGCCCTCGACACCACCACGGAGCGGGCGGTCCTGGACCGCCTGCGCACGTGGGCCGCGGGCCGCACGATCGTCTTCGCCACGCACCGCACGGCGGTACTGGAAGCGGCGGACCGCGTTGTGACGCTGGCGGCCGCGGGGCGTGGGGGTGACGCGGACGAGGCCGGCGCCCCGAGCGACGACCACGGTCCCGCAAATGCCGACACCAAGTCCGACACGGACACGGCTGCCGTCCCGGCAGCCTCCGACGCCGGTGCCCGGCCCGGCGCGGGCACCCGCCCCCGCCCGGTTGACGCCGATGGCGAATCGTGTCCCGGCCCCGGATCCCGCTGCGGCGGGGGTGCCGGCGCTGCCGCCCGTCCAGTCGGCACCGACGCCGAGCCCGGCACGGAGACCGCTGCCGTCCCGACGGACACCGGCACGGGCCCTGGCGCCCTTGCGGCCCATGCCGAAGGCGAGTCCGCCATCGGCAACGACCCGGGCGCTGTCCCGGCAGTCTCCGATGCCGATGTCCGGCCCGGCGCGGGCACCCGCCCCCGTCCGGCTGGCGCCGACGGCGAGTCCCCGGCGGTCCCGGAGCCCTCCGGCTCCGCCGGCGGGCCCGGCACGGACGCCTCCGCGTCCGGCACCCGTACCGGCTCCGGCCCCGTCGCGGCCGGACCCGCGCCCGCGGCCGTACCCGCATCCGTTTCCACCCCCACCCCGGAGGGCCCCCGTGGCTGAGACGGTTCTGCTGAACGAGCAGCCCGACGAGCGGCGCGTGCTGCGCCGGGCCGCCCCGTACTTGCGCCCGCACCGGCGGGCCCTCCTCGTCGCCGTCGTGGTCGGGCTGGCCGACTCTGCCGCGCTCGTGGCCGTCGCGCCGCTGATCGGGCGGGCGACGGACGCGCTGCTCGCCAAGGACCGCGGCGGGCTGCTGTCCGCCGCCGCGGTCCTCGTCCTCCTCGCCGTCCTCCAGCTCGGCCTGGCCCGCGCCGGCGAGCTGCTGCTGGCGAAGGCCGGCGAGAACGTGGTGCGCAGCCTGCGCGAGAAGTGCGTGGAGAACCTGGCGTCGGCGCCGCTGCGGTTCCTGGAGTCGCACCGCACGGGCGACCTGCTGCGCCGTACGACGGGCGAAGTGGCCGCGCTGGCCTCGTTCGTCCGCATGCACCTGCGCAACCTGGTGTCGGCGACGGCGACGCTCCTGTTCACCCTCGTCGTCCTCTTCGGCTACTCGTGGCAGCTCGCGCTCGTGCAGCTCGCGGTCTTCGTGCCGCTGACGCTGCTGGTGATGCGCTGGTTCCAGCGGTCCGCGCCGCGCGCGTTCGGCGGGAAGGCGGCGGCGGAGGCGACGGTCGCGGCGACGTTCACCGAGACCCTGAACGTACGGGAGGCGCTGCAGAGCGCCCGCGGCCTGCCGGGCTGGCTGCGCCGCTTCGACCGGGAGAACGCCGCGGCCGTCGGCGCGGCGCGGCGCGCGATCCGGGTGGAGAACCGCATCGACCTGGTGGGCCTGATCGAGGGGTTCGCGCTGGTCGTGCTGCTGCTGGTGGGCGGCTGGTCCGTCTCGCGCGGGGCGATGGGCGTCGGCACCGTCGTCGTGTTCGTCCTGGCGAGCCGCAACCTCTTCGACTCGTTCTCGGACATCTCGCAGCTCGTCGGCGAGGTGCAGACGGCCCGTACGGGGCTGGCCCGGCTGCTGGACCTGCTGGCGGCCACCGACCGGGCTACGGAGCAGACCCCCGAAGCGGCACACGCTCCCGAAGCGGCCCGGCCCGCCGCGGAGCCGCCCCTGCGCGGCGAACTCGTCTGCGAGGACCTCGGCTACTCCTACCGCGACGGCACGGAGGTGCTGCGCGGCGTCTCGCTGGCCTTCCCGGTGGGCGACCGCACGGGCGTGGTCGGCGAGACCGGCTCGGGCAAGACGACGCTGTCGAAGCTGCTGTGCGGCCTGTACGCGCCCGACCGCGGCGTGGTGCGGTTCGCGGGCGTCGACCTGCGGGACATCCCGGAGGCGGAGCTGCGCCGCCGCGTCGTCCTGGTGCCGCAGGAGGTCCGCATGGTGACCGGCACGGTGGCGGCGAACCTGCAGCTGGTGCACACCACCCCGGACCGTGCCGCCATGGAACGGGCCGTCGCCGAACTGGGCCTGGAGGACTGGCTCCGCGACCTCGGCGGCCTCGATGCCGAGGTGGGCGTGCGCGGCTCCCGGCTGTCGGCGGGGGAGCGGCAGATCGTCGGGCTGCTGCGGGCCGCGCTCGCCGACCCCGCGGTGCTCGTCCTGGACGAAGCGACCGCCGACATCGACCCGGTGACGGCGGGCCGGCTGGAGCACGCGCTGGACGGGATGCGCGGCGACCGCACGATCGTCGTCGTCGCGCACCGGCCGGCGACCATCGCCCGGCTGCCGCGGGTGATCGCGCTGGACGGCGGCCGGGTGGCCGGAACGACGGCCAAGGCAACGGTGTCCCATGCAACGATGGTCAATGCATCATGAGTTAGGTTAGGGTTGCCTAAGTTCGGCCCGGGGGGTCTTCTCCGGCCGTACACGTGAAGCCCGGTGGCCCCCGCGCCCGTGCGCGGGGGCCACCGCAACGCGGTGCCGGTCCCGCGGCACACCCCGCCAGATTGGGATGATCGATGACCATTGAGACGCTCCCGCCGCGCGTGCGCATCGTCCGCCACCCCCTCAAGTACCGCCTGCTGGAGGTGCGCAGGGTCGACCGCATCACCCCCTCCACGGTCCGGGTGACGCTCACGGGCCCCGATCTGGAGGGGTTCTGCGAACAGGCGCCCACCGACCACGTGAAGCTCTGCTTCGCCGAAGCCGGCACCGAGCTGCCCGTCGAGCCGGTCATCCGCGACGACACCTGGATGGACGCCCCCGTGGAGCCCATCACCCGCGACTACACCGTCCGCCACTACCGCCCCGAAGCGCAGGAGCTGGACGTCGACATGGTCCTGCACGGCGACGGCGTGGGCTCCGCGTGGGCCGCCCGCGCGGAGCCCGGCATGCGGCTCGGCGTCCTCGGCCCGCGCGGCTCCGAGATCCTGCCGATGGTCCACGACTGGTACCTGCTGGCCGCCGAGGAGACCGCCCTGCCCGCGCTCGGCCGCTGGCTGGAGATGCTGCCCGCCGGCGCCCGCGTCCTCGCCTTCGCCGAAGTGCCCGGCCCCGAGGACGAGCAGCACTTCACCACCGCCGCCGACTGCACCCTGACCTGGCTGCACCGCGGCGACACCCCGCCCGGCACGAGCGACCTGCTGGAGCGGGCCGTGCGCGCCGCCGAACTGCCCGCCGGCGGGCTCGGCTACGCCTGGATCGCCGGCGAGGCCGGCACCCTCAAGCCCATCCGCCGCTACCTGCGCCGCGAACTCGGCATGGCCAAGGAGCAGGTCGACATCGACGGCTACTGGAAGCGCGGCGTGGAGAACCACGACCACCACGCGGACGACGAGCACGAGCACGCGTGACCACGACCGCCGATCCCGCCACGAACGCCGCGACCGCCCCTCCGGCCTCGGCGGACGGCCCCCGCCCCGCGCAGCACGCCGGAGGCGAGGGACCGTCCCCGGTCCGCCGCGCTCAGCACGCGCGGCGGGCCGCCGGGCTGCTCGCCTGCACCGCCCTCGTCGCCGTCCTCGCCGTGCTGAGCATCGGCATCGGCGCCAAGACGATCCCGCCCGGCGACGTCCTGCACGCCCTCCTGCACCACGACCCCGGCAACGACGACTGGATCGTCGTACGCACCTCCCGGCTGCCGCGCAGCCTCCTCGGCATCGGCGTCGGCATCGCCCTCGGCCTGTCGGGTGCCCTCATGCAGGCCCTGACGCGCAATCCGCTCGCCGACCCCGGCCTGCTCGGCGTCAACGCCGGTGCCGCGGCCGCCGTCGCCGCCGCGACCGCGCTCCTCAACCTCGGTGCCTTCACCTCCTACGTGTGGTGCGCGCTGCTGGGCGCAGCCGCCGCCGCGGCGGCCGTCCACCTCCTCGGCACCCGCGGCCGGTCCCGGGCCACCCCCGTGCGGCTCGCGCTCGCGGGCACGGCCGTCACCGCCGTCCTCACCGCCGTCGTCAACGGCCTGATCCTGCTGGACCCGCTCGCCCTCAACCGCTTCCGGTTCTGGCAGATCGGCACCCTCGGCGCCGCCGACGGCGCCCTCGCCCGCCAAGTGCTGCCGTTCCTCGCCGCCGGCACCCTGCTGGCCGCCCTGCTGGCCCGGCCGCTCAACGCCCTGGCCCTCGGCGACGACACCGCCCGCGCGCTCGGCGCCCACCCGGGCCGTACGCAGTTCGCGACCATGGTGGCGATCACCCTGCTGTGCGGGGCCGCCACCGCGGCCGTCGGCCCGATCGCCTTCGTCGGACTCGCCGTTCCGCACGTGGCCCGCCTGATCGCCGGCCCCGACCAGCGGTGGGTCCTGCCCTACAGCGCCGTCCTCGCGGCGGCCCTGCTGCTCGCCTCCGACATCCTCGGCCGCGTCGTGCTGCGCCCGCAGGAGCTCGAGGCCGGCGTCGTCACCGCGTTCCTCGGAGCGCCCCTGTTCATCGCACTCGTCCGCCGCAAGAGGATCAGCGAACTGTGACCAGCCGTAACCCCCTTGCGCGACGGCGCCGGCGCCCGCGCCCCGGCCGGGCGCAGCGGACAGGCAGGGCCACGCGCCTGCGCACCCTGCGCCTGGCCCTGCCCGGCCGCCCCGGCCGGCCTGCCGTGTCCCTGCGCTGGGACCCGCGCACCGCCGCCGTCTGCGCCACCCTGCTCCTGGCCGCGGCCGCGACCGGGGTGTGGACGCTGACCACCGGCGACTTCCGCATCCCCGTCCCCGACGTGCTGCGCGTCCTCGCCGGAGAGGGAAACCCGGCCTATACGTACATCGTCGAAGAGCTGCGGCTGCCCCGGCTCCTGACGGCCCTTCTGACGGGCGCCGCGCTCGGCCTGTCCGGGGCGCTCTTCCAGAGCGTCGCCCGCAACCCCCTCGGCAGCCCCGACGTCATCGGCTTCACCGTCGGCTCCGCGACCGGCGCCCTCGTCGCCCTCCTCGTGCTGGGCGCGGGCGCCGCCTCGGTCGCCGCCGGGTCCGTCGCCGGCTGCGCGGTCACCAGCGCCGCCGTCTACCTGCTCGCGTGGCGGCGCGGGGCGGCCGCGTTCCGGCTCGTCCTCGTCGGCATCGGGGTGAGCGCCCTGCTCTCCTCGGCCAACGCCTATCTGATCGCCAAGGCGTCGTTCACCGACGCGCAGAGCGCCCAGGTCTGGCTCACCGGCAGCCTCAACGGCCGCGGCTGGCAGCACGTGACGACGATGGCGGCCGCGCTCGCCGTCCTCGCCCCCGCCGCCCTGCTCCTCGGCCGGCCCCTGCGCATGCTGGAGATGGGCGAGGACACGGCGTCGGCGCTGGGCGTACGGACCGAGCGGGCCAAGGCGGGCGCGCTCGTCACGGGCGTGGGGCTGACGGCGCTCGCCACCGCGGTCGCGGGCCCCGTTCCGTTCGTGGCCCTGGTGGCCCCGCAGGTCGCGCGCCGGCTCACCCGTTCCCCGGGGCCGGGCCTCCTGGCGTCCGCGGTGCTCGGCGCCTTGGTGCTCGCGGTCAGCGACATCACCGCGCAGCGGATGCTGGCCCCCACGCAGCTTCCCGTGGGGGTCCTGACCGGCGTCGTCGGGGGCTGCTACCTGGTGTGGGTGCTCGCCCGGCAGTGGCGCGCAGGCCAGGGCTGAGCGAGGACGCTCCCCTCGGGGAGCGGGGCCCCGGGCAGGGGCCGGGCGAAGACGCGGGAGCCGCGGCCGGGATCCAGGGCCGCCACCCAGGTGCGCGGCGCCCGCGAGGTGCCGGTCTCGTGGAAGCCGCTGCGGAGGAAGGCCGCGCCGTCGCCGGTCGTCGCCGCGAACACCTCGGTCACCGACTGATCGGAGGCGTGCAGGAGCAGCGCCGTCAGCAGCCGCGACCCGACGCCGCGGCGCTGACGGCCCTGCCGTACGCAGAAGTTGTGCAGGACGCCCGCCTTGCCGGCCGCGGCCGGCAGCCCCTCGGCGGGGAACGTGCGCAGGGCGACACAGCCTTCGAGGACCCCGTCGGCGTCCTCCGCGACGAAGAACTCCGCGAACCTGGCCGCGTACACGTGCGGCGTCCGGCGGCGCAGCGCGCCCGTCCGCATGAAGGGTTCCGACAGGGCGTGGAGCGCGGGGGCGTCGGCGGCGCGTGCCATCCGTACGCCGCCCGGCTCAGGCAGGGCCGGCAGGCCCTCGCGTGTGCGGACCAACAGCGGACCCAGCCTCATAGAGGGCTCCCGATTCTCACGTTCCCCTGGGGCGTTCACCCAGCAAAGTGAGGTAAGCCTAACCTAACTAAATCTTGAGCTCGGGAGGGGGTGGCGGCCCGTCCGGCAGGGCGCCGGCGGCTGGTTTAGCAAGGGGAAGTCCGGGCACCCGACGGGTTCCAGCACCTGTGGCAATCAGGAGGACCGCACGATGGACCGGGGAAGCAGCAAGCACGGCGCCAAGCGGGACGACGAACTGAAGAAGGAAGTGCAAGAGCTGACCCGCTCGGGCCGGCCCACCCGGACCGAGGAGTGGCGCGACGCCGAACCCCTGACGCCCGAGGAGCCTGCGACAGAGCCCGGCCCCGGGGCGCAGACGCGCCGGGAACGCCCGTAGACGCCGGGGGTACAAGGAAGCTGACTCCACCCCCCGAATCCCGGCCGGCCGCGGCCCGACCAGCCATACTCGTGCCCTGAAGCGGCCCGCGGGGCCGCGGCGGCCGGGCCGGTGACGGAGGGACGGTGGACGCGTGAGCGACGGGCCGGAACTGACAGCCGCTCCGGGCGCGCGCCCCGAGCGCCGCCGCCTCCGCTACGAGCTCGCCGAGTGCGCCCTGCACGGCCACCGCCTCATCGGCACGGACGCCGCGGCCGTACGCCCCGCCGACGCCCTCCTCGTCCGCGAGGGCCCGGGCGGCTTGCGCTGGCACCGCTGCCTGCGCTGCGACGCGTGGCTCCCCCTCCCGCCGCCCGACCGGCCCGGGCGGGAGACGCCCCCGGGCCGCGACGGCATCGAGCTGCCCCTGCGCGGCCGCCCCCTGCGCGACCGCTACGTCCTGCGCCTGATCGCCCTCGACCGGATGCTGCACTGCGCGGTCCTGACCGTCCTCGCCGTCGCCGTCTTCGTCTTCGCCCGCGAGCGGGACCGCCTCAGGGACCCCTTCTACCGCTTCGCCGACGCCCTCCAGACCGGCGTCGGCGGCCCCACCGGCGCCCACGGCCGCGGCCTGCTCGGCGACGCCGAACGGGCCTTCGCCGCCCACGGCCGCACCCTGTGGGTCATCGGCGCCGTCCTCGCCGCGTACGCGCTCCTCGAAGGCGTGGAGGCCGTCGGCCTGTGGCGGGCGCGCCGGTGGGCCGAGTACCTCACCTTCGTCGCGACCGCCGTGCTCCTCGTCCCCGAGCTCTACGAACTCACCGGCCACATCAGCGTCCTGAAGATCCTCACCCTCGTCATCAACCTCGCCGTCGTGGTGTACCTGCTGTACGCGAAGCGCCTGTTCGGGCTGCGCGGCGGCGGCCGGGCCGAGGCGGCCGTCCGCGCCCACGACAGCGGCTGGGAGGCCCTGGAACGGGTCTACCCCGGCCCCGGCGGCGGCAGCACCCCCGCCCCGGACCGTACCGTGGCCCCATGAGTACCCTCAGCTTCGACCGCTGCTGCGCCGAAGTCACGGCGCAGACCGACCTGTTGAGGTCGCACGTCAAGGGCGCCGGCATGCGGTCCCCCGTGCCCTCCTGCCCCGGCTGGAACCTCGGCCAGCTCCTGCGCCACATCGGCGGCACCCACCGCTGGGCCGAGGAAGTCGTCCGCACCCGGGCCGGCGCGCCCGTCCCCGACGACCTCGTCGGCGACGCCGCCCTCGCCCGCTACACCGACGAGGACGGCGCCTTCCTCGACACGTGGCTCGCCGAAGGCGCCGAACGGCTCGCCCGGACGCTGCGCGACGCCGGCCCCGGCGCGCAGGTGTGGACGCCCTCGGAAGAGCGCTCGGCGGCCTTCTGGGCCCGCCGCATGACGCACGAGACGGCCGTCCACCGGGCCGACGCCGCGCTCGCCGCCGGCGCCGGCTACCGGCTGGACGAAGAGGTCGCCCTGGACGCCCTCGACGAATGGATGACGTTCGCCTCGTACGCCGAAGCCGCCGAGGCCCCGCCGGGCGGCCCCGCCCTGCTCGGCCCCGGCCGCACGCTCCACTTCCACGCCACCGGCCCCGCACCGGGCACGACCGCGGGGGAGTGGCTGGTCGACCTCACCGGCGACACGGCCCGCTGGAGCCACGCGCACGCGAAGGCCGCCGTCGCCGTGCGCGGCACGCTCACCGACCTCGTGCTGTTCGTCTACCGGCGCCCCACGCCCAGCGGCACCGGCGGCGTCGAGATCCTCGGTGACGAGCCCCTCCTCGACCTGTGGCTGGAGCGCTCGGGGTTCTGGCTGAACTGAGCCGCCGCAGGGAGGGTGTCCGGCTCTGCGGTTGCGGGGCCGGGGGACCGGCCGGAGGGTGGAATCCGGCAGAACCCCTTCATCGCACACAGGGAGGCCCGCTCATGGGCAAGGCAAAGGCAAAGGCGAAGCAGGTCAAGGGCAAGCTCAAGGAGAGCGCGGGCAACGCGACCGGCGACAAGCGGATGGAGGCGGAGGGCCGGGCCGAGAAGCTGACGGGCAAGGTCCAGGAGTCCGCGGAGAAGGCCAGGAAGAACCTGGGCGGCGGCCGCTGAGCCGCACGTCGTCGCCGGTACGCCGCCGGGGCCTCGGACGAGGCCCCGGCGGCGCGGCATGCAACCTCCAACCCGCCGTGCCCGTACGGAACTTGGGTTCACCGCATTCCCCGATCGGCTGAACCCGCCCCCCTGCCGCGCATGCCCCGCCCGCCGGGGGTAGTCACGACGCCATGTGGAAGCGTCTCTGTGTCCGTGTGTCCGGCGTCGTCGCCGGAGTGTTTCTGGCCTTCTTCCCCGCGGGTACGGCTCACCCCGTCGAGCCCGCCCGGGCCGGGCTGTTCCCGCCGTCTCACGGCAACGGCTGCTCCGCCCAGATCACCTTGCCCTCCGGCGTGTACCGCGTCCCCCACCGCTCCGCCAGCTGAGCGACGAGGAACAGGCCCCGGCCGCCCTCGTCCTCCGCCGCCGCGTAGCGCAGGTGGGGGGAGGTGCTGCTGCCGTCGGCGACCTCGCAGATCAGGGCGCGGTCGCGCAGCAGGCGGACGCGGACCGGGCCCGAGGCGTGGCGGATGGCGTTGGTGATGAGCTCGCTGAGGATCAGCTCGGTGGTGAACGCGGCCTCGTCCATCCCCCAGTCGGACAGCTGCTGCGTGACGTCGGCGCGGGCGCGCGAGACCACGGCGGGGTCGGAGGGCAGCTCCCACTCCGCCGACCGGTCGGCCGCAAGGCGGCGGGTCCGGGCGACGAGGAGGGCGATGTCGTCGCGCTGCCGGGCCGGGAGCAGCGCGCTGATCACCGCGTCGCAGGCCTCCTCGGGCGTCCGGCCCGGGTGGGCCAGCGTGTCGCGGAGGATCGCGAGGCCGGCGTCGATGTCCCGCTTGCGGTCCTCGACGAGGCCGTCCGTGTAGAGCACGAGGCTGCTGCCCTCGGCCAGCTCCAGCTCCCCGGCCTCGAAGGGCAGCCCGCCGAGGCCGAGCGGCGGCCCCGCGGGCAGCTCGGGGAACTCGACCGAGCCGTCGGGGCGGACCAGCGCCGGCAGGGGGTGCCCGGCCCGGGCCATGGCGCACACGCCCGTGGCCGGGTCGTAGATCGCGTACAGGCAGGTGGCGCCGGCGATCGCGGCCTCCTCGTCCGAGCCCGCGGATTCCTGGTCGATGCGGCCGACGAGCTCGTCGAGGTGCCCGAGGAGCTCGTCCGGCGGCAGGTCCAGGGCGGAGAAGTTCTGCACGGCCGTACGGAGCCGGCCCATCGTCGCGGCGGCGTGCAGGCCGTGGCCGACGACGTCGCCGACGACCATGGCGACGCGCGCCCCGGGCAGCGGGATGACGTCGAACCAGTCACCGCCCACCCCCGCCTGGGCGGGCAGGTAGCGGTAGGCGATGTCGAGGGCGTTCTGCTCGGGCAGGCCGCGCGGCAGCAGGCTGTGCTGGAGCGTGACGGCCATGGCGTGCTCGCGCGTGAAGCGCCGGGCGTTGTCGATGCACACCGCTGCCCGCGCAGCCAGCTCCTCGGCCAGGGACAGGTCGTCCTCCTCGAAGGTGTCGCTGTCCTCCGTCCGCCAGAAGTTGGCGATGCCCATCAGCACGCCGCGCGCCTTGAGCGGCACGGTGATCAGGGAGTGGAAGCCGTAGTCCAGTATTTCCTGCGTCCGCTCGACGTCCTGGGTGCGCCAGCCCGCGGAGGCCGAGAGGTCCGGCACGAGGGTGGCCTTCCCGCTGACGAAGCCCGTGGCCTGGGGCGTGGGCGCGGCGAAGCGGTGCACCTCGCCCGCCCGGTACAGCGGGTGGTCGTCGCGGGCGCCGCTGAGCGCCACCCGGCGCAGCTCGGGCGCCTCGCCGCCCAGCCCCACCATCCGGGGCTCGTCGCCGCGCAGGACGGGCTCGGCGAGGTCGACGGTGGCGTAGTCGGTGAACCGGGGGGAGGCCACCTGCGTGAGCTCCTCGGCGGTGCGCTGTACGTCGAGCGTCGTGCCGATGGCCACGCTCGCGTCGTAGAGCAGCTTGAGCCGTTCGCGCGCGGCCTCGGCCTTTCCCGCCAGCGCGCGCAGCTCGGTGGAGTCACGCAGCGTGGCCACGCTGCCGGGCGGCCCGCCCCGGCGGTCCGTGGGCCGGTTGTTCACCGCGAGCAGCCGGTCCCCGACGGGCAGCACCTCGTCGTTGGCGACGCGCCGGGACGCCAGCAGCTCCGCCATCCGGGGGTCGAGGCCGAGGCCCGTGACCGGCTGCCCTTCCACGTCCTGCGGCAGGTCCAGGAGCCGGCGGGCCTCGTCGTTGGCGAGCAGGACCCGGCCGTCGCCGCCGACGATGACGACGCCCTCGCGCACCGCGTGCAGGACCGCGTCGTGGTGTTCGTACATCCGGGTCATCTCGGACGGGCCGAGGCCGTGCGTCTGGCGCCGCAGCCGCCGGCTGACCAGGGCCGCGCCGCCCGTGGCCAGGGCGAGCGCGGCGCCGCCGGCGGCGAGGACGAGCGGCAGCTGCCGGTCGACGGCGCTGCTCACCGAGCTGACCTTCAGCCCCGACGAGACGAGGCCGACGACGTTGCCGTGGTCGTCCTCCACGGGGACGACGGCCTGCACCTCCTCGCCGAGGGGCCCGTTGACGCTCTCGACGGTGACGTGCCCGGCCTGCGAGGGCGCGATGGTGCCGATGAAGTGCTTGCCGATGAGCTCGGGCCGGGGGTGGGTGTACCGCACGCCGTCCCGGTCGGTGACGACGATGAAGTCGACGCCGGCCTCCTTGCGGGCGGCCTCGGTCAGCGGCTGGAGCACCTTGCTGGGGTCCGGGCCGCGCAGGGTCTCGACCAGGCCGGGGGCGTGGGCGAACGCCTGTGCGGCGGCGAGCGATCGGTCGCGCGCCGCCTGGAACCTGTCGCTCCGCGCCTGGAGTACCAGCGTGACCACCGCGGCGACGACGAGCAGCAGGACGATCAGCAGCTGCAGCAGGAACATCTGACCGGCGACACTGCGGCTGCGCGCCACCGACCGGAGACGACCGGCCGACGGCACCCGCGAGCCGTGGTGCGACTGACCCGGCTCACGCCTGCTGTCTCGGCGCCGACCGGTGAACCTGCGGCCCGAGGGCCCCGAGGAGCGGTCCCGGATTCGGGCCATATCCCATGTCTACCCCTCCCTCTTCCGCCGCGCGAACGGGAAGCACCCCGCCGTCACCCTCCGTAGCGGCCCGAGGGCCGGAGAGCCGCGGGCGGCGGCGCGCATCTCCTTGTCCGGCCCGGCCGCAGGGGCATACAGTGCCCGGGCTCCACCAGGGGCCGCATCCCGGCCTGTGCCCGACGTCCCGTTGGTGAGGTCACCCGTGAGCAGCCGGCCGCCGTTGCGCCGCAGGTCCGTCACCGCCGTCACCCTGGTCGGGGCGTTCATGGCCTTCCTCGACGCGACGATCGTGAACATCGCGGTCCCCGACATGCGGACCTCCTTCCCGCACGCCTCCCTCGGCGACCTCTCCTGGGTCCTCAACGGCTACAACATCGCCTTCGCCGCCTTCCTCGTCCCCTTCGGACGGCTCGCCGACCGCTGGGGCCGCAAGCGCTCCTTCCTGCTCGGCCTCGCCCTGTTCACCGCGGCCTCGGGGCTGTGCGCCCTGGCCGGCAGCGTGCCGGTGCTCGTGGCGGCCCGCGTCGCGCAGGCGACGGGCGGCGCCCTGCTCGTCCCGACGTCCCTCGCGCTGCTCCTGGAGGTCTTCCCCGCCGCCCGCCGGGCCGCCGCCGTCGCCGCGTACGGGGCGGCCTCGGCGGTCGCCGCCGGGATCGGCCCGTCCGTGGGCGGGGTGCTCGTCGCCCTCCGCGGCTGGGAGCTGGTGTTCCTGGTCAACCTGCCCCTGGGCGTCGTGACGGCCGCGGCCGGGTGGCGGGTGCTGGCCGAGAGCCGCGAGCCCCGCGGCCTGCCCCTGCCCGACCTGCCCGGGGCCGGCGTCCTCGGCGTCGCCGTCGGCGCCCTGGCCCTCGCCGCGGTCAAGGGCCAGGACTGGGGCTGGGCATCGTGGCCCACGCTCGGCTTCCTGGCGCTCGCCGCCCTGGCGCTGCTCGCGGTGGCCCTGCGCTCCGCACGCCACGCCGCCCCCGTCGTCGACCCGGCTCTGCTGCGGCTGCGCTCCTTCTCCGTGGCCAACGCGGCGTCCCTGCTCTTCGCGATCGCGTTCTTCGCGACGCTGCTGTGCAACGTCCTGTACCTGACGGCGGTGTGGGACTACTCCACGCTGCGGGCGGGCCTCGCCGTCACGCCCGCCCCCGTCGCCGCGTCCCTGGTCGCCCTGCCCGCCGAGCGGCTGGCCCGCCGCTTCGGGGTCCGGGCGGTCTGCGTCGCAGGGATGCTCGTGTTCGCGGCCGGCGCCTGCCTGTACGGGACGTGGATCGGGCCGCACCCCGACTTCCCCGGCCGGTGGCTGCCCGTCAGCGCGCTCACCGGCATCGGGGCCGGGGCGAGCCTGCCCGGCCTGGGTGCGGCGGCCCTCGCCGAGGTGCCCGCGGCCCGGTTCGCGGTGGGCACCGCCGCCAACTCCGCGGCCCGCCAGACCGGCGCCGTGCTCGGGGTCGCGCTGCTGGTCGCGGCCGTCGGCACGCCCGCCCCGGACGCCCTGCGCCACGCCCTCCAGCGGGGCTGGCTCCTCGCCGCCGCGAGCACGGTGCCGGCGATCCTCCTCACCCTCTGCCTCACGGGCGGCACCGGCCGTACCGCGGCCGCGGAGGAGGAGGTCAGCGCCCCTGGAAGCGCGGCCACTCTCCGTCGAGCAGAGCCGTGACCCCGTGCCGCATGTCCTGCGAAGCCACGCCCTCCGCGAAGTCCTCGCGCTCCAGCTCCAGATGCTCGGCGAGATCCGTCGACAGGCTCCGGTCGAGCAACCGCTTCGCACTGCGAACGGCGTGCGGCGCGGCGTCCGCCAGCTCCCGCAAGCGCGCCAGGCCCGCCCCGACCAGCTCCTCCGGCTCCACCACCGCGCTCACCAGCCCTTCGCGCTGCGCCTGCGCGGCCCGTAGCACCGGCTGCTCCAGCAGGAGCTCCAGCGCGCGCGGATAGCCGACCACCCGGGGCAGGAACCACGCCATGCCCGCGTCGGTGGACGCGCCGATCGCCCCGTACGCGAAGTGGAACGACGCGCGCCGCGACGCCAGCCGCAGGTCGCAGGCGAGGGCGAGCGAGAAGCCGGCGCCCGCCGCCTGGCCGTTCACCGCGGCCAGCACCGGGCAGCCGATGGACCGTACGGTGAGCACGACCTCCGAGAGCAGCGACGTCAGACGATCGCCGTAGGCAGCGGCGTCGAAGGAGTCGCTCGACAGGGCCCGGTGGTACGCGCGGACGTCCCCGCCGAGCGAGAACGCCTTCCCGGCGCCGGTGATGAGCACCCCGCGCAGTGCGGTTTGCGCCGCCAACTCGCGCAATGCGGAACGCAGGTCCGCAAGCAGCTCGGCATTCATGGAATTACCCGTAGCCGGGCGGTTCAGGGTGAGCAGGGCGATCCCGTCCTGCGTTTGCACGTGCACGCACGGCGATTCCGCTCGTCCCGTACATGTCGGATCCACCGTCTCCGCCGCCGAATTCTCTTCCATGGGCGCGAGGTTAGACACGACACCTGTAACCGACAAGCAGTCAAGAACGACTAGTGACTTTCCAAGATCACCGTTCTATGGTCCAGACAGCAGCGACCGCGAGGTCCTGGCGAACAGCGCTGCTCGCTACGGGGGAAATGCATGTCGCGCAACGCTCAGTCCTGTCCGGATGCACCGACCGAGCACCACCCCGCCTCCCGACCCGGCGGATCGGCCCTGGTGACGGGTGGCTCCCGCGGCATCGGCGCCGCGATCGCCCGCACCCTGGCCGCCGACGGCTGGCCGGTCACCCTCTGCTACCGGCAGGACGAGGCGGCGGCCAAGGAAGTCGTGGCGGCGATCGAGCAGGCCGGCGGCGCGGCCCTGGCCGTCCGCGCCGACGTCACCGACCCCGCGGCCGTCGAAGCGCTGTTCACGGCCGCCGAGGCCCGCCACGGCCCGGTCCTGGTCCTCGTCAACAGCGCGGGCATCCGCGCCGACCAGGTCTTCGCGGCCATGGAGGAGACCGACTGGCAGCCGGTGCTGGACACCAACCTCGGCGCCGTCTACCGCACCACGCGCCGGGCCCTGCCCGGCATGACACAGGCGCACTTCGGGCGCGTCGTCAACATCGGCTCCGTGCTCGGCCGACAGTCCCTGCCCGGCGTGGCCAACTACGCCGCCGCCAAAGCCGGGCTCGAAGGGCTCACCCGGTCCGTGGCGATCGAGACCGCACGGCGCGGCATCACCGTGAACGCCGTCGCACCCGGCCTCGTCGACACCGGGCTCGTCCGCGACGTCGAGTTCCTCAGACGCTCCGCGCGCACCGCGATCCCTCTGCGGAGGGCGGCCCACCCCGACGAAATCGCCGCCTGCGTCCGCTTCCTGGCCTCACCCGAGGCCGGATACGTGACCGGCACCGTCCTGACGGTCGACGGCGGGCTCTCCGCGGCGGCGTTCGTCCCGCAACCGCCCCACAGCTGATTCCGCTGATTCCCCCGTTCCGTTCCCCCTCCGTTCCTGTCTGTTCAGCTCCTGTCCGTTCCCTTCCCGTCACCGGTTTTCCCCACCCCCATTTCCTTTACCGCCCGTGCGTATATGTGCCCGTGCGAAAGCGAATCGGAGAGTTCCGTATGACCAGCGTGCCCGACCGCGCCTCCCTGACGGCATTCGTCACCGCATCCCTGGCCGATTTCGGCGCGGAAGAGGACCTCATCACTCCGGATGCCGCATTCGAGGATCTGGAGATCGACTCCCTCGACCTCGTGGAACTCGGCCAGGCCGTGAAGCGCCGTTTCGGCATACAGGTGCGCCCCAAGGACATGGACGGCGTCAAGACCGTCGGAGAGGCCCTCGACGCCATCTTCCGCACCGCGGGCATCTGATGGCCGCTCGCGCCGTGGCCGTCACCGGGGCGGGCGCGGTCACCTCCCTCGGCACCGGCGCCGGCCCGCTCCACCGGCGGGCCGCGGCCGGCGAGAGCGCCTTCGCCGGCGGAGAGGGCCGCTGCACGGACTTCGACCCCGCCCCCGCCCTCTCCCGGCGCGAGGCGCGCCGCACCGACCGGTTCTGCCAGTTCGCCCTGGTCGCCGCCGCCGAGGCGCTGACCGGAGCCGGGTGGAGCGGCGAACTCCCCTACGCGGCCGAGCGCGTGGCCTGCCTCGTCGGCTCGGGCGTCGGCGGCCTGGAGACCTTCGAGGCGCAAGCGACCGTCCTGGCCGCCGACGGCGCCGAGGCCGTCTCCCCGCTCATGGTCCCGATGATGATGGCCAACGCCGCGGCCGCCCAGATCGCCCTGCGCCACGGACTGCGCGGCGAGAGCCACTGCGTGATCGCCGCCTGCTCCGCCGGCGCCCAGGCCATCGGCGCGGGACTGCGCCTGATCCGGTCCGGCGAGGCGGACGCGGCCGTGGTGGGCGGCGCCGAAGCCGCGACCTCGCCCATCGTCCGCGCGGCCTTCCTCAACGCCGGCGCCCTCTCGCCGACCGGCACCTCCGTGCCCTTCGACCGCGGCCGCGACGGCTTCCGGCTGGGCGAAGGCGCCGGCATCCTCGTCCTGGAGGACGCCGGGGCCGCCCGCGAGCGCGGCGCGCCCGTCCTCGCCGAACTCGCCGGCTACGCCGCCACCACTGACGCCCACCACCTCACGGCACCCGACCCGGCCGGCGAGAGCGCCGCCCGGGCCGTCCGCGGCGCCCTCGCCGACGCCGGCATCACCCCCGCGGACCTGCACTACATCAACGCCCACGGCACCGGCACCGTCCTCAACGACCGGGCCGAGGCGGCCGCGCTCCGGCGCAGCCTCGGCGACGCCCTCGCCGGCATCCCGCTCTCCTCCACCAAGTCGTCCGTCGGGCACCTCCTGGGCGCGGCCGGCGCCGTGGAAGCGGTCGCCACGGTGATGGCCCTGCACCACCGGACCGCCCCGCCGACCGTGGGGCTGCGCGACCCCGACCCCGAGCTCGGCGCCCTAGACCACATCACCACCGCCCGCCCCCTCACGGCACCCGGGCCGCGCCCGCTGACCGCGCTGTCCACCTCCTTCGGCTTCGGCGGCCACAACGCCGTCCTCGTGCTGCGGGCGGCCTCCGGCGGGAGGGCGGCGTGATCCGGCTCCCCGGCCGGCGCTACGTGGTCACCGGCGTCCTCACCAGCGACTCCATCGCCTGGCACATCGCCAGGGAACTCCAGCTGGCCGGCGCCGACGTGCTCCTGACGGGCCACGGCCGCAGCCGCCGGATCACCGAACTCGCCGCCGCCGACCTGCCGAAGCCCGCCGAAGTGCTCTACCTCGACGTGACCCGCCCCGGCGACTTCACCGCCCTGGCCGCGGCGGTGGAGGAGCGCTGGCCCGCGCTCGACGGCGCCGTCCACGCCATCGCGGGCGCCCCGCCCGGCGCGCTCGGCGGCGGCTTCCTGACCACGCCGCCCGAGAGCGCCGAGGCGGCCTTCCGCACCAGCGCGGCCTCCCTCCACGGCCTGGTCACCGCGCTCGCCCCGCACCTGCACCGCGGCGCCGGGCACGGCAGCGTCGTCGGCCTCGACTTCGACGGCTCCCGCGCCTGGCCCGGCTACGACTGGATGGGCGTGGCCAAGGCCGCCCTGGAGTCCGTGTGCCGCTACCTCGCCCTCTACCTCGGACCCCGGGGCACCCGCGTCAACCTCGTGGCGACCGGGCCCGTCGACACCGTCTCCGGCCGCGGCGTCGCCACCTTCGACGCGCTCGACGCCCACTGGGCCGGCCACGCGCCCCTGGGGTGGGACAGCGCCACGGCGGCGGCCGACGTGGTGCCCGGCCCGGTGCTGTTCCTGCTCTCCGAGCTGGCCCGCGGCATCACCGGCGAAGTGCTCCACGCCGACGGCGGAATGCGGGCCGCGGGCATGGGGCTGCACGCCGGTACGGGGCTTCCTGCCGGTACGGAGCGGCCCGCCGATACAGGGTTGCCTGCCGCTACGGGACTTCCCGCTACGGGGCTTCCGGATACGGGCCTTCCCGCTACGGAACTTCCCGCCGGTGGACGGAGGCCGATGTGAACACCGGAACGACAAGCCCCGCCGAGGCCGTCCCCGCGCTGACCGCCGACCGGACCGTCCACCGCGGCCTCGTCCACAAGCGCGCCGTGGAACAGGTCCTGACCACGGCCGTCGCGGAGAGCGGCGGCCGCCTCCTCGGCACGGCCCAGCTGCCCCGCCTGCACCGCCACTACAACGACACCTGCGCCCCGTACCACGACCTCCTCCTCGTCGGAGAGGCCGCGCGCCAGACCGTCGAGGCCATCGTCCACGACCTGCTGCACGTGCCCCTCGACCGCCGCTTCGTGATCGGCGACCTGGGCATCGCCTTCACCGGCCTGGACGCGGTCCGTATCGGCCCCGCCCCCGCCGACCTCCTCGTCGAGCTGGACATCGACCGGCTGCGCCGCCGCCGCGACGGCTCCGTGCGCAGCCTGCGCGGCACCGCGACCTGCCGCATCGACGGCCGCGACGCCGCCCTCTTCACCGGAACCCTGCGCTTCCTGGAGGGCGACTCCTACGACGACCTGCGCGCCGGCAGCACCCGGCCCCCGGCCCCCGGCACCGGGGAGGCGCCGCCGCGGTGCGCCCCCTCCGCCGTGGGCCGCACGGACCCCCGCAACGTCGTCATCGGCGGCCTGCGCACCGAGCGGCCCGGGGGAGACGAGCGCCCCCAAGAGCACGAACCCGACGCCGAACCCGCCGCCGAATCCGCCGACGGCTTCGTGGCCGACATCGTGGCCGACCCGCAGGACCCCGTCTTCTACGACCACCCGCTCGACCACCTCCCCGGCATGCTGCTGATGGAGGCGGCCCGGCAGACCGCCCTGGCCGTCTGCGCGCGCATCCGTGGCGTACCGGCAGGCGCCCTCCTCGCGACCGCCTGCCGGGCCCGGTTCCTGGCCTTCGCCGAGCAGTCCGCACCCGTCCGCTGCCGGGCCCGCCCCACCGGCCCCCGCACGGTCGCCGTGACGGTGGAACAGCGCGGGGAGCCCGCCGCCGAACTGGAGATCACGATCGAGGCCGTGCCGGGCGCGGAACCCGCGGCCTGCGCGCCCACGCCCACCGCGCCTGCCGGCGGCGCACGATGACGACCGCCACGATCGCCGGCGTCGGCGCGGCCCTGCCCGCCACCGTCCTCGGCAACGACCACTTCACCCCTCTCGGCACCTCGCACGAGTGGATCGTCAAACGCACCGGCATCCACACCCGCCACTGGCTGAGCCCGGGCGAATCCCTGACCGGCCTCGCCGAGCAGGCCTGCCGGGAGGCGCTCGCCGACGCCGGGCGCGACGCCCGCGACGTCGACCACGTGGTGGTCGCCACCATCACCCCCGACCGCATCACCCCGGGCATCGCCCCCGGCCTCGCCACCCGGCTCGGCGCCCCCCACCCGCCCGCCATGGACCTCAACGCCGCCTGCGCCGGCTTCCTCTACGCCCTCGACCACGCCTGCGCGCAGATCGAGTCCGGCCGGGCCCGCTGCGTCCTGGTGTGCGCCGCCGAGGCGCTCTCCCGCATCACCGACACCACCGACCGCTCCACCGCCGTCCTCTTCGGCGACGCGGCCGGCGCCGTCGTCGTCACCCCCGCCGGGCCGGGCACCGGCGAGCGGCCCGCCTTCCGCCTCGGCTCGGACGGCCGCCACGAAGACCTGCTGTACGCCGACCCGGACGACCGCCTGCTGCGCATGCGCGGCCGCGAGGTCTACGAGTTCGCCGTCGCCTCCATGGCCGAGCAGACCCGCGCCGTCCTCACCGGCTGCGGCCTCACCCTCGCCGACGTCGGGCTCTTCATCGGCCACCAGGCGAACGCACGGATCCTGCGCGCCGTCGCCGCGGAGCTCGGCGTCCCGCCGTCCCGCACCGAGATCAGCATCGAGAACGTGGGCAACACCTCGTCGGCGTCCATCCCCTTCGCGCTGCGGCAGGCCAGGAACCGCGGCCGCCTGCACCCCGGCGACCGGATCGTGATGGCGGCGTTCGGCGCCGGCTTCGTCTGGGGAGCCGGCGTCATCCGCTGGCGGGCGCCGTCCCCGGCACACCCCGAGCACGCACCGCACGAGCAGGAGGAACCATGCCACCGCTGACCGCACATCAGGAGCCGTACTACCTGGGGGACAACGCCTCGCGCCCCGTCCCCTTCGACGGCGTCATGACCGTCTCGCACTACATCATGCCCAACTTCGCCACGATGGACTGGCACCAGGTCCCGCGCGAGAAGGTCGTCGAGAACATCCGCAGCCTGACCGACCCGGGCGGCAACCTGAACGACCGGATCATGATGTACATCCACGTGCCGTACTGCAAGTCGTTCTGCCACTACTGCAACTTCAACCGGTACCACTACCCGAAGCAGGACTCCGAGCGGCTGGAGCGCTACACCGACTACCTCATCAAGGAGATCGACTGGTACATGCGCCAGCCCTACGTGCAGGCGCGTGAGTTCACCGGCATCTACATAGGCGGCGGCAGCCCGTCCACGCTCCCCGTGACCGCCGTCGAGCGGCTGAGCGCCCACCTCCGCAAGGTCGTCCCGGACTTCGACTCCATCGAGAAGTCCTTCACCGGCGAGCCCCGCACCCTGCGCCGCCCCGGCCTCCTCGACGTCCTCAAGGACCACGGCTGGGACCGCGTCACCTTCGGCATCGAGACCCTCAACGCCAAGATCCACCGCAAGATCGGCCGCCTGGACACCCGCGACGACGTCGACGCGGTCTTCAACCGCATGCGCGACCTCGGCTACGAGGCCGACACCTGCGTCGACATGATGTACGACCTGCCCGGCCAGACCCTGGAGGGCTTCCAGGCCGAACTCGCCGAGCTCCTCGACTGCTACGACCCGGCCGAGATCGACCTGTTCACCACCATCTACCTGCCCTACCGCCCCCTGCACAAGCTCATCATGGACGGCAGGGTCGAACAGCCCGGCAGCCCCTGGCAGCTGCTCTCCATGCGCGAGCACCTCTACGACACGCTCAGCGCGGCCGGCTACCACAACACCATCGCCGAGACCTGGTCCAAGCGCCCCGAGCGCTCCCAGTACCAGACCGCGCACTGCGCCCGGCAGGACATCATCGGCGTCGGCTGCGCCGCCCGCGGCAACCTCCGCGACATGGTGTCGATCAACCCGGAGAAGGTCGACCAGTGGCAGGCCAACGTCGACGAACAGGGTGCCTCCACCGAGACCCTCCAGTCCATCGGCCCCGACGGCGTCCTCGACCGGATCATGGTGATGTTCCCCCGCTACAAGTCCCTCGACAAGGCGCTGCTGAACAGCTACGCCGAGCGGGTCGGCGAAGACGCCTTCGCCCGCGTGCAGCACGTCATCGACGGGCACCTGGCGGCCGGCGTCATCGACGAGCACGACGACCGCTACACCGTCAACAAACTCGGCGTCATCTGGCACGGCAACCTCCAGACCGACTACCTGCGCCACACCCTCAACACCAAGGGCGAGGTGCTGATGAACCACCTCACCGAGGCCCGCGCGGACTTCGACAACGAGGACCGCTTCGAGGTGACCCCCGAGACCGTCTACATCAAGGAACACGACGCCGAGTACCCGAGGCTGATGAAGTAGTGCCCATGAAGCCCGCGAAACAGCCTCCCGAGCCGCCGCCGGTCCTCGCCCGGATCGAGCCCGCGGACGGCGTGACCCTCGTCGCCCGCGTACTCGAACACCCGGAACCGGGCCGGCCGGTGGCCGTGGTCCTGCCCGCCATGGGCACCGCCGCCCGCTTCTACCTGCCGTTCGCCCGCGCCCTGCACAAGGAGGGCCTCACGGTCGTCACGGCCGACCTGCGCGGGCAGGGCGAGGCGACCCCGGCGGCGGGCCGGGGCGTCCGGTTCGGCTACCGCGAGCTGGCCGAGGAGGACCTGCCGGCCCTCGTCGCGGCCGTCCGCTCCGCCCTCCCGGGCCGCCCGCTCGTCCTCGTCGGCCACAGCCTCGGCGGACAGCTGGCCCTGCTGTACGCGGCGGCCGGCCGTGAGCCCGTCGACGCCGTCGTCCTCGTCGCCGCCGGATCCGTCTGGTACCGCGGCTTCGGCGGCCTGCGCGGGCTGCGCAACCTCGCCGCCGGCCAGCTCTTCGCGGCCCTGGCCACCGTCCTCGGCTACTGGCCCGGCGAGCGCGTCGGCTTCGGCGGCACCCAGGCGACCGGCGTCATGCGCGACTGGGCCCGCCAGGGGCGCACCGGCCGCTACCGCGTCACCGGCAGCACCACCGACTACGAGCAGGCCCTCGGCAGACTCGGCCTGCCGCTGCTCGCCATCGGCGTGGACAACGACACCCTCGCCCCGCCCGGCTCGCGCGAACACCTGCTCTCCAAAGCGCCCCGGGCCGCACTCGACCGCTGGCAGTACACGACCGAAGCCGCCGGCGGGAAGCGCATCGACCACTTCCGCTGGGTCCGCCACAACGCGGCACTGTGCGCACACCTCGCCCAGTGGGTGCTGAAGGCCACCGCCGCACCGGAAGGCACCGGCGCACCACCACAGACGGACCGGCCGCAACCGGAGAGGGACGGGCCGCAACCGGAGAGGGACGGGCCGCATGACGCCTGACGACAAGAGCGCCCCGACGCCCGCCGCGCCCCGCGTGATCGTCGTGGGCGGCGGCTGGTCGGGCATCGCCGCCGCCTGGAACCTGCACCGCGCCGGTGCCTGCCCCGTCCTCCTCGACGAACAGTCCGCCCTCGGCGGCCGCTCCGCAGCCGCCCCGCTCGGCTCCCGCAGCGTGACCCTCGGCGGCAAGAACATCGGCCGCAAATACACCTCCTTCCGCGCGTTCGCCGCCGCGATGGGCGCCCGCGACGCCGACTGGGAGCACTTCGGCATCAACTCCTCCCGCATCGAGAACGGCCGCGTCCGCACCGTCGACAGCACCAGCCGGGCCGCGAGCCTGACCGGCCTGCTGGCCGGCGTCCCCCCGCGCGACCTGGCCCGGATCCTGTGCCTCGCCCGCTACGTCCGCGGCGACCGCGCCAACGCCTTCCTCGCCGGCCCCGAGTTCGACCGCCTCGCCGCCCGCACCGGCGACCCCGCCCTCTCGGCGTACTTCGGGCCCGTCCTCCAGGAGCGGCTGCTGCGCCCGGCCGTCGTCCGCATGAACGGCGCCGAGCCCGACGAGACCCACCTGGGCACCTTCGGCACCAACCTGGGCATGCTCCTCGACAGCTTCGACCAGCTCACCGGCGGCTTCGACGGCATCCTCGACCGGTTCGCGGACACCGTCGAGACCCGCACCCGCACCCGCGTCACGGCACTCGCCGTCGAGGACGGCCGCGTCACCGGCGTGCACACCACCACCGGCGGCGAGGCCTCCGAGCTCGCGGCCGACGCCGTCGTCCTCGCCCTGCCCGCGCCCGCCGCCGCGGCGCTGCTGCAACCCCACCACCCGCAGCCCGCCCGGCTGCTGGGCCGCGTGCGGTACTTCCCCGTCACCGTCGTCGTCGCCGCGTACGACCGGCCGGTCTTCGACGAGCGCGTCCGCGCCCTGACGTTCCCGCCCGGCAGCCCTCTCAGCAACGCGGGCGCGTACGGGGTGGGGGACCGGCACCTCGTCCGCTATACCTTCAGCGGCCGGGCGGCCCGTGCCTTGCCGCACGGCCGCGACGACCTGATCGCCCTGGCCGAGAAGGAGCTCGGCGCCCACGTCGACCTCTCGGCCCCGCGCCGCACCGCCGCCGTGTCCGCCCGCTGGGAACACGGCCTGTGCGCCTACTCCGCCTTCCACTCCACGACGCTCAAGGCCCTCGCCGAACTCGCCAAGGACATGCCCGGCCTGGCCCTGACCGGCGACTACGTACGGGGCGCGTCCGTCGAAGCGTGCTTCCGGGGCGCGTACGCCTGCACGGACGACCTCGTCCGCACGCTCATGCCCGGCCCCCGCCCCCTGACATGACCGTCACGCGGGCGGCGGGCGCCCTGACGGCCACCGCCGCCCGGTAGCCGTCCGGCGCCCCCAGGTCCCGGACCGTCCACAGCCCCACCGGGCCCTGCTGCGCCGCGCCTGCTACGCCGTGCGGATCGCGGGGTCGCTCACCCCGGTCCCGCCGGTCTCGACGTGCCCGGCGAAGCGGCGCAGGTACGTGCCGTCCGTGTCGGAGACGACGCTCAGGTCGTACCAGCGCTTGCTGCGGCGCAGGTCCACAGCATGGACCAGCCGCCCGCCCGCGGGTACCCGGAACGTCTGCTTCTGCCCGCTGTAGGCGTCGGTGACGGTCAGCTTGCAGGCCTCGGCACCCGCGTTCGTCATCGTCAGCGTGAGCCCGCCGGTGCCGGCGTTGTGCCGGGCCGTCACCTCCGGGCCCGCGGCCTTGCCCGGCCCGCGGAAGGTGCGCAGGAAGCCGTTCGGGCCGAACACCGACAGGTCGTACGTGCCCTTGGAGTAAGCGGTGTTCCACGTGTCCGACAACTGCTGCCCGGCGCCCGCCGTGTACGTCCACGGGCCGTCCGTGCGGTTGCCCGAGGTGACGGTGAAGCACACGCCCGCCTTGTCACCGCCGCCGAACGTGAGCGTGAAGCGTCCGGTGGACGGGGTCGCGGAGCCGTCCACCAGCGGCGCGTACGGCAGCGGGCGGGTGGGCCGCGAGCCCTTCTCCTGCGCGGGCAGCGAGCCGCCCGCGGGGGGCTTCGGCACGTAGTCGGGGTGCCGCTTGTGGTCCGGCGGCTCGTAGGCCGCGGTGTCCGGCAGGGAGGCCGGGTGCGGGTCGCGGAGGCCGAAGTCGAAGGCCGACGTGAGGTCGCCGCAGATCGCGCGGCGCCACGGCGAGATGTTGGGCTCGCGCACGCCGAAGCGCTGCTCCATGAAGCGGATGACCGAGGTGTGGTCGAAGACCTCCGAGCACACGTAGCCGCCGGTGCTCCACGGCGAGACCACGAGCATGGGCACGCGCTGCCCCAGCCCGTAGGGGCCCGCGCCGTAGCGGGCGTTGCCGCCGAAGACGTCGAGCGAGGCGTCCACCGTCGACGCGCCCCGGTCCGCGCCGGCGGGCGGGAACGGCGGCAGGACGTGGTCGAAGTAGCCGTCGTTCTCGTCGTACGTGATGAACAGGGCGGTCCTGCTCCACACCTCGGGGTTCGAGGTGAGGGCGTCCAGGACCTGGGCGATGTACCAGGCGCCGTAGTTGACCGGCCAGTTCGGGTGCTCGGAGAAGGCCTCCGGGGCGGCGATCCAGGAGATCTGCGGCAGTTTGCCCGCCTTGACGTCCGCCTTGAGGACGTCGAAGTAGCCGCCGCCCTTCTTCACGTTCGTGCCGGTGCGGGCCTTCTCGTAGAGGGGCTCACCGGGCTTGGCGTTGCGGAAGTTGTTGAAGTAGAGGAGCGAGTTGTCGCCGTAGTTGCCGCGGTACGCGTCCTCGATCCAGCCCCAGGAGCCCGCCTTGTCGAGGCCGTCGCCCTCGTCCTGGTAGATCTTCCAGGAGACGCCGGCCTTCTCCAGCCGCTCCGGGTACGTCGTCCAGTCGTAGCCCGCCTCCTCGTTGCCGAGGACGGGGCCGCCGCCCTTGCCGTCGTTGCCGGTGTGCCCCGTCCACAGGTAGTAGCGGTTGGGGTCGGTGGCCCCGATGAACGAGCAGTGGTACGCGTCGCACACGGTGAACGCGTCGGCCAGCGCGTAGTGGAACGGAATGTCCTTGCGCGTCAGGTAGGCCATCGTGCCGGTGCCCTTGGCGGGCAGCCACTGGTCGTACCGGCCCTGGTTCCAGGCCTTGTGGCCGCCCTGCCAGTCGTGGTTGAGGCCCGCGATGAACTGCATGCCGAGGTTCTCGGCGTCCGGGTGGTAGGGCGGCACCTCCCTGGAACCGTCCGACTGGTACCACACCGGTTTGCCGCTGGGCAGGGACACCGGGCGCGGGTCGCCGAAGCCGCGCACGCCCTTCAGGGTGCCGAAGTAGTGGTCGAAGGAACGATTCTCCTGCATCAGGACGACGATGTGCTCGACGTCCTGGATGGTGCCGGCACGGCGGCGGGCGGGGATGGCTGCGGCGCGCTCGATGCTGCCCGACAGGGCCGCGAGGCCCGCGGTCGCGCCAGCGATCTGGAGAAACCGCCGCCGGTTGAGTTCTGGCATGGGTGTGAGGACCTCTTGGGAGTGGGGACGGGAACCGGTAGTTCCAAGAGCAGCGAGCGCCGGGGAAGGGGCCGTGTCGCGGGCGTGACTGAGGGCGGTACGCGAGGCGAACGTAGCGGACGGGCGGCGAGAAGGGGAGGGGTGGGGGAGGAGCGGCCTATGTGGACACCCCCGCCTCGGCCTCAGTGCCAGCGGCCCCGCGTCCGGTCGTAGGTCAGGGTCCGGCCCTCGCAGGAGCCCAGGTCCAGCTCCAAGAGCTGCTGGTACGCGGCCACCGGCAGGTCCGCCTCGATGGCGATCCGGGCGCCCGACAGCTCGTCCTCCAGCAGGAGCGGCTGCGGCGGTGCGGAAGGCTCGTCGGGGGAGTGGCGCAAGGCCCCTCCGAGCACCCGCTTCAGCGCCGCGCAGGCGTCCTGGGCGAGGAGCTGCCCGACGTTCTGGAGGAAGCCGCTGAGCGGCAGCACGACGAGGACCAGCCAGGTGAGCGCCTCGCTCCGGAGGGCCTCCAGCGTCGCGCTGTACGGGGTGACCCCCAGCCCCGCCAGGCCGTCGGTCAGCGCCGCGCGCTGCTCCTCACCGGTCTCGCCGGTGAAGTAGACGCGGGCGGCCAGGGGCGGCGGGGGAGCGCTCACCCGCCCGATGGTAGGGCGCGGGCCCCGGCGGAAGCAGGCACTCGGCCGAGTTCACTCCGCCCCGCGCCACTCCACCACGAGGCGGCCGTCGTCCGTCTCCGTCACCTCCGTACCGAAGACGGCACAGGCTTCGCGGAATCTGCGGGCGATCCACCGGGCCTCGCCCGCGTCCGCGAGCCGCGTGCGGCAGAATTCGAGCGCCAGCGGCACCGCCTCCACGCGGAGGGGGCGAGCGCCGTCGAAGGTGACGAGGAAGAGCAGGCCCAGGTCGTTGCGGAGCTCGTCGTCCGTCGCGTAGTCGTCGACGAAGTCCCCGAGGTCGTAGAGCACCCGCTCCGCGACCCCGTGGAAGACGTGCGCGGAGTGCCCGGCGACGAGCGTGGCGCCCGCGGTGAGGAACTCCTGCGCGGCGCGGCGGATGTACGCGGCGGGCCCACGGGTCATGTTCGGGCCCCAGTGCGGGGTGACGAGGGTGACGTCCACGGCGTCCGTGCCGTCCGTGCCGTCTGTGGCGAGGCCCGTGACGGTCCGCAGCAGCCAGGCCGGGGCGCCGGCGTCCAGGTCCGCGTGGGCGACGCCCGGCCGGTCGGGGCCCGCGGCGAAGTCGCGCGGGTGGTCGGTGACGCCGACGACGCCCAGCCGCAGCCCGCCGCGCTCGACGACCGCGGGCCGCCGCGCGGCCTGCTCGTCCCGGCCGGCCCCGGTCCAGGCGATCCCGGCGTCGGCCAGGTGGCGGACGGTGTCGAGCAGGGCCTCGGGCCCGTAGTCCAGGGCGTGGTTGTTGGCCAGGTTCACGCAGCTCACCCCGAGGTGCTGGAGGGTCCGTACGGCTACGGGCGGCGCCCGGAAGAAGAACGGCTTGAACGGGTCCCGCCAGCGCTCGCCGCGCGCGGAGACCGCGCACTCCAGGTTGAGGACGAAGGCGTCGGCCTCGTGCGCGACGGCCACCACGCCGTCGTCGAACAGGCTCTCCGGCGGGTCGGTGGCGAGCCGCCCGGCGACTTCGCGGCCCAGCATGGTGTCTCCCGCGAGTGCGAGTTTCACGGTTCAACCACCTCCCGCGGGTTCGGTCGCTTCCCCCGTGTCCCATTGTAGAAATGGTGGTATTTCCCGAGGAATGTGTGGGCCGGGGCCCCACGGGGAACAGCAGACCCATGGCCCGGCCCAACGAAGAGGTCGAGGCGCTGCTGCAGGAGTACGCCGACCTCGTCACCATCACCGGCGGCGACGCCTACAAGGCGCGCGCCTACGAGAAGGCCGCCCGCGCGATCGGCGGCCACCACGCCGACGTCTCCCGCCTCGACCTCAAGGGGCTCCTCGATATCCCCGGCGTCGGCAAGTCGATCGCCGAGAAGGTCCTCGAATACCTGAGCACCGGCCGCGTCTCCATGATCGAAGAGGCCCGGACGGTCATCCCCGCCGGCGTGCGCGAGCTGATCTCCATCCCCATGCTCGGCCCCAAGAAGGCCATGGTCCTCTACGAGGAGCTGCACATCTCCTCCGTCGACCAGCTCCTCGACGCCCTCCACGACCACAAGCTCCGCGACCTCAAGGGCTTCGGCGCCCGCACCGAGGAGAACATCCTGCACGGCATCGCGCTGTTGCAGCAGGCCGGAGGCCGCATCCTGATCGACGCCGCCATGGACGTCGCCGAACAGATCACCGCCGAGCTCTCCGGCGTGGCCGGGTGCGAGCGGTGCGCGTACGCCGGATCGCTGCGCCGGATGCGCGAGACCATCGGCGACGTCGACATCCTCGTCGCCGCCGACCGCTCCGCCCCGCTGATGGAGGCCATCACCGAGCTCCCGGTCACCGCCGAGGTCATCGCCCACGGCGAGAAGAAGACCTCCATCCGCACGACCAAGGGCCTTCAAGTCGACCTGCGCGTCCTGCCGCCGGACGCCTGGGGAGCGGGCCTGCTGTACTTCACCGGCTCCAAGGCGCACAACATCCGCATCCGCGAGATCGCCGTCCGCCACAAGTACAAGCTCTCCGAGTACGGCCTCTTCCACGCCAAGAGCGGCAAGAAGATCGTCTCGGCGACCGAGGAGGAGATCTACGCCCGCCTCGGCCTGCCCTGGATCCCGCCCACCCTGCGGGAGGACCGCGGCGAGATCGCGGCCGGGCTGCGCGACGAGCTGCCGGAGCTCGTGACCGAGGACGACATCCGCGGCGACCTGCACACCCACACCGACCTCACGGACGGCGTCGCCCCACTGGAGAAGATGGTCGCCGCCGCGGCCGGGCAGGGCTACGCGTACTACGCCGTCACCGACCACGCCCCGAACCTGTACATGCAGCGCATGACCGACGCCAAGATCCTCGCCCAGCGGGAACAGGTCCGGGCCCTGGACGGCAAGCACCGGCGGATGCGGCTCCTGCACGGCACGGAGCTGAACATCGGCCCCGACGGCGACCTGGACTGGCCGGACGACTTCCTGGCCGGCTTCGACCTCTGCGTGGCCTCCGTCCACTCCCACTTCAACCAGACCCGCGACGAACTGACCCGCCGGCTGATCCGCGCCTGCGAAAACCCGCACGTGGCGGTCATCGGCCACCCCACGACCCGGCAGATCGGCAAACGCCCCGGCATCGACGCCGACTTCGACGCGGTCTTCGAGGCCTGCGCCCGCACCGGCACGGCCCTGGAGATCAACTCCCACCCGCAGCGGCTGGACCTGTGCGACGAGGACATCCTGCGCGCCAAGCGCTACGGCGTGAAGTTCGCGATCAGCACCGACGCCCACTCGGTGACCCACCTGCCGTACATGCGCTACGGCGTGGGCACGGCCCAGCGCGGCTGGCTGACGAAGGACGACGTCATCAACACCTGGCCCTTGCAGAAGCTGCGGCACTTCCTGCGGCCGGGAACCCGCTGATCAGAGCTCCGCCACTCCACAAGAGGGCGGAGCTCATCGGCACGCTCAGAGCGCTCGGGCCGTGACGATCAAGGTCCCTAGGTTCTCGGGGCCGGGCTCCCCGCCACCCAACCGCCCCGCTCCCAGCGCGTCCCCGGTCCGCCGGCGTTTCCTTGCGTTCGTCCGATCGTTGATCCGGCATTGAGCAATCCGGGGGCATGCGAACGGAGAGTCCCGTGCGAATGACCGACATCCAGCGTTGCGAGATCCGGCCCGGCCGGCTGGTGGAGTGGACGCTGCACCCGACGGCTGTCGAGGCCGCGCTGAGCCTGCCGGACGATCGCCGTCCACCCGCGTACGTGCAGGAGTCCCACGTGCGGACGGCGCGATCGGTGCGCCAGGACGGCCTGTTCGTGCCGACCTGGCTGGGCACGGCCTTCGACATCCCCGGGCAGGTCGACCTCGACGCCCTCCAAGTCGCCTTGAGAGCCTGGACACTTCGGCACGAGACGCTGCGCAGCGGATTCCGCTGGGCAGGCGACGAGATGCGGCGCTTCACGCTGGAAGCCGACGCCGTCGTGCTGCACCGCGAGGACGTCGGCCACTTCGCCGACGCGGAGACGCTGACCCGCTACCTCCAGGACCGCTTCGACACCGCGGCGGACGCGCTCAGCTGGCCGAACTTCATCTTCACGGCCGTCGTCAGGGACGACGGCACGAGCGTGTACATGGCCTTCGACCACAGCAACGTCGACTCGTACTCGATCCAGCGCATCACCGCCGAGATCCACGAGCTCTACGCCGCCGCCCTGGAAGGGCGCGCCGTGGCCGCGGCGCCGGCCGCCAGTTACGTCGACTTCTGCGCGTCCGAGCGCACGGACGCCGACCGGATCGACGACACACATGCGATCGTGTCCCGCTGGCGGGAGTTCATCGACCGGTGCGACGGAAAGCTGCCGAACTTCCCCGTCGACCTCGGCCTCGACCCCGAAGGGCCGCTGCCGACCCAGAAGTTCCTGCACGAGATGCTCGTGGACGACGCCGACGCGGCGGCCTTCGAGGCGTACTGCCGCCCGTACGGCGGAAGCCTGGTGGGCGTCCTCGCGGCCGTCGGCCTCATCGTCCGCGAGATCGGCGGGGTGCAGGTGTACCGCACGGTGGTGCCGTTCCACACGCGGGTGAAGTCCCAGTGGTCGGACTCGGTGGGCTGGTACGTGGGCGGCGCGCCGATCGAGGTGCCCGTGGCGCAGGCGCCGGACTTCGACGGCGCCCTGGAGATGGTCCGTACCGCGCTGCGGGAGAACAGGCTGCTGGCGCGGATGCCCATCGCCCGCGTCCTCCACCTGCTGGGCTCCGACTTCCGGCCCACCTCCCCCGACATGTACTCGATCATGTCGTTCGTCGACGGGCGCGGCACCCCGGGCTCGGAGCGCTGGCAGGACCTCAAGGCGTACGGGCTGATCCGGGTGTCCTACGGCGACCAGGTGTGCGCGTGGATCACCAGGCTCCACGAGGGCATGCAGTTCGCCTGCCGCTATCCGGACACCGATGTCGCGTACAAGAACATGCGGCTGTGCATCGAGCGGCTGCGGGAATTCATCGTGACCGTGGCACGGCAGGAGCTGGTCAGCCGCGTCTAGGCCGCCTGACGCCGCGGGGCCCTGCGGCCGATCGGCTGCTCCGCCGCGCCGCGAGGAGTGGAATCCGCCGGGAACGGTCACGATTCTCCACACCCGCGAGCGGCAGGACCGCCGTCCCGACCCACCGGAGCGGAAGCCATGACGCACCCCCGGTCGCCCGGCCGCGCGACGGCCGCCGTCGCGCTGGCCGCGGCCCTGGCCCCGTCAGCCGCCCTGCCGGCCCGCGCCGAGGGTGGCGGGCCGCCGCGCAGCTGTATCGCGTCGTGGTACGGCGCGCCGGAGGAGCGGCTCGACGGCTGGCCCACCGCGAGCGGCGAGCCGTTCGACCCGGAGGCGATGACGGCCGCGAGCCGTGACCTGCCGTTCGGCACCCGCGTACGCGTCACGAACGCCGGGACGGGCGACTCGGTCCTGGTGCGGATCAACGACAGGGGGCCGCGGGACGCGCGCCGCTGCATCGACCTGACCCGGGGTGCCTTCGGTGAGATCGCCGCCCTCAGAGTGGGACTCCTCCGGGTGAACCTGACACCTTCACTCGTAAGGTAGTATTTCTTTCGCGCCGCTAGCTCAGTTGGTTAGAGCGGCTGACTCTTAATCAGCAGGTCCGGGGTTCGAGTCCCTGGTGGCGCACTGGAGAGCAGGGCCCCCGCCGGATGGCGGGGGCCCTGTCCGCTGTCCGGGCGCACCGGTCAGCTCGTCTGCGCCGGTCAGCTCGTCCGCATCCGTCAGCTCGTCTGCGCCTGCTCGTAGAGGGCCTTGACCTCGTCGCCGAAGTACGGGCCGAACATCGTGTTCGGCAGGAACGTGTACCCGAAGCTGTTCACCGACGCCTGCAGGCCGGTGCCGGTGGCCTCGTCGAACGACGCGAACCAGGGGCCGCCGCTGGAGCCTCCGGTCATGTTGCAGCTCAGTCCGTGGTCCTTGGTGAGCAGGAAGTCCTTGGTGGAGTTCCCGCTGCAGTGGATGAGCTTGGTGCCGTCGTACGGGGCTGCCGCGGGGAACCCGAAGGAGTACATGGGCTTGTTGTAGGCGCCGTTGAACTGCACGCCCTGGCCGCCCACGGCGTCGCCGAGCCGCTTGCCGCCGAGCGGGGCGACGACCGCGGCGCCGACGTCGTAGTTCATGTCCTCACTGGCCACCCACTGGGGCGTGGAGAGCGTCTTGGTGGCCGTCCAGGTGCCGTAGGGCGTCTGCCCGTCGTGGTAGCCGGGGGCGAAGGTCCAGTTGGTGTGCCAGTTGCCCTGGTACTTGACGCAGTGCCCGGCCGTGATCACGGTGCTGCCGTTGCTGCTGGTGACGGCGTCGCCCGAGCAGGAGGCGTTGCGGCCCTGCATGGTGAAGAACACCCGGCCCGAGGTCTTCGTGACGGCGCCTCCGCCGGTCCACGGCCCGCCCTGCTGCGGGAAGGCGGCGAGGGACCCGGCTGCCGGGGCGGTGGCGGCGACCGTGCGGACCTCGCCCCGGGCGACGGGTGCGGTGAGCGTGCCGGGGGCCGCGGCGGGCAGGTCGAGCGGCACGGCGGCGCGCATCCGCTCGGGGGTCCAGTAGTCGCTGACGGCCTGCCGGTCGGCAGGCGCGGCGGCCGCGGTGTGCACGGCGGGCGCGGCGGCCCGGGCCGGGGCGGTTCCGGCCGCCGCGGCCTGCGTGCCCGCGGCGACCAGGGCGCAGGCGGCGAGCAGCACACCTGCTGTCGTACGTCGGGATCGTCTCACGCGTACTCCTTCCACATGCCTGTTCGCGTGTGCTCGTTCTGCGTGCTCCTTCTGCGGTACGGATACGGCGGGTTGAGGGCGGGTGGACCGGCCGGGGGTGCGTGGGGCTGCGTGGGCAGGGTGCCACGAGTGCCCAACTATTGACAGGGGCGCGTCAAGCGTGAGGTGCCGGTGGTGCGTGACGGGCAGTCAGAAGAACCCCGTTCGAGTGGATTGAGGGCGTTCACCCGTACCGCACGCGCGCCATGCGCCATCGTGCAGGCGGTCACCTTCGGAAACCAGACCATCACCATCCGCAACCAAGGGGATTCACGTTGTCCGCCGAAACCACCGAGACCTCCGAGGTACACGAGGAATTACGCTTCCGCTCCCCGACCCTGACCGCCTTCCAGAGGAGCCCGCTCACCGCCCGCGCGATGGGCCGGCGCCTGCCCCGGCTGGTCCGCAAGGCGCTGGGCCTCGCCTGGCACGTGGACAGACGCGCCGTCCTGGCCCTCCTCGCCTGCCAGCTGCTGTCCGGCGCCTTCGAGGCCTTCGGCCTCCTCGCCACCAGCAGCACCATCACGGCCCTCATCACCGCGGGCCACATGCAGGACCGGCTCATGGACGCCCTGCCCTCCATCGGCCTCCTCGCCGGCGCCGCCGGAACCCGGGCCCTGCTCGCCATCGCCGTCAGCAACATCTCCAGCCGGCTGGCACCCCGGATCTCCCGCGAGGCCGAGCTGGAAATGCTCGACGCGGCCATCAACGCCGAGCTCGCGGCCTACGACCACCCCGGCTTCAACGACAAGCGCGAGGCCGCGGACCGCGGCGCCGACGTCGCCCAGGACCTGCTGACCGAGTCCCAGGACCTCATGGCCTGCCTCGCGTCACTCGTCGCCGCCGCCGGCGTGGTCACACTCCTGCACCCCGTCCTGCTGCCGCTCCTGCTGCTGGCCACCCTCCCGCAGGGCATCGCGAGCGTGAAGGCCGCGCGCGTCCACTACCAGACCTCCCGCGCGCTGAGCGCGGACCGCCGGGTGCTCAGCCACCTGCGCTGGCACGTCACCGACAAGGTCTTCGCCGACCAGCTGCGCTCGGGCACCATGGCCGGCTTCCTCCTCGGCCGCTACCGCTCGATCAGCGACCGCATCCACACCGCTACCGACCGGGCCGTCCACCAAGGCGCCCGGTACGCCCTCGCGGGCGCCGTGGCCGGCGGGATCGCCTCCGGCCTGGTGTGGGCCGCGCTGGCCCTCCTGCTCGGCACGGGACACATGTCGCTCGCCTCGGCCGGGACGGCGGTCTTCGCCCTGCGCTCGGTCGGCTCGTCCCTGCGGGGCATGGTCGGCTACGGCGCGCGCCTGTTCCGCACCGGTCTCTATCTTGATGACTGGGCCGAGTTCATCGACGAGGCCGGCGGCCACCGGTTGCAGCGCGGCACGCTCGCGCCCGCGTCCCCCCTGGCCGTCCGGGCCGAGTCCCTCACCTTCTGCTATCCCGGCTCGGACCGCCCGGTGCTGCACGACGTCAGCCTGGAGGTGCGGCGCGGCGAGGTGCTGGCCCTGGTGGGGGAGAACGGCTCGGGCAAGACGACCCTCAGCAAGCTCCTGGCCGGGCTGTACCTGCCCACCAGCGGCAAGGTCACCTGGGACGGCGCCGGCACGGGCGAGTTCGACCCGCAGGCGCTGTGGCGGCAGACCGCCGTCGTCCCGCAGGACTTCGCCCACTGGCCCCTGTCCGCCCGCGACAACATCACCCTCGGGCAGGCCCACGAAGGGGACGGTGCCGTCCACGAAGCCGCCGCGCACGCCGGCGCCGACGAAGTCGTCAAGGAGCTCCGCAGCGGGCTCGACACCCTCCTCGCCCGCGAGTGGTTCGGCGGCGTGGAGCTCTCCGGCGGCCAGTGGCAGCGCATCGCCATCGCCCGCGCCTTCTACCGCCCGGCAGGCCTGCTCGTCATGGACGAACCCACCAGCGCCCTGGACGCCCGGGCCGAGCACCGCATCTTCGCGGGGCTGCGCAAGGTCGCCCAGCAGCGGGCCGTCGTCCTCGTCACCCACCGCCTGGCCAACGTGGCCGTCGCCGACCGCGTCGTGGTCCTCGACCACGGGCGCGTCATCCAGCAGGGCACCTTCGCCGAGCTGGTCGAAGCCCCCGGTCTCTTCCGGGAGCTGTGGACCCTGCAGGCCGACCGCGGGGTCCCCGCGGCGCACGAGGAGGCGGACCGCGCCGTGCTCTGACCGTGCCCGGCTCCCCTGCACCCCGCCTCCGGTCCGTATCCGTATCCGTACCGAACCCGCCGACCCCTGTAAGAAGGAGGGCTGTCATGACGAAGCGTCCGCCGAGGGCGGTCCGTGCGGCGAGAGCCGCACTGGCCGTGCTCCTGACCGCTGCCGCGATGGCAGGGGCCGCCCTGACGGCTCCCGCTCCGGCGGGCGCCGCCGTCCACGCCGGGGCCGCCGCACCCGGCGGCGGGCACGAGCGCACCCAAGCGGCCCTGGACGCCGCCGTCACGGCCGGCGTCCCCGGCGTCATCGCCCTCGCCCGCGGCCCGCGCGGCACCTGGCACGGCACCGCGGGCGTCGCCGACCTGTCCACCCATCGCCCCAGGCTGCCCGGAGAGCACTTCCGTGCCGGCAGCATCGTCAAGCCCTTCATCTCCACCGTCATCCTCCAGCTGGAGGCCGAGCACCGGCTCACCCTGGGCGACACCGTCGAGAAGTGGCTGCCGGGTCTGGTGCGCGGGCACGGCAACGACGGCCGAAGGATCACCCTGCGCCAGCTCCTCAACCACACCAGCGGGCTCTACGACTACACCAGCGACCCGGAAATCCTGCGGAACCTCACCACCACCGCGTTCCTCCAGCACCGCTACGACCCCTGGACGCCCGAACAGATCGTGCGGACCGCGACGGCTCACGCGCCGGACTTCCCGCCCGGCACCCGCTACTCCTACAGCCCCACCGGCTACGTCCTCGCCGCCCTCGTGATGGAGAAGGCGACCGGCCGGTCCTACGAGGAGGAGGTGGAGCGCCGCATCATCAGCCCGCTCGGCCTGCGCTCCACCCGCCTGCCGGGCCACGAGCGCACGCTCCCGGCCCCCGCGGGACGCAGCTACAGCCGGTTCACCGACGACCCGGACCACAAGATGTACGACGTCACCGACCTAGATCCGTCCCTGATCCGGGGTACGGGCGACCTGATCACCAGCCCCGCCGACCTCGACCGCTTCCTCACCGCCCTGCTGCGGGGCAGGCTGCTGCCGCCGGCCCAGCAGCGGGAGCTGAAGTCGACCGTCCCGACCGGAGAGGACCCCGGCGTGGAATACGGGCTGGGGCTGTTCCACTTCACGCTCTGCGGCATGGAGCTGTGGGGGCACACCGGCTTCTTCATCGGCACGCAGAGCGTCGCCTACGTCTCCGCGGACACCCGGCGCAGCCTCGTCTTCAACTTCAGCACCGACGCCCTGGGCGACAGCAGCGCCGCCGGTGACGTGATCAAAGCGGAGTTCTGCCCGGCCGTGAAGTAGCCGGGCAGAACTCCGGGGTCACGCCCTGCCCGTCACGCGCCGCCCATCACCGCGGCGAACTCCTCCGGGTCCGCGTCGAATCCCCGGACGGCGCGGCGGCACTCCCACACGCCCCTGCTGTCGCGGACGAACTCCACCACCGTCGCCGCCGTGGCCCCGGCGACACCGGCGAAGTCGTCCACGACCAGCTCGGTGTAGCCCTCCACGACCCGCACCCCGGTGTTCGGCACGTCCCCGAAGGTCTTGCGTCCGCCGCTCTGCTGGATGGCCACCCCCACGACGACACGGGCGTACGAGGACGAGAGCCGGTCGAGCTCCAGCGTCATGACCTCGTCGGCGCCGAAGCCCGCGCCGGTGCGGCTGTCACGGTTGAGGTTGATGGTGCCGTCGGGCGAGAGCCGGCTGTCGAAGTGCACGAGATAGGCGGCCTTTCCGTGCGGCGCCTCCGTGCTGTAGGTCCCCGCGATGATGTCGAGGTCGTTGTCGGGCATCCCCAGTGGGCTCGGATCCCACTTCAGCGACACCTGCACTTTGCCCAGCCCCTTGCTGAGGCTGCCGCTCATCTCCTTGTTGAGTCCGCTCACCGGACGTCCCCTCCCGTTCCTTCGTCCTCGTGCTCCCCCACCTTGCCGCCGGAACCGTTCGTGCCGCTACCCCGGGTGGAGAAGCGAAGGTCAGGAGAGCTCCTCCCCGGGAGAGGTGCTGAGGTGACCGCCGCCGGGCGCCGTGGCCGAGCGGCGGGGGAAGGACGGCAGCCACCAGTTGGCGCGGCCCGCCAGGCGCATGACGGCGGGTACGAGGAGCGGGCGGATCACCACCGTGTCCAGGACGACCGACAGGGCCGTCGTGACGGCGAGGAGCTTGACGAAGGCGACCTCGGCCGTGGCCAGGGCGAGCAGCACGACCAGGACGAGCGCGGCGGAGGCCGTGAACAGCGGGCCCGCCGCCTGGAGTCCCGCGGCCGTGGCCCGTACGGTGTCGCCGGTGCGGGCGTGGGCCTCGCTGATCCGGGCCAGCAACAGGATCTCGTAGTCCAGGGACAGGCCGAACGCGAGGCAGAACGTGATCACGGGCACGACGACGCTGATCGTGCCCGTGGGCGTGAAGTCGCCGACCAGCCACTTCAGGTGGCCCTGCTGGAAGACGAACACCATGGCGCCGAACGACGCGGTCAGGCTGAGGAGGTTGACCGCGAGGGCCTTCAGCGGCAGGAACACGCTCCGGGTGAACGCGAGGAGCAGCAGGAACGTGGCGGCGGCCATCGCGCCCAGCGTCCACGGCAGCCGCCGGGCGAGGGTGTCGCGGGCGTCCTGGAACTGGGCCGTCGGCCCGCCGGCGAGTACAGGGGCGGGTGCGCGGGCCGCGCGGAGCCGGTCGGTGAGCGCGGCGGACTCCGGGGCGTACGGGTCGGCCGTGCCGCTGACCGCCAGCCAGGTGCCGGCGGGGGAGGTGAAGGTCCGCAGGGCCGGGCAGTGCGGCAGGGTGCCGGGCGCGGGGGGCGCCTCGGCCGCGCAGGCGAGGGGGACGTCCTGGCCCTGGACGTAGGAGCCGGTCGCGGTCCGCACGCCCAGGACGCCCGGCAGGAGCGAGACGCGCCGGGCGTACGTGTCGAGCTCGCCGACCCGGTCGCGGCCGTCGGGCCGCCATCCCGGCAGGACCACTTCGACGGGGTTGCGCAGCTGCGGGAAGCCGTCGCGCAGCTCCTGGGTGGCCCGGACCTCGGGGGCGTCGCGGGGCAGCACCCGGTCGTCGCTGAAGCCGAAGGCGACCTGGCGGAAGGGGAGCGCGAGGACGAGCAGGGCTCCGGTGGTGACCACCGTGACCAGTACCGGGCGGCGCATCACCCGCAGGGCCAGCCGCCGCCAGCCGTCCCGTGGCCGCTCCGGCGGGCGGCGCAGGCGGGCGAACAGGTCGCCCCGGCCGATCGCCCGGGGGAAGCAGGACAGCGCCGCGGGGACGAGCAGCAGGGCCGCGACGGCCGCCAGCAGCACCACGCCGGCCCCCGCGTAGGCCATCGAGCGCAGGATGTACAGGGGGAACAGCAGCAGGCCGAGCATGCAGAGCACCACGGCCGCCGCCGAGACGGCCACGATCCGCCCGGCCGTGCGGACCGCGCTCAGCACGGCCTCTTCCTGGGGCCGTCCCGCGGCGATCTCTTCGCGGTAGCGCGCCACCAGGTAGAGGCTGTAGTCGATGGCGATGGCGAGCCCCACCGCGGCCGTGATGTTCAGCGCGAACGCCGACACCTCCGTCACGGCGGTCAGGGCGCGCAGCACGGCCAGCGTGCCGGCCACCGCGACCGCGCCCACGGCGAGCGGCAGGCAGGCCGCGGCGGCGCTCCCGAAGACGAACAGCAGGAGCAGCAAGGTGGCGGGAACGGCGAGGAGTTCGGTCCGCAGCAGGTCGCGTTCGCTGTAGCGCTCCAGGGCCTGGTCGAGGACGGCGTGCCCGGTGACCTGCACCCGCAGGGGAGCGCGGGGCGCGGTGGCGGCCGGCAGGAGGCGCTCGACGGTCGCCCGTGCGGCCCGCCCGCCGCCTTCCAGGCGCACCGACACGAGCGCGGTGCGGGCGTCGGCCGAGCGCAGCGCTGCGTCGTCCACGGTGCTGCCGGCTCCGGGCGTACGGCACGCGCCGCGGGGGACGGGGCCGGTCCAGTAGGAGTCCACGCCGGTGACCCCGGCCTCGCGGCACAGGCGGCCGACGAGGGCGAGGCCCGCGGCGCGGGCGGCCGGCGTGTCGACCGAGTCCGGGGCGCGGGCCAGCAGGACGACGTCGGGCGCGCCCGCGTGGAACCGTCCGGTCAGCAGGGCCTCGGCGCGGGCCGAGGGCGAGCCGGGCGCCGTCCAGCCGCCGCTCGCCAGCCGGGCCGCCACATCGTGGCCGAGCAGCCCGCAGGCCACGGCGGCCAGCGCGGCCAGGACGAGGACCGTACGGCAGTGGCGCGTGCTGAAGCGGGCCAGGGACGTCAGCACGGCGGTGCCTGCTCGGCCTGGTCGGCGGCGGGTCCGTGCTGCGAGGGAACGCCCGGGGCCTCCGAGACCGCAGGGAGGAGAGTGGCCGGCGAGGCTTGTGCGCCGGGGGCGGCGCCCGAGGTACCGGGTCGCAGCCGCAAGTGGACGATGCGCGCGATGTCGGCGGCCGTGCCGCCGCCGCGCATCAGCTCCATGGGCGGCACCCGGACGTCGAAGCGCCGGTGCAGCGTCGCGAGGAACTCGGCGGCCATGAGGGAGTCCACGCCGTACTCCTCGATGCGCCGCCCCGCGTCGATCCGCGCGGGGTCGAGGTGGAGGACGTCGGCGAGGATCCGCACCAGCTGGCCGGTGATCGTGCGCAGCGCGTCCGCGGGCGGCATCGCCGCGAGCGCCTGGACGATCTCCGCGTGGGTGTGGCCGGTCTCCTCGTCGGGCTCGGGGACGAGCTGCCCGTACCGGGGTGCGGCGAGCGCGGGCAGACAGGCGCGCAGCCGCGCCCAGTTGTACCGGCCGACCCCCGCGACCTCCGTGCCGTCGCCCAGCAGCACGCCGGCCGCGTCGAACACCTCGCGCGGGGAGAGCGTCTCCAGGCCGCCGCTCTCCAGGGCGGGGGCGAGGCCGTTGCGGGCGACGTAGCCGGTGCCGCCGAGGGCACCCCAGCCCACGGCCAGGCCCGGCTCGCCGTCCCGCCGGCGCCTGCGGACGAGTGCTTCGAGGAAGAGGTTGCCCGCGGCGTAGGGGGCCTGGGTGACCTGCCCGACGCGGGCGGCGACGGAGGAGAACACCAGGAACAGGTCCAGGTCCTCCCGGCCGCGCGTGAGCGCGTCGAGCACGGCCCCGCCGGCGGCCTTGGGGGCCAGGACGGCGCGGAAGCGGTCGTCGCTGAGCGACTCCAGCGGGGCGTCGTCCAGGTGCATCGCGCAGTGCACCACGCCGCGCAGCCGGTGCCCGCCCGCGTCGATCTCCTCCACGATCCGCCGCATGGACGGCAGGTCGGCGACGTCCGCCGCGTAGGGCACGGCGTGCACGCCGCGCTGCTCCAGAGCAGCGAGCAGCGTCTCGCAGCCGGGAGTACGCGGCCCCCGCCGTCCCACGAGGGCCAGGCGGCGCGCGCCGTGGTCGGCGAGCCAGTGCGCGGTGGCCGCGCCGTAGCCGCCGAGGCCTCCGGTGACGAGGTACGTGGCCTCGGGGTCGAAGCGCGGAGCGTGGGCCCGGGGTTCGATCAGGACGGGCTCGTCGAGCGGGTCGAAGGAGACGACGACCTTGCCGGTGTGCCGGGAGTGCTGGAGCAGCCGGAAGGCGTCCTCGGCGCGGGCGGCGGGGAAGACGGTGTGCGGCAGCGGCCGGTAGTCCCCGGCCCGGATGCGCTCGCCGACCTCGGCGAACAGGCGGGCCGCCCGCTGCGGGTCGGCCAGCAGCGCGAGGAGGTTGACGCCGAAGAACGCGAGGTCGCGTTCGAAGGGGCGCAGCAGCAGCCGGTTGTTGTCCAGGATGTCGCGCTTGCCGAGCTCGACGAAGCGGCCGCCCGGCCGCAGCAGCTCCAGGCTGCGGGAGACGGCCTCGCCCGCGAGGGAGTTGAGGACGACGTCGACGCCGCGCCCGCCGGTGAGCTCCCGCACCCGGGCGGCGAAGGCCAGGCTGCGCGAGTCCAGGACGTGCTCGACGCCCAGGGCGCGCAGCAGGTCGCGCTTGGCGGGGCTGCCGGCGGTGGCGATGACCTGTGCCCCCCGCAGCCGCGCGAACTGCAGCGCCGCGAGGCCCACGCCGCCCGCTCCGCCGTGCACGAGCACGGTCTCCCCGGCCGCGAGCCCGGCCTGCCATCCCAGGCCGTAGTGGACGGTCAGGAACACCGCGGGCAGGGTCGCCGCCTCGGCGAAGCCCATCGCGTCGGGCATCCTGGCCACGGCGCCGGCGGCGGTGACCCCGTGCGAGGCCAGGCAGCCGGAGCCGCTGGCGAACACCCGCTCGCCCACGGCGATGCCCGTGACGCCCGGTCCGACGGCCGCGACCGTCCCCGCGCACTCCAGCCCGTACACCGCCTCGAAGCGCCCGTCGGCGGAGTCCTCGCCGGCCATGGCGCCCGTGGCCAGGACCACGTCGTGGTAGTTCAGCGCGGCCGCCCGCACGGCGACCAGCACCTGCCCCGGGCCCGGAGCCGGCCGGTCCGTCTCCACCCAGGCCGGCCGGAAGGACAGCCCGGGCTCGCGGACCTCCAGGACGAACGCGCCGGCCGCGGAGGCGGGCACGAGGGGCCGGGGGAAGTCCCGGTCGCGCGGGACGAACCGGCCGCCGCAGCGCGTCAGGACGACCTCGGACTCCTCCGAGGCGGCGAGGAGCTCCCGGGCGAGGCGGTCGGCGTCGGCCGCCGTGTCGCCGCCGCGCGCCAGGGACACGCGGCGCGTCGTCAGCGCGGGCTGCTCGTTGCCCAGGCACTGCACCACGCCCCATGCGGCGGCGTCCACGGGATCGACGGCGTCAGCGGCACCGGGCCCGTCCGGCCCGGGCTCCGGCACCGCGCCGCAAGGCCGCGTCACGAGCCACAGCGCGACGCTCTGGCCGCCCGTCAGCCGCCCGCACGCCACGGCCAGGGCGCGCAGCACCGCGCTGCGCCGCGTCGTCCGCTCGGTCACGTCGTCGCCGGCGGCAGGGGCGAGCACGAGGACGATCACCGTCTCCCGGGACAGCAGCGGGGCCCACGCGCCGGGGTCCTCACTGGCCACGGTGGTGTGCACCTCCACGGCGTCGGCCGCGTGCAGGAGGCCCGCGGTGGCCCCCGCCAGCCCGTTCTCCTCCGGGGTCTCGGCCACCACGACCCAGGAGGTGCCGATGCCGGAGGCGGGCAGTGCCGGAGCCCGCACCGGCAGGTCGGCGCGGGCGGCCAGGAACACCGAGTAGTCCTCGCGGGCCGGCTCGGCGTCGTCGCCGGTCCGCACGGTGCCCGTGAAGCCGCAGCGCGCGAGGAGCGCGGCCCACTCCTCGCGGCCGAGCAGCGGGGAGCGGGGCCGCAGCCCGGTGTCCGTGCGGTTCCGGAAGCTCTCCAGCGTGCCGAAGAACGGCAGCAGGCACAGCGGGTCGTGGGTCTCCAGCACCAGCAGCCGGCCGCCCGGGGCCGTCAGCGACGCCACCCGCCGCACGGCGGCTTCCAGGTCCCCGGCGGCGTGCAGGGAGTTCGCCGCGACCACCAGGTCGAAGCCGCCCTCGGGCAGGTCCTGGCCCGCGGGGTCGGCGTCCACGTCGAAGGTGCGGTAGTCCACGAAGTCGTACGGGGCGAAGCGCTGCCGGGCCCGCGCGAAGCACGACGGTGACACGTCCGTGAAGAGGTAGCGGGTGCGGTCGGCCGGCAGCAGCGGCAGCAGGGCCGCGGTGGTCCCGCCGGTGCCCGCGCCGACCTCCAGCACTCGCAGCGGCCGGCCGGCCGGCAGCGCCGCCACGATCTCCCGCACCAGCGCCTGCGCGACGCGGTTGTGGAAGCGCAGCACCGGCGCCACGTCGTAGAACTGTTCGAGGGTCGACGTCGCGCCCTCGGCCCCCAGCAGGTCCAGCGGGTCGCGCGCGCCCTTCAGGACCTCGCCCAGGTGCAGGAACTGGCGGACGAGCAGGGTGAGTTCCGTGGCGAACGCCGGCTGCTCGTGCAGGGCCTCGCGCAGCATCCCGACCGCGCACCGGGGCTCGTCCTGCCGCAGCCAGCGGCCGTCCGGCTCCTGCCGCACCAGCCCGTGCTCCGTCATCGCGGCCAGCATGAGCTCCATGGGCTGCCGGTGCCTCGGCAGCATCCCGCCCGCGACCAGGTCCCCCACCGTGAACGAGCCGTTCCCCTCCGGCAGGAGACCGCCGAGCGCGGCGGCGTAGGCGTGGGCCGCCGCCTCCTGCACCCGGGCGGCGAAGCGCGGGTAGCCGGCCGTGCGCCAGTCGCGGCGCAGGGCCAGGACCCGGTTCGCCGCCCGCTCGGCGACCTCCCGCGGCGCCGGCCCGGCGAGGGGCTCCTGCGGGTCGCCGGGGTGCGGGGCCGCGCGCAGCACCGTCTCCTGGCGGGTCACGGGCGTGCGCCGGACGCCCGTCAGGCGCCGCATCCGGCACCCCTCCAGCTCCACCGCGACGGCGCCGTCCGCGTCGGTGAGGGCGATGTCCCAGCACACCTCCGTCGCCGTCCGGCCGCGCTCGCGCACGTGGACCGCCCCCTCGGCCGCCGGGGCGCGCCAGACGCGGACCGCGTCCATCGCCGTCGGCAAGTACGTGTGCCCCGCGAGGATCTCGTCGTCCAGCAGCGGGGCCCCCGCCTGCACCGCGCCGTCCAGCAGGGCGGGGCTGATCTCCAGTCCGTCCAGGGGGCCGTGGCCGGCGTAGGCCGCGACGACCTCGCCCTCGCCGGCCCACAGCTCCGTCAGCACCTGAAAGGACGGCCCGTAGCCGAGCCCGGCCTCGCCGACCCGCCGGTAGTGCTCCTCGCCGGTCACCCGGCGGCCGCAGCGGGCCCGCGCACCGGCCAGGTCCGCCGGCGCCGGGGGCTGTCCCCACCGGGCCCGTACGCGCCCGCGCGCGTGCCGGCTCTGCCCCGTCGTCTGGTCGTCCGTGCTGCTGATCAGCACCACCCCGTCCTCGGGGTCGAAAGACACCTGCGTGTGCACCGTGCCCGGCTCGCCCCACGGCACGAACAGCGGCCGCACGAACTCCAGGTGGTCGGCCTCCACCGCCGTGTCCAGCACCCGGCGGCCCGCCGCCAGCGCCATCTCCACGTAGGCGGTCGCGGGCATCACGACCGACCCGCCGAGCCGGTGGTCGGCGGCCCACGGCAGCCGCGCCGGCTCGACCGCGCCGTGCCACACCGGCAGCGGCGCCGGCATGCGCTCGCCCAGCAGCGGGTGCTCCGTGCGGCCGTCCCCGCTGCTGCGCACCCACGACTCCGGCCCGCCGCTCCAGTGCCGTTCGCGCTGCCAGGGGTAGGCCGGCAGGGACGCCACCCGGCCCGGGCGCGGGAAGAGCGCGCCCCAGTCGGCCCGGGCCCCGGCCGCGAGCAGCCCGGCCACCGCGGTGCGCAGCGCCCGCACGCCGTCGTCGCCCTTGCGCAGCGTACGGGCCACCACCCGCGGTCCGGGCGCCGCGTGACCGGCGGTGACGCGGCGCAGGTAGCTCTGCAGGACCGGCTGCGGGCCGATCTCCAGGAAGATGTCGGCGCCCTGCTCCAGGGCGCCCTCGGCGGCGTCGGAGAACAGCACCGGCTCGCGGACGTTGCGCCACCAGTAGTCCGCGTCGAGCTCGGGCCCCTCCAGCGGCTTGCCCGTGACGGTCGACAGCAGCGGCATCTGTGCGGGGGAGGGGCTCAGCGCGGCGAGGGCGGCGTGCAGGGGAGCGCGCAGCGGATCCATGGCCGCGCTGTGGAACGCGTGGTCCAGGTCGAGCTCCGCGCACACCACGCCCCGCCCCGCAAGATCGCCCAGCAGCCGGTACAGCTGCTTCTGCGGGCCGGCGACCGTCACGTCCCGGCGGGAGTTGACCCCCGCCACCTCCAGCCCCGGGTACCCGGCCAGCAACTCCTCGGCCTGCTCACGGGACATGCCCACGGCCGCCATCCGGCCGCACCCGGCCAGCGGCGCCTGCGCGCGGCTGCGCTCGGCGATCACCCACGCCGCCTCGCCGAGCCCGAGCGCCCCCGCCGCATGCGCGGCCGCCACCTCGCCGACGCTGTGGCCCAGCACGACCGACGGCGTGATGCCGTGGGCGCGCAGCACGGCCACCAGGCCTGTCTGGAGCGCGAACAGCAGCGGCTGGGCCACCTCCGTGGCCCTCATGCGCTCGGGCGACGCCCCGGCGAGCTCCTTGACCACCGACCACCCGACGTGCGGCGCGAGCTCCTCGTCCACGGCCTCGACCGCTGACCGGAAGACCGGGTCCGCCAGCAAGTCCGCCCCCATGCCCGCCCACTGCGATCCGTTGCCGCAGAACGCGAACGCGATCCGGCCGTCCCGGACCGCCTCCCCCGTCACGGCCTCCGCGGCCGGCACCTCCGCCGGCGACTGAGGGGGGAGCGCGGCGCGCGGGGCGAGCCGCGCCAGCGCCTGCGCGGCCTCCCGCGGGCCGCCGGCCAGCACCGCCGCGCGCAGGGGATGCTTCCCGCGGCGCGCACAACTGGTGTGCGCGAGGTCGTAGAAGTCGTCCGGACGGGCCTTCGCCAGCTGCTCCGCGGCCCGCGCCGCCGCCTGCGCCAGCGCCTCGGGCGTCCGCGCGGAGACCACGAACGGCAGCGACCGCGCACGGCCCGCCCCCCGTCGGGCCCGCGGCGGGGGCGGCGGGGCGGCCGTGACCACGGCGTGGGCGTTCGCGCCCCCGAAGCCGAAGGAGTTGACGCCCACCACCGGCCGCCCCGCGTCGCCGTCGACCGGCCGCGCCTCCGTGGCCGGGGCCAGCCCCAGGCCCGCGAAGTCGATCCCCGGATGGAGCGGCAGGGCGTGCAGCGTGGCCGGGATCCTGCGGTGCCGCAGCACCAGGAGCGCCTTGAGCAGCCCGGCCATTCCCGAAGCCGGCTCCAGGTGCCCCAGGTTGGACTTCACCGAACCCACCGGCAGCGCACCCCGCCGGCGCCGCCTCCCCAGCGCCCGGCCGACCGCCTCGCACTCGGCCGGATCCCCCGCGGAGGTCCCCGTCCCGTGCGCCTCCAGGTAGACCACCTCGTCGGGGTCCACGCCCGCCTGCGCGTACACCGACGTCAACAGGGCTTCCTGCGCCCGCGGGTTCGGCAGCGACAGTCCCGCCGTCCGGCCGTCGCTGTTGGCGGCCGTCGCCAGGATCACTCCGTGGATCCGGTCCCCGTCGGCCAGCGCGTCCCGCAGCAGCTTCAGTACGACGACCCCGCCGCCCTCCGCCCGTACGTAGCCGTCGGCCGCCGCCGAGAACGGCGCGCACCGCCCGCGCGGCGACAGCATCGACGCCTGCGAGAACCCGACGAACGGATAAGGGCTGAGCAGGACGTTGACGCCCGCCGACACGGCCGTGCGGCTGGTGCCCTCGCGCAGCGTGCGGCAGGCCCGGTCCAGGGCCACCAGCGCCGAGGAGCACGCGGTGTCGACGGCCATGCTCGGGCCGCGCAGGTCGAAGGCGTACGAGATGCGGTTCGCCGCGATCGACGCCGCGCCGCCCGCCATGGTGTAGGCGTCGACGCCCTCGATCCGCAGCATCTGCTGGGCGCCGTAAGAGGTGTCGGAGATCCCCACGTACACGGCGGTGTCCGAACCGGCCAGCGCCGCCGGGTCGATCGCGGCGTCGTCGAGGGCCTCGGCCGTCAGCTCCAGCAGCAGCCGCTGCTGGGGGTCCATCTGCGCCGCTTCCCTGGGCGAGATGCCGAAGTAGCCGGCGTCGAAGCCCGCGATGTCGTCCAGGAACCCGCCCGCCGCCGTACGGCTCTTGCCGGGGCGCGGGGCCGAGGAGTCCACGAAGCGGGCCGTCTCGAACCGGTCCTCCGGCACCCGCGTGATCAGGTCCCGGCCCCGCTCCAGGGCCTCCCACAGCGCCGCCATGCCGTCGATGCCGCCGGGCAGCCGGCAGGCCGCCCCGACGACGGCCACGGCCCGGTCGTCCCGCGCCGAATCCTCTGAGCTCTCCGGATGCACGCGTACGACCTTTCCTGGCGGACCGGGTTCGCGGGGCTCATGGCCGAGCCCCACGGTTGGTGACGCACCGCATCTTGTCGGTGACGCATGGTGCGTGCAAGCGGCCCGCCGGGCAGCGGTCGAATGGGTGACAAGCCGGAACATTTACGGCATCGGGGAGTTAGTCAGTGCGCGTTCCCCCGGGAACCGCGGACCCAGTGAAAGGTGCTGAAGTGCTGAAGAGGGTGATGGCCGCAACGGCCTTGACGGCCTCCGCCGTCGGCATGATCGCCGGCCCCGCCGCGGCCGTCGGCGACGGCCGGGACGTGGCCAACGCCAACGGCGCGTACAACGGCCGCGGCGAGACGCTCACCGGCGGCCACATGAGCCCGCAGATGACGGCGCTCCAGGGCACGCTCAACGACCTGTGCATCGGCGTCGGCAAGCTCGGCGTGCAGTCGCTCCTGCTGCTCATCAACGTCGGCATCCAGGACCTCCCGGTCCTCACGTCGCAGCAACAGCAGCAGTGCACCAGCGGTTCGGTGACCGAGAACGGCAACAACCCGCTGTCGCACCTCGCCGACCGCATCTCGCTGCTGAACCACAACGGCAGCGGCAACAGCAGCGGCAAGCGCCACTAGACCGGGGTCAGACCTCCAGTAGACCGGGGTCAGACCTCCAGTTCCGCCTCTATCCGCTTCAGCTGGTGGCGCGCCATCGCGAGATTGGCGCGCCGCGAGTCCAGCACCAGGTAGAGGAAGAGGCCGTTGCCGCCGCGGCCGGTCAGCAGCCGGATCAGGTGGTACTGCCCGCCGAGGGTGATGAGGATGTCCTCGATGGCGTCCTGGATGTTCAGCATCTCCATCGTGCGCAGCTTCGCGCGGACCACGTCCGTGTTGCCCGCCGCGGCCACGTTGAGGTCGAGCGACTGGGATCCGCCGAGCGTGCCCAGCGCCATGCCGCTGCCGTAGTCGACGAGTGCCACGCCGAGGGCGCCCTCGATCGAGCCCATCGCGTCCTTGAGGGCGGTTTCGGTGTTCGTCATGAAGAGACTCCGTTCTCGTTGCCGGGGTTTCCGTTGCCGGGCCGGTGGCCGGGGCGTGCGGGCAGGGGCGACCGGGAGGGCGGCGGCGGGGCCGCGGCCCGTTCCCGGCGGTCGGCGGGCCCGCCGGTCAGCGGGGCGATCCGCGCCCCGGCCCGGCGGGCCTCCAGGTTCAGCCGGCCGACGTTGGCGTCGGCCGTGGCCAGGAGCGTGAGCACGGACGAGGGCCCGGCCGCGTACGTCGCGACGTAGCCGTGCTCGCCGCGGACGAGCAGTTCGCGGAAGCCGCCGTGGCCCACGGCATCGGTCAGCCGCGCGCCGACCCCGAGCGCCGCCGCGGTCAGGGCGGCCACGCCGTCCGGCTCCATGCCGGTGACCAGATGGGCGATCACCAGCCCGTCCGTGCTGGCCACCATCGCCCCGGTCAGGTGCGGAACCCGGGCCCGTAACCCCTCGAGTTCGGCGAGCACCTCGGGTGCGGCGGTCATCTGCTGTCTCCTTCCGGCGAACGGTCTGAAAGCGCGCCTCACCGTCACAGGGCCTCCAGGGCGTCGCGGATCCGGTAGAGCAGGGAGAGCTCCGGAGCCGCGGGAGGCGGCGGCACCGGAGCGGTCGGGGCGTCCGCACAGGGCGTGCGGACGAGGCCGGCGGCGGCCAGCCGCCGCACGTCGAGGAGGGTCGCGAAGGCCGGGCGCCCGAGGTCCCGCGCGATCTGCACGGGGGTGCGGACGCCGTCGGCGGCCGCGAGCACCGCCCGGCGCCCGACCGCCTGGGCCGGGCCGGCCCCGTCGCCGCCGGAGGTGCGCACCACCGGGGCGGCGTCCACCTCCGGGCGCGGCCAGGCCCGTTCCAGCAGCCGCCGCCTGCGGACGACCTCCCGCCGCAGCAGCGGTACGGGCACGGGGCGGATGGGCCCCAGCCAGTGCCGGGCCCCGCCGAGGAAGCGGTCGGGGGCGCGCAGGCCCGGGCCGAGCGGGGAGAGGACGAAGTAGGCCGCGTCGAACAGCGCGCTCAGGTGGCACAGTTCCAGCTCGCCGCGGCTCAGCCGGCCGCGCTCGACGAGGAGGCTGCCCGCGCGGTAGCCGGGCCCGCCCTCCGCGACCGCCTCCTCCCACGCCTGCGGCGACAGCCTGCCCCGGGCGGTCAGCCGCCTCCCCAGGTCGGGCACGGCGGGGCTCTCGGCGTGCACCACGGCGCCGTCGGCGAGGTAGAGCGCGCCGGCGCAGCCGTGCAGGGCGCCGGTGGCCCGCTCGGAAGCGAGCCGGTCCAGTGTGCGTCCGGCCGTCTCGGATGCCGGTTCGGCGGCGTCCGCGGATATCGGGCCGGTTAAGCCGGGGGCCTTCATGCCAGGACCAGCCTGTCCGTGAGGCTCTTGAGCCGGAACAGGGCGACGGCGAGATTCGCCTCGGCGCGGTCCAGCCACAGGTAGAGGAAGACGCTGCTGTCGAAATCCGTCTCCACGAAACGGACGAGGTGGTAGCTGCCGCGCGCGGTGACGATCAGGTCCTCGACGGGGCCGGTCCGCGCCGTGGCCCCGGTGAACGCGCTGTTCTCGAAGGCGAGCCGGGCCAGCTCCGCGGTGTCGGCGGCCGCGCTCTCGTGGTCGCGCCCGGGGCCCTCGCCCGCCTCGCCCAGCGCGAGCCCGCTCGTCCAGTCCACGAGGCTCGCGCCCCGCGCGCCCGGGATGGTCATGGCCTCGGCCAGGCACCCGTCGATACCGGTCACACGATCCTCTCCAGCCCCCCGTGCCCGATTACCAGTGGCGTGTCCGCTGCGACGGAAGGTAATCGATGACAGCACTGTGGGGCGAGAGTTTTGGCATTTTCTCTCGGCACATGTGGGGGCGAGTGTATGGCGGGATGTGGACGGTCGGCGGACGGCGCGGGAACGGCCCGGGAGCGATCCGGGCACGCCGAGGGGCCCGCCCCCTGTGGAGGTGGGGACGGGCCCGGAAGGGGCACCCGGCGATGCCGGCCCTACTTGACGTTGACGGCGCTCCAGGCCGCCGCAACGGTCTTGTACTCGGTGCTCGTGGTGCCGTACAGGGCGCCCGCGGCCGACAGCGTCGCGGTGCGCGCGGCCTTGTAGTTGGTGTTGGACGTCATGTACGTGGAGAGGGCCTTGTACCAGATCTTGACGGCCTTGTCCCGGCCGATTCCGGTGACCTTGGAGCCGTCGGCCGTCGGGCTGTCGTACTGCACGCCGTTGATCTTCTTCGCGCCGCTGCCCTCGGCCAGCAGGTAGAAGAAGTGGTTGGCGACGCCCGAGGAGTAGTGGACGTCCTTGCCGCCCACGCCGCTGGACCAGTTGTCGGCGGAGTTGCCGTCCTTCGACGGCTTGTCCATGTAGCGCAGCGGCTTGCCGTTGCCGAAGATGTCGATCTTCTCGCCGATGAGGTAGTCGCCGACGTCCGAGGAGTTGTTGGCGTAGAACTCCACCGCGGTGCCGAAGATGTCCGACGTCGCCTCGTTCAGGCCGCCCGACTCGCCGCTGTAGACCAGCTTCGCGGTCGCGGCCGTCACGCCGTGGCTCATCTCGTGGCCCGCGACGTCGATGGCCGTGAGCGGCTTCTTGTTGCCCGACCCGTCGCCGTAGGTCATGCAGAAGCAGGCGTCGCTCCAGAACGCGTTGACGTAGCTGTTGCCGTAGTGGGCGCGGGAGTAGGCGCCCTTGCCGTCGTTGCGGATGCCGTTGCGGCCGAGGAAGTTCTTGTAGAAGTCCCAGGTGACGGCCGCGCCGTAGTGCGCGTCGACGCCCGCGGTCTGGCGGCCGCCGCCCCAGGTGTCGGTCGCGTTGGTGTAGAGCGTGCCCGTGCCGGACGTGCCCTGGTTGAGGTCGTACGTCTTGTGGCCGCCGCGCGCGCCGTCGGTGAGCTGGTAGCTGCTGCCGCTCTTGGTCGTGGTGAGCGGCACGGTGCCGCTGTACTGGCTGGTGCCGGTGCCCGTCTCGATCGCTTCGTGGCGGAAGAGCTCGGCGCCGGTGGCGGCGTCGGTGACGACGTGCAGCTCGCTCGGCGTGCCGTCGCGCTGGACGCCCTCGACGACGGTCTCGTAGGCGAGGACCGGGGTGCCGGCGGCGGCCCAGACGACCTTGCGCGGGGTGCCGGCGGAGGGCTTCGCGGTGTGCGCCGAAGAGGCGGCCGACAGGGCGGTCTTCGCCGCGGCCGATGCGGGCTGCCGCGCGTCGGTCGAGGCGAGGGCGAGGGTCGCTTCGGTGGCCTTGGTGACGGTGGTGCGGCCGGCCTTGTCCCGGTGGACGACGAGGTCGCCGCCGAGGACCGGGAGGCCGTCGTAGGTGCGCTCGTAGCGGGTGTGCACCGTGCCGTCCGCGTCCTTGACGACGTCGCGGACGACCAGCTTCTCCTTGGCGCCGAGGCCGATGCGCCCGGCGGTGGCACTCGCCTGGTCCTGGGCGGTGCGTATCTCGGAGGCCCGCTGGTCGGGGCTCAGTTGGACCGCCATGGCGCCGGGGCCGCGGTCGGCCTGGGCACCGGCCACCCCGGTCTGCACGGCGACGGCGCACAGGGCGGCGGAGGCGAGGAGGGCGGTGGTGCGGACGGTGTGGCTGCGGGGGGTTATGCGTCTCAACTCTGTCTCCTAGCAGGGGCGCCGGGCCGCGGCCCGGCGAGGGATCGGACATCCCAGGGCGGACTGCCCGTTGATGCAGGAGTGAATCGAGAGGATGGTGCCAGCTACCGGCAAAAGTTGACAGGTGCGCAACAAGAATCTGGCGTGGAGTTTTCCGACGATGTCTTGTTCGAAACTGTCGGTGCCTCCGGTGCCGGAGGTAGGCCGGAGGCACCGACTCCGGCCTCGGGTCAGTCCCTTCTGTCGCTCCAGGCGAGTTGTATGGACTCCAGGATGCGTACGTTGTAGCGGGCCGGGTCGTCGCTGAACGCCTCCAGCCCGACCACCAGGTCGCGGACTTCCGGGAAGGCGACGGAGAGCGGCGTGCGGTCCGGGTGCTTCGCGGCGAGTTGTGCCGCTATCTGCTGGATGTCAGTCCATTGCATGCGCCCGAGTGTGTCCTACACCGTTCGAACGGTCCAGAGCGTCGGCGGAGGTGAACGCGGCTTCCCGGGGCGACGCGACGGCGAGGAACGCCAGGACCGCCGCGAAGCACAAGAAGAGGAGCCGGCCCGGCAGTTCGCCCAGGAACAGTCCCGTCACCGACGAGCCGAGCGGGGGAGTGGCCATGAACAGCAGCCCGATCGCGCTGTTCGTCCTGCCTTGCAGCCCGGCCGGCGTGCGCAGCAGCCGGGCGACCGTCAGTACGGAGCCGGCGACGGCCACGGCCGCCGCGCACCCCGCCAGCAGGACGGCCAGCACCAGCGCGCTCGCCGTGAGCGCCATCGCGCCGACGAGCAGCGTGCACAGCACGCCGGTCACGAGCAGCACCCCGGACGGGGAGAGGAGCCTGCCCGCGCGCGGCGCGAGGACCACCCCCGTCATCGCCCCCACCGCCGACAGCGCCGTGAGCACCCCGACCGAGCCGCCCGGCGCCCCCTCGCGCGCGGCGGTCACCACGATCGCCAGGTACACCCCGTCGAAGACGAAGTTCTGCGCCGAGGCGATCAGCGTCAGCCGGCGCAGCACCCGCTCGCTCCACAGGAAGGCGATCCCCGTGGTGAACGACCGCCACCAGCCCTCGCGTCCGGCCCCTTCGCCCGGTGGCGGTCGCGTACGCGTACGGAGCGCGCGGATACACGCGGCGGAGACCGCGTAGGACGCGCTGTCCAGCCAGAACGGCCAGCTCGGCGACGCCTCGAACAGCAGGCCCCCGGCGACCGGTCCGATCAGGAACGCGAGCTGGCCCCGCACCTGGTTGACGGCCAGCGCCGTGGCCAGCCTGCTCTCCGGCACGACCTCCCGGACCGCCGGCAGCACCGCGGCGTTGAACGGCGCCGCGAGGAACCCCAGCACGACGCCCGCGGCCAGGAGCACCGGCAGCGGCGAGAAACCGGTGAGGACCGCGGCCGCCAGGGCCGCGCTCGCCACCGCCCGGCCCGTCTCGCACACCAGCAGGACCGTGCGGCGGTCGAAGCGGTCGGCGACCGGGCCCGCCGGAAGGCACGCGAGCGCCAGCGCGCCCGTCCAGACCGCCTCCACCAGCCCCACGCTCAGGGACGAGTGCGTGATCCGGAGGACGAGCAGGGGGAGCGCGATCGCCGAGGCGCCCGAGCCCAGCATGGACAGGCCCTGGCCCGCGCACAGGAGCTGGAAGTCCCGGTTCCGGCGGAGGCTGCCGGGCGGGGCCGCGCGTCCGCGGGCCCTGGGCTTCACGGCAGCGCTCACGGCGCGGGCGGCGGTGAGGACGGCGGCGAGGACGGGGCCAGGAACGGCAGCGGCGGGTGCGGCAGTCCGGCCGGGCCGCCGCGGAGCGCGGTGTGCACCGCCAGCAGCACGCCCGCGCTGCCGGTCGCCAGGTCCATGGACAGCCGCAGCAGTCCGTCCAGGGCGAAGGCCCGCCGGCCCTTGAACCGTACGCAGTGGAGGCCCAGGCCCCGCAGGTGTGCAGCCGGTGCGGGACCTGGGCCGGCCAGGTGGGCGAGGCTGTACAGCAGCCCCGCCTGTCCGTCCAGGAGTCCGGGGGAGAGCAGGAGTTCGGTGCCCAGGCTGTCGCGCATCCGGTCGCGCAGCAGCGCGAAGTGCGCGTCCTCGTGGTGCTGCACGTACGCGTCGAGGACGAGGGCGATCCCGGCGCTGCCGCGGTCGAGCGCCGACAGCCACCGCTGCCCATCCTTGACGTGGACCTGTCCTTCCCGGGGCGCTCCGCAGCGTCCGAGGTCCCTGCCCAGCGCGGTCTCCGCGTGCCGCAGCCAGGACGCCTCGCCCGTCGCCGCGTACAGCCGCGTGAAGAGCAGCGCCGGGCCCGACCAGCCGTGCGTAAGCCCGGCCGCGTCCGCCTTGCCCGCGAGCCGCTCCGTACCGCTGAGCGCGTTTGCCAGCCGGCCGGCGAGCCGCGCGGCGGCGTCCGCGTCGCCGAAGTGCAGCCGGGCCAGGCCGATCCCGGCCAGCCCGCCGAACAGCCCGGGGCCGCAGCCTTGCAGGTCGATGCCGTCCAGCCGGGCGAGCGCCTCGCGCGCCTCCTCGGGCCGCCCCAGCTCGTCCAGGACGTACGCGATGCCGGCGAGCCCGTCGTACAGCCCGGGGCGCGGCCACGGCGTCCGCTCGGCGGCCCGCACCAGCCACGTGACGTGCTCGCCGAACGCGTCGTAGTCCGCGCGCCCGGTGACGTACAGGGCGTGCAGCACGCCGGCCGCTCCGAACGCCAGGGACGCGCCCTGCTGGTCGAACTGCCGTACGTCTCCGGGGAACAGCCGGTCCGTGCGCTCCGGCGTCGCGCTGAGCAGGATCCCCTCGCGGAGGGAGTCCAGCGCTGCCTGTCCGTCCGCCGTGCACTCCTCCGGCCAGCGGGAGCCGTCCGGCGGGTCGTCCGAGGCGGGTTCGCCGGGCGGCGGGGCGAGCTCCGTGCGCAGGCGCGCGGCGTAGCCCGGCGGCAGCGGGAACCGCCGCTCCGCCCACCCGGCCAGCTGCACGTGCTTCTCCCGGTCGAAGCGCAGGAGCGGCGTCAGCGGGCAGAACAGCGCGAGGGCCACGGCGGCCAGGGCGTACGTGTCGACCGCGGCACCCGACCGGGCCCACGCGGCGGTGAAGCCCGGGGTCCCCAGGGCGGGCCGGGACGCGCCGTCCTCGCCACCCTCCGCGAACGCCGTCTCGAAGTCGACGAGGCACACGCTGTCGTCGGGGCGCACGATGACGTTGCCCGGTTGCAGGTCACCGAAGATCACGCCTCGCGCGTGCACTTCGGCCACGGCCTTCTCGATCCGCCCGAGGACGTCGCAGGCCCAGCGCGCGTACGCGGCGACCTCGTCCTCGCCCGGGCCGTGCCGGAAGAGCGGGTGACGCCGCCCGACCGCCTCCTGCAAGGGCTCGCCCTCGACCAGCTCCTCGACGAGGAAGTGGTGCTCCCAGTGGCGCGTCCGCGCGTACACCCGGGGCACGCAGTCCAGGCCGGCGAGCCGCCGCAGCATCGCGTGCTCGCGGTCCAGCCGGGCGACGGCGTCCGCGCCGCTGTCGTCCAGGCCCGCGTGCGGCCGGGCCTCGCGGAGCACGACGCGCCGCCCGGAGCCCTTGTCCGTGGCGCGGTACACCCCGCCGCCGTTGGAGAAGTGCAGGGCCTTCTCCACCCGGTAGGGGAAGCCGCCTGGCGTACTCGCTGTGGCGGCCTGCATGGCGGCGGCGATGAAAGCCGGCGCCTCCACCCACGCCGGCACCCGGAAGGAGGTGCCCCGCACATCGGGCACGAGAGCGCCGCCGGGCCCCTCGACCGCCGGCACGTACTCGCCTTCGGGCGAGAAGCAGTACGCCAGGCTGAAGCCGCCGTAGCGCACGTACAGCGGGCCGTCGCCCCAGCGCAGGTCGCTCAGGATGTACGGGCCCTCCACGCCGCGCAGCAGACCCGACAGGTCCGCCAGGGTCCGCTCCAGCTCCCGCTCGTCCGCCGGGTAGACGGTGACCAGCTTGCCGCCCGCCGAGCGCGGCCCCTGCTTGCTGTCGACCTGCTGGTGGACGGCAGGGCTGCGCAGGAACTTGAAGGGGACGCCGCGTGCGGTGCAGTGGTCCCAGACCGTGTCGATGACGTGCTCCGCCCGGGCGGGCGTCGCGGAGGCGTGGATCTTCCAGCCCTGTCGCGGCAGCCGGGCCTCCGGGCGGTGGAGGCTGACCCAGCCGCCGCGCTCGGACCGCAGCCACCCCGGGGGCGGCGGCGCGTCCGTGTGCGCGAAGCGCTCCGCGGCGTCGCCGATGCGGTCGAGCGTGTCCACGAAGCAGGGATCCGCGGCGAGATGACCCTGAGCGAGCATGCGACCTTCCCCTCCCGGTTCCCTGATTCCTGATCGCGGCGCTTCGATCCCGGCTTGATGCCGGCTTGATCACGGCGCCCTGATCCCCGGCTCCTGCCGGCCGCGGGCAGCCCACGGCCGGCAGTCTTTGCGGGCGAGCGCTGCCTCAGCAGCGCGGCGGCCGGTGCGTCAGGCGACGCCGCGGGCGCTCTCGTAGCTGTTCGCGCAGGGCCACACGGAGGGGGTCTCCTCCTCCAGCTCCTGCAGTTCCAGGATCTCCGACATGTTCGTCACCTCCCTCCCGTCGCCGGCCTGTCCGGCACGGCCGTGCGGCCGCACGGACCGTCAGGCCATGCCGAGGCTGCTGTGCGAGCTGTTGGCGCAGGGCCACAGGGCAGGGGTCTCCTCCTCCAGCTCCTGAAGCTCCAGGATCTCCGTCATCCGAATCACCTCCGCTCTTCGGCTCGTCGGGACGACGACCGCGGGTCGAGGTACGGCAGGACGGGACCGGGCCCCGCCGTGCCGTCACCCTCGAACGCGGAGCCCAGGGCGAGGAGCACGCCCGCCGAACCCGTGGCCAGGTCCGCCGACAGGCGCAGCATCCGGAAGCCCGGGAACGCGAGGTGCCCGCGGTAGGAGTGCGCGTACCAGGCCAGGCGGCGGACCTGGGTGCGGACGTCCGCACCGGGCCGGCCCCCGTGACCGTCCAGTGCGGCCAGCGTGGCGATCGCACCCGCCCGCCCGCGCAGCAGCCCGGCGTTGCGCACGTACAGTGCCCGGCACGTGTCCCGGACGGCGGCGAGCGTGGCCGCCCTGCCGCCGCCGGGCCGGTGCCGCAGCAGCCCTTGCAGCGGGAACGCGAGCCCGCTGCTCCCGCCGTGCAGGTACGGCAGGTGGTGCGTGCCGTCGAAGAGGGTCAGGGCACCGTCCTTCTGGACGGTGCACCGGTCGATGTCGTGCCCCACGGCGCGGTCGGCGAGATCGAGCCAGCGTGCCGCGCCGCTCTCCTCGTACAGGTGCAGGAAGAGCAGGGCGATGCCGGCGGCCCCGTGCAGCAGGCCGCAGGGCGGCGGCACGCCGGGCCGGGCGGTGAGCGGCCCGGCCGTGACGAGCGCGGCGAGCTCGCCGGCGGTGCGCAGCGCGGCCTCGTGGAGCCCGGCGTCCCCGGTGACCCGCGCGAACCGCAGCAGGTTCAGGGCGATGCCCGCCTTGCCGCCGGCGAGGTCCGGGCGGATCACGCGGGCTTCGGCCGGGCGGCAGCGGGCGAGGACGCCGAGGGCCTCGTCCCGGCGGCCGAGCAGGTCGAGGACCAGGGCGACGCCGTGCAGCCCGTCGTACAGGCCCGGCCGCGGATCGGCGTCGCGCGCCGCGGCGGCCACCAGCCACGCGACGTACCGCTCCGGCACGTCGGCGCCGGCGCGGTGCAGGGCGTAGAGGACGCCGGCCGCGCCGTGGCCGAACGCGTGGCCGCCGAGGGAGTCCGGGCCTGCCGGGGTGGCGGGGAAGAGCCGGTCCTCGCGCTCGGGGGTGGCCATGGCGTGGATGCCGGCGACCAGGGAGTCCCGGACGGCGGGCCAGTTGAGGTCCTCCGCGGCGAGCAGCTCGGCGTGGTCCTCGTCCCGTTCCCGGGCCGCCCCGTAGGCCGCCTGATGCGGCAGCAGGCCCGCGAGCAGCCTGCTGCCGAATCCCGCGGGCAGCGGGTACAGCTCCTCGGTGGCCGCGGTGAGCGCGCGCAGGGTCGCGGGGCTGCGGTGCGGGACGGGCAGGAGCAGCCACAGGCGCAGGGCGTCGAGCAGGTACGCGGTGGCGTCCGCGCCCCGGAGGCCGGGCGGTGCCGTGCAGCCCTCCTCGCCCAGGGCCGGGGCCCGGTCGTCCGCCAGGTCCGTGGCCGTCGCGAGACAGGTGAGGACGACGCGCCCGTCGGGGCGCAGGAGCACGTCCGCCGGATTGAGCTCGCCCAGGCGCACGCCCCGGGCGTGCAGTTCGCGCAGCGCTCCGGCAATCCGGGCGACGACGGCCAGGGACCGGTCGGCGTACGCGGCCGCCTCCTCGGCCGCCCGTGCCTCGGAGGTCAGCGGGAAGGCGGCGGCCGCGACCTCGGCCAGGCTGCGGCCCTCGACGTGCTCCAGGGCGAGGAAGTGGTGCCCGGCCCGGACGTGGTGGCCGAGGACGCGGGGCACGCAGTCCAGCCCGGCCAGTCGGCCGAGGACCGCGCGCTCCCGGGCGAGGCGGGTGACGGCGTCGTCGCCGTGCCCGTCGAGGCCGGTGTGGGGGCGGGCCTCGCGCAGGACGACGCGGGTGCCGGTGGCGCGCTCCTCGGCCAGGTAAGTGCCGCCGCCGGCAGTGGCCTTCAGCGCTCGCAGCACGCGGTAGGGCAGCGGCTCTTCCGGCGCGGCGTGCAGCGCTTCGAGGTCCGGGCGCAGGAATTCCGGCAGGGCGACCCAGTCCGGGCAGCGGAAGACCGGGCGGCGGTTCTCGGGCACGAGCGTGCCGTCGGGGCGCTCCAGCGCGGGCACCAGGCGGGGCTCGTCACCGGCCCCGTACGCGGCGGCCCGCTCGGGGCAGCGCAGCGTTCCGGAGGAGCCGTACCGCACGTACAGCGGCCCGGCACGGTGGCGCAGACCGCCCGGGACATACGGGCCCGGGAGCGCCTCCAGCAGCGCGTTCAGTTCGGTGAGCGTGTCGGCGAGCTCCCTCTCGCCGGCGGGGTGGAGCGTCATCAGATCGCCGCTCGTGAGCCGGTCGGCGTGCTCGCCGGCCAGCGCACGGGCGGCGTCGAGGCTGCGGACGACCTCGAAGGGGATGCCACGCAGGAGGCAGAAGCCCCGCACGGTCTCCGCCGCGCGCGCCACGTACGGGAGCGCCACGGAGACGTGGATCCGCCAGCCCTGCGCGGGCACGCGCGCCGCCCGCGGCCGCAGCGCCACCCACCAGCCGCGGTCCGTACGGTCCCAGCCCGCCGGCGGTTCGCGGAGGGCAGCGGAAAGCCGCCCGGAGGTGTCGGCGAGGCGCTCGGGGAATTCGAAGAAGTCCGGGTCCGCCCGGTAGAAACGGTCGTAGTCCTTGAGACGCATCAAGGCGGGCCCCTCCTCTCGGTACTTCTCGGTACTTCGGAAGTGTGCGGGCGTCTGCGGAAGCCTGAGGAATTCTTTTGACGACTTCGGAGATCTTGGGAATCGGCGGCGTTGACCGGGCCCGCGGCCTGTCCGCGGAATGCGGCCCGGAAATCATCCGGCCGCTGGACGAGTCGTCTACGGAATCAGCCGACTACAGGATCAGCCGGCCATGGAGTCGGTCGTTTCGGCGAATTCCGGAGGATGGGTACGGACCGAGCGCCGGCCGATCCTCAGCACGTCCTCCGGGGAGCCGAAGCGCAGGTCCATGCGCCGCACCGCCTCCGCCCAGGTCCCCATGGAGCGCACCGAGGACAGGGTCTCCACGACGAAGGGGTCGCTCAGCCGCTCCAGGGTGCGCTCCCACAGCAGCGCCGCGGGCTCTTCCAGGAGACTGCCGACCGTTCCCTCGTACACGGGAATCCCGCGCACCCTGCCGTCCGGCTCCACCTGCATCACCAGGGTGTCGACGCGGCGTGCCACCCGCTCCGGGTTCATGACGAGGTTGAAGTTGTCCGTGGTGAAGACGGAGACGGACGGGGGAGCGAGCTCGCGCAGCCGGGCCAGCAGCGCGTCGCTGGTCAGGTACTCCACCTGGGCGTCGTCGAGGAGTTCGCGGCGGCAGAATTCCGGGCGGCTGGCGAGGCCTTCGGGAACGGCGGAATTGAAGGCGAGGGTGTTGAGCCGGGGGAAGCGGTGCGCGATGACGGCCGCGAAGTCCTCCAGCTGCCCGACGTTGCTGCGGATCACCACGCAGTCGATGCCGAGGCGCGGCCCCTGCCGGCCGGCCGCCCGGCGCTCCCCGGCCACCTCGTCCAGCAGCGCCAGCGCGGCCATCACCCGGTCGAAGGAGCCCGCCCGGCCCCGGATGCGGTCGTGCACCCCGGGCGTCGCGCCGTCGAGGCTGACGATCACCTCGTCGAAGTGGTCCGCGAGCCGCTCGGCGAGGGACCGGTTCATCACCCAGCCGCTGGTGTTGACGGACGTGCGCACGCCGGCGGCGCGCAGCCGCGCCGCCACCTCGAACAGGCCGCGGACGAGGAGCGGTTCGCCGCCGGACAGGGCGACGACCCGCGGCCCCAGGGAGATCAGGGCGTCGGTCACCCGGAGCATGTCCTGCGGGCCGAGCTGGCGGGACGGGCGCCGCCCCGACTCCGAGTAGCAGTGCGAGCAGCGCAGGGGACAGGCGTAGGTGGTGTCCCAGACGACCACCTCTGGACCGGAGGAAGAACTCATGGCAGCCACCGTTCCGTTCGAATTCCCTGAAGCGATGTCGTGGATGCGATGTCGTGGAAGCGACGTCATGAGTGTGCGGCCCGGCGGCTTTTCCCGGGCACCCGGCGGCCCCCCAAACCGCATGGAGGTTCTCCGCCATGCACGACGGTGGATTTCCTCTCTGGACGGTTCCGCCGGTGGCCCGCGATAATGTCCCTTATGACAGCGGCCAGAAACCGGGGGATGCACATCGTCGCGGTGTGCGGCGGACTGTGCATGCTCTGGGCGACGCTCATCGGCACCACCCAGTTGCAGAACCGGTATACGCTGCCGTGGATCCTGGGTTCCGTTCTCCCGTGCTATTTCGCCGGTTTGTTCACGTGGTGGCACGCGCCGACAAGCCCGGTCGCAAAGCGACTTCTCCTGATCGGCACCTGGCTCTCGGTGACCATTGCGTTTCGCTACAGCACCACGTTGCTGATCCGGGCCTTCGGCTGGAACCTCCGGCCGGGGCCGAGCGCGCTGCACCTGCCCGCGGACTACGGCCTCCAGGTCCTCAGCCAGACCTGCGACCTGATCGTCAGCATCCTCGTGGTGCGGCTGCTCGCCCTGCTTCCCGACGGCACGTACGCCTTCCCGTACGAGCGCCGCGTCCTCGGCGCCCTGTGGGGCCTGCTGGCCCTGCCCGCCGTCCTGCCGCTGACCGGGATGAGCCGGCTCACCGTCCACTACGTCGTCTTCTACTACCCCGAGGCGTGGCTGCCCGGCCTCGGCGCGGCCCTTCTCGTGCTGCGCTGCCTGCGCGCCCCCGCGGCCGGCCGCCGCGACATCGCCGCCCTCCTGCCCTTCGCCGTCCCCGGCGCGGTCCTCCTCCTGGCCCGGGGCGCCTCCCGCCTCTTCCGCACCTGGCAGGGCGAGCAGGGCATCCTCTATTTCGTCGGTGCCGTCCTGGGCGCCCTGCCGTACGTGGCGATCGCCCTGGCCATCGTCTACGCCGCGTTCCGCCACCGGCTCCTCGGCGTCGACCTCGTCATCCGCCGCACGGCCGTCTACGGATCCCTGTGGATCATCATCAACAGCTGGTACCTCGGCATGGCGCTGACGCTCGGGCTCACCGCCGGCCAGTACCTCCCGGTCGGCCTGTCCCTGTTCGTCGCCGTCGTCGCCACGGCACTCTTCCAGCCGCTGCGCGCCCGGCTGAACGCCCTCGCCGAGCGCCGCGTCTTCGGCAAGCGCCTGAGCAGGTTCGAGCTCCTCGTCCAGTTCGGCACCACCCTGGAGCACGCCTACGACCTCGGCCGGCTCGCGCCCCGCCTCGCGACCGGCCTGCACGAGGGCCTGAACCTCCAGTGGGTGCGCGTCCGGCTCGGCGGCGAGGGCCTGCCCGTCGCCGTGGGGGAGGCCGGGGCACGGCCCGCCGGCGCCGGCGGGCTGCCCGGCGAGCCCCTCGGGGAGTTCCCCCTCCTCTACGGGGAGGACGTGCTCGGCCTCATCGAGTACGGCCCGAAGGCCGAGGGCCGCTGCACCCCCGAGGACCACGACATCGGCGAGACCCTGGCCCGCTCGGCCGCCCTCGCCGTGCACAACGTCCGCCTCGCCGCCGAGCTCTCCGCCCGCGTGGAGGAGGTGCAGAGCCAGGCCGCCGAGCTCGACGCCTCCCGCGCCCGCATCGTCCACGCCCAGGACACCGAGCGCCGCCGCATCGAACGCCGCCTCCACGACGGCATCCAGCAGGAGCTCGTCGCCCTCGTCGCCAAACTGGCCCTCGCCCGCAGCTGCCTGCGCCGCGGCGGTGACATCGACGCCGCCCTGACCGAGATGCAGGACGACGCCTACCGCGTCATCGACGAGCTGCGCGAGCTCGCCCACGGCATCCACCCGCCGATCCTCACCGACCAGGGCCTCGTGGCCGCCGTGACCTCCTGCGCCCGCCGCATGCCCATCCCCGTCACCGTCCACAGCGAGGACACGCTGGGCGGGGTGCGGTTCGCCCTCGACGTCGAGGAGTCCGCCTTCTACCTGGTCTCCGAGGCCCTCACCAACGTCCTCAAGCACGCCGCGGCCACGCACGTCGCCATCCGCATGGCTCGCGCCGACGGGCGGCTCCTGGTGGAAGTCCGCGACGACGGCACCGGGTTCCCCACCGAGACCACCCGCGGATCCGGCCTCACCGGCATGCGCGACCGCATCGAGGCGGTGGGCGGCGAGCTCACCATCACCAGCGGCCCCGGCACCGGCACCGTCATCCGCGCCCGGCTCCTGGAGCGGGTGCGGGAGGAGAAGCAAGTGAGGGAGGAGACCCGTGCCTGACCCCCTGCGCGTCGTCATCGCCGAGGACCACTACCTGGTCCGCGAAGGCACCCGCCGGCTGCTGGAGGACACCGGCCAGGCCGACGTCGTCGCCGCGGTGGGCACGGCCGGCGAACTCCTCGACGCCGTCGGCCGGCTCCGCCCCGACGTCGTCATCGCCGACATCCGCATGCCGCCCGGCCACCACACCGAGGGCATCGCGGCCGCCCACGCCATCCGCGCCGGCCACCCCGGCATCGGCGTCGTCGTGCTCTCGCAGCACGCCAACGAGAACTACGCCTTCGACCTCTTCCGGCGCGGCACCGACGGCCTCGCCTACCTCCTCAAGGAGCGCATCGGCGAGGTGGACGAACTGCTGCGCGCCCTGCGCGAGGTGGTCGCCGGCCGCTCCGTCGTCGACCCGCGCATCGTGGAGGTCCTGATGGGCAGCCACGCCCGCGCCGCCGACGCCCCGCTGTCCCGGCTCACCCGCAGGGAGCTCGACGTCCTGCGGCACATGGCGGAGGGCAAGACCAATCGCGCCATCGCGGAGTCGCTGCGGCTGTCCGAGTCGACCATCGAGAAGCACGTCAACTCCACCTTCGCCAAGCTCGGCCTCGCCGAAATACCGCAACTGCACCGGCGGGTGAGTGCCGTGCTGGCCTACCTGCGGCATACGCCCGAGGGGACGTGACGAGAAGGTTGTCGGGATCCTGACAAGCGGGGCTTTCTGGTGGCACCCTCGTTCCTGCTTCAGGTTCCGTGCCCGTTCCGCAGGGTTCCCGCCGCCGCAGCCGAAGAAGGTGCCGCCGCCATGCCCCGTCAACCTCGTAGACCTCGTAGACCCCGTGGGTCCCGGAAGTCACTCGCCCTCGCCGTATCCGCCGCCGCCCTGCTCCTCGCCGGGCTCCAGGCCGGCCCCGCGAGCGCCCGCCCCGCCGGCGAGCCCGCCACCGGCAAGGGCTGCGGCGGCAGCACCGTCGGCGAGGTCACTCTCGGCACCACGCGCAACACCACCACGGGCCGGTACGAGCTCGACGACGCCGGGCGCGGCCACCACAGGACGTATGACCTCGGCGGCTCGACCACCGGCAACGGCACCCTCTTCACCGACGCCGACAACGACTGGTGCGACGGCGGCAGGCAGACCGCCGGCGTCGCCGCCCACTACATCGCCTCCGTCGTCTGGGACTACTACCTGAACACCCACGGCCGCAGAGGCGTCTACGGCGACGGCCGCGGCAACTGCAGCCGTGTCCACTACGGCAACCACTACTCCTCCGCCTTCTGGGACGCCCTCAGCGGCTGCATGACCTACGGCGACGGCACCGACGGCAGCAGGGAGCCCGTCCTCACCATCGAGGCCGGCGCGCACGAGATGACCCACGCCGTCACCGAGTCGACGGCGGGCCTGGGGTACAGCGGCGAGGCGGGCGGCCTCAACGAGGCGACCAGCACGATCTTCGCCGCGGCCGCCGAGTTCTCCGCGCACAACCCGGTCGACCCGGGTGACTACCTCACCGGCGAGCGGACCGACATCATGGGCACCACCGCACGCGGCTGGATGGACAAGCCCTCCAGGGACGGCGCCTCCAAGGACTACTGGTACCCCGGCATCGGCACCGTCGACGTCCACTACTCCAGCGGCCCAGCCAACCATTTCTTCTACCTGCTCGCCGAGGGCAGCGGTGCCAAGGACGTCAACGGCGTTCACTACGACAGCCCCACCTACGACGGCAAGCCCGTCCGAGGCATCGGCCTGCCCGCCGCCGAGAAGATCTGGTACCGCGCGCTGACGGTCCACATGACCTCGCGCACGGACTACGCGGCGGCCCGTACGGCGACCCTGCGCGCGGCGGGGGAGCTGTACGGCACCGGCAGCGGCCAGTACGCGGCGGTGGCGGCCGCGTGGGCAGCTGTCAACGTCAAGTAAAGGGTGAGAGTCAGGCGGGAGATACCCCGTTCGCTCCTCTGGGTTATACGATCATCACTCTACGTCCGGGGGTGGCAGAGGGGGCGCGCATGGCCGCGGGGGGATCGGCGTGGAAGCGGGCGCAGGAGGCCCGGCAGTACGAACGCGAGCTGCGCGAGCAGCTCAGGGCGGCCCGGTGGGAGGTCCGCAACTGGGAAGCCGCGAGCGAAGGCGAACGGCAGGTCGCCGCGAAGCTCCAGGTGCTCACCCGGCGCGGCTGGCGGCTGCTCCTGGACCGCCGCTGGCCCGGCACCCGCTCGGCCAACGTCGACATGCTGCTCGTCGGCCCCGGCGGCGTCTTCGTCATCGACGTCAAGAACTGGCGGCACGCCCCCGAGACGGCCGGCGGCCATCTCACGGCCGGCGGGCGCACTTACGACGGCGAGATCGGCAAGCTGCTCCGGATGACGCGGACCGCGGAGAACGCCGTCTCCGGGCTGAACCTGTCACCCGTGGCCGTCCAGCCGCTGATGGTCTTCGCAGGCCGGTCGGTGAACGCCGCGCTCGGCACCGTACGGCTGCTGGGGGAGCGCGAGGTGACCCCGGCGCTCGTCGCCGAGCGGACCCGTCTCCGTCCGGCCGACGTACGGGCCGTCGCCGACCATCTGGAGCGCGCCTTCCCCGCGTACGAGAGCACCGCCGTGTCCCCTCGGCCCGTCTCAGCTCCGGCCCCGGCGCAGCTCCCGGCTCCGGATGCGCCCGACGACGCGCTCTTCGACGCCGAGGCGATCCGGAACGCGGCCCTGGAAGCCGCCCGCAGCGCCCCGATCGAACAGTGGATGACGTTCCTCCACCCCGCCCAGCTCGCCCTCGTCCGCCGCAACTGGTCCGGCCCGGCCCGCGTCAGCGGCCCCGCGGGCACCGGCAAGACGGTCGTGGCCCTGCACCGCGCCGCCCATCTCGCGCAGCGCACCTCTGGGCGGATCCTCTACGTCACCTTCGCCAACAACCTGCCCCGCGTGCAGAGCACGTTCCTGAAGACCATGGCCCCCGCGGTCGCCGACCGGGTCGAGTTCAGCAGCCTGCACGCGTGGGCCGGGCAGTTCCTCCGCGCCCGCGGCATCGCGAGCAGGCTCGACGGCGGCAAGGCGGAGGACGCCTTCAGCCGGGCCTGGACCCACCATGGCCGCGGCACGGTGCTCGCCGCCCTCGACCCGGCCCCCGGCTACTGGCGCGAGGAGATCGACTACGTCGTCAAGGGCCGGGGCATCACCGACTTCGAGGAGTACGCGACGGTGCGGCGCGTGCGCCGCCGCACCCACCTGCGCCGGCCGCACCGGCAGGCGGTGTGGGCGCTGTACGAGGAGTACGAGCGCAACCTCGCCGCCAAGGGCGTGCACGACTTCAACGACGTCCTCGCCCTCGCGCTCGACGAGGCCCTCGCCCACCCCGGCAGCAGCCCGTACACCTCGGTCGTCGTCGACGAGGTGCAGGACCTCACCCTCGTCGGCGTCCGCCTGCTGCACGCGCTCGTCGGCGACGCGGACAACGGCCTGCTGCTCGTCGGGGACGGCCAGCAGGCCGTCTACCCGGGCGGCTTCCGGCTCTCCGACGCGGGCGTCGACGTGCGCGGCGACCGCGGGCAGGTGCTGCGCACGAACTACCGCAACGCCAAGGCCGTCCTGGAAGCCGCCCTCGCAGTCGTCGCCCAGGACTCCTTCGACGACATCGACGGCACCCCCACCGCGGGGCGCCGCGACATCGACCTCACCTGCGGCGACGGCCGCGTCACGAGGGTCGCCGCGGCGACCCTCGCCGAGCACGACGCGGCCCTCCTTACCGCCCTGCACGCCCTGGGCCCCGGGGCGTGGCCCGACACGGCCGTGCTCTGCCGCACCGGCGCGGAGCGGGAGCGCTACCGGCGCCTCCTCGCCCGGGACGGCATACCCGCGATCACCCTGGAGCAGTACGACGGCCGCCCGGTGCCCGGCGTGAAGCTGGGCAGCTACCACCGCGCCAAGGGGCTGGAGTTCAAACACGTCCACCTGCCCGACCACGACGCACCGGCCGCGGCCCGGGCGGGCGACGGCACCGACGAGGGCGTCGCCCGCGAGCGCCGCGAACTCCACCGCAGCCAGCTCTTCGTCGCCATGACCCGGGCGCGCGACACGCTGTGGCTGGGCTCGGTCAGCCGGCCGCAAGCGGGATGAGGCCGGCTACCGGCCCCAGCGCAGGCCCGACGTCTGCACCGGCGCGTCCCACAGCCGCAGGATCTCCTCGTCGGCCCGGCACAGCGTCACCGAGGCGCCCGCCATGTCGAGGGAGGTGACGTAGTTGCCCACGAGCGTCCGCGCGACCGGCACGCCGCGCTCGCGCAGCACCCGGTGCACCTCGGCCGTGAACCCGTACAGCTCCAGCAGCGGCGTCCCGCCCGCGCCGTTGACCAGCAGCAGCACCGGCTCGCCGCCCGGCCGGAGGTCCGTCAGGACCGCGTCCACGGCGAAGTCCGCGATCTCGCCGGACGTCATCATCGCGCGCCGCTCCCGGCCCGGCTCGCCGTGGATCCCCACGCCCAGCTCCAGCTCCCCGGCCGGCAGGTCGAACGTCGGGCTGCCCTTGGCGGGCGTGGTGCACGCGGCGAGCGCCACGCCGAAGCTCCGCGACGCCTCGTTCACCCGGCGCGCCAGCGCCTCCACCCGCTCCAGCGGCGCCCCCTCCTCGGCCGCCGCGCCCGCGATCTTCTCCACGAACAGCGTGGCGCCGGTGCCGCGCCGGCCCGCGGTGAAGGTGCTGTCGGTCACCGCGACGTCGTCGTTGACCAGCACGCTGGCCACCTGGATGCCCTCGTCCTCGGCGAGCTCCGCGGCCATGTTGAAGTTGAGGACGTCACCCGTGTAGTTCTTCACGACGAACAGCACGCCCTTGCCGCTGTCCACGGCCGCAGCCGCCCGCACCATCTGGTCAGGAACGGGAGAGGTGAAAATTTCCCCGGGGCACGCGGCGTCAAGCATCCCGTACCCCACGAACCCCCCGTGCAACGGCTCATGCCCCGACCCACCCCCGGACACGAGCCCCACCTTCCCGCCCACGGGCGCGTCCCGCCGCACGACGACGCGGTGCTCGACGTCGACGCTGAGCTCAGGATGAGCAGCGGCCATCCCCCGCAGCGCATCGGGAACGACGGATTCGGGAACGTTGATGAGCATCTTCATACGGCACTCCGGGAGGGTCGGGCGGACAAGGAGGTCGACGGGGGCGATTCCATCATGAGCGATGCGTGCATGGGCCTCGTGCTGACTGATCCCGTGTTCTTGCGGCGGCTCCCCCTGCGGACGCCTGCTCAGGGCGCGAGGTGCGCGGCCAGTTCCTCTGCGTCCACGAGCCGCTCGCCGAGCGCGTCCACGTCCAGGTGTTCCAGGTCGTGCAGCAGAGCGCGGCGGTTGGGCAGGGCCGCCGCTCCCGTGGCTCGGGCCAGCTCGGCCGTCCGGGAGCGGTCGGAGCTGAGCACACAGAGTTGGGTGACGGCCAGCAGTGCGTCGGGGCCGAGCACCGACCTCGCCCTGCGGGTGTGCTCGACGGGCATGCCCAACACGTTGGCACCCCAGGTGCGTTCGGCAGCGAGCGACAGCATACCTGGGTCCAGGACGGTGAGTACGCGGTGCGGCGAGGCCGTTGTGGCGGGTGGCCCGAACGGGGCGGCGTCCAGTGCGTCCAGGTAGGAGCGCATCGCGGCCGGCGCTGCGGGCGCGAAGCGGTGACCGCGGACGGTTTCGGCGAGGCTGGGGTGGAGCTCGGCCGTGGTGTCGGCCGGTGTTGAGGTGGTGCAGGAGGGCGGCGGCGCCCTCCCCGGTGCCGGCGTCTTCGGGGCGGGATGCGCCCGGAAGAAGGAGGGTGTCGGCCGCCTCCACCGCGGACCGCCCGCGTCACCGGAGGGCTCAAGCGTGATGCGCTTGAGCCGCCCTCCGGGTGCCCGTGCGGGCCAGGGGTGCCCCCGCGATGCTTCGAATGTTGACGCCTCGGCGTGCAATCCGCTCAATCTTCGGGCGCAGCCGACAATCACCCCAACCGGCAACCAACTCCTCTTGAGCGCCTTTATCATTCCTCGGCGCCAACCTCAATGTTTCTTTCTTAAGTTGACTGGTTATGATCGGCCCCTTCCCAAGAATGGCCGACTCTGTTTTACGAGGGCTGATGACTCCTGCCGCATCCGAAGACCCGGGCGAGCCACCACGAAGGAGACGGCGGCGCACAGTACGCCTGCGTACCTTGCTCGTCTGGCTGGCGGTGGTGCCCACCGTGGCCATGGGCATCCAAGTCCTCATCAGCTCGAATCGGTTGATGCAGGAGTCCCGGCACCTGCGCGAGGACGTGGCAGCCGGCCGGCGGACCGGCGTGCCCCTGTACCAGCTCATGGTCACACTCCAGTCCGAGCGCGCGATCACCGCCGCCTGGTGGTCGGGTACCCCCGTGTCCGCGGCCGACCTGCGCAGCCGCCGGACCGACACCGACCGGGCCGTGACCGCGTTCTCGAAGTCATCGGACACCGTTGAGGTCTCTTCCGGCCAGGTCAAGAAGCACCTGCAGGAAGTCACGGAACAGCTGGCTGACTTGGGTGCTCGGCGTGCTCGAGCCGAGGCGCGCCACGGCAGCCTGGACGACACCGTCGACTACTACACCGGCGTCATCAACGAGACCATCCGCTGCTACGAAGACTTCAGCCACGTCGACGACGGTGGGCTCACACAGGAGAGAGCGTCGCTGGTGGCCTTGTTCTCGGCATCGGAGGTGGTGGCCCGCGAGGACTCCATCCTCGCGATGTCGGGCCCCTCCGGGAAGCTGACAACCGCCAGGTTCGGTGAATTCATCGAAGCCGTCGGCGCGAGCGACTACTTGTACGACAAGATCGTCCTCGATCTGCCCGCCGATGACCAGGAGATCCTCCAGCGGATCCTCGCCTCGAAGGCATGGAAAACCAAGTCCCGCATCGAGAAGGCGGTCGTCTCCGAGCACCGGGACGTCCCTTCCGGCATCGCGCTGCCGCCGGACATCCGCGATTGGCGGGCGGCCGCCGATACCGTTTCCGCCCAGTTGAACACCCTCAACCAGAGCGAGCTCCAGGAACTGCTCACCCACGCCGACGACGAGGCGGCGCAGCTGGAGCACCAGGTCGTCCTGCTGGTGGCGGCAAGCGGCGCCGCCCTCCTGCTGGTCATCGCCGTAGTGGTCGTCACCACGCGCTCGGTTCTGCGCCGTTTGCGGGATCTCCACGACCGCACGGTGACGGTGGCCGAGGAGACCCTGCCGGACATCGTCGCCCGCTTGCGGCGCGGACAAGCCGTCGGCGCCGACGCGCTGCCGCAGCCGCGGGGTGAGCAGGACGAGGTCGGACGGATCAGCGACGCCTTCGCCCGCGTCGTCGCCGTGTCCATCGAGGGGCACCGTACGCTCGCCGACGAGCGGCAGGGCTTCAGCGTGTTCGCCTCCGGTATCGCCTCACGGACCGGAAACCTGGTCAGCCGGCAGCTGGCCCTCACCGAGCACCTCCAGGACGCCTTCGGCCAGGACGAGGCGCTCCTCGCCGACCTCATGAGGTCCGATCAGCTCACGGTCGGCATGCGGAGGCAGATCGAGAACCTGCTCATCCTGGCGGGCGGCGAGATCCCCGACCCGCACACCGAGCCCATGCGCATCGCCGACCTGCTCCGGGAGGCGGCCGCCGAAGTCGAGGACTTCCGGCGCGTCGACCGCCACGCCATGGACGAGACCAGTGTCGAGCCCGGCGTGATCAGCCAGCTCAGCCACCTGCTGGCAGAGCTGCTGGACAACGCCACCCGTTTCTCCCCGCCGGCGACGAGGGTCGCCATCCGGTCCGAACTCGTGGCCGACGGCCTCTGCGTCGAGATCGAGGACCGTGGCCCGCGGGTGACCGCCGAGAAGTACGAGGAGATGAACGGCCGGCTGCATTCCGCCCCGCCGTACTCCGTGCTGGCCCGGAACGCGCACCGGCTCGGCCTCTTCGTGGTCGGCCACCTGGCCGACCAGCTGGGGGTGACGGTTACGCTGCGCCGGTCGGCGTTCGGCGGAACATCCGCCGTGGTGATCGTCCCGGGTGAGCACCTCGTGGACACCCGGGAGCGCACCCCGGCCCCCGGGCCGGCGAAGGAACACGTGCCCGTACCGCGGTCCGCCGAGGAACGCCGGCCCGGGCTCGTCCCGCTTCAGCAGCCCCGCGATCCGGCTGACGACCCCGCTCCCACCGCGCCGGGACTGCCGCGGCGCCGGCGGAAGGAGCAGGCGCGGCCGGCCCGTACCACGACGCCGGAGGCACCGCTCCCGTCACGCTCCGGGGACCTCCCCACCCGGCCGGTTCTCCCCGAGCGCGTCCCGCAGGCCCATATGGCCCCGCGGCTGCGCGAGCGGCGCGCGGCCGAACCGCTCCGTCAGGACGCCGCCACGCCCGAAGAGGTGGCCGACGCCTGGACGGACTACGAAGACAGCACCCGGCAAGTGGAACTCGAGCTCCGAGGGGACCAGCCATGACGACGGCGAACAACGACGTGATCTACAGCATCCTGGACAACAACCTGAGCAGGATCGCGGGGATCCAGGGAGCCGTGCTCCTCTCCAACGACGGGATCAAGCTCAGCGCCTATCTGCTGGAGCGGGACCAAGCCGAGCGGGTGGCCGCGGCGGCCTCCGGCATCGCCTCCACCATGAAGGCCATCTCGCGAGAGATCGACGGCGGCGGGGTGGTGCGTCAGCTCGTGGAGATGGACGACCGGTACCTGTGCATCGTCGGGTGCGGGTCGGGCAGCACGCTGATCGTGGTGGCCTCCCGCAAGGCACGGCTCGGCGAACTGGGCGGCGAGACCGTCCGCGCCGCGCAGGCCCTCGGCGAGTGGCTGGGCACCCCCGAACGCTCACAGACGCCCACGTCGTAGTGGCGGCCGACCCCCAGCCCGGACAGGGCCGTCGGACGCGGCTGTACGCCCTCACCGATGGGCGTACGGCCGCGCCCGGCCACGGCCTGACGATGGACACGATGATCACAGCGGCTGCCGACACCGGCGGTCACGGCAGCCTGCCCACGGAGTGGCAGGAGATCCTCGCCATGTGCCCGTCGCCGAACGGACGGGCGGTCGCCGAGATCGCCGCCCGGATGCAGATGCGGCTGACCCCCGTGACGGTCCTGCTCGGCGAGCTGCTGGACCGCGGTCTGATCCGCCACCGGCCGCCGCTGGACGTCTCCGAAACCTCCAATGTCCACCTGCTCATGAAAATCAGGGACAACCTTGCCCGCCTATGACACCGCCGCACCGGAAGCGTCCCCCGCCAAGATCCTCATAGCCGGGGGCTTCGGCGTCGGCAAGACCACTCTGGTCGAAGCCATCTCCGAAATCGACCCCTTGCGTACCGAGGAGCGGCTGACGGCCGCGGGCGTCGGAGTCGACGATCTGGACGGCATCGAGAGCAAGAAGGCGACCACGGTCGCGATGGACTTCGGCCGTATCACGCTCACCGACGCCGGAGTGGTCCTGTACCTCTTCGGTACACCGGGCCAGGAGCGCTTCTGGTTCATGTGGGACGACTTGCTGTACGGGGCGCTCGGCGCGCTCGTTCTGGTCGACACCCGGCGGCTGGACCGCAGCTTCCCCGCCATCGACTTCTTCGAGAGCCGCGGGCTGCCGTTCGTCATCGGCGCGAACTGCTTCCACGGTGAACAGCCTTACACCACCGAGGAGATCAGAGCGGCTCTGCACCTTCAGGACCCGGGCACTCCCGTTCTCCTGCTCGACGCCCGCTCCCGGGAGGAGGTCCGCGGCGCGTTGCTCTCGCTGCTGGATCTGCTGATCGCCCGGGCGGACGGGACCGCCACTGTCTGACCCTGGACGACGGACGGCTGACCGACGCCCAGGGCCGCACCGTCGACGTCCGGCACACCGTGGTCATCATGACCAGCAACATCGGCTCCAAGCACATCCTCGACCACAAGGGCGAGGCCGACGAGATCAGGGACGACCTGATAACGGAACTGCGGGCGCACTTCCCGCTGCGACCTGGCCCGTCCGGGCGGGGCGAGTTGACCGCCACTGCGCAGTCTGCGGTCCTACGGCGCAGCCGGACCGGACCGGATTGGCACTGCCGGCGCCGGTGGCGCGCTACGAGGTGGGAGGCGTGGTCGGGGAGACGGTGAAGGTGAGGTTGGAGAAGTCCTGTCCCTGGAGGACGGTGTGCTGCGTCCCGCCGCTGATCTCGTTGTGGACGGAGCCGGCGGGGCGGACCGCCTGGGCCTGCTGCTGCCACTCCGCGAGGAGCCCCCGGAATTCGGTGTCCAGGGCCGCCCGTACGCCGAGCGCCGTGGCCAGTGCCGCCGCGCGCGTCAGGTCGGCGGGGGCGTCTTGCAGCGCCGTGAGCTCGGGCCGGCCCGAGCTGGGAGTGACGTTCTCGTCCCCGTCCCCGTCGCGAGCGTCCTCTTGCCGGAAGGGGCGCCGGACGAGCGCGACGAGCCCTTGCCACGCCTGGCGTCCGGCTTCCCCGCCGGCTCCTCCGGCCAGTGCTGTGAGGGTGGTCACCGCGATCGGATCCATGGCGTACTCCCTGGTTTGTCTGCAAGTAGACACACCATAGAAGCGCTGGGTCATGGACGCAGCGGATCCCGGTGCTTTCCGGTGGACATGGCTGAGATGTGTCGTCCCATCAGGTAGTGCGTCACCCCCTAGGGTTGGGGGATGGGCGAGGAGACGTACAACAGTCTGGGCGGGCGGGCGGATGTGGCGGTCCAGGCCGGCCGTATTGAAGGGCTGCACCAGCACTTTCATGGCTCGGCGCCACCCTCTCGGCCGGTGCCGTTCCAATTGCCCCCGGCACTCGCACACTTCGAGAACCGTCAGGACGAGCAGGACCACATCGAACGAGCTGCCGAGAACCACGCGGACCACCCCGGACCACTGGTGGTGGCGCTGACCGGAATCGGCGGGATCGGCAAGACGGAATTCGGATTTCACGTCGCGCGGCGGCTCAGCCAGAGATATCCCGATGGCGTGTTGTACGTCGATCTCGACGACTTGCGGCGGGACGGAACCGTGGAAGTGGCGGACGCGGTCGGTGAACTGCTCACCGGTCTGGACGTCTCCTCCGACTGGCAGGAGCGTTCTTTCGCCGGCCGCTCGAAACAGTACTGGACGCGCACCCGGGGCAAGCGTCTCATCGTGGTCATCGACAACGCCCGCTACGGCGCGGAGGCCGTTCCGCTGCTTCCGGCGTCCGCCGGGAGTCTGGCGATCGTGACGAGCCAAGGGCCGCTCTACGACCTCGACGGCGTGACCGCTGTCGAGGTGCCGCTGAGCCCGCTGACACCGGACCATGCGGTACGGCTGCTCGGGCACATCGTGGACGACCCCCGGCTCGCGGCGGAGCCGGGCGCCGTGACGGAGATCGTCCGGGGCTGCGGCGGACTGCCTGCGGCGCTCAAGGTGGCCGGTCAGTGGGTGCGCAAGTACCGCAGGCGCAGCCTCTCCCGCTTGGTCGCCGAGCTCAGCGCCGAGCTGCGAGAGAAGGGCATTCCCATGGTCGAGGCGGTCTGGGACGCAGCCTACGCAGGGCTGGCACCGGAGGCCGCCCGTCTCTACCACGTAGTGACGCAGTACCCCGCTCCGGCCATCGCGGCCCCGGCCGCCGCCGCGCTCCTCGGAGGAGACCTCCGGTCCGCCGAGGACGCGCTGGAGGAGCTGGAATCCGCGGGCCTGCTGGAGAACAGGCCCGAGGGGTACCGTATGCACGACCTGCTGCGCGGGCATGCCGACCGCCGTGCCCGCGAGGCCGATCCCGCGGGGGCGGCTCGTGCCGAGGCGCGGTGCCGGCTGATCCGCTGGTACAGGCGTCAGGCGGCCAGAGCGGACCTGCTGGCCGCCGGCCCGCGCATGACCTTCGCGGAAACCGCAGCGGCAGTTTCCGGTGCTCCCGACGTCGAATTCAGCGGTAAGGGCAAGGCGGAGGCCCTGCGGTGGATGGAAGCGCAGCGGCTCGCCCTGTACGGCTGTGTGCGGCTGGCTTTTGAAGCGGGCCTCTACGAGGACGCTTGGGCCCTGTGCGAACCACTGTGGACCCACTTCCTGGATCACCCGCACTACGCGGACGTCACGGACGCCTTCCGCGCCGGAGCGGCGGCCGCCGATCGCCTGGAATACCTGCCGGCGATGGTGCGGATGCGATGCCAACTGGCCAGGCCGCTGTGGGAACAGGAACAGTACGACGAGGCCGCCGAGCACCTGCGACACGCGCTGGGCGCTTCGGAAGCCCTCGGCGATTCGCCGCAGGAACGGAAACTGAAGGCGTCGGTACGGGAATTCCGGGGACTGCTGAAGTCGGCGCAGGGCGACTGGGCGGGCGCGACCGCGGACTTCGAGTCCGCGAGAGGAACGCACGCCGAGATCGGCAACGCGTACGGCGTCCTGCTCCAGACCTACCTGCTGGGCCGCACCTCGCTGAGCCTGGGTGAGCCCGAGCGGGCGGTCGCTCTTTTGCATGAGGCGCACACGATGGCGCGGGAACAGGAGCGGGAGCGCATGACGGCGCGGACCGGATTCGAACTCGGCCGTGCCCTGCGGAGCGCCGGGCGGGCAGCCGAAGCACAGGGGCTGGTGCGTGCCGCGCTGGCGAATTCCCGCGAACGGGGCTCGACCTTCGACGAGGCGCGCATACTGACGGAGCTGGCTTCCCTCGCCGACGAGCTGGGCGACACCGCTCAAGCGGAGGAACACCGGGCAACGGCACGACGGTTGGCTGAATGCTCGGGCGGCCTGTCTGACGGAGATCAGAGCTCGTAGTCGAGATCTGCTCTGCCGGCCGGAGACAGCTCTACGCGTACGGTGAGAGGTCCGGTCTCGCACGTGATGGTCGCGGGCGGCGTCCACTGCGGACGGGCACGGAGCCAGGCGTGGACCGCCGACACCACCGCTGCGGGATCGGCGCGCGCTATGCGTCCGGCGGTCCTGCGAGGGGCGATGCGGACGCTGAGAGGCTCTGACGACCGGTGCCGGACCAGGCACCGTTCCGGGGAGAGGACGGCGGCTGCCGTCCGGCAGCCCGGAAACTCGTCCAGAACTCGTGCCGTCCAGCCGGCGGCCGTCCAGGCACTGGTGTGCGGTGAAGAGGAGGCGGGCCGGGCGCGGTGCCACAGCACCGCCGCGCTCTGCAAGTGGCGGTTGCCGGCCCCGGGGTATTCAGCCGCCAGATGATGCACCACCTCGGAAGTGAACGGAGGGAATCGTTCGACGCCGACCCGGAGCCCGGACACCTCGGCTCGTACGGAGAGGGCTTGCGGGCTCCGGGGCGTGGCTGGGCGGGGGAGCGGGGGCGGCATCAGGGGGACCTGCCGCGGCTGGAGTCCCAGCAGCCGGTAGAGCTCGGAGCGCAGGCGGTGCAGGGCCTGGCCGGGCAGAGCGAACGCGGCACCGGCGAAGTCCCGGGTGTCGAGGGCTTCGGCCGCCGGGAGGAGGTGCGCCAGGTCACCGGCCTTGCTGAGCCGGGGGATCCGGGTGAGCATCCGTGCCATGGGGCTGCCGGGGATCAGTTCGCCTCCGCCGTCGTACGCCCCGATGACCGGCCGGCCCAGGGCCGCCGCGTAGAGGGCCGTGGAGCCGTGGTCGGTGACCACGGCGTCGGCGGCGACCAGCAGCGCGGACCATTCCTCGTACGGCCTGGCCAGGATCAGGCCCGCCGCGAGGGCGGGGCCCAGGTGGCGGGAGAGATCGAAGGTGCTGGTGCGGCTGTACTCGTTGGGGTGGAGGACGAGGGCGAGCTGGTACTCGTCGTGCGGGAGCAGGCCGAGGAGTTCGCCCGGCAGCTCAGGCCGTCGCGCGAGCAGCGACTCCGGCCCCCAGGTGGACGTGAGGACGACGAGCCGGCGCTCGCCCGTCCCCAGGGCGGAACGGTAGCTCTCCCGGTGGGCGACCGCGCCGAGCAGCCGGTCCAGGGACGGGTCCCCCACCACTGCGCCCCGCGCGGCGGTGGCGGGGGAGTGCTCGGCAAGACGGGCGAGCTGGTCGCCGTGGGCGAGCGCGTGGAGCGAGGCCCAGGGTTCGCCGCCGGCGAGCAGATAGTGGGGGTCGAGACCGGACGGCAGGTGGGGCGAGCCCTCGTCGCTCAGGGCCTTGTTGAAGCCCGCGCCGTGCGGAAGCAGGACCCCCGGTCCGGAGAGGGCCCGCAGCGGGCCCTTCGGGCTCGCGGTCAGAATCAGGTCGTGCTTGCGTTCCCGTGCCTCGTCCCAGCTGATGACGCGGGCGGGGGAGTGCTCAAGGGCCGCGAAGGCTTCCGCGTCGAATGCCGATCCCGGCACCAGCGTGAAACGGACGGTTATGCGGTCGTCGCCTTCGAAGACGGGCAGGACGTCGAGCAGCCGGTGAAGAGCCCCCGCTGAACGCACGGCAAGAAGAACTGCCTGCTGCCTGCTGCCTGCTGCCTGCTGCCTGCTGCCTGCTGCCTGCTGCCTGCTGCCTGCTGCCTGAAAAGTTTGCACTGTATCCGAAGAGCTTGGTATGTACAAGTTGCTCTGGCCGGATGAAGTGAAGTCGTTGAGAGCCTCTTGCCGCATGGGGCTGATCGTAACCGGCGCCGTACACCGGTTGCCGGGCCGCCGGTGGAGGCAGGTGCCGTACACAGCGTGATCCCGTTCAGCTCACACGTGGTTCGGGCACCGGTGTCTCCCGAGTGCGTTCGGTCTTGGACCAGCCGGTGCGTCCGGCGGCCATGCGCCACAACGCACGCCAGCAGGCGGCGAAACCGACGTAGGTCCACAGCACCGTCGCATGGGAATAGCAGACGGCCTTCCAGAGCGGCAGGTCGTCGGCACGCCGCCAGTACAGCAATGCCCAGGCCAGGTAGAGCGAGAAGGAGACCAGATACCACCCGATGCCGGTGACCGCTGCCCCCCACACCGGCCCGGCGGCCGGGGCGGTGAGCGTCGTGGCGTTGTTGTAGACCGTGTGAAGCGTGTGGACCAGGAGGTACTGCTGGGCGATCGACCAGGGGAGGGTGATCGCGTAGGGCACGAGCAGGTAGCCGGTGAGTTCCAGCCGGGCCTTGGCGTCGGCGGTGGGGGCGGCCCACAGTTCGGGGAGGCGCGTGATGGCGCTCATGTGTCCCTGGTACCAGCGGGTGCGCTGCCGCAGCAGCCGGCGGGGGCAGGTCAGGCCCTGCTGGGAGACGTAGGCGCCCGTGGTGGAGGTGACCGTCCACCCGTGCACGGCCAGGCTGATCCCCAGGTCCAGGTCCTCGGTCAGGGAGTCCGACCACGGCGCCGGCCCGATGCTGTCCAGGGCGGCGAGGCGGGTGAACTGCCCGTTGCCGCCTATGCTCACCGAGCCCGTGGACACCCTGCCGAACTGGGTCAGCGCGCTCAGGCCCCAGAACTCGATGTCCTGGAACCGCAGGACCCAGTTCCGCCGGTCCCGGATGCGCACCGCCACCTGGGCCCCGCCGACCGCCGGTGCGTCGAACGACGGAGCAACGCGGGCGGCGGCACCGGGCGTCAGCCTGCCGTCGGCGTCCAGCACGCAGACCAGCACGCGCACCGGGTCCAGGCCCTCGTCCTCCACGCAACGGCGCACCGCGAGCAGCCCCGCGTTGAGCGCCGCGCCCTTGCCCCGCCGGGCCTCGGGCAGCGTTCTGCGCACGAGGGTGATCCGGCCGCGGCCCGCGGTCCGGGCCAGCTCGGCCGTGGCGTCGCCGCTGCCGTCGTCGATGACCACTGCACGCACCCCGGGCTGGCCGGCCAGCAGCTCACGCACGGTGTCGGCGATGACCCGTTCCTCGTTCAGGCACGGGATGAGCGCGAACACGGTCCAGCCGGGCGGTGGCCTGGCGGACGGCCCCTCCGAGAGTTCGAGCTGGCCGCGCAGCGACGCGCCGTTGCGACGAGCGAACCTCACGCCGATGACCGTGAGGGGCAGTGCGTACATCAACGTGGCCGCGACGATGCAGAGTCCGGCCATCCTTATGATCGTTCCCAGTAGGGTCATGGGAAGCCCTTCGACGTTGCCGCCGGCACCGACGCGCCGGGAGTCGATGACCTCCATGGTTTCCGGACGCGCCACCCTTCATGCTCGGAAGACACAGACGTGTACCGCTGGAACATGCGGCTCGGTGCCCGCGGCCTTGGCCGGAGTCTCCGAGGCCTCTCCGTACCGTTTCCGTGCCCGATATCGCCGTCTTCCCACCGCCCGGCGGCCGGCGGGGTCCGCCGGGCGTCGCCGTGAAGATCGATTGTCAGTGGTGGCTGCGAGGATCGGAGCATCGAGTCGGAGAAAGATTTCGGGGGAGCCGTCATGTCCGGAAACCAGAACTACATCAACCACGTTGCTCTCGTCCTCGACGCCAGTTCGTCGATGTCACACCTGAGCCGCAAGGTCGTCGAAGTCGCCGACCAGCAGATCGCCTACCTGGCCCGCCGGTCGGAGGAGCTGGACCAGGAGACCCGCGTCACGGTGTACGTCTTCGCGAACACGGTGGAGTGCGTCATCTACGACAAGGACGTGCTGCGGATGCCGTCCCTGAAGGAGCTGTACCGGGTCGGTGGGATGACGGCCCTGCTGGCGGCCGCGCTGAAGTCGCAGCGGGAACTGGCGCAGACGGCCCAGCTGTACGGCGACCACAGCTTCCTGACGTTCGTGCTGACCGACGGTCAGGAGAACGCGAGTCACCACTGCGTGGACGCCCCCACCAGGGATCAGCGTGAGCTCGTGCGGGCCGTGGCCGAGATGATCGAGACGCAGCAGGACAACTGGACGCTGGCCGTTCTCGTGCCGGACCAGATGGGCAAGCGCGAGGCCATGCGGTGCGGCTTCCCGAAGGACAACATCGCCATCTGGGACGCCACGAGCACCCAGGGCCTGGAGGAGGCCGGGCAGGTCATCCAGGAGGCCACCGAGAAGTTCATGGTGGGGCGCACCCAGGGCATCCGGGGATCGCGGGCGGTGTTCTCCATGGGCGCGGAAGCGGTCAACAAGGACACCATCGAGGCGGCCGGTCTCACCCCGGCCGATCCGTCGGCGTACCAGCTGATTCCGGTGGCCCGCGAAGCGGCCATCCGGGACTGGGTCGTCGAAAGCGGCCACACTTACCGCACCGGTGGTGCGTTCTACCAGCTGAGCAAGTCGGAGAAGATCCAGGCGCGGAAGCAGATCGCGGTGCTGGAGAAGAAGACGGACCGGGTGTACACGGGGCCGGAGGCACGTGCCCTGCTCGGCCTGCCGGACGCGGAAGTCCGCGTCAAGCCGGACCACAACGACGACTTCACGATCTTCGTGCAGAGCACCAGCGTGAACCGGAAGCTGGTGCCGCAGACGCGGCTGCTCCTGATGAACTGATGCCTTGACAGCCCCGCCGGCCCGGCCCGCGGGGCTCCCTGTCCGGCGGCACGACCCCTGCCGGGCCGGAAAGGCAGGGTCGGCCGCGCCGGGGGGAGGAGGGCGCGGGGCCATCCTGACGTTCCGCTACCAGCCGGCCGAACCACCGCCGGGCCGGCGGTGCGGACCGGGGCACGCCGGCTCGCGCACGACGGGCCCCCGGCCTCAGCGGGTGAAGTGGCGGGCCGTGGGCACCAGGGCCGCCGCGGCCGGTATGAGGAAGCAGGCGGCGGCGCACACCGCGAGGACGGGCGTGGTGCCGAACGCGTCGATGGCCGGGGCGATCACGGCCAGGCCGACGGGTGCCAGGCCGTAGGACACCAGGAAGTCCAGCGAGGAGACGCGGGCCAGCTTCTCCGGGGCGACCTCGCGCTGGGTGGCCGTGAACCAGGGCACGTTGAACAGCTCGATCCCGACCCCGGCGACAGCGTACGCGGCGACGACCACGACCGGGTGCACGGGCAGCATCAGGCTCAGCGGCGCGAAGCCGTACGCGGCCAGGCCCGCGAAGGCGGCCCAGCCCTGGGAGCGCGGCCGCCAACGGGCGATGACCAGGGCGCCGCCGAGCGCGCCCACGGTGTACGCGGTCATGGCCGCGGCCAGGACCCACCCGGTGCCGTAGCGGTCGCGGCTGATCAGGGGCAGCGCGACGCTGGTGGCGGAGTAGCCGAGGGCGATGACAGCGACGAGGGCGGCGAGCCCGGCGAGGAACCAGGGGTGGCGGCGCGCCTCGCGTATCCCGTCGAGGAACTCCCTGCGGAAGCCGGTGCGCGGGGCGGCCGCCTCGGCGGCCTGAGCCGCCGCCGCGGCGGTGCCCCTGCCCGGGACGAGCGCGGCGACCAGCCAGAGCAGGCCGATGCCGAGCAGGAGCGTCGAGACGTCGAGGAAGGAGGCGAGCAGCGCGGTCAGGGCGGGCCCGGCGAGCGTGGAGCCGCGTACAGCCATGGTCGTGGCGGCGTTGGCCTGCTGGCGGTGGGCGGGGCCGACGGTCTCGGCGGTGAGCGCCTGGAACGCCGGGCGGCAGGCGCCCTGTCCGGCGCCCGCGAGGGCGGCGGCGGCCGTCATCAGCACGAGTGAGCGGCCGAGTCCGGCGGCGAGGAGGGGCGCGGCGACCGCCGCCGCGAGGGCCGACCAGAGGACGACGGCGCGGCGGGAGTGCCGGTCCGCCAGCACGCCGCCGACGGCGACGGCGGCGAGGAAGCCGGCGGTGCGCGCGGCGAGGACCAGGCCGAGGCCGGCCGCGCCGAGGTCGCGGTGGAGGACGGCGAGCCCGAGGACGAAGGGCAGGGCCCAGGTCGCGAGGCCGGAGGCGGTGGTGCCCGCCCACAGGCGCAGGAAAGCGGGGTCGCGGAGGACCGAACGCGGGGGCGGGGTGGCGGACTTGGCCGCTGTCGGTGCGGGCGTGGTCGTCACGGTGTGGTTGCTCCTTGGGGTGAGGTGGCGGTCCGGTGGGAAGCCACCCGGATTCGCTTAATGAAAATGAATACCATTACAGTACCCTTCGAACGCGGCACCCCCTCCCGGACTGGAGCCCCCATGCGCCACCCCGCCCGCCTCGGCATCGCCTTGACCATCGCCCTCGCCACCGCGGGCTGCTCCGCGGCAGCGCGTGACGGCTCCGGGGCGGACGCCCGGTCCGCCACCGCGGCCTCCGTCACCAGCTGCGGCCGTCAGTTGTCCTTCGCCGGGCCTCCGCAGCGCACCGTCACCCTGGACCAGACCTCCACCGAGACCCTGCTCGAACTCGGCCTCCAGGACCGGATGGCGGGAACGGCCAACCTCAAGACGAAGGTCCCCGCGCAGTACCGGGCCGCGTACGACAAGGTCCCCGTCATAGCCCCGAAGATCGCCACCGGCGAGCAGCTGCGCGCCGCCGGCCCCGACTTCGTCATCGGCGGTTCCACGGACCTCTTCACCAAGGACCGGGCCGGCACCCGCGAGGAACTGGCCGCCCTCAAGGTCCCCACCTTCGTCAGCGCCGTGGACTGCCCGCGGCAGAACCCGGCCGGCAAGTCCCCCTTCGAGCTGCTCTTCTCCGACTACGAGAACCTCGGCAAGGTCTTCGGCGCCGAGGAGCGGGCCCGCAAGCTCGCCGCCGGCCAGCGCGCCGCGGTCGCCAAGGCGGGGGAGAACGCGGCCAAGGTCCCCGCGGGCAAGGACCGGCCGACCGTCGTCTACCTCTACTCCGTCTTCAACGGCATGCCGTACGTGGCGGGCAAGTCGGGCCTGCCCAGCGAGATGAGCCGGATCATCGGCGCGAAGAACGCCTTCGACGACGTCAACGAGGACTGGCCGGAGGTCTCCTGGGAGGAGGTCGCCAAGCGCGACCCGGACGTCATCGTGATCGGCGACCTGTCCGAGCGCGGGCGGCCGGGCGACAGCGCCGCCGAGAAGCGCGCCGCGATGACCGGGCACCCCGTGGTCTCCAAGCTGGCCGCGGTCCGGGACCACAAGATCCTCGAAGTGCCGGGCATCGAGCTGGACCCGTCGGTGCGCTCCGTACATGCGCTCGGGCTGCTGGCCGAGGGAATGAAGGACCTCGGGTATGCCCGCTGACCCGGTCACTCGGCACAAGCCGACGGACCTCCTGCTTCCGGCGGCCCGCGGGATGATGACGGAGTGCCCCCGCACCACCCGGCCCCGCCCGCCCGGTCCTGCCCGGGCACTCCTCTTCCTCCTCGCACTCGGCGCCCTGGCGGGCTCGGTCGCCGCGGCCGTGGCCATCGGCACCGCCGACGTGGGCTGGACCGGCCTCGCCCGTGTCCTCGGCGCCCGTCTCGGCCTGGGCGTGGAGCCGTTGCCCCCGCTGGTGGATTCCCTCATCTGGGACCTGCGGCTGCCGCGCGTGCTGATGGCCGCCCTCGTCGGCGCCTCGCTCGCCGTGTGCGGCACGGTCCTCCAGGCGGTCACCCGCAACGCCCTCGCCGACCCCTACCTCCTCGGCGTCTCCTCGGGCGCGTCGGCGGGAGCCGTCACCGTAGTCGTCCTGCCTCTGACCGGGCTGGGCGCGAGCGCGCTCGGCGTCACCGGAGGCGCGCTCGCCGGCGCCCTGCTCTCCTTCGGCCTGCTCATGCTGCTGTTGCGGCGCACCGGGCTGGACTCGTCCCGCATCGTCCTCACCGGCGTGGTCGTCGGCCAGCTCTTCACCGCGCTCACCTCCCTGATCCTGATGGCCTCGGCGGACGCGGACACCACGCGGGCCGTCACCCACTGGCTGCTGGGCTCGATGGCGCCCGCCCGCTGGAACACCGTCGTGGTCTGCGCGGTCGTCACGCCGCTGGGGCTGCTGGCCGCGTGGCTCTGCTCGACCGCCCTCGACGGGCTCGCCTTCGGCACCGACACCGCCGCGTCCTTGGGGATCGGCGTACGCCGCACGCGGATGCTGCTGCTCGTGGTCACGGCCGCGCTGACCGCGGTGGCGGTGGCCACCGTCGGCGCCATCGGCTTCGTCGGGCTGATCGTCCCCCACGGGGTGCGCTTCCTCGTCGGCCCGCTGTACCGGGTGCTGCTGCCGTACGCGGCGCTCGCGGGCGCGGTGTTCCTGGTGTGGACGGACGCGCTGGCCCGGATCGCCTTCGCGCCCCGCGAGGTTCCCGTGGGCGTGATCACCGCACTCCTCGGCGTGCCGCTCTTCCTCCTCGTCCTGCGCAAGAGGGGTGAGCTGTGAGGATCACCGCCGAAGAGCTGAGCTGGTCGGTGGCGGGCACGCCCGTCGTCCGTGGTGTCAGTGCCGGCATCACCCCCGGCGAGACGGTCGGACTGCTCGGCCCCAACGGCTCCGGCAAGTCCTCGCTGCTGCGCTGCCTGGCCGGCCTGCGGGCCCCCGACACGGGCACGGTTCGCTACGACGGCGAGGACGTACGGGACTGGAGCGCGCGCCGGATCGCCCGCCACGTCGCCTTCGCCGGCCAGGACCCGGGCGCCGACAGCGAACTGCGGGTCGCCGACGTCGTGGGCCTGGGCCGGACCCCGTTCCGCGACCGCTGGCGCGGACCGGACGCCACCGACCGGGCGGTCGTCGCCGCCGCGCTGGAGCGCCTCGGGCTCACCGCGCTCGCCGGCCGCCCCTGGAAGGCGCTGTCGGGCGGCGAACGGCAGCGCGCCCACATCGCCCGCGCGCTGGCCCAGCAGCCGTACGCGCTCCTGCTCGACGAGCCCACCAACCACCTCGACGTCAAACACCAGCTGGAACTGATGCGGTTGCTGACCCGTACGGACCAGACCGTCCTGGTCGCGCTGCACGACCTGTCGCTCGCCGCCCGGTACTGCGACCGGCTGCTGCTCCTGCACCACGGCCGCCTGATCGCCGCCGGCACCCCCGCCGCCGTCCTGACCGCCGAGCGGCTCGCCGAGGTCTTCGAGGTGGACGCCGAACTCACCACCGACGCCCTGGGACACCCCGCCGTCACCTACCGCGGGCCGCTCGGCGTGCCGGCCCCCGAACACCAGCCCTCCCCGTAAAACCCAGGAAAAGGAACCCCATGACCCCGACGCCCCCCGCCCCTTCCGTCGACGCCCTCGTCGAAGCCGTCCTCGCGGGCGAACACGGCCCGCTCCCCTCCGAACTCGTCGCGACCAGCGTGTTCTGGCTCCACCACGGCACCCGCCTCGCCGGCGGCGACACCACCTACCTCAACCAGTACGTCCTGGTCCGCCTCGGCGGCTCGTTCGGCGGCTGCGCCTTCGAGGCCGGCGAGACCGACCCGTCGGTCTGCCGCGACTCCTCCGGCGCCCCGCTCGACGTCCTGCTGCGCAAGGCCCCGCGCCCGCTGCGGATCGCCGCCCTCGACGCCTACCTCGCCGAGACCCGCCCGCACCGCGCGGCCGCCGCGGCGGGCGACGCCGAGGCCGTCACCCTTCCCACCGGCACCCCGGAGACCCGGGCGAAGGCCCGCGACGCGGCCATCGCCGGCCTGCTGGACATCGAGGAGGGCGCGCGGGTGGGCCTCATCGGCGTCGTCAACCCGCTGGTCGCGGCGATACGCGAGCGCGGCGGCGCCCCGCTGCCCTGCGACTTCAACCTCAAGGCCACCCAGTGGGGCGACCCCGTCACCGACGACATGCACGCGGTGCTGGACCGTGCCGACGCCGTGGTCGCCACCGGAATGACCCTGAGCAACGGCTCGTTCGACACCATCCTGGAGCGCTGCCGGACCCGGGGCGTCCCGCTGGTCGTCTACGCCCAGACCGGCAGCGCCGTCGCCCGCGCCTTCCTCGGCTCGGGCGTGACCGCCCTGTCCGCGGAACCGTTCCCCTTCTCCCAGTTCAGCGCCGAGGAGAGCGTCCTGTACCGCTACCGGCCGGCGGGCGGCGCGTGAAGCCCGCCGCCCGCCCGGCGGTCCCCGGTGCCGGCGACGCGCCCGCCGGCACCGGGCACGCCCCCTGCCACCACGGCGAGATCCTCCAGGGCGTCTTCCTCGACGGTGACGGGCGCCGGTGCGCGGGCCTGGTCACCCTCCCCATGGCCGGCCCCGGCAGCCACGCCGAGTTCGTCCGCAGGCCCGGCACCCCGCCCGGCGCGCTCACCGTCGTCCCCGCCGGCCGAACGAAAGCCGCGCAAGCCGCGGCCCTCGCGGTCGCCGCGTGCGCCGAGCGGACCGGGCAGCCGCCCTGCGGCGGGGAGCTGCGGCTCACGTGCGACGTACCGGTGGGCCTGGGCATGGGCAGCTCCACCAGCGACGTGATCGCCGCCGTACGCGCGGTCGCGGACTCGTACAGGCTGCGGCTCGCCCCCGACGCGGTCGCCCGGCTGGCCGTCCGCGCCGAGCTGGCCTGCGACCCGCTGATGCTGGACGGCCGCCCGGTGCTGTTCGCCCAGCGCGAGGGCCGGGTCCTGGAGGTCCTCGGCCCCGCCCTGCCGCCGCTGGTCGTGGTCGGCTGCGCCTTCGGCGGGGGCGCGCCCGTGGACACCCTCGCCCTGCCCGTACGGGAGGCCACCGAGGCCGACGTCCGGGACTTCGAGCGGCTGCGCACACGGCTGCGCCGGGCGGTGGCCACCGGTGACGCGCACCTGCTCGGGCAGGTCGCCACCGCCAGCGCGCGCCGCGGCCAGCAGGTCCTCGGCCACCCGGAGTTCGGCGCACTGACCGCCATCGCCCGCCGGGTCGGAGCCGCGGGCGTCCAGATCGCGCACAGCGGCGCCGTGGCGGGCGTGCTGTTCGCCCCGGCCACCCCGGGCCTGCGGCACCGCGTCCGCAGCTGCCTGCGCGCCCTGGACGCCCACGGCATCCCCGCCACCCGGACCTTCACCACCTTGGGCAACTCCACCACTTTCAGCACCTTCTCCGCCTTCTCCACCTTTCACCACCACCGAAGGGACCCTGAATGGACCAGCACATCGCGGAGTCGATCGGCCGGCCGGACCTGATACGCCTCGACGACCGGCTCGTCTGCCTGCGCTTCGAGACGATGAAGGTCGTCTCCGCCCTCGCCGCGGTGCGCCACCTGCTCGACACCGGCGCCGTGCGGCGCGGCGACACCCTGCTGGACAGCTCCAGCGGCATCTACGCGTACGCCCTCGCCCTGGCCTGCCACCGGCACGGCATGCGCTGCCACATCGTCGGCTCGGCGACGGTGGACCGCACGCTGCGCACCCAGCTCGCCGTCCTCGGGGCGACGCTGGAGCAGATGGAGCCGTGCAGCGACCTCAAACTCGACCAGAAGCGGCGCGTCGAGCGGATCCACGAGATCCTCGCCGCACACCCCGAATACCACTGGATGCGGCAGTACCACGACGGCATCCACTATCTCGGCTACCGCGCGGTCGCCGACGGGATCCGGGCGGCGACCGGCCCGGACCCGCTCACCGTCGTCGGCGGCGTCGGGTCTGGAGCCTCCACCGGCGCCCTCGCCCGCTACCTCCGCGCGGCCCCCGACGGCCCGGCGGACGTCGAACTCGTCGGCGTCCAGCCGTACGGCAGCGTCACCTTCGGCGCCGGGCACGTCTCCGACCCCGAGATCATCATCGCCGGGATCGGCAGCTCCATCCCCTTCGGGAACGTCGCGCACGAGCTGTACGACACCCTGCACTGGATCTCCTTCGACGCGGCCCTGGCCGGCAGCGTCGACCTGCTGCGGGGGCACGCGGTCTTCGCGGGGCTGTCGACCGGCGCCGGCTACCTCGCCGCCCGCCACGAACGCGAACGCACCCCCGGGCGGACGGTCCTCTTCATCGCCGCCGACACCGGGCACCGCTACGTCGACACCGTCTACGCCCGGCACCGCGAGGCCGCGCCCATCGCGGACTTCGCCCCGCGAGAGGTGTCCGACCGCAGCCAACTGGCCCTGCCCTGGTCCCGGATGCGCTGGAACCGCGCCCCGGCGACGGAGTGGCCGCCCGCCTCGGCACTACCTTCAGAAGTTGTATGAACAATGCCAACCATTGACGTTGTACGTTCAGCAACTTTATGGTCGCGGGACTCTCGCACGAGTTACGAGAACGACGGAGAACAATGACGTACTCCCCCGGAGCGCGCCCGCGCCCGCGTCCCGCCCGCCTGACCGCGCTGCTGCTCGCCGGAGCGCTCGTCGCCCCGGTGGCGCCCGCGGCCGCGGCATCCGCACCACAACCCCCCACCGCAGACCGTTCCCCCGCCGCCGTCCCCCCGTCCGCCGGCTGCCGGACGGGCGACGGCTGGTCGCTCGACTCCACCCGCATCGACACCGCCGACACCCACCACGCCTACGTCGGCAACGGCTACCTGGGGCAGCGCGTCCCGCCCAACGGCGCCGGCTACTCCGCGAGCGACACCAAGACCGGCTGGCCGCTCTTCACCCCCGCCTACGACGGCTCGTTCGTCTCCGGGCTCTACGCGCACAACCCGCAGACCGCGGACGACCGGCAGGCCGTCGCGGCGCTGCCGACCTGGACCGGGCTCACCGTCGGCACCGGCGGCGCACACGGCGATACCTTCAACTCTTCGACGGAACCGGGCCGGGTGTCCGGCTACCGCCAGACCCTCTTCCTGCACTGCGGCATCGTCCGGACCTCCCTGACCTGGACCGCCGCCGACGGCAGGAAGACGGACCTGGTCTACGAGGTGCTCGCCGACCGCAACGACCCGCACGCGGGCGCCGTCCGGCTGCGCATGACACCGCGCTGGAGCGGCGAGGCCACCGTCACCGACCTCATCGACGGACACGGCGCCCGGCGCATGAGCGGGACCGGCGGGGGCGACCGGACCGAGAGCCCCGGCCGCGACGGCCGCACCATGGACGTCACCTTCCGCACCGACGGCACCGGCACCGACGGCGCCGTCGCCTCCACCCTGCGCGCCGGCAACGGCATACGGACCACCGGATCCAAGGGCGCCGGCGCCGCCGCGGACCTGAGCGCACGGCAGTCGCTCAGCTTCCCCGTCCGCACGGGCCGGTCCTACGAACTCACCAAGTACGTCGGCGTGGACACCGCCCTGACCTCGCACGCACCCCGCCGCGACGCCACCGCCGCCTCGCAGCGCGCCGCCCGGCGCGGCTGGGACGGCCTGCTGCGCGCCCACACCGCCGCCTGGGCCCGCCTGTGGCGCGCCGACATCGAGGTGCCCGGGCAGCGCGACCTCCAGGCATGGGTGCGCTCCGCGCGCTACGGGCTGCTCTCCAGCAGCCGCAAGGACGCCTCCGACAGCATCGCCCCGGCCGGGCTGACCAGCGACAACTACGCCGGGCTGGTGTTCTGGGACGCCGAGACCTGGATGTACCCGGCCCTGCTGGCCACCGACCCCGCGCTCGCCAGGAGCGTCGTCGAATACCGCTACCGCACCCTCCCCGGAGCCCGCGAGAACGCCCGGAAGCTCGGCTACCAGGGCCTGTTCTACCCCTGGAACAGCGGCAGCAAGGGCGACCTGGCCCAGGAGTGCCACAGCGTGGACCCGCCCCACTGCCGCACCCAGATCCACCTCCAGTCCGACATCTCCCTGGCCGCCTGGCAGTACTACCTCGCCACCGGCGACACCGCGTGGCTGCGCGGGCGCGGCTGGCCCGTCATGAAGGGCATCGCCGAATTCTGGGCCGGAAGGGTCAGCCGCAACACCGACGGCAGCTACTCCATCAAGGACACCGCCGGCCCCGACGAGTACAGCAACGGCGTCGACGACGCGGTCTTCACCAACGCGGGCGCGGCCACCGCACTGCGAAACGCCGCCCGCGCCGCACAGCTGCTCGGCGAGCGCGCACCGGGGGAGTGGACGGCGATCGCCGACCGCATCCGGATCCCCTACGACGCGCAGCGCAAGGTCTTCGAGCAGTACGACGGCTACCGCGGCAGCAAGATCAAACAGGCGGACACGGTCCTGCTGATGTACCCGCTGGAGTGGCCGATGCCGCAGGGCGCGGCAGCGAACACCCTCGACTACTACGCGCAGCGGACCGACCCCGACGGCCCGGCCATGACGGACTCCGTGCACGCCATCGTCTCCGCCGGCACGGGCGAGCCGGGCTGCTCGACGTACACCTATCTGCAGCGCGCCATCAGGCCGTTCGTCCGCGGGCCCTTCGCCCAGTTCTCCGAGGCCCGCGGCGCGAAGGCGGGCGCCGAGGACCCGCTGGCCGGCTCGCCCGCGCACGACTTCCTCACCGGCAAGGGCGGCTTCCTCCAGATCTTCACCAACGGCCTGACCGGCATGCGGATGCGCGAGGACCGGCTGCACCTCGACCCGATGCTGCCGCCGCAGCTCGGCCGCGGCGTCACCCTGCGCGGGCTGCGCTGGCAGGGCCGCACGTACGACGTCGAGCTCGGCGCCCGGCGCACCACCGTACGGCTCACCGACGGCGCGCCGATGACCCTCGACACGCCGCAGGGCACGAAGACCGTCACGAAGGCGGCCCCGGCCGTGCTCGACACCCGCCGCCCCGACCTCGCGCCGACCGCCAACACGGCCCGCTGCACCGCCGCCACCGCCTCCTCCGAGGAACCGGGCATGTACGCGGCGGCCGCCGTCGACGGCAACACGGCCACGGCCTGGGTCCCGGATGGCCCGGACGGCAGCCTGACCACCGACCTCGGCAAGTCCGTACGCGTCACCAAGGTCACCCCCGCCTGGAGCGGCCCGGCCCCGGCCTCCTCCGCCGTCCAGCTCTCCACCGACGGCCGGCACTGGCGCGACGTCCCGGCCGGCGGAAGCGCCACGCCGGTGTCCGCGCGGTACGTGAGGGTGGTGGTGCAGGGTGCCGGGGCCGCCGGGTCCCGCACGGGCATCGCCGAAGTGACGGTCTCGTAGGGGGAGGAGAGGGACCCCGCACGGCCGGGGGTTGCACGAGAAGCGCGTCGTGCGGGGTCGCCACGGGGACGCCGGTGGTGTCAGAACGTGAGCGCGTCCAGGTCGACCGCGGCGGCCATGGCCATGGCTCCGGCGTCGTTGAGGTGCATGCCGTCACCGCTGTCGAACCCGGGGCGGATGTAGTCCGGCCGCTCCGGGTCCTCCACGGCGCGGGCGACGTCGAAGACCGAGTCGAAGGCGCCGCCGGTGCGGATCCACTCGTTCACCTCGCGCCGGACGGCGAGGCCCTCCGGGGTGCTGATCCCCGGGTAGATCGCGCCGGCGAACGGGCCGATGGTCGCCACGTGGACCGTCAGCCCGGCCTCGTGCGCCAGGCGGGCCAGCTCGGTGAACCCGGCCGTCAGCTCGCCGGCCGTGGCGGGCGGCAGGCCCGCCATGCCGGGCAGGCCCAGGTCGTTGATGCCGAAGTTCACCAGGACGTGGGCGGCGCCGGGCACGGAGAGCACGTCCCGCTCGAAGCGGGCCAGGGCGTGCTCGCCGATCTCGTCGGTCAGCAGCCGGTTCCCGGCGATGCCCTGGTTGACGGTCCAGCCGCGCTCCAGGCGCCGGTTGAGCGCGTCGACGGAGCGCCGGTTGGTGCCGGGCGTGGTGCCGACGCCCTCGAACCAGGAGTCGCCGAAGGCGACGGCGACCGCCGTGCCCTCGTCCGCGAGCACGTCGATCCCGGTGACGTAGAACCTGGCCGGTACCTCTTCGGCCCCGGGGAGGCTCGCCGCCCCGGCCTGGTTCCCGGCGGTGACGTAGGACGTCTCGGCGGGCATGTGCGAGGTGGTGGCCAGGCCGGTCTCCGCCGGCAGGTAGAGGCTGAGGACGAGGTCGGTGCCCGCCCGGACGGGCAGGGCGACGGGATCGCTGACCACCTCGCCGCCCGGCGCGATCGTCACCTGAGGGGAGCCGTCGAAGCGCACTCCGGTGTCGGTCCCGGCGACGATCTCGTCGCCGGTCTTGCGCTCGGCCACCCGAGCGTCGGCGACGGTCAGCGGGGAGCGGCCGTAGCGGTTGGACAGGCGCACCCGTATCCGCACGCCGCCTCCGGCCATGTGCAGGACCTGGCGGACCGTCTGATTGCTGAAGCCGCGGGACTCGGTGAGCCGGACGGTCTCGTACGGGCTGATCACCGCGCTGCGGAATCCCGCCACCCACTGGTTGGTCATGAAGCGCCTCTCTCTCGGGTGTTTGATCGTACGGTCGGGGTGGTGAGGGGCTGCTCGCGGAGGAGCGGGGCCCCGGCCGTGACAGTTCCCTGCCGGGCGCCGCGCAGCCGTCGCGCGAGGGCCGTGCTGATGGCCAGCGTGACCAGGCACAGGACGGACAGCGTCAGGGGCAGGGCGCCGACGTCGTACTCCTCGATGACCGCGCCCAGCGCGGGCGGGAACGCGACGGAGCCGAGCATGGCCGCGGCGATGGCGTAGGCCATGGCGTTGCCCGAGGCGGGCGCGGAGCGGTTCAGCCAGTTCAGGCCGTTGGGGAAGACGGGCCCGATGCACAGCCCGGCGGCCGCGTAGGCCCACGGGGCGAGGCCCGGCACCGGCACCAGCAGGACACTGACGGTCATCAGGGCGCAGGCGCCGGTCACGATCGCGGCGGGCGGCCGGCGGCGGGCGAGCGGGGCGGCGAGGAAGCGGCCGAGGGTCATGGCCAGCCAGTACGCCGACGTGGCCACCGTCGCGCCGGTCATGCTCTGCCCGAGTGCGTGCAGGTGGGTGGGTTCCCAGTTGCCGATGCCGCTCTGCACCGCGAAGTGCAGCAGGTAGATCGCCACGAAGCCGGCGAGGATGACGGCCGGGCCGCGTCCGCCGGAGCGGTGGGCCGGTGCCGCGGGGGAGGCCTCGGCGAGTTCGGCGGGCGTCGGGCGGGCCCGGACCCCGCGCACGCAGGCCAGGGGGATCAGCGTCAGCAGGCCGATCGTGATGAACGCGGCGCCGTAGCGCTCGGGGCCGGTGACCGCGATGACGGCCGGCGCCAGGACGGTGCCGAGCCCGAAGCAGCCGTGGGCGACGTTCAGCAGGGCCGGGCCGCGGGAGCCGAGCCCGATGAGGAACAACCGGCTGATGGCGAAGTCGACGCCGCCGAGGCCGAGTCCCGTCACGACGGCCGCCGCGAGCATCAGGGGCCACGTCCCGCAGAGGCCGAAGGTGACCGTGCCCGCCATCATCGTCAAGTAGGAGGAGACGAGCAGCGCGCGGTTGCCGATCCGGCGGTGAAGGGAGTGGAAGCCCAGGACACCCACCACCGCGCCGAGTGACTGGGCGGCCAGGGCCAGCCCGGCCGTCGGCTCCGATAACGAGAACCGGTCGCGCAGGGCGGGAACCACCGGGCCGTACAGGGCGATCAGCGCGCCGATGATCACCATGCCCAGGCAGGACGTCACCACGGCGGTGCGGGTGAACAGCGGCTCCTCGCCGTGGGGGGAGGGCGCGCCGCCCCGGGCCGTCACGGCGCGTCCTCGCCGGCCGGCGCGAGCGCGATCAGGAAGGCGGACACGTGCTCGGCCGCGGCGTCCCGCGCGGCCTGCGGGTCGCCGCCGTCGATCGCCTCCAGGATGCGGGCGTGACCGGGGTCCCCGTAGTGCTCCTCGGGGCGGCGCACGCCGCCCACCCGGACCGAGTCCCGGACGGAGCCGAGCATGCTGCTGTAGAGCCGGGTCAGCACGGGGTTGCCCGCCGCCTCGACGACGGCCGTGTGGAACTCCACCGCCGCCCGGTTGAACTCGCCGGCCCTGCCGTCCCGGTGGGCGGCGGTCTGGCGCGCGTACACGGCCGCGAGGCGGACCACGTCGGACCGGTTGCGGCGCTCGGCGGCGAGACCGGCCGCCTCCACCTCCAGGCCGCGGCGGGTCTCCAGGACGTGGCGGAGCTCGGCGTCGGCCAGATAACGGGTCAGGACGGCGTCGACCTCGTGGGTGCCCCGCACGAACGTCCCGCGGCCCTGCGCGGTCTCCAGCAGGCCCACGTGGACCAGGGCCTGGACCGCCTGCCGCAGCGTGCTGCGGCTGACCTCCAGCTCCGCCACGAGCTCGTCCTCGACGGGGATCTTGCTGCCGATCGGCCATCTGCCGCTGATGATCTGGGACTTCAGCCGGCCGATGGTGCCTTCGATCAGGGCCGAACGCGGCACTGCGCGCACTCCGCTCACCTCCGATAGAACGTATCATCATCCCTTAGTAAGGAGACCCTAACTTACTTGCTTGAGCGGTACCGCGCCGAGGGCGAGGGTGGTGCCCCGCCCCCGGCTCACGGGGGCGGGGCACGCGCGCGTCAGGCCTCGACGCCGTAGTACTGCGCCAGGAAGCCGGTCACGTGGTCCGCGTGCGGGCTCAGCTCCGGGAGGTGCGCGGCCAGGGCCGAGCGCACGGCCTCCGTCAGTTCCGGAAGGCTCGTCGCCGCTCCCTTCACGTAGGGGTCCAGGCGCCGGACGAGCTCGTAGTTGCTCTCCACGTCCAGCTGCCGCATCGCCTTCTCCAGCGCGGGCGCGCCGGCGGCCGCGGCGGGCGGCAGGAGCCGGCTGACGAACGTGACGCGGTGCATGACGCGCCAGCACGGCGGCTTGCGGTCCGACTGGCGGGCCTGCCGCAGCGCGGCCGCGTTCGGGTCGGCGCCGTTCTCCAGCCACGCCGGGTCGACGACCTTGTGGAAGAACGTGTCGAAGTGCTCGGTGTCCTCGCCCAGGTAGAAGCTGAGGAACCGGTACGCGTCGACCTTCCCCGGCGCGTTGACGGGATTGCCGTCGGCGTCGAAGACCGGCTTGCGGCCGGCGTCGTACTGCTGGACGTTGCCGGACGGCGAGCAGGTGACGTTCAGCCCGAACGAGCGGGTGGCCTCCTTGCCGCGTGCCCGGGTCACGGACATGCCGCCGCCGACGGACGCGTCCAGCTGCGCGTTGATGCCCACGCCCATAACGTCGAAGGACGTGCCGACGGACGCGCCCACGGAGCCGGACAGCGCGTACGAGCCGGACGTCGTCTCGCTGACGGCGTCGGTCGTCTCCGTCGTCTCGGCGAAGAAGCCGCCGTCCGCCGTCCAGACGTAGGTGTTGACCAGGTCGCGCCGCGAGAACCCGTCCCCGGTGGAGTTGCCCGCCGTGTCGCGGCTCCGGCCGGGCGACGTGTCGCCGCCGATCGCGCCGCCCAGCACGCGGCCCGCCCGCTCGGCGGTGGGGTCGGGCGTGCCCGTGTCGGTGGAGACCGTCTCGTAGTAGCTGCGCAGCCGCTGCTGGTCCCGCTGGATGCGCCGCTTGATCGCGTACGCCTCGCGCGGCTTGTAGTAGCTGTATTCGCCGTGCTCGCGGGCCCCCTCGTAGTCCGGGTCCAGGACCCTGCCGTGCTCGTCGAAGCCGACCGTGCCGTCCAGCGTTCCCTGCTTGGTGTAGCGGGGGTTGAGGGGGAACGGGACGACGTTCCAGTCCTTGGGCACGTCCGGGTTGGGCTGGATGCGGTACGCGACCAGGGCCCCGCTGTGCGCCAGGCGCAGCGCGAAGACGTCCGCGGTCTGGGACTGGACGACCGCGAAACCGGTGTTGACGGGCACATAGCGGCGGCCGAGCGCCGGGTTGAGCGGCTTCAGCGGGTCCTCCCAGCTGCCGGAGAGGTCCACCTTCATGGCGCGGGCGGTGTTCTCGCCCTGGGAGACGGCGGTCTCGTCGGCCCAGCTGTTGGAGAACTCCAGGCTGCCGCGCACGCCCACCGACACCTTGGCCTTCGCCATGGACTTGGCCACGCCGAAGCCCAGCGGCGCGGCGATCATCCACATGTCGACGTCGACCTCGTTGGAGAGGGCGAAGTTGAACGCCGCGTCGACGCTGCGCTCCTTCGCCGACGACAGCGAGTGGACGACCTGTTCGGCCTGGGTGAACTCCACCGAGGCGACGCCGTCATAGGTCGCGCGGTCGGGGTCGACCGTGTTCGGGGTGAGGTTCTCGGACGGCACCGGCGGCGCGCCCTCCACGTAGCCGACCAGCTGCGGGTCGAACTGCACCTGGCTGACCCACTCGCTCACCAGGTCGCCGACCTTGTAGCCGGTGACCAGGTGCCAGCGGCCGTCGCGCAGGTAGCCGTACGCCCGCTTGAGGACGCCGAACGCCTCGCCCTTGGCGGTGTACTGCATGTCCGCGTACTCGGCCACGGCCGGGGCGCCGCCGATCGCCTCGTGGAAGGGCGTGCGCATCGCGGCGAGCGCCGAGCGGACCTGGGCGGTGTCGCTGGAGACGGGGGCGGTGGACAGGACGGCGGCGGGCCGGGCGGGGGCGGCGCGCAGCGTCAGGTGGTTGCCGCGCAGGCCCTCGTCGCGTACGAGGTCCGCCGTCTCGTCGGTGGAGGCCCGGTCGAAGGACCAGTACGCGATCAGGTCCTCCTTCTCGCCCCTGAGGCGGGTGAAGAGGTTGTCCAGAACCTGCTCCTGGGTGCGGGCGGTGCGCCAGATCCGCACCTCTTCCAGGACGCCGTGGAACGGCTGGTCGGCCCGGCCGTCCTTCAGCCGGGCGCCCAGCGCGAGCGCCCGGTCGCCGTAGCCGGCGAAGTCCTCGCTCTCCAGCGGGTCGCAGGCGACGGACACGCCGTTGCGGTAGAGGCGGAAGACGCTGCCGCGCGGGTCGGGGTTGGCCGTCCAGCGGGCGCCGCGCAGCCGGGCGGCGTGCGAACCGGTGGTGTCGGCCGCCGTGTTGCCCGCGTTCTCCTCGAACCGCCAGTGCGCCGTCAGTCCGCGGTCGCGCGCCGAGACGGGCGTGCCGAGCTGCGCGGCGTCGCGCGCGACGCTCCACAGCCGCGCCTCGGAGACGACGCCGGTGAAGGAGTGCGTCTCCAGGCCGTCGCGGGCCCGGCCGAGGTCGAAGGCGCCGGTGTTGCCCCTGGGGCCGGGGCCGTCGTAGCGGAACGTGCCGGCCTCGCGGCCGTCGACGAAGAAGCGGACGTCGTGCCACTCCTGGACGTCCACGGACTCCACGAGCTCCACGGTCTGCTTGACGGGCTTGCCGCCGGCACCCGCCGCGGTGATCTCCTTCGAGCCCTTGCGCTCCTGCATCGACCGGCCGCCCTTGCGGACGACGGCGATCCGGTGGAACGTCCCCGCGGTGAGGGCCTCGGTGGAGGCGAACCGCACGAGCTTGCCGTCGGGCTCCTCGAAGCCGAACTCCAGCCGCCCGTCGGGCAGCACGAGCAGCCGGTACGGGACGCTGCCGCCGGCACCGTCCGCGGCCCGCCCCTTGGAGAGCAGGCCCTGGGTGGTGCCGAGGGCGTCGGTGCGGCAGAACACCTCGACGGTGAGGTCGCCGGTGACGTCGAGGGCGTCGTTGTCGGGCACCTCCAGGTACGCGCCGTCCGTCAGCTCGACCGCCCAGGACTGCTCGTAGGCGGCGGCCAGGTGGGCCCACTCGCGCAGGGGGAAGGAGGCGCGGGTGGCGGTGAGGCGGTTGCCGACGGCGGCGACGACGCGGTAGCCGGGGGCCTCGCTCCCGGAGAGCGCTTCGGGGGCGGTGGCGGTGGTGACGGTCCCGCGCAGCGAGACCGTGCGGTGCTGCGGTGAGCGGTCGGCGACGACGGGCTTGCCGTCGGCCCCGGTGGCAGGGCCGGCACAGGGCCAGTAGCCCTGAAGGCCCGTCTCGTCGCCCTTGAGCCGCGTCTCCATCCGCTCACGGATCTCGGCCGCTGTGCGGGCGGTGCCCCACAGCCGGACCTCGTCCATCTCGATGCGGGCGTAGTCCGGTATCCAGCCGGCGTGGGAACTGCCGAAGCTGAAGGGCCCGGTGCCCCAGTAGCCGCGTGTCGCCGTGCGCCGGGCCACTTCCGCACCGTCCCGGTAGAGCACCTGCTCACGGGAGGCCGTGGTGTAGACACAGGCCCAGTGGTGCCAGGCGGTGTCGGTGTACTTCTCCTTCGTGTCGAGGTCGTCCCCGTAGAAGGCGAAGGTGAAGGCGCCGTCCGCGCGGAAGCCGATGTGCATCGAGGAGTTGTCGGCGGCGTGGGACGTACCGTGGCCGGCCACGATCTGCGGGCGGCCGTCGGGGGCCGCGGGCCGCCGCGCCCAGAACTCGACCGTGAAGTCCGTGCCGGACAGCGGCACCTCGGCGTCCGTGATGGCGACGCCGCTCTTGCCGTCGAAGGCCAGGGCGGGGGTCGCCGGCGGCGCGGGCGGGGCGAGCAGGCCGAGGGCGTACGGGTTGTCCCCGGTGTTGGCGTGGACGACGCGGGCCGTCCCCTTCACCCGCTCGGGGTTGACCCATGCCTCCAGGGTCAGGTCGCCCGTCGTGGCGGTGCGGTCCGGCTGCGCGTCCATGGCCAGGACGTGCTGCTGCCCGTCGAAGGCGTACGCCCGGCCGGGCTTGTCCGCGCGCCAGCGGGGGCCGTGACCGGTGACCAGGTCGGGCACGGCGCCGAGCGGCACCTCCTGCGCCCGGCCCGGGTCGACGACCAGGAGCCGGGAGCCGGCCGACAGCGGCACGCCGGGCCGGTTGCTCCCGGCCTGCTGCGCGTAGTCGTACGCCCGGCCCGCCGTACCGTTGACGGCAGCGGCGAAGTCGGCGGCCCGGCGCGGCAGCTTGCGCCAGATCTCGCTCTCGGCGCCGCGCCGGATCGTCAGCTCGCACAGCCCGGCGTCGCCCACGTCCATGATCAGGATGTCCAGGCCGGCGAGGTCGGTGCCCGCGTCCCGGGCGGCGAACGTCAGCGCCGTGCCGTCGGGGCCCGCGAGCTGCCGGGTGGCACGGGAGACGAGGGTGTCGTAGTACGTGGCGAAGAACTGCCCATTGGCGCCCCGGAAGTACAGCACGACGCTGCCGGTGGCGCTGTCCAGCAGGTACGGGCGGTCGGTGCCGCGGGCGAACTCCAGGAGCGCGCCGGAGCAGCTGAGGCCGGTCCGGTCCACGCACAGCTGCGGCATCGGCAGCGCGATGTCGTCGGTGCCCTTGAGGCCGCCGGTGAGGCGGGCGAGCTCCTCGCGCTTGGCGGCGAGCTCCGCCTGGAGGACGTCGAGCTCGCGCTGGAGCCGGCTGATCTTCTCCTGGCCGGTCTCCGCCTCGCGCAGCCGGGCCTCGGCGAGTTCGAGGCGCTCGCGCAGGCCGCGCACCCCGGAGTCGGACGAGCGGGCCTCGTGCCGCTCCAGGACGACCGCCGCCTCGCCGCTCGCCGTGGCCGCGCCGAAGTCGTACTGCACGACCCGGTCGCGGTTGACGCTGTCGACGGCGCTGATGGCCTTGCCGCTGTAGCGGTTGACGATGGCCGCGTAGCCGTCGCCCAGCGGCCGGACGATGAAGTGGCTGTTCCAGCCGCGGACGTTGCGCCGGTACAGGACCAGCTCGGCGCCGTTGTCCCGGCTCTCGTAGTAGACGTGCACGTCGAGCGCGCCCGCCTTGTTCATCATGAAGTAGAGGGGGTACCCCTCGTAGGTGTCGCCGTACTCGAGGAAGTGCCACACGGCGGACGCGTCGTCCTTGTCCGTGGTCCTGATCAGCCGGGCGTCGTTCTGCGGCCGGCCCGCCACCGCGAGGTAGAGGTCCTTGCCGTCGCGCTGCTGCTTGAACCGCACGCGGTAGAACCACGCCTGGAGGTTGCCGTCCAGCTCGCTCTTGAGCGCGTCGCGCTCCTTGCGCGCCTGCCCGGCGTCCGGCGTCTGCTGGACCAGCCGCGCGAGCTCGGGCTCCTTGGCGGCGGCCTGCCGGTCCAGCTCCCGCACCTGTGCGTCCAGCGCGCTGATCGCCTCGACGTCGCCGCTGGCCTCGGGCGCGGCCAGCACGGGCAGGGCGAGCTCGTCGGGGACCTGCGCGAGCCGGCCGTCGCGCCCGACGGCGAAGTCGACGGTGGCCGCGTAGGCCTCGTTGCTCGCCGCGCCGGTCTTCGGATCGGGGCCGGACGTGGCGTACGAGAGGAGCACGCGCGCCTGGCGCTTGGCCGGCTTGGGCTCCTGGCCGTAGCCGACGGCCGTGTCCTCCTGCTGGTGGTAGAGGACGGCGGACAGGCCGGAGACGACCGTGCGGCCGGTGACGGCGAAGCTGTCGCGCCGCACGCCGGGGTGGTCGCCGACGGGCGCCTCTGAGGTCACCCACCGTGCATCGCCCCGGAGTTCGCCGTGCCGGGCGCCGTCGGTCTGGTCGTGCAGGCGCGTGCCGGAGCCCTCGTCGAAGCGGTAGTACGCGACGAGGCCCGGGTCGTTGCCGATGAGGCGCACGCCCTTGTCGCGCTTCAGCTCGTCGGCGCCGCGGGCCCGGTCCCAGATCCGCACCTCGTCCAGCTCGGCGCGGGCACTGCCGAGCCACAGGGCCTTGCCCAGCAGCAGCGGGCCCGCCCCGGCGTACGCGCCGTCCGTGGTGCGGGTACCGGTCTCCTCACCGTCGCGGTAGACGGTCTGCCGGCGGCCGGCGTGCTCGTAGACGCAGGCCCAGTGGTGCCAGGCGGTGTCGTCGCCCCGCGCCTCGGTGTCGAAGTCGTCGTGGTAGAAGCCGAAGACGAACCTGTCGTTGTCACGGAAGCCGATGTGCAGGGACTGCCGGGGGGCGCCCGCCTCGTCGCCGTGGCCTATGAGGAACTCCTGGCGGCCCGTCGCCGTGCGCCGCGCCCAGAACTCGACGGTGAAGTCACGGCCCGCGAGCTCCGGGCCGCCTTCGACGCGCACGTGGGCGTCGCCCTCGCCGAAGGCCAGCGCGGTCTCCGCGTGCCCCTCCGTGCTCACCACGGGGACCAGCGGCTGCCCGGTGAACGGGCAGGTGCCGGGTCCGGGTTCGTAGACCGCGCTGCGGTGGGCGGGGTCGGGGCTCGTCCAGGCCTGGGTGCCCTGGAGGTTGAACAGCCCGTCGCGGCCCTGCTCGACGTTGAAGGAGTCGATGCGGCCCGTGGCGTCGTTGTGCGCGAAGACCTGCCAGCGCTGCCGCCCGTGGACGGCGGTGGGCACGAGCAGGGCGGTGAAGCGTCCGCCGGAGAGGTTCCGTACGAACGACAGCTCCTGGGTGGGCTCGTGGAAGGGGCGCCCCTCCATGTCCGTCGTGCCCAGGCTGTCCTTGGCCGAGTCGGGCCGGGTCCGGTGCCGGCTGCGGCGGTAGCGGGCCTCGAGGACGGGCTTCAGCTCGCCGCCGACGAGCAGGTAGCGGTCGCACAGCAGGGTGTCCGCGACGAGCGGCACCTTGGCGCCCGAGGCGTCCAGGACGTAGTCCGTACGGTCCGGATCGCCGGAGGAGGCGCCTCCGGTCAGCTTGTGGACGGCGTCGGGGTGCGCCGCGTCCACCGACTGGCGCAGGACCACGACGTGGGTGCCGTCGGACAGCGCGTGGAAGGGGGCGAGGGCCGTGAGCCGGGCCGTGGTGGACAGGAAGGGGTCCGCCTCGTCCTCGCCCAGCCGCTCCCCGGTCGCGGCCTCCACCCTGCCGCCGCGCTTGACCGCCGGCAGCGCGGTGGCACCGGCGACCGCGAAGCCGACATCCGCGATCTCGGACGGGAAGCGGAGCGGGACGGGGTTCTCCGACCAGTAGGCGGCGTCGAGCTCGCCTTTGCCCGCGTCGTGCCGCGACAGGTCCAGGACGGTGTAGACGAGGCGCCGCTGGTCGTCCATGGCCAGGGCCACCGTGGTGCCCTGATGGCGCACCGTGGTGGTGTGGACGTAGGGGCGGTCGGAGTAGACCTTCAGTAACTGCTGCTCGCCGGGCAAGACGGCTCCTTGAAGTGTGCTGAGAACTGGCTGCGAGGGCTGCTGCGACGTGTTCCGCGAAAGGCGCGAGAACCCTCGCTGACCTGCGCCGCTCTCCCTGCGAGCGCGGCGATCACACACCATTTACCTGCGCGGAACACACGTCAAGGAGTTGTTCGCGCCAGTGGCCGGAAGGTGACGGTGCGTCACACCCCGGCGGGGCCGTGCTGTCGTCGCCCCCTGACCCGTACGGGTACCGCGCCCGCCGCGAGCAGGACGAGCGCGAGCGCCAGTGCCGGGGTCGCCCCCTCCCGCAGGAAGAGCGCGCCCCCGCACAGGGCTCCGGTGAACATGGCCGTCAGGGACGCCAGGCGGCGGACGGTCGCCGGGCCGGGGGCGTCGGCGGCCAGGCCGGTCAGGGTGCGCGTCAGCACGGTGGTCGCCAGGTCCGGGACGGCGAGCGTGCGGACGGCGGCGTTCTGGAGCCCCATGCCGCAGCCGAGGAGCGCGATGAGGGCCGTCTGCGCGGCGGCCGTCCGGTGCCCCGCCGTCAAGGCGACCGTCAAGGCGGCCGCGACGAGCAGCGCGTGGACGGCCGTGGCGACGGCGAACAGCCGCGCCGGGTGAGCCGCGCGGTGGCCGAGCCGGCCGGCCGACCAGGCCCCGGCCGAGAAGGCGCAGAGGGCGGTCAGGGACGCCCGGACCGACAAATTGCTGTCGCCCGCCAGGGCGAACCCGAGGAAGACGACGTTGCCGGTCATGTTGGCCACGAAGACGTGGTGCAGGCCGATGAAGCTGACAGCGTCCACAATGCCCGTGGCCAGCGTCTGGAGGATGAGCACGGCCGGCAGGGCGCCGTGCTCGTTGGTGCCGTCCGGGAAGAGCCGGTCGGCGGCACGTTCCAGAACCTGTCGCATCCGGCCTCCTCCACGGCGCCGCTCGCCGCGCCCACCGGGAGCGTACGTGCCGGAGGCGGCGCGCCGGGGCAACCGGTGGGGGTGCGGCGCGGGGCGGCCCTGGCGTACGTACGCGCCGGTGTCACACCCCGTCGGCGCGGTGGATCGTGATGTCGCCTGCCGAGGTCACGGCGTAGATCTCAGCCGTTTCGGCGGCGGTGCCCGGGCCGTCGGCCGCCGTCAGGGAGTTGAGGACGTTGCCCGCCTTGGTGCGCACGTCGAGCCGGGCCGCCGTGCCCTCGGCGATGCCGATCTCGATCCGGCCGCTCGACGTGCCGAGGACGACCTCGCCGCGGACGACCTCGCCGATCCGGATGTCGCCCGACGCCGTCTTGGCCTCCAGCGCCGCGCCGGTCCTGCCGACGGAGACGGTGCCGTTCGCCGACCGGACCCGCAGCTCCCCGGCGGCCTCGCCGACCCGGGTGCCGCCGTTGGCGTTCTTGATCACCGCCGGGCCCGCCAGCACGCCGATCCGCACCGCGCCCGCCCCCGCCGTGATGTCGGCCGGTCCGCCCACCCGGTCCGCCGTGATCTCCCCCAGCGACGTGGCGAGGGCGGCGCGGCCGGTCTCCTCCAGCCGGATGTCGCCCGCCGACGTCTTGATCCTGCACTCGCCCAGCCGGCCGTAGCCGTGGAAGGCCGCCAGCTGCCCGGTGCCCTCGACGTCCGAGCCCGCGGGGAGGCCGACCCGCACGTCGACGGACCCGGACCTGCCGAAGAGGCGCGGCTTCGGGCCCTTGACGAGCAGCCGGCCACCCGCGAACTCGACCCGCGTGTCCTCGGCGGCCTTCGCGTCCGCTTCGCTCCGCGGGTCGCTCGGGCGCACCTCGACGGCCGTGTCGGTGCGGTCGCCCGCGTCGAGGCGGACCTCGCCGATCGCCAGGTCGACACAGACGGAGACCGGCTGCGGCGTCTCGTACGACGTCTCGTACGGGGTCTCGAAAACAGGCATGGCTGCCCCTCCAGGTGAACCGGCCGGCCGTCCCCGCCGGCCGGATGCGTGCTGCTGCGGCGCCGCCGGGCGGCGGCCGGTGCCGGGAGCGGTCAGATGACCCAGCCGGTGTAGTGCTGTCCGCCGCGCGGGGCGCGCCGTTCGGGGCGGCGGGCGCGGTCGTCGGACTCGAGCATCGCGGACACCGCCCGGACCAGCCAGGCGTTGACGGACAGCCCCTCCCGGCCCGCGGCCTCCTCGATCCGGGCCTTCAGGTGCTCGGGCGGACGGAAGTTGATGCGCGCCGTGGCGCCGTCCTCGGCGCCGGCCGGCGGCGGGGGAGCGGCGGGCAGCGGCGGCACCGCGCCGGGGTGCCCGGAGCCGGGGTGACCGATGCCGTCCCCGGCGTCGCCCGGGCCGTGTTCGGCGGGGGGAGGGGTGACGACGAAGCCGGGGTCGAGCCCCCGCAGGCGCACCTCCACCGAGCCGGGCGCCAGCTCGCGGGTGATCTCGTCGGCGGCGGCCGACAGGGCGTCGAGCAGGACGAGCCGGACGGCGGAGGAGAGTGGCGCGACGAGACGCTCGGCGAGCTCGCGAGTCTCCGCGTCACCCGCCTCGGCGGCGACGAGGAGCTCCTGCCGCAGGTTGTCGACATACCGCACCAGTTCCATGGCGCCATCCTTGCAGCGCCGTGGCGCCACGGGCAAATCTCCGGGCCTGCCCCGTCCTGTACCGCCTCCGCCCCGCCCGCGTGGCCGTATCGCCGAACTCCTTGGCCGCCGCTGTGCCGCCGCATACGATGTCCCGGCGCGCAATCCGAAGGTCTTTTGGGTTTATTCCGGCCGCCCGGGCCCGAGGCGGCGACGGCCGGCGCAAGGTGGGGGCTCGATGACGACCGATCAGCGGGACGGGCGGCGCGCGGCCGCCGTGGCGGACCGGGAGGAAGCCGAGCGGTTCGTACGGCAGTTCGCCGGCGAGTCCGGAATGGGCGACGACGCGCTCCACGCGCGGCTGGCAGCGATACGCCGGGAGCTGGCGGAGACCGGCAGCTACCGCCACACCTCCGAGGAGCTCGCCTTCGGCGCCAAGGTCGCGTGGCGCAACTCCGCGCGCTGCATCGGCCGCCTCTACTGGCAGAGCCTGTGCGTGCGCGACCGCCGGCACGTCACCGACCCCGCGGGCGTCGCCGCGGAGTGCCTCGCGCACTTACGCGCCGCGACGAACGGCGGCCGCGTCCGGCCGGTCATCACGGTCTTCCCGCAGGACGACGCCGCGGGCCCGCCCGTCCTCATCTGGAACGAGCAGCTCATCCGCTACGCCGGCTACCCGCGCTTCGAAGGCGGCTGCACCGGCGACCCCAGGGGACACGGGCTGACGGAGCTGGCGGCCAAGCTCGGCTGGGAGGGCGCGGGCGGGCGGTTCGACGTCCTTCCGCTGATCATCGAGGCCCGGGGGCACGGCGTGCAGTGGTTCGGCGTCCCGCCGGACGACGTCCTCGAAGTGCCGCTGAGCCACCCCGGACTGCCCTGGTTCGCGGACCTCGGCCTGCGCTGGCACGCCGTCCCCGCCATCTCCCACATGCGGCTGCGCATCGGAGGCGTCTCCTACTCCGCGGCCCCCTTCAACGGCTGGTACATGGGCACGGAGATAGGCGTCCGCAACCTCTGCGACGCCGATCGCTACGACATCCTGCCGGAGGTCGGGCGCAGGCTCGGCCTCGACACCACCAGCGCGCGCACGCTGTGGCGCGACCAGGCCCTCGTCGAGGTCAACCGCGCGGTGCTGCACTCCTTCGACGCCGCCGGCGTCACCATCGCCGACCACCACACCGAGTCGGCGCGCTTCCTGCGCCACGTGGCCAGGGAGGAGACCGCGGGGCGGGCCTGCCCCGCCGACTGGTCGTGGATCGTCCCGCCCCTGTCCGGCGGCCTCACCCCCGTCTACCACCGCTACTACGACGAGCACCGGCCCCGGCCGGACTTCTGCCTGGACGACGACGCGCGGCTGCGGGCGCAGGGCGTGGCGCCGGGTGAGCGCGTGCCCTCCGGGGGTGCCGCGGTGGACCGTACGGTGTCGCTGACCGCGCACGCCGTCCAGCCGTCGCCGTCGGTCCGCCGGAACCGGTAGCGGTCGCCCGCTCCGGGCGGGGCGGCGCCGCGACGGCCCGGCGGTGCTGTGCGCGCTCGTCCCGTAGGACACACCCCACTCCGTGGTCGCAATCTTCTGGTCACGGCGGCTCTCCTGGGGGATCTTGTACTGACAGCGCAGGAACAGCCAGAGAGAGGAACCGACCACAGTGAGCTCGCCAACCACGGGGGACCCGGGCACCGGCACCGAGGGGTACAAAAGGAGCCTGGGCTCCCGGCAGATGCAGATGATCGCCATCGGCGGCACCATCGGCACCGGCCTCTTCCTCGGCGCCGGCACCGCCATATCCCAGGCCGGCCCCAGCCTCATCATCTGGTACGCCGCCGCCGGCGCCGTGCTCTTCCTCGTCATGCGGGCCCTGGGCGAGCTGCTCACCCACCACCCGACCTCGGGAAGCTTCGCCGACTACGCGCACCGGTTCCTCGGCCCGTTCTGGGGGTACGCGACCGCCTGGACGTACTGGATCATGTGGGTGACCACCGGCATGGCCGAGATCACCGCCGCCGGACAGTACGTCAACTACTGGTACCCCGGCTTCGACCAGTGGAAGACCGCGCTGATCTCCCTCGTGGTGCTCGCCTGCGCCAACCTGATCTCGGTGAAGATCTTCGGCGAGCTGGAGTTCTGGTTCGCGATCATCAAGGTCACGGCCATCGTCGGCATGATCCTCATCGGCCTGGGCGTCCTCATCATCGGCTTCGGGGACGCCGGAGACACCGCGTCCGTCAGCCACCTGTGGGCCGACGGCGGCGTCGCCCCGCAAGGCGTGTGGAACTCCCTGATGACCTTGCAGATCGTGCTCTTCGCCTACCTCGGCGTGGAGCTCGTCGGCGTCACCGCGGGCGAGACGAAGGACCCGGACAAGAACATCCCGCGGGCCATCAACAGCCTGCCGCTGCGCTTCGGCCTGTTCTACCTCGGCGCCCTCTTCGTCATCCTGTCCGTCGTGAGCTGGCAGGAGTTCCACCCCGGCACGAGCCCGTTCGTCGCCGCCTTCACCAAGATCGGCATCCCCGCCGCGGCCGGCATCGTCAACTTCGTCGTCCTCACCTCGGCGCTGTCCTCGTGCAACGCCGGCGGCCTGTACGCAACGGCCCGCATGCTGCGCACCGCCGGACTGAACGGCCACGGCCCCGAGGCGCTCGGCCGGCTCAGCAAGCGGGGCGTGCCGGCCACGGCCGTCGTCGTCTCGGCGGTGGTCATGGCCCTCGGCGTGCTGATCAACGCCATCGACCCGGAGCACGCGTTCGCGTACATCACGGCGGTCTCGACCGGCGGCGCGATCACGGTGTGGAGCATCATCCTCGTGACGCACCTGAAGTACCGCAGGGCCGTGGCCGCGGGCCTGGCGCGGAAGTCCACGTACCGGATGCCGGGAGCCCCGTACACGAACTGGATCGCGCTCGCGGGCTTCGCCTTCGTGACCGTGCTGATCGCCTGGGAGTCCGAGACCCGCGTGGCCCTCTACGTGGTCGCCGTCTGGTTCGCCCTGCTGGGTGCCGGATACCCCTTCGCGCGCCGGCGCGCGGCCCGCACGCCCCTGGCGGCGGCCCCCGCGGACGACCCGGCGAAGGCCGCCACGCGCGGCTGACCCGGTCCGGCGCCCCCGGAGAGGGGGCGCCGCTTCCGCATGCCCGCCTGTCAGTTGCCGCCCGACGCCTCCCGCGAACGGCACCCGCGTGGCAGCATTTCCTGACCGGCCGGCGGTGACACGCGCCGGCCCGAGGGGGGCGAAGTGACGTGCCGGAGCCTGCGAGACGGCCCTTGGGGACCGAAGGCGTGGAGGAACTGTTCCAGGAGTGCCGCACACGGGTCCAGGACGAGCGCGCGGCGGCCGGCGCCCGCGGCCTGCCCGTGGTGGTCCTCGTCGGGACCCGCGGCAGCGGGCGCACCACGGCGCTCGAATGGCTCGGCTTCCTCGGCTCGCACCGCCCCCACGCGCTATACGACTTCGCCTCCGCGGGGCCGCGCCGCCCGCACGAGGTCGCGGGCCGCCTCGCCTACGGGCTCTCCCACCGCTTCGCCCGCCAGCCCGCCCTGCTCTTCCCCCGCCTCACCCTGGGCCTGCTCGTCGTCGACCCCGGCCTCTCGCTCGACGCCCACGACTCCCGCCGCGCCGGCAACCAGCTGCGCCACGCCCTGTACGACGCCCACGAGCACACCGTGGCCGCCGACCGGGCCGCCGAGGTCGCGGGCCTCCTCCAGGACCTCAACCTCTTGCAGATCCCCGGCATCGGCCTGCTGGCCGGGCTGATCCGCCGCCCGCCCCGGATGCCGCTCGGCGTCGCACGGCGCACCGGCTTCTCCTGGTACGCCGGCCCGCACACGCCGCTGCACGAGCTCGTCGCCCTCAACCAGCTCAGCAAGAGCCCCACCGACGCCGACCGGGCCGCCGTCGACCGGCGGCTGTGCGAGGCCTTCCTCGCCGACCTGCGCGGCGAGTTCGCGCGCCGCCGCCGCGACCGCAACGGCGTGGTCCTCCTCGACAACATCGACGCCCCGGGCGGCCGCGGCTTCCTGGACCTGCTCGTGCAGCTGCGCGAGGCGAGCGGCACCCCCGACCCGCTGCTGGTCGTCGCCACCGCCTCCGACGCCGGCAAGGTCCCCGGCCCCTTCGCCCCCGGCCCGGCCGGCGTGCGGATCCGCACGCCCGAACAGGCCTCGTACGCCGACTGGGAGCGCTCCGTGCCCGACCCGCCGCCCGACTCCTCCTGGCGGTGGTACTGCGTCCAGCTGCGCGACCTGACCGCGGGCGAGGTCGCCCAGCTCGGCGCCGGCCTCGCCGACCGGCTGCCCGAGGCGCCCCCGCTGGTGCACCGGCTCACCCGCGGCCACGCCTGGAGCGCCCACCGCCTGCTGGAGGCCGCGGCGCACATCCCCGGCCGCGGCGGCGGCGAAGAACAACTGCGCGGCATCCTCTCCCTGCCCGCGCCCCCCGCCGGCGACGAAGCCGAACCCGGACCCGAACCCGTCACCGAGCCCGTGCCGCTCGGCCGGGCCGTCCTGCACGGCCTCCTGGAAGACCTGAACGAGGAGCAGCGCACCGCCCTCGTCGCCTGCTCCGCCGCCCGCGAGTTCGACGCCGCCTGCGACACCGACCTGCTGGACGCCTTCTCCCTGCGCACCCGCAACAGCCTGGCCCGCGAGACGGGCAACCGGCTGTGGCTCACCCCCGCCGTCCCCCAGGACGCCGGCGCGCGCGGCGGCCGCGGCTCCGGATACCTCCACGACGCCCACCCGCGCCCGCTGTCCGCCCACCCCGTCCTGCACCCGTGGCTGCGCCTGCTGCTCCTGGAGGAGCTGGCCCGCGGCGGCTCCCGCTGGGACGAGGTCCACGAGCTGCTCCAGGACTGGCACGCGCGCCACGGCCACCCCCTCGACGTGCTCTACCACGCACTCGCCCGCGGCCGGCTCGACGACGTCGTCGGCCACCTCGCCCGCAGCCTGACGGACCTGCCCGGCACCGACGCCTGGCTGTACGAGCTCTACGCCGTCACCGCCGCGCCCCTGCGCGCCCCCGTCCTGCCCGAGCAGACGGCCACCCTGCGCGTGGACCGGCTCGCGGAGGAGCTGGCCCCGGCCTCCTTCGCCGCGCCCGACCGCCGGGCCCTCACGATGCTGGTGACCGCCCTGTGGCTGGCGGGCGATCCGCGCAACCGCATGCCCGCCGCCCGGCCCGAACTCAACGACACGATCAGCTCGATGTTCCAGAGCCTGGCCATGCACTCCGACCCGCGCAGGGTCGGACTCAGGCACGAGGCCGCCAAGTACGTCTGACCGCGCCGCAGCGCGCGCCCGCCGTCGTCCGGCAAGGAGCCCGCACATGCCCGTGAACCGTCCCCGCCCCCTCGACGAGCTGCCGCCCTGGTGGAGGGGCTGGCAAGGCATGGCCGCCTTCGTCGTCGTCCTGGCCCTCCTCGCCGGGGGCGGCTTCTGGCTGCTGGGCGGGAACGGCGACGGGGAGGACCGCTGCGACGACGACGTGCCGGGCCTCGTCCTGGCCGGCTCCGGGGGCGGCCGCGAGTGCGTCGGCGTCATGAACGAGACCGCGTACGCCTTCGACCCCCGGCTGAAGGACGTCACCGAGAAGATCGCCGCCGAGAACCGGCGGGTGCGCGACCAGTGGGAGCGGCCGGCCGCCGGCCGCACCCCCGTCCCCTACGTCAAGGTCGCCCTGCTCACCCCGATGACCGCGAGCGACAGCAGCGTGCTGCCCATCGAGGAGATCAGGAGCAGCCTCGAAGGGGCCTACACCGCGCAGTGCCGCGCCAACGCCTGCCCCGGGCTCTCCGCCGTGAACGCCACCGGTATCCACGGGCGCACGCCCCAGATCCAGCTGGTCCTCGCCAGCGAGGGCAGGAACCAGGCCCACTGGCGGCCCGTCGTCGAGCAACTGGCCGGCATGACGGCAGGCGACCACCCGCTCGTCGCCGTCGCCGGCATGGGCGTCAGCGTGCCCGAGACCCAGCAGGCCGCCGACGAGCTCGCCAAGCGCAAGATCCCCGCGGTGGGCGCCGTCCTGACCGCCACCAACGTCAACTCCGAGCGCCTGTTCAAGGTCTCGCCGTCCAACACCGACTACGCCAAGGCCCTGCGCCGCAGACTGGACCGGCTGCCCGCCGATCAGCGCCGCGGCTACCTCGTCTTCGACAGCCGCGACGACAACTACGTCCGGACCATGCGCCAGGCCTACGACGAGGTCTTCCCCGACTACATCGACAAGCGCCGCGTCTCCTTCGTGGGCACCACCGGCCCGCGCACCGAGGGCATGCCCAGCCTGTTCTTCAACGCCTTCAACAACATCTGCCTGACCAAGTCCGAGCTCGTCTTCTACGCGGGCCGCGGCCGCGACCTCTCCGACCTCGTGCGCTCGCTGTCCTCGCGCAGCCAGTGCGGGCACGACAAGCCCATCACCATCGTGGCGGGCTCGCAGGGCGCCGTGCAGCAGGCCAACGACGTGATGGGGCTGCTCAAGGACAGCAGGATCACCATCCTGGAGGCGTCGGCGACCGACACCGAGCAGTGGATCAAGGGGAACGGGGAGCCGGGCGGCTTCAAGCCCTTCCTCCAGAGCTTCCGCGACCTGAAGTTCCCCGACAAGGAGCTCGCCGACGGCTATGCCGTCATGCACCACGACGCCGTGCTCACCGCCGTGTGGGCGCTGCGCATGGTCACCGGGCAGACCGGCCGGGAGACGCCGGGCGTGCAGGACGTCTTCAACCAGCTGACCAACCTCCACGACGCGGCCGTGGTCCCCGCCGCGAGCGGGGACCTCAGCTTCGACGACGCCTCCGACGGCTGGCCGCACAACAAACCGGTGCCGATCATCCAGGTGCCGGGCGGCTCTCCGGGCGCCGGGCCGCTGTACAAGACGCAGTAGCGCGCGCCGCGGCCGGAGCCGGGGTCAGTGCCCCAGCTTCCGCTTGAGCTCGGCCTTGTTCATGTGCGACCGGCCGTGGACGTTGCGGCGCTGGGCCTCGGCGTACAGCTGGTCGTAGGTCGGGCCCCCGGAGCCGCTGTGGGAGCGCTGCCCGCCCCGCCGGGAGGAGGACATGTCCTGGGTCGACGACTTGCTCGCCGTCTTCGACTCCCCGGACCGGGCCCGCTCCTTGTTGACGGTGCGCGCGGCGATCTCCTTCGCGCGCTTGGTGCTCTCGCCGCGGTCTTCCGCGCTCTCCTTGATGTGCTCGTACTGCCGTTCACGCTTGGGACTGGAACCTCGAGGCATGATGTCCACCCTCATAGTGATTGCTTACGTTTTTCACCCTGCCCGCGGTGCCGCGGACCCGCAACCGTTCGGGCGGGCGGCCGCGGGCCCGGTGCCCGGTCACCACAAGGTCACCCGGTCACCACAGGGCCAGCAGGGACACCAGCCCGATGCCGGCCACCGTCCAGGCCACGTAGTCGCCGACGTGCCCGGATTGCAGGCGGCGCAGCGGCGCGGTCCCGGGCACGACCCGCGACCCGCGGCCCACGGTCAGGGCGGCGAGCACGACGGCGAGCGCGGCCGACAGCAGGCCGAGACCGGTGCCGCTCCACGTCCACCACCCGTACGCCCCTGCCGGATGCGCGGCCGGGCGGCCGTCGAGGACCGCCGCCGCGTAGCCGGCGTGGTCGGTGAAGAACTCCGCGGCGGCGGTGACCGCGCCGGTCAGCCCGGGCACCGTGCCCACGGCGAGCGCCCCGGCCAGCAGCAGCGCCGCCACCGTCACCATGGGGACGGGCGGGCGGCGGACGCGGCGGCCGGTCTCGGGCTCCTCCTCCCCGCCCGCTGTCTCCGGCCCCTCGTCGTTCTCGTATCCCGCCTGCCCCGCGCCCAGGAAGACACGCGCGGCGACCCGCAGCACCGCACCGCCGGTCACCGCCGAGACGAGCACGAACAGGGCCGGCAGCCAGGGGGACTGCTCCTCCACCAGCGCCTTTCCCAGGCTCGTGCCGAACGGCGGCAGCCCGGCGAGCGCCAGCCCGCCCGCGGCGAACAGCACACCGGTGACCGCGGTGTCGCGGCCCTTGCCGTGCAGCTCGCACTCGTCGACGCTGCCGTGGCGGTCGAGGAGGATGCCGGTGCAGGCGAAGAGGGTGCCCTTCGCCCCGGCGTGCCCGAGCACGTACAGCGCCGTGCCGGCGGTGCCGTGCGGCGTCAGCAGGGCGATCCCCGTGAGGAAGAGACCGGTGTGCGCCACCGTGGAGAACGCCAGCAGCCGCTTGACGTGCCGCTGCTGCCAGCACATCAGCGCGCCCGCGAGCGCGCTCGCCACCCCCAGCACCAGGAGCGTGCGCCGGGCGCCGGCGGCCGGGACGCCGCCCGGCCCGGCGAAGACCGTCGTGTAGACGCGCGCGACCCCGTAGCCGCCCATCTCCACCATCACGCCGGACAGCAGCATGCACACCGGCGTCGGCGCCACCGCGTGCGCGTCGGGCAGCCAGAAGTGGAACGGCACGGCCGCGGCCTTGACCAGCAGCGCGGTCAGGATCAGCACGAACGCGGCGACGACCAGGGCGTCCCCGCCGCGCCCGGCCGTGCCGGCCGCTCGATCCAGTTCCCGGCCCGCCTGCGCCATGCCGAGCTCGCCGGTGCGCGCGTACAGCAGGCCGATGCCGAGCAGGCCGGCGTAGCCGCCGAGGGAGTTGACGAAACCGAAGACCAGCGCGCCCTGCACGGGGCGGGCCTCCTCGACGCGGTAGCCGGTCAGGGCGTAGCCGACGACGCCCATCAGTTCGAAGAACACGAACGCGTCGAAGAGGTCGCCGGTCAGCGCGAAGCCGCACATGCCCGCCTGGAAGAGCAGGACCAGGGCGGGGAAGGCGCCGCCGTGGCCGTGCGGCGGCTCGTCGAAGTAGTGCCAGGAGTAGGCGAGCACGGCGACGACGAGCAGCGAGGTGAGCGCCGCGAGGCCCAGCCCGATCCGGTCGCCCACCAGCACGATCCCCACGCTGTGGCCGTCCCGCGGCGGCCACGCGCCGAGCCAGGCGACGGCCGGCGGGCGGGTGAGGGCGAGGGCGGCGAGCCCGGCCGAGGCCGTGGCGGCCAGGCCCGCGACGGCCTCCGCCACCGGGCGGGGCACGTGGCGGCCGCCCGCCACCAGCAGGGCCGCGCCCAGCAGCGGCACCACGACGATCAGCGGGAGCAGCCGGCCCACCGCCGCTCAGCCCCTCAGCCCGGACAGCTCGTCCGGGTCGATCGTGCCGTGCCGTTTGGCGGTCTGGACGACGAGGGCGAGCAGCAGCGCGGTGACGGTCGCGCCCACGACCACGTCGGTGAGGGCGAGCGCCTGGACCACCGGGTCCACGACGGGCACGTTCGTCGGCACGTCGGAGAAGACGGGGGCGGTGGCGCCCTTGCGGTAGCCGACGGACAGCAGGAGCACGTAGGTCGAGGACTGGGTGACGGCCAGGCACCCGACGGCGTGGATCAGATTGCGGCTGGTGGCCATGCCGTGGACGCCGACGAGGAAGATCCACCCGGCGATCAGATAGGGCAGCAGGCTCATGTGGGACGGCCCTCCTCCGCATCGCCCTCGATCTCCAGCGCCTGGGCGAGGAAGTGCGCGAGCAGCACGACGACGGCCGAGGTGACCTCGATCCCGACCGCGGCGTTCAGCAGCGGCACCGTGCCGCCCGAGGAGAGGGTGTTGAACGTGCCCGGCGGAAGGACGTTGGCCAGGTACGCCGAGCCGGTGAGCAGCCCGGCCGCGCCGAGCAGCACATAGGCCGCCTCGCCCGCGCCGTCGGCCAGTTCGTACAGCCCCAGCGGCCGGAAGCGCTCCAGGGCGGGGTAGTCGACGGCGATGTACAGCAGGTGCAGGGAGGTGGCGGCGACCACGCCGCCCTGGAAGCCGCCGCCCGGGCTGAGCTGCCCGTGCGCGATCACGTAGAGGCCGATGAGCAGGGTGACCGGCAGCGTGAGGCGGCCGTAGCGGCGCAGCGCGGCCGGCACGCGGACCGGCTCCGGCGCCACGCGCTTCTCGTCGCGTGTCTGCCGCAGCAGCACGACGGTGCCCAGGACGCTGGCGAACAGGACGCTCTCCTCGCCGAGGGTGTCGAAGGCGCGCTGGTCGAAGTTGACCGAGGAGACCGTGTTCGCGGTCCGCTGCTGGAGCGCGGTGTGCACCGCCCGGTCGCCGTAGGGGTGCCACGAGCCGCCGAAACCCGGCAGCTCCGTGCAGGCCGCCGCGTACACCGCGGCCGTGGCGAGCAGCCCGGCGGCCAGGATCCACAGCCGTGCGCGGCGCGTCATTTCCGACGCCCCTTCTGCCGCACCTTGCGCACGGCCAGCAGGATCATCAGCGGGGTCACGGCCGAGCCCACGGCGAGCTGCGCGAGGCCCACGTCCGGCGCTTGCAGGACGGTGAAGAGCACGGCGAGGGCCAGGCCGAGCAGCGAGAGCACGATCGCCTGCCGGGCCGGGTCGCGCTGGAGCACGGCCATGGTGGCCGCGGCCGCGACGAGCAGCAGGGCGGCGACGACGAGCGCGTCATCCACGGCGCACCGCCCGCGAGGTGACGGTGCCTCCGGCGATCAGCAGCACGCCGATGAGGACCAGCTTGGCCGCGGCCCGGCCGGGGCCCGTGGCGATGCACATGGGCACGACGGTCGCGGGGGCGCCGATGAGGACGGCGGGGGTGAGCAGGCGCGTTCCGGGCGGCTGCTTCTCCATCTCGTCACCCAGGAGACGGGTGAAGACCAGCGTGCCGGCGGGCCCCAGCACGGCGACGACCAGGGCGAGGTCGACGTAGGAGGGCCGCCCGTAGCCCTGGGCCAGCAGGAGGAAGACCAGGCACAGCAGGAGCGTCGCCATGTTCTGGGCGACCACGCGCCGCCCGGCCGACCCGCGCGCCGCACCCCACAAGCAGGGCCCCAGACCGCCGGCGACGAGTGCGAAGGCGGCGGCCAGCCACCAGTTCACCGGGCCGCGGCCCGGCGCGCGCCGCGGGCCGCCCAGGCCGCGGGCAGGGCCGCGCCCGCCCCCACCGCGAGCTCCAGCGTGTCCGCCCGGCTGATCAGGAGGGTCCACACCGCGGTGAGCCCGGCCCACCACACGAGGACCTCCGCCACGGCAAGTGTGATGCCGCGCGCCATCCGCTCCACCTCCGCCGCTTGCGGGAACGCCCCAGTATCGGCTCGCGGGCCCGGCGATCCGGCGGACCGGCCGGGCGCGTGTCGCACGGCGCGTGTACCCCCGCTTCCGCACACCATGGGCGCGCATGTGCATGCCCGGGTCCGGCCGGGGTACTCCGGCACCAAGCGACGCGGAGGGACGCCATGGCGCCGAGCGGAACGCAGGACGGCGGCCGCAAGGAGACGCCCGAAGAGCGCGCGGACCGGCGCTGGGCCGAGCTCCTCCAGGAGGTGCGCGTCACCCAGACGGGCGTGCAGATCCTCTTCGGCTTCCTGCTGACCGTGGTCTTCACGCCGCGCTTCGCCACGCTCGACGGCACGGACCGCACCATCTACGTGGTGACCGTGATGCTGGGCGCGGCCACCACCGGCGCCCTGATCGGCCCGGTCTCCTTCCACCGGATCGTCAGCGGGCGCCGCATCAAGCCGCAGACGGTCACCTGGGCCGCCCGGCTGACGCTGGCCGGGGTCATCCTGCTGCTGTGCACCGTCACCTCGGCGCTGCTGCTGATCCTGCGCGTGGCCCTCCACAGCGCGGCCGTCCCCTGGCTGGTGGTGGCCATCGTGGCGTGGCTCGCGCTGTGCTGGTTCGGGCTGCCCGGCTGGGCACTGCACCGGTACAGGCCGAAGGACTGACCCCACACATCCGTACGAGGGATTCGGCGGACCCCGCGTTTCCCGCGGCCGGGACCGGTCACCCGTAGCACTACGGCACGGAGCACGCAGCTCCGCCGCGAGACGAGCGCCACGCCCCGGCGAAAGGGAGACCCCATGTCCACCAAGGTGTCCGACCACCTCCTGGAGCGCCTGCGCGAGTGGGGCGTCGACCGGGTGTTCGCCTACGCGGGTGACGGCATCAACGGCCTGCTGGCCGCGTGGGGCCGGGCGGACGACAACCCGCGGTTCATCCAGTCGCGGCACGAGGAGATGTCCGCGTTCGAAGCCGTGGGCTACGCGAAGTTCTCCGGCAAGGTGGGCGTGTGCGCGGCGACGTCGGGGCCGGGCGCGATCCACCTGCTCAACGGCCTCTACGACGCCAAGCTCGACCACGTGCCGGTCGTGGCGATCGTCGGGCAGACCAACCGCAGCGCGATGGGCGGCTCGTACCAGCAGGAAGTGGACCTGCTCAGCCTGTTCAAGGACGTCGCCTCCGACTTCTGCGAGATGGTGACCGTCCCCGAGCAGCTGCCGAACGTCCTCGACCGGGCCATGCGCACCGCGTACACGCGGCGCACCGTGACCGCGCTGATCATCCCCGCCGACGTGCAGGAGCTCGACTACAAGCCGCCGCAGCACGCGTTCAAGATGGTCCCCTCCAGCCTCGGCGTGGCGCCCTACGCGCCCGTGCCCGCGGACACCGAGATCACCCGGGCGGCCGAGCTGATCAACGCGGGCGAGCGGGTGGCGATCCTCGCCGGGCAGGGCGCCCGCGGCGCGCGCGCCGAGGTCGAGCAGCTCGCCGAGGTCCTCGGCGCCGGCGTGGCCAAGGCCCTGCTGGGCAAGGACGCCCTGCCCGACGACCTGCCGTACGTGACCGGCGCCATCGGGCTGCTGGGCACCCGGCCCTCCTACGAGCTGATGCGCGACTGCGACACGCTGGTCGTCGTCGGCTCCAGCTTCCCGTACACCCAGTTCCTGCCGGAGTTCGGGCAGGCGCGGGCGGTGCAGATCGACATCGACCCCTTCATGGTGGGCCTGCGCTACCCCTTCGAGATCAACCTCGTGGGCGACGCGCGGGAGACCCTCACACGGCTGCTGCCGCAGCTCAAGCCCAAGGAGCACGGCGACTGGCGGGCCGGCATCGAGAAGAACACGGCCCGCTGGTGGGAGGTGATGGAGCGGCGCGCCACGGTCTCCGCCGACCCCGTCAACCCCGAGTACGTCTTCCACGCGCTGGACCCGCTGCTGCCCGAGAACGCCATGCTGAGCGCCGACTCCGGTTCGGCCGCCAACTGGTACGCGCGCCACCTGCGGATCCGCGGCACCATGCGCGGCTCGCTGTCGGGCACCCTGGCCACGATGGGCCCCGGCGTGCCGTACGCCATCGGGGCCAAGTTCGCCCACCCCGACCGGCCCGCCATCGCCCTCGTCGGCGACGGGGCGATGCAGATGAACGGCATGGCCGAACTCATCACCGCCGCCAAGTACCACAAGGAGTGGCAGGACCCGCGGCTGGTGGTGGCCGTGCTCAACAACCAGGACCTCAACCAGGTCACGTGGGAGATGCGCGCCATGGAGGGCGCCCCGCAGTTCCTGCCCTCGCAGGCGATCCCCGACGTGCCCTACGCCGACTTCGCCCGCTCGATCGGCCTCGACGGCGTACGGGTGGAGGAGCCGGGCGAAGTCGTCGCCGCCTGGCAGCGGGCCCTCGCCGCCGACCGGCCCTTCGTCATCGACTTCCGCACCGACCCGGCCGTACCGCCCATCCCGCCGCACGCGACCCTCGACCAGATCGAGGCCGCGGCCGCCTCCGTCCTCAAGGGCGACAGCGACCGCGCCGCCGTCGTCCGCCAGGGACTGAAGGCGAAGTTGCAGGACATGCTGCCCGGTGGCCGCAAGCGCCACGGGCACGGGGAAGGCGGCGGCGGATGAGCACGCGGCCGCGACGCCGGGGACGGGGCCGGGCGGCGGGCCCCGCGCCCTACGCCCTCGACCGCATGGTGCGCAACGTCCGCCACGGCAGGTTCGAGCGCACCTTGTCCCTGCTGACGGCCGCGGGCTCCCTCGTCACGGCCGCGGAGATCTACCTGGAGCACGACCGCGCCAGCTTCGGCAACCGCGTGATGTGGTGGCCCGTGCTGCTCGGGCCCGTCGGCGCGGCCGCGGGCATCGCCGGGTTCGCCAGCGAGCGCATGGCCAAGACTGCCCTGCCGTTGGCCTCGGCGGCCATCGCCGCCAACGGCCTGCAAGGCACGTACCTGCACGTGCGCGGCATCGCCCAGAAGCCCGGCGGCTGGGCGATGGCCCGCTACAACGTCGAGCTGGGACCGCCGCTGTTCGCGCCGCTCCTGGTCACGATGGTCGGCGGCATGGGCCTGCTGGCGGCCCTGCTCCGCAGGGAGCGGTGACGGTGACGACACCCGGGCGGCACGACCCCAGGTTCCCCGGGCACGACGTGCTCGCCCAGGCCGGCACGTGGGACGCGGCGACGTCAGGCGTCGTCCTCTCCCGCACGGCCGTCCAGCCGGACCTGCGGTTCTTCACCCTCACCGAAGAGGCCGCGGCCCGCCCGCTCTTCGACCACCTGCTGGCGCAGTGGGACGAACCCCGGGTGCCGGTCCTCCAGATGGTCGACGCCCGCCTCGCCGAGATGCAGACCGACGGCTGGCGGTACGCCGACATGCCCGAGGACGACGTGGCGTGGCGGCGCTCCCTGGCCGGCCTCGACGAGGACGCCCGCGCCCAGCACGGCGCGCCGTTCGGCGCCCTCGCGCGCGAACGGCAGGCCGCGCTCGTCCAGGCCGTGCGCGACACGGGCTCCGCGCGGTGGCACGAGATGCCGGCCGCGCACGTGTGGGGCCTGTGGACGCGGTACACCGCGACGGCGTTCTACTCCCACCCGTGGTCCTGGAACGAAATCGGCTTCGGCGGCCCGGCGTACCCGCGGGGGTACGTGAGGCTGGGCGTAGACCAGAGGGAACGCTGGGAGGCCCGGGACCAGCACCCGGTGGATCCGGTGGCGCGCAACCGGGGCTCCGCCCCGGACCCCGGTCCTCAAACGCCGGACGGGCTGGATCATTCCCGGGCCGCACCCGGAAACGCGACCCTTCGGGGCCCCGCGGCAGCGACCCGCGCCGCAGCCGCCACCCTGCGGCTGACCGTGTCACCGACGAGCCGCGTCCGCGACCGCAACGCCTCCGCGTGGCTGCTCCCCCGCGGGGACACCCGGTTCGACCAGTCCCTCGTCCGCGGCATGCGCCGCCACAACGACGACGACGAGGTAGACCTCGTCGTCATCGGCTGCGGAGCCGGCGGCGCCACCCTCACCCAGCGCATGGCCCGCCACGGCTGGTCCGTGGTGTGCCTGGAGGCCGGCCCGTTCTGGAACCCGGACACCGACTGGGTCAGCGACGAGGCCGGCTCGCACCACCTGTACTGGACGGACCCGCGCGTCATCTCCGGCACCGACCCCGTCCCGCTGGGCGCCAACAACTCCGGCCGCGGCGTGGGCGGTTCGACCACGCACTTCGCCGGCTACACCCCCCGCTTCCACCCCTCGGACTTCTCGACGCTCACCGGCGACGGCGTCGGCGCCGACTGGCCGCTGCGCTACGCGGACCTGCGCGCTTCGTACGAGCGGATCGAGCAGGAGCTGCCCGTCGCCGGCCAGTACTGGCCCTGGGGCGACCCGCACCCGTACCCGCACGCGCCGCACCCCGTCGGCGGCAACGGCGAGGTGTTCCTGCGCGGTGCCGCCGCGCTGGGCATCGGGGCGCGCGTGGGCCCGGTCGCCATCACCAACGGCCGCTTCGGCAACCGCCCGCACTGCGTCTACCGCGGCTTCTGCCTGCAGGGCTGCAAGGTCAACGCCAAGGCGTCCACCCTCATCACGCACGTGCCCGACGCGCTGGCCCACGGCGCGGAGATCCGCGCCGACTGCATGGTGACGGGCATCGAGCTCGACGCCCAGGGCCGCCTGGCCACCGGCGTCCGGTATCTGCGCGAGGGCAGGGAGCGCTTCCAGCGCGCCCGGACGGTCGCCGTCGCCGGCTACTCCATCGAGACGCCCCGGCTGCTGCTGAACTCCGCGTGCCGCCGCTTCCCCGAGGGGCTGTGCAACGACTTCGACCTCGTCGGACGGTACGTCATGGTGCAGGGCGCGCCGCAGACCTCCGGCCGGTTCACCGAGGAGGTGCGGGCCTACAAGGCGCCGCCCCCGGAGGTGTCCTCGGAGGACTTCTACGAGACCGACCCCGCCAAGCCGTACAAGCGCGGCTTCTCCCTCCAGACCGTCTCCCCGCTGCCCGTCGTCTGGGCGGAGCACGTGGCGGCCCAGGGCCACTGGGGCGAGGACCTGCGCACGTACATGAGCGACTACGTGCACTGGGCGACCCTGGGCGCGCTGTGCGAACTGCTGCCCCTGCCCGACAACCGCGTCACCCTGTCGCAGGAGAAGGACCGCTACGGCCTGCCCGTCGCCCACTTCTCGTACGGTCAGTGCGACAACGACCGCATGCTCATCCGCGCCGCGCGCACCGTCATGGAGGACATCCTGCGCGCGGCGGGCGCCACCGAGGTGATCACCATCAACCGGTACGCGCACCTCGTCGGCGGCTGCCGGATGGCCGCGGGCCCCGGGAGCGGCGTCGTGGACGCCGACCTGCGCACCTTCGCCGTGCCCAACTTGCTGGTCACCGACGGCAGCGTGCTGCCCACCCAGGGCAGCGCCAACCCGGCCCTGACCATCATGGCGCTCGTCGACCGCGCCGCCGGCCGGCTGGCGGCCGGGGCGCGCAGCGGCCTGCGCGCACCCGCGGGAGCATCCCGGTGACCGGGCCGGCCCCGGACGGCCCGCTCGTCGAGGGCGTGACGGCCGCCGTCTACACGGTCCCCACCGACGCGCCCGAGGCGGACGGCACCCTGAGCTGGAACGCCACGACCCTGGTGCTCGCCTCGGTGCACTCCGGCGACACCACCGGCACCGGCTGGACCTACGGCTCCCCGGCCACCGCCGACGTGATCACCGGGCAGCTCGCGGACGTCGTCGCCGGGCGCCGCGCCTTCGACGTGCCGGCGGCCAACGAGGCGATGAGCCGCGCCGTGCGCAACACCGGCCGGCCGGGCCTCGTCGCCGGCGCCGTCTCGGCCGTCGACATCGCCCTGTGGGACCTCAAGGCCCGGCTGCTCGGCCTGCCCCTCGTCCAGTTGCTGGGCGCGTGCCGCACCGACGTGCCCGTCTACGGCAGCGGCGGCTTCACCACCTACGACGACGCGCACCAGGACCGCCAGCTGCGCCACTGGACCGAAGAGCTCGGCATCCCCCGCGTCAAGATCAAGATCGGGGAGGCGTGGGGCGCCGCGGAGGACCGGGACCGCTACCGCGTCGCCCACGCCCGCCGCAGCATCGGCGACCGCGTGGAGCTCTACACCGACGCCAACGGCGCCTACACCGGCAAGCAGGCCGCGCGGCTGGCCCGGCACCTCGACGGCCACGGCGTCGTCTGGTTCGAGGAACCCGTCTCCTCCGACGACCTCACCGGCCTCGCCCGGCTGCGCGACACGGTCCTGCCTGACGTCGCCGCGGGGGAGTACGGCTACAGCCTCTCCTACTTCGGCAGCATGCTGCGGGCCGGCGCCGTCGACTGCCTCCAGGCCGACGCCACCCGCTGCGGCGGCATCACCGTCTGGCTGCGGGCCGCCGCCCTCGCCGAGGCGGCCGGGATCGAGATCTCCGCGCACTGCGCCCCGCACGTCCACGCCCACGCGGCGGCCGCCGTGCCCAACCTGCGCCACCTGGAGTGGTTCCACGACCACACCAGGATCGAGTCGCTCTTCTTCGCGGGAGCCCTCGACCCGGGCGGCGGGTCCGTGCGCCCCGGCGAGGAGGGCACACCGGGCCACGGGCTCGTGCTGCTCGCCGGCCGCGCCGAACCGTACCGGGTCCGCTGACCGCACCGGCCGCCGCCTCCCAGGGACCCGAGGGAAGGAGCCCCATGAGCCAGACCGTCGTCATCACCGGCGCCAGCGCGGGAATCGGCCGCGCCACGGCCCGCATGTTCGCCCGCAAGGGCGCCCGCGTGGCGCTGCTGGCCCGGGGCGAGGCCGGGCTGAAGGCCGCCGCGGCCGACGTCACCCGGCTGGGCGGCAAGGCCCTCGTGCTGCCCACCGACGTGGCCGACCCCGCGCAGGTGGAGGCCGCGGCGAGCGCCGCCGAGGAGGCGTTCGGGCCGATCGACGTCTGGGTCAACGCGGCCTTCACCTCCGTCTTCGCCCCCTTCACCCGCATCACGCCCGAGGAGTACGAGCGCGTCACCGCCGTCACCTACCTCGGCTGCGTCAACGGCACCCGGGCCGCCCTGCGCCGCATGCTCCCGCGCGACGCCGGCACCGTCGTCCAGGTCGGCTCCGCGCTCGGCTACCGGTCCGTACCCCTGCAATCCGCCTACTGCGGCGCCAAGCACGCCGTCAACGGCTTCACCTCCGCCGTACGGACCGAGCTGCTCGCCCGGCACAGCCGCGTCCGCGTGACGGTCGTGCAGATGCCCGCGGTCAACACCCCGCAGTTCTCCTGGGTCCTGTCCAGGCTCCCCAACCACCCCCAGCCCGTCCCGCCGATCTACCAGCCCGAGGTCGCCGCCCGCGCCGTCGTGCACGCCGCACGGCACCCCCGGCGCAAGCAGTACTACGTCGGCGCCTCGACCCTCGCCACGATCCTGGCCGACAAGGCCGCCCCCGCCCTGCTGGACCGCTACCTGGCCCGGACCGGCATCTCCTCCCAGCAGACCGACGAGCAGGCGCGCGCCGACCGGCCGCACAACCTCTGGCATCCGGTGGACGACGCCGGCGGAGGCGACTTCGGCGCGCACGGTGCCTTCGACGAGCGGTCCCACGCGCACGCCCCGCAGGCGGCCCTGGCCCGGCACCCCGCGGTGCTCCCGGCCGCCGCCCTGCTCGCCGCGGGCGCGGCGGCCCGTGCGGCCCTGCGCAGGCGCCGGGGCGGACGGTCAGCCCGCGGTGCGTGAAGGCCCGGAGGCCGGATGTTTTCCCCCGGGTGTTTCCGCCCTGCCGCAGTGGATACCCGGCGTCCGAAGCCCCGCCCTCCAGGAGGACACCCCCGATGACGGAATACGGCTACTTCCTGTCCACCGAGGAACACGGCCCCGCCGACCTGGTCGAACAGGCCCGCATGGCCGAGCAGGCGGGCTTCACCTCCCTGTGGATCTCCGACCACTACCATCCGTGGAACTCCGAACAGGGCCAGAGCCCCTTCGTCTGGTCGGTGATCGGCGCGCTCTCGCAGGCCACCTCGCTGCCCGTACGGACCGCCGTCACCTGCCCGATCATCCGCATGCACCCGGCCGTCGTCGCCCAGGCGGCCGCCACCGCCGCCGTCCAGCTCGACGGGCGCTTCCGGCTGGGCGTGGGCAGCGGGGAGGCGCTCAACGAACACATCCTCGGCGGCGCCTGGCCGCAGGCCGCCGTACGGCTGGAGATGCTGCAAGAGGCCGTCCAGGTGATGCGGATGCTCTTCGAGGGCGGCGAGGTCAGCCACCACGGCAAGCACTACACCGTCGAGAACGCCCGGCTCTACACGGTCCCGGACGAGCCCGTGCCCATCGACGTCTCGGCGTTCGGGCCGGCCGCGACCGAGCTGGCCGGGCGCATCGGCGACGGCTTCCTCACCATGGCCCCCGACGCCGAGGCGGTCGACCGCTTCCGGCGCAGCGGGGGCGGGACCAAGCCCGCGCACGGCGGGCTCAAGGTGTGCTGGGGCACCGACCGCGAGGAGGCCGTCCGCACCGCGCACCGGCTGTGGGCCACCGAGCAGCTCCCCGGCGAGCTGGCGCAGGTCCTCCCCACCCCCCGCCACTTCGAACAGGCGAGTGAGCTCGTTCCGGAGGAGCGGGTCGCCTCCGCGGTGACCTGCGGGGACGACCTGGACGCCCACCTGGCCGCGGTCGGCGCCTACGCCGACGCCGGGTTCGACACCGTCTACATCAACCAGATAGGCCCCGACCAGCGGGGCTTCTTCGACTTCTACCGCAGCAAGGTGCTGCCGCAGCTGCCGGACTGATGGACCACGACCACTGACAGAAAGGGCGCTTGATGACCATGCGGATCGCATTCCTGGCGGCACCGGAGGGTGTCGAGCAGGTCGAGCTGACAGACCCCTGGCAGGCCGTCATGGACGCCGCCGGAGCGCCGCGGCTGGTGTCCACGAAGACCGGCCGCATCCAGGCGTACCACCACCTCGACAAGGCCGACACGTTCGCCGTCGACGAGGACGTGGACACCGCGCGCGCCGGCGACTTCGACGGCCTGGTCCTGCCCGGCGGCGTCGCCAACCCCGACTTCCTGCGCATGGACGACCGCGCCGTCGCCTTCGTCAAGGCCTTCTTCGACGCCGGCAAGCCCGTCGCCGCGATCTGCCACGCCCCCTGGACCCTCGTCGAGGCGGACGTCGTGCGCGGCCGCACGCTCACCTCCTGGCCGAGTCTGCGCACCGACATCCGCAACGCGGGCGGCACCTGGGTGGACGAGGAGGCCCAGGTCTGCACCGCGGGCCCCAACACGCTGGTCACCAGCCGGAAACCGGCCGATCTCAAGGCCTTCTGCACCGCCGCCCTCGCCGAGTTCCGCAAGGCCGCGGGGGCCTGATGCCCGGTCCGGGGCCGGAGGCCTACGACGCGCGCCCCTTCGTACCGGAGAAGGCCGACCTGCGCCGCCTGCGGGAGGCCGCGGCCGGCTGCCGGGGCTGCCCGCTCTACCGCGACGCCACGCAGACCGTCTTCGGCACCGGCGAGGCCTCCGCCCGCGTGGTGCTCGTCGGGGAACAGCCGGGCGACCAGGAGGACCGGCAGGGAGAGCCGTTCGTCGGCCCCGCCGGAGGCGTCCTGAAGCGGGCGCTCGCGGAGGCCGGCATCGACCCCGCCGAGGCCTACGTCACCAACGCCGTCAAACACTTCAAGTTCGAGCGGCAGGAGCGCGGCAAGCGCCGCATCCACAAGACCCCCGGCCTCCGCGAGATCAGCGCCTGCCGGCCCTGGCTCGCCTCCGAACTGCGGCTGATCGACCCGGAAGTGGTCGTCGCCCTCGGCGCCACGGCCGGCAAGTCCCTGCTCGGCCCGTCGTTCCGCGTCACGCAGGAGCGCGGCGTCCCGCTCGCGCTGCCCGCGCCCGACGGCACCGGAGACGGGGAACGGGAGGAGGGAGCGGGCGCGCTCGTGGCCACCATCCACCCATCCGCGGTGCTGCGCGCGGACGCCGCGGCCCGCGCCGAGGCCTACGCGGGCCTGGTCTCCGACCTCGGCGTCGCGGCCCGGCTGCTGCGCGGAGGGAGCGGGTGAGCCCACGCGTTTTCCTGCGCGGGAGCGGACTCGCGCGACATGCTGAGTGCATGTCCGATCACAGCGAGCGAGTGCCGGGGTACCGGCAGATCAGGATGGCCGCGCCCGACGCCCCGGTCGCCGCCTTGGCGGACGAGGAAGCGTGGCTGGCGCGCGACGCGTACCCCGAGATCCTCGGCGCCGGCGGGCCCGTCTTCGGCGTGGCCCGCGAGCGCGAGGAAGGCGGCTGGGAGATGCTCACCCGCTTCGCCGACCCCGCGCCGCAGGACTCCCGCGACACGATGGCGGCCCTCTTCCGCCGTGCCGCCCGCGACGCGGAGGCCTCGGGCGATGCGGGGGCCTCCGGCGACGCCGCCGCCCGCGAGGAGTTGCTCACTGCTGCCGGACGGCTCGACTGGGAGGCCGTCGACGAGATGACCGTGCGGGGCGTCCGCCACCGCGTCGTGCGCGCCGAGCAGTTCATCCGGACGGGCCCCGACGGGCCCGAGCCGCCGCGCCCCTCCGACCCCGACCCGGCCCCGGCCGGCCGCTCCCACGAAGTGCCCGACCCCGTCCAGGGAATGGTCCTCGACACCCTCACGGCCACGGGCCTGTCCGAGGGCATCCTCAAGGTCGAGCTGCTGTCCCTCGTCCGCGGCCCGGACGGCACGCCCGCCGACGTGCGGGCCGACTCCCTGCGGGCCGCGGCCACCCACCCGGGCGGCGTGCTGCTCCCCGCCGGCTACATGATCGCGGAGCGGTCCGGCGACGGCGGGTGGGAGCCCGTGACCGGCGGCTGCCACACCCCCCAGAGCGCGCGCGACTCCCTCGCCCTGGACCTGCGGGTGATGGCGCCGGTGCTGCGCAGGCTGGACGAGGCCGAGCGCGAGGAGTACGCGCGGGCCGCGGACCGGCTCGACGCGGAGCGCGGCTCCGAGGCCGAGGTGGCCGGGCGGCGCTTCCGCGTGGTGCGCATCGAGCGCCTCGTGCGCGTCGGGCCGGACGGCCCGGAGGGCCCGCGCCCCTCCGACCACGACCCGCAGCCGCCCGTCAAGGTGCACGACCAGCAGCTGCGCGAGCAGGGACTGATCCCCGACGGCGACGTCGAGGAGGACGGCGAGGACGAGGAACCCTGCCCGGAGGTCCGGGAGATGATGGTCCTCGCCGAGAAGGAACGGGAGCGCAGACGGCGCATCGAAGAGGCGGGATAGTGCAGGATACGGCGGGGCCCGGCGGCGCGGGGCCCGGCCTTTCGTGCCTAAACTGGTGACGTGCAGAGGGGGGTTGGCAGAGGATGAGTGAAGAGAGGGACGGTCCGGACCGGCGCCGCCTCACGGTGGCGCAGAAGCTCGACCACCTGCTCAAGAGGCGCGCCGGGCCCAGTGACAACGGCAAGCCGTCCTACAAGAAGATGGCCGCGGAGATCGCCGCCCAGTCGGGCGAGACCTTCTCCAGCGTGTATCTGTGGCAGCTGCACCGCGGCGAGCGGACGAACCCGACGCTGCGCCACCTGTGCGCGCTCGCCGCGTACTTCGACGTGCCCGTCTCCTACTTCACCGAGGACGACGTGGCCCGGCGCATGATCGACGAGGAGGTCCTGGCCGGCCGCGAGCTGGACCAGGCCATGGCGGACGCCGGGGTGAGCGCGGTCTACCTGCGCGGCGACCTCGCGGCGCTCTCCCCCGAGGGGAAGCGGATGGCCGCCAACATGATCCGCCAGCTCCGGGAGCTGGAACAGGGCACGCGGCAGCCCTAGCGCGCCCCTGGCCGCCCCCCACGGCCGAGCCCCCCACCGGCCGGAGCCTGCCCAGGCCCTCCGCCTCGCCCCCCCCGAGGCCGGCTTTCCCACGAGGCACGGACGCCGCACGGTAAGCGGCGTCCGTGGCTCCGTTATGCCGGTTGAAATGCCCCAACTCTCAAGTTAGGGTCACCTCTTGTGACGCCATAAGCTACGGTGAACCAACTATTGGTCAGCTTGTTCATACGAGTTAACGTCTTCGACTTCACGGTCCGGCCTCCTGAGACACATCACTACCCACGGCACCACGGAGGCAAAGACCGGGCCGGTCAACGGGGGGACCCGGGGGAGTGGCATGCAGCTCCGGGACGGCCCCGCCGCCTTACGGGGAGGGCACGCGCGTGCACGACATCCTGAAAGCCGCCGGCGCCGGCCGCGGCCAGAGCATCCTCATCGAAGGCACGGCCGGCATGGGGCGCACCAGGCTCCTGCGCCACGCCATGGACCAGGCCGGCGAACACGGCCTCCACCTGCTCTCGGCGCGGGCCCGCGCCTCCGAGCAGGACGTCGAGTACAGCATCGCGCAGCAGCTCATGGCGGGCGCCCGGACCCTCCTGGGCGACGCCCTCCCGGGGCCGGACGGCCCCGCCGCGCCGCCGGACCCCTGGGAAGCGCGCTTCACCTGCCCGGCCCCCTACGCCGCGCACCCCTCGCCCGGCGCGGCGGCCGTCCACCCGCTCGCCCGGCTGCTGTCCACCGGCACCCCGCTGATGCTGGCCGTCGACGACCTCCAGTGGGCCGACACCGCGTCCCTGCGCTGCCTCGGCTACCTGATGGCCCGTCTGGAGAACACCCCGGTCGCGGTCGTCGCCACCGTCGCCCTCGGCGAGACCCCCGGCGACCCCGTCCTGGCCGAGGTGCTCTCCTCCTTCCGCCACCGCACGCTGTTAAGGGGCCTCTCCGCCGAGGACACCGCGCGCATCGCCGCCGACGCCTTCGCCGCCCCAGGACTGGCCCCCGGGCCCGGCCCCGACACGACCGACGCCGCCCCCGACCCCCGCTTCGTGGAAGCGTGCCGCACCGCCACCGGCGGCAGCCCGTACCTCCTCGAAGCGCTCTTCCGCGTGATGCGCCTGCACGGCCTGCGCCCCGACGCCGAGGCCGTGGACCGCATCGGTGACCTCGCCCCGGTGGAGGTGGCCGACACGCTCCTGCCGCGCTACGACCGGGCCTACCCCGGCGCCGCGGCGGTGCTCCAGGCCATCGCCGTCCTGGACGGCTCCGCCACCACCGCCATGACCGCCCGGCTGCTCGGCCTGGACCCGCTCGGCGCGGCCGACGTCGTCGACGCCCTCGTCCGGGCCGGTGCCCTCACCGGGGAGGGCAGCGTCGTCCGCTTCGCCCGGCCCGTCCTGCGCACCGCCGTCCTGGCCCGCGTCCCGCCCAGCCGCCGCGACGCCCTGCACGCCCGCGCCGCCCAGCTCCTCCACGAGTCCGGCGCCCCCGCCGAGCGCGTCGCCGCCCAGCTCCTGCGCGTGCGCAGCACCCTCGGCCTGCACTGGACCTGCACCGTCCTCTCCACGGCGGCCGGCGAGGTCATCCAGCGCGGCGACCCCGACCAGGCCCGCGCCTACCTCCACCGCGGCCTGGAGGAGTGCGAGGGAGCGTGCCGCGGCAAGCTCCTGCGCGCCCTCGGCCGGATCGAGCTCGCCGCCGACCCCGCGGCCGCCGTGGAACACCTGCGGCGCGCCCTCGCCCTCGAACCCGACGCCGCCTGCCGCGCCGACATCCGGCTGTGCACCGCCCACGCCCTGCAACTCCTGGGCCGCCCCGAGGAGGCCGAGCGCGTCCTCCTGGAAGGCGTGGCCGAGGCCCGCGGCGCCGAGGAGGACGCGGCGGACGCCCTGCGGGCCGAGCGCTGCCTGCTGCGCGAACTGAACCACGCAGTCGACGCGGCGGTCGAGGAGGACTGCGCCGGGGCCGCCGAACCGCTGCCCCCGGCGGCGACGGCGACCCCCGGCGAGCGCCACACCCGGCTCAGCCTCGCGGCCCTGCGCTCCTCGCGCCGCGGCGAGGAGCGCGACCGCGCCGTCCACCAGGCCCGCCAGGCGCTCCAGGAGGAGCACGTCAGCCTCGACTGGCGCATCGCGACCCGCACGGTGCCCCTGCAAGTGCTCGCCCGCGCCGACGAGCTGGACCTCGCCCTGTCCGAGTGCCGCGCGCTGCTGGACCGCGCGCGGGCCGAGGGGTCGCGGACGCTGCTCACCATCGCCCACAGCATGCGCGCCGAAGTGCGCTACCGCTCGGGGGACATCACCGGCTGCCTGGAGGACGCGCGCGCGGCCCTGGAGCCGGCCGGGTCCTCGCCGTCGGGGCACTGGAGCCGCACGGGTCAGGCGATGGCGGCGGTCGTCGCCTCGCTGCTGGAGACCGGCGAGCTGCGGGAGGCCAACCGGGCGCTGAGCGACTTCGGCCTGGACGCCGACGTGCCGGAGGGCGCCGGCTTCGCGGCGCTGCTCTTCCACCGCGGCCGGCTCCGCGTGGCCTGCGGGCATCCGCAGGCCGGCCTGGCCGACCTGATGGAGTGCGGCCGCCGGCTCGGCGCCGCCGGGCAGCTCAACCCGTCCGTGCTGTCCTGGCGTTCGGAGGCGGCCCTCGTCCACGCGGGGCTCGGCGAGCGCGAGACCGCGCTCGCCCTCGTGGAGGAGGAGCTGGCCCGGGCGCGCCGGTGGGGAGGCCGCCGGGCGACCGGCCGGGCCCTGCGGGCGGCCGGGCTGCTGGCCAAGGGCCTGGGCGGCGAGGAGGCGCTGCGGGAGGCCGTCGAGGTGCTGGAGGAGTCCGCGGCCCGGCTGGACCTGGCCCGGGCGCTGACCGACCTCGGCATCCTGATGCGCAAGTCCAGCCGGCTCGGCGAGGCGCGCGAGCACCTGCGGCGCGCGCAGTCCCTGGCCGAGCAGTGCGGTGCGGCCGTGCTGGCCCAGACGGCCCGTCAGGAGTTGCTGGCGGCCGGGGCCCGGCCGCGGCGCCCGACCGAGGTGGGCATCGACGCCCTCACCCCGACCGAGCGCCGCGTCGCGCTCATGGCGGTGGCCAAGTTCACCAACCGGGAGATCGCGGCCAAGATGTTCGTCACCCAGCGCACGGTCGAGCTGCACCTGAGCCGCGTCTACCGCAAGCTGGCCGTGACGGGCCGCTCCGGCCTCGCGGAGTACTTCGCACGGCCCGAGAGCGGCTCCGCGGGCGCCGACCTGCCGGAGTGCGCCGCGCAGCCCGCCGCCTGGTCCGGCGCCCGCGCCGGGTGAGGGCCCGGGGCGGGCGCGCGCCGGCCGTCAGGCGCCGCGGCCGGCGAAGTCGAGCCGTTCCTCGACGGCGATCCCGTACCAGCTCAGCTGCCGCACCTTGTCCGGGTTGCTGGTCAGCAGCCTGACCCGGCCGACGCCCAGGGCCCGGAGCATCTGGGCGGCCGCGTGGTAGTCGCGGGCGTCGTCGGCCGTCCGCAGGCCGTGGCCCGCGGCGGAGATGCCGCGGCCGCGGTCCTGGACGCTGTACGCGTCGAGCTTGTCGTAGAGGCTGACGTCCGTGCGGCCCTGGCCCTCCTGGCGCAGGTAGAGCAGGATGCCACCCTCCTCGGCCACCCGCTGGAGCGACTCGTCGAGCTGCGGCCCGCAGTCGCACCGGCCCGAGCCGAGGACGTCTCCGGTCAGGCACTCGGAGTGGACCCGGACCAGCGGGACGGCGGGGTGTCGGGTGTAGGACACCGCAATGTGCTCCAGGCCGTCGGTGAGCCCGTCGAAAGTGATGACGTGCGCGGTCTGCCAGGAGCCGTCGGCCAGGTGGAGCGGGATCTCCACCCGGGACCGGACACGGGCCCCGCCCCGGCGGCCGTCCGCGGGGGCCGGGGCGGGCGCCTCGCCGTTCAGCACATCGGCGTTCAGCACTTTCGGCACTGTTCCCTCCCATGGAGATGCTTGCGCGACCGGCGCGTCACTCGCACCGGTCGCTCCAGCATCGGCGAAGGGGCCGCCGCGAACAGCACGGACCGGCCCGGTACAGCGACCGAAGCATTTCCGCGCCGCGTACCGAACCGGACCCGTGCCGGACATCTCATCCGGCGTTGAACAGGCCGTTGATCAGGCCGTTCGCTCCGATTCCCGGAGCTCCGCCGAGGCCGCCGGGGCGTCCTCCGGGCCGCCGTCGCCGGTGAGCTTGCGGACGGCGGTCCGCAGGCCCGCCGCGATGCCGAGGAAGGCGCACGCGGCGGCAATGACGTAGATGATGCCCAGTCCGCGGCTGTCGGCCCAGTCGTGCGAGGAGCCGTAGGCGGTGATGGCGGTGCCGAGGCCGGTCATCACGGCCACGGACAGGGTCTCGCACAGCTGGAGGCTCGAACTGGCCGAGCCCTCCTTGCCCTTGGGGGCCAGAGACAGCACGATCGTGGTGACGGCGGGGTAGACGAAGCCCATGCCGAGGCCGGCGACGGCCCAGCCGACGATCGCGAGCGGGACGCTCTTGAGGTCGGTGCCGACGGCCAGGGCGATCAGCGCGTCACCGGCCACCAGCAGGACGAAGCCGAGGACGACGCGGGCGTGCCGGCCCTTGCCGCCGCTGCGGGTGTCCAGCTTCGCCTGGAGCCAGGCGCCGCTGACCCAGGTGAGGGCGCCGGCGGACAGCGCGAGGCCGGAGCCGAGCGTGGTGAGGCCGAGGACGCGGGTCATGCTGAGGGGGAAGAAGGACTCGCCCCCGTAGTAGGCGGCGCTGACCAGGCCGCGCACGATCATGCCGGCGGGCATGCCGCGCCGGACGGTGAGCGTGCCCGCCGGGAGCAGCTTGCCGAGCACCGGCAGCGTGATCGCGATGCCGACGACGACGAGCGGCACGAGCACGACGAGGTTGCGGTTCTCCAGGCCGGCCAGCAGGGCGCCGACGCCGAGCACCAGCAGCACGGTCAGCGGCAGCCGGTTCTCGCCCGGCGTGCCGTCGCCGGTGGGCTTGAGCTTGCGCATCGCGGGCAGGGTGAGCAGGGCCGCGACGGGCACCAGCGGGACGAGGATCAGGAAGACCACCCGCCAGTTGGTGGCGCTCGCGATGGCGCCGGCGATGGCCGGGCCGAGCAGGGCGGGCAGCGTCCACGCCGAGGCCACCAGCGCGAGCATCTTGGCGCGCAGCTCGTCGGGGTAGGCGAGGCCGACGATCAGGTAGGCCAGGGCGAGCACGCCGCCGACGCCCAGGCCTTGCAGGATGCGGCCCGCCAGCAGGATCCACCAGTTGGAGGCGATCGCCGCGACCACGCAGCCGATCACGAAGACGATGAAGGCCTGCACGTACGGGCGGGTGGGGCCGCCCCGGTCGGCGCCCTGGCCGGCGGCGATGGTCCCGAAGAGGTTGGCGAGCATGAACGCGGTGAACGCCCAGCCGAACAGGTGGACCCCGCCGAGGTCCTCGGCGGCCTCGGGCAGGACGGTGGCGACGCCCAGCCAGAGGAAGGCCACCAGCGTGACCGACGTGATCAGCCCTAAGGACAGCGCGCGGTAGCGGGGGGAGAGGACGCCGCCTTCGGCGGGGTCTGCGGCGGGCGCCTCGGTCTTGTCGGTCATCGGACCTCCGAACCAGTTTTACATAGGCAATTTCCTATTTAGGAGATCCACTATATAGGCGCTGTTTGATAGCCTGTCAACGTGAGAGAACCTGCGGAGGACAAGACGGACGTCGCCATGCTCCGGGCGCTCGGACACCCCGTGCGGCTGGGCATCATGCGCGCGCTGGCGGCCGAACCCGAGACGTGTGCCTGTGACTTCACCGAGTTCTTCGAGGTCACCCAGCCGACCATCAGCCAGCACCTGAAGGTGCTGCGCGAGGCCGGCCTCGTGGTCACCCGCCGCCGCGGCACCCAGATCTGCTATTCGGTCCGCCCCGAGGGGCTCGACCGGCTCCACGAGCTCCTGGCGGCCATCCAGCCGCCCCGGCTGGCCGCCGCCGGCTGACCGGCGGGGCGGGTCCGGCGCCCGCGTGGACTCCGGGGCCCGGCCGGGCGCCCGCACGCCCGCCGTCAGCGGACGGCCTCGAACAGCACGATGGGCGGATTGGCCGAGAAGCCCTCCCAGTACGCGGCCCCGAAGCGCTGCAACGCCGCCTCCGGCACGTGCAGCGGCACCCACGAGACCTTGGTGAACCCCGCCGCCGCGAACGCCGCCTCGTACACCTCCGGCCGGATCAGGCAGGTTTCGAAGGTGATCGGCGGCTCCAGCGCCGCCGTGACCCGGATCCGGGTGCCGAACGCCGAGGCCGCGAGCGGCTCGAAGGTGAAGCCGTACGGGTCGGGCCGCGGCCCCTCGAAGGAGAAGTGCGGGTTCTGCGTCACCCCGATGAACCGCCCGCCCCGCGGCAGCCGTTCGAAGGCGCCGCGGCACATGGCCGTCAGCGTCTCCTCCTCCCGCGCGTAGTTGAGCAGGTAGGCGGCCGTCACGACGTCGAAGCCGCCGAGGTCCGGCAGGTCGGCCGCGTCCGCGGCCACGTAGCGGGTGCCCAGCGGCGCCCGCTCCTCGGCCGCCCGCGCCGCCGCGACCATCTCCTCCGAGACGTCCGCCCCCACCACCCGGCCCGCGCCCAGCAGCTTGGCCTGCCGCGTGTAGAAGCCGTCGCCGCACGCCAGGTCGAGGACGTCCAGCCCGGTCACGTCGCCCAGCAGGGCGAGGAAGCTCGCGCGCTCCGGGTGGACCGTGGGCAGTGACCGCGCGTCCTCCCAGCGCGCTCCGATCACGTCGTACTGCGCAGTGGTGCGCTCCTGGCTCATGGGGGGTCTCCTCGGGTGGGGCGGGCCCCGGCCGTGACCGGCTCGGGGAGGGTGGGGTGGCGCTCACCGCACCCCGGAGCCGGGCGTGCGGGGCAGCCCGGCCACGTCTTCGAGGCGCAGGGGGATGCGCGGCAGGTCGAGGCCGGTGGCGTCCCGGACGGCGGCGGCGACCGCGGCCGGGCTGGAGATGTTCGGCGGCTCCCCTACGCCGCGCACCCCGTAGGGGGCGTGCGGGTCGGCCAGTTCGAGCACGTCGACGTGCATCGGCGGCACGTCGTGGACGGTCGGGATGAGGTACTCGGCGAAGGACGGGTTCTGCATCAGGCCGCCCTCGGTGCGGATCTCCTCCATCAGAGCGAGCCCCAGGCCCTGCACGGTGCCGCCGTGGATCTGGCCCAGCAGGGCCTGCGGGTTGACGGCCTTGCCGACGTCCTGGGCGGTGGCGATCTCGACCGTCCGGACGAGGCCGAGCTCGGTGTCCACGTCGACCACCGCCCGGTGCGCGGCGAAGGCGAACTGGAAGACCGAGTCACCCTGCCCGGTGTGCGGGTCCAGGGGGAACGTGGGCCGGTGGTGCCACTCGGCGGTCTCCTCGACGGCCTCGTCGCCCAGCACGTCGGCCAGTTTGCACAGCACCCGGCCACCGGGCCCGGTGACCGCGCCGCCGGACAGGCCCGTGGCGGTGCCGGGCCGTCCCAGCAGCCGGTCCGCGCGCTCCAGGACGCGGGCCCGGACGGCCTCCGCGGCCGCCTTGACGGCCCCGCCGGTGACGTACGTCTGGCGGGAGGACGAGGAGGGCCCGGCCGAGCCGAAGGAGCTGTCCCCGAACTCCACCGTCACCTGCTCGACGCCGAGTTCGGTCCGCGCGATCTGGGCCTGCACGGTCACCACGCCCTGGCCGACCTCGGCCGCCGCGCTGGTCACCACGGCCCGCGCCTGCCCGCCGGCGGACTCCAGCCGGACCCGGGCGGTGGAGTAGTCGTCGAAGCCCTCCACGAAGCCGACGTTCTTGAAGCCGACGGCGTAGCCCACGCCGCGCACGACGGACTCGCCGCGCGAGGCCGTACGGGACAGGTGGGCGCCCTCGGGCGGCGCCGCGGGGGGCATCGGCCGGTCCCGCACCCGGCGCAGCAGCTCGGCGACCGGCGCCGGGTGGTCCAGGACCTGCCCGTTGGCCACCGCCGACCCCTCGGCGACCGCGTTGCGGATGCGCAGCTCCACCGGGTCCATGCCGAGTTCGCGCGCGAGCCGGTCCATCTGCGACTCGTAGCCGAAGCAGGACTGCACGGCGCCGAAGCCGCGCATCGCCCCGCACGGCGGGTTGTTGGTGTAGACGACGCGCACGTCCACTTCCGCGTCCGGGACCTCGTACGGACCGAGGGAGCAGGTGGCGACGGTGCCGGCGACGGCGGGGGAGCTGGAGGAGTAGGCGCCGCCGTCCAGGATGATCGAGGCCTTGACGTAGAGGAGCCGGCCGTCGCGGGTGGCGCCGTGTTCGTAGGCCATCTTCGCCGGGTGGCGGTGCACGTGGCCGACGAAGGACTCCTCGCGGGTGTAGCACATCTTCACCGGGCGGCCGGTGCGCAGGGCGAGCAGGCAGGCGTGCGCGTGCATCGACAGGTCCTCGCGGGCGCCGAACGCCCCGCCGACGCCCGCCAGGTGCAGCCGCACCCTCTCGCGCGGCAGGCCCAGGGCCGCCACGACCTGGTCGTGGTCCACGTGCAGCCACTGCGTGGCGACGTGCAGGGACACCCCGCCGTCCGGGTCGGGCACGGCCAGGCCCGACTCCGGCCCCAGGAAGGCCTGGTCCTGCATGCCGACCTCGTAGACCCCGCGCACCACGACGTCGGCGGTGAGCGGCTCGCCGCGCGCGGCGCGGCCGCGGCGCAGCGGGACGTGGCGCAGCAGGTTGCCGCCGTCGTGCACGGCGGGGGAGTCCGGGGCGAGGGCGGCCTCGGCGTCGGTGACCGGCGGCAGCACCTCGTAGGCGACGCGCACCAGCTCCGCGGCGCGGCGGGCCGTCTCCGGGTCCTCGGCGGCCACGACGGCGACGGGCTCGCCCTCGTAGCGCACGGTGTCCACGGCGAGCACCGGCTGGTCGACCACCATCGACCCGTGGAGGTTGCGCCCGGGCACGTCACGGTGGGTCAGCACCGCGTGGACGCCGGGCAGGGCGAGCGCGGCGGCGGTGTCGACGGAGAGGATGCGGGCGCGCGGGTGGGGGCTGCGGAGCGTGGTGCCCCACAGCATGTCCTCGGCTTCCAGGTCGGAGGAGTAGGCGAAGGCGCCGCGGACCTTCAGCGGCCCGTCCGGGCGGGGGGCGCTGTCGCCGACGGTCCCGGGCGTGCGGCGGGAGCCCGGGACGTACGAGGCGGGGGCGTTCGGGGTCACGGGCGGGCCTCCAGGGCGCGCGTGCGGGCGGCGGCCAGGCGGACGGCGTCGAGGATGTGCCCGTAGCCCGTGCAGCGGCACAGGTTCCCCGCGAGGGCGTCCTTGATCTCGGCCTCGCCGGGGTCGGGGCAGCGGCGCAGCAGGTCCTCGGTGGACTTGAGCATGCCGGGCGTGCAGAAGCCGCACTGCACGGCGCCGCAGGCGAGGAACGCCTCCTGCACCGGGTGCGGGCCGTCCTCGCCGGCCAGGCCCTCGACGGTCTCCACGCTCCGGCCGTGGGCCTGGGGCGCGGGCACCAGGCACGCGCACACCAGCACCCCGTCCAGGTGCACCGAGCAGGAGCCGCACTGGCCCTGCTCGCAGGCGTTCTTCGCGCCGGACAGGCCCAGGCGCCGCCGCAGGACGGACAGCAGGCTCTGGGTCCCGGCGACGCCGTCGATGTCGTGCCGCTCGCCGTTGACCGTCAGCGTCAGGCGCACGTCTCCTCCTTCGCGCGCTCGTCCGCGCGGTAGTCGTCCCACACCCAGCCGAGGGCCCGGCGGGCCAGCACGGCCACCGCGTGCCGGCGGTAGGCGGACGAGCCGCGCACGTCGTCGGCGGGCGAGACCGCCGCGGCGGCCAGTTCGCCGAAGCGGGTCACGACGCCGTCCGGGAGCGGCTTCAGGGAATGCCACAGCCGCCGTCCGGCGAGCTCCCCGGCCACGAACCGCTCCGCTTCGAGCGCCGGCAGGGGCGTGTCCGCCGCCCCGCCGATGCCGGTGCCCACCGTGCCCCGGGAGGGCCACAGCGCCACCGCGAAGGAACAGGTCGCCACCACCACGGCGCCGCGCCGCCCCGCCTTGGCGTAGCTCTGCGGCCCCTCCGCCGCAGGCACCCGCACGGCGCGGATCAGCTCGTCCGGCGCGCGGACCGTGCGGCCCGGGCCGGTGTAGAACTCCCGCACCGGCACCCGCCGGGCGCCGCGCGCGGACACCAGCTCCACCTCCGCGCCGCACGCCAGCAGCATGGGGTGGACGTCACCGGCGGCCCAGGCGGTGCCGAGGGCGCCGCCCGCGGTGCCGCGGTTGCGGATCTGGCGGGAGCCCACCGTGCGGGCCGCGGCGGCGAGCCCGGGCAGCGGGCCCGCGAGCTCGTCGGCGATCCGCGTGTAGGGCACGGCCGCGCCGAGCCGGACGAGGCCCGCCTCCCGCTCCCAGCGGGCCAGGCAGGGGATCCGGGTGAGGTCGACGGCGGCGGGCGGGTGCTGCCGGCCCCGGGCCAGCCGCACCATGACGTCGGTGCCGCCGGCCACGGGCAGCGTGCCGGGGCGGGCGGCCATCGCCTCCAGCGCGTCGTCCAGGCGGTCGGGCAGGAGGAACTCCATGGTGGCCGGAAGGCTCATCCGGGGCTGCCCTCGGTGCACTTGACGCAGCGGAAGACCGCCCACGGCGGGTTGGCCCGGAAGTCGTCCCAGTAGGCGGGCCCGTGTTCCAGCTCCCCTTCGACGGAGAGCCGCACCGGCTCCCACGTGCAGTCGCGGAAGCCTGCGGCGGCGAAGGTCTCTTCGAAGGCCCGGCCGGAGGGCAGGTAGGCGGAGAAGCTGACCCGGGGGTCGGTGTGCGCGGTGACGCGGATCCGGCCGTCGTGCGCCGGGTCCGGCTCCCGCTCGAAGGAGAATCCGTAGCGCTCCGGCAGCGGGCGGCCGAAGTCGAAGTCCGGGTGGGCGACGAAGGCCCGCAGCGCGCCCCCCGGGCGCAGGTTGCGGGCGCAGTTCCGGGCCATGCTCTCCAGCGCCTCCGGCGAGGCGGCGTAGTTGAACAGGTACGCGGCGAGCAGCACGTCGAACTCGCCGAGCCGCGGTAACGCGGACGCGTCGCCCACGGCGTACTCGACGCCGAGCCGCGTGCGCTCCTCCGCCGCCAGGCAGGCATCGATCATCTTCGGGGAGATGTCCACGCCCAGCACGCGCTCCGCCCCCAGCCTGCGGGCGTGTCGCGTGTAGACCCCCGTACCGCACGCGAGATCGAGCACGTCCTTGCCCCGGACGTCCGCCAGCAGACCCAGCACGCTGGGCCGTTCCACATACCACGTCAGCGGCAGCAGCTTGGACAGTTCGTAGTCCTCGCCGATCCGGTCGTACTGCAAGTCGTCGTGGGACGGGCGCACTGCGCTGCCGTCCGCCGCGTCGGTCATGGGGCGCCTCACCTTCTTCCGGATCGCCCGGAGTTGAGGCTTCCAGATTCCCGCCCCGCGCCGGGGTCACGGATCACGGTGCGGCCCGTAGCGTTCCCCGGAGCAATTGGGTGCCGGTACCGAGACGACAGGCGGCCGCCCGCGTGCTGCCGCCCCGGCGGCAGCACGCTTCGGGCGCAGCGGCGTCAGGCGCAGGACTCGGCGGCCTCGTGCTCCGGCAGGTGCAGGCACGCCGCGGGCGCCAGCCGCTCGTCGTCCGCCGCCAGGCTCAGCGCGCGGCGGTCGGAGATCGACAGCTTGCGGTACACCCGGCTCAGGTGCATCTCCACGGTGCGCCGCGTCACGTACAGCCGGCCGGCGATCTCCTTGTTGGTGAGCCCCTCCGCGGCGAGCAGCGCGGTGCGGCGCTCGGCGGGGGTGAGGGAGGCGGGGCCGATCTCGGTGTCGCGGCGCGGGCGGGCACCGGCCTCGACCATGTCCTGGCGCAGCTCCTGGACGAGGACGTGCGCCGCGCACTTCTCGGCCAGCGCGGCCGCGGTCCGCAGGTGCTCCCGCGCCTGCCGCGTCTTGCGGGTCCGCATCAGCTCGCGGCCCAGGTCGCGCAGCACCCGCGCCTCGTCGAGGGCGGCGCCCGCCTCCCGCAGCAGCTGGGCGGACTCCGCGAGGACCGCCGCCCGCTCCTCGCCGGGCCCGAGCAGGCCCGCGGCGCGCAGGGCGACGCCGACGGCGTGGGGCGCGCCGAACTCCCGCGCGAGGGCCAGCTCCTGCTGCACGAGCCGCCGGCCCGTGTCCTCGTCGCCCAGCCGGGCGTGCGCCAGGGCCGCCTCGGAACGCCAGGGCCACAGCGCCGGGTTGGTCCAGCCTCGGTGCAGCAGCAGCCGCCCGCACTCCTCCAGGTCCGCCAGACCGGGTCCCACCCGTCCCAGCGCGACTTGCAGCCGGCCGCGGTGGAAGAGCAGCCCGGGCAGCGTCACGGCGGGCACCGCGCTCTCCAGCCCGGCCTCCAGGAGGACCCGCTGCGCCTGGTCGAGGTCACCGGACTCGTACAGGGCGCTGCCGAGCCAGCCGTGGGCCATGCCCGAGCCCAGCCATTCGCGCCCGGCCGGCTCCGGGCCCCGCTCCAGCACGCCCTGCGCGGCCTCCAGGCACTCCGTCAGGCGGCCCGCACGGAAGGCGCATTCGGCGAGCACCGCGCGGGCGAGCGCCGCCACGGTGCGCGAGCCCTCCTCGGTCGCCGCGGTGAGCAGGGCCGCGCCGTGCTCCAGGGCCTCCTCCACGGCGCCCGAGCGGGCCAGCACGAGGACGAGGCCGAGCCGCATCAGGGCGTGGTCGTTGACGGTGGTGACCGGTTCGCCGAGCGCGAGGCGGGCCTGCTGGACCGCCTCGGCCCGCTGCGTGCCGCTCCACTGCGCGCCCATGGCCTGCGCCGCGGCCTCGGCGCGGCGCACCCACGGGCAGCGGGCGACCTCGCTCAGCTGCGCGGGGAACGACGAAGCCGGCACGCAGGACGGCTTCGGCCGCGCGCCGCGGCCTTCGAGGAGCTCCAGCAGGCCGCGTACGGCGCGGAAGCCCGCCCGCAGCTCCTTCGGGGCACCTGACCGTTCCAGCTCGCCGGCCTCCTCCTCGACGATCCGCAGGGCTTCGGGGACGTCGCCGGTCATGGCGGCGGCCTGCGCCAGGTCCAGCAGGGCCATGGCGCGGTGCTCGGTGCCGCCCTGGATGAGGCCGACGGTGCGGCGCAGCCGGGCGACCGCGGGCTCGGGGCCGTCGGCCAGCTCGATGTGGCCGAGCCGGCGCAGCAGCCCGGGCTCCTCCTCCGGCCCGCACTCGGCGAGGCCGCGCTCCAGGCAGACCCGGGCCCGGGCGAGGGCGCCGCCCGCGAGCGCCGCGTCGGCCGCGTCCACGAGCAGCCGCAGCGCCCAGCGCTCGCCCAGGGGGGCGGCGGGCAGCAGGTGCGCGGTGATGCGCTCGCGGGGGGCGCTGTTCGCGTAGAGGGCCCGGGCGGCCTCGGCGTGCAGCCGGGCCCGCTCGCTGGGCGGCATCCGGGCCCGGAAGGAGGCCATGACCAGCGGCTGGGCGAAGCCGAAGCCGTCCTGGCCCTCCGTCAGGATGCCCCAGTGCACGAGCCGGTAGAGCAGGTCGGCGGCCTCGCCCTCGCCGATGCCGGCGAGCCGGGCGACGAGCGGTCCGCTCGCCGCGGGCGCGACGACCGACACGGCGTCGAGCACCGCGCCGGCCTGGGGCGAGCCGCCGTCGAGGCGGGTCAGCAGGGTCTCGGCGATCTCCACCGGGCCCAGCCCGGCCACCCGGTGCGCGGAGACGGCGCCCGGCGCGAGGCCCGTGCGCCGCAGCTCCCGCAGCAGCGCCTGGAGCAGCAGCGGATTGCCGCCGGTGGCCGTGCGGCAGGCGTGGACGAGGTCGGGGCCCGCGAGCTCGCCCGTGAAGGAGGACAGCAGATAGCCGACGCTGTCGGCGTTGAGGCCCTGGAGCACCGCGCGGCGGTGGAAGAAGGAGGCGACCCCGGCGGGGGACTCGGCGCTCCGCGGCCCGGCGCCCTCGTCCGCCGGGGCGGGGCGGTCCACGCCGAGGGTGGCCAGCAGGAAGACCGGCAGGCCTTCCAGACGGGCCGTCAGATAGCCGAGCCAGCGCAGCGACGGGGTGTCCGTCCACTGGAGGTCGTCGATCGCGATCAGCAGGGGCGAGCCGGCCGTGGCGGCGGTGATCAGCCGGTGCATCCCGGCGGCCTCCGCGTCCCCGTCGCCCGGGCCCTCCTGCGGCCAGGCCCTCCCGAGCAGGCACAGCAGCTGGTCGCGCATCTGGTGCAGGACTCCGTGGGCCCGGCTCCGCTCGCCGGGTCTGGCACGGGCGGAGACCGTCCCGAAGCCCCTGCTCCGGGCGGTCCTCAGCGCGGCCCGCACCAGGTGCGACTTGCCGGTTCCGATGCCCCCCTCCAGCAGCAGGCTGGCCCCCATTCCCGCCTCTGCTACGGACAAGGCCCCGTCCAGGGCCGTCATTTCGCTGTCGCGGCTCAGCAACAGTCTCTCCCTCCCCTCGTACGTGCCGGGCCGTCACGGCGCCCGGCCCCCCGCCCCCTGCGGGAACCCCGGGTCAGAACCCGTCGAAGACCCCGTGCCGGTGCCTCTCGCGCCACGTGCCGGTCGCCACGCCCTTCAGGACGACCTCGACCACGTCCTCCGCGAGCGTCGCGGTCACCGGCAGGTGCCCGAAGAGCACGCGGTAGTAGGTGCTGGACGCGAGCATGTCCAGCAGCAGGTCGATGTCCGCGTCGGGGCGGATGTCCCCCCGCCGGATGCCGCGCCGCAGCGCCTCGGCCGTCGAGGCGCGCCGCGGGTGGAAGAAGCGCTCCAGGAAGAGGGCGTCCAGCTCCGGCTGGTCGGCGAGGTCGGCCACCAGGGCGGGCAGCACGCGCCGCCCGAGCGCGGTGCCGAAGGCCTGGCTGAGCGTGCCGATCCCGGCGATCAGGTCGCAGTGGGTGCAGCCGGTGTCGGGGGTCGGGGCGGTGCCCATGGTGGTGACCAGCGCGTCCACGACCAGGTGCTGGCGGGACTGCCAGCGCCGGCGCAGGGCCGGCTTGCTCGTGCCCGCACGGGCCGCCACCGCTTCGAGCGTCAGGTTCCCGTAGCCCGACTCGTTGAGGAGCTCCATCACCGCGGCGGGCACGGCTGCGTCGATGCGGCCGTCCCGCGGCCTGCCTGTGCGCTGCTGACCGGCTTCGCGTTCTTCGGCCACCGCGCCGTTCGGGGTGTTCACCATGCGGTCAGTATAGGTAATCTGCTATTAATTACGTCCCGGAACGGAACGAAACTTGGGAGGCCGTTGTGCCGCAAGACGTGAACCAGATGACGGAGGGGGCCGGTGAGCCGCTCGTGTCACCGGTCGAAGAGGGGGGCACGAAGACCGCGGCCGACGCGCCGGCCGCCGCGTCGGAGAGCGTGTTCAGCGGGGCTTACCGCGCGCTGACGCTCGGCGTCATCCTCTCCGTGAGCATGGTGGCCTTCGAGTCCCTGGGCGTCGCCACGGTGCTGCCGGACATCGCCAAGGACCTCGACGGCCTGGGCGCCTACGGCTGGGGCCTGTCCGCCCTGATGCTCGCCAACATCATCGGTACCGTGGTCGCCGGTCGCGCCGCCGACCGGAGCGGCCCCGTGCGGTCGATGGCCATCGGCATGCTGGTCTTCGCCGTCGGCTGCGCCGTGGCGGGCGCGGCGCCCACCTGGCCGCTCTTCCTGCTGGGCCGGGCGCTCCAGGGCCTCGGCGTCGGCGCTGTCATGAGCATGGCTTACACCGTGATCGGGCTCGCCTACCCGGAGAACCTCAGGGCCCGCATGTTCGCCCTGCTCTCCTCCGCCTGGACCATCCCCTCGCTGATCGGCCCCGTGATCGCCGGCACCCTCGCCGACCTCACCAGCTGGCGCGGCGTCTTCCTGCTGATGCTCCCCCTCATCGCCATCGCCGCCCTCCTCACCCTGCCCGGCCTGCGCCGCCTGGAGCGCCCGTCCGGCGCCGCCGGCAGCAGCGCCCCCGCCGGCCCCTGGTGGAAGAGCCCCCTCGCCGCCAGCATCCTGCTCACCGCCGGCACCGCCCTGCTGCTCCAGGCCCTGCTCCTGAAGAACCTCGTACTGCTCGTCGTGCTCGCCCTCGTCGGCATCGCCGTCGCCGTGCCCACCCTGCGCCAGGTCACCCCCGCCGGCACGCTCAGCCTGCGCGCCGGAGTCGGCGCCGGCATCGGCATCCGCTTCCTGCTCTGCGGCGTCTACTTCGGCAGCGAGGCCTTCCTGCCGCTCGGCCTCCAGGAACTCCGCGGCGTGAACGCCTCCCTGGCCGGCCTCGGCCTGTCCGCCGGCGCCATCACCTGGGTCGTCGGCTCCGCCTGGCAGGCCAAGCGCGACGGCAGCGGCAACGGCCGCACCGGCAGCGTCACCCTCGGCTTCACCATCCTCTTCGCCGGACTCGTCGTCATGGCCGCGGCCGTGCTCGTCGAGGCCATTCCGCCGCTCGTCGCCATCGCCGGCTGGGCCCTCGGCGGCATCGGCATGGGCATCGGCTTCAACGCCGCCACCACCGACACCCTCGAACAGGCCCCCGCCGAGCAGCAGGGCCTCGTCAGCGGCTCCCTCCAGCTCGCCCAGACCCTCGCGACCGGCCTGATCTCCGGCATCGGCGGCGCCGCCATCGCCATGGCCCACCAGCACGACTCCACGACCCGGGCCGGGCTCCTGTTCACCTTCGCCATCACCGCGGTCCTCGCCCTGGCCGGCGTCCTCGTCTCCCGGCGCCTGCGCCCCGCCGCGGCCGCCTGACGCCCGGCACCCAAGCACCCCAAGGAAGGAGACCGACCGTGGAGAACGTCCTCCTGCTGGGGCTGAGCGCCCCCACCGAAGACGATCCGTACGGTGACCGGCTGCTTCGCGCCCTCTCGGCCCCGGGAGCCTCCGGCACCCGGCTCGTCGTCAGCACGGCACCCTCCGTGCTGGCCCGGGCCGGCAGCGAGATCATCGCGCCGTCGCACCCCGTGGCCGACGCGCTCCGCCAGATGGCGGCGCTCGCGGACGGCATCGTCCTCACCACGCCCGAGACGGACGGCGCGCCACCGAGCTCGCTGCGCACGCTCCTGAACTGGCTGACCTGGCCGACCGAGGGCTCGCCCCTCGTGGGCAAGCCCGTGGCCGTCCTCACCACCTGCGAGGACTCCGTCGCCGAGCAGAAGCCGTACTCCGAGGTCGAGCGGATGCTCTTCACCGCCGGGGCCACCATCATCGGGCCGCGCACCATCGTGCCCCGCGTGGACCGGGCCCTGCGCGAAGAGCCCGGCGGGCAGGTCTCCTTCGGCGACCCGGGAGCGGCCGTGCGCCTGCTGTTCCACATCCACCGCACGGCCGCGGCCGCCCGGGAGCACGCGGGCCTGCCGCCCGCGGAGGACTTCCGTCCGTGGCTGCTGTGACGGCGGACGCGCACACCGGAAGGCCCCGGCGGTGAGGACCGCCGGGGCCTACGGGGGATGAGGCCGGCTCAGCCGGCCGTGCAACGCAGCATCACCAGCGGCGGATTGGCCAGGAAGTCCGCCCAGAAGTCCGCGCCGAACGCGGCGGCACCCTCCTGCGGCACCTCCAGCGGCACCCAGGTGACACCGGTGAAGCCCGCCTGCCGCAGGGCGCCCTCGTAGACCTCGCGCCGCGGGTAGTTGGTCACGAACTCGATGGGCGAGTCCAGCAGCGCCGTGATCCGCACCCGCGGGCCCACCTCGCCCTCGCCCACCGGCTCGTAGCGGAAGCCGTACTTGTCCGTCGGCGGCCCGTCGAAGCGGAAGTCCGGAGCCTGCGTGAGGACGAAGAACTCCCCGCCCGGCCGCAGGTTGCGGTGCACACCGCGGCACATCCACTCCATCGTGGCCGCGTCGTCGGCGTAGTTGAGCAGGTACACCGCCGTCGCCACGTCGAAGCGCCGGTCGAAGACGGGCAGATCGGCGCCGTCGGCGACCTGGTAGCGCACCCCCAGGGGGCTGCGCTCCTCGATGGCCCGGGCCGCGGCCACCATCCCGTCGGAGACGTCGACGCCGAGGACGTCCGCCGCGCCCAGCCGCTTGGCCTGCCGGGTGTAGAAGCCGGTGCCGCACGCCAGGTCCAGCACCGAGCGGCCGCTCAGGTCGCCGAGCATCCGCACGAAGCTGCCGCTCTCGGGGTACCGGGCCATGGGCAGCGACTTGAAGCCCTCGTAGGCCTCGCCGATGTCGTCGTACTGCTGGACGGTCATATGACTTCCTTTTCGAGGGGGGTGTCGGAGGTGACGGCCGCGAGCACGGGATCGCGGCGCAGCCGGCCGCCGGCCAGGGCCATGCGCCGGCCCTGGTGCCGGGCGGCCGCCAGCGCCTGCGCCGTGGGCAGGGCCCCCGCCGACCGGGGGTGCGACGTGCCGTACGGATTGCCGCCCGCCGCGAACACCGCGGGGTCGGTGTAGCCGGGCGGCACCACCACGGCGCCGCCGTGGTGCAGGACGTTGTTCAGGGCGAGCAGCGCCGACTCGCTGCCCGCGTGCGGCCTGGGCGTGCCGGCGAATCCGGCGGCCGGCTTGCCCGCCAGCGGCCCCGGGCCGCTCTCGGGCTCCAGCGACTGGAGGAAGCCCAGCAGGGACGCGGCCAGGGCTCCCGACCGCACGCGGGCACCGAAGAGCAGCGAGTCCGCCCACGCCACGTCGTCCGCGGCGACGACGGCCGCCGCGGGGGCACCGCTCGTGGGGCCGGGCAGGCCCGCCGCCCGGGGGGCCGCCGGCCCCGCCAGGCGGCGCAGCCGCACCTCCGCCCCCAGCTCACGGGCGCCCGCCGCGCACTCCTGCGCCAGCATCCGGACCGTCTCGTCCTCGGCGCAGTGGACGACCGTGACCCGGGCGCGCCCGTGGGCGTCGCCCGCCCGGGCGGCGCGCTGCACCTGGGCCGTCGTGGCGGCCAGCCGGTGGCCGGCCGACCACGCGGCGGCCAGGTCGCCCTCCCCGACGACGCCGTCGCGCGCCGAGGTGACCGCCAGCCCGTACGGATTGCCGCCCGTCGCCATGGCCTCGGCGCCGGCGGGGTCCGGGCCCAGTGCCCATGAACCCCAGTGGTAGACCGACTGATAGAGCGCCAGCAGAGTGGCCTCGCGCCCGCCGTGCAGACAGGTCGCCGCCGTCATGCCGGTCACGATCCGGTCGGCGAGCAGCCCCTGGGCCCACAGCGGCGAGGTGCTCTCCAGGAACCGCTTGAACGGCGAGGAGGGGTTGCCGAAGTACGTGGGCGCGGCCAGCACCAGACCGTCGGCCCACAGCACGTCCTCCGGCGCGGCCTCCGGCTCCGGCCACTCCGTGAGCGCCTTGTCGTCGGCGACCCCCAGCAGCCGCACCTGCGCGCCGTACGCGCGGGCCCCCTCGGCGGCGGCCTCCGCCAGGGCACGCATCGTGCCGCGCCGGCTGTGGTAGACGACGGCCACCTTCGGGGTCACGGCGCCTCCTCCGGCTCCCCGGCGCCGGCGAGCGGGCGGGAGCGCAGCACCAGCCGGACGTCGTCGCCGAGCCGGGCGACCTCGTCCAACTCCAGCCGCAGCGCCTCGCTCAGCGTGCCGGCGCCGAACCCGTCGAGCACCGCGCGCCCCCCGCCGCCGAGCAGCACCGGCGCGACGTAGGCCACGACGCGGTCGAGCATGCCCAGGGAGGCGAACTCGGCCGCGAGCCGTGCGCCGCCCTCCAGCAGGACGGAGCGCAGCCCCCGCTCGTACAGGGCGGCCGTCAGGGCCGTGAGGTCCAGCCGGCCGCCGGTCTCCGGGAGGGCCAGGACCGTGTGCCCGTTCGGCAGTCCGGGCCGCGCGGCCGACTCGCCGACCACCACGAGGGTCGGGGCGGCGTCGTCCAGGACCCGCGCCCCGGGCCGGATGCTCCCGGTCCGGTCCAGCACGATCCGCAGCGGCGGCTGCCCGGAGACGCCGTGGCGCAGCCCCAGGTGGGGGTCGTCCTCGCGGAGCGTGCCCGAGCCGACCAGGACCGCGTCGTGCGTGGCGCGCAGCCCGTGGGCATCGGCCCGGGACTCCGGGCCGGTGATCCAGCGCGAGGTGCCGTCGGGTGCGGCCGAGCGGCCGTCGAGCGTCCCGCCGAACTTCCACGTCACGCACGGCCGGCCGAGCCGGGTCGCGGTCAGCCAGAGCTCGTTGGCCCGCTCGGCCTCCTCGCGCAGCACGCCGCCCACGACCTCGACGCCCGCGGCGCGCAGCCGCTCGGCGCCGCCCGCGTGGCCGGGCACGGGGTCCGGGACCGCGTACACCACGCGGGCGACCCCGGCGGTCAGGAGGGCGTCCGCGCACGGGCCGGTGCGGCCCTGGTGCGCGCACGGCTCCAGGGTGACGACGGCCGTCGTGCCCCGCGCGCGGGGCCCCGCGGCGGCCAGCGCCTCGGCCTCGGCGTGCGGGTGCCCCGCGCCCAGGTGCCGGCCCTCCGCCACCGTGGAGCCGTCCGCCCCCAGCAGGACGCAGCCGACGACGGGGTTGGGGCTGGTGCGGCCCAGGCGGGTGACGGCGAGCTCCAGGGCCCGGCGCATGGCCGCCCGCTCGGCGGCTGTGGCGGTGAGCGCCGTCGTCACGGCGTCTCCGCGAGCCGGAAGCCCATCGCGTAGATCTCGCGCTTGTACCAGCCGTGCCGGCGGCGGCAGCGGGCGAGGTCGCCGAAGCGGGTGAAGCTCCCGCCGCGGGCGACGCGGTAGGTGCCCTGGGTGACGGCGAGGTCGTCGGCGATGTCCTCGCCGCCGGGGTAGGCGGCGTAGTCGTCCGCCACGTACTCCTCGACGTTGCCCGCGAGGTCGTGCACGCCGAACGGCGAGCGGCCGGCCGGGAAGATGCCGATCGGCGTCGTCGTCAGCGGCCCCGCCTCGACGGTGTTGGCGGCGCCGGGGCGCCAGTCGTCGCCCCAGGGGAAGTCGCGGCCGTCCCCGCCGGAGGCGGCGTACTCCCACTCGGCCTCGGTCGGCAGCCGGAAGCGGCGCCCGGTCCGGGCCGAGAGCCAGGCCGCGTAGGCGTCGGCGGCCTCGGGGGTCACGGTCCACACGGGGTGGTTGGCGAGCTGCTCCGGGTAGACGCCGAAGCGCCACGCGGTCGGCAGCTCGGTGCGGCCGGTGTCCTCCAGGAACAGCCGGAACTCGGCGTTGGTGACGGGGTGCAGGGCGATCCGGAAGGCCGCGAGGTCCGCCTCGTAGACGGGGCACTCCTTGGCGATCCACTCCTCCTCGACGCCCGCGTGGCGCCAGCGGCCGGTGACCTCGGCCACCTCGCCGGGCGCGAGGCCCAGCCGGACCCGCGCGGCCGGCACGTCGGCCATCGGCGGGTCCTCCGGGCGGATCCGCGGATCGCCGGTCAGCCCGAGGACGGTGCCGGCGGCGTAGCGGCGGGCGAACGGCTCGGCGGGGTCCTCCGCCACCCCGACGAGGACGTCCGGCGCGGCGGCCAGGAGGTCCCGGTGCCCGGCCAGGAGATGCTGCGGGCCCCGTGCGACGAACGCGTCGGGCAGGGCCATGGCGGCCCGGTCGGTCAGGGTGTTGGGGTTGGCGAGGACGACCGGCGGCGTACTGCTGGTCATGGATTACCTTCCGTGGACGGCGGGAACGGGGCTGCCGGCGAGCTCGGCGAGCGGCACCGCGTCGGCCAGGGCCCGGTAGCCCGGGTCGTTGAGGTGGATGTGGTCTCCGCCGTCGAACGAGGCCCGGACCCGCTGCGGGTCGGCCGGGTCGCGGACGGCCGCGTCGAAGTCGGCGACGGCGTCGAAGTCGGCGCGGGCGGCGGGGGAGCGCAGGGCGGCGTTGACCTCGGTGCGCGCCTTCTCGGCCTCCGGGCTGTAGAAGGGCGAGTCCTTGAACGGCGTCAGGGTGCCCACCACGACCCGGATGTGCTGCTCGTGCAGCCGCCGGGCCATGCCGCGCAGCCCGTCGAGGACCTGGGCGGCGCTCGCCCTGGGCTCCAGCTGGAGGTCGTTGATGCCTTCGTAGAGGACGGCGGTGCGCACGCCCGGCCGGTCGATGACGTCGCGCTGGAGCCGCTTCGAGGCGGCCGTGCCGCGCTGCGGCCGGTCGGTCTCGCTGCCGTCGCGCAGGATGCGGTTGCCGCCGAGGCCCTCGTTGAGGACGCCGGTGCCCCGGGTGGCCGGGTCGGCGGTGAGCCTGCGGGCGAGGGCGTCGGTCCAGCGGGCGTTGCCGTCGAGGGTGGACTTCACGCCGTCGGTCTGCGAGTCGCCGAGCGCCACCACGGTGCCGCGCGCGCCCTTGCCGCGGACGTCGACGCCGGTGAGGAAGAACCAGGAGGTCTCGGCGCGGGTGAACGCCCCGTTCCCGGCGTCGGCCGCGTGGTCGCCCGGCTCCGAGACGTGGTTGGTCTGCTGGGCGAGCCAGTGCCAGGTCGCGGGACCGGTCGGCTTGGGCAGGTGGACGCTGACCAGCAGGTCGCGGTCGGCGGGCACGTCGAAGGCCACGGGGTCGCTGACGATCTCCGTTCCGACGGGCACGGTCGCCCCGCCGGCCCCGCCGAAGGTGACGGGCCGCAGCGTGCCGGGCACCGGGGCGGGGGACGGCCCCGGGCCGGGCAGCGCGACGGTCGTCCGGCCGAGGGCCAGTGGCGCGCTGCCGTGGGCGTTGGAGAAGCGCAGGCGCAGCTCGCCGCCGGCGGCCGAGGTGTGCACGACCATGCGCACGGTGCGGTTGTCCAGGCCCTCCTTGGAGATGCCGTCGGGGGCGGCGGGCGCGGGAGCCGTGCCCCAGGTGCCGGTCCAGCTGCTCGCGTCGGCGGCCTGCGCGGACGGCGTTCCGAGCAGCATGCAGGAGAGCAGCGCGGCCGTTCCCGCCGCGGCGGTGCGCCGGATGGCGGTACGGCTCACCGGCCCTCACCCTCGGTGCGGCGGAAGGTGCTGACGAGGTACGTGAGGTCGCCGACGGCCCGGGGCACCTGGTGGGAGGCGACGAGGGCGAAGCCGTACTGCCCGACGAGGCCGGTCAGTTCCTGCTCGGTGAACTCGCGGTAGAGGCGGTTGCCGGCGTTGGCGTACAGGCCCCCCTTGCCGCCCGTCGCGTGGAAGACGGAGAGGGTGAGCAGGCCGCCGGGGCGCAGCAGTTCGTGGATGCGCCGCAGGTACGCTCCGTACGCCTCGGGGTGCTGGTGGTGGAAGCAGCCGTTGTCGAGCACCGCGTCGTACTCGGCGGCGCCCGGCAGGTCGAGCGCGGCCGTGGCGAAGAAGCGGGCCCGCCCCGGGTGCTGCCCCGCGAGGGTCTCCCACTCGGGGGAGGCGACCAGGTCGATGCCGGTCACGCGGTGCCCGCCCGCGAGGAGGATCCCGGCGTCACGGCCGTGGCCGGTGCCGATGTCGAGGACGTGCGCGGCGGGGCTCGCAGGGCTCTCAGGGCTCTTGGGGGTTTCCGCTCCCGGCCGGGCGCGCAGGGCGTCCATGAGCAGGCGCGGGGCCTGCCGCATCGCCTCCTCGCCGGTCCAGATGTCGCGTCCGCCGGCGTAGTGGTCGACGAAGTCGCTGCGCAGGACGTCGGCGTAACGGGTCTCGTCGAGCGGGGTGGCTTCGGTCTGCTCGACCGTGTACCGGTCTGCTATGGAATGGCTTTCGGCCATGGGGGACGGTCCTTCGTCTGCTGGAGCTCGGGTGTGTGATCGGTGCCGGGCGCGTGCGGGCATGGGTCGCGGGGAAGGCGGGCGCAGCCCTCGCCTTCCCCGCGACCGGTCCGTGGCGCCCCGTCCTAGACGGAGGGCGTGTAGTACACCCGGCCGTCGTAGGACGACGCGGCGAAGGCCTTGCGCTCCGCGTCCCAGGTGAGGGACGAGATGCCCGCGGTGGTCGGGCGGACGACGGCGGTCCACTCACCGGTGGTGCGGTCGTAGAGCGCGATGCGGCCGTTGTAGCTGCCGGAGGCGACCACGCGGCCGTCGCCCGAGGCGGCGACGCACTTGATCGAGTGGGTGTGCGGGGTGTCGAGGACCTCGGCGCGCTGCTCCGGGTCCCAGATGCGCAGCTTCAGGTCGCGGCTGACGCTGGCGAACCAGCCGTCGCCCAGGCCCGCGCAGCCGTTGGCGATCCGGTCGTGCGCGTCCTCGATCGTGGTGACCTTGGAGAGGTCGGAGGTGCGGTACCAGGTCGCGGAGGCGTCGGCGGCCACGGAGAAGATGAGGTCGCCGGAGACCGCGACGCCCTTGACGGCGTTGGTGTGCAGCGGCAGGTCCGCGACGTGCTCGGCCTCGCCGGCGCCGGTCAGGTGCAGCAGCAGGCCCTCGCCGGTGTAGGCGCCGACCACGGCGTAGGAGGCGCCGTCGCGCTCGAACGCGGCACCGCAGTTGAGCGGGGAGCGGTGCTGGTGGAGCTCACGGCCCGTCAGGGCGTCGAAGACCTTGCCGAGCTGGCCGCCCGAGAGCACCAGTCCGCCCAGCGGGGTGAGGAAGTTGCACAGGCTGCCGGTTTCCGCGACGACCTCGCCCTCGCGGTGCACGATGCCCGCGTCGCCGATGGTGAGCGCGCCGGAGGCGGTGGGCAGCACGGCGTTGACGCCCTGGGTGGGCGGCACCTCGGCGGTGTCCCAGGTGCGGCCCTCGTAGTCGTAGCCGCGGTAGCCGGCGCCGAAGGTCGCGAAGACCAGCCGGGAGCCGCCGGCGAAGGCGCAGGAGCGGGGCCACACGTCATCGGGCAGGGCGGTGGTGTCCCGCCGCTGGGGCACGCCCGAGGCGACGTCCCAGAGCTGCATGGTGCGGTCGTAGCTGAGGCTGACCAGCAGGTTGCGGGCGTCGTCCAGGACCAGGCGCTTGATGCCCGCCTCGTGGGCCGGCAGCACGGAGCGCTCGGTGGGGCCGACCACGATGATCTGGCCCTCGTCGTTGCCCGCGAAGATGGTGCCGCCCGAGGAGATGGCGATGGTGTCGGTCTCGATGCCGTCCATGTCGAGGTCGGCGATCAGCCCGCCGGTCTCCAGCGACCAGCGCTTGATGGTGCCGTCGTCGCTGGAGGAGATCAGCTCGTCGCTGTCGCGGGCCCACTCCACCGAGATGACGTCGGCGGTGTGGCCGGCGAAGCGGGCGACGAGGGCGCCCGTGAAGTCGTAGACCCGCACCCGGTGGTCCCGGGAGGCGGTGGCTATGAGCTCCTTGGACGGGTGGAAGACCGACATCTCCACGTCGTCCTCCTGGTCGGCGAGGACCGCGACCAGGCGCAGGTCCGGCACCGTCCACAGGCGGGCGGTGTAGTCGCTGGAGGAGGTGACCAGGTGGCGCCCGTCCGGCGAGAACGCGCACTGGTTGGCCAGGTGGTCGTGGAAGGAGCGGGCGAGGGCCGTGCCGGTCCGCTGGTCCCAGCAGATGACCTGGTTGTCGTAGCCGGCGGTGGCGACGTAGGCACCCTGCCACGCCGCGATGCCGCTGATGGGTCCCCGGTGCTGGATCACGCTGTTCCTTCCACGAGTTCGATCGAGTGGCCGCCGTACTCGGCCTTGGCGCGCAGGTAGTGGTCGTTGTTCTCGTTACGGAAGATTCCGGTACGGACCTGCTCCACGACCTCGATGCCGTACGAGGCGAGCTGCGCGGCCTTGTCGGGGTTGTTGGTGTGCAGCCGGATCCGCGTCACGCCGAGCGACTGGAGCATCTGGGCGGCCGAGCGGTAGTCCCGCAGGTCGTCCGAGAAGTTCAGCTCGCGGTTGGCGGCGAACGTGTCGAGGCCCTGGTCCTGCAAGCGGTAGGCGTCGAGCTTGTTGTACAGGCCGATGCCCCGGCCCTCCTGGCGCAGGTACAGCAGGACGCCGCCGGACGCGGCGAGCAGCTGCATCGACTCGGTCAGCTGCGGACCGCAGTCGCACCGCGCGGAGCCGAAGACGTCACCGGTCAGGCATTCGGAGTGCAGCCGGACCAGCGGGACGTCCGCGATCGGTCCGAACTGCACCGCCACGTGCTCGAGACCGTCGCCGAGGCCGCTGAACGTCACCATCTGACCGGGCGTCCAGGCCCCGTCGGCCCGCTGCACGGGAATCTCGACGCGGGCTCTGATGCCCACGGACCCCACCGGCGGTTCCACCGACGCCCCGTGCAACGGGGTGTCCTCCCCATTGAGTGTTTTGGGCACTGCTTCCTCCCGTAGAACGAGCACGCCCCGAACCCCAGGGCGCAGTCACAGCATGGATGCGGAGGGCAGCGCGGACAGCACGGTCCGTACCGGTACGGGTACCGAGATCATTTGACGGCGGTACCGAACCATCCGGTCTGTTGATTGGGAAGACCGAAGCTTTCAGTGCGTCAGTTCTTGCCCGGGAACCGGACGCTTCGGGATCTTCAGCCGGGATTGCGACATTGGGAAACCGGCTGCCCGGTCTGTATTCCGGTTTGGTGGGCCGGCAGGGGCGACCTCCCTGGTGCACGGGCCGCACGGACGATCCTCGCCGGTGCCGGTGCCGTTCCGCCATCAGTCTTTCGGGCTAATCCCCCGTCGGCCGGGAACCGGTGCCGGGCCCCGCGCGGGTACCCCTCCGGCCCGTACCGCGACCTGCGGAACCGCCCCCCGGGGCGGCCCCCGCGCTGCTACCGTCGCGCGGCATGGAGCAGCTCTTCAGCGACGACGAACTCGCCCTCATCACGGAGGCCGCGCAGGAGTCGGGGATGGACCCGCGCGACTGGGTCCGTGCCGTGGTCCTGCAAGTCCTCACCGACGACGCGTACTTGGAGGACGACCCGCCGGCCACGAACGGACACCGCCAGGGGGACGGACGGCCGCCGTACCGGCCGGACATGGAGCACGCCCTCTGGCCGGTCACCACCCACCGCGGCTCCGGCCGCAACATGCACGAGCTGCACCACGCGGGATGCTGGGTACCGAAGGGCGGCGAGGAGACCATGACCACGCCGCAGGCCCGCGAACAGCTCCTCGCCCGCAACGCCCTTCCCTGCGAGGCCTGCCAGCCGGAACGGTTCCTTACCCCGCTGGTCTAGCCGTCCGCCGCAAGTGCTGCCGAGACGCGCGGCGGCCCGCGCACGGACCCCCCGACGGGGCACCCGTGCACGGGCCGCCATTGCGCTTGCCTCGAGTGACGCGGTGGTGCGGAGCGGCGCGAGGCGCTACGAGGCCGCCACCGGTTCGCCCTCGGGAGCGAGCAGCGACGTGACGTGGCCGGCCAGGCCCTTCGCCGTCGGGTAGTTCCACAGGACCGTCACCGGCAGCCGCACCCCGAGCAGCTTCTCCAGCTGGGCGCAGACCCGCATCGACATCACCGAGTCGAGCCCGAGGTCGGTCAGCGGCCGCTCCGGGTCCAGCTCGCCGGCCGGCATCTTCATCTCGCGCGCCAGCCGTCCGGTGATCTCGTCGTGGACACGGGCGGCGAGCTCCTCCGGCGGCAGTTCGCGCCACCGCGCCGGCTCGTCCGAGGCCGGTGCGCCGTCCACGGCCGTAGCCTCCGGGCCGGACGCCGTGGCGTCGCCGGCCGCCGCCCCGTTCTCGTGCAGCGCACCGAAGCGCGTCCCGGGCAGCCAGGCCCTCAACTGCCCCTGCTCGTCGCTGATGACGATGTCCACGGTGTCCGTCGCCGGGTCCACGAGACGGATGTCGACCCAGCCGGTCTCCGGCGCCTCGCCCACCACGCGGACCTCGCGGATGTGGGCGGGCATGCGGACGGTGGGCGGGCCGCCGTAGATGACGGGGACGATGCCGAGCGCGGCGTCGAGCAGCGGCGCCCACGTGACCTGGTCGCCGGGCACGGCGGGCGCGTGCACCCGGGCGCGGATGAGGCCCTCGCCGATGTGCAGCTCCTCGACCGTCCACGGCCAGGCGATGCCCTCCACGCCGATGGCGTCCAGACGGCCGATCACCACCGAGGGATCCGCGGCGGCCAGGCCCGCGGGGGTGGTCACGGAGAGCATGCCCGCCGGGAACGGCGGGGCGTCGGCGGCCATCGTGGACGAGGTGGTGTGGGTCAGCCAGTTGCCCGGCCCGCTCGTCCCGGACGGGCCCGCGGGCCGCGTGCTCAGCCGCAGCGTCAGCCCCTCCTGCACGACCTGCACCTCGCGCGGCGTCGCCAGGGCCACCGGGAACTTCAGGGAGACGTCGAACAGCGCCTTGCTGCCGCCCTGTCCGGGCGCGGCCTCCAGGAAGGTGTGGATGATCGAGGAGGCGGGGACGATCGACGTGCCGTGCAGCGCGTGGCCGCCGGGGAACGGCCGCACGGAGTCGTCCAGATACGTGTTCCAGATGCGCAGCGGCGTCGTGCTCGCCACGTCCACCGGCGGGCCGAGCAGCGTGTGCCCGCTGATGTCGTGCCCGTGGGCGACGACGGCGCCCGCGGGCAGCACCGCGTCGGTCCAGTAGCGGCGGTGCTGCCAGGCGATCGGGGGCAGTTCTGCGAGCGGGCCGTCCCCGTACTGCGCGCTCCAGTCGACCGCGGCGCCGTGGCTGTGCAGCGCGGCCAGGTTCAGCAGCAGCGTGCGCACCTCCGGTTGGTTGCGGCGCAGGGTGTGGGCGACGTGGGCGCCCGCCACCTCCAGGTGGGCCAGGGTCTCGCCGATGGAGTGGGAGACGACCGGGTGAGGTGAGACCTCCAGGAAGCGGCGGTGCCCGTCCTCGGCGGCGGCGGTGACGGCCTGGGCGAGGCGCACGGGGTTGCGCAGGTTGGCCACCCAGTAGGCGGCGTCGTGCGGGGCCCCGGCCCGGGGGTCGTCGAGCGCGGTGCTGTACAGCGGCACCTCGGGCGTACGGGGCTCCAGGCCGGCGAGGGCCTCGCGCAGCGCTTCCGTCAGCGGGTCCATGTGGGCGCTGTGGAAGGCGACGTCGGAGTTGACGGGCCGTACGGGTATGCCCTCCGCGCCCCAGTCGCGGACGAGCGCGGCGACGGCCCCGGCGTCGCCGGAGACCACGGTGGAGCCGGGGGAGGAAGCGATCGCGGCGCAGACCGACGGGTTCCCGTCCAGCCGGTCGGCCGTGTCCTCGAAGGGCAGCGCCACCATCGCCATCGCGCCCTTGCCCGCGACCCGGCGCAGCAGCGCGGACCGGCGCCCGCTCAGGCGCGCGCCGTCCTCCAGGGACAGGGCGCCCGCGGCGACGGCCGCGGCGATCTCGCCCACGGAGTGCCCGATGACGGCGGCGGGCCGGTGCCCGTACGAGCGCCACACCTCGGCGAGCCCGACCTGCACCGCGAAGATCATCGACTGGGCGCGGTCGACGGCTTCGAAGTCGCCGGAGACGATGGCCTGCCGCGGCGAGAAGCCCAGCTCGGTGCGGAAGACGGGCTCCAGACGGTCGATGGCGTCGGCGAACACGGCGTTGTCCGCGAGGAGTTCGCGGGCCATCCCGGACCAGTGCGAGCCGTGCCCGGAGAAGACCCACACCGCGCCGTCGCCGGAGCCCGGGCGGACCGTGCCCTCCGCGACGTTGTCGAGCTCCTGCTCCTCCGTGCCTTCCGCGGCGACGGCCCGCAGGGCGGCCACGAGTTCGGCGCGGCCGTCCGCCACGACGGTGACCCGGTGGTCCAGGTGGGAACGGCGGGAGGCCAGCGTGTGGCCGACCGAGGACAGCGGGGTGTCGGGGTGGCGCTCCAGCCAGTCGGCGAGCCGGCACGCGTACTCCGCGACGCCCGCCCGGTTGCGGTAGGACAGCGGGAACAGCCGCGGCCCGCCCGGCAGCGGCTCCTGCGCCGGCCCCTCGGCGGGCTCGGGCGCCTCCTCCAGGACGACGTGGCCGATCGTGCCGCCGTAGCCGTACCCCGAGACCCCCGCGCGCCGCGGCACGTCGCCCTTGGGCCACACCTGGTGCTCGGTGACCAGCCGCAGCCCCCACTCGTCCCACGGGATGTCCGGGCTGGGCTCGCTCGTGAGGACCGTCGCTGCCATCTCGGCGTTCCGCAGCATCAGCGTGGCCTTGATGATGCCCGCGACGCCCGAAGCCGGCTCGGCGTGACCGATGTTCGACTTCACCGAGCCGATCCAGCACGGCTTGTCGGCGGGCCGGCCCGCGCCGAAGACCGCGTGCAGCCCGGACGCCTCCACCGGGTCGCCGAGCCGGGTGCCCGTGCCGTGCGCCTCGATGTAGCCCGCGGTCGCCGGGTCCAGGCCCGCCTGCTGCCAGGCCAGCCGCAGCAGGTCGCGCTGCGCGTCGGGGTTGGGGGCCATGATGCCGCTGGTGCGGCCGTCCTGCGCGACGGCCGTCCCCTTGATCACGGCCAGTACGCGGTCGCCGTCGCGCGTCGCGTCGGACAGCCGCTTGAGGACGAGCACGCCGCACCCCTCGGCGCGCCCGTAGCCGTCGCCCTCGGCGTCGAAGGGCTTGCTGCGCCCGTCGGGGGAGAGCGCGCCGGCCGCCTCCAGGGTGAGGGTGTAGGCGGGGGAGAGGATGATGTTCACGCCGCCCGCGAGCGCGAGCGAGGTCTCGCCCGTCAGCAGGGACTGGCAGGCCAGGTGGACGGCCACCAGGGAGGCGGAGCAGGCCGAGTCGAGGACGAAGCTCGGCCCGTGCAGGTCCAGCACGTGCGAGACGCGGTTGGCGATGCCGGTCAGCTGGGCGCCGATGCCCGTCCAGGGCTCGATGCGGGGCAGGTCCTCCAGCAGCCGGCGCCCGTAGTCGTCCGAGCAGGTGCCGATGTAGACCCCGGCGTCGGATCCGGCCACGGAGCGCGGCGCCATCCCGGCGTTCTCCAGCGCCTCCCAGGCCACTTCCAGGACCAGCCGCTGCTGGGGGTCCATCAGCTCGACCTCGCGCGGGGCGATGCCGAAGAACTCGGCGTCGAATCCATCGACGGCGCCGAGGAAGTTTCCCGGCCGCTCGGCCCTGCGCAGGGCCTCGGTGAATTCCGGGCTGATCCGGGTGTAGGCGCGCCAGCGGTCCTCCGGGGTGGATTCCACCGAGACCTTGCCGCCGGCCAGGAAGTCCCAGAAGGATTCAGGTGAGTCGATGCCGCCGGGGAAACGGCAGCCGATGCCGACGAGGGCCACTGATTCTTGAATGGGCATGCGGGTCAATTCCGTTCGTCGCTACGGGCACGGAGGCAAGACAGGGCTTACGCACGAGTGAATTCTTGATGGTTTCTTGATGCGTTATGCGGTCCTCGTACAACGTTCACACGCCGGGTATGGGCGGTCCATGCAGGGCGGTGGACGTTGTCAACTCGGGGAGTGCAACGTCTGCTGCGGGAACGTCACGACCCGGCGGGAAGAGAGGGGTTACCAGCGGTCACCCTCGGTTTCAGGCCAGGAAAAGCGGCCGGTACGCGGCCGATTTTGCAGTACGTTCCGCTGTGTCCCATGATTGTGACCGCGCATCAGGCGGAGGCCGGCGCTTCACGAGTGCGTGGTGCACGCGTTCTCGTTGAACAGTCAACCGGCGGGTGGCGAGCACAGGCTCCGCCCGGCCGGAAACCCATCCCTATTCTCTGAGCAGGCAAAGGCAGCATGCCCGTCCATCAGCTATCGGACCTCATACGTTATGTCCGTCACAACTCCCCGTTCTACGCGGACCTCTACGCGGACCTCCCGCCGGACGTGGACTGCCTCACCGATCTCCCGGTGGTCGGGCAGAGCGATTTCTGGGCGGCCAACACCCTCCACGGCAATCGCGTCCTGACCGCCCCGCTCGACGAGGCCTCGGTCTTCAAGACCGGCGGCACCACCGGGGCCCCGAAGTTCTCCTGCTTCACCCGCGAGGAATGGACGGAGTTCGTGACCGCCTTCGGCCACGGCCTCGTCGACGCCGGGCTCCGCCCCGGCCACCGCGTCGCGGACCTCTTCTACGCGGGAGAGCTGTACGCCAGCTTCCTCTTCATCCTCGACTCCCTCTCCCACGCGCCCGTCAGCAGCGTCCGCCTGCCCATCGGCGGCGGCGCCCCGCTGGAGACGACCGTCCCCACCCTGCGCGACTTCGCCGCCCAGGTCATCGCCGGCACCCCGACCACCCTGTGCCGCCTCGCCGAGCACCTGATCGCCGACGGCGAGCAGCTGGCCGACGTCGAGCTGCTGTTCTTCGGCGGCGAGGCCCTCTTCGACGACCAGCGCCGCCTGCTGGCCCGTGCCTTGCCCAACGCCGAGCCCCGCTCGCTCGGCTACGCCAGCGTCGACGCCGGCCTGCTCGGCCGCCCCGTGCCCGGCCCGGACGCCCGCACGCACCGCGCCTTCACCCCGCACACCGTCGTCGAGATCCTCGACGACGCCACGGACGAGCCCATCCGCGAGGCGGGCCGCGCCGGCCGCGTCGTCGTCACCCAGCTCTTCCGCCGCCTCATGCCCGTCATCCGCTACCCCGCGGGCGACCGGGCCGAGTGGACCGACCCCGAGGCCGGTGTCTTCCGCATCCTCGGCCGCGCCGAAGAGGGCGTGCGCGTCGGCCCCGTCTCCCTCTACTCGCAGGACGTCCAGGCCGCCGTCGCCACCGCCGACACCGACGGCCGCGTCGTCGGCATGCAGCTCGTCGTGCGCCGCTGGGACGGCCGCGACGGACTCGTCCTGCGCCTCGCCACCGCCCCCGGCGATGAGGACACGGCCGGGCTCGACGTCCTCGCCAAGGCCGTCGTGGCAGCGCTCGAAGAGGCCCGCCCCTTCTACCCCGACGCCGTCACCACCGGCTTCGTCCACCCCCTCGCCGTCGAGTGGGTGCGCCACCGCGACCTCGCCGTCAACCCGCGCTCCGGCAAGCTGACCCGCGTCATCGACGAAAGGCCCACGGCATGACCGCCGCCCCCGCGGCCGGCCGCAGGCTGCCGCTCGTCCTGCGCAACCGCGCCTTCGGCGCCGTGTGGTTCGGCCAGGTCCTCACGCAGGCCGCGGTCCGCATGTTCCAGGTCGGCGTCTCCTGGTGGCTCGTCGCCTACGCGGTCTCCGGCGGCAACGGCCTCGCCTCCGGCCTCTTCATGGCCGTCAGCACCGTGCCCGCCGTCGCCCTCGCCCCCGTCGTCGCCCGGTCCATCGCCCGCTTCGCCCACCGCTCGGTGCTGCGCACCGCGGCCGGCGGCGCCGCCGTGGCCGCGACGGCCCTCGCGATCTGGGCGTACGCCGGCGACCTGCCGATCGTTGCGGCCTACGCCGCGACCCTCGCGCTCGCCACCTGCCAGGCCTTCTTCGACCCCTGCCTGACCACCTCCGTCCCCGAACTCGTCGACGACGAGGACATCGAGGCCGCGACCGGCTTCGAACTGTCCACCCAGTCCCTCGCGAGCCTCGGCGGAGCCCTCCTCGGCGCCCTCATCGTCGACCGCGCCGGCATCCCCGGCCTCGCCGCCGGGTGCGCCACCGCCTACGCGGCCGCCGCCGTGCTCATCGCGACCGTCCGGTTCCGCACCCCCGCCGGTGCCGGCGACGACGCGGAAGCGGGCGACGGGGCCGGGCCGCGCACGCTGCGCCAGGTCCTGGCCGGACTGCCCTTCGTCCGCGCCATCCTGATCTGCTTCACCGCGGCCAACCTCTTCACCACCGCCGTGTTCATCGTCATGCCGCTGTACACCAAGTCGGTGCTGCACGGCGACGGCGCCACGGTCGCCCTGCTGGAGGCCGCGCTCGGCACCGGCACCCTCATCGGCTCCTTCACCGGCGCGCGCGTCCCGGGCCGCCCCACCGCCGTCGGCTCCGCCTGCCTCGGCGCGATGGCCGTCGCCCTCGCCGTCCCCGGCCTCGTCGGCGAACGGCCCGTCATCGCGGGCGCCCTCGCCGTGACCGGCTGGTGCGTCGGCGTCATCGGCGTCCGCTTCGTGGCGCTCTTCCAGCGCCTCGTGCCCACCGGCGACAAGCCCGCATTCTTCGCCGTCATGCAGGCCGTGCTCGGCGCCACCTTCCCCGTGGCCTCGCTGCTGTTCGGCCTCCTGGGCGACCACCTGTCCGCCCAGACCCTGTGCCTGATCCAGGCGGCCGGCCTCGTCCCGGCGGCGTTCGCACTGGCGCTGCTCCGTGAACCCGCCGCGGCCGCGGAGACGGACGAGCCCGGGACGGACGAGCCCGGGACGGGCAAGTCCGTGACCGACGGGGCCGAGCTTCACGGGCCCGACGCGGAGGCACCGGTTCCGGCCGGCGCCGCCACGGGAGGCACGAGGTGAGCGCCCCCGTCGTCCCAGCCGTCGAGCAGGCCGCGCCCGGTGACATCGCCGAGCTCCGCCAGCTCTACTACGCGGTCTACGGGCCGCACTACCCCACGGCGTTCGGCACCGACCCCGCCGTGATGGCCCGGCTCATCGAGGACCCGCACACCCTCTGGCTCGTCACCCGCTGCCCGCGCACCGGCGCCCTCACCGGCTCCGCCGCGGTGCACGGCGAGCCCGGCAGCCGCCTCGGCCGCCTCGAAGGGCTCGCCGTCCACCCCGATCAGCGCGGCTCGGGGATCGCCGGACTGCTCACCGACGCCCTGTGCCGGCGCACGCTGGACGCCGGCCGCCTCGACTCGGTCTACGCCACGGTCCGCACCGTCAGCGCCGGCCCGCAGCGCGTCGTCAGCCGCCACGGCTTCCGCCCCATGGGCGTCCTGCCCAACGCCGTGGACCTCGACAGCCGCGAGAGCCTCGCGCTCTACGCGCGTTACTCGCCCGGCGTCCTGGAGCGGCGCGCCCCCATATCCGACGTCCCCGGCCCTCTCATGCCGCTGTTGCGCACGGCGGAGCGGACCCTGGGCATCAGCTACGCGGACACGTGCGTCACCGCCCCGTCCCCGGCCCCGGCCCCGGCGGCGACCGCACCAGCGGCCTCCGAGCTGGAGATGATCGAGGCGCCGGCGTTCGTCCGCCGCCGCTTCCGCGACCGCTTCCCCGACGCCACGCACTGGTTCTACCCCCTGCACACCCCCAACGTGCTGCTCGTGCCCGGTGACGGCAGCTTCGAGGTCTACGCCTGCCTCAACCGGGCCGGCGGCTACGGCGCGCTGGTGGCCGGTCACCCCGGCCCGGCCGTCGCGGCCGCCCACCTCGAACCGATCACCCGCGCCCTGACCCGTGCCGGAGCCGGCTACGTCGAGGCGCTGCTCCCGCTGGACCGGCACGACCTGCTCTCCGCGGGCCTCGCCCAGGGCTTCATCCCCAGCGCCCTCTACCCGGCCATGCGCCGGGAGGGCGACGGCTTCCACGACTACGTCGTGATGTCCCGGACCACCGAGCAGATCGACTTCCGCGGCCTGGTCGCCGACGCGGCCCTGCAGCCCTTCCTGGATTCCTACGTGTCGGCCTGGGCGTCGACGTATCTGCCCTCACGCGAGGTTGCCTCATGACACTCACCGCACCCCTCAACCCCCATCTCGCCCCGGTCACCGTCCCCGACCCGGACGCGCTCGCACACGTCCAGCAGTTGTGCGACCTGACCGACCCGTACACCTCCGGCCCCGCCGAGGAGGAGCTGTTCGCCGCGGCCATGGCCGAGAGCCACGCCTGGCACCGCGAGCGCTCCCCGTTCTTCCGCGACCTGCACACGGCCACGGCGGAGGACGCGCCCTACCGCGCGCCCCTGGTCCACGCCAACTTCTTCAAGCGCCACGAAGTGCTGTCCATCCCGCGTGAGGACGTCCACCTGCACCTGACCTCGTCCGGCACCACCGGGCAGAAGTCGCAGATGTTCTTCGACGAGTGGACCATCCGCTCCGCCCAGCGCATGGTCGCCCGCATCTTCGAGCGCAACGGCTGGATCACCCCCGAGCAGCCCGTCAACTACCTGCTCTACAGCTACGAGCCGGCCCGCGACCTCAAGCTCGGCACGTCCTTCACGGACAACTACCTGTGCGACTTCGCCCCGGCCCGCCAGGTCGAGTACGCCCTGCGCAACACCGGCGGCGGCCACGAGTTCGACCCCTTCGGCTGCATCGCCGCCCTGCGCCGCTTCGCCGAGGACGACACCCCCGTCCGCATCCTCGGCTTCCCCGCCTTCCTCTGGTTCACCCTGGAGCGCATGCGCGCCATGGGCCTGCCGCCCCTCCGGCTGCCCGAGGACTCGCTGATCATCCTCGGCGGCGGCTGGAAGGGCCACACCGACCAGCAGATCGGCAAGCACGAGCTCTACGCCCGCGTCACCGAACAGCTCGGCATCCCCTCCGAGCGGATCCGCGACACCTTCGGCTCCGTCGAGCACTGCATCCCGTACATCGAGTGCTCCCACCACAACCTGCACGCGCCGGTGTGGTCCCGGGTGTTCATCCGCTCCACCCGCACCCTCGAACCGCTGCCGTACGGCGAGAAGGGCTATCTGCACCTCGTCTCCCCGTACATCACCTCCGTGCCCGCCCAGAGCGTCGTCATGGGCGACCTCGCCTCCCTCCACCCCGGCGAGGAGTGCGGCTGCGAGCTGGAGACGCCGTGGTTCACCATCCACGGCCGCGCCGGAGTGAGCCGCAACAAGAGCTGCGCGGTGGCCGCCGCCGAGCTGATGAAGGGAATGTCATGACCGAGAACGGGCTTTCGATGCATCACCACTACTGGCAGGGCGCCTTCATCGGCGACGACGAGGCCGCACGCCGCCTTCAGACCCTGCCCGCCGCCGTCGAGGCGGCCCTCGCCGCGCCGCTCGACACCGAGACCGTCCTCGCCGCCTGCGACACCCTGGCGAAGGCCCTGCGCGACCCGGCCCACCCGGTCCGCGCCCGGCTGGCGCCCCACGTGCCCGTCGGCGAGGACGCCGCCGCCCTCCTCGGCGAGCTCGCCGCGTTCCTGGACCGCGGCGCGCTCAGCCGCAAGCTCCGCCGCGAACTGGGCGGCACCGCGCCGCAGCGCCTGACCCGCCCCGACGCCAAGGAGACCGTCTACGAGGCGTGGGCCCCCGTCGGCCTCGTCGCCCACATCGCCCCCGGCAACGCCGCCACCGTCGCCCCCCTCAGCCTCATCGAGGGCCTCCTCGCCGGCAACGTCAACATCCTCAAGACGAGCAGCGCCGACACCCTCCTCGCCCAGCACCTCCTCGCCGAGCTCGCCGCCCTGGACCCGAGCGGCGCCCTCGCCGAGCGCGTCATCGTGCTGCGCTTCTCCTCCGGCCGCCAGGACTGGCTGAAGCTCATGTGCGCCCCGGCCGACGCCGTCGCCGTCTGGGGCGGCGAAGCCGCCGTCGAGGGCGTCGCCGCCCACGTCCCGGCCGGCTGCCGGCTCGTCGAGTGGGGCCACAAGATCTCCTTCGCGTACCTCACGCGCGACGCCTGGGCCGACGAGGCGACGCTGGCCGCCCTCGCCGCCGACGTGTGCCTCTTCGAACAGCAGGCCTGCTCCAGCCCCCAGGTCGTCTACCTCGACACCGAGGACGCCGACGAGGTCTTCGCCTTCGCGGAGCGCTTCGCCGCCGTCCTCGCCGGGATGCCGGCGGCCGACGGGGACCCCCTCGACCCCGCCGAGGAGGCTGAGCTCACCACCACCGAGCTCATCGCCCGCCTGGAGGAGCACCTCGGCCTGACCCGCGTCCACGCCGCCCCCGACGGCTCCTGGCGCGTCATGGCCGACACCCGCCCGGCGCTCACCGCCTCCCCGTTGCACCGCAGCGTGTGGGTCAAGCCCCTGCCGCGCAAGGGCCTCATCGGCGCCCTGCGCCCCATGCGCCGCTACCTCCAGACCGCCGGCATCGCCGGCAGCCGCACCGACGTCGCGGAGCTGTCCGCCACGGTCCTCGCCGCCGGCGCCACCCGCGTCACCCCCGTCGGCGCCATGACCGCCGGCTACTCCGGCGAACCCCACGACGGCGTCTACGCCCTCCAGCGCTACAGCCGCCGCGTCGCCGTCCAGGCCGACGAGCGCTTCGCCACGACCGCCTGCCTCGACGACCTGGCCCGCACCCCTGACTTCCCGGCGCCCGCCGGGCCGCTGCTGGACAAGGCGGCCGTCCAGGACCGCAACCGCGAGGTCGCCCGCGGCGACGCCGAGCTGTACTTCCGCAGCGGCGGCAGCACCGGCGCCCCGGCCCTGTCCCTCTTCAGCTGGGACGACTACGACACCCAGATGCACGCCGCCGCCCGCGGCCTGCTCGCCGCCGGCTACGACCCGGCCCGCGACCGCACCGCCAACCTCTTCTACTGCGGCGGCATGTACGGCAGCTTCATCAGCTTCTTCTCCATCCTGGAGCGGCTGGGCGGCGTCCAGATACCCATGGCCGCGGGCCCCGACCACCGCGCCACCGCCGAGGCCGTCATCGCCCACGAGGTCGACACCCTCTTCGGCATGCCCTCCTACCTCTGGCAGCTCCTGCACGAGCAGGAGGACGCGCTGCGCTCGTACGGCGGCATCCGCAAGATCTTCTACGGTGGCGAGCACTTCACCGAGGAACAGCGCCGCACCCTCGCCGACACCTTCGGCATCGAGGTCATCCGCTCCATCACCTACGGCAGCACCGACCTCGGCCCGCTCGGCTACCAGTGCGCCGAGAGCACCGGCAGCGTCCACCACCTCCACGCCGACCTGCACACGCTGGAGATCCTGGACGTCGCCGCCGACGAGCCCGTAGAGCCGGGGGAGACCGGGCGCCTGGTCTTCACCACCCGCGCCCGCCGCGGCCAGCAGCTCGACCGCTACGTCATCGGCGACCTCGGGCGCGCCCTGCCCGGCCGCTGCCCCTGCGGCAGCCGGGCCCCCCGGTTCGAGCTCCTCGGCCGGCTCGGCGACGTGATGCGCGTCGCGACGTACTTCCTCAACTACCGCCGCTTCGTGGCGATCGCCGAGGAGAGCCTGCGCTTCGTCGGTGAACTCCAGGTCGTCCTGGACAACGACGGCCCCCGCGAGGGGCTCACCGTCCGCATGGAGCGCACGGAGGCGACCGACGCCGCCGCGGCCCGGGACGCCTTCCTGTCCGGCTACCCCGAACTGCGCACGGCCGTCGACGAGAAACTGCTCGACCTGACGGTCGAAACGGTCGACGGCGCGTCCCTCCACCGCACCCCGGCCAGCGGCAAGCTGCGCACGGTGGTGGACAACAGGTAAAGAGCGGGCACGGGGCCCGTCCGGCCGCACGCGCTGACGCCGGTGATCGCGCATTCCGCCGGGCCCTCGCCGTCGGGTCCCGCCCCGCGCCCTGTCAGGGGCGCGGGGCCTCTCGCCAGTCCGCGGCGAACGCGCGGGCCGGGTTCGTGACGAACACCCCGTGGGCGAAGGACTCGCCCAGTTCCGCCACCAGCGCCGGCCGGAGCCTGCGCAGCAGATACGGCATGCCGGGGCCGTCCGCCGACGAGCGGGCGGCCGCCGTCGTGGTGTCCCCGCCCAGGAGGATCCGGCCCGCGTGACCCGCCCCGGCGAGCGCCGTCAGCGCGTCGAACAGCCGCCAGTCCGTGGCGTGATGGGCGCGTGACGGCCCGTCGAAGGCCAGGAAGGCCCCCTCCGCCGCCGCCCGGAGAGGCACGCGCAGATCAGGGAAGCGGTTGAGGTGGCCGAGCACGACCCGGCCGGGCGGTACGCCCAGCTCCCCGCACAGCAGGTCCAGCACCTCCAGCGCGCCCGTGCCGAGTTCGAGGTGGACGGCGACGGCCGCGCCCGTCGCGTGGTGTGCCTGCGCCGCGGCGGCCATGACGTGCCGGGCGTGGGCGTCGAGGCCGTGGAAGCCCCCGGCGACCTTCACCAGCCCGGCCCGGACCGGGCCCTCCGTCAGGTCCCGGACGAACAGCTCCGCGAGCCGGTCCCGGTCGCGTTCCAGGTACTCCGGTGCGTAGTGCGCCGCCTGGTGCAGCCCCGTCGCGGCGACGACGTGCACTCCCGTGGCCGAGGCCAGCGCCGCGAGGGCGGCCCGCCGCCGCCCCATCCCGCGGGGCGTCCACTGCACCACGGCCCGCCCGCCGAGCGCGCGGAAGGCCCGCAGCTCCTCGCCCGCCGCGTCCACGTCGTCCAGCTCCTGGCCGGGCAGGCGGGGACTGTGCAGGAACAGGTGGTCGTGCGCGTCACAGACCCCCAGCTCCGGCGCGGGGATGTCCCCGAGAACGGTCCGTATGACAGGCCCCATGACGTCTCCTCAGTCCCAGCGTGTAACGGTTCACCCGTTACCGTGATCGACGTGATCACTGTAACGGGTGAACCGTTACGATGCCCGTATGACCGACGAGGACCGCACGGCCTTCCGCTTCGACTGCGGCGCCACCTGGCTCAACCTGCTCGCCACCAGCGGCCGGCACTTCAGCGCGCACCCGGTCGAGCGCCTGGCCACCCCCGAGCGGCTGGCGGAGTGGCTCGACCGCAGCGAGCTGCCGCCCTCCCGGCCGCCCGGCGCGGCGGATCTGCGCCGGGCCCGCGCCCTGCGGGAGACCCTGCGCCCCCTGGCCCTGGCCGTCGTGGAGGAACGGCCGCCGCCGGCCGAGGCCGTTGCGGGACTCACCCGCTTCCTCGGCGAGGAGGGCGACCCCGTACGGCTGGTCGCGGCGGACCGGTTGCTGCGCGAGCCGCCGGCCACCGCCGGAGCGGCCCTCGCACGCATCGCCCGGCAGGCCGCCGATCACCTCACCGGCCCCGAGCGTCACACCCTTTCCGTCTGCCCCGAGCACGACTGCCGGGGCGTCTTCGCCAACCCCACCGGCCGCCGCCGCTGGTGCCCCGCCCCCTCCTGCGCGAGCCGGGGCCGCGTCCGGGCCCTCCGCGAGCGCCGCCGTACGGGGGAGTGAGACCGGGCCCCCGGTACGGCACCGGAATGCGTCAGCCGGCCGGCCGGCCGCCGGGGACCCGCGCCGGCGCGCGGAGCAGCGCCGTCAGGCGTGCGGCCGACGTACCCAGCCCGGTGAGGGTGCCCACCGGCGGCGCGGAGAGCACCTGGCCGGCGCCCTTGTGGCGCAGCAGGTCCTCCTCGCGGTAGCGCCGGCATTCGCGGTGCCAGTTGAGGATCCCGGCCATCCAGTCCTGGAGCTCCTGCGCGTACTGCATGAGTGCCGCCCGCTCCTCCTCACCGAGGCCGAAGTCCTCGGAGAGGACCGGCAACTGGTGGGTGACCACGTGCTGGAACTCCCGCATCCGCGAGGCCTGGAGGTCGCTGACGACGGCCAGCGCCTCCTCGCGCCCGCAGTCGAAGAAGTTCTCCACGACCAGGACGGCGTTGTGGACCTCGCCCTCGAACTGGATCTCCTTCTGGTACGAGAACATGTCGTTCATCAGGCAGGCGTAGTCCATGGCCGCGTTCTCCATGGCCTGGACCGGCTGCGAGCGGTAGATCTCCGGCGGCAGCGCAGCGCCGAGGCCGTTGCGGCACAGCGTCAGGGTCATCTCCGACCCGAAGGTGTGGCGGCGCATCTCGATGTAGTCCACGGGCTCGGGGACGCGGTGCTGCTTCTGGTTCCACAGCTCCCAGAGCCAGGCGTCGAGCATCGTCCCGACCGCGGTGCGCAGGCCGGCGCGCTCCTCCCCGCTCATGGCCCCGGTCGTGCGCGCCCACAGGTCGGCCAGCCCGAGCTCCAGGACGTGCTCCGGCCGCGGGGTGACGGGGGAGTCCACCGGCATGAACAGCAGCAGCCGTTCCGTGCACGCCTGCGCCGCGGCCATGCCGGCCGCCCCGGTCCGCCCGCCGAAGACCGCTGGGTAGTAGTCGTCGCCGTACGTGCCCCAGGTCAGCCAGTCCGTCGCCAGGTCGAGCTCCTCGGCGGTGCCTCGCGGGTGGAGTCCCGCGGCGCACAGGGCGAAGTCGTAGTCCGCGAGCTTCTCTTCGGTCCACAGCCCGGAGCCGGGGAGGGCCGGGTCGGGGGCCAGCATGCCCATGCGGTGTCCCCAGGCGAGGTTGTTGCGCCGCGAGGCGTCCAGGCCGGGATTGAGCCGCAGCCGGTACGGCATGGGGAAGTCCGGCAGCGGCAGGTGGCCCACCGCCTGGAAGGGCACGTGCGTGTGCTTGCGGATCCGCGCCGGCGCCGTCGCCACCACCGAGGCGAACTGCCGGGCCGCGGAGGTGCCCAGCCCGAGCGGCCCGCCGAGCAGGGCCCCGGGGGCGTTGACCGCGCCCGGCGGGGCGTCGTTCATGTAGCGGCTGGAGCGCATGTGCCACTCGTGGCCGCCGGATTGCCAGTCCTGGAGCCCCTTGACGTAGGCGAAGACGTCGTGCCGGGCCTGCGGATCCAGGCCGTGCAGCTCGAAGAGCGGGGCGAGTTCGGTCAGGGCGGTGTGCTCGAACTGCTGGAGCCGTGATGTGAGCCAGTCGTTGACGGTGTCGGCGGCCTCCTGGGTGCCGCAGCCCAGGAACCGCTCCAGCACCAGGACGGCGTTGGCCAGCTCGCCCTCGCTGCCGGTCTCCCGCTCGTACGAGAAGAGGTCGTTGCGCAGGTGCACGCCGTCGGCGAAGGTGTCCCTGAGCACGCGCATCGGCCGGCTGCCGGCGATCGCCTCGGGGACCTCGGCGCCCACCGCGAACTCGACGAGGCCCGCCGACCAGGGGGCGCCGCCCACCTTGCGGCGCATCTCGATGTACTCGACCGGGTTGGCGACCCGGCCCTCGTTGATGTTGGACAGCTCCCAGACCGACTCGTTGAGCAGGTGCCGCGTGCTCTCGGTGAAGCGGCGGCGCCAGTCCTCCGACATCGCCGGGGCCGTGCGGGCCCACAGATCCGCCAGGCCCGCCTCCACCGGATTGGTGGGCTCGGGGGTCTCACCACCGTGCAGGGGCATGAAGGCCGGCAGCCGGTCCAGATAGGCCTTCGCGCCGGCCATGTCGCCGGTGCGCTTGAAGACGTCGAGGAAGTGGTCGTCGAAGAAGAACACCCAGACGTACCAGTCGGTGACGAGGTCGAGCACCGGGCCGGAGGCCTCCGGATGGGTGTACGCGCACAGCAGGGCGTAGTCGTGCGCGTCCAGATCCGCCGCGTCCCAGATGCCGGAGCCCTCCAGCATGTTCATCTCGCGGGCCCAGGCCCTGGAGTGCTCCCGGGCTCCTTCCAGATGGGGGTTCAGGCGCGCGGGATACGGCATGTAGAAGGAGGGGAGTTCGAAAGGGTGTGACATGGCCGCCCACGCTAGTTCGCGCACCCCGGGTGGGTAGATCGGAAGGTCATATTTCCCCTCAATGAGGTGAAAGTCGGAGCCGCTCCGCATAAGGATCTTGAGATCGGTGCCGCCGCTTCCGTGCGGGACGGCGCGCGGGCGCACGTCGTCCCGCACGGTGACCGCCGCACTACCTTGCGTACCGAGATCTGTTCGGCCCGCGTAATGTCGGCCCCATGGGCGATGAAGCGCTGCAGAAGGACGTACTGGACGAGCTGGGCGAGGACCGCATCCAGGAGCTCGCGGGGGAGCTCGGCACCGACGCCGAGGGGGCGACGCGGATGGTGCGGGAGACCGTCGCGGCCCTCCCCGACGAGCTCACCCGGGAGAACGGAGCGGCCCCCGCCGGCGTGGCCGGCCTCGGCGGGTTCGGCGGTCTCGGCGGCCTCGGGCAGGGGCCGGGCGGCGGCCCGGGCGGCGGGCTGATGTCCGGTGTCCTCGGCAGGATCACCAAACCCGTCGCCGAGACCGTCGCCAAACGCACGGGCCTGCCGGCCGCCCAGGTCGCCCGGGCGCTCGAACTGCTCCTGCCCGTCGTCATGACCGCCATCGCCAAGCGCCGGGGAAGGAAGCGCTAGACCGCACCGCCCGCGGGACGGCCGCCGCACCGCCGCGGCCGTCCCACCGGGCGGCCGCCGGCTCCGGGCCCGGGACGGCGGGCGGCTCCCCGCGGCGGACCCGGCCGGCGCACGGGGCAGCTCGCATAACATCGTGCTGTATCCCGGCCCCGCACAGGGGCCGCCGCCGCAGCCGACGATGGAACCCCGAGTGCCCCGATCCGCCCGCCCCGACGCCGGGAGAGCCGTGCCGCGCCCGCCTACCGCGCCCCGCAGGCGCGCCCTGCGGGCGCTCGGGGCGCTGGCCACGCTGGCGGCGGCGGTGACCGCGGTGGCGGGGTGCTCCAGCGCGGGCGAGCCGGTCGGCGCCGGGCGCACGGCCCCCGCCTCCGCACCCTCCAGGCTGTGGCCGCAGGCGACGCCCGCGCCCTCGCCGAGCGGGCCGCAGCACGACGGCGAGACGGCCGAGAAGGTCCCCGGCGTCGCCCCCGTCCCCTCCGGTGACATTCACAAGCTGGATGCGTACGCCCTGGTCAAGGCCGAGGTCGCGGCCAACCGCAAGGCCTCGGGGGCCGACGCCCTCGACGACGCCACCGCCGCCAAGCTGGCCTCCTCGTGCTCCGCCGCGCGCCAGGAGCGGGCCTGCCCCATGCGCAAGCCCGTCTACAGCGACCTCACCGGCGACGGCCGCGACGACCTCGTCGTCGGCATCGAGATGGAGGACCACTTCCTCTCGCTGCGCGCCTACACCCTGGTCAAGGGCGAGCCCACCCGCGTCCTGTCGACCATCGCCCAGCCCTCGTCCATCGAGGTCGCCGGCCGCGACCTCATCGTCTGGGAGCCCTGGACGACCCCGCACTACGCCCTGCGCTCGGTCTACACCTGGAACTCCCAGACCCACTACATGGACTTCCGGCGCTACGAGATCCGCCGCGCCGAGACCCCCGCATCCTCCGGCACCCGGCGCGACCGCAAGGGGCGCCCGTGACCGCCACCCGGCCGCGGGGCCTGCGCGCCCGGCTCCGCAGACTCTCCCGGCTCGGCTCGCTCTACGGGAAGTTCACGCTCTTCCTCGCCGTCGTGTGCTGCGTCGTCGCGACCGTGCTCGGCGTCCTCGTGCACGTCATCGTCACGCGGCAGACCGTCCACCAGGCCCGCTCCGAGGCCCTCGCCCGGCTCGACTCCGCCACCCGGGCCTACGCGTCCGGCGACCCCATGCACCACCCCGCCGCCCTGAACCCGCCCGACCTGCCGCGGCGGCTCCAGGAGATGGCGCTGCGCGGCGAGCGCGGCACCGCCCTCGGCGACCACGACGGCGCCCCCACCATGTGGGCCGCCGGGCCCGCCGACGCGGGCGTCATCACCGCCCGCTTCGACTACCGGCACAGCAAGGACACCATCGACGGCCTCGACCGGGCCATCGCCGGCTCCGCCACGCTGGCCATCGGCGGCACCCTGCTCATCGGCGTCTTCGCCGTCTCGAGGGTCACCCGCCGGCTGCACCGCACCGCCGACGTGGCCCGCCGCATCAGCGCCGGCGACCTCGACGCCCGCGTCGCCGACCCGCGCACCACGCGGCCCGCCCGCGAGCAGGACGAGGTCGCCGCCGTCTCCGCGGCGCTCGACGCCATGGCGGGCACCCTGCAGGCCCGGCTCCAGAGCGAGCAGCGCTTCACCGCCGACGTCGCCCACGAGCTGCGCACCCCGCTCGCCGGCCTCCAGGCCGCCGCGGACCTGCTGCCGCCGGGCCGCCCCACCGAGCTCGTGCGCGACCGGGTGCAGACCCTGCGCCGCCTCACCGAGGACCTGCTGGAGATCTCCCGGCTCGACTCGCTGACCGAGCAGGCCGACCTCGACGCGCACCTGCTGGGGCGGCTCGCCGAGCGGGCCGTGCGCGCGTCGGGGCTGGAGGCCGAGGTCCACGTCGTGCGGGACGCGTGCGTGGAGACCGACCGGCGCCGCCTGGAGCGGGTGCTGAGCAACCTCCTCGCCAACGCCCACCGGCACGGCCGCCCGCCCGTCGTCGTCACCGTCGACGGCCCGGTCGTCTCCATCCGCGACCACGGCGAGGGCTACCCGGACTACCTCCTCGAACACGGCCCGCAGCGCTTCCGCACCGAGCCGACGCGCTCGGGCGCCAAGGGGCACGGCCTGGGCCTGACCATCGCCATCGGCCAGGCCCGCACCATCCACGCGGAGCTGACGTTCGCCAACGCCCCGGGCGGCGGAGCACTGACCACGCTGACGCTGCCGGAGTACGAGGAGAGCCCGGGGGAGCCGGAGTAGAACGCGGCCCGGCCGGCCACGGCGTGCGCCGCGCTCGGCGACCTGCCCGGCGCACCCGGGAACCCCTGCCGGGGCCGGTGTAGCCTCGCCGCATGCCGCCGCACCCCCGCCGCCCCCGGTCGTGGCCCTCGGCCCTCGTCGAGGAGCGGGCCCGCCCCGAGCGCATACGGACACGCCCCGGGGGCTGGCGGCTCGCCGTGGCCACGGTCTGCTTCGGCGCCTTCATGGGCCAGCTCGACGCGAGCATCGTCACCCTCGCCTACGGCGGGCTGCGCAGCGAGTTCCACGCCTCGCTGGCCGCCGTGGAGTGGGTCTCGCTGGCCTACCTCCTCACGCTCGTCGCCCTGCTGGTGCCGGTGGGCCGGCTCGCGGACGCGCACGGCCGCAAGCTGTTCTACCTCTACGGGTTCCTGGTCTTCACCCTCGCCTCCGCCGCCTGCGCGCTGGCCCCGTCCCTCGGCGTCCTCGTCGGGTTCCGGGTGCTGCAAGCCGCCGGGGCCGCGATGATGCAGGCCAACAGCGTGGCCCTGGTCACCACCAGCGCCCCGCGCGAGAAGATGCGCGCCGCCCTTGGCGTGCAGGCCGCGGCGCAGGCCCTCGGGCTCGCCCTCGGCCCGACCGTGGGCGGCGCCCTGGTGGCCGGGCTCGGCTGGCGCTGGGTCTTCGCGGTCAACGTGCCCGTCGGCGTCGCCGCCCTCGTCGCCGGCCGGTACCTGCTGCCCCGCACCCGTACGCGCAGCCCCGTGGCCGGTGCCGACCGGCTCGGCCCGGTGCTCCTGGCGGTCTCGACCACCGCGCTGCTGCTGGGCCTGTCCATGCTCTCCGGCCTGTCCGTGCCCGCCTGGGCCGTCGCCGTCCTCTTCGCCCTGTCCGCGGCCGCCGCCGGGGGCTTCGCGCTGCGCGAGCGCCGGGCCGCCGTCCCGCTGGTTGACCCGGCCCTGCTGCGGCGCCGCGCCGTCTCTACGGGGCTCGCCGGAGCGCTCGGCGCCTACCTCGTCCTCTTCGGCCCGCTCGTGCTCGTACCGGTCGTGCTGACCGGCGCCGGCTCCTCCGAACTGCACGCCGGGCTGGTCCTGACGGCCCTTCCGGCCGGCTTCGCCCTGGCGGCGACCTGCGCGGACCGCGTGCTGCCCGCGGCCCTCGGCGACCGGGCCCGGTGCCTGCTGGGCGCGGCCGTCGCGGCCGCCGCCCTGGCCGCGATGCTCGCCCTGCCGCTCGCCGCCGTACCGCTGGTGCCGCTCCTCGCCCTCCTCGGCCTGGGCCTCGGGACCTTCACGCCCGCCAACAACGCCCTGGTCATGGGGGCGGTCCCGGCCTCCGCCTCGGGCACCGGAGGCGGGCTGGTCAACATGGTCCGCGGCCTCGGGACCGCCCTCGGCATCGCCCTGGTCACCCTCGCCCTGCACCTCTCCGGGGCGGCCGGGCCCCACCGGGCCGTCGCCGTCCTGCTGGGTGCCGCGCTCCTCGTGATCGCCGCAGCGGCGCTCGGCCCGGCGACACGCCGTGGACCGGACCGTCCGTCACCCGGACGAGCCGCACGAGGCGCCGGACGCTAGCGGGACAAGTACCGTCCGCGGCATGAGGTCCGTACTCGCACCCTCCCTCTCCCTCCCCCTCGCCGCCACCCTGCTGGCATGCGGTCTCACCGGCTGCGCGAGCCGTGACGAGGCGGCAGCCCGGCCGGATCTGACCCGCTATTACGACCAGGAGATCTCCTGGGAGCCCTGCTCCCGGGAGCAGGACAGGACGGTCAGGGACGAGACGCGGGACGCCGGCCGCACGGCCGAGTGCGCCCGCCTCACCGTCCCCTACACCTATGACGACCCCGGCAAGGGCGAGCTGCGGCTCGCCCTCATGCGCTACCCCGCCGCGGACCGCGACCACCGCCTCGGCTCCCTCGTCGTCGGCTTCGGCGGGCCCGGCGTGTCCGGCCTCGGGCAGCTCGGCGCCCGTGGCCCCGACGGCTTCAGCAAGGCGGCCGGCCGCTACGACCTCGTCGCCTTCGACGCGCGCGGCGCCGGCGCCGCCTCCCCGGTCCGCTGCGGCACCGGCGACGGCCTCCCGGAAGCCCCCCGCAGCCGCGACGACGAGGACGGCCCCGACGCCGCCGCCGAACTCGCCGACCGCGTCGACGACCGGGCCAAGGCCCTGCGGGACTGCGCCGAGCGCACCGGGCCCGTCCTGCCGTACCTCGGCACCGCCCACGCCGCCCGCGACCTGGACGTGCTGCGCGCCGCCCTCGGCGAGGACAGGCTGAACTACCTCGGCTACGCGCACGGCACCCGGCTCGGCGCCGCCTACGCCCACCGCTTCCCGCACAAGGTCGGCCGCATGGTCATGGACAGCGTCGACGACCCGGCGCCCGACCTGCGCAAGAACGCCCTCGCCCGCACCGCCGCCTACCAGAAGGCCCTGCGCCACGCGGTGGAGATCTGCACCCGGCGCGGCGACGAGGACTGCATCCTCGGCTCCGACACCGACCGCGCCATGGACAGCGTCACCGCGGCCTTCAACCGCCTCGACGAGCACCCGCTGCCGTGGGTGGGCGGCCGCACCCTCGACCGCGAGGCCGCCGTCACGCAGACCATGGGCCTCCTGCGCTCCCGCGTGGGCCTGCCCGAGGCCCCCAACCTCCTCGCCGCCATCGTCCACCGGCTGCGCCCCGGCGAGGCCGCGCACATGGCCCAGGAAGCCGTCGCCCGCGCCGGCGGCAAGGACGCCGGCGACCGCGACGGCGCCGGGGCCGCGGCGGCGGGCGTCAACTGCGCCGACACCAGGAGCCGTTACACCGCCGACCAGGTCGCGGCCGCCTACGACGACTTCGTCGAGGCGTCCCCGGTCTTCGGCCCCGCCCTGGCCGCCGGCATGGCCGTGTGCACCGGATGGCCGCAGGCCGGGGACGACGCCGCGCACGACGTCGCGGCCCCCCGCGCCCCGAAGATCCTCCTGCACACCCCCGAGTTCGACCCCGCGACCCCCGTGGCGTGGCTGCGCCGCATGGCCCGGGCCCTCGGCCCGTCGGCGGTGACCATGACGGACGCGGGCGGCGGGCACGGCGTCTACGGCTCCTCGGACGCCGACTGCGTCAACGAGAAGGTCGACGCGTTCCTCCTGGAAGGGAAGCTGCCGGCCGACCGGACCCGGTGCACCTGACGCCCCGACAGATCGCTGACGCGGATCGGTGCTCCATTGGAGGGGAGTGACGGCCGGGCTGATGCGGCACGCCCGGCCCCCGGGCAGGCATCAGCCCGTGGGGGCGTCACCCAACGAATGGAGTGTGCAGGATGCGTATGGGACACCGGTTCACGGCCGCAGCGGCAGCCCTCGTCCTGGCGGCGGCACCGGCAGGCGCCGCGCTCGCCTGCGACAAGGGGCACGAGACGGGACGCAAGTCGGAGGACACGGCGGAGACGAAGCCGGCGAAGCCGGCGAAGAAGCCGGGGATGAAGCCCGGGAAGATGACGGAGCCGAAGGCGGAGACCGACGGCGCCTTCCTCAAGGCGGCCCACCAGGCAGGTCTGGCGGAGATCGCCATGAGCAGGGACGCCAGGAAGAACGCCGTCATGCCGTGCGTCAAGAACACGGCCGAACTCCTCGTCAAGGACCACACCCGGATGGACAAGGAGATCCGGGAGCTGGCGCGCCGCCTGAAGGTCACCCTGCCGGTCGAGACCTCCGAGCAGCGCAAGTCGCTGCGGGACTTGCGGAGGAAGGCGCACAAACGGGAGTACGACACGCTCTGGCTCAAGGCCGCGGAGGCCGGGCACGTCCAGGCCCTCGAACTCCTCGACGCCGAGATCGCGGGCGGCAAGAACGCCGAGGTGCGCGAGGCGGCCCGCATGGCGAGACCCATCGTCGCCGGTCACCTGACGAAAGTGCAGGTGTGCCAGAAGGAACGCTGAGGGGCCGCCGGCCGCGGGCCGCACCGGCGCTCAGCCGGCCGCGGCCAGCGGCTGCTCGGCCCAGATCGTCTTGCCGTCCGGGGTGAACCGCGTCCCCCACCGCTCCGTCAGCTGCGCCACCAGGAGCAGGCCCCGGCCGCCCTCGTCCGTCACCCGGGCCCGGCGCATCCGCGGCGATGTGCTGCTCGCGTCCGACACCTCGCAGATCAGCGAGGCCCGTTCGCGGATGAGCCGCAGCCGGATGGGCGCGTAGGCGTGCCGTACGGCATTGGTGACGAGCTCGCTGACGACCAGTTCGGTGGTGAACCCCAGCTCCTCCAGCCCCCAGGCCGTCAGCTGCTCGGACGCGAACTTGCGTGCGTCGGCGACCGTCGACCGCTCGGCCGGCAGGTCCCAGCTGCGCACCTGCGAGGCGTCCAGCGCGCGCGTACGGGCCAGGAGCAGCGCGACGTCGTCCGCGGGCCGCTCGGGCCTGCGCGGCAGGAGCGCGTCCAGGACGGCGTCGCAGGTCTGTTCCAGGGGCGCGGCAGGCCCCGAGAGCGCCGCGCGCAGCCCCTCCAGGCCTGCCCCGATGTCGTGGTCGTGGCCCTCGACCAGCCCGTCGGTGTACAGCGCGAGGAGGCTGCCCTCCGGCAGGTGCAGCTCGGTGGACTCGAAGGGCAGCCCGCCCAGGCCCAGCGGCGGCCCGCCCGGGATGTCGAGGAAGCGCGCCGCGCCGCCGGGCGTCACGAGCACCGGCGCGGGGTGGCCCGCGCGCGCCAGGACGCAGGAGCGCGACACGGGGTCGTAGACGACGTACAGGCAGGTCGCGCCCGTCTCCCGGACAGTGCCCGGCGCCCGCTCCGCGGCTTGGTCCTGGGCCAGCTGGACGACCAGGTCGTCGAGGTGGGTGAGCAGCTCGTCGGGCGGCAGGTCGAGGTCGGCCAGGGTGCGTACGGCCGCCCGCAGCCGGCCCATGACCGCCGACGCCTGGAGCCCGTGGCCGACGACGTCGCCGACGACGAGCGCCACGCGGGCGCCGGACAGCGGGATGACGTCGAACCAGTCCCCGCCGACGCCCGCCTGGGCGCCCGCCGGCAGATAGCGCGAGGTGACCTCGACCGCCGCCTGCTCGGGCAGCCGCCCCGGCAGCAGGCTGCGCTGGAGCGTCAGGGCGACCGAGCGCTCCGCGGCGTACCGGCGGGCGTTGTCGACGCACACGCCGGCCCGCGCCGCGATCTCCTCGGCGAGCAGCAGGTCGTCGGCGTCGAACGGCTCGGTGCCCGGGCGCCGGACGAACAGGGCGACGCCGAGCGGCGTGCCGCGGGCGCCGAGCGGGACGACGAGCACGGAGTGCGCGCCACCGGGGTCCGGAGAGCCGGAGGACGCCGGGGCGGCGGAAAGGCCCGCGCCGTCGCGGAGGTCCCGGCTGCCGGGAGCGGCCGGGCCGGTGGAAGGAACGGTTCCTCCGGTGCCGTCCGCCCAGGCTCCGATCGTCGCCGCATCCGCGCGGTGCAGTGAGGCGCGGCCGGACGCGAGGGCTTCGGCGGGCGGGGAATCCGGCGCGTACGAGAAGGCGCCCGGCGGGCCCGCGGGGAGGCCGTCGCGGCCGGGGCGCACGGCCGCCCGGCGCAGGACGGCCCCGTCCGGCTGCCCGTCGCCGTCGGAGGCCGCTGCGGCCGGGTCGCCGCTGTGCAGGACGGCGTCGAGCAGGTCGACGGTGACGAGGTCGGCGAAGCCGCCCGCGGTGAGGTCCGCGAGCTCTTCGGCGGTGCGCCCGACGTCCAGGGTGGTCCCGATGCGGGCGCCCGCGTCGTTGACCATGGCCAGGCGCTCGCGGGCGCGGTGCGGCTCGGTGCGGTCCAGGGCCGCTATCGACACGCCCTGGACGCGGCCGTCGCCGTCCTTGAGAGGGGTGAAGAACGTCGCCCAGGCCCGCTCCCGGGACTGCCCGGGCGCTCGGAAGAACGTGTCCGTGCGCAGCGCCTCCCCGGTGCGCAGCACCTCGGCCATGAGCCGGCCGAACTCGTCGAAGGGGGAGCCCGGGAAGATCTCGGTGAGCTGCAAGCCCAGCATGGCCTCCTCGGGGCGGCCGGACAGGCGCAGCATCTCGCTGTTGGCGCCGGTGAGCCGCAGGTCGCGGTCGTAGACGGCGGTGGCGATGGGGGACTGGACGTACGCCCACTCCTTGAGCGCCGCGTCCTTGCGGGCCGCGTCCGCGAGCACCGCGTCGGGCGCGGCCTCCGGCCCGGTGGCGCCGGCGGCCTCCGGTGCGGCCCCGAGGAGCACCCACTGCACGCGGCCGTCGCCCTCCGGGCAGGGGTGTGCCCGTACGGTCACCCGCACGGCGCCCCCGTCGCGGTGACGGGCCGTGAGCACGCCGCTCCAGGGCGCCGAACGCGTGAGCGCCCGGAGGGCCGGGCCCGGCAGGGGCGCGGCCAGGAGGGCGGCGGCGGGGCGCCCGACGACCTCGCCCGGCGCGTGGCCGAGCAGGTGCCGGGCCGCGGGGCTCCACAGGGTGACGGTCCCCTCCGCGTCGACGGCGGTCATGGGGACGGTCGCGGTGGGGGAGTGGGGGTCGGCATACGCGTGCATCGGCGGTCATCCCGTTCGGCGGGCGCGTGCGGCCGGTCCGCCCCGCCGCCCGCATAATTCAGGCTGTAGCTATCTTTCCCGCCCGAACCGGCACTGAAGCATCTATCTCTGCCCGAACTGCCGCGGATCCCGGCGGGATCCCGGGGGTGGTTCCCGCGGGGTCCCGGCCGAGGCCAAAGCCGGTGTATCGGCCAATGAAGTCCCGGGGTGCGTAGCCCTGCTGCAGCCGCTCCCGTCCGTCGTTCGGCGGGGGTCGGCCCGTATCCGATGGGGTATCAGTCGGTCGTATCCGGAGAAAATCGGCCGGGGCCCGGCCGGGTTGCTACGGAATTGAGACAGGCCTGGTCATGCCCCGCCCTGCCCGCATGACATCCTGAGCCGTCATGAGTTCTGCCGGACGGGATCGGCGGATGTCCGGGGATTACGAGGATGCACCAATGAGACTCTGCTTCCTGGTGGAGGAGCAGTACCGGCACGACGGCATGCCGGTGGACGTCATCCGCCAACTGAGGTCCTGGGGTCACCGGGTGGACGTGCTCAGGCCCGGCGGCTCGCTCCTCAAGCTCTCCGACACGGTCGCCGCCGGCCGCCACGACGCCTGGGTCCTCAAGACGGTCTCCGGCGGCCCCGGCCTCACCCTGCTGGAAGCCGCGGCCGGCGCCGGCCTCACCACGATCAACGACGCGCGCGCCATCCGCGGCGTACGGGACAAGGTGCTGGCCGCCGTGACCGCCGAGCGGCACGGCCTGCCCGTGCCCGTCACTTACGCGGCCCTGCGCATCGAGGAGTTCGCCGAGGTCCCCGAGGCCGCCTACCCGCTCGTCGTCAAGCCCGCCGACGGCAGCTCGGGCCGCGCCGTGCGCCTCGTGCCCTCCCCGGACCGGCTCACCGACCCGGCCTCCCGGGACGAGCGTCCCGACGGCGGCATGCTGATCGCCCAGCCGTACGTGCCCAACTCCGGCACCGACCTCAAGGTGTACTGCGTCGACGGCCGGCTCTACGCCACCGAGCGCTGCTCGCCCCTCCACCCCGACCAGCCCGCCGTCGAACGGCAGGTGCCGCTCGGCGCGGAGGTGGCCGCCATCGCCGCGCGCGTCGGCGAGGTCTTCGGCCTCGACCTGTACGGCGTGGACGTCGTCCTCGGGCCCGACGGCCCGGTCGTCGTCGACGTCAACGACTTCCCCAGCTTCCGCCAGGTCCCCGACGCGGTCGCCCGCGTGGCGTGGGCGATCCTGCGGCTCGCCGACGCGGGGGGCGAGCGCCCGCTGCCCGCGGCGGACGCGCTCCCCGGCCACGCCTCCGCCGCGCTGCCCCTCGGCGGTGCCACGGGCGGCGACGCATGAGGATCGGCCTGCTCACCCCGTTTCCCGGCCACCCGCTGCTCGCCGCCGCCACGGCGCTGCTGACGCCCCGCCACGACGTGGTCGCGCTGGACCCCGCGAACGCGGCCGACCCGGCGGCCGGCGAGCTCGCCGACGTCTACCTGCTCAAGACCCGCACCCCGCGCGCCCTCGCCTTCGCGCGCCGCCTCGAAGAGCGCGGCGCGCCCGTGCTGAACTCGGCCGCCTCGACCGCGCGGGTCCAGGACCGGACCGCCATGGCCGAGGTCGCCCTGGCGGCGGGCCTCCCCTTCGTCGCCACCGCCACCGAGCCGTCCCTCGCGGGGCTGGCCACGCGCGGCGATTTGTCGTACCCCGTCGTGGTCAAGAGCCGGCACAGCCGCCGCGACGACCTGGTGGCCCGGGTCGACGACCCCGTGCGGCTCGCCGTGCTCGCCGCCGAGTGGGGCGACGAGCCCGTCGTGGTGCAGCGCTTCACGCCCAACGACGGCTGGGACCACAAGCTGTGGGTCGTCGGCGAACAGGTCTTCGCCGGCCTCCGCCGCTCCGAACTCGCCTCCCCCGCCGGCACGGGTACGGAGTCCCTGCCCACGGATCGCCTGCCGGCGGGCTGGCTGGACGTGGTGCGCCGCGTCGGCGAGGCGTTCGCCCTGGACGTGTACGGCGTCGATCTGTTGGACGTGGCCGGAACGCCCCTGATCGTGGACGTCAACGCCTTCCCGGGCATCCGAGGCCAATCCGGCGCGCCGGAGGCGCTGGCGGCCTTGACCTTGCACACGGCACGGGGCACCCACCGCGCCCGCACGACGCCAACGGCCCAACCGGTCAGCTGACCACGGGCTGGGGGCGGGCTCCATTCCGCCGCGACGGCGAGGCGGCCGGGGGTGCCGTACGGCGTGATGTGTGCGGGGCACCGCCGGTCACCCCGGTGGGGGCGGGCCGCCGCGGCGGCGGATTTATGGGGGCCGGCCCCCCAGGCCTGGCGGGGACGGCTTCGGGCCGCGCACTCCATTCCGCCGCGACGGCGAGCAATCGTCGGCGAGGCGGTCGGCGGTGCCGAACCGCCTGATGAGGGTGGCCCTGGGCCGCGCATTTCTTCCGCCGCAGCGGCGAGCAACCACCGGCGAGGTGACCGGCGGTGCCGTGCGGCGTGATGTGTGCGGGGCACCGCCGGTGAGGCCGGTGGGGGCGGGCCCCCGCGGCGGCGGGTTCATGGGGGCGGGCCCCCATGCCTGCTGGGGGCGGCTCTGGGCCGCGCGCTTCATTCCGCCGCAGCGGCGAGCAACCACCGGTCACCCCGCCAGGTGCCGGCCGCGCGCCCGGTGGGCCGTGCCGGTTCGCGCGAACTCGCGCCCGTGGGGGACAAGGGGATTCGACTCATCCGTCCCAGTTGTCCGCCCTGTCACAACACGCGGGCCGAGGCCCGCCCGCCCGTGACCCGTGGCCGCGGCAGGCGTTGACCCGGCCAGATCAGTCCTCATGCAAACGGGGCTGCCGAAGGCCGTACGACGATCCCACCCGGAGCGCCGGCGGGCCCGGGCCACCGCGTCGGCGGAATCCGCGCGGCGCCGGAGACCGGGCTACCGACCGCCGTCCGCGCGGGCCGTCGCGGCCCTTCCGACCGGCGGCCGTCTCTCGGCGCGAATCCGCGCTGTGACGGCGGGAGACGGCCGCCACACCTTCGTGAGGGACACCGACGCCGAGGTGAGGGAACCCGCATGAGCCTGCTCCGCAAGATCCGTGAGACCGGCCGGGTGGCCGAGGACGCCCCGCCCCGCCCGGCGGGCGACCCGCCCCCCGGCGCCGCGGAACTCGCCGGCTCGGCCCACGTGCGCTGCATCGACGCCGGGTCCTGCAACGGCTGCGAGATCGAGATCGCGGCGGCCTTCGGCCCGGTGTACGACGCCGAGCGCTACGGCGCCCGCCTGGTGGCCTCGCCCCGCCACGCCGACGTGGCCCTGGTGACCGGCGCCGTCACCCGCAACATGGCCGAGCCGCTGCGCCGCACCGTCGCCGCGATGCCCCGCCCCCGCCTGGTGGTCGCCGTGGGCGACTGCGCGATCGGCTGCGGGGAGTTCGCCGGCGGCCACGGCGTGGAGGGCGCGGCGGGGGACGTCGTCCCCGTGGATCTGCTGGTGCCGGGCTGCCCGCCGGAGCCGGAGCGGATCGTGGCGGCGCTGCGCGTCGTGACCGGCCGGTGAATCCGTACGGCGCGCTCCGTAAGCCGGCGGCGGGAGCCGCAAGTCCCGCGCCCGGGACCCGGTCGATAGGCACCTCCACCCGTACCCCCACCCCCGGCCCCGCAGGGCAGGCCGCATGAGCTCGGCCGAGTCCGCGACGGTCGTGGCCGCGGGCCTCGCCGGCGCCGGAGTGCTGGCCGGCATGCTCCTGCCGGGCCGGATCCGGGTCGTCGCCGTCGGCCTGTGCACGGCGGGCCTGGGCGGCGCGGGCCTCGCGGGCGGCGTCGCGGCCCTGGGCGGCACCCGCTGGTCCGCGTACCTGCCGGGCCTGCTGCCGCTGGCCGGCCTGCGCCTGGCCGTCGACGCCCTCTCGGGCCTGTTCATGGCGGTGGCCGGCGCCGTGGTCCTCGCGGTCGCCGTCTACGGCATCGGCTACGCGTCGGGGCGCGGCCCGCGCGGCCCGGCCTCACGCGGCGTGCAGGCGGCCCTGCCGGTCTTCGCGCTGACGCTGGTGCTGGTCCCGGCGGCCGCCTCGGTGTCGTCGTTCCTGCTGCTGTGGGAGGCGATGGCGGTCACGTCGCTCGTCCTCGTGCTGGCGGACCAGCGCGAGCGCTCCGCCGTCCGCGAGGCCGGCGTCTGGTACGCGGTGATGACGCACTTCGGCCTCGTCCTCCTGCTGGCGGGCCTCGCCCTGTTCGCGGCGGGCGCGGGCGGCGAGACCTTCGCGCAGCTGCGCGCCGGGGCGAGCGGCATGTCACCGGGCGCCCGCGGCGCGGTCTTCCTCCTCGTCGCGGCCGCGTTCGCGTCGAAGGCCGGCATGGTGCCGCTGCACCCGTGGCTGCCGCGGGCCCACCCCGAGGCGCCCAGCAACGTCTCCGCGCTGATGAGCGCCGCGATGGTGAACCTGGGCGCGTACGGGATCATCCGCGTGAACTTCGAACTGCTGGGCGGCGGACCCCGCTGGGGCTGGCTGCTCGTCCTGGCGACGGGCGCCCTGTCCGCCGTCTACGGCATCCTCCAGGCGGCCATGGCGTCGGACATCAAGCGCCTCCTCGCGTACTCGACGTCGGAGAACCTCGGCCTGGTCCTCATCGGCGTCGGCGCGGCGGGCCTCTTCGCCTCCTCCGGCTACCCCGTCCCCGCGGCCCTGGCCCTGGCCGCGGCCCTGCTGCACGTCACCAACCACGCCGTCTTCAAGGCCCTGCTGTTCTGCGCGGCCGGCTCCGTCGTGCGCGCCACGGGGGTGCGCGACCTCGACCGCATGGGCGGGCTGCGCGCGCGGATGCCGGCCACGGCCGGCTTCTTCGCCGTGTCGTCGCTGGCCGCGGTCGCCCTCCCGCCGGGCAACGGCTTCCTCAGCGAGTGGCTGCTGCTGCAATCCCTGATCCACGGCATGACCGTGCCCGGGGTGTCCACGGCGATCGTGCTGCCGCTCGCGGTCGCCGTCATCGCCTTGTCGGCCGGGCTGGCGGCGGCCGTGTTCGTGAAGGCCCTGGGCGTCGGCTTCTTCGCCCGGCCCCGCAGCGCGCGGGCCGCGGCCGCGGAGGAGAGCCCGCCGCTGATGCACCTCGGCATGGGCCTGCTCGCCATCGGCTGCACGGCCCTCGCCCTCGTCCCCGGCACCCTGGGCAACAGCCTGTCACGAGCCGTCGCCGCGGCCGGGCTCCACGGCGGCCGCCCCCTGGCGGGCGGCGGCCTGGAACTGCGGCTGGACCAGGTCGCCGCCTCGCTGTCCCCCCTGTGGGTGACAGCCGCCCTGGTCGCGGGCGTCGTCGCCGCCGCGGGCCTCATCCGCCTCACCACCCGCCGCGGGCGCCGCACGAACGCCCGCCTGTGGGACTGCGGAGGCGGCGCCCCCACGCCCCGTATGTCGTACACGGCGACCTCCTTCGCCGAGCCCCTGCAACGGGTCTTCGACGACGTCCTCGAACCCGAACAGGACGTCGACGTCACCCCGGTGCACGAATCCGCCTACCTCGTGGAGCGCGTGCGCTTCCGGCGCAGCGTCCCCGACCGGATCGAGCACCGCCTCTACCGGCCCGTCCTGGCCGCCGCCGTGGCCCTCGGCCGGGCCGCGCGCCGGCTGGCCCCCGGCAGCGTCCACCGCTACCTCGGCTACGGGTTCTTCGGTCTCGTCGCTCTCCTGCTGGCCCTGGCGGTCGGCTGGTGAGCGCCACCTCGCACGAGGAGACGCCGTGAACGGCACCATGACCGCCACCGGCACGGCCGCGGTGACCCTCCAGGTCGCCCTGGTCGCCGCCGGCGCACCCCTGCTCGCCGGACTGATGCGGCAGGTACGGGCGCTGCTGGAGGGGCGGGCCGGGCCCGGCGTCACCCAGCCCTTCCGCGACCTGCGCAAGCTGCTGCGCAAGGAGGCCGTCACCCCGGCCGGCACCGGCCCGGCCTTCCGGCTCGGACCCCTGGTGCTGGTCGCCACCACGGCCGTCGTCGCCGCGCTCGTCCCGCTGGCCTCGACCGCCACCCCCGTCAGCGGCAGCGCCGACCTCATCCTCGTCGTGGCGCTGCTCGGGCTCGGCACCGTCGCCCTCGCCCTGGCCGGCCTGGACACCGGCACCGCCTTCGGCGGCATGGGCGCCTCCCGGGAGATGACCGTGGCCGCGCTCGTCGAACCGACGATCCTCCTCGCGGTGTTCGCCCTGTCGATACCGGCCGGGTCGACGAACCTGTCGGCCATCGTCTCCGGCGGCATCCACGACCCGGTCCGCCTCGCCTCCCCGGCGGGGCTGCTCTCCACCGCCGCCCTGGCCGTCGCCGTCCTCGCCGAGACCGGCCGGCTCCCGGTGGACAACCCCGCCACCCACCTGGAACTGACGATGGTCCACGAGGCGATGGTGCTGGAGTACGCCGGACCCGACCTCGCCCTGGTCGAACTCGGCTCCCAGATGCGGCTGACCGTCCTGCTCGGCCTGCTCGCCTCGCTGTCCGCCCCCTGGGGCATCGCCACGACCGCCTCCCCGGCGGCCCTCGTCCTCGCCCTCGTCCTGCTCGCGCTGAAGGTCGCCCTGCTCGGCGCGGCACTCGCCGCGGCCGAGGTGTTCTGGGCCAAACTGCGGCTCTTCCGCGTGCCCGAGCTGCTCGCAGGCTCCTTCCTGCTGGCACTCCTCGCGGTGACCGCCTCCTACTTCCTCACGGGAGAGTGAGTGAGGGACACATGACCGACAGCGTCTACACCCAGCTGCTCGACCTGGCGTGCGGCGCGTTCCTGCTCGCGGCCGTCGTCGTCCTGTGGCTGCGGCAACTGTCCTCGATCGTCCGCGTCTTCGCCCTCCAGGGCGTCGCCCTGGCCGCCGTCGCCGCCCTCCTCGGCCTGCACGAGGACCGCCCCGGCCTGCTCGCCGTCGCCGCCGGCATCGGCCTGCTGCGGGCCGTCGCCCTGCCGCGCCTGATGCTGCGCGCCCTGACCGCCGGCACGCCGCACCGCTCCCATCCCCACTACCAGGAGGACGTCAGCGAGACCCGCGAGACGCAGCCGCTCGTCAACGTCGCCGCATCCCTGCTGAGCGCGGCCCTCCTCACCCTCCTCGCCTACGCCGTGTCCCGGCCGCTGGTCGAGCTCAACCCCACGCCGGCGACGCGCGCCCTGCCCGTCGGGCTCGCCGTCGTCCTCATCGGCTTCTTCACCCTGGTCACCCGGCGCCGCGCGCTGGCCCAGATGGTCGGCTTCCTGCTGCTGGACAACGGCATCACCGTCACCGCCTTCCTCGCCGCCTCCGGAGTCCCCCTGATCGTCGAACTCGGCGTGTCCTTCGACCTCCTCCTCGCCGTTCTCGTCCTGCAGATCCTCACCACCCGGATGCGGGCCGCCTTCGGCGGCACCGGCATCGACGACCTGCGGGAGCTTCGCGACTGATGACGCACGCCACCACCGCACTGCTGCTGACCGCGCCCATCGTGGTGCCGCTCGCCACGTCCGCCGCGTACGCCGCGTCCGGCCTGCGCGACGCGAAAGCACGCGCCGCGGGGGCCGCCGCCCTCGGGCACCGCACGCCGCGCCGGCGCGGCGCCGCGGCCCCCGTGGCCACGCTCGTCCTCCGCCCGGGCCGCGGCCCCGCGACCTACGGCACGACACCGGCCGAGACCGCTGACGGCTCGCCGTACGGGGGGCCGGGCGCGCGCGCCTGGTCCGGCGGGGGATCTTCCGCGCCGCCCGGCCCGGGCAACTCCACGGACCGGGGCGGCGGCCGGGGCGGGCCCGTCCGCTCCGGCGGGGGGTCCTCCGGGTCTCCGGGCGCGGGGCCGGGGACGTCTCCGGGCTCTCGTACGTGGTCTGAGGGGATCCCGGGTCCGGGAATGCCCGCTTGGCCGGACGGCCGTCCTGACACCTCTCCCGGTTCCCGTACTGGAGCTGACAGCTTCCCAGGGCAGGGTCCGGGCGCGCCCGCCTGGCCGGGCACGCGTCCAGGCCGGTCTCCAGGACGTCCTGGCGCGGGACCTGAGGGGGTCACGGATCCGGATCCGGGCGCGCCCACCTGGTCCCGCGCTCAGCCTGCCGAGGGCGCCGGCACCAGCACTGGCACCGATGGGAAACCCCGCCCTGGCAGGGGACCCTCCCCGATGCCGCGCCCGTGGGGCGCACTCCGCCCCGGAGGGCCCCGCCCGCTCACCGGCCGGCTCGGGCTCGTCTCACCCGCGGCGATCCTCACCTGCGGCGCCGCCCTCGCCTGCACCGTCCCCGACAGCGGGCCCGTCACCGCCTACGGGCGGCTGCTGCGCGCCGACGCGCTCACCGTCTGGATGCTCCTCACCGTCGGCGCGGTCGCCTGCCTGGCCTGCGCCGCCAACCCCGCCCACCTCGCCCACGAGCGCACCGACGAGCCCGCGGCCCGCCGCTACCACCTGCTCGTCCACGCCTTCCTCGCCGCCATGAGCGCCGCGGTCCTCGCCGCCAACCTCGGCGTGCTGTGGGTCGCCATCGAAGCCACCACCATCGTCACCGCCTTCCTCGTCGGCCACCGGCGCACCCGCGCCTCGGTCGAAGCCGCCTGGAAATACGTGGTGATCTGCTCGGCCGGGATCGCCCTGGCCTTCCTCGGCACCGTCCTCCTCTACTACGCGGCCCGCCAGGCCGGCATCCCCGAGGCGTACGCCCTGGACTGGCAGACCCTCGCCGCCCGCGCGGACCGCCTCGACCCCTCCGTCACCCGGCTGGCCACCGGCCTCGTCGTGCTCGGCTTCGGCGCCAAGGCCGGCCTCGCGCCCCTGCACGCCTGGCTGCCCGACGCCCACAGCCAGGCGCCCGCCCCCGTCTCGGCCCTGATGTCCGGCGTCCTGCTCTCCGTCGCCTTCGCGGGCCTCCTGCGCTACAAGGTCATCGCGGACGCGGCCCTCGGCGCGGGCTTCACCCGCACCCTGCTCGCGGGCGTCGCCGTGATCACCCTCGCCCTGGCCGCGGCCCTCCTGCTGGCCCAGCGCGACTGCAAGCGCATGCTGGCGTACTCCAGCATGGAGCACATGAGCCTGATCGCCCTCGGCACCGCCGTCGGCAGTCCGCTCGCCCTGTCCGCCGTGCTACTGCACATGGCGGGCCACGGCCTCGCGAAGACCGTGGCGTTCTGCGCCTCAGGCCACATCGCGCGGCTGTGCGGCACGACCCGCATCGGCAGGATCCGCGGGCTGCTCGCCCACTCGCCCTGCCTCGGCACCGCTTTCGCCGCGGCCGTCGTCGCCCTGCTCGGCCTCCCGCCGTTCGGCCTCTTCGCCTCCGAACTGGGCATCGCGCGCGCGGGGTTCCTCTCCGGCCCTCGCTGGGCCCTGGCCGCCGCCCTCGTCCTGATGCTCGCGGCCTTCGCCGCCCTGGCCGCCCGCACCGCCCGGATGCTCCTGGGGCCGCCGCCGGGCGAGGACGACGAGGCCGAGCCCGTACCGCTCGGCGCCGACGCCGCGGCCCCCCTGGTCGCCGGCCTGGCCGCCTGCGCGGCCCTCGGCGTCACCACCGGACCCCTCACCACGCTGCTGTCCGAGGCCGGCGAGATCATCGGAGGCCACTGAGCATGCAACCGGCCACCGCACACCGCACCGTCACCGACATCGGCCCCGCCGAACTGCCCGGCAGGGCCGCCGACCTCCTCGTCGCCGGCCACCGCCTCGCCCTCGTCGCCGCCCACCACGACAGCCCCGACGAACCCGGCGGCCGGGCCGTCCGCGTCGTCTACCTCTTCGTCGCCGGCCCGCCCGACACCCGCACCGAACTCCACGTCCGCCTCGACCCCAAGGCTCCCGAAGTCCCCACCCTCGCCCACCTCTCCTTCCCCGCCGGCCGCTTCGAGCGTGAGATGCGCGACCTGCACGGCATCGTCCCCGTCGGCCACCCCCTCCCGCACCGCCTCGTGCGCCACTTCCACTGGCCCCGCGGCTGGTATCCGATGCATCCCGACGCCGGCCCGCCCCCGCCCTTCGCCGAACCCGAGGGCCCCTACCCCTTCCTGGAGGTCGAGGGGGAGGGCGTCTACGAGATCCCCGTCGGCCCCGTCCACGCCGGCATCATCGAACCCGGTCACTTCCGCTTCTCCGTCGTCGGCGAGACGATCATCAAGCTCAAGGCCCGGCTGTGGTTCGTCCACAAAGGCATCGAGAAGCTCTTCGAAGGCCGCACTCCCGACCAGGGCCTGCCGCTCGCCGAGCGCATCAGCGGCGACACCGCCGTCGGCCACGCGCTGGCCTACTGCCTCGCCGTGGAGGAGGCCACGGGCGCCCACGTCCCCCTCGACGCCCGCCGCGCCCGCGCCCTCCTCCTCGAACTCGAACGCCTCCACAACCACGTCGCCGACCTCGGCGCGCTCTGCAACGACGTCGGCCACGGCATCCTGCACGCCCGCGCCCAGCACGTCCGCGAACGCCTGCTGCGCCTCAACCAGGAGGTCACCGGGCACCGGCTGCTGCGCGGCGGCGTCGTGCCCGGCGGCTCCGTGCTGCGCGCCGTGCCCGGCCCGGCGCGACTGCGGGAACTGGGCCGGGAGATCCGCGACATCGTCACCCTCGCCCTCGGCCACACCACCGTGCGCGACCGTTTCACCGGCACCGCCCGCCTCGACATCACCGCGGCCCGCGACCTGGGCTGCCTCGGCTACGTCGCCCGGGCCAGCGGCCTGTCCGCCGACGCGCGCGCGAGCCACCCCTTCCACGACCATGGGGGAGTGCTGACCATCCCCGTCCACACCACCGGTGACGTCCTGGCCCGCTTCCTCGTGCGGGCCGAGGAGGCGGAGGCCTCGCTGGCGACGGCCGAGCGGCTCGCGGCCGGCTTGGAAGCGGGCCGGACCACGGGGACCTCGCTCGCCTGGCCGCCGCTGTTCGCCCGCAGCACCCGCCGCGCCGGGGTCGGGATCGTGGAGGGCTGGCGCGGCACGATCACGACGCGGGTCGAACTCGGCGCGGAGGAGACGCTCACCCGGGTCAAGACCGTCGACCCGTCGTTCTTCAACTGGCCCGCCCTGCCCGTGGCGCTGGCGGACACGATCGTCCCCGACTTCCCCCTGGCCAACAAGAGCTTCAATCTGTCGTACGCGGGCAACGACCTCTAGGGCACGGCCGCCTGGGACGCCCCGTCGCCGGGATCGAGACCGTGACCGCGGGCCAGGCGCAGGGCGTCCTCCAGCTCGTCCTCCGCGACCGCGATCTCGTAGGCGTCACCGTCGGATTCCGCCGCCGCGAGGGCCTCCCGGGCCTGCCGCACGCGCTGTCGCATGGCCTCGGCGAATTCGCTCACGACGGCCCCCAGCACCATGGGCACGAACAGGTGATTCCTTGAAGTCTAGAGCCGTTTCGCCCGGCGGGCGCCCCCTCGGCGGAGGCACCGCCTCCCGAAACCGTTTTTGCCGTCGCCCCGGAAATCGGTAAGGTTCTGGCCAATGCCCGTCCGTAGCGCAGAGGCAGGCGCGCCGTCATTGCATGACGGAGGACGCCGGTTCGATTCCGGCCGGACGGGCAGTTTGTCGTGCAGGAGCGGAGGCGGGGCCGGGCCCCGCCGCGGGGCGGGGAACACGGACGTGGAGGTCAGTGCCGGCGACACCGGCAGCACCGGCATCACCGAGGAGGAGCTGGCCGCCTTCGACCGCACGGTCGGCAAGCTGCGGCAGCTCCCCGCCGACGACCCGGTGCGCCTGCGCGCCGAGCACGTCGCCTCCTCGTTCGCACGCGAGGGACGGCACCACCGCCGCAAGGTCCGCCGGCAGGAACAGAACGCCGCCGACGCCGCCGTGGTCGCCGCCACCGCGACCGGCGCCCTCGACCGCCGCGAGGACGCGCCCCTGAGCACCCCCGGCACCCCGGGCACCTACGGCCGCCCCCGGCGCTGCTACGTCTGCAAGACCCCCTACAGCCGGGCCGACGCCTTCTACCACCTGCTCTGCCCGGAATGCGCCGCCGACAACGCCCGGCGGCGGGGCCTGCGCACCGATCTGACGGGCCGCCTGGCGCTGCTCACCGGCGGCCGGGTCAAGATCGGTTTCCAGCTCGCCCTGATGATGCTGCGCGACGGCGCCGAGCTGCTGGTCACCAGCCGCTTCCCGCGCGACACCGTCCGCCGTTTCCGCGCGGCCGAGGGCAGCGAGGCGTGGCTGGACCGGCTCACCGTGATCGGGATCGACCTGCGCGACCCCCGGCAGGTGCTCGGGCTGTGCGAGCGGCTGAGGGCGGAGGGCCGGCCGCTGGACGTCCTCGTCAACAACGCCGCGCAGACCATCCGCCGCCCGCCCGGCGCCTACGCGCCGCTGATCGCGGGGGAGTCGCGCGCCCTGCCCGCCGGCCCGGCGGGAGCGGACGTGTGGGAGGCACCCGGCTTCCGGACGCCGTACGCGCTGGAGGGGAGCGGGCACGGCGCGGGCGCGTCGGCGGCGCTCGGGCTCGTCCTGCCGTCCGCCGGAGAGGTGGACGAGGCCGGGCTGGTGCCGGACCGCTCCGCGGCCAACTCCTGGTCCGTGCGCATCGGGGAGCTGGATCCCGCGGAGCTGCTGGAGACGCAGCTGGTCAACGCGCTCGCCCCCGCGCTCCTGTGCGACCGGCTGCTGCCGCTCCTGCTGGCCTCCCCGCACCCGCGCCGCTACGTGGTCAACGTGACCGCGGTCGAAGGCCGCTTCGCCGTGCGCAACAAGTCCGCGGGGCACCCGCACACCAACATGGCCAAGGCCGCGCTCAACATGCTCACCCGCACCAGCGGCCACGAACTCGCTGCCCGGGGCGTCCACATGTGCAGCGTCGACACCGGCTGGATCACCGACGAGAACCCGGCGCCGAAGAAGGAGTGGATGGCCGCGCACGGCTTCCGTACCCCGCTGGACATCGTGGACGGCGCGGCCCGCGTCTACGACCCGATCGTGCGCGGTGAGGCGGGCGACCCGGTGTCAGGCGTCCATCTCAAGGACTACCGCGTCGCCGACTGGTGAACGGGATCCGGCTCCCGGTGCCCGGGGCCCGTCAGGCCGCGCCCTCCACGCTCCAGCCCGGCACCTGGAAGCGTGCGGTGATCGCCGCGCCGTCGACCTCCTCGCCGCAGCAGCGGCAGACGACGGCCGGGTCGAGGTCGGAGCCGCAGGAGTGCTCGAACACCGTCGGCGGCAGGTCCGCCAGATGCCGGTCGCCCCAGCTCATCAGCATGATGAGGACGGGACGCAGATCGTGCCCGGACGCGGTGGGGCAGTACTCGAAGCGCGCCGGCCGTTCGCTGTAGGGAACCTTTTCCAGCACTCCCGCCTCCACCAGGCGCCGCAGCCGTGAGGCCAGGATGTCGCGCGGGGCCCCGGTGTTGCGGGCGATCGCGTCGAAGCGCCGGACTCCGAAGAAGACCTCACGCAGCACCAGCAGGGAGTACTTCTCGCCGACCACACCGAGCGCGTCGGCGATCGAACAGGGGCGCGGCTTCGTCATGTTCCCCATCGTAGAGCAGCCGGATTTGCTTCCCCAAGCCTTCCGGTGGAGCACATCCATCTCACCAACCGACCCATGAGGCTCAGGGGTGCGCCGCCTCGATCAGCTGCCGCAACGCTCCGTAGTAGACCTCATGGTCCGTCATGACGGGCAGGACGGCGGCCATGCCGCCCGTCAGGACGGGGAACCGCGCGGGGTCGAGCGCGGCCAGCGCGGTGCGGGTGCTCCGGGCGGTGCGGGCGGGGTCGCGGTGGTCGACGAAGGTGGCGCTGCCGAGGGTGAGCAGGTACATCCGCCGGTAGGTGCGGAACGCCTGCTCCGGCGTCATCCCCGCAGCGACGCTGTCGGCGAGCGCGGGCTCGACCAGGCGGGCCAGCAGCTGAGGGCTGAGCCAGGGGCGAGAGCCGCGCAGGGCGACCAGCCCCGGGTGCGCGGTGAGCAGCTCGTACAGCGCCGTGAAGCGCCGCTCCGTGGCCTCGGCCCAGGGTGTGCCCGGCGGGATCTCGGGCAGCCCCGCGGCGAGGTGGTCGGTGCACAGGTCGATCAGGCCGCCCAGGTCCGTGCAGCGGCGGTGGATCGTCGCGTGGGAGACGCCCAGCCGCTCGGCGAGGGAGCGGAAGCTGAGGGCGGAGGGGCCCTCCTCGTCGATGATCGCGAGGGCGGTGCGGGCGATGAGTTCCGGGGTCGCCCGGGCGAGGGAGGGAGATTGCCGCGGCATGTGAGACAGCGTATCGTACGCTGTTACATACGCTGGCCGCCTGCGCTCCGAGGAGAGAACCCGTGCACGACCTCACCCACGGCGGTGTCGCATACGGCGACGTCGAGAAGGCCGCGGCCCGCATCGCCGGCCGCACCCGCCCCGTCGCCGTCACCCCGGCCGACCGGAGCGACGGCCGCGGCGCGAACGTGTGGCTCGCCCTGGAGTTCATGCAGCACACCGGGTCCTTCAAGGCGCGCGGCGCCTGGAACTTCCTCGCTGCCCACCGCGAGGCCGGCACCCTGCCCGACGCCGGCGTCACCATCGCCTCCGGCGGCAACGCCGGACTGGCCTGCGCCTGGGCCGCCCGGCAGCAGGGCCTGCCCGCGACCGTCTTCCTGCCCGGGAACGCCCCGCGGGTGAAGGTCGCCCGGCTGCGCGGCTACGGCGCCGACGTCCGCCTCGTCGGCACGGAGTACGCCGAGGCGCTCGCCGCCTGCGAGGAGTTCACGCGCACGACCGGCGCCCTCGCGAGCCACGCCTACGACCACCCGCTGATCGCCGCGGGCGCGGGAACCCTCCTCGACGAGATCCGCGCCGGCGTCCCCGGCCTCGACACGGTCGTCGTCGCGGTCGGCGGCGGCGGGCTCTTCGCCGGCGTCGCGGCCGCCGCGCGCCACCACGGCATACGGACGGTCGCCGTCGAGCCCACCGGCAGCCGGGCGCTCAACGCCGCCCTCGAAGCGGGGCGGGTCGTCGACGTCACCGTCGACTCGGTCGCGGCGGACGCCCTCGGAGCCCGCCGCGTCTCCGAGGCGGCCCTGGCCGCCGCCCGCCGGCCGGACGTCACTTCCCTCCTCGTATCGGACGAGGCGATCACCGCCGCGCGGCAGTCCCTGTGGGACGAGCGCCGCATCGTGGTCGAACCGGCGGGCGCCACGGCCCTCGCCGCCCTCGCCGGCGCCTACGAGCCGGCCGAGGGCGAAACGATCGCCGTCATCCTCTGCGGCGCCAACACGGACCCGGCGGACCTGGTCCAGGGCCGGTAACCGCCGGCCGGCCGGCCGGAGGTTCACCGCGGCTTACGGCCGGGACCGGCGTGCCCGGACCGGCCGATGCGCCGAACGCCGCGTCAGTACGTACCGGCATGGAGCCTCCTCACCGTCCCTCCGGCCGCCGCCCAGCCGCCCCCGGCCCGGCCGCCTCCAGCGTCACCACCCCCGTCGCCGTCTCCAGCAGCGCCGGCCTGTGCGTGACCATGACCACCGTCCGGTCCGCCACCAGCCTCCCCAGCGCGGCCACCACCAGCCGTTCCGCCTCCGCGTCCAGGCCCGACGTCGGCTCGTCCAGCAGCACGATCGGGGCGTCGGCGAGCAGCGCGCGGGCGATGCCCACCCGCTGGCGCTGACCGCCCGACAGGCCGCCGCCGCAGTCGCCGAGCCGCGTGCCGAGCCCGTCGGGGAAGCCGTCGGTGAACGCCGTCACCAGTGCCGCGTCCGCGGCCGCGCGGACCTCCCGCGGACTCGCGTCCGGCCGCGCGTAGCGGATGTTGTCGGCGACCGTCCCCGCGAACAGGAACGTCTCCTGAAGCACGGCCGTCACCTGGCGGCGCAGCCACTCCTCCGGCAGGTCGGCCGTCGCCGTCCCGTCGATGCTCACCGTGCCGCGCGTGGGCCGGTACAGGCCCGCGACCAGCGCGAGCGCCGTCGACTTGCCCGCGCCGTTCGGCCCGGTGAGGGCGATCCGCTCACCGGCGGCGATCTTCAGGTCGAGGCGGTGCAGCGCGCGCCGGTCGCCGTAGTCCATCGACACCCCGGCGAAGTCGACCCGGCCCCGCGCACGGGGTGGCAGGCCGCGCGCGGCGGCTCGCACCGGCGCCCGCAGCGGGCACGGCTCGGCGAGGACCTCGGCGATGCGCTCCGCCGACGCCTGCCCCTGGGCGAAGGTGCCGGAGAGCTTCGACAGGGCCCGCAGCGGGGCCACCATGCCCGTCAGATAGCCGATCGCGACCACGAGATGGCCCGTACTCCACCACCCGCGCAGCACTCCCACCCCGCCCACCCACAGCAGCGCCGCCGTCCCGGCGGCCGTCACCGACTCCAGCAGCGGCGCCCGGCGGGCCTGGACGTCCACGGCCTCCAGGCCCGCGCTCAGCACGCCGCCGCTGCGCGCCGCGAAGTCCCGGTCGTGCACGCCGTGCCGGCCGAAGGCGTGCACCGTCCGGATGCCCTGCAACGCCTCGGCGACCAGAGCCGTCAGCTCGCCCTCCGCCTCCCGGCGCCGCCGCGCCGCCCGGTGGCCGCGCCGCCGGTTGCGCACGCCGAGGAGCAGGACCGCCGGGACGACCGCGGCGCCGATCAGCCCGAACCGCCAGTCGAGCAGGAGCAGCGCGGCCGCGTAGCCGGTGACCGAGAGCACGCCGGGGAAGAGCACCGAACAGAACGCCACCAGGCCGTCCTTGACGTTCCCGCAGTCGGTGATCACCCGGCTCGTGGACCCGCCCACGGTCCCCCGGTCGTGATAGCTCAGCGGCAGCCGTTGCAGGTGCGCGAACGTCTCGCGGCGGATCGCTGCGCTCATCCGCTCGCCCACGCCGTTCATCAGCCGGTCGCCCGCGTAGTCGAAGGCGGCCGACACCAGCGCCACCAGCACGACCAGGGCGGCCGCCGCGGTGAGCATGGCGGTCCGGTCCGTGCCGAGGACGTCCAGCAGGGAGCCGAGGGGGTTGCGCGAGCCGCCCGACCCGAGGACGTGGTCGATGACGGCGGCGACCGGCCAGGGCGTCACCAGGTCCGCGGCCGTCTCGCAGAGCCGCAGCCCGACCCCGAGGGCGAGCAGCCGGCGGTAGGGGGCGCCGAACCCGCGGAAGAACCGCAACAGCAGCTGCCGGTGCGCCGTGGACGGGTCCTTCATGAGTGCTCCCAGCCGACGGGGCGCTGCCGCCGATTGACGTAGCGTCAGTCGGCGACTCCATGGTCGGCACCGGCCGGTGCCGCGGGCAATCCGGCGCGCTGCCGGGCCCGGACGGGTGGCCCGCACGGGTGTACGCCGCCTTGCGCCGTTCCGCCTTCCGGCGCGCGCCGGAGCCACTAGGGTCGGCCGGGTGCGCAGTCGCCTGTACGTCTACGTCGCAGCGTTCCTGGCCGCCCTCGCCCTGGCGGCGTGCAGCAGCTCCGAGGGGCCGCGGCCGCCGGACCCGTCCGACGGGCGGCTGGCCGGCCGGTCCGACGGCGCGGAGCTCCTCTACCGGGGCAAGGGGCACGCCAGCGCGCAGAACCCCGCCTTCTCGCCGGACGGCAAGTCCGTGCTCTTCACGCTCTTCGAGGACGGCTACAACGAGGGCGCCGCCGCGCTGCGCGTGCTCCCGCTGCACGGCGGCGGCGCCCCCGGCCGCCCCGGCACCCTGCTCGACGAGGCCGACAAGGCCGCGGTCAACCTGCCCGGCTCCAGCTGGCACCCCTCGGCCGGGGTGGCCTTCGCCTCGGACCGGGCGGGCGGCCGCGACGAGGTGTGGGTGATGCCCCCCGGAGGCCGCCCCTCCCGCGTCACCGAGCACGGCGGTGACTCCGGCTACCTGGAGCCCAGCTTCTCGCCCGACGGGTCGTGGATCGTCTTCCAGGAGATCCGGGAGAAGGGGGCGGGGGACGGCGGCAGCGCGCTCGGCTCCCTCTGGAAGGTCCGCAGGGACGGCACGGGGCGCACCCGCCTCCTGGACGGCCCCGCCACCGGCACGGACAACCGCCAGCCCAACTGGTCGCCCAAGGGCGACCGGCTGGTCTTCCAGCGCCGCGAGCGCGGCGCGGACGCGTGGGCGCTGTACGTGATGGACGCCGACGGCAGCGGCCTGCGGCGGCTCACCGACGGCCCGGGGGAGCACACCGACCCGAGCTGGTCGCCGGACGGCAGGTCGGTGGTCTTCTCCTCCACCGCCGGCGGCCTGGAGGTGCCGCAGATCTTCGTGATCCCGGCCGCCGGCGGGCGCCCCGTCCGGGTGACCACGCGCGGCGCGGACTACGACGGCGCGCCGAGCTGGTCGCCGGACGGGCGGTGGATCGCCTTCGAGTCCCACCCGGGGGACGAGGACCGGCCGGCCTCGCTGTGGCGGATCCCCGCCCCCGGAACCGACGGGCCCTGAGAGCGGGCCCGGTCAGCTGGTCACGGCAGTCAGCCGGTGGTGACGGTCAGCAGGGAGTACTGGGACACCGTCAGGGACATGGTGGCGGTCTCGCCCGCCGTCTGCCAGGCGACCGGCTGCGGAGCCGGCGAGGCCCCGTCCGGCGAGCTCACCGTGGCGGCCAGCACCTGCTTGTCCGCGGGCAGTTTCAGCGCGACCGAGCACGCGGCCGGCGTGGTCCTGAAGGCCGCCGGGCTGTCACCGAAGCAGGTGAAGTTGACCAGATGGACGACCGTGTCGGCGCCGAGCCGGCTCACCTCCATGTGGATGCGCCGGTCGCCCGTGAGCTCCACCGCGGGCGGCGCCGCCGCCCGTACCGGCGCGAGCAGCTGGTCGGCGCTCGCCTGGTCCGTCTTCGCGAGGTAGCTGTGGCCGGCCAGGTTCTTGACGTACCAGCACGTCCCCGCGCCGAATCGATTCTGCTTGCTCGCCGGCAGCGCGTCGCCCTTGCGGAACCCGAGCACGTCGGCCAGCGCGTACTCGCCGCGGGCCGTGCCGAGCTCGTCGAGCCCGGTCGGCACGGGGCCCGTGATGACGACCGTCCCGCCGCCCGCCACGTACTCCCGCAGGACCGCGGCCTCGGCGTCGGAGACGGCCTGGAGGTTCGGCAGCATCAGGACGCGGTACGGGGCGAGGTCGGCGGCGGACAGGTGCGGGCTCGGGACGGTGCCGAAGGGGATGTGGGCGTACACCAGCGCCTTGACCGTGCCGCGGAACTCGCCCAGCCACGCCTGGGACGTGCAGCTCTCCTCCGCGCTGCCCGACGCCCACCAGTCCTTGACCCCCGACGGCGCCTTCGCGTTGGCGTACATGCCCGTGCCGGCGGAGGGGCTGACGAAGTCCCGGGAGGCCGAGGAGTGGTAGACGCCGACCTCGGCCGCCGGCACCGCGTCGTACAGCTTCGCCTGGTTGGCCGCGACGAAGGCGTACATGCGGGTGCGCATCGCCTTGTCGGTGGTCTCGTTCTTGAACGGGCTCTTGACCTCGTACGGATTGCAGCCCGCCGCCAGCAGCTCGGCCATCACCAGCGAGGCGTCGTCGGCCTTCCAGCCGTACGAGAACGCCCACGCGGGCTTCGTCCCGCTCGCGGCGCGCGCGTACTTGTACATCGAGATCAGACAGGTCCAGTCCGTCGCCGTGGCGTGGCGCATCCCGTCGTAGTTGCCGAGGATGTCCACCTCCCAGACGTGGCTCACGCCCTCCGCCTTGCGCAGGTACGCCCCGTCGAGGCCGACCAGCGTGGCGTACTGGTAGTCCATGCTCACCGTCTCGACGAAGGTGACCAGGTCCGGGTTGACCGAGCGGCCGGCGGCGGCGATGTCGAGCTGCCACTGGTTGAGGTTGCGGTGCCGCCACTCCACGTAGCGGCGGAAGGGCGGGCTGGAGAAGTCGGCCTTCGCGGGCAGCGCCAGACCGGTGTCGGCCTTGAAGGCGTCCGCGGCCCAGGCAGAGCCGTCGCACCAGCTCAGCGCCCCGTCGAAGTAGATCGGCACGTCCGGCCAGATGGCGTCCACGCCCGTGGCGGCGAGAGCCTTGATACGGCCGAGGTAGTAGTCGCGCCAGGGGGAGTTGGGGCTGAGCCAGCAGCTCTCGTCGCCGGGGTCGACCCAGACGACCAGGCTGCCGTAGAAGACGTTCGGCTTGCCGTCGAGGGAGCGCTGCACCCACGACTTCCCCTCGCCGTCCTTGTAGAACGACCGGCCCTTCTCGCCGCCGACGCTGATGAGCTCCAGCGACGGGTAGTACATGACCACGCGGATCCCGGCGGCGTGCGCCAGCTCCACGAAGCTCTTGACCTTGCCCATGTGCTCGGTGAACTCGGCGGGCGTCAGCCAGTTCGACAGGACCGTGTCGAGCTCGATGACGCTGACGTTCTGCGCCTTCAGCGCCGTGATCACGGGCTTCATGTCGCGGAGCGGGTCGGCGTCCTCGTCGAAGGTGCCGTCGGCCAGCCGGGCGTAGCGGCTCCACTCGGGGAAGAGCCCCTGCCGGGCCGCGGCCGGTGCCCAGGCGGGCGCTGCGCCCGCCCGGGCACCGGGGAAAGCGGGCAGGAGCTGTGCGGCGAGCGCTCCGCCGCTCACCCCCAGGCCGGTGCGTAACAGGGCTCTCCGGCTGAATCTTCGTATACCGCTCATGGGTGTCCCCTCGGGTTCACAACGGTGTGACGGGGTCTCGCGCTGGACGGTGCTGGAAGGTGCTGGACGGTGCCCGCAAAGTCTGCCCGATCGCCCCGGCGTGGGCGGACGGATTCCGGATACGGCGATGCGCACCCGGGCGCGCGGTGCGTCCGCCATTGCCGCCGGTTCTGCCATCAGAAGGAAAACCGCCCGATATCGCTCCCGTACGGAGTAGCCGCGGAGGCACCTTTCCGGCCTGCGGTTAACACATCTTCAGACGACCGAACCGCGAGGAGTGCAGGCATGGCCGAAGTGAAGCTGACCGCCGAGACGCGCACCGACTTCGGCAAGGGTGCCGCCCGCCGGATCCGCAGGGAGGACAAGGTCCCCTGCGTCATCTACGGCCACGGCGCCGACCCGCGGCACGTGTCGGTGAACGGGCACGCGCTGCTGATGGCCCTGCGGACCCCGAACGTCCTGATCAACTTGGACGTCGACGGCAAGAAGGAGCTCGTCATCCCCAAGGCCGTCCAGCGCGAGGCCATCCGCGGCTTCCTCGTCCACGTGGACCTGCTGATCGTCAAGAAGGGCGAGAAGGTCACGGTGGACATCCCGATCCACACCGAGGGCGAGCTCGCCCCCGGCGGCAACCTGCTGGAGTACATCCTCAACGCCCTCCCGGTCGAGGCCGAGGCCACGCACATCCCGGAGGGCGTCACGATCTCCATCGAGGGACTGGAGGCCGGGCACACCATCCACGCCAAGGACATCCCCCTGCCGCGCGGCACCAGCCTCGCGGTCGACGGCGAGGACGCCGTCCTCCAGATCGTCGCGGCCCAGACCGAGCCGGTCGAGGAGGAGGAAGCCGAGGAGGAGGAAGCAGCGGTGGCGGCCGAAGGGGCCCCGGAGGAGGAGGGCGCCGCCGCCCCCGAGGGCGAGGGCGGCGGCTGAGCGGTCTTGCGGCGGGGCGGACCGGGGCGCCGGCCGGGTCCGGTCCGGGGCGCGCGCCGCGCCCCGGACCGGCGGGTCAGGCGGCGCGCGGCAGCGGCTTCAGGACGCCGAAGACCGCGCCGAACTGGTCGGCCAGCCAGGCGATCCGGCCCACGTCCGGCACGTCGTGGGCGGGCGCGACCACCGAGCCGCCGCTCTCCTGCGCCTTGGCGACGGTGGCGTCGGTGTCCGTGACCAGGAAGTACGGGATCCAGCGGGAGCCCCGGCCGGGCCCGCCCCCTTCGGGCGCGGGTGCGATGCCGCCGAACGCGGCGTCGTCGCCGCTCGCCCCGGCGGTGGCGATCAGGGTGTAGGTGCCGATGGAGAACTCCTTCTCCTGCGTGCCCCAGCCGAACAGGGCGCGGTAGAAGGCCCCGGCCGCCGCCGGGTCCGCGGTGTGCAGCTCGACCCACAGCAGGGTGCCGGGCTCGCAGACCTTCTCCAGGCCCTTGACGGCGCCGGGCTGCCAGAGGGCGAACTCCGCGCCGCCCGGGTCGGTGAGACAGGCCAGCCGGCCCGCGTCCATGACGTCCGTCGGCGCGACCCGTACGGCGCCGCCGGCCTGCTCGGCCGCCTTGACCGTGGCGTCGGCGTCGGGCGTCTGGAAGTACACCGTCCACGCGGGGCTCGCGCCCTCCTCCGTCAGCGGGCCGAGCGCCGCGACGTCCTTGCCGTCCTGCTGGAAGAAGCCGTAGCCGCCCGTGTCGGGCCCGGCGGACGCGACGTCCCAGCCGAAGACCGCTCCGTAGAACCCGGCGGACGCCGCGGTGTCCGGGCTGCCGAGGTCGAGCCAGTTGGGTGATCCGGTCACGAAATCAGTGCTGAGCATGGTGGGTGCTCCTCCGGCGGATGCGCGCGGGGGCAACGGATGCGCGCGAGGCCCCGCCCCGTCACCGCGGGCGCGGCGCTCGGCGTCCCCCGACGCGACCCAAGTCTTGCACCGCTTCCGGAGCACCGCGCGACGCGATGGCCGGGGGCCGGCGGCGCGCGGAGTCGTTACCGGCGCGGTGCGGGGCGGGCGACGGGCTTTACGGAGCGCCCCGCACCGGTGCGAGGGGTCAGATCGTCGCGGCGTCGATGACGAAGCGGTAGCGGACGTCGCTGGCCAGCACCCGCTCGTACGCCTCGTTGATCTGCTCGGCGCGGATCAGCTCGATGTCGGCGCCGATGCCGTGCTCGCCGCAGAAGTCGAGCATCTCCTGGGTCTCCGGGATGCCGCCGATCATCGAGCCCGCCAGGGACCGGCGCCGGGTGATCAGGGCGAACGAGGCGACCGGCTGCGGGTTCTCCGGGGCGCCGACCTGCACGAGCGTGCCGCCGGTCTTGAGCAGGCCGAGGTACGCGTTGAGGTCGACGTCGGCCGAGACCGTGTTGACGATCAGGTCGAAGGTGCCCGCCAGCTCCTCGAAGGTCGCCGGGTCGGAGGTCGCGTAATAGTGGCCGGCGCCCAGCCGCAGGCCGTCCTCCTGCTTGCGCAGGGACTGGCTGAGCACGGTGACCTCCGCGCCCATCGCGTGCGCGATCTTCACGCCCATGTGGCCGAGGCCGCCGAGGCCGACGATCGCGACCTTCTTGCCCGGCCCCGCCTGCCAGTGCGCGAGCGGGGAGTAGAGGGTGATGCCGGCGCACAGCAGGGGCGCCGCCCGGTCCAGCGGGATGGCGTCGGGGATGCGCAGGACGTAGTTCTCGTCCACGACGACGTGCGTGGAGTAGCCGCCCTGGGTGATCTCCCCGTCGCGGCCGGTAGCGCCGTAGGTGCCGACGTTGCCGAGCTCGCCGGTGCAGTACTGCTGGAGGCCGGCCGTGCAGTTGTCGCACTCGCGGCAGGAGTCCACGAAGCAGCCGACGCCGACGCGGTCGCCGACCCGGTAGCGGGTGACGCCCGGGCCGGTCGCGGTCACGACACCGGCGATCTCGTGGCCCGGGGCGAGCGGGAAGTGCCCGTCGTCGCCCCACTCGCCGCGGACGGTGTGGATGTCGGAATGGCAGATGCCGGCGTACTTGATCTCGATGAGGACGTCGTGCTCACCCGGCTCCCGGCGCTGGATCGTGATCCGCTCCAGAGGAGCCTTGGCCGAAGGGGCGGCGTATGCGGGAACAGTGGTGTGGTTCATGCCCGCCAGCATGCGGCGGCCCGCGAAACCCAGCCAGAACCCGGCCGAACGTACGCTTGCCGTTCCTACCACTGGGAGTGTCACCCTGGGCCCTCTCGCGGGCCCCGGCACCCCCGCATACTGGTGGGCATGGACCAGCGCACCGAACTGAGCGAGTTCCTCCGCAGCAGGCGGGCCCGCCTGCAGCCCGCCGAAGTGGGCCTCACGCCCTACGGCGGGCGGCGCCGGGTGCCGGGCCTGCGGCGCGAGGAGCTGGCCCAGCTCGCCGGCGTGAGCGTCGCTTACTACACGCGCCTGGAACAGGGGCACGGCCAGAACGTCTCCACGGCCGTGCTGGACGCGATCGCCGGCGCCCTGCGGCTCACCGGCGCCGAGCGGGAACACCTCTCCCGCCTCGTCCGCCCGAGCGTGAAGAAGGCGCGCCCGTGCCGCCCGGCCCGCCCGCAGCGCGTGCGCCCCTCGGTGCAGCACCTCATGGACAGCATGGAGAACACCCCGGCCTACGTGGTCGGGCGCCGGCTGGACATCATCGCCTGGAACCGGCTGGCCCGCGCCCTCCTCGGCGACTTCGAGGCGATGCCCGCCGGGCAGCGCAACCTGGCCTGGCAGATCTTCCTGGGACCGGCCAACCGCGAGCTGTACACCGAGTGGGAGAAGAAGGCCGCCGACGTCGTCGCCTTCCTCAGGCTCGACGCCGGCCGCTGCCCCGAGGACCCGCACCTCGCCGCGCTCGTCGGCGAGCTGTCCGTCAAGAGCCCGGAGTTCCGCTCGCTGTGGGCCGCCCACAACGTGGAGGACAAGGGCTTCGGCGTCAAGAAGCTGCACCACCCCGTGGTGGGCCCGCTGACCCTCTCGTACGAGACGCTGGTGCTCCCCGCGGACCAGGACCAGCAGCTGGTCACCTACCACGCCGAGCCGGGCTCGCCCTCCGCCGAGTCCCTGCGGATCCTGGCGAGTTGGGCGATGGAGAGCCCGGACGTGCAGGGGCGTGGGGGCGTACGGGGCGGGCCGCCGTCAGTGCTGAGCGTTGGCGAACCCGATGACGACGGCACCCCACCAGCACACCTGTGAGACGAGGGCGGTTCCGGCGCCCCAGGCCAGCATCCGGCGGCCCGGCGGGGCGGGGGACTGCTGCGCCAGGCGCCGGGTGAGCACCCCGGCCTGAAGGCCGTTGAGGGTGAGGACGACGACGAGCACGAGCTTGATGCGGGTCAGCGGCGAGGCCGGGTCCGGGTGCAGGAAGGCACCGCTGACCAGCAACCCGGCCAGCCCGGCCCAGACCGGCACGTGCAGGCGGCCGACGGCGCCCAGGGCGTCGGCGAGCGCGAGCCGCCGGGTGATCCACAGCAGCCCGAACCAGTCGGCGGCCAGCACCGCGCCGAAGCCGAGCACCAGGGAGGCGAGGTGGACGAAGAGGGCCCCGGTGTGCAGGACCTGGTCGGTGCGTACGTGCAGGGAGACCCAGAGGCAGCCGGCCAGGCCCGCACACGCCAGGAGCGCGCCGGCCGTGACCGTCCACCACGAGTCGTACAGGCGGAGCGGCCGCGGCTGAGGATGCGGCAGCTGTGGCACGGACACGGGACCTCCAGGGCACGAGCAAAGAATTAGGCAAGGCTTACCTACTTTGATCGAGGGCCGTCAAAACCGGCCGATGAATATGTCCCGATCCGGAAAGAAGCGTGACCACCCCGAGATCGCGCCGAGACCGTCCGGTCGCCCGCTCGCTTGTTCCAAGATCGCGGAGGCGTGGCAATGCCGCGCCCACCGACGAGTGATTCCGCCGGATGGATCAGCGGCCGTGGATAGCTGGAGGCACCGCACCGCCCCTCCACCACGAAAGGAATCCCGTGCGTATCCGCCGCGCCCTTGGCACCGCCGTCTCCGTACTCCTGCTCTCCTCCTTCGCCTCCACGCCCGCGGCGCACGCCGCGAACGGCACCCTGAGCGTGGACTACTCACGCTGCAAAGCGGGCACCGGCATTCCCGGCGTGGCCTGCCTCCCCGAGCGGGTGAGCAGAAGCGAGAAGGACCCGCAGGACGGCAAGTGCTTCAGCCTCCTCACCGAGAACCGCGCGAAGATCCGCAAGCTCACCAACGGCACGAACCGGACCGTCGTCTACTACACCGACCGCCACTGCACCCGCGGCGCCCGCACCCTCGGCCCCGGCCGCTCCCTGACCGACCCGCCGGTCCGCAGCGTGCGCTACCCGCTCTGACCCGCTCTGGCCCGGTCCGGCCCGACCGGACGGGAGAGGATGGCCCCATGACCATGATCACTCTCGTCCGGGGCGACATCACCGAACAGCACGTCGACGCCGTCGTCAACGCCGCGAACTCCTCACTCCTCGGAGGCGGCGGCGTCGACGGCGCCATCCACCGCAAGGGCGGCCCCGGCATCCTCACCGCCTGCCGCGCCCTCCGCGCCTCCCACTACGGCAAGGGCCTCCCCACGGGCCGGGCGGTCGCCACAACAGCGGGCAACCTCCCGGCTCAGTGGGTCATCCACACGGTGGGCCCGGTCTTCTCCCAGGAGGAGGACCGCTCCGCGTTGCTGGCGTCCTGCCACCGGGAGTCCCTCCGCGTGGCGGACGAACTGGGTGCCAAGACGGTCGCCTTCCCGGCGATTTCCACAGGTGTCTACCGCTGGCCGGTCGAGGACGCGGCCCGCATCGCGGTCGAGACGGTGCGGGAGACGGAGACACAGGTGCAGGAAGTCCGTTTCGTCCTCTTCGACGAGCGGGCGTACGAAGCGTTCGCGGCGCAGGTGGGGTGATCTGCCGCTCGTCCACGCCGCGTCGGTCATCTGACCGGCCCCGGCCCGCGGCCACCGGTGGGGCGTCGGGGGGCGCCCGCGGACGGGAGCGGACGGGTGTTCCCTTACCCTCGTGCAGTCGGGTCGTCCCACGCCTTACGGAGCACGATGGATTCTCGTACCGCCTCGCCCGGTGGGGCCACCGGCCTGCTGCTCGAAGACTTCTCCGTCGAAATGACCGGCAAGGACGTCCCGGCTCTCCACGAGGCCGAACACCTCCTCCCCGCGGGTACGCGCATCAACGTGACCTTCCTGGGCAACGAGGACCTGTCGATGCGGCTCACCGCCGCCCGTGCGGTGAAGGACCTCGGCTTCGAGCCCGTCCCGCACCTGTCGGCCCGCCGGATGCCCTCCCGCGCGGCGTTCGAGGAGTTCCTCTCCCGGCTCCGGGCGGACGGGACGTCCGGGCGGGTGTTCGCGGTGGGCGGCGACCCGGCCGTGCCGGAGGGGCCGTACGAGGACGCCCTGGCGCTCATCCGGTCGGGGCTGCTGGAACAGTACGGCGTGCGGCAGGTCGGTGTCTGCGGCTACCCGGAGGGACACCCGGCCATCACCGGCCCGCAGCTGTGGTCGGCGCTGGAGCAGAAGGCCGCCGCGCTCGCCGGTCGCGGCATACCCGGCCACGTCATCACGCAGTTCGGCTTCGACCCCGGCCCGGTCCTCGGATGGATCGAGGAACTGCGTGATCGCGGCATCCACCTGCCCGTCAGGGTCGGTGTCCCCGGGCCCGCCGGGGTACGCAGGCTGCTCGGGTACGCGGCCCGGTTCGGCGTGGGGACCAGCGCGGGCATCGCCCGGAAGTACGGCCTCTCCCTCACCCACCTCGTGGGAACCGCAGGCCCCGACCGGTTCCTCCGCGCCCTCTCCGAGGGATACGACCCGCAGCGGCACGGCACCGTCAAGCTGCACTTCTACAGCTTCGGCGGCCTGCGGGCCACGGCCGAGTGGGTGGCGGCCTTCCGCGAGACGATCCCGGCGGCGGAGGTCGGGGAAGCATCGCCATGCCGAAAACCGTAAGGGCAGCCACTGACAACGGCGTTACGCTGCGACAATGCGCACGACAGACGACGCCGCGTCCCCTTCGTTCCCGTCGCTGAGGTTCGAGCCGTGGCCGGGTGACGAAGCCGGGGCGAGCGCCGTGCTCGGCGCGCTGGGGCCCGCGGGTGACATGACGGTGAGTCAGGGCCGCATGCTCCTGCGCAGCGAGGAGGACGGCGACGGCCTGTGCCGTGCACGCGTGATGCGCGACAGCACGACCGGGGAACCGGCCGGCGTCGCGGGCTTCCGCCGCTTCCCCGGCCTCCTCGGCGAAAGCCTGGTGTGGACGTACGTCGAGATCGTCCCCGGGCTGCGGGAGCGCGGCCTGGGCTCGGCCGCCCTGGCCCATCTGACGACGATGATGAGCGACATGGGTCTGCGCCCGTGGGGCAAGGCCGTCACCGGCACCCCGGCGCACCGCTGGATGACCGACCGCGGATTCCGCCACCAGCGCCGCACGCGAACGTTCCGGGTCCGGCCCCGGGCGATCGGCCCCATAGAGCACGGCTACGCGATCGAGTGGCACGAGGGGCCCACCTGGGCACCGGACGACGTCATGCAGGCGTGGTGGGACTCCCTCGACGCCCGGGACTGGCCGCACCCCACCCCGCCGACGCCGATGAGCCAGGAGCGCCGGTCCTTCTACTGCGAGAGCTACGCGCCTCTCGTGGCGGCCCGCCGCCCCGACGGCACCATCGCCGGCATCGGCTTCCTCGACGAATTCCCCGGCGACGACAGTGACCTCTCCGGCGGGCCCGTCGACCCCTCCGACCCCGAAGGGCGCACCATCGTCGCGGCCCTGCTGGCGGCGTGTGCGGAGCACCTCCCCGTGCGGAGCCTCCTGCTCGAACTCAGTGACGGCGACGGCGAGGACGTCGTCTCCTTCGTCGCTGACCACGCGGCGGACGTCCTGGACGACACGGTCGCATGCGCGAGGATCTGACCGCCGGGGATCTGACCGCCCGGAGGGCCCTAGCGTCCGGGCCGTACGCGTCCGGGGCCGTACTCGTCCTTCTCCGGCGTGGCGCCCCGGCGCCGGCGACGCTCGCCCGCCGTCACGGCTTCTCGTGGTGGCGGTGGCCCGGATGGCGCAGGTGGAGCCATACGTTCCGGGCTCGGCGGCCCGCTTCGGTGCGGCTGTGGGCCACCAGCCGCTCCGCCTGCTCCGGCGTCTCCACCATCGGGCCCGAGCCGCGCAGCGGCTTGCCCGCCGTCTCGTGCAGGAAGAACGCCGAGAGGAAGCCGATGACGCCCGCGCCCATCAGGTAGTAGGCCGGGACCATCTCGTTGCCGGTGCTCTCCAGCAGCGCCGAGACGACCAGCGGCGTGGTGCCGCCGAAGAGCGAGACGGAGATGTTGTACGACACCGACAGCGCGCCGTAGCGCATGCGGGTGGGGAAGAGGGCCGGCAGTGTGGCCGCGGAGGTGCCGGCGAAGACCACCAGCAGCAGCCCGAGCACGCAGCAGCCGATCGCCGGCAGCAGCACGCCGCCGGCCCGGATCATCAGCAGCGCGGGTACGGCCAGGGCGACCAGGGCGGCGCTGCCGGCCATGAACATCGGGCGGCGCCCCCAGGTGTCCGAGCGCCGTCCCACGGTCGTGATGGTCAGGGCGACGAGGATCATCGTGGCCAGGACGAGCAGTTGTGCGGTGGTGGGGTTCTGCTTCAGGGTCTCGGTCATGAACGTCGGCAGGTAGGACGTCACGACGTAGCTGGTGACATTGTAGACCACCACCAGGCCCATGCAGATCAGCACGGCGTGCCAGTGCCGGGTGAAGATCTCCTTCAGCCGGCCGTGACCGGACTGCCGGGCCTCCTCGGCGCCGGCGAGCTCCGCCGCGCTCTCCGTCTCCGCGCGGAAGGCGGGCGTCTCCTCCAGGCGCATGCGCATGTAGAGGCCGATCAGGCCGAGCGGCCCGGCGACGAGGAACGGCAGCCGCCAGCCCCAGTCGGCCAGGCCGTCGGTGCCCAGGGCCGCGGTGAGCACGGTCACCAGGCCGGAGCCGAGCGCGTAGCCGACGAAGGTGCCGAAGTCGAGCCAGCTGCCGAGGAATCCCCGGCGCTTGTCCGGCGCGTACTCGGCGATGTACGTGGTGGCCCCCGCGTACTCGCCGCCCGTGGAGAAGCCCTGCACCAGCCGGCACACGAGCAGCAGTACGGGCGCGAGGACGCCGGCCGTGGTGTACGCGGGCAGGAGGCCGACCGCGAACGTGCTGACCGCCATCATGATCATCGTGGCGGCGAGCACCTTCTGCCGTCCGATGCGGTCGCCCAGCGGGCCGAAGACCAGGCCGCCGAGCGGGCGCACGACGAACGCCGCGGCGAAGGTGGCGAAGGCGGCGATCACCTGCGTGCCGGGGGAGCCGGAGGGGAAGAAGACCTTGCCGAGCGTGGCCGCCATATAGGCGTACACGCCGAAGTCGAACCACTCCATCATGTTCCCCAGCGCCGCGGCGGAGACGGCGCGGTGGACCTCGGGGCGGTCCGTGACGGTGACGTCCTCGATGGTCAGCATCTTCTTGCGGCGCCGCAGCAGGGTCCTCAGCATCCGGTCGGTGGCCGAAGTCCCGCCGCGCTGCGGGGCGCCGCGCCGGGGCGCGGGCGCCCCGTTCGGGAGTCTTCTGCGATCGGCGCTCAATGCTCCACCTGAGGGATCGGGGGCGGAATCAGGGCGGGGACGGGGGTGCGGCGCGGCGGGCCGGCGGCGGTCGGACGCTCCGGCGTACGACCGCGCATACCCGGCCGGTCACGCTCCACACAGCCGAGCCGTCAGTGGCGGGAGTGGTACCCGCCCGCAGTCACTCCAATGGTAGGGGCGGCACCGCACCGGCGCTCGGGGGCCGGGCAGGGGCCCGGCAGGGGCCGGGTCACGGCCTCAAGCCGCCAGCACTTCCGGGTTGGCGCAGTGGGCCAGCGGCTCGCCGCTGAGGAAGCGGCCGACTTCCGCGGCGACGATACGGGCCGCCTTCTGGGCGACCTGCCGGCTGCCGCCCGCGATGTGCGGGGTGAGCACCACACCCGGAGCGGCCAGCAGCCGGGCGCCGGCCGGTACCGGTTCGGCGGGGAAGACGTCGAACCCGGCGCCGGCCAGGTGCCCGGACTCCAGGGCGTCGCAGACGGCGTCGTAGTCCACCAGGGCGCCGCGCGCGCAGTTGACGAGGACCGAGCCGCGCTCCATGGCCGCGATCTGCGCGCGGCCGATCATGCCCCGGGTCTCGTCGGTCACGCGCGCGTGCAGGGAGACGATGCGGGAGCGACGCAGCAACTCCTCCAGAGTGACCTGCTCGGCCAGGCCGGCGAGCGCCTCCGCCGGCACGTACGGGTCGTGGACCAGGACGCGCGCGCCCATGGCGACCAGCACGCGGGCCACGCGGGAGCCGATGGCTCCGTAGCCGACCAGCCCGACGACGCAGCCCTCTATCTCGATGCCGCAGGCGTCGTAGTCGTAGTAGTCACCGCGCCACGTACCCCGCTTGAGGTCGGAGTGCACGTCACCGATGCCCCGGGCGGCGGCCAGCAGCAGGGCCAGGGTGTGCTCGGCGGTCGCGGTGGCGTTGCGGCCGGGCGCGTAGCTGACGGCCACGCCGTGGCGGGTGGCGGCGGCCAGGTTGGCGTTGACCGGGCCGCCGCGGCTGACGCAGAACAGCTCCAGGCCGGGACACGCCCGCAGGACCCGTTCGGTCAGCGGCGCCATCTGGGTGACGCACACGCGCGCCCCTTGCAGCGCCTCGATCAGCTCGTCCTCCGTGCCCGACGCCTCGTCGACCTCCGCGACCGGCCCGAACGGGGTGTGCGGCCAGGGCAGGGTCAGCTCGCGGACGTCGAGCGGGGCTTCCGGCGCGGCGGTACGGAGTTCGCCGGACAGCAGGCGGGGGAGGACGAAGTGGTCGCCCGCGGCGAGGACGGTGGTGGTCATGGTGGTGCTCCAGAGGGAATCGGACAGTGGGGCGGGTGAGGGGGCGGAAGAAGGGTCAGGCAAGGGCAGGGCCGCCGCCGGCGACCGGCACATTGAGCCGCAGCAGCGACGCCCGCCCCTCGCACAGCCGCAGCTCCGTCAGGGCCCCGTTCTCCAGGGCCGGGAAGACGACGCGGTAGCGGGAGAGGGGAATGCCGAGCAGCGCACACAGGGCGAGGCGCAGCAGCGTGGAGTGCGCCACCACGAGGACGCGGCCGCCGGGGAGGCCGCGCGCGGTCTCCGTCAGGCAGGCGACGGCCCGGGCGGCGGCCGCCGCGGGGTCCTCGCCGCCGGGCAGGTGATGGGCCACGGGGTCGTCGAGGAACGCGGCCAGTTCCTTGGGGAACGCCTCGGCCATTTCCCCGCGCGTCAGCCCCTCGCCCCGCCCGAAGCCGACCTCGGTCAGCCGCTCGTCCACCCGCAGGGGCAGCCCGAGTACGTCCGCCGCCGGCCGTGCGGTGAGCCCGGCGCGCGACAGCGGAGAGCACATCACGGCGTCCAGCGCCTGCCCGCCCGCCCAGGCGCCGAGCGCCTCGCCCTGCCGGCGGCCGCGTTCGGTGAGGGGCACGTCGCTGCGGCCCGCGTAGCGGTTCTCGGCGTGCCACTCGGTCTCGCCGTGGCGTACGAGGAGGAAGTCGGTCACTGCTCGGCCTTTCTGCGGGCGTGCGCCGCCACGGCCGGCTCCAGCCAGCCGCGTCGGGTCAGTTCGTCGACGAAGTCGAGGTAGCGGGGCAGCAGGCGGGCGGTGCGCGCCGCGTCGGGGCGCAGCTCCGCGCGCACCCGGACCATGGCGGCCGCCGCGTCCTCCAGCGTGGCGCCCGAGAGGGTCGCGGCGAGCACCGCCATGCCGGTGGCGCTCCCGGACCGCTCGGGCAGCCGGACCGTACGGCCCAGGACGTCGGCCCGTAGCTGTGACCAGTAGGCGTTACGGGCTCCGCCGCCGGTGAGGGTGACCGGGCCGTGGACGGGGGCGCCGAGGTGGTCCAGGTAGTCGAAGCAGAGCCGCTCGACGCAGGCCACGCCGAGCAGGAAGGCGTGGAAGCGCTCGGCTTCGCCGGAGGCCCGGCCCAGGACGAAGGGGCGCGCTCCGGGGGCGCGGAAGGGGAAGCGTTCCCCGCTCGCGCCGGTCAGCGGGTAGGCCACGGCTGTCGGATCGGAGGCGGCGGCCTGCCGGGTGAGGGCGTCGAGGCCGGCTCCGGGGAAGTGTTGGGCGATGACGCCGGCGCCGCTGCTGGACGCCCCGCCGGGCAGCCACGTGCCGCCGGGGCCCCGGTGGCAGTAGACGACGCCGGCCGGGTCCCGCACCAGGCGGGGGCTCACGCCCTTGAGGACGAGGGTGGTTCCCAGGACGGAGTTCCAGGCACCCGGCGCGAGCGCCCCCGCCCCGATCTGCGCGGCGCAGCCGTCCGTCATCCCCGCGACGACCGGAGTGCCGGCGCGGAGGCCGGTGACGCGCGCCGCGTCGGCGCACACGGTGCCGAGGACGGCCCCGGGGCGTACGACGTCGGGCAGCAGCCCGTCCGGAACGCCCAGCGCGGACAGTTCCGCCTCCGGCCAGCGCTCCTCGACCAGGTCGTAGCCGGTCTTCAGGGCGTGGCCGGCGTCGGCGGGCGCCTGTCGTCCGGTCAGCCGCCAGGTGATCAGGTCGGCTTGGTGCAGCAGTCGCGCTCCGGCGGGCAGCGGCCCCCGGTCCAGCAGCCACAGCAGCTTGGGCAGCGCCCACGACGGCTGCATGGAGCGGTAGCCCGACGCCTCCCACACCGCGGCGCCGGCGGTGTTGACGCGCTCGGTGTACGCGTCGGCCCGCCCGTCGTCGTACATCAGGCCGGGCGTGAGCGGCGTGCCCCGGCCGTCGGCCAGCAGGATCGTGCCCGAGGTGGCGTCGACCGCCAGACCGCGCACCCGCTCGGGGGCGATGCCGGCGAGGGCCTCCCGGCAGGCGGCGGCCAGGGCCGTCCACCACTGCTCGGGGTCCTGTTCGTGGCGTACGCCCTCGCGCCGGCTGCTCAGCGGCCGGGAGGCGGCACCGACCACGCGGCCGGTGCCGTCCACGGCGACCGCCCGGGCGCTCTGGGTGCCGAGGTCAAGGCCGAGGTGGACGGCGTCGGGGTCGGGGAGGGGGGAGGCGGCCGGTGAGAGGTGCGGGGAATCAGACATGTGCGGTTTCCTCTACGGGAGCGGGCGCCGACGACGACTCCCGTGTGGACGTGGCGCCGGGCGACCAGCCGAGGGAGCGGGCGGCGCCGCGCCAGGTGAGGAACGAGGCGTAGAACTCGTCGTAGAAGGCGCTCCGCCGCGGGTCGGGTTCCCAGCCGGCGCGCATCCGGACGTACTTGGCGGCCGCGTCGCGCATGCTCGGCTCCGCCCCGGTGAGCACCAGCCCGGTCAGGAACGCGCCCTTGGCGCCGAGTTCGGCGTCGGTGCTGCGGGCCGTGGGCACCCCGGTGACGTCGGCGATCAGCCGGCACCAGTCGTCGCTGGCCGATCCGCCGCCGCACAGGCGCAGTTCGCGGACCTCGGTGCGGGAGGCGTGCAGGCAGTCGCGCACCACGAGGGACAGGCCCTCGAAGACGGCGCGGGCCAGCTGGGCGCGGGTGTGCTCCAGCGACAGGCCCCAGAACGTGCCGCGGGCGCGCGGATCGAGGAAGGGAGCGCGTTCCCCGGCGGGGGAGAGGTACGGGAGGAAGGCGAGCCCTCCGGCGCCGGGTCCGGCGCCCGGACCCGAGCCCGGTCCGGTGCCGAACGCCAGCTCTCCCAGCGCGGCGGGCCCCGCGACGCCGAGGGTCCGTGCCGCCCAGTCCAGGACCTCCGTGCCCGACAGGGTGGGGAACGCGCGCAGGACGCGCCCGCGGCCCCCGTAGGCGATGTTGATCCCGCAGGGCTCGCCCGCCGTGTCGACGTGCCGGGTGACGATCTCGGTGCACAGGGTCGTGCCGAGGATGCCGCAGGCCTGGCCGGGGTCGACCACGCCGGCGCCGCGGGCGGTCGCGGCGATGTCGTACGGGGCCATGACGACGGGCAGCCCGGCGGGCAGGCCCAGTTCGCCGGCCGTGCGCGCGGTGATCTCGGCGATGCGCTCGTCCTCGCCCAGGACGCGCGGCAGGAGGCGGCGCGCCCAGGTGAGGCCGAACAGCTCCAGGATCCGCGGGTCGTAGTCGCCGGTGGCGTGGTCGAGGAAGGGCGCCGACGCGTCGGACTCGTCGATCGCGGCGACGCCGGTGAGCTTCAGGAACAGCCAGCCGGCCGCCGTCAGCGCCGTCGCGGAGCGCTCCAGCCGCTCCGGGTCGTGCTCCGCCAGCCAGCTGATCACCGCGTTGGGCATGCCGCCGCACGTGAGGGAGCCGTTGCGGCGGTAGGCCTCCTCCAGGACGCCCTCGGACTCCCAGCGCCGCAGCAGCCCGCCCGCCCGGCCGTCGGACCACAGGACCGCCGGCCCGGTGGGGCGGCCCCGGTCGTCGACCAGCCAGCAGCCGTCGCCCTGTGCGGTCAGGCTCACGAGCCACACGGGGCCGGCGCCCCGGCCGAGCCCGGACAGGGCACTGCGCACGGTGAAGACCACGCCGTTCCAGACCGCGTCCATGTCCTGCTCCGCCCGGCCGGGGCGGGGCCGCAGCACCTCGGTGGCGACGCGCGAGACCGCGATCTCCCGCCCCTGGTCGTCGAAGACGACCGATTTGATCACCGACGTGCCGACGTCGATGGTGAGAACCGACATGACTTCGGGTCCCCCTGCCCCTTCTGCCTCTTCTACCTCTTCTGCCTCTTTGCAGTGGCCGTGCCACCGGGGAGGGCGTTGCCTCCCGGGACGACGGCCGGTTCGCGGAGGTAGCGAAACCCGCCGCCGGACAGGGCGTCAATCAGCCACGGACCATTTCCCGCGCCGCGGGACGCGCGTGATGTGAGGTCCTTCCCGGGGCCGGTACGTGGGCTGGTACGGGGGCCGGTACGGGCAGCCCGGACGGCCGCGTAACACCGTGTTAGCTTCATGTGAGATTCACATGAAGGCGGCGGGAGGGGCGGCGTGACCCGGGGGGACGGTCAGGAGGAGCGGCGCCGGCAGCTGCGCGACCTCGTGGCGGCCAGGGGATTCGTCCGGACGTCCGCGCTGGCCGAGGAGTTCGGCGTCAGCGTGATGACCGTGCACCGCGACCTCGACGCGCTCCAGGCCCAGGGATGGCTCCGCAAAGTGCGCGGCGGCGCGAGCTGTCAGCCGTCGGCGCAGTTCCACGGCAGCGTCGGCGAACGCATGACGACGATGGCGCCGGTCAAGCAGCGGCTGGCGCGTGCCGCGGCCGGCCTGCTGGCACCGGGCCGGGTCGTGATGATCGACGACTCGACCACGTGCTTCGGACTGACCGCGCAGGTGGCCGGCCGCACACCGCTGACCGTCATCACCAACGCGCTGCCGGTCGTCTCCGCGCTGGCACGGGAGCCGGGCATCTCGCTGATCTCGCTCGGCGGCACGTACTTCCCGGCCTACGACGCCTTCATGGGCCTGCACGCCGCACAGAGCGCGCAGGCGTACCGCGCCGACCTGCTGTTCATGTCGACGACCGCCGTCACCGGCGGCCGCTGCTACCACATGTCGCCGGAGACGGTGCAGGTCAAGCGGTCGATGATGGCGTCCGCGACCCGGCGCGTGCTGCTCGTCGACCACACCAAGTTCGCCAACCAGGGGCTGTACGCGCTTGCCCCCCTCACCGACTTCGACCTGGTCATCGTGGACGACGCCGTTCCTGCCCCGGAGGTACGGCGGCTGCGCGACCAGGGCGCCGAGATCCGCGTCGTCTCCGCGGACGGCTGACCGGGGATTCCCGCTGACCGGGGATTCCACTTGCCCGGGATTCCGGTGTCGCGCCGTCGGGAACTGTGCAAGCCTGATATGGGGAGTAGTCGGGCAATTCATGCGCGGGGGCGAGAGGTAAGCGCTATGAGTTTTTCCTCGAGCGGTTCCAGCGAATTCAACGCGGCTCACCAGGCAGACGCGGGCGTCGGTGAAGGCGCCGGTGAACCCGCTGCCCAAGCCCCCACCGAGATTCCCTCCGGTCTGCGCATGCTGGCCGACGCCGGCTGGCAGGTCCTGGTGAGCGCGGGCGTGGCCTCGGTCGCCCTCGGCGTTGTCGTGCTGGCCTGGCCGAAGGCGAGCCTGACGGTGGCCGGCGTGCTCTTCGGCATCTATCTGCTGGCCATGGGGGTCTTCCAGCTGGCAGGGGCCTTCGGCACGCACATTCCGGGACACATGCGCGTCCTGGGATTCGTCAGCGGCGGGATCTGCGTACTGCTGGGGCTGGTGGCCTTTCGCGGGCCCGCGCAGTCGCTGCTGCTGCTCGCGCTGTGGATCGGCTTCGGCTGGCTGCTGCGCGGCGTCATGCTGACGGGCGTGGCCCTGTCCGTCCCGGCGCTCCCGGCCCGTGGCTGGCAGGTCTTCCTCGGAATCGTCAGCGTCCTGGCCGGAATCGTGGTCATCACGTCGCCCTTCGCGTCGATCGCCGTCCTCACGATGGTCGTCGGCATCATGCTGGTCGTCATGGGACTGATCGAGGTCGGGCACGGCATCCGGCTGCGCGCGCGGCTCGGAAAGCCGTCCGCTCCCGGCGCGCGGCAGGGTGGCGCGGGCGGCCGCGGCCACCGGTGGCACGCTCACCCGCAGCATTGACGGCGCCCGCGGCACGAAGGTTGACAGGGGAGTGTGGCCCAGGTCACGGCAATTGCAATTGCGGGCCGGCCTTGGTCGAATCACCGCATGCTGCGTAACTTTCGTGCTCTTCCCGCTGTTTTGACCGGGGCCGTGCTGCTCACCGCGTGCGGTTCGCACATTGACGGTCCGGCGGCGCGGGCGTCCGGAGCCCCGGGCTCTCACGGCGATTCCCCCTGCGAGGGCCTGCCGTCGCCTTCCGGCGCGACGTCCGGGGAGCCGGGCAAGGACGGAGTGACGATTACCGGTGTGGGGCGCGGCGCGCGTCCCTGCGTCACGTTCGAGGTCACCAATCGCGAGAAGGAACCGTTCACTTACACGGTCACCTTCGATTTCCCGTCGCCTTCCGGAAGGGGAGTCGAGACGACGCAGCAGACGGTGCCGTCGGTGGAGCCCGGACGGACCGCGCGGGGCACCTTCACGCTGAGCGGGCCGGAGTCGGGCGTACCGGACACGCCGAAGTCAGGCGGGCAGGACAGCCCGCGGGTGCGGGTCGTGAAGGTGCGGAGCGTTCCCACCGCCGAAGCGCCGTCCCAGGGAGGCGCCTGCCCGCCGTCGGGGGTGCACGTCTCCGTGGACGAGGGGGACGCCGCCATGGGGCTGCGCGTCCAGGGAATCCTGCTGCAGAACTGTGGCACCCAGCCCTACCGGCTCAACGGCTACCCGAAGATCCAGCTCCTCGACGCGAGCCACCGGTCCGTGGACAGCGTGGACATCCTCCGCGGCGGCAGCGCCATTTCGAGCGGTACGGGAGCCGACGGATCGCCGCAGCCGCTGGTCCTGAAGCCGGGCGAGCGCGCGTACTCCGTTCTGGTCTGGCGCAACACCGTCACCAGTGGCGGACCTGTGAACGCCCCCTACGCGCGGGTGGTGGCACAGCCCGGCGCCCCCGCGGTGATGGTGACGCCCGAGTTCGACCTGGGGACGACGGGGAAGCTGGGCGTCGGCCCCTGGAAGAAGGACGAGGACACGCGCGCCCCGGGCTCAGGCGGCACGTCCGGTTCGCCGGCGCCCGACCGGCCGTACGCCTCCCCCGAACAGTAAGGACCGGGGCTGCGGTTCAGGCCCTCGCCCGCCTCGCCGGGCAGCGCGGGCACGAGCGGCTTGGATCTCCACGCGCGTCCGCGCCCGTAAGCGCCGCCCCGGTACGGCGCGCGGCCGCCACCCCTCAGCGGGGTGGCGGCCGCGCCGCAGGTCACCGGGACCGGCTCAGGGCCTTCAGAGCACCGGTGCCGGGAACGTCGGGTACTCCACGCCGGAGACGTGCTGGACGACGCGGATGACCTGGCACGAGTAGCCGAACTCGTTGTCGTACCACAGGTAGAGGATCGCGTTGTCGCCGTCGACCTTGGTGGCGCCGGCGTCGATGATCGAGGCGTGGCGCGAGCCGATGAAGTCGCTGGAGACCGCGTCCGGGGCGGTGGTGAAGTCGATCTGGCGCTTGAGCGGCGAGGTCAGCGACACGTTGCGGAGGTGGTCGAGGACCTCCTCGCGGCTGGTCTCGCGGCCGAGCCGCAGGCTGAGGATCGCGATGGAGACGTCCGGGACCGGGACGCGGATCGAGCTGCCGGTGATCGGCGCCTTGAGGTCGGGGAGGGCCTTGGCGACGGCCGAGGCGGCGCCGGTCTCCGTGATGACCATGTTGAGCGGCGCGGAGCGGCCGCGGCGGTCGGCCTTGTGGTAGTTGTCCAGCAGGTTCTGGTCGTTGGTGAACGAGTGGACGGTCTCCACGTGGCCGCGCAGCACGCCGTACTCGTCGTCCATGGCCTTCAGCGGCGGGACGATCGCGTTGGTGGTGCAGGAGGCGCAGGACAGGACCCGCTCGTCCGGCTTGATCGTGTCGTGGTTGACGCCGTGGACGATGTTGGGGACGTCGCCCTTGCCGGGGGCCGTCAGGACGACCTTGTCGATGCCGGGGCGCAGGTGCTGGGACAGGCCCTCGCGGTCGCGCCACTTGCCGGTGTTGTCGATGAGGATGGCGTCCTTGATGCCGTACGCCGTGTAGTCGATCTCCGACGGGTCGTTCGCGTAGATCACCTTGATCGCGTTGCCGTTGGCGACGATCGTGCTGCCGGCCTCGTCGACGGTGATCGTGCCCTGGAACTGGCCGTGGATCGAGTCGCGCCGCAGCAGCGAGGCGCGCTTGACGATGTCCTGCTCGCCGCCCTGGCGGACGACGATGGCCCGCAGCCGCAGGCCGTTGCCGGAGCCGGCCTTCTCGATGAGGAGCCGGGCCACGAGGCGGCCGATGCGGCCGAACCCGTAGAGGACGACGTCGCGCCCCTCGCGGCACTCGATCTTGTTCTCGCCGGTGGCGCCGGCGACGGCCTGGGCGGTGAAGGCCTCGACGGACAGACCGTGGTCGCCGGCCTTGTAGGTCGCGGCGAGCATGCCGATGTCGATCTGGGAAGGGCCGAGGTCCAGCGTGGTCAGCGCCTGCAGGAACGGCAGCGTCTCGGTGACCGAGAGCTCCTCGCCGGCTATCTGCCGGGCGAATCGGTGGGTCTTCAGGATGCTGACCACCGACTTGTTCACCAGGGAGCGGCTGTGGAGGAGGACGGTGACGTCCTGCTCGCGGTGCAGCTTCCCGATGATCGGGATCATCGACTCCGCGATCTCCTCGCGGTTCTTCCAGTCAGTGAACGAGTCGTCGTTGACAGTCACAGGCTTTTCTCTTTCGAGCTAGGCAGCGCTCACATGCTAACCCCATGCGGTTTCGATCGTTCAGGGGGTGTCGCCGACGGCCGCCCGCTCGGGTTCCCCAGGGCCCTGCTGCCCCGCCCCCGGCGGCGTAGCAGCCGGCCCGTGAGGACCGCGGTGCCCGCCAGGGCGTAGGCCGTGGTGCCGAGGAGGGCGGAGTCTTCCACCGCGCGGCCTCCCACGTATGTGGCCGCTCCGGCCATGGCGACGCCCAGCCACTCCCAGCGGCCGTCGAGGGCGACGAGGGCGATCAGGAGGAGTGCGTACCAGGAGTAGCCGGGGGTGGTGAGGAGGAATGCCGTGCCGGTCACCAGGAGTGCGCCTCGCCAGGGGCGCTCCGGGTCTCCGCGCAGCAGCACGTACGCCACCACCGCCGCGCAGAGGACCAGGACCGCGGGCTGGGCCCAGGAGGTGGGGAGGATCAGGCGGAGGAGGGCGTAGCGGTTCTTCACGGTGGGGTCGTCGTAGCCCTCCTCCGCGGCGTAGCCGCCGAGGTAGCCGAGGACCGAGCCGTGGGAGATCAGGAGGTACGGCAGGTAGCCGAGGCCGACGACGGCCGCCGCCGGCAGCAGGGTGGCGAGGGCGCGGCGGACGGCGCCGCCCGGCCGGCCCGGCCCGCGTGCGGCCGATCCGGCGAGGGCTCCGGGGAGGACCACCGCGGGCAGCAGTTTGGTGGCGATTCCGGCGCCGATCAGGGCGCCGCCCCGGACCGGGCGCGCGCGGACCGCCGCCAGGCCCGCGACCGCGAGCAGCACGCCGAGCACATCGACGTGGGCGTTGTTGACGGCCTCGACGGCGACCGCCGGGCACCATGCCCAGTACGCGGCCCAGTGAGTGCGGCCGCGGCGGCGCAGGACGGCCAGGAGCAGGGCCGAGACGGCGACGGACAGCACCGCCCCGCCCACCTGGAAGGGCTTGTGCCGGGCGTCCGCGGGCGAGACCGCGTGGACGAGGAGGAAGTACCCCTCGGCCACGGGCGGGTAGATCGTGTGCACGGAGGGGCGGTTGATGCGGGTGCAGGTGGCGGGGCGGCCTTCCACGGCCGGGCCGCCTTCCGCCGCTGCCGCCACCCCGAACCGCTCCGGCTCCCCGCACTCCGCGCCCCGCGGGAACAGCCAGTCGTCGCGCAGCCGGGACAGGGCGGGGTCGCCGGGCACGTGGTCGTACGGCGAGATGCCCGCGGCCTGGACCCGGCCGTCCCAGACGTAGCGGTAGAGGTCGGAGCTGGTGCGCGGCTCGGCGACCAGCCCGGCGGCGGCGACGGCCACGGACCCCGCCAGGACCAGGGGCGCCACGATGCGGGCCGGTACGTGCCGCACCGCCCACGCCGCCGCGCCGAACAGCGCCCACGCCACCGCGTACCAGCCGGCGAGCGCGGCGGGGTCGGTCACGTAGGCGTCGCTGCGGACGGCCAGTACGAGGACGGCGGTGAGCGCGGCGAGGGCGGCCGTGGTGACGGCGGTCATGACGGCGGGGCGGCGGGGAAGGACGATCACCAGGCCAGCCTGCACCGGGCACCGGCGGAACACGTGCCGCACAGGGCGAACGTCCGTATTCCGTAAGGTCCTCGCACCCCCGTCCCGGCGCCCGCGCGCGTTCTGATGAAGGCATGAAGTTCCCGCTCCGGCTCCCTCTCAAGCGCCCCCTCCGGCCATCCCTCCGCCTTCCCGGGCTCCCGTTCCCCTCCTTCTCGGGCAGGCTGCACGACGCCCGTACCGCCACCGCCGTCGGCCGCTGGCTCGGCCTGGTGATCGCCGTGTGTTTCGTGACCGGGCTGGTCAGCCACGTCGTGCAGCACCCGCCGTCCCTGCTCGCGAACAGCCTTCCCAGCCGCCCCTCCTGGGGCTACCGGTGGAGTCAGGGGCTGCACGTCGCGAGCGGGATCGCGGCGATCCCCCTGCTGCTGGTGAAGCTGTGGACGGTCTACCCCCGCCTCTTCACGCGGCCGCTCGTGCGCTCGGTGCGGCACGCCCTGGAGCGGCTGTCCGTCGCGGTGCTGGTCGCGTCGGCGCTCTTCGAGCTCTTCTCCGGGCTGTTCAACACCGCGCAGTGGTACCCGTGGCCGTTCTCCTTCGTGCCCGTGCACTACGCCGTCGGCTGGCTGCTCATCGGATCGCTGCTCCTGCACCTGGCGGTCAAGGCACCGGACATCGCGGCCCATTGGCGGCGCCGCTCACCCGGGACGCTGTCCCTCCCCGCCGAGGACGGCCCCGACCGGCGGTCGCTGCTGGCCGCCACGGGCGCCGCCGTCGGAGCGGTGACGCTCACCACCGCGGGCCAGTCCCTCACGCCCCTCAAGAGCCTGGACCTCCTCGCCCCGCGCCACCCGGACCACGGCGAACTGGGCCTGCCCGTCAACCGCACCGCCGCCCGCGCCGGAGTGACCACGGAGGCCGTACGCGGCTGGCGGCTGTACGTCGGGGGCCCGCGCCCGTACGAGATCACCCTGGACGAACTGCGCGCCATGCCGCAGCGGGAGGCGACCCTGCCGATCGCCTGCGTGGAGGGCTGGAGCCGGTCGGCGCGCTGGACGGGCGTACGGGTGCGCGACCTGCTGGACCGGGCGGGCGCACCGGAGGGAGCCCTGATCCGGGTCACCTCCCTGGAGCGGCACGGCGCCTACCGGGTGATGGTCATGCCGCACACCTACGCCCGCGATCCCCTGACGCTGCTGGCCCTGCGCCTCAACGGGCAGGAACTCCCGCCCGACCACGGCTATCCGGCCCGGATCATCGCCCCGAACAGGCCCGGCGTCCTCCAGACCAAGTGGGTGTCCCGGATGGAGGCGCTGTGATGCGGGGGCGAGGACGGGGACGGGGGAGCCGGGCACTGCGGGTGTTCCGCGCGGCCGCCGGCGCGTGCGGGATCGCCCTGATGGGGGTGGGCGTGTGGGCCGCGTGGTGCGGCGACGACCCGCAGGATCCGTGGCCGGTCGTGCGGTGGCTGACCGGGGCGGTGCTCGTGCACGACGGCATCGTCGTCCCGCTGACGCTCCTCGCGGGCCTCGTGGTCGTACGGCTGCGGGCGCGGCGTGCGGTGCGCGCCGGCCTGCTCGTCGCGGCGAGCCTGACGGCGGTGGCCTACCCGGTCCTGTTCCGGCCGGGCGTCCCGCAGAACCCGTCGGTGCTGCCGCTGGACTACCTGCGCAACTGGCTTCTCCTGCTGGGGCTGACGGCTGCGGTGACCGCCGCGGCCGTACTCGTACGGGCAGGGGCCCGGAGGCTACGGCAGGGGTCGCGGGACTCGTGACGCGTGGGTGGGGCGCCCTCCGGCTTACGGAGAGCGCCCCACCAGGCGTCGCGGCCCCGGTCTCAGCGGCGCAGGGCCAGAAACACCCGCCCGGACACGGCCCACCGCTCCGTCACCCGCCACCCGGCCCGCCTCGCGTGGCGGGTCAGGGCGGCCGTGCCGGCGCGGGCCCACGGGAAGGGCGGCCCGGTGCGGCCGCGCCCGTCGTCGACACGCACCTCCACGCGTTCGTCCACGCGCTCGCCGACGTCCGCGCCGGCGGACTCGGCGATGAGGAGACCGCCCGGCGCCGTCAGGCGGGCGACGCGGTCGAGGAGGGCGGCCGGGTTACCGCCGATGCCGATGTTGCCGTCGATCAGCAGCGCCGTGCCCCAGCGCCCCTCGCCGGGCAGGGGCGCGAAGACGGACCGGCACAGGGCCGCACCGCCGCCGCGCCGGGTGCGGTCGACGGCGGCCGGGCTGACGTCCACGCCGAGCACCGGGTGGCCGCGGACGGCCAGGGCGGTGACGAGCCGGCCGGGGCCGCAGCCGATGTCGATGACGGGACCCCGGCACCGGTCGAGGACCGTGAGGTCGGCGGGGTCGGCCTCCGCGCACCACCGCTCGACGTCGAGCGGCAGCATCCAGCCGTCCGTACGGCGCAGGAACAGCGGCCCGCGGCCGGCGCTGACCGCGTCGGCGTAGGGGTCGCTGCGCCAGGGGGCCGGTATCCGGGCGGCGGGCGCCGCCGGTTCTGCTGTCAGTGCGCGCGTCGGCACGGCCGGCCACCTCCGCCGGGGGAGAGCGGCGCGGGAGCCGGCTTCCATGACGGCTCTTGTGCGGGCTCTCGCACCGGCCCCCGCGGCGCAGGCACCCGCCGCCCGAGCCGCTCCACGGCCGCCGCGAACCGGCTGCAGGGTGCCGCTTCGGCGACGCGCAGGGCGTCCGCCGCCGTGTCGACGTCGAGCAGCTCCGGGAGGTCCCGGACGCGGAGCCCGGCCGCCACGAGCCGGCGGCGCTGCACGGCGCCGGTCGTGGCCGTGGACATGGGGACGCCGCGCAGGAGACCGGGCTGCCACGGTTCGGCCAGCCCCAGGGCCCAGAAGCCGCCGTCAGCGGCGGGCCCGAACCAGGCGTCGCAGCCCTGCCAGCCCGCCGGGCCCAGCGCCGGGGCCAGCAGGGCCGGCGTGAGCTGCGGAGTGTCCATGCCGACGAGCAGGGCGGGCCCCGTGCAGGCGGCGAAGGCGCCGGCGAGCCGTTCGTCGAGGCCGCCCGCGCACTGCGGCAGGACCTCGAAGCCCGGCGGCAGCCACGGACCGGGCCGGCCGTCCAGGACGAGGATCCGGCGGCAGGCGGGCATGGCCCGCACGGCCCACAGCGTGTCCGTCAGCGCGGCCTCGGCCAGCAGGGCCGCCTCGGCGGGTGCGTACGGCGGGGTGAGGCGCGTCTTGACCCGCCCGGGCAGGGGTTCCTTGGCGATGACGAGCAGGGTCGTCGGCCCGCCCGGTGCCGGGCCTGCGGGAACGGCGGCGCTCACCGGGCCGTCACCTCCCGCGGCGCGGCGGGCGCCCGGAGCACGCCCCGCATGTCCCGCACCGCGCGCCACGTGCCGCGCCAGGTGCCGGTCACCTTCGAGCGGCCGGTGCGCGGGAGGTACGGGACGTCGGTCTCCGTCACCCGCCACCCGGCGTCGGCGGCGCGCACCACCATCTCCAGGGGATAGCCGCTGCGGCGGTCGGTCAGGCCGAGGCCCAGCAGGGCCTCCCGGCGCGCGACGCGCAGGGGGCCCAGGTCGTGCAGCCGCACCCCGGTGCGGCGGCGGACCATCCGGGCCACGGCCGCGTTGCCGAGGCGGGCGTGGGCCGGCCAGGCTCCGCGCCCCCGCGGGCGGCGCCGGCCGAGCACCAGATCGGCGTCGCCGGCGGCGACCGCCGCCGCGAGGCCGGGCAGCAGGCCGGGGTCGAGCGAGGCGTCGCAGTCGCAGAAGCAGACGAGTTCGGCCTCGGCGGCGGCCAGCCCCGCGTGGCACGCCGCGCCGAAGCCGCGGCGCGGTTCGTGGACGACGGTCGCGCCGAGGGAACGGGCCAGGTCCGCCGAGCCGTCACGGGAGCCGTTGTCGACGACGATCGCCCGCCAGCCGGCGGGCACCCGCGCCAGGACCCAGGGCAGGGCCGCCGCTTCGTCCAGACAGGGCAGCACAACGTCCGCGGTAGGAGAGGTGGAGTGAGTCACGCCACTCACCCTACGGAGCGAATTCCGGCATTTCGGATGTCAGGGTCTTACGAAACGAGGACGCCCGACCGCGGGCGGGGACGCCCCGCACCAGCGCGTCCCCGCCGGTGCGAGGCTGGAGTCATGCAGAACGAAACTCCCGCCCGCGTCCTCGTCGTCGACGACGACCCGACCGTCGCCGAGGTCGTCTCCGGCTACCTCGGCAGGGCCGGCTTCGCCGTCGACCTGGCCGCGGACGGCCCGGCGGCGCTGGAGCTCGCCGCCGCCGTGCGCCCCGACCTCGTCCTCCTCGACCTGATGCTGCCGGGCATGGACGGCCTGGAGGTCTGCCGCAGGCTGCGGGCCGCGGGACCCGTACCGGTGATCATGCTGACGGCGCGCGGCGACGAGGAGGACCGCATCCTCGGGCTGGAGATCGGAGCCGACGACTACGTCACCAAGCCCTTCAGCCCCCGGGAGCTCGTGCTGCGCGCGGAAGCCGTCCTGCGCCGGGCCCGGTCCCGGGCCGACGTGCCGCCGCCCGCCCCCGCGCTGCGCGCCGCCGGGCTCGTCCTCGACCCCGTGGCGCGGCAGGCCACCAAGGACGGGGCGCCGCTCGCCCTCACCCTCCGCGAATTCGACCTCCTCGCCTTCCTCCTGCGGAACCCGGGGCGGGCCTGCGGGCGCGAGGAGCTGATGCACAAGGTGTGGGGCTGGGAGTTCGGCGACCTGTCGACCGTGACCGTGCACGTCCGCCGGCTGCGCGCGAAGGTCGAGGACGACCCGGCCCGGCCGCGCCACATCCGGACGGTGTGGGGCGTCGGCTACCGCTTCGACGCCGAGGGTGACGCCGATGCCGCCGCCGGTGCCGCGCGGGACGGGGAGACCGGCACCCATGAATGACATCCTGCTGATCGCCCTCTACGCCCTCGCGGGAGCGACCGCGGCCGGCGTGCTCGGCGCCCTCGCCCTGCGGCTGCTCCGGCACCGCTCCGTGGCGGTGTCCCTGACGGTCGTGGCCGCCGTGTCGGTGACGGCCATGCTGGCCGGAACGCTGAGCGTGGCGTGGGCGATGTTCCTGTCCTCGCACGACCTGACCGTCGTGACGACCGTGTGCGCCATGGCCGCCGTGGTCTCCCTGGCCACCGCGCTGGTGCTCGGCCGCTGGGTCGTGGCCCGCAGCAAGGCCCTGACCCTGGCCGCCCGGGACTTCGGCCGCAGCGGCAGCTTCGCGGCCCCGGGCGGCAACGCCACGGCCGAACTGGCCGCGCTCGGCCGGGAGCTGGCCGCCACCAGCGCGAAGCTGGAGGAGTCCCGGGAGCGGGAGCGCGCCCTCGACGCCTCGCGCCGGGAGCTCGTGGCCTGGATCTCGCACGACCTGCGCACCCCGCTGGCCGGGCTGCGCGCCATGGCGGAGGCCCTGGAGGACGGCGTCGTCGAGGACCCGGCGCGCTACCACCGGCAGATCCGTACGGAGACCGACCGGCTCAACGGGATGGTGAGCGACCTCTTCGAGCTCTCCCGCATCCACGCGGGCGCGCTCTCCCTCAGCCCGAGCCGGATGTCGGTGCACGACCTGGTGGGAGATGCCCTCGCCGGAGCCGAGCCGCTGGCCCGCGAACACGGCGTCCGGCTGATCGGGGAGAAGGGCGAGGAGGCGGCCGGCGTGCCCGTCGAGGTCGACGGCCGGGAGATGACCCGGGTCCTCGGCAACCTCCTCGTCAACGCGATCCGCCACACCCCCGCGGACGGGACCGTCGCGATCGCCGCGCGGCACGAGGAGGCGACGGGCACGGTCGTCCTGTCCGTCACCGACGCCTGCGGCGGCATTCCGGAGGAGAACCTGCCCCGCGTGTTCGACACGGGCTGGCGGGGCTCCGAGGCCCGTACGCCGACCGCGGGCGCGGGCCTCGGCCTGGCGATCGTGCGCGGCATCGTCGAGGCGCATGCGGGGCGCGCGACGGTCTGCAACGTCCAGGGCGGCTGCCGGTTCGAGGTGGTCCTGCCGGCGGCGCCCTGACCCGGACGCCTCCCGTCACCTGACCCGGGCGGCTTCCGTCAGGCGTGCGCCGGCCGCCGCTGCGGGGCGTGCGCGAACTCCGTCATGCCCGCCCCGAAGTCCACCTGCGGAGACCAGCCGAACTCCTCGCGGAGCCGGCGCGAGGTCGCCGTGATGTGCCGGACGTCCCCGAGCCGGAACTCTCCGGTGACCACGGGAGCCGGCCCGCCGTGGGCCGCGCTCAGAGCGCGGGCCATGTCGCCGATCGTGCGGGGCGCGTCGCTCCCGCAGTTGTACGCCCGTGCGCTCCCCGCGGGGCGGGTGCCGAGCCCCTCCAGCGCGAGGACGTTCGCCATGGCCACGTCGCGGACGTGCACGAAGTCCCTGCGCTGGCGCCCGTCCTCGAAGACGCGCGGCGCCTCGCCCCGCGCGAGGGCCGAGCGGAAGAACGAGGCGACGCCCGCGTACGGGGTGTCGCGCGGCATCCCCGGCCCGTAGACGTTGTGATAGCGCAGCGACACGGCGCGGCCGCCCGTCATCCGGGCCCAGGACGACGCCAGGTGCTCCTGGGCGAGCTTCGTCGTCGCGTACACGTTGCGCGGGTCGGCCGCGGCCTCCTCGCCGACGAGCCCCGGCGCGAGCTGCGTGCCGCAGCGCGGGCACAGGGGCTCGAAGCGGCCCGCTTCGAGGTCCCCGGCCCGCCGGGGCCCGGGGCGCACGGGGCCGTGCTCCGCGCAGTCGTAGCGCCCCTCGCCGTAGACCACCATGGACCCGGCCAGCACCAGGCCGCGCACGCCGGCTTCGGCCATCGCCGCCAGCAGCACGGCCGTGCCGTGGTCGTTGCAGCTCACGTAGGCCGGCGCGTCGGCGAAGTCCTTGCCCAGGCCGACCATCGCCGCCTGGTGGCAGACCGCGTCGGCGCCCCGCAGCGCCCGCGCGACGGCGCCGGGATCGCGCACGTCGCCCTCGCACCACGTGACGCCCTCGGGCAGGGCGGGCCGCACCGGGTGGGCGGCGGGCAGCAGGGCGTCGAGGACGACGGGGTCGTGCCCGCGGGCGAGCAGGGCCGAAACGATGTGCGAGCCGATGAAGCCCGCTCCTCCGGTGACGAGTACGCGCATGCGTCCGACCGTAGGGCGGGTGGCGGCCGTACGGCCCGGGTGCACGCGGCACGTCATCACTCCGTAAGGGTCGGCCCGGGGGCAGCACGGCGTCAGTCCTTCGTCAGTCCTTCGTCATGACGTCCCGCAGGACCGCCGCCGCGCTGATGTCGCGGTCTTTGGTCGCGGTCAGCAGGGTGAGCGTGCCGTGCCGGGACAGCTCCCTCAGGTGCTGGAGGGCGGCCGCGTGGGGCTCGTCGCGCAGTTCCGTGCGGTAGCGGCGGGTGAACTCCTCGAAGCGGGCGGGGTCGTGCCCGTACCAGGTGCGCAGCCCGGTGGAGGGCGCGACGTCCTTGCACCACTCGTCCAGCGCGGCCGCCTCCTTGCTCAGGCCGCGCGGCCAGATGCGGTCGACGAGCACCCGGCTGCCGTCCGCCTCCTCGGCCGGGTCGTAGACCCTCCGCACCTGCACCCGCCGTGACCGCACCATGCGCCCATCGTCGGCGCCGGCCGGGCGGAACGCACGCGGAACGGCGCGAACGAAGTCCCCCGCGATACGCCCGGCATGAGCAACTACCCTTGCCCGAACAGCGAAAAGGAGTACGCACACCATGCCGGAGACCTCGTTCCAGGGCCAGACCGTCGACACCGCACGACCCGCCTCCGCCGCCTATCTCGTCATCGGCATTCCGGGGTCGGGGAAGAGCTCGGTGTCGGCGGCGCTGGCCCGCCGGTTCCCCCTCGGCGCGCACATCGAGGGCGACCACCTCCAGGAGCTGATCGTGGCGGGAGGACGCCTGCCCTCGCCGGAGGAGGACCTCGAAGCCGACCGCCAGCTGCTGCTCAGGGCCCGCAACGCGGCCGTGCTGGCGCGCAGCTTCCACGCCGCCGGCGTCGTCCCGGTCATCGACGACGTGGTCGTGCGGCGCGCGCACCTCGACTTCTACCTGGAGCACCTGAAGGACCTGCCGCTGCGCCTGATCGTCCTCGCGCCGTCGGCGGAGGTCGTCGCCCGGCGGGTGGCCGAGCGGGACAAGGTGCTGGCGGACGACTGGTCGTTCCTGGACGGGGCGCTGCGCGCCGAGCTCGGCGGCCGGGGCACGTGGTTCGACACCTCCCAGATGACCCTGGAGGAGACGGTCGACGCCGTCGTGAAGGAGGGCTGACGGGTGGACGGTGACGGGGGTGACGGGGTGACGGGCTGACAGGGGCTGATGGCCCAGCCTCCCGGGCAGGAAGACGATGGGACATCTTCCGAAGATCCAGGGATATTCATCGGCTCATTCGATCTCCCTAATGTTGAGCACAGAACAGGAACCCACCCCACCAGCAGGGAGAAACACACCATGCGCGCTGTCATCCAGAAGTCCTTCGGAGGCCCCGAGGTCCTGGAGGTCGTCGAGACCGAGCGTCCCACCCCCCTCATGGCGGAGGTCCTCGTCCGCGTCCACGCCAGCAGCGTGAACCCGGTGGACGTGGCCGTCCGCTCCGGCGCCTACCCGCTGCTCGGCGAGCCGCCCTTCGGTGTCGGCTGGGACATCTCCGGCGTCGTCGAGGAAGCCGGTGCCGGGTCCCGCTTCAAGCCGGGCGACGAGGTGTACGGCATGCCGTTCTTCCCGCGCGCCGCCACGGGCTACGCCGAGTACGTCGCCGTGCCGTCCCGCCAGGTGGCCCGCAAGCCCGCCACCCTCGACCACGTGCACGCCGCCGCCCTCCCGCTCGCCGCGCTCACGGCCTGGCAGGGGCTGGTGGACGCGGCCGGGCTCACCGAAGGGCAGCGGGTGCTGATCCACCGCGCGGCCGGCGGCGTCGGGCACCTCGCCGTGCAGATCGCCAAGGTCCGCGGCGCCCACGTGACCGCCCTGGCGAGCGCCCCCAAGCACGACTTCGTCCGGAGCCTGGGCGCCGACGAGGTCATCGACTACCGCACCACCGACTACACCGAGGCCGTCAAGGACGTCGACGTCGTCTTCGACTCCTCCTCCGAGGGCGTGCGCGCCCTCGAGGTCCTGCGCCCCGGCGGCACGCTCGTCAGCATCATGGAGCACGGGGACCGGGAGCTCGCCGCCCGGATCGAGGCCGTCGGACGCCGCTTCGCCGGCATCGCCGTCGAGCCCGACTACGCCTCGCTGGAGGCGATCGCCGCCCTCGTGGACGCCGGCCGCATCCGCCCGCACGTCGCCGAAACGTTCCCGCTCGCCGAGGCCGGCAAGGCCCACGAGGTCGTCGGATCGGGCCGGACCCAGGGCAAGGTCGTCCTGACCGTCGACTGACACGGAAAGGGCGCACGGAACGGCCCGTAGGCTGGACGCCGGACAGGGACAGAAGACAGCAGGGGGAGGGGACGGCGATGGACATCCTGACCGAGGCGCTGAGCTCGATGCGGACCGGCCGCCCCAGCTCCGTGCGCACCAACGGCCTCGCGCCCTGGGGCCTGCGCCTCTCCCCGGTCGCCGGCGCCGGCTTCCACGTGGTGCTCTACGGCACCTGCTGGCTCGTCCCCGAGGGGGACCCGGCGGACGTGCGGCCGATCGCCCTCAGCCCGGGAGACGTGATCTTCCTGCGCGACGGCCGGGGGCACGTCCTCGCCGACCACCCCTCCACCCCGCCCCAGGAGACGGCGGGGGACGGGGAGGTCTGCCCGGACGCACCCCTCGGCACGGTCACGATCGGCGCCGACGGCCCCCGCACCAGCCTGCTGTGCGGCCACTACCACCTGGACCAGGGGCGCCCCCACCCCCTGGTGCGCCAGCTCCCCGAGATCATCCACCTGCCCACCCGGCACGGCCGCCACGCCGAACTGCAAGCCGCCGTCCAGCTCCTCGGCTCGGAGCTGGAGAACCCCCGCATCGGCTCGGCCGGCATCATCCCCGCGCTGATCGACTCGCTGCTCCTCTACATCCTGCGCGCCTGGATCGAGGACCAGCCGCCGGCGGACGCCAAGGGCTTCGCCGCCGCGCTCAGCGACACCGCGGTGGCGCCGGCCCTCGCCGCCGTCCACGAGGACCCGGCCGCGCCGTGGACGGTCGAGTCCCTGGCCGGCCGGGCGGGCCTGTCCCGCGCGGCCTTCGCGCGCCGCTTCACCGCCCTCGTGGGCGAGCCGCCCATGGCCTATCTGACCCGCTGGCGCATGACCACGGCCGCCAAGCTGCTGCGCGAGTCCGACGCCCCGCTCACGACCGTCGCGGCCCGCTCCGGATACGGCTCCGAGTACGCCTTCGCCAAGGCGTTCAAGCGCGAGTACGGCCTGGCCCCCGGCGGCTACCGCCGCGACTTCCGCGCCGCCTGAGGAAGCCCGCGGAAGGCCGGCTGACCGTACGTAATCAGCCACCTCAGCCACCGCCCACACCGCGGCATAGCGGACATGGCCATCCGCCCTCACCTGTGCCTCCAGCCCGGATCGGGCCGTACGGACCCGTGCCGTCCCGGTGGCGCAAAAGCGACGGTACGGTCCCCATCGTCTCGACCAACATCATCGCGCGCTGCTTCACTTGCGCCGCGGGAGCTCCTGGTAGTCCGAACGGGCTAATCGAGGGGCTCCTTCTTGACGCACGTGCCCAGAGGGGAAGGACCGGGATGTCGACCGCAGCGCACCGGCAGCAGCAGGAGCAGCCCGAGCAGCAGACGGGCCGGGCACAGCTCAGCCTGGGGATCGCCGCCGCGCGGAACCTCGCGACCACCACCAAGACCGCCCCGCTGGTGCAGGGCACCAGCTCGCGGTGGCTGCTGCGCACCCTGCCCTGGGTGGAGGTCAAGGGCGGCGCGTACCGCGTCAACCGGCGCCTGGTGTACGAGGTCGGCGACGGCCGGATCACCTTCGTCCAGGAAGGCGCCGCGGTCAAGGTCGTCCCCGCCGAGCTGGGCGAACTGCCGCTGCTGCGCGGCTTCGACGACGCCGGGGCGCTGCGGGCGCTGGCCGAGCGGTGCCGGCAGGAGGAGTACGAGCCCGGCCAGGTGATCGCCGAGCGCGGCAGCCCCGTCGACCACGTCTACCTCATCGCGCACGGCAAGGTCGAGAAGGCCGGCGCCGGCAAGTACGGCGAGGAGACCCGCCGCGGCGTGCTCGCCGACGGCGCGTTCTTCGGCGCCCGGGCCGTCGCCGAGACGCCGGGCACCTGGGAGTTCACGGCGCGCGCGATGACGGCGTGCACCGTACTGACCCTGCCCCGGGCCGCGTACGAGGAGGTGGCCGGCCGCAACGAGCGGCTGCGCGCCCACGTCCGCCGGCGCCAGGCCGAGCAGGCCCGCCCGCAGAACAAGAAGGGCGAGGCCGACATCGCCCTCGCCTCCGGCCACACCGGCGCGCCCGTGCTGCCCGGCACCTTCGTCGACTACGAGCTCTCCCCGCGCGAGTACGAGCTGAGCGTGGCCCAGACCGTCCTGCGGGTGCACAGCCGGGTCGCCGACCTCTACAACGACCCGATGGACCAGATCGAGCAGCAGCTGCGGCTCACCATCGAGGCCCTGCGCGAGCGCCAGGAGTCCGAGCTCGTCAACAACCCCGAGTTCGGCCTGCTGCACAACGCCGACCACAGCCAGCGCATCTCCACCCACTCCGGCCCGCCCACCCCCGACGACATGGACGAGCTGCTCAGCATGCGGCGCGGGACCAAGGCCTTCTTCGCCCACCCCCGGGCCATCTCCGCCTTCGCCCGCGAGTGCAACAAGCGGGGCCTGTCCTTCGACAGCGCCGACGTGGGCGGCCACGCCGTGCCCGCGTGGCGCGGCGTGCCGATCCTGCCCTGCGGCAAGATCCCCGTCTCGGAGGAGGGCACCTCCTCCATCCTCGCCATGCGCCTGGGCGAGGCCGAAGAGGGCGTGGTCGGCCTGCGGCAGACCGGCATACCCGACGAGTACGAGCCCGGCCTGAACGTGCGGTTCATGGGCATCAGCGACCAGGCCCTCATCTCCTACCTGGTCAGCACCTACTACTCGGCGGCCGTCCTCGTGCCCGACGCGCTCGGCGTCCTGGAGAACGCCGAGGTCTTCCACACCCCGTCCTGACGGGCGCCGCCCACCACCGCCCCCGGAACGGAGAAGAAGAACCGGTGTCACTGCTGTCCCGGATCACCGCGCCCACGGCCCGGCACGACGCGGCGCTGCTCGCGGCGGCCCTGCTCGCCCGCCAGGGCGTCCCGGCCGCGCCCAGGGCGCTCCGGCCGCCCACCGGGCCGACCGGCCTCGGCACCTCCGCGGCCCGCGTCGCACCCCCGCCGCCGGCCGCGCCCACCCCTGCGTCCGCTGCCTCTGCTGCCTCCGCTGCCTGTTCCTCGGTCTCCGCTTCCGGCGTCCCGGAGCTGTACTGCCCGCCCGCGCTCCGGGACGACCCGGCCCTCGGCCGGGAGGTCAACGACCGGCTGCTGGCCTGGGCCGGCGAGACCGGCATCTACGCCGGACGGCTCGACCGCGTCCGCGCCGCCGACTTCGGGCGCCTGATGATGCTCGCCCACCCCGACACCGACGACGCCGACCGGCTGCTCGCGGCGGGCAAGTGCGCGCTCGCGGAGTGGGCCACGGACGACTACTACTGCGACGACGGCGCCGGACCCGAGCTCCTGGGCTCGCACCTGGGGCCCGCCTACGCGGCCTTCGACCCCGCCCACCTCCCCGCCCGCTACGCGCCCGCCTGGGAACGCGAGATGCGCGCCGACCCCGTCCGCGTCGCCCTGCGCTCCGGCCTGGAGCACCTGGCCCGCTACGCGGAGCCTTCCCAGCTGAACCGGCTCCGCCACGAAGTCGCCGTCCTCTTCGTCGGCTACGGGCAGGAGGGCTCCTGGCGCTCGCGGGAGTACGTGCCCACCGTCCCCGAGTACCTGGCGCACCGCCAGATCAACAGCTTCCTGCCCTGCATCGCCCTGGCCGACGTGGTCGGCGGCTACACGCTCCCCGCGGGCGAGTACGCCGATCCGCGCGTGCGCCGCGCCGTCACCATGGCGGCCACCGCGGCCACGCTCGTCAACGACCTGTACTCCATGACCAAGGAACACCACGCCACCGGCGTGGAGTTCAACCTGCCGACCGTGATCGCCGAGCAGGAGCGGTGCTCGCCCCGCGAGGCGATCGAGCGCAGCGTGGAGGTCCACGACGAGCTGGTGCGCACCTACGAGGCCGAGGCGGCCGCCCTGGCCGTCACCGGCTCGCCCCAGCTGCGCCGCTTCCTCGCCGGGGTGTGGGCCTGGCTCGGCGGCAACCGCGCGTGGCACAGCGGCAGCCCCCGCTACAACAACGCCTGAACCACCCGCTTCACCTTCCTTGCCCGTTCCAAAGGAGCACGACCATGTCCAGCGCCCCCGCCCCCGTCCTGCGCACCGCCTACCAGAAGTCCGTCGCCGAGTACTGGAACAACGAGAAGGACCCGGTCAACCTCCGGCTGGGCGACGTCGACGGGCTCTACCACCACCACTACGGCCTCGGCGACTACGACCCCTCCGTCCTGGAGGGCCCCGAGGCCACCCGCGAGGCGCGCATCACCGAGGAGCTGCACCGCCTGGAGTCGGCCCAGGCCGACGTCCTCCTCGACCACCTGGGCCCCATCGCCGCCGACCAGCGCGTGCTGGACGCCGGCTGCGGCCGCGGCGGCACCAGCATCATGGCCAACGCCCGCTTCGGCTGCCGCGCCGACGGCGTCTCCATCTCCCAGGCCCAGGTCGACTTCGCCAACGAGCAGGCCCGCAAGCGCGGCGTGGCCGACAAGGTCGGCTACCACTTCGCCAACATGCTGGACACCGGCCTGCCCACCGGCGCCTTCCAGGGCATCTGGAACAACGAGTCCACCATGTACGTGGACCTGTTCGAGCTCTTCGCCGAGCACGCCCGCCAGCTCGCCTTCGGCGGCCGCTACGTCGTCATCACCGGCTGCTCCAACGACGTCACGGGCGGCCGCTCCAAGGCGGTCAGCCGCATCGACGAGCACTACACCTGCAACATCCACCCCCGCAGCGCCTACTTCAAGGCCATGGCCGCCAACGGCCTCGTGCCCATCAACGTCGTCGACCTGACGGCCGACGCGATCCCGTACTGGGAGCTGCGCGCCCAGTCCTCGCTGGCCACGGGCGTCGAGGACCCCTTCCTGACGGCGTACAAGGAAGGCAGCTTCCACTACCTCCTCATCGCCGCCGACCGCATCTGACCGGCGCGCCCCGCGCCCTCCCAGATCCTGCGGTACGCCGCGCGGTAGCCGGGCGGGTCCCAGGACGTGGCGCCGCCGCTGTTGGCGGCGGTGGCGATGTGCACGGGGGCCACGTACCCGCTGGCGGGCGCGCCGGCGAAGGCCCGGTTGAACTCGTCGACGATCTGCCAGCCCTGCTCGGAGAGCGCCTCGGGCACCGTGGCCGCCTGGAACTGGCGGCTGTTGATGCGCTGGAAGGCCGACGGGTCGCCGTCGCCCGCGCCGATGTTGTACGGCGCGCCCGCGCCCTTCCTGCGGGCCGCGCGCAGGGCGGGCGCGGCGTCGGCGAAGTACACGTCGTTGATGGCGACGGAGTGCGTCCACCGCCGCGGGAAGCGGGAGAGGAGCGAGGAGACCTCCTGGGGCGTCCGGCTGCTCGTGTCCGCGAGCGGGACGTTCTCCTCCGCGAGCAGCCGCACGCCCGCGCACGTGCCGAGCTCCTTCGTGATCAGCTCGGACTTGTTCCTGGCGAACGGGATCGAGGCGTCGGTGAACACGACGACCCCGGCGGCGCCGTGCCCGTGCGCGATGACCCAGTCCGCGCTGATCCGCGCGACGTCGCCGACCCGCGTGGTGACGTTGGTGAACAGCGCGGGGTCCCTGCTGGGGCCGGGGGAGGCGACCGCGTGCCAGCCGACGAGCGGGATGTGCTCCGCCCCGGCCTGCGCGACCTGCTGCGACGTCAGGTGGGGGTCGAAGCCGGCGATGACGATGCCCGCGGGCCGCAGGGCGACGGCCTGGCCGAACGCCGCCTGGATCCCGGCGGGGGTGCCCTGCCCGTCGATCACCCGGACGCGCCAGCCGATGGCCCCGGCCGCCTCCTGCACGCCCTGGGCGACGCCCGCGACGCCGGGGTTGGTCATGGACTGCGCGACGAGGACGAGCGACTTGCCGGGCACGGCCCGCGGCCCGGCGGCGGGCCCGCCCCACGCGGAGTCGGTCCGCTCGGCCCGCCGGACGGCCGCCTCGGCCCTGGCCAGGGCGGCGGGGCAGCCGCTCCTCGCCGGCGTCTCCAAAGGAGGGACGGGGCCGGTCGACGAGCCGCGCTCGCAGCCGGTGAGGGCGGCGACGGCCACGGCCAGGACGACCGCGCCCGCCGGCACGGCCGTACGGTTCACGATCCGGCTCCGTGGCGCAGCTGCCGGCGCGCCGCGTAGCCGGCCAGGCCCACGGCGATGAGCAGGGTGGCGCCGTTGAACATCGGGGTGACCCAGAAGCGGGCGCCGAGCTGGCCGATGCCGGCGAGGCCGATGGCGAGGACGGTGACGGCGACCAGTGTGCCCAGGGCGTTGGCGCGGCCGGGCCGGATCGCGGTGGAGCCGAGCAGCGCGCCGACGAAGGCGGGCAGCAGGTAGTCCATGCCGACGCTGGGGTTGCCGGTCTGCTGCTGCGCGGCGAGCAGCACCCCGGCGAGGCCGACGACCAGACCGGAGGCGGTGAAGGCGCCGGTGACGTAGCGCCGCGAGGGGATGCCCACGAGGTCGGCGGCGCGCGTGTTGGAGCCGATGACGTACAGGTACCGGCCCAGCGGCAGCCGCTCCAGGAGCAGCCACAGCACGGCGGTCAGGGCGAGGACGTAGAAGGCGGAGACCGGCAGGCCGAGGAACCGGGAGTCGTAGAGCGCGGTGAAGCCGGCCGGCAGGCCGCCCGGGCCGGGGACGATCCGGGCCCCGCCGGTGATCCAGCCGGTGAAGGCGTACATGATGCTGCCGGTGCCGAGCGTGGCGATGAAGGAGTCGATCCGCGCGAACTCGACGACGGCGCCGTTGACGGCGCCGACGGCCGCACCGCCCAGGACCACCGCGAGGCAGGCGGCGGGCCACGGCCAGTGGCCGGCGACGAGGAGCTGCATCATCACGACGTGCGCGAGGCCCAGGCCGTAGCCGATGGACAGGTCGAACTTGCCGGTGGCGATGGGGACCGTCGCGCCCAGCGCGAGCATCGCGGGGATCGACTGGTTGGACAGGACGGCGGAGATGTTGTCCAGGGTGGGGAAGGTGTCCGGCAAGGTGAGGGAGAAGGCCGCGAACAGCAGGACGGTCAGGGCCAGGAGGCCGTAGGCGCCGATGAGGTGCCCGATCCGGTGACGGACCGCGGGACGGCGGTTCGGAGAGGCCATCGTCACGGCGTCCCGGTGAGGGGCGCCATGGCCGAGGCCGCGTGGGTGAGCGCGGCGACGGTGAGAGCTTCGCCGCTCAGCTCGGCCGTCGCCTGCCCGCGGACGAACACCAGGGCGCGGTGGCACACGCCGGCGACCTCCTCGAAGTCGGTGGAGAGGAGCAGCACGGCGAGGCCGTCGGCCAGGGCGTGCTGGAGCAGGTGGTAGATCGCCGCCTTGGCGCCGACGTCCACGCCGGCGGTCGGCTCCTCCAGGATCAGGAGGTTCCGGTGGGGTCCGAGCCACCGGCCGATCATGACCTTCTGCTGGTTCCCCCCGGACAGGGTGGCGATCGGCACCTCGCTGTCCGGGGGACGCACGGCGAACCGCTCCATGAGGACCGTGGCCTCGGCGCGTTCGCGCCAGGGGCTGATCCAGTGGGCGCTGCGCAGCCCGCCGGCCCGGGGGTTGGCCAGGAAGTTCTCCCGTACGGTCAGCTCCGCCGCGCAGCCCTCCTCCAGCCGGTTGCTCGTCACGAAGCCGACGCCGGCGTCCACCGCGGCGGTGACCGTGCCGGGCCGGTAGGGCCGGCCGTCGAGCACGGCGCGCCCGCCGAGCAGGGGCCGGGCGCCGGCGAGGGCGCGGCCCAGCTCCATGTGCCCGGCGCCCGTGAGGCCGACCATGCCGAGGATTTCGCCGGCGCGCAGCTCCAGGCTGACCGGCCCGGTGTGCTTCGTCCGCACGCCGTCCAGGCTGAGGACGGGCGGCCCGGGCGCGGGGGCGGTGAACGCGTAGCCGCGCGGTTCGTGGCCCACGATGTCGTGCACGAGCCGGGCCGGGGGATAGCCGGCGAGCGGGCCGTGGCTGACGATGCGTCCGTCGCGCAGGACGGCGAAGGCGTCGGCGACCTTGAACACCTCGTCGATGCGGTGGGTGACGAAGACGACGGCGTGCCCGCGGTCGCGCAGGGTGTGCAGGACGTCGAAGAGGCGGGCGCAGTCGGCCGCCGGGAGACTGGCGGTCGGCTCGTCCAGCACGATCAGCCCGGCCCGGGTGGCCAGGGCGCGGGCGATGGCCACCAGGGAGCGCTCGGCGCGGGTGAGGCCGGAGACGACGGCGTCCGGGTCGAGGTGGGCGGCGACGATGCCCAGGGCCTCGGCGCACTGCCGGCGGGTGCGCCGCCAGGACACCAGCCCCGCGCGGCGGGCGTATCCGGTGCCCAGCGCGATGTTCTCGGCGACCGTCATCCACCCGACCAGCCCGAGGTCCTGGTGGATGAACGACATGGCGCGGGAGGCCGCCTCCGTGCCGAGCGGGTGCCCGGCGACGGTCACCTCGCCCGTGTCCGCGCGGTGGACGCCCGCGAGCACCTTGATGAGGGTGGACTTCCCCGCGCCGTTGGGGCCGAGCAGGGCCAGGACGCTGCCGCGGCCGATGTCGAGGTCGACCGCGTCGAGCGCGAGCGTGCCGCCGAACCGCTTGCCGAGACCGCGGATGCGGACGAGGGGCTGGGAGTTCCGCACGCCCGTCATGCTACGGCCCCTTTCGCCCCGTATGCCGGATGGCCCGTCAGATGGCGGGGATGTCGTCGAGGTCGATCCGCAGCGCGGCGGGACCGGCCTTGCCGCCCGGCACCTCCAGCGCGCACTCCGCCCAGATGACCTTGCCCTCCGGGGTGTAGCGGGTGCCCCAGGACTGGGAAAGCTGGGCGACGAGGAACAGGCCGCGGCCGCCCTCGTCGGTGGCCGCCGCGTGGCGCAGGCGCGGGGAGGTGCTGCTGGTGTCGGCGACCTCGCAGGTCAGGGCCCGGTCGTAGAGCAGGCGCACCTGGATGGGGCCGGAGCCGTAGCGGATCGCGTTGGTGACCAGCTCGCTGAGCAGCAGCTCGGCGGCGAAGGCGGTGTCCTCCAGCCCCCATTCGGCCAGCCGGCGGGTGACGGCGGCGCGGACGGAGGAGACCAGCGCAGGGTCGGCGGGCAGGTCCCAGGTGGCGATCCGGTTCCGGTCCAGGGCGTGGGTACGGGCCACCAGCAGGGCGATGTCGTCCTCCGGGTGGGCGGGGACCACGGCCTCCAGGACGGCGCGGCAGGTGTCCTCGGGCGGCCGGTTCGGATGCGACAGCGCCCGGCGCAGGTCCTCCAGGGCCGTGTCGAAGTCGCGCCGGCGGTCCTCGATCAGCCCGTCGGTGTAGAGGACCAGCTGGCTGCCCTCGGGCAGCAGGAACTCCGCCGTTTCGAAGGGGAGGCCGCCCAGCCCCAGCGGAGGGCCGGCGGGCAGCTCGGGGAAGGAGACGAAGCCGTCGGGGCGCACCAGCGCGGGCGGCGGGTGACCGGCCCGGGCCATCGTGCACTCCTGCGTGGTGGGGTCGTAGATGACGTACAGGCAGGTGGCGCCGATGATGCCGGGGATGCCGGCGACGGGGTCGCCGCCGCCCTCCTCGCGGTCCAGGCGCCCGACGAGGTTGTCGAGGTGGGTGAGGACCTCGTCCGGCGGCAGGTCCAGCTCGGCGAAGTTGCGCGCGGCGGTGCGCAGCCGGCCCATCGTGGCGGCGGCGTGCAGCCCGTGGCCCACGACGTCGCCGACCACGAGGGCGACGCGGGCGCTGGAGAGGGGGATGACGTCGAACCAGTCGCCGCCGACGCCGGACTCGGCGGGCATGTAGCGGTGCGCGACCTCCACGGCGTTCTGCTCGGGGAAGCCCTGCGGCAGCAGGCTGTGCTGGAGGGCGAGGACCATCGCGTGCTCGCGCGTGTAGCGGCGGGCGTTGTCGATGCAGATGGCGGCGCGCGTGGTGAGCTCCTGCGCCAGCGCGCGGTCGTCGTCCCCGAAGGGTGCGGGGTCCCGCGCGCGGTAGAAGCTGGCGATGCCCAGGGCGATGCCGCGCGCGAGCAGCGGGACGGCGATCAGGGAGTGGACGTTGTGGGCCAGGATGCGCTGGGCGGCCGCGGGGTCCTGGGTGACCCAGCCCGGGGCGTCCCGCAGATCGGGCTCCAGGACGGTCCTCCTGCCGGTCAGGCAGCGCAGCTGGGGCGTGGTCGGCTTGAGGTGGACCCGCTCGCCGACGGGGTAGAAGGGGCAGTCGCCGCGGATGCCGTGGACCACGGTGCGGTGGAGGCCCTTGGCGGGGTCGGCCGGTTCGTCGCCGCGCAGCACCGCCTCGGGGAGGTCGATGGTGACGAAGTCGGCCAGGCGCGGGACGGCCATCTCGGCGAGCTCGCGGGCCGTGCGGGCCACGTCCAGGGTGGTGCCGATCCGGGTGCTGGCCTCGGACAGCAGCTCCAGGCGGCGCCGCGCCGCCACGGCGTGCTTCCCCACGCCCGGCTCGCCGACCAGCAGCAGGCTGCCGGCCGCGGAGGCGCCCGCGGCGGCGCCGGGGGCTGCCGGGCCCGGTGCGCGGGCCGTCGCGGCGGGCCGGCCGGGGGCGGTGCCGGGCGGCCGTCCCGGCAGCGGGACGAAGCGGGCTAGGGCCTGCTCGGCCAGGAGGCCGGGGGCCGCGGCGGCCGCGGGTCCGGGTGCGGCTCCGGCGGCTGCGGCCGTGGCCTCGGGTGCGGTCCCGGCTTCGGCGGCGACTGTTTCGGTGGCGACCGTGAGGCGCTGGTGCCGTGCGTCGAGGAACGCCTCCACGACGACGCCCTCCACCCCGGAGGCCGTGGTCACCGGGCGGCTCAGCAGGGTGACCCGCCGCCCGCCGGGCAGCGACACCTCGACGGCGGCCCGCTGGGCCGACGCGATCAGCTCGGTGGCCCGCTCCTCCAGGATCATCCGGTCCCGCCAGTCCAGGCCGCTCGCGGCCGCCGGCTCGCCCAACTGCCCGTTGACGGCCGCGGGCCCGGCCGGCGCGCGGAGCCTGGCGTCGACGTACGCCTGGAGCAGGGCGCGCTCGCGTACGGAGCTCTGCTCCAGCAGCCGCCGCTCGATGGCGCCCGCCGCCTTGCGGATCACGACGTCCAGCGCCGCGTCCGCGTCCGTCCGCGGGAAGCCCAGGCAGAGGACCCCTTCTATGCGGCCGTTGAGCAGGTCCCGTACGGGGATCGCCGCACACGCGTTGGACTGGGAGCGCTCGGCGAAGTGCTCGGCGCCGTAGACGTTGACCAGCTGCCGCTCCGCGAGGGCCAGGCCGATGCCGTTGGTCCCGGCGTACTTCTCGGCGAACACGAAGCCGGGGACGCTCTGGATCGCGGCCAGCCGCCGCACCAGGGAGGTGTCCCCGAAGCGGCGCTGGAGCACCGCGCCGCGCCCGTCGGCCAGCGCCACGTTCATGTTGCGGCCCGCGAACCGGGCCTGGAGGCGGTCCAGCACGGGGCCGGCCGCGCGCACGAGGCGGCCGTCGAGGTCGAGGTCCGGGAAGTACGGGAGTTCACAGCCGTCCGGGGAGAGCCCCAGGGACCGGCTCCGCTGCCACGAATCGAGGATCGGGTTGCGCACGGCACCCTCGACCGGCACGCCGGCGAAGAACTGCTCACGGGCGAGCACGGGGCCGGTGTCCTCCGTGACGAGCCCCATCCGCATCACTTCCCCGTACGGTCCGCACGCCTGCACTGATGTTCCATTTTAGAACTTCCCGGACATATCGGATCCCGTGGTTCCTTCCGTGGTTGTTTCCGCGGTCGTCTCTCCAGGGCTCTCCCTGGTCACAGGACGGCGACCGGGTTGACGGGCGAGCCCGTACCGCCCGGGATGTTCAGGGGGGACACGAGGAGCAGGAAGTCGTAACGGTCCGTGCCCGCGCAGGCGGCCGCGAGCTCCTCGACGTCGAGGTTGTCCAGCAGCGGCACGCCCATCGCCGCGACGGCGAGCGTGTGCACCGGCGAGTGCACGCCCTCGACCGGCGACGGCCGCACGTCGCTGTCGCCGTCGCCGCCCAGCAGGGCGATGCCGCGCTCGGCCAGCAGCGGCACGGCGTCCACGTGGAGCCCCGCGCAGGCCGCGTCGGCGTCCCAGGGGCCCAGCTCCCGGCGGCGCCGGAAGCGGCCGGTCCGCAGCAGTACGGCGTCGCCCTCGGCGATCTCCACGCCCAGCGCCTCCTGCGCGGCGGCGATGTCCGTGGCGTGTACGGCCTCTCCCGGCTCCAGCCAGGCTCTTCCCCGCACGGCGGGCAGGTCCAGGAGCACCCCCCTGGTCACCAGGGGGCCGAGCGCCGCGACGCTGCCGAAGCGGGCGCCCGCGGCGCCGACGAGCTCCCGCGCCGCGCCGCCCCCGTAGAGCTGCCCGCGATAGGCGACGTGGGAGAGGGCGTCCAGGTGGCTGATGCCCTTGCCGTGGTAGTCGGCGCCCACGAAGTCCTTGTGCGTGGAGGGTTCGGGGGCCTCGACGTCACCCAGGTCGGACATGTAGTGCAGGGCGGGCTTGCGGTTGTCCGGGCCGGACGCCGTGTCCCACGGCCGGCCCAGCGGGACGACGGTCCCGGACCGCACCAGGGCGGCCGCGCGCCGGACGTGAGCCGCGCCCACCCGGTTCCAGGCCCCCCGCCCGGCGGGCTCCCAGCGGCCCCACGCACACACCCGTTCGAACATCGCGTCGAACTCCCGCCGGGAGACGGCGGGGCCGTTGCTCGTCGCGCTGCTCATCCCCCCATTCTTCGACGGCCCTGCCCGCGGCGCGCGCGGGCAGGGTTCACCCCCCGGGCCTTCTCACGCCGTCATACGGTGACCACGATCTTGCCGGTGAACGTGCTGGAGTCCATCAGGCGGTGCGCGTCCGTGATGCGCTCCAGGCCGTCGAAGGTCTCGGCGATCACGGGCGCCAGCGCGCCGCTCGCCAGGCCCGAACCGATGAAGGCGGCGGAGCGGCGGCGGTAGGCCTCCTCGCGGGACAGGACTCCGTTGCCGTACGCGTGAACGGTGAGCGGCCAGTTCATCGACAGCTGGATGGGACGCGGGTCCAGGAAGCCGTAGGCCACCATCGTGCCGCCGGGGGCGAGCGCGTCGCCGAGGGTCGCGAAACCCGGGCCGCCCACCCCGTCGAAGGCCATCCGGGCGCCCCTGCCACCGGTGATCCGCTTGACCTCTTCGACGAGGTCCTGGGAGCCGGTGCTGACCACATGGGCCGCACCGAGCTCCAGCAGCAGCTCCCGCTTGGCCTCGCCGCGTGTGGTGACGATCGGGATCGCGCCCGTTCGCAGGGCCGTCTGGATCGCGGCCGTCCCCGTGCCGCTGGAGGCGGCCGTGATGATCACGTGGTCGCCGGGGGCCAGCCCGCCGGTCTCGACCATGCCGCCGTACGCCGTCGAGTACGACAGCCACGCCGCCGCGGCCGTGACCGTGTCCACGCCCTCGGGCCGGTGCACCAGCGACGTCTGGTGCAGGACGGCGTGCTCGCCGTACACCCCGTGGACACCGAAGTCGAAGTTGGCCACAGCCATCACCGGATCGCCCGGCGCGAACGCGGTCACGCCCTCGCCGACCGCCTCGACCACACCGGCGGCCTCGTAGCCGAGCCGGGAGCCGGGCAGCGTCGGCTGGTAGTAGTAGCGGCCGGCCCGGAACAGGGCCTCGGCCCGGTTGAGGCCGATCGCCTCGACGCGGAAGAGGACTTCGCCGGGCCCGGGCTCTGCCAGCGGAACCTCCTCGATCTTCAGGACCTCGGGGCCGCCGAGCTCGTGGAAGAGAACGGCCTTGGTGACTGCCTTGACTGCGGGGGAAGTTGTCATATGAACGACCGTACGGAGGAGTCGGGAGACGATCCATATCTGAAAGCATCCTGGTTATGTCCCAGCGTCTCGCGATCATGGCGGCAGGGTGCGATCGCGGCGGTAGGGTGCCGCCATGGACGTACTGAGCGACGCGATCGCCGTCATGCGCAGCGGGCGCCCCCACTCCTCACGCTCCGTCAAGCGCGGGCCGTGGGGCGTCCGTTTTCCCGCATCCGACGGGGCCGGGTTCCACGTCGTCCTCCAGGGCTCGGCCTGGCTGCTGCCGCCCGGCGACGGCGAACCCGTCCGGCTCGGCCCCGGCGACGTCGTCTTCCTCGCCCACGGATACGGTCACGGTCTCGCCGACCACCCCGCGACGCCCCTGGAGGACGCGCAACTGAATCCGGACGGCTCCTGGCCCGAGCTCCGCGACCACGGTCCCGTCGCCGGCGACGACACCCTCATGCTGTGCGGCGCGTACCGGCTGGACCGGGCACGGGCCCACCCGCTCTTCACCGGCCTGCCGCCCTTCATCCACGTCCCGGCCCGGGTCGGCGCCCATGACCGGCTGCACTCCGCCGTGGAACTCCTCGGCGCCGAACTGGCCGGCCCCCAGCCCGGCAGCGACGCCATCGTGCCCGCGCTCCTCGACACCCTGCTGCTGTACCTGCTGCGCACCTGGTGGCTCGCCGAGCGCCCGGAAGCGCCGGCCGGATGGACGGCCGCCCTCGGCGACCCGGCCGTCACGGCCGCCCTGCACGCCATCCACGACGACCCCGCGAGGCGGTGGACGGTGGAGGAACTCGCTGCCCGGGCGGCACTCTCCCGCGCCGCCTTCGCCCGCCGCTTCACCGCCCTGGTCGGCCAGCCGCCGCTCGCCTACCTGACCTGGTGGCGCATGACGACCGCGGGCCGCCTGCTGCGCGACGGCGACGCCCCGCTGCGCTCCGTCGCGCAGCAGGCCGGCTACACCTCGGAGTTCGCCTTCGCCAAGGCCTTCAAGAGGGAGTTCGGAGTGGCGCCGGGCCGGTACCGCAAGGAAGGGAGTGCCCGCCCGGCCTGAGCCGGGGGCGGCCGGCCGCCCCGGTCACCCCGCCCTCCTGCGCCCCTTCACCAGAGCGCACACGACCAGCAGTGCCGCCCAGGCCCCCGTGCACAGGACCTGCGTACGGGAGTCCGGTTCGAGGGCCATGACCACCAGGACCGCGCCGATCGCGAGCAGGGACAGCCGGGTGAGGTGCGGGAACAGCCACATGCGCACCGGCGGCTGCGGATCCCCGCGCCGGGCGCGCCGGCGGCGCAGGCGCAGCTGGGAGAGGCCGATGAGGAACCAGACGATCAGGATGATGGCCCCCACGGCGTTGAGCAGGAAGCGGAAGACGGACTCCGGCCAGACGACGCTGAGGACGACCGCCGCGAAGCCGAACGCGGCGGAGGTGAGGACGGCGTTGCGCGGGACCCCGCCCGGCGTGACGCGGCCGAGGGCGCGGGGCGCGTCGCCGCGGTGCACGAGGGAGTAGAGCATGCGGGAGGAACCGTAGATGTTGGCGTTCATGGCCGACAGCAGGGCGACGAGCACCACCGCGTTCATGACGTGCCCGGCGCCGGGGACGCCCATGCGTGCGAGGGTGCCGCTGTAGGGGCTGGTGCCGGCGGTGCCGCTGTCCCAGGGCAGCAGGGTGACGATCACGGCCATCGAGCCGATGTAGAAGAGGCAGATGCGCCAGACGACGCTTCTGGCGGCGCGGCCCACGGCCCCGACCGGATCGGCGGACTCGGCGGCCGCGATCGTGACGGTCTCCAGCCCTCCGTAGGCGAAGACCGCCGCGACGAGGCCGAGGGCGAGCCCGTGCCAGCCGTGCGGCAGGAAGCCGCCGTGGCCGGTGAGATGGGCGGTCCCCGGCGCGGCCGAGCCCGGCAGGAGGCCGGTGACGGCGAGCGCCCCCAGCAGCAGGAAGACGCAGATGGCGGCGACCTTCAGGCCGGCGAACCAGAACTCCAGGTCGCCGAAGCGCCGGACGGCGGCGAGATTGCTGCCCGTGAAGGCGGCCATGAAGAGGGTCATCCACACCCCGCCGGGGACGCCGGGAAGCAGGCCGGTCATGATGTCCGCCGCTCCGATCGCCTCCGCGGCGACGCTGACGACCAGGAGCGACCAGTACAGCCAGCCCGCCGTCAGACCCGCCCAGGGGCCGAGCGCCTTGGCCGCGTGCACGGAGAACGACCCGGTGGCCGGGTCGGCGGCGGACATCTCCGCCAGCATCCGCATGACGAGCAACACCAGGCCGCCGGCCAGGACGTAGGCGACGACGATCGCGGGCCCCGCAGACCTGATCCCCACCCCCGAGCCGACGAACAGGCCCGCTCCCACGGCACCGCCCAGCGCGATCATGGACAGGTGGCGCTGCTTGAGCCCGCCCGGAAGCGCGGTGCCCGGGGTGACCGGGGTGACCGAGCCGGCCGGGGCGGGCCGGCCGGTGTCGGCGGGGGAGGGTGCGAGCATGCTGACCGTCCTGGGGCTCGAGGGAGGCATGGGCGTGGAACCACTACCTACCGATCAGCCGGGCGCGGCACCCTTCCGCGCGGCCCGCTCTGTCAGGTCGGGGGAGCGAAGCGGTCGATGAGCGCGGTGACGCCGGCGGCGAGCTGCTCCTCGCCGCCGCGGGCGGCCAGCCCGGGCCCGAGGGCCCGCAGCCGCGGGAAGTCCTTGACGGGCAGCCGGTGCAGCCCGAGCCGGAAGGACGGCTCGGGCTCGTCCGGATTGTCCACGACCTCCCGGAGCTCGGTGACGATGTACCCCAGCACCCAGGAGATGAAGGCCCGGTACAGCTCCAGCGTGGCGCGCTCTCCCAGCTCGGCCCGCTCCAGCCGGGTCAGCAGCCGCTCGTGGGCGCGCAGCACCGCGGGCGGCCGCCGGGTCAGCGGGACGGTGAACGGCCGGAGCGCCATCAGCGGGACGACGTGCGGGTGGGCGAGCGCGACGCGGTACATCGCCCGGGCGACGCCGACGAGCGCCTCGCGCCACGGGGGAGCGGTCTCGGCGTCCCCGGCGGCGAGGGCCGCCGGGCCGAACGGAGTGCCGCTCAGGCTCTCTTCCAGCTCTATGAACAGCCTCTCGACGAGGCAGTCGAGCAGCTCGTCCTTGCTGGGGGTGTAGCGGTAGAGGGCCATCGTCTCGACGCCCAGCTCGTCGGCGACCCGGCGCATGCTCAGGCCGTCGAGACCCTCGGCGTCCACGACGCGCAGCGCCGCGCCGACGACGCGGTCCCTGGTGAGACGGGGGCGGGCAGCCATGGCGACGGCCTCCCTTGACATGGGGACAGGCCAGGTTGAACCTGTACATATACAGCATAAACGGAAACGACATGTTTACGAGGTAAATATGCCACGCATCCTGTGACCGAACCGATCCCGTGAGTGATCGCCATGAGAAACACCTGCACGCGGCCCTGTCCGGTGCCGCTGTCCCCCGACGCGCTGGCCCGCCTCTACGCCCGGTACCTCGACCTGGCGGAGCGGGGCCGGCTGCCGAAGGGCACCACCTTCGAGGACTACTACTACGTCTGGCGCTCCGCCCGGCGCGGCGAGAAGCGCGTCGGCCTCGACGACGGCGCCGCCGGGGTCGGGCCGGCCTTCGCCGGCCGCGAGCTCATCACGCCGCCGTCCAAGAAGCTGAAGGGCGTCATCCACACCCTGGTGCTCCTGGTGGACTTCCCCGACCGGCCGCACGACCCGGACCACCGCCCGGGCCACTACGAACAGTTGCTGTTCAGCGCGAACTCCCTCCCGACCGGCAGCATGCGCGACTACTACCGCACGGTGAGCGGGTTCCAGTCGTTCAGCGAGAACGGCATAGACGTCCAGGGCGAGGTCCACGGCTGGTTCCGCCTGCCGCAGCCGCTCTCCTTCTACGCCGACGGGAACTCGGGCCTGACCGAGGAGGGGTTCCCCCGCAACTCCCAGGGAATGGCGCGGGACGCGGTCCGGCTCGCCCTCGAAGCGGGCGTCGACTTCACGCCGTTCGACGTCCTGGACGAGAAGATGGTCACCGCCCTCTTCATCGTGCACGCGGGCCGCGGTGCGGAGGAGATCGAGGGCCCGGAGGGCCGTGACGAGATCTGGAGCCTCAAGTGGGGCATCCCGGACGGCATCAAGGTCGCTCCCGGGCTGAAGGTGGAGACCTTCCTCACCGTGCCGGAGGACTGCGCGATGGGCGTGTGCGCCCACGAGTGGGGCCACCTGGCGGCGCGCTGGGCGGACTACTACGACACGGGCGAGCTGGAGGCCACCAAGTCCAACGGCCTCGGCAACTACTGCCTGATGGCCTCGGGCAACTGGGGCAACCACGGCCTCACGCCCACGCTCCCCAACGGCATGCTGCGCATGTTCCACGGCTGGGTCACGCCGCGGAGCATCGCCGCGACGACCAAGGACGTGGTGCTGCGGCCGGCGGCGGAGACCGGCGACCTGCTCTTCGTCCAGAACCCGGACACGATGACGGACTTGCAGTACCTCATCGTCGAGTACCGGCGCCGCCGGGGGCAGGACGCCGCGGCTCCCGACGAGGGCATCGCCTGCTACGTGGTGGATCAGGCCATCGCGGACGTGAACCGTGAGAACCGGCTCGCGATCGAGCTGATGCAGGCCGACGGCAAGCGCGACCTCGGCGCGATCTTCGGGCGCGGCAACCGGGGCGACTCCGACGACCTCTACCCCTCCCTGGGCAACGCGACCCTCGGCGAGAGCACGAGGCCCGCGCTCAACCTGCCGAACGGGAAGTTCTCCGGCGTCACCATCGAGGTGCAGGGGAATCCCGGGGATAAGGAGATGGGCGTCGACATTCACATGGAGTGAGGCTTACGCGGCGCGTCCCGGGCAACGCGGAGTAAGGGGAGAGGGGGAAACCGCAGACCCGGATCGAAGGGATAGTCACATGAATCGCCACATGGACTGGCGACAGTACGCCGCGTGCCTCCACGAGGACCCCGAGCTCTTCTTCCCCGTCGGGAGCCGGGGCCCCGCGATCGTCCAGACCGAGGACGCCAAGTCGGTCTGCCGCCGCTGCCCGGTGCTGGAGAGCTGCCTGCGCTGGGCGCTGGAGTCCGGGCAGGAGAGCGGCGTGTGGGGCGGGACGAGCGAGGCCGAGCGGAGGTCCCTGCGCCGGGCCGCGGGGGCCCGGCGCGGGGCGTCACCCGCGGGGCGGGTCCGGCCGAAGGGGCCGAAGGGTCAGCCGAAGAACTCCAGGAGCGCGCGCGTGACGGCCTCCGGCTGCTCCTCGACCAGGTAGTTGCGGCTGCCCTCGATCTCGGCCATGCGCACGTCGGTGCCCTGCTGCGGGAACACCTCCCGCATGTACTCGAAGAACGTCCCGTACGCGAGGCCGAGCATCGGCACGGATATCTTGTCGTACGACTCGAAGTCCGCGATGTCCTGCTGGTACGACTGGAACCAGCCCTTGCTGGCCCGGATCGCCTCGGCCGACGAATACGCCTTGGCGTAGATGTCGCGGTCCCGGTCGGTAATCGCCTCCGGGTTCACCAGGCTGAGGCCGAACATGTAGTCGATGATGTGGCGGTAGCGGCCGGTCAGGAGCTTCTCCGGGAAGTCGGCCACCTGGTTGAAAGCGAGCCACCAGCGGTGCGGGCCCTTGTCGCCGGGGTTGGGCAGCATGGGGAACTTGTAGTAGCTCTGGTCCGCGTGCGTGGTGTTGAGGATCGCCACCTTCTCGGTGGCCTCCGGGTGGTTCGCGGCGTAGGCGAAGGCGACCATGGCGCCGATGCCGTGCCCGGCGATGTTCACCTTCTCGTGGCCGAGGTGGCGGACCAGCTCCAGGATGTCCCGGGCCATGGACTTCTTCTCGAAGCCGGACTGCGGCTTGCCGGAGCCGCCCATGCCGCGGATGTCGACCGTGATCACGCGGAAGCGGGCAGCGAGGGCGGGCATGACCTTGCGGTACTCCCACCACGTCTCGGGCCAGCCGGGCAGCAGCACCAGCGGATCGCCTTGACCGCCGGTCACGTAATGCAGCCGGACGCCGTTGACCTCGGCGTACTCGCTGGTGAAACCGCCTTCGAGGGACGCCGCGAGCTCCGCGTTCAGAGCCTTCAGCTCCTCCGCGCTCGTGACCGTCGCAGCGTTCTCCGTAGGTGCCGGCACTTGCTCCCCCTTGTCGTCGACCAGTGCGCGTGGGGTGGGTTTGAAGCCCCAACTCTCTGGTGGCGTCGACGATAACAACATCCACTTCGCCGGACCAGGGGTTGTGGATCACACCGGCCCGGCCGGTTCCCCGGCGCACAGCGCGCGGGGAAACCGGCCGGGCCGGACGCGGGCGACCGTCAGCGCTTGACGGCCGGGCCCTCCTTGGGCGTGTTGCTCGCGGTCACGTTGACCCCGGCCCAGGCGGCGTCGACCGCCTGGTACTCGGTGCTCTTCTCGCCGTACATGTCCGCGGCGGCCTGCAGCGTGGCGGTACGGGCCTCGTGGAAGTCGGTCGTCGAGACCATGTAGCGGGTCAGCGCGCGGTAGAAGATCTGCTGCGCCTTCTCGCGGCCGATGCCGGCGACCGCCTTGCCGTCGTACGTGGCGGAGTCGTACTCCACGCCGCCGACGGTCTTCTTGCCGCTGCCCTCGGCCAGCAGGTAGAAGGCGTGCGAGGAGACGCCGGAGCCGGCGTGCACCTCGCGGTCGTAGGAGTCCTTGTCCCAGTAGTCGACGGTACCTTCCAGGACGTCCAGGGACGGCTTGTCCATGCGGCGCAGGAACTTCTGCTCCAGGCCGAGCTTCTCGCCGAGCAGGTAGTTCGGCGGGTTGCCGGCGTTGTTCGTGCGGAACTCCACGCCCGAGCCGAAGATGTCCGCGAGCGACTCGTTGAGCGAGCCCGCCTCGCCGAACTGGTTCTGGCGCGCGTCCACCCGCGTGGGCTGGAAGTCGGCGGTGGCCTCGATCACGCCGTGGCTGAGCTCGTGACCGGTGACGTCCAGGGCCACCAGCGGCTGCTTGAACGTTTCTCCATCGCCGTCTCCGTAGAGCATGCAGCCGCACTCGGGCGACCAGAAGGCGTTGCCGACCTTGTCGCCGAAGTGCACCAGGGCGTGCGGGCCGGAGCCGTCGTTCTTGATGCCGTTCCGGCCGAAAGCCGCCTTGTAGTAGTCGTACGTGCTGGTGATGCCGAACTGCGCGTCGACGGCGGCGGTGGCGGCGTCCGTGGTGGTGCCGTTGCCCCAGCGGTTGTCGGAGTCCGTGAACGCCTTGCCGGACGCGAAGGAGTCGAGCTCCTTGCCCCCGGCGTCGCGGGTCTCGCCGCCGCCGCGGCTCGGGTCCTTGAGGACGAAGGAGTCCTTGGCGTTCTGCGTCGTCGTCAGCGGGACGTCGCCCGCGAAGAAGGAGGCACCGGTGCCGCTCGCCTGGGCCGGGAACCCGGCGCCGGGCTGCACCTTGGCCGGCGGGGCGGACTTCGCGTTCTTGCGCGGCTTCGCCTGCTGGCCCTGGTCGCGGAGCTTCGCCTTCAGGCGGGGGGAGATGAAGCCGTCGCTGAGCGGCGTGCTGCTGATGACCTTGCCGCTGCCGGCGTCCACGACGACGCTGTGGCTGACGCCGGTCTCGGCCTTGCCGCCGCCGGTGACGGTCACGCGGTAGGCGAGGACCGGCTCGGTGCTGCGCGCGTCGACCACGAGCTCGGTCTTGGCGGCCTTGCCGGACACGGACTTCGCCGCCGTGGCCGCGGCCTGCGGCGCGGTGAGCTTCGGGGCGACCGAGTCCACGGCGACCTGGTGCTTGATGGCCCGGGTGACGCCGAGGTAGTTCTTCTTGGCGTCGAGGTGGACGACGAGGTCGCCGCCGACCACGGGGACGCCCTGGTAGGCCCGGACGAAGCGGACGTGGCGCTTGCCCTCGGGGTCGACGAGGGTGTCCTTGACCCGGAGCGTCTCGTTCTTGCCGACGCCCGTGGCGTCCGCGTGGGCGAGCGCCGCGGCGGTGGCGGCCTTCACGGTCTCCGCGTTGGCCGCGAGGGCGGCCGCGCTGATGGAGGAGTCCGCGGCGGCCGCGCGGGCCCGGTCCCGGAGGGAGCCGCCGTTGTCCACGGGCTGGGACGGAGCGGCGGACGCGGTGCCCGCCATCGTGGCCGCGGCCACGACGATCGCGGCGGCCGTGAGTATTCGTTGGTGCGTCGTGGGGGATGTACGCAAGTTCAGCGCCCTTTGCGTCGAGGGCGGTTCGGGACGCGCCCGGCCGCCTGCATGCACGCGGCGCCGTCACTCGCGCACCGCGGGAACCTGTGGTCCCGCGGAGGACTCTGCCTGTACTGGCATGGGCATGAAAAGATCAGATAGGCGTGATGTCCGGACAGTTGATCAACTGTTAACAATGACCGAACGGAAGGTGCCTATGTGGTGACTTGGCGTCAACCGCAGGGTGAGATGGGGGTCCCGGGCTGAGGGTTGCCGGCGGTCGCCGTCATCTTGGAATGTGAGACGCGGACCCCTACGCCCCGGGCCAGCTGCCGCCCGCCACGCGCGTCCCCGACGCCCGCAGCCGCCGCGCCGTCCGCTCCGCCGCGAGATACACCCAGGCGCGGACCGGGCCGCTTCCGCCGCCGGGCAGCACCGGCCGCACCACCCGTACGTACATCTCGCCCGTACCGTCCGGAGCGCAGCCCTCCAGCTCGTCCAGGGACGCGAGCACCGCCGCGTACACCCCCGGCGCGAGCCGGACCAGCTCGCCACTGACCTCACCGCCCGGCTCCGCCACGGCGTAGGGATACCCGGGCCCCTCGTACAGCACCGCGCCCCGCAGCCGCGCCGGCTCCTCGGCCACCGTGCGGCCCCGCAGGAAGCGCCCGTGATTGACCTGCCCGGGACGCAGCGTCCCGTAGACGAACACCGGCAGCCGCTCCTGCTCCGCCGCCATCCCCGGCTCCCTCCGCCGCCCCGCACGCCCCTGCCGCCACAACCGCCCGCACCACCGAAAGGCGGGGCAGGGTGGTCCGCCGTAAAATTACCGGTATGGGAGAGCGGCCTGTCGTGCCCTCCGCCCCCGAACTCGTGGTCGAGTCCGACGGCGGCTCGCAGACGATGACCCCGAGCCGCGTCTACCAGGTGGGGCGCGACCCGCAGAGCGACATCGTGCTCGACGACGCCCGCGTCTCCTGGCACCACGCGGTGCTGCGCCCGGTCGCGGACCACTGGACCGTCGAGGACGCCGGCAGCACCAACGGCACCTGGGCCGAAGGCCGGCGGGTGCAGCTCCTCGACGTGGGCCCCGGCACCGTCCTGCGCTTCGGCAGCCCCGCCGACGGGCCCGCGGCCGTCCTCAAGAGCGCCCCGCCCCCGGCCCCGCCACCCGCGGCGCCGCCCCCTCCGCCCCCGGCGTCCCTCGCGGAGCGCCCGACGTCGGTGTCCCATCCCGCCGCCACCGGCACCTTCCGCCGCCCCACCTCCGTACGCCCCCTGCCGGCCCGCACCATCCGCATCGGCCGCGGTCCCGACAACGACGTCACCGTCGACGACCTGGTCGTCTCCCGGCGCCACGCCGAACTGCGCGCGGGCCCCGGCGGCGACTACGAGATCGTCGACCTCGGCAGCCACAACGGCACCTTCCTCAACGGCCACCCCGTGCGCCGCGCCCCGGTGCTCTCCGGCGACATCATCGGCATCGGCCACTCCGCCTTCTGCCTCGTCGGCGACCAGCTCCAGGAGTACGTCGACAGCGGCGAGATCTCCCTCGACGTCCAGGACCTGTGCGTCCACGTCGACGCCGAAGAGGGCCGTAAACGGCTCCTCGACGGCGTCTCCTTCCCCGTCGAGGAGAAGTCCCTGCTCGCCGTCGTCGGCCCCAGCGGCTCCGGCAAGTCCACCCTCCTCAACGCCCTCACCGGCCTGCGCCCCGCCGACCAGGGCGCGGTGCTCTACGACGGCCGCGACCTCTACCGCGACTACGCCGAACTCCGCGCCCGCATCGGCCTCGTCCCCCAGGACGACATCCTGCACGTGCAGCTCACGGTGCGCCGCGCCCTGTCCTACGCCGCCGAGCTGCGCTTCCCCGGCGACACCGCCAAGGCCGAACGCCTGGCCCGTGTCGAGGAGGTCATCCGCGAACTGGGCCTCGAACAGCGCGCCGACCAGCCCATCCACAGCCTCTCCGGAGGCCAGCGCAAGCGCGTCAGCGTCGCCCTGGAACTCCTGACGAAGCCCTCCCTGCTCTTCCTCGACGAGCCGACGTCCGGCCTCGACCCGGGCATGGACCGCTCGGTCATGAACACCCTGCGCACCCTCGCCGACGACGGCCGCACCGTCATCGTCGTCACCCACAGCGTCCTCAGCCTGGACGTCTGCGACCGGCTGCTCGTCCTCGCCCCCGGCGGGCGCACCGCGTTCTACGGCCCGCCCGGGGACACCCCCGGCTTCTTCGGGTTCAAGGAGTGGCCCGAGGCCTTCGAGGCCTTCGAGAACGACAAGGACCGCGACTGGCCGGGGGAGTACCGCGCCTCGGCCCAGTTCCGGCAGTACGTCGCCCCCGCCGCCGGCCAGCCGCGCCCCGGCGAGGCGCACGCGCCGGAGGAGGAGCCCGCACCGCCGCCCAAGCCGCAGAGCTGGGGCGCCCAGCTGTCGACCCTGATGCGCCGCTACGTGCGCGCGCTGAGCACGGACCGCACCTTCCTGATCATCATGATCGTGCTGCCGTTCGTCACCGGCGCGATGGCGCGGCTGTCCTCGGGCACCCGCTTCGCCTCCGCCGACAAGGCCAACACCGTCCTGCTGATCCTGTGCGTCGGCGGCGTGCTGACGGGCGCCGCCAACGCCGTGCGCGAACTCGTCAAGGAACGGGTCATCTACCGGCGCGAGAGAGCCGTGGGCCTGTCCAGGTCCGCCTACGTGATGTCGAAGATCCTCGTCCTCGGTGTGATCACCGTGGCGCAGGCGATCGTCCTGTCCATCGTCGGCCTGGCCGGGGTGGACACCCGCGCGCCCCACGGCCGGGGCGTCCTCATGCCGCCCCTGCTGGAGATGACCCTGGCCCTGGCGCTGCTGTCGTTCACGTCCATGCTGCTCGGCCTGCTCGTCTCGGCGATCGTCCGCAGGGAAGAGGTGACCATGCCGCTGCTGGTCCTCATCACCCTGGTGCAGGTCGTCTTCTGCGGCGGAATGATCGAGCTCAACAACAAGCTCGTGCTGGAACAGCTGTCCTGGCTGGTGCCCTCGCGCTGGGCGCTGGCGGCCATGAGCTCCACGATCGACTTCACCCGCATCCCGCCCGCCACCGGGCAGCTCCCGCCGTCGGCCGGGGGAGGGGACCCGCTCTTCCGGCACGCCGTCGGTACCTGGCTGATGGACATGGGCATGATGGTGGTCCTGTCGCTCGTGTTCGCGCTCCTGGTGGCCCGCCTCCTGCGCCGCCACGAACCCGCGGTCATGCGGAAGTGACGGAGACGGAGGAGACGGAGCCATGAGCACGGTCCCCCTGGCGTCCGGCGGCGCGTCCGGCATCCCCGGCTTCCTGCCGACCCACGTCGTGCCCCCCGGCGGGCTCGCCACCTGGGCCGGCCCCGACGGGGCCGTGCCCACCACGGCGCTGGACCCGCTCCTGCCCGTACGGCTCGTGGAGCGGCGCGGCGACTGGGGCCGGGTGCTCTGCTCCAACGGCTGGGCCGCCTGGACCGACGCCCGGCTCCTCGTCGTCCTCCCGCAGGACCCGCCCGCCGCCGGCGGCCCGCTCGTCCGGACGGACGACGCGCGCGGGCTCCTCACCCGCGTCCAGGAGGCCCTCGACCGCTACCGCGGGGCGATGGAGGACCTCGCCGCCGGCCGCACGGACGCCGAGGCCTTCGGCCGGACGGCCCGGGGCCTGCGCATCGGGGCCGTCGTCGACGGCGACGCCGTCTGGCTCTACGACGCCGAGCGGGACCTGTGGTGCTACTGCGACGGCACGGCCATGGCCGCGCTCACGTCTCCCGCCGGTCCCGGCGGCCCTGGAGGCTCCGGCGGCTCCGGCGGTGAGCGCTGATGGCGGCGGCCGGGGACCGGCCCGCCGAGCTGACCGGCCACCGCATCGCCGGCTACGAGGTGGAGGGCGAACTGGGGCGCGGCGGCATGGCCGTGGTCTACCGCGCCCGCGACCTGCGGCTCGGCCGGATCGTCGCGCTCAAGCTGCTCGCCCCCGAACTCGCCCGCAACGACACCTTCCGCCAGCGCTTCGGGCACGAGTCGCGCGTCGCCGCGGCCATCGACCATCCGCACATCGTCCCCGTGTTCGAGGCCGGGGAGGCCGACGGGGTGCTCTACATCGCCATGCGGTACGTGGCCGGGCTCGATCTGCGCGCCCTCCTCGACCGGGACGGGCCGATGCCGCCGGTCGTGGTGTGCCGCATCGCCGGGCAGGTCGCCTCCGCGCTCGACGCGGCCCACGCGCACGATCTCGTCCACCGGGACGTCAAACCGGGGAACATCCTTGTCACGGAGGGCACGGACAGCGACCATCCCGAGCACGTCTACCTCACCGACTTCGGGCTGACGAAGAAGTCCCTGTCCCTGACCGGGTACACCCGGGTGGGCCAGTTCGTCGGCACGCTGGACTACGTCGCGCCCGAACAGATCGCGGGGAAGCCGGTCGACGGGCGGTGCGACGTGTACAGCCTGGGGTGCGTCGTCTTCGAAATGCTCACCGGAGCGCCGCCGTTCCGGCGCGAGGACGACATGGCGCTGCTGTGGGCGCACCAGTACGATGCGCCGCCGCGGGCGTCGGACCAGGTCCCGGGGCTGCCGGCTGCCGCCGACGACGTCCTCGCCAAGGCCCTGGCCAAAACCCCGGACGAACGCTTCGACAGCTGCCTGCGGTTTGTGGCGGCCTTGCGCTCGGCGACGGCGACGCCCGGCCCGAGACGCGTCCCGGAGCCGCCGGGGTGGGCGGCGGTCGCGTTCCCGGAACGGGGCGTTTGACGGCGGGTTCGGGGGCGGGGCGGCGCGGCCGGTCCGGCACCGCCGGGCTACGCCGTCGTGGTGGTCCGCCGTTGCGGCGGGGGTGGTTCGGCTGTCCCGTGCCGGTTCTGGGTGCGGGCCGCGCCCATCTCCTCCGCCGCCGCGGCGCGTAACCACGGCCGGCCTTTCCGGCGGTGCCGGGCCTGCCCGGCCAGGGGCACGGGTGGCGGCGCCGAATTCGTGCGGGCCGCGCCCATCTCCTCCGCCGCCGCGGCGCGCAACCACGGCCCTGTCCGGCGGTGCCGGGCCTGCCCCGGCCCGGGGCACGGGTGGCGGCGCCGAATTCGTGCGGGCCGCGCGCATCCCCTCCGCCGCCGCGGCGCGCAACCACCGCCGACCATTCCGGCGGTGCCGGGCTCGCCCCGGCTCAATGGGCGCCCTGCGCCGCAGGCAATCCGCGGTACCGGGCTCACCCCCGCCCAGGAGCTCCGGCCTCGCCGGCAAGGCCCCCGCGCCGCACCCTGCGGGACAGGACGCTTCCCGCGAAGCCCGCCACCGCGCCCCACAGCAAGCCCAGGCCCACCAGAAGCAGGAGATGCGGCCGCAAGGCGACCTCGCCGCCGAAGGCGGACATGTCGGTGATGCCTAGCAGCGACAGGCCGAAGCGGGCCGAGATGCGGGTGAGGGTGCCGATGACGAACAGCGTGACCGCCAAGGCCGCACCCACCTGCACCGCGTGCTCCCACGGCCGCGTCGTCGCCGGTGACCGTACGGCCGTCAGGAACGCCGCCGCGAGGAGGGCGACCGCGGCGACGACCACGAGGAGCCACGCCCGGCCGTCGTGCTCGGCGAGCGAGGAGACGCTGAGCGTGGACGGCCCGTCACCCCCCTCGCGGAGCACCGCCGTGAGCGGCGCGGGCATGGGCAGCCCGAGCGACGTGCCGGGCACGCGGCCGTCCCAGGAGCCGCCGAGGCCGAGGCCGAACGCGAGCCAGGCGAGGTTGGGCAGGCCGAGCAGGAGCACCGCCATCGTGTCCCCCGGATGCCCCCGGACGGCCGCGGTCACGAGCCCGGCGACGAGGCCGAGCAGCACGTAACCCAGCAGCAGTGCCACCATGGCGGACGCCACGGGCCGCACGGGGTCCTGGAAGCGCAGCAGCCGCGACGGCAGCGGCGTCTTGCGGGAGGCCGCCACGGCGACGGCGAGCAGGACGAGCAGCCACAGCAGGCCATAGCCGAGCGTGGGCCCGAGCGCCGCGCGGAAGCCGACGCGGGGGGCGACGTCGATGACGTCGCCGATGTCGCCGAGGAGCGAGTCGCCCAGGTCGATCCGGAAGTCGTGGCGGGCGCCGAGGCCGATGAGCAGCAGGGCGAGCAGCCACAGGACGGCCGTCCGGGCGACGCGGGCGAGCAGCGCGCGCCCGCCCGTCACGGCGTGGTGCCGCAGCGGGCGCAGGAAGACGACGGCGAGGGCGACCGCGCCGGCCAGGGTCACCGAGAGCGGGACGACGGCGATGCCCGCCCCCGTACGGCCCAGGACGCCCGCGTCGCCGGACAGTTCCACCGTGCCGCCCACGGCGGTGACGACGGTGGCGGCCGTCACCGAGGGGAACGCCCCGCCCGGGAGCCCGCCGGCCCCGGCGGCCCACAGGCCGAGCGCGGCGACGGCGAACATCGCGGCCACCCCGGCGGCGACGGCGGCGAGGGCCTCGCCCCAGGCGCGGACGACGGAGGGCGCGCCTCCGGGCGGCTGGCTCACACTGCCTCCGCGTGCGTCGTCGACGGTCGGACACCCGGCCTCCGGCGGGGAGGCCCGGGAAGCCCAACCTACGCCCGCGCGGCCCGCCCCACCTGTCGAGAACGCGCCCGGTGCCTGCCGAGGACGCGCCCGGCGCACCCCTCCCGTACCCGCCCCTCCCGGAGGGAACCCCGCTTGCGGGCCGCGCCGGTTTGCGGCACACAATGAGCCCGTAAGCCTGCCAAAGAGGACAAAACCGGAGGAGCAGGGCTCGTGTCGTCCGAACCACCGTCAGAAGACCGACCCACCGGCCCGCCCTCCGGCCCCCTGTCCGGCGGCGGAGGGAGCGGGTCCGGCAGGTCCGGCCCGTCCGGACCCCCTCCCGAACCGACCCGCCCGGACTGGCACTCGACCCCGTCGGGTGAGGGCGCCACCGAGATCAGCGGCCCCACGGGCGCGCAGCCCCCGGAGCCGCCGGGCCCGCCGGCACCGCCGTCCGGCGCACACGGCGCGCCGCCTCCCGCGGGGGAGCCCGCCAAGTCCTGGTGGCGCTCCGCCCCCAGGGTCGCCCTCCTCGCCGGCGCCCTGGTCGCCGCCGCGGCGCTCGTGATCCTCTTCCTCCGCCCGGAAGGCGGCGGCGAGGTCTTCCTCCAGGCCGCGTCGGCCCACGGCAACGACCCCTTCACCGCGTCCACGGCCAAGGACACGGGCACCAAGGAGGCCGCCGAACCCGTCACCCCCGCCGAGGGGGGCACCCGCACGTACCAGGGCTCGACCCCGGGCCTCTACGGCGGCACCCAGAACGCGGCGAGCTGCGACGTCGAGCGCCAGATCCGCTACCTCAACGACGACCAGGCCAAGTCCCGCGCCTTCGCGAGCGCCGCCGGCATCCAGCAGGGCGAGATCCCCCGCTACCTGCGCGGCCTGACGCCCCTGCAACTGCGCTCCGACACCCGCGTCACCAACCACGGCTACAAGGACGGCTCGGCCACCACGTTCCAGTCCGTCCTCCAGGCCGGCACGGCCGTCCTGGTCGACAACCGCGGCCTGCCCCGCGTGCGCTGCGCCTGCGGCAACCCCCTCGGCCCGCCCGTCGCGGCCAAGGGCACCCCGAAGACCAAGGGCCAGAGCTGGAGCGCGTACAAGTCGTCGAACGTGGTCGCCGTCACCCAGGCCACGACCGTCGTCTACGTCATCGTGGTGTACGACCCCGTGACCGGCCAGTGGTTCGAACGCCCGGTCGGCACCGACGGGGGCAGCGACCGCCCGGTCCCGCCGCCCAGCGGCGCCATCCCGTCCGGCCCGGCCTCGCAGGGGTCGGAGGAGCCGAGCAGTACCGAGCCGTCGAAGCCGTCCTCGTCCGCCCCGCCGACCCCCTCGACGGCCCCGCCGTCCCCGCAGAAACCGCAGAAGCCGCCGACCGAGCCGGGGCCCGCCTACGGGCCGCAGAACCGCGGGCTCGCCGGACCGGGAGGGGCGGCATGAGCGGGCCCGCCGCCCGGCGGGCCTGAGACGGCCCCGATGCGCGACGCGCCCACCGAGCCCCGGCCGGGGGAAGCCGCCCCCGGCCGGGTGACGGCCGCGGCCGGCACGAGCCCGCAGGACCAGGGCGGAGCCCGCCGGGCGGCGTGGCCGCTGGCCGTGGCGGCGGTGGCGTACAACGCCTGGGTGCTGGAGTTCCTGCTGCCCACGGGCCTGGACGCCCGGCACTCCTACGTCAGCGAGCTCTACGCCGCCGACCAGCCCTTCCACGGGCTCTTCGGCGTCGTCGAGGTCGTCACCGCCCTGCTCGTCGCCGCGGGCGCGGTTCTGCTCGGCCGGCGTGCGGGAGGCGACCGCTGGTCCGCCGCCGGACGGTGGGCGCTGGTCGCCTTCGCCGCGTCCTCCATCGCGGACGTCGTCGTCCCGATGCGGTGCGCACCGTCGGTGAACCACGCCTGCGAGGCCGTCAACCCCTGGCACACGGCCACCAGCGCACTGGCCCACGCCGCGCTGTTCGCCTCCATGGCCCTCATGGTGACCGCCGCGGCCCGCGGCACCCGGTGGCCGCTGGTCCGCCGCTGGGGGCCGTGGGTCCTGGCGGCCGCGCTCGTGACGGCCGTGAGCACGGTCGGCCCGCTGTTCGGGCGGCCGGGCTGGCACGGCGTCCCCCAGCGGGCGCACCTGCTGCTCGTGGGGGTGTGGCTGGTCCTGCTCGCCGTGTCCTCGGGAGCCCGCCGCCCCCGGGGGAAGGGCCGCCACCGGGCCCGGTGAGCAGCAGGTGTCGCGCGAAGCCCGCCGGCGATCGGATCTGGTCGATTGTGCGCGAGACGGACCGGCTCTGTACCGTGCAGACCGGAGGCCCGACCCGGCAAAGACGCGGAAAAGCGCACTGTTCAACGCCCCCACGAACAAGATGTGTTCACTTCCGAGCAGAACTAACACTGCGACACCGCTGAACGCTTTAAGGCCATGACGCATTGCTGCGGCCTTGTGAACGCAATGTTGCCGACAAGACGATCACCCTCGTTGCCCACACGAGGAGGTCCTCATGAACGACCGGCTGAGTCTCAGCCCGGACGCGGCACGGCAGCTCGCGACCACCACCAAGACCACCCCGCAGATGCGCGGCATCACGCCCCGCTACCTGCTGCGGGCCCTGCCGTGGGTGGACGTCGAGTCCGGCGTCTACCGCGTCAACCGCCGGCGGACCTTCATCCTCGGCGACGACCGGATATCCACCTTCAGGAACGACGACGCCCACCACGTCGTCCCGGAGGACCTCCGGGAGATCCCCTTCCTGCGCGAGGCCGACGAGGAGCTGCTGCGCGAACTGGCGGGCGCCTTCACCGAGGTGTCCTTCGACGCCGGGCAGCCGCTCCTTCAAGAGGGCGAGGTCGCCGACAAGCTCTGGATCCTCGTCCAGGGCCGCGCCGAGAAGCGGACGACCGGCCGCTACGGCGAGGACGCCCTCCTCGGCATCCTCGGTGACGGCGAGTTCTTCGACCTCGACGCCTGGGCTTGCGGCTCGCCCGCCGCCCACCGCGTCAAGGCCCTGACCCCCGGCACCGCCCTCTGCGCCGACCGCAGCCACCTGGCCCGGCTGGCCGGCCGCGACAAGGCGCTGCGCGCCGCCCTGGCGGCCTACACCACCGGCGAACGCACCGTCCCCGGCGCCGAGGTGCCCGTGGACCTGAGCGCCGGGCACGTCGGCGAACCGGACCTCCCGGGCACCTTCGTCGACTACGAGGACACGCCCCGCGAGTACCACATGACGCTCGCCCAGACCGTGCTGCGCGTCCACTCCCGCGTCGCCGACCTCTACAACGAGCCCATCGACCAGACCCGCGCCCAGGCCGGCCTGACGATCCAGGCGCTGCGCGAGCGCCAGGAGCGCTCGATGCTCCACCACCCCGAGTCCGGCCTGTTCAACAACGTCGCCCCCGGCCAGCGCCTCCAGACCCGGACCGGCGCGCCCACCCCCGACGACATGGACGAACTGCTCAGCAAGGTCTGGAAGCAGCCCTCCTACTTCCTCGCCCACCCGCGCGCCATCGCCGCCTTCGGCCGCGAGTGCACCCGCCGCGGCGTGCCCCCGGTCATCGAGAACCGCTTCGGCAGCCCCCTGCTGACCTGGCGCGGCGTCCCCCTGCTGCCCTCCGACAAGGTGCGCATGAGCGGCCCGAACGGCGCCGCCACCACCGAGATCCTCCTCATGCGCGTCGGCGAGGCCGAGCAGGGCGTCGTGGGCCTGCGGCCCGCGAAGGTGGCCGACGAGGTCGAACCGGGCCTGTCCATGCGCAACATGGGCATGGACCAGAAGGGCATCACCCAGTACCTGATGACGGCCTACTTCAACGCCGCGGTGCTGGTCGAGGACGCCCTCGCCGTGCTCCAGAACGTCGAGGTGTCCAAGTACCATGACTACTCCTGACGTGCAGTGGGGCGCGTACGCCGCCCCGCCCCCGTGGCCCTCCGCCGGCAGCGCCGCCACCCGCAGCGGGCAGTTCACCCCCGAAGCCGCCCGGCGGGACATCCCCGTCCTCCAGCGGCCCGTCAACGGCCGCCCCGTCGTCTGGCTCGACAACGGCGCCACCACCCAGAAGCCCCGCCAGGTCATCGAGACCCTCGCCGCCTACTACGCCACCGCCAACTCCAACATCCACCGCGGCGCGCACACCATGGCCCGCGAGGCCACCGAGATGTACGAGGGCGGACGGGCCGCGGTCGCCGGATTCCTGGGCGCCCCCTCGCCGGACACCGTCGTCTTCACCCGGGGCACCACCGAGGCCGTCAACCTCGTCGCGCAGAGCTGGGGGCGCGCCAACCTCGGCCCCGGCGACGAGATCCTCGTCTCCACCCTGGAACACCACTCCAACATCGTCCCCTGGCAGCTGATCGCCAAGGAGCGGCGGGCCCGGGTCGTCCCCATCCCCCTCCTGCCCGACGGCAGCATCGACCAGGACGCCTACGCCGACCTGCTCTCCTACCGCACCCGGCTCGTCGCGGTCAGCCACGCCTCCAACGTGCTCGGCACCGTGCCGCCGGTGAAGGAGATGACGGCACTGGCCCACCGCTACGACGCCAAGGTGCTGGTGGACGGTGCCCAGGCGGTCGCCCACTTCCCCGTGGACGTCCAGGACCTGGACAGCGACTTCTACGTCTTCTCCGGGCACAAGCTGTACGCCCCCACGGGCATCGGCGCGCTCTACGCCAAGCCGGAGATCCTCGCCGGCATGCCGCCGTGGCAGGGCGGCGGCAACATGATCGACCAGGTGGAGTTCGGCCGCGTCACCTACGCGCCCGCCCCGCACCGCTTCGAGGCCGGCACCGGGCACATCTCCGGCGTCGCCGGCCTCAGGTCCGCCATCGACTGGCTCAGCTCGTTCGGCCGCGAGGCGGTCGCCGCGTACGAGACCGCCCTGCTCGGCCACGCCCGGCAGGCCCTCGCCGCGGTCCCCGGCCTCACCGTCCTCGGCGACGCGCCCGGGAAGATCGCGGTCCTCACCTTCACGCTCGCCGGCCACGCCCCCACGACCATCGCCCGGTGGCTGGACCAGGAAGGCATCGCCGTCCGCGCCGGCCACCACTGCGCCCAGCCCTCGCTGCGCCACTACGGGCTGGAGGCCGCGACCAGGGCCTCCCTGGCGCTGTACAACACGGCCGAGGAAGTGGACCAGCTGACCGCCTCGCTGACCCGGCTTCAGCTCCAGGGCGCCGCCGCTTGACCCGTGCGCGGCACACCTACGAGTTTCCGCGGTATTTCCGGTGTCACAGGGAACCATCAGCTACGGAAGGCAATCTCGTACGTCGGAGACGCACGAGTGTGCGTACGAACCCGGAAACAGGGGGCGGTACATGTCACGAAGAGTCGCGCAGCGGCGGTCGCCGGCGGTGCGGGGCGTCATGGGATCGGTGGCCGCCCTCGCGGCCGGCCTGGTCCTCGTCGCGGGGACGGCCGGAACGGCCACGGCCATACCGGCCGGCAGCGGTCCGCGGGCCACCGCGGGCTGCGGCAGCGACCAGGAGAAACAGCCGTCCGCCGCCGCGGCCGCCGCGGCCCGCGCGGCCACGGCCGAGCCGCCGGCCGCCGCGGTCGGCACCGCCGCGGACAAGATCTCCTACAGCCTGCCCTCCCAGCTGCCCATCGGCATGTGGTCGCGCTCCGGCGTCACCCTCCGCGCCCCCGTCACCAAGGGCACCGTCCGGCTCGACGTCCGCAGCCGCGGCTTCGGCACCGACTCCCTCTCCGTCCAGCGCTACGTGCCCGCGACGCACAAGTGGACGGACCTCAAGAGCAGCCCCACCGGCTCGGACACCCACGGCGTCTTCACCTTCCCGGTCACCGCCGACGCGAGCGCGGCCCGCCCGCACAGCGTCGCGCTGCGGATCCAGGACCTCGACCGGCCGGGCACCCTCACCGTCACGCCGTCCGTCGACGACGGCAAGGGCCACACCTACAAGGCCCCCGCCCGCACCGCCACGACCACCCGGCCCGACGTCTCCGTCAGCGGCTGGCGCAGCGGCGAGCGGCTGACCCGCGGCGGCGCGGCCGGCGGGCCCTTCACGGTCACCGTGAAGAACACCACCGACCGGCCCTACCCCGCCCTGTACGCCTCCTACTTCGCCTACGGCACCGGCAACAGCCACGCGCTGGCCCCCAAGGACCTCGTCCTGCAGCAGTACCGGCCCGGCCACGGATGGGAGCGCGTCCCGCTCGTCGCCGGCGGCTGCGACCCCGGCATGAGCGCGGCGCTCCTGCCCGTCGCCAAGGGGCCGCTCGCCCCCGGCGCCACGGTCTCCTACCGGCTGCGGATCGCCGTCGCCGCGTCGGCCCCCCGCGACGTGTCGCGGGCGGACGCGGGTGTGACGGTCGGCAACGGCGACCTGTCCTTCTTCCACCAGGACCTGCCGTTCGGCATCCGCTAGCGCGCACCGCCCCGGATCCGCGGGCCGGCCCCTTCCGGGCCGGCCCGTCGGCGTACCGGGACCCCGGTCAGGCCGGGCCCGGGTCCCCGTCCTCCGTACGGTCGAACGCCGCCCAGCGCGACAGCGCGAACTTGCCGCCCTCCCGGCGGACCTCGGCCGCCCCGTGGCCCGGGAAGTGCGCCGGGAACACCAGGGCGCGGGTGTCGGCGGCCTCCTCCAGGATCCGCCGCCGGGAGCGGGTCGCCTGCGCCTGGTCCTCGCTCAGGCACGTGTCGCAGTCCGGCTCGGCTATCTGCAGCGGGCTGTGCACCAGGTCACCGATGAACAGGGCGCGGTCCGTGCCCGACTCCAGGCGTACGACGGCCGACCCCGGCGTGTGCCCGGGGGCGGCCTCCAGCGTCAGGCCCGCGTCGATGCGGTACGTGTCGCCCTCCCACAGCACCATCTGCCCTGCCCGCTGTACGGGGAGGACGCTGTCCTCGAACACCGTCTCGATGCCCTCGGCCAGGCTCAGGTCCCCGAGGACGCCGCGCGGCGTGTGCGGCCCCGCCGGGTCCCAGTAGTCGAAGTCGGCCCTCGCGACGAGGTACGTCGCGTTCGGGAACGTCGGCACCCACGTGCCGTCCCGCAGGCGGGTGTTCCACCCGATGTGGTCCGCGTGCAGGTGGGTGTTGACGACGACGTCCACGTCCTCGGGGCGCACCCCGGCGGCGGCGAGCCGCTCCAGGTAGCCGGTCCTCAACTGCGACCAGTCCGGCATGTGCGGGCGGTCCTTGTCGTCGCCCAGCCCCGTGTCGATGACGACGGTACGGCCCTCGCTGCGCAGCACCCACGTCTGCACGTTGCACACCAGCTGGTCGGTGGCCGGCCGCCAGAAGTCCGGCGCCAGCCACGACTCGTTCTCCTTCCACATCCGCGGGGTGCTGGAGGGAAAGATCGCGGGGGTGGGGGCGACCGGCGCGTGCCATTCCACGACGCGGGTGATGCCCACTCCGCCTAAGGTGATCGTCTGCATGCCAATGACGCTATGCACCGGAGGCGGAACCGCCAAGAGGCAGATAACTGCATTGTGTTGACACGCCTCGGTGCCTCGGGGCCCTGCACCTCCGTGTTCCTCCGCCGCGGGCGAGGTGTCCGGCGGTGCCGTTCCGGCGTGCGGTGGGTTCGGCACCGCCGAGGAGGTCGTGGTCGGCTGAGCGCCGTGGCGGCGGCTCCAAGGATGCGGGCATCCTTGACCTGGGCCTGCGGGCCCGTGATTCGGCTGCGGCCGGCACGATCCTCCGGCCGCGGCCGGAACGTCCCCGACCCGGCCGCCGGTTCAAGGGTGCGCGCCCCCTTGAATCCGCCGCGGCGGCGCTCAGCCGACCACGACCTTCCCGGCGGTGCCGAACCGCCCCGTACGTCAGTGTTCCCGCCGCACCGCGAGGAGCGCCGCGTCGTCCGAGAGCTCGCCGCCCGCGTAAGCGAGGAGGTCGGCGACGATGCCGTCCAGGAGGGTCGCCGGGGACGCGTCCGGCATGGTGGCGAGGCGGTCCGCCAAAGGGTAGAAGCGGCCCGCCGCGTCCCGCGCCTCCGTCACCCCGTCGGTGTACAGCAGCAGGAGGTCGCCCCGCTCGAAGGCAAAGGGCCGCCCCCGGTACGTGCCGCCGGCCAGGCCGAGGAGCGCCAGCGGCGGCTGCGGGTCGTGGGTGGGCACCTCGTCCACCTCCATTCCGCCCGCCCGCCCCGGCCGGCACCGCAGGGGCGGCAGGTGCCCGCAGTTCACGAGCTCGGCCTTGCCCGGCCCGGCCACCTCCACCAGCGCCGCGGTCACGAACTCCTCGCCCGGCCGCCGCCGCCCCATCGCCGCGTCGAGCCGCCCCGCGACCACCGCCAGCGACGGCTCGACCTGCGCGGCCTCCCGGAACGTGCCCAGCACGGCCGCCGCCGTGTCGATCGCGGCGAGCCCCTTGCCCCGCACGTCGCCCATGAGCAGCCGCACCCCGAAGGGCGTGACCAGCGCCTCGTACAGATCGCCGCCGACCCGCGCCTCGGCCGCCGCCGCCAGGTACCGCACGGCGACCCGCAGCCCGCCCAGCCGTTCGGGCGGCGGCCGCAGCAGCGTGTGCTGCGCGGCCTCCGCCACGGACCGCGACGCCAGGAGCTCCCGCTCGCGCGTGGCGACGAGCACCACGTTCGCCGTGCTGACGCACGTGATCGCGAGCACGGTGAACGCCGACGTCAGGTGGACGAGCATCGGGACCTCGTCGTCGGCGAGGGCCAGCGGAGCGACGAGGGCCAGCGCGACCAGGCCGACGAGCAGCGGGACGCGCGGCCGCCGCGTGCCGATGCTGGCGAGCACGGGCGCGGTGGCCAGGACGGGGGACACCGTCCACTCCGGGCTCTCCGCCAGGTCCATCGCGACGGCCGCGGTCAGCAGGACGTACGCCGCCACGACGAGGAGCCGCGCGCGGTGCGGCAGGCGCGGCGCCTGGGGCTGACCGTCCGGGCCGGTGACGTGCGTCATGATTGATGTCCACCATCAGCCACACCCGGCCCGCCCGCAACCCGTCAGCGCCTCCCGGCCGTACCCGTACCCGTACCCGCACCCGTGTCCGCGCCGGACCCCGTACTCGCCCCGCTCCCCGGCACGAAGTGCCAGTACGTCTCCGCCCGCGGCTGCCAGCGCCGCGCCAGCGGATCGCGCACCCTGCGCCGGCACCACCCCCACGGGGTGACGACCAGGTAGTACACCGCCGTCAGCAGGAACGTCCGCACGGCGTCACACCTCCTTCCCCGGCAGTCAGTCCATCGGGATCCCGGCACGCCAGTCCCGCTCCTCATGCCACGGCGGCTGCCCCTGCTTGCGCAGCAGGAAGCCGCCCAGCGCCAGCAGATCGATGTTGGTCCGCATGAAGCAGGCGTACGCCTCCCGCGGCGTGTTCACGATCGGCTCGCCGCGGACGTTGAACGACGTGTTCACCAGCACCGGGCACCCGGTGCGCTCCTTGAACGCGAGCAGCAGCCGCCGCAGCCGCGGATGCCGCCCGTCCACGGTCTGCACCCGCGCCGAACCGTCGACGTGCGTCACCGCCGGGACCGTCGACCGGGGCACGTGCAGCAGGTCGAGCCCGCCCACCCCGCCGGGAACGTCCGCGGCCAGCCGCTGCGCCTCCGCGACCTTGCCCACGATCAGCATGTACGGGCTCTCCTGCCGCAGGTCGAACCAGTCCTTCGCGTCCTCGGCGAGCACCGCGGGCGCGAACGGCCGGAACGACTCGCGGAACTTCGTCCGCAGATTGAGCGCCGACTGCATGCCCGGATCCCGCGGGTCGGCGAGGATGGACCGCGACCCCAGCGCCCGCGGCCCGAACTCCATCCGCCCCTGGAACCAGCCCACGATCGCCCCGTCCGCCAGCGCGGCGGCCACCCGCCGCGCCACGCCCTCGAACCCCGGGCGCTCGTACGGGATGCCGTGCGCGTCCAGATACGCGCCGATCTCGTCGTCCGAGTACTCCGGCCCCAGCAGCGCGCCCGCCATCGCGTCGTGCCCGGCGGCCGCGTGCACCCGCGGCGCACCCCGCTCGCAGGCCTCGGCGAGCGCCGCCCCGAGCGCGCCCCCGGCGTCCCCGGCCGCGGGCTGCACCCACAGCTCCGTCAGCCCCGCGTCCTCCAGGAGCCGGCCGTTGGCGACGCAGTTGAGAGCGACGCCGCCGGCGAGGCACAGCCGCGGTTCCCCGGTCAGCCGCCGCGCGGTGCGCGCCAGCTTGACCATCACCTCCTCGGTCACCTGCTGCACGGACGCCGCGAGGTCGAACTCCCGCTCGGTCAGCGGGCCTTCCGGCTGCCGCCGCGGACCGCCGAAGAGCTGCTCGAAGGCGGCACCGGTCATCACCCGGCCCCGCAGGAACTCGAACCGGCGCAGGTCGAGCCGGAACGAGCCGTCCGGCTTGACGTCGATCAGCCGCTCCCTGATCAGCGGCGCGAAACGGGGCGTCCCGTACGGGGCGAGCCCCATCAGCTTGTACTCGCCCGAGTCGACCTTGAAGCCGCAGAAGTACGTGAACGCCGAGTACAGCAGCCCCAGCGAGTGCGGGAACCGCAGCTCGGCCAGGCACCGCAGCCGGGTCCCCGCGCCCTGCCACAGCGTGGTCGTCGCCCACTCGCCGACGCCGTCGACGCACAGCACGGCGGCCGCCGGATAGGGGCTCGCGAAGAACGCGGACGCGGCGTGGGACTCGTGGTGGCGCCGTGCCACGACCTCCGGCACCGCGGCCCGCCGCCCGGCGCCGGCCAGGTGCTCGCGCACGGCCCGCGTGGCGGACCGCTTCCAGCCGAGCCAGGCCGGCAGCCCGTCGAGGAAGGACGGCAGGCCGTGCGGCGCGGCCCCCGCGTACGTCGCGAGGACCCGCCGGAACTTCAGCGCCGGATCCTCGTAGTAGGCGACGGCGGACACGTCACCGAGCTCCGCGCCCGCCTGCTCGAGGCAGTAGCCGACCGCCCCGTGCGGGAACGACGGATCGTGCCGTCTGCGGCTGAACCGCTCCTCCTGGGCGGCCGCGACCGGAACGCCGCCGGCGACCAGCGCGGCCGCACTGTCGTGGTAGAAGGCCGACAAACCCAGAACCAGCTGCGTCACGCGGCGCCCCCGGATCAGAACATGGGATAGATGGACGCGTCGTCCGCCGGCTGCGGCTTCAGCGCCCGCTTGCGGCGCAGACGCAGGCGCAGCAGCCGCGCCAGGACTCTGCGGAGCAGTGCCATGCGAACCCTCCCCCCTCGCCTTAAGACGTGCCCAGGTGGCCGGCGAGGACCCGCGCGACCGCGTCGTATCCGGCGTCGACGCAGTGCACCCGGTCCACGAACAGCCAGTCTCCGGGCCCGGCCGCCGCACCGAGCTCCGCGTTCATGTCGATGAAGGGCACCTCCAGCGCCGCACAGCCCTCGCGCAGGGCGGCCGCGTAGGCCCGCCCGACGTCCATCGAGGCGATGTCGTTGTGCAGCCGGCGCCAGTTGGAGACGTCGTCCAGCTCGTCGAACAGCGCCTTCTCCTGGGGCGCCGGCTCCTCCCGCACCCAGGGCGCGAGCGGCTGGAGGACGAACGTCAGCCGCGCCCCGAACGCCCGGGCCAGCAGCCGCCACCCGCCCAGGTGCCGCACCGTCAGCGCCGTGGCGTGCGCGATGCGCTCGGCCGGGGCCGGCACCCCGGACGGGTCCGGCGCGGGCCCGCACTCGAAGAAGGCGCCGTGCCGGCCGTGCTGTGCCGCCGGCAGCCGGCTGAGCACGAGGTTGTTGACGCCGGAGAACACGACGATCTCCGCGACCTCGGGCAGCAGGTGCTGGAAGAGCGTCAGCAGCATCAGCTCCTGAGCCGAGTTCAGGCTCTGCCCCGCGAAGGTCAGCCACGGCGGCCCGGGCGCGTGCCGGCTGCCCAGGCGCGAGGCGATTGTGGCGTGGTCGCCGCTCGCCCCCACGCCGAACACGGAGGAGCTGCCGGCCAGCAGCCGGACGGGACCCGGCGGGCGGCCGTCGGCGACCGTCGCCGTGCCGTCCGTCGTGTGGGTGACCCGGAAACCGCACGAGTCGGTGGAGTACACCGGGGTCCGCTCGTTGCCGTACTGGAAGAAGCCGATGTACGGCTGGTCCTCCAGGACGAAGGTGTAGTGCTCCATGTGGGGGACGAGTTCGGCGCGCGGGGACTTCATGGGGCAGGGCTCTCCTCGGGTCTTCCGGGACGGCCTCGGATCTGTGCGGTACGGGCGCGTCAGTGGGCGGCGGGCGGCAGGTCGTAGAGCGCGCCGGGCCGGTCCTCGCGGATCAGGTCGGCGTTGACGGCCATGGCGGCGAGCCCGCCGCTGGCCGCGGCCATGGCCGCCTGCTGCATGTTCTTGCCCAGGTCACCGGCCACGTACAGACGGGGGAGCGAGGTCCGGCCGCGCTCGTCCGTCTGGACTTCCGTGAGGTCGGCCGCCCGGAGCCAGGGCCGCAGCGGCTCCACGCGCGGCTCGGTGTCCATGTGCAGGAAGAGGGCCGCGAACGTGAGGACGCTGCCGTCCGTCAGGTCGACGGCGACCCCGTCGGGGTGCGCGGCCACCCCGGCGATCTTGTCGGGCACGACCTTCACCCCGGAGGCGGCCAGGAACCCCTGTTCCTCCTCGGGCAGCTCCCGCCGGTCCGACAGATAGGTCAGCGAGGACGTCCACGCGGTCAGCGTCGCGGCGAGGCACTCGCCGGGCACCGCGCCGCCGTACACGCCGAAGTCCCCCTCCCGCACCTCGTACGCGTGGCAGTACGGGCACTCGAACACGCCCTTGCCCCACAGCGCGGCGAGCCCGGGCACGTCGGGCACCTTCGAGCGCACGCCCGCCGCGTAGATCACCGTGCGGCTCCTGAACGCCCCCGACTGCTTGGCCACGGTCACCAGACGGTCGCCCTCGGGGGCCACGGAGATCACCTCGTCGTCCACGAACTCCACGCCGTAGCGGGAGATCTCGGCGCGGGCGCGGGCGCGGAAGTCCGCGATGGTCACACCGTCGTTGGTGAGCATGTTGTGCATGACGCCCGCGGCCATGTTCCGGGCGTCGCCCGAGTCGACGAGCGCGACGCGCCGGCGCGAACGGCCCAGGTACAGCGCGGCGTTGAGGCCCGCCGGTCCGCCGCCGACGATCACGGTGTCATACAGTTCCGCGGTCATGCTCTCCTCTTTCGGTGTCGGTGTGCTGCCGCGGCACGCGGGCGGCCTCCGGCTGTTCGCCGGCGAGCGCGTCCTGGCGCAGCGGTGCGAGCAGGGCGACGGATCCCACGATCAGGACGGCCCCGGACGTGACGAAAACGGTGGTGACGGACGTGGTACGGGCGAGCAGCCCGCCGAGGGCCGCCCCGATCGGCATCGTTCCCCACGAGCACAGGCGTGACACGCTCATCACGCGGCCCTGGAGCTCCGGCGGGGCGAACCGCTGGCGCAGGGACAGCACCGGGATGTTCCAGCTCATCATGAAGACGCCGTTGCAGAAGATCGCGGCACCGGCGGCCACCACGTGCCCCGCCAGGCCCAGTGCCACGTAGGCCGCGCCGGACAGGATCAGCGACCACAGCGCCTGGACGAGCGTGGGCAGCCGCCGCGCGAGCCGGGGCGCGAGCCACGTCCCGGCGATCGAGCCGACGGAGCCGGCGGTCAGCAGCAGGCCGTAGCCGGTGGCGTGCAGGTGCAGGGTGCGGTAGGCCAGCAGCACGAGCATCGAGAACGTCGCCGAGTACACCAGGCCGTAGAGCGCACTGGCGGCCAGCGTGCGGGTCAGGGCCGCCCGGGTGAGCACGAAGGAGACCCCCGTGCGCAGGTCCTGCCACAGCGACCGGGCCGCGGACGTCCCCGGCGGGGGCGCCGCGAGCGGGGCGGCCTTGACGCCGGCCAGCCCCAGCAGCAGCACCGCGGCGAGCCCGTACAGCGCGCCGCCCGTCGCCAGCGCCAGCGTCGCGCCGACGCCGACCAGGAGGCCGGCCAGCGGCGGGCCCGCCATCTCGTTGAGGATGACCTGCGGCGCGAAGAGCCGGCCGTTGGCGTGCTCCAGGTGCTCGGAGGCCACGATGTCGGGCAGCATCGCGGGCGCCGCGGTCTCCGCCAGCGTCTCGGCGATTCCGAGGACGAACGAGAGCACGAACAGCACGGCCAGCGACGTGCCCGCGGCGAACGCCCCGACGGCAGCCAGCAGCGCCGCCGCCCGCGTGACGTTGCTGAACAGCAGGATCCGCCGCCGGTCGTGACGGTCCGCCAGGACCCCGGCGGGCAGCGCGAACAGCAGCCACGGCAGCATGTTCACCGCCGTGAGCCCGGCCACCACCATCGGCTGCGGGTGGCTCGCGACCACCAGCAGCGGCAGCAGGGTGCGGGTGACGCCGTCGCCGGCGTTGGACGCCACGGACGACGACCACAGCCAGCGGAAACGGCGGCCCAGCACGGGTGTTCGGGCGGGTGCCCCGGTCTCGGTCAAGGGACTTCACTCCGCGTCCGGCCGCCGCGCACCGCCGCCCCGCCGCCCGGCACGGTCACGACCAACTCGTGAGCCCCAGGAGCCGCTCGCCCAGCGGGGTGAGCTCGGCGCGCCCGTACAGCTCGCGCTCCTTCTTGCGGGGGCTTCCGTGGTGCTCGTGCTCGTGCGGCGGGATGCGGTCCCGCCAGAACCGTACGCGGCTGTCCCGGAGCGCGGCGTCGTCCTCCAGGGCGGGCGCCATGGAGATGTACTGTGCCATACGCACCCGGTCCGCGGAGCGGTTCGGGCGCACCCCGTGCGGCAGCAGGCTGTTGAAGATGATCAGATCGCCGGGGTCGACGCGCAGCGTCTCCACCGCGTAGCCCGTGATGTCGGGCGTCATCGGGTCGCGGCCGGGGGGCTGTTCCTCCAGCCACGCGTCCAGTTTCTCGAAGATGCCCGGCACGCACTGGAAGCCGCCGATCTCCTCGTTGCCCTCGCTGAGCGAGAGCACCCCCTGGCAGCTGATGGGCAGCGGCCGCCGGGAGGTGTCGACGTCCCAGTGGACGAATCCCTCGAACGCACGGCTGCCGCGGTTCGGCGGGTTGACGTTGGCGAAGTCGATCACGACCCACAGGCCGGTGGTGTCCCAGATGTCGACGAACGCGTCGTACACCCGCTGCGTCTGCCGGTTGTCCCACATGGCCTGGTGGTTGTAGATCTCCACCAGCCCGCTGTGGCCCGGCAGCCGCTGGTTGTCCGTGCGGTCCGCGTACCACGTGGCGGGGTCGCCGGGCGCCATGTCCTCGAACTCCCACAGTGCCCGCGTCAGCCGCTCGACGTTGTCCGCGGGGACGGCCTGCCGGACGACCACGTACCCGCGGGTGGTCCAGTGCTCCCAGTCCTCGGGGGACAGCACGCGCAGCGGCAGCTTCTTGCGGATGTCCCTGAGCTGGGTCCTCGCCATGGTCGGTGCTCCTTGCTCCTGGTCAGGTTCACGTTCGGGTCTCAGGGGTGCCGGTGTGCTCCCGGTCAGGTGATGACGGTCCGCTCGTCCGCCAGGACGACCGCGTCCAGGGCCGTCGCGTCCAGCAGCTCCAGGGCCTCCCCGAGGTCGTTGAGGATGGGCCGGCCGCCGCCGTTGGCGCTGGTGTTGATGAGGATCGGCAGCCCCGTCCGGCGGGCCAGCGCGTGGCACACGCGGTGCAGCAGCGGATGCCGGTCGGCGTGCAGGGTCTGCAACCGCGCCGTGCCGTCGATGTGCCGCACCTCGGCGAGCCGCTCCGCGTGCTCCTCGCGGACGCGCACCGCGAACAGCATGGTGTCGGTGTGGTCGAGCGGGCCGGCGAAGTACGTGCCGGCCAGTTCCGCCGGGCACAGCGGCGCCACCGGCCGGAACCACTCGCGCCGTTTGATGGTCTGCGAGACGTGGCGCCGGGCGCCGGCCCAGTGCGGCGAGACGAGCAGCGACCGGTGCCCCAGGGCGCGCGGCCCGGTCTCCATCCGGCCGCCCAGCCAGGCCACGCACTTGCGCCCGGCGAGCATGCCGGCCACGTGCTCGGCCAGGGCGGCGTCGCTCGCGAGGGTCGTACGGGTGTGCCCGGTGCCGACCGGGCCGCGCGCGGTCAGCGGCGGACCGCCGTAGGCCAGCTCCGCTCCCGGGTGCTCACCTGCCGCGGGCCGGTCCTCCGGGGCGGCCACGGCCAGCGCCGCGCCCAGCGCGATCCCGGAGTCGTCGCAGCACGTGGGGATGTGCACCCGGGAGAACAGCCCGCTTTCCACGATCCGGGTGTTCGCCGTGATGTTCAGCGCGCAGCCCCCGGCGTAGCAGAGCACGGGGTGACCGGGCCAGCGGGCGTGCAGTCCGGCGACGAGATGGGTGAGGTCCTCCTCCACGGCCGCCTGGAGCGTAGCGGCCAGGTTCCGGCAGACCGGGTCGCCGGGGCTGTGCCCGACGAGGAACCGGTGCCCGCGCGGGGTGCGGATCTCGTCGGGGAACACCCCGCCGTAGGAGTGCACCACGTCGTCGTCGGTGGCGTCGCCCAGCAGGCCGTCCAGGTAGCCGCCCGCGTCCTCGTCGTACGGGTACCAGGTGTCCTCGTAGCGCAGGGCGCTGCCGGCGGGCGCCTCACCGCCGAGCGGGGGGAGCAGGTCGGGCGTGGTGCGCCGGGCGCGCTCCCCGGCGAGCATCGCGCGCAGCACGGGCAGGAGGTCGGCGTCGACGGTGCCGGTGGCGGCCAGGCCCAGCAGCTTGCCCGTGTCGAACTGCCCGCCGTGCACCCGGCGGGCCAGCGCCTCGTAGACCAGTCCGAAGCGCGGCCCCGTGCGGTTGCTGAACGACAGGACGGGCGTCAGCGACGTGCCGTCGCCCAGGCACACCATGCCGCACTCGGCGTAGTTGCCCGTCCCGTCCAGGGCGAGGACGAGCGCCTTGTCCGCCCCGGAGGTGTAGTAGGCCAGGGCGGCGTGCGCGTAGTGGTGGCGCACGGCGATCACCGGCAGGGGGCCGGCCGGGCCGTCGGCGAGCGGCCAGTCCACGGACTTGACCGGGCGCAGGACGGACGTGGCCAGCGCGTCGCCCGGCCGGCTCCACGTGATGTCCTCGGAGACGAGCTCCACGAGCCCGCCGGGCAGGGTCCGGCACGCCGGTGTGTACCAGTCGGCGACGGCGACCGCGGTGACCGGGCCGCGCGCCAGCGCGTGCAGCCGGTTCACCCAGTCGCCGACCGACGCCGCGAACCCGGCGTTGCCGCCGCACACGTGGCGCAGCCCCACCTGGCGCTCGCCCTCGATGACGTGGATCCCCGGGGGCTGGGCCAGGGCCGCACCCCCGTCGTGCCCGAAGTTCAGACCGATCGTCGGCATCTGCCGGGCCCCTTCAGACGCCCGCGCAGACCTGGGCGTGGTGGCGTTCCAGCAGCCCTTGCACGACCTCGCGCATGTACGCGCAGTAGCCCGGCGACATCACCTGGATCGACCCGTTCTCCTCCTCCAGCGCGCCCGCGGACCCGCCCGAGCAGGTGCCTTGCAGCTCGCAGCCCTGGCAGCCGGGGCCGTTGGTGTAGGCGCGCATGCCGTAGTCGCGGTAGGCCGCCGAGTTGAACACGCCCCGCCAGTCGTCGATGGTGCCGAGCTTGCGGGCCGTCGCCTTGCAGGCGAACACGCTGCCGTTGGGCTCGATGGACAGCTGCCGGCCCACGGCCGGGCAGGTCTTGTAGTCCGCCTGGGCCGCCCACTTCGCCTCGTCGGCGATCATCTGGAACGTCTGGTACCAGTAGCCGCTGAGCTGCACGCCGCGCTCGCGCCCGTAGTCGACGGCGGACAGCAGCTTCTGCGCCACGTCGTGCGGGCTGTGCTGCTCGAAGAACTCGCGCGCCTGGAAGGAGACGATCACGTCCAGGGAGTCCAGGCCGGCCTCGGCCACGAAGTCGATCAGCGGGGTGCCCCACTTGTCCCAGGTGTACTGCGACAGGACGGTGGTGATGGCGACGGGCACGCCCGCGGCCTTCATGTCGAGGATGGCCTTGCGCACCACCGGCCACGGCGTGCGCTGCTGCTGCCCGCCGCGGAACTCCCCGGTCTCGGGGACGAGGTAGTCGATCGAGACGGTGGTGGAGACGCGGTACTCGGCGAGCGCCTTGAGCAGCTCGTCGTCGATGCGCGAGCCGTTGCTCGTCATGTCGTACGACAGCGTCACGCCGTCGTAGAAGTGCCCGAAGGTGCGCAGGATGTGCAGGATCGTGTTGCGTGCGAGCGTCGGCTCGCCGCCGAAGAACGACACCGTGAGCTCGCCGCCGCCGTTGGCCTTGCGCAGCGCCACCGCCTCCCGCAGCGTCTTCTCCGCGACCTGCGGGGACATGTGCATCGAGGGGTTGCGGGCGCCGTCGGTGCCCTCGTTCCAGTCGCCGCGGGCGAGCGTGGGCCCGCTGTCGCCGCGCGCCGTGCGCAGCTGGACGAGGACCGGACCGGGCTTGACGGACTCGCCCGAGGTGTTGCGCTCCTCGACGCCGCCGTCGAAGTTGTACGCGAAACAGCCCTGGCAGGAGAAATTGCAGGCGTTGGTCAGCACGAGCTGGATCGAGGAGTGGAAGACGCCGCTGCTGAGCGCCTCGCCGCGGGCGGCGAGGAGTTCGTCGATCTGCGCCGCCTCGTCGTGGCCGGCCTCCACCAGGTACTTCGCCTCGATGAGGCTGTCCACGGTCTCGCTGCCCGCGCGGGCGCGCAGCGCGTCCAGGGGGAGGCCGCCGGCGGCCTCGCGCAGCAGCTCGACCGTATCGCGGTCCACCAGGCGGGCGTTGCCGAAGAGGGAGTGGAAGGCCACCGTGCGCTCGGTGCCGTCGTAGGCGTCGAGCCGGCCGCCGAACCGCGCGAAGTCGCGGTCCCGGGCGGTGCGCATCGTACGGACGTAGCGGGAGGACTGGTAAACCGGAGCCGACATCGGTGGACTTCCTCCTGGAAGCGGTGCGGATCGAACGGGGCCGGGACGCCGGCCGGGGGCGCGCGCCCGTGGAACGGGCCCGCCGCGGGCGTGCGTCGCGGCGGGCCCGCCGGAACCGGTGCGCCGGGATGGTCAGGCAGGGGTGACCGGTTCCTTCGTCTCGGCGACGTCCGTGCGGACCGACTCCGCCTTCGGTACCGGCGTGATCGTCGGGGCGTTGCCCTTGTCGGGTGAGACGAACCCGCAAGGGCGCGACGACGCCGTGGGCGTCGGAGTGATCATTTTCTTGACTTCGGCCATCAGTCTCTCCTCGCCGTGGTCCGGCAGTATGCGTGCATACGCGGTCAGCGAATCATGGCCCGGCTGATTCGGGGGATATTCGTTCCGGCCACTTTTTTCGGAGCGTATTACTTGATCCGGTCCGCTGGTATTAGCGCATGAACGGTGTGGATTCCTGTTCGAGAGCGGAGTGGGGGGCCGTGCGGGGAGTGCGAATCTCCGGCGTCACCAGGGGATATGCGGAAAACGCCGCCGCCGGGGGCCTTTTCGCATACGCATGTGCATGGCATGGATCAATTGCCAGGGCCTTACCGCTCGTTACGAGGCGATCGATATGCCGACCCGGATCCTCACATGATCTGTGGCCCGCTTTTTTCCCGTGCCGCCCGGTGCTCTTCCCGGGCTGCGGCATTACGGCCGTGCGCGTGCGCGAGGGAGTGCGCCGGAGGGGGGCGAATGCGCCTTTGCCTGCCCCGCGCGCCGGGCGGGGCGCCGGCTCCGGGAATTCCCCGCAGGGGACCGGCCGGCGCGGCCCACCCGAGAATCTCCCACCGGGCGGGGTCACCGGCAAGGGTCGCGGCACACCTTCCTGAGTTGCCGCATTTACGGCGATATGTAGCATTTTCAGGGAGGTGCGATGGATGCAGATCTCCGCAGGCCCGCTGGACTGGTCCCTGGTGAGCGGATGGATTCCGGTCGCCCTCCTGGCCGTGGGACTGTGCGCCCTCGCGGCGCTCCTCTTCTCCCGCCGCCGCACCTGGTGGACCCGCCTCGCCCCGGCGGCCGTCCTGCTCGCCGCCGCCGCGACCTGGCTCCTGCGCACCGCCGTCGACGACTGGTGGCAGCCCTTCCCCGACCCCCTGCCCGCCGGCGTGGTGATCTGGGCCGGGATCGCCGTCCTCGGCGTGTGCCTCGCCGCCTTCCGCATCCCGCTGCTCCGCCCGCGGCACTGGGCCGCCGCCGTCCTCGCCGGCCTCCTCGTCGTCCTCCTCGGCGCCTCCGAGATCAACCGGCACTTCGACCAGTACCCCACCGCCCGCAGCGCCCTCAACTCCTGGCTCACCAAGACCACGAGCATCACCGAGGCCACCGGGCGCACCGAACCCGCCCTGCGCGTCCCCGCCGGCAAGACCATCGCCGACGTCTGGCGCCCGCCCGCCGGCATGGCCGCGCACGGCACGCTCTCCAAGTCGTCCGTCCCCGGCGTCAGATCCGGCTTCCACGCCCGCAGCGCCTACGTCTACCTGCCGCCCGCCTACCGCGCCACGCCGCGCCCCCTCCTGCCGGTCCTCGTCCTCATGGCCGGACAGCCGGGCTCGCCCGACGACTGGATCAACTCCGGGCGGCTCGTCGACATGATGAACACCTTCGCGGCCGGGCACCGCGGCCTCGCGCCCGTGGTCGTCGTCGTGGACCCGCTCGGCTCCCAGTTCGCCAACACCCTCTGCCTCGACTCCCGGCTCGGCAACGTCCAGACCTACCTCGCCACCGACGTCCCCGACTGGATCCGCTCCCACCTCCAGGTCGCCGGCGCCCGCACCTCCTGGGCCATCTCCGGCATCTCCTTCGGCGGCACCTGCTCCCTCCAGCTCGGCGTCAACGCCCCCGGGGTCTACGGCGTCGTCAACGACATCTCCGGCCAGGAGGCCCCCACCCTCGGCAGCCCGCAGAAGACCATCGACAAGGCCTTCGGCGGCGACACCGCCGCCTTCACCGCCGTCAACCCCCTCGACGTGATGGCACGGCAGCGCTTCCCGGACACCAAGGCCGCCTTCGTCGCCGGCAGCAGCGACAGCACCTACCGGCCCCAGCAGCGCAAGGTCTACGACGCGGCGGTCAGGGCCGGCATGCGGGCCGAGTGGGTCCTGCTCCCCGGCGGCCACAGCTGGCAGGTCTGGCGGCCCGGCCTGGAGCGCCAGTTGCCCTGGATCTCCCGTGAGACGGGGCTGACCCGATGAGCGAGACCACCGCCCCGCCGCCCGCGCCCACCCCCGGCGACAGCACCCACCCCTGGCGCGTCACCCTCGACCGGCTGCTCGCCCCCGTCCGCCACGCCCCCTTCACCCTCGGCTTCCTCGCGGTGCTGTGGATCGTCGGCGCCGTCACCGGCAGCCTCGGCAGCGGCCCGAGCCGGCACCGCATGGAGCACGTCGGCGCCGGCGTCCCCGCCCTCGCCGAAGGCCGCTGGTGGACCCCCGTCAGCTCCCTGCTGTGGTGCCCGGGACTCGGCGGCTACCTCGGCGCCACCGCCATCATCCTGCTGCTCGTCACCCCCTCCGAGCGCCGCCTGGGCGTCGCCCGCACCGCGGCCGTCCTCATCGGCGGCCAGATCCTCGGCACGCTCCTGGGCACCGGCATCGTCCAGCTCGGCAACATCGCGGGGGAGTGGTGGCTGGAGGAGCTCGCCGGCTACCTCGCCGTCTCCCCGACCGTCGGCGCCCTCGCCGTCGGCGGCGTCCTCAGCTACCGGCTCACCGCCCTGTGGCGGCGCCGCACCCGCCTCGGCATCGTCGCCTTCGCCCTCGTCATGGCCCTCTACGTCGGCCACCTCCAGGGCGTCCTGCGCTTCGGAGGCGCCGTCGTCGGCCTCCTCCTGGGCGCGCTCCTGTACCGCCGGGCCGGACCGCTGCGCCTGCGGCACTCCTCCCACACCGAAGCCCGCGTCCTCGTCGCCCTCGTCGTGGCCGCCGCCGCCATCGGCCCCATGGTCGCGATCCTCTACCGCGACGCCTACGGGCCCCTCAACTCCTTCCAGCTCTACGTCTCGGTCCAGCCCACCGGACAGGAGGTCGCGGACGCGTGCGCCGCCTCCGCCGGGGACTGCCACTTCGTGCACGCCCTGCGGAACTTCTACGACTCGCCCGCCGCCGTCATGGCCGTCCTCGTCCCCGCGCTGATGCTCGTCCTCGCGGAAGGCCTGCGCCGCGGGCTGCGGCTCGCCTGGAGCCTGGCGGTCCTGGTCCACCTCGCCTGGACCGCCCTGTTCTCGTGGTGGCTGCACGACTTCCTCAGCCACCCCGCCGGCTGGGCCGAGCCGGCCGACCGCTCGACGTACGCCCAGGCCTTCGCGGAACAGATGCTGCTGCCCGTCCTCATCGTGGCCCTCCTGATCGTCACCCGTGCCCGCTTCGGCCTGCGGCTGCCGCGCTCGGCGACGCGCGGCCTCGCGGCCGTCACCGGCGGCGCCCTCGTCCTGGCCTGCGCCGCGTACGTGGGCATCGGCTACGCCGTGCGCGACCAGTACGACCCCGCGGCGACGCCCTCGGTGCTCTTCTCGGGGCTCGCGTCGGAGTTCCTGCCGCCCACCCTGCTCGCCACCTTCACCGACTGGCCGGTCCCGGTCGGGGGCACGGCCCAGGCCCTCTTCCACTACTGCGGGCTCGTCTTCTGGCTCGTCACCCTGATCGCGCTGCTCGTCACCTTCCGCCGCCCGCGCCTGCACACCGACGCCGACGCCGCCGTCCGCGCCCGCGAACTCCTGGCCGCGCACGGCGGCTCCACGCTGTCGTTCCTCACGACCTGGGACGGCAACTACTACTGGTTCGACGCGGCCGGGCGCGCAGCCGTCGCCTACCGCGTGATCGCCACCGTGGCCCTGACCACCGGCGAGCCGTTCGGCGCGCCGGACGCGCGGGCGGCGGCCGTCGGCGGCTTCGCGCGCCACTGCGACGAGCGCGGCTGGACGCCGTGCTTCTACAGCGTGGGGGAGGAGACCCGTGCCGCGGCGGAGGCGCTCGGCTGGCGCTCGGTACAGGTCGCCGAGGACACCGTCGTCCCCCTGCCCGGCCTCGCCTTCACGGGAAAGAAGTGGCAGGACGTCCGGACCGCCCTCAACAAGGCCAAGAAGGAGGGCATCACCGCCGAGTGGTGGTCCTACCCCGAAGCTCCGGTCGCCCTCACCGACCAGATCCGGTCCATCTCCGAGGAGTGGGTCGCCGACAAGGGCCTGCCGGAGATGGGCTTCACCCTGGGCGGCCTGGAGGAGCTCGAAGACCCCGCCGTGCGCTGCCTCATCGCCGTGGACGGCGACCGCACCGTGCACGGCATCACCAGCTGGATGCCGGTGTACGAAGCGGGCCGGCCCGCCGGCTGGACGCTGGACTTCATGCGCCGCCGCGCCGCCGGGTTCCGCGGCTCGATGGAGTTCCTCATCGCCTCGGCCGCGCTCGGCTTCCAGGAGGAGGGCGCCCGCTTCCTCAGCCTCTCGGGCGCCCCGCTCGCCCGCAAGGCCACCGAGGAGCCCCCGGCGGCGCTCCAGCGGATCCTCGACTACGGGGGCAAGGTCCTCGAACCGGTCTACGGCTTCCGGTCGCTGCTGAACTTCAAAGCGAAGTTCCAGCCGCAGTACCACCCCATGTACATGGCCTACCCCGACCCCGCCGCCCTGCCCGCCATCACCCGCGCCATCGGCAAGGCGTACCTGCCGCACATGACGGCGGCCCAGGGCGTACGGCTGATGCGGCAGTTCTCGGCCTGAGCCGCGCCGCTAGGGCAGCGTCAGCACCCGCGGGCCGTCCTTCGTGATGGCGACCGTGTGCTCGATGTGCGCGGCGCGGCTGCCGTCGGCGGTGCGTATCGTCCAGCCGTCGGCGTCCGTGCGGTAGCCGTTGCTGCCACCCGCCATGAGCATCGGCTCCAGCGCGAGGACCAGACCGTGCCGCAGCGTCATGCCCCGGCGCGGCCGGCCCCGGTTGGGCACGTGCGGGTCCTCGTGCATCTGCCGGCCGATGCCGTGGCCGCCGAAGTCCGCGGGCATGCCGTAGCCCCCGGAGCGGGCGACGGTGCCGACGGCGTGGGAGATGTCCCCGATGCGGTTGCCGGGCACGGCCGCGGCGATGGCGGCGTCCAGCGCCCGCTGCGTGGCCTCGATCAGGGCCGTGTCCGCCGGGCGCGGCGTGCCGGCGATGAAACTGATGGCGGCGTCGCCCGTCCAGCCGTCGAGCTGCGCACCGCAGTCGATGCTGACCAGGTCGCCGTCGCGCAGCGCGCAGTCGTCCGGGATGCCGTGCACGACGACGTCGTTGACCGAGGAGCAGATCACCCCGGGGAAGGGCGTGGGGGCGAAGTCGGGCTTGTAGCCCAGGAAGGGGGAGGTCGCCCCGGCGTCCTTGATGACGGCGTGGGCCGCCTCGTCCAGCTCCCGCAGCGTCACGCCCGGCTTCGCCGCGTCGCGGACGGCGGCCAGCGCGTGGGCCACGACCCGGCCCGCCTCGCGCATGGCGTCCAGCTCGCCGTCGGTCTTGATCTCCACCATGGTCCCGGAACTCCCCTAAGCTCGGCGTCACCAATTCTTATACCGGTATTAGTATCACGGTCTAGAATCCGGGTCATGGTGAGGACCCCCTTGACCCCCTGGGAACGACGGCGCGGCGAGCGGCTCGGCGCCCTGCTCCGCGAGGCGCGCGGCGACCGCAGCATGGTGGAGATCGCCGCCGCCGCGGGCCTGTCCGTGGAGACGCTCCGCAAGATCGAAACCGGCCGTGCGCCCACCCCCGCCTTCTTCACGATCGCGGCGCTGGCCTCCGTGCTGGGTCTGTCGATGGAGGAGCTGGCGTCCGTCGCCGCGGCGGGCGCCGACACGGAGGAGCGTGCGGCGCTGACGGCGTAGAGGGCGGGGCCGCCCGCTCCGTGAGGCGTTGCGGGCGGCCGCCGGTCCGGGGCCGGCCCGGTATCAGGCCTGCGGTCAGTCCCACCAGTTGAACAGGACGTCCCCCAGACATGACGGCTTCCAGTAACGGATCTCCGTGAGCTCGGCCGACGACAGGTCCGAGACGTCGACCTCCTCCAAGGGGGTCATCAGCTCCTTGACCCCCATCACCCGCAGCCCCGCCGTCTCGAAGACCTGCGCCCACACCGGCGGGTCCGCGAACCCCGGCACCGGCTCGCCCTCGCGGACCGCGTCCGTCGTGAAGGCGACCACGGGCAGGTGGACGTGGCCCAGGGCGGTGAACACCCGGCCGTACCCGTCGCTGAGCGCCGCCCGGCGGAACGTCTGCACCTCGCCGGGCACCACTTCGCCGGCCCGCCCCCGGGCCTCCATGGCCGCGGTGAAACAGGCGGCCCGGAACAGCGCCGCCTCCGTCCGCGGCAGAGGGGCCTCGTGCGGCCCCCGGAATCCCGTAGCGCCCCGCGCCAGACGGATCAACGTGCCTTCCTTCCCGTGTGCCGGAGCCCGGTGGCCGTCAGAGGCGGACACGGAGCTCACTCACGCGCCCCGTCCCTCTCCCGCAGTCACGCCCGTGTCACCCGTGACGTCCTGCTCCTCCTTACCCAGCACAACGCGCGAACCGCCGCTTCGTACGCCTCTCCCGCAGTGCGTGCGGCGCGCCGCGCCACGGCACGCACCCCCCGGCGTGCGCGTGCCCGGTGCACCTCCCCGCCGGCCGTCCGCTCCTCGGCGACGCGCCGGAAAACCGTTCGCGTGCTCGCAAGGACCCCCACTAGCGTCACGCTGGTGACGACGACCAGCGGAGGAACGGACGGCGGGCGGAGCGGCCACGCCGGGAACTGGCGCGAGGACAACCGCGCGATGTGGGACGAGAGGGTGCCCCTCCACACGGGAAGCGCCTTCTACGACGTGGCGGGTTTCAAGGCTGGCCGCAACGACCTGCGCGGGTTCGAGGCGGACGAGGTCGGTGACGTCACCGGCAAGCGCCTGCTCCACTTGCAGTGCCACATCGGCACCGACACCCTGTCCTGGGCCCGCAAGGGCGCCGAGGTGACCGGGCTGGACTTCTCCGGCCCGGCGGTGGAGGCGGCGCGGGCGCTGGCGGCGGAGGCGGGCGAGGAGCGGGCCCGGTTCGTCGAGGCCGACGTGTACGACGCGCCGGCCGCGCTGCGGGGCGAGACCTTCGACATCGTCTACACCGGGTTCGGCGCCCTGTGCTGGCTGCCCGACCTGACGGAGTGGGCGCGCACGGCGGCGGAACTCGTGGCGCCGGGCGGCTTCTTGTACCTGGCGGAGTTCCACCCGGTGGCCATGTGCCTGGGCGGGGACGGCAGCGCCTTCGCCGAGGACTACTTCGCGCGGGGGCCGTTCACGTACGACGAGCCCGGCTCGTACGCCGACATGACCGCCCCGACGCGGCACAACCGCACGGTGGAGTGGCAGCATCCCCTGGGCGACGTGGTCAGCGCGGTGACCACGGCCGGCCTGCGGCTGGAGTTCCTGCACGAGCACGACTTCACGCTGTTCAAGTACCTCGACGACATGGACCGGGCGCGGGACACGAGCGGCAGCCGGGGCGGCGAGGGAACGGTCTACCGCCTCCCGGAGGGCCGCCCGCGCGTCCCGATGGTCTACTCGCTGCGGGCCTCCAAAGAGGCCTCCGCAGAGGCCTCCGCGCAGGAGGGCACCGGCGCACGCCGCTGAACGCGCGTGCACCGGTGCCCTCACCCCGCGTGCGGGGACCTACTTGCGGCGGGAGTTCGTCGAAACGGTGCCCTCGCCGCCCGCCAGCTTCCACTCCTTGTGGAGCGAACCGAGCGGGATGGGCTTCTCGAAGATCGGCGTGCCGAAGACCTGCAACTGGAGCTGGAGGGCTCCCGCGAGGTCCAGGCCGCCGTAGGCGCCCCACTTGCCGGTGGCCGAGGCCTTGCCGTCCGCGGAGGCGGTCGCGCTGCCCTCCGCCTCGGCCCGCAGGTACGGGGCGACGTCGGCCTTCACGCCGACCGCGCCGTACAGACCCACGGACGCCTCGGCGCCGAGCGCCGCCTTCACCTTGCCGGCCGCGGTCACGGACGCCTGCGGCGAAGTGGCCGAGAAGTCGGAGGTGTTGACCGGAGACCAGCCCTTGCCGCGGTTGTACGCGCCACCGACGCGGAAGCCGCCCTTGAGCTCCTCCTTGACGTCGACGTTGACGTGGCCGTCGGCGTCCACCTGGAGGTAGCAGGTGAGGCCGAGGTTGACCACGACGGGCACGGGGCCGACCTGGATGACCGGCGAGGCGTGCAGCTTGGCGAACGGCACGCGCAGCGGCTTGCCGTCCGTCGAGGCGGCCGCCTGGCCCTTGAGCTCCCACTGGGAGGACCAGTCGCCCGACAGCGACACCGAGGCGCTGGCGGGCGCGCCGCCGAAGCCCGCGCCGCCGCCGTCGTAGGCGAAGTCGACCTCCGGAGCCAGCTGGACGAAGCCCGAGGCCGACGCCGCGGCGGACACCGGAGCGTCCTTGGCGGTGGCGATGGACGTGCCGACGTCGAGCCGCAGGTTGCCCAGCGGCACCTTCGCGCCCTTGGGCCCGAAGTGCACGTTCCCCGTCTTCGTCCACGAGGTCTTGACGCCCTTGACGAGCGGCTCGACCTCGACCGTGGACGGGTCGACGGGCACCGCGCCCTTGGCCCGGGAGTCGCCCAGCAGGGCACCCAGGGTGGCGGGAGCGGTGTTGACCTCGGTGCCCTGCTCGGTCTTGCCGAGCACCTTGGTGACCTTGGCGAGGACACCGTCGGGGGCGCCGGGGGCGGGCGCGCTGGCGATGATGTCGCCGACGTCCACCTGGCCGTTCTTGCCGGGGGAGGCCTCGGGGGACGCGCTGCTCGCGGCCCCTGCCGAGCCGGACGGCGCGGGCTTGCGGCCGGGGGCCACGCCCTTGGGGGGCTTCGCCGCACCGGAGATGACGGCGCGTCCGCTCTTCTGGTCGAACGAGGCGACCTTCAGCGCGGACTTCTGCGCCGGCTTCCCGGAGCCGGAGGGGCGGGCCACGGCGCTCGGGGCGCCCGCGCCCTCGGGCGCGGCCCGGACGGCGAGCTGGGGTTCCGCCGCGGGCGGGCGGGCTGCTGCTGCCTTCTCGGCGCCGGCGCCCGGGTCACTGCCGGACGGCCCGGAGGCCGCGGAGCACCCGGTGGCGAGCAGGGAGGCAGCGGTGATGGCGGGTAAAGCCAAAAAACGTGCGGACTTGCGCAAATTCGATCCTCGGGAGCGTGAGGTGGGGGCGGGCCGGAGGAGTCGGCACTCCGGCCCGCATCACACGGCATGGGCGGGTGAACCGGACGGCTACCCGCCGGTAACGGCATGATCATGCCATGGGTGCGGCGGCCCTCAGAAGTCCTAAACCACTGGCGGGCAGTGATCTGGATCACTGCCCGCCAGTGGGGTCGGCTTGCTCCAAGTCGTTTAGTTTTTGACCGCCTTGAGGACGACGAACTTCGGGTCGCTCGCCACGGTCTCGCAGTTGCCGAAGAGCTTGCGCAGCTTCACGTGGTAGCCCAGGTGCCGGTTGCCGATGACCCACAGCTCGCCGCCGCGGCGCAGCGCGGCGCGCGACCCGGTGAACATGCGCCAGGCCGTGGCGTCGGTGGTCGACTGGTGGGAGTGGAAGGGCGGGTTGTTCAGCACCAGGTCCACGGACTCGGCGGGCACGCCCGCCAGGCCGTCGCCCACCCGGAACTCGGCCTTCGCCCGCGGCCCCGCGTTCTCCCGGAACGTGGCCTCGGCGGACGCCACCGCCTGGTAGGACTCGTCGACGAACACCACCTCGGCCTGCGGATTGGCCAGCGCCGCGGCCGTTCCGACGATGCCGTTGCCGCAGCCGAGGTCCACGACGCGCTCCGGGCCGCGCCGCTGCGGCAGGTTGCGCAGGAAGAAACGGGTGCCGATGTCGAGGCGGTCGGCGCAGAAGACGCCCGCGTGGTTGGTGACCGTCAGGCCGGAGGCCGGCCCGACGCCCAGGGGCAGGGCGTAGCGGTGCGGCCACGGGCTCCCGGACTGCGGGACGGCGGGGTCCGGCGTGCAGAAGATGAGGCGGGCCTTCTTCACGGCCAGCGAGGTGCGGGTGGGGCCGGCGATCCGCTCGAACAGCTTGAGCGTCGAGGTGTGGATCTCGGTCACCTTGCCCGCGCCCACGACGACGGTCCCGGCGTGCAGCCGGGGCGCGAGCCGGTGCAGCTGGTCCTCCAGGAGCGCGAGGCTCTTGGGCACGCGCACCAGCAGGACGTCGATGCGGTCCGGCGGCGTGTCCCTGGTCGACAGGAGCTCCGCGGCACCGGCGCCGAGGCCGTTGCGCTCCAGGTTCCGCAGGGTGGCCTGCCGGGCCAGGAACGACTCGGTGATCTGCACGGGCCGGGCGCCCTGCCGGGCGAGGGCCGTGGTCAGCGCGCCCCACCGGTCGCCCAGGACGGCCACGGTGCCGGACAGGTCCGCGGAGCCGTCGGCGCTCTCCGCGCTCCCGGCCAGGTGCTGGAGCAGGTATTCATCGGCGGCGTCCCAGGCACGGAGCTGGTCGCGGGGGTCCTCGGGGAAACGGGTCAGGACCAGCTCGCCCCACGGCGTCATCAAACGGTTCATCGTGCCCACAGGCTAGTCGAGACCCCCGGCGCGGGTGAGCACGGCCGTGCCGTTGCCGTACGCGCCCCGGCCCGGCCGCGGATCCGGCCGGCCGGAGCACGCCCCCGGCCACTGGGTAAAGTGTCGCCGCCGTACGAGATCGTACGAACATCGCAGGTGAAGACGGGGACAGGGCATGGGCATACTCAACCGGGTGAAGAACCTGGGCGACCAGGTGGGAACGGCGGCGACCGCCTTCGGCATGGACGTGGCGAACGCCGTGCAGCGCGGCGTCGACGCCGGGCGCACCGGCACGAACGCCTCCGGCGACTGGGTCCTCTCCGTCCTGCGCTCGCTGCCCGCCCCCGCCGCGCCCGCCACCGCGGAGTGGGAGTTCTCCCTCGGCGCCCTGATCTGCCGCCACCCCAAGGTCCCCGCCCTCACCGCGAAGGCGCTACGCCCGCTGGACGGCATCGGCGCCCTGCGCTTCGGGCCCGAGTCGGTCGGCTTCGACGGCGAGGACGTCCCCTGGGACAAGGTCGTCCACCTCCGGCTGCACGACGCGTTCAGCGCCATGACCACGGACGCGCTCGACACCGAGATCGACCGGATCCGGGACCTGCTGCCCCCGCTCCCCGGGCGCAAGTGGGTGGTCACCAAGGTGGTTGAGGGCCTCGCGTCCGTGATGCTCGCGGCGCTGGAACAGGCGGGCGAGCAGCGCCTGGAGACCGTCGACGTCGCCTGCGAGCTCACGTACCGCGGCATGCTCGGTGTGAAGAAGACGCTGCGCGCCAACATGTTCACCACGGCCCTGCTGGCCCAGCAGCCCGAGGTCATGCACAGCCTCGTCCGCACCGCTCAGTCCAAGGGCGTCCCGGTCCTCCCTGCCGAGCCCCCGCTGCACGGCACGAAGACCGGCGAGCGGGTCCTCGCCCTGCGCGCCCGCACGGATGCGGTGGCGGACCGGCTCCGCGCCGAACAGGGCGCGGACGCGCCCGAGCTGAACCCCGCGCCGTAGGGACGCGCCGACCGGAACGGCACGGGTGGCCGAGGAGGCCGGCCGCAGTACGCGAGCCGGCCCCCTCGGCGCATCCGTCCGCCGTCGTCAGCGCGTCGCAGCCGCCGCGGCTTCCGCCTCGCGGCGGAGGGACTTCTTGTCCGGCTTGCCGGCGTCCGTCAGGGGCAGGGCGTCGATGAAGGAGATGTGCGCGGGCTCGTACATGGCGCCGCGCTCGTCGCGGACCAGCTCGCGGAGCTCCTTCTCGTCGAGCTCGCTGCCGGGGGCGCGCACGACGGCCGCGTACACGTGCTCCATGCGGTTGGCGTCGGGGACGCCGAAGACGGCGCTCTGCAGCACCTCCGGGTGGGTGTTGAGCAGGTCCTCCAGCTCGGTGGTGTACACGTGGCCGCCGACTACCACGATCATGTCCTTGATCCGGTCGACGATGGTCAGGTAGCCCTCGTCGTCCAGGAAGCCGATGTCGCCGGTGTGCAGCCAGCCGTCCCGCAGGACCTCGGCGGTCAGCTCGGGCTGCTTCCAGTACCCGGTCATGATGTGCTCCGAGCGCACGCAGACCTCGCCGTGCTCGCCGGCGGGCAGGTCGCGGCCGGACTCGTCGCGTATCGCGATCTCGACGCCGTTCATGGCCTTGCCCGCGGTGCGCAGCAGGGCGGGGTTGTCCGGGTCGTGGTCCTCCGGGCTGAGCACACTGATGCCGCCGGCCTCGTTCTGCCCGTAGAACTGCGTCAGCACGTGCCCGAAGCGCCGCACGGCCGAGGCGAGGCGGGCCGGGGAGGACTGGCAGCCGCCGTAGGTGACGTTGCGGAGGCTGGAGGTGTCCGTGCCGTCCACGTCCGGGTGGTCCATCAGCTGGTACAGCAGGGGCGGCAGCAGGAACATGTGGGTGATGCGCTCGCGCTCGATCGCCGCGAGCGCCTCCGCCGCGTCGAAGTCGTCGAGGAGGACGACGGTGCCGCCGTCCGTGCGCAGGGTGACGTCGGCCAGCAGCCCGGCGGCGTGGGCGAGCGTCGTGCACACCAGCTGCCGCATCCCGTCGTCGCTCTTGCCCTCCGGCTCCAGGATCTCGTCGACGTCGTCCTGGAATCCGGGCAGCCGCTCGAAGGCGGTGCAGATGGCCTTGGGGTGGCCCGTGGTGCCGCCGGTGTGGCGGATCATGCAGATGTCCTCGGGGCGGGCGAGACCCGAGAGCGGCTCGGCCGGCTGCCCTGCGGACAGCTCCAGCAGGTCGGTGCCCACGGTGCCCGGACCGAGCAGGAACACGTCCTCGACGCCGGTCAGCTCCGCCAGCTCGGCCGCCCGCCCGGCGTAGGCGGGGTCGGCTATCAGGGCGCGCGTCTCGACGTCGCGCATGATGGTGGCCTGCACGTCGGCCGAGAGCTTGTTGTAGAGGTGGTTGACCGCGCAGCCGATCAGGTTGGCCGCGTAACGGGCGGCGATCGTCTCCGGCAGGTTGCCGCTGAGCAGGGTGACGACCTGTCCGCGCTCCACGCCCCGGGCACGCAGCGCGCGTGCCATCCGGTGGACGAGGTCGCGGAGCTCACCGGCGGTGACGCGACGGTCGTGGTGGACGACGGCAGTCCTGGTGGGGTCGGCCCCCAGGATGTCGAGGTTCCGCTCCACGTATGTGCGGAACTGCTGCGCCGTGGCGGTCATGCGTGATTCCTCCTGATGCGGCAGGGCGATTGCCAGCAGTTGACTTAGGCAACCAGTTCGATGCTAATGCCATCGATCAACAGCGCCAAGTCGGGAGGAGGCTTGAGCGGGGCATGCCGGGCCGAAACGTCGATATTCGGTCAACGGATGGTCGGGGTGCCCACTCGCAGCCGGTTTCCGTCGGGGTCACGCAGCTCGATCTCCCGCGCCCAGGGGGCGGTTTGCGGCGGTACGCCGAACTCGGCGGCAACCGCGTCGACATCGCGCACCCGCAGATACACCAGCGTTCCGGGCCGGGCGTCGCCCTCGTGCTCCGACAGGAACAGCCGCACCGGCCCGCGCGCCACCTCGACGAAGGCCGGAAGGCCCGGTTCGAAGCGGTGCTCCCACTGCTCGGCGAACCCTAGGCGCGCATACCAAGCGACCGCCGTCCTCGCGTCCTCGACATAAAGCACCGGGATGACTTCTTCGTCCACGCGGCCATCATTCCAGACCCCAGGAAGGGCCCGGTTGTTGTGCTTTGACGACGAATGCTCTCTTCGGGGCCCGGCGCCGGCCCCTCCGCTTCGAACGCCTTTTTCCTGCTCTTTTCCTGCGATCTTGGTTCACTCGCCCGGCGGCATGCCGCTAATGTGGATCCGCCTAGGCGGATCCCCCCACGTGTCGGCAGCGGACTCCGTGCCCGCGTAAAGCGGAGTCATGGATTTCGAAGTGCGGCTTCTTTCCTGCCCGTTCCGATCGTGGAGTTGCCCGACCATGTCTTCCCGCATATCCCTCCCCGCCTTTCGCCGCCGCTGGGCCGGCGCCTGCGGCATCGCCCTCGCCGGAGTCCTCACGCTGGCCGGCTGCACCGGGGGCGACGAGGACGCCTCACCGGCGAAGAAGCCCTCGGCCTCGGCCTCCGCCTCCGCGTCCCCCTCTTCCTCGCCGTCGCCGTCGCAGGCTCCCTCGGCGTCCCCGACCGCGCCGCCCTCCCGGGCCGCCACCCCTTCCCCGATCCTGCCGAAGCCGCCCCGCAAGTCCGCGACCCCGCCGGCCGCCGAACACACCGGCGCGGGCGGCTCCTCGGCGCGAACGCCGGCCCCGCGCGAGGCCGGTACGACGTGCGAGATCCGCTCCAGCGCCGGCAACTGCTACAAGGCGGGCCAGTTCTGCCGCACGGCCGACGTGGGGTCGAGCACGCACGACGCCCAGGGCCGGCTCATGAACTGCGGCGGCAGCGGCAAGCCGCGCTGGCACTACTGAGGCCGGCCGGCCGAGCGCCTCGGATCACTCGTCAGGGCGGGGCCTCTCGTACAGGGGATGTTGACCACTCGCACGGCGAACTCGCCGAACACCGGCAGGGCGTCCGCCGGCATCCCTGCGAGAGCCGGCCGTCACTCGCCCGTGGCGCGCCCGTCCGGCGGGTCCACGGGCGGCCCGGCGGGCGGGGCCGCGGACGTGGCCGCGGGCGCCTGCCCGCCGCCCGGCCCGGGCGACGGCGCTGCGGAGGCCGGCGGGACCGGCACCGGAGCGGGCGGCAGGGGGTCGGGGGCCGCCGGCGTCTTCGTGCGTCCGCGAGCGGCCGGGGACGCCGCGGCGCCGTCCGCGGGCGGGCGCCCGGGAGCGGTGCCGGGAGAAACGGCAGGCGGCGATACCGGCACTTCCGGCTCGCCCGGCTCCTGCGACGGACGCGTGACCTGCCCCGGTGTGGCGCGGGCCAGTTCGAGCGCGTACTCCGCCCACCAGCGGCCGGCCGGCGGCGCGCCGCGGCAGGCCCCGTCGGACTCCCCGGGCCGTTTGACCCACAGGAAGGCGTCGATGCGCGGGTCGCCGGTGGCGGTCGTGGGAGGCGAGCCGAGGGCGCGCCCGGGCGGGTTGCACCAGGACTCGGGCTCGTGCTCGGCCTCGGGCTTCGGCCCGGGCTCGTGCTCCCCTTCCTGCCCGGCCTCGTGCCCGCTTCCGTGCCCGGCCTCATGCTCGTCTTCGTGCCCGGGCTCCTGCCCGGGCACGTCCTCGCTTTCCTCCCCGTCCGTCCCGTCGCCTTCCGCCCCCGCGACCCCGTCCAGTTCCTCCAGCCCCTCCGGTTCGTCCAGCTCCTCCATCTCCTCGGGATCGTCGGGATCGACCCTTCCCGCAGCACGCCGGGCCTCGGCCGCGCCCACAGGAGCCGGAGCGGGACGCCGGCCGCCCTTCTTCTTGCCCTTGTGCGGCGGTTCGGGGAGCGGCCCGTTGCCGTTGCGGCTCGTGTCGATGATGTAGTGGGCGCCGCCGAGCAGCGCCGAGAGGCGGTCGCCGTAGGCGCGCGTGACGGGCGTCGTGTGGAAGTTGGAGACATTGAGCGCGAAGCCGTCCGCCTCCGCGATCCCCGCTTCGGTGAGCGCCGTCACCATGAGGTTCTGGTCCTTGATCCAGCCGGGGTTGCCGGCGTCGATGTAGACCGAGACCCCCGGCCGGGCCTTGAAGGCGCGCACCGCCCCGGCGATGAGCGCGAGCCGCTGCTTGGCCGCCGCCCGGGGCACGCAGCCGGACGCCCACTGGGCGAGCGCGTCGGGTTCGAGGACGATCCAGGCCCGGCGCGCGCCGATCCCGGCCGCGGCCCGCGAGACCCACGTGCGGTAGTGGGCGGCGTCGGCGGCGCCGCCGGAGGAGTACTGACCGCAGTCGCGCTGCGGGATGTTGTAGGCGACCAGTACGGGGATGACCCCGTCGCGCTCCGCCTGCCGGGTGACGTCCTCGGCCTGCGCCTTGGGGTCGTCACCGGTCAGCCAGACGGCCATCGGCTCGCGCGCGATGCGCTGGAGGACCCGCGCGTCGTCCTCGCGCCCGCGCTCCCGCCACACCTCCACCTGGCGGGCAGCGGGTCCCCGCGGCTCGATCCAGAACGGGGACGCGGCGTCGAGGTTCTCCTCGTCGTCCGTCAGCGCCCCCTTGGCCGGCCAGGCCAGGGACATCGCGCCGGCGCACACGCACGCGGACACCACCAGGGCCGCGCCGCACCGCAGTGCCTTCTTCGTCTTCTTCCTGCCGGGCGCGGTCGCCCGGCCCGCATGGGGCCGGGCGGCGTGCCGCGGTGCCGCGTATGGCATCGATCCCCCGCACTTCATATTGGCTGATCGGTCCATTTCAGACACAGTGACAGGTGCCGACCCGTCAGACACGTCGGATTACTCCGAACGGAACCCGGATAAATCGCTCTGTCGACAGAGCGTCAGTTACGGGCGGGCCACCACCGGGAACCCGTTGCCGCATGGTGCAGATCGGATACACGATGATGACCGAGCAGGCGGGGCCCCGGGACCTCGTCGCGCACGTGGCCGGCGCGGAGGAGGCGGGGTTCGACTTCTCCGTCACCTCCGACCACTACTTCCCGTGGCTCGCCGCGCAGGGCCACGCGCCCAACGCGTGGGCCGTGCTGGGCGCCGCGGCCCAGGCGACGTCCCGGATCCCGCTCATGACCTACGTCACCTGCCCCACGACGCGCTACCACCCGGTGCTCGTCGCCCAGCAGGCGGCCACCGTCCAGCTGCTGTCCCAGGGGCGCTTCCGCCTCGGACTCGGCTCCGGAGAGAACCTCAACGAACACGTCGTGGGCGGCGGCTGGCCCGATATCAGCGTTCGTCACGAGATGCTCGAAGAAGCCGTGTTCATCATCCGGGCCCTCTTCGAAGGGGACCTCGTCACCCACCACGGCACCCACTACGACGTCGAGCACGCCCGGCTGTGGGACGTCCCCGTACCGCCCCCGCCCATCGGGATCGCCGTCTCGGGCGAGCACTCCTGCCGGCTGGCCGGCAGCGCGGCCGACCTGGTCATCGCGACGGAGCCCAAGCAGGAGCTGCTGGAGGCCTTCGACCGCCACGGCGGCGCCGGGAAGCCCCGGATCGGGCAGCTTCCCGTCTGCTACGACACCGACCACGAAGCGGCGGTCGAGCGGGCATACGAGCAGTTCCGCTGGTTCGGGCTGGGCTGGAAGGTCAACGCCGAGCTGCCGCACGACAAGTCCTTCGCCGCCGCGTCCGCTTCCGTCACCAAGGAGGAGGTCGCCGAGGCGATCCCCTGCGGCCCGAACGTGGACCGCTTCGTGGAGGCCGTACGGGCGTACACCGACGCGGGGTTCACCGAGGTCGCGCTCGTCCAGATCGGCGGCGGCCACCAGGAGCCGTACCTGGAATGGGCCCGGAAGGAGCTGCTGCCCGCCCTGCGCACGCTCTGAAAACCGCCCGCCCCGCCGGGAGGCCGCCGGTCACAGCGCGAGGATGTCGGCGAGCTTGTAGTCCGCCGGCTCCTCCAGCTGGGCGTACGTGCACTGGTGGGGCTCGCGGTCGGGGCGCCAGCGGCGGAACTGCGTGGTGTGCCGGAAACGGTCGCCCTGAAGGTGGTCGTAGGCGACCTCGCACACCCGCTCGGGCCGCAGCGGCACCCAGGACAGGTCCTTGGTGCCGGTCCACCGGCTGGGGCCGCCCGGCATCCGGCCGGCCGCCTGCGCCTCCTCGCTGGTCCACTCCTGCCACGGGTGCCCCTCGGCCGTGGGCATCCGCAGCGGCTCCAGCTCGGTCATGAGCTCCTGGCGGCGGCGCATCGGGAACGAGGCGCAGACGCCGACGTGCTGGAGGCGCCCGGCCGGATCGTAGAGGCCGAGCAGCAGTGAGCCCACGACGGGCCCGCTCTTGTGCGGGCGCAGCCCGGCGACGACGCAGTCGGCCGTCCGCTCGTGCTTGACCTTGGCCATGGCCCGCTCGCCGGGCCGGTACGGGGAGCCCGGCGGCTTGGCGACGACCCCGTCGAGCCCGGCGCCCTCGAACTGCTCGAACCACGCGTGCGCCGTCTCCAGGTCGTACGTGGCCGGAGCGACGTACACCGGGGCGAAGACCCCGTCCAGCGCCGTGGTCAGGGCGTCGCGCCGGTCCCGCTGCGGTGCCGCCAGCAGGGACTCCTCGCCGAGGGCGAGCAGGTCGAAGGCGATGAAGCTCGCCGGGGTGTCCTCGGCCAGACGGCGGACGCGGGAGGCGGCGGGGTGGATGCGTTCGAGCAGGGCGTCGAAGTCCAGGCGCCCGCCGCGGGTGATGACGATCTCCCCGTCGAGCACGCAGCGGGGCGGGAGCCGCTCGCGGAAGGCCTCCACGAGCTCCGGGAAGTAGCGGGTCAGGGGCTTGCTGGAGCGGCTGCCCAGCTCGACGTCGTCGCCGTCGCGGAAGACGATCGCCCGGAAGCCGTCCCACTTCGCCTCGTACAGCATGCCGGGCGGGATGGCCGCCACGGACTTCGCGAGCATCGGCTGCAGCGGGGGCATCACGGGGAGGTCCATGACCGCGATTGTGCGGGCCCCGGGCCCCGGCCGCCTCTCCGCCGAGCCGTCCGCGGCCGCCCCTCCGCCGGCTCTCCGGAGCTTCCTCTCCGCGGGCCGTCCGCAGGCGGGGCCCGGTGCCGCCCTCTAGCGTGAGAGGCATGGCACAGGAGGCGCTGGAGCTCACCGTGGGGGAGCGAACGGTACGGCTGTCGCACCCGGACAAGGTCTACTTTCCCGAGCGGGGCTTCACCAAGTACGACCTGGCCCGCTACTACCTCGCCGTCGCCGACGGCATCGTCCGGGCCCTGAAGGACCGCCCGACCACGATGGAGCGCTACCCGGACGGGGTGCAGGGCGAGTCCTTCTTCCAGAAGAGGGCGCCGAAGAACCTCCCCGAGTGGATCCCGACCGGGCGCATCGCCTTCCCCAGCGGCCGCTACGCCGACGAGATCTGCCCGGGCGAGGCCGCCGCCGTGCTGTGGGCCGCGAACCTCGGCTGCCTGACCTTCCATCCCTGGCCCGTGCGCCGGACGGACACCGAGCACCCCGACGAGCTGCGCATCGACCTCGACCCGCAGCCGGGCACCGGGTACGCCGACGCCGTCCGGGCCGCCGTCGAACTCCGCGACGTCCTCGACGGCCTGGGGCTGACCGGCTGGCCCAAGACGTCCGGGGGCCGCGGGCTGCACGTCTTCGTGCCCATCGCACCGCGGTGGACCTTCGTCCAGGTGCGCAGGGCCGCCATCGCCGTCGCCCGCGAGGTGGAGCGGCGGGTGCCGCAGGAGGTCACCACGGCGTGGTGGAAGGAGGAGCGCGGCGCCAAGGTGTTCGTCGACTACAACCAGACCGCCCGCGACCGCACCATCGCCAGCGCCTACTCGGTGCGCCCCCGCCCGCACGCCCCGGTGTCCGCGCCGCTGACGTGGGAAGAGGTGACCGGCGGTGCCGTGCCCGAGGACTTCGACCTGGCGAGCATGCCGGCCCGGTTCGACGCCGTGGGCGACGTGCACGCGGGAATGGAGGACCAGCCGTGCGGGCTGGAGGCCGCCCTGGAGCTGGCCGACCGCGACGAGCGCGAGCACGGCCTGGGCGATCTGCCGTACCCGCCGGAGCACCCGAAGATGAAGGGCGAGCCGAAGCGCGTCCAGCCGAGCAGGGCGAAGAAGGGGCCGACTGAGGGAACATCAGACACGAAAGAGTGAGGGCGAATTGCCCTGGTTTATTAAGGATTGCGGCGAGGTACGACGGCATTGCGTCATCCACCCCGCAGAACAGGGAGCCCCCATGCCCAGGACACTCGCAGTCCGCAGCAAGAAGATCTCGACGGATGCCATCGCTGCGGCCGCATTGGCGGGCTCGCTGCTGGTCGCCGGCTCGGCCCAGGCGGCCTCCGGCCCCGTCGTCCCGCCCGTCCCCCAGCAGCCCGCCGGCAAGATCGTCAGCGCCTCGGGCGTCAACGAGCGCATGTACCCCAGCACGGACTCGGCGGTGCGGGGCACCGTCGCCCGCGGCGCCAAGATCGGCCTGCGCTGCAAGGTCCGCGCCCAGACCGTCGGCGGCAACAACGTCTGGTACCTGATCCGCAACCGCAACACCTGGGTCGCGGCGGCCTTCGTCGGCAGTGCCGGCACCGGCGCCGTCCCGCTGTGTAAGGACGTCGACCGCACGCCCCTGGACAGCGCCCCCGCCACCCGGGCCGCCATGGGCTGAGGCCCGCCGCGCGCCGCCGGCGCACGGGCGCCGGACCGCCCCTCGCCGCACCCGGTGAGAGGGCGGCGCCGGTGATCTCTCTCCCCCTCTGCATCCGCTCCGCGCCGGGCCGCCCGCCCGGCGCGGAGCGGATGCGTTCAGGGGCGCCGCGTCCGCACCCCGTTACTCCGGGTGGCTGACGGTAACGGATTGTGCTGTCGCGTCGGACGGCGGGCGGAATAATGGGCGATGTCGTTGTTTCCCGGCCGAATGCTGTCGTGATGCTGTGCAAGGACTGTCTGAACCCGGTTATCGAGGGCCCCGAAGGCGGCTACGTCTGCGGCCAGTGCTTCCACGTCGTGGAGCCCAACGGCTATGCGGAGCGCCGCGCCGAGGGAGTGCGGCGGGCCGCGGAGGAGCGCCGCATCCGCACCGAGGAGCGCCGCGCCCGCGCCCAGGCCCGTAACCGCACCTGGCCTTGAGCGCCTTGGGCGCTCCGATGCCCTTGAGCGGCCTTGACGCTCAGCGGCCCGCGGGCGCCGCGCCCCCGGCGGCCGCGGCCGCGGGAGGCTGATCGCTGCCGCAGTGCAGGCACTTGACCGCTGCCGCGGGCAGGTCCTCCGACAGGCACGCCGGGCAGGTCTTGAGCGGGCCCGGCTCCGCGAAGACCACCACGCCCCGCCGCGCCTGCACGTGCTTGTACGGGACCACGATCAGGAAGTACACCACGGCCATGAAGATGAGGAAGTAGACGGCCGCCGAGAGGAACGAACCCAGGTCCAGGTAGGTGTTCTTGTTGCCCGCCCGGCCCAGCTGCCAGCCCAGCCCCATCGCATGGCCGCCCTGAGCGCGGGCGATGATCGGATTGATCACGAAGTCGGTGAACGCCTTGATGAGCGTGCTGAGCGCGAGTGCGATGATCAGGCCGACGGCGACGACGACGATGTCACCGCGCATGACGAAGTTCTTGAATCCCTTGAGCATGACCGACCTCCGGACAGCACGCTACATTCCGTCAAGCGGTCCTCAGCGGTACGGCACGCGCGGCGGCCGCCCTCAGGCGGCGGAGCCGCCGAATTCCCGCACGGCGTCCTCGACGATCGCCTCCAGCCGCGCGTGGTGCGCCCCGCGCCAGTACACGCGCTCGCAGACGGTGCACTGGGCGAACACGTCGTACGTGTGCCGCGTCCCGTGCTCCAGCCGCTCCGCGACCGTGTCCTTCGCGGCGTCCGCGAGCGGCCCGTTGCAGGCGGTGCAGCGCGTCCACGGGGCCAGCGCCGGGGCGAACCTGCTCAGGACGTCCCGCAGTTGTTCGTCGGGCCGGTCGCTGTAGACGTAGGCGCCGGCCCATATCTCGCGCCGCCGCAGCAGCCCGCGGTCGCGGCTGAGCAGCACCCGGCGCTCCGCCGCGGACAGCGCGGCCAGGGCGGGGTCGCCGATGTCCTCGCTCTCGTAGGCCGCGTCCACGCCCAGCAGCCGCAGCCGGCGCGCGAGCGTCCCCAGGTGCACGTCCAGCAGGAAGCGCAGCGGCGCGCCGGGCACCCGCTGCGGGCGCCCGACCGCGCGCACCTCGACGGATTCACCCGCGGAGGGGACGTGGGACACCGCCGCCGGGCGGCCGTCCACGAGCAGCGTGCCGGCCTCGGTCAGCGGAACGCCCAGCGATTCGACGACGTGCCCCAGGGACGAGGACGCGTCGATCGCGACGGGCGCCCGCTCGCGGCGCAGCTCGGAGTTGACGAAGAGCCGCAGCTCAGGGGCGAGGGTGACATGGATTTCCGGTCTGCTCACGCCGCCAGGATGCCATTGGCCGGCGGCCCGCCGGAGGCGGGGGCGCGGGCGGCGCTGCCGGCCCCGGGCCCGGCCCCTGGGCGGGGCCGGAGCCGGGAAGCGCTCCGACGGGACGTCAGGAGGCGCTGGGCAGGGCCGGAACCCGGTGCGTGGGGCAGGTGTAGCCGTTGCCGTGGATGTAGCTCCAGCCCAGTTCCTCGATGTGGGGCGTGGCCGTGTACGTGTGGTGCAGGAGGTGGCCCCACAGGTCGTCGTCGCGCGAGGGTCCGGGGTCGGGGATGACGAGGTCGAAGGTCGTGTGCGTGGTGCAGCCGTGGTGGTCGCACGCGAGGTAGAAGCGGACGGGGCCCGGGGTTTTGCCTGCGGTAGTGAGGCTCATGGGGCTAACTCTCGGGGGACGCGCGGGGCGGGGGAGGGCGGATCGGCGGATCTCTCCCTCGCTTCGGTGACGCAGCGTGTGACGACGGCCGGGGGTGGGTAGTCCTCTTTCCCTGGCGCACCTTCGGTTTTGCGTATCATCCGCTCAGGAGTTCCGGCGGGTTGATTACTGTGCGTGGTCGCTGCGTGCGGTCTCCGCGTGCGGCCGCCGTGCCTGGTGCTGTACGTGGCTGCTCCGCACGGCTACTGACGGACGGTCCAGTGGTCGTTGGCGCCCGCCTGGAGGAACTTCAGGGGCGGGCAGAGGAAGTCGCGGCCCTGGGGGCTCTCCTCGGTCCACGGCGAGTCGGCCGGCCGGGCGGGCCGCCACGCCCCGCGGCTGCGCAGCGCGACGGCGCTGGAGTCGAAGACGGTGGTGCGGGCCTCGGTGCAGTAGTAGCCCGTTCCGGTCGCGGGGTTGACGCTCGCGTAGATCTCGAACATGTCCCAGCCGTGCGACAGGCCGCTCTGGTCCTTGCCGGACTGACGGAAGAGCAGGTCCCAGCCGGCCGTGCGGTAGTTGTAGAGGTACGCCGACCACTGGTTGGCCGCGGCGTTGTCCTGCACCATCTGCACGCTGTAGGCCGGGCGCCCGCTCGCCTTGTCCGTGTACGTGGTGAGGAACGCGGCGTCGACGGCGAGGGTCTTCGCGGGGCCGCCGGGGCTGGAGCACCAGTCCCAGGCCCATATCTCGTTCCCGCTGTCCCAGTAGGCGGTGACGACCTCCATGCACGAGTTCTGGGCCTTGGTGGTGGGGGAGTAGGTGAAGTTCTCGCTGTCGGAGACCCGGTAGGAGGCGTCGACGCTGTGGGTCGCCTGAATGCCGTCGTGGGTGCCGGGCTGCGGGAAGACGCCCCACCAGTTGTGCGTGAGGTCCGCTTCCGGGGTCGCGGTCCCGCCGCCGGGCGTCCGGTCGTGGCGGCTCAGGGAGCCCGCCTGCGCGGCGGCCCGGCGGCCCTCGGCGAAGATGCGCGCGGCGCGGTCGCGGGCGGGGGAGTGGCCGGGGGTGCGGGCACCGGCGACCGTGCCGCGGTGCGGGGCGCCGGGGGAGGGGACGGGATCGCGGTGGGCGGAAGCCGTGCTCCCCGCCGCCCGGGGGTGGGAGGCGGCGGGGACGGTGGCGCCGAGGGCGGCGAGTGCAGCGAGTGCGGCCGTTGCGGACAGCAGGGCCGTACGGGCTCTCTTCATGGCTCCTCCGGGCGGGGTGCGCGGTGCATGCGGTGGGGGGCATTGGACCGGACCAAGCGATGAGAATGTCCATGACAACTGTTGAGGTGTCAAGAGACGTGAAGGGCCCACCACACGCAGAGCGCCCCGGAGAGCCCGGCGCACACACGAGGGCGGCACGGGCCCCGGTAAGGCCCGTGCCGCCCTCGCGAGCTGACCGGCACTCAGTCCAGGATGCCGCCCAGCACCCCGCCGACCAGCCCCGTCAGCCCGCCGACCACCCCGCCGAGCGCGAACACCAGACCGCCCAGCACGCCCGTCACCAGGCTCAGCAGGCCCGGGCCCCGGCCGTCGTACCGCTCATGCCCGTGCGGCCCGTGTCCGTGCCCGCGCCCGGGCGGCCGGCCCCGGTCGGACACCTCGACCCCGTCCTTGGCCAGATGCGCCGTGGCCGCGGCCGCGTCGGTGGCGGCCGTGGTCATCCGCTCCAGGTCCGGGTGCTCGGCCGCGGCCTCCCGGGCCAGCGCGCCCCGGGCCCGGTTCAGGCCGTCCAGGTGCTCCTTGACCTGCGGGCACGGCAGGCCCTGCTGCGTGCCACCGGCAGCTTCCGCCGCCCCCGGCCCGGCCGCCCGGCAGGCCTTGAGCGCCTCCACGGCCCGCTTGCGGATCACGTTGCGGTCGATGGCCCGGGCCCCGCCGGCGGCGGCCTCGCGCAGCGACTCGGGTGACGGCGCCTCGGCCGCCGGGGACGTGGGCGGCACCGGGGGCGGGAAACCGGCCGAAGCGACGGCGGAACCGGTCGTACCAAGGGCCAGCGCACCGCACAGGGCGCCGGAGACCATGAGAGCGGTTCTGCGGGAAGCACCCATGAACGAACTCCTTCGGGCAGGACGGGTGATCGTTACGGTCACCTTGCGCCCGCCCCCGGAACCTCGCAATTCGTCGTCCCGGGGCTTTGCGCCGATCAGCCGAAGGACCATCAGAAGCCCGCCGCCGGCGCCCCGCACCCGTCTCGGCCCGGGAGGCGGGCAATCGTATAGAGACACAAGCGGAAAAGCCAATGACGACCACGCGTGAGTGAAAGCGGCCCTGACGCCCTGGCACCCGCACGCCCCGCAGGGCAGGCTGCCAGGCGCACCACCGCGCTCGTTCCCCACCGCACCGCCCCGTGCACCTCCCCGCTCACTGCCGCCGACGGAAGAGCCCCCCTCCCTCATGCCCGACAGCAACTCCGACAGCAGCCCCGGTCACCATCCACCCGCCGACCTCTTCGACAAGCCCCTGGCCTCCCCCTTCCTGCGGGCCGTCCACGCCACTCCCGTACGGCCCTACTACCGCCCCCTGCAAGCACGCGACGGCGAGGCGGTCGTCGACGGGCGCAAGGTCGTGATGGCGGGCTGCAACGACTACCTCGGCCTGGCCACCGACCCGCGGGTCACCGCCGCGGCCGCGACCGCCCTCCAGACGTACGGGACCTCCTGCTCGGGCGCCCGCACCCTCAACGGCACCCTCCCGCTCCACGGCGAACTCGAAGCCGCCGTCGCCGACTTCCTCGGTACCGAGGACGCCGCCGTGGTCACCACCGGCTTCCAGGCCAACCTCGCCCTCGCCGCCCTCTTCGGCCCCGGCGACGCCGTCTTCAGCGACGCCGCCAACCACGCCTCGCTGATCGACGGCATCCGCCTCGGCGCCGCGGACCGCCTGCGCTACCGCCACGCCGACCCCGGCCACCTCGACCGGCTCCTCGCCGCGGCCGACCCCGCCGCGGCCAAGGCCGTCGTCACCGACGGCATGTTCTCCATGGACGGCGCCCTCGCCCCGCTGCCCGCCCTGACCGCCGCCGCCCGCCGCCACGGCGCCCGCACCCTCGTCGACGGCGCCCACGACATCGGGCTGCTCGGGCCCACCGGGCGCGGCGCCGCCGAGCTCCTCGGCGTCCACGAGCAGGTCGACCTCTTCACCGGCACGTTCTCCAAGTGCTTCGGCTCCACCGGAGGGTTCCTCGCCGGTCCCGCCCGCGTCATCACCCACCTGCGCTACGCCGCCCGCGCCATCCTCTTCTCCGCCTCCATGCCGCCGCCGGCCCTCGCCGCGGCCATGAGCGCCCTGGAGATCAGCATCGACGAGCCCTGGCGCCGCCACCGCGTCCTGGCCCTCGCGGCCCGCCTGCGCACCCGGCTCACCGCCCTCGGCTACGCCACCGGCCCCGCGCACGCCGATCCCGCCCCGCCCGGCGCGCCCCCGCCCCCCGGACCGGTCATCGCTGTGCGCACCGGGGACCCGGCCGACTGCGTCCGGCTGTGGCAGCACCTGCTCGACGCGGGCGTCTACACCAACCCCGTCGGCCCGCCGGCCGTCCCCGAGGGCTCCAGCATCATCCGCGTCACCCTCCAGGCCACCCACACCGACACCCACGTCGACCACATCGCCGAAGCCTTCGCGAGCGCCCGCAGGACCCCGCCGCCCGCCGTCCCCGCGCCCCTGCCCGCCCGCTCCCCTCAGGCCCTCGCCCCGGAGACCGCCCGATGACCGACGTGACCGTCACCCCGGTGCGCGGGCGCGCCGCCACCACCGCCTTCATCAGGATGCCCCGCGCGCTCTACCGCCACGACCCCCACTGGGTCGCCCCCCTCGAACACGAGCTGCGCGCCTGCCTCGACCCCCGCCGCAACCCCTTCCACGCCACCGGCACCGCCCAGCTCTTCCTCGCCCTGCGCGGCACCACCCCCCTCGGCCGTATCGCCGCCCACATCGACCCCCGGTACCAGCAGCGACACGAGGAACGCACCGGCCACATCGGCTTCTTCGAGTGCACCGACGACCCGGCCGTCGCCGGCGCCCTGTTCGCCGCCGCCGACCGCTGGCTCGCGGCCCGGGGCGCCGACCGCGTCCTCGGGCCCCTGAGCTTCACCACCAACGACGAATGCGGCGTGCTCGTCGACGGATTCGACGGCCCGCACACCGTCCAGATGCCGCACAACCCCTCGTACTACGGCGGCCTGTTCACCGCCTGCGGCTTCACCAAGGCCAAAGACCTCCACTCCTTCACCGGCCCCGTGCCCGCCGACGGCGAGCCCTCCGAGGCCATCCAACGCGCCGCGCAGCGCGCCCTGACCGACCCCGGCGTCCGCATCCGCCCCCTCGACCCCCGCCGCTACGACGCCGACCTCGCCGCCGTCCGGCGCATCTACGACGAGGCCTGGGCCGGGAACTACGCCTCCGTGCCCTTCACCGACGCCGAGTTCCGGCACCTCGGCCGCCGCCTCAAGCCGCTCCTCGTCCCCGACCTGCTCCAGATCGCCGAAGTCGGCGGCGAACCCGCCGGCTTCACCCTCTGGCTCCCCGACGCCCACCAGGCCCTCGCCGCGGCCCGCGGCCGCCTCACCACCTACGGCCTGCCCCTCGGCCTCATCCGCGCCACGCGCGCCCGCCGCCGCATCAACCGCACCCGCGCCTCCACCGGCGGCATCCTCAAGGAACACCGGGGCCGCGGCCTGATGGCCGCCCTCTTCCACCGCGCCCAGCAGGCCGCGGCCCGCCTCGGATACACCGAGACCGAGTACTCCTGGGTCCTGGAGGACAACCGGCCCATGACCTCCCTCGTCCAGGCCATGGGCGGCGTCCGCATCCGCACCCACCGCCTCTACCACCGCCCCCTCGGCCCCGCTCCGGCCACCGCCTCATGAGGTACGCCGTCACCGGAGCCACCGGATTCGTCGGCACCCGCCTCGTCGCGCACCTCACCGCGCTCGGCCACGACGTCACCGTCCTCGTGCGCGACCCCCGCCGCACCGTGCCCGGCGCCCGCACCGCGGCCGCCGACCTCGCCACCGGCGCCGGGCTGCGCGAGGCCACCGCCGGCGCCGACGTCGTCATCCACCTCGCCGCCCTCACCCACGCCGCCGACCCCCGGGCCCTCGCCGCCGTCAACACCGGCGGCACCCGCCGCCTGGCCGCGGCCCTCGCCTCCCACCCCCGGCCGCCCCGGCTCGTCTACTGCTCCTCCCTGGCCGCCAGCGGCCCCGGCCGGCTGCGCCACGAGAGCGACACGCCCGCCCCCGTCTCCGCCTACGGCCGCAGCAAACTCGGCGGCGAGGACGCCCTGCACCGCGCCGCGGACCGGTTGCCCGCCCTCACCGTCCGGCCCCCCATCGTCTACGGGCCCGGCGACCGCCAGTTCCTGCCGCGCCTCGCCGCGGCCGCCCGGAGCGGCCTGCTCCCCGCCGTCGGCCCCCGCGGCCCCCGCCGCTACTCCCTCCTGCACGTCGACGACCTGTGCCGCGCCCTGCTCGCCGCCGCCGAACACGGCAGGCCCGGCGCCGTCCACCACGTCGGCGACGGCGCCGAGCACCTGTGGAGCGACATCGGCGCGGCGGTCGCCGCCGCCCTCGGCCGGCGCCCGCCCCGCGTGGTCCACCTCCCCGCACCCCTCGCCCTGGCCGCGGCCCGAGCCTTCGGCCGCACCGGCATGCTCAACCCGGACAAGGTCAGCGAGGCCCGTCACCCCTCCTGGACCACCGCCCCCGGCACCCTGCCCGCCTTCACCCCGCGCATCACCTGGCCCGACGGGCTCCGCACCACCCCGAGCCCCGCACTCCTCGACATCCGGAGCAGCACATGACCGTGCGCCGACACCTCTCCCCGTACGAACGCGCCGTGTGGGCGGCAGGGGAAGCGCTGCCCGCCACCGTCGCGGGCGCCGTGCACGTGGAGGGCGCCACCACCCCCGGCCGGCTGCGCGACGCCGTCGCCGCCGTCCGCGCCCGCCACCCCCTCCTCGGCTCCCGCGTGGAGCGCGGCGGCCCCTGGCGCGCCTGGTTCACCACCGAAGGCGTGCCCGAGACGCCCCTGCGCGTGGAGTATCCCGTCGCCGGCCGCACCGTCGCCCGCGTGCTGGAGGAGGAACTCCAGCGCCCCTTCGCCACCGCCGACGGGCCCCTGGCGCGGTTCGTCGTCGTCGACGGCGGCACCTCCTTCGACCTGATCGCCGTCTTCCACCACCTCGTGGCGGACGGGCACTCCGCCGCCGTCGTGTTCCGCGACATCCTCCGGCACCTCGCCGCGCCCGGCGCCGGAGGCCCCGCCGTCGCCGCCCCGCCCGCGGACGGCCTCCTGCCCGGTCCCCGCGTCCGCCCCGCCGACCTCGCCAAGCTCTCCCGCTCCCTGCGCCTTCCCCGCCAGGCCGGCCCGCCGCCCCTGCCGCCGGGCCCCGCCGCCCCGCTGACCTGCCGCACCTGGACGCTGGACCGGGCGGAGACCACCGCGCTGCTCGACCGCTGCCGCGCCGAGCGCACCACCGTCCACGCCGCCCTCTGCGCGGCCTTCGCCCGCGCCCGCCGGGCCCCCGGGCCCGCCCGCATCGCCGTCGCGGCGGACCTGCGCCGCATCCTCGCGCCCGTGCCCGAGGAGTCCGTCGGCCTCTACGCGGCCAGCTTCCTGCTGCCCGTGGCGACCGGCCGCCCCCACGACGACCTCTGGGAAGGAGCACGAGAGCTCAGGGAGCGCCTCCACCGGCGCCTGCGGCCGGAGGAACTGCGCCCGCTCGTCGCGGGATTCCGCCTGCTGCCCCTGCCGGACGGGATGATCACACGGCTCCTGCACCGCAGCGAGAACAAGGGCGCACGCTTCGACGTGTCCCTCAGCAACTTCCTCACGTCCATCCCGGACACGTACGGCGACCTGCGCCTGACCGCCTTTCACGGCGCGGCCCACACCAGCCTCTCCGGGGCCCCGCTGGTCATCCTGATCGGCTTCGGCGGCAGGCTGTTCTTCAGCGTCACCTCCACCGACCCCGACGCGGCGGGGCTGTGCGAGCGGGCCATGACCCACCTCAAGACGGCGGTGACACCCGCCCGGCCGGCAGGTGCCCGCCTCTGAGCCCCGGGACCGCAGAGCCCGCGCCGGGGAACGCGCGCCCCGTCAGTGGGCGCCCGCGTACACCTTCGCCGCGAACTCCGCGATCTGCTTGTCGGAGAGGTTCTGCGCGAGGTTGGCCTCCGAGATCATGCCGACGAGACGGTGGCCGTTCTGCACGTCGATCACCGGAAGCCGCTTGACCTGGTGCTGCTCCATGGTCGCCAGGGCGTCCGTCGCGGACGCGTCCGCATCGATCCAGTGCAGCTCGCCGCCGAGCGAACCCGCCTCCACGCTCGCCGGGTCCACGCCGTCGGCCACGCACTTGATGACGATGTCCCGGTCGGTGACCAGGCCCTGGAGCCTGTCGTCGTCACCGCAGATGGGCAGCGCGCCCACGTGCAGCTCGCGCATCAGTTTCGCCGCGTCCAGCAGCGATTCGTGCTCGCCGACGCACTTCGCGCCCGCCGTCATGATGTCGCGGGCCTTGAGCGGCTTGTTCCGTGCCATGATCGCTCCTCCCGTCGTGGCAGGTTCTTGCCCTTCCATCGCAACACGGATAACCGCCCGACGCCATGCGCACCCGTTCACTGTCCGCGATCGGCCATGTGCTGCTCGAACGTGCTGATCTTCCCGTCCAGCAGGCCGGGCCGCCCCGGCCACAGGTCGGCCTTGAGGACCAGCTGGACCCGTGGCGCCCGCGCCGCGACGGCCTCCGTGGCCCGCCGGACGACGTCCATGACCTCGTCCCACTCGCCCTCGATCATCGTGTACATCGAGTCCGAGCGGTACGGCAGCCCGCAGGCGCGGATGATGGCCACGGCGTCGGCGATCTCGTCGGGGAAGCTCTCTCCGACGCCGACGGGCGTCAGGGTGAAGGCGATGAGCACGGTGGTGTGCCGTCCTTTCCTTTTCTCAGTCCCCCGCGCGCGGCGGGGCGGTCGTGGTGGCGCGGTAGGCGGCCGCGACCAGCAGGAGGTGGTCGATCTCGTGGGTCAGACTGTGCGCCGAAGGCCCGTCCTCGTCGCCGGGCCCGGTGAGGTTCACCGTCTGGGCGTGGGGCTTGTGGCCCTCGCGCTTGTTGCGCAGCGCCGCCGTGAGCCAGCACGCGGTGATGTGCGCGTCCATCAGGTGGGCCGGCAGGGACCGCCCGTTCACGCTCTGCTGGATGGAGTCGAGCGTGGCGGGCGGGATGTAGTTGCGCAGGACGATCATCGCGTCGCGGATCTCGATGACCCGGCGGTAGAGCCGCAGCTGAAGGGGGACGGCCACGGCCCCGATGCGGTTGGCCGGGCGCAGCACGACGTCCGGGGTGTGCGTCGTGAGGTCCTGCCACAGCCGCTCCAGGCCCCGGTACGACCTGCGGTACTGCACGTGGGTGCGGATCCGGGCGAACACCGGCAGGGCCACCCCGAGCGCCATGCACACGGCCTCGACCCCGGTGACCGGCGAGAACAGCGGGGCGAACACCGGCGACCGCGTGTACAGATAGACGAGCTTGAGCGACCACAGCACCGAGGCCAGCAGGATGCCGGAGCCGAACAGGCGCAGCCCGTAGCGCAGCAGACGCGGCGTGCCGTGGCGGCCGTGGCTCCAGCACACGACGCCGCAGACCGTGTCGGCCGTCAGGTGGAAGGCGAAGAACACCCACCAGTAGGCGTCCGGCACGCTCGGCGTGGCCCGGGACGGCGCGATCTGGTTCCGCGCGTGCGCCGGCCCGAGCACGTCCAGCAGGACGAGCGCGACCATGACGGCCGCCGCGGTGCCGAAGAGCACACCGGTGTGGCGCCGGCGGCCGGCCGCGCCGTGGATGAACCACAGGACCGCTGCCGCGTCGACGATGCTGAACAGGTGCGTCGTCAGGTCCACCCAGTGCGCCCCGGGCACCATCCGGGACAGCACGGCCGTCACGGGTTCGAGGTGCATCGACATCGCCAGGGCGATCATGACGACGGCGAACCACAGCGGCCGCTGCTCGCGGTGGCGGACGGCCTGCGGAGCCCGTACGAGGGCTGCCGACCACAGGGCGGCGATGCCCGCGTTCTCGATCCAGGTGAGCTCCGCTATCCAGGCGAGCACGACGCCCCCGTCGGCCGGCCCACCCGCAGCCCCATCGCCGATTCCAGCCCGCCGAGCATCCCCGACAGCAGCGTCGGCGCGGGCACCCGCCCGGCCGCCTCCAGGATCAGCGTGGCGATCATCTCCGCCTCCTGCTCCTGCTCGTCGCCGTAGCGGATCCGCGGCAGCGCCCGGCGCACTGACTGGGGATCGGTGATGTCGAGGTGGCGGTACAGCCGGGTGTCGTCGAGCGCGGAGCGGTGGTTGCACACCAGGTGCCCGATCTCGTGGACGATGATGTGCTCCTGGTGCAGCGGGCTGGTCTGCCCGTCGTAGAGGATGAAGTCCTCCGTCTCGACGGACAGCAGCATGCCCGAGGGCGTGCCGGGGACGGTCGGTGTGGGCAGGGCCAGCAGGCGCAGCGGCCGGTCGCGCTCGGCGGCGAGCCGCTCGCACAGGTCCTGTGCGGAGAACGGGTCGGGCACAGGAATCCCGCCGATCACCTTCTGGCATCGGCGGCGCAGATGCCTCCAGTGCATCTCAGTCGCTTCTCCCGCGGTCGTAGGGACGGGCGGGCACATGACCCGGTATCGGCGCCGGGTCATCGCGGTCTCCCGGTCCGTGAGGCGGACCCCAAGGCGGTCAATGGCAGTACCACGAGCCCCCCTCGTACATGTGCCCCAGCCGCCTGCGATCGTAGATCGCCGCGCGCTGTCACGCCAGGGTTGCGGAACGTCGCGATCCCCGCCGGGCGCGGGAGGCCCCGGCGGGCTATCCGAGGGTGCTGCGGCGGCCGTAGCGGCTCTTGCGCAGCCGTTGCACGACGCGGTGGAGACGCGGGTAGCGCTCGCGCTGTTCCCGGGAACGGCGGTCGAGCTCCTCCGTGAGCCGTTCGGTGCGCTTCTCCACGTCGAGCTCGTCGAGGATGCGGTCGAGCTCCGCGAGCAGCGCCCCGTGCAGCTGCCACTGCCGGGGGTGCTGCTGGACCTGATGGAGCAGCAGGTCGGCCGCCCGGTCGCGGGTGCGGCGGGCGGCGTCGAGCTCCCGCGTGAGGTGCTCCTCGGCGTGCTCGGCGCTCGTGGTGACGTGCGTGGTGATGACGACGGCGAAGTTCTCCACCGCCAGGGCCATGTGCCCGTAGACCTCCGCGAGGGCGGCGGCGGTGTCCCCGGGGAAGAGCGGCTCCTGCGCCCGGTGCGTGGCCAGATCGGTGAGGGTCCGGCAGGTCACGCGCAGCACGACGGCCGTGATCTCCAGCGCGTCGAGCCCCGTGCGCAGCACCACCCGGTAGAGGAGCCCCTCCTTGACGCGCGGATTGAGCCGGAGGCTGTCCTCGGCCTGCCGGAGCGAGGCGTCCACCTCGACGATGTCGTGGTCGAGCCGCCGCGCCGCGTGCAGCCGGGCCGCGGCCTGCGCCACGGGCGTGTGGCCGGTGACCTCCTCGCCGATGTCCTGGAGGAGGCGCCGCATCCGGCGCGCGAGGTCCTCGATCGCCTCGCCCGCGGGCTGCACCCACACCGGAGGGACGAGCAGGACGTTGAACAGCAGCCCGACGACCGCGCCGATCAGGGTCTCCAGCACCCGGTCCCAGGCCGTCTCCGCGACCCGCGTCACCCCCAGGACGAGCATCGCGCTGATCGCGACCTCGGGGACGAACTCGCCGGCCTTCACGAACCGCCCGATGACCAGGGAGGCGAGGATGATCAGCCCGAGGCTCCACCACGTCAGCCCGACCAGCACACTGAAGCCGATCGCGATCAGGACGCCGGCCACGACCGAGTTGACCCGGCGCACGCCCGTGGTGAGCGTGGAGTAGAGGGTGACCTGGACGACCAGGAGCGCGGTGAGCGGCGCGGTCAGCGGAGCCGGTTCCCTGCTCAGCCACAGCGCCACGACATAGGCGATCACGGCGGCTGCGGTGGACCGCACCGTCTGCACGACCGCCGGTTCCCTGCCGCGCCTCACCAGCATCGTCAGGGGATCACGAAGTCCGGGCACGTCGGTCCTCCTTCCCCCTTCCCGCCTCTCTGCCAGCCACCGATGCGCCACTTGGGGCACGGGGGCGGGGGAGAGCGGCCGTCAGGGAATGGCAGGATTCCGGCCATGACTGATCATCAGGGATTTCTCACCGGTAAGAGTGTGCTGATTACGGGGGCGAGCAGCGGCATCGGCGCTGCCGCCGCGAAGGTGTTCGCGCGCGAGGGCGCCGCGGTGGTGCTGACGGCGCGCCGGGGCGAGCGCCTGGAGGCGCTGTGCGAGGAGATCGGGGGGAGCGGCGGCGACGCCGCGTTCGTCGTCGGGGACATGCGCGTGGAGGACGACGCGCGGCGGGCGGTGGAGTGCGCGGTGGAGCGCCACGGGCGCCTCGACGCCGCCTTCAACAACGCGGGCATCGGCTGGGACCAGGAGCCGATGCACCTGATGAAGGACGACGCCTACGACGCCATCATGGACACGAACGTACGGGGCGTGTGGAACGTCATGCGCCACGAACTCGCGGCCATGGTGGAGTCGGGGACGGGGGGCTCCGTCGTCAACAACAGCAGCGTCGCCGGCATGCTGGCCATACCCGCGGCCGCGCCGTACGTCGCCTCGAAGCACGCGGTGATCGGCCTGACGAAGGCCGCGGCGGCGGAGTACGCGCCGCACGGCATCCGGGTGAACACGGTCGCCCCCGGCACGACGCGCAGCGAGATCATCGCGGGCTGGTTCGAGCGCAACCCGCACATCGAGCCGGAGCTGCACCGCCTGACGCCGCAGGCCCGTACGGCCGAGCCGGCGGAGATCGCGGAGGCGGCCGCGTGGCTGTGCAGCGACCGGGCGTCGTTCGTGACGGGAGCGGTCCTGCCGGTCGACGGCGGCTTCACGATGGTGTGACGCGGTTCGGGGCGTGACGCGGCAGGGGGAGAGGGCCCGGCGGCCGGACGACGGCCGGCGGGCCCCCGCTTCACGCGGCGGGGCCGGTGTGCGTGGTGGTGAAGACGGCCTCGCCGTTCTGGTGCCCGACGGTGGTGTGGGTCGTCGTGCTCGGCGTCGTCTGACGCTCGGTCGTGATGGCGATGGGGGCGTCGAACTCGGCGTACCGGTGGAAGGTGGTGTGCGTGGTGGCGGGTTGCGGGCGGTAGCCGGAGCCCGCTGCCGGGTCGCAGGCGCAGGACCCGGCGGCGCCGGCCACGGGGCCGGTCGCGGTCGGGGCGGTCCCGGTGAACGCGGCCTGGTTGGCGGCCTCGATCAGCACCAGACCGGGGACGTGATCGACGCCGTGGTCGTAGTAGACCGTGTTGTCGAAGGGGTGACGCAGCTGCCACCGGCGGGGCTCGTCCGTGGGGCTGAGCAGGACCTCGTCCGGCCTGCTCCGGCCGACGTGCGCGGGCGGCAGATGCGGAGTGAGCGGCGGCATCGCCGAGGGCGGCTGGTGGTACTCACCGCGCAGCCGCCGGTAGACCGCCGGGGGAATCCACTCGAACGTGGTCTCGCCCGTGACGAGAACCGGGGCCGGGGCCGTGCCGTCGGCGGCCCCCGGCCCCGCGGCGGGCCCCGCGGCCGTGATGGTCATACGGAGGTGGAGGGCGGTGACGCGCTTGTTGCGTGTGGTCGTGGGCGTGGCCGTGACGTCGATGTGCAGCGGGGTGGCCCGGTCGGTGGCGAGGGCGGCACCCGGGTTGAGGGTGTAGGAGAAGGTGTGGAGGAGCGTGGCGTGGCTGAGCGGGGCCTCGAACGCGGTGTGGGCGAGGAGGAGCCCGGCCTGGCGTATCGTCTGGGCGACGGTGAGGGGCTCGTAATGAGTGCCGTGACCGGGCACGTGGTGCGTCGTGTGGGCGGGCCAGCTCCCGGTGACCGTGTAGTGCGTGGGGTCCTGCTGCTCCCAGCGGGCCACGAAGACGGCGTCGTCGAAGCTCAGGTGCACGAGTTCCTTGGCGGCGGGCCCGCCGGCGGTTCCGGCGCCGTCGTGGGCGGGGAGTGCGGTGCGGGCGCTAAGGTCTGGGGTCGAGGCCTGCGACCCACCGGACGCATCGGTCCCGCCGGCCTCCAGCCGGACGAGCCGGCACTCGGTGGCGTGGTCGGTGGACTGCCGCGGGGTGCCGTGGGCGGCGTCGAGTGCGGGGCGGAGCAGGATCTGAGACACGTCTCTCCTCGGAGTGGAATCGTGCGTCCCGGTTGTTAACCGGCCCGGTGATAAGATACGGACTATCCGGTTTGCTTTAGGGTTGTCGCTCGTGCTTGCCCTGGCCGTCGATTCCGGGCCCTGCCCGTTTCGTCCGGCAGGACGCGTTCGGCGGCCGGGGCCGGCCGGGCGTTCGTATCGGCGTGTTGCCGGTGAGCGGGAGGTAGTCAATGGCGAAGCAGGCGCGGGCGATTCACACGCGTCGCCTGATTCTCGAGGCGGCGGGTGAGGTCTTCGACGAGTTCGGATACGAGTCGGCGACGATCGCGGAGATCCTCGGGCGTGCGGGTGTCACCAAGGGTGCGCTGTACTTCCACTTCGCGTCGAAGGAGGAGCTGGCGCGCGGGGTTCTGAGTGAGGCGCTGACGACGGAGGGCGTACTGCCCCAGGAGTCGCGCTTGCAGGAGTGGGTGGACGTCGGCATGGTGCTGGCGCACCGGCTGCCCGCGGAGCCCCTGCTGAGCGCCGCGATCCGGCTGTCGGCCGACCGTAAGGCGCGGGACCTCTTCGGCACGTCCTGGCCCGGGTGGATCGAGTTCATCGCGCGCCAGCTGACCGAGGCCAAGGAGCAGGGGGAGCTGCTGCCCCACGTGGACGCGGAGCGGACGGCGATGCTGTTCGTGAGCGCCTGGACGGGCGTCGAGATCCTGACGACGGCGCACCCGGAAGGCGACTCCCTGGAGCAGCGGATCGCCCTGCTGTACGACATGTTCCTGCCGAGCGTCGCGGTGCCGGGCGCCCTGCGGATGCTGGACACGGCCCCCGACCGGGGCGCGCGGGTCTGGCAGGCGCACCGGGCCCAGGGCGAAGAGGCGGAGGCCGCGGCCTCCGCGTGACGTGCCGCGCGCGTTCCGGCTGTGACGCCGGGCGCGCGGAGGATGGCCGGGCGGCGGGCTGGACAGGACCGCCTCCTGATGACGTCCACGCTTTCCCCCTGGTGTCCGGCCGATGCCGCGTCGGGCGCACAGCGCCAACGGGTCACGAGCCCCCCCTCGTCACCCCTGCGCGGCATCGGAAAGCTGTCCGGAGGCCGCTGCCCGTGGCAGCGGATCCTCCGGTGATCCGATGCCAGGACGCTAACAAACCGGATATCCTGTTTGTCAAGGGTGAACGACATTCCTTCACGCGTTTCACCAGGGTGGATGCCCTGCGGGGCATGCGAGGGAAGGCGGGATTCCGGGGTGGGCTCCGGGGGTGGAGCCGGGGCGGGTGCCGGAGGCGGCTTCCCGGGTACGGCAAAGGCCCGCAAGGGAGTTGCGGGCCCGAGGACGGCGGCGAGGCTCCACCGCCCGGCTCTGCTGCCGGCCCTCAGCCGACGGTGGCGTGGACCGCGGCGGGCTGCGCGGGAGCGGGTCCGGTCGCGTTGATGACGGCTTCCGTTCCGGCGGCCTGAAGCTGCGTCAGGGCCTTGGGGGTGGCCATCTGCGGCAGGAGGGTGTGCCAGAGGCCGGTGAGGGCGGGGCGCGAGAGCCAGGTGTGGTCCTGGCGGGCCAGGGCCTCGAAGCCGGCGGTCGCGCCCACGACCGTGGTCGTCAGCTCCTCCTGCACCGCATGGGGCGGCGTCTGCCCGTGAGCCGCGGAGCGCTCCAGCGTACGGCGTACGCACTCCAGCCACTCCTGGTGCAGATTCACCTCGGAGTGGTGCGCGGTACGGCAGTTGAGGTGGAAGCCGGCGCGCACCACGACATCCCGGCGCAGCTGCTGGGCGATGACGTGCGAGGAGTCGATGAGCGCCTGGAGGGGGGAGGGGCTCTTGCGGTGGGCGTGCCGGGCCAGGGCGTGCAGGGTCCTGGTGGCCTCGGACTCCACGGCGGCCGCCATGGCCGCCTTGGTGTCGAAATGGAAGTGCAGGGCACCCGAACTCACCCCGGCCCCGGCGCTGATGCCGGCGAGCTTGGCGCGCGTGTAGCCGAACTCGTCGAAGGCCTGCGCTGCGGAGCGGATCAGCGCGTGCCGGGTGTTCATGGCCCGTTCTTGCTTCGTCACCGAAAGCTCCTGCGGTGGTTCGACAACATCATGGACACATGAAACCAACTAACTGGTTTGATTTCTACTTCGCCTGCCCGGAATGCGGCCTATCGACGGGTAAGTGGCGGGCCGGATTCCCGGCGATGGATAACGCCGACGCGACGGCCCGGATTGAGCCACGGGTGAATGGTTTATGGATGTGCTGATTTGCGGCTTTGGCTGGAAGTGAGAAACCGACAGTCCGGTTTGTAGTGTCGGAGTGGTCTCCCAGGGGATACCGCAGCTCAGAGGCCGCCCGCCGCCGGCGCGGCACACTTCTTCGCCGTCGTCTCGGCGCGCTTCTTCAGGGCCCGGTTGAGCGCCTCGAAGTCCGCGACGCAGGCGGCGATGCTCCGCCGCAGGAACGGCACCAGCACCCCGGTGAACTTCTCGCTCTGCACGACGCGCGTGCCGCCCCCGTCCAGGTCGGTGAGGACGAAGCGGTGCTCGCCGGTGAAGAGGCCGGGCAGGAGGGTCCGGCCGAGCCACCGCAGCTCCTCCGAGGGGGCCGCGACCCGGATCCTCGGGCGGGACGTCATGGGCCGGCGGCCGGCCGGGAAGGCCCGCAGCCGCAGGCGCCGGCCGGGCGAGACCGTCCCCGACGCTTCACGGATGAAGGGATTCCACTCTCCGTAGCGCTCCAGGTCCGTCAGGATCCGCCAGACCTGGCCGGGCGTGGCGGCGATGTCCACCGCGGTGGCTATTTCCCGCATCGGCGTCCCTCTCGTAGTGCCGCGGTTCCCCGTATCAGTATTGGCCGGAATCGCCCCGTCGGCCCTCCGGGCGGGGCGGGCCCGCCCGGTGCATCTGGAGCAGCGGCCGTTACCGCCCGCGACCACCGGGCACACCTCCAGCCGGCGGGTCTTCCGGGGACGCCGGGGAGCCCTTGCCCCGGTGCGGAACGGCGGACGAAAGGGCGGACGGTCGCATGATCACGTTGGGGGTGGAGGAGGAGTACCTGCTCCTGGACCCCGTCACGGCGCTGCCGGTGCCACTGGCGGAGGAGGTGCGGGCGGCCTCCGGCCTGCACGCGACGGCCGGGGCGCGGGAGATCAAGTCCGAGCTGCTGCAAGCCCAGCTGGAAGCCGCTACTCCGGTCTGCACCGGCCTCGCGGAGGTCCGCGGGCACCTGCTGCGGCTGCGGCACGCGGTCAGCGCGGCGGCGCGGAAGGCCGGGTGCCGGCCCGTCGCCTGCGGCGCCGCGCCGCTGGCTGGCGGGCCGCCCGTCCCGGTCACCGGCGAGGGGCGGTACCTGGCGCTCCAGGCGCAAGGGGGGCGCCTGGTGGACGAGCAGCTCGTCAACGGCATGCACGTGCACGTGGGGGTGCCCGGCCGGGCCGAAGCCGTCGGCGCCCTGAACCGGCTGCGGCCCTGGCTGCCGGTGCTGGTGGCCATGGGAGGGAACTCCCCGCTGTGGCGGGGGAGGGACACCGGGTTCGCCAGCTGGCGCACGGTGGTCTTCGGGCGGTGGCCGGTCAGCGGCCCGCCGCCCCGCTTCGAGGGGCCGGACGACTACGACCTGCGGGTCGGTGCCCTGCTCCGGGCCGGGGCGATCATGGACACCGGCCAGCTCTACTGGCAGGCGCGCGTCTCCGAGCGCTATCCCACCCTCGAAGTGCGGGCGCTGGACGTCCAGCTCACCGTCGAGGACGCGGTCCTGTTCGCGGGCATCGTCCGCGCCCTGGTCGCCACCGCGCTGCGCGAGGAACACGAGGGTCTGCCGCTCGCGACCTGCACGCCGGAGATGCTGCACGCCGCGAACTGGCACGCCGCACGCTACGGGTTGCACCGCGGCCTCATCGACGCCCACGGCCGGCGCCTCGGCCCCGGCGAGGCGGTCGGCGCCCTGCTCGCGCACATCACCCCGGCGCTGGACGAAGCCGGGGACACGCGTGAGGTCAACCGGCTGCTGCGGCTCTTCCTCGGCCGCGGCGCCCCGGCCGACCGCCTGCGCAGCGCCCTCGCCGCGGGCGGGCTGACCGCCCTGACCGCTCTGGCGAGCACGGAGGGACCGGAGGGCCAGGAAAGCGTGGAGGGACCGGAGGGCCAGGAAAGCGTGGAGGGGCCGGGGGGCCCGGGGAGTCCGGGGAGCACGGAGGGGCCGGGGAGCCCGGAGAACTAGCGGCGTCCGCACGGCTGTTGACTTCTCCGCACCCTCGTGGCAGAGATGACATGTTCACGTCAGTCCTGCCGTCTTCCGGCAGCCCCCGTCCTCGGATCCGGCCCGCCCACCGCGGCGCCGGACGGAAGGAGCACGGCGATGAGCATCCCCCACACCCGCGCACAGCGGAATCGCAGCCGGACGATCACAGGCGCGGCCCTAGTCGCCGTACTGGCCGGTGCGGGCACCGTGCTGGGCGCCCCGCCCGCCGCGGCCGCCGACGCCGTCACCGTCGGCTACACCTGTACCGGCCCCGGCGCCCCCGGCGGCGTCCAGTCCCTCCTCGTCACCGTGACCGCACCCGCCAGTGCGCCGCAGGGCTCGACCGCGGACGTGTCCATCGAGGTCACCACCGCGCTGACCGTCCCCATCGACGTGCCCGCCCGCGCCTCCACCGGCGAGATGGTCCTCGCTCTCGGCGGCTCGGCGACCGGCTCCGTGACGGCCACCGGGTTCACCAACGCCGGCACGGTGCCCAGCGGTTCCACCGTCACGCTCACCGGCGGAACGGCCTCGATCGGCCTCGCCGCGAGAGGATCCGCGACCATCACGCCGGGCGACGCCACCGTGCACGTCTTCGGCGTGACCGTCACCTGCGAGGTCTCCGGGACCGCGCCCGTCGCGGCCACGATCGACGTCACCTGACACGGCGGGAGGACCGCAGCCCGGCGGGCTTGAGGCCCGACGGGCTCCGAGTCAGACGGGCTTGAGGGCGGTCGCCCCGAAGGACACGTCGAAGCGGTCGCACCAGATGCTGACGCTCGTGTAGCGGGACAGGTCCACGTCGGCCGGCAGGGCGTAGTTCTGGTCGCCCTTGTTCCCCTTGAGGGAGCCCAGGCTGCGGTGCGCGCCGTCGTCGAAGACGTGCCACCCGTCCCGCCCCTTCTTCACCGGGGCGTCGCTGAGCAGGACCTTGACGTCGGGGCCGTTGCTGGTGTCGAGGTTCTCGATGCGCAACGTGCGGCTTCCGTCGGGCAGCTGGAGGATGCGCACCTTCCCGCTGGTGCTGTGCTCGTGGCTGATCAGGTCGCCGGTGGCCAGCGTCCGCACGCCGCCGGTGCCGCCCGCCCGTGCGGAGCCGGTGGCCGAGGGCACGGACTCCCGTACGGTCTCGTCCACCCACAGCTTCCACGGCTGGAACCAGACCAGCCCCGCGGCCACCGCGAGGGCTCCCGCGACCAGCACCCCGATGACGACCGGCTTGCGCAGCACCCGTCGTACACGTCCCATTTCCTGCCTCCGTAAACCCGGCGTGTTCCCTTCACTCCTTGGAACGCGATCCGGCCCGGGCCGGGTCCGGAATTCCGGTGACGAAAGTCTTACGTCCCCCTGCCCGCGTCCCCGTCTGGTGGCACTGGGGTGGCTGGTGCGGGGTGTTTCTGGTGATCTGTAAGGGTCCCGGAGGCCGCGGCGGTAGGAGAACACCCATGGACATCGGCGACCTGACCGACGAGATCCTCCGCGATCTGCGCGGAGAGCGGCCCTATCCGGCGGTCTCGCTGCTCGTGCCGACGACCCGGCGTTCCCCCTACAGCCCCGAGGACCCCGTCCGGCTGCGGAACACCGTCGCCGAGGCCAAGCGCCGGCTCGCCGAGGACGCCGGGGTCTCCCGGTCCGTACGGTCGGACGTCGAGGGGCAGCTCGACGCGGCCGTCGCCGGGGTGGACCTGACGCACACCAGTGACGGGCTGCTGATCCTCGCGGCCCCCGGCGAGCACCACGTCTGGTACCTGCCGCGCTCGGTGCCCCAGCGCGTGGTGGTCGGGAAGACCTTCCTCACCCGCAACCTCGTGGCCGCCGCCCGGATGGAGGAGCCGTACTGGGCCCTGGCCGTCACCAAGGGGGAGTGCCGCCTGTGGGACGGCGCGGGCGAGCTCCTCACCGAGTTCACCGGCAACGGCTTCCCCGTGCACCCGGCCCTGCCCGACCACGTGGACGCGCTGCCGGGCAAGAACTACGGCACGCCCATCCGCGAAGAGGGCCAGGCCGAGCGCGAACGGCAGTACTTGCGGTCGGTCGCCGGGGCGCTCGCGGGCGTCCTCGAGAAGCAGCCCCGGCCCCTGTACCTCGTGGGCCTGCGCGAGCTCACCGCGCACTTCAAGGAGGCCTTTCCCAACCAGGGCGCGATCACCGCCGTGGTCGAGAACGGCAGCGGCACCGCGAAGAGCGGCCACGAGCTCCTGGAGGTGCTCAGGCCGGCCTTCGAGGAGCGCCGCGAGGCGCGCCGGGGCGAGGTGATGCGCAGGCTCAGCGACGCGCGCGGGGCCCGCCGCTACACCTCCGGACTCGACGAGGTCTGGCAGACGGTGCGGCAGGGCCGGGTGGCCCTCCTGGCCGTCGAGGACCACTACCAGGCGACCGTCCGCACCGACGGCAACGGCGGCCACCCGCAGCTGGTGGAGGAGTCCGCGGAGCCGCTCAGCGCGGATGCCTCCCTCATCGAGGACGCCGTCGACGAGATCGTCGAGAGCGCGCTCGACAGCGGCGCGGACGTCGAGTTCGTCCCCGACGACACCCTGGCCGAGGAACACCGCCTCGCCGCGGTCCTGCGGTACTGAACCGGAAGGGCGAGGCGGTCCGGGTCACCGGGCGGGCCGGAACTCCAGGCCGGAGACGTGCTCGCGGGTCGTGGTGCCCAGCAGCACGAGCGAGGCGGCCTCCGCGACGTCCGGCGGCACGGGCCTGCTCCCGCCGCCCGGCTCCGCGGTGCCGTCGAGCCCGCGGAGCAGCCGGCCCAGCCCGTGCGCGTGCCGGGTGAAGACGCGCCGGCTGACCCGGCGGCCCCGTACACGCTGCCCTTCCAGCGCCTGTGCCGGGCCCACGTCCAGCAGCACCACGTGCAGTTCGTGGCCCCGGAGGCCGGCCTCGCGGGCCAGCCAGCGCCGCATCCACGGGCGGCTGCCGCAGTCGTGCACCAGCACGGGCTCCCCGCTGCGTACGGCGGCCCGGATCCGCAGGAAGTGGTCCAGCCGGGCGCACGGCCGGTAGACCGCGTAGGGCAGCCGGTCCGGCATGCGAGCCTGCCACCGCTCGTGGGCGGCCCTCGGGTCGACGGCGGGTGCCGCCGCCGACCAACGGCGCATGAGGGTGCTCTTGCCGCTGCCGGGCAGCCCCGACACGACGACGACCGACCCCGCCGGATACGACAGCACTTCCGGCGCCCGGCAGCCGGCCGCCCGCAGGTCGACCAGCCCCCTGGGGCGGAACCCTGACGCGGGCGCGGGCCCGGCCTGCGCCGCCGGGCCCGCGGGATCCGCCGGATCGCCGGCGGGTATGCCCGCCGGAGTGCTGCTGTCTGTCGTGCCGGTCCGGCTCACGGTCTGGTGTCCCCTGCCCTTGGCTGCTGTGCGCCCGCCGCCTTGAGCAGCAGGGCCAGTCCTTCAGACGCCGTGGCGCACCCTGCCGGTTCACCGGATGTCCCTGCTGGTTCACCGGACCGGGCGGGAAAACAGGCCCGTGGCCGCGCCGGAGGGGATGGGGGCGCGGCCACGGGCGGCCCCGGAGGGCCGGATGGGGAAGGGGTGCGGTCAGTGGGCGCCGGGCGCGGCGGTCAGGGCCCGGCCGTGGTGACGGCTGATGTTCTTCTCCAGCAGCGACAGGCATTCGGCGACGCCGATGCTGTCGGGGGTGTGCTCGGGCAGCCGCCCGTCCCGGGCCTTCAGCCCGGCCAGCGCCTCGTCCATGGCCGACTGCGCGGCGAAGAGGCACGGGGTGCTGTAGATCGCCACGTCCACGCCGAGCCCGGACAGCTCCGGCAGCGACAGCCGGGGCGACTTGCCGCCCGCGATCTGGTTGAAGAGGAGGGGCTTGTCGCCGATGACGTCCCGGACCTTGCGGATCCAGTCGGTGCTGCGGACGCCGTCGACGAGCAGGACGTCCGCGTCGGTGGCGGCCAGGGCCTTGGCGCGCCGCAGGATCTCCTGCTCCTCCGTGGCGTCGGTCCGGGCGACGACGACGAGGTCGCGGCGGGAGTCGAGGACCATGTTCAGCTTGTCCAGGTACTCCTGCAGGGGAAGGATCTGCTTGCCGTCGACGTGCCCGCAGCGGCGCGGCCGCTGCTGGTCTTCCAGGATCACCCCGGAGGCGCCGGCGGCTTCCAGCTGCTGGACGGCGTGGCAGGCGGTCTCGGGGTCGACGTAGCCGTCGTCGATGTCGACGAGCAGGTGCTGCGCGGGGAAGGCGAGGCGCAGCCGCTGCACGAAGGCGACGATGTCGGGCCAGGCGATGAAACCTATGTCCGGAAGGCCGTAGTGGGAGGCCGCGAAGCCGAAGCCGGAGACGAACATGCCGTCGTAGTGCTGGGCCGCGACGGAGGCGGAGAACATGTCGAAGATGCCGATGAGGGGGGTGGTGCCGTCCGCGGCGATGGCGTCACGTAGCCGGGCGGGGTGGTTCACGGTACCCTCCGAAGACTGGTTTGGCGTCGGTTGGGCCCGCTTCGGCTGCTGTCTTTGACGGAAGCCCGCAGCCGCTGCGGGAGACGATGACCGACCGGAGGTCCCTGGGGTGCGCCGCGCGAAGGCGTACCCCAGGGATTTTTGCTGTGCTCTGCTACTGGTGGTGCCGGTCGGTGCCTTCGGGAGATTAGTCAAGAGATAGTCATGCAGCAATATAGGCAAGGTAAAAGCGGGTGGCCGGCGATGGTTTCACGCCGACCACCCGCGCCTCCGGAGCGTCGTGCGGGGCACACCGGTCCGCACTCGCCCCGCAGTTGAGGGGCCCCTTCCGGTCCCGTGGCCGGCCCCCGTGCATATGCCCGCGGATCGACCGGATCCCGCGGGTCGGATCACGTCGCGGCGGGCCGCCGCGGGCCGGGCCGGTGCCGGTGCCTACTGCTTGGAGAGGTTCCGGGCCTCGGCCCGGCCTTTGAGCTCCAGCTGCTCGGCGAGGTCGCGCAGGGCGCGGGCGCCGGCGATCTCCTCGCCGACGCGCGGCTCGTTGGGGTCGCGGGAGTCCCGGGTGGAGCTGGTCCGGGCGCGGAGCTCGGTGCCGTCGCGCAGTCGCAGGAGGGCGGCGGCCCGGGTACGGGATTCGTCCTCGTCGAATTCGATTTCTACGTGCCAGCCGGCGACCTGCATGGGCAAAACACCTCCGCCGTGTTGCAGCTTTCTGTGGCGGCCACTGTAAGTCGCCCCCTTCGGGCGCCCGCGCCCCCGCGCTCGGGCCGGGCCCAGGTCCACCCGTCCGGCTGCCCGCCCATCCGTATGCGGGATGCATGAATGCAATAGCCATGAATGCAGAAGGCATGTGTCGCCCGGGGCAAACAATGCAAGATCACGCAGCTGTGGCCTTGATCACACCGGACAGGGGCAATGCGCGAAAACGGTCATGTACGAGCCTGCCTTTCCCGGCCCGCGAATCCCTTTGCCCGTCCGGGAAATGCCCTTGTCACCCCGCTCTGACCAGCACTGATCGATCACTTACCGACGGAAATATCAATTCTCTGTGAAGTCTTGACGCCGCCCTTACGCGCCTCACACCATTCACGGCATGGAGTCCACCGACAGCCGGCCGAGCACCGAGGCGCAGCAGCGCCCCGGCGCCATGCCGTGCCACGGGGCGCACGCGTCCCACGGCAGGCCGGCCCGTCGGGCGACATCCGGCCGGCGGCGGCCCTTAAAGGGCTGACCTCCCCGCGCCGACCCAGCGGCGCCCAGGACGGCAGCAACAGCTCCGCCGCCCCGGGCCACGCACCCTCGTGCCCGCTCCCCCCTGCACGGCCGCAGACGACCCCGCACCCGGGGCCGCCCGCGCCCGGCCGGTGGAGAGGACATGCCCGGCTCACGGCCGGCGGGCATCGCACCACCCCCCGGAGGAACGGCTTCGCCGGCCGGCCCTCCGGGTCACCGGGCCCACCCCCTCGCAGCACCACCACGGCCCGGTCCTGCCCCCTCCAAAGAAGGCGAAGTACCACATGAGTGACCGCACCCTCACTGCGGCCGAAACCCAGCCCGCCGCCACGGCGGCGCCGGCGGCCTCCGCGCACGTGGACGCCGGCGATGCCGGGTACAGCAAGGACCTCAAGTCCCGCCACGTCAACATGATCGCCATTGGTGGAGCGATCGGCACCGGACTCTTCCTCGGTGCCGGCGGCCGCCTGGCGAGCGCGGGACCCTCCCTCTTCATCGCGTACGCCGTCTGCGGCCTCTTCGCCTTCTTCGTCGTCCGGGCCCTGGGCGAGCTCGTCCTCTACCGCCCGTCCTCCGGCGCCTTCGTCTCCTACGCCCGTGAGTTCATGGGCGAGAAGGGCGCCTTCGCCGCGGGCTGGCTCTACTTCCTGAACTGGGCCACCACCGGCATCGCCGACATCACGGCGGTCGCCACGTACACGCACTACTGGAGCATGTTCAGCGACATCCCCCAGTGGGTCCTCGCGCTGATCGCCCTCGCGGTCGTGCTCACCGTGAACCTGATCTCGGTGAAGTACTTCGGTGAGATGGAGTTCTGGTTCGCGATCATCAAGGTCGCCGCGATCTCCACCTTCATGGTCGTCGGCATCTTCCTGCTGGCCAGCCAGCACAAGGTCGGCGACGGCACCCCGGGTCTGAGCAACATCGTCGACCACGGCGGCATCTTCCCGTCCGGCGTGATGCCGATGCTGATGGTCATCCAGGGCGTCGTCTTCGCCTACGCCTCGGTCGAGCTGTGCGGCGTCGCCGCGGGCGAGACGAAGAACCCCGAGAAGATCATGCCGAAGGCGATCAACTCGATCATGTGGCGCGTCGGCCTCTTCTACGTCGGCTCCGTCATCCTGCTCGCGGTGCTGCTGCCCTACGCCGCCTACCACGCCGGCGAGAGCCCCTTCGTCACCGTCCTGTCCAAGATCGGCGTGCCGTACGCGGCCGGCGTGATGAACCTCGTGGTCCTCACCGCGGCGCTCTCCAGCCTGAACTCCGGCCTCTACTCCACCGGCCGCATCCTGCGCTCGATGGCCATGTCGGGCTCGGCGCCGAAGTTCACCGGCAAGATGAACAAGGGCCAGGTCCCCTACGGCGGCATCCTGCTCACCGCGTTCTTCTGCGTGCTGGGCGTCGGCCTGAACTTCGTCGTCCCGGCGGACGCCTTCGAGATCGTGCTGAACTTCGCCGCCATCGGCATCATCGGCACCTGGGGCATGATCATGGTCTGCTCCCTGCTGTTCTACCGCCGCTCCAAGGAAGGCCGGGTCACCCGCCCCGGCTACAAGCTGCCCTGGGCCCCGTACACCCAGATCGTCACGCTGCTCTTCCTCGCCGGCGTGCTGGGTCTGATGGCGGCCGAGCCGGGCGCCGGGCGCACCACCGTCCTGTGCCTGCCGATCATCGTGGCCATGCTGATCGGCGGCTGGTACCTCGTCCGCGGCCGGGTCGCGAAGATCCAGCGCGAGAACGAGCTCGCCCGTGCGGAGGCCGGTCAGTCCTGACCGGATGAAGCAAGAGAGGCGCCCACCCCGGAAGACCGGGGTGGGCGCCTCTGCGCGTGCCTGCGGCTCGGCCCGGGCCCCCTGTCTGCGGCTCGGCCGGGCCCGGCGCCTACGGTTTGACCGAGTCCACGCCCGACCGCCCCGCACGCCACTGCCCCCGAGTGAAGTCCGGGATCTCCTGCGGCGCCCCCTTCGCTCTGATGGAGGCGTGGCTGAGCGGCACGGGCGCGCTCCACGTGGCCGCGTCGTAGACGTCGAAGTCCGGCACCAGGCCCCGCTGCATGCACTGCATGAGCCGGAAGACCATGATGTAGTCCATGCCGCCGTGCCCGCCGGGCGGGTTCGCGTGCTCCTTCCACAGCCAGTGGTCCCACTGCGCGTACGCCCCGAAGTCCCCCCACTCGTCCCCGGACATCTCCGGCTCCAGGTAGATCCGCGGCGGATAGTCCTCGAACACGCCCTTCGTGCCGCCCAGCGTGTTCACACGGCTGTACGGGTGCGGGTTGGAGACCCCGTGCTCCAGGCGGATCACCCGCCCCTTCGCCGTCTGCACCAGGCTCACCGACAGGTCGCTCCCGACGTACGTCTCCTTCCAGCTCTGATCACCCGGCGGCATGTGCTGCGCGCGGTAGGCGGCGAGCCCGGCGGCGGGGGAGCCCACCGTCGAGATCCGCACCGCGCGGTCCCCGCGGTTGACGTCCATGTAGTTCGCCACCGGCGCGAAACCGTGCGTGGGATAGATGTCCCCCCGCAGCCGGGTGTGCCACTGCCGCCGCCACGGGCCCTCGTAGTACGTCGGCGAGAACATCAGCTCCCGCAGGTCGTGCAGGTACGCCCCCGCACCGTGCAGCAGCTCGCCGAAGACCCCCGCGTGCGCCATCCGCAGCACGCGCATCTCGTTCTTGCCGTAGCAGCAGTTCTCCAGCTGCATGCAGTGCCGCCGCGTCCGCTCGGACAGGTCCACCAGCCGCCACAGCTGATCCAGCTCCATGGCGGCGGGGCACTCCACCCCCACGTGCTTGCCGGCCGTCAGGGCCGCCTCGGCCATCGGGAAGTGCCACTCCCAGGGCGTGGCCACGTACACGAAGTCCACGTCGCCGCGCCCGCACAGCTGCGCGTAGTCGTCCTCGCCCTTGGTGTAGAGCGCCGGAGCCGGCTGCCCCGCCGCCTTCACCGTGGCCGCGACCTTCTCCGCCTTCGCCCGCACTGTGTCGCACAGCGCCACCACCCGGACCCCGGGCACCGCCAGGAACAGCTCCGCCATCGAGGCGCCGCGGTTGCCCAGCCCGACGATCCCGACCCGCACGGTGCCGCGCCGCTCGAACGGCACCCCGATCATGCTCGCGCCCTGCCGCCGCGGGACCGCCGCGGCGGGTGCTGCCGCTGCGGTGGCGGCCTGGGCCGAACCCGCGCCGAGGCCCACCCCCACCCCCGCGCCCGCGGCGCCGGCGGACTTCAAGAGGAAGCGGCGGCTGACACCGGGGTCCTGGGCGCGGCCGGGTGTCTCCGGCTCCGGCTGCCGGGGGTTCTGCGGAGCTGACTCGTGCATCGGTCCTCCTGGATACAAGGGGCTGATGTGAGCTGCGGCGCGTACGTGAACCTCGCTGACTTCGTGACGTCGGTAAGTGACCCTGACGGCTGTGACAGGGGCAACGCAAGAGGGCTCGCGCGACGAGATTCCGCCGTTCCCCCGGGCCCCGCTCACGGCCGTCGCGGCCGCCGGCGGCCGTGCGATGCTGGTCAGGTGATGCTGACGGACCTGGTCCGGCTCCGCCGGGCGCGCGACACGATGGACCGCGACTACGCGGAGCCCCTCGACGTGCCCGCGCTGGCCCGCTCGGCCCACATGTCGCCCGGCCACTTCTCCCGCAGCTTCCGCGCCGCCTTCGGCGAGACCCCGTACAGCTACCTCATGACCCGCAGGATCGAGCGGGCCAAGGCCCTGCTCCGCCGCGGCGACCTGTCGGTGACGGACGTCTGCTTCGCGGTCGGATGCACCTCACTGGGGTCGTTCAGCTCGCGGTTCACCGAGCTGGTGGGCGAGAGCCCGAGCGCGTACCGGGCGCGCCCGCACGAGCAGGGCGCGGCCGTACCCGCCTGCGTCGCCAAGATCTTCACGCGGCCGGTCAGGAACGCGGAACCGGTGGGGGACGCGAGACCGGCGAGGAACGCGGAACCGGTCAGGATCGGAGAAGCGCAGCACGCGGCCCGCCCGTAGCGTGAGCTGCATGGACATCAAGCTTTCACAGTGCTTCATCGCCGTCGACGACCACGACAAGGCACTCGCCTTCTACCGGGACGCGCTCGGCTTCGAGGTGCGCAACGACGTCGGCTTCGAGGGCATGCGCTGGGTGACGGTCGGCGCCCCCTCGCAGCCCGACGTGGAGATCGTGCTCGAACCGCCCGCCGCCAACCCCAACGCCTCCCCGGCCGACAAGCAGGCCATGGCGGAGCTGCTCGCCAAGGGCATGCTGCGCGGCGTGATCTTCTCGACCGACGACTGCGACGCCGCCTTCGAACGCATCCGGGCCTCGGGCGCCGAGGTGCTCCAGGAGCCGATCGACCAGCCGTACGGGGTCCGCGACTGCGCCTTCCGCGACCCCGCGGGCAACATGCTGCGCTTCGCCCAGCGCCGCGCCGCGTGAGCCCGCCGCCCGCTCAGGACGCGTCGTCGTCGGACGGGTCGTCGTCCTCGAAGAACTGCGTCTCGTAGAAATCCATGAGCTGCTCCGCGGTGCGCCCGGTCGTGCGGGCGAAGTCCTGGGCCACCGCGGCGGCCCAGTTCCCCAGGGACAGGGCCAGTGCCAGGATGCCGTCCGTGCCGTGCTCGGCCTGGATGGCCTTGATGGTGGCCAGGTTCACCCACGGCACGACGCCCGGCTCCTTCTCCGCCACGGTGCGGCGCAGGAGTTCGATGACGGTGCGGGTCATCTCCGGCTGGAGCGGGCGCAGGCGCTCGCGCTCCTCCGTGACCCGGGCGACGATGCGGGCGCGCTGGTCCTTGTCCACGGACGTTCCCCTCCTTCGGCGGTGGCGACCGCCTACCGTAGGGCCGTTGCGGGCGCCCGGGGGAGGGTTTGGTGCGATGGTCAGCGTACGGGTGAGGCGGGATGGACGGGCGGTGCGTACGGGGCCGCCGCTGACGAAGGATCATCGGCGGGAGTCATGATCCGGCGTCCGCGGGCGAAAGCTCCGGCGCACTCGACCGGGACGTCGAGCCGCAGCGCGGTCACCGGCGCGCCGGAGAGCGGCGGCCGCTCCGTGCCGATGCGGTACGCGGTGCGGATCAGCTCGCCGTCCGGGCCGCTGTCGTCCACGCTCTCGAACCCGTCCCCGGAGGGGCTCCACCGGCCGTTGACCCGCCAGGTGTAGCCCAGTTCGAGCAGGCCGGGGGAGGGCCGGCACCAGGCGAACCGGCCGATGCTCAGCTCGCCGCTGATGCTGTCGAAACGGCTCCATCCGCGGCCGTCGGCCAGGAGCACGAGCTCGCTCGTCTCCATCGCGCCCGCGTCGAAAGGGGCGCTGCACCACTGGCCGGTCAGGTGCTCGTCGAGGGAAGCCACCCGGGGATTATCGCCCTACGGGTTCGCTGCGGGCGGTGCGGGCGGTGCGGGCGGTGCGGTGCCGGGGCCCCGGCACCGCGGTCGCCGGCTCGTCGGGTGTCACCGGAGGGAAATGCGGCTGGAGGCCTCCTTGGGGAGCTTCTCGTTGACGAAGGAGACGGTGTCGCCCACGGGAGATTCCTCGACGTCGGCGAGGTGGGCCAGCCGGTTCATCAGCGGCCGCGGGCTGAGCCCGCCCCCGCCGGCGGCCTGGGCGGTGCCGGATGCGGAGACGGCGCCGCACACCAGGAGGGCCGATCCCACAGCGATACGCGTCACGATGCGGTTCTTCATGTCTTGCAGAACGACCATGGGGACGAACCGACACGCAACCCCCGGAAAACACATGAAACGCATGGCGAGCACAGGGGTGTTGATGCCGGCAGGACCGTCGCCCGGTCCGGGGGGCCTTCGCGGAAAATCCCGGCGTAGAGATGATTTTTCACTCGACCGTGGGGCGAAAAATTTTTCCGCCCCACCGGCGGGGGTTCCGTGCTACTGTCTTTTCAGTTGCAGTTGTGGTTCCCAAAGACTTGCAAGTGTTCATCGGTCGGCCTCCAGTCGATGATGGCACTTTTTGTATTTCCGGCTTTTCCATTTCCGGACAGGGCAATCATCGCGGCGATGCGGGGTCCGCACAGTGTGGACCCCGGGTAATGCCCCGAAGGAGATTAATATGGCTACCGGCATCGTGAAGTGGTTCAACGCTGAAAAGGGCTTCGGCTTCATCGCCCAGGACGGCGGCGGCGCCGACGTCTTCGCCCACTACTCGAACATCGCCACCCAGGGCTTCCGTGAGCTCCAGGAGGGCCAGAAGGTGACCTTCGACGTCACCCAGGGCCAGAAGGGCCCCCAGGCGGAGAACATCCTCCCCGCCTGACGCCCGTCGCCTGACGTGTGCTGAACGCAGCCGGGGCCCGCACCTTGGGGTGCGGGCCCCGGCTCGTTGCTTTTCCGCTCCATTCCGGCAGGCGGCCCGTGGCCGCCGGGGAATTCTTTCGATACGCGCCGGCCGGCATCCCGCCCCCGGGTTTCCCTCCCACCTCGTCGAGGCACTATGCGCTGCGTTATCGCCCGTTTCCCCTTCGATCTCGTCAAGAGCGAGGTCGAGCAGATGATGAAGGGCGTTGCGCCTGAGCCCGCCGTGGGTGCCTGCGTGGCCATCGGCCGCCGCACGTATCCCGTCAAGCAGGTCGGGCAGGTGATCACCCGGCAGGACCGGCGTGATTTCACCGCCGACGAGGTCACCCGTGCGCTGACCCGGCTGGGCTTCACCTGCCGCTCGGTGCCCTCCGAGCCGGCCGGCCCCGTGCCCGGAAGCCTGCTCTGAGCGACCCCACGAGCCCTGCCCCGCGGCCGGCCGGTTCCGCCGGCCGGGTGCAGCCCCGCCGACCCGCCCGCCATAGCCTTGCCCCGGGTCCCCTCCCCGCGGAGCATGCGGCTCATGGCACGTTGCGAGGTTTGCGGTAACGACTACGACCTGGCGTTCTCCGTGGAGACCCGGGACGGTTCGCGTCACGTCTTCGATTCCTTCACCTGCGCCATCCACAAGATGGCCCCCGTCTGCGAGCACTGCCGGGTCAAAATCATCGGCCAGGGCGTCGAAGCGGACGGCCACTGGTACTGCGGAGCCCACTGCGCACGCTCCGAGGGCAAGGTGGGAATCGTGGACCGCGTCTGACGGGCACGGCCACCGGGTCGACGACCGGCGCCTGGGTGGAGGCGGCGGCCGGTGTCCGGGGCGGAACGGGGTGCAGGGGCCGGGGTTGCTCCGTAGGCTCGGGGGCGGAGTATTCGCCGGCGGCCCACGTGGAGTCTTTGATGACCACAGCACGGGACTTGATGATGACCGCCATGGACGCGGCGTCGACGCACCCCGTGGAGCCGGGCGATCTCTCGCTCGCGCTGGCGGGAGCGGAGGTGATCGACCTCCTGGCCGCCGGGGCCGTCATCCTGGACGGCGACCGCCTCGTGCCCGGCGCTCCGGCAGCTCCGGCGGATCGTGTGCTGGGCGAGGCCGCGGCGTCGCTCGTCCGGGAAGCGCCCTATGAGCCGGTCGGCGACTGGCTGTGGCGCAGGGGCCGCGGCCTCGCGGCGGTCTACCTGGGCGCCCTGGAGGCGGACGGGCAGCTGACGCGGCGAGGCAGCCGCTGGATGCCGTTCCGGTCCGGCCGGGCGGTCCCGGCCGATTCCGCCGACCACCGCCTCGCCGAGGACCGCCTGGCGGCGGACGAGCCCGTGCTCGCCGGCCTCGCGACGGCCGTCGGGATCCGCGGCGAGAGCGGCGCGGACGGGGAGGCGCCGGTCGAGGCCGGTGACGAGGCCGAGACCGTGCTCGCCGCGGTCAATGACGCGCTGCTCGACCTGGAGGCCGTACGGCAGCGGCGGACCATCGAGCAGGCGGCCTTCGACAACATCTGGCGGGGCCCCTGAAAGAACCTGGCCGTCCGGCCTAGGACCGGCGCGCCGCCCGACGTGGTCCCACGGGCCGATACGGCGGCCGGCGACCGCGCCTAGCGTGCCCCGTATGGACACTACGGACACCCCGGACACGAGCGGCGTGCTCGACGAAGCGTTCCAGCGGCTGCACGCCTCGGGCCCGGAGCGGCTCGGGCGGCTCACCAACCACGCCCCCATGGTGGTCGAGGCGCTCGTCGCCCACGGCCGCCCGGACGCGGTGCACCGCTGGCTCGATCTCTACGAGGAGCGGCTGGAGGAGTTCCCGGCCGCCGTCGCACCCGTCACGGACGCCGACTGGCCCGGCGCGCTCGGCGACCCGCGCCGGGCGGCCGACTGGATCGCCTACTTCGGCCGCGCGCTCTCCGAACACGGCCGGCAGAGCGTGCTCGCGACGTGGTGGCCCCGTTTGCTGCCGGGCATGTACGGAGGATCGACCCATCCCGTGATCCGCGTCGGCCACGCCGTACGCGCCCTGCTCCGCGACGGCGAGAGCGAGCCCCGGCTGACCGAACTCGCCCACGCGCTCGGTTACTGGGCCGCCCGCCACCACCCGCTCACCGGCATCACCTGGCTCCCCGGCCGGCCGCACGCCGCCGCGAGCCTGCACGCCGTACCCCCGGTCCCGGCCGCCGAGGGCGGCTTCCCGGCGCGACTGGCCCGCGTCGAGCGGCTGCCCGCCTGGGCCGGTGACGTCACCGACCCGGACACGGCCCGGCGCCGGCTCGCGGAGCTGGTGCGCGCCGCGACCCACCGCTACGCCACCCACGGCCACGGCGACGCGACCATGCTCGTGCACGCGGCCACGGCTCCCAGCGCTGTTCTGCGCACCCTCCCCGCGCTGCCGCGGCCCCTGTGGGCGCCGAGCCTGCACGCGGCCTGGAAGGCGTCGGCCGCGGTCACGGCGATGTACGCCCCGGCGGAAGCCGTCCCGTACGCCTCCTCGGGCGGTGTCGCCGCCGCGGACGTGCTGGAGCGCGCGGTGGCGCACGGCGACGAACACGTCATCAAGTTCGCCGACACGGCCCTCGACGTCGCCGACGAGCAGGCGCACTCCGCCGCACTGCGGGCGATCGAGCTCAGCGAGCCCCTCGCCTGACCTCCGGCGGTCAGGCGAGTGCGGCGCGGACCGCGGCAGGCTCAGACGACCGGGCCGGCTCCCAGCCGCGTCACGAGGTCGTGCCAGGCCGCGTCCAGGCGGTCGAGGGGCATGCCGCGCTCGACGGAAAGGTGGTGGACGAGGGCGGTGTCGAGGGAGCCCAGCAGCGTGTGCGCGAGGAGCTCGGCGTCGCCCTCCACGCCCGCCCCGCGCAGGAGCATGGCGACGTGCGTGAGGCGCAAGTGGCGGGCCGGGACGCTGTAGGCGCGCAGCGGGTCGGTCCGGGTGGCCAGGATCAGGTCGTGGTGGTCCCGCTCGTGGCGGATGAGGGCGGGCCCGAAGGCGTGCAGGCGCTGCGCCGCGGGCGCGCCGGGGCCCAGGGGCGGCGGGCCCGAGATGAAGGCCGCCTGGAGCTGCTCTTCGCGGTGGTCCAGGAGCGCCAGCAGGAGGCCGGTGCGGTCGCCGAAGCGCCGGAAGACGGTGCCCTTGCCGACACCGGCCGCCGCGGCCACGGCCTCCATGGTCAGGCTCGCAACCCCGCACCGGGCCGTCAGCTGTGACGCGGCCTCCAGCAGGCGCGTGCGGTTGCGTGCCGCGTCGGCTCGCAGCTGCGGAGCCTCGCCGATCGGGATGAGCGCGAGGCCCGGACGGTCGCCCCGGGTGCTGTCGGGGGCGTCTTCGGGGCCGCCGGGGTCCGGGCAGGGCGGGGGCGGGGGGAGGCCGGTCATGGGACCAGCGTAGCGCGTAGGACAACTAACTGGACCGCGGTCCGGATAAGTGCTACAACTTTAAACAGGGCCCCGGTCCGGTTTCCCTCTTGTCGCTCACCCCTATGGAGATCACCATGTCCGTCCGCATCCTCACGCTCGTCGGCAGCCTCCGCGCCGGGTCCCACAACCGCCGCCTCGCCGAGGCGGCCGTCAAGATCGCCCCCGAGGGCACCGACGTCCAGATTTACGAGGGCCTCGCCGACGTCCCCTTCTACAACGAGGACATCGACGTCGAGGGGAGCGTCCCCGCGGCCGCCGTCGAGCTGCGCGAGGCCGTGGCCCGCGCCGACGCGCTCCTGCTGGTCACGCCCGAGTACAACGGCACCATGCCGGCCGCGCTGAAGAACGCCATCGACTGGCTGTCGCGCCCGTTCGGCGGCGGCGCGATCGCCGGGAAGCCGGTCGCCGTGGTCGGCACCGCCTTCGGCCAGTACGGCGGGGTGTGGGCGCAGGACGAGGCCCGCAAGGCCGTCGGCATTGCCGGCGGCACGGTGGTGGAGCACGCCAAGGTCGCGATCCCCGGCTCCATGACGCGCTTCGCCGAGCTGCACCCCGTCGAGGACGCGGAGGTCACCACCGGCCTGACCGCGGTCATCGAGAGCCTGGCCGGAGCCCGCGCCGCCGCGTAACCGGCCGCCCTGCCCGCCTCGGGCCCACAGGCCCCCGTCGCGCCGTCAGCGCTTCGGGGGCCTGACCCATCCCTTCTTGACCAGCTGGTCGCAGTGCCACTTGCCGTAGCGCTTGCTCTCCCCGCGCTTCTGGGTGGCCTTGATGCAGTCCGCGTAGGGGAAGGGCGGCTTGCCGGCAGGCGGGTGCGCCGCCGGCAGGTGCACGGCGGGCGGGGCCGCCGGGGCCGGTCGCGCCGCGGGTTGCGCGGCCGCCGCGGGTGCGGCCAAGGCGCCGACCACGACGGCCGCGGCCGCCAGGATCCTCATACGACGCACAGTTTCCCTCCGCCTTCTCGTTTTCATGCCGGTTCATGCCGGTTCATTCCGGCTCGTACCGGGGCATGGCGATTCGTGCATACGGGCCAACGAGCCGGAGCACGGCGGGAAACGTTTCCCGGGCGGGGTTTCACTCCGAGGGCGACGGCAAGCCGCTTCACACCGCCGAACGGGCGATTCCGGCGTCCAGGGCGGCGCAGAGCCAGTCGTGGGCGGCGCCCGGAGTCGGCTGCGCCGGGCCGTACAGCTCGGCGGCGAGCTGCCAGTAGAGGTCGATGCGGGGATCCGCGGCGAGCTGGCTGCTGAGCTCGCAGCGGAAGGCCGGGGTGTCGCGCGTGCCGCGCGAGCGCGCGTAGGCCGCGACGAAGCAGTCGAGCGCCTCGCCGTCGTACGGCTGCCGTTGCGCCCGCAGGTCGGGCGAGGCCAGGGCATACGCCTCGCCGAGGCCCTCGTAGAGCATGGCCGGGCGGTAGCCGCCTCCGGTCCGGTGCGCCGCGGGCTGCCAGTTGCTGACGTCGGACGCTCCGGTGCACGGGCCCGAGACGAGGGCGTGCAGCCGGGCGAAGGCCAGGACCTGCGCCGGGGTCGGGTCCGCGGGCGGCGCCGGCACTGCCTGGTCGACGACCGCGGACAGCACCCGCGCCGGAAGCCGCGGCGGCAGCCAGCGGCGCCAGAACCGGGCCAGCGCGGCCGTGCTGGGCGGGGCGGACACGGCGCCGATCAGGCGCAGCCGGTCGGCGCGCTCGCCCGCCGGGCAGTCCCGTACGAGCTGAAGGGCGGCCTCCCGCCAGCGCAGGGCGGCCAGTTGCGTGCCGAGCTCCCGCAACTGCCCCGCGACGACGTCCTCCAGGGCGTCCTCGGAGTCCAGGACCCGGCCCACGTCCGGGACCGGCAGGTCGAGGGTGCGCAGGGAGCGGATCAGGCGCAGCCGGTCGAGGGCCTCGGGGCCGTACCGCCGGTGGCCTCCGGCGCTGCGGCCCGCCTCGGGCAGCAGGCCGCGGTCCGAGTAGAAGCGGACGGTCTTGACGGTGACGCCCGCGTGCTCGGCGAGCTCTCCGATGCTCCACATGCCGTCAGGTGACACGGCTTGAACCTCCCCCAGCTGGAGCTTTTACCGTACCGGCGAGCGCGGACGGCCCGGCGGGCCGGGCCTGCGGACCGAGGCGTACGAGGCCGCACGACGGCCTGCGAGGAGGAGAGCGTGACGACATTCGTCCTGGTGCCGGGTGCCCACACCGGCGGCTGGATCTGGGAGGACGTGGCCGCCCGGCTGCGGGAGGCGGGCGCCGAGGCCCGTCCCGTAACACTGACGGGTATGGGCGGTGGCGGCGACGAGGCGGGCGCGGACACCCGTACCGGCATCGACCTGGACACACACATCGAAGACGTGGTGCGGCTGATCGACGAGATCAATGAGAGTGACGGGAGCGGCGCGCCCGAAGTGGTGCTGGTCGGCCACTGCTACGGCGTCCACCCGGCACTCGGCGCCGCCGCCCGGCGCCCGGGACGGGTCGCCCGGGTCGTCTACGTGGACACGACCGTGCCTCAGGACGGCGCCCCGGCCCTCGAACTGATACCGGATCAGACGCTCCGGGACGCCGTGCGGAAGCGGGCGGGGGAGCCCGGGGCCGGGGCCGACGGGCGGCTCTCCCCGCCGGCGCCCGCCGAGTGGGAGCGGTGGGGCAGCCTCGCCGGCATCCCCCAGGACGCGCTGGACCGGCTGACCGGCCTCGCCGCCCCGCAGCCCCTGGCCACGCTCACCCGGCCGCTGCATGCGCCGGGCGGGGCGGTCTCCGAACTGCCGACGACCGGCATCCTCTGCACCGCCGGCGGAGCCGGCATCGCCCTGGTCGAGTCGCTCGTGAGGATGGGGGACCCGGGCCTCCTGGAGCTCGTCCACCCGCGGGTCGGCTTCTTCGAACTCGGCACCGGGCACTGGCCGATGCTCTCCGCCCCTGGAGAGCTGGCCGAAATCCTCCTCCGCGCCGCCGCGGACGAAGGACACCGGCTGTCCGCGGAGCCGGCGGACGAACCGCCGTCCCATCTGCGGCCCTTCCTCCTGGACGTACCGGAGCAGCGCCGCGAGCGCGCGGGGCGGGTCGATCTCCACCTGCCCGAGGCCGGCGGCCCCCGCCCCGCGGTGGTCTTCGTCCACGGCGGACCGGTCCCCGCCGACGTGCGGCCGACGCCGCGCGACTGGCCGCTCTACACGGGCTACGCGCAGTACGCGGCGAGCCTGGGGGCGGTCGGGGCGACGGTGGACCATCGGCTGCACGACCTCACCGACTACGAGCGCGCCGCCGAGGACGTCGCCGCGGCGGTCGAACGCGTACGGGCCGACCCGCGCGTCGACGGGGAGCGGGTCGCGCTGTGGTTCTTCTCCGGCGGAGCGTTGTTGTCGGCGGACTGGCTGGCCGCGCCCCCGCCGTGGCTGAGGTGCGTGGCGGCGACGTACCCCGTCCTCGTCCCGCTGGCGAACTGGGGGCTGGCCGGGTCGCGCTTCCGGCCCGCGGATGCGGTGCGCGCGGCCGGGTCCTTGCCGGTCGTACTGACCCGGGCGGGCCGGGAGTTCGCGGAGCTCGCGGCGACCGTCGAGGAGTTCCTCACGGCCGCCGGGGACTGCGGGGCCGCGGTCGAGGTGATCGACGTGCCGGACGGCCGCCACGGCTTCGACACGGCTGACCGCACCGAGCAGGCGCGCGGCGCCGTGGAACGCGCGATGCGGTCCGTCCTGGGGCACCTGCGCGCTTCATGACGCGCCGGCGGCGCGCCAGGCGCGGTCGAAGTCGCTGACCGACGCGAACCGCTGCCCGGGCTCGGCCCGGGTGGCCCGTTCTACGACGGTGAGCCGAGCGGGCCCGCCCCGCCAGGCGCGTTCGCAGTCACCGGAGCCGAGGAGCAGGCGGGCGGCGCGCCCGAGAGTGAACACGGTGGTGCGGATGTCGATGACGGCCCCGCGCGCGAACTCCTCGGGCGCCATGAACCGCGTGGAGCCCGGCAGCCGCTCCTCCTCCAGGACGAACGGGCCCGGACGGTATTCGTCCATGTCGACGAGGTGGATGGTGCGGGCGGCGAAGTCGTACAGCAGGGAGCCGTCGTAGAAGTCCACGGCGACGTGGCCTGCGTCCTCCACCGCGAGGTGGGCGCTCAGGATCCGCTCGAAGGCGCGCACGACGAGGGGGAGGGGCAGCGCCCGGAAACGTGCCGTGGCGCTGCCGGGGGCGGTGCGGCCCGCGGATCCGTGGACGGCGGGATGGTAGAGGACCTCGCCGTCGCGCCACGGCATGACCACCGCCCAGCCGTCCCGTAGGGCGATGCGGTGCACCTGCGGCACGATCGCCGGGTGCTGTACGGCCCGGTGGAAGGCCCAGGCCCGGTCGAGGGACCGCCGCGCGTCGCGGGTGACGGCTTCTTTGACGAACCAGCGCTCACCGTCGGCGAGACGGACGCCGTAGGACACGCACCCTGAGTCCTGTCCCCGGAAGGCAGCGAAGATCCTTCCGATCCGGTCGAGATGGGCCTCGATCGATACGGATGAGGTCCGGGAGCAGTCCAGTAACGGGTGAGGGGGCATGCCGTCATCGTGCCACCTTCGGGGCGCGGCTTCGGGTGTTGCTGTGGCGTCGTTGCGGCGTCGCCGTTGCGCTGGTGGCCGGGGACGGGTGCGGCCCCGCCGCGTGGGGGAGGGGCCGCGCCGTTCCGGGCCTACTCGACGACGAGCTCGACGGAGATGTTGCCCCGCGTGGCCTTCGAATACGGGCAGACCTGGTGGGCCTGCTCCACGAGGCGGGTGCCCGTCTCGCCGGCGAGGGTGTCGGGGAGTTCGACGCGGAGGACGACGGACAGGCCGAAGCCGGTGTCGTCCTTCCCGATGGAGACCTCGGCGGCGACGGAGACGTCCTTCGTGTCGACCTTCGCCTCGCGGCCGACCAGTCCGAGCGCGCTCGCGAAGCAGGCCGCGTAGCCGGCGGCGAAGAGCTGCTCGGGGTTGGTGCCCTGGCCGTTGCCGCCGAGCGCCGGGGGCATGGCCAGGGCGAGGTCGAGCTGCCCGTCCGAGCTCACGGCGCGGCCTTCGCGGCCGTTGGCGGTGGCGACAGCGGTGTACAGCGCATCCATGGGAGCTCCTTCGTTCGGCAGGTTCCTGTGCGGGGCGGGCGGCGCCTTCGCACAGCCATGAGCATTGCACACAACTTAGTTGTGCACAACTTAATCGTGGTGCGGGTTAGTCTTGGGCCATGACCGCTCCGCACCCTCCCCTCCCGGACGACGCGGAGCTGCTCCGCCTCGACCACCAGATCTGCTTCTCGCTGCACGCCGCGGCCCGCGCCTTCGGCGGCGTCTACCGCGACGCCCTCAAGGACCTCGGCCTCACCTACCCCCAGTACCTCGCGATGCTGGTCCTGTGGGAGGAGCCCGACCCCCAGCCGGTCAAGGCCATCGGCGAGCGGCTGAGGCTCGACTCCGGCACCCTCTCCCCGCTGCTCAAGCGGCTCGAATCGGCCGGCCTCGTGGCACGCGAGCGCAGCGCGGAGGACGAGCGCTCGGTCGTCGTCCGCGTCACGGAAGCCGGTGAGGGGCTGCGCGAGCGCGCCCTGCCGGTGCCGCGCAGCATCGCCGCCGCGTCGGGCCTGTCGCTTGAGGACGCCCGCACTCTGCGCGGGCTCCTGGAGCGGCTCACCGAGAGCCTCGACGCGGCGCAGGCGGGGGAGCGCTGACCCGGCCCGCCTGGCCGCTCACCTGCGACGCGCGGGCCCGGCCGCGCCGTGCCCGGTTCGTAAGGATCATCCGCTTATCGTGACCCCATGGGTGATCCCATGGGTGAAGAGAGCAACCCCGGCGCGCCGCGCGGCACCGGCCCGGCGCCCGCCCCCGCCGGTGCCGGGCGGCACGACCGTACGCGCCGGCACGCGTTCCGCCACTCGCCGTTCTTCCCCGCCACCGTGCTCCTGCTGATCGTGGCCGCGTCCGCCGGGCTCTTCGCCGGCTCGTACACGTACGCCATGGCCAACCCGACCCCGCACAACATCCCCACCGCGGTCACGGGCGTCCCCGCGTCCGAGATCAAGCGGGCCGAATTCGTCCAGGGCATGGAGAAGGCGCTCGGGGCCGAGCTCCGGCTGCGCCACTTCACCACCTACGAGGCCGCCCGGAACGCCGTCGACGACCAGCAGGTCTACGCCATCCTCCAGGACCGTCCCGGCGCGGCCGGACTGGACGTCTCCGGGGCCTCCGGCGCGACCGTCGCCCAGCTCCTGACCGAGACCGCGCCGGAGGTCGGCAAGACCATCGGCGTGCCCGTGGCCGTCAAGGACATCAATCCCCTGCAAAAAGGCGACCCGCGAGGACTCGCGCTCTTCTACATCACGCTCGCCGCGGTCATCGTCGGATTCGTCGGCGCCATTCAGCTGGGTGTCCACGCCTCCGCGCTCAATCCCGCCGAGCGCATCGCCTTCACCGCCGGATACTCCGTGCTGGGCGGATTCACCATTGCCGCCGTCGTGGACTGGGCGCTGGGCGCAGTGCGGCTGCCGTTCACGGAATCCTGGTTCATTCTCGCGCTGACGATGTTCACGTCGGGAATGGTCTTCACGATGTTCAACGCCCTTTTCGGGCGGTGGGCGATGCTGCCCACATGGGGGCTGATGGTCCTGCTGGGCAACCCTTCCTCCGGTGGCGCCGTCTCCTGGCCGCTGCTGCCCTCCCTCCTCGGCGAGATCGGCCGCTGGCTGCCGCCCGGGGCCTCCGTAAACGCTCAGCACACGGCCGTGTACTTCCGGCAGTACCAGCACTTCTTCCCGTTCGCCGTCCTCGGGGCCTGGGCCGTCCTCGCCTGCGCCGTCTTCTGGACCTGGCGCCACCGCCACCCGGGCGGACGCGACACGAGCGCGGCCGCTCCTGTGTGAAGACCCGCTCGCTTTACGTGACAACCGGGGCCGCTCCGTGTGAGGCCGCCCATGAGGCCTGGGTCACTTACGAAACGCGTTAGTGGATACGAGGGCGGAATGAGGGGGAAAGGGCGGGGTTTTTCCAGGGGCTATGAGCGGGCGTAGTAGGTCACCGTGCTTGTCAGGGGTTTTGGCCGCCGCTAACAATTGCGGAGTCGCTGGGCGCCGTCGACCGAGAAACGGCGCTTCGTTATTGCGCCGCTTCAGGGCCGGGCGACATCCGCGATCGGAAGGTTCAGCTCAGACATGCGCTCCACCATCTCCCGCTATAACCGTCTCCCGAAGATTCACAAGTTCTCCGTCGCCGGCCTTGCCGCGACCGGTGCCGCCGTCGTCGCGGTGGCCGTCGCCCCGCACGCTTTCGCCGCCGGCACCGCTTCCGCTGCTTCGGTGAAGCCGGTGGCGTGGAGCGCCGAGTCCTTCGGTGAGACGCAGCAGGGTGCGCTGGAGGCGCAGACCGCCGCCGCTGTTACGGCTGCCAAGGCCGACGCCGGCAAGGCGCAGGCCGACAAGGCGCGTGCCGAGAAGCAGGCCGCCAACCGGTCCACCGAGCGCAAGGCCCTCGCGGCCAAGCCCGCCGCCCCGGCCGCCAAGCCTGCCGCTCCGGTGAAGAAGGCTTACGCGAACGACGTGGACGGCTGGATCAGCGAGGCTCTGGACATCCTGCGTGCGAAGGGCATCCCCGCCTCCTACGAGGGCATCAAGAAGAACGTGATGCGTGAGTCGACCGGTAACCCGCGGGCGATCAACGGCTGGGACGTCAACGCCGCCAACGGTGTGCCGTCGAAGGGCCTGCTCCAGATGATCGACCCGACGTTCAAGGCGTACCACGTCGAGGGCACGTCCTGGGACATCTACGACCCGGTCGCCAACATCACCGCCGCCTGCAACTACGCCGCCGACAAGTACGGCTCGATGGACAACGTCAACTCCGCGTACTGATCCGGAGCCGACAGCAGACAGCTGAACACCATCGCGAGGGCGGTGGCACCCCGGAACGCAACCCGGGGCGCCACCGCCCTTCGCGCGTTCGTGCTGGCGGTGCTGGGCCTGTTGCTGGAGCAGGCCTCGTACCCGTACCAGATGCTCGCCGAGCTGTGGCAGCGCAGTGACAGCCACGCGGTCGCCATCACGCGCGGCACGCTCTACAACACCGTCGCCGCCCTCAAAGAGGCGGGGTGGATGGCCGTTCAGGGCCGGCAGCGCTCGGGAAACCGTCCGGAGCGGACCGTCTACGCGCTCACGGAGGCGGGACGCGAAGAACTCGTACGACGGCTGGACGGCCGGATCCGTAACCCCGAGCGGGAGTTCACCCGCTTCCTCGGAGCCGTCACCTACCTCGGCGCGCTCGGTCCGGACGGTACCGTGGCAGCCCTCACCGAGCGGGCGCAGCGGCTCCGGCAGCGCACGGCGGCCGACGAGGAGCGCCTGGCTTCCGCACGGGCGGCCGGCGGGGCCCTTCGCCGCGCCCTGCTCGAAACCCGGTCGAGAGGAATCGCCCCATGACGCCGACAGTGCACGACGGAATGCTCTTCGGGATATACCCGGGCGGTGTCGCCGGTGACGACACCGGAGGCCTGGCAGCAGGCCCGCCCGACGACCCGTCCCGCATCACCGCCGCGCTCGACCTGCTCCAGGGGAGGCCCGGCCGCCCCTTCCTCGTCCGCGCCTACACCCGCTTCAACGACACCACCGCGCTCGGCCGCCCTCATGCCACGTCCGCGCCGGCCGACGCGGCCCGGTACGCCGTGCGGGGCCGCCGCCTGGATCTCGTCGCCCAGTACCAGTCCGCCGCCGGTGACATCGAGGGCTACTGCGCCTTCCTTCGCGAACTGGTCGAGCAGTACGGGGCCGTCACGAGCACCCTGCAAGTGACGGAAGAGCCGAACATGACGTCGATGCCCACCCTGGACGGCGCCTACCCCGGCGTGCAGGAGGCGATCGTCCGCGGGGTGACCGCGGCCAAGGAGCGCGCACGCGCCCTCGGGCACACCCACCTGCGGGTCGGCTTCAACACCACCCCGCTCTTCGGGCCGGCCGCCTCCTTCGTCACCGACCTGACCCGCCGGGCAGGCGACGCCTTCCTCGCCGACCTGGACTACGTCGGCCTGGACTTCTTCCCCGACGTCTTCCGGCCCGTCGCCGCGCCCGCCCTCCCGGACGCCGTCGAGGGGCTGCTGCGCCACCACCGCCGTACGGTCCTGGACCCTGCCGGCCTCGGGCACCTGCCCCTGCACATCACGGAGAACGGCTGGCCCACCGGCCCCGGCAGGCCCGTCCACCGGCAGGCCGAAGTCGTCGAGACCGTGGTCGGAGTGGTCGCCGCCCAGGTCGGGACGCTCGGACTGAGCGGCTACACGCACTTCGCCCTGCGCGACGCCGACAGTGAGCAGCCCGGCCTGTTCCACCGGTTCGGGCTCATGACCGACGACTACGCGCCCAAGCCCGCCTTCTCCGCCTTCGCCGGACTCGTCGAACGCTTCGGCTGAAAGCCGGGGACGGGGTGTCCGGTTCCGGGCTTGGAGGCCCTGTGAAGAGCGTGGAGAATCCGCACCGTCACGTCACGCCATGCATCTCAAGTCACATCAGTGAGGAGAAGTCATGCGCTCGGTGAAATCCCCGGTGAAGTCGGTGAAGTCGGTGAAGGCAGCCCTCGCGCTCGGCGTCGCGGCGCTCGCCGCGGCCGGAAGCCTCGCCGCGCCCGCCACCGCAGCCGCGCCCGCCACCCACTCCGGCGGCAAGGCCATGACCTGGACGCTGATGGCGGACGGCCCCAGCGGGACCGTGCAGGTCGGCGGCGGCGCCCTGAGCAACCCGTACCAGGGCGACACCGCCACGACCACGGCCCTGCCCGTGCTCTGCCTCAGGATCGACGGCCGGGCCGCCCCCGCCGGCATCACCCCCGGCTTCTACGCGGGCTGGGCCCGCGGAGCCGTCGCCGCCACCAACCCGATCCGCGGCACCCGCCTGACCAGCCGCGCCGCCGCCGACGGCGTCTGCGCGAACACCTTCGGCGAGGGCTGGCGCATGGCCGAGTTCCACGACGGCAGATACGGCCCCAACCTGGAGAGCTCGGGAGGCTGGAGCTTCTGGGCCTACGGTGACGTCCCCGCCGGCACGCGCTTCTGGACGGCCATCAACGACCAGCCGGCCAACCCCTGGAACAACTGACCGCCCCCGTCCCGGCCCCCGCCCTGCCGGGGGCCGGGCAACCGGCCGGGCGGATTACGCGCGCCATGCTCTGGGGATGCGGCGGGCGGATGGGGCGTGGTGTTCGGCCCATCCTCGTATGGAGCGGTACAGGGTGGGCAGGATGGGGTCCACCCTGTGCGTCACCTCGAACGGGTCGGTCATCGACAAGTAGCCTTGGTAGGCCTGGAAGGCCGTGACGCGCAGCAGCTGCGCCCGGTCCAAGTGCTCCCGCGCGAACGGCAGGTAGAACCGGTTCCACTGGCTCACCGACACGTAGGGCAGCGGCTGGAGCGCCGGCACGCCGTTGTCCGCGCGCCAGTCGTTGAGGGCGGACAGGATCGTGTCGAAGACCTCCGCGACGCGCGGGGCGCCGTCGCCGCGGCCCAGCACCGAGAGCCTGATCCCGTCGGGCCGGTCCCCTTCCACCAGCTTCCGGACGTGCCCGGCGATGTCGTCGGTGCTGACGATGTCCATGTACGCGCTCTCGTCGCCGACCAGCGCGGGGACGGCCCCGGTGCACAGCGAGGACGGCAGCCAGAAGAAGCCGCTGTAGCGGTCCAGGGAGCCGTCCCGGCGCGTGCCCATCACGATCGGGAAACGGACTACGTCCGCCGACGCGGACTCGGCGGCGATCAGCCGCTCGCCGGCTGCCTTGGACCACTCGTACGTGTTGCGGTAGGCGTCCGGCGACGTGGGCTCCACGCTGCCCGTCAGCCCGGTCGCGTAGGACGACGACAGATGGACGAGGCGGACGTCATCGCCCATCCACTTCAGCAGGGCGCGCAGCGGAGCCACGTTCGCCGCCTCCGCTTCCGCGGCCGAGAGGTTCCAGCGGGTGTCGGCCGCACAGTGGACCACCGCGTGCCAGGGGCCGCGCAGCGCTTCCGGGGGCTCCTCGGCGCCGATCCGCCAGGCGAACTGGCGGGAGCCGGAGCCGCCGCGGTTGCTCACCCCGTACACGTCGTGGCCCGCCGCGGCCAGCCGGCACAGGACCGCGCCGCCGACCGCGCCGGTGGCACCCGTGACGAGAATGCGTGCGGGGGGAGTCACGAGACGACGAGCCGCCTCTCGATCGCCCGGAGCATCTGCTCGGAGTTCTCCCGCAGCGCCTTCGTGGCGACCGGGTTGAGCATGTCGGCAAGGAGCGGGATGCCGATCTCGAAGTCGACCGAGAACGTCACGAGGGACGCGCCCCGGCCCTGCGGGTCCACCCGCCAGTAGCCGGTGAACCGGTCCAGGTCCCCCGAGATCTGATCGAACGTCATCGTGCGGGACGGCTCGTCGAGCTGATCCTCCTCGACCCACTCCAGCACCGAGCCCTTGAGAAGCACCGACCACTCGCTCACGCGCTTGCCGTGCGACTCGCCCCGCACCGTCACGGACTCGACGTTGTCCATGTAGGCCGCATAGTCCTCCAGGCGCGTGACGGCGCGCCACGTCTCTTCGACCGGTGCCTCGATCCGCAGGTTCACTTCGACTTGGGGCATGGCGGGTGCTCTCCTCTTGGGACGGTTCTCTCGGCGTGCGGTCCGGTTCGGAGGGTGCGGACGGTGCGGACCGCTCAGCCGGCCGGGTCGAAGCTGATCTCACGTCCTGTGCAGTGGTCCCCGACGACCTGGTCGCAGACGAGCAGGCTCGGCGGATGGTGGTGCGCGGCCAGGGAGTCGACGAGGAGCCGCGCCGCGGGGTGCCCCCGGGTGTACAGGCGACTCCCGATCACCGGGGTGACGGCCGACGTGACGCGGTCCCGTACGTCGCTGAGAGTGGCGCGCAGTGCGATCGCCGCGGCCAGGGCCGCGCGGCCACGGAGGACGCCGTCCTCGAAGTCCCGGCCGAGCTGGCGGCAGGCACCGCCGAGCGTCAGCACCTCCCGGGTCGCGCGGCCCAGGAGGGCGACGCGCGGACCGTACTGGCCGGAACCGGTCACCTGCGTGAAGGCCAGGTCGAGAAGGGCGCTGAGCACGCCGTGGTAGGTGGCGCTCAGCAGCACCGAGAACCAGACCATCCCGGAGATCACGTTGTCGTCGATGACGTCGGCCGGTCCGCGGTGGAAGACGAGACGGTCATCGAGCTCCACGTCCCGGAGCACGATCTTGGCCGTGTCCGAGCCGGTCATGCCCAGGGACGGCCAGTCGCCCTCCACCGTGAGCCCGGGGGAGGCGGCGGGACAGAGGGCGAGGATCGTCTCGTCCGTCGCCTCGACGCGGGCCGTCAGGCACACCAGGGTGGCGCTGGACGCCAGTGAGCAGGGGTACTTGACCCCGGAGACCAGATAGCCCTTGCCGGTCTCGACCGCCGACGACCGGCTGCTCATGAAGTTGGGGCTGCCGCCCGGCTCCGCGAATGCGGACGCGACGAGGGCGTGCGATCCGGCCATGCCCTCCAGCAGCATCCAGCTGGTGTCCCGGTGACGCCGCCAGTAGTCGGCCATCAGCCCCACGGTGAACGAGTGCATGTTCAGGGCGATGGCGACGGACGGGTCGGCGGCTCCCAGGGCGCGCTGCGCGGAGGCCACTTCGACCAGGTCGGCGCCGCCGCCGCCGAACTCCCGGGGGATGCCCAGCGCGGCGAAGCCGCTCGCCGCCACCTGCCGTATCCGGTCCGGGCCCGAGGCGCCGTCCGGCGCGGGGTCCGGCACCCAGCCGGCACGCCAGCCGGAGGCGAGCAGTGCCGCATGGGGCGGCTGCTCCCGATCTGCGGGCTTGCCCATGCTCAGGTGCTCCTCTCGTGGACCGGACGGGCCGGGGACGACGGTTGGTCCGGATGCGGCGGCTGACCGGGACACAGCGGCTGACCGGGTGGATCCGGCACCGGGCCACCACCATCGCGGCTCCGCCGCCGGGCACATGTGCACACCAGTGCCTGATCCTTCCCGGCAAGGCCGGCCGGCAGCGGCCGGGCCTGCGCCGACAGCTGCCTGAGCAGCCGCGCCGACGCCCGGCGACTGCGGCAGCGCAGGACCGGGGCGGAGCAGGATGCCAGCACGGGACGCATCCTGCGCAGCTCGCGGCACCGGAAGCCGGCGGCCTTGCGGACGAGGGCGGTCAGGCTGCGTACCGGGGGGTCGTCCGCCGCCAGCCCGGCCGGCACGTAGTCCCGGGGCCGGCGCCCCCGCAGCGCGTCCCGGCGCAGCCGCAGAGAGCGGCGTACGAGAGCGCCCGCGCACAGCCAGGGGTGCCGGTCGAGCAGGATCACGGTGTCCGCCTGCTCGACGCGCTGCCGCACGGTGCCGGCGAAGTTGCCGTCGATGATCCAGCGCGGTCCGGCGGCGAGCCGCTCCACCGTCCGCTCCCACTCCTGCGCAGGAGGCCTGCGCCAGCCCGCTCGCCAGTACAGGTCGTCGAGGTGGATCAGCGGCAGCCCCGTACCGGCCGCGAGGGCGTGGCTGAAGGTCGACTTTCCGCTGCCGGGGCTGCCCAGCACCACGATCCTGTGCGGCACGGCGCGCGTCATCGCGGGGCCGCCGGGCCGGTCATCAGCGCGGCCACCTTCCGCATCGCGGGCGCATCCGCGAGGGAGACCCGCAGGCACCCCTCCAGCCCCGGGAGGCCGTCGAGCGGGCGGATACGAACGTCGTGCTCGTCCAGATGGCGTGTCATCCGCCCGGGCAGGGAGCGGTCGCCGGTCCGGAACGTCACGTAGTTGCCGCCGGGGTCGAGAGCCTGCCACCCCGGGTGCCCCGCGCGCACCTCCCGGATGAATTCGGCACGCACGGCCCGTACGTCGCGCCATACGTCCGCGAACCGGTCGTGGTCCTGTAGAAGGGCGTGCAGCAGCGCCAGCGCCGTGGCCGAGACCGTGCTGTCCGGCCGGAACCGCGACAGGTAGGACACCAGCGCCGGTGAGCCGAACACGGCGGCGATGCGCGCCCCGGCGAGCCCGAAGGTCTTGGAGTACGAGCGGACGACCAGCAGGTGCGGTGACGCGGCGACGAGCGGGACATGGGTGATGCCGGTGAAGGCGCCGTAGCACTCGTCGACGACGAGCAGATGGCCCGCGCGCCGCGCCAGCCCGGCCGTCTCGCGGATCTCCTCCGGTGCCAGGGCGAGTCCCGACGGGCTCGCCGGGTTGGTGACCACCACCACCGCCGGGGGGTGGTCCGCCATGGTGGCGTGCAGCCCGGCCGGGTCGAGGCGGGACGCCCCGGCATCCGGTGCGGCGCAGCCCGTGACGGGCACGGCGCGCAGGGCCGCGTAGTAGCGCCAGCTCTCGAACGCCGGCTCGTGCAGGATCAGGCCTCCCGCGCCGCCGGCCGCGAGGGCGTCCACGACGAGGCCGACGGCGCAGTCGGAGCCGGCGGTGAGCAGGATGCCGGACGGGTCGTGGCCGTGATAGCCGCCGAGTGCGGCCAGCAGGGCCTGCTGGTAGGGGTAGTGCATCAGGTCCGCGACGGTGAGCCGGCGGGCCGCCGCGCGGACGAGTTCGGCGGCCGCGGGGTGGCGCAGTTCGCAGCTCTTCAGGTTCAGGACCCCGGGCCGCTGCCGCCGGGGCTCCCACGGCAGGTCCCATACGGCCCGCCGGGTGGGGAACGGCACGGCGCTCGCCGACGTCGCGCCCGGCGGGGCGCTCATACCCTGCTCCGGGCCGCGGCCACGACGGGGATCTGCTCGTGTACGGACGTCACCCGGGTCTCGCGGCCGAACAGGAAGTCGTAGAGCCCGTCGTCCGGCGCGTGGCCGGGGTCGGCGATCAGGTGCCGGTTGAACCTGCTGATCTCCAGCGGCGTCATGGCGGGAGTCATGTCGTGCAGCCGTGTGTACATCGTGGGGCGGAAGCGCGCGCCGACCCGCTCCACCAGTTCCCGGGTGCGTCGCGCCCCCTCCGGCCCGGTGCCGGGCAGGCCGATGATCACGAAGGCATTGAGTTCGATGCCCGCCCCGGCGCACTGCTCCGCGAGCTCCCGGAACCGCTCCTCCTCGATCCGCTTGGCCCGGGGCAGCGCGCCATGACCGTCGGGTTCGAGGGTTTCCAGGCCCACGGAGATGCGCACGCAGCCCGCTCTGCCCATCAGCTCCACGAGGCCGGCGTCGAGGTGATGGACCGTCGTGGCGCACTTCCACCGCGGCGACACGGGGCCGGCCAGGAACCGTTCGCACAGCTCGCGGACCCACCGCTTGTCGAGCGTGAACGTAGGCGCGTAGAAGGAGACGTACTCGAACGGCAGGGCGCTCAGGCATTCCTCGATGTACGCGACGACGGCGTCGGTGGACAGCCGCCGCTCGCGGAGCCCGAAGATCTCGTGCACCTCGCAGAACTCGCAGCCGATGGGGCAGCCGCGGGCCGCCGGGACCACCAGTTCCCGGCGGAAGGGGATGCCGCAGAACTTGTCCTCGTCCCGCGCGTAGAGCCGGTCGTAATGCTCGTACGGGATCTCCCGGACGTCGGGCAGCGTCCACTCCGCGGGAGGCAGGCTGTCCCCGTCGCGCGACGGCGGCTGCCATTGCTCCCCATGGCGTACGGCGACGCCGGGCAGCGCGCGGTGGGGTGTGCCCGCGGCGAGCGCGCGGACGTAGTGGGCGACGCCCGCCTCGTAGTCGCCGGACCGCACGATCGCGTCCAGTCCGTACCGCTGGAAGAAGCCGGGGTTCATGCTGCTCAGGCGGCCGAAGGTGATCAGCCGGCTGTCCGGGGACAGTTCGCGGGCGTAGGCCGTGAACCGCTCGAAGCCGTCGATGGCGTCGAAGTCGTTCATCATCGCGATGACGTCGTACCGGCCCTGGTGGAGGAGGTCGCCGACCGCCTTCCAGTGCGTGTTCAGCACGCCGGCGTCCCGTACGTCGACCCGTTCCACCGCCGGCAGCCGGCGCAGGTGACCGGCCGTCATGTACAGCGGGGTGTGGTGGCCGGCGTTGAAGTAACCGGGGACGTGGGGAGGCCAGATGACCAGGACTCTCACAGGGGGCTCCTTCGGCATGGTGCACAGAGGAGGGCGGAGGGCCGCGCGTCGCGGCGCGTCGCCGTGAAACGCTATCCGCGGACGACCGGCCGGTGAGCGGGTGTTCCTCTGGGCGGAACGGTTTTCCGGCCTGTCACAGGTCCGCGCGTCACGGATGCACGCGGCACGGATCCGTGCGTCACAGGCTCAGCAGCGTGTAGAGCCCGGCGAACCGGGGGCGGGCGGGATCCACCGGGACCACCTCCCAGCCGAGCCGGCGGGCCGGGACGATGTCGTTGGCGTCGGAGTCGCCGACCATGATCCTGCGCCGGAAGGGGCCGGCCGAGATCAGCTCGAAGGCGCGCGCGTCCGGCTTCTTCGGTCCTCCGTCGGCGGTGAACAGAGCGCGGTCGAAGACCTCGGGGACCTTGAGATCGCGCAGGAGGCGGCGCATCAGGTTGCCGGGAAGGTAGCAGTTCGACATCAGGCGGACCGCGTGGCCGGCCGCGGCGGTGCGCCGCAGGGCGTCGGCGGCCGGCTCGCACAGCTCGTACCGGTCGTCGTCCTCGCACCCGAGAGCCCGCCACAGGGCCCGGTCGACGTCTTCCGCCGGGCGGACCACTCCCCGTTCCCCCAGGGCGGTGACCAGCAGGTCGCGGGTCCCCGGCTGGACGGCGGCCTTGTCGACGAGCGCGGTGTACAGCGTGGTGAACACCGTCTCCACGACCTCCCCGGCCAGCCGCCGGTCCAGGGCGAGCACGTCGGCGACCGCCCGTGCGAAGTCGTCCGGGCCCGGCATGGGGCGCCGCTCGGTGACGACCGTGCCGAAGCAGTCGAAGACCACCACTGTCCCGCCGCCGGCCGTGCCGCCCCGGGAATCCGCCTTCTGAGCCGTTTTACGATCCATCTCCCGACCCGTCTCTTGACCCGTCTCTCGATCCGTCATGACCACGAGACCTTCTGGTGCTCGAAGCGGAAGAAGACCAGCGTCACGGCGGAGAAGCCGGCGGAGAAGCCCAGCAGGACCACCACCGGCAGCAGCACCGCGCCGGCTCCGCCCCCGTCGATGACGACCGACGTGAAGCCGCGCATGGCCCAGTAGCTGGGCACCGCGGGCGCCAGCGGGCGCGCCCAGTCCGGCAGGGCGGACAGCGGCGTCAGCGCACCGCCGAGGCCCGCGAACAACAGCGCCGCGAGGTTGGCGAACACGGCCTGCTGGGAGACCGTGCGGCAGAGCGACACGAGCGCCATGCCGAACATGACCACGCACAGTGCCAGTGCCGCCCCGACCGCGACGAGCGCCGGCCACGAGCCGGTGATCCGCAGGTCGTACAGGAGCCCGCCGGCGAGAAACACCACCGCGAGTTGCAGTACGGCGATGCCCAGCGGGACGACGACACGGCCGGCGACGACCTCGCCGGGCCGGGCGAGGCTCGCCCGGAGCCGGTCCCAGGTCTTCCAGCCGTGCTCCCGGAAGACCGCGAAGCCGACCAGGTTCACCAGGAAGAAGGTGAACATGACGGCCATGCCGGGCACCGCCTGCTCCGCACCTGTGGCGCCCTCCACCCGGTCCGCCCTGAGCGCTGTACGGAACAGCGGCTGCATGAAGCCCATGAGCAGCAGGGGCATGACGGTACGGACGATCAGGGGGGCCGGGTCGCGCAGTTGGAGCCGGATGTCCTGGCGGATCAGTGCGGCGATCCGCCCGGGCGCACCGTCACGCATGGGGTTCCTCCTCCGTGGCCGCGTCGTACCGGCGTCCTGTGACCCGCAAGAACACGCTGTCCAGGCTCGGCTGGACGATCCGCAGGTTGACCAGCTCCCCGGCCGCCTCGCCCAGGGACTCCATCACCCGGGGCACCGCCAGGTGCGGCTGCTCCACAGTCACCGACAGGACCCGGCCGTCCCGCGCCACGGGCCAGGGCAGGAGCAGGTCGGGCGGTCCTCCGGAGAAGGTGAGCTCGACGCCGCTGCCGCCGTACTGCCGCACCAGCTCCTTCAGCGTGCCGCGGGCGGCCATGCGGCCGTCGCTGAGCACGGCGACGGAGCCGTCGAGGGACTCCACTTCGGGCAGGTAATGCGTCGAGTAGCAGACGGCGGTGCCCTCGGCGGCCATGGTGCGGACCATCTCCAGCAGCTGTTCACGGGTCTGCACGTCGACCCCGGCCGTCGGTTCGTCCAGCAGGAGCAGGGGAGGCCGGTGCACCAGGGCCATTCCCGTGTGCACTCTGCGCTGTTCGCCGCCGGACAGCTGCCCGGCCCGGCGGCCGAGGAGCGCGGTCAGGCCAAGCGGCTCGGCCACCTCCTCGATCCGCCGGTCGGCCGCCCGGCCGCGCAGCCCGGCGAGCTCGGCGAAGAACGCCAGATTCTGACGTACCGTCAAGGGCGGGTAGAGGCCGAGCTCCTGCGGGGCGAGGCCGAGCCGGCGGCGGGCCTCGTGCGGCTCGCGCACCGGGTCCTTGCCGAGCACCCGGACGTGCCCGGCATCGGCGCGGAGCAGCCCCGCCACGACGGACATGAGGGTCGTCTTGCCGGCGCCGTTGTGTCCGAGCAGGCCCACGATCTCACCCGGCGCGACGTCCAGGTCCACCTCGCTCAGCGCGGTGACCGGGCCGTACCGCTTGGTGATCCCGCGCAGCGTCAGGGCGGGGCCGGGCACGGCGCGGGGCTCAGTCGGCACGCCGGGTCCAGTTGCCGGGGACAAGGTCCGGGAGGCCGAGCCGCTCCAGGTGCGGCGCCCAGGAACGGGCCAGTTTGAACCCCTTCATCAGTCCGCTCCCGGAGCGGACGTCGGGCAGCTTCCGCGCGTAGCCCAACTGCGCTTCGGTGACGTCGAGATGGGTGCGAAGCCGGTCCAGCCACTCCTCGCCCCGGCCTTCGGGGACGGCCTCCAGCCCGGCCGCGGCGAGCCGCAGACCGTCCTTGACGTCCTGCGCGGGCACCCCGGCGAACGGGTCGAAGCCGGGCTGCTCACCGGTGTAGGACAGCTCGCCGTGCGTGCGCAGACCCCGTACGGACAGGGACAGCTGCACCAGGTCGTAGGCCATGAGGACCGCGACCTCGGCCTGGCCCGCCGCCGTCGCGCCCTCGACGTCCTCCAGGGCGGCACGGCACTTCAGCAGCAGGCGCCCCGCCCCGTGAGCCCGGAAGGCGACGAGGCGGCGCAGGTCCGGCAGGGGCTCGTGAGTCTGCGCGTACGGTGCGGTCATCGTCCGGGAGCCTCCTCCTCGGGTGACGCCGTTGATTCCGACGACGCCACGGACTCTGCTGATGCCACGCCGAGCCACAGCATGTCGTGCGTGAACAGCCGCTTGACCTCGGCGGGCGGGTCGGTGCCGGGCGGCCCCGACCACAGGACGGCGTCGCTCCCGGCGGGCGGCAGGTCGGTGCGGGGGACTTCCAGGGCGCGCAGCTGCCAGCGGTCGACCACGGTACGGTCCTCCAGCGGCACCGTCCCGATGCCGGTCGCCCAGCGCAGAACGGTGTGCAAGGGCGCCTCCGGGGCGGCCAGCTGACCGACGAGGCCGACGCAGCGCGCCACCCGGTCGCCGGGGGAGAGCGGCGGCGCGAGGACCTCATGGAGGAGGGCGAGGGAGTCCCCGTCGCCCAGGGCTTTGAGCTTCTCACCGACCCACTTCTCGGTGAAGTAGATCTGCCCGGCGGCCGCGGCGCGGGCGTTCAGCGCGGCCACGACGGCCTCACGGCCCCGGACCGCGGCCGCCATGGGCCGCTCGCCGGCGAGCAGCAGGGCGGCACGGGCCAGCCGGTGCGCCTCGACCGTCCACCACTGCTCCACCACCCGCGCCAGCCACGGCTCCCGCAGGCCCGCGTGCCAGGTGTCCCACGGCTCGGTGGTGGTCAGCGCCAGGCCGAGACCGAGTCTGCTCGCGGTCTTGATGGCGCGGCGCCGGTGGTTCCACGCCTCCTGGGTGACGCTCCCGAAGCGGGGCCAGGCGCCGTCGCGGAGCTCCGCCGTACGGTCGCGGACCGCGCTGGCCTGACGGATGTTGACGTCGATCAGCGTGCCGTGCTCGTGCGACTGGATGGGGAACCTGGTGAGCTGCTCGCTCTCCACGAGCACCAGCAGGTCGAGGTCGCTGCGGCGGTTGCCGAAGCCGGCGAGCACCGACCCGGTGGCCACCGCGAGCGCCGGCCGGCCGAGCCCCTGGTCGGTCTCGCCGATCACGTCACCGAGGCTGAGGCGGCGTTCCTCCAGGAACTCCCGGAGACGTTTCTCCTGAACATGCCGTTCGGGGAAAGCGGCCGGTGCGGCGATGCGTTTCATGACGGTCTGTGCCTCCCGGCGGCAGCGTGGCGACGAGCGAGAGAGCAGGGAGCAGTGAGCGGGGAGCGCAGCTCCCCGGGCCCGGCAACCCGGTCACGGTAGGCAGGCCGCCGACCGGGCGGCAAGGAGCCCCGGGAAGTGTTCCGGTGCGCGGAACGGTTCCCGCCCGCGGCGGAGGCGGCCGGTAGAACTTGCCGAGGCAGAACTGCCGCCACGGCTCGGCGCCATTGAGTCATCACCTGTCACCTCATGAATCCCATGTGATCCCACTTCAGTGGTCGTCGCGCCGGTCGTACGCGGCGGAGGTGCCCTTCCGGCCCGTGCGCCGGACGGTCGGGCCCCCGCACGGGTACGGGAACGCCGAAGGCAGCGGGCAGCAGTCACCTGTAGACGCTCCTTCGCGCGGGACAGGGCGCAAGCGCCGGTCACCCACGGCGGCTGACGCGCGGGGAGCGGCTCATCCCTCCCGCCGGCCGTCCGCCGGCCGTCCAGAGTCCGGAGAGAGCCTCATGGACCTGCCCTTGCCCCCGCCCCTGACCTTGCCTCTGCTCAAAGTCCTGCCCGAGGACTTCCGGGTCACCGAGGCCCTCGGGCTCGGCACGGCGCCGCCCGGCGCGTCCACGCACACCTACCTGTCGCTGTGGAAGCGCGGCCTGACCACCCATGAGGCGATCCGTGAACTCGCCGGGGCGCTCGGCGTGGACGGCGAGGCCGTGGCGGCGGCCGGGCTCAAGGACGAGGACGGCATCACGGAACAGTACGTCTCGGTGCGTGCCGTGCTCTCGCCCGGCGAGGTCGAGGCCGCCAACGCGCGCGGCCGCTCCGGCGGCGCGGACCGCCTCTGGAAAGTGAGGCCGCACGGCACCGGCACCACGCCGCTGCGGACCGGAGAGCTGGACGGCAACTGCTTCCGGCTGGTCCTCCGGGGCCTGGACGCGACGACCGCCGGCGCACTCGACCGGGGGCCGCGACGGCACACGCATTTCTTCGTCAACTACTACGACACCCAGCGCTTCGGCGTGCCGGGCGGGCCCAAGCAGACCCACCTGATCGGCGGGGCCCTGCTCGCCGGTGACCAGGACACGGCGCTGGACCTGCTGCGCCGCTCCGGCTCCGCCGAGGGCGCACAGGCGCTCGAACACCGGGGGACCGCCCGGGAGTTCTGGCAGCGACTCGACCCTCGCACCCCCGTCTTCTACCGGTGCGCGCACGCCTCGTACGAGTGGAACGCACACGTGCGGTCTCTCCTCGGGGAGGCCGCGGGCGGGGACGTGACCGGCGTCGAACGGGAGGGCATCCCGTACGCCTTCGCGACCACGCGCGACGCCGTGCTCGCCCTCGCCGCGCGCTGCCCGGAGCTGGACTACGTGCGCTACCGCTGGACGGACGGCGAGTGCGTACGCAGCACGGCCGCGCGCCCGACCGTTCTGCAGACACACATCTCGGTCCACCGCGTCGAGCCGGATCCGCTGCACCCCGGCCGGTACGCCGCTGCCGTCTCGTTCTTCCTGCCGTCCGGCGGTTACGCGACGTCCGCGGTGCACCAGTGGTTCGCCCAGCGCCCCGGCGGTCCGCCGCAGGACCGCGCTCAGGACCGTGCGGGGGCCGCCGCGGCGGCGCCGGCGGCGGGCGGGCGGGCGTGAGCGCGGGGGCCGGGGGAGCGGAGCGCGACGGAGCGGCACCCGGGGCGGGGCCCCCGGGCGCAGGGCGCGGGGGAGTGGGATCCGGAGGAACCGGGCCCGCGGGAGCACAGCCCGACGCCCGGGCCGTACTGGGCCGGGTGCGGGCCCACTCGTCCCCCGGGCTGGCCCTCGTCTACGGCATGAACGGCGCGGGGGCGGTCGAGTCGCGCGGGGAGGGGGCGAGGATCGTCCTGTCCGACGGGCGGTCCGCGCTTGACTTCGGGAGTTACGCGGTCACGCTGCTCGGCCACCGGCACCCCGGCGTCCTGCGCGCGGTCGGTGAGGAACTGGAGGCGATGCCGGTCTCCACCCGGGTCCTGGCCAACGGCACGGCGGCCGGGTTCGCGGCCGACCTCGTCGCGTACACCGGCCCCGGCCGGCTGACCAGGGTGTGGCAGGGCCTCAACGGATGCGACGCGGTGGAAGCCGCGCTCAAGCTGGCCCGGCTGGCCACCGGCCGGACCCGGGTCGTCGCCGTCGAAGGCGCCTACCACGGCAAGTCGCTGGGGGCGCTGGCAGCCACCTGGAACCGGCGCTACCGGCAGTCCCTGGAGCCGCTGCTGAGCGGGGTGACACACCTCCCCGCCGACCCGGAGGCGGTGCCCGCGGCCTTCGCGGACGGCGACGTCGCCGCCGTGATCGTGGAACCGGTGCAGGGCGAGGGCGGGGTCAGAGCGCTGCCACCGGCGTTCCTGAACACCCTGACCGCCGCCGCACGGGAGCACGGGGCCTTCGTGATCGCCGACGAGATCCAGACGGGCCTGCGCCGGTGCGGCGAACGGGCGCTGAGCGTCACCGCCGGGCTGCGGCCCGACGCGGTGCTGTTCGGCAAGGCCCTCGGCGGCGGCGTCCAGCCCCTGGCGGCGCTGGTGGCGACCGAGGAGCTGTACGCCCCTCTGGCCAAGGACCCGTTCGTGCACACCACGACCTTCTCCGGCCACCCCCTCGCCGCCGCCGCCGGCCGTGCCGCGCTGCGGGCCGTGGAGCACCTTGCGCCCCGCGGCGAGCGGCTGGCGGCACTCATGGCGGAGGGGCTCCGCCGGATCGCCGGCCGGCACCCCGGCCTCATCACGGACGTCCGCGGCCGAGGCCTGCTGTGGGGCGTCGAGTTCGGCCCGCCGGGCGCGGCCGGCCACGTTCTGCTCGAACTCAGCCGGTGCGGACTCGTGGTGTCTCCGTGCCTGGGACAGCCCGAGGTCATCCGCCTGCTTCCGCCGATGGTGGCCACCGACGAGGAGGCCGAGGAGGCGCTGGACCTCCTGGACGCGACCTGCGCGACGGTGCCCGACGAATTCCGTTCCGCCGCACGAAACGCGTCCGGCCCCCTCACCGGCCACCGCGATAGGTTGCCCGAGGACGGCGCCGAGGGGACCGGCCCGGCACGGCGGGCGAAGGGCGGGGCGCCGGCGCCAGGCCGCCCCCGTGCGCGATGAGGAGTGGAGCACTACATGGCTCGCGACAGGAGCTACGAGGAGTTCGCCGTTCAGTACGACGAGGGCAGCGCGGACAACATCTACAACACGCTGCTGGACCGCCCCGCGGTGCAGAGCAAGTGTCCTCCGCTCGCCGGGCGGCGCGTTCTGGAGGCCGGCTGCGCGGGCGGCCGGCTGACCCGGTGGCTGGTGGACCAGGGGGCGGCGCGCGTCGTCGCACTGGATGCGAGCCCCACCCTGGTGAAGCTGGCCGGCGAGCGGCTGGGCGACCAGGCCGACGTACGGGTGCACGACCTGCGCGAACGGCTGGACTTCCTGCCGGACGCGTCCGTCGACGTGGTGGTGTCCTCCCTCACCCTGCACTATCTGGAGGACTGGGTGCCGGCGCTGGCCGAGTTCCGGCGCGTCCTGGCGCCGGGCGGCACCGTGGTGCTCTCCACGCACCATCCGCTGAACGACTTCGAGATGTCCCCCAGCGGCGACTACTTCCGGGTGGAGGAACTGGAGGACGAGTGGCCGGGCTTCGGTCCGCCCACGCCGGTCGTCCACTTCTTCCGGCGCCCCCTCGGCCGCATGATCACCGACGTGCACCGCGCGGGGCTCGCCCTGCGCGAGCTGTACGAACCGCGCGCCGACCCGGCCCGGCGGGACGAGTTCGGCCAGAAGTTCGACAAGTTGTCGCGGAAGCCGTGGTTCCTTGTGCTGGTGCTCGGCCATCCGGGCGACCTCGCCGAGGACGGGACGGTACGCGAGGCCGGGTGACGCCGCCCGGCCGACACACCCCCAAGGAGCAGCAGCGTGCCGAACACCCCGTCCGCCGCTGTGGCCGGCTGCCCGGTCGGCCACCGCATGCCCACCGCCCCGGCGGCGTACTGGGACGTCCTCGGGGGACCGGACGTCCCGCGCCCGGCGCTCGCGATGGGCGGCTTCAAGCACTTGCTCGTACCGACGCTCGCCGCCTCCTGCCTCGCCGATGGTCCCTGGAACATCGGCAACGCCCCCTGGATCGAGGACCGCAGGCTGCTTTCCGCGATGCTCCGTCACCTCGGCGCGACCGTGGACGACGCCGGGGCCCGCGTCACCGTCCACGCGTCCGGCCTCGCCGGGCACCGCATACCGGCGCACTGGAGCGCCGGCGTCCACGGCGGCGTGTACCTGCTGCCCGTGCTGCTCGCGGCGCGGGGCGAGGTGAGCTCCGGCCGGCACGGCGGCTGTGCCATCGGGGGCGGAACGCACGGCTCACGCCCGCTGTCCCACATCGCTGCCGTCCTGGAGCGGTTCGGCGCCGTGTGTGAGGCGGGCGCCGGCGGGTTCCGCGCCACGGCACCCCGGAGCGGGCTGCGGGGCACCCGGATCGACCTCGCGGACTTCGCGGAGCCCGCACCGGGCACCGGGACGCCCACCGGCCCGCACTACTCGGGCGCGACCAAGACGGCGCTCCTCGCCGCGGTCACCGCACACGGGACGACCGTGCTGGACAACCCGTACCCGAAGCCCGACGCGCTGGAGCTGGCGCGGATCCTGAGCCGGGCCGGAGCACGGGTCGACGTGCTCCCCGGACGGATCACCGTGGAAGGCCTGGGCGGCCCGCTGGGCGGCGCGGACGTCACGCTGCCCTCCGACCTGATGGAGGTCGTCACCTTCATCGCCTGGGCCGTCCACCTGCGCCGCGAGCTGGACCTGCTGCTGGAGCGGCCCGATGTGGTGCGCTCCGGCCTCGCCCCGGAGCTGGAATGCCTCGCCGCGATGGGCGTGCCGCTGAGCTGGGAGGGGCCGGCGCTGCGGATCCGGCCGCCGGAGCGGCTGCGCGGCACCCGCGTCCTGGCCGCCTCGCACCACGTGTACAGCGACGCCGGCCCGCTCTTCGCGCTGATGCTGCTGGGAGCCGACGGACCGTCACGGCTGACCGACGGCGTATGGGGGAACCGCTTCGGCTACGCGGAGGGCCTGCGCGGCATGGGCGCCGCGCTCGATGCGGCCGGAAACGAGCTGCGGATATCCCCCGGCGCGCTGAAGCCCTCCGGCGAGCCGTTGGTGGCCGGTGACCTCAGGACCGCCGCCACGCTGCTCCTCGCCGCCCTCGGGACCGGCGTGCCGCACCGGCTGCACGGCGTCGGACACCTCGCCCGCGGTTACGAGGACCTGCCGGCGAAGCTCGCCGCGCTGGGAGCGCGGATCGACGTGCCGAAAGAAGCGGGAGGAACGGAACCGGGAGATACGGCAGCGGGCGGCACGGAAAAGGGAGCAACGGAAACGGGAGGAAGCCCATGACGACCGCCCCGGTGCTCGACCGGGCCGCCATCGCCCGCACGGCCATGGCCCGCGACCCCTTCGCCTGGGGGCTGGTGACGGACTCCGTGCCGGAGCTGCCGGCCCGGCGGCGCCTCGCCGGGGAGTTCCCCGCCGAGGGATTCGTCCTCACCGAGCGGGCCGGCGGCACCGCCGCCGGGAAGGGCTACCGCACCTGGAACCTGGTCCTGGTCCGGGACGGCCTCCCCGTGGCCGAGAGCACGCGCCGGCTCACACCGGTCTGGCAGGACCTGATCGCCTCCCTGCTGGACGACGACTACCGCACGGCCGTGACCGAAGCCACCGGCCGTGACCTCGGCGGCTGCGCCCTTGAGGTGCGAGCCGTGCGCTACGGCCCCGGGTCGTGGATCGACCCGCACACCGACCGCGCCGACAAGATCGTCACGCAGACCTGGTACTTCAACGAGGGCTGGCGCCCCGAGTGGAACGGAACGCTGCGCATCCTGCGTTCCCCCGCCGCGGACGACGTGGCTGCCGAGGTCCTGCCGGGGCTGACCGACTCGGTCCTGCTCGTCCCCTCGCCCGACTCCTGGCACGCCGTCACACCGGTCGCCGAGCGCGCGGCACAGGACCGGCGCGTCCTGCTGGTGCACTTCGTGTCCGAGGAGCGCGCGGCATGGTGACCCCGACGCCCGGCCGCCACGGCGGCACCGAGCAGACCCGCGTGCAGCACCAGTACCACCGGGAGCTGTTCCCCGCCCTGCACGACTGGGAGCGGACCGAGGCCTCCATCGTCGAGTTCACCGGGGAGAACGGCCCCAAGGGCCTGCTGGGCCTGGACCAGATGGGCCACTTCGGGCCCCAGGGCTGCGACCTCGTCGCCGGCGCCGTCCGTGAGGCCTTCCCGGGCGACCGGCTGACCGCGGGCGAACTGGGCAGCGGCTTCGGCGGCGCGCTGCGCTACCTGGCGGACGCGCTCGCGGCCGGCGGCGCCGGCATCGCACGGATGTACGGCATCGATCTGGTGCCCGAGCACTGTGCGGTCAGCCGCCGCATCACCACCTCCCAAGGGCGCGCCGACGTGACCGAGATCTGCGCCGACGCGACCGATGTACCGCTGCCCGGCGGGACGCTCGACGTCGTCATCGTGACCGGCTCCATGCCGCATTTCCCCCGGCCCGCGGCGGTGCTGCGCGAGGCGGCTCGCCTGCTGCGCCCCGGAGGCCTGCTCGTCGCCACCGAGGAGGTCAGCCTGACACCGGCCGGGCTGCGGCCTTCCACCGCCTTCCACGAGGTGCACCCGCCGGACGTCTTCTACGTCACCTCCCTGCCGGACCGGCTGCGTCAGCTGAGCGAGGCCGGGTTCACCGGCGTGGCACGCAGGGACCTGCGGGAGTGGGCCGTCGCGCTGCTCGCGGACCGCCTGAAGGTGGTCCGGGTGTTCCACGGAAGCGTGGCCGGCATCTACGGCGAGGAGCCGGTGGAGCTCATCCGGCGCACGCTCGCCACCGCCCGGGAGGAATACCTCGCCGGACGGCTGCTGCCGTCGCTGCTCACGGCACGCCGTGCGGAGGCCGGCTGACATGGTGTCCGACACGCCCGGACGCCGGACGGCGGCGGGCCGCCGGGGCCCGGTGTCCTGGTCGTACACGGCCGACGACGCCGCCGAGGCGGCACGCGTGGAGGCGCAGCACGTGACGTCCACGCCCTGCCGCTGGCCCCCGTCCGACCGGGTCCGGCTCAGCGTGAGCTCGGTGCGGGACCGGGTGGAGCTGGCCCGGCTGGAGCGGGTGGCCTCAGGGCCTGCCCGCCCGCTGCGCGAGGAGGGCTACCAGCGCACTCCTGAGGGGGCCTGGGTGCGCGGCGAGCGCCCGCCGGCGGGCGCGGGACAGCCCCGTCTTCACCGGCACGCCATCGTCCCCGGCGACGGGAAGTGGACGATCCTGCACGCCGACAGCGGCACCGCGCAGCGCGCGATGGCCGGCGACATCGTGCTGCGGGCCCTGGTGGCAGCCGCGCTCGCGGCTCGCGGGGGCCTGACGGTGCACGCGTCCGCTGCGACCGGCCCGGACGGCAGGGCTGTCGTGTTCCTCGGCGACTCCGGCACCGGCAAGAGCACGCTCGCCCTGCACCTCGCCCGGGCGGGCGGCCGCTTCGTGAGCGGCGACCGGACACTGCTGGTCCCGGGTCCGGCCGGCTGGTGGGCCGTCGGATCCGGCCTGCTGCCCCGCTTCCGCTGGGGCACGCTCGAAGGGCTGGGCCTGGCGGGGCGGGTGCGGGACACCGCGCTGATGCGCCATGGGGACGGCCGCTGCCGTGTGGCCGACCTGCCCCGGGCACCCGGCAAGGTGATCTTCACCCCGGGCGAGTCGGAGCGCGTCCTGGACGTGACGACCGCGGACTGCGCCCCGCTCGGCGCACTGGTCGTGCTGTCCCCGGCCGGAGGCGACGTCCCCACCGTGCGTGCGGCCGGCCGGGAGGCGACGGTCGCGGCCGTCCGGGCGCACCTGCTCCCTTCCGACGCCGGCTGCCTTGAGGAGCCGTTCCCCGGCCGCCGCGCTGATGCGGCGGACTTCGCGGGCCTGGCCACGGGGGTGTCCGGGTCCGGCTTGGCATGGGACCCCCTCCGCCACCGGGCTGAGGACGCCCTGAACCGTCTCCTGGCGAACGCACCCGGTACCGGGCCGCCCGGGCGCCGCGCTGCGGCGCCATGAGAGGCCCCTCCGGGGCGTCGGAGCGATCGGGCCACCGAAGTGAAGTGATCAGGACGGCGAGCGGCACCGGGGTGCCGGAGTGAACGGAGTGCCGGGGTGATCGGAAGCGTCGGACTGACCGGGGTGCTGGGGGGCGCTGCCCTGCGCGGCGCCGCGTGCACGGCGGGTGTCCTGCTGCTTGTTCACCCGCCCGGTGCCGTGCTCTGGTGGCTCGCCGGATGCCGGCTGGTACACCAGGCGGGGGCCGCCCTCGGCTCGGCCGCGCTCGGACCGGCCGCGCGGGCCCGGGACCGGGCCGCCCGTACGCGGCTGCTGCACGCCGTGCAACGGCTCGGCGCCGGCCACGACGACCGGAGCACGGCGGCGCTGCGGGACCACCTGTACGCGGCAGCGGGTGTCGCGATCCGCTGGGAGCCCAAACCCGGTGCGGCCCTCGCCACCCTCGCCCGCATCGCCGGCGACGTGATGACACTCGCGGGTCTGTGCGGCGCACTTGCCCTCGTGGACCCTGTCCTGGCGGCCGGTCCGGGTCTGTGCGGCGCACTTGCCCTCGCGGTGGTGACGCGGCCCCGGTGGCTGCGCGCGCGGGGCACCGGACGGGCCGGCTGGCACGCTCGCCGCCGCGAGGCGCGCACCGTCGCCGTGCTCGCCGCCGTGCTGTCCGGCGTCGCCGCGCTCGTGCCCGCAGCCGGCGCGGCGAACCGTGCGGCCGCCGCCGCGGGCCTCGTGACGGCGGCGATCCTGATCGCCCGCAGCCTGTACGGCCTGACGACGGCGGATCTGACCGCCGTGCGCCACGCGCGCGTGACGCGGCGTCACCTGCACGCGGCCGAGCAGGCCGCGGCGGCGGGCGGCGAGGGGCCTCGGGGCGCGCCCGCCGGGCTCGTCACCGTTCCGGTGCGGCCGAGCCGCCTGGGCTTCGCCGACCTCGCCGAGAACGTCCACCTGGGCGCCCTCGGCCCGGACGAATCCGTGCCCGAACGGCTTCCCCGCACCGTACGGCTGTGCCGGCTGGACGAGCTCGCGCGCTCCCTGCCGCACGGCTGGCACACCGTGCTGTCCGCCGAGTTCTCGGGCGGCGCAGACCTGGACGACGAGACCTGGAGGCGCATCGCCGCCGCCAGGGTCAGCGCCGCCCTGGAACTGGGCGCGACACAGGTGCGGCTCACAGGCGAGCCCGACGCCCTCCTGGCCGCCGTGCTGGCCGCCTGGAGCCCCCGCGCCGGCACGCACGTGGTGAGGCTCCCCATGCCCGAGGAGGCCGCGCCGTGAAGCGTGGGCCGGCCTCGGCGGCGGTAGCCGTGCTGCTGGGTGCGGTGGCGGCCCTCCTGGGGGCCGCCGGGGGCCTTGTGGTGCACGCCGCACAGACCGGCGGGGCTGTATGGCAGCCCCTGTGCGGTCTGGCCGCCGCGTACTGCTGCGCAGGCGCCGCGGACCGCTTGACGGGCGCCCTCGCCGCAGGCGTACGTCCCTCCACCAGTAGCCGATTGTCAACGGCCCGTCACATAGCCGACCGGACCGTACGGTTGACGGTGGCCCTCACCGTGCACCCGGCACTGGCGCCGGCCTTCCTTCCTCTGTGCCGGACCGTGCCTGCCCCCGCGCCGCCGGCCCTGAGCGGCGCGGACGCCGACGCGGCCCGCGCGGTGCGCCGTATCGTGCGGACCGCCACGGAAGACGCCTGGACCGGCCCGGCAGGTGCGGTGCTCGTCCCGCTGCTGCTGCGGCGCCATACGGAGTTCTCCGCGCGCGTCGCGACCGCCACGGCCCGGGCAGCGCGCCGCACCGCCGCCGACCGGGTGCGCGCCCGGCTGCCGGTGCTGTACTCCCTGGTGCTCTCGGCCGCGGTGCTCACCCTGGTGCCACCGGAGCCGGGCGGCGCCGACGGGACCGTCACGGTCCTCACCGTCTTCCTCACGGTCGTTACGACGCCGCTGGTCCGTAGCGACGAGCGCGCCGAACCGGGAGGGCAGCCCTGATGGCACATCAGGCATCACTCGGACCGGGCTGCCACCCGCGCGCCTGCGCCCAGATGTCGGCCCGGTGCGCCAGCTCCCACACCACCGAGGATTTCGCCGCCGTGTAGGCACGCCGGTCCCCGCCGTACCGTCCGGCCAGTACAGCCTTCCGCGCTCCGTACCAGTCCGCGTCCGCCGGGGAGTCCCGGAGGTAGTCGCGCAGCAGCAGGCAGAGCTGCTGCGAGAAGCTGCCCTCCCGCCGGACGTGCACATGGGTGCGCGGGCCGGACGTCTCACGGAAATACCGCTTCGTCAGGTCGGGGTTGCCGCCACGGAACGCGAACCCGGCTGCCTCCAGCGGCGCGCGGAAGACAGCGGGCTCGAGCGCCCCGACCGACACCTGGACGTCGATCACCGGCTTCGCCCGCAGTCCCGGCACCGCGGTCGAACCGATGTGGTCGATGCGCAGCGCGACGTCCCCGAGCCCGGCGCGCAGCCGGGACCCCAGATCCGCGAAGCGGGCCGGCCAGGCCGCGTCGTACTCCACGATCTCGATCACGGACCGCACCCTAGCCGTGTCCACGAGCGCCGCGCCCCTCAACCGTCGTGCGCTTCGACCTTCCTCCCGCACCCGGGTGTTCCGTCAGGCGGAACGAAAAGGCCCCTCCTCGCATCGCCGTTCCACACGGGGGAACACCTCCTTCTCCGGCCCGGCCGGGATCGGCCATCATCACAGCGTCAGGATCCGCGGGGCCCGAGCGCGCCCACACCCCTCCGAAGGAGGCCCATGGCCGTCGCCGCATCGCCCCTGACCCGCCCCCGGCAGCCCCGTCCGCTCCCGGCCACCGCCGAGACGTTCCGGCTCGCCGCGCCACCGGCCGAACTGACCGTACACAGCGCGTTTCCCGGACTCCGCGCGGCGATCAGCGCTCTGGTGCACCCCTTGTTCGAGGTGGGCGGCGTCGTGAACCCGTCGGCACCGCGCCTGACCGTCACGGCCGCCCCGGGAAACCCGGCCCTGCCCGGCCCGCGCGACCTGGACGCCGCGCCGCAGCTGATCGTGCACCGCGACGGGCCCCGCTTCGTCGTCTTGGAGCGCTCCGCCGAACGGACCGTGCTCCTGCGGGACGGCGAGGCTGACAGCGCGTCCCTCGTCATCACCGCGACGCCCGGCACGGGAGAGGCCACGGCCGGCGTGACGGGCGAGCCGACGGCCGAGGTGACTGCGGAGACGCCTGACACCGGTCCCGCCTCCGTACGGGCCGTCGTCCGGTTCCTCGGTACGCTCCTCGGCGCGCAGCTCACCGGCCGCGGGACGGTCTTCCTGCACGGATCGGCCGTGGCCGTGAACGGCTCCTCGGTCCTCATGCTGGGACCCAAGCACCGGGGCAAATCGTCGCTGGCCTTCCTCGCCGTCACCCTGTGCGGCGCGGACTTCGTGTCCGACGACACCCTCGTCGCCTGGGCGCCGGGCACCGGTTCGCCGCCGGTCCTGCGGGGCTGGCCCAAACGCGTCGGCATCGCCACGGCCCTGCTCGCCGGCCATCCCGCCCGCGAGGACTTCGAGCGCGCATCGCTGCGCCGGCACGGTTCCGGCACGCCGCGGGTGCCCGCCGACGCCGCCTGGAGCACCACGCCCGAGGCGCGTAAGCGGCTCTTTGCGGACCTGGACGAGTTCACGGCGCTGACCGGAGCCGCCGTGGCCACGGACACCCGCCCCGCGGGCATCGTGCTGCCCCGGGCGGAACGGGACCGCAGGGGCTGGGACATCGAACCCGTCACGGACCGCGCGGCGGTCCTCGACGGCTCCCTGCTGGCCGGGCCGGACCTGCGGCACTTCACCGACTACCTCGGCCTGCTGCCGCGCCCGCGCCCCGAGCCGGCCGTGCGCTCGGACGTCCTCGCGGCACTCGGCGCACTGCCCTGCGTCAGTGTCTCCTACGGTCCGGACGTCAACGCCGGCTTCCCGGGGTTCTGGGACGAGGTCACCGCGGCGCTCGCTCTGCCGGCCCGGGCCGGGTGAGCGCCGTGCCCACTGCTCCCGGGATCAACTACCGCATGCCGCGGGCCGCCGGACTGCGGCCGGGCCTCCTGCACCGCTCCGGCGACCCGACCGCGATCACGGCGGACGAGGCCGGCGTCCTCGTCGACCGGCACGGCCTGACCGCCGTACTGGACCTCCGGTCGGACCCCGAGGTGGCACGCTACGGGCCGCCGGGCGGACTGCTCGCCCGCGGCGTCCACTGGCTGCGCGTGCCGCTGACCGGCTATCCGCGCGACAGCATCGCCGCCCGCCGGCCCGGCGTGGCCGACCGTACGCGCTACCTGCACGGAATCCTCACCGAAGCTGCCTCCGGCAGCTGGCCGCGCCTGTTCCGGGCGCTCGCCGGGGCGGCCGACCGCCCGTTCCTGCTGTGCTGCCACTTCGGCAAGGACCGCACCGGCGCAGTCGTAGCGGCTCTGCTGTCGCTCGCCGGCGCGCCCCCGCACGAGATCGCCGCCGACTACGCCGCCGGCATGCCCGACCTCATCGCCCATGCCGACCGCTTCCAGGACAAGTGGCTGCGGCGCGGCCACACTCGCGAGGAGTACCTCTCCCGGCTGCGCACCTCGCCGCTGACGATGGAGCGCTGGCTGGCCGAGGTGAACGCCCGGCACGGCAGCGTCCAAGAGGCGCTGAAGGCCGCGGGCGTCGCGGAGGACGACGTGGAGCGGGTGCGCGGACTGCTGACCGAACCCCCGCCCGCCGCCGTTCGTCCCCGGCGCCCGGCCGGCGCCGCGGACGCGCAGGAAGGCACACCATGAGTCATGCCGTGAAAGGCACGCCATGAGCCGCGCACCGGGTGCCGGCGTACGGGTGCGGACGCCGGTGCCGGACAGCTTGTGGCACGACCTGCTCGCCGAAGCGGCCCGCGACGCCCTGCCGAGCCAGACACCGGGCTGGCGAGCGGCCGTGTGCACGCACGGCTGGCAGGACGCCACACGCCTCTACACCTGGCCCGACGGCACCGGGCTCCTCGTGCCCCTGGCGCGTGCCACCGACCCGGCCCGTGCGGAGTACGCGTCGTGGCCGGCGGGCTGGGGCGTGGGGGGCGTGCTCCCGGCTCCCGGCGCGCTCACTCCCGGCCGCGCAAGGGCCGTGCTGGACGACTTGGCGGCCCTGCCCGCGGACCGGGTCTACCTGCGTCCGCACCCCACGTCGACGGCCCTGTGGGACCGGCTGCTTCCGCCCGGCACCCGGCGCGTTCCGCGGCTGACCCAGATCCTGAATCTGGAAGACGGCTTCGGCCACGTGTGGCGGCACCGCTTCCGGGGCACGCTGCGTACCGCGGTACGGCGCGCCGAGCGGGCCGGGCTGACGGTGGAACACGACGCCACGGGCCGCCTCCTCCCGGAGTTCTGCCGGCTCTTCGAGCTGTCGGCAGACCGCTGGGACCGCCAGTCGGACGAGCCGCCGGGGGAATTGCGCCGGCGGGTGAAGGAGAAGTACCCGCCGGCGAAGTTCGCCACCGTCGCCGGTCGGCTGGGCCGCGACTGCCGCATCTGGCTGGCGCGTCACGGCGGGGAGGCGGCCGCCGCGGTGCTGACGCTGCACCAGGGCCCCCACGTCGTCTATTGGCAGGGGGCGATGGACAAGGCCCTGGCGGCGCCCACCCGCGCCGCCCCGTACCTGCTGCACCTGGTCATCGAGGAGGCCTGCGCCCGCGGCGCACGGGCGCTCCACATGGGCGACACCTATCCCGGCACGTCGGTGACCCGTTTCAAGGCGGCCTTCGGCCCGGACGAATACCACACGGCCGGCTACTGGATTCCCGGGGCGACCGCCGGCAAGCGAGCGCCGGCACCGCCGGCACAGGACGAGAAGGAAGACATGAGGACGCCATGAAGGACCGTCACTGGAGGACACGTTACCGGGTGGGCGCGTACGAGGCGTGGGGCACGTCGCTGGACAGCGAGGAGCGCCGCCGGCAGGCGCCGCGCACCGAACCGGCCGACATCGGCCTCTATCTCGACGAGCGGTGGCGTGGCGCGACGCACGCCCGCGCCACGCACTTCGTGTACTGGCCCACGCTCCAGGCTCCGGGGGAGCGTTCCCTGCTGGTGAGCCTGGTCAAACAGGCCGCTGCCGCACTGGAGGACGGGTTCACGGTGGAGGTGGGCTGCTACGGCGGGCACGGCCGTACGGGGACCGTGCTGTCCTGCCTCGACATCGTCCTGGGCGGGGCGAGCGCGCAGACCGCGCTGGAGCGCGTCCGCCGTGAGTACTGCCACTACGCGGTGGGGGCGGCCGAGCTGCAGCGCTTCCTCTTCGACGTCGAGCAGGAGCTGACTCCCGGCGCCTCCGAGCCGCTGCGTGCGGGGGAGACCCGTTGAGCACGCCATCCCTGTCCCTGCTCTCCTTCGACGGCACCGCGGCCGAGGAGGCCCCCTTCCGCTGGTACCACGTCCGCGACACGTTCCGCCCGGCCGACGCGGACGCGCTGTGCCGGACGTTTCCGCGGGACGGGTTCCGGAGGGTCACACGCACAGGACCGGACAAGTCGTACGCCATGTACCACCGCCCGCTGCACCCTGCCGGCGACGGCGAGGACGGCGCCGCCGGACTCGCCGGGCCTTGGCGGCGTTTCGTCGCCGAAGTGACGGAACCGGCCTACCGCGCGGCCGTCGCCGGGCTGACGGGCCTGCGACTCGACGGCGCGCCCCTCGAGGTGAACCTCTGGCGCTATGGCCCGAGCTGCTGGCTGGACCCGCACGTCGACAAGCCGGAGAAACTCGTCACCCACGTCCTGTACTTCAACGAGGCATGGCCCGCGGGGCAGGGCGGCGATCTGCTGCTGCTGGGCTCCTCGTCCGGTGACGACGTGGTGCGGCGGGTCGCTCCCGTGGCCAACACCGGAGTCCTCCTCGTCCGCCGGGAGGACAGCTGGCACGCCGTGGAGCGGGTACGTGAGGGGACGCGCGGTCAGGAGCGGTTCTCGGCCCAGGTGGTCTTCCGCCGTGAGTGAGCCGCCCGGCGGGACGAGCGGGCCGGCGGGGGCGGCCGGTGGGGCACGCCCCTACTGGCAGGGCCGCAGGAGCGGGCCGAACACAGCCCTCTCGTGGTCCCGTTCGCCGCGCGTCTCCGGGCAGTGGGCGACGTTCCGCCGCTCGTCCGCCCGGAACCGGCGGCGTAGGTCCTTCTTGACGCGGCACGTCCGGCGCAGCGCGTCGTCCCCGGTGACGGCCAGCAGCAGCATGGGCCCCTCGCTGAGATAGGCGAGCGTGAGGGGGCCGTCCGGCTCGTTGAGCTTCTCCGGATACCAGCATTCGGCCTGAGCCCGGGTCAGCCGGAGACTGCCCACCGGTTCGGCGGTCAGTCCGGCCTCTCGCAGAGACCGGATCACTTCCTGGGCCAGGCCCCGGCTTACGCCGTCGGGCTTGACGAGCACGTGGGTGTCCCGGGCGGTGTCGCAGGGTGCCGGCCCTTCACGGGCGGGCCGGGGCAGGAACCTCAGCCGGGTGACGGGCGGGAGGAAGCCGGGCACGGACCGGGGGATCACGGTGCGGGTACCAGGCCGGGGGTGTTACTCAAGGCGCGCGACAGCTTCGTGCCGGCGGCCCGCAGGTGCGAGGCCGCCCTGGCCGGATGTGTCCGCTCCGGCGCCCCCGCGACGGCGAGCGCGGCGATCAGGACACCGCTGGCACCGAACGCGGGCACGGCGACCGCGATGGTCTCCGGTCCGCACCGGGCGATGGCGAAGCCCTGTTCCGCCACGCGAGCCAGCTCCACGGACGACGGTGCGCGAGCGGCACGGCGAAGCGGCCGGGACCGTTCGGCGGGGCCGGCGCCGGAGGGGGCGAGCCGGGCGTGGTGGACCCGTAAGAGCGTCATGACCGCGCGCGCCGCCGCCTCGCCCTCCGCCGGGGGGCAGGGCACACCTGCCGGGCCGCCGCACACGCCGTCCGCCATGACGGGGTCGAGGCCGTCCGGCAGGAACAGGAAGGCGGACTGCCGGGTGAGGTCCCGCATCCGCTTCAGATGCGGGCGTGCCAGTTCGCTCAGCCTGCGCTGCCGGGGCACACGGGTGCCCAGCGTGAACAGGTTGAGCCCGAGGCGCAGGCCCCTGTCCCCGCGCTCCAGCATTCCTGCGTCCACCAGTTCGGCGATCAGGCGGTGGGCAGTCGGTTTGGGCAGGTCGGCACGGCGCGCGAGCTCGGACAGGGCCAGCTCGGATTCCCCCGGACGGAAGCAGTTCAGGATGGAGAGCCCTCGGGAGAGCATGGAGCGTGCGGTACGCGTCTGGTCGGTCAAGTGAGTGTTCTCCTGATCGGCGGCAGGGCGACGGCGGGGCGGAATGTGCAGAGAAGCAGTCCATTTTCTTGATGAGCGGCTGGAGTTTCCGTGAGCGGCTTACGGTGGAAGCGCCCGGAGCGAATGCAGGCATGGTGAAGAGGGGTACGCCGGCACTCCCGGGGCGCACCGGGCCGGAAATCAGCAGGCAAGTGGGGCAGCGGGCCGGTCCGGGGCATTCCGGGCACGGCTGCATTCACCGAGGCCGACGGTGCTCAGCTGTGTTCCGGCTGCGTCTCGGCGTGGCTGATGGCTGCTGTCAGGGCGGAGAGGTGCGGCCGGTCCGGCGGATCGCCGAACCGGGGCGGGGTGGGTGCGCGGGTAATGCGTGTCCGGCGTTCTGACTCAACTGACCCCCCGGTTATGAGCGTTACGCAGCGGCTACTGTCAGGCGTCGGGCCGGTATGCGGCCGGAAATCAGGCTCGCGAGCAGATAGGGGCTGTTCTCGGTCTTGAAAGGATCAAAGTCTCATGATCCCCGTCATGCATTGAGGGCTGATCACTCGCGCAAAGGGGCCTGCCCGCCGGGGCTCCGGCTCGAAGAGCGAAGAGCCACGCCTGGAGCCTGCGCGGCACGTGAGGGGAATCGCCGATGATCGCGCGCTGCAAATGACTTCTCATCAGGTTACAGCCCTGTGCGTCCACGACTTAATGTTCCGGCCACCTTTCGTCCTCCCGGGTGGCGACTCACCGTCATAAACCCTCCAGTAGCGTTTCACCTTTGGTGATATTTGCGGAGATTTGCCGGTCGTGGGAGCGTGGGGGCGCCTCTGCTCCGCCGACGTTTAAGACATGGCTCAAACTTCAGTTTCGGGTGTTACCTCCGGGAGAATCCCGATTGACTTCAGTCGCCTTCAGGTGCGGTTGCTTCCGTAGCGGGCGGCTGTCGACGTGTTTCGGCCGGCGGAGGAGCGTGCGGCGGCAACGCCCCTACAGCCGAGCGTCGTTGACGGAGCCCGTGGCGACCGCGCGGCCGATCGCCACCCGGGCGCGCAGGGGCGCATCGGGCGTGGTGCAGGATGTCCTGTCGCGGTGATCCACTTCCGTGGGCCCCCGCGCACTCACGATCCGTCAGGACAGACAGGTACAAGGTGACGAACCACTACTCCGCGCTTCCGGCAGGCTGCGACGCCGTCGCTCCGTTCTCCGCAACGGCAGGGGGTCACCGGTGACCCGTGACCTCACCCTGCACGACGCCGTCGTCGCCGGCATCGCGGTGGCCGCAGGCGTGGCCGTAGCCCTCCTGCTGCGCGTGATCCTGCGCTGGCTCGGCGAACGGGCCGCCCGTACCGCGTGGGAGGGCGACGACATCATCGTCGACGTACTGCGCACCGTCGCCCCGTGGGCCGCGGTGGCGGGCGGCGTGGCGTCGGCGGCCGCGGCGCTCCCGCTGACCAGTCAGGTCGGCCACACCATCAACCAGGCGCTGACGGCCTTCGTCATGCTGACGGCGACGTTCACCGCCGCCCGGGTCGTCAGCGGGCTCGTGCGGTCCGTCGCGCAGTCGAGGTCCGGCGTGGCCGCGTCGGCCACGATATTCGTCAACATCACCCGCGTCGGGATCCTGGCGATGGGCTTCCTCATCATCCTGGAAACCCTCGGCATATCCATCGCCCCGCTGCTCACCGCCCTCGGCGTGGGCGGTCTCGCGATCGCCCTGGCCCTGAAGGACACCCTGGCCAACCTCTTCGCGGGCGTCCACATCCTCGTCTCGAAGACGGTCCAGCCCGGCGACTACATACGGCTCAGCAGCGGCGAGGAAGGCTACGTCCGTGACATCAACTGGCGCATCACCGTGGTCGAGCAGCTCAACAACAACCTCGTCATCATCCCGAACGCCAAGCTCGCCGGCACGAACATGACCAACTTCAGCCGCCCCGAGCAGAAGCTGTCGGTCACGGTCCAGGTGGGCGTCGGCTACGACAGCGACCTGGAACACGTCGAGCGGATCACCAACGAGGTCGTCGAGAGCGTGATGAAGGACATCGCCGGCGCCGTCCCCGACCACGAGCCCGCCGTCCGCTTCCACACCTTCGGCGACTCCCGGATCGGCTTCACGGTGATCCTCGGCGTCGGAGAGTACAGCGACAAGTACCGCATCAAGCACGAGTTCGTAAAGCGCCTGCACCGGCGCTACCGCGAGGAGGGCATCAAGATCCCTGCTCCGGCGCGCACGGTCTCCCTCCAGCAGCCGGGCGGGGAAGCCCTGATCCCCCACCCCCGCACATCCGCCGACGCGACGGGCTGAGTGACCGCGGACCCGAGACCGGGCAGAGGCACCACCCTCACTACGATCGGATGGGCGCGCGGTACGGCGCCGGAGGCGGACAGCGTGGAGGAGTGAGCCGGTGGATCCCAGTGCCGTGGTCATCGCGGTGGCCGGTGTCGCGGGGACCCTGGGGGCCGCGCTGCTCACCCAGCGCGGCTCCGAACGCGCGAAGCGCCGGGAGATAGAGCTCGTCCGCGCCCACGAGGACGCGCGCGAGAACCGTTCGCTCCGCCGTACGTGCTACGTGGAGCTCAACCGGGACGCCCGGCAGTTCACCACGGCACTCAACCACCACCTCCACATCATGAGGGAACGCGGCGTGGACGACGCCGAGAGGGCGGCGCTCGACGTGGCGAAGAGCGCGCACCGCGACCGGTACTCCGAAGCGCAGCTGATCGCCCCCGACGCCGTCCTCGAGCGGGCGAGCACCGTCAACCAGGCCCTGAACCGGGTGTACGGCCAGGTAAAGCGCCTCGAACGAGGAGAACCCGGACCGGGAGAGACCATGGAGAGCGCCTCCCGGGCCCAGTACGAGATCTGGGAGATGCTCCGGTCCTTGAGGGCCGCCATGCGCCGCGACCTCGGCGTCTCGCCGGAGGGCTGAGAGACACCCGACGGGACCCGCGCTCGGACGCCTCCCTCGCTCCGTAGGAACGCATCAGCCACTGTCGCTGCCCCGGCCGCCCGGACGGGCGCCGACGTGGGTGACTGCCTCCGCGCCGGCGCGGCAGCCGTGGTGCGCGGCGGTGGCCGGGGCGTCGCCGGTCAGGCGGGAGGCGAGGAAGGCGCCGGTGAAGGCGTCGCCCGCGCCCGTCGTGTCCACGGCCGAGGCCGGCCGGCCCGGCACCCGGGCCGTGACCGTGCCGGAGACGGCGACCAGCGCGCCCCGGGCGCCCTGGGTGGCCACCACGAGCGGGAACTGCCGGCTCAGCTTGGCCGCGGCGTCGGCCGGGCCGGGCAGGCCGGTGAGGAGCGCCGCCTCGTCGCCGTTGGGCAGGAGGACGTCCGCTCCCGCAACGGCCTCCAGGAAGCGGTCCACCCCCAGCCGGGCGATGAAGCCCGCGGAAGCCGGGTCGACGCTGACCGGTACGGAGCGGGCGCGGGCGGCCTCCATGGCGGCCCGGGCCGCCCGGCGGCTCGTCTCGGCGAAGAAGAGGTAGCCGGAGAGGTGCAGGTGACCGACCCCGGCGAGAAAACCGTCACTCCAGTCCGCAGGCGACAACCGCTCGACGGCACCGCTGTCGGTGAGGAACGTCCGCTCACCGTCCGCGCCGACCAGGCAGATGACCGTGCCGGTGGCCGCCTCGGGGTCGACGACCAGATGCGGCCTGACCCCGGCGGCCCGCAGCGCGCGCTCGTGCTGCTCCGCCGCCGCGTCCGCCCCCACCCGGGCCAGGAGGCGGACGTCCCGGGCACCCGAACGCGCCGCCCAGCAGGCCACATTGGCGCCTGCGCCGCCCGGGAGCGTGACGATCGCGGCTGCGGTGTCGGTCGCGGTGACGAGCGGCGTGCGGTGACGGGCGACGACGTCCGTCACCACGTCCCCGACGACGAGCAGCGCCCCGGCCCGGACACCCCTCATGAGGCGTACGCCACGGCGATCTCGGCCGCGAGCCGCGCATTGCCCCGCACCGCGGCCACGTTGGCCTCCAGGGAAGCGCCGCCGGTGTGCCGGACGAGGTGGCCGAGGAGGAAGGGAGTGACCGCCTGCCCGGTGACGCCCTCCCGCGCACAGGCCGCCAGCGCCTCGGCGAGCACCCGGTCGTGCAGCGCCGGATCCAACTGCTGCGCCACGGGAACCGGGTTCGCGACGATCAGGGCCGACTCCGGGCCCCCCAGCGCGTCCTGGGCCCGCAGCACATCGGCCACCTCCGTCGCGGAACGGGCCGTCCAGTCCACCGGTTCGCCGGAGCTGCTGAGGTAGAAGCCCGGGAACTCCGCCGTCCGGAACCCCAGCACGCCGACGCCCAGTGTCTCCAGCCGCTGCAGGGTCGCCGGCACGTCCAGGACCGACTTCACCCCCGCGCACACCACCGCGATCCGCACCCGCGCCAGCAGGCGCAGGTCCGCCGACTCGTCCTGGGTCCGCACCCACTCGCGGTGGACGCCGCCCAGGCCCCCCGTCGCGAAGACCCGGATACCCGCCCGTGCCGCCAGGAAGGCCGTCGCGGACACGGTCGTCGCCCCGCTCGCCCCCGCCGCGACCGCCGGCGCCAGGTCCCGGTGCCCCAGCTTGCGGAAGCCGTCCTCGCCCGCCACCCGCGCCAGCTCCGCCTTGTCCAGCCCCACGCGCGGCCGCCCGTCCAGCACGGCGACGGTCGCGGGGACGGCGCCGCCCTCCCGTACGAGCTCCTCCAGCTCCTCCGCCACGTGCAGGTTCCGCGGCGCGGGCAGGCCGTGCGCGATGATCGTCGACTCCAGGGCGACCACCGGCCGGCCCCGCGCGAGTGCCTCCCGTACCTCGTCCGACAGGGTCGGCCACGCCGGCAGCCCGTCCGACACATCCGGCCACCCCGGCTGCCCGCCCGACACGTCCGGCATCTCTGGCATCGCAGGCCCCTCCCGTCGCGCCGAGCACGGCGCTGCTCACCGGATCCCTGATGCACAGAGCCGTTCCCCGGCCCGTGACATCGCAAGCCTCGGCCGCCGACGGGCCGGCCGAAGTGGCGAGTAGACGGGTTGACCGGGCCCGCTCGACGGGGCTTGGCTTCCCTCACCTTGACGTCAGTCCAGTCCAGTCCGCTCCAGGAGGGGAACCATGCGCTGTCTCGCACGAACCGCACTGCTCGCCGCCGCATTGAGCGCTTGCACGGTGGCCGCACTGCCCGCCACCGCCACCGCCGCCACCAGCGACGCCGGGCACCAGCGCCCGCGTACGGAACGGGTGAGCGTCGCCGCCGACGGTACCCAGGGCAACGCGCACTCGTACACCGCCGGCATCAGCGCCGACGGCCGCTTCGCGACCTTCAGATCCGTGGCCACCAACCTGACGCCGGGCACGCGCAACGCCGTCAACCTGTTCATCAAGGACTTACGCACCGGGGCCGTCGAGCAGGCGAACGTGGCGAGCGACGGCACGCCCGCCGACGACTCGTCCTTCGACATCGCGCTCAGCGCCGACGGGCGCTACGCCGTCTTCGACTCGCGGGCCGGCAACCTCTCCCCGGACAAGCGCCCAGGAGACGCCGATCTCTTCGTCCGCGACCGCCTGACGGGGCGGACAGAGCTGCTGCTGGAGAACAAACAACAGCAGGCGGGAGCGTCCTACGCACCTGCCATCAGCGCCGACGGCAGGTTCGTCGCCTTCACCTCCGACCGCACCGACCTCGTCCCCGGCCCGAGCACGGATCCGGTGGCGGTCTACGTACGGGACCGCTGGAAGGGCACCACGCAGCGGGTGAGCGTCCGGTCGGACGGCAGCCAGGCGGGCACCCGCTCCGCGGTGCCGGTCATCAGCGCGGACGGCAGCAAGGTCGGGTTCCTGTCGCTGGGCGGCCTGGGCGAGGGCGAACCCGCGGATTCCGCCGCCGCGGGGCTCGCAAGGCCGCGGCTGAGCACCTTCTACGTCCACGACATGCGCACCGGCCGGACCGAGCTCGCCGCCCGGCAACGCGACGGCAGCAAGGCCGGGGCGAGCGACATCCGCCTCAGCCCCGACGGACGCTACGCGCTCTTCACGACCGGCAACGCCGACGTCGTACCGGGCAAGACCACGCAGACGACGGACGTCTACGCCCGGGACCTCCGGACCGGAACCACGCGGCGGCTCAGCCTCGCCCACGACGGGTCCGAGGCCCTCGGCGACTCCCGCGGTCCCGTCATGAGCGCCGACAACCGGAAGGTGTTCTTCACCTCCACCGCCCCCAACCTGGTCCCCGGCGGCCCCACCGGCGGACGGCAGGCCGTCTACGCGCGGGACCTGCGCACCGGCGCCGTCGAACGGCTCGACGTCGCGGCCGACGGAACCCCGGCCGACGGCGAGTCGACCGGCGTCGCAGCCGACGGCCAGGGCCGCACGGCGGTCTTCACCAGCTCGGCCGGCAATCTCGTCCCCGGCGACACGAACAACGCCGACGACGTGTTCCTGCGCCGCGTCTCATGACCCGGGGCCCGGGCACGGGCGGCCGCCCTCAGGACCGCTTGACGGTGATGGCGCCGCTGCCCGTGCTCAGGTCGAGCCGGTGCGGGCCGGACGGGTCGTCGTGGAAGGCGATGTCCTTGCCACCGCTGTCGCTCTCGGCGGTCACCCGGTACCGCCCGTCGGGCATGGCCAGAGTGACGGACCCGCTTCCGGCGCCGGCCTTGACGTCCTGCGCCTCGGACAGGGTGAGGTCGACGGCTCCGCTGGAGGACTTGGCCGCGACGGGGCCGCCCTTGAGCCCCTTCCCCGTGATGGCGCCGCTGCCGGCCCGCACCTCGACCGCGCCGTTGACGCCGTCCAGGTCGATGGCGCCGGAACCGGTCCGCACCTTCACCGCGCCCGACTCGGACACGCTGACCGCGCCGCTCGTCGTCCGGCCGGACACCGGTATGCCTGCCGGCAGGTCGACGGTGTAGGCCACGGAACAGTCGTCGTCGCACCCGCCGAGTACGAGGACGCCGTTCTCGACGCGATGCGTGGCGCCCTCCGGGCGGTCTCCGCCGTACTCCACGTAACGGTGCAGGCTCACCGAGGTGGCACCCTCCTTGCCACGCAGAGTGACTCCGCCGGAGCCGGTGTCCAGCCGTACGGAGGTGATTTTCTGCGTGACGGTGGTGTCGTCGTCGAAGTTCTTCCGCATCATGCTGCACGCGCTGATCCCGCCGGCAGCGATGGCGGCTGTCATGGCGGCAGTAAGCAGACGGAGGCGCGCACGCATGAGGAATATCCACCGTTCTTGATGAGACGTCAGGGAAGGCCAGGTACTCCTGGCGGGGAGCTGCCTGTCCAGGCGAGACTATGCGCCTCACCGGACCTCTGCCATGGGGAAAACCCCCGGACACCGCCCCCGGCCCCTGATCCCCGGTCCCCGCTCAGCAGCACCCCCGGCCGTGCTCATTGCGGCAAGCCGAGCACCCTGAGAATGACGAAGGCAGGCGGCAGCACGGCGCTCCAGGCGGTGAGCCTGCGCGCCGTGGCGTACCGCGCGCGCCGCGGCAGGAGCCCGGCCGTCAGGAGCAGCGCCGGCGTCCCGGCGAAGGTCGCGTGCAGGCCGTACGAGACATCCGAGAGGGCCTGGTCGAGAGCGCGGGAGCAGTGGTCGGGGCCGCAGCTGTCGGTGGCCATGGGCGCGAGACCGCCGAAGAGGAGGGCCCCAGGGATGAGCAGCACTGCGAGCACGACGGGCAGGACGATCGAGCCCCCGGCGCGCTCGTCCTGCTCGTCGGGCCCGCGGCGGCCGGTGCCGCCGGTCCGCGCGGCGGCGGCACCCGCGGAGTCGGCGACGGCCCGGTCCCGCCGCGGTCCGTCGTCCGCCTGTGCCTGTGTCGTGAGGTCGTTCATGGGTCCACTGAACCCTGCGCCCGGGCCTGCCCGCATCGGGCCGGGTACTCAGAACGCACGGGTGCGCGTACTCATCCCGGTCTCGTCCTGCAAGCCGCCCGCGCCGCAGCGGTCGTCTGTTCGTCCCCGGGGTTGGGGGCCATCATGAGAGCGCCGTCGCATCGGTCACCTGGAAGGGGACACCCATGCCCATGCAGGGCGCAAGGGATGCACAGCACGAGAGCCACGATTACATCATCGTGGGGGCGGGGTCGGCCGGTTGCGTACTGGCCGCGAGGCTGAGCGAGGACCCCGGCGTCCGCGTCCTGCTGCTGGAGGCGGGGCCGCCCGACGACGCCGAGGAGATCCGCGTCCCGGCGGCGTTCACGACGCTGTTCCGGACCAAGTACGACTGGGACTACGAGACCGAACCCGAGCCGGGCCTGGACGGCCGCCGCTGTTACCTGCCGCGCGGGAAGACCTTCGGCGGCTCGTCGTCCATCAACGCGACGATCTACATCCGCGGCAACCACAGGGACTACGACGCCTGGTCGGACGCCGGCGCCAAGGGCTGGAGCTGGGACGAGGTCTTCCCGTACTTCCTCCGCGCGGAGGACCACCACGGCGGCGCCTCCGGCCGGCACGCCGCCGGCGGCCCGCTCACCGTCAGCGGGGGCCGCTCCAGCAGCCCGCTCCTGACCGCGTACGTGGAGGCCGCGCAGGAGGCCGGTCATCCGTTCAACCCGGACTTCAACGGCCCCGAGCAGGACGGCTTCGGCTACTACGACCTCACCCAGCGCAACGGCATGCGGTGCAGCACGGCCGACGCGTACCTGCGCCCCGCCCTGGAGCGGCCGAACCTGACGGTGCTCTCCGGAGCCCACTGCACCCGGCTGCTCTTCTCCGGCGGCCGGGCCGCCGGCGTCGAGGCCGAGCACCAAGGGGAGCTGGTGGACCTGCGCGCCGAACGGGAGGTCATCGTCTCCGCGGGCACCTACAACTCCCCGCAACTGCTGATGCTTTCGGGAATCGGCTTCGCCGCGGAGCTCGAAGCGCTCGGCATCACGCCCCGCGCCGACCTCCCCGTGGGCGAGAACCTCCAGGACCACGTGCACCTGCCCCTCATCCACCTCACCAGCAGCGAGCCGCCGATGACGGCGATGGCCCCGGCGGGCGGATTCGTACGGACCCTGGCCGGCCTCGAAGCGCCGGACATACAGATCCATGCGATTCCGGCCACGTACGAGGACGAGGGGCTCGGCGCCCCGGCCGCCCACGGCTTCCACCACGGCGCGGTCCTGCTGGGCGCGACCGCCCGGGGAAAGGTCTCCCTCCGCTCGGCCCTGCCCAGCGCCAAGCCGCGCATCGTGCACCACTACCTGTCCACGGAGGAGGACCGCGCGGCCGCGGTGCGCGCCCTGCGGGTCCTGCTCGACATCGCGGACCGGCCCGCCCTGCGCGCGCACCGGCGCGCCGACTTCCGCGTACCTCGGTCGGACAGCGACCAGGACCTCCTCGACTTCGCCCGGCGGGAAGCGCACACGCTCTACCACCCCGCGGGCACCTGCGCCATGGGACCGGTCGTCGACAACGAGCTGAGGGTGCACGGCGTACGGGGCCTGCGGGTGGTCGACGCCTCGGTCATGCCGGCCCTGGTGCGCGGCAACACCAACGCGCCTACGATCATGATCGCGGAGAAGGCCGCGGACTTGATCCGGGGCGCGTAGCCCGGCGCCGGACGCCGGCGTCGACGGTTGGGGGAGAACGTGAGCATCGCGCTGTTCGCGCTCGGGGGCACGATATCGGTGTCGGGGCGCACCACGGGGGAGCGGCTGACCGGGGCCGAGATCACCGCGGCCGTCCCCGGGCTGGACGACCTCGGGGTGCCTCTCGACGTACGGGACGTCCACGCCGTTCCCAGCGGGAGCCTGACCTTCACGCAGGTGCTCGACGTCGTTGAGGCGGCCTCGCGGGCCGTGGCGGACGGCGCCGCCGGTGCCGTCGTCACCCAGGGCACCGACACGCTGGAGGAGACCGCGTTCCTCGCCGACCTCGTGTGGCCGCACGACGCACCGCTCGTCCTCACCGGGGCGATGCGGCAGCCGGGCATGGCCGGCGCCGACGGGCCGGCCAACGTGCTCGCTGCCGCCCGCGTCGCCGCCGCCCCCGCGGCGCGCGGGCTCGGCGCGCTCGTCGCCTTCAACGACGAGGTGCACGCGGCGCGGTGGGTGCGCAAGTCCCACAGCACGAACACGGCGGCCTTCGTCTCGCCGAACGCCGGCCCGGTGGGGCGCGTCGTCGAAGGCGGCGTACGGGTCCTGGCCCCGCCGCCGCGCCGTGCCGTCCTGCCGGCCGGCATCGGCAGAGCGCGGCTCGACGCCGCCCGCGTGGCCCTGCACTGCGTCACGTTCGACGACGACCCCGGCCGGCTCGAAGGCCTCGCCGCTGCGTACCGGGGCCTGGCGGTCGCCGGCTTCGGGGCCGGGCACGTACCCGCCTCCCTCGCCCCCGTGCTGGGTGCCCTCGCCGACCGCATTCCGGTCGTCCTCACCTCCCGCACCGGCAGCGGCCCGGTGCTCCGCCGCACGTACAGCGCGCCCGGCTCGGAGACCGACCTCCAGCAGCGCGGACTGATCAACGGCGGACTGCTCGACCCGTACAAGGCGAGGGTGCTGCTGCGCCTGCTGCTCGCTGCGGGCGCGGCACACGACGACATCGCCGTGGCGTTCGCCGAACACGGCTGACCGGCCGTGTTCGCGGAGCGCACCCCGGACGCTCCCCGAACGCGGCCTGATCCGGCTCGCGTACCGGTCAATTTCCGCCAACCGCAGCCGGATCATTGATCATTTGGAGTGGGGGAGGGCGTAGGGTGGTCGGCATGCGTTCGACAGTGCTTGCGCCTCCCGCTGCCTGAGGCGGGCCGCCACGTCTCCTCAGCGCGCCGGGCCCTTCGAGGCCGACGCGCTTTGTGGTTGTGCCCGCGCACGGGAGTCCATGACCATCCGCTCCGTCTGGAGAACGCACTGTGTCCGAATCGGTGTCAGAATCCATCTCTGAAACGCCCATAGCGCCGTCGTCCTTGGCCGGCGACGCCGGCAACCCCGCGCGGGCGGCGTCGCGCTCCGTGGGGCGCGGCCTCGTCTACCTGGCCGTCGCCGGCACCACCTGGGGAACGACCGGCGCCGCCGTGGACATCGTCTACCGGTCCAGCGACCTGGGCCCCATGGCGCTGTCCTTCTGGCGGTACGTCAGCGGTCTGGCGCTGCTGCTCGCCGCCCGTGCCTTCCTCCGTATCCGCACCGCCCCCGCCTCTCCCTCCACTCCCCGCGTCGTCCGGCAGCCGTGGTGGCGGGGGCAGCGGCTGCTGCTCCTGGGCGGTACGGGCATCGGCCTGGCCGTCTTCCAGACCGCCTACTTCGGGGCGGTGCAGGAGACCGGTCTGGCCGTGGGCACCATCGTCACGCTCGGGGCCGGGCCCGTCTTCACCGCGATCGGCGGGCGGCTGCTGCTGAACGAGCGGATCGGGCGAGGCGGGGTCCTGGCCGTGTGCGGGGCCCTGGGCGGCCTGGCCGTACTGGTCCTGGGAGATCAGACCGGCACGGTCGACCCCCTCGGGGTGGGCCTGGCGCTGCTGTCCGCCGCCGGATACGCCGTGGCCACGCTCCTGGCCCGCTGGACGGGCCGCCGCGGCGGCGGGGGCGAAGACCCGTACAGCCTGACGATGTGGTCCTTCGGCATCGGCGCCGTGGTCCTGCTGCCCCTCGCCTGGGCCGAAGGCCTCGTCCCGCACACCGAGCACCTCGGGCGCGTGCTGCTGCTCATGGCCTACGTCGCCGCCGTCACCACCGCGCTCGCGTACCCGCTCTACTTCGCGGGCGTCGCGGCCGTCCGCGCGACGACAGCGGCGGTGGTGATGCTGATCGAGCCGGTCAGCGCGGCCATCCTCGCCGTCACACTCCTCGGCGAACACCTCACCACGGCGACCGTCCTCGGCACGCTCCTCCTGCTGGCCGCCGTCGCGGGCCTCGCCGTGGCCGAATCCCGGCTCCCGGAGCCGGCGGCCGCCTGAGCGGAACCGCGGCAACTGGTGCAACGGCACGCCGCCACCTTCGCGTCCACCCTTGGCGAAGGCGGCGGCGAACCCGCCCCGGCCGGGCCCCTCAGTGGTCCCAGAGCGCCCCGAAGGCCAGGAGTTCGTCGCGGTACTCGATCCGCCGCACCCAGTCCCGCGGCCACGCGTCGGCGCCAAGGTGAGCTCCCGCGAACGCGCCGGTCAGGCAGGCGATCGAGTCGGAGTCGCCGGAGGTGCAGGCGGCCCGGCGTATCGCGGTGACCGGCTCGGAGGGGAAGAGCAGGAAGCACAGCAGCGCGGTGGCCATGGCTTCTTCGGCGATCCAGCCCTCCCCCGTGGCCAGGCAGGGGTCGGCTTCGGGATCCGGATCGCTCAGCGCCGCCCCCACCCGGTCGAGGGCGGTGAGGCACTCGTCCCAGCCGCGCTCGGTGAAGGCGACCGCGCTGTGGTCCTGCGCGAACTCCCACAGGCCGCCCAGCCACCGCTCCCGGTAGACGGAGCGGTTGGCCAGCGCGTACTCCTTGAGCAGGCCGACGAGTTCGCCGGGCCGTGCGCCGTGCGCGAGCAGGTGCACCGCGTACGCGACGAGGTCACTGGCGGCCAGGGCCGTGGGGTGCCCGTGGGTGAGCGCGGCCTGCAACTGCGCCGCACCCGAGCGGACCTCGTCGGGCAGCCCGGGCATCAGCCCGAGCGGCGCCACGCGCATGTTCGCCCCGCACCCCTTGGAACCGGTCCGGCTCGCCGCCTGCCAGCGCAGGCCCATGTTGCTCAGCTGCTCGCAAGCCACCAGGCAGGTGGTCCCCGGGGCCCGGTTGTTGTCCGGCGAGCGCCACCACGCGACGAACTCCTCGCGTACGGGCCGCTCCATCCTGGCCGGCGCGAGCGGGCCCCGTTCCCTCGCGGTCCGCAGGCCCCGCCCCAGGGCGAGGGTCATCTGCGTGTCGTCCGTGACGAAGGCCCGCGCGGGCAGCGGCATGGACCGCCAGGGCCCGCACTTGGCGAGGATCTGTGGGACGTCGTTGAACTCGGTGGGGAACCCGAGCGCGTCACCGAGCGCCAGCCCGATCATGGCTCCGGTCGCGGCCCGTTTGCTGCTGCTTGCATCGTTGGTCGAGGTCACCGGCCCCATTCAAACCGCTCACCGTGGCCGCAGCCACTCTTTTGCCGCTGGACCTCAAGTGCGCTTGAGGTGACAGGGTTCCCTCATGGAAACCGAACGGATGCACCGTCAGCTGCAAGCCCTCACCGACCGCGCGGAGATCACCGACCTGCTGGCCCGCTATCTGCGCTCCCTCGACGAGCGGGTCTTCGACGAGGCCTGGGCCCGCGCGTTCCACACCGAGGACGTCACCGCGGAGATGCCCATCGGCACCGTCCGCGGCCGCGCGGCCCTCCTGGCCCATATCCGGCGCGGCATGGCGCTCTTCGACCGCACCGTGCACCTGGGGTCCGCTCCCGTCATCGAGATCGACGGCGACCGCGCCACCGCCGGCGGAGCCCAGCTCAGCACGCACGTCCTCGCCGGCGGCTCGGAAGACCTCTTCGTCTCCGGCGGCCGCACCCTCACCGAACTGGTCAGGACGCCCGACGGCTGGCGGATCAGCTCCTCGGCACTGCACGTGACGTGGACCCGGGGCACGCCGCCACGGGTGCCGGACGAGTGGACGGCGGCCGCTCCCGCGGACTGAGGCGAACGCCGCGCGGAAGGGGTCGCAGCCGGTCCGGATCCGGACGGCAGCCGGTCCTGGCGCGTTCATGACGGTGACATCTCCCCGTCGCCCCGGCGTCCTTCCGCGGTGTTGATCTGTCTGACCGACAGGTTGATCGTTCGACCATCGGAAGGAACGGGTTGATGTCCGTCAGGAAGTTCCGTATCGCCGCCCTCGCCGTGCTGACGGCAGTCGCGCTCCCGGCCGTGATGCCGGCCCTCGCCGCCCCCGCCCAGGCCGCTCCCCGGGCGCAGACCGCCGCCTCCGAGCGGGCAGCGGCAGCGCCGGGCTACCAGACCTGGCAGGCCGACGTGAAGAAGGCCGTCGCCCCCGCCGTCCCGTGGCTGCGCGGCCGGTCCGCCGAGCGCGGCGGGAAGCCCGCCATCGTGCTGGACATCGACAACACCGCGCTGGAGACGTACTACCACGAGGGCCGTGCGAACCAGCCGGTGCTGGAGGTGGCCGAGTGGGCGCACGAGCACCACATGCGGGTGCTGTTCGTCACCGCCCGCACCTCCTCGTCCTCCGCCCGGCAGCAGCTTGAGCACGCCGGCTATCCCGTGGACGCGATATGCACGCGCGAGCACGGCGAGAGCAAGGGCGAGGGCAAGGCCCGCTGCCGGAAGGAACTGACCCGGGACGGCTACGCCATCACCGCCAACATCGGAAACCGGTCGACCGACTTTGAAGGCGGCTACTACGAGAAGGGCTTCAAGCTCCCCGACTACGACGGCCAGCTGTCCTGACGCCGCATCAGGCGCGTGGCGCCTGTCAAGAACACCTTTTGCGACAACATCGCCGGGAGCCTTGCCCGCCCGGCGGGCGCACGCGTTGAATTCGATCACTCGATCGACGGCCGCCGCCGGTGAGGACGCACTCGCCGCACCGCATCACCACGCGTACCGCCGGTACCTCCTGGTGGTGGCCCCGCACGTCGCACCGCACAGCAAGAGGAGCACTACCCGTGACACTTGACGCAGTGGACAACAGCGCGACCGAACACACTGCTCAGGCAGAACAGCCGGCAGGCCCCGTGTGTTCCTACACCGAGTGGGACCCACTGGAGGAAGTGATCGTCGGCATCGTCGACGAAGCGAGCTTCCCCACCTGGCACATGGCCCTGCCGCCCGTGCTGCCCGGCAACCAGCACGAGACCTTCCGCCGCAACGCCGGCCGGCCCTTCCCCGCCGAGCAGGTCGCCGCGGCGCACAAGGAGCTGGAGGAGTTCGCCCACATCCTCACCAGCGAGGGCGTCAAGGTCCGCCGCCCCGAGCCGATCCCCCAGCGCACGGAGTACAGCACGCTGGACTGGAAGAGCACCGGCATGTACGCGGCGATGCCGCGCGACGCCCTGCTCGTGGTGGGCGACGACATCATCGAGTGCCCGATGGCCTGGCGCTCCCGCTACTACGAGAACCTCGCCTACCGCCCGCTGCTCAAGGAGTACTTCCGCGGCGGCGCCAAGTGGAGCGCCGGGCCCAAGCCCGAGCTGACCGACGAGCAGTTCGACCAGGACTGGACCGACCCGGGCGAGGACGGCCCGCAGCGCCTCGTCGTCACCGAGTTCGAGCCGACCTTCGACGCCGCCGACTTCACGCGCTGCGGCCGCGACATCATCGCCCAGAAGAGCAACGTCACCAACGACTTCGGCATCGAGTGGCTGCGCCGCCACCTCGGCGACGACTACCGCATCCACGTCTTCGAGTTCAACGACTCGCACCCGATGCACATCGACGCCACGCTCGTCCCCATGGCCCCGGGCAAGCTGCTCATCCACCCCGAGCGCGTCCCCGAGGTGCCCGCGCTGTTCAAGGGCTGGGACGTCATGGCCGCCCCCGCGCCGGTCATCCCCGACGCGCACCCGCTGTACATGACCAGCAAGTGGATCAACATGAACATCCTCATGCTGGACGAGGAGCGGGTCATCGTGGAGCGGCAGGACCAGCCGATGATCGACGCGATGAAGAAGTTCGGCTTCAAGCCGATCCCCGTCAACTTCCGCAACTTCAACAGCTTCGGCGGCTCGTTCCACTGCGCCACGCTGGACGTGCGCCGCCGCGGCACCCTGGAGTCGTACCTCTCATGACGACCGGGGGGATATGGAAGCACACACCGCGGGACGCACTCCTGCTGGTGTTCAGCGTGGCGCAGTTCGCCATCACGATCGGGCTCGCCACCGCCTGGGACGGGGCCTCCGCCCCCTGGAGGGCCGGGGGATACGCCCTCCTGGCCGTGATGACGGCCTACAACATCATCGTCATTTCCCACCTGTTCACGCACGTGCCGTGGTTCGCCTCGTCCCGGCTCAACGGGCTGGTGTCGCTCCTGAACTCGGTCAACATCGGCCAGTCGGTGCAGGCGTACCACCTCACCCACGTACGCAACCACCACCGGTTCAACAACGACCTCAAGGGCGCGGACGGCACGACGCGGGACACCTCCTCCACCTACCGCGAAGGCAAGGACGGCGAACACGCGCCGCTGCTCTCCTACGTGGTGATGGGCGCACTGGACTCGCTGGTGGGCCGGGGCAAGGAAATCCTCTACGTGGTGCGGCTGTGGCGCGTGACGCCCGGCGACGGCAACCTGCTGGAGCTGGCCTCCCGCAGGGAGCCGCGCCGCAGCAAGGAACTCCGCCAGGTGCAGGCCGACCGTGCCGCGCACTGCCTGTCCCTCGTGCTGTTCGCCGTGATCTCCTGGCAGTGGACGCTGTTCTGCTACCTGCCTTCGTTCTTCATCGCCCTGGCGATGGTGAACGTGCAGAACTACTACCGGCACTACGGGGCCGACCCGTCGTCCCGCGCGACGGACTCGGTGAGCCACTACGGCCGTCTGTACAACGCGCTCACCTTCAACGACGGCTACCACCAGGAGCACCACCTCAGCCCGGCGACGCACTGGTCACAGATGCCCGTCGTGCGGGAGCGGCGCCGGGGCGAGCTGGACAGCCGGCCGCGCATCATCAGCCCGGTCCCGGCCATGCTCGGCTTCCTCGACCGCAAGCGCCCGCTGCTCCACCACGGCACCGCGGCCGGCGGCACGCCGTCCACCGCGACCGAGACCCGCCGGAGGAGCGCATGACCACCAGCACCACGGCACCGCGGATCACCGGCAGGTCCATGCCGGCGGATCAGTTCCGGGTGCACGAGACGCACGGCAGCCTCGACGTCGAAGCCGTCCTCCGGGTGCTGCGCGGAGAGCTGGCCGCCTACCGGGTGACCGGCTTCGTCCCCGAAGCGGACTGCCGGCGGATCGTGGAGAACTTCTGGGCCTCCACGCGCCGCACGCCGCGCTACGGGGAAGGGGAGGACGGGGTCGAGGGGTACATCGTCGGCGCGTCGCACATCGAGAAGACCACGGACGCCTACCTCACCGAGGTGGAACGGTCCGCGGACGCCGTACGCGCCCTGTACGAGGGTGCGACGGACCCGGTGGCCGCGCTGCGCGACGAGCTGGCCGCGCACGGCGGCCTGTCGCGGGTCCGCCCCGCGGTGCACGAAGGGCGCGCCGCCGGCGACTCGAAGGCCGTGCTCTGGAACAACACCGGCGCGTTCCTGCTCATGCCGCACGACGACCTCGCGCAGCTCCGGGACCCGCTGCAAGCGGGCTTCGAGATACAGCGGCTGCGGCGGGTGATGGCCGTCAACGTCTACCCGCAGGTGCCCGGAGGGACGGGGCAGATCAAGCTGTGGAACGTCGAGCCCGACGACCGCTCCCGCGAGCGGCTGGGCCTGACCTACAGCGGCTTCCCCTACCCGCCGGAGCAGCTGGAGGGCCACCCCGGCGTGGTCGTCCCGGTCGGGAGCGGGGACCTGTGCGTGATCAACGGCAACCTCGCCCACGCCGTCCTGGGCGGGGAGACAGGGGGGCCGGTGGATTCAAGGGATTCAGGCGATTCAGGGGATCCGGGGGAGACGCTCGACGGTGACGCCAAGCGGCTGCTGCTGACCTGCTTCACGGCCCTGAACGACGAGAACGAACTCGTCTGGTGGACCTGATCGCCCTCACCGGAGAGTGGACCTGATCGCCCACACCCGGAAGCGGTGACGGCCGGGGGCGCGAGGAACGATCCTCGCGCCCCCGGGCCCGTTCAGGCGTTCTTGGGCGCCGTGTGCTGCACGACCTCGAAGGAGAGCAGGCTGGAACCCGTGGCCGCCGGCTTGGGCCGGGCGCCGTCGCCGCCCTGGTGGGCCTGGCGCATGGGGCCGTTCATCCAGTTCTGGTAGTCCTCCTCGCTGCGCCAGCGCGTGTAGACGAAGTAGTCGTCCGTGCCCTCGACGGGCCGCAGGAGCTCGAACCACTCGAAGCCGTCGCTGGACTCCACGAGCCCGGCGCGTGCGGAGAAGCGCTCTTCGAGGACGGCGCGCTGCTCGGCGGGGACGGTCAGGACGTTGATCTTGACTACGCTCATGCCCCAATGGTGCCCGATGTCCCTGTTACGGGTGCGGCGGGGGTGCCGGCTTCGGGTCGTGGCGCGTGCGGGCTCTTGTGCCGGGCGCGGCGATGTAGTGCGCTGGCACGCATGGGGAAGCAGAGCGCTCTCGTACTGATGGCCGCACTGGCGGTGGGGCTGGGGTCTCTCATGACGGGTGTGCCGGGCGTGCCCGGTGTGCCGGACGCCCGCGCGCAAGCCGCCGAACGCGACGCCGGCAGCCCGCCGCTGACCGACGATCCACCACCGGCGCCGCGGGCCGGCCTCGACAGGGTGACGATCCCGGAGCTACAGGCCCGCATGGCCGACGGATCACTCACCTCGTCGGACCTCACCGCCGCCTACCTGCGGAGGATCGCGGCCGTCGATCCCAGGATCAACGCGGTGCTGCGCACCGACCCCACCGCCATGCGCCAGGCCGCCGCCAGTGACGCCAGACACCGGCACGGCACCGCCCGCGGACCGCTCGACGGCATTCCCGTCCTGCTCAAGGACAACATCGGCACCCGCGGCCTGCTCACGACGGCCGGATCGCTGGCGCTGGCCGGCAGCCCGCCGGATACCGACGCGGCCCTCGTGACCCGGCTGCGGAACGCGGGAGCGGTGATCCTCGGCAAGACCAACCTGTCCGAGTGGGCCAACTTCCGCGCGGCGACACCGACGTCCGGGTGGTCGGCGGTGGGCGGGCAGACCAGGAACCCCTACGTCCTGGACCGGAACCCGTGCGGCTCGTCCTCCGGCTCGGCCGCCGCGCTCGCCGCGTCGCTCGCGCAGGTGGCGATCGGCACCGAGACGGACGGCTCCATCGTGTGCCCGGCCGGCATGAACGGGGTGGTCGGCCACAAGCCCAGCCTCGGGCTGGTCAGCGGGGCCGGCGTGGTGCCGATCTCCGCCGAGCAGGACACCGCGGGGCCCATGGCGCGCAACGTGACCGACGTCGCGCTCACCCTCGCGGTGCTCCGCGAGGACGGCTCCTCGCGCGCCGGCGCCGCCCTCCCGGAGGGCCCGCCACGCCCCGGCGGGCTGCGCGGCAAGCGGATCGGCCTGTGGCGGCTGCCCTCGCTCGGGCCGGACGTCGACGCCCTCATGAGCCGTACGGCAGGCGAACTGCGCGACGCGGGAGCCGTGGTCGTCGAGGTGACGCCCCCGTACCAGGAACGGCTCGCTCAGCTCGAATACCCGGCGCTGCTGAGCGAGTTCCACCGCGACATCGACGCCTACCTCGCCACCCGCCGCGGGCCGCGCGACCTCGCCGCGCTGATCGCGTTCAACCGCGCTCACGCGGCGGAACGGACCTGCTTCGCCGGCCAGGAACTGTTCGAACAGGCCCTCGCCGCGCCACCCGTCACCGACCCGGGGTACCGGGCCGTGCGCGCCGAGCTGAAGGACCTCTCCCGGCGCTCCGTGGACGAGACCATGGCCGCCCACCGGCTGGACGCCATCGCCGCGCCGGCGAACCCGCCCGCCTGGACGACCGACTGCGCGCGGGGCGACAACGACATCATCCCGTCCTCGACCCCCGCGGCCGTGGCCGGATACCCCTCGCTGTCGGTGCCCGCCGGGTTCGTCGGCGAACTCCCGGTCGGCCTGCTCCTCATGGCCGGCGACCGGCAGGACAGCCGGCTGCTGGCGCTGGGGGCCGCGGTGGAGGACCGCCTGAAGGCCTGGCGGGCACCGCGCTACCTGCCGACCGCGGGGTCCGGCGCCTCCGGATGAACGGCGGGCCGCCGGCCGGGACTCGGCGGGCGCCCACCGCCACGTAGGAGGACCGCTCGATCACCCCCCTGCGTGTATGCGGTTTGCGCATGGTCATTGGTAGGGTGTCCGGCATGAGCTCGGGACTGGAGGAGTCGTTGCGCCTGTCGGTGGCTGCGTTGATGCGGACGACGGGGGAGTCGCAGCGCGTGGTCGCCGGTGTGCTGGGGCTGACGCAGGCACAGGTGTCGCGCAGGCAGTCGGGCGCGGCGTCGTGGACGCTGGGCGACGTGGACGCCCTTGCCGTGCACTACGGCATCGGCGCCCTGGATCTGCTGGCCGGTCCGGCCCGCGCGTGCCAGGCGCTGCCCGCGGCCCGGCGCCGGGACACCACGGCCGCGCGGGGGGTGCGCTCCGGTGGGTGACTTCGACGCCATCGACTCGCTGCTCGCCGCCGTCGGCCCGGAGGCCGGACTGCCCGCCCCTGGAGTCCGCCGGGAACTGCGGGAGCAGGCCCGCCTGTCCAAGGCCCAGGTCGCCCGGGCGCTCGGGGTGAGCCCCTCCACGGTGGCCGGCTGGGAGGACACCCGGGATCCGTCCGGCGAGATCCGTACCCGGTACGCGTACCTGCTGGACGGGCTGGCCGCCAAGCTCGCCGTACAGGTCCAGGAGGAGCCGGAGCCCGTACCGGAACCGGAGCCCGTACCGGAACCGGAACCGGAGCCGGAGCCCGTGCAGGATTCGGCCCCGGCCGATGCCGCTTCACCCGCCCCTGAAACGGTCGGCGCCGGCGAGGGGGACGACGTGGAGTCGCTCGCCGTGCCCGAGCCGTGCGTGCTGTGCGGGCAGCCGGCCGGGAGCCGGGTGGCGGGGTTCGCCCAGCACCTGGACCCGGCGGACTGCCACGCCGCCCCCGCCCCCGCTCCTGCCCCCGCCCCCGAGGCGGCCCGGCCCGTAGCGAGACAGGAAGCCCCGTCGCGTACGCCGCGCCCTTCCGGCCGCGCGCAGGGCCCTGCCCGGCGCGCGTTCCAGGAGCCGTCCGGCCCTGCCGACCTGATCGGCCAGGCCGTCCGCGCTGCCCTCGCCGAGCACGAAGGCGACGTGGAAGCGGCCACCGCCGCCCTGCTGAAGCGGGCGATCCCGGACGCGATGCGGCTGCTGGACGAGACCCGCAAGGGCGCCCGCTACGACATCGTCGCCCACCCGTGGATCCCTGACATCCTGAAGAAGCAGACCTCGCGCGGCGCGGACCAGATCTGGGAGGCCCGCCCCAAGTGGACCCGCCAGGAGCTGCCGCCGGGCCGTCATGAGGTGACCGCGCTCGACGTCAACGGCGCTTACCTGAGCGCCCTCAAGACCCACCTGCCCCTCGGGCAGCTGGAGCACTCCGCCGGCCTCGCCCACGACCGCCGCCGCGCGGGCGTCCACCTCATCACCCCGCCCCCGTGGGAACACGAGGCGGTGCTCCCCAACCCCATCGGGCAGCGGGACGAGCCCGGCCCGCTGTGGGTCACCGAGCCGACCCTGCGCCTCCTGCTGCGCCTGTCGGGCCCGAAGTACGGGCTGTGCGCACCGCCGGAGATCCACGAGTCGTACACCTCGGGTGCCACCGAGAACCTCCTGGAGAAGTTCCGCGTCGCCCTCAAGGACGCCCGCGACGCGGCCATCACGGAGAACGACGACGTCACCCTGGAGTACGTGAAGGCGATGTACTCGAAGTTCGTCTCCACGATGGGGGAGTCGAACTACAACCGGGAGCTCTACCGCCCGGACTGGATGCACATCATCCGCTCCCAGGCGTTCGCCAACCTCTGGATGAAGGCCCTCAAGGCCCACGACGAGGGGCTGGCGGTCGTCCGGGCGATGGGCACCGACGAGCTCCACGTCATCGGCGACTGGCGGCGTGTCTTCCCCGAGGGCCGGGGCGTTACCGAAGTCAAGGTCAAGGACGCGTACACCGCTGCCGCCGGAACGGGGGAGGAGGAGTAGATGCCGCAGAAGAACATCGACTTCGGCAAGTACGGCGCCCGTGGCGTCAGGGGCAGCGAAGCCGTCGCCCGCAAGCTCGACGAGCTCGCCGGCGGCATCACCACCCCCGTGACCGCCCGCCGCGGCCTCATGGCCCGCCTGCACTACCTGACGAGGACGGCCCACGCGCGCGCAGCCGCCCGCGACGCCGGCCTGACCGTCACCGACCGCACCCTGAAGGCGTGGCTGGACGGCAGGCGCCGCCCCTCGAAGGCCAACCTGGACCGCATCGAACAGGCCTACCGGTCGGTACGCCGCCAGAACGTCGCCCGGCACCTCCTGCGGCGGCTGAACGCGGCCGGCGGGACGCGCGTGGAGATCCACCCCCTCAACCAGTCCCAGGTGCCGAGGCCGCTGCAGCGCGTGGTCGAGTACCGGACGATGAACGTGCGCCGCTGGGACCGCATCGTCGCCGCGTGGGCCGCCGGCGACTACCAGGGGCTCGACGACGCCTGGACGGACACGATCATCGACCTGGGCTCGCAGTGGGGCCAGTACGAGTACGTCACGAACGTCGGCTTCGCCGCCTGAGGGCACCGGGCGCCACCCGTTCCCCTTGGCGCGGGGCCCGGAGGGGGTGGACAGTAGGAGGAGGGGGATTTCCGCCGAGCGGAGGCCATCATGATCGTCCTCGGAGTCATTCTCCTCATCATCGGGTTCCTGACCGGTATCTCCATCCTGTGGACCATCGGGATCATCGTGCTCGTCATCGGAGCGATCCTGTGGGTGCTGGGTGCGGTGGGCCACGAAGTCGGAGGCCGGCGGCACTACTGGTAACCGCTGGCCGGCCGGGCCCCGTACCCCGGGCGCTCAGGTGAGCGGCGGGGTGGCAGGCCGCCCGTGGCCCCCGCCCGTGCGCCGGGACAGAGCGGTGTCGGCGGCGGAGAGGATGTTGCCGAAGGTACGCATGATGATCGGCTTCGCGAAGCGCCGGGTGAGGAAGGCGCCGAGCAGCGGGACGGGAACCGCTGCGCGCGTGGTCCACCGGACCAGGGTGCCGCCCTCGGTCTCGGTGAACGTCATGCGGCCGAGCTCGTGCCGGGCCGGCGGCCGGCTCCGCTCGACGACGTACTCGGTGGCGTACGGCGGGTCGTAGTGGGTGATGCGCTCGCGGAACCAGCCGATCAGCCAGAGGTGAACGCGCACCGCGCCGACGCCGTAGGGCGCGTCCTCGCCGCGCCGGGCCAGGCGGCAGCGCAGCACGAGGGGCGAGCTCGTGTAGTTGGTCGTCGTGGTGAGCCAGGCGAAGACCTCGTCGATCGGGGCGGCGATGGTGCGCTCGACGGTCATGGTTTCCATGGCTGGAGTTCTCCTCGGTCGAGGGGGCGCACCGCGTCGGTGCGCCGCAGCTTGTCGGGGTTGCGCATGACGTAGAGGCCGGTGATCCGCCCCTCGTGGATCTCGAAGGCGAGCAGCCAGTCGAGTGCGCCGCCGGTGACGGAGCGCGCCGCGGGCATGCCGTTGTACGTGGCCTGCTCGATGCGCGTCGTCGCCGTGATGCTCGTACGGGCCACACCGAGGACGTAGCGGGCGACCTCGGCGCTGCCCGTGATCGGGTGGCGGGCCGCGGTCGCCTTCCCGCCGCCGTCGGACACCTGCACGACGTCGGGCGCCAGCAGGTCCATCAGCGCCTGGACCTCGCCGGTCTCCGCCGCGAGCAGGAACCGCTGGACGACCTCCCGGGCCGCGCCGGAGTCGGGCTCGAAGCGGCGGCGGCGCGCGTGGACGTGCCGGCGTGCGCGGTGCGCGATCTGCCGGACGGTGACCTCCGTCTTGCCGATCGACGCGGCGATCTCGCCGTGGGTGTAGCCGAACACGTCGTGCAGCACGAACACCGCGCGCTCGGCCGGGCTCAGCGTCTCCAGGACGAGCATCATGGCCATCGACACCGACTCGGCCAGGATCGCGTCCTCGCCCACCCCGGGAGCCGTGCGGATCGGCTCGGGCAGCCACGAGCCGACGTAGTCCTCGCGCCGCGCCTTCAGCGTGCGCAGGTGGTTGAGGGCCTGCCGGGTCACCACGCGGACCAGGTACGCCCGCGGGTGCTCGACCGTGGCCGGATCGACCGCGCTCCAGCGCAGGTAGCTCTCCTGGAGGACGTCCTCGGCGTCGGCGGCGCTGCCCAGCATCTCGTAGGCGATGGTGAACAGCAGCGGACGGTGCTCGGTGAAGGCGTCGCCCTCAGCCATGAGTTGCCTCCGCCTCGCGTGCGCATCGGCGCTCCGGGATCACGCCCGGCTCCTCTCGTCGGGGTATCGGGCCGTCAGCAGCGGGCCGTCTGTTCTTCAGATGCCCATCGAGACACCCCGCACCGGCGAACCGTGACAGGTCGCCACTGTGATCCCGTTCACAATGAGGCCGCCGTCCGGCGCCTCTGTAGAGTGGCCGCCGTGAAATCGAAGATCGTGTCAGTGCTCATAACCGGTGCGGTGTGCCTGGTGGCCGCGGGATGCGGAGGTGGAAAGTCCGGCGCGGACGGCGCCGGCGCCGAGCCGAAGCCGGCCCGCACCGCCCTGCCGCAGAGGCTGGACCAGCCGCCCGCCATGCCCGACGACAAGGCGGAGCCCTCCCCGGCCGCCGACGCCTCGTTCAGCGAGAACCTGGAGTACGAGCTGCGTCGCAAGACCCGGGACATGGCCGGCACCACGGGCAGCATCACCGCCGAGTGCCCCGAGAACCTGGGGTCGGAGAACGGAACGCAGGCGACCTGCAAGACCACCTTCGAGGGCCTTCAGGTGGAGTGGGACGTGCGCATCGGTGAAAAGTCCGTCTTCAGCACGGTGAAGTACACGGCGACCCCGCGCCAGGGAATCCTCACGCGCGACGGCGTCGCCCGTCTCCTCTACGGCAACTTCAAGGGCAGCATCGACTACGCCCTGTGCAACGACATCCCCAAGGCCGTTCTCGCGCCCCTGGGCAGCCCGTCCAAGTACGGTTGCGACGTGGTCATGAAGGGCGAGAAGCCGTCGGGCTTCGCCCAGCCCGTGCGGGCCACCGACTCCGGACCGCGGTACTACTGACGTGCCGCGCCGGGCCGGCCCCCGGCCGTTCCGGCGCCGGCACCGGCCCGGCCGGCGCGGTCAGTGGCCCAGCCGGCTCAGGGCCTGCTCCGGGTAGCGCGCGCCGGCCACCGCCTCGGCGGGGACGGCGTCGCCGATCCGCGCCAGCTGTTCCGGCGTCATGACCAGGTCCACGGCCGCGGCGTTCTCTTCGAGCCGGGCGAGGCGCTTGGTGCCGGGGATCGGGATGACGTCCTCGCCTTGGGCGAGCAGCCAGCCGAGGGCGGCCTGGGCGGGCGTGCAGCCGATCTCCCCGGCCACGGCTTCGAGGGCGCGTACGAGCGCGAGGTTGCGGCCGAGGTTCTCTTCGGAGAACCGGGGCCAGCGCCGGCGGTTGTCGCCCTCGGAGAGCTCGTCGCGCGAAGCGACGGCGCCGGCGAGCATGCCGCGGCCCAGCGGCGAGTACGCCACGACGGCGGTGCCGAGCTCCCGGCAGGTCGCGAGCATGTCGCCCTCCACCACGTCCCGGGTGGCGAGCGAGTACTCCATCTGCACGGCGCTGATGGGATGCACGGCGTGCGCGTCCCGCAGCGTCCCGGGGCTTACTTCCGACAGCCCGAGGAAGCGCACCTTGCCGGCGGAGACGAGCTCCGCCATGGCCCCCACGGTCTCCTCGACCGGGATGTCGGGCGTGCGGCGGTGGACGTAGTACAGGTCGATGTGGTCGACGCCCAGCCTGCGGAGCGACGCGTCACACGCCTTCTTCGTGTGCTCCGGCGAATTGTCGACCCGGTCGACCCGGCCGCTGACCGGGTCGTGCCGCAGCCCGAATTTGGTGGCGAGGAAAAAGCTTTCGCGGGCCCGTCCGTGCAGCCAGTTCCCGAGGAGTTCCTCGTTGGCCCCGCGACCGTAAGCGTCCGCCGTGTCGAGAAAGGTGATTCCCAGCTCGGCGGCGCGGTCGAGGGTGCGCCGCGCCTCCGCCGTGTCGACGGGACCGTAGGCGATGGACATGCCCATGCATCCGAGGCCGATGGCCGATACGGTCGCACCGCTGTCACCGAGCCTGCGGTTCTTCATGACCTGTTTCTCCTCACGTGTCCCATGTTCCACCGTCCGCCGCTGCCCCGCCCCCTCCCTGTTTCACCAGGGCGGAATAGGCACGGGCCACTCCGATCAGCCGGGAGACCTCGCCCGCGTAATCCACGTTCGTGGGAACGAAGGACGTCACGGTCGGCGGCGGCTCGGGCAGTTCGACTTCACGCATCTTCGCATCGATCGCCGCCGCCACAAGGGCCGCTTCGGTATCGGCGGTGACCCCGTCCGGCTCCTCCGGCATGTACGGGCGAAGGGCGAGGATGCCGTCCTGGATCTCGATGACGCGCCGGTACAGCCGGTAGTTGATGTCGTACGGCGCGAAGCGCACGAGTCTCGAACGCTCCGGAGGGCTCAGCGCGATGTTCGGGCTGGCGGCGCAGAGGTCGCTCCACAGCCGGTGCAGCTTCTGGTGGGCGAGGAAGTGGTCCGTGCGCTGCCGCGCGGCGGAGACGCGCGGGCCCCAGGACGGCATGGTGAGCCCGGCGGCGAGGAAGGTGATGCCGATGCCGTTGGCGACGGGGGTGACGGCCTCCCAGTTCAGCGGGGCCAGGCCCAGCTGCACCGCCACGACGGCCCAGGCGCGGTTGAGGCAGTAGACGAGGTAGGCGGCGGCGCCGACCGCCGTGCAGTGCAGGCCGCGGCGGAGCCACGCGCGGCCGGACACCTTGCCGTACCGGAGGCTGAGCCGGATGATCTCGACCATGCCCGCGCCGAACGCGGTGACGTACAGCAGCAGATAGGCGGCCGTGACGGGCCGGTGCGCGTTCTGCAACAGGTAGTGCTGCGACCTCCGGCCCGACCCGTCGTCCCCCGCCCACCACAGCACGATCATGACCAGTCCGCAGAGGGCGGTGACGGTCAGGAGCATGCGGGTCCTCGCACGGGCCACGTCCCGCGGGTGGACCCAGTGGACGATCGCGATCAGGAAGGCGGCGCTGGAGGAGGCCCCGCCCATGAGGTGGATGCCGAGGGCGCCCAGGTTCCGCACGCCGGAGAACGCGTCGACGCCGGCCGACACCGCGGGGGTCGACAGCACGAAGGAAACGCCCTTGCAGAGAAATGCGGCGAGGAGGGCGAACAACGCGGGGTCCCGGCTCTTTTTGCTTCCGTTGTTCTCAACGCTTCCCCCGCTTCCTCGGCTTCCTCCGCGCACGTCGAGGAGCTTGTACAGGAAGGCGATGGCGCAGAGGGCGGCGCAGGCAGGGAAGATGACGCTCTTCAGGCCCAGCACCGCTCCTCCTCGGCGAGGAGTGGTGAGATCACAGTGACCTTTCTATGCGGGCCACGGTTTCCGCGTCCACCGAGGGGACGTCCCACCTGTTTTCCAGCGGCGGCCGGGTGACGTGCTCCAGGATCAACGACGCCATGATCTCGGCTTCCTGCTCCTCCTCCGTCGAATAGCTGGTGCGGCCGAGGGCTTCGCGGACGCGCTGGGCGTCGAGGTGCGGGAACATCGTGAAGAGGCCCGAGGTGCCGGCCGGCTCGGTCTCCCCCCTGTGGCTGCAGATCATGTGCGCGAGTTCGTGCGCGATGATGTGGTCCTGGTGCAGCCTGCTGGTGTTGGCCTCGAAGATGACGATGTCGGCCGTGTCCAGCGCCACCCACATCCCGCACGGGTACGACGGCCCCATGATCACCGGAGCGAGGTGGAGCGGCCGGTCCCGCTCGCGGCTCAGGTGCTCGCACAGCGTCACGATGTCGCAGTGGTCGGGCAGTTCGAGCCGGGTCAGCAGGGCAGCGGCGCCTCGGCGGAGCCGCCGCAGTGCTCGTCCGGACCGGCGGCGGGCGGCCGCGGATCCGGAACCATCGGCGTGGACATGGTGTGCTCCCACTGACTCTCTTTCACCCGCTCGTTGCAGAAGACCTCGTCGGTGCTGTACTGGGCCCCTCGGCCGGAGAATCTACTCGCCCACCGGTCAGCACGTCGATACGTCGGCCCCCTCGCGCGGACGCAGCGAAGCGCCTGCTGGAGTAAAGGGGTTCGGCCGGATCTCCAGCCGGTGAGTCCGGCGTCGCGGGCATGCAGCGCGGCCCGGACCCGCCGCGGCCGGCGCCCCGAGCCGGTTGCCGGCCTCCGGCGCGGACGGGATGCGGCCGCACGCGCACGGGCACTGGTCGCAGGTACCGCTTCTGCCGTATCTGCACCACAACGCGACCGGATAAACATACACAGCTACATACGGATGAATGTGTGCCGGTTCTGCTGTGCAGGTGCCTCCCGGCCCGTCAGTCTGCTGCACCGGAGAACTCCGGCGTCGCGGACCGCCGTTCGCGATGCCCGCATGCGTAGCGAAGGGACCCCCGGATGCCCCAGCTTGACGGCGCCTCTCCGCTCCAGGCGGGAGCGCGCAGTGCCCCCCGCCCCCATCAACCCGCAGTCGGCGGGGCGCCGTCGGCCGTGGCGGACGCGGTGCACGGCCTCCTCGCCGGGCCTACGGGGCTGGGCACGTCGGCGGTCCGCCTGTTTCGTACGTCCCTCACCGACGCCGGCTGCGAGCCGGCGAAGGCCCCCGCAGCTCCCCCCGCCGGGCAGGACGCCGCCCCGCCCGCCGGCGAAGGCTCCGAAGAGGGCGCGGACGGGGCCTCCGTCGTGGTGCCGCCGCTCTACTGCCCGGATGCCGAGCGGGACGACCCGGCCCTCGGCGAAGAGGTCAACAACCGGCTCGTCGAGTGGGCCGAGGACATCGGCATCTTCCAGGGCCGTCTCGAACGGCTGCGGTCCCACAACTTCGGGCGGCTGTTCATGCTCGCCCACCCCGACACCGACGACCCCGAGCGCATCCTCACCGCCGCCCGGTGCGGACTCGCCGAGTGGGCCGTCGACGACCACTGGGTCGACGAGGGGGAGGACACCAACCCCGAGCTGATCGGCTCGCGCCTGGCCTTCGCCCACGCCGTGGTCGACCCCGTCCGCCTCCCGGGTTGCTACCAGGCGGAGTTCGAGAACGTCGTCCGGAAGGAGCCGGTGCTGCGCGCCTTCCGCTCCTGCCTCGACCACCTGGCGCAGATCGCGAGCCCCACCCAGGTCGCACGGCTGCGCCACGAACTCGCCGTGATGTTCGTGGGCTACAACCAGGAGGCGGAGTGGCGCAGCTCCGGCCGTACCCCCGCCGTGTGGGAGTACATGCTGCACCGCTACGAGAACGCCTTCTACCCGTGCATGGTCCTGATCGACCCGGTCGGCGGCTACGAACTCCCCGCCGCGGAGTTCGCCGACGCGCGCGTACGCCGTACGTACCTCTACGCCGGTACGGCCAACGTGTTGCTCAACGACCTGTACTCGATGACCAAGGAAGACCCCACCGACACCAACCTGCCCAACCTCATCGCCGCCGAGGACAACTGCTCGCTCCAGGAGGCCGTCGACCGCGCGGCCTGCGTCCACGACGAGCTGATGCACACGGTGGAGGCCGAGTGCGCCGCCCTGAGCGCTGCCGGCTCACCCGCGCTGCGGCGCTACCTGACCGGGCTGTGGGCCTGGATGGGCGGCAGCAAGGAGTGGCACGCCACCAGCCCCCGCTACCACGGCACAGCGGGCCAGTGACTCGCCTGGAGCTTGAGTCCCTGCACATGACCATGAGTTCCCACAGTTCCCATCAGTTCGCCGGCTATCGGAAAGAGAAGACACGGTGACCATTCAGGAGACCCCCGCCCTTCAGGTGACCCCGGCCGCGGTCCTCGCCAGCGCGTACCAGCGGTCCGTCGCCGATTACTGGAACCGCGAGAAGAACCCGGTCAACCTCCGCCTCGGCGAAGTGGACGGCATCTACCACCACCACTACGGCATCGGCGACGCCGACTGGTCGGTCCTGGAAGGGCCGGAGGAGACCCGCGACGAGCGGATCACCGCCGAGCTGCACCGCCTGGAGTGCGCCCAGGCGGACCTGCTCCTGAGCCACCTGGGCCCCGTCACCCCCGACGACCACCTGCTGGACTCCGGTTCGGGCCGCGGCGGCAGCAGCCTCGTCGCCAACCAGCGGTTCGGCTGTCACGTCGACGGCATCTCCATCTCCGAGACGCAGGTGGCGTTCGCCAACGAGCAGGCCGAGAAGCGCGGCGTGTCCGGCAAGGTGCGCTTCCACCTCAAGAACATGCTGGACACCGGTTTCGAGACGGGCCGCTTCCGGGCCATCTGGAACAACGAGAGCACGATGTACGTCGACCTGTCCCAGCTGTTCCCGGAGTACGCCCGGATGCTGCGGCACGGCGGCCGGTACGTGACCATCACCGGCTGCTACAACGACAGCTACGGCCTGCCGTCCCGGGCCGTCAGCGAGATCAACGCCCACTACATCTGCGACATCCACCCGCGCAGCAGCTACTTCAAGGAGATGGCGAAGAACCGCCTGGTCCCGGCCGCCGTGGTGGACCTGACCGAGGCCACGATCCCGTACTGGGAGCTGCGCGCCCAGTCGCCCCTGGCCACGGGCATCGAGAAGGCCTTCCTGACCGCGTACAAGGACGGCAGCTTCCAGTACCTGCTCATCGCGGCCGACCGGGTCTGACGGCGCCCCCTGGTCCCCGGCGGCTCGCTGCCGGGGACCCACAAGCCTTGCCCGGGGTGCTCAGCCCTAGTCCCCCGGCCCTTCCGCTCGTTCCAGGCTGTTGCAGGCGTCCAGAAGAGCGGCCAACCGCCGGGTAGGGGTGTGGGGACGGACCACCAGGTACGTGCGGACGGCGGGGGCAGGGGCGGCGAACGGGCGGAAGGCGATGCGGGGAGCCGGCTGGACGCGGGCCTGCGCCGCGTAATACACCGTCCAGCTCGGCCTGCCGGTGGCGATCGCGGCCAGAGTGTCCTGGTCGGTGGTGAACGCCGCGCCCATGACCGGCTCGAAGCCCGCGGCGCGGCAGGCACCGGTGACCGTGTCGACCAGGTACGGGTTGGTGTCGCGGGGCGTGATCCGCAGGGGCAGCCCGGCCAGGTCGGAGAGGTTCACGTACGGCCGCGCGGCCAGGGGATGGCCGGCCGGCAGGGCGGCGACGAGGGCGTCGCGCCAGAGGGGAAGCAACTCCAGGCCCGGGTTGTGCGCGTCCGCGCCCCGGACGAACGCGGCGTCCAGCTCGCCGTCGCGAAGCTGCTGGAGCCGGGCCGCGCGGGGCGCGCTGACCAGCTCGACCATCAGCTGCGGGGCCTGCTCGGTCAGCGCGGTCAGCACCGCGTCCAGACGGAGGCCGAGCCCCGTGGTGGTGCCGACCCGCAGCGTGGACTCCTGCTCGGCTTGCAGCGCGGCCATAGCCTCAAGCGCCGAGCGCTCGGCCTCCAGGACGGCGTGGGCGTGCGCCAGGAAGGCCCGCCCGGCGGCGGTCAGCGTCACGGTACGGGTCGTGCGGTCGAACAGCTTGAGGCCCAGCTCGCGTTCGAGCCGCCGGATCTGCTGGCTGACGGTCGGCTGCACGATGTGCAGCCGCTCGGCGGCACGCCCGAAATGCAGTTCCTCGGCCACCGCAACGAAGTAGCGCACCTGACGCAGCTCCACGCTGCTTCCCCCTCTTAAGCCCTGAGGCAATCTGAGGCCCTGGAGGCCCTTGATGTCCCTGAGGCCTCTTGCCCCTCTTACTCCTCTTATTCATCACGTTTCTTGATCAGTCTAGGAGCGGACCGCTCCTTGGTCGTCACCGCCCTGTCCACTGGAATGGCCACGTCACCACAGCGCGGCGCGGCCTCCTCGAACGGCCCGCAGAAGAAAGGGACAGGACAGGACGATGGCCTACGCGACCGTCAACGGCACCACGCTCCACTACCAGGACCTCGGCTCCGGCCGTCCCCTGGTGTTCCTGCACGGCTGGGGCACCAGCGGCCGCGTGTGGGACGCCCAGGCCGCCGACCTGATGACCGACCACCGCGTGATCACCCTGGACTGGCGGGGCTGCGGCCGGTCGGACCGGCCCGCCCCGTGGACGCCGGCATCCACCACTTCTCCGGGATGCGGGAAGCCATGGACAAGCTGCTGGCGGACCTGCGCGCCGACAGGGCGGGCACCCTGGCCGACTTCGTCCCGCACTGGTACCGCCCGGGGGTGAGCGCCGCCATGATCGACTGGACGGTCCGGCAACTGCTGGACGCGGCCACATCTCCCAGCAGGACCGGGCCGGGCGCTTCAACGAGGCGCTCCGCGCGGCGCTGAGGCTGACGGCCCCTGCCCAGGCCGCCTGAACACCCCCTGAACCCACACCTCAACGGGTACTGGCCAGGACCAGGTCTCGGCCGGGACCAGCGATCTCCGGAGGAAGAACCACCATGCCCGTAGTCGACGTCGCCGTCTCCGGCGGAATCAGCAAGGCCCACTACCTCGTCACCGGAAGCGGACCGGGCCTGGTCCTGGTGCACGGCACCGGCGCCACCGGCCGGGCCAACTGGGGGCCGCTCATCGAAGCCCTCGCCGACCGGTACACCATCGTGGCTCCCGACCTGCCCGGCTCGGGCGGAACCCGCGACCCCGGCGGGCCGATCACCCTTCACGACATGGTCGCCCACGTCGTGGCGGCGGCCCGGGACGCCGGTCTCGAACACTTCCACCTCGCCGGGCACTCCCTCGGCGCCGTCGTGGCCACGGCCACCGCGGGCCTGCACCCCGGCCTGGTCAGCTCCCTGGCGGTGCACGCCGGGTGGGTCCGGGCGGATGCGCAGATGGCGTTCCAGTTCGAGCTATGGAAGGACCTCGTCCGCACCGACCCGGCCGCGATGGCGCGGATGCTCCTGCTCACCGCGATGGGCAAGGACACCCTCCGGACCTGGGACGGGGCCACCTTCGAGCAGGCGGCCGCCGCCTTCACCGCGTTGCTGGCGGGGGAGGGGGAGAAGGAGGGGTCCGGGGGCAGGGCCGGGGACGGGTTCGCCCGGCAGTCCGAGGCCAACGTGACCTTCGATCTCACCTCCCTGCTCCCGGAGGTCACGGCCCCGACTCTGATCATCTCCAGCGCCGACGACCGCATCGTCTTCCCGCACCACCAGCTCGAACTGGCCGACGGGATACCCCACGCCCGGCTGCTGCGCGTGCCGGGCGGCCACGGCCTCCCGGGCGAGAACCCCGGAGCTCCTCACCGCCAAGGTCGCCGAGCACCTCGCCAGTGTGGCTTGACCGCGCAGGCGTAGGCGCAGGCATAGGCGCAGGGTAGGCCGGGGGCGGGCGGAGCCGGCGGGCGTCAAGCGAGTGGGATGACCGTCCTGTACTTGCCACCGGGCGTCTGCCAGGGCGGCTCCTCGGCCCGTTGGAGGCTCACGTGGCCGAGTCCGTTGTCGGCGAGCAGGCGGGTCAGCTCCCGGAGCACGGTCTGCCACACGAGCTCCGGGTCGGCGCCGGCAGCCGGGAGGATCCGTACGCGCAGGGCCGACGGGGCGGTCTGCTCGATCTGGAACAGCTCGATGCCGGGGGTGCGGTCGAAGAGGGTGCCGAAGGCCAGAGGGGAGAGGCTGACGTGATCTCCCTGATCTCCCTGATCTCCGTGGTCACCGATGCCGCCGCTGCCCGTGGGGAAAGTGAGGACGTCGCCGGCGCGGCCCCGTACGCGAAGGGCGGGAAACGGGCTGCCGCAGGGGCAAGGGTCGGGCCGGAGCAGGACGCTGTCGCCGAGGTCGTAGCGCAGGAACGGCTGCACGCGGTTGGCGAGGTTGCTGATCAGGACGGTGTGGGAGAACTCGCCCGGCGGGGTGGGCCGGTGGCCGGCGTCGACCGGCTCCAGCACCACCCAGTCGCTGTTGACGTGGTACCAGTCTTCCGCGCAGCCGTGGCTGAGGAACGTGCACTCGGTCGCGGCGTACGCCGTGCGGACCGTGGTGCGGAAGGCGCGGGCGATGCGGTCGGTGTCGTGCGTGGTCATGGTCTCGCCCGCGGGTTCGATGAGCAGCGGGTCGATGTGCAGCCGCCCGGCCTCCTGCTCGGCGGTCAGCAGCATGACGGTGCTGGCGTAGCCGACGATGACGGCGGGGCGGTACGCGTTGAGCTGCGCGACCAGCTGCGGCATGGGCGTGTGCACGGAGAACGCGCGGAGCAGCTTCCCGCGCCGCCCGCCCTCGCGGACCACGCGGGAGTAGCCGGCGTAGCTCGCGTAGTGCCCGCCGGCGGCCACGAGCAGGGCGAAGCGCCCGCCCCGGACGGTGACGCGGAGGATGCCGGCCGGGCCCAGCCAGGAGACGAGCGCGCGGGAGATCACGGCGGAGCCGACGTCCATGTACCGGTCGTCGAGCACGAACAGGCCGCGCCTGCCGCTGGTGCCCGACGTGGTGGCGACCAGGTACTTTCCGAGGAACCGCCGACCGATCAGCTCCGGGTCGCCGGTGAACGCCCGCACCTTCTCCTGGGTGATGTCGCGGTCGGTCACCCAGTCGTCGAAGCGCTCCATCAGCGTCTTCTTGTCGGTGACGGGCAGGAGCGCCGGGTCCTCCACCCGTTCGGGGAGGCCGCGGTAGAGGTCGCGGTAGTACGGCGATGCGGTACGGGCGTAGGCGACCATGTCCGCCAGCCGCTCCCGCTGGCGCTGCACGATCGCGGCCGTGCCCTGCCTGCGGGCCCGGCGGACGTCCCACCCCAGCCACGCCTTGCTCTCGCTCATCGGCCGGTACTCCTTCGGGGCGGGACGGGTGCGACGGGCTCAGCAGAGATGACGGGTTCAGAAGAGATGGCGGGTTCAGGAGAGATGGCGGGTTCAGGAGAGATGGCGGGCGCAGCGGGTACGGCTGACGGCCGGTAGCCGGCCTGGCGGAGGACGGCGGCGAAGTAGGCCTCGACTTCCTCGGCGCCGACGGTGTCGGGGTGGGCGGCGAGGTGCTGCAGCGCCGCGCCGCTGAGCATCTGCTGGAGGACTTCCGGGTCGCTGTCCGGCGGGAGCTGCCCGGCCGCGCGGGCCCGTTCGAGTGCGGCGTGCACGGCACGGCTGCGGTGGACGCCGTACGCGTCGTGGTAGGCGCGCAGCAGTTCGGGGAGGTCGTCCACCGTAGCGTAGAGGCGGCGGGCGAGCCGGCGGGCACGGGGGTTGCTGAGATGGCCGGCCCAGTCCGTGACCATGGCCTCGATGTCCGGCCGGGCCAGCGAGCCGGGGTCCAGGTCGCGGTACTCCCGTTCGATCGCCCGTATCAGGAGGTCGGTGAGGGTCGGGAAGCGGCGGTACACGGTGGCGCGGGTGACCCCGGCGCGGCGCGCGACCTGCTCGATGCCGACCGCGCCGGCGCCCCGCTCGATCAGCAGGTCGAGTGCCGCCGCAAGGATGGCCTCGTCGGCCTCTTGGCTGCGGGGGCGGCCGGGGAGTCGCGTGCCCGGGGCCGGCGGGGTGGCGGTGGTGGTACTGCTGCGTGGGCCGTTGCCGCTGCCGAGGTTCATGGAATTACGATACAGCGTACGTCTGTATTGAAACCAGCCTCAAGAGGCGGGTGTTGCGGTGCAACGGCGGCAACGCGAAGCACCGTTGCGTCACTTCCCGGATCGCGCAGTGCAACGGGTCCGCGGCCCCTCATTCTGTGAATCCCCTTCCCCTTTCCCGCGTCCGGCGGGAGGGGGGCGAGTTCGCTGGAGAAGGGAAGGGAGAGGCATGGGTGAGCTTCGGCCGCTGGGAGACGACCTGACCGACACGTCCCGGGCCCTGGCCCAGGCGCTGCGCGAGTTGTTCGAGGGACTGGAGGTGTCCGTGCGGCGGTACGCGGCCCGCCGCCGGCGCGATCCGGGGACCTTCTCGCGCTACCTGAACGGGACCCGGTTACCGCCATGGCAAGTGATCATGGACCTGTTCGCGGACCTCGCCGAACACCGCGGGACGGCAGTCACCGCCGAGGCCATCGAGTTCGTACGCGGCCTGTACGGGTCGGCCGTCGACGCCGGCTCCTCTCCCAAGCACGCCCTGGAGATCCTGGAGCAGCAACTGGCCGACGCCGACCGGGTCTCCCGGCGCTCGACCGTACGGGGCGACGTGCTGGGCGACGCGCTGCTGGACCGCACGCACCGCATCGCCGACCTGGAAGTGCGCCTGAACCAGTTGGAGGCCGACCGCATGGCCGAACGGGAACGGGCGGACAGGCTCGCGGCGGCCCATCCCGACGTCTCCGACCTCCTCCAGGAACGCAGCGCGTTGGAGGCCGAAGTGTCGCGGCTGGGGAGGGAGCTCCGCGAGGCGCGGGAACAGCGTGCTGCGGCAGAGGCCCGGTGTGACCTGCTCGAACGGCAGCTGGAAGCCGTCGAGCGGCAGCCCGTGACGGCTGCCCTGCCCACCGCCCTGCCCACGGCCTTGCCCACCGGCTTGCCGTCCGTATCTTCTGTGTCTTCCGTGTCCTCCGTGCCTTCCGTGTCTTCCGGCCGCGGTTCGGGCTCGCGGTCAGGCTCGGCGCCGGGCCCGGGCCCGCGTACGGGCTCCAGGGCCCTGCCCAAGATCCTGATCGTCGACGACCAGGCCGACAACCTGCTCGCGATGAGGGCCGTACTGGAGACCCTCGACCAGGACCTGGTCACCGTCTCGTCCGGGCGGGAGGCGCTCAAGGCGCTGCTCGACCACGACGACTTCGCGGTCATCATCATGGACGTGCAGATGCCGGAGATGGACGGTTACGAGACGTGCGCGCACATCAAGCGCCGGCCCCGTACCCGCGACGTGCCGATCATCTTCCTGACGGCGATGGGTGTGGACCCGGAACACTCGGCCCGCGGGTACGCGGCAGGCGCGGTCGACTACATCAGCAAGCCGTTCGACCCCTGGGCCCTGCGCGCCAAAGTCGCCGTGTTCACCTCCATCTACCTCGAACGGCACGCCGGCGGATGAGGTACGGGACGATGAGGCACCGGCCGGTGACGTTCCGGTCGATGACGCACCACCGATTCGATGCCGCACCACCAATGGTGACGCCGCACCCCCGCGTCACCCGTTCCGGTGATTGAGGCCCGGCGGTCCCTCACCGACGCTGAGCCGGGAGAGGGCATGTAGCGGGCGGTTGAGGAAAAGGGAGCCGATACGGATGCCGACGATCCCCGACGGGGCCGGCCCCGCGCCGGTGACCACGCAGCACAACGACAACCGGCGCACCGGCGCCAATCTCCGCGAGCACATGCTCACCCCCGCCGGCATCGGCCCCACGACCTTCGGCAAGCTGTTCACCCGCGCCGTCGACGGCCAGATCTACGCACAGCCCCTCGTCGTCCCCGGCGTCGACGTGCCCGGCGCGGGGCGGCGCGACGTCGTCTACGCGGCGACGATGCACAACAGCGTCTACGCCTTCGACGCGCACGACCCCGCCGCCGGTGCCCCGCTGTGGCGGGTGTCCCTCGGGCCGCCGGTCCCGCTGCCCGACCCGCAGATCGGGCCGTCCGGCTACCGCGACATCGCCGTCGAGGTCGGCATCGTCAGCACGCCCGTCATCGACACCGTGCGGCAAGTCCTGTACGCCGTGTCCTTCACGAAGGACGCCGACGGCTACCACCACACCCTGCACGCCCTCGATCTGCCGACCGGACGGCAGGCCCTCGGCGGCCCGGTCCGCATCGCGGCCGAGGTGCCCGGTACGGGCGAGGGCAGCAGCGGCGGCCGGATCGCGTTCGTCAGCAGGCGGCACATCCAGCGGACCGCGCTGACCCTGGCCAACGGCCGGGTGTACATCGCCTTCGCCTCCTACGGCGACCGCCGCCCCTACCACGGCTGGGTCCTCGCCCACGACGCCGCGACCCTCGCCCTCACGGGCGCCTACGTGACGACGCCGGGCACGCGCATGGGCGGGATCTGGCAGGCGGGGCAGGGCCTCGCGGTCGACGCCGACGGCTGCCTGTACTTCATGACCGGCAACGGCGGATTCGCCGCCGACGGCAGCGAACTGGGCGACAGCGTCGTCAAACTCACCCCTGATCTCGCCCTCGCCGACTGGTTCTCGCCGTACAACAACGCCGCCCTCGACGCCCAGGACGCCGACCTCGGCTCGGCCGGCCCCCTGCTCCTGCCCGGCACGTCACTGCTGCTGGGCGGCGGCAAGGAAGGAAAGTTCTACCTGCTGGACACCGGCAGCATGGGCCACTTCCACGCCGGGTCCGACTCCCAGATCCCGCAGAGCTTCTACGTCGTGACCCCCGACGGCAACCGCCACCACATCCACGGCGGACCGGTGTACGGGGACTTCCCCGGCGGCCCCCGGGCCTACGTCTGGCCCGAGAACGCCTTCCTGCGCGCCTACCGCTTCGACGGCCGCCTCTTCGCCACCACCCCGGTGTCCACGAGCACCACCACCGACCCCACCGGCGTCCCCGGCGGCTCCCCGGGCATGCCCGGCGGCATGCTCTCCCTCTCCGCCCACCACACCGACCCCGCCACCGCCGTGCTGTGGGCCTCTCACCCCTACCGGGACGACGCCAACCAGGCGGTGGTGGAGGGAATCCTGCGCTGCTACCAAGCAGAGGACCTCACACGCGAGCTGTGGAACAGCAAGATGAACGCCACGCGCGACGACGTGGGCCTGTTCGCCAAGTTCGTGCCGCCGACCGTAACGGGCGGCAAGGTATACGTAGCGACGTTCTCCGGTGCGCTGCACGCGTACGGGCTGCTCTCCCGGCCTTGAGGGCCGGCCGGACCGGTGGTCGGCCAGGTGACCGCGGAAGGCCTGTCAGAGCGCCGGCAGAAAGGCGGGCTCGATACCCAGGGCGGCAACACCTGCACGCACGGAAGCCACGAATTGCTTGATGTCCGCGACAAGAACGTCCCAGGGGACCGGCGCGGTCCAGAAGCCCGGCGTGAAGCTGGAGCCGATCTGCCAGCCCTCATCCGAGCTCGTGATACGGATCAGCCCCGGATCCGCCTGCATCGAGTCGAGCTCGAAGTCTTCCCGGCCGGCGTCCGGGCTCCGGAGCCACAGTGCCAGGTGGTAGGCCAGCTCGGCCACGGGGAACGCTTCCTCGGACCACACCGGCCGCCCGTCTTCCCACAGGGAAAGCTCTGCCTCGATGTCGAGCAGAAGCACTGCCAGGGGAGCCTCCTGCGGGGCGAGACCACGCCGCGGCAGGTCCGACAGCCCGAAGTTCCGGCAGACGAACCGCACCGCCCGGCCTCCATGAGATCTGAGATCCACTAGATGTCTCCCCATGCCACATACCCCGCCCACATTATGGCTGCACACTACATCGTTCCGGCTGTCGTCCCCGCCTAGGGTGCGAGCATGACCGCGCCTCATTCCCCGAAACCGCCGCTCAATCCACTGCACCCGCCGCCGCCCCCGGCGGACTCCTCCATCGACCTGCGCGGGCGCACCGCGCTCGTCACCGGTGCCGCAGGCGGTATAGGAGCCGCCTGTGCGCTGCGGCTGGCCGCTGCCGGGGCCCGGGTCCGGGCCGTGGACCGTGACGGCCCCGGGCTGGACGCCCTTCACGCGCGGGCGGAGCAGCTGCCCGGCGCCGTCGAGACCGTACTCCTCGACCTCACCGACCTCGACGCCGCCGAGCAGGCGGCCGCCGGCACCGACATCCTCGTCAACAACGCCGGCACCCAGCTCGTACGCCCCATCCAGGACTTCCCTCCGGAGGAGTTCCGCGCCGTCCTCACCCTCCTCCTGGAAGCGCCCTTCCGCCTGCTGAGAGGAGCCCTGCCGCACATGTACGAGCGCGGATGGGGCCGCGTCGTCAACATCTCCTCCGTACACGGGCTGCGGGCCTCCGCGTACAAGTCCGCCTACGTCGCCGCGAAGCACGGCCTCGAAGGGCTGTCCAAGGTCACCGCCCTCGAAGGGGCGCCCCATGGCGTCACGTCCAACTGTGTGAGCCCGGGCTACGTGCGCACGCCCCTCGTCGAGAAGCAGCTCGCCGACCAGGCCGCCCTCCACGGCATCCCTGCCGAGAGCGTCCTCACCGGGATCCTCCTGGCGGACTCGGCCGTCAAGCGCCTCATCGAACCCGGCGAGGTCGCCGAAGCCGTCGCCTACCTGTGCGGACCGCATGCCTCCTTCATCACCGGCAGCACCCTGACCATGGACGGCGGATGGACCGCCCACTGACCTCGCCCACCGGCCGGCGGCCACCCGTGACCGGCGCGCCGCCGGACCACGGCGGTAAGCCTGTGCGCATGTCCGGCGATCACGCCGAGACCCCGTACCTCGCGCTGCTCGCCCGCGGCGCCCCCGCCGCGGAGTACGAGCGTCCGGTGCTGCGCGCCCGCGCCGACGACGCCTCGCCGGACCGGCTCGCCGCCCCGACCTCGACGCGGCGCTTCGTGCCATCGTGCAGCGGGCCCGCTCCCTGCTGGGCACGGACGTCGCCACATGGGCCGGGTCGTACGCGAACAGGCGGGAAGGAGCGAACATTTCCTCACTCCTGTGACGGCATCGGTGCGCCGTCGGACGGAGTGACGACGAGGGAGGGCCCGCCGGCCTCCTCGGGGGTGGTCGTGATGCGGACGGTGACGGGGTTGCCCAGGATGCGGGAGATTCCGGTGAGGGCAAAGGCGCGTCGGCACCGGCCGATGAGCGCAGCCGAGAGGGTGCTGCGGAATCATTCCGGAGGGACGTCCACCGCCGTCGCCCGGCCTCATTCCCGGCCTCATTCCCGGCGTCGACCTGCCGAGGCGCCCTGCCCTCCGGTCTGATCCGGGGTATGCCCCGGCTGACCGCCCGGCAACTCGGTATCACGACCGCGAGGAGCACCGCTTCCTCGGTACGACGCAGCGCGGACGCGCCATGGGGGAGTGGGTCTGCGCCGGATGGTCTCGTCCTGCATGACTTTGGCGTTGCCCGGGCGCCACGGTCTGCCACCGGTGTCGAAGTAGTCGATCAGCTGGAGCAGGGGGCCGGTGAGTGCCGTGGTCACCAGTGCCATGACGATCAGCGACAGGTAGAGCGGCGCCGTGAGGATGCCCGCGCTGTATCCGACCTGCAAGATGATCAGTTCTGTCAGGCCGCGGGTGTTCATCAGGACGCCCACGCGCATGCAGTCCGCGTGCCGGTGGCCGCCCATGCGCGCCCCGGCATAGCCCCCGGCCACCTTCCCCAGGGTGGCCAGCGCGACGGCCAGGGCGGTCAGAGTCAGAGAGGAACTGCCGAGCCCCTTCGTCAGGACGGTGGCCCCGCTCGCGACGAAGTAGACCGGCAGGAGGGTCTCCCCGATCCGGGACACGACGGCGATGGCCCGGGCCCAGTGCTTGCCGTCCGGGATCGCGTACCCGGCCAGGACGGCGCCGAGGATCAGCGTCATGCCGGCGTGCTCCGTGGCGAGGGCCAGGGCGACGGCGAGCCCTCCTGCGATGGCGGCTCCCGCGGTCCTGCGGCCGCAGAGCCGCAGGGCGAGCCGTGTGCCCAGCAGGCGGCGGAGGAGCACGCAGGCCACGATGCCCGCGCCGAGGACTCCGACCGCTCCGAGGAAGTCCTTGAGCTGACCGGTGCGGAGGCCCACCGCAAGGGTGAGAAGGAGCCAGGCCGCGGAGTCGATGACGACGGAAGAGCTGAGTGCGAGCCGTCCGGGCAGGGAATCCGTGATGTTCCGGTCGGCGAGGATGCGGGCGAGCACCGGAACCGCGGTGATGGACAGGGCCACCGCGAGCATGAGGAGCAAGGAGGCCGTGGGAGCCGTCCCGCGGGTCGATGGCGATCCGGTACGGATCACTGTCATCCCGAGCAGGAGACCGGCGCCCATCGCCGGCAGGAAGGATCCCAGGGTCACCCAGGCCGTCGATCTGAGGGAGGGCTGCAGTTCCTTGTGCCGCAGGCGGTAGGCGAAACCCACCAGGAACAGAACGAGCCCGAGCTGGGCGAGTTGTCTGAGCGTGGCGAGGAGGGAGGGCGGGAGGGCGGAATGGAAACCGTCCGGGCCGAGGAGCCACAGCAGGGCCGGGCCGCTCAGCATGCCCGCGGCGATCTCACCGATGACTTCGGGCTGCCGGGTCCGCCGGGCCGCGATCCTTCCCATCGCCACAACTCCCGCCGCCCCGCAGACGATTGCGGCGAAATGGAGCAGCCGCAGCCCGTCGAGTGAAATGTTCATGGTCCCCCGTTTCTGCCGGCTGCAGTGGGCGCGTGGCGCATGGGCGTGCGTACCCACCGGCTTGCGACCGCAGAAGTGCGCGGGGCCGGTGGGTACGCAGAAGGATTGGCTACGCAGAAGGACTGGCTACGCAGGCCGTTACATTGCAGGCCGTTACGTTGCGCGAGCGCTGAGCCGCTGAGCCACGGGCAGGCGGCCTGCTCAGTCGAACATGGCGCTCATGGTCTCGTGCGTGACCGGCTTGGACAGGTCCCGCTCACCGGCGAAGGTGGTGTTGAGGATGATCCGCGTCTTGTCCTCGGACAACGGAATGGTCCGGTGGAGCGTGGTGTCCGTGCGCAGCAGATAGAGGTCCCGCACGACGTTCCCATGCGTGTGGATGGGGTTCTCCAGGAGGTAGTCCATCACGCGCGGGTTCTTCTTGTCCCAGTCCGTGTGCGGGATGCATTGGAGCGCCCCGCCGTATTCGAGGTCGGGGGCCTCGATCAGCCACACGATGGCAAAGCTGAAGTCCCCCCAGTGCCAGCCGTGGGTGTCCCCCTTCTTGTGCTGGTGGAGGATGGCGAACTTCTCGCCTTCCCAGGGGCATTCGAGTACGGGCTCGGCCGCGATGCGGGACAGCGCATCCTTGAGGGACTGCGAGTCGTAGACGGCGGGGATGAGCTTGCCGTCCTTGGCTATGGAGGTGGAGCTCACCGTGCTCATGTAGCGGGGCGAGTTACTGGTCTCGGGCAGGTTGACGTCGATGCGCTTCTCGTGCAGGGCGAGCAGTTCGTGTGTCTCTTTCTGCAACGCTTCGAAGAGGGTGTCGGGCACCATCTCGCGAATCTTTACGTACCCCTCGCGACGGAATTTCTGCGAAGCCCGCCGCAGTCGTTCATCGTCGAATGCCCGGGGGATGTGCCGGCTCAGAATGGGTTCGACATCCGCGGCGTTGATCTCGGTGGCGCTCAATTCTCTGACCCTCCGTACAGCAGGTAGGACAGGACCTGGTGGCGCCCGCCAACAGTGCGGGGCGCGTGGCACAGGAATCAACCCCGGGAAAGAGGAGTGTGACGCATGTCACTCGCTATGTTGATCTTCTCCGGACCGGCCTTCGGAGGTTATTTCAGGAATGTTCAGACCTAAGTGCTGGCCGAATATGCGTGCCTGATGCGCCAAGTGATACGGAGTCCTATCCTCCGGTGAGGCGTTCACGTAGCGTCGCGTCCTGGTGATTTTTTCGTCTGCTTCCGATCCCCCAGGTCATTTTGCGATCTCCACGGACCCTTGAGACCCCTCTACGGACCCTTTGAGGCCCCTCTACGGACCCCTGAGACCCCCTGAGGCTTCACAGGGCAGTTGGTGCAGGCTGGGCGAGCGACAGGCCGGGTGCAGGCCGGTGGTGCCGCCCCGCCCCGCGCGGCCGGCCGGCTTCGTGTCCATCGAGCGAACCGACCGTTGAACAGCCGTGCAGCACTCCGCACCGGACTCCTCGTACCAGGAAGACTTGATGACCCACTCGCATGACGCCACTCCCCACCCCGCTCGCCGCACCTCTCCTCACATCACTCCTCCCGGCCGGCAGGTCCGGACCCTCCGGCTGAGCGTGTCGGGCGAGATCGCCGCCCGGTACCCCGACTGCCGCACCGCGGCGATCCTTGTCCTCGGGGTCAAGAACGCCGAGCCCTGGCCCGAGACCGAAGAGGAGCTGAGCGTCCTGGAGGCCGAGGTGCGCGACGGGGTGCGGAGCATGCCCGAGGAGAGCGCGCCCTCCATCTCCGCATGGCACGACCTGCTGCGCAGCTTCGGCACCAACCCCCGCAGGACGCGCCCGAGCGTGGACGCCCTGAGGCGGCGGCTCGTCAAGTCCGGTCGCCTTCCCAGGGTTTCGCCGCTCGTCGACACCTGCAACCTCGTGTCGATGAAGTACATGCTGCCCACGGGCGGTTACGATCTCGACGGCATCCGGGAGGGCTTCTGCCTCCGCTACGCCCGCGAGGGAGACATTCACATCCCGCTGGGCAAGCCCGACGAGCAGGAGATCCCGGGCGATGGGGAGGTCGTCTACGGCGACGGTTCGTCCGTTCTGACCCGCCACTGGAACCACCGCGACGCCGACAACACCAAGGTTACAAGTGCTACGCGAGACGTCATGCTCCTGCTGGAGGGAATCGCCTCCGTAGTGCCGCCCGAGGTCCTCGCCGAGGCCCGGCGCGAGCTCGCGGAGCGCGTGGCTCCGCACAGTGAAAGCGTGACGTTCCACGATTTCGACCACACCGCGGACACGGAGGTCACCTGGGTGGCCAGCGGCTGACGAAGAACGCCCCGAGGAGCACTCCGCCCCCATGGAGGTATCGCTACCATGCTCAAGATCGGTCTGGTGCAGCAGAGCGCCTGGGATCTCCCCATCGACTCCATGCCGCTGGCAGCCGGATATCTGAAGGCGCTGCTCGACTCCGACACCGGCATCGGTCCGGAGGTCGACGTCCGCATTCACAACATGCGGGGCGGGTGGTCGGTGACGGAAATGGCGCGGGCCATCTTCGCCGAAGGGGTTCCGGATGTGCTCGCCTTCTCCGTACTCGGCTGGAACTACCGGAATTTCTGCCTCCTGGCGGAGGTCCACCAGCAGCTGAAGCCCGAGGGCTACCGCGTCTTCGGCGGCAACCACGTGAGCCACCAGGCCGGCAAGGTCTTCCGGGAATGCCCGTCCGTGGACCTCATCGTCAACGGCGAAGGAGAACTGACGTTCCGGGAGCTGATCACGGTCCTTCTCGCCGGCCACGGCCGTAGCGAGCCTGAATTCTCCGGCGTTTCCGGCCTGTCGTTCCGGCTCCCTGCTGACCTCCGTGCCCCCGGGGAGCCCACCGCACCGGTCCCCGGCTATCACACCACTCCCGACCGGGCCCGGATCGACGACCTGGACATCCTGCCGTCCCCCTTCCTCACGGGTGCGATACCCCTTCACGACCGCAATGGCGCTTTCCCGTACGAGTTCGCACTGATGGAGACCAACCGCGGCTGCCCCTACCGGTGCTCCTTCTGCTACTGGGGCGGCGCCACCGGTCAGCGGGTGCGCTCCTTCTCCCGCGAACGGCTGGCCGAAGAGCTCGACCTCTTCGGATTCCACAAGGTGCCCACCGTCTTCCTCTGCGACGCGAACTTCGGCATGCTCGAAGCGGACGAGGAGTTCACGGAGGACCTCCTCAGGGTCCACGAGAAGTACGGCTTCCCCACCGCGCTCGAGGCGAACTGGGCGAAGAACAAGTCGCAGCGCTTCCACGGCATCGTGCGGACGCTGCGCGACCACGGCTTCAAGAGCTCCTTCACCCTCGCCCTGCAGACGCTCTCCGGCGAGGCGCTCACCGGCATGCAGCGCCGCAACATGAAGCTCAACCAGTGGGAGGAGCTCGCCGACTGGCTGGCCGACGAAGGCATGGAGTCGTTCGTCGAACTGATATGGGGAGCTCCGGGGGAGACGACACAGTCGTTCTTCGACGGATACGACAAGATAGCCGAGAGAGTCCCGCGGATAGCGGTCTACCCGTTGTTGCTGCTGCCCAACACCGCCTACAGCGAGCAGCGCGACCTGCACGGCTTCGTCACGCTGCGCGGCCAGGCCGACGACTTCGAGTACGTCCTGGCCAACCGCACCTCCACCCTGGAGGAGAACTTCGTGATGCAGCGCTTCATGTTCCTTGCGCGCATCCTGGGCGAGAACCAGTACTTCAAGCGTCTCTGGCACCCGGCCCGGCTGCTGGCCGGCCTGACGCAGTCCCAGGTGATCCACTCGCTGCTGCGCTGGATCGACGCCTCGGCCGACCCGTCCGTCACGAGGTTCCGCGAAGTCTTCCCCGTTCTCGCCGAGTCCCCCGCCGTCGCCGTCGGCCACCGGATGCTCTACACCGACCCCGCGATCGATACGGCGTTCGAGCAGTGGTGGATGCAGGAGATCGTTCCGCTGTTCCCGTACCAGTGGCGTGAGTTCGGCCGTCACCTCTACCGGTTCGAGCGCAAGTGCCGCCCCGTGTACGCTGCCCCGGGCGACCAACTCCCGGCAGGCTGGCGGGAAGACGGTGAAGCATACGTAAGCGCCCCGGAAAGCTTCCCCTTCGATATGGTCGAAGGGCTGACCCGCATCGCCGCGGGCGACACGTCCGCAGTGGACCGGGAGGAGGTGCGTTATGAGTTCCGCTCACTCCGCGGCTTCTACCACCACCTCGACAACCACGAGACCGGTGCCCATTACTTCGCGTCCCCGCACCGGCTGGAGCCCGGCGACCGGCAGGCGCACGGCACCGACGACCTCCTCAGCCCCCGAATCGGAGACTCCATAATTGGCTGACAGTCCCATACGCTCCACCTCCCGCATCGGCCGCGGCATCGCGCCGATCCTCGCCTTCGGCGTCCTCACCGCCGCCCTCGACGTCTACGGGGGCCACCAGCTGCAGGTGGTGAGCCCGCAGGCCCTGGCCGCGATTTCCTTTTCCGTGACCGCGGCGTTCTTCCTGGGCCTCGAATCCGTCCGGCACGGCCTCGCCACCACACTGCGCCCGCTGCGCACGCAGACGTACGACGTCGTCGCGATCAACGTGACGACGGCCGTGACCTGGCTGTCGATGCTCTACTCCCTGAAGTACCTCGAACCCGCCGTGGTCAGCGTGGTCGTCGTGGCGCTGGGTCCCATCCTCACCGTGGTGATGGGGCCCCTGCTGCGGCGTGGGAGCGCCGCCATGGCCACGGAGATCGTGGTCTCTCTCGGCATCTGCCTCGTCCTCGTCCTGCTCGTCCGGGAGTCCTTCACCGGCCGCAGCGGCGTCGGCGACCTCGGCACCGCGCACGCCGTCGCCGGCTTCGTCTTCGCCGTCGCCTGCGGCATCGGGTCGACCGCCAACATCATCTACATGAAGCGGCTGAGCGAGGCCGGGGGGACACCGCAGTCCGTCCTCGCCATCCGCTTCTTCCTGATGATCGGCATCACCTGGGTGATGACGGCGCTGGAGGAACGGCCCCAGCTCGCCCAGGCCTTCTGGCCCTCCGTGATCGTGGCCGTCATCGGCGTCGGCCTGCCCATCTACGTCCTGCAGATCGGCATCAAGCACACGGAGCCGATCACCACCTCGCTGCTGCTGTCGGCCTCGCCCCTCGTCACCCTGCTGCTCCAGCTCCTCGACGGGCGCCTGAACCCCTCCCTGTCCAGTTTCCTGTGCACGCTGGCGATCCTCGCCCTCGTGGCCGCAGGCATCCTCAAGCGCTCCCGTAAGGACCGGCAGGAGGAGCTGGAACTCCAGGAGAACGAGAAGGATCTCCGGGGGAACGAGAAGGATCTCCAGGGGAGCGCGAAGAATCACCAGGGGGCGCAACTGCCGCTCGACGAAACGCCGGTCAGCCCGCCCGGCGAGTCGGTGACGGGCCCGCAGGCACCGAACGGGAAGGGGTAGCCCGCCATGGAATACGGCATGCAATGCGCCATTGTGGACGCCTATGGAGCCGGGCGCCTCCTGCCCGCCGCCCTGCGCCGCCACGGAGTCGACTACCTCCACGTGCGTTCCGAGCACCCGGACACCAATCTCACCTACTGCCCCGAAGACTTCACCACCGAGGTGACACACCGAGGGGACGTGCAGCAGACCGCGGAGACCCTGAGGCGACACGGCACCGGAATCGTGGTGGCCGCGGCCGAGTCCGGGGTCCTGCTCGCCAACGAGCTCTCGGCAGCTCTCGGCACGCCCGGCAACGGCATGCGCCACCCCGAGGCACGCCGGGACAAGTTCCGTATGCACCGGGCGGTGCAGGAGGCCGGACTCCCCTCGGCCGACAGCGTCCTCTCGGCACACGTCGAGGACATCCTGCAGTGGGCCAAGGACCGCGGAACCTGGCCGGTCGTCCTCAAACCGGTGGCCAGCGCCGGCACGGACAACGTCATCTTCTGCGACAGCCCCGAGGCCGTCGCCGCGGCCCACGCGAAGATCGTGGCAGGCGTCGACCGCTACGGCCGAGGCAACCCCGCAGTGCTCGCCCAGGAGTACCTCGCGGGCGAGGAGCACTACGTCAACACCGTCAGCCGCGACGGCGTGCACCGCATCATCGAGATCTGGCACTACTACAAGCGGCCCGCGCCCGGCGGGAGGTCCATCAACGACTACGAGGACCTCCTTCCCCCGGACGATCCGGGCGGTCGCCGGGTAGCCGACTACACCCTCTCCGTGCTCGAGGCCCTGGAGATCCGCAACGGCGCCGCGCACACCGAGGTAATGCTGACGCGGAGCGGTCCCGTCCTGGTCGAGTGCGGAGCGCGGCTCGGCGGCGGCCAGATGCCGCAGGTGCTCTCCCGCTGCGTCGGCACCGACCAGGTGGACTCTCTCGCCCTGTCCATCGCCCGGCCGGAGGAATTCCTCCGCCGGGCTCAGGAGCCGTACCGCCTGCTGTCCCGGCTGCGGTGCGTCAACCTGATCAGCGAGACGGGCGGCACGGTGCCGTCGGGTGAGGGGTGGGCCCCGATCCGGGCGCTCGCGTCCTTCGCCGGGCTCGTGACGAACCTGGCGGAAGGCGGGCCCGCACCGCGCACCGTGGACCTGGCCACCTGCCCGGGCGCCGTGTACCTCACCTCGGATGACCCCGCAGTGATCGAGGCTGACACCGCCAGGCTCCGCGAGCTGGAACGGACCTGCCTCTACGGCTGAGAGGACCCCATGCCGTCTCCCGCCACAACCGACAGGCACCCACCCCATGTGCACGGTGGTGGCGGGCTCCGGCGAGAGGTCGGGTTCGTCGGCCTCCTGTTCGCCTCCGTGGGTTCGATCATCGGCTCCGGCTGGCTGTACGGATCCCAGAAGGCAGTGGTGGTCGCCGGGCCGGCCGCCCTCGTTTCCTGGCTCATCGGCGCCGCGGCAGTCGTCCTCCTGGCCTTGGTGCACGCGGAACTCGGAGGGATGTTTCCCACGGTGGGAGGCACGGCCCGCTACCCGTTCTACGCCTTCGGCAGCCTGGCGGGCATGTCCTTCGGGTGGTTCTCCTGGCTGCAGGCGGCCACGACGGCGCCCATCGAGGTCACGGCAGTGATCGGTTACGCCACCCACTGGCCGTGGGCGGCGGGCCTGCAGCGCGCCGACGGGACGCTGACCCCCTCCGGCTTCGCCGTCGCCGTCGCACTGATGGCCGTCTTCGTCGCCGTGAACTTCCTCGGCGTGCGCGTACTGGCCCACACCAACAGCACGGTGACGTGGTGGAAGGTGTTCGTTCCCCTGGTCGCGATCTTCGCGCTGGCAGCGGCACACTTCGACACCGGCAACTTCACCTCCCACGGGTTCGCGCCGTACGGCATCCAGGGTGTGCTGACCGCGGTCAGTTCGAGCGGCGTCATCTTCGCCCTCCTCGGCTTCGAGCAGGCCATTCAGCTGGCGGGGGAGAGCCGCGACCCCCGGCGTCACATTCCTCGGGCCGTGCTCGGTGCCGTCGCCGTGGGAGCCGTCGTCTACACGGCCCTGCAGGTGGCGTACATCGGAGCCTTGCCCGCCGGCTCCTTCGCCGACGGCTGGGCGCACCTCCACTACTCGGGGATCAGCGGTCCGCTCGCCGGCCTCGCCTCGGTCCTCGGGCTCGGCTGGCTCGCCTGGCTGCTCTACGTGGACGCCATCATCTCGCCGGGCGGCACCGGTTTCCTCTACACCACGTCGGCCTCCCGCATCACCGTCGCCCTCAGCAGGAACGGTTATGCGCCGCGACCGTTCGACAAGACCACCCGCCGCGGTGTCCCCTGGCTGGGGCTCCTCCTGTCCTTCGGCACCGGAGTGGTGTGCTTCCTGCCGTTTCCCAGCTGGCAGGAGCTGGTCGGCTTCATCACCTCCGCGAGCGTCCTCATGTATGCGGGTGCGCCGCTGACGTTCGGTGCGCTGCGCAAGCGGCTCCCGGACCGGCACCGCCCCTACCGGCTGCCGCTCGGCGGCCTCGTCTCGCCCGCGGCCTTCGTGGTCTCCGGCCTCATCATCTACTGGGCCGGGTGGGGCACCGTATGGCGCCTGGGACTTGCCGTCGTGCTGGGCTACCTCCTCCTCGGCGGGTACGCCCTCTCACGGCCCGGGTCCGCAGCCGCGCTTCGGGCAAGCTGGAGTTCCGCCCAGTGGCTGCCTGCCTACCTCGCCGGCCTCGGTCTCGTCTCCTGGCAGGGCAGCTTTGGAGGCACTGGGTGGATACCCCTGTGGTGGGACGTCCTCGTGGTCGCGGCCTTCGCTCTGGGCATCTACCGATGGGCTGTTGCCGTGGCGCTGCCCCGGGAGGAGATCGAGGCGTTGATCAGGGACGGGGACCGCAGGAAGGACAGCGCCCCTGATCCCGATGAGCCCCCTCGGTGAGCGCCGCTCACCGCTCGGGATATTTGCGAGACGCCGACGCGGGGGGCTGGGGGGCTGTGACAGCCCGCGGACGTGCCGGAGCTGCGCTTTAGTGGGCTACGGTACGGAGTTTCTCCAGCCGTGGCTGTCCATGTCCTGGGAGGGCAGGAGGTGGCTGGACGACCGCCGGGTTTTCAACGGGGTCGCGTGGAAGTTCCGTACGAGCGTGACCTGGCAGTGGGGTTGGCGAACATCCGGCACTCCGCGGGTGAGAGAGCCGTCGGGCATACCGCTGTTGGTGCCGACGGTCCAGGCGCGGACCGGGCGGGTGCCGTGGCCGTGCGGCGTGAGTCCACTGATGTCGTGACTGACCTGTTCCGTGCGAGTCGCAACCGGCAAGCCTTCTAAGCGACCAAGTACCTTTTTGTTCAGTGGGTTCGCGACGACGTCTCCGGTGCTGTTCCATGGCCGGTGGCCTCCGGAGCTGGCGGCTGAGCCATCTGGGAGGCTTGCCGTTACCAGCGGATGGGGAGGGTGCTGGGGCCGGTGAAGGTCGATCCGCGGTCCCACGGCACGTCGTCGGCGGAAATGGCCAGCCGCAGTGCCGGCAGCCGGTGGAACAGTGCGGTGAATGCGGTGTGCAAGGTCAGGCGGGCTAGGGCGGAGCCGAGGCAGTAGTGCGGGCCGGCGCCGAAGGTGGCGGAGCCGTCCGTGGTGCGGTGGATGTCGAAGGCGGAGGGATCGGCGTAGTGGCCGGGGTCCCAGGTCGCGCTGCGCATGGACACGCACACGCCCTGTCCCCTCCGGATGGTGACGCCGTGCAGGGTGACGTCTTCGGTGGCGAGGCGTGGTGGGCCGAGGGAGCCGTTGTGGTGGTAGCGCAGGACTTCTTCGACGGCCCGGGGCCACAGACCCGGGTCGGCCCGGCACTGGTCGAGTTGAGCAGGGTGCCGCAGGAGGGTGAAGATGCCCGCACCCAGTGGGTGGACCAGGGCGTCGGCTCCGGTGAAGAGCAGGAAGACGATGGTGCCGAGGAGCTCATCCTTGGATACGGTTCCGGTCTCGTGGGCCTGCACGAGGGCACGTACCGGAGTGTCGTGGGCGTGGCGGGCTCGGCGGCTTTGGTCGGCGACGCGTGCTGCCAGTTCCAGGAGTCGCCGGGTGGCTCGTGCCACCGAGGGGGCATCGGCGGCGAGATCGGTCTCCGTGGCGAAGGCGGTGCTGCCACCCGTCGGGCGCCAGGAGGACGGGATCGCCCTCCCGGCAGCCGGAGCGGTGCGCTGCCGTGCCGGACGCAACGGATGCGGCTGGACTGCGTGCGGCTCGCGGCCCAGGGCCGCACCGCGCCCCAGATCGCGTCGATTCTCGACAAACACGTGGTCACGGTGCGCAAAGCCCTGCACCGTTTTCTTGACGGAGGGTTCGAGGCTCTGGCGGACGCCGCGCGGCCGGGGCGTCCGCCGCGCTGGGGGCGCGAGGACCTTGATGCCCTGGAGGCGATGCTGGACGAGGCCGCGGTGCGAGGCGAGATCTGGACGCTGCCGGCACTGGCCGAGTGGCTGCGCCGCGAACGCGGTGTCGTCCTCGACTCCTCGTGGCTGTCAGTGCTGCTGCACCGGGACGGCTTCCGCTGGAAACGCACCCGGGACAGCATCCGGCACCAGGCCGACCCGGCCCTCCAGGCCGCCGCATGGGCACGACTGGAGGGTCTGCGGCTGTACGGCTGAGGTCCGAAGTCGGCATCGAGGACCTGTACTACCTCGACGAGTGTGGATTCTCCCCGACCCTGCCGACCGGCTACACCTGGGCCCGCACCGGAACACGAGTCGTGGTCAACCGCGAGGACACCAAGAACCGCCGGGTCAACGTGCTCGGCGCGCTCAACGACACCGGCCCCGAGCCCGAACTGCTGTGGACCACGGTCGAGCACCGGATCGACGCGGCGACGGTGCTCGACTTCGTCTGCAACCACATCGCCAGGCTGCCCGGCGGAGCGGATCGACTCAGTACGTCGCCGGCTGGCTTCAAGCGCTCTCGGCCCTGCACCATCGTGCTGGACAACGCCTCCATCCACCGCGCCGACGCCTTCAAGGGACGTCGCGAGGAACTGGCCGCCATAGGAGTCCATCTGTTCTACCTCCCTTCCAGATCCCCGGAGTTGAACCGCATCGAACGCATCTGGCGCTCGGCCAAGTACCAGGACATGCCCGTCCGTGCCTACACCACCGCCAAGGAGCTCCACACCGCCGTCGACCGTGCCCTGAACAGGCGGGCTGCTGCGATGACGCTAGCCACAGCCCAAATACTCAAGATCGCTTAGCACGGTGGGTTCGGTGGGGGCCGTCGGAAAAGGACCCGGCAACGGGCACCTCGCCGCGCGGCCTACCCAGTGGGCCGCCTCCCGCTGCTTCCACGCCCCCGCCGATGCGGACGCCGAGAACTGGATCGCCGTCAAGACAGCCCGCATCCTCCGCGGATACGCCCAGCAGGCCGCCGACGAGATCCGCGCCGAGGCCGACCACTGCAAGCTGACGGGTGATTAACACACGGCCGCCGACGAAAGTCTGTCAATACCTCAACAACAACGCCGACTTCGTCCACTACGACCGGGCACTCGCCGCCGGCTGGCCGATCGCCAGCGGCGTCATCGAAGGCGCAGCCCGCCACCTCGCCGACAGGCTCGACGTTACCGGCAGCAGATGGAGCGTCCCGGGCGCCGAGGCCCTCCTCATCCTCCGCGCCGTCATCAGTAACGACGACTTCCCGGCGTACTGGAACTTCCACGTCCAGGCCGAACACCGGCGCCTCCATCCCGCCGCCGACCAGGCCAACTGCAAACTCACCGCCTGAACGACGACCTCACCGGAGAAGAGTCGCACCCCAAGGGAATTGGCGGAGCGGGGTCACTGACTCAGCCGCCGTTCGCCCCGTGAAGACTCTGGCGCACCCCTGGTCAACTGCCGTGTCCCTTTGTTAGGTTGCGCCGGAACCGACCCTTGGCCACTTCCCCCTTCGGGCCGTAGCCGTAGCGGTCCTCTCTCTGATCCGCTACACCGTTTGGGAGAGTCATGCGCAAATTCAGAGTGCGGCAAGCCGCGATCGCGGGCGTCGTCGCCCTCGCCGTCGCCGCCGTGCCCACTGTCGCGTCCGGCGTTCAGGAGCAGTCCTCGTCGACGACAGCCGGGAGCGACGCGTTCTACACCTACAACGGCAGCAAGCCGCTGTCCTCGTACAGGCCCGGGGACGTGCTCAAGGTCCGGACGCTGCCGTACCACGTCCTGGGTATCGCGACACCCATCCAGGCGACGCAGCTGCTCTACCGCACCACCGACGAGCAGGGCCACCCGTCCGCAGGCGTGACCTCCGTGCTGCGCAGCCCTGGCGGCGACGGCCGCAAGGTCGTGTCGTACCAGTCGTTCTACGACTCGCTCGACCCCGAAGACGGTCCGTCCCGGGCGGTCGCGGGCAACGTCAAGCTGCCCGGCGGCTTGATCGCGAACGGCGAGTCCACGCTCGTGGCGCCGCTCCTGCTGTCCGGCTACGACGTCGTCCTCCCTGACACCGAGGGGCAGGCCGCCCACCTCACGGCCTCCCGCGAGTACGGGTACAACACGCTGGACTCCCTGCGTGCCGCTTCTAGCGCGGCGTCGAGGACCGGCATCAGCCCCGACGCGCGCGTCGGCCTCATGGGCTACTCCGGCGGCGCCGTCGCGACCAACTGGGCCGCCTCCCTCGCGCCCAAATACGCCCCTGACGTCAACAAGCGCCTGGTGGGATACGCCGAGGGCGGGGTGCTCGTGAAGCCCTCACACATCCTCAGGTACATCGAAGGCAGTCAGGTGTGGTCCGGGCTCATCCCGGAGTTGCTCATCGGGCAAGCGCGTTCGTACGACTTCGACCTCAAGAAGTACCTGAACGGCTACGGCAAGCAGCTGGTCAACGAGCACCAGCACGCCTCGATCGCCGACGCGCTGGGCCACTACCCCGGTCTGACGTGGAAGAAGATGGCGAAGCCGGAGTACGCGAACCCGAACTCCGTACCCGAGCTCGTCGAGGCGGTCAACAAGACCAACCTCGGCCTGGCACCGACCCCGACCGTCCCCGGCTACATCGGCCAGGGCAACGCCGGCTCCCTTGAGGGAACCACGAGCAACATCGCGGGCATCGGCTCGGGCGACGGCATCACGGTCGCCGGGGACACACGGGCGCTGGCACGGAAGTACTGCGCCGAGGGCGACGCCGCGGTCTGGTACAAGCAGTACGACGCCCTCAGCCACTTGACCGCACCCACGGCCACGGTGCCCACCGCGCTCGCCTGGCTGCGCGACCGGTTCGCCGGCAAGGAGGCCCCATCCTCCTGCGGCAGCATCGCCGAGGGCAACTCACTTGCGGCTGACGAGACGGTCCCCGCCGGGTGAGGACCTGACGGGGGCCGCAGCGAACTTCGCCAAGACCGCTTAGAAACCCTCCTTGCCCAGAAACCGCACATCGCTGCAGCGCACGGTCTCCGATAGTGATGGCCACACATGTAGCCCTGGGCGCGGCATCGGCACCTTCAGGCTTGGATGGCTATTGATCAGAAACTGATGGGGTTCTCGTCCAGGACGTAGCGGACGTGCGGGCCGCCGAAGTAGCCGCGGACGATGTGTGGCTGGCGTTGGCGCCTGTGGAAGAAGCGGCGTGTCTCGGCGGCGAGTTCGGCCTGGTCGCGGGCCCGGTGCTGCTTGGGCAGGCTGTGCTTGAGGTCCGCGTTGACCAACTCGTCGGGGTTCAGCTCGGGTGCGTAGGGCGGCAGGAAGTGCAGCTCGACGTCGTCGGGGTGGGCGGCGAGCCAGTCGCGGACCTTCTTGGACCGGTGGGCGGAGTGCCCGTCGACGACGAGGTGGACCTTGTGGTCGAAGTGGCCGGCGAGCCGGTCCAGGAAACGGCCATCACCTCGGCGGTGAAGCTCTCGGTGAAGACCATGAAGTGCATCCGGCCCTTGGTGCTGATCGCCGACATCGCGTTCACCGAGAACCGGTTCCTGCTCCGCCGCACGACGGGTGTCCTGCCCTTCTCGCCCCAGGTGCGGCCGGTGACCTGGTCGGAGCGGATGCCGACCTGGTCGGCGAACAGAATCTCGCCGCCGTCCCTCTTCACCTTCGCCCGGATCGCCGGCCAGGTCTCCTCGTGCCAGCGGCGCACGGCCTCCGGGTGCTGCTCGACGGCCCGCTTGTCCGGACGCTGGAAGGACAGCCCCCAACGCCTCAGGTACTTGCCACCCCCGGTTCGGTCAGCTGTACCCGGTACAGCTTCGCGATCAGGTCACCGATCAGCTGCCGCGTCCACAACTGCCCGGAAAGTCCCACGTCACAAGGCCGGTGGTCGAGGACGGCCTGCCGCACCGCGCCCTGCTCGGCCTCCCCGAGCACCTGGTGCACCCCGACCGGCTTGCCCCGCGGCCGCATGACCAGCGCCTCCCGGCCGCCGGCCTGCCACTTCGCCCACCACTTGTCGACCGCCTTCAGCGACCCCCGAACACCGCCGCCACGTCCTCACGGTCCCGCCCCGCCACTAACGCAGCCACCGCCCGCAGTCGCAGGGTCTCCTGCGCCGACGGCGACAGATGCCGCGCGTCCCCCACCAGATCGCTCACACCCCACCAACGACCCAAAGCCCAAACCGTTTCAGATCAATATGTGACAACTACCGAGCTTCGGCTCGACGGCGTTGTTGTCGCCGGGTGGATCGTTCGGGAGGATGCGAGCGGTGACGGCGGCGGGAACCCGCCCGATCGCGCCGGGCGTCGTACAGGGACGGGACAGTTCGTTCGCTTCAGGGAGGGGTGGGTCCATGCTCGGTGATTGGCCGACCGAGGACCAGTTGAGGAGGACTTTCGGCGCCGTGTTGGAAGAGGTGCTCAGTGGCCAGGGTTTGCGGACCTGCACTGGGCTCGACATGGCAACGGATGACGCGCTGTGGGAGACCGCCAAGTATGGTCCGGGGGCCCCTGCCGAACTTGTCGACGCCGCCCGTGCTGCCTTCGCTGGGCAACTGGACGGCAGCAACGCCGCGCGCTGGCGCGCAGAGCTCAGGGCGAGGCTGTCGTGGGTGTTGGCCGCGGAGAGTCCGACGCGGAGGGGCAGCCCCGCAGCATCGGACAGGATGTGCATCTTGGAACCCGGCCTGCCCCGGTCCACGGGCGACGGGCCTGCAAGTTCGCCCCCCTTTTTCGCCCGGACATGGGCCGCATCCAACACAGCCCGGGACAGATCGACCAGCCCTTGCCTGTCCAGCAACTCGAGCACCTTTTGGTGGAGCCGGCCCCAGACACCGGCCCGTGACCAGATCAGGAACCGGCGGTGCACCGTCGACTTCGATGCCCCGAAGCATGGCGGCAGAGCTCTCCAGGCGCACCCACTGACCAGTACATAGACGATTGCAGCGAAGACTGCCTCGTCATCGATGTTCGCCACCCCACCGCCCTGCGGACGCACCCGCGCGGCAGGCAGCAACGGCTTCACCAACTGCCACAGCTCACCAGGAACAATCCAGCCCCACTCCCCATGACCAGACCAACGGCCAACAACCATGTAGGACACGGTCTAAAAGCCCACGTCATCCCACGTTGTCGTTCCTCCCGTGCTGACTTGGTGCTGACTACGCAGCGTTGAACTCCGGCATTCGGTGCGGATCGGGTTCGCAGACATGTTGCTTCAGGGTGACCGACGGCTGCGCCGGGAAATGAAGCAGACGCACGGTGATATCGCGCAGGCCCGTGAAGGGCTGGACGGCCACGCCGTCGGCCAAGCCGACCCCGAGCACCCCGGCCACCTCCCGGCCCCCCACCAGCTCCGCAGCCCCGACCCCGGAACAGACCACCTCCAGTACCTCCTCGCACGCCCCGACGGGCTCCTTCGCTCAGACCGGCGCGGACTCCACTGGATGGCTGATGGCCGGAGCAGGAGTACTGACCGCCGCAGGCGGAGGCGCACTGCTCGCCGTGCTCGGCGCCGCACAGCCGAGGGCGATCCGACCGACGGCTGACCGGACCACCACCTTTAACTGAGCACCAAAGACAGGCCCCAGGAACCGAGCACGACCGGCCCCTGGGGCCTGCGCGCGTCTCCGCTCCTGGTTGCCCCTTGAGGACACCCTTCTCAGACCTGGCCGAGATGCTCACGGCCCTTGCCGGACCGCTCCAGGAGGAAGCCGAAGGCCTCATCGGAGGGCAGCTCGGCCAGGGCGGCGGCCAAGGCCTTGGCCTGGTCGGCGGCCACGTCGCGCTCGGCCGGCTCGCCGGCGAGCAGCGGGGCCACCGCCGTCCCGACCCCTTCGGCCACGGTCGCGACGACCGCCGCGGTCCAGCCGGGCCAGCCGATGTGGGCTCGGCTCCCGAGCCGCCGTCAGGTGTTGCAGAGCCGGACGCCGAGTCGGCCGGGTGAGCGGAAGCCGCGTCCGGCCGGGCCGTCGGTGTGCAGGGTCCACCCCGTCGGCCAGGCGGAACCTACCGCGTCGTGCAGTTCCGACAGCAGTTCCTGCGCTTCCACGGCGGCGAGGTGCCGCCCGAGGCAGGTGTGGGGGCCCGTCCCCATGGCCAGGCTCGGCAGCTGCTCGCGGCGGACGTCGAAGAGATGCGCGTGGCGCCACCGGCTGTCGTCCCGATTGGCCGACGCGAGGTTGACACAGACCAGTTCGCCACGGTCGATCCTCTGCCCGGCCAGCTCCGTCCCGGTGGTGCAGCGGCGAAACACCCAGGTCAGCGGGGGCTCCCAACGCCAGCACTCCTGGAAGACGGTGGGAGCCAGGGACAGGTCGGTGCGCAGGAGGGCCGGCACGGAGGGGGCCGTGAGAGCCGCGTACATCAGCGTGGCGAGGGAACGGAACGGTGGCTCGGTGCCGGTGGACAGCAGCAACCGCAGCGCGGGCAGGAGTTGTGGCCCCGTTCCGATGACCGGGTTCTTCGCGCGCAGGAGGAGGTCGATGAGGCTGCCCGGTGTCCAGGCCGAGGGCGTGTCGAGCAACTCCCGTACAGCGGAGGTGACCTCGCCGTCCGGATCCTCGCGCAGCCCCACCGCCCAGGTGTACAGAGTGCCGATGCGTATTCCGCGCGGCAGGCCCGCCAAGCGCGCGATGGTCGTCAGGGCCACCGGGAAGGCCACCTTCGCGACCAGGTCACCGCCCCCCCCGGGCAGTGACGGAGGAGAGCCTGGACGCCACGGCCAAGCGGACGTCTTGGCGGTGAGCAAGGACCGTCTGCCGGTTGAAGCCGCCTTGCAGGACGTTCCTCCAGATCCTGTGTTCCTGATGGTCCATCTGGAGGAAGGACCTGCCGATCACGCGGCCCATGCTGTCGTCGTAGGCCGCCGACGAGTAGGTGTCCTCGTCGCGGATCACCTGCTCGGCCGCGGTGAACGACACGACGTGCCAGGCCGGGGTCGTCGTCCCCTCGGCGCCGTCGGTTCCGGTCAGCACCCGTTCGAGCGTCGACCGGTGCACGGCACCCTGTCGGCGCAGCGCCGCGAACTCGGCGTGCGGATCACCGCCCTGCGCGAGCGTGGTGGCGTCGTCGTAGGCGCGGACCAGCGCGTACGCCTCCTTGATGTCCTCTTCGACGCCCTCGGGGCTCGCGTCGAGGAGGCCTGCCACCGCCGTCACGGTGCGCCCCGGTCCGGGTGCCCGTCGTCCGCGGACGCACCGTCCGCGGACGCCCCGTCCAGTTTCCGTACGGCGGTGCACAGGCCCTCCTCCGCGGGGAACCGGAGCCGGTTGCCGACCGTCGGTCCCGCGTCCTGTGCCGGTGCGCTCACCTCGAAGCCCATCTTCACCAGGAAGGCCCGGCCGGGCGCCCAGCTCCGCGGACAGGTGGCGGTCACGTACCGCATGCCACGCGTCGCGGCTTCCCGCAGCAGGTGCCGGGCCACCCGCGTGCCGATTCCCGTGCGGCGCGCCTTCGGGTCGAGGAGGAACAGGCCCACCGAGCAGCCGAGCCGGTCGGGGTGACCGGCGACGGCGTCGACCACACCCACCACCGTCGCTCCGTCGCACACCACCAACAGGTGTTTCTGTTCGAAGTCGGCGCCGTCCGGCAGGGAGTAGTACAGGCTCTGTACGTCCGCGGGCAGGGTGGGGAAGCCGGTGGCCGCGAGGAGATAGTCGTCGCAGGCTGCCAGCACGCGGGCCACGTCGGGTTCGTCCTCCGGCCGCATGGGGCGCACCATCGGCGCGGCCTCGCCGGATGTCGGGAACTGCTTCACTGCGTTACACCGCCTGTCCTTGGGTGAGGTACCTCGGCTGCGCCCGCCCGGAGCCGACCGGTTCGCGGTACAGGAATCCGTAGCGGACGAGCGCACTGGTGACGGGGTCGTCCGTCGATGCGGGTGCCACGCCGTTCTGCCAACCCTGCCACGTCTCCACGGCCGCGCCCCGGAGGCGGATCGTCACGCCCGTGACGGGGTTGGACACGTACTGGGTTCCGTCGCGAATCTCCGTCCCGGTGCCGATCTCGGCGCACAGCCGGGCGGCCGGCGGGCGGGCCTGCCGCCGCGAGGGCACCAGGAAGCCGTGCCTGAGCAGCAGGGCGGCCGTGGCGCCGGGACCGGAGCCGAGGTAGTGGCACTCCCGGTCGGTCAGCCACGCTTCCAGATCGCGCCAGGACAGACCGTCCAGCTGCCGCAGGTCTGTGTGCCCCGTCCAGTTGAGCTGGAGAAACCTGTCCTCGGCCGGGTGGTACAGCGCCATCGCCGGTTCGGCGTCCGCCTCCGTCGTCGGCCAGGGAACCCGGGTGAACGTCACCCCGGAGGCGAGGGCGAGCCGGGCGTCCGGCTCGGGCGGCGGCCAGTCGAACAGCGGGACGGCAGCCGCCCTGGGTTGCGGTGCCCCGACGCAGGCGCGCAGGAAGGTGAACTCCTCGATCTCCCGCGCCATGGGGTCGCCGGCCGCGCGGAACCAGACGGTGGTGTCACCGGCCGACCCCGCGGCGTCCTCGGCGACCCGCAGACTGTCCTGCTGGGACAGCCCGGCGTCGGTGCGGTAGTTCCGGCTCAGGCTCAGGTCGTCCAGCGGCGCCGGGGGTTCGATGTGCACGCCGAAGGCTTCGGGCTGCGTGCCGACGGGCGAGTGCACGTCCAGGACGAAGGGGGATCCGCCCCAGGTGGTGTGGGCGACGCCGTACCGGTCCACGGACAGGCGCCGTACGGCCTCCGCGAACGCGACCGTGCGCGCGGCCTCCTCCTGGGTCTCGCCGGGGAAGCCGTGGATCACGAACAGGTGGATCGGCACGCCGGCTTCCAGCATCGCCGTGATGTTCTCGCACGCGTCCTCGATCCGCGTGCCCTTGCGCATCAGGTCCAGGACCCGCTGGCTCGCCGACTCCAGGCCGAAGTTCATCCGGCGGCAGCCGGAGGCGTGGAGCAGGCGGGCGAGTTCGCCGTCCAGGCCCCCGGCGAACCGGGTCTCGCCGTACCAGTACACGTCGGCGGACGTCGCCGACAGCGCCTCGCCGACGCTGCGCAGCGTCCGCAGGCTCATGATCTCGTCCACGAACATGAAGTACGGCGAGCGTCGAGTCGACGTGTCTTCTTTCCGCGAGCGCGGTCAATTCCGCTTTGCAGGCGGGTGGGTTGCGGATTCTGCGCAACGCCTGGTCGAGTCCGTGCCGAACGATGGGTTCCAGTGCGGTTTCCGGAAGGATCCGGCGTTGGCCCGGGCCGGTCGGCCACTCATGGGGCGCGATGCAGTCGAGAAGGAAATCGTAGGTTTCGTATAATCGGCTGAGGATTCCCGCCGATTCGGCGAAGACGGGATGGCGGGCGAGCGCCACGAGTGCAGGCTCTTGCATACAGCGGTCCCTGTCGAAGAACGTCCGGCGCTCATTGCGCAATGCGAACTCATTGCGCAAGCGAACTCATTGCGTCATTCGAGGGTCGCGGCGGACGGCACGGGTCAACAAGACTGTCGGCAAAGTCGTGGACGCCTCAATCGCAACTGACGTTCCATCGACTCATCGACCCTGCCACGGGAGGGGAGGTGCGTCAACCGCCACAGATATCGATTTTGACCAATCCGGCGGCACACGAAAGGAGTTCACAAACTCTGCCGGGCGGCATGAATAGTTCGCCACGGAGGGGGCAGGCGGAGAGGCAAGTGTGCCTGCTTCAGGTTGTGGCGCGTCCGTTCCTTCGGGTGTATTCGTGTGCGCGCCGCGACGTGCCGCCGACGAAAGAATCCGCTGCCCATGACATTCGCCGGTCCACCCTCTCCTCCGGCCGACGGGTCCCGAACTCCGGCCTTGCGCCGGCTCGTCACCGCCAACGCGCTCAGTGCGGTGGGTGACGGCGCGCGGTTCGCCGCGCTTCCCCTGCTGGCGGCCTGGACCACCGGCGATGTGTTCTGGGTGTCCTTGGTCGCTGCCGCGGGCCGGGCGGCCTGGTTGCTCGCACCCGTCATCGGTACCCTGGTGGACCGCATGCCGGGACGTCGGCCCATGGTCGGCGCGGATCTGGCGCGCTGCGTGATGCTGCTCGTGTTGTTCTCCGTCGTGGCGGCGGGGCGGACGTCGGTGACGGCGCTGGTGCTGCTGGCGTTCGCCTCGGGGGTGGCCGAGGTGTTCTTCGACTGCGCCGCGCAGGCCGTCGTTCCCATGCTGACCGCGGACCACGAACTGGAGCGGACGAACGCCCGGGTCATCGCCGCGCAGATCACCGGAACGGGGTTCCTGGGCCCGCCGGTCGGGGCCGCGCTGTGGGCCGTGTGGCACCCCTTGCCGTTCCTGCTGGACGGCGTGACATTCCTGGCGTCGGCGTTGCTACTCATGGGCCTGCCGTCGCGGGCCGCGCACGAGGGGGCGGGGGGCGACGGGCGGGGCCTGCGGAGTCTGCTGCGCGGCACCTGGGCCGGACTGCGGTTCCTGGGGCGGGACCAGGTCCTGCGCCGGCTCATGGTGGTGGTGGCGGTTCTGGGGGTGGGGCAGCAGGCGGTCTACGCGGTGCTCGTCGTGTACGTGGAACGGGAACTCGGGCTGCCGGCCTACGGCTATAGCCTGATGCTCGTCGCGGCCGCCGCCGGCAGCCTCGCCGGAGCGAGCGGGGCGGCGAGGGCCGCGCGGTGGCTGGGGTCCGGGCGGAGCCTGAAGGTCTCGGTGTCCGTGTCGGCGCTCAGCTATCTGGTGGTCGCCCTGCTGCCGTGGTGGCCGCTGGTCGCCCTGATGCTGGCCCTCAACAGCGCCGGAGTGGTGCTGTGGAACGTGTGCACCGTCTCGCTCCGCCAACGACTCGCGCCACCGCACATGCTGGGCCGCGTCACCAGCGGCTACCGCCTGGCCGCCTGGGGGGCCATGCCGATCGGCGCGTCGGCGGGCGGAGCACTGGCCCAGCACACCGGGCTCGGCGCCCCCTGGGCCCTGGCAGGCCTGCTGCTGCTGGCCTGCCTTCCCCTCCTGCGCGGAGTGCCGTCGGGGAGGTCGGGGTCGGGGTCTGGGTATGGGTCTGGGTATGGGTCTGGGTCTCAGGATGCGGGCCGTGCCCCCACCCCGCCCGCCGCCCCCTCCGACTCATGACGGACGCCCCCCGAACTGCCAGGGATGCACCTCGACATCGGCGGGCCGGTCCGGGGTTGGGGCGGCGCGCGGTCCGCGGATCGGGCGCCCGGATCAGCGCCGCCGTGCCCGGCCAGGTCGCGCCGTCGTCGGGCACCAGCGGCCCGCAGGCGATCCACTCGTCCCGGCAGGGGGTCGGCCGCCGACGTGCTCCCCGGACGCGGAGTTGCGGGCAGGGTGTGCTTGGTGTCGGCGGCGTGGGTGCCCAGGTAGGCGTAGAGAGGGGCGACGCGGGCGACGAGTTCGCTGCTGGCCAGCTGGGGCAGTCGCAGGAGGTTCGGGGTGATGTCCCGGCCCACCTCGGTAGCGGCCTTGAGGATCTCTCGCCAGGTGGTGGTGGGCAGGTACCAGCCGTTCTTCGCGGGAAACCCGGCGGCCGCCGGCCATGGCGCCGACTTCGCGGTCCTCCACTGCTTGAACGGCCGTGCCGCCGGACTGCGTGGAACACCACGGGTATGTGCACACTGTCGGTGTACAGGAGGGGCGGGACATCGGCGAAGGGGGAAGGGATCACCGGCCCACTGTGCCATTCGCCAGGGACACTCCCGCATCCTGGGTCTACCGGGCTCCGTCCGTATCCCCGGTTCGGGCGCTTGCTGGCCGGGAGTTCAACGCTTGGTGCGGCCCGGGGCGCCGATGCTGAGGGGCGGGCCGCGGCGGCCTTCATCGGCAGGCCGCACTGCACCGGCCTCTACAAGCCAGACGCGCCCGGTGCCGAACGACGTCTGGGTTCGGTGGACGAGCAAGTACCCGGGGCGGACGGCCCAATGGACGAGCGAGAGGAGGAGTTCGTCCTGCAGGTCCTCACGGCCTATGCGCCTGGCCCGCTGCCTGAGGCCATCCCCTCCCCAGGGACGCTGGGTCCTCCTTTGCCGTATGTCCCGAACGCGGTCACTCGTCGCCTCGCGGCGGCAGACGCCCGCCACGGGCGCGGGGCGGGGGCAAAGGCCCTGGTCCTGGTCCGGCAAGCCTATCGCTACCTGTACGACGAGGCGCTCGGCGAGCAGATCCGCAAGGTGGTCCGGGCCGAGGTCGAGCGCTCCGGGGCGCGTGTCCTCATCGCTCACTCGCTCGGCAGTGTGATCGCGTACGACATGCTGCACCGCAGGGAGCTACGGGATCCCGGCATCCACCCCCTGATCACCTGCGGCTCCCCACTCGGCTCCCCGCTCGGCTGGTTCACGGTGCGCCGTAGCTTGCCGGGCGACGCGCAATTGGTCGTGCCGGAGTCGCTCGCCTGACACAACTTCCACGCTGACGGCGACCCGGTCACCGCGGGAGCCGGTCTCGCACACGTCGTGACGTCGGGATCCCTCGCGGACAACCGGGTCAACAATGGCTTCGCCGCCCCACACGACGCCGTGGGATACCTCGCGCAGGCTTCCGTGGCCGATGCGGTCGGGGCACTTACCTCCTTTGAGGTTGGGCCGGTGGCATCCTGAGCCGGTGATACGGCCCAGATCGAGACGTGGAGCCCCGCATCCTGATCCATAGGGGTAGGGCCGGCGCCGCCGTCGAGAGACTGTTCCGCCTCGGCCTGCTCGTCCGGCGGGCCCGGCCATGGCTGGTGCTGGAGAATCGCAGCCGATTCATACCGGGGCTGCGATGGTTGGAGGCACGAATCCGGCCGCCGCACACAGATCCGGCTGTGTGCGGTGACGAGCCTGCGAGCGGGTGTCTCATCCACGTCTGCCCTCACGGCCTGATGCCGACAGCTCTCTGCAGGGGGAGTGCAGCCGTATGGGTGAGGTGAGTACCAGAATCCCCCGAGGACGACCATCCGGCCCGGTACAACCTGTGGTGTGGTTGAAAACCTGATGCGGCGTGGTCTGCCCGTGCTCATGGCGATATGTCTGTCCGTCCTGTTCGTCGCGCCGGGAATGGTGTGGGCCGCAGGACGCGATGGCGAGGGCGAGCTGTACACGTATTCCAACGAGGAGTACGTCAAGCCCTTCGGCGAGCAGTCTGCTCGGGTGGCCGGTGTCCGGATGCTCTCCGACCCTTTGGCACCGGCGGTTGGAGCAGTGCTCGACCCTCAGCAGCCCTGGCACAAGGTCAACTGGTCCGTGCGTGACTGGGACGGTCACGACATCCCGACCCGCCACGGCACCGCCGCTTTCGGGCGGCAGCATGCCTCGTCCAAGCACAACATGCGCAGCGAGAAGGCGATCGACGCCCCGTATCACGGGAGGGCCGACAAGGTTTCCGGCAGCCGGGCCGAGTACTGGGGCGTCATCGCCACCAGCAGCGGCCAGGTACGCATGATCACGGTCAGCGTCGCCGAGCGCGGCGACCGGGGGCCTGGAGGTGAGAGGACCCCTGACGGGCGCCCGCTGGGCACCGTGACCGCGTATCGCGTGGGCCAGACCCTCTGCCTCGACTGGGTCAACGACCTGTGAGCATCACCACCGGCGGCGGCTGGACGAGGACGGGGAGAGACCGCTCATGGACGACCACTTCACCGAAGCCCTTCTGGTACTGCGCCGCTTCATCGGTGTACCCCTCCCGGCCACCGAGTGGCGCATCCGCGCGTTGATGTGGCCGGACGGGGACCGCATCCGCGTCCGCCTCGCCGACAGCGCGGGACAGAACGTCCTCGTGGACCTGCCGACCAGCTTCGGCTGGGAGCGTGGCAGCTGGTGGTACGTCGGAGCTCTGCGCCATACGGCCGGCGGACTGGCCGCGGGAACGGTTTCCCTGGCCGCCGAGCGGCAGGAGGCTCCGTACGTCGACGTGGCCGCACTGGTCGGCTCGATCGTTCCCGAAGCAGCCGAGGTCACCCTGGACGACGGCATCGACTACCTCGTTGCCGACCTCGTCGGCGACCCGCTCTGGCACGGCGCGACGCCCTCCGCGGCTCCCGAGCTCTACGTCCTGACGGGGTTCGACCATCACGCCCCCGGCGTCGTCCGTGTCTACCTCGGCCATGAGGGTCGCACCATCGGCTCATCGCGCTCCTGCGCCCGGAGGAACCCACGACCCTGGCCGCTCACCAGGGCCACAACGCCCACGACCCCCTGTGCGAAGCCGTCTACGACCTGACCGACTGGGCCTGAGCTGATATGCGCTCCGCCGCATGATCACGGAGAGTGGTGAACACCGATACTGAGGGCGCCCCACCGGTGGCCGGTTCGCCCGCCCTGCAGACCATCAGCCGGGGGGTCGGGCAGGATCCCGTGCTGGTTCGGTGCTGCCTCCCGCGCCTCATCAAGGGGGAAAGCCCAGGTCATAGCTCTGACCGGATGGGTTGTCGTACCACTCGATAGTGGTCCCGATGAGGCTCGCGACGACGATTTTGGAGAGCGAGTTGGGAGTTGGGGTGGGTGGGGGAGGGGTGGTCATGGTCATCACTTCCGGGTGGGCCAGGGGCGCGTCATTGCGTCGCCATACCGTAGGAAGGTGCAGGTCAATGGCCTATGTGGCGGGAGACCACACTTCGGGGGCGGGGTGTGAGGGCGGCGCCTATGAGGGGGCGCCGCGGGCCCTGCGTGTCGCTCAACTCGATTTAGGAATTCGGCACGGAGTGATGTCGTGATTGGGATGATCTGGCACTTGGGTGCGGATTCCCGTGCTGACTTGGTGCTGACTAAAATCCCACGTCAGCACCCCTGGTCACCTATCCCGTGCTGACTTGGTGCTGACTACGGAGCGTTGAACTTCTTCATTCGGGCATGGATCGGACCCTGCGTTGGGCCGGAGGACTCCTCGGCCCGATGTGTTGGGAGACCTTCACGCCACCTGGGTCCGCCCTATGTGGAGGACGTCGCCTCCGATGAGGTCAATGCCTGGAAGGCGAGCTTGCTCTTTCTGTAGTTCGAGGGTCGAGCGCGACAGGTTCGACAAGTGGCTCTCGGGGTTGGCACCAGCGTCCCCGAGCTGGGGGACAGCGAGGTCGCCGTTCGGCGAGGACGAGGCCGCCGAGGTCGGCTGGGTCCCGGATCGGCAGCTTTGAGTGCGGGCCTGCCGTGGTCGTCGGCCCCGCACTCGATACCACCTGGCACAGGTAGGCGGAAGCGTCTGCTGGTGTCCACGTGGTCTATGTCGCTGCTGTTCATGCAGGTGGGGCCGCTGTGGTCCCGGTGTGTCGATGGTGTTGGTGACAGCGACGTGACACGTGATGGTCGCTGGGGCTCCTGCCGGACAGAGTGCTGGCAGGGGTCTCGGTGTTCTTCAGCGGCGAGGTCCGCTCCTCGACAGGGCATTCGGCGCCCTGGCCTTGTGTTGCGAGGGCGGACGCGGCCTCTCAAGGGATGCGATGGCCCCTGGAGTGGAGGTGCGGGTCGGCGGATCGCTGAGCAGATCTTCCGTGCAAGGCGTCCCGCTCCGCCTGCGGCGGCGGAAAGAGGTAGCCGGACGTACATGACCGCTCAGGACCGTCCATATCGTGGCCCGGTGTTCAGGTTTCCGGCGGCGACGAGTCGCTACTGGCGTCCTGCTATCGGGACTCCCCGCGGATCGCAGACGAGAGCGAAGTCGGTCGACTTCCCAGCCATCTTCACGGGTGTCTGCGGATGGCCTCTGAAAGGCGCGTCCCGCATCGCGGTCGAGACAGTCCGGCAGACGCCGACGTTAGTGGAGGGGTCCGTTTCGTACTCTTCGACGCGCCGGCGTACGAGGCTTTCACCTGTCAGGTGGGGTGACTGACCCGCGTCTCTACCGAGAGCATCTGCCGGGACCGCGCTCATGGTCGAGGATCCGACAGGCAGAACACGATGCTCCCGATCCCGTTCGGGGCTTCGCCGGGTTCCTTCGCCAGGACCGCGCTGCCGTCACCGTTGGACTCGCCCTGCCGTGGTTCTCCGGCATCGTGGAGGATCACGGAAACAGGGTGAAAAACCTCAAGGGGGTCATGTACGGCTGGGCCTCGTTCAAGTTCCTCCACATCCGGGTCCTCACCCGACCTTGACCTTCACAGACTTCTGGTTCAGAGCCAGGATCAGACAGCGGACGCGTCGCTGGCTGATGTCGTTGGCAAGGAAGCGTTCGCGGACCTGGCCGGGGGTGGTATGCATCATTAGGCTGGTCTCACATGACGGGCGGTGGTCCTCGCTGCGGGCGACGCCGGTCTTGGCCGGCCGCCTTCTAGAGCACGATGTTTATCCCAGCTCCGCTGGCGTGGTTGACGATGCCGGATTCCGAAGAGACGGTGTGCCGAATAGAACAACCTGCGCTGCGGCCGTCGACTACATAGGGCCCCAGGACATAGGAGACGGGTTTGCGCACGACGGACTTCGCCGACGCATCGTAGAAATCCATCACCAGCTCGTCCGCCTCGACACGTTCCTGGACAACATGTGTTCCCGCGGACGCGACACGGGCCACCTTGTCAGCCCAGACGGATTCGCGTGTGGCTCGGCCCACGAGGACACCCTGGCCGGCGCAGGAGGTTGCGGGCTTGAGGACCAGGTCCGACTGGAACTCGGTGAGTAGCTTTGTTGGTGCGTAGGTCGTTCCCCGGAAGTCGAGGTCTTTGCCGTCCAGTACGCGTGTCCAAGGGATGTGCCTTCTGACGAAGGCTGCGTCGTCGGGGTCGAGACGGTCGCTGTGCTGGCTCAGCCAACCGAACACGAGCTTGCTGGACAGTGAGAGGCCGGAGTCGGGCACGATCCAGGCCATGGTGCGATGAGCGCTCCGCAGGTCCGGCCAGGGGATGTTGAAGCCGAGTGATTGCCACTCTTCGGGCAGGAAGTGCTTCAGTACGATCCCCCCGCTCCGCGCCACGTCGTGGCCGCGCGGGGTGGCGAAGAAATCGGGCTCGACATACCGGCTTTCGAAGCCGTGAGCACCGAGGTAGTCAGCTTCCGCCTCCAGGTACCGGGCCGAGCCGATGTCCGGTTCGCGCACCGTCCCGAGGATCAGGACCCGCCGATCGAATCCGTAGTCCTCGCAGATGCGGGAGTACAGGGCTGCACGAGCGGCGAAGGGCTCGCGGAGTTCCGCCTGGCCAGTGGTCGGGACGCATCCGTAGAGCTCCTCGTAGACTGGGAGCAGCGCGTTCGTGGTGATGGGGCTGCTGTTCGCAGCCCCGAAGTTGGCTTCCAGGAAGACGGGTACCCCGTCTCGGAGGAGGGCGTCCGGGCGGGCGTTGCAGGCGGCGAGGGCCCGTTCGAGCTGTGGGCTGGCCGCATCGAGGAAGGGCTGCTGGTGCGGTTCCAGGCCGCAGAGTCGGGCAAGTTCCCGCGGGTCGCCGGTGAGTCCCCAGCAGTAGTGGGTGATCACGTCGACCAGGCGGCGGGCCGCCCGGGCCAATTCCTCGCGGAGCCCGGATGCCAGGATGGTGGGACGCAAGGCGGTCAGATCGTCGGCCGAGGCAAACCGCAGCCCGTTGAGTCTGGCGTTGATCAGCTCGGCTGCGGCGGCGGCCTTGGCAGGGTTCCCCGCCGACCACTGCGCTGCATGGGCGGGATGGGTCTCATCCCATATGTCTGGCATCGGCTAGTTCTCCTTCGTGCCCCATACGCAGTTCATCAGGCCGCCGGTCGCGGCGTTAACGATCGACCGCTCGCGGTCCGGGACGATGCGGGCCAGCAGACCGCCCATCCGCCAGCCGAAGAGCATCGGGCTGAACACCGCGGTTCCCGTGAGTAGGTGGGGCTCGAGGCCGCCCGCTCGGAATACGGGAAGTTCCACCGGGTCGGGACGGAAGAACTCCTGCGCCACGTAGCGCTGCGACTGCTCAGCAAGCCGCAAGGCGTCGGCCCATGCTCTGGCGTCGGTGTCCCGACCGACGACCGCGCCGGAGCCGCCGTACTGGTTCAGGGGCTTGAGGATGAACCGGTGCCGTTCGCGATGGAGCAGCGGCAGCAGGTCGGTCGGACGGTTGCGCCAGGTCACGCGCTCGTCGCGGACCTCACGGGTCCACGGCAGGTGGCGTGCCACGAAGGCGGCGTCTGCCGGGGCGAGCCGCTGTGCGTCGGCGTCGGAACTCAGCCACGCCAGCACGAGCTTGGACGCGAGGAGTGAGCCGACCTCCGGAGCGAGTACCAGGGCCTGGTCGGCAGCCAATGCACGACGCACCGGCGAAAGGTCCAGCCCCGCCTCCTCGGCGTCGGCCGTGACGAACGTGCGCAGGACCGTGCCGACCGGACCCCGGTGCGAGAGGAGCCGGTCGGCGTGCCAGGAGAGCTGCCCGGGCAGGGCGAAGTGGGCGTCGAGTCCGGCCCGTCGGAGTTCCGCTAGAACGTCGGCGAAGTACTCTTCGGCTCCGAAGCCCTCCTCGGCCCAGCCCATGACGGCGACCGTGCCCGGCGCGCCGTGAAAGGCGGCGGAGGCTGCCGCCACCACCTGGGCGCGCAGCGGCAGCGGTTCGAGGATCTGGGCCTCGGGGAGCAGGGCGGCGGTCTCCGGGTGTCCGAGCAGGTGCCGACGGTACAGCCCGTTGAGGGCGGCCACTTGTTCGGGGCCAGCGATGGCCGAGTTGATGTTGCATTCGACGACCTTGGGCATGCCCTCGCTGATCACGATGTCAGGGCGCAGCGAGTCCAGGGCGAACCGGTTCTGTGCCCGGCTGTCCGTCAGCAGTGACTCGGCGGGCCGCTCGTAGCGGAGCAGAGGCTCCAGTTCGATCGCACTTCCCGCCCTGGCTCGGCAGGTCCTGACGAGCAGCCGGGCGAGGCGGCGGCCGATCCGGGCGAGGTCGGCGATCTCCTTCGTCGGCAGGTACAGCGGCCGCAGCGGAACGGCTGCGTCGACGTGGCGGTACGGGCCGATGGACATGGCCTCGTCCACGCGCTCGGCTATCCACCGGCCCCGGCTGCTGCCGACCCCACAGTCCAGCAGGTGGGTGTCCAGTCTGGTAGTTGCCATTACGCCATCTCAGGGTGTTCTGTGTCGAGCATGGCCCGACGGCGGTGGACTGCGGGGAGTAGGAGCAGGGAGAGTGCGCTGAGCCCGCTCATGGTGAGCAGAGCGATCGCCGGGCCGACGGCCTGGCTGACCAGCCCTGCCACGACCGGTCCCAGTGGCAGTAACCCCCAGGCCACGGTGCGGTAGGAGGCGTTGCTGCGGCCGAGGACGGACACCGGGAGGCTGCGCTGCCGGTAGGACACAGTCACCACGTTCCAGACGATGACGGCCACGCTGTAACCGGTGACCGCCAGGGCGCAGCCCAGGAAGGTGGGGAGGAAGAAGGGCAGCGCCAGGCTGCCGACCGCGAGCAGGCGGCAGCCGACGATCAGCGTGGTCCGTGACAGACGGGTGGTGAGCGCCGGCATCGCGGCGGCCGCGAGCACACCGCCCAAGGATCCGACCGTGTAGATCAGGCCGAACTCGAAGTTGCTGAGGTGCACTGGTCCGGACCCGAGCGCGAACAGGCTGAGCATCGCCTGCCAGCCGGCGAAGGAGACCGCTCCGAACCCCGTCATGACGAGGAAGACCCGGAGCAGCGGCTCTGACCAGACGGTCCGGATGCCGCTCAGGAACTCCGCCCTGAGCCGCCCCTTGGCGGTGCCCTCCGGCCGCAGGTGTGGCAGCCGCAGGCCGAGCAGGCCCGCGATGAGGTAGCACGCGCCCGCACCGGCCAGCGCAATGCCAGGGCCAATGGTGGAGACCAGGCCGCCCAGCGCCGGGCCCGCCATGCCGTGCAGTGACTCGGCGATCATCGTCTGGCGCGAGTTCGCCTTCTCCAGCGCCTCGTGCTGCACCAGTCTGGGCAGGGAGGTTTGCGCCGCGATGTCGTAGAAGACCTCGCAGACACCGATCACGCCGGCTCCGGCAACGACCAGGACGAGCGGCAACCTCCCGAGGACGAACAGGACTGCGAGCGAGGCCATGACCACGAACCGGGTCAGGTTGGCGGCGATCATCAAGGTACGCAGCGGACGGCGGTCGGCCACCACCCCGATCACCATGGACAGCACCGACCAGGGCAGGGTGCGGGCCAGCGCCACGGCGGTTAGCGCGAGCGGGGAGCGGGTGAGCGAGAGGGTAACGAGCGGCAGCAGAACGAGGCTCACGCCATCGGCGATGTTCGCGAAGCCGAAGGCGACGAACAGCCGGGTTAGCCGACAGTCACCCTTCCGGGTCTGGTCGCTGCCCTCGGCATCCCCTATACGGCGTGCCGCCTTCTTACCGAGGAGGATCACCCCTGCACTCCCGTGGCCGACGGGCCGATCTCGCCAGCGGTCACCACACAGCCGAAGGAGAGCCCGTCGCGGCTGCGCACCAGCCGGGCCGGATCGTTTAGGCCAGGCTGCTTGGTGTAGCAGCCGCCACTGCGTTCGCCGACGCGAAACGGGCCGAGCAGGACGGGTGCCTCAACGGTGGTGATCTCCTCCCGCTTGAGGTCCCAGTAGGCGAGCGGCCAGGGGTCGGGCTCAACGGCCTCCTGCACCACGTAGTCGCCGCTCCGGACGGCGTCGTGGAGGACCTGCTCCCAGTCGCTGGCTGGAGTAACGGCGCCGAGAGTTACCCCTCGTGAGCCGAATGCGTTGCAGGGCTTGAGCACCGCCTGCTCCCGGTGGTCGGCCGCCCATTGAGCAGCGTCGACCACGCCCTCACCGCGGCGGGCCGGTCCCTCCCGTAGTCGGGCCGTCCAGGGGACGTAGTCGAGAAGCGCCGTTGCGCCGACGACAGATTGGTGCTCTGGAACAGGTCGGCCGTGAGTGCCTTGCTGGTGAATAAGGCCGCAAGTTGGCCGCCAAAGAGAGGCACACCGCTCTGCTCCAGCGCGGCCAGCTTGTCGGCGTGTTCCCCGAACACTCGCTCCCCGACCATGAAGTACTTCACAGCCGCGGAGTAGGTGATGCCCTGCCAGTGCAGTCCGCTCGCGTCGATGTCGACCTCGTCGAAGGGCACGAAGTCGCAGGCAACCCCGTACGCCGCGTGGTGGGCGGCCTCCAGCTCGAAGGCGCGCAGGGAGCCTTCGTCGCCGTCCCGGGCGAAGCCCAGCAGGGCCACCCGGCCGGTGCGATCGGGGAGGTGGTCCATCAGCCAGGCTAGCCGCGCGGCGAAGACCGACTCCGTCGCGATCCCGTGTGCCCGGCGGGCCTCGATTCCGGGGCCGGACTCCATCAAGGCGCGGGTCAAGATCGGGGTCGAGGTTGCCCCGTTGAGGCACGCACCGAAGTTGAACTCCAGGAACTGGGGGCGGCCCGCCTGGACCAGGACGTCCGCGCGGGAGCAGCCGAGCGCCCGGCCCAGCGGCTGGGCGGAGGGCAGGAACCACCGTGCTTCGACCGGAACCCCTGTCCGGTCCGCGAGCCGCCCGTAGTCCCCGTCCGCAATATCCAGCGCGTAGGAAACCAGCAGCTGTCCGAGCTGCGCGTTCAGGTCGTCGAGACCCCGACCTCCGGCCGTATCGACCACGAAGGGCTGAAGCGGGACGAGGTCGGTGTACTGCCAGATGCCTAGCTCCCTGCAGCTGTGCTCAATTTCCCGCCCGAGCCGCCTGGCTTCCCCGGGGGCCAGGGCGGCGAGCCGGTTCGACCAATCCTGGTGTGCTCGGCCGGGGCGGAGGTGGACGTTGCTCTGGTCGGGTTGCATGGCGTCGGTTATTCCTCTATCCCTCGGTCGGTTGGCCTGTCAGTTCTTGATGGAGTTGCTCTGCCCTGCACAGCGACGCGCCTGCGGGCTGACCGCTGCTGGATTCGGCTCGGGTCGTAGTGCGAGCCTGCGCCGCCCTGGGTGTCGAGCCTGGCGGCCAACGCTCGGATGGTGCGCGTCTCGTAGACGAGGTGCGCGGGCAGCGGACCCGGGAGCCTCTCGGACGCCCGGGCGGCGGCGGTCAGGATGGACAGCGAGTTCGCCCCGAGCTCGAAAAGATCCGCCTCGACGTCCACCCCCTCTAGCGCCAGCACATCCCGCCACACGTCCAGCAGAACGGTCTCGGTCGCCGTCACCGCTCCGTCGTGAGCGCTGTGCATTGCGGCTGCCAACATGCTGAGTTTGTTGACGTCGGTCTTTCCCTGTGCAGTCACGGGCATGATGTCCACCGAGAGCACACGTGCGGGCACGAGATATTCCGGCACCTTATCAGCCACGAACTGACGGAGCGTCTGGCTGTTGAGTCCGGCGGGCTCGACGGCCGCGCAGAGCAGTGAACCCGTAGCTGTCTTGACGTCGAAGGCGACCGCCCGGCGTACGTCCGGGTGCTGCCGCAGCACGCTCTCCACGTCACTCGGCTCCACCCGGAAGCCGCGGATCTTCAGCTGCAAGTCGAGTCTGCCCAGGTAGTCGAAGTCACCTGAAGGCAGTAGACGGGATCCGTCGCCCGTGCGGTAGCCGCGGCCGCCAAGTTCCTCGGGCAGCCGGATGAAGCGTGCGGCGGTCTGTGCCTCGTCGCCGGCGTAGCCGTCGGCCAACCCGCTCCCAGTTACGACGAGTTCACCGGGCATCCCGGGGGCGACCACGTGCAGGCCCTCTGCGAGCACCACCGCGCCGGTGCCGTCGCGCGGCGGTCCGATCGGCAGCCTGCGCTCGTAGCCGTCAGCTGGGTCGTAGCGGTAGCAGCAGGAGTAGACGCTGTTCTCCGTCGGCCCATAGCCGTCCACCAGCCTCGTGTCCGGGACGAAGGCAGCGGCTTGAATGAAGAGTTGGGCCGGGACGGCCTCGCCACCGACCACGATCTGCCGCATGCGGCCCAGGCCGGGCAGCTCCGCGGCGACCATCTGGGCGAACAGCGGCGTGGCGAAGAACCCCGACCTGATGTCATCTCGTTCGAGCGCCTGGCAGAGAGCCTGCGGGGTGGAGAGATCCTCGGAGGTGGGAACGACGACGGTGCCGCCGTTTGCCAGCGCGCCCCAGACCTCCCACGCGGCCGGGTCGAAGGAGGAATTCGTTACGAGCATGATGCGATCGTGCTCGTCCAGCGGGAGCGTGGAGTTCCCGATCACCAGGCGGCAGACGGCGGACTGCGGTACGCGCACCAGCTTGGCAGGCCCAGTGCTGCCCGAGGTGGGCATGACGTACGCGGGGGCCGTGCCAGAGTCCTCCTCCCGCCGGAAGTCGCCGAGCGCGGGACGGGCGTCCGGGCCCTGTGGCGCGACCTCGTCGACGAGGATGGCCAGGCAGCCGTCGAGGTCGAGGCCACGTGCCACCCCGATGGATGTGATGCACTGCCGTACACCGTTGTTGCGTACCAGCGCGGGCAGCCGGGTCGCTGCGTGTTCCGGGGTCAGCGGCAGGTACGCGTAGCCGGTCAGCAGACAGGCCAGGAAGGCGGCCACAAGGTCCGGACTCTTCGGGAGCACCACGGCTATCGCCGGCTCCGACGGGGTGGGCCGCAACACGGCCGCGAGTTCGTGTGCCCGCTGCCACAGCTGCTCGTACGTGAGCACCGTCCCGTCGAACTCGACCGCCGGTCGGTGCGGTTGCCGCACCACATGGGCGGCGACCGCCGCAGTCAGGCTGGTCGGAGCCGCTTCGTCCTGTGGAGCCGAGAAGCCGTGCACCGCCGTGTCGATCAGCACACGTTCGGCCCCGGTGAGGTAGGGCAGGCTGCCGACGGGCGCGTCCGGACGGCGGAGCGCCGACCGGACGAACCCGGACAGGGCCTCGGTGAAGGTCGCGACGGCGTGCTCCAGGCGACCTCCGGCGTCCCCGACTACCGTCACCTCCCAGCCGGGTACCGACCCCGGGCGCCGGCGGACGAAGACGGTGAGGTCGTAGATGGCGTTCACCGGGTACGTCCGCGGGTAGGCGCTGAGGCGGAGCCGATCCACAGTCAGCGCGGGCTCCGGAGTCAGCTCCTCCACCACGACGACAGCGGGCGCTCCCGGCTGGCCCGAGTCCGGGAGGACGCGCAGGATCTCCTCATAGGAGAGACGGGCGTGCTCCAGGGCCTCCCCGGCCGTCGCCGTCACCTGCGCCAGGTGCTCGCGGAACGTCGACCGGCCCTGAAGGGCCGGCGACACCTCGTCGTAGACGGGCAGCAGAGTGACGTACATGCCGATCGCGTCGACCGCGCCGACCTCCTCGCGCCGGGAGCGCGCCAGGCAGACCGCGTTACGGGCGACTCCCGACCGCAGCCGGGACACGGCCTTGACCGCTGCCAGCAGCACGGTGACGGGTGTGGCGCCGGTCGTGCGCGTCAGGTCGCGCAAGCCGGCCAGCTCCTCGCCGGCGAGCATGAAGGAGCGCTGCTCCAGCCGCCGGGGGCGGGCCACGGTGACGTCCTCGTCGAACAGCTCGGGCAGGACGGAGCGGGAGAGGTCGGCGGCTACCGCCCGGGTGCTCCAGTACTCCTCCAGCGCCGTACGGTCCGTACCGGAGCTGACCAGCCCGGCCCGGTGCGCCGCGGGCCCCGGTACCTCGCCCTCGGGAAGGAGCCCGTCGTAGGCGCGGGCCAGATCGGCCTGGAGGATGACTGCGGACTCCCCGTCGAAGACGCTGTGGTCTGCGGCGACAAGGAGGACGGCACACCCGTCGGATATCAGCAGCTCCGCGGCCCAGCACTCCGAGGTCACGTCGAAGCGGTGGGCGCCGAGCTCCTCGAAGCGCCGGTGCACCGCCTCCCGGCCCTCCACCGCGCGCACCGAGAACCGTCCGGCCGGCGCCTCGCCGACCCGCTGCGCGACCCGGCCGGTCTCGTCCGGGGCGAAGGTGGTCCGCAGGGACGGGTGGCGCCGCACCACGACCGAGAACGCCTTCTCCAGGGCCGAGGCGTCGACCGGCCCCTCGATCTCCACGCCGGACAGCACGGTGGTCGAGGCCGAGGAGGGGTTCAGCTCCCGCCAGGCCCACACACCCGCCTGCTCCTGGGTGGCCGGATGGCCGCCCAGGAGGCTGCGTCCTGGCGTCGGGTCCGCCCACGTCTCCACAGGCTCCGCCAGCAGGGCCCGGATCGTCCCGCACCTGAGGATCGCGCCGCCGGTGACCTGGATGCCCAGACCCCTCAGCTGCACGGCGAGCCGCACCGCGTCGCTGGAGGCACCCCCGAGCAGCCGGAAGTCGTCCTCGACGCCGACCGTGTCCACGTTGAGCTGCGTGGCGTATACGGCGGCCAGTTGCTCCTCCAGCGGCGTCTCGGGGGGCAGGTACGGCAGTCCGGCGGGACGGGCGCCCACCTGCGAGGTGAGCGCGGCGAGGTCGACCTTGCCGTTCGCGGTCAGGGGCCAGGCCGACACGACCAGGATCCGGCCGGGCGTCAGATGACGCGGGAGGCGCTGCGCGGCGAAATCGATCAGCTCGGCTTCGCTGACGGACTCCGGCGCCTCCGCGGCGCAGACGAGGCGCGGCTTTCCGTCGGGCCCCTCCGTGGTGAAGGCCACGGCCCGGCGCACCAACAGATGTGCTGTCATGGCCAGTTCCACATCGGACAGTTCGACCCGGAATCCGTCGATCTTGACCTGCTGGTCCCGGCGGCCGACGAACTCCAGCACCCCCTGTTCCAGCAGTTTGGCGTAGTCGCCGGTCCGGTAGCCGCGGGTGCCGGACTCGATGGTGAAGCCGCCCTGTTCCTCCCCCAGGTAGCCGCGGGCCACCGCGGCACCCGACACCACGATCTCGCCGACCTCCCCGTCCGGCACTTCGGCACCGTCGTCGCCGAGCAGCCGGACGATCGTGCCGACGACCGGGCGGCCTATGGGAACGCGCCGGTACGGGTCCTCGCGGCCGACCAGGTGGAGCGTCGCGGTCACGGTCGTCTCGGTGGGCCCGTAGCCGTTGACGATCCGCAGTCCTGGCCGTGCGTCGAGCAGGTTCGCCAGCAGCGACTGGGGGATCGGCTCGACCCCCACCAGCAGCCGTTCCAGCGTTGCCGCCGCCCCCTCCCGCTTCGCCTCCGCGACCAGTCCGGCCAGCAGCGCTGGCGCCACGTAGGCGCTGTTCACCCGCTCGCGGACCAGGAAGTCCCACAGCTCGCGGGGATCGAGGACGGCCTCCTTCGGCGGAACGACGAGGGTGCCTCCGTAGACCAGGGTCGAGAAGACCTCCCACATGGACACGTCGAAGCTAAGCGGCGCCAGCAGAGCACCCCGGAATCCTTCGGCGCAGGGGGCGAGCTCGTGCAGCGATGACAGCATGTTGAGCAGGCTGTCCGCTCCGACGAGCACCCCCTTCGGCCGGCCCGTGGACCCGGAAGTGAACATGGCGTAGGCGAGCCCGGTCTCCGGTCGCCGCCCAGGGAGGCCGGACGCCTCGCGGTGGGAGCCGGCACTGGACTCACGGGCGGCTTGCGGGCAGGGCACCAGTACGTCCCGGTCGGCGTCGACGAGCACCGGGCCGTCGAGGTCCTGGAGCATCTGCTCGCGCCGGTGGTCCGGCAGCGAGGGGTCGATCCGGCAGAAGGCGGCGCCGCTCGCCAGCACGCCAATCATGGCGACCACGGTGGTGCCCTGCTGGTCGCCGAGAACGCCCACCAGGTCGCCGGGACGGACCCCGGCGGCGGTCAGCCGCCCGGCCAGCGCCGTCGCGTCGCGTTTGAGATCACCGTAGGTCCAAGTCCGGGCAGGTGTGACCAGCGCCTCCACGGACGGACGGGTCCGGGCCTGGTGGAGGAACGCCTCGAAGAGGCCCCGCCGCTCGGTCAACGTGCTCACTGTGACTCCTTTGCGATCTGCTTGCCCTCGCCGCCGACCGCGGAGGTCAGCCGTGCTGCCAGGCGTGCACGGGTGGACGGCGCGGGGCGGGCGGCGGCCGTGGGGACCATTCCGCTGGCGCCCTCGGCGGCGAACGTCTCGAGATAGCGCGTCATGTCGTCGAGCAACGACACGATGGTCGCCTCCCGGTACAGCTGACGGTCATAGAGCACCCGAATCCGCAGCTCGCCCGCAGCGGTCCGGAACTCGACAGCCAGCGGAAACTTCGCGGTCCCGGGAAGCCCGACCTCCAGCGGCTCCAGCACCGCGTCGGCGGACTCCCCGTCGAACATGGTCGCGATCACGTTGAAGGCGCGGGACCGGGCCCGGGGGCCGCGCTGCACCAGCGGCAGCACGTCGAGGAAGGGGATGTCGGCATTGCCCATCGACTCAAGGAGCCGGTTTCGTACCCCAGCGAGGTTCTCACCGAAGGAGAGCCCGTGGTCCGGCCGCTGCTCCCCCAGCCGGAGCAGCACCGGATCCACGAGCAGTCCCACGATGTTTTCGTGGCTCGGGAGCGGACGCTTGGAGACGTTGGTGGCGATCACCACCTCGTCCGTCCGGCACCAGCGGGCGAGCGAGCTGGAAAAGGCGGAGAGGGCGGCCGCGAACAGCGTCGCGCCTTCGACCGCGAGGGTCTCCTGAAGGCCGATCAGGACAGCCCGGCGAATCGAGCGCGAGACCAGGCCGACGCCGTCGTTCGGGTCGGCCCCGCTGTCCGACGGGGGAAGCGTGGGCGTCGCGTCGGCCAGGTTTCGGCGCCAGAACTCCAGCTGCTCGGTGTGCCCGGCTCCGGACCGGAACGAACGCTCCCAGGCGACGAAGTCGGTGTAGTCGCCGGCCGGCCGGCTGTTCGGCATTCCGGTGAGCCGCGCGGAGAGCGAGGCCGCGATGAGGTCGGTGGACCAGCCGTCGACGGAGATGTGGTGGCAGACGAAGACCACCTTCCACCGCTCCGGCCCCTGCCACAGGAGTACCCGGGTCGAGTTCGCGGCGAGGTCGAAGGGCCGCGAGATGAACTCCTCCAGCAGCGCATCCGCCGGGTCGTCCTCAAGCCGTCCGGGGAACACCTCGACCGGGACCTCGGAGACCGCGGTCGGCGTGCGCCGCGCGACGCCCCCACGGTCGGTCCGGAAGACCGAGCGCAGCGACGCGTGCTCGTCGAGCACCGTGTCGACGGCGGCCCGTAACTCCTGCTCGGAGACCTCCTGGTTCACGGCCCAGCCGAAGGGGACGTTGTAGGAGTCGATGTCCCCGCCCAGCTGGCTCTCGTAGAACAGCCGCTCCTGCATGGTTGAGAGGGCATCGCCCAAGTCGTCGGTGGAGCGGGGCCCCACCGGAGCGGGCGCGATCGCCGGACCGGCCAGCAGTTCACTCGCCTGCCGGGGAGTCCGGCAGGCCATCAGCCGCGCGAGCGGGACGTCCGAGCGGAGCAACGGACGCACCCGGGCAGCGAACCGCATCATCTGCAGGGAGTCGATCCCGAGGGCGAGGAAGGCCTCGTCCGCCGAGACCTCACTGTGGCCGGTGACCACCCGTAGGGCGGCGAGGGTGGCGTCGAGCGCATCGGTGTACTGCGCACCGCCGACACCATCGGCCACGCTGTCGGCCACCGCCAGCAGGTCCCGGCGGATTGTCCGCAGGCGGGTCTCGACCGGCTCGGTCGCCGGGGCCACGATCGGGGCCCTGGTGCACAGCGAGGCCCTCAACAGCAGTGCGCCCTCCTCCTTGCTGAGCCCGCGCTCGCTCTCTTTGCCGTCGTGTGACCAGCCGTCCCACTGGATCGAGAACCACGGGCGCCCCGTCCGCCGAGTCTGCATCTGGGCCAGGGCGTCGAGGAAGGCGTTGGCGCTGGCGTACGGGCCGAAGGCGCGGGCCCCGATGACGGTGGAGAGCGAGGAGTACATGGCAACGAAGTCGTAGTCGACGTCCGCGAGTTCCAGGGAAAGGAAGCGCGCGCCGTCGACCTTGGCCCGGACGGTGGCCAGTGCGGACTCCTCCGTCACCGCGGACAGCTCGGGGAACATGTCCCGGTCGGTGTCCCCGGCCAAGTGGAAGATGCCGTCGATCCGGCCCGTGCTGGCAGCGACCTCCTTGATGAGGCGCTGGAGGTCAGACCGATGCGCGCAGTCGACCGTGGCCCACTCAAGGGCCGAGCCGGACTCGCGGATCCTGCGCTCGGCCTCCCGCACGGCCGGTGCCTTGGCCGCCTGCGCACTGCGGCCGGCCAGCACGACACGCGCGCAGGTCTGTTCACAGATCGCCTCGGCGAGATTGATCCCAAGGTTCCCCGTCCCGCCCAGCACCAGGTAGGTACCACCCCAGCGCAGCATGCTCGGGCTGACGGCGGGAGCGGATCGGTACACCCGCCGGTAAGACGTGGTGCCGCGAAGCGCCCGGTCCGCGTGCCGGCCGGCCGCGAGGTGAAACAGGATCCAGTCGGCCTCCGCCGCGGCCTCGGCGTCCGCGTCCCGGCCCGGGCCCGTCGGGTTGTGCGGCTCCAGGTCGATGACGGAAGAACGCAGACCGACGACCTCGTGGGGCGCACAGGTGCTCACCCCGATCAGGCCGGAGGCGTGCAGGTGGGGAAGCTCCCCGGGGAGGACGGCGAAGCCGCCCCGGGAGACCAGTACGAGGTCGGAGGTGCTCTCGGTGAGCGCTCCCGCCGGGCCGAGCAGGGTGTTCCGGAGCCACGCCGACAGGTCGAAGTCCTCCAGGTCGGTCGCCGCGGCCAGCCGCGGCTCGTCCGTGACGACCACGACGGCGCTTCCGGACGTCTTCCGCTCGGCGGCGCCGATCGCCGCGAACCGGTCACGCAGCGCCCGGGCGAGCACTCCCTCGCCGATCACCCGCACCTCGGCCGGCACTCGGAGGCCGTCACGGAGAGGAGCCGGGTCCGGCACCCAGACGGGGTGCTCCAGTACACAGCGCCCGTACAGCGTTGAGGGGACCGGGTCAGCGTCGGTGCTGTGCACCCAGTGGGAACGCCGGTCGAAGGGATAGGCAGGCAGGACGGTGATCGAGCCCTGCTCCGCGCGGTTCACCGCGTCCCAGTTGACGTCGTGGCCGACGACCCACAGGGCCGCGAGCTCCGTGAGCAGCCCCACCGTGCAGCCGTCGGGATGCGCCATGGCGGCGGCCAGGTCGAGGATCACCCCCTTCTCGGAGGCCGACGGGCTCGTGTCGTCCCCGGAGCCGCCCGGTGTGACGAGGATGTGCTCCAGGCCGGTCTTGCCCCTCAGAAGGGGCAGCAGCGGGTCGTGCACCTGGCCTGTGAACGACGCGATCCGAACTCCGAAGGACCTCAGCAGCTCGACGAGGACGAGATGGTAGCTAACCCGCGCCGCGGCGCGGGCCCGTTTGTCCTCCTCCTCGCCTCGCAGCGCGCGGGCCAGGACGTCGGCGCCGATTCCCGCCCTGCGGGCCGTCGACTCCCAGATGGGGCGTGCCGCTGGATAGCGGCTCAGTAGTTCCTCGAACCCCTGGCATGGCTGCGTGTCGAGGGTCGCGAGGGCGACGCCGACCCCATCAGCGCCGGACCGCCTATCCACGCGGGGACCGGCGACCCGCCGTGTGCCCGCGGGCCCGCCCTGGACGACCACGCTCCGGTAGCCGTGGCGGCGCCGGCCCAGGGCGAGCGTGTGCAGGAGGTCGAGGTCGATGCCGTGCCGATCGACGTGGCCGAGGACACGCTCCTCCACGGCCGTCAGCGCCGATGGTTGCGGCGCCGAGAGGGGGAGAGCCACTGGTCCACGTGCAGGCGCGGCCTCGGACCGGTAGCCGGGCGGTGGCTGCTCGACGATTACGTGGGCGTTGGTCCCGCCGACCCCGAAGGAGCTGACACCAGCTCGGCGGACGGGCCCGTGCCACTGCTCAGCCTGCGTCGGGAAAGTGAACGGCGAGGTCTGTGCCGGGAAGTCAGGAAGGGGCGCCCGGAAGTTCCGGAGCGGGGGCACGAAGCCTCGCTCGACGCACAACACGACCTTGATCAGGCCGACCACGCCGGCGGCGCGGTCCAGGTGGCCGAAGTTGGCTTTGAGGGAGCCGACGGCGCAGAACTGGGCCGCGCTGGTCAGAGCGCCGAACGCGTCCTGCGCGGCGGCCAGTTCGATAGCGTCGCCCAGCCTGGTCCCGGTGCCGTGCGTCTCCAGGTAGCCGATGCTTTCGGCGGGTACCCCAGCGCGGGAGATGGCGGAGGTCAGGACGTCCGCCTGCCCTCGCTGGTTGGGCGCCAGGAAGCTCGACTTCTCGGAGCCGTCGTTGTTGACCGCGGTGCCGCGGATGACGGCGTGGATCACCCGCCGTTGTTCGAGCGCGTCCTCAAGCCGTTGCAGGACGACCACACCCGCCCCACTGCCGGGGACGGCGCCGTCTGCGGCGGCGTCGAAAGGCCGGCAGACGCCGTTGGGGGAGGCGATCATCCCCTCCTCGAAGACGTAGCCGTCCTCCAAGCCGAGGTTGACGGTTACGCCGCCCGCGAGAGCGACGTCGATGTTGCCGGAGAGCAGGCTCTCGACCGCGAGGTGGACGGCAACGAGCGAGGAGGAGCAACCGGTTTGGACGTTGATCGCCTCGCCCTGGAGGTTCAGCAGATAGCTGACCCGGGTGGCCAGGAAGTCGGGCTCATTGCTCGTCAGCACCTGGTACCGGGCGGCCTCCGAACTGAACGGCGGCACCTGGTAGCTGCTGGGCGCCGCCGCTGCGTAGACACCTGTGAGCAGATCGGGGTCGGGTACCACCCCGGACCGGTCGAGCGCGTCCCAGCACAGTTCCAGGAAGACCCGGTGCTGCGGGTCGAGGATCTCCGCCTCTGCGGGGCTCAGCCCGAACGCCGCGGCGTCGAAGAGGTCGACGTCGGCCAGCAGGCCGGCGGTGGTGACCCGGGACGCTTCGACGTCGGACGGGCCCCAGGTGGTGGTCGCGTCCGCCCCCTCCTCGACAACGGCCCGGAACGACTCCAGATCCGGTGCTTCGGGGGCTCTCACCGCCATGCCGACAATGGCTATGCAGTTTTCCAGGGCAGCGCTCGGGCTGGAGAAGGCGTGTTCCATGGTGTCATCCTCGATCGTCACTTCGGCCACCCCAGGCGCTTCAGGCAGGACGTCAGAACATCTGCGAAGACAGCCACGTTGTCCGAGCTGAGCATGCTGTAGTGGTTCCCGGGGGACTCGGCCAGCTGGACGGGTACGTCCAGGGAGGCCGCCCACCCCAGGTCCGTGGGGGCGTCGCCCCACCCGGTCTCGTGCTGCGCCCTGATCTGGAGTACGGGCAGGCGCAGCTGGGGCGGCGTCCAAGGCGCGCGCAACGCCGTCAGGTGCCAGGAGTAGGCGTCCAGGAAGGGTTGCAGGTCGTCCTTGGTCAGCGACGGCAGCTGGTACCGGGCCCGCAGCACGCGTAGGACCGCCGCCCAGGTCTCCTCGCTGGAGGAGGTGGACTCCAGTTCGCGCTCCTCCAGCGGCGAGAACTCGAACAGGCCCGCCAGCTCGCCGACGAACGTGCGTTCGCTGGAAGCCAGCACGTCGGGTGAGGCCGAGTCGATCAGAACAACACAGGCCACCACCCGCCCGGCGGCTTCCAGCAGTGCCGCGAGCTCCACCGCGACGGCCCCGCCGAAGGACCAGCCGGCCAGCACGACGTTGTCGAACTTGTGGGCCAGCAGCTCGGCCGCGTACGCTGCCGACAGGCGCCCCACCGAGCATAGTCCGGTCCCCACCGGCCCGGCGTTCTCGAAGGCCACCAAGGAGTAGTCGCCGTCAAGATGGGCGGGGAGCCGTCGGAACGCGGTAGCCATCCCGCTCGCGGGATGCACGAACACCAGCGCCGACGAACCGCTCTCGCGCAGCGTCAGGAGATTGCCCTCGCCCACGTCGGCGGTCACGACGGCGAAACCGTGAGGTCGAGGAGGCCTGCCATGGACCTGACCGTGGGTTCGCGGACGGCGGCCTTGAGCGTGAGCCGGTCATGGCCCTGCGCACGGAGCACGTTCACCACGCGAGCCAGCGCAAGCGAGTGCCCGCCGATGGTGAAGAAGTCGGCCTTGGGGCTGGGCCATTCGCATTCCAGCAGTTTCCGCCAGACGCCGGCCACCACGCGCTCCGCCGGCGTGTAGGCCTCGTCGGGGTCGATCCAGCCGGTCTGCTTCATGGCGGTCAGCAGCCGCTGCTCGTCGAGCTTTCCGGTGGGCGTGTGCGGGAACGTGGGGACGCACGTGACAGTCGGTGTAAGAGCGGCCGGGAGCTCCCGGCGCAGGTGCGCGGTCATGTCCTCCGCGGATACCGGCCCGGTGTGGAAGAGGTGGAGCGCGGGCCCGCCACGGTCGCTCACCACGACCCTGGCCCGGGTCCCGTCGAGCTTCTCGGCAACCGCCTCGATCTGCTGGGGGTCGATCCGCCACCCGCGGATCTTGACCTGCCGGTCCTTGCGCCCGCGCAGGTGGAGACGGCGGTGCGACAGGACACCGAGATCGCCCGTCCGGTAGGCCGGGATGTCCCGGCCGTCCACGGCGACGGTCCCGAACGGCGACACCTGGCCGTCCTTCAGATAGCCGGCGGCGACTCCGGGGCCCGCCAGCCACACCTCGCCGGGGAAGCCCTCGGGCAGCGGTCCATCCCAGCGGTCAACCACGAGCAGCCGCGCTCCGGCTACCGGTGCCCCGGCGTCGATCGGACAGCCCGGCAGTAGCCGGCCCGCCGTCGCGGTTGCGGTAGTCTCCGTCGGTCCGTACAGGTTCCACACCTCGACGTCCGGGAACTCCTCGACGGTCCGAGCGAGGAGCTGAGGCGACACCGCCTCACCGCCCAGCAGCAGCCGGACCGGCCGGGCCCCTGGCTGCGCCAGAAGCTCGTTGAGTCCGGCAAGGTGCGTGTGGCGTCGGGTGTCGCGGATGGTGGTCAGCCCGTCGGGGTCGCTGTCGCGGTGCGCGGTGATGTCCATGATCCGGGCGGCGAAGTCGCGGACGACGCTGCGGGAGGTGAAGCCGCTGAGAGTGATCATCCCGGAGTCGCGTAAGTGCTCCTGGACGACCTCTTCGGCCCGCGGCGACTCGATGTCGACGAAGTGGGCCGCGAACGGCTGGGCCTCACGCATCGGCGTGCTCCTCTCATCGAAGGGAATGCGGACAGAGTCGGCGGCAGCGACGGGCCGGGTACAGCGACGGATTGTCGACTCGGACAATTCGCTTACCGGGATGGCAGGTTGCCGGGCGCGTGCTATGTTCCGCACGCCCCAAGGACCGGCGATGCCCCGCGAAGGACAGCAGCGATGACCTACACGCCCCCGACCTGGCCCGTCTCCGTCAAAGCCGTCGCACTCGACATCCATCAGCGCGTACTTCTGCTGAAGAACGAGAGGCAGGAGTGGGAGCTGCCCGGGGGCCGTCTCGAGCACGACGACGACAGTCCGGAGACGACGGTCGAGCGGGAGCTGCTGGAGGAGACCGGCTGGGAGGTGAAGACCGGACCGCTCATCGACGGTGGCGTGTGGATCTACGAGCCGATCCCCGGCCGGCGCGTCCTGATCGTGACCTACGGCTGCACTGTGCTTACCCCGGACCGGACGCCGGTCGTCAGCCACGAGCACAAGGAGATCGCCCTGTTCACGGCCGACGAGGTGCCGGGGCTGAACATGCCCGACGGGTACAAGCGCGCGATTGCCGCCTGGTACGGACAGCGACACCGCTGACCGGCCGGCAACACGATGCTTCCGGCGTCCCGTCCTGCCGCCCGCCATGTGGTGTGGCACTGGGCGACCCCGCAGGCCGAGGCCGTCCTCGCCACCCGCGACCTCGGCGTCATCCTGCGCTTCCACCGGGCCGTGCACCGGCTCAACCAGACCGAACTCGGCGAGATCCTGGGCTACGACAAGACGTACGTCTCGGCCCTGGAACTGGGCAAACGCTCGTTGGACGATGTCGGCTCCCGACGCCGCGTCGCGGAATGCCTCGGCCTCCCGCCGCACATCCTCGGGGTGACGGACGTCGCGGACACCGACCACCGGGCGATGTTGCAGTTCGGCGAGTCCACCGTCCGGCTCGCCGAGATCGCCCGCCAGTCCGGCCACGCCTCCGAAGCCGTCGCCGAACTGTGGCCCCTCGTCGCGCGCCTCGAAGCCCGGGTCGAGGACGGCCACAGCGAACGCGACGTCGTACGGCTCCTCGCCCACGCCCGCCTCGGCCTCGGCGTCGCCCTCGGCAACGTGCTCCCCGAAGAGCGCCTGGCCACCGCAGCCCGATGGACCGCCCGCAGCCTCGAAGCCGCCCGCCACCTTGGCCACGACTCCGGCCTGCTCTCCGGCATCCTGCGCATGCACGGCAACGAACTGCGCAAGGCCCGCCTGACCGGAGCAGCCGTCGAGCGCCTGCGCCACGCCGCCGCCATCGCACCCACGCTCGACGACCGGGCCGCCGTCCTGCCGCTCCTGGCCCGCGCAGCGGGTGCCCTCAGTGACCAGGAGCTGTTCGACTCGGTGATGCGCGAGACTGGCCGGCTTCTCGACACCGCGGCGCACACCTCGCTGTTCAACCCATACGCCCTGCACGAGATCCGCCTGCGCGGCCTCCTCGCGACGGGCCGCGCACCGGCGGCCATAAGGCTCGCGGAGGACCGACCAGCACGCTCGTCGACCGTAGCGCCGCAGTGGAGGGTGATCGAGCTGATCACCGTCGCCCAAGTCCGTCTGCTCGGCGGCGACGGCACGGGGGCGGCCGAGGCCCTGGACGTGGCGGTGGGCGAAGCGGTGGTGCAGCGGCTGCCGCATCAGTTGCAGCGCATCATGCGCGCCACCAGCCAGCGGCTGCCGGACATCCGGGCCGCGGTCGGCGAGGCGCTGGACCGGATGCGACAGGAGATGGCCGCGTAGCAGCGGGGCTGCAGGCGCGGTCATTGGGTCTGCCCGGGGCCGAGGTCGGGGACGGGCACTACGCGGGCGAGGTCCCAGTAGACCTCGAAGTCGTCAGCGGGCCAGTCCGCCGTGTCCCCGTGAGCCTGCCGGAAGCGGGCGCCAATGGGGGACTCGGCGGGGATCTCGTACTTCTCCTGGACGCGGGGGGCGGGTCCAGACATGGCGGTACCAGGAAACACGGGCATGGGGAGGCTCCTGGACGAGCGGTGAAGGTAGCGGCCGGCAGCGGCGGCCCGCCGCTTCATCCGTCGGGGGACGACGAGCCGCCGCGCACTGATCACCGGATGAGCGCGAACGTGATGCGCATCACCTTGGCTCAGGCAGCATGCCGACTTTCTCGACCAGTTGGCAACCTTGCTAGCTCAACTCGCCAAAGAAATACGCTTGTTCTATTGCCTTGAACCCCCGACTGGCTTCATGCTGCCCCCGTACCGTCAACATGGACGCCCAACTGCAAGGCAAAGAAACCCTGTTGCCCGGCCAACCGCCCCCGCAGGGTCAGCGCAACACCCCATCGCGACCTCGCCAGCGCACAGGAAGGCAAATCGGGAGAATGCCGACAGTGCTACCAGTCCCCACCCTACGAAGGCGCCGCCTCGGCGAAGCCCTGCGCCGCTTCCGCAAGGAAGCCGGTATGAGCGGTGACCAGGTCACCGAGATCATGGGCTGGGACCGCAGCAAGCTCTCGAAGATCGAGAACGCCAAGGCACACATCAAGCCCACTGAGGCATCCAAGCTGCTCGGCATCTACGGCGTGGACTCGCCGGACATCCTCATGGCCATCGACGCCCTGGCCAGAGACGCCAGCAAGAGAGGCTGGTGGCAGACCTACGGCGATGTCGTCGCCGCCAACTACAAGGACTACCTGTCACTGGAGTCGGACGCCGACAGCACGCGCATCTACTCCCCGAACCTGATCCCCGGCCTGCTCCAGACCGGCGCGTACGCCAGAGAGATCATCGCCGCCACCGCCTTCAACCGCACGCCGGACGAGGTGAACGCGCTCGCGGAGGTCCGCAAGGCGCGCCAAGCGGTACTGACCGCGCGCAACGGCAGGTCACCACTCAGTTTCTGGGCCGTCATTCACGAAGCCGTGCTGCACCAGCGCTTCGCATCCGAGCCGATGCTCATGCGGGAACAGCTCCGGCACCTGCTGGACATGGCCGGTCTGCCGAACGTCACCATTCAGATCATGCCGATGTCGATGGCCCCCAACCCCGGGATGATGGGCCTCTTCGAGATCGTACGGTTCCCGCACCCCTGGCCCACCGTAATCAATCTCGAAAACATGCAAGGAGGCTCCTTCGTGGAAGGGACCGACGACGTGGCGGACTTCGAGACGGCCTTCGATCGCATCCTCGCCACCGCACTTCCCGTAGATGACTCACGGGAGACCATTAAGAAGATCATGGAGAAGGACGGCTAAACATGAATCGCAAGGAAGACCTGTACGCCATCGACCTGACCGGCGCCACGTGGCGTAAGTCGTCACGCAGCAACGGCGGTAACCAGTGCGTTGAGATCACCGACCTCCCCGGGCTCGGCCTCGCCGTCCGAGACTCCAAGGACCCGAACCAGGGCGACCTGCGCTACCACACCCAAGAGTGGGCAAAGTTCTGCGCCAGTATCATCAACGGCGCGCTGTAGGGCCCTGAGCAATACCATCGCCATGTGCCGAACGCTCCCCTCCCCAGGGGATTGACACTGTTGGCGAATCCAGCAGGGACAGTGCTGCTGGGGTGTCGCGCTCGTGCTCATCAGGCATCAGTAGATCCGCGCACCCTTCTTTCAGTGAGTGACGTGTCCGTGACGATCGGTCATGGAAGGATCTTTGGGAATCGGCAGGGAATCGACCGGTAGGGGGAGCAGCATGGCTGAGCAGTTCACACCCAACTCAAAGGGTCCGGCCCCGGCCAAGTGGACGCCAACCCCGGCGACAGAGGTGAAGCCCGAGGGTGCGCCCAGTCTGGAACCGATCTACGTGGACGGGGTGCCTGTCCTGTCCCTCGGCGAAGGACGCGCCGTCCCCGAAGGCATCGACGTCGTGGACGCCGAAGGCCGCGTGGTGGCCCGCTACACCGCGGAGGTCAGGCGCATTCGCCTCGACAACGACGACGCCGTCGTTCTCTTCACCGGGGCTGAGGTCTTCGCATGGGTAGGGAAGGATTAGCCAGGACGGCCCGCTGACTGATCGGCTGCGGGGAGTGATGGCGGTCTTCGAGGATTGCTCTCGGAGACCGCCGTCGTGTTTGTTGTGTGCGGGGGGGCGGGGTGTCGATGTGGCGGGCGAGCCTGGGGAAGTTCCGCCGGAGACGGTGCGGGTAGCGCGGGCCGCGTTCCGTAGATAGGCACCGACGGGATGGACTTCCTGCACTCCGTGACCAGCCCGCAGACCCCGACCCTCCTTCGCTTGCTGCCCGCTGTCCAGACCCTTCGGGCGATGTGGGTCCAGGAGTACGTCGCCATGGAGCGCCAGGTCCACCGCCGCGGCATCAAGGACCGTCCACCGGGAGCGAAGCGCCTGGGGTCCCCGGTCATCGCGAATGTGCTCGGCTACCGCGACAAGACCGGCGGATACCGGCCATTATCTGGCTGACAGCCAGCTTCGTTCTGCCGCGGAACCGGGAGATTGTGAACTCCGTATCGGAAGCTGGTGGGGACTTCTACCTGGCTGTGGCCAGCTTGCTTCACGGAGGGCACATGCCGCAGGACATCGAGTTCCACCTGCCCTTCCCGAGCTCCCTCAGCCCGGATCTGCAGGGCGCGCGGCAGCGCAATCTGGCGTGGGTGCGGCGTATGGGCCTTGTCGGGGAGGGCCGCTCGCTGGAGTGGTACGCGTCGTGGGACATGCCGCTCCTGGCCGCCTACGGCTTTCCCCACGCTCAAGGTCCGGGACTGGACTTGTGCGCGGACGCGATGGCGTTCTTCTTCGTCTTCGATGATCAGTTTGACGGTCCTCTCGGTCAGGACCCCGCCCGCGCCGCGGCTGTGTGCCAGCAACTGATCAACATCGTGGACGGCGCTGCCCCCGCCTCGGGGGCGGATGCGTGCTCGGTGGCGTTTGCCGACCTTTGGACGCGTAGCTGCGATGGCGCGCACCCGGGCTGGGTGGCGCGTACAGCGCACGAGTGGGAGTACTACTTCGCTGCCCAGGCCCACGAGGCCATAGGACGGCTTCGTGGCACCCCCGGCGACATGGAGACCTACCTCCAGGTCCGCCGCGGCATAGCTGGTACCGCCCTCACCATCTCCCTCGCAGAGCGCGCCGCCGGCATCAACATCCCCGCCGCCGCCTTCCACAGCCCCCAGCTGCGTGTCATGCGTGACATCGCAGTCGATGTCCCCATGATGTGCAACGACGTGTACTCCCTGGAGAAGGAAGAAGCACGCGGCGACATGGACAACCTCGTCCTCGTCATCGAACACGCCCAGCACCGTACCCGCGATGACGCGATCACGGCCGCCCGCCGAGAAATCGACGGGCGCGTCGAGCGGTTCCAGGAACTTTCCCTCCAGGTCCCGGCCATGTGCCTACAGCTCGGTCTCACCGACCTGGAGCGAACCGCCGTGGCTACGTATGTCGAGGTCATGGGGGCCTGGATGAGCGGTTACCACGCCTGGCAGACTCAGACCCGCCGCTACACCAGCGCCCTTCAGGTCATCCCCAGCACCGGGCCCGGCTACTTCGACAAAGTCCTGGGGGCGTAGGCCGGGTCCTGGCCGGGCCTGGAGGAGACGACGGTGGCTGCGGCTCCCGGCGGCCCGGCGGCGAACGGATCAGACAGCGCCTGGAAAACGCAGGGCGACTGCTACGGCTGCGCGGCCGCGGCCAGAGGCGAGACCCGGGTACGGGCGCGTGGTGTGCCAGTGAGCCACGCGTCGATGCGCCGCAGGTTCATCGCCGAGGCGGTGAGCTGATGCTGGAGACTGGTCTTGGTCAGCCCTCGGTAGCGCGACTGCCTGAGGCCGAACACCCGCACGCCCTGGGAGATGGTTCCCTCGACGCCGGCGCGGCAGGAGTACTGCTGTTTCCACTGCGGAGTGTTCTCGCGCTGCCGGGCTTCGCAGAGAACGGCGTGTTCTTCCCTGGGCTGAAGAGTGATCTTGCGGCCGGCCTTCTGGGTGCCGCGTGTGCACTTCTCTCTCGACGGGCAGGCGCGGCAGTCGCTGTAGGCGAATTTCACGCGGATGACCGGGGTGCCTTTCGGTGAAAGGTCATCAAGCCAGCTGCGGGCCGCCTTCCCCTCCGGGCAGGTGATGGTCTTCTTCTCCCAGTCGGTGTGGAAGTCATCCTGCGTGTAGCCGGTGCCTTCCCTCGCTTGCCAGCTGGTGGACCCCAGGACGGGCCCCAGCAGGTTGATGCCGTGCATTTCGCGGGCGGTAACGACTGCGCGCGCCGTTGCGTACCCGGCGTCGACGAGATGGGTCCCCGGCAGCCGGCCTTGCGCGGCGAGGGCGTCGTGGATCGGCCTCACCATGGAGAAGTCCTGAACGGTGGAGCCCGTCGTGGTGACATGCGTGATCAGGTTGGGCGTGTCCGGCTCGCACGTCTCGGTCAGGTGGACCTTGTACCCGTCCCAGAACGTTCCGCGTTTGGTGCTGGCTCGGGCGTCCGTATCGTAGGGGGTGACCAGGCATGCGGCTGCACGAGGGCGGTCCTTCTTCTCCCGCCGGCGCACCTGGCCGTCGACGACGACGTACTGCTGGATCCACATCACACGCAGCGTCTCAACGGCCGGTAGCCGACGCAGCGCGGGGGGAGCGTCAGTGGCGTAGACGGCGGTGAGCAGCCTCATCCCGTCCGCGCCCACCTCCTCCGTCATCTCTTGTTGCTTCGTGGCTCCCTGGGGCAGGCGGCTGTCCTCGCACCGCGTCGCGTACCGCTCGGACCACGCGTGCGGGGCGTGGGAGAACAGCCACCGTGGGTCGGTCGTGGCGATGGTGTTCAGCGCGGCGCGCAGGGTCTCTGCGAGCCGGACCAGGCCGTTGATCTTCCGCGTCGCCGCGAGGACGATCGTGGAGTCCGTTCGCATGCGGCCCCGGTGCTTGACCATGCCCCGCTCCTGAACCGTGTCGAGGATCCGGTTGAGAAGGCGGAGGCCCACGTCACCGGCAACCAGCCGGTTCCGGAACTCACTGAGGACCGAGTGATCGAATCCCGGGTCGGTCAGCTCAAGCCCGAGCAGGTACTTCCAGTCGAGGCGTCCTCGCACCGCGTTCGCGGCCTGGCGGTCCGAGAGCCCCTCGACGAACTGCAGCAGGGATACCAGCGCGAGCTGGGCCGGAGACCACGCCGGCTTCCCCCTCGATGGATAGAGCTCTGCGAACTCCTCGTCATCGAACAGGACCCCCAGCTCGTCACGGATGCGCATCGGCAGGCTTCCCTTGGGGAACGCGGCCCGCGCCACCCGAGCCGTTTCTACCGGAACCTCGAGCCTCCCACTCCTGACGTGCAGCGATACCGGCACCTTCCCCACAACACGACGTCGGCTTCGAAGATCCTCAACGGATCGCCGAAGCCGACGTAACGCCCGCGGTCGGATTAGCCAACAGTGTCGGGGATTTGGGGAGGGGAGCGTCCCTTGCGTCCGGACCACGGCAGTGTAGGCATTCGGCCTCCCGCAACGGCAATACACCGCTACGATCCCGCGCATGCCGATCGTCCGTCGCGCGATACCCGACGACGCTCCCGAACTCGTCCGGCTCCGCCGCGTCATGCTCGACGCCAACCACGACGAGCCCACCCCGGACGGAGAATGGCTGAAGCGGTGTGAGAACGCGCTGATCTCCATGCTGGAGACTCCCCGCTTCGCCATGTTCGTCCTCGACGCCCCCGACACACCCGGCAGACTCGCCTCATGCGCGGGCGCCGGCCTCTCCCCACGACTTCCTGGCCACGCCTCGCTCGCCCTGTGGCATGGCGAGATCCACCAGGTCGCCACCGACCCCGCGTACCGCCGTCGCGGCTACGCCCGCCGTGTCACCCGGGCCGCCCGCGACTGGCTCGCCGCCCAGGGCTGTTCCTCGGCCGCTCTCACCGCCACCGAGTCCGGCATCGGCCTATACGAGGAGCTGGGGTTCCGGCCGACCCCCTACCAGCGCATGGTCTGGCGACCAGCACGATGAGCCCGCCGGACCGTCGAGCCCCGTCACCCCGACCGGTACATCCTCGGAGAACACCGGACGACGGCGCACCCAGTGCGACTACCGTACGGGCGATGACGACTCAGCAGCCCGCCGACGGCTTCTATCTCCGCAACGCTGCCTCCGGCCTCGTCGTCCGCGACGGCCACGTGCTGATGGTCCGCGGCACCTGGCCTGACCCGAACGCCGAGAACTACTGGCTCCCCGGCGGCGGACAGCAGCCCGGCGAGACCCTGGCCGCCTGCGCCGAGCGCGAAGTCCTCGAAGAAACCGGCGTCCGCGTCACAGCAGGCCAGATGCTCCTGTTGCGCGAGCACATCGCCGGAAACCACCCGGACAGCAACATCCCGGCGGAGACCGGTCATCACCGTGTCGAGGCCGTCTTCTGGTGCGAGATCCTGCACGAACCCGACACCCTCGGTGGCACCCAGCACGACGCCCTCCAGACCGGCATCGAATGGGTCCCGCTCGAAAAGGTCGCCAGCCTGTCGATGATCCCCCCGTTCCTCCAGGCCCTGCTCCCCGGGCTCGCCGCCCAGGCAGCCGCTGGCACTGCGCACGCGTTCTACGCCGGAGACGTCGAGTGAGGCCCGAGCTGTCCGAGCAGCCCCAGCCGGCGCCATTCGGAACCGAGGACACCCGGCTCGTCATCCTCCGAGGGAACTCCGGTTCGGGGAAAACCTCGGTCGCCACCGAGCTGCGCGAGCGCTACGGCCGGGGCATCGCCCTGGTCGGTCAGGACAACCTCCGCCGCGTGATCTTGCGCGAGCGAGACACCCCCGACGGCGCGAACATCGGCCTCATCAACGTGACGGCGCGCTACGCCCTCGACCACGGCTTCCACGTCGTCCTCGAAGGCATCCTGTACGCCGCCCACTACGGCCCGATGATTGACGCGCTGGTCCGTGACCACCGGGGCCACACCCATCTGTATTACTTCGACATCCCGTTCGAAGAGACCCTGCGCCGTCACGCGTCCAAGCCGCAGGCCAGCGAATACGGCGAGAAGGAGATGCGGGACTGGTACCGGCCCGGAGACCTGCTGCCGGGCAGTCTTGAGACCGTGGTCCCCTCGTCCAGCTCGCTGACCGAGACGGCGAACCGGGTGATGCTTGAGTCCGGGCTAACCGCGGACAGCACCCGCCGGGAAGCCGCGGCGCTCCTCGACGAGTACGGCTCCGGCACTTGGAACCCCGCCGACGTCGAACGGGCCTTCGCCGAGGACCTGGCACGCCGTGGCCTTTCGGGGCCCCAGCTGCGGGCCAGCCTGCGTGAGGCGCCTGCCGGCCGCCTGACCGACCTGATCACCCGGGCTACCCCTGTGTTCGAACAGACCCGGACGGACAACACGGCTGAGAAGCTGCGCCTGGCCTTGCGACCGCTCCTCGACGAACTCGCCCCGCCGCCGTGACCGCCCGGTCGGCCGCCTACCACGTGCCGGTCGGTCGACGGCGGCGGAGGCTGAAGCGGTGGCTGCTCCGTTCTCCGTCCACCGGATCGACGCGCGCGGCGGGCGTCGCGTAACCGCTCGCCAAGGCGGCGTCGAACAGCCGCTCGGTCGCGCCTTCCGTGATGCCGACCTGGTGGAGTTCATGCGGAGGGTCGGCGTACAAGACCCCGAGCTGTTGCTGGACGACCCCGAGACGGTGGAATGGCTCACCGACCCGGCACACCAGTGGACGCTGTCCGCATTGGGGTAAGAGCGGACTCGGCCAGCGGCCGGTGTAACAGATCACGGTCGCTTGACGTTCCGCGCTGTGAAAGAGGTCGGCTGTTGTGTCAATCCCGCCAGCGAATCGGCGCGGAGGAATGGGTGACGACTGCTACTGCTCCCCTCTCACGGGCAGCGGGCCGGGCTTTCTAGCAGGAACCGCTGTTCCCGTCAAAGCCCGCCCCGGCTTCACAGGCTCCGGTGATGAAGGTGGAGACGAAGGCAGCGCCTCCCGCACCTCCTATCCCGCCGGCCGAACCGCCCCAGGACCTCTCTCACACCTGGGTCGTCGCCGCTGAGATCCAGGTGGAACCGCGCATCGCGAGCATCGCCGACTTCCGAGGCTCCTTCAAAGCGACTGCCGGCCAGCGCGTCGACGCCCTTGAGGTGTACTGCAAGGGCTGCCGACGCCCGTACGACGAGGTCAAGGGTGAGGACTGCGCAGAAAAGGTGGACAACAGGCACCTGATCGGCGGGGACCAGTCGACGCGCAAGAAGCGCAAGATCCCGCCGCCCCCGATGGGCACCAAGATCATCCCTGGTGAGAAAATCCGGCGGCGCGGCATCAGCGCCTACATGGCCGGAGTCAGCCGGCCCCGCTGACTGCGCACGTCCTCTCCCAGCCGCCCCTGGCCACCTTCCCAACCAGCGCGCGACACTAACGCCACGCTGCCCCCATCGTGCGCGCCGTGAGTACACCGCCTGAGACACCCTCGCCGCGAAGCCTCGCCCGCGAAGCCGCCGGACTGCTCCTCGCCGCCGCCGGCATCCTCGTCGTGCTCGTTGCCCTGGGCGCCATGCACCCGGTACTGAGCAGCAGCGTGGCGGCCGCGGGCACCTTCGCGGCCCTCCGCTTCCTGGCACCGCCGAGGACCAAGGTCTCCCGCGCCGTCACCTGCACTATCAGCACCATCGTGGTCGCGGCCGCCGTGTGCTGCGCCTTCGCGTACTTTCCACTGCTGGGCTGGGCCGAAGTCGGCACGGCCCTCGCCGCGGTAGGCGTGTGGCTGGCCAGCGAGGGGGCCTGATGCCGCAGCGCCAGTTCCTGCCCGGCCTCCGCCGCCTCCTCGTCCCGCGCCCCGCGTCTGCCGCGGGAAGAGAAATCAGCCGGGCCGATCGGCAACTCATACGTCTCCATGACCTACGCGGGCACCACGACCGTATGGGGCACCGAGAACCGCGCCACGGGCTGGGACCCGACCGCGTCATCCAGGAGGGATACGAGCGGAGTATCTGGACCTTCAAGTCAGTCGAGGCGATCTCCAAACACCCCGGTGCTCTCACCGTCGAGATCGGACGTGGTGGTGACGAGCGGCAGTTCGCGGAAACGCTCACCGACCACCCGCTCCTGCACGTCCTGAACGTCCAGGCCAACCCGCTGGAGCGGGCCACCGTCTTCAAGAAGCGGCTCTCTGCGCAGCTCCTTTTGTCGAAGAAGGGTGCGTTCGCTGGCCTACCTGCTCCACCTCAATAGCTGGTCAGCCCCTCACTACCTGACGCTCTTGGACGCCGCGCACCGTCACCTCGGCTACGGACGGATTACGAAGACGGAGCGCAAACGGGTCACGCGCTGGACCCGGCACGGCGTCACTCCTGAGATGCGCGCTCAGAAGGCGATGGCCTTCCTGCACGGCATCCCGGAGGAGGAGGTCACGGATCGGCCGTGGCCGGAGTGGCTCAAGCTGGCATGTATCCGCGAGTGGCCACTACTTGACGCCCCATGGGATCCACAGACCACGATTGACCTATTGGATCGCGTGGCCTCGACGGGAGGACCGATGGACCGCAGGGGATTCCTGGTCGTCACGGGGATAGCCCCGGTTCTCGCCGGGGTTGCCGGCGCCGAGCCCGCCGTAGCCCGACCATGCGGCCGATGGATCGGCCGCCAGGCCCCAGCTCTGTTCGACAAGGCACTGGCGATCTTGCGGCGCCAGGACGACCAACTCGGATCCGGCCAGGTGCACACTTCCGCCCGTGCCCAGCTCCGGCTGATCATCTCGGCCCTCAAAAACAACGCATACTCCGACGAGACCGGCCGACAGCTCCACGCAGCCGCGGCGGAGGCCGCCCGGATCTGCGGCTGGACCGCCTACGACTCCGGCCACCACGCCCTGGCCGAGGAGTACTACCTGGCCGCCCTGCGCGCGGCTGCCTCCTCCAACGACCCGGTCGTCACAGCCAACACCCTCGCCGTCTGGGCGATCATGCGCTACTCCACCGGAGACCCGCAGGGGGCAGCCGACCTGGTGACCGATGCCCTCGGCCGGGCCCGTTCGATCGGCTCCCCGAGGATGATCTCCATGCTCCATGCCCGCTTGGGCCGTGGCGCACGCTCACGCCGGCGATCACCCGCGCCTCGGCCCGCGCGCAGAACGCTGCCCTGGACGCCTACGACCAAGCACGCGACTGCTCGCCCCAAGAAGAGCCGGATTGCGGTACTGGGTCAACCTCGGCGAGCTGCAAATGCTGGCCGGCTCCTGCGCGCTCAACCTCGGCCGCCCCAAGGAAGCACTGATCCAATTCACCGCCGCTCCGACCACACTCCGGGCCGCCGACGCCTATCAAGAAGACCACTTCCCGCGCGGCGCCGCCATCTACCTCGCACGCGAAGCCGAGGCCCGGATCTCCCTCGACGACCTCGACGGCGCTGTCGAGACCGCCCACCGAGCAGTCGAGCACATGGGCGGATTCTCCTCCGCCCGCGGCACTTCCACCCTGGACGACCTGCGGGCCAAACTCGCCATCCGCAAGGAAGTCCCCCTCGTCCGCGACTTCCTGGAACGCACCGCCTAACCTCCAAACTCGACTTCGGACCACCGCCGTTCGGTGTGACTGCCCAGGAGTGTTCCCAGGACTGCCACAGCAGTGGTCCTATCGCCGAGGGACAGGTCAGGAAACAGTGAAGGCCCGGAAAATGCCGGGCCTTCACGTGTGAGTAGCGGGGACAGGATTTGAACCTGCGACCTCTGGGTTATGAGCCCAGCGAGCTACCGAGCTGCTCCACCCCGCGTCGGTACGGTGAACAGTACGGCATCAGCCCGGCGGAGGCGAACCAGTCCCCCCTGCTACGGAAGCGCCGCTGCGGACGCATCCTGCTGTGCAGGGGGCCGGGGGCCGGAGCAGTGGAAGCCGATCAGACTTCGAGGCCGGCGGGGACGCGCGGACCGATGCACGTCACATTGCCGGCGCCCAAGGTCAGAGCGAGATCGCCGGGGCGGATCATTCTCGCGACGACGTCCGGGACGGCGGATATGGCGTGCTCGGGCCAGACGTCATCGCCGGCGGACCGGGCGGCGTCGGTGATCAGCTCGCTGGCGATGCCGGGGATCGGGTTCTCGCGGGCCGGGCAGATGCCGAGGACCATGGAGGCGTTGGTCGGCGCGAGGGCTTGGCCAATCTCGGCGCCCGGCTCCTGGGTGCGGAGAGGTGCGGCTGGAAGACGGCGAGGATGCGCGAGCCGCCAGCGCCCCGGATGGCCTCCAGGCCGGCGGCCATCTCGGTGGGGTGGTGCGCGCATGAGTCGATGACCTGGCCCCCCTTAACCTCGCCTTTGAGCGAGAAGCGGTACTCGGTTGCGGAACGGCTGGGACCTGGCCGGACAGCAGGTAGTGGCGCTGGGCGGGCTCACGCCACGCAGCGAGCCGGCGAGCGGCTGAGGGGGGATCTGAAGGGCGAGATTTGAACCCGTGCTCGGCCTCAGCCGGGCGACATCTCTGGGGCTATCGATCAAGCCCCTTTCGTGTTGTAACCCCGCCGTGCGCAGGCGCATGTGAATGCATCTCCGCCGTAATTCGCCCACGGCAGACAACGAAACACCTCCAAGGGCTGGAATGTTTCCCGGGGCCATGTCAACGTACAGCGTCCCCCGGAAACACCAGGTCAATGGAGGTGCAGGGTCTCGCAAGCCGAGCGCTGGTCAACCGTCATTACCGGCCCACCTTATGAGGCCGCGCCCATTCGCCGTCCTTGCTTCGTGATAGGGAGCACGCTCAAGGAGCCCACCTATCCAACACTGTGCTTAGTTCCCTACGCTTCACCGCTACGGTCCTCTTCGCTCTCGGCACAGCGGAAGCCTGGGGCGCAGCAACGTCAAGGCCACGAGGCCCGGGCCACCGCCCTACGCCTCAAAGTCAGTGCGGCCGGCCTATTGCAGAGGAGCTGCTGCAACGCGACGTCCGACGTGGGCAGGTTCATCGTACGCTTTGCCGGTAATCCCGGTGCTGGTAACGGCACATCGCCCGCGCTGCCGGAGTCCGGGGACGCGCCCTGGTCCCGCAATCTTGGCCGCCGCACCGCTGACGACTTCGTCGTGCTGGAGACCGACATCGAACTGGCTGGCCTTATGGCAACTGGCCGACTTACAGCAGGAGCGCCCCTCACCCGGGCGACGGCCATACATAGCCGACGATCTCCGGTTAGCCAAACCGGGATTTCTCCGCACCATGAAGGTGTAGTTAGCCGCGGGGACGGCTGCGCTCGGAAATCGGAACGATTGAGGGAGTGTGTCTTGGCGCAGGGTGGCAGTTACCGCCTGCTTACACCGGCGGAGGTGGCTGATTGGCTGAAGGTCAGCGAGAACACCATCAAGAACAAGTACCAGGGCTGGGGCTTGAAGCCCCAAAAGGTGGGCCGTCTGCTTCGCTTCCGCGAGCGCGACGTGGTGGCCTACTTGGACCGCAGATACGGATGATGCAGCACTTCACGATTAGCACGGGGCGGACGGCATAGCTTGGCCAGGGTATTTCAGAAGTGCAAGGAAGACGAGGAGAACAGGCACTACCCGTGTGATCAGACACGTTGCGGTCACCCCTGGACCGCGCGCTACCGTGAGCCCGGAGGCCGCACCGGCCGCCAGCGCGAGAAGTCCTTCCGGAAGAAGGGCCAGGCCGATGCCTTCGTGGACAAGGTTGAGCGGGAGAAGGACCTCGGCACCTACATCGAACCCCTTGGCTTCCTGACCCCGCTGATTCAGGTCTACCGCGAGTTCATCGACATCGGCGGTGACGAACGCGTCAACAGCACGCGCTACGCCTACGAGACCAGCCTCCGCCTTCACGTGGAGCCGTACTTCGGCGCTCGGGCCATCGGGGCCATCAAGCCTAAGGACCTCAAGGCCTGGCTGAAGTGGATGGTCGAGGACCGCGGCTACGAAGCCAGCACCGCCATCAACCGCTACGAGACCCTCAGTGGGGTCTTCAGCTTCGCCTTCGCCAACGACTACATCGCCAAGAACCCCTGCCAGCAGGTCAAGGCAGGACGCACCCGCGCCAAGCGCAAGACCAAGAAGACCATCCACCTGCCCACCCTGGCGGAGCTCGAAGCCATCGCCGCCAACCTCCCCGGCCCGTACCGGCTCCTGGTCTGGCTCATGGCCGGCTGCGGCCTGCGCATCGGCGAAGCCAGCGCGGTGTCCCTGCAGCAGATCGACTTCGACAACGGCACTCTCTACGTCGACCGGCAGATCACCCAGGACGGGGAGAACGAGGAACCCACCACGAAGCGGCAGAAGGCGGTGACCAAGGGCAAGGGGCGCGCCCACTGCATCCGCCACCTCAAGTGGCGGGACCAGGACGAAGGACGCTCCGTCCCCCTGCCGGCCACCATCGCCGCCAAGATCCGCGAACACCTGCGAATGCACGGCACGTTCCACGTCGAGGACGGGCTGAACCGGATCGCAGGGGACTACCTGTTCTCCAACGTCGGACGCACCAACATCCTCATGTACTCCCTCGTCGACCGGCTCTGGCGCAACGCCAAGAAAGCCGCCGGCATCACCAGGAAGATCACCCCACATTGGCTCCGGCACTTCTTCGCCTCTGCCGGCCTGTCCAAGGGTGTACCCGTCACCGATATGGCCGAATGGCTCGGCCACCGCGACCCCAAGATCACCCACCAGACCTACGCCCACATCATGCCCGACGCCCCGCAACGCCTGCGGACGGTGATGGACTCCGTCTTCATGCTCGAGACAGAGCTGAGCCTGCCCTTGCAGTTCGACGCGCTCGTGGAGGCCGCGTAGGGAGGTGGTAACCGCCAGGGCGCGAGCACCGCCGGTGGCTGGCCTATCGAGGTGGACCTGCTGCGCGCCGTCGAGCAGCCTTGCAGGCGCTGTACGACATGGCCCCGCACGTTGATCCGCACCTTACAGTCCACCGCCGGGCGGCGGTCAGCGCGAGACGCTGCTCATGTCCGCGTAGCGGTCGCCCGCTACCTGGTCCGCGATCGCGTCCAGGGCGGCCAGTTCTTCTGTGCTCAGCGTCAGCGCTGTCGCCGAGGCGTTCTCCTCCAGACGACCGGGCTTGCGGGTGCCGGGGATCGGCACCACGGTCAACGCATGTACGTGCGCCTGCTGATGCACCCAGGCCAGCGCCACCTGTGCCGGGGTCACTCCGCGCGTTGAGGCGATCCTCCGCATGGGCAACAGCAGCGTCTCGTTGTGTGCGGCGTTGTCGCCCGTGAATCGTGGTTGATAGTGCCGGGGGTCGTTCACCGGCAGGTCATCGGCGCGGCCGAAGCTCCCGGCCAGGAAGCCTCGCGCGAGTGTCGAGTACGGCACGAACGCCACGCCCAGCTCGGCCGCGGTCGGCACCGCGCCGTGCTCGACGTCGCGCGAGAACACGGACCATTCCGACTGCAGGGCCGCGATCGGGTGAACCGCGTGCGCCTCGCGCAACTCGTCGCCGCTGACCTCGGACAGGCCCAGGTGTCGTACCTTGCCGGCCCGGACCAGCTCTGCCATGGCGCCCACCGACTCCATCAGCGGAATCCGCGGGTTGCGCCGGTGCATGTAGTACACGTCGATGTGCTCCACACCGAGGCGGCGGAGACTCGCGTCCACGGACCGGCGGATGTACGCCGGGTCGTTGCGGACCACATAGCGCAGATGGTCGCCTTCGCTCCGCTCGACGCCGAACTTGGTGGCGAGCACCACGTCATCGCGGTGCGTTCGGACGAACGGGCCGATGAGTTCCTCGTTGCCCCCGAAGCCGTACATGTCGGCAGTGTCGAGGAGCGTGACGCCCAGCTCCAGAGCGTGCTCCAGGGTGGCCATCGCCTCGGCGGCATCAGTGCCGCCGTAACAGCCACTCATGGACATGCAGCCGAGCCCCTGCACGCCGACGACGGGACCGCCGGCGCCCAGGTTGGTGGTGGGGATCGTACTCACGGTGTTCCTCGCTTCTCGACGCCGGTTCAGGAGTTGCCGGTCGCGGAGAGCAGGGGCATGGTCGGATGGAGCGCGATGTGCCGGGCCGTGCGAACGCCGATGATGGCCGAGAGCTCGGCCAATGCGAGGGACTCGAGGCCGACGTCGGCGAAGGTCGCCGCAGGGCTCATCAGCTCCCGCTGCACTCGGAACTTGGTGGCCAGCACTTCGGTGAGCTCGTCGTAGGTCATGATGGATGATCCTGTCCTGGGCGAGGGACTAGGGACGACGGGTCGGCCTCCTTGAAGCCGCATTGCGTCGCACGGAGCAGACGGAGGTGCGGACACGGTTCGGTATGGTCTTCAGTTCTGCCGGTAAAGGGGTGGAAGCCGGTCCAACGTAATACCGAAGTGCTTTTCGTAGGCCGGTGCGAGCTCGGTTTCCGCCAGTGCGGTCCATTCCGTGTGCGTGCCCTCAATTCGGGTCAGCACGTCGCCGCGCAGGGCGATGGATCCGTTCTCGGTCAATCGTGTGCAGTACACGTGGGTGCGGTGGTAGGACTCGGGGGAACTCCAGACCCACCAGAATCCGGCCATGAAATCCTTCTCGACCCGGGGACGTGCCTCGATCCGGAGGATGGGCGCCCCATTGCGCAGGAGGTCGGTGTCTCCGTCGGGGCCGGCGACGAACTCGAAGGTGCCCTGCGGATCGTGCTGAGGGCCGACCAGATCCATCCGCAGCGGATGACGAGGACCGAATACGCCCAACCCGACATCAATGAACCACGGGTATATGCAGTCGACGAGGATCAGGGGGTGGCAGAGCGCGAAGCTCGGGCGGCCCCCGTTGAACATGTAGGCGCTCAGCAAGGTGATGCGGAATCCGAGGGCGCTCAGGAGGGACGCGAGTGCCGAGGCGTTCAACTCCTGGCAGCCGCCGCCGCGCCGTTGCCGTACGACCTTGTCGATGGCGCCGTCGCCCAACAGTGCGGGCTCTCCCAGGTGCATGCCGAGGTTCTCGTACGGAACCGACATCAGGTGGCGTTCCTGCAGTTCGCTGAGGAATTCCGGCTGTGGAGAGCGGATAGTCGTCACGCCGATCCGGTCGAGGTATTCCTGGGTCATCTGGGGATCCAACTCGGAATCCAATCCGGTGCTTCCATTGGCTGGTCGGGTGCTGCCCGATCGGTGACTCAGCAGTGGGAGATCGCCGCGGACACCGTCGGAGTGAAAGCGGCGCGGCACTGTTTGCTGCTCGTGATCGTGCCCCAATATTCGGCGGGCACGACCTCCGAACGGGTGACGATCACCCGTCTGTGGCATCACGCCACAGAGGTTGACGCCGTCGCCCCAACGGGACTACGTGCAACGGATCGTGGCACTGGCACAGCCACCTGAGGGTCGGCTATGTTGCGACCTGCGTGCCGCAACCAGGAAAAAGGGAAATGGACTCGTTGATTATCCACTTGTCATATTGGATTCCCTTTTACTGGAGGTCAGAAGCCGTTCTCCCCTCTGACGAGAGGATCAGTCACCATGACGTACCACGAACTCACCGAGATGCTGGCGACCAGGTTCGGGGTGGCGCGGGACAGGATGCGCCCGGAGGCGACCTTCACCGACGTGGGGTTGGAATCGCTCGCCGTGGCCGAACTCTCGGTCATCGTGAGTGAGCACACCGAGCGGGACACCGAGCTCCTCCCGGGCATGTCGCTGGCCTCCGCTGCCGCCGCTTGCTGAGAAGGCCTCCGGCCCGGGCATCAGGCAGGTACGACCGCCGCATCAGAACACCCCCCATCAAAGGAGGCTCATGACGCACGTGGTCATCACCGGCCTGGGCGCGGTGACCCCCGCCGGCTCGGGCATCGAAGCAACCTGGGAAGGGGTGTGCCGGGGCGATTCCACGGCTGCCACCGACCCGGCCCTGGCCGGAATGCCTGTCACCTTCAGTTGCCGTGCCCCAGACGTCGAGCACGCCGTCGACCCCATGACCCTGTGGCGCCTGGACCGCAGCTCGCAGCTCGCACTGACCGCCGCGCGGGAGGCGATTGCCGCGGCCGGCCTTGACCCCGGCACGTGGGAGGCTCCGCGCGTCGGAGTCGTCATCGGGTCCAGCCTCGGTGGTGCTGCCGTCTGGCACGACCAGCTGGGCAAGCTCACCGACCACGGTCCTGGCCGGGTTTCCGCTGCCTGCCTTCCGATGCTTCTGGCCAACACCCCCTGCGGTGAGGTCGCACTCGCCGTCGGCGCCCGCGGTCCTAGTCTCGCCCCCGTCACGGCCTGCGCCACAGGCACCACCGCCCTGGCCGTGGCGCACGACCTGCTCGTCACCGGTCAGTGCGACGTCGTCCTTGCCGGAGGCGCCGAAGCGGGGACCACCCCGCTTGTCGTCACCGCATTCCACCGCTGCGGGGCCCTGGCCGCCGGCAACGACGACCCCGCCGCCGCGTCCCGTCCCTTCGCCCCCGACCGCGCGGGCCTGGTCGTCGCCGAAGGCGCGGCCGTCCTCGTACTCGAACGCGTCGAGACCGCTCGGGCCCGCAAGGCACCCGTCCGCGCGGTTCTGGCCGGCTGCGGACAGAGCACCGACGCCCATCACCCCACTTCCCCCCGACCGGACGCCGCCGGAGCCCAGCAGTCCGTCGAAGCCGCCCTCCGGCACGCACACCTCGCTGCCGAGGCGATCGAGCACGTCAACGCTCACGCCACCGGCACCCGGCTCGGCGACGCCGCCGAAGCCCTCATGATCGGGCGCCTCTTCCCCCACAGGCCGTCCGTCACCTCCGTCAAAGGCAGCCTCGGCCACGCCCTCGGCGCAGCAGGCGCGATCGAGGCCGCGCTGACCGTCCTTAGCATCGAACGCGGCCTCGTACCCCCCACCGCCCACACTGATCGCGCCGACCCTGCCTTGGACATCAACCTCGTCACGAAGGCCCCTCGCGAGTACCGGGTCGACACCGCTGTCAGCACCTCCTTCGGGTTCGGCGGGCACAACGCCGCCGTCGTCCTCCGGCACCCGCGTGTTCTCTAGGGGCGTCGTGACGCACCAGCTCCAGCCACGGCGACCCGCCGACATGGCGCCCCACCACTTGAGGAGGAGAGTGATGGTCAGGGCCCAGGGCAGTGCCCGCGTGTGCCCCGAGTCATCGGATTCGCAGCTCCGGCGAGGCGCCTCGTGAGCAAGGGCACAGGCACGGTTGCCGAGGCGATCGAGGCGGTGGCGCGAGGCCGCTCCACGGTCGTGGCGCAAGTCCGCCGGTCCGCGGAGACCGAGCTCCGGCACCGCTGCCTTCGCGCCTTCACACAGGTGGACCCGGAAGCCGCCTTCGACGCCGCCGAGCGGCTCGACCACTGCGGTGACAGCCGCGAGCTGCCGCTACGGGGCGTGGTGCTGGCGGTGAAGGACAACATCGACGCCGTCGGGTTCGCCACAACGGCGGGAACGCCAGCCCTCCGCACGCACCGGCCTCCCCACGACGCTCCGACGGTAGGGGTGTTGCGCGAGGCGGGGGCGGTGATCCTGGGCAAGACCAACATGCACGAGCTGGCCCTAGGAGTAACCAGCGACAACGCGACCTTCGGGCTGGTACGGAACCCCGTGCGGCCGGATCGGATCGCCGGTGGCAGCAGCGGGGGTTCCGCGGCCGCGGTGGCCGCGGGGGTGGTGACGGCGGCCCTGGGCACCGAGACGGGCTGCTCGGTGCGGTTGCCGGCCGCGCTGTGCGGATTGGTCGGATTCCGGCCCACCGTGGGCGCCTACCGGACGGAGGGCGTCGTGACCGTGTCCTGGACGCGGGACACCGTCGGGGTGCTGGCGCGCAGTGTCGATGACGTCCGAGCCCTGGACGCCGTCATCCGTTCCTCCCCCGACACACCCGCGACAGGCGGCGGACGTCCGGGCCTGAAGGGGCTGCGACTGGTCTCCCCCCGGCCGACGTTCCGCCAGGACATGACGACTGCGCTCCGAGCCTCGTTCGAAGCCCGCCTTGCCGTGTTGGAAGAGGCAGGCGCCCGCATCATCGAGACCGACCTGCCCGAGGGGGCGTGGGAGGTGTCGGGCGAGTGCGGACTGCCGATCCTCCTGTACGAGACCTCCCGCGGTGTCGATCGCTACCTCGCGGCACACGCCACCTCGCTGCGGTTCCACGATGTCGCCGCGCGCGTGGCCAGCGGCGACGTCGCGGGGATCGTGCGCGGCCTGGCCGGCGGGGGCACCGAAGAGGCGTACGCGGCGGCCCTTGAACAGCGGGCACACCTCGACCGGCTGCTGCGCGGATACCTGGCAGATCACGGGCTCGACGGCATCATCGTGCCCACTACCCCGATCTCCGCCCCGCGGCCCGCGGTCTTCAACGAGTCGACCGACCGGTACTGGGCCACGTTTCAGACGCTGGCCCGCAACACCCATGCCTCCAGCATCCTGGGCTGGCCCGCCATCAGTCTTCCTGCGGGACGGGACGACGGAGGGCTGCCCTTCGGCATCGACCTGCAGTTCCCACCCGGCACGGACAGCGCTCTCCTGGCGGTCGCGCGAGCCTGCGAGCAGACATGGCGGGACGCCGGGCGGCGACCGCGCACCAATGACGAGGGAGAGAACCTGTGATGACGTCTGTTGGTGGCACGACGACCACGACACCGCCTGTCGAGGCATGCTCGCAGAGTGGCCCGGAGGCCGGCCCCGATTGGGACGAGGTGCGTGCGCAATTCGCGCTCGACCCGGCCGAGGCACACATGACGTGCTGCTTCCTCGCCCCGCTCCCGTTGCCGGTCAGGGAAGCGGTGGAACGCTACCGCGTCGCCTTCGAGCGGAACGTGCTGTGGGCCGAGAAAGACCTGTACGGCATCCACAACGGACTGCAGGGCGACGTCGTACGAGCCCTCGCCGAGTACATCGGCGGCAGGCCGGAGGACATCGCGCTGACCGCCAACACCAGCACCGGACTCGGTGTCGTGTACAGCGGTCTGAGGCTGCGCCCGGACCAGGAGATCGTGCTCAGCATGCACGACCATCTGGTCCATGAGGAGGCCGCGCGATTCGCCGCTCAGCGGCACGGTGCAACCTTGCGGGCCATCCGGCTCTACGACGATCCTGCACACGCCACCACGCACGAGATCGCCGAACGGGTGGCGGCGGCCATCGGACCGCGAACACGAGTGGTCGGTGTCCCGTGGGTGCACTCGTGCACCGGGGTGAAAGCCTCCCTTCCCCTCCTCGCGGACGCCGTCGCCGTGGCCAATGAGGGCCGGGCGGAGGAAGACCGGTGCCTGTTGGTCATCGACGGCGTGCACGGGCTCGGGGTCGAGGACGTCGATGTCGCGCGCACCGGCGTCGACTTCTTCGCGGCGGGGACACACAAGTGGATGCTCGGCCCGCGCGGCACCGGCTTCGTATGGGGTGCCGAGGAGGCGTGGGCCCAACTGGACCCCGCCTTCCCGGCCGTCATCCTGGACCGCGACTACTGGCAGGCCCTCAAGGCCGGCGCAGGACTGCCACCGACCAGGGCCAAATGGATGTCGCCAGGGGGATTCCAGGCGTTCGAGAACCGGTTCGCCGTGGCCGATGCCGTGGCCTTCCACCAGTCCCTCGGGCGGAACCGCGTCGCGGGGAGGCTCGCCGAGCTGAACAACTCGCTGCGACTGCAAGTACACTCCCTTCCCCGCCTCGAATTGGTGAGCCCTCTGGAGGAGTCAGTGGCGTCCCAGCTGGTGTGCTTCCGCCACCGGGATCTACCCGCCCGTGAGGTGCTGCGCCTCTTGGCCGAGCACAAGGTGTACGGAACCATCACCCCCGAGATGCACGACCCGGCCGCACGACTGTGCGCGGGCCTCATGAACGGACCCGGCCACGTGACCGCCGCGATCAACGCCCTCGCGGAACTCTGATGGTGAAACGCATCCTCCTCATCGCCACGGGAACGGTTGTTGCCGCGAGCCTGCCGAGCTGGCTCCCGCGCCAGGTCATCACCGCACGCAACCGCGTCCTCGCCGCCGCAGGCAGCGAGAAGGACGTCACCATTCCCGGACCGCGGATCGGTGCCGACCGGCTGAGGGAGGTGTACGCCCACCCCCACGCCCACGGACGAGGACCGGGATCGAAACTCTCCGACTTGATCTGGTACCTGATCCATCCGGTCGGCCATGTCCACCAGGAGCACATGTCGTCCGGTCCGTTCCACAGTGAGCTCGCGGGCTGCACCCGGGCGATTCTCACGGGTTCAGGGCTGGACGTCGAGGACTTGGCCCGGCGCTGTGCCCGCCGGGTACTGGACGGGACGGATTCCGCGAGTCCGAGAACCGTCCGCCTGCGGGATGTGGCGATGGAGATGACGGCCGAGTTCTTCCACGAGCTCGTCTTTCGGACCCCCTGTCCACCCGGGGCCCGAAAATTGATCACCGCCAACGCAGACGACGCCCTCGGCGCGACCAAGTTCACCCGGCTGCGTCACTTGGACCGGCGGGCCGCGCTGACCGCCTACCTGCTGGAGCGGATCCAAGCGGGCGCGATCTCCTGCGAACTCCCCGCGTCCCTGGACGACGAACAGCAGGCGCTGTATCTGCACGGCAACGTTTTCGGGACCGGCGTCGCGCAGCTCGCCGAGGGGCTGAGTCACCTGCTGTTCGCCCTTGCGCATCATCCGGAGATTCAGCGGAAGATGGCGGACGATCCCGCGGACACTGCCTTCTACGATCGTGCCATCAACGAGTCGCTGCGCATGTATCCCCTGTTCGGTATCTCCCAGCGCATCACCACCGGTCCCATCGACATCGGCGATGAGACCCTTCCGGCAGGGTCTGTGCTGTTCTTCGACTACGAGGCATACCACCGGTCCGGGTTCACGGACCCGGACCGTTTCGATCCGGACCGGTGGCTGAGCCTGTCGCCAAAGGACGCCACCTTCATTCCCTTCGGTGTAGGCGGGAACCGGCCCTGTCCTGCCCGCGGGCTGTCGACACTGTTCTTGCGCGTTGTCACTGCCGAGATCTTGCCGCGCTTTGCGTTGTATTCCAGTGCCGGCCACACCCGGTCCATGCCCAACCGGGCCCCGTGCGTCCTGATGCCCCGCGCTACCGCCTTGGCGCGCCCGGCAGGTGTCCTCAGGCTGATGCGGGTCCGCGACGACTGGGAGAACGTCACCCGAAGCCTCACCCAGTTAGTCTTGGGCTGCGTCATCGTCGCCCACGCACGCAGCCAAAAGCTCTGCCAACGCCACCACGAGGACCCCGCAGGCGACACCCGATGCCGCCAGCCGCAACGAAAGACAGGCACCCAACATGCCTGACACTCGTGATTCCAAGGGACCTGACACAGGACTCGGTCTCACCACGGCCGGCACAGCCGACACCGTCGTGGGCGCCAACCCACCGGGCCGCCTGTCCCGCATGGTCGTCACCGCGCGAAAGCGTGTCTTCACGGCCATCAATGGCGAGGACAGCGTTGCCATCCCGGGTCCTCGTGTCGACGCCTCCCGGCTGCGGGAGATCTACGGGCATCCGCATGCCCATGGGCGGGGGCCGGGTTCGAAACTCTCCGACCTCATCTGGTACTGGTTTCACCCCGGTTCCCAGGTTCACCAGGAACAGGCGTCCTCCGGTCCGTTCCACAGTGAGCTCGCTCGATGCACGCGAGGCATCCTCGGTGTTCCCGGGCAGGACATCGACGCCCTGTCCCGGGCCTGCGCCCGTCGTGTCCTGGAAGGGATGAGCCCCACCGTCAGGACGGTCCGCCTGCGGGATGTGGCGATGGAGATGGCTGCCGAGTTCTTCCACGAGCTCGTCTTCCGAACCCCCTGCCCACCCGGGGCCCGAAAATTGATCACCTCCAACACGGACGACCTTCTGGGCGCCCTCAAATTCAGCACGCTGCGTCACTTGGACCGGCGGGCCGCGCTGACCGCCTACCTGCTGGAGCGGACCCGGACAGGAGCGGTGACCTGCAATCTGCCCCCATCGCTCGACGACGAACGCCGTGCCCTGTACCTGCAAAGCAATTTCTTCGGGACCGGCGTCGCGCAGCTCGCCGAGGGGCTGAGTCACCTGCTGTTCGCCCTTGCGCATCATCCGGAGATTCAGCGGAAGATGGCGGACGATCCCGCGGACACTGCCTTCTACGATCGTGCCATCAACGAGTCGCTGCGCATGTATCCCCTGTTCGGTATCTCCCAGCGCATCACCACCGGTCCCATCGACATCGGTGGCGAAACCCTCCCCGCAGGATCCGTGCTCGTCTTCGACTACGAGGCATACCAGCGATCCGGATTCGACGATCCCGACCGTTTCGATCCGGACCGGTGGCTGAGCCTGTCGCCGAAGGACGCCACCTTCATTCCCTTCGGCGTTGCCGGGAACCGGCCCTGTCCCGCCCGCGGATTGTCCACCGTGTTCATACGCGCGGTCACTGCCGAGATCTTGCCGCGCTTTGCGTTGTATTCCAGTGCCGGTCACACCCGGTCCATGCCCAACCGGGCCCCGTGCGTCCTGATGCCCCGCGCTACCGCCTTGGCGCGCCCGGCAGGTGTCCTCAGGCTGATGCGGGTCCGCGACGACTGGGAGAACGTCACCCGAAGCCTCACCCAGTTAGTCTTGGGCTGCGTCATCGTCGCCCACGCACGCAGCCAAAAGCTCTGCCAACGCCACCACGAGGACCCCACCAGCGACACCCACCATCGCCATCCCCGGCGAAAGACAGGCACCCAACATGCCTGACACACCCCAGGTCACCGAACTCGACCAGGGGGCATCGGCCGCGAACGACGGCTGTCCGGCCGTGACGTCCCTCTACCCCTGGTTGGATCCGGCAGAGACCACCCGGCGCCTGGCCGGGCAACGGGTGGCACCGGTCGTGGTGCCGACCGGCGAACGCATGTGGCTGGTATGCGGCCACGCCGAGGCCCTCCAGGCAATGTCGGATCCCGCCCTGTCCCGGGCGGCCGCTGCCAAGCGATCTGTCGCCGCGACCCCGGCTCAACTCGCCCGTCGAGGAGGTCAGGCCGACGATTCCGAAACGCACTTGGCCCTGCGCCGCACACTCGCCCCGGCGTTCACCGCACGCCAAGCACGAACGTTGTCACCGTGGCTGGAGCGGACCGCACATCGCATGGTCGGAGACCTCATCGTCGCCACGCCCCACGCCGACGTCGTCGCCGTGCTTGCCCGCCCCCTGCCTATGGCAGCCATCAGCAAGCTGCTCGGCCTCGACCCACGCCTGCTTCCGCGGATCGCGGCCGACGCCGACATCTCCGCCACCGAGCGGGCGGCCACCCACGAGATCACCGCCGCCTTGGCACGCATCACGTCCCAAGTGATCGAACTCATCGACCAGCGTCGCATGGAACCCCGGAACACTCTTCTCGACCGGCTCGTCACCATCTCTGACGATGGTGACCTGCCCGACACCCACCTGGCCGGCCTCGTGCGCGATCTCATGATCGTCGGTTGGCACGAGACCGCCCGCAGGATCGCCACCGGCATCCACGCCCTGCTGAGCCACCCCGACCAGTACCGACTCCTGCGAAGCGACCCGTCACTGGTCGCCCAGGCCGTGCACGAACTTCTGCGTCACGAGAAGTACCCCAGTGACCTGGCCCCCCGCGTCGCCACCGGCGACACCAACATCGCGGGAACACACATCCCCGCCGACGACACGGTCGTCGTCTCCTCATACGCCGCCGACCACGACCCGTCGGTCCATCCGGACCCCGATCGACTCGACATCACCAGGCCCACCGGCCCGCTCCTTGCCTTCGGACACGGCATCCACTACTGCCCCGGCAGCCACCTTGCCCGCACCATCCTCGCCGCGACCCTCACCGCCCTCTGCCAGCACCCACCCCTCACCCTCGCGGGCACACCCCAGTGGCGCAACGGCTGGGTCGCCCCTTCCCTCCGCACCCTGCCCGTCGCCCTCGCCTGACACCCCGGCCGACGGAGCCACCGCACAGGAGCACTTCGCCGTCTTCGGGACGCCCACCGACCGCGAAACGAGACGGCAGCAGACCAGCAGCGCTCCGAGACCACCCCCCTCCGGCCACCCGAAACCACCCCGCCAGGAGGACCTCACCCATGCCGACAGCTCCGCCGACCCTCCGCGGCGGCGCCGAAGAGAGCCCCGACCCCCCGGCAGTCAGACCAACTGACGGGCAGCAGGACATGAGACGACAGGTGACCTGCCCTCCCCGAAGCACGGACCCGACCACGTTCGGACCGGCCGACGAGCTCGTGCTGCCCATGCCCGGAACCGGTCTCGGCCCCTGCCCGTCCGCCTCGTACGGGCCAACCGACTGCGCTCGGTCACTCCAAGAGCACATGCGGCTGTTCGAGCAGGCCACACACCCACAACCCCCGGACCGGCTACGGGCTCCAGCAGACCCGGACCAGCGCACCCGCCACCGGTGGATCGTGGGACACCAGGTCGCCTTCGGCGTCTGGCGGCTGCTGGCCGACACACTGCGGGCTCTCCTCAGCGACCCCACACCCCGACTCCCGCTGGTCCACGAGGCCGCTCGTCTGTACGACACGTACTCGTTACTACTTCTGTACGCGGGAAGCTGCTCGGCGGGGCGCTACGCCGCCACGGTGCGGGCCGACATGGCCGCCCGTGACCCCGCCTTCAGCGGGCAGTGGACCCGCGACCACACACCGCTACCCGAACTCCAGCGGCAGGTACGCCGAACCTTCCCGGCCGCTTCCGTCTCCCCCCTCACCCGAGCTGCCCGGCTCAACCACCACGTGCACATGACCGTGGCCGAACTGCTGGTGCCCGAGGGGGTCTCCCTGCTCCAGCAGACCGGCCGAGACCCGGCTCAAGAGCCCACCGAAGCCGAACGGAACCTGTCCGACGACTACTTCCGAGTCCGCCGCCGGCCCCTCTGCCACAACGGATTCGCCGCCCAGCTCGTTCTTCGGATCGCACAGATCAGGTGCGACATCGCCGCCCATGGCCTGAACCCCGAGAACACGACTGCCGCCCCGCAACCCCACGCCATCCGCCGGCTGCACGACGCGGCAACAGACCTGCTCCTGCACCTGGCCGACACCGCCACCGCGAACTGCGGCCACCCCGTCGGACCCTCCCAGTCCCCGCGCACCCTGTGAACGGAGTACCGATGACCTCCCTCGCGGACGCCCCCAAGACCGTCCTCCTCACCCCCGCCCTCCACCACTACATGCAGGAGCAGGCCGAACCCCCGACAGCGATCCAACTCCACCTGATCGAACGCACCCGCGCCCTCGGCGCGCCCGCCGAAATGCAGATCCCGCACGAGCAAGCGGTCCTGCTCAACCTGCTCACCCGCTTGAGCGGGGCACGGAGCATCCTCGAAGTGGGCACCTTCACCGGATATTCGACCCTCGCCCTGGCACTGGGGACCACGCCGGACGGCCGGGTAATCACCTGTGACCTGTCCTCGGAATGGACCGACATCGCCAAGAAATCGTGGACGGCTGCCGGCGTAGCGGATCGCGTGGACCTGCGCCTGGGCGACGCCGGCGATACCTTGCGCGCACTACCCGACGAGCCCGCGCTCGACTTGGTCTTCATCGACGCCGACAAGCCCTCCTACATCGACTACTGGGAGCAGCTTGTCCCGCGTGTGCGCCCCGGCGGGCTCCTGCTCGCCGACAACGTCCTCTACGCGGGCGAAGCAGCACATCCGCAGGCCACCGGGAACGCGGCGTCCATCCGGGCCTTTAACCAGCACGTACGGGCTGACGACCGGGTGGAGTCCGTCATGTTGCCCGTCGCTGACGGACTGACCCTCGCCCGCAAGCGGGACGGCCGAGACCGAGCATCGTGACTTGGTATGCGTTCTCAGGCCCGGGTGTGCTGCCTGACTGCCGCATCTGATCGTGAGGGGGACTACAGTCAGTCATTGAAACCGGCAGGTAGCCCGTCGACACGCTCGTGGCTGTTCGAGTCGACGAAAGGAGGCTGGGCATCGCCGTACGCGGCCCCGAAACATACCGGATCACCGAAGACACCACCGGTCAGGATGAACGGGTTACGTGCCCGTCACGCTCACCGCCGAGCGGCCCGGCACGTTCTACCTCCTCTTCCGCGGCGGGGAACTCCGCGCCCGCACCCCCGCCGCCCTGAGCCAGGCGCTCGACGTCGTCCTCGCCGGCTGCACCCATCACGCACGCTCCGGCCCGGATGACATCGCGCTGCTGTGCGGGGCCGTCGTGCACGCCGACGGACGCGCCGTCCTCTTTCCACGGAACTGGATGTCCGACCTCATCAAACGCGTCCGGCAGCTCGAACGGGACGGCTGGCGGGTGCCCGCGCCATTGAACATGGTGCAGGGCTGCCCCCGTGCCCGGAGCCTGCACCTGGCTGCGGGAGAGAGCCGATCAGTGCCCGACGCCGCGATTCCTAACCAGACTCCAATAGGCCGACATGCCGCACGCACGGAAACAGCTCCTGGCATCCATTGTCAACTGGATCGCCCGCCCCACCACCGCCGACACCGTCCACACGCTGGCCACAGCCCTGCAACCGCTGCCAGTGCACACAGGCACCTGGCAGGAAGCCTGCACCTACCTCACGCGCCCCCGCTGACAGGTAACCAGCTCATTGGGCTGCCCTTTCTGCATGCACCATCACAGTCACGAACAGGGAGCCGTGAGACCTGGAAGACACATCGGAACCGGTCACCCGACACCTGGGGGCGGCTGCCGCACCAGGAAACCAGCACGCGGCCGGATCCGCCAGCAGCCTCTGTGACCAGCAGCGACTGTGCTATTGGGCCTGGCTGTCGTCATCATCGGCGAAGCTGTCGGCCTGCGACTTGACCTCTTCCGAGCCCTCCGGAGCATGCTGGTTCCGCTTTGAAGCCTCATCCTGAGCGACGCCCATTGCCTTCTGTGCCTGCTCCTTGAGTTCGTTGGCCTTGCCCTGGAACTGGTCCTTGATACCCATGACTCTCCTCACGATGCGGTTTGTTTGTTCATTCCCAGAGACGCGCTACGCAGGCCGTCTGCCTTCTCGACATCCAGACCGTTTAGGTGGCCGGGGGGTGCTGGCCTGGCCAGCGGGGCCCACCGCTGAAGCCAAATCCAACCACCGGCCCGTGGAGTTCCACGGCGCCCGCCAACGAGTCCATCGAAGCGCAAGTATGCGCAGCACGCCAGGCGGGCCGGGATTCTCGGCCTCTTCGTCGAGCCCTATTCGAGGCTGGTGTGGAAGTCAGTTGAAGAATCGTTTCAGCACAGTAGTGGCATGGGTTGCACCTCCGCCGTGGCGCACCGAAGGTCACAGCGCAACTGCATGAATTGATGACATGGATCCGCTCGAACGGCTCATTTCCCGTTGCTTGTTACGACCTATATGACTTGACTGGCCTTCACTGCGGCACGCCACGACCTGAACTGATGGAGTGAGCTGCCCTGCGAACGCGGCCCAACGAGCGGTTGCCGTGCCCGTCGGCTCGTGTCTCTCTCGCTTTTCCCCTGTTACAGGAAGGGAGTCAGGCATGCTCGAATCCATATCGCAGCCGGAGGACCCGCTACTCAAGCCGTCGGCGGTAGGAATCGACGCCGCCCGGAATCTCGCCCATACCGCCAAGTCTGTTCCCCAGATGCAGGGAATCTCTTCCCGGTGGCTGCTGCGCATCCTGCCCTGGGTGGACGTTCCCGGCGGCACCTACCGCGTGAACCGGCGTCTGGCCTTCACGGTCGGCGACGGCCGGGTGGCGTTCGACAACAAGGGGTCACGCATTCGCGTCGTTCCTCAAACGCTGCGTGAGATACCCGTGTTGCGGAATCTCCCCGACTCGGCACTGCTCGGCACTCTGGCAGGTGCCTTCGAGCAGCGTGAGGTGGAGGCGGGAAGCGTCCTTGCCCGCGCGGCGGAGAAGGCGGATCAGCTGGTCCTGGTGGCCCGCGGGAAGGTCGACCGGGTGACTCCCGGCGCGTACACGGACACGGTCTCGCACGGGCTTCTGTCCGACGGCGGCTATTTCGGCGAGCAGTGCCTGACAGGCAATGGCCGGTGGGCATTCACCTACCGTACGGTGACAGCCTGTACCGTGCTGGTGCTTCCGCGCCGTGCCTTCAAGCAGATCCGCGCCGCATCACCGGAGCTCGCCGCGCACCTCGATGCCTACCTCGCCTGTCCCCGGCCGGCGGTGACGCGCCGAGGTGAGGCCGACATTGCCATCGCCTCCGGCCACAGCGGGGAAGCGATCCTGCCGGCCGCGTTCGTCGACTACGAGTCCAGCCCGCGTGAGTATCCCCTGAACGTGGCCCAGACCGTCCTGCGGATCAACACCCGCGTCGGCGACCTGTACAACGGCCCTCAGGACCAGACCGAACAGCAGCTGCGGCTGACCATCGAGGCCCTGCGCGAGCGGCAGGAGCACGAGATGGTCAACCACCCCGAGTTCGGACTGCTCAACAACGCCGACCCCGCGCAGCGGATCGCGACCCGGCACGGTCCGCCGACACCGGACGATCTGGACGAGCTGATCTCGATGCGGCGGCAGACAAAGTTCCTCCTGGCGCACCGGCGCACCATCGCGGCCTTCGCCCGCGAGTGCACCCGCGCGGGGATCTGCCCGCCCGGAACAGAGCTCAACGGGCACCACGTGGTGGCGTGGCGCGGGGTGCCGTTCCTTCCGTGCAACAAGATCCCCATCTCGGGCGATCTGACTAGCTCGATCATCGCCTTGCGGACCGGGGAGGACAACGGCGGGGTGATCGGCCTGTACCAGCGGGGCATCGACGACGAGTACGAGCCGGGTCTGTCGGTCCGGTTCATGGGGATCGACGACCGGGCGACGCTGTCGTATCTGGTCAGCAACTACTACTCGGTGGCACCGCTCCTGCCCAGTGCGCTCGGGATCCTGGAGAACGTCGAGGTCGGCCACTACAACAAGCCCCCGGACCTGTCGTGAGAGTGCTCGGCGGCCCGACCGGGCCGGGCACATCGGCGGCATTCCGGTTCGCCGCGCGGCCTGCCGTATCCGATGCGGCACGTGCTGTGGTCGTGCCGCTTCTGGACTGCCCGAGGCCGCGCAGGGACGATCCACTGCTGGCCGGCCGGCTCGACGAGCGAGTCCTGGAGTGGGCCGAAGGAATCGGTCTCTATCACGGCCGGATGGAGCGGGTTCGGGCGGCGGGCTTCGGCCGGCTGGCCACCTTGTGCTACCCCGCGACCGGCGACGAGGACCTGCTGATGGTCCCGGCCCGGTGCGCGCTGGCCATCTGGGCCATGGACGACCACTACTGCGACGACCCGGAGCTGGGAGCCGTACCGCACCTGCTGGGATCCCGCCTGGCGACCGCCTCCGCAGTCCTGGGCCGGGTCCGCCTCCCCGACCGCCACGAAGCCGCCTTCACGGGCGCCACCCGCGGCGATCCCGCACTCGAAGGCCTGCGGTCCGCCGTCGGACACCTGCAGCGCATCACCACTCCCGCCCAGCTGGACCGGGCCCGCCACACCCTGCGGAATCTGTTCACCGCCCTGGCACAGGAGGGCACCTGGCGTGCCACCGGATACCGGCCGCGGGTGTGGGAGTACCTGATGAACCGGCAGGCCAACAGCTTCCTGCCGTGCATGACCGTCATCGACGCCCTCGGCGGCTACCGGCTGCCCACCGAGGTCTGGGCCCACCCCGACGTCCACGACGCCATCGGCACCGCCGCCCTGGCAGCCTGCATCGCCAACGACATCTACTCCGCCGACATCGAGGACCTCTCCTCGGACGGGGACTTCAACCTCCTCCGGGCCATCGAGGCCGAACAGCACTGCACCCCTCAGGAGGCACTCAACATCAGCGCCGGCCTCCACAACGAACTCATGCACCGCTTCCACCAGCACCGCGACCATCTCGCTCACCGCGGCGGAAGCGAACTCCACCGCTTCCTCGGCGGCGTACTCGACTGGTGCGCCGGCAGCCTCGCCTGGCACCGCACCGCCCCCCGCTACCACCGTCAGACCACCGGTGGACCGACCCCCTGAAAGAAGGAGAGAGCATGACCACCTCGCCACAGACCGGGGAAGTGCTGCGCACCGACTACCAGCGGGCGGTCGCCGCCTACTGGGACACCCACCTCCACGACGACGTCAATCTCGCCCTGGGTGAGATCGACGATCTGTACCACCACCACTACGGCATAGGCGCATACGACCCCACCGTCCTCGACCCCGGCGTCCCGGACCGTGAGCAGCGCACCGTCCGCGAACTCCACCGCCTGGAGAGCGCACAGGCCGACTTCCTGCTCGACCACCTCGGCCCCCTCACCCCCGAGCACCGGACCCTCGACGCCGGCTCCGGCCGCGGCGGCACCTCCTTCATGGCACACCACCGGTACGGGTGCCACGTCGACGGGGTGACGATCTCCGAGTACCAGGCGGACTTCGCCAACGCCCAGGCCCGGCGCCACCACCTCGACGACAAGGTCTGCTTCCACTTCCGCAACATGCTCGCCACCGACATGGAAGACGGATCCCGGCAGGCGGTGTGGACCAACGAGACCACCATGTACGTCGACCTCGACCAGGCCTTCGCCGAGTTCGCCCGCATCCTCAACGTCGGCGGACGCTACGTGTGCATCACCGGATGCTCCAACGACCTCACCGGAGGCCGCTCCAAAGCCGTCAGCCGCATTGATACCCACTACACCTGCAACATCCACCCCCGCAGCGCATACTTCAAAGCCCTCGCCGCCAACGGCCTCGTCCCCATCACCGTCACCGACCTCACCTCACTGACCATCCCCTATTGGGAACTGCGCGCCCGATCGCACCTCGCCACCGGCATCGAGGAAGCCTTCCTGACCGCCTACAAGGAAGGCAGCTTCCACTACCTCCTCATCACCGCCGACCGCACATGACCGATAGCAGGAGGTGCCGGGCCAGCGGTGTCAACCGCCTCTTCTCTCTCCCTCCAGCTGGCGACCAGGTGTTCCACGCACTGAGAGCTGGATGAGCTTCCCTTGAGGAGGGAGCTGCGGTCTCCTGCCCGCTCCTGGCCGTGCGACCACGCCGACGTTGCTGGACTCTCTTCCTGCTCGAGACCGAGCTGAGTCTGCCCTTGCAGTTCGACTCACTCGTCGAAGCTGCGTGGGTCGCTCAGCGTGCCCTACGGGCGTGTCGAGCCATGGCTGCCTGCTGGCCACCATGGCAAGGCCGAGAGGGAGTGCGTTCGGTTCATTCTCTGTGCTGTTGGGCCTGGCAGCCCAGCTGCCTCCGCTATTACTGATGAGGTAGCCCCGGCCGCGACTGCCAGAGTCCGACGTCGCGACGCTCTGCCGGTGGGCGACGGCATCAGGAAGTTTAGGAGAGAAGAGACCACCGGCGATCAGGACATGCACTGTCTCTGACGAGGGCAGGGTTGCCGCCTGGGGTGACGACGCGTACAGCCGGGGCCCGGGACGCACGGTTCCTCCTCGCAGCGGTCGACTCGAAATCATGTGGCTGTTCGCGAGGGATCCGGTGCTGTCAGCCGGTGTAGGAAACGAAGTAGGAGGGGAGGTCAGGGGTGATGTGGTGGGCCGGGCCGCCGAGAACGGTGGTGATGGTGGCGGCCCAGCCGAACAGGAGCAGGGCGACGAGTCCGGAGACGGCGAGAAGGCGGGTGATGTTCGGGGCAGGGCCGGGGAAGGGGAGGCGGTCGCTGCCCTGGAGGAGTGCCGGCTCGGTGCCGTGGGTGCGGGCGAGGCGGTCCATGACGACAGCCCGAGCCGGTCGGTGAGTTCGCTGTCCGACGGGGCCGCGGGTACGCCCCCTCCGTGGTACGCCCTGAGGGGCGCCAGTACGTGGCCACGAAGAGGATCCGATCCTCCAGCAGCAAGGTCCACGGTCACCCACTGGTCAGAGTGTGAGCTTCGCCCGGAAGCGGGCTCCTGCTTCACTACGTACTGTTACGCATCGGTGAAGGCTCCGGAGCGCGTTCCCTCTTCTACGCGGCGGGCTTTCACGGTGGCGCTCGGATTCCCGTGCTGGTTCGGTGCTGACTTTTGGGCCCGTGATCAAGAAAACCGCAGGTCCTAGCCCTGTCCCGATGAGTTGTCGTACCACTCGATGGTTGTGCCGATGAGGCTGGCGACGACGATTCTGGGGAGTGAGTTGGGATTTGGGGTGTGTGGGGGAGGGGTGGCCATGGTCATCACTTCCGGGTGGGCGAGGGGTGCGTCATTGCGTCGCCATACCGTAGGAAGATGCAGGTCAGCGGCCTATATGGCGGGGCTTCATAGTTCGGGGCCGGGGTGTGATGGGGACGTCCACGACGGGGTCGGCACGGAGGCCGAGGAGGCTCAACTCGCTTTAGGAATCCAGCGCGGAATCATGTCGTGATTGGGGTGATCTGGAGCCGGGGTGCTGACTCCCGTGCTGACTTGGTGCTGACTACGCAGCGTTGAGCTAGGGCATTCGGCGCGCATGGGCCCCGCTGCTGAGAGGATGGAGGTGGTCTCTTCGGCGAATGCGATGGCATCAAGGAGTGGAGGTGCGGGGCCGACGGGTCGCCCAGATCGGATCTTCAATGCAACACGTCCCGCTCCGGCCGCTACGGCATCAAGAGCTAGCTGGACGCACATAACTGCCCTGGGGTATCCACACCGTCGGGCTGGTGTTTGGGTTTCCGGCGGCGACGAGTCGCTGCTGGCGTCCTGCTACCGCGAGTCCCTGCGGGTCGCGGACGAACTGGGGGCGCGCACAGTGGCGTTCCCGGCCATCTCCACGGGTGCCTATAGCTGGCTGATGGGGGACGCGGCCCGCGTCGCGGTTGAGGCAGGAGGCAGCCGCCGACGTCGGTGGAGGAGATCCGCTTCGTCCTCGCATCTACCCACGCGTACGGAGTCGTGCCACCGGCGCCCCCTCTCTCACCGCACCACCCCCTATCAAGCTCAGGAACCCATAAGGCAACTGCACTGGGGTGGCCAGGCCCCTGGAAGTTCTGTTCCGCGGGTGCGGGCCGGGTCTCTATGGGGTGCGGTATCCGGATGCCGGGTGTGATGGCGGAGCCGGATCGGTCGGCCGGTGCGTGTGTCCGGTGGCGGCTGCGGGTTACTGGCCGCCGAGGTAGTCGGTCTGGGAGGCGATCTTGCCGTCGTGGAGGGCGAGGACGGTGCAGAAGGTGGTGCGGACGGGTTCGCCCTTGGGGGGCAGGGCCGGGTGTGCTCCGGAGCTGGTGCCCGCGAAGGCGAACTCGACGGCGATGGTGTCGCCGTCGGCGGTGATGCGGTGCACGGTCATCGTCCGGTCGGGGACGGCGCCCGCGTATTCCTTCACGTGGGCGACGAAGGCGTCGCGGCCGGTGAACGCGAGCCCGAAGGCGGCGCAGGTGTAGGGGACGCTGTCGGTGTAGAGGGTGCCGAAGCGGTCGAAGTCCTGGTCGTTGTAGGCGCTCACCCAGGCGTCGACGGTCGCCTTGGCCTCGGTGCGGTGGGTGCTGCTCATGAGTTCTGTCCTCTTGCTGAGTGGGGGTGGTGGAGAGGTTGACACGGGTGTAGGTCGCCAGTGGTCCTACATGCCGCGCCTGCGCCTGGATGGGTCAGTGGGTGGTGACGGGCTCGGTGACCTGGTCGGTGTGCTCGGCGTCCTGGGCGGGCATCGGAGGTGGGGTGCGGCCGCCGCTGGGCGCGGGGGAATGAGCGAAGCGGGGGCCCGGTGAGTGGCAGGGTGAGGGTCCTGCGGTGAGGCCGTCACTCCCCGACCGGTCGCGCCGTGTGTATCGGCGGGTGGGGTCAGCCGGCGTTGACGGTGGACTTCTCGTTGACGCCGATGACGTAGCCGTCGATGTCGCGGAAGTAGAACAGGCGCACCCCGGTGTGGTCCTCGGTGAGCGGCTTGACGATCTCGGCGTGCTGGGAGATGTGGCCGTAGACGTCGCTCAGGTTTTCCACGCCCAGGTAGTGCATGCCGGCGAAGCCGATGGGGGTGTCCGCGAGGACGGGCAGCCAGTTCTTGAGGTCGTCGTTGCTGTAGAGCATCGCGCAGAACTCGCCCTGGTAGAACATCATGTGGATGTCGTCACCGGGCTTGGCGGTGCTGGAGTCCACGTCGAAGCCGAGCTTCTTGTAGAACGCGATACTGGCCGCGGTGTCCTTGACGCTGAAGCAGGGTGCGTAACCCATGGTGAATCTCCTGTTGGTACGTGCCCCTCCGGGCGGAGGGACAGGGTGGGGGGATGGGCGTGAGGGTGCGGGTGCGGGGTGGTTCAGGAGCCCTCGGACCAGCCCGCGCTGATGCAGAAGGGCTGGCCGGACGGGTCCAGCAGGACCGTCCAGTACTCACCGCCCGGCTGGTGGGCGGGCTTGGTCGCGCCCAGGCCGAGCAGGCGCTCCTCGGTGGCCGGCACGTCACCGAAGGCCAGGTCGAGGTGGAACGGGAGCTCCTCCTCCGGCCACTTGGGGGCCGTGAACTCCTTGGCCGTGTAGAAGACGAACCGCGTCGAGCCGTCCGTGACGAGGAAGGCCGTGGGGACGCCGTCCTCGCCGGGGAACTCCTCGGCGACACGCCAGCCCAGAGCGGCGGCGTAGAAGTCGGCGAGCACCCTGCCGTCAGGGCCCCAGAACGCGTAGGACGCCACGGAGCCCACGGCAGCGGGCAGGGAAGGAACAGCAGTCATGGAGGAACACTCCAGAAAAAGAGGAATCGAGGTACGAAGGCGCGCGCGGACTGACTGCCGCGAGCACTCGGGAGACGGAAGGCGCGAGATCGCCGGGTCCCGGCTGAGCGCCGTCCTCCACTCCGTAACTAGTACACAAGTACTGTAACCCGAGTCGGCGGAGTGCGCAATACGGACATGTCGACAATCCGGGCACGGTGACGCCGCTCAGGGTGCGAAGGTGTGATCAGCCCTCCATTCCTGGGCTCTGCACCCCGACAAGATGGAGGAAAGCTCTTCGCCGCCCCTTCTTCTTGGGAAGTAGATCCTTGCGGTACGCGTGTACTCCTTGCCGGGCCTCCCTTCCGGGCGTCTGTGTGTGAACAGGCGATCCGGGGTGAGTGCGGGGCGCTTGCGCTGTCACCTCCATGGAGGGTGGCGATGCGCGGGCGGGCTACAGTACGTACGTATCGCACCGCCTCTGTGTCCGTACGGAGTCCTCTCATGCCTGCCCAGCCCCCTGTCGCGCGACGGCGCCGTGATCCCGAGCGCCGCATCGCGGAGATCACGGAAGCGACCTTGAGCGTCATCGCCGAGCGCGGAATCGAGGGGCTGACCCACCGGGCGGTCGCCGACAAGGCGGGGGTGCCGCTGGGGGCGACCACGTACCACTTCGCGACCAAGGACGACCTCATCGAAGCCGCCCTGGCGCTGGCCTACGAGCGCTACGCGGCGATACTCAAGGAATGGGCGGCTCAGCGGCCCGATCTCGGCGTCAACCAGCTGGTCGTGCTGCTGACCGACGCCCTGATGGGCGTCTTCGGCCCGAACCGGGCCTACGAGGCCGTCGAGCTGGAGCTGTACGTGGCCGCCCTGCGCCGCCCCGCGCTGCGTCCCATCGCCGACCGGTACATTGAGGCCACCACCGGCGTCCTACTGGCCTACGTCGATCCCGTGACCGCGCAGGCGGCCACCGCGGCGATGAACGGGCTCACCCTGCGCGGCCTGGCAGCCAGCGAGCCGCCCACCCGCGCCGAGGTCGAGGACATCCTGCGCCGCATCCTCACCCCGAACCCCGCGCTCACCGCACCCCCACCCCCCGCCGCTTCCGACCGCTGAAACGCATCCCAGCCCCCCGGCGGCCGCTGTGGCCGCTCTTCAGCGGCCGGGCCCGAGCCCGCGCAGCCGGTCGCGGTCGGCTTTGGAGAGCTGGTCCACGGTGCGGTGCGAGGACTGGGGGAATCAGCCGAGTGCTGCGCCGCGTGCCCGCCGACGCCGTCCGACGGGGGAGGTGGTCCTTGGGGCGGACACGCACCGGGACGCTCATGTGGCTGTTGTGCTCTCCCCGGTGGGGGCCGTAGTCGGCATCGAGGTGATACCGGTCACCGCGGCCGGATACCGCGATCTGCTGAAGTGGGCCAGGCAGATGCGAGCCGTGAGGCGGCCCGGGAGGTCTTCCACCTGGTCAGACAGTCACAGCCAGGACCCGCTCATAGGGGCTGTCGTGTCGCCTCCCGATGTCTGCGTGAACTCGGCGGCTGCCCGGGCGGGCCGCTGCCGGCCCGGGCACGCGGACGTCACCAGGTGATGATGACGGCCCCGTCACCGCCCTTGGCGCCCTCGGCCCCCTTGTCGCCGGCAAGTCCGTAGCCGCCGGCGAGCCCCTTCCAGTCGGTGCTGCGCACGGCGCTGCCGACGTTGGGGTTCCATTCGCCTCCCCGGCCGCCTGGGCCGCCGGACGAGCCGCGGGCTCCTGCGCCGCCGCTGCCGCCGGCGCCGTAGGACACGCCGTTCGACATGGCTGCCGCACCGCCCATGCCGGAGGCGCCTCCGGCACCTGAGGCTCCGCCCGCTCCGGCCGGGCTGACGCCTCCCGCGGCGTTGTGCGTGCCGTCGGCCCCCTTCCCGTTCCAGGGCCCTCTCCTCGCATGATCGGAAGTCTCGGGCAGTGCCCCGCCCGCTTCCTGAACGCCCCGGAGCCGCCTGAGGCCGATGCGCAGTGGGACGCACATCCGGGGCAGCCGCTATCTCGCGCTGCCGGGTCAGGCGAAGGCGTTGGCGAAGCGGGCGAGGGAGATCTTCCCGGCCTTCTTCGCGTTGGCGGCGCCCATTTCGACCCAGTCGCCGACCTGGTCGGCCATGCCGTGGGTGAACTCGACAGCGGTGCCGGTGCTCTCCGCGGTGTCGGAACCGGCCGCACCGGCCAGGGCGACGCTGGTGGGGATCTCGGTGGCCAGGCTGACCGTCCCCTGGATCACCTTCCCGGCGAGCCTGCCCTGACTGGCGCTCGCGCCGACGATCCTGGCGCCCTTGGCACCGAGGTAACGGGCGATGGCCCCTGCCTCCGCCGCCGCGGCGCCGCCGGTCGCGGCGAGGAAGGCCTGCCCGCCGCTGCGGACGGCCACGCCCGCCTTGCCGACCGTGCGCATGGCGAGGCTGCCGCTGCGCGCGGCCTTGCCGAGCGCGCCGACGACAGGCAGGGCGGCGAACGCATCGGCGCCCAGCCCGGCGATCGTGGCGGCGTCCCAGTCGCCCTGCAGGACCGCGTCCGCGGTGTGCGCGGACAGGGAACCGACCGCCGCCGCGATGGCGACGGGCCCGGCCACCGGGGTCAGCACCGGGACCAGCGCCAGGACCCCGGCGACGGCGGAGACGACCCCCAGGACGTCCCCGAGGATGCCCCAGAAGGCGCTGGGCGCGGACTCCTCGGCGGCCTTGGCGGCGGCCGCCGCCTTGAGGTACTCGTACTCCTGGCCACGAGTGTTGATGATCCGCTCGAACTCGCGGTCCAGCAACAGGCATTGCAGCTGGTACTCCCCCTGCACGGCGAGGACGAGGTCGACCAGGTCGCGCAGGGCCTGGTCGGGGATGCGGTCGGCTCCGTAGCCGTTGTCCTTCAGCCGCCAGATGGGGTCGGAGAAGGAGCTGCCGCCCTTGGCCAGCGAGCCGACGAAGCCGAGATTGCGGGCGATGGCCGGGTCGGTGAAGTCGATGACCGACCTGGACGGGCTCTGCGCGTACCACTTGGCTTGGCGGTCGTGGGGCGCACGTTTTCCGGCCGCCTCCTTGAGGGAGTCGATGAATGCGTCGATCCGCTCGCGCGCCTCGTCGGAGGAGCACTGCATGTCACCGAAGCCATCGTCCAGGTGCCGCAGAGCGGCGACGATCCTGCCTTCCTGGTAGAGGAAGGCGCGGATCAGTTGCTCGAGGTGGTAGCGCTCTTCGTCCCGCAACGTATCCGGGGCCCAGCCCCACAGCGGCAGCGTGTTCTTCTCGTCCTTGGTGTACATGTTGAGCTTGGAGTGCACGGCCCCCACGATCAGGTCGTCGGCGCCGGCCTGGTAGCCGAGGTTCTGCAGGGGGAACCGTCCGCCCCCGTCGGCGATGGTGTAGAGCTTCTCCATGGCCTTGGCCTCTCCTTCCGCGCGGCGGGTCAGCTGGTGAAGGTGATGGTGTTGCAGACCTGGCCGAGGATGTCGACGTAGTCGTCCCACTCGGCGAGGTTCTCCGTCGCGATGGAGAAGTCCGCCATCGCCAGCCGTCCGGGTACGGGCACGAACACGTGCAGCTGGCGCACGGTCGTGGAGCCGCCTCCGTCATCCAGGAGATTCACCGGCCGGGCGACTTTGCAGTCCTCGGTGAGCAGCACCGCGGGGCCGGTCGTCAGCCTTACCACGCCCACTTCCGCCTCGGGGTAGATGGCGCCCATGGTGCGGGCCAGCCGGTGCACCGTCTTGTCGTTGGACAGCTCGCTCGGCCGGGCCGTGACCGTCAGCATGAGCGAACTGAGGTGGCCCTTGGGGTTGTCCTTCGCCGGCCTGGTCAGCAGGATTCCGGCGTAGACGGCGGCGGCAGCGGCCAGCATCTCGTACATCGCCTGCTGTACCAGGGCCGCACGGGCGATCTGTGCGTCGCCGGGGGGTGGCTTCAGCTTGGTGAGCTTGTCGATGAGCTTGTTGGTGTTCGTCTCCGCCGAGACCGTCAGGTCGAGGTCATGGAAGCCCTCGGGGACCTCGAAGCTCAGCGGCAGATCGATCGTGGCAGCAGGCACGGCAACACTCCTCCGGGATGCACACGGACAAGAAGCGCACGGACGAGAAGCACGCAAGCGGGAAGCGCACGAACGAGATTCCGTAGACGGGGCCGGTCCCGGCCTCCGGGACGGCCACGCCCCTCGACGAAGCGGAACGTCATCTCAAATGACTGTAGGGACGCGAAGGCGATCCTTTCCGGGCCTTCCGCTGAAATCGGCACCAACGCGCGCCCGCGAGCCCCGGGGCGCGCGCCAGTCACTGACCCGGCGTGCGCTGTGGTGCCCCCGGGCATCCCGCCGTGCTTCAGCTGGTGACCGGCCTGCTTGAGCTGGAGATCGGTCACCTGTTGTTCGAGGCTGGTGATACGGGTGTTGAGTTCGTCGATGCTGTCGGCGGCTCCGAGTCCTGATGCGCGCCAGGCTGCCTCGCCCAGGGCTTTTGAGAGGCGCTCTTCCAGTTGGCGGGCCCGGGTTGCCAGGCCCGGGTGGGTTCGCGGGCGGCGGTGTGGAGCGCGTCGAGGAGGTCGCGGTGACGGTGGAGGGGCGTCGAAGCCGCGTAGGGCGCCTCAAGCGCCCTACACGAGTATTTCCCCGGCTCTCCGGGTGTTTGTGTCTCGCGCTCACCAGTGACCGTGGGTGACCCGCTCCGGGAGCCTATTCAAGTGTCTCAAGGCGCCGGTGCGAGCGGTCCGTTGCCGTAGGGCATCCAGGTGGCCCCGAACTCGTCGTCCTCCGTGCCCTCCGCCGTGAGCAGCACCGTGCAGCCTTTCGGGACCGGTAGGTGGAACGGGGTTTCTGAGGGCAGCCGGGACGTGTCCTGGTTGTCCGAGACGAACCGTTGCTGGTACGCGGTCGAGTCGGCTGCCTCGACGGTGACCACGAGTGTGGCCGGGGAGCGGCCTGTGCGGGCTCGGACGTGGCCCAGGAGGAGGCCGTCCGTGGGGGCCGTGTAGCGGGCCGGGGTGCCTGGGGCGGTGGAGGGGAGGCGTTGGCCCGCGCCGAGTCTGCGGATGCGGCCTCCCGCCTTCAGGTCGGTGACGTGCAGGTGAGGGCGGGCCACCGTGACCATCGTGGTCAGGACGCGTTCCGCCGTGGAGCCCGGCAGGGTCGCCGCCAGGCGGAAGACGGTGGTGTTGTGCAGGGGAGGGGAGGTCCAGGTGCCGCTCTCCGTGACCACTTCCGGCCGGCGGCCCCAGTCGACCGTGTACGTGGCCGGGGATCCGTCCCAGGTGAGGGTGACGCGGTCGCCGTTGCCGACATGAGGGTGCTTCGGGCGCAGGTCGCGGAAGACGAAGCCCTCGGGGAACTTGGGGACGGCGAGTTCCGTCTCCGGGGTTGCCCATGCGGACCCGTCGGCGGAGGTCTCCTCCGTGATGTGCAGCCGTGCCGTGCCGGGCGCCGCGTTGACGCGGATCCGGCCGAGGGTGAGGGTCAGCGGTGTTACTCCCGCAAGCCAGCCCCGGCCGCCGGGCGGGGTGAGGGTGAAGACCGTCTCCCCGGGCCGGGTCGCCATGTCGTGGTCCCAGCCGCCGCCGTCCTCTTCCGGCGCCTCGCCGCCCGTCACCACCGCGGTGAGCGATCCGGGCTCGGAGGTGAGTTCGCCGGCTCCTGTGCCCGTGGGCACTGTCACCACGATCCGTTTGCAGTGCGCCGGGCGGGTGCCGCCGCGTACGGTCAGGCGGAGGGTGGCGCTGCCGCCGGCCTGGAACGGGTCGGGGTCCGTGGCCAGGGCGTACGACAGCAGGGTGCCGGTCATCGGTCGATCACCTGGAACGCGCCCGTGCCCTGCGGCAGCCACACCAGGTCGAGGGTGTCGCCGTTCTGCCCGCCGAAGTACAGGTACACCTCGGCACCCTCGGGAACCGGGACGTTGACGGGGGTCTCTTGCGGATCCCCGCTGCTGTTGTTCACCGAAGAGAACCGCATCGTGTATTCGTTCGCACCGGCCCGGTAGACGGTCGCGGCGAGTGTGGAGCCGACGGCGCTGCTCGCCGTCTTGAGGTAGCCGAGGAGGGTGCCGTCGGTGCCGGCCCGGTAGTACTGCCGGCCGCCGGGGACCGGCAGGACCACCTGCTGGCGGGCACTCTGCATCCGGGTGATGCCGTTCACTTCCAGGTCGCCGACCACGAGGTGGGGCCGCTCGACCGTGACGGCCGTGGTCATCACGTGGACCAGCGGGGCCGGGCCGTCGGCGGCGTCGGTGGCGGTCAGCATGAAGCCGGTGGTGTTCTCCAGGGGCGGGGACACCCAGCTGCCGCCCCGGTTGGTGACGTCCTCGTATCCGTCCTCGCCCCAGTGCATCTCGTACGTCGGGCCGCGGCTGCCGTCCCACCTCAGGGTGACGGTCTCGCCGTTGTCCACGGAGGCGCTCGACGGGTGGAGGTTGCCGAAGTGGAAGTCGGCGGGCCACTTCTGGACTCTGAAGGCCGGGGCCGGGCGGTTCTCGTAGGAGCCTTGTCCGGTGGGCCGGGTCCGCTCGGTGATGCCGATCTCGGCGGTGCCCCGGGCCTCGTTCACCACGATGTAGGAGACGACCAGCGTCACGCTGAAGGTGCCGTTGAACAGCACGGGCTTGCGGCGGGGCGTGAAGGGGACGACGAGCTGCCCGTCCTCCACGGGCAACGGGTCACCTTCCCACCCATTGCCGTGTTCCGGGGCGTCTCCACCCTCGGTGCTGGTCCACAGGTCCTTCGGGTCGGTCAGGGTGAGGTCGGAGGCTTCCGAGCCGTGCGGCAGTGTGATGCGGATCCACTCGCACTGGGCGGGGGCGCCCGTTCTGCCCGTGACGGTCACCTCCAGCCGGACCTTCTGTACGTCGTCGCCGTCGCTCACGTTGACGACGGGCGGTATGTGGCGGTACCGGTAGTCGAGCAGATGGTCCTGCCCGGAACGGGCGTACTGGGTCACGCGTGGTCCTCCTCACGGGCGGCGGGGCGCAGCATCAGGTAGCCGGCGCGGGCCTGTGGCACCGGGTCGTCGGGGTGGGGGGCGGTATCGGCGGCGAGCAGCGGGCGTTCCGGCCACCGGACGGTTCCGTCTTCGGCCACCGGTTCGGCCCAGGTCCACTCGCCGTGCCAGGCGGCGGGCCTGATCATCACCAGCCCCTCGCCGCCCCCGTCGCCCGGGCGACGGCTCCCCTCCTCGGCGGCCGGGGTACGGACGGGCGCCAGCAGCGGGCCGAGCCGGAAGGCGGCGCGGATGCGGCGCAGCGCGGTCTCGACGTGCTCGGCGGGAAGGGTCAGGTCGACCACGGGCAGGATGCCGGTGGTGGCGTGCACCGGGTTGTGCGGGTCGGCGAGGACGGTGATGTGGTGGCTGATCTCCTTGCCGGGCTCGCGGGCGGGCAGTGCCAGTGACGTGCCGTTGCTGATCGAGGTCAGGTACGGGTCGTCCGGCTCCTCGGCGGTGACGTACAGGGTGCTGTAGTCCGCGCGCCCTTCCTGCCCGGCCGAGGGGGCGTAGTAGCCGATCAGCCCGTCGGTCAGCAGGTACGGGTCGCCGAGCCGGACCGGCCAGAGGTAGTCGGGGTACTCCTCCCGCTCCGGGCTCAGCGCGTGGCTCCAGCCGGGGTTGGCGAGCGGCTCGCCCTTGAGTTCCAGGTCGAGCCGGGCCCGGTAGACCGCCACCGGACGGCCGATGAGCCGGGCCGGGGTGGCCGGGTCTCCGGTGCCGGCGTCCGTCGTCTCGCCGAGCCGGTCGTTGATGGTGGCCATCAGCGCCCGGAACGGGCCGACGGGGCCGAGCAGGCTCGTGACCATTCCGGCCAGGTGCGGGTGGTGGTCCTCCAGGTCCGGTGCGTGCGCGTACGGTGAGGACGGCAGCGGCGTCCACTCGGTGTGCTGCTCGGTTCGCGAGGTGCGGACGACCCGCAGCTCGCCCAGGGGCTCGCCTCCGGGCCCGTACACCAGCAGCGTCCTGTCCAGGTGGTTGACGAGCAGCCAGCCGGATACCGGGGAGGGCTCGGCGGGTACGGATGCGGTGTCGCCGTCCGTGCCGGAGTCGAGGCGCAGGCGGGTCCTGGCTTCCTGGAGCAGGCGAGGCGGCAGCTGGACGAACCGTTCGGGCGCCTCGATGTTCGCCCTGAGGGGGGCGCTCGGGGTGGCGTCCTGGCTGCGTACGGGCTTGAACGCCAGGTGGTTGTTCTGATCGACGGCGGTCAGGACGGCGCACCGGCCGAAGCGGTCGATGATGCGCAGGTCACGGAAGTAGAACTGACCGGCCCGCACCGGCTGGAACCTGAAGTCGGCGTCGTCGTTCAGGGTCCCCGGTGCGGCGACGTGTCCTGCTTCGCCGATCAAGGGGAGGACGTCGTCCGGGGTCAGCCGGCGTGCCCCGGTGTCGCGCATCAGCAGGTGTTCATTGAAGCCTTCGAGCGTCTGGGACAGCACGTCGAGGCGGCCGAGGCCGGCCGTCATGCCGGTCAGTGCCGCCGCGTCGGCCCGGCCGTACGTACCGGCCAGCCGTTTCGCCTGGGCGGCCAGGACATACGGCACGCTGGGCGTGAGGAACGCCCGGTTGGCGAAGGAGATCCATTCGGAGCCGGTCTGGCCGTTGCCGGGGTCGGCGCCGTCGCCCGTCCAGGTGTACCGCTCGCCGTCGAACGTCCAGTTGACCTGCTCTCCGGTCGTGTACGGCGCGGGGCAGTAGCGCAGGTCCCACTGGAGGTACATGGGCAGCCACGGCTGGTTCCACATCGCCGCGTACTCGGCGGGCGTCCCGGTCAGACGCTGCTCGCGGTCGGCGAGTGCGGTGTCGAGGACGGTGCGTTCCGGCTGCTCCGAGTCGGCGGTGCGTGCTGCGCGGTCCAGAAGGGCGAATTCGGCGAGCAGCGCCCGGCCGGGGGAGGGGAACGCCGACAGGTCCAGTGGGACGGTCTGGTCGACGAGATCCAGCGGCGGGAGTTCGGCGGGCGGGGTCCACCCTTCCCCGTCCACCAGGATCGCTTCGAGCAGCCCGTCCACCGTGCGGCAGGGCAGTGGGTCCTCGGGGTCGCGGGTCAGGGGTGCCCGGGCGCCGGCGCCCTCGATGACGACGACCGGGTCGCCGGTGCGGTGGTAGGACTCCTCGAAGGTGCGGCGCAGCTCCAGCTCCGGGGGCAGGCGCTTGGTCCGGCTGAAGGCGTCGATGGCGGCCTGCATCTCTTCGGAGGTGGTGCCGTGCGGGATGACCGGCCTGAGCTCGTCGAGGCGCCGGATGATGGCCGCGGCGCGCTGGGCGAGACTGTCACCGGTCTCCGGGTCGAGCTGGTCGGCCGCGGCGTCGTCGAAGCCGTCGGGGTGCCTGCCCGGCAGCTCCTTCAGCCACCACAGGGTGCGCAGCCGCTCGCGCAGCCCGGCCAGCTCGATGGTGAGGGCGTCGACGTCCCGCTGGTCCGCGTTGAGCTGGTGCAGCCACTCCGGCGGATCGGCGATGTGCGCAGGGACGGGCCCGCCCCGGTCCTCGTCCTCGCCGCCGGGGCGGGGCACGAGGATCCAGGTGGTCCCGCCCGCGGAGGCGCCGAACGTCGCCGTGTGCGCTGCGCGTTCCAGCTCGGCCTCCCCGTCGGGGAGGTCGTAGCTGTCGATGGAGCCGTGGTAGAGCGCCTTGACCAGGCCGGCGGTACGGGCGGACCTGGTCGTGCGGGCGGTGAGTGCGGTGAACGCCTCGGAGGCGCTGTGCCCGACGGCCACCCGGGGCTTGTAGTCCACGGGCCTGGCCGACTCGGGGTCGTTGCCGAAGTAGTCCCAGGGGATGCCGAGCGCGGTGCCGCTGTAGACGGTTCGCACCGGGCCGTTCGGCGGATTCCGGTCCCCGGCCTCGCCTTCGCCCTCGCCCTCGCTCTCGCCCTCGCCCTCGGCATCGTCGTCGCGGTCCGTGAGGCCGGGCAGCGACCAGCCCAGGGCCCGCAGCACGTCGGCGGGGCCCTTGACGACCGGGGGCAGCAGGCCGGGGATGTCGGCGGCCCGCCGCAGGATGTCTCCGGCGTCCTCGGAGTACCAGCCGATCGCGCAGTAGCTCAGGGTGGTGGGGGCGGGCTCGTTGTGCCCGTGTCCCGCCAGGTCCTCCAGGGTGTCGTGGAAGGAGAACACCTTCGGGTGGTACGGCTGGAAGCCCGCGAAGGCGAGCAGGCCCGGTCCTGCCGCCGTCAGGAACGGCTCCGGCGCGCCGTCGGGCTCCCGCCACTCCTCCACACGCAGGTCTACGGCGCGGCCCAGCCAGTCCTCGCGCGGTTCGCCGGTCTCCGGGTCGTCCGACAGGAAGGCGGCTTCGCCGGGTCCGTGAGCGCTGTCGTAGTGGGCGTACTCGAGGTAGTCGCTGTGGACGAGCCAGGCGGCGGCCCGTACCGATCCGGCGCCGGGCCGCCCGGAGGGCACGGTGTGGTGGCGGACCACCAGCCACCGGTTGGGCACCAGGGGGAAGGTCGTTTCCTCGGTGTCCGGGTCGTAGTGGGACGTGGCCAGCGCCTCGGGGAGCTGCCACTGCAGATAGACGCCGGTGCCGGGGGCCCGGGTGCCCTGGCCGGGCGCGGGTTCGGCCGCCTTCTTGTCCTCCAGCATCTTGGTGAAGTTGGGCCCGAAGCGCTGGAAGTAGCCCGGGTCGGACCCCTGTTCGTTGACGACCAGGGCGTGCAACTGCACGGGGACGATCAGGTCCGGTGCCACGGGAGGAGTGATGGGGCTCTCAACGGACTCGGTCATGCGGGGCTCCGGTCGGTGGTGGGGACGGTCGGCGCGCTGGTGCCGCCGTCGGGGACGTAGGGCGCACCGCCGGGCGTCAGGCGCTGCAACTGCGGGGCGTTGACCAGGTTCAGGGCGAACTCGGCGGGGGTGAGGTCCCGCGCGTCGCCCTCCCTCCCGAACGCGCCCGCGAGCCCCGGCACCAGACCGTCGTCGCCGCGCAACCGCAGGACGTCCCGGGTCTCGCCGGCCGGCCGGGTCCTCAGGTAGCGCGTGAAGACAGTGCCGGCGGTGGTGTCGTCCGGGTCGGGGAAGTAGGTGTCCAGTGGTTCGCCCAGGGGTGGTGCGTCCGCGCCGCCGAGGCTGCGGAGGGAGATGACGTCCCCTTCGTCGATGCCGAAGTGGATGCCCTGGCCGGGCTCCAGGATGTCCACGCGGTCGGGGACCTCGCCGAACAGCGCGATCAGGGTGTCCTCGGCGAGCCGGTCCTGCCGCAGGATCGTCACCTCCTGCCCGCTGCGGTAGACGGCGAGCGGGAACTCCGGCCACGCCCGCACCAGCGCGGAGCGGATCAGCAGTCCGGCCGCGGGCTTCCGCCCCGGGGTGCGCCGGCTCGCGACGGCCGTGCGCAGGTGCCTGTCGACGTCGAGGTCGGTGGTGGTGTGCAGCCCGAGGTCGGAGGCGCCCGCGACGACGGCGTCCAGCCAGGCCTCGTCGATACGGAACATCCGCAGCGACTCGGCCGGCAGCATCCTCTCGTCGGGGACGAGGTGGCTGAACGGGATGCCGTGCAGCAGCGTGAGCCGGTCCAGCCAGTCGGCGAGCGAGCGGGCGGAGCGCGCGGCCGTCGCCGACAGCAGTTCCACCGCACGCGCGGAGGCGAGCGCGGTCTGTCCGGCGGCCCGGTCACGGCGGCGGCGCCGGGACGCGGCCGGTTCCCCGGCGTCTTCGGGCTCCTCCGCGGGCGGCGCGGCGAAGGCCTCGACGAGCGAGGGTCCGGCCGCCGGTTCGGCGAGCTCCAGCAGACCGCCGAGCCCCCGGGCGCCGCTCGCGCCGGGCCCGGTGCCGCTCCGCGAGCGGGCCGGGTCCCCGGCGGTCGCGCGGATGACCACGGCCTGGTTGGCCAGCGCCCGCCGCGCGCCTGTCATCTCCGAGGCGAACGACGGGTCGGCGAGCGCGGCGGTACGACCGAGGGTCCACGCGGCCGCGTAGCCGACATCGAACAGGCCGTGCTCACGCTCGTACACCAGGGCGTGGTCGGCCGTGGTGTGCCCCGGCTCGACGACCTGGTCCGGCACCTCCGGAGCGGTGACCGGCGCGGCCGGGCCCCGGTACCAGGCGTAGGTGAGCTCACCGGACAGGGTGCGGTACGCCACCGGGACGTGCCCGAGAGTGAGCCGGCGGCGTGCGTACGACTCGGCCGCGCCCTCGTCCCGGCCGGGCGGGGGCAGCGGGAGCCGGAGCGCGAGGCGCTCTTCGCTGTCCCCGTCCTGGTGCCCGGAGTTGACAAGCCCGCGCAACAGCGCGCCGGTGTCCAGCGTGCCCTCCGGGTCGTGCTGGAACGACCACGAGTGCAGCGACACCAGCCGTACGGTCTCGTGGCCGGTGGGCGGGGCGGGCACCAGGTGCGGCTCGTAGCCCTCCAGCGAGACCAGATGGGCCACGTACCGGCCGGGGACGCGGGGAAAGCGATTGGCGGTGACGACCGCGTACCGGCCCTCGGTGATCTTCTCGCCGTCGGCGCGGTGCCGGGGCGGCTTCACTTCCCGCACGTGCGCGAGGTAGTACATCTCGTCCTGCCACGGTGCCACCGCTGCGAACACCCGGGCGGGCACGTCGATGGTCCGGCACTTGCTCGCCCGGACCCCCGGGGGGAGCGACGACGTGGGCAGGTCGGGAACGATGACACCGGGCTCGGTGGGGGACACCAGCTCCGCGACGGTGCGCGTCACCGTTTCGCCGAGCGCGGCCGGGTCGTCGGGAAGTTCGCCCTGGCGGAAGACCAGCAGCGCGACCCACGGCGCGTGGGCGGGCACCCGGGCGTCCAGGGTCAGCTTCCGCTCCCACGGCAGCACGGCCCGGGTCAGGGTGATGTGCGGCAGCACGTTGTCGTACGAGCCGGAGCTGCCCGCCGGCGGGTAGGAGGCGTGCACCGAGCCGTCGTCCAGGACGAACTGGGCCGGGCGGACCTCGAATGCCTGCTCGCTGGCCGGCAGCCTGGGATCGGCGTCGATGCGTGTGCCCTCGGCGTCGTACAGCTCGTGGGTGGCCAGCACGGTGTAGATGCCGGCGCCCGCGTGCGGGATGAGGTGGTCATGGAACAAGACGTGGAGCTCTGGACCGTCGGTCTCCCGCACGGTGGTCACCTCCGGGGTGGGTGTGGGTTCGGGGCGTGGTGTCGAGCGGGCATGCGGGAGCCCGGGAGGGGCGGGGCAGGGATGATCAACCGACTGTCCGGGTCGCCGTGCTTCCGCTCACTCAGGCCGCGTCGACGGCCATGGGGACGCTGGTCATGGTGCGCCGGGCCAGGTCCGCGTAGGCCGTCAGCGGGGCGTCCGCGCCCTCGCCGGGCCCGACACCCAGCCGGCCCAGTGCCGTGAACACGGCGGTCCGCGCGGTGACGGTGTCGTGGTCGGCAAGCGTGTCGGCGATCACGGTGATGGTGTCGTCATCGGCGCGCGGGGCGGGCCCGGCGGGATCGGCGCTCCGCAGCGGCACCACGCCGTTCTTCAGAGGTTCGAAGCCGAGGGAGCGGGAGCTGACCGGCCCCAGTCCCTCGACGAGTTCGGGCTTGGGGATCTCGAAGCGCAGCCCGGTGATGAGATCGGGGACCAGGCCCGGCTCGTCCATCCCCGCGCCCGGATTGTTCGATGGCCTGCCCCAGAGCGAGCGGGGCAGGCCGCGGCGCAGGACGGTGACCTCCCAGCCGTTGTCCTTCGGGTCGAAGTCCTTGGGATCCTGGACACCGCGCCGGATGCGCACCACGTGCTGGGAGGTGACCCCGCTCTTGCGCATCGGCCGGATGTCGACGGGCTTCCCAGTGGCGTATTCCTTGCCGTTGACCAGCACCTCGGAGGCGGGCAGCGCGGACTCGGTGGAGAACACGAAGCCGTCCGGGGAGACCAGCAAGGGGGCATGCGCCGCATTGCGCGCCGCCGTCTCCTCCGGGTCGACGTCCAGCAGCGCGCCCTTCTCCGGCTTGGTCCGCACCGGCGCGGGCAGTTGCGTCTGGAACTCCCCCCACGGCACGGGCGGGGCGCCCTTGCGGGAGGAGCCGAAGTCGAAGGAGAGCGAGAGGAACCACACCTTTACGGTGACCCGGCCGCCCATGGGCGGGGTCCACAGTTGCAGGGTGATGCCGAGCTCGTAGGAGATCCGCACCTTCATAAAAAGGATCTTGACAGTGGCGGCCACCCCGATCGAGATCCCCATGGAGAGATCGAGGTAGAACGGCTTCCACTGGATGAGCGCGTCCAGATGGGCCGTGAACCAGGCGCTCACCGCCCCCGCCTCGTAGCGGGCGGCGAGCGCCCCGCCGAACATCACCGCGCCCGGGGTGAGTGCCGTGTAGCCGGTGGCACGGACGGTAACCCGGCCGCACGGGTTCCACTCCAGGCCGAGGCGGGCGGGCACCGGGTAGTGGCCCGGCTTCGGGAACTGGGGGTGGTAGCCGCCGAGGCTGATGACGAAGTCACCGCCGTTGTCGCCGCCCGTCCAGACGTACACGGCGATGCCGCCGGTGAGCCGGCAGGCCGGGTCGAAGATGTACGAGCCCTCGCCGACCGCCACGTCCAGGGCGAGCAGGTCACGGTCGGAGAGGTAGGCCAAGCGCAGATCGATGTTGAGCCGGGCGTGCTCCTTGGCCCCGGGGACGGTGTTCTTCGGCAGGCTGACGGACGTACGGCCCAGCAGCATCAGGTTGAGCCGGCTGCCGAACTCGATGAGCGCGAGCGCTTGCGTCTCGATGAACCGGAAGGACGTGAACCGCACACCCGCAGCGACCCAGTACGAGCCTTCCTCGGGGCGTACCCAGCCGTTCGGCCCGGCGAGCCGGTCGAGCATCTCCATCGGATCCGGCGGCTCCGGAGCCGGTGCGCCCGGCAGGGCGGGGGCGTCGTTCAGCCGCCCGATCAGCGGAAAGTCGGGCAGCCGGTGGATTTCGGGTGGGATCACCCGGCTGTTGAACCCGAAGCCGCCGGACAGTCCGGTGACGGTGAACGGCGGTGGCCCGAACAGCGACCGCCCGCCCGCCGGCAGCGCCTCCACGTACAGGAACACGCTGTTGTACCCGGCCGTGGCGCGGGCGAAGGCGCCCATGCCCATGACCTCCACCATGGGGGTGGTCACCCTGACCAGCCCCGTCAGCCCGCCGGCGATCTCCTCGTCCTTGCCGCCCGCCCAGCGCAGCGCCGCGTCGATGGCCATCGGCGGCGCACTGCGACGCAGCGCGAGCGAGGCACCGGCCAGCTGCGGCTGGGGCCGCCTTCCCATCTTGAGCGGGATGACCAGCCCGAGGCCGTCCAGGGAGAACACCGAGCCGGCGATGCGGACTTCACCGACGAAATATATGCTCAGGACCTTCTTGTCGCGGCCCCGCTTCAGCGCGGCGATCTCCAGCGGCCCGTACGAGAGCGGCAGCCCGGGAACGGAGATCTCCTTGTCCGGCTCCGGCTCATCCTCCTTCTTGTCCTTGCCGGAGCGGATGGCGATCGCCGGCATCTCACCGCCGTTGACCTTCCAGGTGAGGACGGCTGTGATGCCGTCCTCCCAGACGTTGTCGGACATCGCTCCGGGCCTGGGGAAGACCGGCTGGGGAAGGCCGTAGTCGGCGAGCAGACCGTTGAGCCGGTCGATCCCGGTCGTATCCAGTTGTTTCGACACCTTCAGCACGCGCAGCAGCGGGAAGGTGATCGCTCCTTCCGGAATGCCCTCACCGACGAGCGGAAGGGTGGAGCCGTCGAACCCGACCCGCACGCTCAGCACGAACGCGCTCAGTTTCTCCGGGCCGAGCTGGTACGTCTTCAGGAACACGGCGTCGACGGGATTCGGTCCGCCCGGCTGGTCGGTGTAACCGGGAAACTGCGCCGTGGTCAGTTTGTCCCGGCCCGGCAGGCCCTCATACCGGTGGACGTTCTCCAGGTACGGGACGAGCTCGTCGGGGAGCTCCAACCCTGGTAAGTCGATCTCCTCCAGCATCTGGAGGAGGGTGACGCGCTCTGGTTCGGCCATGGTCACGGCGGTCGTTCCCCCTTGGCCCCGTCGGGGCCGGTCCTGGTGTACGGGCGGGTGGCGCAGGTCGGTGCGGGCGGTCAGGGCCCGGGCGGTCAGTACGGGCCCGCGGCGATGCTCAAGGGCCGCTTGTTGTCACGCGTCGGGATGGCACGGACCATGTCATACGTCTCGGTGTCGACTATGACCACGGCGTGGGAGTGCTCCTCGCTGAGGTAGGCGAGGGCGCCTGCGTAGTCGAAGGCGATGGCGTGCGGGCTGCCGGGGCCGCCGGACCCGCCTACCGGGATGCGGCGCCGGATGGCGTGAGTGAGCGGATCGGCGATCAGGAGCCCCTCCTTGCCCTCGTAAGGCAGGCAGTACAGGGCGTCGCCACCACGGGAAAGGGCCAGTGCCGTGCAGCCGGGGAGCACGCCCTGGCGGACAACTGCCCCGTTGCGGACGTCGAAGGTGACGACGCCTTCCCGGCCGGCGGCGTGCAGATGGGTGCCATCAGGTGAGACGGCGGTTGTTCGCGCTTCGCCATGGGGTATGCGGAACGCCTGGCGCATGCGTCCCGCCTGGACGTCCACCTCGACGACCGCGCCCTGGTCGTCGAGGTCCACTCCGAGGTACACGAATCGGCCGTCGGGAGAGGCCACGGCCGGACCCATGCCGGCCCGGATGCTGGTGGCCTTCACATCAGCGCCGTCGGCTTGCGCGGTCAGCGCGTGGCGCAGGTCCTGGGGGCGTAGCTCGACGCGCTGGGTGCGTTGCGTGGTGCCGGCCCGGAAGGTGTCGAGATAGAGCTTGCCCTGCTCCCAGTTCTCCGTGGCCCCGTGCACGAGGGACCCCTCGGCGCTGAACGCGACTCCGCAGACCGGGGAATCACCGCCCCCGAACGGCAGGTCCGCGATGATCCGGCGCGTGGTGGTGTCCACGCATAGACGTTGCGTGTGGGTCCACACGTACAACAACCGCCCGTCCGGGCTCATCTGCAAGGCAGCGGCCGAATCGCTGTGCGGGTCGATGTCCAACGTCCGGACTACCTGGTCGCTGTCCAAGTCGATCACATCGATGTTGTCGCCCACCTGCACGTAGACGAACCCGGCAGCGAACGTCGGGATGAGCCCGGGCCAGGTGCTGTCGTCGACGGGCCGAGCGGCGGCCGTGACGGTGCGGGTGGCGAGCGTGCCCCGGGTGGAGGCGGTACCTCGGAAGAAGTGGAAGCCTCCTTGGGACGGGTGGCGTACGGCGGCGTCGATTCCTGCCGTGAACTGCGGCGCGTGCTGGGCGAGTCCGGGCCACATCCGCTCCAGCGGTGCCACGTCCTCCACCAGGTTCACGGCCCGCAGGTCGTAGTGGGCGCACCGGTTCCCCGCGAAGAGGTACACCTTCTGTCCCTCGCCGCTCGCCAGGGCCGCGTCGATCCGCTGCTGGAACGGCTGCGGCAGTCCGGGCAGCCGGGCGGCGATCGTGCTGACCTCGGCGACAGCCCCGGTTAATGGGTTCAGCCGCAGACACTGTGTGCCTCGGAAGACCAGCGTCCACGGGTCGTCGGTGACCAGCACCGCGTCGAAGCCGGCCCGGAACGCGGTGGGCAGTGCGGGCCAGAGACGCTCCAGCGGACGGGCGCCGTCCGCTATCCGGCCCGTCGTCCAGTCGAAACGGGCGGCCCGGCCGCCCTGGACGACGAAACCGGTTTCCTTGCCGTTTTCCGTGACGGTGAAGAAGGCGTCAACGGCGGACTGTGCGGCGGGCACAGGTGTCTCCTGGGGTGTGAGGAGGAGCGGGCTGGGTCGAGAAACCACTTGATCGCGGACGCGTGGCGCCTTGGCGGGGGCCGGGTCAGTAGCTGGTGTACGCGATGCTGAATGGCGCACCGTATTGAAAGTTGAACCAAATCGAGCGGGTTTTACGGTAAGTAGTGGTGTCGATGACCTCGAGCGAACGACTCTGCCGATCGCCGGTGGCGACGTAGGCGTACGTTCCGAAATGGCTGAACACGATGGCGCGCGGCGTGCGGCCCCCGACTGGAATGCGGCGGATCAGCCGGTGATCGGCGGGGTCGGCGACCAGGATCATCATCCTGTTCTCCTCAGCCGGCAGGCACCACAGTTCCCGCCCGTCGGGAGTGAGGGTCAGCTCGGTGCAGGGAGGCAGCGGGCTGCGAAGTGCGACCTCGCCGGTGTGCAGGTTGAGGAGGAGCGTCTCTTTCTCCGCGGCGACATGAGCGAAAGCCCCGTCGGGGGAGATGGCGAGGTCCTTGACCGAGCCTGCGTCGAGCAGCGGGAAGTCCTGCCTGATGGTTGAGTGCTCGTCCAGGTCCACCTCGAGCACGCCTGCGCTGGTGCCCACGTAGAGGAGTCGGTCGTCGGCTCCGAACGCCATCGAGGACCAGGAGGGCTGGACCGATGTTCCGGGCTCCGGGGGAGCGCCGGGGTTCTCCCGGGGCTCAGGGTCGGGCGCGCTGGTGGACTGCGCTTGGACGGGCTCCCATGTGGCGGTTCTGACCGTCTTCAGGACCCTGCGCTGGTGGTAGACGTGAGCAAGGCAACCGTTGTGACTGAAGATGAGAGGATGGCCGTCAAGGATCCCATAGGGTGTGTCGACAGGCTGTCCGGAGGCCAGGTCGAAGCATTGCCATCGACTGCCGTAGTCGTCTCTGGATCGTACGTGGAGAAAGCGGCCGTCGGGGCTGGTGTTCAGACGGCTGGGGCCGGACACGCCCAGGTCGAACTGGGTGACGTCGCCGGTCTCCAGATCGACGCTCTTGCAGTCATGATCTGGTCCGTCCGAGGTGACGAAGACCCGGCCCCGGGCGAACGCCGGAATCAGGCCCTGCCAGGTGGCATTGTCGACCGGCTTCGCCGGCTGGTCGACCGTACGCGAGGTGAGGACGCCTTCCGTGAACGCCCCCTCACGAAACAGGTAGAACCGTCCAGTCCCGGGGTCGAAGGTGGCCCCGTCGATGCCGTTCACGAAGTCCGGCGCCTTCTGCGCCAGTCCGCTCCAGGTGTCCGTGAGCGACTTGAGCTCCAACATGTCGGGCATCCGCAGGTCGTACAGTGCGCACCGCTCACCGCGGAAGAAATAGACCTCGTTGGCCCCGGGGCCCGGCAGGGCCGCATCAAGGCCGGTCGTGAAGGTGACCGGCAAGCCGGGGAAGCGTGCGCTGATGGTGGTTAGCTCGGCGATCTCGCCCGTGACGGGATGCAGCCGCAGACACTGCTCGCCGCGGAAGACCCACGTCCACGGGTTGTCCGCCTGAGGGGCCACCGTGGCGTCGAACCCGCTCGTGAACGCTTCGGGCAGCCGCGGCCAGCGCCGCGACAGCGGCGTCGCGTCGACGTCCAGCGCCTTCTTGGCGTTCCAGTCGTAGCGGACGACCTTGCCGCCCTGCGTGACATACCCGGTTCGTTTATCACCCTCGGCGATCGTGAAGAAGGCGTCGAACAGGTTCGTGGGCACCTCGGCAGCTCCCTTGAGACGTGACGGAGCCGAGCGGCTTGCCCTCGGGAGAAGCGATGAGGGTCGGCGGACTACGGAAATGCGCAACCGTAGAGGAATGATCAGCCGCTCGGCGGGGCTCAACGATAGGGCGGTAAGTCCCCGTGCAGTAGGTAGCGTTCAAGCCGCGAGATGGAAGGAAGGCCGGCCCCGCGGGGCGCGGTGAGCGCCTCTGGTCCTTAGTCCAACCTGCCTGGACTGCGTGGCCCGAGGCGCTTGCGGCCTCCGGGCACTTCGGCATTTCGGCTGGAATTGGCCCGGCACATAGAGACCGCCGAATCGGAATACTTGGCTCCTCTGCATGCAGGGATGTGGCAGCACTCACGGCAGCTGGTCGATCCGCCAACAGCCCTTCTCCCGCTGGGCGATGTCCCGAGTGCCTGGAACGCCATCGGTGCCGCGCGGGAGAGCTGATCGTGCCCGCCGGCGAACCGCGCCACGGCGACGGCAAAGCCGTGTCACGCCTCGTAGTGACGCTGCGTCGCCGGCGCGTGACCGAGGCGGCGCCGGAGTCGGGGCTTCGGGCGGTGGTGTCGCCGAATGGTCCGGCGGGGGTCGATGGGCCCGAACCGGTCGATTGATTCTGTAATGTACCCAGCGCAGAGTAGGCAAGCCGAGCCGACTCTTGGACTCCCTGAGGCTGCTTTCGCAACACAAACAGTGAGATCAAGGCCAGGCAAGTGGGTCCGAGTAGCATATAGGACAGCATCTCGTGGCCGGGGTCGTCCGCTGTCACTTGTGTCCTCCGCTAGGAATGGGCATTGCACTTGCGTTGCCGACGCGGGCATCGCCTGGGTGCGGGCCGGATTAGGAAAACGGTCTGCAATGCGCTGACGATGTTGGTGGCAGCGTCGGGGGAGTCGGAGTTCTCGCGCAGCTCCTGAAGCTTCGGTGTCGGCCGGTCAGCTTGCTCCGGCGATGCCGCGAGGTACAGGCGGAGTCGGCGGGCCCTCTCCTCCTGTGGATCCGGTGCAACAGCTCGAGGAGGGGCCGGAGAGCCCGGCTGAAGTGGCCTGGGCGAGGTGCTGCCTCCTTATCCCCGCCCAGCAAGCGGCCAGGCGCCGCCCACTACCAAGCCGAAGGACGTCAGCACCAAGCAGCTCAGGAACGCTATGGGCAGCCCGGCGAGGAGCCAGGACCAGGCCAGGTGATCGGGTCCTCAATGGTAGGCAGAGTTCCCGACGAAGACGTGAGTCCCTGTCGCGCGGTGCCTCAGGTGCAAAAGGTCCGGCGGTGGACAGTGGGAGGATCCTGAGACGACATGAGCTATTCCGCAGCATCGGTGTCGCAGTTGTCAACCCCTCTGTTTGACAAGTCGGTTGTCGTCGCAGGAAGTGTGACACCAGTCCGAGGCTCGGACCTTTGAACGCCCGTCATGCGAGGTGGGCGAGCTCAAGGAATCGACCCCATGCGGCGGGGACAGCTAGGCGCTGTCCGGCAGGTCGTGTGACTGGCCCATTGGTGGATCGGTCCGCTTGGCGTGGGACAGTGGGCGCCGGAGTCGCCGTGCGCCTCGGCGACGATAGGCGGATCGTCAACCGCTGACGGCGAACAGCGGACGGGCGTCGAAAGGAACAGAGGTCACCCGGTTGGGTGGCCTCTGGCGCGGGGCCATTCGCCCCTGTCATGCTCATAGCTCATAGTCCACTCCATGCCGGACAACTCCCCACATCTGTCGAAGGGTTTCCGCATGCGCACCAGATTCGCCGCTGTCACCGTCGCTCTCGCTGTCGGCCTCGGCGGCATCGCCCTGGCTCCCGCCGCAGGCGCCGCCCACCCGCGATCCGCATCGGCCACCGTCACGCGGGCCGTGAAGGCTCCCGGCTTCAACGCCGGCGGGACCTGGAGCATCTACCAGAGCAACCTGCTGATCGCCACGCTCACCGTGACCCAAGACGCCGGGGGGAACCTCACCGGCACTGCCGCCAAGAGCGGCAGCAGCGCAACGGGCACTATCGAGCAGGGCTTCGTTGACGGCAACTACATCTACTTCGTCATCCCCTGGTCCGATGGCACCAGGGGCCGCTACATCGGCTCCCTCGGCCCGGACCGCCACCTCAGCGGGGCCTCCACCGACCTGGCCCATCCCACCAGCCAGGCCACCTGGCGCACGGAGCAGACATTCTGAGCCCCCGCGCCGCGCCCCTCCCTGAACTGCACCGACAGCCGGCAGCATCTCATCACGAGCGGAGCGAGAGCCGGAGGGCGGCAACGACAACGCTGCCGTGACAGACATAGGCCCGCTTGTCAAAAGGGTCGCTACCGCCCGGAAGGTCTTGAGCTGCTTGACCGTCCGCTCGACTTCGTTCCTGCGGGCGTACCGTGACCGGTCGAAGCCCCGGGGCCGACCGCCCTGGCTGCCACGCCGTCGGCGGTTGGCCCGCTGGTCCCGGCGCTCGGGAATCGTGCGCCGGATTTGCCGTCGCCGCAGGTAACGGCGGTTTCGGCGCGAGCTGTACGCCTTGTCGCCGCACATGGAACCGGGCGCGTCCGCAGGTGTCCACCCGCCGGACGCGGGACACGGATACGGTCCAGCACCGGGATCAACTGCGGCGCGTCACCCCACTGTCCAGGCGTGACCACGATGGCCAGCGGAAGGCATCTGCCATCACTCGCCAGGTGAATTTTCGTCGTGAGACCGCCGCGTGAACGACCGAGCCCCTCGTCGGGACGGCCTGTACGACCGGACCCTCGCAACGTTGGCCCTCGCGGACATCCCGTACACCTGGGTCGAGCAGACCATCGACGGTGCGGGGCGGGCGGATCGTCGCCCCGTGGGGCGAAGAAATCTCCCGCCACAGCTTCGCCGTCCTCGACGTGCACGACGACCGGGCCACCGGGCGCTTCGTCGGCTACCCCGCCTTCATGCGCACCCGCACCCAGCTCCACCAAGGGGGATAGCAGCGCGACTTCTACCACCACTAGGACGACGGTGACCTCAGCCGCACCCACCGCCGACCGCACCTCCTGGGCCACCGCCGAGTACCTCCCCGGGCAGACCGAGTACGAGGTCGAGCAGTACGGACCCTGCCGCCTGTGGGATGAGGTCGAAGCCGCCTACCTGAAGTGGGTGGAGCACGGCCGCCCAGAACGCGACCGCGCCGGGCTCGCGGTGAACTGCGACGTCCTGAAGGTCCTCGCCCAGGGCGTGGCAGACCCCGGTCGCCGGCTGCGCCACGGCCCGCGCACCCGGGCGTACTACGAACGCCGCACCCGGGAGGGCAAAACCCGTCGCGAGACCATCCGATGCCTCAAGCGATCTGCTGCCCGCGAGGTCTTCAACCTGGTCAGGACGGTCTCTACCGCCTCCCCGTTGCAGGGGCGTCCGTGATCGTAGCTGAGAGGTGAGAAACCCCCTCCAGTCGGCTCCGGAGGGGGGTTTCTGCGTACAGGGACGGCCTGGGACGTCGTGTTCGGCTCGGATTCAGTACAGGCCGGTGGTGTGCTGCTGGTAGGTGTTGTGGAGGATGTCGTTGAGGAAGGTGCCGAACTTCGCCTCCAGTTCCAGGCCGGCTCCCGGTTCGTAGCGGAAGAGGCCGGGAACCACGGTCTCGTCGAGGCTGCTGTCGACGAACAGCGCGTACGAGAAGCGGTCGTGCTGGTCGGGACCGACCTTGCGCTGTTCGACCACGCGGTGGGCCACGGCCGCTACCGGGGTGGCCGTGTTCCGGGTGAGGATTTCCATAGCACAGCCGAAATTGACGATGAACTCACCCGGTGCCGGGTCGATCGGCCGCCACTCACCGCCACTGTCCACCTCTAGGCCGGGCTCGATGGAACGTAGGACGGTCACCCATCCGGAGTCCTTGTGGATATTGAGGCCGCGGGATTTCACCTCGGGCCGGAAGTGATTGAAGGTCAGGGTGTGCGTGCCTTGCCGGGTGAGGGCCTGGCCGGTTGCCCGGTCCCAGAGATTTGGGGGCAGGTCGAGGTAGCTGAGCACTCCGCGCAGGATGGCGAGAGCGAAGTCCCTCATGGTGGCAGCCTGTTGTGCAAGCTCCTGGGGGTAGATCGTGTCCCACCAGGCGCTTTCCAGGAAGAACTGCTCGGTCTGATCGGCCTCGCGTCGGAAGTAGCCCTGGTGTGGGGCCAGCTGTTCGGCCGTCCACTGTGTGAAGCCGCGGTAGGGGTCGTTGTCACCGCCGGGCCCGGTGGGCAGGTAGAAACTGCGGGCGAAGCGATCGCCGGCCGTCAGTTCCATACCTGGAGGCTGCTGGACGTAGAAGAACCCGTCCTTCAGCGCCCGTTCGACGCCGTTCTCCTGGTCAAAAACGAGTGTTCCGTCCTGCGGCCTGAGCCGTGCCTTCTGCCACGAGTGTCCGTTTACGTTGACCATGGCGGATCAGATGCGGGAGTGGAATGCGTAGCCGAGCTTCTTCGACTTCTCCACGGAGTAGTCCCGGAAGCCCTGATGCTCGCTGAGCACGCCGTTGGACCCGTACTGGTACAGCATCATGTCCATGCGTGGGCCCATGTAGACCGTGAACGACGAGCGGTCGCCGCCCGCCGTCGGGGCCGGGCGCGGCGGGACCCGGTGGAAGACCGCGCCGACCGGGCGGGGCAGGTGTGTAGTGAGGATTTCGGCGGCGTCGCCGAGGTTCACCACGAAGTGCCGCGGTGGCACTTCCACCGGCCGCCAGCGGTCGCCGTCCAGGATTTCGTAGCCCTGCTGGTCGGCGTAGATCATGGTGATGAATCCGCTGTCGGTGTGCTCGACGATGCCGTGGTCGCGGCTGAGGCCGGCCCGGTAGTGGTTGACGGTGGTGTAGCACCAGCCGGTCTCCTGGCGGGCGCCGCCGGTAACGGTGTCCCAGTCCTGCTCCGGTACGCCTGAGGCCACGAGGCAGCTGTTGAGGGCGCTGAGGGTGAGTTCACGCATCCGCCGGAGCAGCCCGACCACGTCCTCGGGGAAGTACTTGTCCCAGTGGATGCTTTCGATCTGCAGTTGTTCGACCTGGTCGGGCCGGTCTTCGTAGCCGAGCTTGGACGCGACGTGCCCCAGTGTCCGGTGCCCTCGGTATCGGTCGTCGGGGCCCCCGTCGGGGTCCAGGTAGAAATTGCGGCAGAGGCGGAGTCCCGGCTCGGCGTCGAGGTCATCGGGGACGGGGAGGAGGAAGGCACCCAGGCGGAGGGCCTGCTCCCAGTCGTCGGGGGCTATGAAGTCCACCGCGCCGGCGGTGAGCTGGGCAATGGGGAGGTTCAGGGGCGGACCCTGGATTGCAGGGGTGGTCGTCATGCGGGACCTTTCATATGGGTAAGGGGTGCATTGAGGCGGGGGTGGCCGGATCAGAGGCGGGAATCGTCGTCGTAGGTGCGGTTGACCTCCTGCATCGCGAACTCGGAGTGCGGCTGAAGGGGGCGCGGCACACCGTCCTCGTAGCGGTACACGGTGCTGTCGAGGGCGGAGTCGAGGAACGTCACGTAGGAGGTGCGGTGAGCCTGCCCGGGTGCGCGTTCGGTAGATACCACGCCGTGGACGTTGGCTCGTACGGGGCGTGGCAGGAGCTCGGTGAGCACTTCGAGCGAGCTGCCGAAATTGACGATGAAGTGGCCCGGCTCCGGATTGATCGCCCGGAGTGTGCCGTCGATGAGGGCGAGCAGTCCCGGGTCGGTCGAGCGCAGTACCGTCACCCATCCCGAGTCACGGTGGAACTTCGAGCCGCGCACCGCCTTTTCGGGCCGGAAATGGTTGAAGGCGAGCAGGTGGTGCCCGCGATAGTCGGTCAGTCCGCCGGTCACCGTTGCCCAGTCACGCTCGGGAAGGCCCAGGTGGGCGAGCACGCTGTGCAGCACCGTGACGCCGAGGCCGGTCATCTTGTGGCCGAGCTGAGCGACGCCGTCCGGCAGGAGCCCCCAGTTGGCCTGTTCGATGTAGAAGTTTTCCCACTGGTCGTGTTCGCGGTCGAAATAGCCCTGGTAGGTGCCGGGCACATCCGTGTCCCGGTAGCCGCGGAAGGACTCCAGAGGGCCGCCGTCCCCCTGGCGGGGCTCGTGGAAGTGGGCAGCGAAGTGGTCGCCGGCGGTGGTGTCGAGCTCCTCGGGGATGGCCACGAGGAAGAAGCCTTGGGCCAGTGCCCGGTCGAAGCCGCCGGGCCGGTCGAAGACGAGGCGCTCGCCGACGACTCGGGCGCGTTCCAGTTCGACGGGTGGGTAGGTCGTCGCGGCTTCGTGCTCGGTGGGCATGGCCGGGAGGATGACCGGTGCCCGGAGTGTCACGGAGTCGGGTCGCGGTGCGGTCACGAGGTCTCCTCCTTCGATGTCGCATGCGCCGTAGGTGCCGGATGCGCCGGGCCGGCGGACGGGGTCGGGGTGAGCAGGACCGTCCCAGGGCGTGCGGGGCGCGGCATGGACGAGTGGTCCTTGAGGCTCAGGTCGATGCCGTCCGCCGTGACCTCGTACTGTGCGTACAGCTCGGCAAGGAGCATGGATTGCATCCGCACGGAGAAGAGTCGCCCGGGGCACTTCCGAGGGTTTCGCTCGGAGTTGACCATGCTGAAGGAGTTGATCTCGTAACGGTTGCGGGAGAGGACCGACGACACCGTTTCGCGTCCGGACTTGAAGATCGCGCGGATGTTGTCGGGGTCGAAGCGCTCGGGAACCGGGAAGATCCGCGGGTCCTGGTTCGCCTGCCGGCGGTCGAGCCAGAGCATGGTGCCCGCCGGCACGGTCACCGCCCGCCCGCGGTGCTCCAGTGTGAACGGCCGGGTCGTACGCCGCCACAGCGCGGCCGGGTTGCTGCCGCCCAGCCGGACAGCCTCCAGGACCGCCAGGTCGATCAGCGAGGGCCCGGGGCCTTTGTGCCCACCGTCCTCGTGTGCCGCGGCGATGACGCTGCGCTTGTGCTCCGGTGAGGTCTCCAGGTACGCCAGTGCCCAGTGGAGGCTGAGGGCGGTGGTGTCGTAGGTCGCCACGATGATGGTGCCCAGTTCCTTGAGCTGGGCCGTGGTCAGGCGGGTGAAGCCTTCGGGCGAGATGGGAAGGCCCCAGACCGCGAAGTGCCGGCGGATCAAGTTGGTTTCGGGGGCGTGGGCCAGGGACTCGGCGTTGCTGTCGAGCAGGTCGCGGACGAAGGGGGCGACCATGTCGACCTCCCGCATTGCTTCCCGGTTGATCTTGCTGATCACGTCGGAGGCCAGCTCGAACAGGTCGCGCATCACCCGCCCGTAGCGTGGCGAGGAAAGATAGTCCGACAGTGGCTTCTGCGTGAGGTCGAGGACCCCGGGCAGAAAGCTGTCCACGTAAGTCACCAGCCCCAGCGCGAAGTCGTCGAGCGGCAATTCCCGCCCGGCCGTGCTGCGGAAGTACTCCGCCGCGTACTTTCTTACCGCGGGCTCCAGCCCGCCGATGAAGGCCGCGTTCCCCAGGGTGCGCTCCACCGCCGCACGCTTGACCGGGCGGCAGGGGTGGTCGTTGGGCTGGGAGCCGATGAAGTCACCGAACAACTCACGGTTGGCGTCGGTGGAGGGAGCCAGCGCGTCGTCGTCCGTCAGCGGAAGATTGGTGATCTGGTAGAGGGCGGTGCGCCGCCCCACACGGAATGTGCAGATTCCGCCGTTGGCTTCGGCGCGGGCACTGATGCCCGAGGTGCGGAAGTAGGCCGAGGCGCTCAGGCCGTGGACGACCGTCGCCCGGTGGAAGGCCTTGGCGTGCCCAGTGAACAAGCTCGGGCCGCGGTGGTGCGCGAAGGCTCCGGGAAACGGCGCCGCGATGTAGCGCGGCAGCCAGTAGCGGCCGAATGTGCGCAAGCCCCAGGCATGGAATCGTGCTTGGAGCGACTGGCGGCCGGTGGTGGGCGGCGCGTCGTTCCCGGCGCGCGATGGGACGGGACAGCGGGTCATGCGGTCGCTCCCGAGAGGCCGAAGTCCTCGTACTGGTCGGACCAGGTCTTCTCATTGAATTCGCGCAGGAACTCCTCGGAGCTACGGGATGCGGTCGCCCTGCCGTCCGCGTGCACTTGGTAGAGCAATCCATCGGAGGGCGGGTTGATGAAGGCGGCGAAGGAGAACCGGTCTGCGTTGCCGGAGGGAGCGCAGTGCTGCACCCGGTGCAGGATTGCCTGGACGGGGCTGGTCAGCGGCTGGGTGAGCAGTTCGAAGGCCGCGCCGAAGTTCACGACGAAGTAGCCGGGGACCGGGGCGACCGGGTTCCAGCCGTCGTCGACGCGGACCTCAAGGCCCTCCTGCTCGATGTAGAGGACGGTGACGAAGCCGGTGTCCTTGTGCGGGGCGCAGCCGAGTTGGGCGCGCTCGGGGCGGTAGTGGTTGGCGGCGAACCACTGGATTCCGCCGCCTCCGACGGCGTTGCCGGTGACGGTGGGCCACAGGTGGCCCGGGACGCCGAGGTGGGCGAGGACGGTGCGCAGGACATGGACGGCAAGGCCGTGCATGCGCTCGGTCATGGCCGTGACGTCGGGAGGAAGGTGCTGCCGGCGGGCCGGGCCGTCAATGAGGAGGTGTTCGGTCTGGAAGTGCTCCCGGTCGAAATAGATACCCTCCAGGTCGCAGAATCCACGGTAGGGCCGGGTTTCCTCAGTGCCATCCTGCAACGGCCGGTAGAATTGCCGGCAGAGTTCGATTCCCGGAGTGGGGTCGAGGTCCTGGGGGATTTTCAGTAGAAAGCATCCGTCGCGTAGTGCTCGCGGAAGGCCTTCGTCCCTTTCGAAGGTAATCCCTTCCGCAGTTGCCTGGGCTCGCTCAAGGGCCATGGGTCGTTGAGTCATGGGTTTCGCCCTCCTGGGTCCACGGTGCCTTCGTATATTTCGGAGTCGTTCTCGTCGATGAGTTCACGAGAGCCGCAGATGCGGTCCAGTCCCATACCCGGAAGGTAGCGGTAGATTCCCGTATCACATCCGGGCGCGCAGTTGCTGGAGCTGAAGTGCCCGAAAGTGGAGCGGTCCGTGGTCTGCCGCGTCACCCGGTGCATGATCGCTGCCACCGGAACAGCGCAGTGCGCGGTCAGGATCTCCATCGAAAGACCGAAGTTGATGATGAAGAAACCGGGATCGGGCACCACCGCTTCCCACCGGTCGGCGCGGCTGACTTCGAGCCCGGGCGCAGTGGCTCTCAGGAGCGTGAGGAACCCGTCGTCCTTATGCGAGTTGAGGCCGGTGGCGTCGTGGGAGGGCCGGTAGTGGTTGAAGGTGAGGTGATACGAACCGGCCGCCTCAGTGCAGCCACCGGTGGCCTGTTCCCAGTCCTTCTCGGGGATACCGACATAGCGGAGAACCGAGTGGATGACCTGGCGCGACAGATGGGTGAGCCCCTCGCCGAGTGTGGCGATCTCGCGGGGGTAGTAACGCTCCCAGAATCGCCTCTCCAGTAGGAACTGTTCGATCTGGTTGGTCCGTTGATGGAACCCGAGTAGTGCGTCACTGAAATGTTCCGAGGTCAGCTCCCGGTATCGCCCGTAGGGCGGGCAGGAAGCGCCCTGGTAGAACTGGGCGGAGAATGCGTCACCGGCCTGGATGTCCAGTTCCGGTGGAATGGCCAGGAGGAACAGTCCATCACCCAGGGCCCTTTGCCATGCCTGGTCGTCCCCCTCGAAGGCGAGAGAGCCGCCTTCGATGCGGGCGCGCTCCAGTGCAGCTGTGGAAGTCACCGGCTGAGTGTCGGTGCGCTTGCGGTAAACATCCTGGTAGATCCGGCCGCGCCGGATCTCGGGCACGTCAGCGGAGCGTGCTGCGGACACGGTCACCGTCCTTGGAGTTTAAGGGACACCACGATGAGCTCGCGTAGTTCTTTTGGCGCTCCCTCGTGCTCGCCGGCGGCGATTTCGGAGAGCGTGCTGAACGATCCTGGATAGAGCATGACTGGCAGGCCGCGTTCTTTGAGGCAGCAGAATATGGCGAACTCTTCGAGGAAGTAGTCCGAGGACATCTGGATGCGCCGTTCCAGTTCCGCCTGCGAGGCGCCGTTGGAGTGCTTGCTGTGGTAGCGGCGGCCGAATGACTCCACGGATGTACGGAAATCGGCGTCCTGACTGAAGTAGTCCCGCAGAGCCCGGTGATGGCTTTTATAGGCGTCCGAGGTCTGGACCTCGCTGCAGTTGACGAAGGTGAAGTCCGTCCGGTCCCGGAAATCATCGAAGATATGGGCCTGTTCGTCGATGAATTCACGCCCCAGGCGCAGCGCCTCGGTCAGGGCATCCGGTGGACACAGGTCGCGGGTGGATTCCAGGGTGATGCGATGAATGCTGTCACCGACGAGAACGGTACACCGTGGGAATCTCCGGGATATCCACTCGGCCATGCTGCGTACCTTGATCGGGCGGAAGTTGCTGTTCTCCAGGCTGATACCGAGGAAGCAGTTGCTGTGCTCTTCGAAGGAATGACGGTCGGAGGCCGGCGAGACAAACGCTGTCTCGGTTTTGTAGCGCCTTCTGCGCGAAGGCGGTGAAGTCGGCTTCGGAATGGTGAGAGGGGATGTCACTTCGGACGGCATGGCACCAACCAGATACGGGGGTGGGCAGGCGGCGGAAGCTGTATCGGGGACACGCTGTAGCGAGTCCCGCAACGTCCGTACGGACGCTCCTTGGGTGACTGGCGAAACCACCGTAGGGACGGCCGAGCGGCTCGATAAAGCAGGTTTTGAGTCAGTCGATCATGCGGCGGTTAAAGGTTCGCGCCGGGCCCCCGCCCGACCCCGCGTGCGCTGCCGAATCACCGGCTCTGAACGAAAGGCCGAGTGCCCGAAGTGGGTCGTATTCGCTCTGCCGCCGCCACGTGGTGGTGGCTGAATCCTTCCGTACGGTGGCGGGCCGTGACACCACGAAGTCTCTGGTGTACGGTGAAATCACCTCACTGAGCCGGGAGGCTGGCGATCGAGGCATTCACTGCCTGTGTCCACCTCCGCTGTCCGGCGCCTTGAGCGTCTGCGACGCTCCGAGCCTCGGTGAGTTTCCGCGCAGGCTCCGTGCACGGCTTGAAGCCCCATGTTCCTTCTTGGGCCAGCCCTCCTGAGCACAGCCCCTTCCGGCGCAAGCAATCCCCCAACCCCTTGCAACCAGAGACGTTCATGAGTTCATGAGATGACGCCGCCGCCTGGCGACGTGGCGGGAAGGGAATGCTGTGACTGTGTGGGAAGCCGAGGGACGAAGGGGAGCCCGCTGGGCGCTGGTCTCGGTCGCGTTGGGTGTCTTCTGTATCCAGCTCGACTCGTTCGCCTTGAACCTGGCCCTGCCGCACATCAAGGATGAACTCGGCGTATCCACGGGACAGCTGCAGTGGGCGGTCAGCGCGTACCTCCTGTCGTGCGGCACGCTCATGTTGGGCGCGGGCCGGATGAGCGACCTGTTCGGTCGGCGCCGCCTGCTGATTGCGGGACTGGCGCTGTTCGGGCTGGCGTCTCTGTGGTGCGCACTGGCGCCCTCGTTGCCGCTCCTGGTGGCGGCTCGTGTGGTTCAGGGCGCGGGTGGCGCGTTGATCATGCCCGCCGGACTGGCGCTCCTGACGAACGTCTTCCCGCCCGCCGTGCGGGGCCGGGCCACGGGGTGGGCGCTGGGCATCGGCGGACTGGCCACTGCCTGCGGTCCTTTCGTCGGCGGCGCCCTGACTCAAACGGTGTCGTGGCGGGCGGTGTTCTGGCTCAACGTGCCGCTGGGCGTGGTGGCTGCGCTCTGCGCCCGCCGGGCCCAGGAATCGCGGGACACCACGGCCTCCGGGCGGGTCGACTGGCCAGGGCTGACCACCGGGACCGCCGCCATCGCGGCCCTGGCCCTCTTCATCGACCGTGGCCCGGTGTGGGGCTGGGCATCCCCCGCCGGCCTCGGCGCGCTGTGCCTGGTGGCCCTGGCGCTGGCAGCCTTCGTACGCATCGAACTCCGCACGGCCGATCCGCTGATCGCCCCCGCACTGTTCCGCAACGGCGCCTTCGTGGCGCTGACCGCGGCAGGCGCTGTGGCCAACGCCGCGACCGTGGTGTTCCTCTTCGTCGTACCGCTGTCCCTCCAAGAGGGTCAGCAGCTGACGCCGTTAGCGGCCGGGGTGGCCTTCATGGCCCCCGCGGCCGCCATGGCTGCCGCCGGGCCCTTCGCGGGCCGGGTGACCAGCGCACGCGCCGTACCGGTGATGGCCACGAGTCTGGGAGTGGGCGCGGTGGTCCTGCTGGGCGCGGCGTTCGTCTCCGGACTGCCGCCGTATCTCGCTGCGGTCACCGCCGGCGGGGCGGCGCTGGGTGTCGGAAACGCCCTGACGCTGACCGCCACCCAGGGCGTCATCCGGCCCGAACGCGCAGGTGAGGCATCCGGCTTGACCAAGACGGTCATCACCGTTGCGGCCGGACTGGGCGTAGTCGCCGCAGGCCCCGCGACCGGCCCCGGCGGCACCGCGGCGACTGGATTTAACGGCCCTCTGGCCGTGGCAGGAGCCGGCTGCCTGGCGGCCTGCCTCCTGCTTGTCCTGTGGATGCGGGTCCGGCGCTGCCCGAGCACTCGGCGGCCGCCAGAGCCGGTGCGGTCGGCGACAGACAGGGCGGTGCGCTGACCGCCGGTATCTCCTTGCGTTCTTGCCGCGCCTCTACTTAGAGGAGCTGACAGAAAGCCTGCGTGTGGCTATGCCTCTGTCTGGGGTGACTCGTTGGGTGTGTCATGGGGAAGCGTCCGCCGTGGGCGTTGACGGATGACTTGCGGGGGCGGTTTGAGCTGCTGCTGCCGGCTCGTGAGTGCAGGTCACGTCACGCCGGGCGGCTGCCGCTGGATGATCGGCGGTGTCTGCAGGGCATTCTGTTTGTGCTGCATACCGGTATCCAGTGGGAGTGGTTGCCGCAGGAACTCGGGTTCGGGTCGGGGATGACGTGCTGGCGTCGGCTGCGGGACTGGAACGAGGCCGGGGTGTGGGACCGGCTGCATCAGGTGCTGCTGACCGACCTGCACCAGGCCGGGAAGCTGGACTGGTCGCGGGCGGTGATCGACGGCTCGCACCGGCAGGCACGTCGGGGCGGCCCCAAACCGGGCCGAGCCCGGTCGATCGCGGCAGACCGGGCTCGAAACACCACGTGATCACCGACGCGCACGGCACCCCGTCGGCCATCACGCTCACCGGCGGAAACCGGCACGACGTCACCCAGCTGCTGCCCCTGCTCGACGCGATAGCGCATATCAAGGGCCGCAACAGCAGGCCTCGCCACCGGCCACGGCAACTGTTCGCCGACCGCGGCTACGACTTCGACAAGTACCGCAGACTGCTGCGGAAATGCGGGATCAAGCCCGTGGCTTCCGTCGGCTGCGGATCCGCTGGGAGATCCGTGACGACGCCCACAAGGCCTTCCTGAAACTGGCCTGCTGTGTGATCACCTACCGCCGCATTCGAGCACTCTGTTAGCTCCTCTTAGTCGGTGTGGCCGGAACGCCGGCCGGCAAGGGTGGAAGTCCCCGATCGCGTGGATCGGGGACTTCCACTTATACGAGGCCGGCCAGAGGGCCTCGGGGCGGTCGCCCTTGTGGACCCGGGGGCCGAGTGGCCGTTTACGCGGCCTGGGTGAGTTCGGCGCGGCCGAACAGCAGGGCGTAGCCGGAGGGGAGTTGGTGGAGGATACGGGTGATCAGCTCGGAGCCGGCGTAGGCGGCGACGGCGGAGAAGACGGAGCCGGTGTCCCAGCGGGTGGTGGCCGGAGAGGCGCCGGCGCGGGCGGCGAGGTCCTTGACGAAGGCCCAGCCGGTCAGCGGGCGCGTGTCGGGGATCTGCGCGGTCAGCACACGTGCGGCTTCCACGGGCAGGCTGCGCGCCAGGGCGACGCGTTCGTCGCCGGTCACCTGGCGCCCCAGTCCGGCAAGGACCAGGCGGACGGCTTCCTCGGCCTTCTCACGTGTGGGATAGGCGCCCTCGTAGCGGACCTTTTCCAGCATCTGCTCGTAGGCCGTCCCGTACGGCTGCTGAGGCTGAGGCGGTGCGTGCCGGTCGGAGATCACTGGGGTGGTTGCCTTTCTTGCTGTGGCCGGTGTCCGGGCACCGGGGTTCGGGATGGCCAGGTGGACTGGGGGCGGCCGAAGAGGAGGTCGTAGCCGACGGGGAGCTGGAGCAGGATCTGACCCAGCAAGTCCTCGTCGACGGCGTCGGCGACGGTGGACAGCACGGCGCTGACGTCCCAGGCCGCGGTCTGCTCGGTGGCGCCTTCGATCCACGCGGCGGTCGCGCGGACGAACCGCTCGGGGGACAGCGGTTCGGCGCTCTGCAGCGGGTTGAGCAGGATCAGGGCGAACTCCTCCGGCAGGCGCGCCGCGAGTTGGGCGCGGACGTCGCCGACCAGGTGCGCGCCGAGCAGGGCGAGCACCACGCGGGCCGCGCGCTCGGCTTCCTCCGGAGTGTCGTATTCGCCGCGTTCGGTCACGTGGGTGAGGAACGCTTCGCGTCGGAGAGCCATCTCTGCCGCCACCCCTTTCTCATCGGACTGCCCACGGGGTGCGGAGGGCGGGGTGAGGGGGAGCTCAGGTGCCCGCCCTCCGCGCCTCGTCCAGCTGGTGTCAGCCGGAGATCTCCTTGCGGCCGGAGCCGACGCCGACGGAGATCTTGCGGGGCTTGGCGCGCTCGGCGATCGGGATGCGCAGCGTGAGCACGCCCGCGTCGTAGTCGGCCTGGATGTGCTCGGTGTCGAGGGTGTCGGCGAGCACGATCTGCCGGGAGAAGACGCCCAGCGGCCGCTCGGACAGCTCCATCTGCACGTCCTCGGCCTTCGTCACCGGCCGCCGCTCGGCCTTGACGGTGAGCATGTTCCGCTCGACGTCGATGTCGAGCGCGTCCGGGTTGACGCCGGGGAGGTCGAAGGCCACCACGTACTCGTCGCCCTCGCGGTAGGCGTCCATCGGCATCGCCGAGGGCCGCGACCAGGTGCCTGGGCCCATCAGCTGCTGCGCCAGCCGGTCCAGCTCACGGAAGGGGTCAGTGCGCATCAACATCGTGAAAACACCTCCAGCAGGTTCGGGCAGTTGCTGCCAATGCGCCTCACTGACACCGTTGTAACATGTCATCCAATGGATGACAAACAAAAATGTCGTCGACATGATGACGAGCCAAAGGAGGTGCCCGTGACCGCAGCCGACCAACCGCCCACGACCAGCACGAACGCCCACAGCCCGGCGTCGTTCCTCGCCGCCGCGGCGGCTCTTCATGCCATAGACGACGCCCTGCGCGCCGCCCTGCGAGACTCTCCGGACACGCCCGACGGTCCCGGGCCCGGGCCGGAGCAGGCGCTGGCCTCCCTGATGCTGCTGCGGCAGGTCCGCGAGCAGCTCGCCGGATGGGAGACCGGCCTGATCGAAACCGCCCGCGACGCGGGCGCCAGCTGGGCCGACCTCGCCCACCCCCTCGGCGTCGCCAGCCGCCAGGCAGCCGAACGCCGCTATCTGCGCGGGCGTCCCGGCCCGGCCGGGACCACCGGCGAACAGCGCGTGACGGCCACCCGGCAGGCCCGCGCCGCCGGCCGCACCACCGCCACCTGGGCCCGCCGCAATGCCGCCGACCTGCGCCGTCTCGCCGGCCAGATCGTCGCGCTCACCGACCTTCCCCCAGCTGCCCACCTCGCGGTCGGCGAACTCCACGCGGCCCTCGCCCACGACGACCCCGCCGACCTCATCGCCCCCCTGGCCGCCACCCGGCGTCACCTGGCCGACGCTCACCCGGACCTAGCCGCCCAGGCCGACAGCCTCACTCCTCCCTGAGCCCGCCGGTGCACCGCAACAGCAGCCCGGTCGGCTCCGCCCCCGGACGGACGAGCGGCGTCCGCCGAGCTTGGTGCGGGAGTCGGCATCGAGCCCTTCGACGAGTACGTCGCCGAGTTCGCGTTGTCCTGACGCCCCGTTCCCAGTCGTGTTCTGCGGATCATTGCCCCACGGCTCAGCTGCCGTGGGGCAATGCATATGAATCGCTGGACAGGCGCTAGCCCTGCGTGCCGTTCTGGTCGACGGGGTACAGGCCGAGCTTGCCCTGGGGGTCGGCCGGGTTCGCGCCCTTGACGTCACCCACGTAGAGGGAGACGCGGGCCTTGTAGCGGTCGAGGGCGGCGCGGTCGCTCATGAAGCGGCCGAGGCCCAGCGGGTTCATGTTGTCGTAGTCGAAGATGCCCTTGCGGCCGGCCGGGGTGGCGACGTCGGTACGGGCGCTCCAGCCGTAGGAGGTCTGCTGGTACTGCTTCGACAGGACCCAGCTCAGGTACAGCTTGGCGGCGGCCTTGTGCGGGGCGTCCTTGAGGATGGCGCCGGTCTGCGGCCACGCGACCCAGGGCGACTTTTCCGGGATGCTCGTCTTCGACAGGCCGCCGGCGCTGCCCGAGCTGCCGAAGTTCGCGACGTAGCCGTCCTTGCCGACCTGGGCGGAGGCGTCGGCGGTGCCGCGGACGAACTTGGGGTTCTGGGCGCGCAGCTTCTTCAGGTAGTCGAAGCCGTACTTGTCGGTGAGCTGCTTGAAGTAGTAGAGGACTGCGTCGTCGTCGTTCGGGTACGTGAAGACGAGCTTGTCCTTGAACTCGGGCTTGAGGAAGTCCTGGGCCTCGACGGGCGCGTTGTCGCCCAGTGTGGTGGCGGTGACGTTCGCGAAGCCGATGAAGAACAGGCCGGTGTAGTAGCCGTCCTTGTCCTTGACCTTGTTGTAGACCTTGTCCCAGCCGACCGGCTTGTACTTCTCCAGCGCCCCTTCCTTCTTCCAGCGCGGGAAGTCGTCGAGGGTCTGAAGGTGGACGACGTCGGCGACGACCTTGTGCTCGGCTATCTGGTTGTCGAGGCGCGCGTCGTGGTTCTTGCTGAAGTCGACGACGGTGTCGACCTTCATCTCGGGGAACTGCTTGAGGAACGCGTTCTTGAGGTAGTCGGCCTGGCCCGGCTTGTCGCCGCCGGCGTAGACGACCAGGCGTCCGCCCTCGGCCAGGGCGTCCTTGTACAGCTTCTGCAACTGCTGGTCCTCGCTTGCACTCTGCGGCGCACGGGAGGCGGAGGGAGCAGCGGCGGCGACACCGGCCCCGCTCGCGGCGACGACGCCGAGGGCTACGGCGACGGCCCAGGCCTTCCGGGTGGACTTCACGGCGACTCCTTCATGGGGGATGCGTGGGGATACGTGGGGGATGTATGCGCAGGGGGCGCATGTGTCGAAGATCTTGAATGTTCAAGAAGATTGAGGCTCACCTTAGAGCCAGCTGTTTGAATGTTCAATAAAGCTCTCGCGGTGCAACGATCTCGGCCCCGCGGTCTGCGCGCCTTCGCGGATGGCGTCAGGTGCGACCGGAAGCCGGAAGCCGGAAGCCGGAAGCCGGAAGCCGGAAGCCGGAAGCCGGGTGCTGTTCACGCCCGCCCTCCCTGTCCGGCGCACGAGTGAGCGCAGCACTCCTCCGTCGGAGTGAACTCGCTTGATTTTCAGCCCACTTGAGGCACCCGACTCGACATCATGCTGTCCGGCTCATCCGGCGAGAGGGGGCCTCCTTGGCGGCCTGGGCGCGCTCAGTCATCGGCATCAGCCCCTTCGGCGAGCCGAACGCACGGCTCGCCGCAGCCGTCAGTAGAGCCGGTGGGCTCGGCGTCATCGACCTCGGAGAAGGCCGCGCACCCGCACGGGACGCCCTGGACCTCGCCCGGGCCTGGACTCCCGGCGCCTTCGGCGTCCGCGTCCCCGCCGGCTGCGCCCTCCTGCCCGAGGAGCTGTACGCCTCCGGCGCCTCAGGCCCGCACGCCGTGATCATCGCCCCCGGATCCCCGCGGGCCGCGGGCCGCTACCGCAGCGGCACGGTCATCGCCGAGGTGCGCAGCCTGCACGAGGCCCGTACGGCCGTGAAGGCCGGAGCGGCGGGCGTCGTCGCCCGCGGCAGCGAGTGCGGCGGCCCCGCGGGCGAACTCTCCGCGTACGTCCTGCTCCAGCAGCTCCTCGCCGACGACCGCGTGACCGTCCCCGTCTGGGCCTGCGGCGGCATCGGGGTGCACACGGCCGCCGCCGCGGTGATCGCGGGCGCCGCCGGGGTCGTCCTCGACGTCCAGCTCGCACTGCTCGACGAGGCGGACACGCCGGCCGGCATCGCCGCCGCCCTGCGCGCCGCGGACGGCTCGGAGACCCGTATCGAGGGCGGGCACCGCATCCTCGACGACCGGCGGCCCGGCCTGTCCGCGGCCCTGCGCGGGCGACCGCTGCCGCTCGGCCAGGACGCCTTCCTCGCCCGTCGCTTCGCGCGGGAGCACCGGACGGCGGCCGCCGCCGTCCGGGCCGTCCGCGAGAGTGTGGACCGGGCCGTCCGCGACCGGCGGGCTCCGGACGCGCTGCGCCCCGGCTCCCCGATGAGCCGGGCCCTCGGCACGCGGCTGCCCGTCGTCCAGGGGCCGATGACCCGGGTCAGCGACCAGGCCGGGTTCGCGGTGGCCGTCGCCGACGCGGGCGGGCTGCCGTTCCTCGCCCTGGCCCTCGCCGGCGCCGAGCGCGCCCGCACCCTGCTGGGGCAGGCCCGCGCCGCACTGGGGGAGCGCCCCTGGGGCGCCGGCATCCTCGGCTTCGCGCCCGAGGACGTCCGCGCGGCCCAGCTCGCGGCCGTACGGGAGCTCCGCCCCTCCCACGCGATCATCGCCGGCGGCCGGCCCGCCCAGGCCGCGGCCCTGGAAGAACACGGCATCCGCACGTTCTTGCACGTGCCCTCGCCCGGCCTGCTGGAGCAGTTCCTCGCGCACGGCGCCCGGCGCTTCGTCTTCGAAGGCGCCGAGTGCGGCGGCCACATCGGACCGCGCAACAGCTTCCCCCTGTGGGAGGCCCAGCTCGCCGTCCTGGAAGACTTCCTGGACGCCCACCCGGACGGGCCGCACCCGGAAGTCCTCTTCGCCGGCGGCATCCACGACGAGCGCTCCGCCGCCATGGTCGCCGCCCTCGCCTCCGGCATCGGCGCGCGGGGCGCCGCCACCGGCCTCCTCATGGGCACGGCCTACCTCTTCACCGAAGAAGCCGTCGCGAGCGGCGCCATCCGCCCCGCCTACCAGCGACAGGCGCTCGCGGCCGAGCGGACCGACGTCCTGCGCACCGGCCCCGGCCAGGCGACCCGCTGCCTGCCCAGCCCCTTCTGCCGCACCCACCGGGCGCTCCGGGACGAGCTGAGGGAGCGGGGCGTCCCCGACCGGAAGGCCCGGGAAGAGCTGGAGCGCCTGCACCTCGGGCGGCTGCGCATCGCCGCCAAGGGCATCGAGCGCGACGGCGACGCCCTGGCCGGCGTCGACGAGCGGCGACAGCTCGCCGAGGGCCTGTTCATGGCCGGCGAGGCCGCCGTCCTGCGCACCGCCACCACGAGCGTCGCCGCACTGCACCGCCAAGTGGGCGAAGGAGCCGCCGAGTTCTACGAGCGCCGCGCCGCCGCACTGCGGCCGGCCGCCGCACCCGGGCGCGGCCGGCCGCCGGCACCCCAGCCGCTCGGCATCGCCGTCGTCGGCATGGCCTGCATGTTCCCCGGCGCGCCCGACCTGCCCGCGTTCTGGGCCGACGTGCTCGCGGGCACCGACGCCGTCACCGAGGTCCCGCCCGAGCGCTGGGACACCTCCCTCCACCACGGGCCGCAGGCCGCCGCCCACGACGTGGCGACCGCCAAATGGGGCGGCTTCCTGCCCCGCATCCCCTTCGACCCGCTGCGCTACGGCATTCCCCCGGCCTCCCTGGCCGCGATCGACCCCGCCCAGCTGCTCGCCCTGGAAGCCGCCGGCCGGGCGCTGGCCGACGCCGGTTACGACCGCCGCCCCTTCCCGCGCGAGCGCACCTGCGTGATCTTCGGCGCCGAGACGGGCAGCGATGCCACCGACGCCATGACCGTGCGCGCCGTCCTGCCCTCCTACCTCGGCCGCCTCCCCGAGGAACTGGCCGCACAGCTTCCCCCGCTGACCGAGGACTCCTTCCCCGGCATGCTCGCGAACGTCATCGCGGGCCGGATCGCCAACCGCTTCGGCCTCGGCGGCACGAACCACACGGTGGACGCCGCCTGCGCCTCCTCCCTGGCCGCCCTCGACGCCGCCTGCAAGGAGCTGCGCACGGGAAGCGCCGACCTCGCCCTGTGCGGCGGCGCCGACCTGCACAACGGCATCAAGGACTACCTGCTCTTCTCGTCGGTGCACGCTCTGTCGCCGACCGGCCGCTGCCGCCCCTTCGCCGCGGACGCCGACGGCATCGCGCTCGGCGAGGGCATCGCCTGCGTGGTCCTCAAACGGCTCGCGGACGCCGAGCGCGACGGCGACCGCGTCTACGCCGTCATCGAGGCCGTCGGCAGCTCCGCCGACGGGCGCTCGCTCGGGCTGACCGCGCCCCGCCGCGAGGGCCAGCGGACCGCGCTGGAGCGGGCCTACGCCCAGGCCCGGATCCCGGCCGCCGACGTGGGGCTCGTCGAGGCCCACGGCACGGGCACGGTGGTCGGGGACCGCACCGAACTCGCCGCGCTCACCGAGGTGTTCACGGAGGCCGGTGCGGCTCCGGGCGGCTGCGTCCTGGGCTCGGTCAAGTCCCAGATCGGGCACACCAAGTGCGCCGCGGGCCTCGCCGGCCTCATCAAGGCGGCCCTCGCGGTGTACACCGGCGTACGGCCGCCGACCCTGCACCTCAACCTGCCCACCCCGGGCTGGCGGCAGGACGAGAGCCCGTTCGTCTTCCACGACAAGGCGCTGCCGTGGGCCGCCGGGCGCCGGGTCGCGGGCGTGAGCGCGTTCGGCTTCGGCGGCACGAACTTCCACGCCGTGCTGCGGTCCGGCACGGGAGCCGCGCCGCCGCGGAGCGGCCACGACGCCTGGCCCGCGGAGCTCTTCGTCCTGCGCTCCGCGGAGGACGCCCGCGTGCTGCTGCGGCTGACTGGGATCAACGACCGGGTCGGGCGCCCGTGGCGGCTGCGCGACCTCGCCCTGACCGCCGCGCGCCGCACCGGCACCGACCCGGCCGGCGCTGCCGTGGTGGCGACGTCGCTCGACGCGCTGCCGGGCCTGCTGCGGGCGGTGGCGGCGGGAGAGCGCGGGCCGGGAGTCTTCCTCGCGGAAGGCGGGCGCCACGGGCAGCCGGGCGCATCGCCGGGCGGCGTGGACACCGAAGGCGGCACCACGGGCCCTACTGCCTTCCCGGGCGGCAGGATCGCCGTCCTCTTCCCCGGCCAGGGCAGCCAGAGGCCCGGCATGTTCGCCGAGCTCTTCACCGCCTTCCCCGGCACGCAGCGCCACCTGCGCCACGCCCCGGCCGACGCGATCTTCCCGCCCGCCGCGTTCGACGCCGCGACCCGCCGGGCGCAGCGGGACCGGCTCGCCGACACGCGGCACGCCCAGCCCGCCCTCGGGGCCGTGTGCTCGGCCGCCCACGACGTGCTCCGGACGCTCGGCGTGCGCGCCGACATGACGGCCGGCCACTCGTACGGCGAGCTGGTCGCCCTCGGCGCGGCGGGCGCCCTCACCCCGGAGGCCGTGGCGGAGCTCAGCATCGCGCGCGCGGAGGCCGTCGCCGAGGCGGCGCAGGACGCACCGGGCGCCATGGCCGCCGTCTCCGCGGCACCGGACAAGACCGAGGTGCTCCTCACCGCGGCCGGCCTGACCGGCCGGGTGGTCGTCGCCTGCCACAACGCCCCCGCGCAGAGCGTCGTCTCGGGAGCCGAAGAGGACATCGAACGGGCCCTCGCCACCGCCGCGGACACCGGCATCGACGCGCAGCGCCTCCCGGCCGGCTGCGCGTTCCACAGCCCGCTCGTCGCACCGGCCGGCAGGCGGTTCGCCGAGGCGCTCGCCCGCTGCCCGGTCCGTACGCCCGACGTCCCCGTCTGGTCCAACACGACCGCCGGTCGTTACGGCGAGGACCCCGAGAGCGTACGGGAGCTGCTCGCCGGGCAGATCGCCGCGCCCGTGCGGTTCTGCGAGCAGATCGAGGCGATGTACGCGGCCGGGGCGCGCGTCTTCGTGGAAGCCGGTCCCGGCACGGTGCTCACCGGACTGGTCCGGAGCATCCTCGGTGAACGGCCGCACCTGGCCGTCCCGTTCGAACCGTCCCCGGACTCCGGCCTGTCCGGACACCTCCGGGCGCTGGCCCGGCTCGCCGTGGCCGGGGTGCCGGTGGAGGCGGAGCGGCTGTTCACCGGGCGCGACGCGTCCGTCGCCGACCCGGAAGCGGTCCCGGCCCGGCCGGGCTGGACGGTCGACGGCCACCTCGTCCGCACGGCCGACGGCGAACCCGTGCCCGGCGGGCTGCGACCGGCCCGCAGGCTCAGGTCCCTCGCAGCGCCCGGTCCGCGGGCGGACGGCGGCCCCGACCTGCTGGCCGCGTTCCTGCGCAGCAGCCGCGAGATGGTGGCGGCACAGCGGGACGTCCTGCTCGCCTACTTCGGCGCCGGAAACGCGGTCGGCGTGCCCGCGGACGTGCCGGAGCCGCTCCCCGCCCCCGGACCGGACGGTACGGCCCCGGACCCTGTTCCCGCACCGGCAGACCCCGCCGCAGTGCCCGACGTGCTGAGCACCGTGCGGGCGGTCATCAGCGAACGCACGGGCTATCCCGTAGACCTGGTCGAACCCGACCTCGATCTGGAGGCCGACCTCAGCATCGACTCGATCAAGCGGACCGAGATCGTCGGAGAGCTCGGGCGGCGGCTGGCCGGCACCACGGTGCCAGGGCCCCGGGCATGGGCGGACAGCAGGCTGGAGGAGCTCCTCCGAGCGCGGACCGCCGCGGAGCTGGCGGAACGGCTGATGCCCTCCGGTTCCGGCGAGGCCCCCGCACCCGAGGCGGGCCCGACGTACGACGTCCCCGGGGACGCCTCTGCGGAGGGGCCTCCACGCGATGCCCCGACGATCGCCGCGCCCGAGCGCTACCTGCTGCGCGAGGCCCCGCTCGCCCCCGCCCCCGCGCCCGGTGACAGGGCCCTGCACGGCCGGCGCTTCCTCGTCCTGGGAGCGGACACCCCCGTCGTCCAGGCCGTCGTCGACCGTCTCGGCGCACTGGGGGCCGTCGCCGTCCGTTCCGACGGCAGCGCGGACCTTCCCGCCGGCCCTCTCGACGGCGCCCTCCACCTCGCCGCGCTCGCCGAGGACGCGGGACCGGTGCTCCCCGCCGGATTCCCCTGGTTCCAGGCCGTGTTGCGGCGCGGCCCGCAGTGGCTGCTGTGCGCCCGGCCGGACAGCGAGGACACCGGCACGGCGGGCCTGGGCGGGTTCTTCCGCACCGTCGCACACGAACACCCCGGCACTCTTGCCCGCGTGGTCTCCCTGGCCTCCGGCCGCCCCGCGGCCGTCCTCGCCGACGCGTTCGTGGGCGAGCTCCTCGCCCCGGACCGGGCCCCCGTGGTCCGGCACGCGGCCGACGGCAGCCGGCGGGGCAGCGAGCTCTACCCGGCACCGCTCGGGCCGACCGGTCGTGCCGGCGCGCTCGCCGCGGAGCTCCGGCCCGGAGCCGTCGCCGTCCTCGCCGGCGGCGCCCGGGGCATCACGGCCCGCATCGCGGTCGCCCTCGCCGGCGCGGGCTGCCGCGTCGAGCTCCTCGGCCGTACGGAACCGCCCGGCACCCCCGAACCGGCCGACCTCGCCCGCGCCGTGGACAAGGCGGCCCTGTGCGCCGCGCTCGCCGCGCGCGGCCGGCTCGCACCCGGCGCGATCGAACGCGAGGCCCGCCGCATCCTCGCCCGGCGCGAAGTCGCCGCGACCCTCGCCCGTATCGAAGCCGCCGGCGGCCGGGCGCGCTACCACCGCCTCGACCTGCGCGACGCGGAAGCCGTACGCCGGACCGTCGAGGACATCCACGCCGGCCAGGGACGCATCGACACCGTCGTCCACGCGGCGGGCGTCATCGAGGACCGGCTGCTCGCCGACAAGGAGCCCGCCTCCTTCGACCGCGTCCACGGCACCAAGGTGGACGGCGCCCGCGCCCTCCTCGGCGCGCTGCGCGGCCTGCCCGGCCCGCCGCCGCTCGCCCTCCTGTTCGGCTCGGTCGCCGCCGTCCTCGGCAACCGCGGCCAGAGCGACTACAGCGCCGCCAACGACGCCCTCGCCACCCTGGGCCGGCAGTGGCGCCGGGCCACCGGAGGCCGCGCCCTGACCGTCCACTGGGGCCCCTGGGCCCCCGACCCGCAGCACCCCGGCATGGTCGGCCCGGACCTCGCCCGCGCACTCGCCCGGCGCGGCCTCGCCCTCATCGACCCGGAGGAAGGCGTACGGGCCCTCCTCCGCGAACTCGCCCACGGCGACCCCGCCACCGATGAAGTCGTGCTCACCGCACCGGGGCAGCTGCCGTGACGGCGGGGCACGAGCCCGTCGCCGTCGTCGGCATGGCCGTCACCCTGCCCGGCGCGGCCGACCTGGACACGTACTGGCACAACATCACCACCGGAGTCGACGCCGTCTCCGAGGCCCCGCCCGGACGCCTCGACCCGGAATGCCACCGGCCCGACGCCGTCTACTGCCGCCGCGGTGGCTTCGTCGACGGCCTCGCCGACTTCGACCCGGCCGCCTTCGGCATCATGCCCGCGGCGGCCCGCACCACCGAACCCGACCAGCTCATCGCGCTGCGCACCGCCGCCGCGGCCCTCGCCGACACGGGCGGCACGCTGCCCGCGGACCGCACCCGCGCGGGTGTCGTGCTCGGCCGCGGCGGCTACCTCACCGCCGGACTGGCCCGCCTCGACCAGCGGGTGCGCACCTCGTCCCAGCTGATCCGCACCGTGCGGGAACTGCTGCCGGAACTGGACGGGGAACGCCTCGCCCGGCTGCGCACGGCCTTCCTCGACGCGCTCGGCCCGCACGGCCCGGAGTCCGGCATCGGCCTCGTCCCCAACTTCGCCGCCTCCCGCATCGCCAACCGGCTCGACCTGCGCGGCCCCGCCTACACCGTCGACGCGGCCTGCGCCTCCTCCCTGGTCGCCGTCGACCACGCCGTCAGGGAACTGGAGCGCGGGCGGTGCGACGTGATGCTGGCGGGCGGCGTCCACCACTGCCACGACATCACGCTGTGGAGCGTCTTCGCGGACCTGCGCGCCCTGTCGCCGTCCCAGCGCATCCGGCCCTTCCACCGGGACGCGGACGGCGTGCTCCTCGGGGAAGGCACCGGCATCCTGGTGCTCAAGCGGCTCGCCGACGCGCGGCGGGCCGGAGACCGCATCTACGCACTCGTCCGCGGGGTGGGTGTCGCAGCCGACGGGCGCACCGCCTCCCTGGTCACCCCCGACCCCGCGGGCCAGGCGCGCGCGGTGCGGCTCGCCTGGGAGGCGGCGGGCCTCGACCCCGCGGCGCCCGGCGCGCTCGGGCTCCTGGAGGCCCACGGCACGGGCACGCCCCGCGGCGACCGGGCGGAGCTGGCCGTGCTGGCCGAGGTGTTCGGCCGCGGCCACGAACCGGACGCCGTCATCGGCTCGGTGAAGTCGATGATCGGGCACACCATGCCCGCGGCGGGCGCGGCGGGCATGATCAAGGCGGCTCTGGCGATCCACCACCGCGTCCTGCCGCCCACCCTGCACTGCGACGTGCCGCACCCCGCACTGCTGGAGACCCGCTTCCGCCCGGCGCACACCGCCCGCCCCTGGGAGGCCGGCGTACGGCGGGCCGCCGTCAACGCGTTCGGCTTCGGCGGGATCAACGCCCATGCGGTGCTGGAGGAGCCACCCGCAACCACCACCGCCCTTCGCCCGCGCACGCCGCGGGCCGCCGTCACCGAACGCGAACCGCTGCTGCGCCTCGCGGCCCCCGACCCCGGGAGCCTCGCCGAGTTGCTCGACGCCGACGACACGACCCTGCGCCGCGGCGCGGAGGTGACGGGGCGGGGACCGGCCCGGCTGGCGATCGCCGGCCCGGACGCCCGGAAGCTCGCCCTGGCCCGCAAGGCAGTGTCCCTGCGGCGGCTGTGGGGCGGGCGCGGCGACGTGTGGTGCGCGCCGGCCCCGCTCCTCGGGGAAGGCGGCGGGCGCACCGTCTTCCTCTTCCCCGGCCTGGAGGCCGGATCCGCTTCACCGGCGGACGACGTCGCCGCTCACTTCGGGCTGCAGCCGCCCCCGGCGCGGCAGGCACGGGCCGGGGACCTCGCCGGCCGCACCGTCGCCCTGATCGGTGCCGGCAGACTGCTCGCGGCCGCGCTGGAGCGCATCGCCGTCCGCCCGGACGCCCTCGCGGGCCACAGCGCGGGCGAATGGACCGCGATGGCCGTCGCCGGGATGTTCGGAGCGGGCGACCCGGGGGAGTCGCTGGCCGAAGCCGTCGTGCAGGGGATGCGGTTGCCCCCGCTCGCCTTCCTCGTCCTGGGAACCTCCGCCGCACGGGCCGAGGCGGTGCTGCCCGGCTACCCCGGCGTCGCCCTCTCCCACGACGACGCCCCGCACCAGTGCGTCGTCTGCGGCCCGCGGGAACAGATCGACGCCCTCGCTGCCCGCCTGCGCGGCGACGGCGTCCTGAGCCGCGTCCTGCCCTTCGAGTCGGGCTTCCACACCCCCATGCTGGCCCCGCACCTCGCCCCCCTCCGGGAGCTGATGAACCGCGCCGCCATGCGCGCCGCGCGGACACCGGTGTGGTCGGGCACGGTGGCGGCGCCCTTCCCGGGCGACGAGGCCGCCGTCCGGGAGCTGTTCTTCCGTCACCTCCTCGAACCGGTCCGCTTCCGGCAGCTGACCGAGGCGCTGTACGACGCGGGCTTCCGGGCTTTCGTCCAGCTCGGCGCCGGCCAGCTCCCCGCACTGGTCGGCGACACCCTCGGCAGCCGCCCGCACCTGGCCGTCACCGCCGGCTCACCGCGCCGCGGCGGCCTGTCCCAGCTCGACCGGGTCGCCGCGGGCCTCTGGGTGCTCGGCGCGGAGCCGGACTTCACCGCCCTCACCGCACCCCGGACGACGATGCGCATCGACCTCGGCGCGGGACCGGTCTCGCTCGAACCGGCGACCCGCGACGAGCTGCGGGCCCTGCTGAGCCGACGGGAACACAGCGGGCAGGACGGAGCCGCCGCGGCCTCTCTGCGCGCCCTCGCCCGGCACGTCCCGGCCGCCGCCGAACTGGACGCCCTGCTCACCGAAACAGCCGCCGCGGCAACCACCCTCTTCGCCGCCGCCGGGGCCCCCGCCCGGCCGGTTCACCGCACCGCCGTGCAGACCGCTCCTCAGGCCCTCGTGACGACCGTCGAGGTCGGCGTGGCCCGCATGCCGTACCTCCTTGACCACTGCTTCTACCGGCAGCGTCCCGGCTGGCCCGACCTCGCCGACCACCGGCCCGTCGTCCCCGCCACCACGATCGTCCAGCTCATGACGGACGCCGCGGGCGCCGCCGGGACACCCGTCGCCGTACGGGACGTGCGCTTCCTCGACTGGGCCGTCGCGGCGCCGCCCGTCACCGTGCAGCTCACGGTGACCGCCGGGCGGGACGGCCGGCACAGGGCCGAGTTCGGCCGGTACGCGCATGCCGACGTCCGGGTCGCCGGCACCTACCCCGCTCCACCGGCCCCTTGGGCGTGCGACCGGCCCGAGAGCCCGCCCGCGGTCTCCGCGCGGGAGATGTACGAGCAGCGGTGGATGTTCCACGGCCCGCGCTTCCAGGGAGTCGCCGGCATCACCGCGCTCGGCGAGCGGCACGTCCGGGGAGTCCTCACCGCCCCGGACACCCCCGGCGCGCTGCTCGACAGTGCCGGGCAACTGCTCGGCTACTGGCTGATGGCGACCCGCACCGAGCGCGCCGTGGTCCTCCCCATGAGCATCCGGGAGGCCGACTTCTACGGCCCGCACCCTCCCCCCGGCTCCCGCGTCGAATGCCACGTCCGGATCACCGGGCTCGATCAGACGGTTCTGGAGGCCGATGTCCAGCTCACGCACGGCGGCCGGGTGTGGGCCGAGGTCCACGGCTGGCGGGACCGCCGGTTCGACGCGACACCCGAGTCGGTCGCGGCCGATCGCCACCCGGAGCGGTGCACCCTCTCCGCCCGGCAGCCGGGCGGCTGGCAGCTCCTCTTCGACCACTGGCCCGACCCGGCTTCCTGGGACCTGATGCTGCACGGCCGGCTCGCCGGAGAGGAGCGGGCCGAGTACGCCCGCCGCCCCCCGCGAGGCCGCCGGGCCTGGCTCCTCGGCCGGATCGCCGCCAAGGACGCCGTACGCCGCCATCTCTGGGACCGGGGCGCGGGCCCCGTCTTCCCCGCCGAGGTCCGGGTACGCAACGAGCCTTCCGGGCGCCCCCGCCCGGAGGGCGTGCACGGGCGGGAGCTGCCCCCGCTGGAACTGTCCCTCGCCCACTGCCGGGGAGCTGCCGTCGCGCTCGTCCGGCCCGGCGGCACTCCGGCCGGCATCGACATCGAGGAGATCACCGACCGGCCGGACACGACCCCCGCCATGGTGCTGGACCCCGCCGAGCACGCCCTGTTCGAACGGCTCGGTGCCGGGCCGGAGACACTGACCCGGTTCTGGGCGGCCAAGGAGGCGGCGGCCAAGGCCGACGGGACGGGGCTGCACGGCAACCCCCGCGGCTTCGTCGTGACGACCGCCGCGGGCCCGGGGGATGCCGGCGCCTTCGACGTCCGTACGCCGTCGGGCCGTTCCCACCCCGTCCGCCTCACACGGATCGGCAATCCGCCCGGACTGCCGCCGAGGGCCTACATCGTCGCCTGGACCGGCGAAGACAGCGGACACGTCAGCCGAGACCCGGCATCCGAGAAGGGGCAGCAATCGTGACCAATGAAGGGGCAGCAACCGTGACCAATTGTGTGGAGGAAGCCGGTGAGGCCACCGTACTGGCCCGGATCACCGAGGCCCTGGTCGCCGTACTCGGTGACTGTGTGCTGGACCCCGGCGCCGTCACGATGGAGACCCGCTTCGTAGAAGACCTGGACCTGGAGTCCATCGACCTGGTCGTCCTCACCGGCGAACTGCACGCCGCCTACGGAGACCGCGTGGACTTCCCCGGCTACTTCGCCTCCCTCGACCTCTCCGAGATCATCGGCCTCACCGTCGGACACCTGGTGCGCCATGTCGTGGAGTCCTTGCGGTGACGTCACTCCGGGCGGGGCGGGTCCGGCTGAACGTCGAGCGGCTGGGAGACCCCGGTGACCCGGGGCGGGCGCCTGTAGTGCTCGTCCACGGCCTGGGCCCCGACAGCCTGGCCGGCTACTACTTCACCATCGCCGCCGGGATCGCGGCCGCCGGGCACGGCGTCGTGATGTACGACCAGCGCGGCCACGGACGCAGCGAAAGGCCCCCCACCGGCTACCGCTTGGAGGACTTCACCGCCGACCTCCGCAACCTCCTCGACACACTCGGCATCCACTGCCCCGTCGTCCTCGTCGGGAACAGCTTCGGCGGAGCGGTCGCGATCGACTTCGCCGTACGCCACCCGCACCGCGTCTCCAGGATCCTCCTGATCGAGTCCGCACCGCCCACCGGAGACTGGCCGGAGCGCATGAGCGGGTTCCTCTCCCACTGTGCGGAGACCTTCCGCGACGCGCAGGCAACCGGCCGGATGGAGAAGGACCACGGGTGGTTCACGGCCCGGCTGGCCCGGCGCACCCGCCCCTTGCTGGACGAGACCACTCTGATCGAGGACATCGCGGCCGCCCGTGTTCCCGGCGAGGACGGCTTGCGCTCCCTCGCGGCGCCGGTCCTCGCTCTCTACGGTGCGGACTCCTCCCTCGCCGCATCGGCCCCCGCGCTGGAGACGTTGCTGCCGTACTGCCGCACCGTCGTCGTTCCCGGCCAGGGACACACCCTGCTCGTCGACGCGCCCCGGACGGTCGGCGCCCTGCTGCTCGACTGGCTGCGTGAAGACCTCAGCCGGCCGGCGCGGGTGATGGCACGGACGCGCAGGTCATGAGCCGGTTCCTCTTCGTCGTCCCGCCGTTGACCGGCCACATCAACCCGGCGGCCGCGGTCGCCGCCGAGCTGACCGCGCGTGGCCACCGCGTCGCCTGGACCGGAGCCCCCGGCCTCGTACGGGAAGCGGCAGGGCCCGGCGCTGACGTGTACCCGTGCACGCTCCTGGAGGGGCTGCGGCGGCCGCCCGAGCTGCGCGGGGCGGCGGCGCTGCGCCTCCTGTGGCAGGACTTCCTCGTCCCGCTGGCCGAGGTGATGGTCCCGGGCACGCAGAATGCCGTCCATGCGTTCCGTCCTGACGTCCTGGTGGCCGATCAGCACGCTCTCGCCGGGGCTCTGACTGCCGAACGGCTGGGTGTGCGCTGGGCGACCTCGGCCACCACCCCCGCCGAGATCGGCGGAGCCGTCGCCGCACTGCCCAAGGCCGAAGAGTGGATCCGCGCCCTGCTCGGACGGCTGCGCGAGCGGTTCGGCGACCCCGGGGCCACCCATGACCTCCGCTTCTCTCCCGATCTCGTGCTCGCCTACACCGTCGCGGAGCTGGCTGCCGGGCACGCCCCGCGCCCGCAGCTGCGGTGGGTGGGCCCCGCCGTTCCCGCCCGGACCCCGGCCGCGGACTTCCCCCGGGGCTGGCGCGACCGCGCCCGGGCCGCGCTCCTGGTCTCGCTCGGCACCGTCAACACCGATGCCGGTGCCCGCTTCCTCACGGAGTGCGCCGCGGCCGTACGGGAACGGGCGCACCTCTTGCAGGCGGTGGTCGCCGACCCCGGCGGGTTCCTGGCCGGAACCTCGGACGACACCGTCCTCGTCCTGCCGCGCATCCCTCAACTCGCCCTCCTGCCCGAGGCTTCGGCGGTGATCTGCCACGCGGGCCACAACACCGTCGCCGAATCGCTGTGGCACGGCGTCCCGCTCGTCGTCGCCCCCATCCGCGACGACCAGCCCTTCGTAGCCGCCCAGGTGACGGCGGCCGGGGCGGCGGTACGCGTGCGCTTCGGCCGGGCCGACCGCACCGGGCTGGGCGAGGCGCTCGACGCTGTCCTCGGCGAGCCGCCGTACCGCGCCGCCGCCCGGAGGCTGCGCGACACCCTGCGCGCGGCCGGCGGCGCCGGCGCGGCCGCCGGTCACCTCGAAGCGCTCGCGGCACAGGCGTGACCCGCGAGGCCCTCAGTTCCGGCGCGCGAGCAACCGGTAGGCGTTGGAGAAGCCGACGCGCCGGAGAAGCGGGCTCAGGAGCAGATCGAGTCCGTACACCGCGAGTACGGCCGGCAGCGCGGCCATCCGCATCACTTTCCTGCCGAACCGGGCTGCGGCGGAGGGCGGTCGCGGATGCCAGGGGGCGTCACCTCGGGGCACCACGCGGGAAAGCAGGTGCATGAGAGCGACACAGAGATCCACCGGCCGGTGCGCCGCGGAGCGTTCGGTTGCCACGACGGTGAAGCCGCACGCCTCCAGGGCCTGCCGCAGGTTGCGCACGGGAGCCAGGTGCAGGTGCTGGGGCTGGAACCACGGCAGCCACCAGCGGCCCAGCATCTTCGCGAACGCCGATTCGGGATCGGGCACCTCGATGTGAAGCAGCCCGTCGGCCCGCAACACCGCATGAGCGGCACATAGTTGCGCTCGTGGGTCGGGGGTGTGCTCCAGGTAGTGGTGCATGGTCACCACGTCGTACGTTCCTGCCAGGGAGGGGGCGAGCTCGGTGAACGACCCGCGCAGGGCCCGCCCGATGCGGCCTTCGCGTACGGCGATCTCCACGCCCTCGCCCTGGTCCAGGCCCTCGAAGACAGTGTCCGGGAAGACCTCCCCGGCCATCTGCGGGAAGTATCCGTAGCCCGTGCCCACGTCCAGCCAGCGCTCGGGAGAAGTGAAGGGCCGCAGTGAGCGGGCGGCCGCCCGGTGACGTTTCAGGTTGCCGTAGGAGCCGAGGAGCTTCTGCGCGGTCTCTGCACCGAGACCATCGTAAAAGTCGCGGTAGTAGAACTCCAGTCCCTCGTCGGTGAGTTGAGGGTTCTGGAAGTGATGGCCGCACGCGCGGCACCGGTCGATGACGAAGGTGCCGGGCTTGCGCTGGAGGAAGTCGGTGGTGCGCACCCGCTCGCGCAGGCGGTCCGACGCGCACCAGGGGCAGGACGTGCGGCGGGGCGCGAAGAACCGCTCCACGCCGGAGGCCAGGTCCTTCTGGTAGCGGGGGCGGAGGGCAGTGATCTGCTCGGCCTTCTCGGCCTTTTCGGCTCGCGTGGTCACCCCGGTGTCGTACCGCAGCGGAGCCCGTGCCGGGCGGGGACGGCCCGGCACAACCCCGACGGGGGACGGGACCGGGGCCCAAACACGGAGCCCGGTGCGGGAGGGGGAGGTGATGACGAGAGGATGCACGCTCCTGCGCCCGCCCGGCGAGGTTGTGGTCAGGGCGCGCCCCCGCGTATGCCAACACGTCCGCCGCCGAGCACGAGCGATGACGCGGCTTGCTGCGCGGCTGGAGCCGGACAGTGGCGCGGGCGGTGACAGTGCTGCTGTTGCTGCACGGCCTGTCACCTGCACAGGTCGCCGTACTGATCGAGTACGACCCCGGCCACGGCGCGCCGCTGGATCGACCGCCTCAGTGCCTGCGGGGTGACCGGTCCGGCCGACCGGCTCGCATCGGGCGGCCGAGGCCGGGCGGCTGACGGTCGGGCGCGCCTGGTGCCGGCCTAGCGTTCCACCCATGGCCTCCGCATCACCTGGACGCCGGAGGCTCGCCGGCCCGCGCTCCGGACGCAGTGAAGGCCGGGACCCGGCCGCAGTCGGCGCCGGACGCGCCCGTCACAGGCGATGATGGTGTCCAGATATGTCGATCACGAGGTCAGGAGCTCCGATGCCGAGGCGCGTTCATCAGCCACTGGAGGACGAGGAGGTCGACTTTGTCCTCAGGATGAGCGACGGCCCGGTCCTTGCCTACTTCTCCGGGACGTGGCCGAAGGCGATCGAGGCGTGCCGGGCCATGGACCTTGTCGTGGGACGGGTCGCCGAGGAGTACACGAACCTCCTGACGGCCATCAAGATCGACATCACCCGCTGTCCGAAGGCGACCAAGCGGTACGGCGTCACCGGGGCCCCGTCCGTCGTCCTGCTCAAAGAAGGTGCGGTGGCGGCGCGGAGCGAGGGACCGATGACCCACGCCGAGCTGCGGGACTTCCTGCTCGCGCACTTCTGACCGGCTGCAGGCTCTTCCCCGGCCGGGGAGGCGGACTCCCGGGGGCCGAATCGCGGTCGTCTGCTTCTTGTGGTCCGCGTGGGCCGAGCCGGTGGTCGAGCGCGGCACCGACCTCGGGGCAGCTCTTGCGGATGACGTCGAGGAAGGCGTTCAGTGCCGGGGAACGGTCCCGGGCGCTGAAGGACAGGACCAGATCGGGCAGAGGCGTTCGCGGGGTCACCTCGCAGAACCACGTGCCCCGTCGTGGGGCCGTCAGCATGCGGGAGGGACCCAGCCCGACGCCCACCCCGCAGGCGGCGAGGCCGATGATGGTGTGGACGTCCCTCGCGACGGTCGCGCCGGAGAGCGCGGGGGAGTCCTTGCCCAGCAAGGCCCGCAGCCCGGTGACGACGGCGGGCTCGTCCTCCTCCGGCGCCACGATCAGCGGCTGTTGCCGCAGCCGGTCCACGTCCACCGACGACTGACCCGCGTACGGGTGCGTGCTGCTCACGACCGCGACCAGGTGGTCGTGTCCGATCGGGACCGATACCAACTGCTCGGCCCCGACACCCCCTGGCCGGCCGAGACCGATCGCCACGTCCAGTTCGCCGGCGACGAGCGCGGCCGTGCTGCGCCTGGTCGCCATCTCGTGCAGTTCCAGCCGTACGCCGGGCCGTTCGCGGCCGAACCGGCCGAGGACGTCCGGCAGGGGTTCGAGCAGTGCCGAGGCGATGAACCCCAGGCGCAGCCGTCCCGTCTCGCCGCGCGCTGCCCTGGCCGCGTCGACCGAGGCCGCCGTGATCTCGTCGAGCGCCCTGCGCGCCCGGGAGAGGAAGGCCGCGCCCGCAGCCGTCGGGAACACCCCCTGGCGGGTGCGATCGAACAAGCGGGCGCCCACTTCCCGTTCGAGGTCGGCGATCTGCTTGGACAGCGGAGGCTGCGCAATGCCCAGCGCACCGGCCGCCCGGCCGAAGTGCGCGTGCTCGGCGAGGGCCAGTGCGTACCGCAGGTGCCGCGCCTCCATGTCAGCCTCCCCGCTATATCTCACATGTATCGTCAACCAGCTTGTCAGATCTCTCACTGGATGATCGGGGCCGGGACGCGTGGAATGCGGGCATGACTGATTCGTCCTCCACAGACACCGTCTTCGTCTTCGTGCACGGGGCCTGGCACGGCTCCGGGCAGTGGGCGGCGACGCAGCGCGCTCTCGCCGCACTCGGTGCCGCCAGCCTGGCCGTCGACCTGCCGGGACACGGCTTCGACGCGCCGCTGCCCAGCGGATACCTCCAACCGGGACAGCCGGGCCTGTCGACCGAGAAGTCCGCGCTCGCCGCCGTGACGATGGACGACAGCGCCGAGGCCGTGCTGGACACACTGCGCCATGCCCGCCACCACCGTCGTGTCGTGCTCGTCGCGCACAGCGCGGGCGGCGGCCCCGCGTCAGTGGCAGCCGAGCGCGCCCCCGAACTCGTCGACCAGATCGTCTACCTCTCGGCCTTCGTGCCCGCCGGACGACCCCGGTTCTCCGACTATCTCGACTCGCCCGAGAACGCCACGGCCTGGGGCCGGAGCCTCAACCTCGGCGACCCCGGGGAACTGGGCGCCGTGCGGATCAACCCGCTCTCGCAGGACCCCGCCTACGTCGAGGAACTGCGGCAGACCCACTACCACGACACCGCTCCGGACCGCTTCGACCGCTGGCGCTCGGCACTGAGCCCCGATCTGCCGCTGGCGATCCCCACCACCCCGGTCATCGTGACCGCGCAACGGTGGGGGCGCGTCCCGCGGACCTTCCTGCGCTGCGCGGACGACCGGGCGCTGCCGACGGCCGTGCAGGATCTGATGATCGCGGAAGCCGACCGGGCCGTGCCCGGCAACCCGTTCACCGTGCGGACCCTCCCAGGCAGCCACAGCCCGTTCGCCGCCCGGCCCCGTGAGCTCGCCGCGGCCCTGCTGCCGTGAGCGGCGGACGCCTCGTGCTGCCGGTGGTGCTCAGCGCCACTTGCGTGCAGCTGCTCCACGTCACTGTCGCCCAGGCGGCCGCGCCGGCGATCCAGGCCGGACCGGACCGCCGACGCGGGCGCCCTGCAACTGCTCCTCGCCGGATACACCCTGACGTACGCGTGCCTGCTCATCCCCGCCGCACGGCTGGGCGACCGGTACGGCCACCGCCGGGTCTTCGGAGCAGGCACCGTGGTCTTCACCGCGGCTCAGTGGCCGGTGCGTGCATGGCCTCGGCGCCGGGTCGGGCTCCGGATTGCTGTCGACAGGACAGCAACTCGGTGGATCCGGGGATGCCGAGTGGCCTTAGCTCGGTGGCTCCCGGGGATGCCGAGTGGCCTCACCGGCTGGGGTGCCGTCCTCGCCCGGACCCGGTCACCGGATCCCGGTGGCTCCTGTCACCACGCGTTGATGACCGGCGCGCCGGGTTCGTGCTGCCGCCAGGCCTCGTTGAGGCGCGCGAGCCGGTCCGCGGCGGCGATGCCGCGCAAGGACACGACCTTGCCGTCGCCGACCTCGAACGCCACGGCGCCCACGACCCGGTCCTCGACCACGGCCAGGACGGCCGGGGAGCCGTTGACCAGCGCGATATGCATCGCGGGAGAGCCGCCGGCCAGCCGCCGCTTCGCCGGCGTGGGCTTGAAGCCGGCCCGTACGTAGGAGGCGACGCGCTCGCGCGTCGTGTACCGCAGCAGCCGCCTGGCCAGTCCGGCGCCGTCCGAGACCGCGATCACGTCGGCGGTGAGCAGCGCCACCAGCCGCTCGGTGCGCCCCGACACGGCGGCGGCAAGGAACTCCTCGACGACCCGGCGCGCCGACGCGGGGTCCACCTCGTCGCCGTCGCGGCGCTCGGCGGCGACCCGGCGTCGTGCCCGGTGGACGTGCTGCTGACTCGCGGACTCGGTGATGTCGAGGATCCCGGCGATCTCGGCGTGGGGGTAGGAGAACGCTTCACGCAGGACGTAGGCGGCCCGCTCGACCGGCGAGAGGCGCTCCATGAGGGTCAGTACGGCCAGGGACACCGACTCGCGCTGCTCGAAGGTATCGGCCGGGCCGAGCATCGGGTCGCCCTCGAGGAGCGGCTCGGGCAGCCAGGCACCGGCCGCGCGCTCATGGCGCACCTGCGCCGAGCGGAGCCGGTCGACGCAGAGATTGGTGACGACCTTGGTCAGCCACGCCTCCGGGACCTCTATCCGTTCGCGGTCCGCGGCCTGCCAGCGCAGGAACGCGTCCTGCACGGCGTCCTCGGCGTCGGCCGCCGAACCGAGCAGACGGTACGCGAGCGAGGCCAGCCGGTCCCGGCCGGCCTCGAAACGATCGATGGCTGCGCTGTCCATTTGCCCTATGCGGCGACGACACTCACACCGGCCCGGTCAGGCGCGGTGGCCAGGCGGCGCTTGCGCTTCGGCATGCCGAAGGTGGGGTGGTCGATGCCCCAGCCGGCTCCCTTGAGTACGCCCGACTTGAGCCGCGCGGCGGTCCGGCCGCCCAGGTACCAGGACTTGGACCGGACGTCCTCGTCCACCATCTGGAAGATCGCGTCCCGCCGCCCGAGGCTGATGTGGTTGCCGTAGTACTTCAGGCCGGTGGCCGGGACCTCACTGCCCGTCAGGCGCGCGATGATCGCGGCGGTCGCCTGCATGTTGGTCAAGCCGGCCGACGCACAGGACATCGGCAGCGGCCGGCCGTTCTCGCCGATCGCGTAGGCGCAGTCACCGGCGGCGTAGACGTCCGGGTGCGAGACCGAGCGCATGGTGCGGTCGACGACGATCCGGCCGCTCTCGGCGACCTCCAGGCCGCCGGCGGCCGCGATGGGGGGCACGGCGAACCCGGCCGACCACACGGTCACGTCGGCCGGGATGGACCTGCCGCCGGCGGCGATCGCCCGCGTCGGCTCGACCGCCTCGATGCCGGTGTGCTCATGGACGGTGATGCCGAACCGGTCGAAGGCCTGGCGCAGGTGACGGCGGGCCTTCGGGGAGAGCCAGGCGCCCAGCTCGCCGCGGGCGGCGAGCGCGACCGAGAGGTCGGGCCGGGACTCGGCGAACTCGGTGGCGGCCTCGATGCCGGTCAGCCCCTCACCGACGACCAGCACGGTGCCGCCCTCGCCCAGGCCGGCCAGGCGCTCGCGCAGGCGCAGCGCCGAGCACCGGCCGGCCACGTCGAAGGCGTACTCGGCCACGCCGGGGACGCCATGGTGGGCGACGGAGCTGCCGAGCGCGTAGAGAAGCGTGTCGTACGCGAGCTCGCCGTCGCCGTCCTCGCCGGTCACGGCGACGGTCCTGCGCTCGGGGTCGAGGCCGGTGACACGCGCCAAGCGCAGCCGCACCCCGGTGCCCGCGAATACGTCGGCGAGCTTGCGGGGCGCGAGGCCCTGGCCGGTCGCGAGCTGATGGAGCCGCATCCGCTCAACGAAGTCGGGCGCGTCGTTGACGACGGTGATCTCGGTGTCGGCGGGGGAGAGCCGGCGGGCCAGGTTTCCGGCGGCGAAGGCCCCGGCGTATCCGGCGCCGAGGACGGCGATGCGGTGCTTCATGGCGTTGCTCCTGTCTCGTTCGCGTGCCCCTTGAACGAGACGGCGCCCCGATTGCTGACAGGGTTCGGGTGTGACGCGGGTCACCGATCGGCTACGGATCTTGATGGCCACTACCGGTCGGCGTCACCGTCTGATCGTTGGCCGCCCAGCCGGACCCGGATGCCCGCGGTTCAGCTGCCGCAGGGCATCCTGCGGCAGCCGGCGTGGCCTCAGCGTTCTGGCTAGGGGGAGGAGATGCGGCAAGGGGAGTGTGCGTAGTCGCCGCGATCCGCCGGTGGCTCCACCGTTGATCCGCATGGGCCGGGTTGATCCGCATGGGCCGGCCGTTGGGGGCGTGAGCCGGGCTCCGACACGCTCCCCACGTTACCTGCTTTCAAATGGTGCGCCGGCAGGAGGAGTTGCTTCGGTCGCGCGCAGGAACTCCTTGAGGGCGGCAGCGAGTTTTTCCGGCTGGTCCTCGGGGATGAGGGTGGATGAGTCGGCGATCTCGATCAGCCGTCCCTTCGGGTACAGCTCGGCCAGCCGGGGACCGTGTTCACGCGGCATCAGGGGGTCCTCGGTGGCCCAGACGACCAGGACCGGGCGGTCGAAACCGCTCAGCTGCCGGCTCCAGTCGAGCAGCGTCTCGCGGTCGGGTGCCGAGGTGGCGAACTTGGCGAAGTCCCGGCGGATGGCTTTGCTCCCGGTCGCCGGAGCGAACCAGTTCTTCATGATCTCGTCCGGGATGCCACGGCGGCTCATCCCGCCGTACCCCTTGGGGTGGGAACGGACCGCGGGGATGCGCATCAGCTGGGTCAGGAGCCGGAGGCCGCCGGGGATCCGGCACACGGCGGCCAGTGCCTTGGCCGGTTTCGGGGGGTAGTTGTCGAACGCCTCGCAAGCCACCAATACGAGCCGGGCGACTCTTCGGCCCTGCTCCTCCAGGACGAGGAACTGGCCGCCACCCCAGTCGTTGAGGACAAGGGTCACGTCTTCCAGCCCCAGCCGCTCGATGAACTCGCCCAGCAGTCGTGCGACACCGCGGTGCGAGAGGTCGGCGTCGGGATCCATCGGCCGGCGGTGGCCTCCCAGGGGCAGCGTCGGCAGGATGCAGCGATACCCGTCCAGGAGGGGCACCACCTTGCGCCACTGCGCGCCGTCCATCGGCACGCCGTGGCCGAAGACGAGGACCGGTCCGTCACCGCCGGTGTCCTGGTAGTCGATCGGCCCGGATGACAACTCGATACCCGGCATCGAACCCTCCTTGAAAGACTGTTCCGCTGGAACACCTGATCATGCAGACCGCCGGGCTCCTGGCCCGGGCGCTCGCCCGGCAACACCTCGGTGCAGGGCCCGCGCCGTCCTTCGACGTGTCGTCAAGTGAGTGCCCTGGCCAGGAGCTCGGCGGTCTTCACGATCAGTGGATTGTCGGGCTCGGCCTTGAGGTCGTGCTTGGTGGTGAGGACGGCCAGTACGACCGGCGAGCGGTCCGGGAGCCAGGCGACGCCGACGTCGTTGTTGGTGCCGTAGTCGACCGCGGCACCAGTTTTGTCGGCGACGGCCCAGTCCTTGGGCAGGCCTTCACGGAAGCGGTGGGTGCTGGTGGTGTTGTTGAGCAGCCATGTGGTGAGCCGTTCCCGGTCGCGCTGGTCGAGCGCGGTGCCGAGGGTGAGGTGTGCGTATGTCCGCGCGATGGCACGTGGGCTGGTGGTGTCCTCCACGCGCCAGGGCTCGGAGGAGTTCAGCTCCGGCTCCCACCGGTCCAGGCGGGTTGTGGTGTCACCGAGGGAACGGCAGAAGCGTGTGATCGCAGTCGGCCCGCCGAGCCGGCGGAGCAGCAGGTTGCCCGCGGTGTTGTCGCTGAAGCGGATTGCGGCGTCACAGAGCTCCTCGACGGTCATGCCCTCGGACAGGTGATTCTTCGTGATGTCGGAGTTGTCGACCAGGTCCGCCTGCGTGTACCGGATGCGCCGGGCAAGGAACTCGCCGTTCCGGTCCAGGTCCCTGAGGACCGCCGCCGCAGCGAGTGGCTTGAACACGGACAACATAGGGAAACGTTCATCCGCCCTATGTGTCACGGTCCTGCCTGTGACGGTGTTGTGGGCAAACACTCCCAGCCGGGCACCGTGTTCCTGCTCGAGGGCGCGTAAGCGTCCCTCGACGTCCCTCCGGTTCTCCGGCGGGGCAGCGAACGATGAACCGCCGCCTGCGACGCCGGTAGCCGCTGCCATTGCGGCGCCAAGGGTGAGAAGTCTGCGGCGCGTAAGCCCGGTGCGTGGTGCACTCATGATGGCTCTCTCTCTTCGGCATCGGCGTACCAGTCGAAAGCGTCGTGATGGTCACCGGTAAGAAGCTTTGCGGTCATCTGCGCGCATCTAAGGTCCGCCCCCGTGGTCCGCGGGCGGTCGCCGGTATACGGCCCGCGGACGAAGCAGCAGCCACTGGCACCCGCCGGCCGGCGGTGCGAGCCGAGCCCAGGTCTGAACCGTTCCGCCGTTCCCCCGAGACGGCGGAACGGCTCAGACCCGGGCTCGCACCATCCGCTCCTCCGCGCCCGCGATCCAGAAGTACACGAGAGGCAGGGCGAGTTCGATCACCATCAGCAGCACCTGGAACCCGTGCGGCCGGCCCTCCACCGCGATCGACAGCACCCTGCTGAGCCCACCCAGCAGGAATATCCCGGTCAGCAGCCGCACCGCCACCGCCGGGATCGGCGACTGCCGGGCGGCCCACAGCCAAGCCAGCCCGTACCCGGCGAGGATCGCGCCCATGAACCGGCCGAAGCTGTCGACAGTCGCGCCCGCGTCCTCGGCGCCCGGTACCGCTGCGTTCCCCAGTGCCACGTGGTACAGCCCGATCGCCACGCATGCGATTCCCATCGCCCATACGAGCACCCGCAGAGTCCTGGCCATGCTCCGACCCACCGCCCCCCATGTAATGGACACGTGTCTACTAGCGTAGCGGCCGTTAGTAGACGCGTGTCAAGTAAACTTCCTTCATGCCGCCCCGCCAGCGCCTGACCCCCGCCGACCGCCGCGCCCAACTCCTCGCCGTAGGCGCGCAGCTCTTCGCCGCCCGCCCCTACGAAGAGGTGCTGATGGAGGACGTCGCCACGCAGGCAGGCGTGTCCCGCGCACTGCTCTACCAGCACTTCCCCAGCAAGCGTGACCTCTTCGCGGCCATCTACCAGGAGGCGGCCGACCAACTGCTCGCCAAGAGCCGGTTCGACCCCGACGGCAACCTCATCGAGCAGCTCATCGAGGGCATGGACGCCCACCTCGACTACTTCATCGCGAACCGCAACACCATCCTCGCCGGCAACCGCGTCCTCGCCGGCGACCCCCTCATCCAGACGATCAGCGCGAACGAACTCGACGTCATCCGCGCCCGTCTGCTGAGCGTCCTCCCCGTCGCGGACGACACCGCCCGCGAGGCCGTCTCCCAAGTCCTCAAGAGCTGGCTCGTCTTCGTCCGGATACTCGTCGTCGACTGGCTCACCAACGAAACCTGCACCCGCACCGAACTCCGCGACGTATGCGTCGGCTCCGTCCTCGGTGCCATCCGTCCCCTCCTCCCCACCGACCCCGCACCCCAGTAGAAGCGCGCGGCGCACTCACAAAGCCGCGCCGTCGCCGCGCCGTGACCCCGGCACGAGGCCGAATCCGGTCTTCCGGCTCCGACCGACAGCTCACTCCCCAGCACTGACGGAAGTCCAGAGTTTCCCTGTTGCCCCTCTGCAAAGCAGACCGGGAAACCGGCGATGAGCTGCGGAGACGGTCTGCGGGACACAGCGCAGCACCGGCTGCCGTCCCAGCGCCGCGGCGGCGGCCGCCTCGCCGGAGCCCGCCCGGATCCGCTCAAACCCCGGCCTGGACCCTAGCGCCGGGCGACAGCCAGCACGCTCAGGCCGAACATCAGGACACCGAGGGGGAGATGGACCGAGGGGACGTGCGCGATGCCGAGCACGACCTGGACCGAGGCGAGTACGAGGAATCCCGACGCGTGCCAGATGGGCCGGGGCGAGCCGCCACCCGGCTTCCAGGCCAGCACCGCCGCGAGCACGTACAGCATCGACGCCCCGTACATCACCCGGGCTCCGACACTGTGCAGCGTCTGCCCGTAGGAGGAGGACAGCAGCAGTCCGGCGGAGACCGCCTGAAGGAAGATGGTGAGGGTCTGTAGGACGAGCGTGATCTGTAGGAAGGTGGAGCCGCGCCGTGCGTTCGTCGCCGTCGTCGGCTCAGGCGTCACCTCTGTGGCCATGTCACTGTCCTCTCTCCGTCCCCGGGCAGGGGTCGATAAGGTCCCACCAGTGCGACGACGCAGGCCTGCGAAAGGTAAGGCGATGGGGGCGATCGGACACATGGGGACTGCCAGGACTGGTGCGGACGGGATAGCCGGTGAGCGGCGGCGGCTGATCAATGTCGCTTACCGGTTGCTCGGTTCGGTGACCGAGGCCGAGGATGCCGTGCAGGATGCCTATGCCCGCTGGTACGGGCTGCCGCCGAGCCGGCAGGAGGAGGTCCTCTCTCCCGGCGCCTGGCTGACGACCGTGACCGGCCGCATCTGCCTGGACCTGCTCGGCTCGGCGCGGGCCCGCCGTGAACACTATGCCGGGGCGTGGCTGCCCGAGCCGCTGCCCGACCGCACCGAGTGGGACCATCCGGGCGGTCCCGGTTCCGGTTCCGGTCCCGGCGCCGGGGCCGCCGGGCATGCGGACCCCGCCGACCAGATCGTTCTGGACGAGTCGGTGACCATGGCCTTCCTCGTCGTCCTGGAGACGATGACGCCCGCCGAGCGGGTCGCCTTCGTCCTGCACGACGTCTTCCGGTATCCCTTCGCCGAGATCGCCGACGTCCTCCGGCGCACCCCTGCGGCCTGCAAGCAACTGGCGGCCTCCGCCCGCCGCCGGGTGAGGACCGCGCGCGCCCCGGTGCCGGCGGCCGGCCACGCGGACGTGGTCAGACAGGTCAAAGAGGCATGGGAGACCAAGGACATCGCGGCCCTCGTCGGCCTCCTCGACCCCGCTGCCGTCATGACCGCCGACGGCGGCGGCATCGCCAGCAGCATCTTGCGCCCCGTCGAGGGCGGCGCGCGCATCGCCCAGTACCTGATCGCCATCGCCGACAAGGCCTCCGGACTCAACCTCGTGCAACGTTCGGTCAACGGGGCGCCGGGCCTGGTGGCCCGGCGTGACGGCGTCGTCATGACCGTGGCCTCGTTCGACGTCTCCGGCGGCCGCGTCACCCGGATCTGGGCGATCCGCAACCCGCAGAAGCTACGACCGTGGGCGCGGGAGGCCGGCTGACGCCCGTCGCCTCAGCGCGCGATCGTCCCGCAATGCTGCGCCGCTGCTCGGATCCGCTTCCAGGACTTCGGCTGAGGAACCGGGATTCCCGCCTGAGGCCGGGATGACTCCGCAAGTGAGGGCGCGCCGCTGCCGCCCGCTCCGGGCATTGGCGCCGGCTTCGACGGGGTGAACAGCCAGGCGTCGAAGAGCGCTTGCAGCGGCTTGCCGGAGAGCCGCTCCGAGAGGCGTACGAAGTCCTGCACCGAGGCGTTGCCGTACCGCTGCTCCTGCTGCCACTGTTTGAGGACGGCGAAGAAGTCCTTGTCACCGATCCGGTTGCGCAGCGCCTGCAGGGCCATGGCCCCACGCTGGTACACGGCGTAGTGCATCGGGTGGTCCGCGCCCGGGTCGGCGGGCTTCACCTGCCAGAACGGGTCGTCGGCCGGAAGGGAGGCGTAGGCGTAGTCGGCGAGTTCCTGGGCGGTGCCCTCACCCTCCTTCTCCGACCACAGCCACTGGGCGTACGTCGCGAAGCCCTCGCTCAGCCAGATGTCGCTCCAGCCGCGCACCGAGACGCTGTTGCCGAACCACTGGTGCGCGATCTCGTGCACGACAACGTCGACGAACGCGCCGTACTCGAACATCCGGGGTGTGTAGAACGGTCTCGTCTGTGTCTCGATGGCGCCGCGGCCCGGCACGTTCGGCACGAAACCACCTGCCACCGTGAAGGGGTAGGGCCCGAAGAGGGAGCTCGCCCAGTCGACGACCTCGCCGGTGCGCTCCAGGCTGGCCTTCGCCGGGGCGAGGTTGTCGCCGAGATCCTTGCTGTAGGCGTTGATGACCGGGATGCCGCTTGCGGTGGTGCCCTCGGTGATGTCGAACTTGCCGATGGCGAGCGTGCTCAGGTAGCCGGCCTGCGGCCGGGTCGAGCGCCAGTTGTAGCGCGTCCAGCCCAGCTTCGAGGCCTTCGAGGCGAGGACGCCGTTGCTGATCGCCTGCAGCCCGTCCGGCACGGCGACGGAAATGTCGTAGGTGGCCTTGTCGGCCGGGTGGTCGTTGCTGGGATACCACCACGGTGCCGACGACGGTTCGCCCACGACCACCGCACCGTCCGGGGTGGGGTGCCAGGCCGCATTGCCGTTGACCTCCTTCTCCGAAGGCCTGCCGCCGTAGCGGACGACGACCGTGAGCGGACTGCCCCGCTCCAGGGCCTTGGCCGGCGTGACCTCCAGCTCGTGCGCGCCGGACCGGGCGAAGGCCGCTTTCTTCCCGTTGACCAGGATCTCGTCGACGTCGAGGAGGAAGTCGAGGTTGAAGCGGCTCAGGTCCTGGGTGGCGGTGGCGAGGAGGGTCGCCGTCCCGTCCAGACGGTCCGTCCGCGGCTGGTACTTCAGCCGGAGGTCGTAGTGCGAGACGTCGTAGCCGCCGTTGCCGGCGTCGGGGTAGTAGGGGTCCCCGATACCGGCCGCACCCGGCGTGGGGGCCGCGGCCGAGGCCGGGACGGCGAGCAGCAGACAGGCGGCGGCAGCGCTGGTGAGAGTCGTTAACCCGCGACGCATGTGATCGTTCCCCATTCGTAGGCAAGATCGGTTCTGCGCAGCCTACGAAGGGAACACACATGCGGGAAGGGCGAACAGGACGGATGCGGGGCCGACCGCTGACCGTGACGACGCGGGCCGTGTGCGCGGTGGCCTATGACGCGTGCATCACAAGCCTGCGTCGTCAGGGTGCACTCGTCAGCCGGCGCTGGGAAGCAACTGCGGCGCAAAATTCTTGATCATGGTGTTGGCCCAGCGGACCTGCCGCAGGGTCTGCGGGTGGCAGGAGGACGCGGCGTTCAGGAGCCGGCCGTCGCGCGTGGCTTGCGCGGCTTGGGCGAGCATCTCCCAGTGGATCGAGTTGTCGGAGGCGGAGAGGTAGAGGGCGCGGAGGTCGTGCAGGAGGAGGAGCCCCGGTTCGGGGCGGCGGTCGCGGTCTTCGGCGGTCTTCGCGCGCACCGTGGCCGCGACGCTGTGGGCCGAGGAGCCTGCCGGCCCGGTGAGGTCGCGACCGTAGTGCGGGGCGATGCCGGCGAGCCGGGCCGCATGCTCGCGGGACCAGCGGGCGAGGTCGGTGGCGACGTGGCGGATCTCGTGCTCGGCGCGGTGGCGTTCGGCCACGGCGAGCAGGTCTTCCGCCAGACCCAGCTCACCGTGGTGCAGTGCGTACAGCGTCCAGGCGATGCCTTTCACGGCCGGCCCTCCTCGGAGGCGGCTGCGGCCGTGGTGTGGAGTGCGTACGCTTCCGGGCCGCCGGCCGTGGCGGGAACGCGGCCGGGCGCGGCCGGTGCGGATGCGGTCGTCGTCGGTGCCGGCGCGGGTGTGCCGTCCCCGCGCGCGACGAGCGTCACGCGCGCGGCGCCGGTCTTGAACAGGGGCTGTTTGGAGACCGGGTCCCAGTCGGTGACGGTCGTCTCGTTCGCCGCGCGCCCGCGCCCCTCGGGCGGGTGGTTGCCCTCGGGCGTGTCCCAGTAGCCGTAGTGGAAGGGCAGGAAGACCGTGCCGTCGCGCATGGCCGTGACGCGCAGACGGCAGCGGACGGCACCGCGCGCGGTGGTCACCTCCACGTGGTCGCCCTCGCCGAGTCCGTGTGCCACGGCCTCGGCCGTGGAGAGTTCCGCCCACATGCCGGGGGCGGCGGCGTTCAGTTGCGGGGCGCGGCCGGTCTTCGTACGGGTGTGGAAGTGGTAGAGGGTGCGACCGGTGATGAGCCGCAGCGGGTAGCCGGGCGAGGTGTCCTCGTGCGGGGGCAGGTACGCGGCGGCTTTGATGACGGCCTTGCCGTCGGGGTTGAGGGAGCGGTACTCGACCGGCTCGACGGAGGCGCCGGTCACCAGATCCTTGCCGTAGCTCTCGCAGGTGTCGGGGTGGGCCCAGCCGGCGCCGCCGGCGTAGAGGCGTTCGGTGCCGTCGGGGGCCTGCTCGTTGCAGGGCCACTGGACGCCGCTGCCGCCGCGCAGCTTCCCGTAGGTCAGGCCGGTGTAGTCGCAGGGGCGGCCGGCGCTGCACCGTTTCCACGCCTCGAAGGAGGATTCCGGGTCGTGCCAGGTGATCAGCGGCCCGCCGTCCTTGTCGCGGAAGCCCATGCGGGCGGCGTAGTCGAGGAAGACGTCCAGGTCGGGCCGGGCCTCGCCGGGTGGGTCGACGGCCTTCTCCGACAGGTGCACCGTGCGGTCGGCGTTGGTGAAGGTGCCGGTCTTCTCGCCCCATGCGGCGGCGGGCAGCACGACGTCGGCGAGCTGGGCGGTCTCCGTCAGGAACAGGTCCTGGACGACGACGAACAGCCGCTCCTGGGTGAGGATCTTCCGGATGCGGGCGAGTTCGGGCAGGGAGACGGCAGGGTTGGTGCCGCTGATCCACAGCATCCGGACCGAACCCTGCTCCGCGTAGCGGAAGATCTGCATGGCGTGGGTGGGCGGCGCGTAGTGCGGGATGGTCTCCGGCGTCACGTTCCACACCTTTGCCAGGTCGGCGACGTGCGCGTCGTTCTGCCAGTTCCGGAAGCCCGGCAGGTCGCCGTCGGCGCCGCACTCGCGGGTGTTCTGCGCGGTGGGCTGGCCGTTCATCTGGAGCACGCCGCAGCCGGGGCGGCCCAGCATGCCGCGGAGCAGGTGCAGGTTGTTGACCTGTACGGCCGCGGCGGTGGCCTGGTGCGACTGGTAGACCCCCTGCAAGACGGTTGACAGCAGCCGCTCGGCACCGCCGATGACCTCTGCGGCGCGCTCGATCTCCGGGGCCGGTACGTCGCAGATGCGCGCCGCCCACGCGGGGTCGCACTCCTCCACGCGGGCCGCCAGCTCGTCGAAGCCCACCGTGTGCGCCCGCACGTACGCCTCGTCGACCCGGCCGGCCCGGATGATCTCGTGCAACAGGGCGTTGAGCAGCGCGACGTTGGTTCCCGGACGGGGCGCCAGATGGACCGTGGCCTGCCGGGCGACGGGGGTGGGCCGGGGGTCCACGCAGACGAGGCGGGGCGGTGCGCTTCCGGCGAGCCGGTCCAGGACCCGCATCCACAGCACCGGCTGCGTCTCGGCCATGTTGTGCCCGAACAGCGCGATGACGTCGGCGTCATCAACGTCCGCGTAGGAGCCCGGCTGGCCGTCGCAGCCGAACGTCTCCTTCAGCGCCTCCGCCGCGGTTGCGGTGCACAGGCGGGTGTTGCCGTCCAGATGGTTGGTGCCGATGCCCGCCCGCGCGATCACCGCAAGGGTGTAGTACTCCTCCAGGAACAGCTGGCCACTGGTGTAGAAGCCGATCGCCCCCGGGCCGGACCGCTCCAGGTGCTCCTTCGACCGGGCCACGACCCGGCCCATGGCCGTGTTCCAGTCGGAACCCACGAGCCGTCCGCCCTCGCGCACCAGCGGCCGCGTGAGCCGGTCCGGCGACGCGTTGGCCTGCCAGCCGAAGAGGTCCTTGGGGCCGAGCCGGCCGCGGTTGACCCGGTCTCCGGCACGCCCCCGTACTCCCACGATGCTGTTCGCCGCCACGGCGATGTCCATCGCGTCACCGTTCGAGTGCAGGACCGACGCCGACTGCACCCACCGCTCGACGCCGCCGGGTTCCGTCCCCGCCCGCAGGTGCGTGTCGACGCGGACCGGCCAGGGACTGCCCGGCTCGTACGGCGTACGCGGGCCCCAGGGCTCTGCGATCCGGTCCGTCGAAGCTTCCACAGCCCCACACCTCTACCAGATCCGCCGTTCCCGGACGCGGATCCGGCATGACGCTCCGGCACGCCTCACCCGCAAAGCCCTGGGACAGTGCCTACGAGTGCGTGCTGCCCCCTAGCGGGTGTGCAGCACCAAGGCGGGGTACGCACCACCGGTTAGAAGGCCTCGGAAGGGGAACCCGTCAACCGTGCCTTTGCCACCGGACCGGGGGGAGCTCACGGCCGGACTCGTGCGGTGCCTCGCGCAGGAGCCCGGCAGGGTCCCCGTGCCGCCCGTCTCCCTGGCCGACCGGGCGGCCGCGTACGGTGACGACCTCCAGCTGGCGCTCCACCTCTGCTACGAGCTCCACTACCGGGGCCTGCCCGGCGTCCGTGACGTCTGGGAGTGGGACCCGGACCTGCTGCGCCTGCGCCGGGCGCTCGAGGACCGGTTCCTGGCGGCCCTGCGGGCCGACGTGCCGTCCGGGGACGATGCGGGGGCGGCGCTGGAATGCCTCGTGCACGAGCCGCCCGACGCGCGGACGCTCACCCACTTCCTCCGGGACGAGGGCCGGCCGTGGCACCTGCGGGAGTACGCCGTGCACCGCTCGCTGTACCAGCTCAAGGAGGCCGATCCGCACGCGTGGATGATTCCCCGGCTGACCGGCCGGGCCAAGGCGGCTCTCGTGGCCGTCGAGTACGAGGAGTTCGGTGCCGGGCGGGCCGACCGCGTGCACGCGGAGCTCTACGCCGCGCTGATGCGCGACCTCGGTCTCGACGACTCCTACGGCCACTACCTGGACGCCGTGCCGGCCGCCACGCTGGCGACGGTCAACCTGATGTCGCTGTTCGGCCTGCACCGTGCCCGGCGCGGCGCCTTGGTGGGGCACTTCGCCGTGCTGGAATGCACGTCCCCACCGGCTTCCCGGCGGCTCGTCGAGGCCATGGAGCGGCTCGGCGAGGGCCCGGCCGCCCTCGCCTTCTACACGGAGCACGTCGAGGCGGACGCCGTCCACGAACAGCTCGTGCGCCACGATCTGGTGGGCGACCTGCTCCACCGCGAACCCCACTTGGCCGCCGACACCGCCTTCGGGATCGCGGCAACGCTGTGGCTGGAGGACCGGCTCGCCGCGCACGTGCTGCGTGCCTGGGGGGCGGACCGCAGCTCACTGCGTGTTCCCCTGTCCTGAGTCCCGCTGCCGGCTCGGACGGTCCACCGGTGCGGGGGCACGGTGGCTCGTGTCGCACCACGGGAAGGAACGGCTGCGGCGGCACATGCACAACGCCACCACGGGCCGGTCCGACCTCATGAGCGTGCCGTCCTCACCCTCGACCTCCACCGGCCCCTCGACCAGCAGGGGCTCGCCGGGCCTCCATCGCACACGGCGCGCTTCCTTCGGCGGCGGGCGCACGGGCGGTTCCGCGGAGCACTCCTCAGCGCTGGGCACGGATCACCACCAGTTCCTCCTTGTCCTGCCCCGGACCGAGCAGCCCCCGCTCGCGCAGCCACCCCGCCCGCGACCGCAGCACGGGCCCCAGGGGTACCAGGGCACGATCGGCCACCCGCACCGCAAGTCCCGCAGCCGCCAGGAGCGTACGGGTGCGCTCCACGTCGCACAGCGCCGAGTGCACCATCAGCAGCACCCCGGAAGGGCGCAACAGCCCCGGCACACCGGCGCACAGCCGGTCGACGACCTCCCGGCCGTCCTCGCCCGCGTCGTGCTTCCGGGCACGGCGCCCGGGAGCCGGGACCGTGCGCCCACCGAGCCCGCCCCCGGCGGGAGGGGACGGCAGGTACGGCGGATTCGCGAGCACCAGGTCGAAGCTCCGCCCCGCCACGGGGGCCAGCAGGTCACCGCGCAGCGTACGGATACGGCGGTGGGCCAGGAAGCCGTTGAACCGTGCGGTGAGCAACGCTCTGCGGGACACGTCCACGGCGGTGACGTCCGCGGCCCCCAGAAGCGCCGCCTCAACGGCCAGCACACCACTGCCCGTGCCCACGTCGAGCACACGGGCGCCGGGCCGGAGGGGTTCGCGCCGCAGGGCGTGCCGCAGCAGGCGCGTGTCCTCCTGCGGCACGTAGACCCCGGGGAGAATCATGTGCGCCCCCCCTCAGAGGAGTCCGGGACGGTACGGAAAGCGGTGTTGCTCCCGCAGGAAGCACTTCCTCTCGCAGTGGGCACTTCCTCTCGCCGGGGGAGCGGTGAACGGACCCTTCCGCTCTGGCCGGGTTCCCCCGGCCACCGGGCCGAAACAACCCCTCCGCATCAGGCGTCCTCGGCGGGCCTTACGACCACTTTCACGCTCTTCATCGTCGGGTCCGCCGCGTCGGGGATCAGCATGCCGGCCTCCACCCCCGTGCGCAGATAGCGCAGCACTTCCGTGCCGAGCCGCTCGCCCGGCAAGGCTGCGGGGATACCGGGCGGGTAGGGGGTCAGCATCTCCGCCGCGACGCGGCCGGCGGCTTCGTCCCGGGGCACGAGCTCGGTGCGGCCGAAGAACGCGTCGCGCGGCAGCATCACCTGCTCCAGGCGAAGCTCCGCCGGGTCGGGAACCTCTACCCGTACGTCGGTGCGCAGGGCGCGGGCGTGCCGGGACAGGTCTCGGAGGGCGGTGAGCAGCCGGCCCGTGGTCAGTGTGTCGTCTGCGTGGGTGAGCTGGGCGCTGATGCGGCGGTGGTCGCACACGTGCAGGTTGATCCGGTGGTGTTCGCGGAGCCAGTCCCCGGCCCGGTAGCCGGTCGTGCCCAGGCCGGACACGTCGATGATGATCTGCAGGGGGTCGAGGTCGGCGGCGCGTCCGGGGGCGCAGAAGTCGGCGCGGTCGTGCACGTGCATGCCGTCGATGTCCTCGATCTGCGCGCGCAGCCGTCCGGCGAGGGCGAGGGCGTCGCTGTAGAGGGCCCGGCCGTGCTCGGCCATCTGCCGGCGCCAGCCGTCGAGTGCCGCATAGACGAGGACGGAGGGGCTGGTGGTGCCGAGGAGGTCTGCACATGCCTTGAGGGCGTTCGCGCCGATGCGGTCACCCTGAAGATGGAAGACGGAGCTCTGTTCCAGCCCGGAGCCCATCTTGTGCACCGACGTGACGCAGACATCCGCTCCGGCGTCCATGGCCCAGGCCGGCAGGTCCGGGTGGAACGGCAGATGGGCGCCCCACGCCTCGTCGACGACGAGCGGTTTGCCACGGCGGTGACAGACGGCCGCGATGTCGGCGAGCGCGGCACAGGTGCCGTACGGGGTGGGGCTGGTGACGAGGGCCCCGCGGGCATCGGGGTGCCTGTCGAAGGCCTCCTCAAATGCCTGTGCGGACGGTGGGTGGGCCAGGTGCAGGCCGGGATCCCACTGGGGATCCACCCAGACGGGCCTGATGCCGGCGAGCACGAGTCCGGAGACGACCGACTTGTGGGCGTCGCGCCCGATGATCAGTTCCTCGTGCGGCCCGGCGACGGCGAGCATGGCCGCCTTGACGGAGAGGGAGCTGCCGCAGGTGGAGAAGAAGGTGTGCTCGGCACCCACGGCATCGGCCATCAGCGCCTGGGCCCGTTCGAGAACGCGGTGCGAGGAGGTCCGGTCGTCCAGCCCGCTGGTGGCCAGGACGTCGCTCATGAACACCGCGTCCCCCAGCGCCTCCCGCACCCGTGGGTCGGCGCCGCGGCCCTGTTTGTGGCCCGGAGGTGTGAACGGTGTCTGCTCGGTGGCGTGGTAATCGGCGAGGGCGTCCAGCACGGGGGCACGGGAATGGTCCGGGGAGGCGTGGTCCATGGGACTCCGGTTCCCCGCCAGGTAGCGGGGAAACAGGGCCCGCCCGGCTCGTCGGGCGGCTCGCGGGAAGCTGCCATAACTTCGAAGGGCAGGGGCATACGGAGGCGGGAAGCCGACCGGAGGACGACAGGGAGGACGCCGTGCAACGGTCACAGCGGAACGGCAGCTGGTGGACCCGGGTGCGGCGAAGCTACGAGCAGGGCACCGACGAAGCCGGGGAAGGACGTCCCTTGCTGGGCTATACGGTGCTGCTCGGCGGGTACGCGGCACTGACCGCGTCTGCCGTGGGAATCGCAGCGGTCAGGCGCCGTACCACGCCCGCACGGCCTTCCGCGGCCGATCTCGCCCTGCTCTCGGTCGCCACGTTCCGCCTCAGCCGGATGCTCGCCAAGGACTCCGTGCTCTCCCCGCTACGGGCGCCCTTCGTCACCTACCAGGAGCCCGCCGGTCCCGGCGAGGTCACCGAAGCCCCGCGGCCGGGACCCGTGCGCCATGCCGTCGGCGAACTCCTGACCTGCCCCTTCTGCCTGACCCAGTGGGTGGCCACGGCCGGTGTCGCCGGTCTGCTGCTGTTGCCCGTGACGACGCGGTGGGTGGCCGGCGGCATGACCGTCATCTCCGCCGCCGACCTCCTCCAGATCGGATACGACGCACTCAAGTGACCCACGCCCGAAGGTCCCGAAGGCGCGGGCCGGGTGCCCCACGGCGTGGGCTCAGTATCCTGGCCGGCACGGCCTACCGCCCGGTGGGGGCCTGACGGCCTGACCTCATTTCAGATGCCGGGTGAAGAACTGGGCCGCGGCGTCCCCCGCGAACTGCGGGACGCCGGTGTGCCCGCCCATATTGGCGTGGAGGGTTTTTTCCTCGGAGCCGAAGGCGTCGAACAGGTCCAGGGCCGCCTGCCGGTCGTTGCCTTCGTCGTCCCACTGCAACAGGACGTGCAGGGGAAGGGTGACCTGGCGGGCCTCTTCGAGTATGGCGCGAGGTATGAAACTCCCGGCGTAGAGTGCGGCGGCCACGATGCGCGGCTCGACCACCGCGAGGCGAACACCGATGGAGATGATTCCCCCCGAGTATCCGACCGGGCCGCCGATCCCGGGCAGCGACAGGAGAGCATCCAGGGCGGCCTGCCATTCGGGGACCGCCTTGTCGACGAGCGGCAGGACGAGGGCGTCGATGATCTCGTCGCTGACCGGCTCGCCGGCCTCCATAGCCCGGCGCAGGTCGGCGCGGGCCTGCTCTGCCGCGGCCCAACGGGGCCGGTCGCCGCTTCCGGGGAGCTCGATGGTGGCCGCGGCGAAGCCGTCCGCCACGGCGCGCCGGGCCCGGGCCACCAGCCGCGGGTACATCTTGTGCAGTCCGAGCGGGGGGGTGCCGAGAAGGATCAGCGGCACCGGGGCGGATGCGGATGCGGGCGTCCACAGGACGCCGGGGATCTCGCCGAGGGTGAATTCGCGCTCGAGAACGCCGTCGCCGAGGTGCTGTTCAGAAGTGAAGTGCATGGTCGTGCCTTTCGGGAGTGCTTTTGAACGGCGCTCCCGGACGACCTATCGCCCGACCGTGACCCCGGAGGAGAGCACCCATGTCGATACTGCGTTCACGGGTACCACCTCCTCGTTCTCTCGCACGGCCTCCGGAAGGTTAGCAGGGGTCACCGTGGTCCGCCCAACGGGTTTTTGCGCATCCCCACGCAGTCCTGGGGACCGGGGGAGGGGAGAGAGAGGAACCCGCCGCCCGCCGCCGGAGCCCGGCCACCCTCACATCGCGCCGATCCGTGGGAAGACGGACTCCTCCAGCACGATGCCGAGGCCGGCCGCGACAGGGATGGCGATGAGCGCACCGATGACTCCCAGCAGCGCGCCGCCGACCACGACGGCGACGACGGTGACGATGGGATGCACGTTGACGGCGTACGTCATGGCCCTCGGCATGATCAGGTAGTCCTCGGCCAGCCGGAAGCCGATGTAGAAACCCGCCGTGCCCAGGGCCACGGGGAAGGACACCGCCAGAGCGACCAGGCTGACCACCACGCCGCCGATGGTCGAGCCGACCACCGGCACCATGTCCATCAGGGCGACGAACATGCCGAGGACCGCCGCGTACGGCACGTCCAGGCCCACGCACCACAGGAACGTGGCCAGGCCCGCGATCGCCGACGTGATCACATTGCCCAGCATGTACCGTCCGACCCGCAGCAAGATCCTCTCGCTGAGATCGACCACACCGGCCCGCCGGCTGAGCGGGACGAAGCGGTAGGCGAAGCGCTTCAACTGCTCCATGCCCACCATGAGGTAAATGGTCACCACGACCACCAAGGCCGTGCCGGTCACGGCGCTGATGACGATCTGGCCCGCGCCGAGCAGCCCCCCGATCAACGCCTGGCCGGCGCCCGATCCGAGCTGCTCGCGGGCCCTGGACACCAGGTGGTAGCGGTCCTCCAGGCGGCCGAGGGTGGAGTGGTGGTCGTGGAGCTGCTTGAGCCACTCCGGCACGGCCTCGACGAAGGCGGAGATCTCGTTGGAGATCACGGGAACGACGAGCGCCAGGAAACCGGCCAGTAGGGCGAGCAGGCCGATGACGACGACGGTCACCGCGGGGCCCCGGCCGAGCCGGCGTCGCGCCAGCCACGCCACCACCGGCTCCAGGCTGATCGCCACGAACAGCGCGAGCAGCAGGAGGGTGAGGATCCCGCTGATCCGCAGCACGGTCTCCAGCAGCGTGTAGGCCAGGGTCAGCCCCAGGCCGACGCTGAACGCGGTGGCGAACCACGACGACGTCGGCCGTACCCGGAAGCCGTGCCCGCCACGCGGCTGCCGCGGGACGTCCGCGGCACCGCCGGACGCCGCACTGCCGTGTTCGAAACCCTTCCCGGCCAGCGCTTCCGCCCTTCCACCGCTCCACAGCCGAGTGATCATCGACCTCGAAATAGCATGGCATATGTACATAGAATGGTGGTTAACCGGCACGCACAGGGAGGTGCGGCTCCATGTCAACAGGGACACTTCTGGAGATCATCATCCCGATCGTCGTGGTGGTCGCCCTGGTCGCGGCGGGCGCCGTGCTGATCACCCGGCGCCGTCGCCTCCGCGAGCGCTTCGGCCCGGAATACGACCGGACGGTCGAGGGCGCTGACAGCAAGCGGGCCGGTGAGCGCGAGCTCAGAGCCCGCGAGAAGCGCCACGACGAGCTGGACATCAAGCCACTGCCCGACGCCGCACGGGACCGCTACACCCGGGAGTGGAGCAGCGTGCAGCAGGAGTTCGTGGACCGGCCGGAGGACGCCGTGCACGACGCGGACCACTTGGTCGTCTCACTGATGCACGAGCGCGGCTATCCGACAGAGGGATTCGAACAGCAACTCAAGGACCTCTCGGTCGAACACGGCCGCACTCTCGAGCACTACCGGGCCGCTCACGAGATCGAAACACTCAGCGTCCGGAGCAAGGCCACCACGGAGCAGCTGCGGGGCGCCATGGTGCACTACCGGGCCCTGTTCGACGAACTGCTCTCCGACGGCGGGCAAGCACAGCACGCCCGGGCCTGAACGACCCGAACGCCGCAGGCAGACGGGACGGAGGAACCATGCACAGCAACGACACGCCGGACCCCATGGAAAGCGGCCTGTCCACCGAGGACCTCGCTCGCGCTTCCGAAGGGCCGGCCGACACCCCGGAAGAACCGCCGTCAGGCGTTCCCGCCTTCCCGGGCGAGGCCACCGAACCACTGGATGACCGGGCCGAGCCCCGGGCCGCGGACACCGCCACAGACGAGGAGGAGACTCCGCCGCTCCTGCCGGCGGAGGACGAGGAGGACTACCGCGAACGCTGGCAGGAGGTCCAGAGCAGATTCGTGGACGACCCCAGAGAGGCCGTACACGCCGCCGACGCCCTGGTCGCTGAGGTCATGCAAACCCTGGCCACCACCTTCGCCGAACACAAGCACGACCTCGAAGGGCAGTGGAGCAAGGGCGAGCAGGCGGACACCGAGGACCTCCGCAAGGCCTTGCGCCGCTACAGGTCGTTCTTCAACCGCCTGCTCAGCACCTGAAAACCAGTCCCGGCTTTGCATCGTGACCGAGGACGTGCGGGGTGCGCCGGCTGTGTGAGGCGTCCCTCTCCCGCCGTCGTGGCGCTGGACGCCCGGGGAGGTCGACCATGTGGTCATGACCTCCTCACCCCGCCCGCCGCGCGTCGGTGGCCGACCGGATCCGATAGACGGGACTACCGCGCTCGGCGGAGAGTCCTCTCCCGCCCGCGGGTATCTGCTGGACAACGCGCGCGCCGAGGCGGGCGAGCGATTCGTCCAGCTCGCCGAGCTGTTCGACGGTGTGACGCGCGGGCACTTCGACCGACTGGGGGTGGGGGCCGGCTCGCGCTGCTGGGAAGTGGGGGCCGGTGGCCCCGGTATCCCGGAGGCCCTCGCGGCGGCCGTCGGTCCGACCGGGCACGTGCTGGCCACGGACATCGACCCGTCGTGGCTGGAGGCAGGCGACGGGTACGAGGTGCGCCGGCACGACGTCGCCGCTGATCCGCCCCCGGAGCCGGGGACCTTCGATCTGGTGCACGCCCGGCTCGTGCTGGTCCATATACCCGACCGGGCCCGCGCGTTGGCCACGATGGTGGCAGCGCTACGGCCCGGCGGCCGGCTCCTGGTCGAGGACGCCGATACCGCTCTGCAGCCACTGGCATGCCTGGACGACAGCGGCCCCGCGCAGCGGCGGGCCAACCGGCTGCGCGACGCGGTCCGGGAGCTGCTGACGCGCCGCGGCGCGGACCTGCGCTACGGCCGGACACTGCCGCGGGCATTGCGTGAGGCCGGTCTGGTGGATGTCGCCGCGGCGGGCTTCTTCCCGGTCGGCGGGCCGGCCTGCGACCGGCTGGAGGCGGCGACGATCCGGCACGTGCGCGGTGAGTTGCTCGCGGCCGGCCTGGCCGACGACGCCGAGATCGACGCGCACCTGGCCGCCATCGACGCGGGCGAACTCGACCTGACGCTCGCGCCGCTGATCTCGGCCTGGGGACGCCGTCCGGCCGAACACCCGTAGGCACTCGGTCAGGTGCGGATCCAGGCCGGTCAGGTCGCGCAGGTGCTCGACGCCCCATGATCATCCCCGCTGCTCTGATCGTGGGCGTTCGCCGTGCTGGAGCGGGGCACGCCGTAGGAACGGCGTCCGATCCGCCACCACACGGCGGCCATGACGAGGGCCGCCAGCAAGGCGGCGGGCGTGTAGTTGAAGGTCGTGGGAGTGACCGGGCTGGACTGCGGCAGCAGGAACAGCACTGATGCCCCGCCTGCCCAGAGCACTGCCACCCAGCCGATCGGCCGGCTCCAGCGGCCCAGGTGCCAGGGCCCGGGGGTGAAACGGTCCCGGTGGCGCAGTCGCAGCAGCACCGGGATGGCGTAGGCCGGGGTGAAGCCCACGACGGAAATCGCGGTCACCGCCGAGAACGCCGTGGCGGAATACAGGGACGGCAGGGCCAGCACGAAGGCGGCACCGACGGCGAGCCGGACAGCGTTGGCCGGCACGGCCGTACGGCGGTTGACCTTCTGCCAGCGCGCCGAGCCGGGCAGGGCACCGTCCCGGGCGAAGGCGTAGATCATGCGGCTGGCGGAGGCGGTGACGGTGTAGCCGCACAGGAACTGCGCAACGATGATCACCAGCATGAACGCCTTCGCCGTCGCCACGCCCAGAGCGTCCAGGAAGATCTGCGCCACCGGCACCCCGGTCTCGCTGCCCAGCGTCCCGGAGTAGTCCTGGACGGCGAACAGCAGGGCGACCAGCAGGATGCCGCCGGCGATCCAGGACACCGCCACCGAGCGGACGATGCCGCGCGCCGCGGCCACGGAGGCGCCACTGGTCTCCTCGCTCAAGTGGGCCGAGGTGTCGTAGCCGGCCAAGGCGAAGCACGGCAGCAGCATGCCCAGCAGGATCACGTACACGGGGCTCGGCCAGCCGGTGTTGTTGGTGAACTCGGAGAACACGAAGCCGGCCGGCTGGTGGTGCGAGGGGACGAGAGCCAGGGCGCCGATGATGACGACGGCCCCGGCCAGGTGCCACCACGCGCTCAGGGAGGCCAGGACGTTCATCAGCCGGGTGCCGAAGAGATTCATGACCGCGTGCAGCACGAGGATGACCGCGTAGAGGGCCAGCAGGGATCCCGGCGTCGGTTCGTAGCCGAACTGCAGGTTCGCCCAGGCGCCGGTGAACGTCGCGATGCCGTAGTCCTGGGCCGCGATCCCGCCGAGCAGCCCCAGAAGGTTGAGCCAGCCGGTGTACCAGCTCCACCGCTCACCGCCGAGCCGGCGGGCCATGTAGTACAGGCCGCCGCTGGTGGGATAGCGGGAGGTGATCTCGGCCAGCGCCGCGGCCAGGCACAGCACCAGCGGCCCCACGGCGAGCCACCCCCACACCACCACCGCGGGCCCGCCGCTGTTCAGGCCGTAGCCGAAAAGCAGCAGCGTCCCGGACATGATGGAGATGACCGACAGGGAAGCGGAGAAGTTACCGAAGGCGCCCATGCGCCGGTGCAGTTGCTGGGTGTAGCCAAGCTCTTCGAGTCTGCGCTCGTCGTCGTCCCGCTGCCATGGTGCATGTGCTGATGTACGCATTGAGATTCTCCGCATCCGCATCCGCATCGGTCCGCAGAGGCCGCCCCTCGGCCGCCGGGCAGGGCGCCCGGGGTCACACGTCAGCTCCCGGTCGCCGCCTCCAGCACGAAGACGGGGATCACCCGGTCGGTCTTCTCCTGGTATTCGGCGTACGGCGGATACGCGGCGACCGCGCGCTCCCACCACTCGGCCTTCTCGTCCCCCGTGATCTCGCGGGCCGTCATGTCCCGGCGTACGGGCCCGTCCTGGAGTTCCACGCGCGGGTCGGCCTTGAGGTTGAAGTACCAGACAGGGTGACTCGGGAAGCCGCCCTTCGAGGCCACGGCCGCGTACTGCCCCTCGTGCTCCACGCGCATCAGCGGGATCTTGCGGATCTTGCCGCTCTTCGCGCCGCGCATCGTGAGAATGACGACGGGCAGTCCCGTGTCCCAGAGCGTCGTCCCCCGCGTGCCGCCCGAGCTTTCGTACAACTCCACCTGTTCGCGCACCCACTGCGCCGGACCCGGCTCGTACTCGCCTTCAAGAGGCATGGCGTCCATCCTGTCGTCGCCTACGGATGATGTTGCAATTCCCCACAGACACCGCGCGGATTCATTGTCACCACACGGCCGGGCAAGAGCTCAAGGGAGCGTCATGGGGGGTCTTAAAAGGCTCTTAGGGCCTTTCTCCACGCTGTGGTCATGGCTACAGCACACGGCACTCTTTCGGTGGTCGTCGGGGCGGGCGGTACCGGCGGTCATATCTACCCGGGGCTCGCGGTCGCGGACGCGGTGCGCCGGGCCGTTCCGGACGCGGTCGTCAGTTTCATCGGGACCGAGCGGGGTCTGGAGACGCGGCTGATACCCGAGGCCGGGTACCGGCTCCATACCGTGGACATGATCCCTTTCGACCGCTCGCTCGGCTCGCGCCGCTTCCTGCTCCCCGCCGATCTGCTGCGCTCGGGTGCGCAGGCCCGGAGGGTGATCGAGGAGCAGGGCGCGCACGTCGTCGTCGGCATGGGCGGCTATCCCAGCGCTCCCGCCGTGCTGGGCGCGCGGCTGGCGGGGCGGCCCGCTCTCGTCCACGAGTCCAACGCGGTGCCCGGCCGTGCGAACCGCTTCGCGACCGCCCTCACCCCGCACGTGGCCCTCGCCTTCGACCGCACCCGCGATCACCTCTCGGCGCGGGCAGCAGCACGTGCCGAAACGGTGGGGATGCCGCTGGTGGGCGCGGTCGCCACCCTGGACCGGACAGCCCTGCGGGAGGAAGCGCGATCCTCCTTCCGCGTACCGGAAGACGTCCGGCTGGTGCTGTTCAACGGCGGCAGCCTGGGCGCGGCGCGGCTGACCGAGGCGGCGCTGCAGCTGGCCCTGCGCTGGCGTTCCCGGCCGGACGTCCACCTGGTGATCAAGACCGGGCCGAAGGCACTGGGGGAGGTGCGGGCCCGTCTGGCCGCCGGAGGCTGCGAGCAGGTCGCTACGGCGGTCGGCTATCTGGACCGGATGGATCTCGCCTACGCGGCCGCTGACCTGGTCGTGTGCCGGGCCGGCTCCTCGACGGTGGCGGAGCTGGCGAGCACGGGGATGCCGGCGGTGCTGGTCCCCTACCCGCACGCCCCGCACGACCACCAGACCCACAACGCGCGGGTCCTCTCGGACGCGGGAGCGGGCCTGCTGCTCCCCGATGCCGAGACCACCGGCGAGCGCCTTGCCGAGCTGATCGGCCCCCTCCTCTCCGATCCCCGGCGGCTGGCGGCCATGGGGGCGGCCGCCCATCCGGGCACGCATGCCGTCGCCGCTGACCTGATGGCGTCCTGGGCGCTCCGCCTCGCGGGGTTCGCCCCGGCTCCGGTGCGCGTCCCCGCCGGCCGGTAGGGGCCCGCCGGCATTTCCGTTCTACGAAAGGAACCTCTCATGACCGCAATCGTCGACGCCCAGAACTGGCAGGGCCGTAAGGTCCTGGTCACCGGTGCCGAGGGATTCATCGGGTCGACGCTGGTCGACCTGCTGGTGGAGCGCGGGGCGCAGGTGCGTGTGCTGGTGCACTACAAGCCGTACGCCGAGCGCGGTCACCTCGCCCGCTACTTCGGGCCCGGCTCTCCCGTGGAGGTCCTCGCCGGTGACGTGCGGGACGCGGGACGGGTCATGGACGCCGTCGCCGGGTGCGACACGGTCTTCCATCTGGCGGCGCTGATCGGCATCCCGTACAGCTACGCGTCCCCGGAGGCGTACGTTCAGACCAACGTGACCGGTACGGAGAACGTCGCCGCCGCCTGCCGCCGGCACGGCGTGCGCCGCATGCTGCACACCTCGACCAGCGAGGTGTACGGCACCGCCCTGACCGTCCCGATCAGCGAGGAGCACCCGCTGCAGCCGCAGTCGCCGTACTCCGCCTCGAAGATCGGCGCGGACATGCTCGCGCTGTCCTACGCGCACTCCTTCGAGCTGCCGGTCACCGTCGTACGGCCCTTCAACACCTACGGTCCCCGGCAGTCCGCGCGGGCTGTCATCCCCACGATCCTCGCGCAGCTGCACTCCGGCACCGACGAGATCCGGCTCGGGTCGACATCGCCCACCCGCGACTTCACCTACGTCACCGACACCGCCGAAGGCTTCCTGGCCCTCGCGGACTGCGACCGGGCTGTCGGGCACGCGGTGAACCTCGGCACCGGACGAGAGATCTCCATCGGCGACCTGGCCGCCTCGCTGATCCGTGCTTCCGGGCGGGACGCGAAGGTCGTCGTGGACGAGACGCGGCTGCGGCCCGCCGGCAGCGAGGTGGAGCGGCTGCTGTCGGACAACTCCCGGGCCCGGGAGTGGGCCGGCTGGCGCCCCCTGGTCGAGCTGGAGGAAGGGCTCGCCCGCACCTCGCAGTGGGTCCGGGACAACCTGCACCTCTTCGCCCCCGACCGCTACCAGGTATGAGCGGGAGCGGCAGCGGCACGGTGAGGCGCGCTGCTGCCGCCGGGACCGACCGGTCAGGAACTGCTCGATTTCACGGGCTCGGTGCTCACGGCGGTCACAGCCTCCTGGCCGGCCTGTGGCCGGCTTCGCAGTGCGAACAGGCACAGCAGGAGCAGTGACAGGGCCGGCAAAGCGATCGCCAGAGCGAGCATCGAGGCATCGGGGGACCCCGGGATGCCGGTCAGGGCGGTGTAACAGGCTCCCGATGCCATCTGGAGGAAGAAGAACAGCCCCGAAGCGGCACCGGCGTACTCGCCCTCGTACCGCATCATCCCGGCCTGGCAGGTGGGGAACAGCGCTCCTACGCCGAGCATGCACACCGCCATGGGCAGGACGATGCTCAGAGTGCTGTGCGGCCACAGGCGCACCGTGGCCGGCATCAGCAGGGCGGCGCCCGCCGCCACCGCGGCGGCGCTGCGCGCGACGAACTCCAGCGAGCGCGTCCTGCCCAGCCGTTTCGCCGTGCTGCTGCCGGCCACGTATCCCGTGATCACCAGCGTGTACAGCGCTCCGTAGAGGGTGGGGGAGGCGCCCAGTTGCAGCTGGAGCAGGTCGCTGGAGTAGGTGGTGAAGGTGAAGTACGTGCACCAGGCGAGGCTGATGGCACCGGCGAACACCGTGAAGTCGCGGTTGGCGAGGACCGTGCGGTACGCCCTGCCCAGCCCGGCGAGGCCTCCCGGCGGCCGCCCGGCACCGGCCGGGGCACCCGCGGCTCCGGCCGCCGTGCCGGTGTCCGCCGGCAGGAACTTGGCGACCGCGCCGACGGTGACCGCTCCGAGCACGGCCATGAAGGCGAACAGCGCACGCCAGGAGGTGTGTTCCACGACCAGGCCCGCCAGCGGCGGCGACGCGGCGGGCGTCACCGCGATCACGGTGGAGAGCGCGGTCAGCATGGGCAGCCGTTGCTCCTCGGGCAGCGCCCGCTGCACCCACAACCGGGAGATCACCGTGCCGGCACCGGCCCCGAGCGCCTGGAGCACCCGGCCCGCCACGAAGACCCCGTACACGGGAGCCAGCAGACAGAGCAGGGACGCGCACGTGAACAGGACGAGCCCGGCCAGCTGGACGCGCCGGGAGCCGTAGCGGTCCGCCAGGTTGCCGGTGAGGATCATGCACACCGCGTACGCGGCCATGTAGCCGACCAGCGAGCTGCTGGTGCCGCCCGCCCCGACCCCGAAGGACCTGCCGATGGCAGGCAGGGCGGGAACGTAGGCGGCGAGCGCCAGCTGAGGCACGAAGACCAGCGACATCAGGCAGACGGCCAGCCCACGCGGCAGCCCGGGCGCCTGCTTCACGCGACGGCCCCGACCAGGAGGCGGTCCGGTGCCGGCACGAGCTGCCCCGCCACCTTGGCCGCCTGCCGCGCCACCAGCTCCATGGAACTCACGTGGAAGTGCTCTCCCGAAGCCAGGTCGCCGAGCACGTAGAGCCGGGGGAACGCCGCTCCCGCGGATCCAAGCACCTGGTTGGTCTCCGGATCGACCCGGATGCCGCCCAGCGGGTGGGAGACGAAGGTGCCGTTGCGCACCAGCCGGGACGTCAGCGAGGAGGCGGACGCGGCGGCCGTGTTGTTCGTACGGCCCACCGCGTTGATGACCGCGTCGTAGTGTTCGGTGCGCCCGTCGGCGAAGGTCGCGGTGAAGCGGCCGTTCACAGCCTTCGTGACGTGGGAGATGCCCCTGGCGAAGGCGAGCCGGCCTTCCTCGTGGAGGCCGAGCAGCCGGTGCGCGTTGGTCACCGGCATCGGATTGCGCAGGCAGTTGTACGTCCGGTAATGGTCCCGCAGGAACACGCGCCGGCTCGCCTCCGGCAGGGACCGCCACAGCTGCGAGTAGAAGGGGGTGAGAGCACCGACGCAGCGCTGCATGAGGCCGCCGGGCAACGGGTTCTCCAGCCGGTGGCGCATCAGCTCGGGCGCGGACCAGGCATCGGTGTACGGGAGGAGTGCCTCGCGGATACTGGTTCCGCCCAGCTGGAGCGCGCTGTCGAGGAGTTCATGGATGCTGCGGAGGCTGACGCGGCCTTCGGCGAGTAACCTGCGTGCGCCTGCGAGGAGTTCCGGCAGCTCTCCGGTGCCGAGGTCGGTGCGTACGTCCGGGATCCTGCCGGACCGTGAGGCGAGGGTGATCCGGCGCTCGCGCCCGGCGTCCGCCAGGACGACGGCCACGTCGATCGCCGTCAGCCCGGCACCCAGCACCAGAACCTCCGCGCTGGGGTCGACCCGGCTCAGTGAGGTGACGAGGGGGTACGGCTGGGCGACGAACCCGGCGGTCCCGGTGAGCCCGTAGACGTCGGACGGCGCGATGGCGCCGATCGCGAGGACCACCTCGTCGGCGACGAAGCGATCCCCGTCGGCGGTGGTCAGGACGTGGCTCTCGTTCCCCCCGGCCGCCCCGGTCTCCACGGACAGGTCGACGACGGCCGACGGTACGAGCGTCACCTGCGCCCCGAGCAGCCGCAGGTCCTCCCGCGACTGGCGGAAGACGCTCTCCAGATACTGACCGAACAGCGAACGGGGCACGAAGTGCGAACGCGTCGTGTGCCGCGCTTCCGGGTCGCCGCCCTCGCCGCCCTCGCGGGCCGAGGGCTGCCGGTGGAGCCAGCGGCGGAACTGTCCCGGGTCTCCGTAGTCCACGGACATGGCGGAGTGGGGCCGGTTGAGCAAGGCGGTGTCGGCGTCCTCGGCATAGGCGACGCCGGGTCCGAAACTCTTCCCCGGTTCGAAGACGATGACATCTGCCGGCGCGCCGGCCACGTCGCCCGACAGCCGTCGGGCGTATGCGGCGAGGAACGCGGTGCAGGCGGCACCGCCTCCCACGACGGCGATGGTGCGTTTCTTCAACACGGCTACTCCGGTGTGTGGTGGACAAGGCCCGCGCTGCGGGCGGCCTCCGGCATTCGGCTCCACAGGAGTTCCGGCATGCGCATCGAGCCGATCCCTCAACTCGCCTGCTGGGAACCGGTGTCGCATCCGGGCGGGTAAGGCTTACCTCACCAGTTCGGGGCGAGGTTCCACAGTGATGGAGGCCATAATTCCCCCACCGGGTTTCCCCGGCCTCGGCTCCGGTGCCCTGCGGAGCGCGATCAGGCCGTCCACCAGGTGAAGGCCCGGCAAACGCCGGGGTCTTCACCTGCCGTCCCGCGCAAGGCCGCCCCGCCTACTCGGCCGCGCTGTCGGCGCGGTAGCCCCGCAGTAGTGCGCTCAGGATGCCGGTCAGCCGGGGGGCGACGTCGACGACGGCGTGGGCGAGATCCGGGTCCGACTCGTAAAGGCGGCGCAGTTCGGTCCCCGGGGCGGCCATCTGCCACAGGGCTCCTGCCATCGACGTGGCCGTGGCGACGACGTCGCCCGCCTGCGCCGGGCTCAGCCCGGCCACGCTGCCCAGTGCCTCGCTCACGGCTGTGAACTCGGCAAGGGCGATCAGCTTGAAGGACCGGACGCTCTCCAGTGAGACGTTGCGCTCCAGGGACATCGGCGTGTGGGCGAGCAGGTCGCAGAACAGGGGGCGCGTGACCAGCGACTCGGCCAGCAGGCCGGCGACCGCGTGCAGGCGGGGCTCCCGGTCCGCGCCGTCCGCGGCATGCGCGGAGTCCTCGCCGTCCGTGCCGGGCGAGAGGGCGGCGAGCTGCTCGCGTACCGCCTGCGACCACTCCACCCACCCGGCGCCGGCCAGGCGGAGGAAGATCTCTTCCCGGGTCTCGAAGTAGCGAAGCATGGCCGACTTGTGCATGCCGACCGCTGCCGCGATGTCGGTCAAGGTCACCGATCGGATGCCGTTCGCCGTGGCCAGGCGGGTGGCCGCGGCGAGGATCGCGGCTTCACGGGCGCGCTTGGCCTCGGGGCTCCGGGCTCGTGTGGGCTGACTGCGGCTGGCCATGCGGACATCCTAACGCAACGAGGTTGCACTATTAACGCAACCGTGTTTTGCTAACTGCATGGCAACCCAGACGTGGTTCATCACCGGTTCCTCCCGCGGCTTCGGCCGCTCCCTCGCGGTCGCCGCCCTGGAAGCGGGCGACCAGGTCGCCGCCACTGCCCGCAGGCCGGAGCAGCTCGCCGACCTGGTCGAGCGGTTCGGCGGCAAGGTCCTCCCGGTCGCGCTCGACGTGACCGACGCCGGAGCGGTCACGGCCGCGCTCGACGCCGCCCGTGACCGCTTCGGCCGCGTCGACGTGGTCGTCAACAACGCCGGCTACGCGAACGTCGCCCCGGTCGAGACGGCTCCTGAAGACGACTTCCGCCGCCAGTTCGAGACGAACTTCTGGGGCGTGTACAACGTTTCCAAGGCCGCCATACCCCTGCTGAAGGCCCAGGGCGGCGGCATCGTCGTCCAGTTCTCCTCCATCGGCGGCCGGGTGGGCGGCAGCGCCGGCCTGGGCTCCTACCAGGCCGCCAAGTTCGCCATCGACGGCCTGACCCGCGTGCTCGCCACGGAGACCGCGCCGTTCGGCATCCGCTATCTGGTCGTCGAGCCCAGCGGCTTCGCGACCGACTGGGCCGGAGCCTCCATGGAGGTCCAGGACGTCCCGCCGGAGTACCGGGCGACCGTCGGCGCCTTCAACGACCGGGCACGCGGTAGCCGTACCGCCGGCGACCCGGACCGCGCCGCCGGCATCCTCGTGCGCACGGTCAAGCGCGACCATCTCCCCACCCACCTGCCTCTGGGCGAGAATGCGGCCCGGATGGCTCTCGCCTACTCGCGGGAGCAGATCGCCGAGGCCGAAGCCTGGCAGGCCGTTTCCGTCTCCGCCGACTTCGGTGCGCAATACCCCGTCGAGCTTCCTGCGGACACCGAGTAAACCGGCCGCATCGGACAGCGGAAATCTTCGTCCACCTCACGGCACAACCGCCGCGGCCACTGCTTGCCATCAGCATGGGGAGCCCGTTCCGCGTGCTGTCTTGAACTGGGATTTCAACTCCCCGTCCAGGCCGGAACCATGTACGCCGACGCCGACTGCACGGGCGACGTCCTTTCGAAGTCGGCCAACGACTTCCACACCTGCGGTCCCGGGCACCGCGCTTGAGCTTCCGGGCAGTCTGACAGCGAACACCACTGACGGCTCCGCAGGAGAAGTTGACGAGAGACGTTTTACGGGCTCAAGAGCGCCGGCCGGCCGGATCTGATGCATGGCCGGATCCCGTCCTGCGGGTCAGGTTGGCCGGATTTAAAACCGTGGTGTTGCAGGGGAGTTAACACGGCGACATGATCACTGCTCGTATCATCCTGATCACTCATCCAGGAGCCGAGAAGTGATACGCAGAACCGCTCTCTGCGCCCTCACCACCCCCACCGCCGCCGTGGCTGCGGACACGGCGGCGGTGGCGACCGCTGTCACCGCTGTCATGATCAACGCGGACGACGGCAACCCCTTCCGCCGGAGGGAACTGGACGGTCTGCGGGTCGGCTTCCGGCTCGACCACTCCAGCTAGGTCCGCCCGGCCGGCACGGCTTCGTGCGCTCCCACCTGCGCGCCGAGGTCCGCTACGGCGACTCCGGCCACTCGGACCGGTCCCGTGTCGTCGCCTCACGACGACCTTGATCCAGCGAACCACACCGGCCCCACCCGGCGGGCGACCGCGTCGTGCCCGGCTGCCCCGCGGCCACCACGGTCATGACCGGCGACGCCCGCCGCGCCGGCACCACCACCTCCCACATGTCCTCGTTCCACGAGACGTCACCAACAAGGGAGTTGATGATTTCCATGTACAAACGTCAGAGATTTCTCACCTTCGCCGCTGTGGGCGCGGTCATCTGCACCGCTGGATTCGCTCCGTCAGTCAGCCGGGCCGCCAGTGGCGGCGATGGGGAAGCGAAGGGGTCCTACGCCGAAACGCACGGCCTGACGGCGGAAGACATCAAGAACATCAACGCACTCAACGAAAGCGCTCTGACCCTGGGGCAGCCCGGCAAGCCCCCGGCGGAACTACCGCCGGGCGCCGGCAGCTTCTCCCGGGCCCCCGTCTTCGTCGACGACAGGGAAACCCCTCCCGCCGAGCCTCTCGACAGGATGCCTGACGCGTACCGGGCCTACGGAGGCAGGGCCACCACGGTCGTCAACAACTACATACGCAAGTGGCAGCAGGAATACAGCCACCGCGACGGCAAGAAGCAGCAAATGACCGAAGAGCAGCGGGAAAAGCTGTCCTACGGTTGCGTCGGCGTCACCTGGGCCAATACGGGCCCCTACCCGGCGAACAAGCTGGCGTTCGCGTACTTCGACGAGAACAAGTACAAGAACGACCTCAAGAACATCAGCCCAAGGCCCGATGAAACGCGGGCGGAGTTCGAGGGCCGCATCGCCAAGGAAAGCTTCGACGAGGAGAAGGGCTTCAAGCGGGCGCGTGAGGTGGCGTCCCTCATGAACAAGGCCCTGGAGAACGCCCACGACGAGGGGACGTACATCGGCAACCTCAAGACGGAGCTCACGAACAAAGGCGACGCCCTGCTCCACGAGGACCCCCGCTCGAACCTCTACTCGGCGCTGAGGAACACGCCGTCCTTCACGGAGCGGGACGGAGGCAACTACGACCCGTCCAAGATGAAGGCGGTGATCTACTCGAAGCACTTCTGGAGCGGGCAGGACCAGCGGGGATCCTCTGACAAGAGGAAGTACGGCGACCCGGAAGCCTTCCGCCCCGGCCAGGGCACCGGCCTGGTCGACATGTCGAGGGACAGAAGCATCCCGCGCAGTCCCACCGGCCCCGGTGAAAGCTGGGTCAATTTCGACTACGGCTGGTTCGGGGCTCAAACGGAAGCGGACGCCGACCAGACCATATGGACCCACGGCGACCACTACCACGCGCCCAACAGCGGCCTGGGCCCCATGCACGTGTACGAGAGCAAGTTCCGTAACTGGTCCGCCGGGTACGCGGACTTCGACCGCGGAGCTTACATGATCACGTTCATACCCAAGAGCTGGAACACCGCCCCCGCCAAGGTAAAGCAAGGCTGGCCGTGACAGACCGGCAGTACGGCCTCTGCTGACTCCTGCCCGGCCGGTCCACGCCTCCCGTACGCCTGTTCACGTCAGGTCCGGCCAGTGCGCCGTACGGGGCTTGGTGAAATAGTCCGAGTCCCTGGGGCGGTTCGCGTCGCGGCCGGCGGGCCGGGGAGCCGGTTCCAGGTGGGGTATGTGCTTGGAACAGTGGATGTAGGCCTCCTCGACGGTGAGGTGGACCCACATCTCCGGACCGCGCCCGGGCGCGACGTCAGTGGGCAGGCCCGGATGGAGGCGGCGCAGGTCGCTGTCGCTGTAGAGGTGGGCCACGCCGTTGACGTGAAGTCCCACGTGGTGGTGGGTGAAGTCCACGAAGAGCATGCCGAGGTGAGGATTCTCGATCATGTTGCCGGCGCTGGCCATCACGCCGTTCCCGCGGAATTCGGGGTAGGCGAGTGTGCGGGCGTCCAGCACGTGGACGAATCCCGGTGGCCCGGCCCGGAGACTGGCGTCGCACTCCCCCCGGGAGTCGGCCGTGGACAGGAAGACCATGGTCTGCCTGCCGACGAAGTCCCGCATCTCGGGGGTGAGATGGCGCCGCACCTGCTGGTCGTAGAACCGGTCGGCGCGGTCGGCGGTGCCGAAGTGCTGCTGCAGCCGGCGTTCACCCGCTGATCCGAATGGCGGCGGCAAGGTCACGAGGTGTTTCTCCAGGCGGGGGCGGAAGGCGGCGCGGAATCAGGGAGCGGACAGCAGGGGAGTCTCGAACGGGTCGTGATGGATGCGGTCGGGCCGGGTACCGCTGAGCACGAGCGTCTCCTTGGCGGAGACGACCATCTGGGCCGGGCCGCTGAGGAAGACATCGTGCTCGTACCACGGCCCGTACTCGGCCAGCACTTCCGGCAGCGTTCCGCGGATCCCGGGGACGTACTCGTCGGAGACCGCTCCTCTGATGGTCAGCCAGTGGTACCGCTGAGCCATCCGCAGCATGTCGTCGACGCCGTACAGCTCCGCCCCCGTCCGGGCGCCGAGGAACAGGTGCACCTGTCTGCGTCCCCCTCGGCGGGCGACCTCTTCGATGAGGGCGCGGACGGGGGCGAGACCGGTGCCGCCGGCCACCAGGAGCAGGTCCTCGTGGTCGGCCGCGTCCAGGACCATGTCGCCCATCGGCGGCCCGAGCCTGATGACGTCCTCCACCGCCGCTCGGTGCACCAGTGCCTGGCTGACCGAGCCGCCGGCCACGGCGCGCACGTGAAAGGTGAGGGTGCCGTCGTCACGAGGTGCGTTGGCGACGGAATAGTAACGCCACTGCTTCGGCCACCACGGTGTCTCGATGCTCACGTACTGGCCCGCGGCGTACTCGTAGGGCATGTGGGGACGTACGGTGATTTCGGCGATGCCGTGGCCGCGCGCGACGCGGTGGACCACTGTGGCGGGCCACACGGCCGGCCGTACCGCTTCGTCCTCCTCGGCCGCGCTGATCATGACTTGGGCGACAGTGCCGTACGCCTTCGTCCACGCGGCGGCGATGTCCGGAGTCCACGCGGAGCCGGCGTACCGGGCCAGAGAGGCGAGGAGGCATTCGCCCACGGCCGGGAAGTGCGCGGGGAGCGTGCCGAACTTGCGGTGATCGCGACCGAGGTGTCCGCAGAAGCGCACGAGGTTCTGGGGATCGTCGACCAGGTCCACGACGCGCAGCAGCGCGCGCAGGAGGCGATCGCGCTGAGTGTCCATCCCCGGCGGGAACATGGAACGGACTTCGGGGTAGCGAGCGAAGAGGATGGCGTAGAAGTAGACCGTGATCTCCCCTGCGAGGGGTTCGACCACCGACAGGGACGTCCTGATGAGGCCTATCTCGTAGTCCGACAGAGGCGCTTCTGGTGCATCCTGGGCACCTTGTGTATCTACGGTCTCCGGCTCTCCGGTGTGTAGGCCCGCCTGAACGGACGCCGGATACCGAGGGTCCAGGTATGCCGAGGCCGGATACTCAGGGGCCGGGTACGGGGGTCCCTCCCGCTCGGGCGGAGCCGAGGGGTCGGGGGAGGGTCTGCTGCTCGGACGGCCGATCCGGAATCTCAAGGGGACTGCGCTCCGCCCTTCGCCGTGCAATCTGAATGCCACTGGGAGCCGAAGGGGATCAACACGAGACCTCAGGGGATGCCGGGGCGATGAAGCGGACTAGCCGCTTCCGGATGTCACCAGATCCTCAGCGAGGAGAGCCGGGCAAGGAAGAGGGGGTTCTGCCAGAACTCGGAGCGAGAACTTGTGGAATCACCTTCACCGACCGTGACCGTTATGCTGATTTAGGTCACTCTTAGTGGGAATCACCCCCGTTCCCCGCCGGAGCCCGCCGAGGCCGCGGGGAGGGCTCGGCCGCGCCGGGCGGGGGTCCCTTCCCGGTCAGCCGGCGGCGGCACCGAACCACTTGGGCAAGTGGGCGAGCAGGTCCTCCTGGTGTTCGCCGGCCCACGCCACGTGCCCGTCCGGCCGCAGCAGCACCGCGGGCACGTCCAGCTCCTCGCTGACGTCGGCGACGTGGTCGACCCGGTCCGCCCAGCCCTCCACCGAGAGCCGGCCGGTCTGGTCGAGCAGCAGCCCGCGGCCCCCGTGCATCAGCTCGTAGAGGCGACCGCGTTTGAGCTCCACGTCCCGCATCCGCCGGCCGAGCAGCTCGTGCCCCTCACCGAAGTCGTAACGGACCCCGATCGCGATGATCTTCTCGATCAGGTACCGGTTCACCTCCTCGAAGTCCATCAGCTCCGACACCAGCCGGCGCACCGCTTGGGAACCCGGCTCGGTGGACATCAGCTCCGTCTGCGCGCGGGTGTTGTCCAGCACGTCGGCGGCCACCGCGTGCCGTTCGGTGTGGTAACTGTCCAGCAGCCCCTCCGGCGCCCAGCCGTTGACCTCGGCGGCCAGCTTCCAGCCGAGGTTGAACGCGTCCTGCACACCGAGGTTCAGGCCCTGACCACCGGTCGGCGGGTGGACGTGTGCCGCGTCGCCGGCCAGCAGCACCCGGCCGGCCCGGTAGCACTCGGCCTGCCGGGTCGCGTCGCCGAACCGGGACAGCCAGCGCGGCGAGTGCACGCCGAAGTCCGTTCCGGCGGTGACCCGCAGCTGCTTCTTGAACTCCTCCAGAGTCGGCGGGACCGTGCGGTCCTCGGCCACCCCGTCGGCGGGCACGACGACGCGGTACACCCCGCCCCCGAACGACCCGGCACCGAACCGCTTCTGCGTCTTGCGGACCTCGGCCATCACGGCGGCCAGCTCCTCCGGAGGCACGCCCACCTCCATTTCCCCCAGCAGCGTCTCGACCCTGGTGGGCTCGCCGGGGAAGCCGATGCCGGTCAGCTTGCGCACCGTGCTGCGGCCGCCGTCGCAGCCGACGACGTAGCGCGAGCGCAGCTGCTCGCCGCCGGCCAGCTCGACCGTCACCCCCTGTTCGTCCTGGCTCAGCCCGGTCACGGCGCAGCCGCGCCGTATCCCCGCACCGAGTTGGAGGGCGCGCTCGTTGAGCAGCCGCTCGGTGACCGGCTGCGGGATGCCGAGGACGTACGGGTGCGCGGTGTCCAGCCGGTCGGGCCACGGCTTGTCGATGGCGGCGAAGAACCCGCCGACCGCGTACTGCTTGCCGTGCGCCAGGAACCGGTCCAGCAGACCGCGCTGGGCCATCACCTCGACGCTGCGCGCGTGCAGACCGAGCGCACGGACGTGCCCGGTCGGCTCGGTCAGCTGCTCCAGCACGACCACGTGCACACCGTGCAGCCGCAGCTCGCAGGCCAGCATCAGTCCGGTCGGTCCGCCGCCGGCAACGATGACGTCGATCATCACAATCCCTATTTCCGCAGGTCCGGGCTTGGGGCCCGGGCTTAGGACGGTGATTCTGCGGCACGACGGGGGCCTTGCCGCAAGACCCCCCGTGCGCTATAAGTTAAGAGTGGCAAGGAGTGGGAATCCTCCTTGCCTTTACTTTTTGCCATTGTCGTCAGCGTTGTCGTCAGCATTGCCGTCACCCGCCGAGCCGGGACACGTACTTGTCGCCGAGCTGTCGGACCACCTGCCGGACCCGCCGCGGTAATCGAATACCGGGAGTGGATGGTCGCGTCCCGATGCGGATAAGGCCGAGCGGCGGCGGCTCCCAGGGTTTCGGTGCATGCGGGGCTCAAGAGGCGTACAGGAGGCGGATATGAACACCTTTGGTGGTGGGCGGACGGCCGTGATCGTGGGCGCGGGCGTCGCCGGTCTGACGGCGGCATCGGCCCTGGCCCGTAAGGGGTGGCGCGTCGAGATGGCCGAGGCGGGGCTGCCGGAGAAGACGGCGTCCGGATGGGGGCTGTGCCTGACGGGGCCGTCGCTGCGCGCGCTGGACGAGCTGGGCCTTGCGGATACGTGTCTGGCCGAGGGCCACGGGATGAGCGTGATCACGCATGTGGACGTGAACGGCGGGACCGCGGGCCGGGTGCCGTTACCGCGCCTGCTCGGCGCGGAGCGGCCCGCGATGGCCGGCATGGCGCGTCCCGTACTCCACCGGATCCTGTACGAGGCGGCCGAGCGGAGTGGTGTCGTGGTGCACCACGGGATGACGCTCGTGGCGGTTGACCAGGAGCAGGCGGAGGAGCTGGTCCGTGTGCGGTTCTCGGACGGGACGATCCGGCGGGTCGCGCTGGTGGTGGGCGCGGACGGGATCCGCTCGTCGGTCCGTGGCCTGCTGGGACTCGAGACCTCGGTCGACTACCACGGGCAGATGGTGTGGCGGGCTCTGGTGCCGCGTCCGGCGTGGGTGACGGGTGTCCACCATTTCGCCGGCAAGGTCAACACGGCCGGCATCGTTCCCCTTTCGGGCCGTCAGGCGTATGTGTTCCTGACGGAGAACGGAGTGAAGGCGGGTCCCCTGCCCGATGCCGAGCTCGCCCCGCGCCTGCGACAACTGCTGGCGGTCTTCCCGGGGCACGTGGCGGAGATCAGCTCTCTCGTGTCCGTGCAGGAGGCGGTGGTACGCCGTCCGGTGCAGACGGCGGTGCTGGAAAGCGCCTGGAACCGCGGGAACGCCGTCGTCATCGGTGATGCCGCGCATGCGCCGGCACCGCAGATGGCCAGCGGCGCGGCCTTGGCCATCGAGGACGGGATCGTGCTGGCCGAGGAGCTTGAGCGTCACCAGTCGGTCGGTGCGGGGCTCGCGTCGTTCGTCAGCCGGCGCGCACCGCGCTGCCGGACGCTCGTCCGGACCTCAGTGGAGATCGCCGAGCTGGAGCAGGCACAGCGTCACGACGAGGCGTACCCACTGGTCGACGCCTGCCACCGCCGGATGGCCGAGCCCGCGTAACCATCCGACGTGGCGGCGCTTCGGCGGTCCGCCGGCCGCACGAGGCGGTGTGGTGGCTGGTTCTGGTGGGCGGGGGCGAGGGGGCGTGCAACTTCTTCGGGGCGTGGAGTGTCTGTGGGGGCGGTGAGACGCTCGTCTCGCGCGTACCGATCAACCCGCGCGTATCGATCAACCGGCAACATCCGACTTGAGATTTCCCTGGAGGACACAGTGAGGCGTGCTGTATGTGCTCGTGTGGGGGGAGCCGCGCTGGTCGCCGCCATGACCGTCACCGCACTGGTGGCGGGCACCGGGGCGTCTGTCGCCGCTCCGGCCGGCGCCGCCGCGTATCAGCAGGAGTGCGGCACGGGATACAGGCAGGTCAACCAGATCCCGATCCCGGGCCGCGGGGCGGTCTTCCTGGCCTACAACGCCGCTACCGGCAAGAACTGCGTGGTCACCAAGCGGAACAGCTCGACCGGCTCGCCGGTGTGGGTGGGCTCCTGGCTCCAGCGCGACAAGGACCTGAAGTCGAAGCAGGAGCAGTACGGCTTCTTCACCTCGTATTCGGGGCCGGTCTACCTGGACGCCAGGAGCAAGTGCGTCGATTGGGGCGGCGAGATCGACGGGTATGTCGTGGCCCGGTACAAGACAAATTGCGGCACCCTGGCCTGAGGTTCGGCCGAGGCGAGCGCGGCGGGACCCGGTCCCGCCGCGCTCCCTCCGGTGCACACTGGCGCTCATTGCTCGGCGGCGCAGGATTCGTCTGTTCCGTCGGGCAGCCCGTAGACGGGACGCCTGATCTCTATGCTGGCGACATGATCAACTTGCCTCTTTCGGCGCTTGAAGTCGCCATGGTCCAGACGGGCACCCGAGCCGCGGACACCCTCCGTGACACGGCAGCCTTCGCGCAGGCGATGGAGCGGCTGGGCTACCACCGGCTCTGGTACGCCGAGCACCACCACTCGCCCGCGATCGGCGCGTTTCCGCCGGTCGTCCTGACCGCACATGCTGCGGCTCTGACCTCATCCATCCGTCTCGGTTCGGGCGGAGTGCTGGCACCCAACCATGCCCCCCTCACGATGGCGGAGCAGTTCGGAACGCTGGCCGCCTTGCACGAGAACCGCATCGACCTGGGGATGGGCCGGGGCCCCGGCACCTTCGACGAGGCCACGGCACGGGCGCTGCGCCGGGGAGCCGGGCCGGCGACGGACGAGGAGTACCGGGGCGACATCGCCGCGACCTTGTCCTTCCTCGTCGACGAGGTCGCACTCGGCCCGCTGCCGGAGCCGTGGTTGCTGGCATCCAGCACCGCGGGTGCCGCTCTGGCCGCTGAGCTGGGCCTGCCGATAGCCGTCGCGCACCACATCCGGCCGCAGAACACCCTCGCGGTCCTGGAACGTTACCGGGCGGCGTTCAGGCCGTCCCGTTGGTGCGAGGAACCCCGGGTGCTGGTGTGCGTCGAGGCCGTGTGTGCTGAGACGGAAGCAGAGGCCGCACGGCGGCTCGGTCCGATGGAAGTCGTCAAAGCCGGGCTTCTCAAGGGCCGGAGTGAGATTCCGTTCCCCACGCCGGAAGACGCGGCCGCCTACCCCTTCACGCCGGAAGAACGGCAGTCACTGGACGACTTCCACGCACACCAAGCCGTCGGGACGCCCGGGACCGTCGTACACCGGCTCGCGCAGCTGGCCGGTGAGACCGGAGCAGACGAACTCATGCTGACGTCACCCGTCTACGACCTCCACGACCGCATCCGTTCGTACGAACTCATCAAGCAGTACATCGAGACCACGGCCGCGCCGTAGGGGGGCGGCGGCCGGGAACGACGCCGGCGTCCGCACGCGGTGCAGGCGCAGTCTCCGTACGCGTGTACGTAGGATCTCGGCGTGACAGAGATCGACTACGGATGTTTCCACGAGTGGCTGGAAGAAGCACGGAGCGCGGCCGCCGGCGGCGGTGCGGACGGTGGCGCCGCGCGCTGGGGCCTGCAGCGGCGCTTCCAGCAGGAGTGGGGGTACGAACCGGTCGGCGGTCCGGGACCGGAGGGTGAGGAAGCTGACGCCCACATCGAGACCGATGCTCCGGTCGACGATGCATCCCGTGACGTCGACGGTTCGCTCGCCATACCCGCCGCACTGGACGAGTGGTGGGCCCTGCCGTTCAACTCCTTCGCCGACCGGGCGGAACTGTACGAGACCAATGCGGCCTGGCCTCCCACTGTCCGCCCGGACCCCACCGGCTATGGCGTCTCGGGCGCCTTGCCCCGGGTGAACCCCTTCACCGGGCCGGAGGAGGACCTGCGCGTATGCGTGTTCATGGCGGAGAACCAGTACTGCAACGAGTGGGGCTATCCCGCGGCACGCAGCGGTCTTGCCGATCCGCCGGTCCTCGTCTCAGCGCGGGATGACGACGGGCGAGAGGCGTGGCTGTTGCAGAGCCGCACCGTCTCGGAGTTCTTCCTGCACCTGGCCGTTACCCGGCTGCCCGCCCACTACGGATGGACCGTCGAGGAGGGCGAGGTGAGCCCTCAGGTCGTGGCCGCGCTGCGGGAGAACCTGCGCCCGATGGGCCTGCTGCCGTGGCGCGAACTGGGCGCCCGTACCGAGTTCTGGGGCGGGCCGGATGTGATCGTCGCCCACAACACCGGTTACGGCGACTGCGAGCTCGTCGCGTACGGGCGCAGTGAGCAGGCGCTGGAGCGGCTCGCCGAGCGGCTGGGGGCGGACTGGTCGGAGTGGATCTGCGCACCGGAAAGCCACGACGAGGAGGACTGAGGCCGGAGCGTTCCAAGCGGGCGTTCCAGGCGGCCTCCTTCCCTCCTGGTCAGCACCCGCTGTCGCGTTCCAGCGTCCCGAAGTGTGCGGTTTTTCGTGGTGGACGGGATGGATGATCCCTCAAGCTCGGATGGTCCAAGCGCGACATCCACCGGCACTGACGGACATGAAGGAGTGCTTTTCTTGACCACCCACCTCAAACATCGCGCCGGCCCGCGGACGGTACTGGCACTCATGGCGGCACTGGGCGGGATCATCGGTGCCACCGCGCTCAGTCCGACCCCGGCGGCGGCAGCCGATCAGCGTCACGCGATCTACGCCATCGCGCACCGGGTCGACACCGTGGACGGCGTGGACGCCGCGCTCAACCACGGCGCCAACGGCATCGAGATCGACGTCTGTGCCTGGTGGAACCCGAACGAATGGCGTGCCTACCACGACTGTTCCTCGGCCGGTGACAACCGGCGCGGCCCCAGCTTCGACAGCATGATCGACCGGATCGTCTCCAATGCCAAAGCCGGGCGCCGGCTTAGCTTGGTCTGGCTGGACATCAAGGATCCGAACTACTGCGGTGAAGCGCAGAACCGCGGGTGCAGCGTCGCCGGGCTGCGCGACAAGGCGCAGAGGCTGACGGCCGCCGGGATCCAGGTGCTCTACGGCTTCTACGAGTACCACGGCGGCAGCACCCCGGACGTCGGCGGCAGGGGCTGGAAGAGCCTGGAAGGCAAGCTCGGCGGTCTGGAGGGCATCACGACGACCGGGACCCGCGATCAGGTCCTCGGTGCCTTCAACCGGTCCGGTTCCGGGTTCCCGGCCGGCCGCCGGGTGATGGACTACGGTGACACCAATATCCCCAACGGGTTCGGCAACTGCACGGAAGCCGGCCGCAACACGTGCGCGGAGCTCAAGAAGGGCGCCGGGGACCGTGCCGCTGGACGGCTCGCGGCCACGCTGTCCTGGACGACCACCTACAACGATCCCTGGTACGTCGACAAGCTGCTGGGCGACGCGCGGGTGGACGGCATCATCGCGGGCTACGGCAACTTCACCGGCGAGCACGAGTACGACAACGGCTGGCAGTGCGCCAACGCCATCAACCTCGTCCGCGACTGGGTGAACCGCCACAGCGGCACCCACCGCATGGCCACCAGCGGTGACCGCCTGTTCAGGTAGCGGACAGCCTCGCGCCGCGTCCGTAAGTCGGTAGAACGGCCCCGCCCTTACGGCGAGGGCCGTTCGAATCCGGGACGTGCGCGGCTCTCTCCCTACCCTGACCCGCCGTCGGGGGAGACCTTTAGGGGACTAGGCGCGCCGTGATCATTCTTGATCATGATCACGCGGGTAGGCGGCGCTTCCTAGGGTGAGGGCATCAACCCACCACGGAAGGAACCCGGCCATGCGCCGTCCGGCAGTCGCAGTCTCAGCCCTGTTCGCCGCAGCCGCCCTCGTCTCCGCGGCGGTCCCGGCCGTCGCCGCGCCCGCCGGTGAGCGCGGGACGGACCCGGAGACCGCCCGCCGGGCCGCCGCACCGGCCGCCAAGGGCAAGGACAAGGGCGAGGCGCTGCAACGGGCCTTGGACGGCATCGTGGCCGAGGGCGTCCCCTCCACCTCACCGATACCACCATCCCCACCTCCTCGCGCCTGCCGGGCCGCCACCACCTGAACGGTTACGAACAGCTGCCCGGGGAAACCACGCCGGCCGACTTCACGGACTTCAGCCCCACGGCGTTCTGGGGCCCCGGCAACATCGTCTCCACCACCGCCGACCTGAACCGCTTCTACCGCGCCCTCGCCGACGGCAAGCTGCTGCCGTCCCACCTGTGGCAGGAGATGCGGACGTACCGGGACACGGATCGCGGCGCCGAGCGGAAGTACGGCCTGGGCCTGGAGAGCCGGTCCGCCTACTGCCCCGGTGAGCAGCCCGTATGGGGCCACACCGGCAGCGTTCCCGGCTACAGCACCTTCAGCTTCACCTCGGCCGACGGGAAGCGGCAGGTCACCCTCGCCGTCAACACCAGCCTCACCATGCCGGAGAAGGCCGGCGATGCCGCGCTGAAGGTGTTCACCACGGCCTTGTGCGCACAGTAGGCAGCAGCGGCCGGCCGCGCAGCTGATCAGGCTTCCGGGTCTACTTTTCGGCCTTGCGCGGGGTGACGATGGGGAAACGGGGGTCGGGGAACACGAGGTAGCCGAAGACGGTGTCCACGGCCGCCTGGTCGTCGACCTGGATCGTGCCCGCGGTGACCTGCTCGTTGAAGTTCTGTGTGAAGCGGTGTCCGGCCAGGGCCAGGTTGTCGAGGGCCTCGCGCGTGAGGGTGATGGTGGCGGTGGGCTTGCCCGCCAGCGCGTCCGGGCCCTCGACGTAGATCAGGACGCCGTTGCGCAGGGTGACGGTGCACTCCTGGCGGGGGTCGCTGAGCACCCAGCGCAGGACGATGGGGGAGGTCTGCTCCTCCGCCGCCTTGGGCCCGTCGATGCTCTTCGCCATGGCCTGGAAGAACAGGTCCAGGGTCATGCTCCGCACCAGGTCGGCGGCGCCGTGGTCGGAGGCCTTCTGCGGGCCGTTCACGACCTCCTCGGCACCCGTGAGGTAGAAGTTGCGCCAGGTGCCGTTCTCGGAGCCGTAGCCGAGCTGGGTGAACGTCTCCTGCTGGAGCCGCTTGGCCGTCTTCAGCGTGTCCTCGGAGATGGAGAACTCATGGTCGCCGGAGGCGAAAATGACGTGGTTGAGCAGCTCGGCGGCCCACCGGTACTGCGGCGGGTCGGCCGACAGCGCTTCCTGCGCCTTGCTGATGACGGCTTCCGGGCTGCCGATGGCGTTGACGTACTGCACTCCCGCCTCGACAGGCGGGAGCGTCCACAGGTGGGCGGGGTTGCCGTCGAACCAGCCGATGTACCGCTGGTAGACGGCCTTGAGGTTGTGGCTGAGGGAGCCGTAGTAGCCCTGGTCGTACCAGTGCCCGGCCAGCCCGGGCGGCAGCTGCTGGAGCTTCTCGGCGATCTCGATGCCCGTGTAGCCCGCGTCGATCAGCCGCAGTGTCTGGTCGTTGAGGAAGGCGTACATGTCCCGCTGGTTCGACAGGAACTCGATGATCGAGTCCTTGCCCCACCGCGGCCAGTGGTGCGAGGCGAACTCGACGTCGGTGTACTCGCCGAAGGTCTGGATGGCCTCGGTGAGGTACTTCGACCACGCGTGCGGGTCACGCACCTGGGCGCCGCGCAGGCTGAGCAGGTTGTGCATGGTGTGGGTGGCGTTCTCCGCCATGCACACGGCCTTGAGCTCGGGGAAGTAGAAGTTCATCTCCGCCGGCGCCTCGGTGCCGGGCGTCAGCTGGAAGACGATGCGCACGCCGTCGATGGGTTGGGCGTAGAGGCCGGGCCGCCACGGGATCACGTCCTGCGAGGACCACTCGTGCTCGCGGGTGGGCTGGATGGCGGAGCCGCCGACGTAATGGCGCGGCGGGATCAGCGTCACCTCACCGGTGGAGATCGTCAAGCCCAGACCCGCGCCGACCTGCCCGCGCGGACCCTTGTCGAGCTTGGCGGCGTACATGAACTCCGCCCGGCGCGCCATGGCCGGACCCGCAAGGACGTTCTCGCTGATCGCGTGCTCCAGGAAACCGATCGGGGCGTAGACCGGAAGATCCGCCGGGACCACGTCACCCTTCTCGTGGAACAGGCCGCGGGAGCCACCGAAGTGGTCGACGTGGCTGTGGGTGTAGATGATCGCGCTGATGGGCCGCTGGTCTTCGGTGGTGTCCCGGTAGAGCTTGAGGGCGTACCGCGCCGTCTCGTAGGAGGCGAGCGGGTCGATGACGATCAGGCCGGTGTCGCCGGTCACGATGGTCATGTTCGACAGGTCGTAGCCGCGCACCTGGTAGATGGCGCGCCTGCCGTTGCTCGTGACCTGGAACAGACCGGCTAAGGCCGTCAGCGTTCCCTGTCGCCACAGGCTCGGGCTGACGACTCCGGAGTCGGGGACCTCACCCTCCCGCAGGAAGTCGTAGTCCGCGAAGCCCCAGGCCACTTCCTGGCCGTTCTTGGCCGGGATGAACGGCAGGTCGGGCGGCGGCACGGCCAGCAGGCCGCGGTTGGCGTCGGTGAAGTCGTCGGACGGCGGTATGGAATTGACCTGCCGGTTGCGGTCCTTGATGAACGCCGAAGGCTCGACGGGCTCTGTGGGCTCGTTGGTGCCGGCCATGCGCTGTCTCCTTTGTCTCTTGGCGAGAGTGCGGGAATCCGCCGGGGAGGAGGGGTGTTTGTTGCGCGCGTGACATTCTGCCGATGCAAGATCAACGCTAAGCAGGCCCACCAGGCTTCACAAGAAACGGAATTCCGCCATTCGCCCCCCTGGATCGGGTCACCACCGGAGTGACCGGCGTGCCGAAGACCGCGGCGGCGATCCCGCGCCCGAAGCTGTGCAGCACGGCCATCGACGACGGAGAGGGGGCCGTTCCGGCGGCCTTGGTGAGCTGGAACGTCATCAGGCCCATGGTGCCCGCGCCGTAGATGAGGTAGTGGCTGGAGGCCACCGCGTACGGGCGAACCCGCAGGCGCGTCACCGGGTGCGGGACTCGACCGGATACGGCACGTACGTACGCCGGTCGGCGTCGACGGCCAGCCGTCCGCCGGCCGGTGGGCGGGCCCGCTGCACGCAGTCGCGGCGCTCGCAGATCCGGCAGCCCAGGCCGATGGGCGTCGCGGCCCGGGGATCGTCCAGGGCGATCCCCCCGGCGTAGACGAGCCGGTGCGCGTGCCGCAGCTCGCAGCCGAGCGCGACGGCGAACTCGGCCCGCGGGGCGTGGTGCCCGAAGCCGCCCCGGGTGATGGTGCGGGCGATCCAGAAGTACCTCTTCCCGTCCGGCATCTCGGCCACCTGGGTGAGTATCCGCCCCGGCGCGGAGAAGGCCTCGTACACCGTCCACAGCGGACAGGTGCCGCCCAGCCGGGAGAAGTGGAAGTCGGTCGCGGACTGCCGTTTGGAGATGTTGCCGGCGCGGTCGACCCGCAGGAAGGAGAACGGCACGCCCCGCCGTCCGGTGCGTTGCAGCGTGCTCAGGCGGTGGCAGGCCGTCTCGAAGCCGACGCCGTAGCGCGCCGACAGCAGCTCGATGTCGTAGCGCACTTCTTCGGCGGTGGAGTGGAAGGCGGTGTACGGCATGAGCAGGGCGCCCGCGAAGTAGTTCGCCAGGCCGATACGGGCCAGCGCCACCGACTCCGGTGAGGTCAGCTCCGTGGTGCCGGCGGCGAGTCGGCCCAGCAGCGGGCCGTGCTCCAGCAGGGCCAGCTGGGTGGCGAGCTGGAAGGCGCGCCGGCCGTCGCTGAGCCAGGGGGAGAGGAACAGCAGCCCGGTGTCCGGGTCGTAGCGCCGCGCGTCGGCGGACCGGCCGGGATCAGCCTGCACGACCCGGACCCCGTGGCGCTCGGCGAGCCGTGCGGTGAGCGGGTCGGCGGACCGGCCCGGGCGCAGGTCCAGGGCCGCCGCGATGCGCTCGGCCTCGGTGTCCAGGGGTTCGAAGTGGTTGTGGTGGGCGTAGAAGAAGTCCCTTACCTCGTCGTGCGGTTCGCCCCGCGGCAGCAATGCCCCTGGGGTGTTCCCGGGGTCCGGTGCGGCGAGGGCGGCGGCCTGTTCGGCGGTGTCGCGGTAGCGGCGGTGCAGGGCGACCAGGGCGCGGGCCACTTCCGGGTGGTCGCGGGCGGCCTCCGCTACCTCCTCGGGAGCGGGCAGCTCGACCCCGCACGCCTCGTCGGCGAGGGCGTCCCGCAGGTCCGCGGCGAGCCGGTCCTCCTCGGCCTCGGAGAAGAACTCGGCGTCGACGCCGAAGACCTCAGCGATGCGGAGCAGCACGGGAGCCGTCAGCGGGCGCCGGCTCTGTTCGATCTGGTTGGCATAGCTGGTCGAGATGCCGAGGGCGCGGGCCATGTCGACCTGGTTCATGCCGTGCTCGCGCCGCAGCCGGCGCAGCTTGGCGTGGGCGTAGACCTTGCGGTCGGCCGGTCGACGGCTCATCGCGCACCCCCTGGTCCGGCCCCGTCCGGTCTCGTCCGATCCGCTCACCTGCTTGGCGGGTGCTTGCGAACATAGCATCCGCATCATTCGCAAGATCCGCAGATTCGCAACGTGGAGGTGTACGGATTCCGCACGTTGGAGCCCTGGTCCGGCGTGCGTCCGCAGGGCAGTGTCGATCACACAAGCCCTCAGCGGACCGCCGACACCCACGAGGAGTCCCGTGATCGAGCACCACGTCCGTGTCCACCCCAGCGCCGACCGGCTTCCCCGCGAGGACCAGCTCGCCTGGAAGCTCGCCGCCGTGGCCACGGCCACCGCCTCCGCCCCTGAGGAACTGGACGCCGGCAGCGTCACCATGGCCGTCAACCGGGTCATGGACAACGCCTCGGTCGCCGTCGCCTCTCTCCTGCGCCGCCCGGTCGCCGTGGCCCGCGCCCAGGCCGGCGCCCACCGCACGGCCACGCTCGGAGCATCGGTGTCCGGAGCGTCGGTCTTCGGCACCGGGGCCCGGGTCTCCCCGGAGTGGGCCGCATGGGCCAACGGCACCGCCGTACGCGAACTCGACTTCCACGACACCTACCTCGCCGCCGACTACTCCCACCCCGGCGACAACATCCCGCCCCTGCTCGCCGTCGCCCAGCACACCGGCCGCACCGGCGCCGACCTGCTGCGCGGCATCGTCGCGGCGTACGAGAGCCACGTCGCCCTCGTCAAGGGCATCTGCCTGCACGAGCACCGCATCGACCACGTGGCCCACCTCGGCGCCGCCACCGCCTGCGGCCTCGGCGCCCTGCTGCGGCTGCCGACCGAGACGGTCTACCAGGCGGTGCAGCAGGCCGTGCACACCACCACCGCGACGCGGCAGTCCCGCAAGGGCGAGATATCCAGCTGGAAGGCGTACGCGCCCGCCTTCGCCGGCAAGGCGGCCGTCGAAGCCGTCGACCGGGCGATGCGCGGCGAGACCTCCCCGTCTCCGATCTACGAAGGCGAGGACGGCTTCCTCGCCCGGATGCTCGACGGTCCGGACGCCGACTACACCGTCCTGCTGCCCGGGCCCGGGGAGCCGCGGCGCGCGATCCTCGACACGTACACCAAGGAGCACTCCGCCGAGTACCAGGCGCAGGCGGTCATCGACCTGGCGCGGCGGCTGCGCGAGAAGACGGGACCGCTGGACCGCGTCCGCTCGGTGGTCCTGCACACCTCCCACCACACCCACTACGTGATCGGCTCCGGCGCGAACGACCCGCAGAAGTACGACCCCGCCGCGAGCCGCGAGACCCTTGACCACTCGGTGCCGTACATCTTCGCCGTCGCCCTCCAGGACGGCACCTGGCACCACGAGCGCTCCTACGCCCCCGAGCGCGCCCGGCGGCCCGACACCGTCGAGCTGTGGCGGAAGACCACCACCGTCGAGGACCCGGAGTGGACCCGCCGCTACCACGACCCGGACCCCGGCCGCCGGGCCTTCGGCGGACGCGCGGTCATCACCCTGGACGACGGGTCGGTGATCGAGGACGAACTGGCCGTCGCAGACGCTCACCCGGCCGGCGCCCGGCCCTTCGACCGCCTTGCCTACGCGGCGAAGTTCCGCACGCTGGCGGAAGGCATCGTCACCCCTGCTGACCAGGACCGTTTCCTGGGCGCGGCCGAACGGCTCGCCGAGCTGACCGGCCCGGAGCTGGACGGGCTGTTCCCGGCCGTTGACACGGAGGCCGTCACCGCGTACGACGCGAACCTGCCGAAGGGCCTGTTCTGATGCCGCACCCCCACATGCCGCACCCCCGGATTCCGCACACCCGCTTGCTGCACACCCGTACCACCCCCGCCGAGCGCCGCCGCGCCCTGCGGGAACGGCTCGCCACCGGCCGACTGCTGGTCATGCCCGGCGCCCTCAACCCGCTCTCCGCCCGCCTCATCCAGGACACCGGCTTCGAAGCCGCCTACCTCTCCGGTGCCGTCCTCGCCGCCGACCTGGGCCTGCCCGACATCGGTCTGACCACGTCCACGGAGATCGCCGCCCGGGCGCAGCAGACCACCAGGGTCACCGACCTGCCCGTCCTCATCGACGCCGACACCGGCTTCGGGGAACCGGTGAACGCGGCCCGCACCATACAGCTGATGGAGGACGCGGGCCTGGCCGGGCTGCACCTGGAGGACCAGGTCGATCCCAAGCGCTGCGGCCACCTCGACGGCAAGTCGGTCGTGCCGCGCGAGGTGATGGCCCGCCGCATCCGGGCTGCGGCCGACGCCCGCCGCGACCCCGGCTTCCTTCTTATGGCCCGCACCGACGCCCGGGCCGTCGAAGGACTGGACGCGGCCGTCGACCGCGCCAAGGCCTACGTGGAGGCCGGAGCCGACGCGATCTTCCCCGAAGCGCTCGCCGGCGAACGCGAGTTCGAGGCCTTCCGTGAGGCGGTTTCCGTCCCCCTGCTCGCCAACATGACCGAGTTCGGCAAGGGCCGCCTCCTGGACGCGCGGACGCTCGAGAACCTCGGCTACGACATCGCCCTCTACCCCGTCACCCTGCTGCGGCTGGCCATGGGCGCCGTCGAGGACGGCCTGCGCACGCTCGCCGCCGAGGGCACTCAGGAGTCCCTGCTGCCCCGCATGCAGACCCGCTCCCGCCTCTACGAACTCCTCGGCTACGAGGACTACGCGGCCTTCGACTCCGCCGTCTTCGACTTCACGCTCCCGCCCGGCACCTGAGACGACTTCGTCACGGAGGCACCGACCATGTCCACCACCACGCCCGCGATCCACCGCGGCCTCGCCGGTGTCGTCGTCGACACCACCGAGATCTCCACCGTCATCCAGGAGACCAACTCCCTCACCTACCGCGGCTACCCCGTCCAGGACCTGGCCGCCCACCGCTCCTTCGAGGAAGTCGCCCACCTGCTCTGGCACGGCGAACTCCCCGACCCCGTACAGCTCGGCGACTTCCAGGCCCGCGAGCGCGCCCTGCGCCCCCTCGGCCGCAGCACATCCGAGCTGCTGACCCGGCTGCCCGAGACCTGTCACCCGATGGACGTGCTGCGCACCGCCGTCAGTTTCTTCGGCGCCGAGGACCCGGCCGAGGACGACGGCAGTCCCGCTGCCAACCGGGCCAAGTCCCTCACGCTGCTGGCGAAGCTGCCCACCGTGGTCGCCGCCGACCAGCGGCGCCGCCGGGGCCTGGCCCCGATCCCCCCGGACCCCGGGCTCGGCTACGCCGAGAACTTCTTCCACATGTGCTTCGGCGCCGTGCCCGGTCCGGACGTGGTCCGCTGTTTCGAGATCTCCCTCGTGCTGTACGCCGAGCACAGTTTCAACGCCTCCACGTTCACGGCCCGGGTCGTCACCTCCACGCTCTCCGACCTCTACAGCGCGGTCACCGCGGCGATCGGCGCCCTCAAGGGGCCACTGCACGGCGGTGCCAACGAAGCGGTGATGCACATGCTGGAGGAGATCGGCGACCCGCGGCGTGCCGGGGAGTGGCTGGACCGGGCCCTGGCCGGCAAACGCAGGATCATGGGCTTCGGCCACCGCGTCTACAAGCACGGCGACTCCCGCGTACCGGTCATGCAGGACGCCCTGGACCGCCTCGTCGCCCGCGCCGCCGACCCCGGGGTGACCCGCCTGGCCACCCTGCACGCGGCCCTGCGCGACGCCGTGCTCACGCGTAAGGGGATCCACCCGAACCTGGACTACCCGGCCGGGTTGGCCTACCACCTGATGGGCTTCGACACCCCCGCCTTCACACCGCTCTTCGTGATGAGCCGCGTCACCGGCTGGACGGCCCACATCACCGAACAACTCGCCCACAACGCGCTGATCCGGCCCCTTGCTTCGTACGCGGGACCGGGGCAGCGGGCGGTGCCGGCAGCGGCCGGGCAGCGGCGGGCGTAGACGGGCATGAGGGCTGCAACGCCGGGCGTGCCGCGAGGGCTTCCTAGAGGATCGTCAAGGTCGTCAGCCCGGTTGCTCCGGTGAAGCCGCTTCCGAGGCACTGCAGGGCGCTCGGCTGGGGGATCGGGATGAGCTGGAGCAGCTTCCGCCCCTGGAAGCGGCCGTGGGTGACGGTGCCGGTGACGGGGGTGACCACCTGGCCGGCCACGGCCGTGCTGCTGCCGGCGATGTCGGCAGTGCTGGAGTCACCGGTGTTCCAGACGTAGGTCCGGCGGGCCCGGAACGCCTCAAGGAGGTTGTTGCAACCCGTGTCGACCGTGAACTCCTCGTGGTATTCGCCGCTCTTCACCGCGCCGTCACCGCCCGCGCAGGAAGTGAAGCGCCCGTCGACCGTGACGTGGATGCGCTGCGGTAGGAGTGTGATCCCCGGTTCGTAGCTGACGGATTCGGCGCCCTCGCACTGCACCTGCCCGGAGTCCCGGGGGCGGGCGGACGCCGGCGCCGGTGCGGCCGCGCCGAACAGCACGGCAGCCACCAATGCGGCCGCACGCAGCCGCTTTCCACCGGCGGTCACGCCGGCTCTCTGCACACTGAGCACCATGGGGCAGTCCCTTCCCCGGACGTACGCTCCGGAGGCAGGCGTGTCGGAGCGTACGTCCGAAGCCCGGCCCCGGAGGGACGCGCGCGACCCCGTGCGCGCGCCTACCCGTACGGTCGCCCTCCGCGTAGTCTCGTGCCGCCTCGGGGCCTCACCCGGGGCCCGGTGCCGGAGCGAGCTGGAGAGAGATGAGCACGCTGGAGAGCGGCGCGCTGGCCGTGCCGGGGGCGCGGCTGTACTTCGAAGTACGCGGCACGGGACCGCTCTTGCTGCTCATTCCTGGTGGTGCCTCCGACGCCGAGGTCTTCCGGGGCCTGGCCGAGGAGCTCGCCGCCCCTCACCGCGTCGACCGCCACCGGGTCGTCATCTACGACCCGCGCGGCATCTCCCGCAGCCCCCTCGACAGGCCGCCGCCCGAGCAGGCTGAGCAGTGGCTCGCTACCCAGACCGACGACGCCGCCCGGCTCCTCGACCACCTCGCCCCGGCCGCCGAGCCGGTACGGGTGTTCGGCAGCTGCTCGGGCGCCCTGATCGCCCTGGACCTCATGGTCCGCGCTCCGCGGAGGGTCCGGATGGTCGTCGCCCACGAGCCGCCCGCCATGGGGCTGTTGCCGGACGCGGCACGACACGCCGCGTTCTTCGACGACGTGCACGCGACGTTCCGCCGGGAGGGCGTCGCGGCCGCCCTGGACAGGCTCCAGGCCGTCTTCAGCGGCAGGCCCGCCCCGGAGCTCCCCGAAGCGGCCGGCAACGCCGGCAACCCCCGCAACGCCGATAACAACGCGTTCTTCTTCTCCCACGTGATGCTGCCCGCCACCCGCTGCGTGCCCGACGTCACCGCGCTGGCCGCCCTGGCGGACCGTGTCGTCCCGGCCGGCGGCCGGGGGTCGCGCACCCACGACGTGCACCGGCCGGTGGTCGTCCTCGCCCGGCGGCTCGGCCGGACGCTGGAGGAGTTCCCCGGCGGACACGCCGGCTATGCCCAGCACGCCGCCCCCTTCGCCGAGCAACTCGCGGCACTGCTGGCCGATGCCGATGCCGATGCCGATGACTATGCCGAGGCCGACGCCGACGCACAGCCCTCACGCGGCTGACGCGGCCATGCGCATCCTGATGGGCGCCCAGAACTGCGGTTTCGGCCCGGCCTCCGTGCTCGTCGCCGTCTCCCGGCTGCTCCCCGGACACGAGCGGGTGTTCGCCGGGGACGGCGTCGCGGCGGCATTCGCCCGCCGCAACGCCACCGCCTTCGACGGCATCCACGAGCTCACCGAGCCGCGCCGGAACCGATCCGCGCTCCTCGACCGGCTGCTCAAGGACAGTGACCAGGTCATCTCCGTCATGGACGCCGACCTCGTCCTCCGCTCCGTCGTGGCGCGCCGCCCCGTGGTCCTGGTGGACTGCCTGTTCGGCTTCTGGCAGCACCGGCACCCCCTGGCGCGGATCCGCGAGCTGTGCGCGACCCTTCCCCGTACATCCCTCCCGGCGGCGCGCGGCCACCTGGCCGGGCTCTCGCCGCACGAACACCTCCTCGCCGCCCACCTCCTGGCCGATCACAGCGTGGTCCAGAACTTCCCCGGCACCGCGCGGCGCACGGCCGAGTTCGCCGAGGCCGGCGCGGACCGCGTCATCCACCTGACCGGTCCGCTCGTCGACGCGGAAGGACTGGGGGAGGCGGGGGAGGAGGCCCGGACGACCGGCGGGCCGGACTACGACCTGCTGATCAACACCGGCGGCTTCAGGAACTTCCTCCTGGACTTCGACGCCAACAACCACTACCTCCGGCTCATCGACCGCTGGCTCCCGGACCTCCTCGCCGACTGGCCGCGCTTCACCCGCGTCCTCGTCTGCGGCGGCCCGTACGCCGGACACCGCGGCGGCACCCACCGGGCATCCGGCCGACGGGCCGACCGCCGGCTCCTGCCCCAGCGCGAGCTCCTGCGGCACGTGGCGAGAACGCCGTACTCCCTCCTCGCCCCCGGCCTGTCGGCGCTCCACGAAGCCACCATCCTGGGCCGGCTGCCCTTGGCGCTCCCCGAACAGCACTACGCGCACACCTTCACCATCCGGAGCCTCGCGGACACCCTCTTCGGCCGCCTGGCCGGCCGGTTCGCGGACGTCCTGCCCGGTCACCCGCTGCCCGAGGAGGACTACGCCGGCACCGAGGCCCTCGTCGCCGTCGCCGGCCGGATCGTCCAGGACGACGACCTCTACGCGCGGTTCCGCAGCACGTACAACGAACGCATCGAGCGGTACGTCTCCCTCACACCGCACCAGCGCGCCGGGGGAGCGGCGGAACTGCGCCGCCTCCTCGACGGCCCTCCCGCCCCGTCGGTCATCACCTCGCTCCTCACGGCGAGCGGGTGACCCGGTGACCGCGGCCCACGGCGCGGCCTCGGCCGGTACGCGGCGAGGTGCCGCGGTGCTGCGTACCGGCCGAGGCCGGCCGGCTCAGCTGCGCAGGAAACCTTCCCCGTGAACGGCGACGTGCGCTTCCAGCGCGGCGAGGGCCTCGTGGGTGGCCTCGGGCGACCCGCTGCCGCGCCGTTCGGCGTAGTACGCCGCACCGAGTTTCTTCAGCAGCTCGTTGCCGGCGCGCTGCTGCTGGACCTCGTCCACCTTCTGCCTGCCCTGTGCCAGACCCTGCTTGGCCTGCTCCTTGGCCCGGTCGAGAAAACCTGCCATGACTGCCTCCGATCGTGTCCCGGCATCATTTCCCGCATTCCCCTTGCACATGCTCATGTGCACCTATAGGGGTGGCTCCGGGACCCGGGACATCGTGAGCCTCGGGCCAGGAAATAGGGCGATCGACGTCCTATATGCCCCCTGGTGTGTCCTTGCGGGGTACGGCTAGCGGTGCGCCACGATCAGGTTCCAGGGGAACAAACACGGGGCGAAGCCGGTGGTGACCTGGTCGACGGTGAAGCCGGTGGCGGTGAGGAGGGTTCTGAATTCGGCCAGGGGGCGCAGGCGGCCTCCCCAGAGGGTGCGGGAGCCGAAACTGGCGACGGCCTCGTAGCCGGCCGTCCGGCTCTCGGCCGCACCGTCCTGGGCGAACCAGTCCACGATCAGGAGCCGGCTGCCGGGGGCCATGGCGCGGTGCAGGTTGCCCAGGAGGCGGGTGACCTCTTCGTCGGACCAGTCGACGAGGATGCTCTTGACCATGTAGAGGTCGGCTCCGGAGGGTACGGACTCGAGGAAGCTGCCCCCGGTGAACTCGATCCTCTCCAGGACGTCCGCGGAAACTTCCGCGGGCAGCGAGGATTTGGCCATGTCGACCACGTGCGGCATGTCGAAGAGGACACCTTCGGCCTTCGGCGCCGCGGCCAGGACGCGGCTCAGGAGGGTGCCCCTGCCGCCGCCGACGTCCATGATGCGTCCGTAGGCGGTGAAGTCGTGGACCTCCACCAGCGCGTTCACGCATTCCGCGGTCGTCTCCGACATCACCTTCTCGAACGCCTCGGCCTCTTCGGGGTGTTCGCCGTAGTAGTCGTAGACGTGCTGCCCCGCGGCCTCGCCGCCCGACCGGCCGGTGAGCACGACCTCGGACATCTGCTCGTACGCCCGGTTCACGCCCGGGCCCGCCGCGTACAGCACGTGCGAAGCCATGGCGGAGCCGGAACGCAGCAGGAGGCCGCGGTCGGTCACGGCGTACTCGCCGTCCTTCCCGCGCGCCACCAGGCCGTTCGCGGCGGACGCGTCGAGGAAGGCGGCCAGGGCCTCCTGGTGGGCGCCCAGGGTCTCGGCCAGTCCGGCGGGCGTGCGCGGCCCGGAAGCCAGGTGGTCGGCTATGCGCAGCTTCACGAAGGCGCGCATCACCTGCACCGTGAAAGCGGTGCTGTAAAGGGTGTTGAGGATGTCCATCCCCGCGGCGGGAGACGTGCTGGACGTGCTCTGCGTCATGAGGTCCCCGATTCGGTCGCGGCCCGCACCCATGGGAAGCCGGGCATTTCGGCGCACGTTACGGGCCACGGAACAGGGGTGACAAGGGTGGTGACAAGTGTGCCGGCGCCGGCCCGGTTGGCAGGAGGGGGAGTGCGGTCTAGTCTCTACGTATACGCATGCACATAAGGAGAGCGGTCGTGCCCAACAAGACGATCTACGTAGGCGATGACGACGTCGCGCTGTTCCAGCGCGCCCAGCGCCTGACCGGCGGGAACCTCTCGGCTGCGATCACCAAGGCCCTGCGGCGCCTCGTCGAGATCGAGGAGGCGCACCTGGAGGGCTTCGAGGAGGTCGAGGTCCGCGTCGGCGGTGACGGGATCTACCACCGCAAGCGGTTCGTGGCCCGGCGCGTCGCGCAGGGCAAGCGGCAGGGGTCGGACGACCGCCGCGGCGAGTGGGTCACCGTCTACCACACCAAGAAGGGCAGGTACGCCGTGCACAGCAAGCGTCACGAGTCCGGGAATCCCACGGCCTTCGAGGGCCCGGCACCGGACGGGCAGGACCCTCGCTACACCGTCGAGTACTGGGAGAACCCGCCGGAGCTCGACTCCTGGAACAGCTGGGACCTGGCGGAGAAGGCCGAGATGACCCTCGACGTCTACGAGACCCTCGACGAGCTCAAGGGCGCGCTCCCGGAGGAGCTCTCCCGCGTGGCCGAGGCCAACGCGCGGCAGCAGCCCGTCGAAGAGCTCGACATCTGACACGTACCGGAGCACCGGAGCGCCTGACACACACCCGACTCGGCATCCGACGCGGCCTCGGGCGTCACGCCCGGGGCCGTGCGGGAGGGGAGAACGATGGTCATCGAAGCGGAGAAACTGAGCCGGAAGTTCCGTCAGCGGGGCAGGACGGTGGAGGCGGTGCGCGGCATCGACCTGCACGTGCGGAAGGGGGAGATCTTCGGCTTCCTGGGGCCGAACGGGGCCGGCAAGACGACCACGGTGCGCATGCTCGCCACCCTCCTCGCCCCCGATTCCGGCCACGTCAGCGTCGCCGGGTGCGCGCTGCCCGAGGAGACGCGGCGTGCTCGCCACCTGATCGGATACGTGGGCCAGGCCGGCGGAACGGACGACGGCATGCCGGTCCTCGACAACCTCGTGCTCCAGGCGAGGCTGAACGGGCTCGGACGCACGGCGGCGCACGAGCAGTCGCGGCGCACCCTGGCCGCGCTGGAGCTGACGGACCTGGCCGACCGCCTTCCCCGCAGTCTCTCGGGCGGGCAGCGGCGCCGCGTGGCGCTGGCGCTCGGCCTGGTCCACCAGCCGCAGGTGCTGTTCCTGGACGAGCCGACGCTCGGCCTGGATCCGGCCGCCCGTGCCGCGCTCTGGGAGCAGATCCGCGCGCTGCGCGAGGCGGGCACCACCGTCTTCCTCACGACGCACTACCTGGAGGAGGCCGATGCCCTCTGCGACCGGGTGGCGATCATCCATCAGGGCCGCATCGTCGCGTCCGGCAGCCCGGCCGGACTCAAGCGTGGCATCAGCGGGGACGCGGTGACCGTGTCGGTCGGCGAGCGGGACGGCGAGCGCGTCATGGCCGCCCTGGAACACCTTCCGTTCGTCCGTGAGGTGCGGGAGGCGCCGGCCGGTGTGCGCGTCTACGTGGAGAACGGTGCCGACGCGATCCCCTCGCTGGTGCGCGGACTGGACGAGCGCGGGGTGACCGTGCAGTCCATCGGCCTGGAATCGGCCAGCCTCGACGACGTCTTCCTCAAGCACACGGGCTCGTCGCTGCGCGTGCCGGACGCTGCCGGCGCGGAAACCGGGGCCGGGGCCTCCTCTCGTACGCCGCCTGACCGGACCCGCATCACCCACCACGCGCTCAACTCCCCGGAGGGACCCTCGTGTTACGCGACACCGGACTCGTCTTCGCCTATCAGACCCGGCGGCTGATCCGCTCGCCCATCGTCATCGCGGTGGGCATCATGCAACCGCTGCTGTGGCTCCTGCTCTTCGGGCCGCTGGTCGACGGCCTGGCCGATCCCGGCCTCGGCTCCTCGAATGCCTTCGACCTCTTCGCACCCGGCCTGCTGGTCATGCTGGCCCTGTACGGTTCCCTGTACACGGGGTTCGAGCTGATCTCCGAACTGCGGGCCGGCGTGGTCGAGCGCATGGTGGTGTCGCCGATGCGGCCCGCCGCGCTCATTCTCGGCAAGGCCCTGCGCGACGTGCTCGCCCTCGGCGTCCAGGCCGTCATCCTGATGCTGATCGCCCTCGCCATGGGGCTCGACACCGACCTCGGCGGCCTGCTCATCGCGTTCGGCCTCTTCGCCGTCGTCGTGGTGATGACGGCGAGCTTTTCCTACGCGGTCGCCCTCATGCTGCGCGACGAGAACATGATGTCGCAGTCGATGGGCTTCCTCAGCCTGCCGCTGCTGCTGCTGTCGGGAGTCGTGCTGCCGCTGAGCCTGGCCCCGGACTGGTTGCGGGGCGTGGCGCGGGCCAATCCCTTCTACCACGTCGTCGAGGCCTCCCGGTCGGTGATGTCGGGCGACTTCTCCGACACGTCCCTCTGGGTCGCCCTGGGTTTCTCCCTGGCGCTGACCGTGCTGATGCTGCGCTGGGCAGTGGGATCACTGCGCCGGATCTGAGGCGGCGGCGTACAGCGCGGCCGCGTCCCGGGCGCTGATGCCGGTCAGCGCGCGCGGCCAGGAGGAGACGACGTCGGCGCCGAGCCCGGCCGGGTCCGCACCGGGCGGCGGGGCCGGGGTGATGCCCCACCGCCGCAGCAGACCGGCGGCCGCCTCGCGGACGGCCGCCGGGTCCTGACCGGCATCCGGCAACAAGGTGTTCACCACCTGCCGGGCCCGGGGCCCGTCCGCCCAGGGCGACCGCTCGCGCACCCCGGCAGCGCGTTCCAGGTAGGCGGGGAACAACCAGGCGAGCGCCGCGTTCTTGGCCGTGGCAGTGACCGTGGCGGCGGTATCCGCGAAGTACCACAGCAGGAAGGCGAACGGCGACGTGCCGACCCGCGGCCACACGTGGTGCGACGCGGCGCTCAGCGTGGCGAGATGCGCGCGCGGCTCCGCCGTCCCACCCGTGCCCGGCGGCCCGGAGGGACCCCCGGCCAGCAGGACGTCCGCGGTGTGCCGCACCACGGCGGCGCACTCCAGTATCCAGGCGGCCGCCGCCGTACCGATCCGGTGGGGCCCCATCAGCGGTCCGGTCAGCCGCAACAGGAGCTCCAGCGCCCCGGCCGCCAGCAGGGACGGGGGCAGTGTGGCGGTGAGGCACGGGTCGAGGACCGCGCCGGCCGGCCTCAAGGCCGGTGAACAGACCAGTCGCGAGCGCCGGGCGCCGAGGGGGAGGCGGGCCACCGTGCTGGTCTCGGAGCCCGTGCCCAGTGTCGTGGGAAAGGCGATCAGCGCGGGCGCCGGGCCGGTCGCCCGGGTGAGCAGCGCAAGGCCGGAGCGCGGTCCCTGGGCGTACCGGGGCTCGCTGCCGGACGCGAGGGCGACGGCCAGCTTGGCCGTGTCCATGGCGGAGCCTCCACCGATCACCGCGACGGTACGGGGCCGTCGTCCGCGGATCTCCCGCACCGCGCGGGCCAGGCCGTCGGTGCCCGCCCCCGCCGGGATCCGCAGGGTCCGTGCGCCGCCCGCGCACTGCTCCACCAGTTCCGCGGCCGGGCCGGCGGCGGGGTCGTAGAGGATCAGGGCCCGGTCGTCCAGCCGGGCGAGTCCGGCGCGCGCCTGACCCGCGCCGACGCGCAGCCTCTGCGGACCGGCGGACTGCCACAGCAAGGAGGCGGCCGCGAGGGCGTCAGCCGCGCACATATCGCTGCTGTTCGGGGAGGCTGATGTCGGCGAAGAGCTCAGAACGCTGTTTGACGGCCAGCTTTCTGAGTACGGCGGCGACATGGTTCTTGACGGTGTTGGCGCTGATGGAGAGCGTGTGGGCTATTTGGCTGTTCGTACATCGCTCGGAGAGCAGCCAGAGCACTTGCTGCTCGCGAGGCGTCAGGGACGTGGCCCCGGACCACCGCGTCGACGTCTCCTCAAGCGGGCCGATGAGCCATTCCCGCGAGCCGCATAAGGTCGCTTGCACGGCGGCGGCCAGGCGCGCCGGCGACTCGTTGGCGTGGACGAAGCTGTCGATGCCCGACAGATGCGAGAGGAGGACGTTGCGCGGTGAGACGCCTTTGCAGAAGGCCAGTACGGGCGGAGCGGGGGCATGGCATTTGATGTCCCGGCAGAGCGCGAGTCCCGCGTTCAGCGTCGGCTGAGTGGGATCGATGATCACCAGGTCGATCTCGCCCTGCCGGATCAGTGCGTGCATTTCCCCGGGATCGCCGATGGCGGTGAAGTGCTCGGAAAGGAAGAGATCCGAGGCTTCCAGCAGCGCCGTGATGACGCCCAGCCTGATGACCGGAGACATGCCATGGACAACTATGTTCATGTTTCCCCCTGTTGACCCGCTCGCGGGCTGTGCTCCTCCGCCGTGCCGTGCTGTACCCCGGAGCTCTCGTCCGACCACGCTACCCACACAAGGGTGGTCCTTCCACAGGTCCGGCGCAGCTTGAATCCACTGCCTCTCTGGTCCACTTCGGGCTATCTCCGACCAGCCCGCCCGAGGGGCAGTTGACCCTTCCCGTGGGATGCCCGTGGCCGGGAGGTTCGGCGAGAGTCGAGCCGTCCTGAATCCGACAATGCGGAAGGGAGGCACGGAATGGAGAAGAACGGGATCGAGGGTCTGGACCTGAGCGACCTCGACGTCGAGAGCCTTGAGTTCTCGGCGGACTCCGAGGGAGGCCTGGAGTCGCTGCGTATGGGTCACGGTCTGACCGAGGTGGGGGCGTCCTGCTGTTGCTCGACGTCCTCGTGCAGCTGCTCGACCTGATCGCACCGCACGGCCGGTCCGCCTCGGCGGGCCGGCCGCTTTCGACACCCGACGCCTGGAAGGGAAGCATGCAGAGTCCGGTGATTTCGGAGCCCGCCCACCCGCTCCCGGAGGACGGCTCGCGGCCCAAGCTGCGCAGTGACGCCCTGTGGGTGCCCCACGACGACGGCGCGTTCCTGCTGTGCAACGCCTCGTCGCTGACGATCCGGGGCAAGTCCTCCTACGAGCTGGTCAGCAGGATCGCGCCCCACCTGGACGGGACGACGGAGGCGGGCCGCTTGCTGGCCGGCCTGCCCCCCGCCGTGGCCGCGCAGGTCCGCGCACTGCTGAGGCGGCTGGCCGAGGCCGGTTTCGTACGCGACGCCGCCGTCGACCGGCCGCACGGCCTGACCGACCGGGAACTGGCGGACTACGCCGGAGAGCTTTCCTTCATCGAGTACTTCCGCGACTCTCCCGCGGCTCGCTACGAGGTGTTCCGGGACACCCGGGTGCTGTGCGTGGGTTCGGGGATGGTCTTCGACGGGTTGCTGCGCGCGCTGGTGCAGCTGGGCAACCGCCGTACGACAGCCGCCGTGACGGGCGGCGCTCAGGCGGTCGCCGGGGTCGAGTCGGCCCTGAAGCCGGTGCTGGCGACGGCGCGGGAGCGGGACGCCGGCATGGGCGTACGAACGGTTCCGCTGCCGGTCCCGCTGCCCGGCCCCGGTGAAGAGGGCTCGCAGGCCGGCGGGCTGACGCACCTGATCGGGGCGAGCGACTTCGTCCTGCACTTCGCCGACGACTTCGACCCGGGCCTGGCGCGGGCGATCGACGAGTCCTGTGCCCGGGCGGGCGTCACGGTGCTGCACGGCGCGGTCCACGGGGACCAGGTGTGGTTGGGGCCTCTGTGCGGACCGGACGACGCGGTGCGCGGCCCCGGCCTGTGGGCGAGGACGGGAGTGGACGGCACCGGCCCGCGCAGCGTGTTCCTGACCGAGTCGACGGCCCGGATCGTCGCCGCCCAGCCGGCCTTCGCCGCGTTCAAGGCCATCACCGGGGTGCCGGCCGGGGATTTCCGTGACCGCGCGGTCCGGGTGGACCTGGCGACCCTCGTCACCGAAGAGGTGAGCCTGCACGCGCTGGACCTGCTCCCCGCCGGCGCTGAGGCTGCGGCGCCGGCGGCCGCGGGCTGGGCGTCGGCCGCACCGCCACCGGAATCCGAGAGCACCGTGCTGTCACAGGCTTTCAGCCGGCTGGTGGACAGCAGGGACGGGCTGATCCGGGATGTGGACGAGGGGGACCTGACACAGATTCCGCTGCACCGGTGCCGGGCGGAAGTGGCCCCGCTCGCCGGGTCCGGCCGAGCAGCCGCCGCCGAGGGGGACGGGCTCGACCTGCTGTCCGCGCGGGTCACCGCGGTCCTCGCGGCCGCGGAGTACGCCGGCCTCCGGGCGGTCCTGGATTCTGCGGAGGGAGCGACGCTTGCCGTACCCCGGGCCGTCGAAGCCTTCGACCTGGTCACCGGCGAGCCGGTGCGGCTCCCGTCCCACGACGTCGAGGCCTGGCGGGACGAGGGCGCGCCGGTGGGCACCGCGTCGGCGGCGGAGCGGGAGGACGCGGTGGCGTGCGCGCTCGGCCGGGTCGCCGCGCGTCTCCTGCGCTCCGGACCGCGGGACGAAGGCACGGAGTGCGTACCGGCCGGCCCGGATGTGCCGCGGCTGCTGAGCATCCTGGCCGCCGCCGGACACCGGCCCCTGCTCCGTACGCTCTACGACGCCGAGGGATTCGCGATCGTACGGGCCGACTGCGGTGCCGGCCTCGTCGGGGTCGGATGCTCGGCGTCCGTACCCGCAGCGGGCGCCGACGCACTGTACGGCGCGGTCCGGGCACTGCACGAGCGGGTCTCCAACGAACCACCGCCTCCCCGTAGCCTCGGGCAGAGGGCCGGTGGTGCGCCGCCGCGCCCGCGTACGGCGGAGGCGACGGCTGCCGCCCGCGCCGCCCGGTGGCTGGAAGCCGCACTGCCGGCGGCGACCCGGCTCGTGGCCGTGCCTCTGGAAGCGCACCCGGTGCTGCGACGGGTCGGCCGGGCCCACTGTGTCGCGGTCGCCGTCGTCCTGGCCACCGACCGGACGGTGACGTCGTGATGACCGGACCGTCGCTCATGCCGGTGGTGCACCTCCTCCCGGGGCCGCCGGGGGAGGAGGAGATCCGGCAGGCCGAAGGGGAGGTGGCCGCGGGCCGCACCGTGGTGTGCGCCTGGTGGGAACCGGGCCGGATCGTCGTGGGCCCCGCCATGGGCACCGGCGTGCCGGGGTGCCTGCGCTGTTTCGTCACCCGGTGCGCGGCGTGCCGTCCGGAAGCGTTCCCCAGGATCCGGGAGCGGGCGCACGAAGGCTCCGTCACCTTCGCCGACCGCCACGCCCTGCTGACGTCGATGACCGACGATCTCGTGCGGCAGTGCGTGACCCGTGACGCGAAGGAGCGGCGCCCGCACCGTGCCTTCCTGACGCTCCGGCTCAAGGACCTCAGCGTGACACCGGGCCGCTTCCTGCCGGTCCCGCTGTGCCCGGTGTGTTCCGACGCGCCGGACGACGCGCCGCCGGCGGAAGCGGAGTTTGACGCGCCGCTTCCCAAGCGCGCCCCCGGCCACTACCGCTCCGCCGATCTGGTGCCGGACGCGGAGCGGCTGCGCAAGCTGTACGTCGACGAGGACGCCGGACTGATCCGCCGGCTGCGCCGCAGCGCGCACGGGCTGTTCCCGACGGCGACCGCCCCGACCGGGATCCAGGCGGCCGCGTCCCAGGAGATCGGCTTCGGACGGCAGACCAGTTACCTGGCGGCCGAGGTGACCGCGCTCGCCGAGGGACTCGAACGCGCGGGCGGTGTCCAGCCCGGCGGCCGGCGGACGGTGACGCACGGCAGCTGGGCGAGCCTGCGGGCGGACGCCGTGGACCCGCGGCGATTCGGCCTGCACGACCCGGAGCAATACCTGATCGAGGGCTTCCCGTTCCAGGAGTTCACCGAAGACCTCGAACTGTCCTGGGTCTGGGGGCGGTCCCTCGTCCGGGAACGGTCCGTGCTGATACCCGAATGCCTCGCCTACTACGAACCGCTGTACCGGCCGACGGGCCGGCCGGCCCTCGCCTACGAGATCTCCAACGGGTGCGCCCTCGGCGCGAGTCCGGCGGAGGCAGCGCTGCACGGGATCTTCGAGATCGCCGAGCGGGACGCCTTCCTGCTGACCTGGTACAGCCGCCTCAGCCCCGTGGAGGTGACGCTCGACCCGCGCCGGGACACGGAGCTCGCGCTGATGGCCGAGCGCATCGAGTGGCTCAGCGGCTATCGCGTCCGGCTGTACGACATCACCAATGACCTCGGCATCCCCGCCGTCTGGGTCCTCGCCGTGGACGAGGCCGAACGGGCCGGGCAACCGCGGGCGCTGTGCGCGGGCGGAGCCCACCTCGACCTGCGCCAGGCATTCCGCTCGGCCCTGCTGGAACTGGCCCCGTTCACCGCGGAGTTCCCCCCGGCCTACCGGTCCCAGCGGCACCGCGTCACCGCCATGCTGGAGGACCCCGGCAAGGTCAGGCACATGGAGGACCACCGGCTCCTGTACTGCGCGCCGGAGGCCTTCGAACGCCTGGAGTTCCTGCTGCGGCCGCGGGAGCGACTGTCCCTGGCCGAGGCCGGGCAACGGCACCTGCCCCCCGACCGCCACTCCGACCTGCGGCAGGACCTCGGCGACGCCGTGCAGCGCATCGCGCAAGCCGGGCTCGACGTCCTGGTGGTCGACCAGACCACGCCCGACCACCGGCTCGGGGGCTTCCGCTGCGCCAAGGTACTGGTGCCCGGGGCCGTCCCGATGACCTTCGGGCACTGGGCACGCCGCCTGAACGGGCTCGACCGGCTGTTGCACACCCCCGTGGCCCTCGGGCAGGCCGCCGCGCCACTGACCCGGGCCGACCTCAACCCGCACCCGCATCCGTTCCCGTGAGCACCCGCCCCTTCACCGGCGCGCCCCCGGCCGGTGCCGCCGAACAGTATGCGGAGCTGACCTTCGACCGCATGCCCTCGGTGGTCCCCCGCGGGCTGCCGGCCGAACCACCGCCGTGGGTCCGGGCCACCGGCGGGTCCGAGTGGATCCGCCAGCTGCCGGGCGCGGCCACCGACCCTTTGGTGGACTGGTCAGCGGCAGCGCCCGCAGCGCCGTCCGCGCCCTCCGGGCCGGACGGGAGCCGGCGGGAGTCCGGTGTGCCGCTGGACCTGCGGGCCCTGTCCGCGCTCCTGGCGCTCGGCGCCGGCGTCACGTGCGTCGAATTCGGGCCGCAGTCGTCATGGCCCCGGCACCGCATCGCACCCTCCGCGCGCTGTGTCTTCCCCTGCTCCGTCCGGGTCGTCGGCCGGGGGCCGGACGGAGCGGAGCCGGACGTCGCCCCCTACCACCCCGAGCACCACCAGCTGCGCGGCCGGGTCCCCTTCCGCCACCGCCGGTGGACGTCGGTCCACTGCGCGGTGACCGCCGCCCCGGGGACGACGGGTGCGCACTACGGCGACTACGCCTACCGTCTGGTCTGCCAGGAGGCGGGGCTGCTGCTGGGCAGTCTGCTCCTGGCCGCACGCACCGTGGGACTACGGGCGGAGGCCGTCCCCTGGTGCCCGGACGAGATCGACCGGCTGCTGTCCCTGGACGGCCGGCACGAGTGCTCCATGGCCATGATCCAACTGACCGGCTCGGTGACCGACGTGACCTTCCCCGGCCCGGACGTCCAAGGGCCACGGGTGCGCCGGCCCTGCGAGCCGCTCCAGAGCCTGGGTGCCCTGTCGGCGGCGGCCCACCGCGAGTTCGCCCGTACGCGGCCGCGTGCAGCGTCGGCCGGTGCTGCCTCCGGTACGCCGGACACACCAGTGGGCGGACCATCGGCGGGGCCGCCGGACACGGCGGGTGCGCAGAGACCGGGCGCGGCGCACGGACCACCGGCAGGCACGCCCCACGCGGCAGCGGGCCCCGTACCGTTGCGGCTGCCCTGGCGGCGGCTGGGGGCGGCCCGCGACTCCGGCGACCCGGGATTCATCCCCTCGCCGCTGCCGATCGCCGCCGACTCCCTGGAACGGCTGTGCTCGGCGGCCCTCACCACCGCGTTCCCCGCCCTGTGGCACGGCCTGCCACCTGTGTCGTTGCTCGTCGCGCGGAGGAACGTGCCGGGGGCGGAGCACGGCCTCTTCCGCTACGACGGGATCGGGCCGGCGCCCGCCCGGCGTCCGCTCCCGGGCACGGCCGTCACCCCGTTCCTCCGCCGCTGCCAGATGGTTGCCTCCACCAACGCGCACCAGGCCCCCGCCACGGTGTTCATCACCGTTGACCTCGACCGGTGGCTCCGCCACGACGCCGCGCGCGCCTACGCCGGCCTGCACCTGCGGACCGGGGAAGCCGCCCAGCGCCTGCTGATGGCGGCGAGTGCGGAGGGACTGGTCGCCCGGATCCACAACGGCCTCCTCACCGGCCCGCTGCGCGAAGCGTGCGGCCCCGGTCGCTGGATCGCCCCCTTCGCCGTGCTGCTGAGCCGTCGGCGGCCCTCGGCGCGGTACCGCTTCGTCCTGGACGGAGGACTGTGAACGAGCCGAGGACGACGAACGAGCCGGGGACGGTGAACGGGCCGGGGACGGTGGACGAGCCGAGGCCCACGGCCTTCGTGGTCAGAGTGCCCGCGTTCCCCGCCGGCACCATGGACGCGCTGCGGTCGCCCCGAGCGGCCCACGCGCTGGAACAGTGCCGCGCCGCGCGCGAAGCGGTACGTGCCCAGGCCGAACACTGCTCCGAAGTGCTGCACGACGTGGTCGGCACCCTGCCGCCCGGCCGCGACCGGGGCGCCCTCCTGGAACTGCGCCGCTCCCTCCACACCGGGCGCGCCCCCCGGGCCCGCCGGCTCGCGGAGAAGCTGGTGTCCCTGCTCCCGCCCGACGCCGAGGAGACCGTGCGCCACTGGGGACGGCTCGTAGAGAGCGCCGAACGCGCCCGGGAGCGGGCCGAGGAGGTGTGGGAGGACGAACTCGGGCGCACCGGAGCCGCCGCCGTCCGCACCGCCGGTCTCGTTCCGGTCACCGCGGAGCTGATCCGGTCGGGCTCCCCGCTCGCCGGGGCCCTGAAGCAGGCCGTGACCGGCCTCGACCGCGGCACCCCGCCCGGCCCCGACATCGCGCTCAGCGCCTACGCGTTCGTGGCGCGCGCCGCACTGAAGAGCACACCGCGCGGGACGCTGAGCGCCTGGGCCCACGGCGTCTTCCACAGCGGCTCCGACGGGTGGGCCGGGGACCCCCGGCCACGCGCCCACCACGCGGAGCTCAACGCCTTCATCTGCCTGACGCTGCTGCGTCAGCTTGCGCCCGGCGAGCGTCTGGTCGTCAACCCCAGCACCGTCGACGCGGACGGGGCACTGTACGCGGTCACCCCCGACTGTGACGCGGTCCGCCGGGTCCGGCTCGATCCCGCGCTCCGGCACGTGCTGACCGCCTGGCCGGACGAGGGCCGCAGCCGGGGCGGCGCCGCACGGGCCCTGGCCAGCATCACGGGACTCGGCGAGGAGAAGGCGCGGAGCGTGCTGCTCCGGCTCATCGACGCCGGGCTGCTGGTCGGCGCCGGCGAGACGTCTGTCCAGCATCCCGACCCGCTGCGCGCCGCCGCGCGGCGCACCGATGTGGCCGGTCCTGCGGCCGCCATCCTGACCGGAGTGGCGGACGCCGCCGATGCGACGACCCGGCCGGAGAGCGTGGCGAGCACCCTGCCGGAGCTGACCGGCACCCTGCGCTCCTTGAGCGAGCCGCTCTCCTGGCCGCCCGGTGTCCTGGCCCACGGCGCGCCGGTGTACGCGGACACCGTGTTGCGGTCCGGGCGGCTCACACTGAACGAGGAGCAGTGGCAGGGACCGCGTTCTACGCTGCGGGCCGTGGCCGGATGGATCGGTCACGCGGATCCGTGGGCGGCCGCACGCGCCTGTGCGGAAGCCCACCTCGCCGGCACGTTCGGCGCGAACCGTCCCGTCCCCCTGACCGTCGCCCTGCACGAACTCGTCCGCGCCGCCGGTGCCGGCGTCCCCGGAATCGACGACTTGTGGAGCGGGGAGTTCAGGCTGCCACCGGCGGAGGATCCGGGGCTGCGCGCGCTGCGCCGGATCCTGTCGTCGACGCCCTCCGACGACGGCGTCATCCGCGTTGACCCCGTGCCCCCGGCCCCTCCCCGCCCGGACAGCCTCACCACCCGCCTGGCCTTCTACGGCCATCCGGTGCGCCTGGGCGGGCAGCCGGTGTTCGTCGTCAACTCGGTCGAGGACGGCTGCGGACGGGCCGACGCGCACGTACGGCGCATGCTCGGCCGGCTGGGCGCGGACGGCGAGGAACTCCGCTCCTGGCCGGACGGCCGCCCGGCCCCGCTGCCCGGCTTCCACGACGTCGAGCCGGCGGCGGTCGCGGACAGCAACGTCAACCTCCGGGCCCAGGGCGCCGTCCCGGAGCTGGTGCTCTCCCAGGGAGGGACGTTTTCGGGGCCGTTCACCGCCGGGGAGCGCCTCGACGCGCGGGACTGCCACGTCGTCGCGGGGGACGGCAGGCTCATCCTGAGGCACGGGGACCGGAACCTGCGACTCGTACCCCGCGGCCGCATGGCCGACTTCCACTACCCACCGGTGCTGCGCGTGCTGCTGCGCATGTTCGGACCGCCGCCCGAGCACCGCGTCCAGCCGGTCATCGCGCCCGAAGGACGGCTGACGGAGGCGGGGTGCCGGATCGTGCCACGCGTCGAACTCGGCGACGTCGTGTTGATGCGGCGCACCGTCATCACCGAGTCGGAAGAGGTCCCCCGGCGCGCCACGGGCGAGAGCCTGCTGGGCTACGCGGAACGCATCGACACGTGGCGACGCCGGTGCGCCATCCCCGCCTGGTCGTTCGTCCGCGCCGTCAACGGCCCCGGGGCGAACAAACACCGCAAGCCCATGCCGATCGACCTGGCCTCGCCGCTCGGAGTCCTGCAGATCGAGCGGATGACCCGGCGCGACGCCCGGCGACTGCTCTTCCAGGAAGTGCTCCCGGACGCGTCCCAGGCGCCGGTGGACGGGAACGGCGACCGGTGGCCGGCCGAGGTCGTCTGGGAGGTGGACGTCTGACATGCCCACAGACATGTCCGCCGGACCCGGCGTGGCACCGACCTGGCTGTCCGTCCATGTCCACGCCCACAGCGACCTCGACCGGCACCTGGGGCATCTGGCCGGGCTGCTGCACCGCACGGCCGCCGGAACCGGTGCCCGTGCATGGTTCTACCTCCGCTACTGGGAGGGCGGTCCGCACGTCCGCCTGCGCGCCCTGTGCCCGTCGGCCGGGCAGTGGGAACGGGCCCGGTCGGAGCTGAGCGCGGCCGCCGAGCGGTGGGCCCGGGAGAACCCCGAACACCGGCCGCTCACCGAGGCCGAGTACGCCGAGACGTCGGCATGGATCCTGCGCCGCGAGGTGACGGGCGCCCCCGCCGCGCCCCTGCTGCCCTCCCGCACCGTGCGGGTCGAGTCGTTCTCCGGTGCCTGGATGCCGGACGCGCCCGCGTGCACGGAGCAGCCGGAGACCCTGTCCTTCCTCACCGCGTCGAGCACCGTCGCCCTGCGGCTGCACCGGGACCACGACTGGCAGGCCAGGGCGCGGCACGCCGTCGATGTCCTGCGTGCGCTGCTGGGCGCGCCGGCACGGCCCGGGCCGCCGCCGCTCACCGGCGCCTTCGCCCAGTGGGCGGAACGGCTGGCCGGCGCGGAGACCCCGGAGGTGCGGCGCCGCAGCCGCCTCGCCCTCGCGGCCGCCTGGCCGCCGCCCTCCCGGGCCGCCGTCGCCATGGCGGCGCGATGCCTCGCCGTGCCGTCGCCCGGCTCGTCGGCACGACCCCTCCTGCACGCCTGGCACACCCACTGCAATCGCCTGGGGCTGAACCTGCTCGAAGAGGCAGCAGCGGCCTGGACAGCCCTGGCCCTCACCGCGGAGGTCCGTGGATGACCGAGACGCCCGGCCCCGCCGTGTGGCTGGACCACCGCCTGTTCCACCGGGCCGACCCCGACGGGCTGCTCACCGCGCTGGTGGAGCCGCTGTTCCGGGACAGCGCACGGCACTGCCGGTACCAGCACTTCTTCCGCGAGTGGCAGGGCGGCCCCAACATCCGGGTCTCCCTGCTGGTCGGCAAGGAGCACGCCGGCCACGTCGCCGCCCGGCTGCGCGACCGGTGCGCGCAGCACCTCGCCGGGGCGCCGGCCGACTCGCGGGACGACGGACGGGGAACCTCCCCCGAAAGCCGGCGGACCGTCCCCGCGGACCTGGCCCTGCGGGAAGGCGCCGCCGACGACCTGCCGCCGCAGCCGGACAATTCCCTGCTGGCCGTGGAGCACCCCGACCGCTCCGCCGTCCTGGGCGGCCCGGGCGCCGTCGCCCTCTTCGACCGCTTCCACGAGCTGTCCACCCGGACCGCCCTGGCCACCCTCACCGGAGTCCGGTCCGGTCCGGGCGAGCGGCCCGGTGGCCATCGCGCACGCGCCGCCGTCACCCTCATGCTCCACTTCGCCCTGCGGTTCCCCGGCCCCCTGTGGCTGGGCGGCATGTCCTACCGCTCCCACGTCGAGGGAGCGGTCATGGAATCCCCGCACCCGGACGAACTGCGCCGCCGGCTCACCCGGTTCGGCGACCGGTGGACACCGGCCCTGCGGCCGCTCGCCGAGCAACTGCTGGGCACCGGCGCGGGAGCGGCGGAGCACGGCGAGGAACTCCCCGGCATGGCGGACTTCCTCGACGGTGTGGAGGAGCTCGTTCCCGACGTCCGGGCACTGCTCGCCGCGGACGAACTGCGCCTGCCGCTCGCCGGCCGGAACGGCGAGACGGCCTGGGACGACGCCGTGCTGCGCCGCAGCCCGTTCCACCGGAACCTCCAGCGAGACCCCCGCTGGGCCGTCGCCGCCGCCCAGGACCCGGTCCTGCGGCTGCACCGCGTGCTGATCAACTGGGGATACCTGCACATGACGCGGCTCGGCGTCGTACCGGCCCAGCGCCTCGCCCTCTGCCACGTCGTCGCGGAACTCGTCACGCGGTACGGGGAGACCAGGGCCTATCTCGGCCCCGGTGCCCGGGATCTGGCCACCGGAGCCCCGGGGACCCTCGCACTGCGCTACGCGCGGGAGAACCGCACCGGTGCGCGCATCCCCCGGGACGTCGACTGGTCGCGGCTCCCGGCTGAGCGGCCGGACCGGGAGGGCCGCCGGCTGGTTCCCTTGCCGAGCGGTCCGGCGGCGGATCCGGCAGGGGCCGCCGGCGACGCGGGCGTGGTGCGGCTCGCGTCGTTCCTGCGGCGCACCGCCGGAGCTTCGCGGCTGCGCTGGGAGGCCGGCGCCCGCTGCGGCGGCGAGCGCTTCCTCGGCCCCGTGCACCGGACCGTCTCCTCGGCCGGCCAGCGCTACCCGGCCGAGCTCCACGTGCTTCCTGGAGAGTCGCTTCCTGGAGAGTCGCTGCCCCGGCTGCCCGCGGGCAGGTACGAGCCCGTGCACCACGCGCTGGCCGTCCCGCCTGACGGCTCGCCGGCCCCCGTGGCGACCGGACGCGGCGGGCTCGTGGTCGCCGTGACCCCCTGGCGGACCCGCTTCAAGTACGGAGAGTTCGCCTACCGCCTGCACGCTCTGGACGCCGGGGTCATGATCGGCCAGGCCCTGGCCGTCGCCGAGGCGGACGGCGGGCGGCTGCGGGTCCGCTACTGGTTCCCGGACGCCGAACTCGACCGCCGCATCGGTGCCGACGGCTCCCGCACCCGAAGCTATGCCCTGCTCGCGACCGCCCCGGAGACGGCCCCCGGAACCATGCCGGAAGCCGCCCCGGATGCCGGGAGCAACAAGGTTCGCCGGACCACCGGTGACCGCCTGGAGAACGCCGCGCGCGGGGAGACGGCCCCGCCCCGGGCACCGGTCCCGCCGCTGCTGCCGCGACTGGCCGCGGGAGTGGCGTCCTGGACCGAACTGGCCGTGGAACAGCGCCTCCCCGACGCGTGGACGGGCAGGCGCACCTCCATGGGATTCATGGGGCACGGCCCCCTGGAGCGTGCCGAACTCGCCCGCCTGCTGCAACGGGCCTGCGGTCCGTACGCGTCGGACCTGCCCGGCGGCGCGCCCTTCCCTCAGACGGCCTTCGTCGCCGCGATCGGCGCGGTCGGAGGCCTGGAGCCGGGGGTCTACCTCGTCGCGGACGAGGGGCGCCGGATCGGCCTGCTCAGCTCGGGGGACGTACGGCCCGCCCTCCAGCGCACGCTCGACAACGGGGTGTTCGACATCGTGCGCACCCCCGTCGTCCTCACCCTCCTCACGGATTACGAGGCGGCCCTGCCGTACTACGGCGACCGGTGGTACCGGATCCAGGGCATGGAGGCCGGTGTGGCGGTACAGCGCTGCTACCTGTCGGCCGCCGCCGGATCACTGGCCTGTCAGGCGCACTGCGGCTACGACCCGGACCGGCTGCTCGACGTCCTGGGCCTCGCCGACCAACACCTCGAACCGGTCATCCAGTTGCTGATCGGACGGTCCCGCCCGGCCGGGCTCCACCACGAGATCCCGTTGTTCTGACACGGCGCCCGACGGGTCAGAGGCACAAGACGCATCAGAGGCACGACCGAAAGGCAGCCGCCATGACGACCAGCGAAAACGCTGACACGCAGAGCACCGTCAGCACGCCGCCCCAGGCCCCCCAGGGCTCTCCTCAGTGCCCCGCGGACCCCGGCGCGCCGTTCGACGACGCCTTCCACACCGCCCCGCACGCCGTCCTCGCCTGGTTCCGCGAGCACAGGCCGGTCGCCGAGGTGAGCCTGCCCAACGGCCTGCGGGCCTGGCTGCTCACGCGCGACGACGACGTGCGGGCGGCGCTCGGCGACCCCCGCCTCGTCCACGACACCCGGCGCTTCCCCGAAGCGTGGCGGAGCCTCGACTGGAACTCGCCGGCCGGCGACATGATCTCCGCGTACGGCCGGAACCTCTCCAGCGCGGACTCACCGGAACACGAGCGGTACCACACGGCCGTAGCCCGGGCCTTCACGGTCCGGCGCGCCGAGGAGCTGCGGCCGCGGGTGCAGCGGACCGTGGACGCGCTGCTGGAGCGGCTGCCTGCGGACGAGCCGGTGGACCTGCTCGGGCAGTTCGCCGTACCGCTGTCGGTGTCGGTGATGTGCGAGATCGTCGGTGTACCGGAGTCCGACCGCCCGGACTTCCTCGACTTCGTGCGGCGCACGGTGTCGGTCGACGACGACAACGACGGTGCCGGGCTGCGCGCGTCGGCGATGCGGACCTTCGAACTCCTCACCGCCTACGTGAGGGAGCGGAAAGGCGGTTCCGCCGGCTCCGGCGATTCCCACGGCGACCTCATGGGGGAGGTGACGGCGCAGGCGGAGCGGGAGGGCATTCCCGAGGAAGACGTGGTGACCGTCCTGTTCCACCTGTTCGTCGCGGGCTTCGACACCACGGGAGCCTTCATCGGCAACATGGTGCGCGGGCTGATCGAGCGGCCCCGCCTCATGGCCTCACTGCGCGAGCATCCGGAGCGCCTGCCCGACGCCGTCGAGGAGTTCCTGAGGTTCGACGGTTCGGCGCGGATGGGGGTGTGGCGGTTCGCGGCGGAGGACATCGAGCTGGGCGGCCGGCGGATACCGGCCGGCAGCCTGGTGATCGTCTCCCTGGCGGCGGCCAACCGGGATCCGGCGCGGTTCGCCGACGCCGGCACCCTCGACCCGGACCGGGAAGACGTGGCCGGGCACCTTGCGTTCGGACGGGGCCGCCACCGGTGCACAGGGGCGGCGCTCGCCCGCGTGGAGGCGGAGACCGCCGTCGGCACGCTCGTCCGCCGCCATCCGCACCTCCGCCTCGCCACTGAGGAGCCCCTGCGGCGGCGGATCGTGGTCACGCTCCACGGTCTGCGCCGGCTCCCTGTCGTTCTGGGCCCTGCCGCGAGGGAGCCGGGCGAGTCCTCCTCATGAGCGGGGCCGGGGCGAGGCGATACGGAGCACAGCAGGGACGGCGACTGCGTCCCGCTGTCATCTGCAAGCCGCCAGGAGCACCAGTGCCCCGCACGCCACGGCGTAGGCGGCGAGGCCGCACCACGCTCCTCGGTGGCTGACGCGTTCCGCCACGGTGGTGCTGCCGCCGCGGGAGGTCCAGCGCCAGGCCAGGACCGTGCCTGCCACGGCGACGAGGAGGAACGCGAGCGTGGTGAGGTGGAGCCGGTCGATGAGTGTCAGCCCGTTGGCGCTGGTGACCACGTCGTTGGCCTGCTGCATGTTGAGGACGACGACGAACAGTCCGCCGCCCAGGACGCCGAGCCTGTTGTGGATGCCCTCCAGCCGTGCCGTGGTCTCCAGCTCCTCGTGACGGGTGGAGACGAGGAAGGTGGAGACGGCGATGAGGACGGCGAGGTAGAGGGGGATGGTCAGTTTCCAGAAGATGGTGGGGTCGGAGCGTTCGAGGTCCATGCGGATGTGCACCCGGTCGTAGGTGCTGCCGTTCTTGAGGCTGCGGTCGCCGTATGTGGTGGTGTAGTGCTTGGTGGCGCTGAGCAGCCGGAAGCCGGTCAGCCGCCAGCCCTGGGGGCGGATCTCCGGGTTGGTCTGCGCATCGGCGTTGTTCACGGTGAACCGGAAGTGTTGCGTGTCGTCCGGCGCGGTCAGGACCACCTCGATGCGGTGGCGGTCGAAGGGGAAGTCCCGTACGTCCCAGGCCTGCCGGAAGCTGGACTGCACCCGCACCTGGTCCAGTACGTGCCCGTCCTGCTCGATGATGTTCGGCTCGGAGGTGTCGGGGTCGTCGGCGTTGGCGAAGGAGATCTTGGGCAGCGGGTCGGCGCGCCGGTCCGGGCAGATGGTCCAGATCCACAGCCGGGCGGAGAACCTGCCCTTGGCGGGATCGATGTCGTAGAGGTCGCTGACGTAGGTGCTCAGCTCGCACCTGACGGGGGCTGCCCGGCCGGCCGGGGCGGTGGTCGCGGCTGCGGCCGGGCCGGCGGCCGGCAGCCAGAGGGCGCATGCGGTGCTCAGCACGAGCAGGATGACGGCCGTGACGGGGGATGACAGGGGGAAGGCGGCTTCGTGCCGCGGTTCCGTAGCCATATGGCCCTATGCTTCCCACCTCCGGCCGGGCGGGAACGGTCGCGTGGACGCACGAGCCGTTGCGGGGGAACGCGGCCTCCGCTCCGGCGGACGGAGCCGCGGTGACGCGTCGGACAGATCAGGCGAGGGCCTTGACGGCGGCTTCGGCAGCCCGGGCGATGAGCGTGTCGTCCTTCTTCGCGTCCTGGGTGCCGCGGCTGGTGAAGACGGCGATGACGATGGGGGCGGCGGCCTCGGGAGGCCAGAGGACGGCGATGTCATTGCGCGTGCCGTAGCCGCCCGATCCCGTCTTGTCGGCCACCTGCCAGCCGCCCGGGACGCCTGCGCGGATGAGCGTGTCGCCCGTGGTGTTCCGCTTGAGCCAGTCGGTCAGGATGGACCGCTTGTCCGGGGTGAGGGCGTCGCCGAGGACGAAGGCGCGCAGGTCGGCGGCCATGGCGCGGGGGGTGCTGGTGTCGCGGGGGTCCCCGGGGGTGCCTTCGCTGAGGTCGGTTTCGTAGCGGTCGGCCCGGGTGACGCGGTCGCCGGTCGCGGCGAGAGCGTCCTGGAGGCCCTCGGGGCCGCCGAGTTCGTCGAAGAGGAGGTTGGCGGCGCCGTTGTCGCTGTAGCGGACGGCGGCGTCGCACAGTTCCCGCAGGGTCATGCCGCTGTCGACGTGCCGGGTGGTGATCGGCGAGTGGCCGACCGGAACGTCGCGGCCGTATCGCACCAGCCGGTCGAGCTGGTTGAGCGAGTTCCTCTTCAGCACGGCGGCGGCGAGGAAGGCCTTGCAGACGGACGCGTACGCGAAGCGCTCGTCGGGCCGGTTGGCGACGGACCGCCCGCTGCCGGTGTCGACGGCGTACACGCCCAGCCTGGCGTCGTACTTCTTCTCCAGCTCGCCGAATGCGCGCTCGGCCTCCAGGGCGCTGCCGTGCGACGCCGTGGGCGGCGGCGCGGAGGCGGGAGCGGTGGCCTGGGGAGCGCTGCCCCGGCAGCCGGTGAGGGGGAGGGCCGCGAGCCCGGTCAGGGTGGTGATGACGGAGCGTCTCGTACGGGAGGGGTTCATGGGGGAGTGATGGCCCTTCGGGTCGGTGATCGTGAATCGTGCGGTGAGTGTGGCGAGTGCGGCGGTCGGCTCCTGAGGCTCAAGAACCGCCGGCGGCGGGTACGGCAGCCAGCACGTCGTGGACGATCGGTACGGCGGAGGCGCTGCCGCTGAGGCCGCCTTCCACGACGGCGGCGACGGCGATGCCGCCCCGGTGGGCGGCGACCCAGCCGTTGTTGGGGGCCTGCTCGGAGACCTCGGCGGTGCCGGTCTTCGCGCCGGTGTCGCCCGGCAGGTCCGCCAGGCCACGGGCGGTGCCGTCGGTGACCGTGGCGCGCATCATGGCGCGCAGCCGGTCGACGACGTTCTTGGGGAGGGGCGTGGTGGTGGTCGTGCCGCGGGTGCCGGGGAGGAGGGTGGGCTGGCGGAACGTGCCGGAGGACGCCGTCGCGGCGACGGACGCCATGGTCAGCGGATTGCCGAGCACCTTGCCCTGCCCGATCATCGCGGCGGCCTTTTCCGTCTGGTCGCCCGGCGGGGGAGCGGCGCCGTCGAAGGAGGGGATGCCGATGTTCCAGCTCTGGCCTATGCCGAAGTACTTCCTGGCGACGTCGCCCGCTTCCCGGTCGCCGAGCTTGTCGCGCAGGCTGATGAAGGCCGTGTTGCACGACTCGGTGAAGTCCTCGGCGAAGGTGGCGCCGCGGTGCTCGGCCAGCTCCATGTTGTGGAACTGCTTGCCGACCGTCAGGTACTTGGGGCAGTCGACGACGGTGCCGGGCTCGACGGCGTTCTTGAGCAGCAGCGCACTGGTGGTGACGATCTTCCAGGTGGAGCCGGGGGCGTAGGTGCCGGAGACGGCGCGGTTGAAGCCGGAGGACGGGGAGTTCGCCACGGCGAGGATCTCGCCGGTGCCGGCGCGCAGGGCGACGAGGGCGGCGCTCTTCCCGCGGCTCTTGGAGGCGAGGGCCTTCTCGGCGGCCGCCTGCCACGCCGGGTCGATCGTGGTGCGGACGGGACCGTCGCCGGTCCGGGCGGGTGCGGCGCCGAAGGTGGCTTCCGTCCCCTTGTTCTCTCCCGATACGCGGTCGACGAGCCGGATCGCTCCCCGGGGACCGCCCCCGGCGGCCTTGCCGAACTGGGCGACGACGGGCGCCAGCGAGGGGTACGTGCTGCCGGACAGCGGGGCACCGCGGCGATCGGTGACCGTGACGGTGCCGGCGCCGTCGCGTTCCAGACGGAACTTGTCGGTGCTGTTCAGCTTCGGATGGACGAGGGTGAGGGTCCAGTCCACCTTCCACGTGCCGTCCTGCTGTTTGCGCAGCGGGAGTTTCGAGGCGTACGTCCAGGTTCCCAGGTCGGCGACGGGCATCTTCGCGGTGAAGGGCACGGTGGCCGTGCCGTCCCGGGCGGTGGCCGCCGCCGCGGCGGTGAGGGCCGGCTTGCGGATCTCCAGGCCGGCGGTGAAGTTCCGCAGCGTGGTTTCGGCCTGCCCGGGGTTCGTCGTACGGTTCCCCGCCTCCGCCATCCTGCCGGCTGCCCAGTCGGCCAGGAAAGCTCGTGCCTGGGCAGCGGCGGCGGGATCGGAGGACGCGGCGCCGGAAGAGAAGGGACCCCACCCGGCCGCGTACGCCCCTCCCGTGGCCGCGGCGAGCGTGCCCGCCGCCGCGAAGGCCGCGCGGGCCGTACGGCGTCGCCGCCGGTTGCGAGGTGCGGCAGCGCGTGCGGCGGTGCTTCTGGCGGGGCGGCGTGCGGTGGTGCGTGCGGCAGTTTGTGCATCGGCGCGTGCGGCGGTGTGCGAAGGCTCAGAAGGCTGCATGGCCCGAGAAGAGCAGCTCCCGCGCCCGCCCGTCCAAGATCGATATCAATATCCGATTGATTAATCTGCGATATAGTCCCTGCTTGTGGACCTGATACGCCACCTCCAGTGCTTCGTGGCTGTTGCAGAAGAGTCACATTTCGGCCGGGCCGCCCAGCGCCTCGGCATGGCCCAGCCTCCCCTCTCGCAGCGCATCCAGCGCTTGGAGCGGGAGCTGGGCGTGCGCCTCTTCGAGCGCACCAGCCGGCAGGTCACGATCACCAAAGGCGGCACCCTGCTCCTCGACGAGGCCCGCGAGATACTGGCCCGCTCCGAGGCCCTGATGGCAACGGCCCGCCGCGTCCAGGAAGGCCGCAGCGGACTGCTGCGCGCCGCCCTGCCGCCCGACCTCGCCGCCGGCACCGTCGCCGCGATCCTCGCCGGCTTCCAGCGGCAGCACGGCGGAGTGGAACTGGAACTGCACGAACTGCCCACCGCCGACCAGCTCGCCGGGCTCGCCTCGCACGACCTGGACGTGGGGCTCCTGCGTCATCCCTGCGACGTCGCCGGGCTGGAGCTCGGCCCCGTCCTGCGCCACGAACTCGGCGTGCTGCTGCCCCGGCACGCCCCGGCCGCCCGGTCCGCGACGGTTCCGCTCGCCGCCCTCACCGGATACGACCTGATCCTCTTCCCCCGCGCCCAGGCCCCGGCCGTGCACGACGACCTGCTGACCACCTGCGCCCGGCACGGCTACACCCCCGCCGCGGTCCGCCACGGCCAGGGCCCCAGCTTCACCCGCGGCCTGATCCTCTCCTCCCGCGCCGTCGCCTTCGGCCCGCGCGACGCTCACCCCGACCAGGACCCGGACCTCACCTGGCGCCCGCTCACCGGCGCCCCGCTGACCCTGCGCCACTCCGCCGCCTGGCCCAAGGGGCGCGGCGACGCCGCCGCCCTGGCCTTCGCCGACACCGTCACCGACGCCCTCGCCGCCACTGCCACCGCCGGCGGCGATCTGCCCCCCAGCCCCCTGCACCTGCGCCCCGCGGCGGAGTACTGGATATGACCGAGACCCTGGCCCGTACGCGCAGCCGCATCCGCGCCGCCTTCACCGAGGCCGGCGTCACCGGCTGGCTGCACGCCGCCGACATCGACTCCGGAGCCCAGATCGACGCCGGTGCCGACCAGCCGGTCGTGACCGCCAGCGTCCACAAGCTCTGCGTGCTCGTCGCCCTCCACCAGCAGGCGGAGGAAGGCCTGCTGGACCTCGCCGAGCAGACGGTGTGCCCGCCGCCCGGCCGCACCCCCGGCCCCACGGGGCTCGCCGCCATGCTCGACGAGGTCCGCCTCTCCCTGCGCGATGCCGCCTACCTGATGATGGCCGTCAGCGACAACACCGCCGCCGACCTCCTCCTCCGGCGCGTCGGCCTGGACGCCGTCAACCACACCACCCGCCGCCTGGGGCTCACCCGCACCCACGCCGTCCATTCCTTCGGCGACTTCCTCGCCCTCCTCAAGGAGGACACCGGCCTCGGGGGCCCGCAGGCACTGACCGACCCCCGCGTCGTCGCCGGGCTCCGCGTGCTCGACCCGGCCGCCACGAACCGCAGCACCCCGCGCGACATGACCCGCCTCCTCGGCGCGATCTGGCGGGACGAAGCCTGCGCCCCCGAGCACGCCGCCTCGATGCGCCGCCTGCTGGGGCTCCAGGTCTGGCCCCACCGGCTCGCCTCCGGCTTCCCCTTCGACGACGTCCACGTCGCCGGCAAGACCGGAAGCCTCCCGACCGTCCGCAACGAGGTCGGCGTCGTCGAATACCCCGACGGCGGGCGCTACGCCGTGGCGGTCTTCACCCGCGCGTCCAGCCCCGCCGCGGTCCTCCCCCCGGCCGACGCCGTCATCGGCACGACCGCCCGCCTAGCGGTCGATGCCCTCCGCGCCCGTACGACCTGACGCGGCGTCCACGCCCGCGAGCGCCCCGGCACCGGGAAGCACCTCGTCCAGCCTGCCCGGTGGACCGTTGAGAAACCCGCCTCAGCGCGGCCGGGAATGCCCCCGCCACGGCCTTCGACGGGGACGCCGGCAGTGTTCGGCTCCAGCGCAGCGCCCTTCCCGCCGTCGTCCGAGCCCCTCAGACAGCCGGACACAGCCTTCGGCCACACCATCTGACCCGGGCTTTTATTGCGGCCACGCTTACGATCGCCGGATACGGAAGGGGGACCGGATGGACCGGAACATCCGCACGATGGACGACGTACTCCAGCTCCTGGACGGCCTGTTCGCGCCGGAGGCCGATCGTGGGACAGGCGACGCGGCTTCCTGGTGGGACGGCTTCTACGCGGACCGCTCCAAGCCGGTGCCGTTCTTCGTGGCCAAGCCGGACGAACACCTGGTCTCGTACCTCGAACGCGGGCTCGTCACCCGCGGGCGCGCCCTGGACCTGGGCTGCGGCCCGGGGCGCAACGCCCTCCACCTCGCCGCGTCGGGCTTCGAGGTGGACGCGGTCGACCTCTCCCCGGAGGCCATCGCCTGGGCCCGGGACCGGGCCGGGAAAGCGAGAGCCGGGATCAGGTTCCTCTGCGGCGACGCGTTCACGCTCGCAGGCTCCGAACTGGCCGGCCCGTACGACCTGATCTACGACTCCGGCTGCTTCCACCACCTGCCGCCGCACCGCCGCATCAGCTACCTCGCCCTCCTCGACCGGCTGCTCGCACCCGGCGGACATCTCGCCCTCGCCTGCTTCGCGGCCGGCGAGATGGGCTCCGAAGTCGGCGATACCGATCTCTACCGCCACCCCCACCGCCACGGCGGTCTGGCCTACACCCCGGAGTCCCTGCGCCGGATCTTCTCCGACGGCCTGACCGAAGTGGAACTGCGCCGCATGCAGGACGAGCCGCCGGAGTCCCCGCGCTTCGGTGAATCCTTCCTGTGGACCGCCCTGTTCCGCCGCAACGAGCAGCCGTAGCCGTATCGGAAGCCGAAGCCGAAGCCGTGCCGTAGCGCAGTGAACGGAGGCACGGTGTCCGCTTGTTGTGGGTAAGTGGTCTCGTGACCTACGGGGATGACGGGGCAACCTCAAGAGGAGAGCTACGTGATCGCATTTTCGCGGCCCGTGCTGGGTGACCCCGAACTCCGGGCCGTCGCGGAGGCCTTCGACAGCGGGACCGTCGGCTACGGGCTGCGGTCGCGGGACTTCGAAGGGCGGTTCGCCCGGCACCTCGGTGTGCCGCCGGAGCACGTCGTGTTCCTCAACTCGGCCACCTCGGGCACGTTCCTCGCGCTCGAACTGCTCGGCCTCGCCGAGGGGGACGAGGTGGTGATCCCGTCCCTGAGCTTCGTGTCCGGGCCCAACGCCACGCGGGCGCGCGGTGCCCGCCCGGTCTTCTGCGAGGTCGACCCGCACTCGCTCAACCCGTCGGTCCGCGACGTCGAGCGGGTGCTCACCCCGCGCACCAGGGCGGTCCTCGTCCTGCACTACGGCGGATACCCGGGCGACATCGCCGGCCTGGCGGAGCTGTGCGCGGAGCGGGGCGTCGCCCTGGTCGAGGACGCGGCCTGTTCCGTGGCGTCCAGCGTGCACGGGCGGGCCGCCGGAACCTTCGGCGACATGGGCGTCTGGAGCTTCGACCAGATGAAGATCATGGTGACCGGCGACGGCGGCATGCTCCACGTGCGCGACCCGCGTCTCGCCCGCAGGGCCCGCCGCCTCGCCTACCACGGCCTGGCCCGGCCCGGCGACGGCTTCACCCCGCCGCCGTGGCGGCCGTGGGAGTTCGAGCAGTGGGAGATCGGCCGCCGGCTCCTCGGCAACGACCTGTCCGCCGCGATCGGCGCCGTCCAGCTGCGCCGCCTGCCCGGTCTCGTCTCCCGCAGGGCGGAGCTCGTGCGCCGCTACGACGACGCTCTGGCCGGGGCCGCCGGCATCCGGCGGCGGCCCCCGCTCCCCGGCGGGCACGTCTCCTCCCACTACCTGTACTGGGTGCAGGTGGACCGCCGCATCCGGGACGAGGTGGCCCGCCGCCTGCACGCCGCCGGGGTCGAGACGAGCTTCCGCTACGGGCCCCTGCATACAGTCCCGGCCTACGGGCCCGTACGGTCCCTGCCCGTGTCCGAGCGGGCCGCGGCGGAGACGCTGTGCCTGCCCCTGCACCCCGGGCTCACCGACGACGACGCACAGACCGTGGCGCGCCTGCTGCGGAAGACCGTCCGCGCGCTCCTGCCATGAGGCCTAGTGGATGCCGCACTTGCCCGGCGTCCAGTGCGTCTGTGTCTTGACCGCGTACCGCGGCCAGCCCCGATCGGTCACGAAGTGGCGCACCACCGCCCGGCAGGTCGCGGCCTCTCCCGCCACGTAGGCGACCCCCGGGCCCGGCGGCAGCTCCAGCCGGCGGACGGCCGCCACCAGCACCGGTGAGGCGGCGGCCGAGGCGCGCCCGCGGTGCACCCACGGCAGGGTCCGCGCCCCGCCCGGCGCCGGGAACTCGGCCTCCGGGCCCGTGGTCTCCAGCACGCCGTGGGTCACGGCTCCGGACGGGAGCGCGTCCAGCATGGCGAGCAGCGGCACCGCTCCCGTCTCCTCGCCGACGAAGACGTGGTGGCCGGCCCGCGGGTCGAGGACGATCCGGTTGCGCGGGACGCCGGTCCGTACGCGCTCGCCCGGGGTCACGGCGCCCGCCCACGCGCAGCCCGGCCCGCCCGGCTTGTGCAGTGCGATCCGCAGGGTGAGCGAGGCGTCGGCCGGCGTGTGCCGCCACACCGAGTACGTCCGCAGCAGGGGGCCCTGTGCGCCGCCGGGAAGCTCCAGGGGGAGGTGCGCGCCCGGCTTGCACGCGGACCGGGCGAAGGCGGGGCCGCGCAGCGTGACGTCCGTCATCCCGGGCACGGCGGCCCGCACCGCGGTGACCTTCGCCTCCAGCAGCCGGTCGTCCCCGAAGCGCCTGCCCCGGTGCCCGCCCCGCTCCGCCTGGTACATGTGCTCCGCCCTCCGCCTCCGGCCGCCGCTTCGGCTTCCGCTTCCGGTGTCCCTCCCATTGTGCGGAACGCCAAGTGCCGCTTTCTTTCACCCCGCTGACAGGAGTGGCGGCACGGGTGATCCGGCCGGGCATCCTGAGCCGTGGTTCCCGTGATCGCTTCCCGCGCGCCCGGGCGCGCGGGCCGGCAGATGGAGAGGCAGCATGCTCGACAGGCGGACTGTGCTACGGGCCGGGGCGGTGGCGGCGGCCGCCGCCGCGGGTGCCGGTGCGACCGGCGCGGCGGTCGCGGGCCCGGTGGCCGCAAGCCCGGTGGGTCCGGCCGCGCGGCGCACCGGCGGCGGCGTCGACTGGAGCGAGCTCGGGCGCCGGCTGTCGGGCGACCTCGTCCTGCCCTCGGACAGCGGCTACGAACGGGCCAGGAAGCTCTACAGCGGTCAGTTCGACGGGATCCGGCCGCAGGCGGTGGCCTACTGCCGCAGCGAAAGAGACGTGCGGACGACGCTCGCGTTCGCCCAGGACCACGGCCTGCCCCTCGTGCCCCGCAGCGGCGGGCACAGCTTCGGCGGGTACTCCACGGGCGAGGGCATCGTCCTGGACCTCTCGCGGCTGAACACGGTGGCGCTGACGCCCCGGAACACCGTCGTCATGGGGGCCGGCACCCAGCAGGTGGACGCCCTGACGGCGCTGTCGCCGCGCGGCGTCGTCGTGGCGGGCGGCAACTGCCCGGGCGTCTGCCCCGGCGGGTTCGTGCCGGGCGGCGGGCTGGGCTGGCAGACCCGTAAGTTCGGCATGGCCTGCGACCGCCTGGTCTCGGCCCGGATCGTCCTGGCCGACGGGCGGACCGTCACCGCGTCCGCCGCCGAGAACCCGGACCTGTTCTGGGCGACGCGCGGCGGCGGAGGCGGCAACTTCGGCGTGATCACCAGCCTGGAGCTGCGGCCCACGGACGTGCCCACCCTCGTCACCTACAACCTCACCTGGCCGTGGGAGGCCGCGCAGCGGGTCGTGGAGGCGTGGCAGCACTGGATCATCGACGGCCCCCGCGACCTGGGCGCCGCCCTGGCCGTGCAGTGGCCGGACGCCGGGAAGGGCGCCCCGGTGGTCGTCGTCACCGGCGCCTGGCTCGGCGCGGCGGACGCCCTCGACCCCGTACTGGACTCCCTGGCCGCGTCGGTGGGCCGGGCGCCCGCCACGCGGCAGGCCCGGCGGCTGTCCGCGCACGACGCGATGATGGCGCAGTACGGCTGCGCCGAGCTGTCGCCGGAGCAGTGCCACACGGTCGGCTACTCGCCCGAGGCCGCCCTGCCGCGGCAGAACTTCTCCATCGACCGCAACCGGCTCTTCTCCGCGCCGATCCCGGCGCGGGGCGTCGAGCGGATCCTGGAAGCCTTCGCCACCGGCCCCCGGGCGGGGCAGTTCCGCTTCCTGAGCTTCTTCGCCCTGGGCGGCGCCGCCAACCGCCCCGACCGCACCACCACCGCCTACGTGCACCGCGACACGGAGTTCTACCTCGGCTTCTCCATCGCCCTCAACAAGCCGGACTACAGCCGGGAGGACGAAGCGGCCGCCCGGGCCTGGGCCGCGCGCGGGCTGCACACCCTGGACCCGTACTCCAACGGCGAGAGCTACCAGAACTTCATCGACCCCGAGCTGGCCGACTGGAAGACGGCCTACTACGCCGAGAACTACGGCCGGCTGGCCGAGATCAAGCACGCCTACGACCCGCACCGCTTCTTCTCCTTCGCCCAGGCCGTCGGCTGACCGGAGCGCGCGCCGCCCTACGTAGCGTGCGCAGACCGACCGGAGCGCACCCCCGCCTCCGTGCGCCGTGGACTTCCGTGTGATTGAGTGAAGTCCGTTTCTGCGGCGAGCAGTTGAGGTGAAGGGGGCGGCGCGTGCCGTTACTGCCGGGAGAGAAGGTGGAGCTGATCCGCTGGCCGGCGGAGTCCGGCCGCCGGGAGCACTGCCGCGACCGGGGCGTCATGCGGATCCTGGTGCTGGAGGCGGGCGCCGAGGCGCCCCCGAGCCCGGACCTCCGGGAGGACTGGGTGCGCGCCCCCATCAGCCCCGGAGACCTCCGGGCCCGCGCCGAGGCGCTGCGCATGCGGGCGGCCGGGGAGGCCCGGCCCGTGGTCGAGCCCAACGGCGTGCTGCGCTTCCGCCGCCGCTTCGCCCTGCTCTCGCCGACCGGCGCGCACCTGGTGGCCCGGCTGGCCGAGTCCTTCACCGAGGTCGTCTCCCGCGACGCCCTGCTCGTCCCGCGGCCCGGCCGCCCCGCGCTCAGCCGCAACGCGCTCGACCTGCACATCATGCGCATCCGCCGCCGGCTGACGGCCCTGGACCTGCGCGTGCGCACCGTCCGCGGCCGCGGCTACGTCCTGGAGGCCGCGCACCGGCCGGAGCAGTGAACCGGAGCAGTGAATCCGCCCCCGCACCGCCCCCGCGCCGACGTGCACCCGTGAGCGCCGGCGTCCCCACGAGCGAGGAGGTCCGCCGTGCCGCATCCCCAGCACCAGCACGACCCCGCCGAACGCCGTAGCGACCACAGCCCCGTCAGCCGTGTCGACGTGCGGCTGGGGGAGCGTTCTTATTCCGTCCACGTCGGGCCCGGGGCACGGAACCTCCTGCCGGACATCGTGGCGGCACTCGGCGCGCGCCGCGCGGCCATCGTCACCGCGCGGCCGCCCGGGACGGTACCGGACCCCGGCGTGCCCTCGACGGTCATCCCGGTGCGCGACGGAGAACGGCACAAGACCCTGGCCACCGTCGAGGACCTGTGCCGGGGATTCACCGCCTTCGGCATCACCCGCCACGACGTGGTCGTCTCCTGCGGAGGCGGGACGACCACCGACACGGCCGGGCTCGCGGCCGCGCTCCACCACCGCGGGGTGCCCGTGATCCACCTGCCCACCACGCTCCTGGCCCAGGTGGACGCGAGCGTCGGCGGTAAGACCGCCGTCAACCTGCCCGAGGGCAAGAACCTCGTCGGCGCCTACTGGCAGCCCGCCGCCGTGCTGTGCGACACCACCTACCTGGAGACGCTGCCCGCCGAGGAGTGGACCAACGGCTACGGCGAGATCGCGCGCTGCCACTTCATCGGCGCGGGCGACCTGCGCGGGCTCGCCGTCCACGAGCAGGTCACCGCGAGCCTGCGGCTGAAGGCGTCGGTCGTCTCGGCCGACGAACGCGACACCGGCCGCCGGCACATCCTCAACTACGGCCACACTCTGGGCCACGCCCTGGAGACCGCTACGGGATTCGCCGTACGCCACGGCGTCGGCGTGGCCATCGGCACGGTCTTCGCGGGCCGGCTGGCCCTGGCCCTCGGCCGCATCCCGGCCGGCCGTGCGGAGGAGCACGCCCGGGTCGTCCGGGACTACGGACTTCCCGGCGCCCTCCCGGAGGACGCCGACCCGGCCGCGCTGATCACCCTGATGCGGCGCGACAAGAAGGCCGCGGGCGACGGCCTGGCCTTCGTCCTCGACGGGCCGCACGGAGCCGAACTCGTCCCCGGCGTCCCCGAGGACGTGGTCCTGCGCACCCTCGGCGGAATGCCGCGGCAGGGCGGCGGCCCCGCGAGGCCGTAAGGGCCGTAGGAGGGAGGCCGTCCGCCCCCGGTGACACGGGGGCGGACGGGCCGCGGGGCCCGGGCCCCGCTCACCCCTTCCGCGTCACGGGCGCCGGGCCACCAGCAGCAGGTAGCCGAACTCCCTGATGCCGACCAGGTCGCCCGGGTCGAACTGGTCCACCATCTCCTCCCCGAACTCCTCCGAGAGTTGCTTCTTCGCCGCGTTGATGCGCTCGGACAGCAGGACGAAGGTCTTCTCCAGCGTCTGGTCGCTGATGTCCAGGAACTCCTCCATCCACAGCCCGGCCCCGCGCAGCAGGGGCGGGTAGGACTCGGCGGCCACCATCGTCATCATGAAGTCGTGCAGGTAGCGCCGTACGGCGGTCTGCCCGGCGGCGGGGATGGGGGCGCGCTCGAAGAAGTCGGTGAGCACCACCCGCCCGCCCGGCCGCAGCACCCGGCCCACGTGCGCGAGCACCTGGGCGCGGTCGGGCATGTGGATGATCGACTCCAGGGCGATGACCGCGTCGAAGCTGCCGTCCTCGAAGGGCAGTTCCATCGCGTCCGCCTGCCGGAACCGCGCGCGGTCGGCGACGCCCGAGGACTCCGCCAGGGCGTTGGCCCGGGCGATCTGCTCCGTACTGACGGAGATGCCGGTGACGTCCGCGCCCGTACGGCGGGCGATGCGCACGCCGGGCGTGCCCACGCCGCAGCCCAGGTCGAGGACGCGCGACCCGGCGCCGATGTGCAGCCGGTCGGCCATCATGTCGGTGAGCCGGTCGGTCGCCTCCTCCAGCGACACCTGGCTGTCGGGGGAGTCCCAGTACCCGAAGTGCAGGTTCTCGCCCAGGGAGGCGGAGCCCAGGGCGGTGAACCGGTCGTAGAGCGCGCCCACCTCGGCGGACACGGGCGACGGCATGGGCAGTTCGGTCAGGTCGGAGTGCGGCATGGAAACCCTCTCTGGAAGTCGGAGATCTGCATGGATCCTCAGGCCGTGGCCGGTACGGATCCGGAGGTCAGCACAGGCGGAGGTCGTCGTACACGGCGTCGGCGATGCGGATGATGCGCTCGCGGTGCCGTTCGTGCTCCACCTTCCCGTTGAGGTGGACGGCCACGGTGAGCCCGGCGTCGGGGTCCGCGAACGCCACCGCGGTCCACAGCCCGTCGTGCCCGTAGGACCGGGGGGAGGCGTGGGTGCCGAAGCTGGTGAACTCCTCTCCCAGGTGGCGGCATTCGAGGCGGAACCCCATGCCCCAGTCGGCGTTCCCGTACCGGTCGCGCAGGCCGGTGCGGTGCCGGGCGGTCAGCGCGGCGGCGGTCGTCGGCGCGAGGACGCGCCCGCCGGGGGCGTCCCCGCCGCGCAGCATCATGGTGAAGAAGCGGCCGAGGTCGCTCAGCGGACCCCGGGTGTTCACGCCGGGGATGCACCGCGTGGTCGCGGCCTCGGTGGACCACCAGTGGGTGGGCTGGGGAGCCGACCCGGGGTTGCTCACGTGGATCAGCGGCAGCCGGTCCCCGAAGGCCGCGAAGTCCTCCGGCGTCAGGTGCACGCGCGTGTCCGCCATCCCGCACGGCCCGAGGATCTCCTCCTCGACGTACGGGCGGTACTCCCTGCCGTCGACCACGGGAAGGATCCGGGCCAGGACGAACCACGCCCACCACTGGCTGTAGTTGACGCCCGGAGCCCGCCGGGAATGCGGCGGGACCGCCACGCCGAGGGCCCGTCGCAGCCGCTCGCCGTCCGGTCCGGCGACCACGCCGTGCAGGGGGTCGTCGCCGGTCGGCAGCGGGCTCGTGTGCGTCAGCAGGTCCATCGAGGTGATGGACTCCTTGCCTTCCCGGCCGAACGCGGGCAGGTAGTGCGCGACGGGCAGGTACGGGTCGTACGCACCGGCTTCCCAGAGCCGGCCGAGCGCCGCCGACAGGAGGGGCTTGGCGCAGCAGTACCACAGCGGCAGGGAGCGGTGCGTCATCGGGACGCCGGGCCGTGCTTCACCCAGCCCCGCGTCCGCGAGCGTGACCCCGTCGAGGGAGACGTGCAGCTGGGCCCCCGGCGTCGAGGTGCCCACTTCGCGCTCGATCTCGCGCACGGTCCCGGGCAGGGCCTCCCGGGCGCGCTCGACGGCCTCGACGGCCTCGGCCGCCTCCTCCGCCCCGGCAGGCTCCCGAACTTCCCGGGAGCCGGTCAGCCCCGCCGCGGCCCGGAGAGCCGCCACGTGCCCTGACCCGTCCCGCCGGAGCGCCGCGTCGATGAAGAACAGCAGGCTGAAGTTGCCCTCGGCGCGCACGTCGCCGCGCTCGAAGACACCGGCGCGCTCCAGCGGCGACCCCAGCAGCAGCGCGCGGGCCGCCGCGTGCGGCAGCGTGATCCGCAGCCCCGGCGGCTCGCCCGCGGCGGCCGCGACGCCCAGGCGCCCGGTGGCCAGGTCCACCGCCACGTCCACCGCCGGCGGGGCCCCGGGCGGCGGATCGGTGAGCTCCAGCCGGAGCGCCACGGTGTTCCGTACGCCGGCGGGCGGGCGTTCCAGCGAGCGGCCGGCGGCGAGCCAGGCCGTGGACAGGAAGGGGTCGGCGGGCTTCGTACCGGGCACCGGGCTCACTCCTCTGCCCCGCCGGTCCCGGCACCGGGGCCGGCGGTCGTGTCGACGCGGTGGGCGATGTCGGTGAGGAGCCGGTCCAGGCTCGTGGTCCGCGGATAGTCGCGGAACCACAGCACGAACTCCGTGACGCCCGCCGCCAGCAGACTCCGCGCGCGGTCCGTGATCTGATCCGGCGTCCCGTACAGGCTCCGCCGCGCCAGCAGGTCGGGGTGGTGGCTCCAGAAGTGCACCTCGTGCGGGGAGCACAGCCACCTGTCGCGCTCCAGCACGGAGTCGAAGACCCGGCACTCGGCCGCCCAGGCGTGCCGCACCACGCCGGGGTCCGCCCCGACGGCCGTCCTGCGCCGCCCGAACTCCTCGACAGCGGAAGCCACGTGACGCGTCTCGCCCGTCCACTGGACGCCGGTGCACTCCCGTACGGCGGCGTCCGCGGGCCGCCGCGCCCCGGCCCCTTCCTCCCCGGCGTCCAGGCGCAGGACCAGGGGCATCGGCTGCTGGTGCGGCGCGGGTACGCAGTGCGCCGCCGCCAGCCGCACGTGCTCCCCGGCGAGGGTCACCGGCCGGCCACTCCACAGCGCGCGCAGCGCCTCGGCCGTCTCACCGACGGCGCGGTGGTTGTCCTCGTCGCCGGGAGAGCCGCCCTCAAATCCACCGGAGGTGACACCCGTCGAGTGATGCTCCGGCCCGTACGCCGCGGCGGTGAGCCCCAGCGACAGCCGCCCACCGCAGATGTGGTCCGCGCTCGCCGCCCGCTTGGCGAGCAGGGCCGCGTTGCGGAAGGGCGCCGCCGGGGAGAGCAGGCCCAGCTCCAGCCCCGGCACCGCGGCCGCCAGCCCGGCCAGCGCCGTCCAGCCCTCCCACACGGGATCGGGAGCGCGCCGGGGCGTGGTGTCCGTGCGGTCCAGCAGCCACAGCGCGCCGAGCCCGTGCCGCCGGACGGTGCGGGCGGTCTCCAGCAGCAGCTGCCAGCCCTCGGCCCCGCCGGCACCGGCCAGTTCACCGGCCGCCCCCTGCGGGGCGACCACGCTCCAGCGCGGTGCGGCCGCCGTCATCCGCGGCCCCCGCCGCACACCAGCGCGAGCAGGTGCCACGGCTGGTCGAGGAGGAAGTCGGGCTGCTCGGCGCGCAGCCGCTCCGCCGCGCCCTCGCCCCAGGTGACACCGACCGTGGCCGTGCCGGCGGCGTGCCCGCTGCGGATGTCGATCACCGCGTCGCCGACCATGACCGCGCCTTCGGGCGGCGCGCCCAGCCGGTGCAGCGCCTCGTGGACGATGTCCGGGTGCGGCTTGGGCCGGGGCACCTCGTCGCTGCCCACGACCTCATCGAGCAGGGGCAGCAGCCCGACCCGCTCCAGGACGGCGCGGGCCCGGGCGCCGGACTTGCCGGTGGCGACGGCGGTGCGCACACCCCGCTCGCGCAGCGCCGCCAGCAGCTCCGGTACGTGCGGGTAGACCGTGACCCGGTCCATCAGCTCGTGACTCGCGCGGACGAACGGGCCCTCCATCTCGCCGGGCAGCCCCATCAGCCGCATGATGTCCGGGAAGTAGCGCCCCTGGTGGGTGACGTACTCCTCGAAGGGGGGCTCGCCCGCGCCCACCACCTCGCGGTAGGCGATCGCGAACGCCTCGCGCATCACCTCGAAGCTGTCGATGAGGACGCCGTCCAGGTCGAAGACCACGGTGGCGAAGCGGCCGGGAGCGGGGGCGGCGGCCGGCGGCGGGGCGGTGGGTGAGGACGCGGGGGAGCGGGGCGGGGGAGTCAGGGGCATGGCAGGAGCTCCGTGGGTAGGGAGGCCGGGGCCCAGACCCCGGCGTGGCTGACGACTTTCGTGAAGCGGTCCGTGAGCCGGTGGAAGACGGCCCCCGGGGACGCGGTGGGGGGATGGGCCGCCGCGTCCAGCCCGCCCCGGGCGGCCATGGCCCGCAGCAGCAGCGGATCGGCCGGCACCCAGTGGCCGTCCACCAGGAACTCTGCCCAGCAGTGCGGGGTGGAGTACGGCCTGGCCACGAGCAGCCCGAAGGCGAAGCGGACGCCGAGCCCGCGCCGTTCGCCCTCCGCCACCAGCCACGCCGACGCGCCCCCGCAGTCCGCCATGCGCGTGCGCCACAGGAACTCCGGGTCCCAGCGGACGGCCTCCGGCAGCAGGAAGAAACCGACCGGCTCCAGGGCGTGCAGCAGCTCCAGGACGGGCGGGGGGAAGGCCGGCCACTGCTGCCGCGGCCGTGCGGTGAGCCGGTGCAGGCGCGCGTCCGCGGGCGGGCCCGCCACCACGCGGCGCCGCCCTCCGGGCATGAGCACTCCGTACGGGCAGGGGCCGGCGTGTCCGGGCACGGGGCACGACGCCTTCACGTCGATCAGCAGGGGCCGGGCGTCCGGGACCGAGGCCGTGCGCAGGGCCGCCGCCCAGGAGCGGATGGCCCGCCGCTGCACCGAGGCCAGCCCGAGGTGCAGGGCCGTGTTGCCGAGGTCGTAGCCGTCGAAGAGCCGGCCGGGGCCGTGGCCGGCGTGGGGCAGACCGGCCGCCGTGAGCTCGTCGAGCAGCTCCGGCCCGATGCGGTGCAGGCGGCGCGCGCCCTGCTCGTCCACGGCGAAGCGGCGGTGCTCGTCGGGGACGAGCAGCAGCCGGTCCACGAGGGGGCGCAGCTCCCGCGCCGAGGGCGGCCGGGTCGGCACGTGAACGCTGATCTCCTCATCCTTTCTCCGGGCGGGGCGGGGCGGGGCGAGGTGCGGTCGGCGCGCGACCGCGGGCCGGGTCAGTCGAGATAGCCCAGGGCCTGGAGGCGCGCGGCCACCTGCTCCTCGTCGTCCCGGGTGTACGCCGGGCGCGGCGCGTACGGGGAGTGGTCGCGCAGCGCCGGGATCACCTCGCGGGCGAACAGTTCGAGGGACTCGGCCCGGTGCTGCTCCTCCAGCCCTCCGAAGGCGAACTCGCCCAGCACCGTGTTGAAGTGGCCTTCGGCCGCCGCCGCCCGGATCCTCTCGGTCACCGTCTGCGGTGAGCCGACGAAGACGAGGTTGTGGTCGAGGAGGAAGCCGAAGTCGCCGGACCCGGCGAGGATGTCGGGCGTGCTCAGCCGGCTGGCCGGGGCGTGCTGTTCGCCGGAGCGCCGCACCGAGCCGTACTGGAGGGTCTTGGTGAAGGTCTCGGTCATGTGCGCGGCCGCCCGCGCCTCGGCCTCGGCGTCGGTGGGCGCCACGTGGACGAGGGTCCAGTAGCCGATGTCGGGGTCGGTGGCGTGGCCGTGCCCGCGCCACCAGTCGAGGTAGTGGCGGTAGACGACGCCCATGGAGGCGCGCGGCACGATCATCGTCGAGCCCGTGTGGGCGCCGACTTCGCTGAGGTAGCGCAGGGTGTTGCGGTTGGTGGTGGGCACCCACAGCGGCGGGTGGGGCCGCTGGAGCGCGGGGAAGGAGAGCGTGACGTCCCGGACCCGGTGGACGGGCCCCTCGAAGTCGACGGCGCCCTCGCTGCCGAGTGCGCTGCGCAGCAGCTCGACGGCCTCCCGGGTGAGCGTGTGGCGGTTGTCGAAGTCGGCGCCGAAGGGCAGGAAGGGCTGGGGGCTGACGCCCGAGGCCAGCCCCACCTCCAGCCGGCCGCCCAGGACGTGATCGAGGGTCGCGACCTCCTCGACCAGGTGCATCGGGTGACGCAGCGGCGGGACCCAGCCCATCGGCCCGACGCGGATGCGCTCGGTGTGCAGGGCCGCGCCCGTGCAGAACACCGCGGGCGAGGGCATCCAGCTCTCGTGCGGCGTGCAGTGGTGCTCGACGGAGAACGCGTAGTCGAGGCCGAGCCGGTCGGCGTCGCGGATCTCGCGCCAGAGTTCGGCGTAGCGCTGCCCGGGCGTGATGCCGGGCCGGCCCCACACGTGGGTGAAGTAGGCGAACTTCATGAAACCTCCCGCAGGGTCCGGCCGGCGGCCGAGTAGATGTGGTCGATGCAGGAAGCGAGGATGGTCACCTCGGCCATCGAGCCCTCGCCGAGGCCCGAGGCCGGCCGCCCGCCGCCGGGGCCCCCGAGCCGGCGGGCGAGCTCGTCGACCTGCCGCTCGTACTCGATGCCCACGGGCTCGTCCGGCAGCGCGACGGCCTCCTCGCGGCCCAGGCGCAGCACGGTGAGGGAGGACCGCGGCAGGCGGTGCGGGCTGAAGCCGAACGTGCCGCGCAGCGTGGCCACGCCCTCGGTGCCCTCCACCGTGATGGTGGTGACGTCGAGGGCCTGGTGGGAGGCCCAGCGGGTCTCCAGCGAGATGCCCACGCCCGTGTCGGTGACCAGGAAGCCGCGGGCCGTGTCCTCGACGGGCTCCACGGGCCGGGCCTCCGGGTCGTCCCGGGCGCCCGGCCGCCAGTCGGCCGTGGCGTCGCCGCGCTCCATCCAGTCGGCCGACATGGTGCCGGCCGCCCGCACCACGCGCGGCCAGCCCAGCAGGTGCAGGCCCACGTCCAGCAGGTGCCAGCCCAGGTCGAGCAGGGCTCCGCCGCCCGACAGCCTCCGGTCGACGAACCAGCCGGTGCGCTGCGGGATGCCGGTGGCCCGGATCCAGCGCAGGTCCAGGTTGCGGACGGTGCCCAGGGAGGGCAGGAGCTCCGCCAGCCGGCACACGTCGGTGCGGTGCCGGGCGGCGCTCCACGAATACAGCGTCAGGTCGCCGATGCTGCCCCGGGCCAGGTGGTCGAGGGCGAGCGCCTGGGCCTCGAAGAGGGTGCGGAACACCGGTTTTTCGACGAAGACCGGCACGTCGCGTTCGACGAGCGCCCTGGCCACGGGCAGGTGCAGGTGGTTGGGCAGGGCGATGACGGCCGCGTCCACGCTGTCGGGGCTCAGCTCCTCCGGCCGCCGCAGGATGCGGGTGTGCCCGCCCTCCCGCACGGCCTTCCGGGCCGCCACGGGGTCGTCGTCCACGACGGCGGCGACCCGGAACGCCGGGTGCGCCTCCAGCAGGGGCAGCCACACCTGCCGCGCGACCCACCCCGCGCCCACCACCGCCAGCCGCAGTGGTTCGCGGTCCGCGGGCCGCGCGGACCCGCCGGGTGCCTTGTCGGTGAAAGTCATCAGAAGCGCGCACCGCCGTCGACGACGAGGGTGGTGCCGTTGACGTACGAGGCGGAGGGCGACAGCAGGAACGACACGGCCGCCGCGACCTCCTCGGGCTCGCCGAGCCGGCCGGCCCCGATGAACTTGAGCACCAGGTCGCGCTCGGCCTCCGAGAAGTCCATCACCTCGGCCCGGATCGCCCCGGGCGCCACGACGTTGACGGTGATGCCGTGCCCGCCGACCTCGCCCGCCACGGACGATGCCCACGGCTGGAGGGCGCCCTTCGTCGCGGCGTAGGCGCCGTGGCCCGGCAGCCCGCTGGTGCCCGCTCTGGAGCCGAAGAGCACGATCCGCCCGTAGCGGGCGCGCATCATCGGCTTCAGGCACGCCTTGGCGAGGCTGATCGCCCCGGTCAGGTTCACTTGCAGCAGCCGCTGCAGGCTGCGCTCGTCGGTGGCCAGGGCGAGCCGGCGGGTGCGCAGGCCCGCGGCCGCCACGCAGCCGTCCACCCGGCCGAAGCGCTTGACGGCGGCCGCCACCAGGGCGTCGGCCCCCTCGGGCCGGCTCAGGTCCGAGGCGACGGGCACGAGCGTGCCGCCCTCGCCCTCGGCCTGCTCCTGTAGTTTTCGCGCGGCCTCGGCGCCGGTGTGGTAGCCGGCGACGACGGTGGCTCCGAGCGCGGACAGCTCCAGCGCGCAGGCGCCGCCGATCTGCCCCGACGCGCCCGAGACCACGACCACCCGGCCGCTCAGTCCGAGCCGCTCCACGGCCCGTTCGGTGACGCTGCTCATCAGCTGGCCTCCTCGGCGATGATCAGATGACACAGGGACTCCTCCAGCGGCAGGTGCCTGCTGACGCGGGCCCCCTCCCGGGACAGGCCGGCGATGAGCTCGCCGGCCGTGGGCCACGCGGTGCCGCCGTGCGTGAGCCAGTCCAGGGCCAGTTCGCTGCCCGCCCCGGACGGGGGCAGGAAGACGTCGTCGACCAGCAGCCGGCCGCCGGGGCGCAGGCTGCCCAGCAGCGCGGCGAGTTCGCTGCCCGGGCCGGGGCCGTGGACGGCGTTGGCGACGACGCAGAGGTCGGCCGCGCCGCGCGGCGGTTCGGGGCCGGTGGTGACGCGGCCCTCCGCGACGGCCGCGGCGACGGCGGGCGCCGGCGGCCCGGAGAGCCGGCCGACGGTCAGCAAATGGCCGCCGGCCGTGGGGTCGGCGGCCAGCAGGCGCTCCAGGTAGCGGCCCGGCCCGGCGGTCACCTCGACCATCCGCGCCCCCGCCTCCGGCTTGAGCAGCCGCAGGCCGAGCGCGGCCCGGGCCCGGGCGCTCGGGCCGTTCATGGCGCCCTGGTAGACGGTGACGAGCCGGTCCGGGCCGGCGGGCGTGGTGTGCTCGAAGGGCCGCCGCGCCACTCCGGTGCGGACGGCGGCGGCGATCTCCTCACGGGTGACGAGCCCGCGCGAGAGGTGCTCTTCCAGCCGGACGAACGCGGCCAGTTCGGCGGCCCGCACGCGCGGCTCCCCGTCCCCGGCCGCCGCCGTGGTCAGCATGCCCAGACCGGCGGCCGCCCGCAGCACCCACTCCAGCGCGTCGGCGTCGCACCCCAGCTCCCGGGCCAGGTCAGCCGCTCCGGCGCCCTCCGCCAGCCGGTCCAGCGCGCCCAGGCCGTGCAGGGCGAAGAGGACCTCGGAGGTCTTGTAGGCACGCGCCGCCTCCGCCGCCTGCCGGGTGAGCCGGTAGCGGGGCGCGGCCCGGACCTTGCCCGCCGCGCTGGTGGGCAGGGCCGTACGGATCAGGAACTCGTCGGGGACCTTGTACGCGGCGAGTTCGCGGCGGGCGTGCTCGCGCAGCGGCTCCGGCGTGAGCCCCGGCCGCACGGCCGACACCTCCGCGACGATGCCGTCCTCGCCCGGGTGGCGCCCGCGCCGCGCCGTGACCCGCACGTCGCGCACGTCCGGATGCCCCCGCAGCACCTCCTCGATCTCCAGGGGCGACACCCAGCGGCCGCCCCGGCGGATCGCCCGGTCCTTCCGGCCGATGACGCGCAGGCCGTCCGGCACGGCCACGGCGAGGTCCCCCATGGCGTGCCAGGCGCCGTCCACGCGGACTTGCAGCAGCCCGGGCGTGCCGTCGGGCACCGCCTCGCCGTCCTCGTCCGCCAGCCGGTACACGATCCCGGGCAGGGGAGCGCCGACGCAGAAGGGCTCGATACGGGCCTGCCCGGCGAACACCGCGCCCGTCTCGGTGGATCCGTAGTTCCGGGCGAGCGCGGTGCCGAACGCTTCCTCGAAGGCGCGGTCCAGCCGCTCGTCCACCGGCCCGGCGCCCACCATGGCCACCCGCAGGGCGGGGGCCGGGCTCCCGTCGCCGGGGCGCGGCCGGGAGCCCGCGCGCAGCTTCCGGGTCGCGAGCAGCCGGGCGATGCTGGGCACCAGCGCCACCACCGTGGCCCCGCCGGCCAGTTCCGCCGCGATCCGGCCCAGGGCCGCCGGCGGAACGGGCCGCAGCGAGGCACCGGTGAGCAGCCCGCCGCAGAGCCAGCCCAGCGCGTACGCGTGGGAGAGGGGGACCGGCAGCAGCAGGGTGTCCCGGCCGGTGAGCCCCACGCCGTCGCGGTAGCGGCGGCCCTCCGCGAGGAGGCTCGCTTCGTCGCGCGTGACGATCCTGCTCTCGCCGGTCGAGCCCGAGGTGGGCAGCAGGACGGCGGAGCCGGGCCCGCAGGGCTCCCCGGGCGGGCCGGACAGCACCGGTGGCCGGTCGCCGTCGCCGTCCGGGACGGTCAGCGACCTGCCCCCGCCGGCCGCCCGCAGCAGCCGCCGGGCCTCGGCTTCGGGCGTGCCCGGCTCCAGGAGCAGCGGCCTGGCCCCGGCGGCCAGCAGGGCCAGGAACGCGACCACCCACGCCGGGCTGTTCTCGGCGCACAGGGCCACCGCCTCGCCCTCGGCGGCTCCGGCCCCGATCTCGTCCGCGGCCTTGCGCACCCGGTCCAGCAGCGCGGCCGCGTCCGTGCCCGGCAGCAGGACCCGCCCCGGCGGCAGCCCGCGCAGCGCGTCCAGGAGGGTCTCCGGCTCGCCGTCGCCCATGTCACTTCCCCCCGGTGCGGAGGTAGTCGGCCTTGGCGTCGGCGATCATCTTGCGGATGCGGGGCGGGGAATAGGTGGGCGCGGCGCACAGCTCGTCGAGGGTGATCTCGTCCTCGAAGTACATCGAGAGCGTGTCCCAGGGAGTGAAGCAGCCGTGACAGGCCGACAGCCGCGGCCGGGGAGCGAGCAGGGCCCGGTAGAGCCCGCTGGTGCCGGCCTTCTCCAGCGTCTCCTCCCAGCTCTCCTCCAGGGCGTTGCCCATGTCGGAGAACCAGATGTTGGGGCAGGGCGTGACGACCCCGTCGCTGAAGGTGGAGACGACCAGCCGCGGCAGGTGGCAGCGGAAGGTGCGGCGCCCCTCGCGGTAGAAGCTCAGCAGCCTGTCGAAGTACGGGCGCGGCGGGAGGACGGCCGCGAACTCGTCGTAGCGGTCGGCCAGTTCCTGGACGAGTGCGTGCTGTTCGGGGCGGACGGCGAAGCGCTCCGCGTCCGGGCCGCGCACGGGGAAGGGGAAGTAGACCGGGGGCCGGGAGAAGCCCGTCAGCCACTCGGCGAACGCGCAGGCTTCGGTGACGCTGCGGTCGTTGAGCACCGAGTAGATCTCCACCGGCAGCCCCGAGCCGAGGATGCGGGAGATGGCGTCGACGACCTTGCGGTGCAGGCTCGCGCTGGGCACCCGGTGGCTGTTGCCGTGGTGGAGATGGCTGTCCAGGGAGACCTGGAGGACGACGTTGCCCCAGGAGCGGAAGCGGTCCAGGTGCTCCTGCCGCACCAGCACGCCGTTGGTCTGGATCACCAGCACCTCGTGCTTGCCGGCCTCCTGCTCCAGGAAGTCCATGATGCCCCGGACCAGGAAGATCTCACCGCCCGTCACCTTGAGCAGGGGCAGCCCGAAGTGGCCCCGCAGCCGGTCGGCGACGGCGTCCAGGCGCTGCCCCAGCGGGCTGCCGGGCTCGTAGCTGTCACGCCGCGGCGGTTCGAAGATCAGCTGGAGGGAGTGACCCTCCTTGAGATTGCTCTGCCCCGTGAGGCAGTAGGTGCAACTGAGGTTGCAGGAGTCCTCGTTGACCACGAGGTCGTTGCCGATCAGCGGCAGTTGCTGCCGGGTTCCTGCGGCAGCCGCCGACGGAGGAGTACGAGGGGACATGAGTGCCCTTTCTTCGGTCGTGGGGGCTACGCGCGGCGCGGGTCACGGCCTCCCTCCGGCGGCCCGGCGGGCGGCCCGCCGGCCGCGGGCAGCCAGTGGCGGTCGGCGAGCCGCTGTCCGTCGCCGTCGCCGTGCCCGCGGGCCCGGGCGAGCAGCGCCTCGCGCAGTGCGGGGACCGAGCCGAAGTGGGCCCGGGCCTGGCTGGTGTACCGGCCCGCGGCGGACAGCCAGCGCTCCACCGCCCCGGCCGGCAGCGGCTCGGTGCGCGGCCGCAGGCCCGCGTGGTCGCGCCCGCGCAGCCGGTAGGGGAAGTCCTCGTACCAGACGGTGCGCCCCGGCGCCAGGGCCTCCACCGCGCCCCGGACCAGCCGGTGGTCGACGTGCCCGCCCGCCGCCAGCGGCGCGTGCACCGTCACCGGCCCGGCGCACAGCGGGCCCAGCGCGGCACGGACCTCCTCCAGCAGCCGCGCGTCCGCGGGGTGCCGGGGACCGAGGAGCCGGCGCGGCGCGGAATAGAGGAAGCCGTCCGCGCCCGCGCGCAGCGCGGCGTCGGTGAAGCCGAGCGGTACGAGGACGGCGCCCAGCTCGGTGCACGCGGCCGCGTCCTCCGCCCGCCGCACCCGGGGATCGGCGGCCTCCCGCCACGTGCCGGACGCTTCGGCCGGCTCCGCGGCGGGGCCCGCGAAGACCGTGACGACGGTCGTCCGGCGGCCTTCGGCGGCCCAGCGCGCCAGGCGGCCGCCCACGGACCAGACGGCGTCGTCCGCGTGCGGGGCGAGCACCACCTGATCGCCGGGCTCGGGGCGCGGGGCGGTCGTCATCGCGCGCCGCCCCCTACCGGCGCGTCCGCCGCCGTGGTGACGGCGCGTACGTACTCCCCGGGTGTGCCCTCGGGCCCGAGCAGGGCCTCCAGGGCGCGCACCGAGGCGTGCGGGTGAAGGGCCCGGAAGCGGTCCAGGTTCCGGTGGTGCTGCTCCCACCGCCCGGGCCGGGCGTGGCTGAGGTGGACGCCCAGGGCGTCCGCGACCAGGGTCCTGCGGACGCCCGCCGCGTACAGGCGGAAGCCGAACTCCAGGTCCTCGCAGCCCCAGGTGAGCCCGAAGGCCTCGTCGAAGCCGCCCGCCCGTTGCCAGCGGTCGCGGTCGACGGCGGTGTTGGCGCCGACGAAGCCGAGCCAGGGCGCGACGTCCGGCAGGGCGCCGCCGGCCATGGCCTCGACCGTCCGCTCCAGGGCGTTGGCGACGAGCCGCCGGTGCGCGGCGGGCCCGGGCGGCGGCGTGGATGCGGGCGCCGGGCCGAGGGCGGCCCGGGCCCGCCGGACGTCCTCAAGGCTCCCGCCCTCCAGGCTCCTCAGCAGCCGTGCGGCGGTGGGCAGCTCGCGGGTCCGCCCGTGCGCGAAGGCGTCCGGGTCCGCCGCGTCGGCGTGGGCCGCGAGGAACTCCGGCCCCACCAGCACGTCGTCGTCCAGGAACACCAGGCGGGCCCCGCGGGCCGCGGCCGCCCCGGCGTTGCGGGCCGCGGCCCGCCCGCGCAGCGGCCCCGGCACCACCCGCACCGGCAGGTCGCGGGCCAGCTCCCCGGCCACGGCGGCAGGGGTGGCGCCTTCGCCCGCCGGTCCCGGATCGCCCTGCGCCGGTCCCGGATCGTCGCCCGCCCGTCCAGGATTGTCGTTGACCACGACCACCTCGAACGGCGGTGTCTCCGCCCCCTGCCCGGCCAGGCAGGCGAGCGTCGCGCGCAGGCGCGCCGCGGGCCCGCGGCTGGGCACGACGACGCTCAGCCGCGGATCCGTAGCGCCACTGGGCACCGGCATCGCGTCAGAGCGCGCGGACGAGGCCGGCGAAGACCTCGGCCAGCCGGTCCAGCACCGGCACGTCGGCGAGCAGCACCCGGTGGTGCAGCCATACGCAGTCGCCGCCGATCTCCTCCGCCACGGGACAGTGCGCGGCCAGCTCCTCGGTGCCGCCCGGCACCGGCCCGTGCCGGAAGCCCTCGGTGCGGTAGACGGGCGGGAAGCCGACGAAGGCGGGGACGCCCCGCTCGACCAGGCCGTCCACCAGCGCGAGCCGCCGCTGCGCCGTGATGCCGGGCAGTCGCACCATCGCCATGTAATGCGCGTGCAGGGTGCCGCGCTCGTCCCGGCCCTGGGGCACCACTCCGTCGATCGCCGCGAGCGCCTCGCGCAGGTGGGCCCAGCGCTGCTCACGCACCTCCAACTGGCCGTCCAATCGGCCTAGTTGGGCGCGCAGGACGCTCGCGGAGAACTCGTTCATGCGGTAGTTCGAGCCCTGCGTCAGGTGGGCGTAGAGCCGGTCGCCGGGCGGGCGGCCGCAGCAGTGCCGCAGGTACGCTTCCCGGTGGGACTCCTCGTCGGGCAGCAGCAGGGCCCCGCCCTCGCCCGCGGTCATCAGCTTGCCGTTCTGGAAGCTGAAGGCGGCGATGCTGCCGAGCTCGCCGACCCGCCTGCCCTGCCACTGGGCGCCGTGGGCGTGCGCGGCGTCCTGGAGGAGCGGTACTCCCGTGTCCACGGACAGCTTCTCCAGCGCGTCCATGTCCGCGAACTGACCCGCCATGTGCACCGGCATGATCGCTTTGGTCCGCGGCGTGACGAGCGCCGCCGCCGACTCGGTGTCCAGGCAGTAGGTGTCGGGCCGCACGTCGGCGGGGACCGGCACGGCGCCCAGGCGCTGCACCGCCAGGGAGGAGGAGATGAAGGTGAACGCGGGGACGACGACCTCGTCGCCGGCCCGTACGCCCATCACCTCCAGCGCGAGCTCCAGCGCGTGCGTGCCGTTCGTCGTCGCCAGCGCGTACGGCGCTCCGTGATGGCTGGCGAATTCCCGCTCGAAGTTCTCGACCTCCGAGCCTCCGTTGCGCCACCAGCCTTCCTGCGCGAGTGCACGCAGCAGGCCGGTGCGCTCCTCCTCGCCGTGCTGCGGCCAGGAGGGAAAGAGTATTTCTTCACCGGAGTCCGGCATGATGAGCAGCCTTTCGGTCTCGCGCTGGTGATGGTCGACGTAAGGCGCCGTTCGACGGGAGGACAGAAGACGGTCCGGGGCTGCGAGAAGCAGCCGCACGGCGTTTTCCCGCAGCCGTGAGAAAGGACCGGCCGAAGCGTCCGATGGGCGGCCGGTCACGGAACATGCGATCCGGCCCCCGGTCGTGGGCCGGATCACATGCCCGAACACGAGCCTCCATCGGGGTAGTTGCCGCCGTCAACACCCCTGCACCGATCCTCTGCGCCGAACTCGCCGACGGGCCACGGGATTTCGCCTGCCATCGTGACCTGCGCAGACGGCCGCGCAGGAGGCACCGGGTCCGGTCGGGCGGGGTGCCGGAGGCATCTGCGGCCGGTCAATTCGGCGGTGAAGTGGCGCGAATCGCGTGCCTGGAGACGGCGGCGTGCCTGGCGTATCGTGGAGCGGGTTCCGTCCGGATACGTGCCGTGTGAAATCTGCCGCTGACCCGCCGAATCCGATCAGCCCCCGGGGAGAGGACGCTCCCCGCACCCGCCGTCCGCACCGTGGACGCTCTGCTCAGGGGCTGTTAATGTCCTCGGGCCATCGATGACCGGACGATTTCGCCTGCGGTCAAGATGCGTTCCAGAGCTGGAGGCAATTTCGTGCCACCTTCTGCTCCTTCTCCCCGCGCCCTCGTCATCGGCATCGACGGAGGCACGTTCGACGTCATCGATCCACTCGTGGAGCAGGGCCTCCTGCCCCACATCGGCGCGCTCCTCGGGCAGAGCGCCCGGGCCGTCACCGACTGCACCTGGCCGGCCCACACGGCGCCCGGCTGGAGCACGTTCGTCAGCGCCAGCCGGCCCGGCGGCCACGGCATCTACCAGTTCTACGACACCCAGGACCCCGGCTACGGCGCCCGCGTCACCCGCTCGGAGGACCTGGGCCGCACCAGCGCCTGGGACTGGCTCGCCGCGCAGGGCCGCACCCTCGGCCTCGTCAACATCCCCATGTCCCACCCGCCCGCCGAGCTGCCGGGCTATCAGGTGACCTGGCCCCTGGAGCGCACCCTGCGGCACTGCCGGCCGCCCTCCCTGCTGCGCGAACTCGCCGCTGCCAAGGCCCATTTCCAGTCGGACCTCGCGACCATGTTCCGCGGCGACCTGGCCTATCTGGAGGAGGCCGAGCGCAACGTCGCGGCGCGCGTCCGCTCGGTGCGGCACCTGATGACCACCCGGCCCACCGACGTGGTGATGGTCGTCCTCACCGAGGCGGACCGGGTCGGCCACCACTACTGGCACTTCGGCGAGCCGGACCACCCCGGCCACCGGCCGGCCCCGGAGGGCAGCGGCTGGGACGCCGCCGTCCCCCGCATCTACCAGGCCGTCGACCGGGCCGTGGGGGAGCTCCTGGAGCTCGTCGACGAGGACACCAGCGTCGTGCTCGTCTCCGACCACGGCCTGGGCACCGGGCACCACGCGCTCGCGCTGCACACCCTCCTGGAGGAGGCCGGGCTGCTGGCCACCGCCCCCGGGGAGCAGCCCGAGGACGGGGCGGCGAGCTGGTTCGCGGGCGGGGGGCGGCACGTGGACTTCCGGCGCACCCGCGTCTACATGCCCGTCCCCGGCAGCTACGGCCTCAACGTCAACGTACGGGGACGCCAGCTGCGCGGCCGCGTCGCACCCCGCGAGCGCGAGCGGGTCATGGAGGAGACCGCCGGCCTGCTGGCGGGGCTCACCGGGCCGGACGGGCGCCGGGTGTTCCGGGCCGTCGTCCCCCGCGAGGAGGCCTACCCCGGCCCCCACTGCGGTCGCGCGCCCGACCTGCTGCTGCTGCCGGACGACGAGAGCGTGCTGCCCGTCTGCGACGTGGGCGGCGAGGTGTGGCGGCCCAGCCCCCAGACGGGCCTGCACCGTTACCGCGGCATGTGGGCGCACCGCTCCCCGCGGGTCCGCCCCGGCCGCCTGCCCGGGACCGTCGCGCTGACGGACACCATGCCCACCCTGCTGGCCGACCTCGGCGCCTCCTGGCCGCCGGACGTGCACGGCACCCCCGTACAGGCCGCTCTCACCGGCGACGTGGACGTCCCGCCGGCCGACCCCCGCCTCTCGGCGGTCCGCGCGGACACCGGCTCCGGCGATGCCGGCACGGCCGCCGCGGAGAACCCCGCCGGCACCGAGGACGCGTACACCAGCGAGCGGCTGCGCGAAATGGGCTACCTATGACCGCCACCGGCCCGCGGCCGTCCCCCGGGCCCCCTGGCACCCCACCGCTCCCACGGAGCTGAGGAGAAAGGTTTCCGCGCATGGAGAAGACCGCAACGGACGAGATCAAGGACCGCCTCCGCAAGGTGCTGGTCGACTCCCTGGAGCTCCCCATGGAGCCCTCGGACGTACCCGACCAGGGACTCGTCGACAAGCTGGGCCTCGACTCCATCAACACCATCGAGTTCCTCATCTGGGTCGAGAGCGAGTTCGGCATCGAGATCGCCGACGAAGACCTGTCGATCAAGCTCATCGACAGCCTCGACCTCCTGGCCGGCTACGTCCGCGAGCGCATGGCGTGAGCCCGCACGCCGCACGTGCCCTGGTCGTCGGGCTCGACGGCATGCCCCGGTCCCTGCTGACCCGGCTCGCCGCCGACGGCACCATGCCCCACGTCGCCGGACTGCTCGCCGACGGCCACTGCGCCGAACTCCTCGCACCCGTACCGGAGATCAGCTCCACCTCCTGGGCCACCTTCCTCACCGGCACCAACCCCGGCCGGCACGGCATCTACGGCTTCACCGACCTCACGCCCGGCGGCGGCCGGCACATCCGCTTCCCCGGCCTGCCCGACCTCGCCGAACCCCCGCTGTGGGAGCTCGCCGCCCGCGCCGGCCGGCGCACCCTGTGCCTGAACGTCCCCGGCACCTACCCGGCCCCTGACACCGGCGGCGTCGTCGTCTCCGGCTTCGTCGCCCCCGACCTGGAGCGCGCCGTCAGCCCGCCCCGGCTGCTTCCCCTGCTGCGCGGCCTCGGATACGAACTCGACGTCGAGGTCGGGGACGCCGCCGCCGACCCCGCCGCCTTCCTGGACCGCGCCGAACGCGCCCTGCGCACCCGCACCCGCGCCATGGACCACCTCCTGCGCCACGAACCGTGGGACCTCGCGGTCACCGTGCTCACCGAGACCGACCGCGTCTACCACTTCCTGTGGCGCGCCGTCACCGACCCCGCACACCCCCTGCACGAGCGGCTCCGCGCCTTCCACCGCCTCGTCGACGACAGCGTCGGCACGCTCGTCGCGGCCCTCCCCGCCGGCACCGAGCTCTTCCTCATGAGCGACCACGGCTTCGGCCCGGCCGCACACCAGGTCTACGTCAACGCCTGGCTCAGGGAGTCCGGCTGGCTCGCCCCGCTCGACGCCTGCCCGCGCCCGGACGCCCTCGACGCCCGCAGCACCGCCTTCGCCCTCGACCCCGCCCGCATCTACCTCAACCGCAAGAGCCGCTTCCCCGGCGGCGCCCTCACCGACGCCGAGGCGGACGACGCGGCCGCCGAGATCGCCCGCGAACTGACCGCACTGCGCTGCGACGGCACCCGCATCGGCCCCGACACCGACGGGCCCCCGCTGCTGCGCGCCCTGCACCGCGCGGCCGACGTCTACCACGGCCCGCTCCTGCACCACGCCCCCGACCTCGTGGCCGTGCCCGCGCCCGGCATCCAGCTCCGCGGCGGCTGGGGCGGCACCGCCACCGTACGCACCGACCACCTCAGCGGCACCCACACCCGCCACGACGCGGTCCTCTACCGCCGCGGCGCGACCCCGCCCCCCGCCGGGCGGGCCGCCGCGCCGTACGACATGACGGACGTGGCCCCCACCGTCCTCGCGTCGATCGGCATCCGCCCGGACGGCCTCGACGGCACGCCCGTGCTCGGCACGGCGGACCCGCCGCCCGGCGGCCCACCGGCCCCCCTCGACACCAGGGAGCAGTAATGAAGCAGGATCTCGGTCTGGTACCTTCGGCGCCCAAACCGGGAACGCTCGACCTGACGCTCGACCCCCGCATCACGGACCCCGCGTCGTTCCGGGTCAGCTTCCTCATCCTCCTCGACGGCGACCTCGTGATGTCGCCCGAGCACCTCGGCGTGGCCTACATGGCCGGCGTACTGCGCCATACGGGCTTCACCGCCGAGATCCGGGAGGTGGAGCACGGCGACGACGAGGCCGCCGCCGCGGTCGAAGCCCTCAAGGACTTCCGGCCCGACCTCGTCTGCTTCACCCTCATGAGCCTCAACCTGGGCAGCTGCCTGACGCTGTGCCGGCTCCTGCGGGAAGAGCTCCCCGGCACGGTGATCGCCTGCGGCGGGCCCGCCGGCACCTTCGCCGGCCTGGACGTGCTCCGCAACAACCCCTGGGCCGACGTCGTCGCCGTCGGCGAGGGCGAACCCACCGTCCTGGACCTCGTCCAGCGGCTCTACCTCAAGGAGCCGCTCTCCGAGGTGCGCGGCATCTGCTACCGCGACGCCGGCGGCACGCCCCGCCAGAACCCCGCCCGGCCCCTCATCCACAACCTCGAAGACCTGCCCTTCCCCGCCCGGGACCAGCTCAGCCAGCACGGCAACAAGCTGGAGTACGTCCGGGTGAGCACCAGCCGGGGCTGCGTCGCCAACTGCGCCTTCTGCTCCGCGCCGCACCTGAAGAACCGGGTGCAGGCCGGCAAGGCCTGGCGCGGCCGCGGCCCCGAGCAGATCGTGGAGGAGGTCGCCGCGATCGTCGAGCGCCACCAGTTCCGCACCTTCGACTTCGTGGACTCCACCTTCGAGGACCCCGACGGCGGCCGCGTGGGGAAGAAGCGCGTGACGGCCATCGCCAACGGCATCCTCGACCGCGGCCTGGAGATCTACTACAACGTCTGCATGCGTGCCGAGAACTGGCGCGACACCCCCGAGGACCACGCCGTGCTCGACCTGCTGGTCGCCTCCGGCCTGGAGAAGGTCAACGTCGGCATCGAAGCCGGCACGGCCGAGGAACTCCGGCTGTGGGAGAAGCGCGCGACGGTCGAGGACAACGTCACCATCATCAGGATGCTGCGCGAACACGGCATCTACCTGGCCATGGGCTTCATCCCCTTCCACCCGTACGCCACCGTGGAGACCCTCGTCGCCAACGCCGCCTTCCTGCGCGACAACTCCGGCCACAACCTGCGGCGGATGACCGAGCGCCTGGAGATCTACCCCGGCACCGCCATCGTGCGCCGCATGGAGGGCGACGGCCTGCTCAACGACACCTACCTCGACGGACTCGACCCCTACGGCTACGACTTCAAGGACCCGAAGGTCGGACAGCTGGCCAAGCACTTCGCCCGCCTCTACAACAACGACGACTACCACCGCCACGGCGTCATCACCGAGTACTCCTCCGTGTTCGCCTTCGAGACCTACAACGTCGTCCTCCAGACCTTCATCTCGCGGCTGCACCGCAAGTTCGGCCGGCTGCCCGGCGTCAACGACGTGATGGAGGCCTTCAAGGCCCGCGTGCACGAGGTCCGCCAGGAAATGGGCCAGTACAACTACGCCTTCTTCATGTCCAACCTCGAAGCCGTCATGAACGACACCCTCGACCCCGCCCAGCAGGCCCGGCAGGTGGTCGACGTCGAGCAGTACTTCCACGACCGGATGCAGCTCCTGCGCGACGAGCAGCTGCGCGTCGGCAAGGCGCTCACCCGCCTCGGCGCCCGCGTCATCGAGGTCAGCTCGACGATCCCCAAAGAGCGGCCCGGCGGACTGCCGCGCCAGTACACCGGGGAGGGCAGCGGAGCCACATGGTGAGAACGGGGGAGGGCACGGCGGAGCCCGCCCCGGCGCGGGTGGCCGTCTGCACCCTCAGCAGCAGGGAGCTCGTCGGACCGCTGGCCCGCCTGCCCGGCGTGGCCCTGGCAGGCACCCTGATGACCGCCAACCTGGGCATCGAGGAGATCGTCCGGGCCCTGGCGCGCGACCGCACCGTCCGCGGCCTGCTGGTCTGCGGCCGCGACTCGCCCCGCTTCCTGGCCGGGCAGAGCCTCGTCGCCCTCTTCCGCCGCGGTCTGCGCCCCGGCAGCGCGCGCATCCCCGGCGCCGCCGGCCACCTGCCCGTCCTGCGGTCGGTGACCCGCCGGGAGGTCGAAGAGGTGCGCACCCGCGTGGAGCTCGTGGACCTGCGCGGCGAGCGCGACCCGCTGGTCCTGAGCACCGCCGTCGCCGCGCTGCTCTCCGCCGTACGCGACGCCACCGCGGGCAGTCCCACGGGAGCTCCCGGCGACGGCGCGGCTCCGTACGCACCACCGCTGCCCTCCTTCGGCCTCCTGCACCCGGTAGGACGGCGCAAGCCCCTGGCGAACGGCATCGACGGCTTCGTCGTGATCACCGTGGACCGGGCCGGCGGCCGCATACGGCTGCGCCACTACGGCTCCGACGTGACGCCCCGCCACGAAATGCAGGGCACCCGGGGAGAGACCATGCTGCTCGGCCTCCTGGAGGCCGGCGTGATCGAGGACCCCGCCCACGCCGGCTACCTGGGCGGCGAACTGGCCAAGGCCGAGACGGCGTTACGCCTCGGCCTGCACTACGAACAGGACCTGCCGCTGCGCCCGCCGGGACGGCCCCCGCGCCGCGGCCGGCCGCGCACGACCGGGAAGGAGCGGACGACCGTGGCCGACGTGCCCGCGCTGGAGGAATTCCTGACCCTGGTGGCCCGGACGCTGGGCGCCCAAGGCACCGCGCTGGACCCCCACACCCCCCTCGGCGAGCAGCTGGCGGTGGACTCCGTACGGGTCATCGAGCTCACCGTCGTACTGGAGGAAGAGCTCGGGGCCGAGCTCCCCGACGACGCCGACGTGGCCCGCGCCACCCCCGCGGACCTGTACAAGGCACTGGTGGGCTGACGAAAGACGCGGGCGAGGGACCCGGGCGAGAGAGCCGGACGAGCGGAGGAGGAGCATGGACAGGGTGTTGTTGCTCAACGGGCCCAACCTGGGGACGCTGGGCAAGCGGCAGCCGGAGATCTACGGGACGCGGACCCTGGCCGAGATCGAGGCCGAGGTCGCGGAGGAGATCCGCGGCCGCGGCTGGAGCCTGGTCGCCGAGCAGCGCAACGGCGAGGGAGAGCTCGTCGACCTCCTGGAGCGGCACCGTGACGTGGCGGGGGCGATCGTGAACCCGGGCGCGCTGATGGTCGCGGGCTGGTCGCTGCGCGACGCGCTGGCCGACTTCGGGCCGCCGTGGCTGGAGGTCCACCTGAGCAACGTGTGGGGCCGGGAGGCCTTCCGGCACGTCTCGGTGACCGCGCCGCTGTCCTCCGGCGTCGTCATGGGCATGGGCGCGCTGGGCTACCGGATGGCGGCCCGGGCCCTGACCCTCATGGTCCCGGAAAGCTGACGGGCGGCCGTGCCGATCCGTGCCGCGTCAGGCCGGCCACACCTGCAGCTCCTCCTTGATCAGCCGTGCGCTCACCGCGTCGCACGCCGCAGGCAGCGGGCAGCCGGGCGGGAGGAACCGTACGGTGAAGGGCCCGTCCGTGAGGCCGCGCCAGCGGTGGGCGGCGGCCCGGGCAGCCTCCGCGTCCATGGGGACGAGCACCGTCACCGGGCAGGACAGCCGTCCGGCCGCTTCCCAGCCCTCTTCCGGCTCGCGGTCGCCGGCCCACAGCAGCACGTGCGTGGGCGGCGGATCCGCGCGTACGGCGTCGGCCAGCACGCCGGTCATCCGGTCGCCGGTGGTGAACAGGGCCCGGGGCAGGGCGCCGCCGGACGAGCCCGCGAGGCCCTCCGGCCCGTGATCCACCGCCACCTCGGGTGCCAGCGCCCGGGCCCAGAGCTCTGCGCCGTCCGTGGTCGCCCGGCCGGCCACGACGACCAGCCGCGCCACCGGCACCATGAGCGTTCCCGGCATGAATCCCTCCCCTTCCGTGGGCAGTTACGGCAGGCCGTCGGTCATCCCGAGCGAGAAGTAGTTCTCATAGCCCAGCAGGCGCCGCAGCCCCGGCTCGGCGCGGGCGGCGACCTCCTCCTTCAGACCGGTGAAGAAGTTCTGCTGCTGCCGGACGTAGCCGCGGCAGTAGTAGTTGAGGATGCCGTGGCGCGGCAGGCCGGTGGTGTTGGCGCCCGTCTGGTGCCAGAGCCGGCCGTCGAAGACCATCACGCTGCCGGCCGGCGCGCACGCCGGGACGGTCACGGCATTGCCCTCGCCCCGCTCGTAGTCCGGCTGCCGCCCCAGCAGGTGGGAGCCCGGCACCAAGCGCGTCGCGCCGTTCTCCGGCGTGAAGTCGTCCAGCATCCACATGCTGTTGGCCACCAGGGCGTACGGCGGCCAGGGCGGGCGGGCGAAGGTCTGGTCGGCGTGCAGGTGCATCGGGGCGCCGCCGGGCCCCGCGATGTTCGCATGGGTGCTGGAAAGCAGGAAACCGACGCCCAGCAGCTCCTCCATCAAGCGCATGACGGTGGGGTCCTGGACGTTCTCCTCGAATTCCTCGCCCTTGTTGAGCAGGCTGAAGACGCGCTGGTTGCCGCCGTCGTAGAGAAAAGCGGAACCGTCCTTGCGCTCCTGCTCGGCGACATCCAGCAGACGGCCCCTGAGTCTTTCGAAGGCGCCCGGCGAAATCGGGCACTCCAGCAGGCAGTAACCGTGATCGGCGAGGTCTCGTGCGGCTGTTTCGACGTCATTCGTCAGAGTCGCGCGCATATGGCGAGGCTAGCAGCCGCCAATACCCCGGAACAACACCCGGGAACAACACCCCGGAACACCAGCACGGTAATCCCCGCGACATGATTCCCGCAGGCGCCGGAAGGGCGGTTCCCACGATGACGTACGCACCCACGCGGCCGGACGGGCGCATCAGGATCGGGGTCTGGCTGACCCCCCAGCACACCTCCGTACGGGAACTGCGCGCCGCCTGGCGCGCGGCCGACTCCCTGGGCGTGGACTCGCTGTGGCTGTGGGACCACTTCTTCCCGCTCACCGGCGACCCCGACGGCAGCCACTACGAGGCGTGGACCCTGCTCGCCGCCCTGGCCGCCGACACCCGCGCCGCCCGGGTCGGCACCCTCGTCACCAACTACGCCTACCGCAACCCGGACCTGCTCGCCGACATGGCCCGCACCGTCGACCACCTCAGCGACGGCCGCCTCATCCTGGGCATGGGCGCGGGCTGGGTCGAACGCGACCTCAAGGAGTACGGATACCCCTCGTCCGGAGCGGGAGAGCGCGTCGCGGGTCTCGTGGAGGCGGTGGACCGAATCGACCGCAGGCTCGCCCGGCTCAACCCCGGCCCGCTGGGCGCACTTCCCCTGCTGATCGGCGGCGACGGACGCAAGCGCCTGCTGCGCTTCGCCGCCGAACGCGCCACCATCTGGAACACCATGGCCTGGCGCTTCGCCGAGGGCAACCGCGCCCTCGACCAGTGGTGCGCCGAAGTGGGCCGCGACCCGGCGGAGATCGAACGCAGCGCCTTCGTCACCCGGGACCAGACCGACGACGAGCTGCACCGGCTGGTGGCCGCGGGCGCCCGCCACCTGATCTTCCAGGTCGGGCACCCCTTCCGGCTCGACGGGGTGGAGCGGGCCCTGCACTTCGCCCGCACGGAGGGACGGGCGCTCTGAGCGGTCTTGCCGACGTGCGGTGCGGGTCCGCGCCCCGAAGGGGTGCGGGGAACTGCGCGACCAGCCCCCACGACCCGCAGATGACGCCCTCCACTTCCCGCGGAGCGCTCAGGGCAGCAGGACGTCCGCCAGCCGGTCCACCTGCGACAGCGCGGCCGCGGTGGGGTGCATGACCACCTCGTCCACCCCTCCGCCGGCCAGCGCCGTCACGACCTGCCGGATCCGGTCCGGCGTGCGGGGCGTCTTCGCCACGAACTCCTCGGCCTCCGCGCCCAGCACGGAGAAGTAGTCCCGCACGAACGCCGCCGACTGCCGCTCCACGTCCTCGCCCAGTGCGAAGCGTGCCAGCGCCACGATGCGCGGCGCGCCGGAGCGCCCGCCCTCGGACCAGGCGCGGCGCACCCGCGCGGCGAACGGCAGGATCGCCTCCGGCTCCAGGCCCGGCGCCGTCCAGCCGTCGCCCCAGCGCACCACGCGCCGCACGGCCGCACTGCTCAGCCCGGCCACCAGCACCGGCACCCCCGGGCCGGCCCCGGGCCCGGACGCCGCACCCGCCGCACCCCGCCCCAGCAGCTCCAACTGCTCCTCGAACGTCTCACGCCGCCCTGCGAACGAGCGCCCCGCGGCCTCGAAGTCGTCTTCCCGTACGCCCGGCCCCACCCCCAGGACGAGCCGCCCGGCGGACAGTGAGGCCAGCGACGCCACCTCCTTGGCCAGCACCGGCGCCGTGCGCAGCGGGCCGATCAGGACATTGGTCAGCAGCCCGATCCGGGAGGTCGCCGCGGCCGCGGCCGCGAGGGTGAGCAGCGGGTCGTGGCCCGGATACACCAGGCGCTCCGTGACGGCCAGCGAAGCGAATCCGCGGTCCTCGGCCCTTTTCGCCCATTCCGTCAAAAGGCCGCCGTCCGCGCCCGGCACGGTATTCGGCAGCGCAATGCTGATCCTCATCGTCCTCCTGCCCCCTGTCGTATTCCTCCGGCGGCGCGTATGTTTTTCGCGGCGCTCATTTTCCCCTCGCCCGGTCGCGAGCTGAGCACAGTGAGAGGAATCCCCGATGCCCGCTGCCCGTAAAGTGGCCGTGATAGGCCTCGACTCCGCGACTCCGCAGTACATGTTCGACCGGTTCGCCGGTGACATGCCGGTGTTCACCGCACTGCGCCGCAATTCCCTGTGGGGGCCGATGCGCAGCGTCGACCCACCCATCACCATGCCCGCGTGGTCCTGCATGATGTCGGGCCGCACGCCCGGCGAACTCGGCGTCTACGGATTCCGGGACCGGGCCGCCCACGACTACGGCCCGCTGAAGTTCGCCACGTCCCACAGCATCAAGGCCCCGCGGATCTGGGACGAGATGACGGAGGCCGGACGCTCCAGCGTCGTCCTCGGCGTCCCCGGCACCTACCCGCCCGCCCCCATCCGGGGCGCCATGGTCTCCTGCTTCCTCGCTCCCTCCACCCAGGCGCAGTACACCGCGCCGCCCGGCCTCGCGGACGAGCTCCACAAGCTCACCGGCGGCTACGCCCTGGACGTCGAGGACTTCCGTTCCCCCGAACTCGGCCGCGTCTCGCAGCAGATCTTCGACATGAGCGAGCAGCGCTTCGAGGTCGCCCGCCACCTCGCGACCACCCAGGAGTGGGACTTCCTCTCCTTCGTGGACATGGGCCCCGACCGCCTGCACCACGGCTTCTGGAAGTACTGCGACCCCGGCCACCCCCGGCACGAGCCCGGCAACCCCTATGCCGCCCTCTTCCGCGACTACTACCGCGCCCTCGACCGGCACCTCGGCCGCTTCCTGGAGTGCCTGCCCGAGGACACGGCCGTGCTGGTCGTCTCCGACCACGGGGCACAGCCGATGGTGGGCGGCTTCTTCATCAACGAGTGGCTGCGCAAGGAAGGCCTCCTCGTCCTGGCCGAGGAGGTCGCCGGCCCCACACCCGTCAGCGCGGCCCGGATCGACTGGAAGCGCACCACCGCCTGGGCCGAAGGCGGCTACTACGGGCGGATCTTCCTCAACGTCGAAGGCAGGGAGCCGCACGGCACGATCCCCGCCGCGGAGTACGAGAGCACCCGCGACCTCGTCGCCGCGGCGCTGGAGGCCGTGCCGGACGACCAGGGACTGCCCATGGGCACCCGCGCCCTGCGCCCCGGCGAGCTCTACCCGGAGGTCAACGGCATCGCCCCGGACCTCCTGGTCTACGTCGGGAACCTGCGCTGGCGGGCCCTGGCCACCCTCGGCATGGGCAAGGGCCTCTACACGACGGAGAACGACACCGGGCCGGACCACGCCAACCACGGCGACACCGGCATCTTCGCCCTCAGCGCGCCCGGCGTCGCACCGGGCGAAGCCGCCGGCCTCTCGCTCTACGACGTGGCACCGACCCTGCGGTCGCTCCTCGGCCTCCCGTCGCAGGGCACCCGCAGGCCCGTCGCCTGACCTCATCCTCCTTATCCGCTCTATCAGCTCCATCCGCGCTCTCCGCCTCATCCGCCGAGCAGCGCATAGGGAGTGGGCGGCCCGCCCGGCCGTCCCTCCTCCCCGCCGCCCCCGTGTACGGTGTGCCGCCGCCGGTAGGAGTCCAGTTCGTTCGTCAGCCGGTCCCAGACGGCGGACGAGCCCCGCCCGTCCCGGTCCGGGAGCTCCAGGTCGACCAAGCGGTAGTCGTTGACCCACACCCGGTCCGCGCGCAGCCGCTCGGCGACGGCGCGCGCCCGCGCCGGGTCGGCGGACCACACGCCGGCACTGAGCCGGTAGCGGGTGCCGTTGGCGATGCGGACCGCCTCCTCGTCGTCGGCGGCCCGGATGACCGACAGCACGGGGCCGAAGATCTCCTCCTGCGCGACGGCGTCGCGCTCGCCCACCGAGGTCAGCACCGTAGGCCTGAAGTACGCGGCGGAGTCCAGCCCTTCGGGCAGCTCGCCCGCGGCCGGCGAGCTGCCGCCGCACGCCAGCTCCGCCCCCTGGGACAGGCCGAGCTCCGTGAAGCGCCGGGCCGTGCGCGCCTGGCTGCGCGAGACCAGAGGGCCGAGGTCGGTGGCCTCGTCCAGCGGGTCGCCCAGCCGCAGCCGCTCCACGCGCTCGACCAGCAGCCGTACGAACTCGTCGTGGACGGCGGCGTGCACCACGGCCCGGGTGCCCGCCATGCACACCTGCCCGTTGTGCAGGAACGCCCCCCACGTCACACCCGTCACGGCCTGCGCGAGATCGGCTTCCGCCAGCACGAGATTGGGCGACTTGCCCCCCAGGTCCAGGCGGGTGCTCGTGCCCGCCGACGCCGCCCCCTGCCGCACGGCCTCCCCGGTCTCGTCGGACCCGGTGAACGCCACGAGATCCACCCCCGGCGCACGCACCAGGCTCTCCCCGGCCACCGCACCCGGCCCCGTGACCACATTGACCACACCCGGCGGCAACCCGCACTCGTGCAGCAGCCGCACCAGGCGCAGCACGGACAGCGAAGCGAACGAAGCCGGCTTGATCACACACGTGTTGCCGGCGGCGATGGCGGGCGCGATCCGCCAGGCGGCGAGCAGCAGCGGCAGGTTCCAGGGCACGATCGCGGCGACGACCCCGGCCGGCCGCCACAGCACGTACGCGCCGCCGCCCCCGGACTCCCGCTCGGGCACGTGCTCCGCCCACCAGGCACTCCACTCGAACGCCGCCATCGCACCGGGCACGTCAGCGCCCCGCGCCTTGCGGAGCGTCGCGCCGTTGTCCCGCACCTCCCACCGCGCGAACTCCGCCGCCTCGCCCGCCAGCCGCTCCGCCACGGCGCGCAGCAGGCGGGCCCGCTCCCGCGCCGGCATCCGCGGCCAGGGCCCCTCGTCGAACGCCTCCCGGGCGGCCGCCACCGCACGGCGCACGTCCTCGGGGCCGCCGCTCGGGACGTCGGCCAGGTGACGCCGCGTCGCCGGCTCGAAGGTGCGCAGGACGGCCCCGTCGTGGGCCGGCACGGCCAGGCCGCCGATGTACATGGGAACCTGCTCGGCCACGCTCTCCATGTCCTCACCGTCTCCTCGTGTCGTCCGTGAGGTGCACCCCGGCCGGAACACGTGCGGGCGGCCGCCGCCCCGGAGCACGCGGCCCCGGGGCGGCCGCCGCGCGCCGGCTACGCGGGCAGGGGCGGGATGTTGGGGTTGAACCGGAAGACGTTGCCCGGGTCGTGCCGCGCCTTCAGCCCCTGAAGCCGGGCGTAGTTCTCCGGCGTGAAGGCGCCGCGCGCGACCTCCACCGACGTGTTGTGGCCCGCGAGGAAGTTCAGGCACACCCCGGGCGCCGTCCACGGCCGCAGCGCGTCGACGAAGCCCTGCTGCGCCCGGTCGACGGACTCGATCGTCTCCGGCTCGATCAGCGAGGCGATGTAGGCGTTGAAGGCCGCGTCGGGGAAGTGGCCCACCGCGCTGGGGACCTGCGGCGGCCGGGACAAAGCGCCGCCCAGGTGGCGCAGCTCCACCCCGTGCACCGCGCCCGACCCGGGCCCGGCCAGCTGGAGGATCAGGTTGACGGCTTTCTCGTCGAGCTCCCGCAGCATGAAGGTCTTGCTGTAGCTCGCCACGGGCGACGGCGGGTCGTTGTGGATCCCCCCGGCACGCGTGTACGGCATGGACTCCACGGTGTCCATGACGACCGTGCCGGCCGCCCGGAGTTCGGCGAAGTGCCGCTCGGCCTCCTCCGGCTCCCCGAGGTAGGCCAGCCGGATGTGGGTGACGAACTTGCCGCGCAGCGGCTCGGGCAGCCCCTCGGCGTCGGGGTACTCGGTGAAGAACACCGAGGACGCCAGGTCCTCCGGCATCCGGGGCGCCCACGCCAGGTAGGTCTTCAGCACCGCCGGCGTCGACTCGGCGTCGAAGAACAGCCCGCCCCCGTACACCCGGCTCACGGGGAACAGCCGCACCTCCAGGGAGGTGACGATGCCGAGGTTGCCCTTGCTGCCGCGCACGCCCCAGAACAGGTCGGGGTGCTGCTCGGGCGTGACCGTCAGCAGCCGGCCGTCGGCGGTGACGAGGTCGAAGGAGGTGATGTGGTCGGTCGCGAAGCCGTACTTGCGCGACAGCAGCCCGAGCCCCCCGCCGAGGGAGTACGAGACCGCCCCGACGAACGGCGCCGAGCCGTTCAGCGGCGCCAGCCCGTGCACGGCCGCCTCGTGGATCACCTGCTCCCAGCGGACGCCCGCCTCGATGCGCGCGGTACGGGCCTCCGGGTCCACCCGTACACCGGTCATCCGGCGCGTACCGATGAAGACACCGGTGGCGGGCCGGGAGATCCCGTGGCCGGTCGCCTGGACCGCCACCCCCAGGCCGCGCTCCGCGGCGAAGCGCACGGCCGCGATGACGTCGGCCGCCCCGGTGGCGCCGACGACCAGCGCCGGGTGGTGCGCGACGGACAGCTCGAAGCCGGCGAGCTCCGCGTCGAAGCCCTCCTCCCCGGGCAGCAGGACGGGACCGGCGACGTGAGCCCTGAGCTCCTCGGCATCCGGTGCGCCGAGCGCGGCGGGCGCGCCCGGTGACTGGTGGCTTGCTGAATTCACCGATGAACCTTTCTGGAACGAACGGGACGAGCGTCCGCGCCGGGCGGGCCCGGTGGCCGGTGGCCGGCAGCCTGCGGCCCGTCCGGCGCGGAGGTGCGAGGTGTGCAGGTCAGTGCCGCGGTCCGAGGACCACCGGCAGCGACCGGACGGCGAGGGGGAGCAGTTCGCTGCTGTGCTCGATCTCCTCGGGCGGCACGGCCGGCGCGATGCCGGGGAAGGCCGCGAGCAGCCGCGCGACGCCCACCGTCAGCTCGGCCACGGCGAGATCGGCGGCGGGGCAGGCGTGCCGGCCGGCGCCGAAGGCGATGGCGCGGTCGGCGATCCGGCCGATGTCGAGGACGTCGGGGTCGGGGAAGGCCTCCGGGTCGCGGGAGGCGGCCGCCACCAGGGGCAGCACCGCCTCTCCGGCGGCGATGCGGCTGCCGGAGAGGACCACGTCCTCGGTGGCGACCCGCAGCAGCCCGTCGTGGGTGGAGGGGTAGAAGCGCAGCAGTTCCCACACGGCCACCGGGACGAGGGCCGGGTCGCCGGCCAGCCGGGCGGCGAGGCCGGGGGAGGAGAGCACGCCGAAGAGGTGGCGGGCCAGGAGGTCCCGGATGGTGACGAAGCCGGAGATGATCAGGCCGTGGAGGAGCAGCCTGCGGTCCTCGTCGGTCAGGCCCCCGGCGCCGTCCCGCGGGTCCGGGACGAGGAGCGCGTCGGCGACGCTGTCGCCGGGCCTGGCCCGCCGGTCGGCGAGCAGGTCGCCCAGGGCCTTCCCGAGCCGGTCCCGGGCGGCCGCCAGGTCTTCCTCGGCGGCTCCCCGGGGCAGCAGCAGGAGCTCCACGTCGGAGGTGACGGCCCGCCAGCGGTCGCCGGGCAGCCCCAGTAGCTCACAGGTGACGCGGCCGGCGAAGGGCGCGGTGTACGCCGTGACCAGGTCCACGGGGCCGGCCCCGGCGGGCAGCCCGCCGACGACGTCCTCGGCTATCTCCTCGATGCGCGGCACGAAGCGCGCGGCCCGCTCCGCACCGAACGCGGCGGCCACCGGCCCCCGCAGCCGGGCGTGCTCGGGCGGGTCGAGGTCCACGATGCCGGAGCCCTGCGAGCGGCCGAACCCCCGCCCGGGCAGCAGGGCCGCCCGGTGCCGGCTGAAGCGGTCGTCGGCCAGCACGGTCCGCACGTCCTCGTGGCGCAGGGCCAGGCGGATCCGCGTCCCGTCGGCGAGCCGGACCTCGGGAACCGGATCCTCGGCCAGGAGCCGCCCGAACGCGGGCGGGACCGTGCCCAGGGGGCCGGGCGGGAAGGGGAAGACGGGCGGCACGTGGGAGGTCATGCGGTCCGGCCCCCGTCGCCCCGCGCGGCGGCGCGGTCCGGCCCGGGCCGGGCGAAGTCCCGTCCCAGGACGATGTTGTCGAGCTGGTGTTCCACGACGATGTTGCCGCAGCCGTAGTCGTCGGCGATCAGCTCGACGTCCTCGGCGGACACCAGGTGCGCCGGGTCCGACAGCAGGGCGGCGATGCCCCGGGCCGGCGCGAGGACTTCCAGGGCGAAACCCCGGGCCACGTGCTGGCGGTGGGTGTGGGCGGCGGCGATGAGGAAGGTGTCGTCGGTGTCGCAGATCAGGTGCCACAGGGCCCGGGCCTGGAGGAAGCGGCGGGGGCGGTCGGTGAAGCGGCGGGCGGACACGAGAGCCGCCCCTTCCGCGCCCCGGCGCGTGCCGAGGGCTACCAGCCCGCGGTCCAGGTAGGGGACCTGCTCGGTGCGGTAGCTCATCAGGGCGGCCGGGTCGAAGGGCTGGGTGTCCTCCAGACCGGCCCACGCGCGGACCAGGTGCGCCACCTCGTAGCCGAGGTGCCAGGGGTTGTCGAGACGGCCCGGGGCGAAGAACCGGGCGCTGACCTCGGCGCAGGCCTCCCGCAGCTCCGCCAGGGCGGCGGCCTCCCCGGCGCCCTCGGGGGCCGTGCCCATCAGCGTGCGCGCCCGCGCCACCCACTGGAGCTGCTCGGCGATCCGCTCCGGCCGCACGCCGTTGAAGAAGTCCGAGGCCAGCGGCTCCGGCAGCTGCTCGGCGGCCTTGACGATGTCGGCCTCGTACGGTTCGGCCTCGCTGTACGGGTCGAGGCCCAGGCGCGCGGCGATGCGGCAGAACGCGGCCTCCTCCTCGTCGGCGGAGCGGACCGCCGCCCACTCCTCCTGGAGCGGCGTGCCCGTGATCCCCTGCCCGGCCAGGCGGTCCGCGACCGCGTCCACGAACGCGGCCAGGGAGGCGGTGAACGCCGCGCTCTCCACACAGCTGTTGCCGCGGCTCGCGAAGTGCTCGCCCGGGCGGACGTCGGGCCCCATGTCGGGCATCCACACGATCCGGGTCTCGCGGCCCTCGGGCACGAAGAGCATGTCCGGCCAGCGGAAGCCGTCGCAGGCGGCGCGCAGGATGTGGCGGCGCGAGCGGACCCACCACGCCGCGCGCTCGTCGCCGACGCCGTATTTGTAGGCGAAGCGGAGCTGGGATATCTGGGTGCCGGGCCGGGCGTCGGCCACGAGCGACCACCAGTTGAAGGCGATCCATTCGGCCATGGGGTAGAGGGAGCCGGTGACGTGCTCGCGGAACTTCCCGGCGGCGGGCTCCCGGATCAGGGTGACGGTCTCGGCGCCCACCGCGATCCGCAGATCGGCCCAGGTCGCCCGGAGCTCGTCCGCGCCGCCGGCGGGGGTCTCGTGCCAATTCCAGTGCAATTGGAACTCAGGAAGCATGGTCCGCCAGCCCTTCCGGCCATTCACTCGGGTGGAGTTCGTATCCGGAGTATTCGCCGGGGCGCCGGCCGGTCAGCCGGAATTCCACGACGATGTCACCGGACCGGTGCCAGACATAGCGCGGGAATCCGCTCAGCCACGGCCCGCCGAGGTGCCCGGTGAGAATGCCGGAACGAAGCGTGCCCAGCGGCGCGGAGGCGAGGGAGGCGGGTAACTCGGGGAGCCCGGCCGGGCCCCGGCCGAAATCCCGGGGCGCGAATGCGGCCCCTGCGGAGAGCTCTTCGCGGGTGACACGTGCGGGGAGCGGGGACAGGGCGCGGCGTGGTTCCCGCCGCCGCCCGGGCGCTCGTAAGACCATGGTGCCCACCTTCCGGAGAACGGGGGATGTCCCGGAGAACGGAGTGCTGCGGAGAACGGGGAGGCGGCGGAGCCCGGAACGCGTCGCCGCGGGCCGGGCCCCGCGGAGGGGTTACGCGCTGGGCAGGGGCGCGAAGAGGTCGATCACGGTGCCGTCGGGGTCCTTGACGATGGCGTAGCGCTGGCCCCACACGGCGTCCCACGGCTTGAGGTGGCCCTCGTAGCCGGCGTCGACGAGCTCGGCGTACTTGGCGTCCACGGCCGCGGTGTCCGGGAACTCGAAGGCGATGGCGACGCGGTGGCCCCCGGTCGGGGCCTGCCACTGCGGGTCGTACGAGCGGATCGTGGCCGCCGTGTCCCAGGCGAGCCGGACACCGCCGTCGAGCACCACCTCGACGTGCGGCGCCGCGTCGGCCTCCGCGGGAATCTCCACGCCCAGCAGGCGGTAGAACTCCAGCGACCTGGCCATGTCCTCGACGACCACCGCGAAGAGGGAAATCCTTGCTGACATGCGTTTCCTTTCCTGCGCCTTCTTGCGCCTTGTTGCACTTTTCTTGCACTTTAAAATGGGTCTCCGGGGGACGGCCGTCTTCCGTCCGGGCCGGCCGGGCCGCGACGTCCGAATGTGCCGGACCCGTGCAGGCTAGTGACCCATCGGCGGCCTTGGCCAATCGCCGTATCGCCCCCGCGTGTCAACGCCACCTATTGAGGGGCGATTTCAGGACAGCGGAACGCCGTCCCAATCCGACGGGACGTCACGCCCGAGCAGTTCGCACACGGTTGCGGATATGTCGACCGGGGCCGCGATGCGGGAGCGCTCGGCACCGCCGGAGAAATCCGGGCCCAGCGCCGCCCAGTAGGAATCGCGGCGGTGCCAGCCGCTCTGCCAGTCGCGGTGCACGTGGGAAGCCCACGCGGGATCCCCCAGAGGGAGGTAGCGCCAGTCCGCCGGCTCCAGCACGAGGTCCGGGGCCAGGTGGACGGCCTCGCCCTCGTAGACCTCCTCCCGCCGGTGCACCGCCGCGAGGAAGGGCCTGCCCGTACGGGGGTTGAGCCGCTCCAGCAGCGCCGCCGCGACCTCGGAGCGCACCGCCTCGTAGTCCCGCTCGGTGACCGTGCCGTGCTTGTACCGTCCCCGCAGGTTGACGTTCACCCCGTGCGTGCCCTGCACCGCCTCGAAGGCCCGGCTGCGCGCCCACTCGGCGCGGCCGTCCGCGGCGTGGGAGAGGAAGCCGCAGGTCTCCAGCTCGGCGTTGACGGAGTGGTAGTTGCGCAGCGGCCCGAAACCGATCTCCGAGAAGGCCAGGACGGTGGTGCGGTCGTCCGCCCGCTCCAGGACGTCCTGGATGACGCGGTCACACGTCCGGTACGCGGCGAGGACCGCGCTCGACTCCTCGTGCTCCGGCCCCCGTTCCAGCTCCTGCCAGTAGATGTGCGACGTCCGGTCGATGGACGTGAGGTTGACGAGCACGACATCGTGCTCCTCCAGCAGCGCGAGGGCCGCCCGCCCGCGCTGGACGTCCGCCTCCAGCAGGGAGGGGAGCAGCTCGTCACGGTCCTGGCCGGTCCAGAAGACCGACACGTCGTGGACCGGCCGCACGCCCTGCGCCGCCAGCGTGCGCTGCAGGCTCCGCGGGTGGCAGGCGTGGAGGGTGGCGTACATCGGATAGGTGATCAGCGAGCCGTCGAACGGCTCGGGCGGATGGGTGCCGAACAGGCCGATCGAGGCGAACCTGACGCCGGCGAAGACCTCCTGCTGCCACAGCACCGGGAAGCGGCGGTCCTTCGAGGTCAGCACCTGCGGGGCGTACTCGGGATCGTGACAGGTCCAGTACGAGTAGAAGCCGTGCCGCCCGGCCCGCCGCCCGGTCAGGACGCTCAGCAGGCCCGGCGGCTCGTACGGGGTGCCCTCCGCGCGCAGCGGGCCGTGGACACCCTGCGCGCGCAGCCGGGCGAAGCCGGGCAGGAGACCCTTCGCGCACCAGCGCCCGAGCAGCTCGGGCGCGGCTCCCTCGGTGATGATGACGACGACACGCTGGCGAAACGTCACGTACGACTCCCTCGGTCTGCTGGGCAGTTGGCATACCGGTCATCGGAGAACGTGGGGGAGCGAGCGGAGGAAGGGGATGAGGTGGAAGCGGGGGAACGAAGGATTACGCCGCGCGCAGCAGGCGCAGGCGATCGCGGGTCGCCTTCGGCAGACCCGACACCACACGGTCGTATGAGTGTTCCACCATCTCCCGCACCTCCTCCACGGGAACGGTCCCGTTCAGGACAACCGTGTTCCAGTGGCGCTTGTTGACGTGATAGCCGGGCCCCACGGCCGCGTACTGCTCCCGCAGGTGCAGGGCCAGATCCGGCTCGCACTTCAGCGTGACCTGCGCGGGGCGCTCCTCGGAGGGGTCCTGGAGGATCGCGAACACCTTGCCCTCCACCTTGAACACCGCGGCCCCGGGGCCGAACGCCTCGTCGTCGAACGCCTCCGGCAGCTCCAGCGCGAAGTCCGACAGTTCCTGCGGGGTCATGGGCAGTCCTTCTTCCGGTGGCGGGCGGCTGTTCCGCGCGCACGGGGCGGGTGGGGTCCGCCGCCAGCGTAAGTCCGCTCCCGGCCCGCGATGCGCCCGGGCACGGCCGCTGATCCACGATGGCCGAAACCCGGCGGAGGGTTCCGGCCCGTACGGCGCCGCCGGCGGAGGCATTCTTGACGCGCCGCTCCGGGCGTTGCGAGAGTTTCCCCGGTCCCGCACCCCTGTCCGGGGCCCGTTCGTCCTCCCGGAGCTGCCCGGTCGCAGCCCCGGTGTCCGCGCGCCTGAAGCGTGTCACTCCCTCACCCGAGCGGGCCGCGCCCGGCCCCGGCCGCCCCACCGCCGGCCACCCGGATTCGCCGGGGGCCGCCGGTTCAGCCCGCGCCCCGGCCCCGCCGGCCCCCACGGCCGCCCGGCCCCCGTTCGCCGCCCCCGGCCCCGCCGGGACCCATGCCGCCTGCCCCGAACGCCCTGTGGAGGAACCCCCGTATGACTGCGGAGCGGACGCACGACGACCAGGACCGCGCCGGCGCCGAGGCGACCGTCAACGACATCCTGCAAGGAGCGTGGAAGGCCCGCGCCATCCACGTCGCCGTCGAGCTCGGCCTGCCCGGGCTCCTGCAAGAGGGCCCCCGGACCGTCGCCGACCTGGCCTCCGCGGCCGGCGCGCACGAGCCCACGCTGCGCAGGCTGCTGCGCCTGCTCGCTGCCTCGGGCATCTTCGAGGACCTCGGCCACGACGACCTCTACGGGCACAACGCCCTCTCCGAGGTGCTGCTGCCCGACCCCACCAGCCCGGTCGCCACCGACGCCCGCTTCCAGGCCGCCCCCTGGCACTGGCGGGCCTGGGAACAGCTCGCGCACAGCATCCGCACCGGCGAGGCCTCCTTCGACGTCGCCAACGGCGTCTCCTTCTGGCAGCTCACCCAGCGGGACCCGCAGGCCCGGGAGCTGTTCAACCACGCCATGGGATCCGTGTCCCTCGCCGAGAGCCGGCAGGTCGCCGAGGCCTACGACTTCTCCGGCGCGGGCACCGTCGTGGACATCGGCGGCGGCCGCGGCAGCCTCATGGCCGCCCTCCTGGAAAGCGCCCCCGGCACGCGCGGCGTCCTCCTCGAACGCCCCGAGGTCGCCGGCGAGGCCCGCGCCCTCCTGGAGAGCCGGGGCGTCGGCGAGCGCTGCGAAGTCCTCCCCGGCGACTTCTTCGAGACCATCCCCGCCGGCGCCGACCTCTACCTCATCAAGCACGTGCTGCACGACTGGGACGACGAGGACGTCCTGCGCATCCTCCGCCGCATCGCCGCCGCCATGGCACCCGGCTCCCGGCTCCTGGTGATCGACAACCTGATCGACGAACGGCCCGCGGCCTCGACCCTCTTCGTCGACCTGCTCCTCCTCGTCCTCGTCGGCGGGGCCGAACGGTCGGAGAGCGACTTCGCCACGCTGCTGGAGAAGGCCGGCCTGACCGTGGAGCGCTCGCTGCCCTGCGGCTCCGGCCCCCTGCGCATCGTGGAGATCCGCCGCGCCTGACCCGCACAGCGCGCTCGCCCGCATCCGACCACAGCTGTAAGGAGTGTCGACACTATGACGGTGCTGGGTCTGGGGGGCTCCGGACACGACTGGTCCTCCTGCGCCACCGACGGCCGGGAACTGGTCGCGGTCGACGAGGAGCGCCTGGTCGGCAGCAAGTACGGGCTCGGCGCGGACCTCCTGGCGGGCCTCAGCCGCCGCGCCTGCCTCGACGCCCTGGCCACCACGGCCGAGGACGTCGACCACGTGGTCTGCTGCGAACTCGTGCCCCGCCCCTTCTACCACTCGTTCCGCAAGCGCGCGACGGTCATCAACCACCACCTCGCCCACGCCTACAGCGCGTTCGGCGCCTCCGGCATGACCCGGGCCGCCGTCCTGGTCTGCGACAACTCCGGCAGCCTGGTCACCGGCCGGAAGGACGGGCCGGACCCGCGCGAAGCCGAGACGATCAGCGGCTACACCGCGGACGAGTCCGGGATCCGCCTCGTGCACCGGGTCAGCGGGGCACACCTCGTCGACGCGGCCTCCGAAAGCGCCTACTACCAGCCGGGGGAGACCGACAACTCCCTGGGCCACTTCTACCGCTCGGCCAGCCTCGCCCTGGGCCTGTCCTACACAGGACCGAAGACCCGCTACCCGGTCAGCGAGGACGGCAAGACCATGGGGCTCGCCCCGTACGGCGACGACCGCTTCACCGACCAGGTCGCGGAGCTCGTCACCCTCCTGCCGGGGGGAGGCGTGAGCATCTCGGCGAGCAAGGTCAACCACGTCTTCGAACGCCTCGTGGCATCGGGGGAGTTCGAGGACCGCGCGGCACTGGCCTACGCCGCCCAGGAGGTCCTCGAACGCGCCCTCGTCCATTGCGCGAACGACCTGCACCGCCGCACCGGCCTGACCGACCTGTGCATCGCCGGCGGCGTCGGCCTCAACAGCGTCGCCAACGGCCGCATCCTGCGGGAAACCCCCTTCGAACGCGTCTTCGTCGTACCGGCCGCGGGCGACAACGGCATCAGCCTGGGCTGTGCCTACTACGGCCTCCACCAGCTGGAGGGCAGGCCCCTGACCGGCCTCCCGGCGCTCAGGACGGCCTACCTCGGGCCCGCATACCCCACCGCCAGGGCCGACGCCGCCCTCGCCGCCTCGGGCTTCACTGTGGAGACCCCCGACGACCTGCCCGGCCGGGTGGCCGCCCTGCTCGCCGAAGGAAAGATCATCGGCTGGTTCGACGGCCGCTCCGAGTTCGGCCCGCGCGCCCTGGGGCACCGCAGCATCCTCGCCGCCCCCTACCCCGCCTCGGTCCGCGACCACCTCAACGACCACGTCAAACACCGCGAGTGGTTCCGCCCGTACGCCCCCGTCGTCCGCGAGGAGCGCGCCCGCGACTACTTCGACCTGGACCAGCCCTCGCCCTTCATGCTGATCGTCGCCCGCGTCACCCGGCCGGACGCCGTCCCGGCGGCCGCACACGTCGACGGCACCGCCCGGCTCCAGACCCTGGACGCCGGGCAGAACCCCAAGGTGCACGCCCTGCTGGGCAGGTTCGAGGAGCTCACCGGCTGCGGCGTCCTGCTCAACACCTCCTTCAACGTCGCCGGCCGCCCCATCGTCGAGACCCCCGAGGACGCCGTCGAAGCCTTCGCCGGCATGCAGCTCGACCACCTGGTGGTCGGCGACAGGCTGGCGACCAAGGCCTGACGTCTGACGCCTGAGGCCTGAGGCCTGAGGCCTGAAGGACCGTATGCCGGAGGCAGACATCCCGGAGACAGGGAGGAGACCCCAGCGGTGGACGTCCCGGTGCTCGTCGTCGGAGGAGGGCCGACGGGCCTGGCGACGGCGCTCTTCCTCGCCCGCCACGGCGTACGCTGCCTGCTCGTCGAACGGCACACCACCACCTCCGCGGTACCGCGCGCCACCCACGTCAGCCGGCGCTCCATGGAACTGTTCCGCGAGGCCGGCCTGGAGGAGGAGATCCGCCGGGCCGGATTCGAAGTGGTGCGGGAGGACGACCCCCGCGCCCGGGACCGGCCCGCCCGCTTCCTGCCCAGGGTCGTCCTCGGCGCCACCTCCCTCGCCGGCCTGCCCCACGCCGAAGTCCTGGAGACCGGCGAGGAGGAACTGGCCGTCCCCGGCCCCTGCGCCCCCTTCTGGTGCGGCCAGGACCGCATGGAACCCCTGCTCGCCGACGCCGCCGCACGCAACGGCGCCGACGTGCGCTTCGGACACGAGCTGACCGGCCTGCGCACGGGCCCCGACGGCGCGCAGGCCGTCATCCGCGCCACCGCCACCGGGCGCTCCTACACCGTCGACGCCCGGTACGTCGTCGCCGCCGACGGCGCCCGCGGCAGCATCCCCGAACGCGTCGGCATCTCCCGCGAAGGGCACGGCACACTCGCCCACCGCGTGAGCATCCTCTTCCGCGCCGCCCCCGACGCCTGGGACCGGACACGCCGGTTCTTCATGTGCATGATCCGCAACCCGGGGTTCGACGGCGCGGTGATGGAGCTCAACACCCCGGACCACTGGTGCGCCGCCGTGGACCACGACCCCGCGCTCGCCGAGCCGGACGGCACCTACGCCGAACGGACCTGCCGCGCACTCGTCCTGGCCGCGATCGGCGGCGAACACGCCGACGCGGACATCCGCACCGTCTTCCACTGGCGGGCCCGGCACCGCATCGCGGCACGCTACCGCGCCGGACCGGTCTTCCTCATCGGCGACGCGGCACACCTCCACCCCCCGTCGGGCGGCTACGGATCCAACGTCGGCTTCCAGGACGCGCACAACCTCGCCTGGAAACTCGCCGCCGTCCTCGGGGCGTGGGCGGGCCCCGGACTCCTCGCCACCTACGACCAGGAGCGCCGGCCCGTGGGAACCGCCACGGCACAGCAGTCCATGCTCCTCGACGGCGTCCCCCCGCAGACCCTCGGCGGCGCCACCCTCTGCGACCCCCGGACCCTGATCATGGGATACCGCTACCGCTCCACCGCCGTCCTCGGCGCCCCGCCCGGCCCGGCGTTCCCCGGGACCTTCGCCCTGAGGGCGGACCCCGGCACCCGGCTGCCGCACCTGTGGCTGCGCACTCCCGCGGGCACCGAGACCTCCACATTGGACCTCTGCCACGGCCGCCTCACCCTCCTCGCGGCCCACCCCGCCTGGGCACGGGCGGCCGACCGCCTCGCCGACGCGACCGGCCTGCCCGTACGCGGCCTGCACGTGGCCCCCGCCGGCGGCGACCTCCGCGATCCCTCCGCGACGTTCACCGCGGTCTGCGGGACCGGGCCCGCAGGAGCCGTACTCGTACGACCGGACGGCATGGTGGCCTGGCGGACGACGGGCGAGCCCCCGCTCGGCCCGGAGCGCGCCCACGCGCTCCTCGCCTCCGTCACGGAACGCATCCTGTCCCTCCCGGTACGGGACCGGGCACACATCGCGTACACCACGACTCGGCGAACCGGGAGCGACGGATGACGACCTCTCATTCCTTTCATTCCTTCTCGCACTCCTTCCACCCCTTCTGCACGTGCTGGCCGGGCGCCACCGTGTGGCTGACGGGCCTGCCGAGCGCGGGCAAGACGACCATCGCCCGGGCCCTGGCCGTACGGCTGCGCGACGCGGGCCGGCGGGTGGAGGTGCTGGACGGCGACGAGAACCGCGCGGTGCTCACCGCGGACCTGGGCTTCTCGCGCGAGGACCGGTACACCAACGTCCAGCGGGTCGGCCTGCTCGCCGAGGTGCTGGCCCGTAACGGCATCGTCGCCCTGGTGCCGGTCATCGCCCCCTACGCCGACAGCAGGGAGGCCGTGCGCAAACGCCACGAGGCCTCCGGCACCGCCTACCTGGAGGTGCACGTCGCCACCCCGCTGGAGGTGTGTGCGGCCCGGGATGTGAAGGGCCTGTACGCACGGCAGGCGGCGGGTGAGCTGTCCGGGCTGACGGGTGTCGATGATCCGTACGAGGTGCCGGTCGACCCGGACCTGCGGATCGAGGCGCAGGTGCAGACCGTCGAGGAATCCGCGCACGCAGTGCTCCGGCTCCTGCACGCGAAGGAACTTGCATGAATGCGCACGTCTCTGCCGGCCCGTACGTGTTGTCGCATCTGGATGTGCTGGAGTCGGAGGCGGTGCACGTCTTCCGGGAGGTGGCGGGGGAGTTCGAGCGGCCGGTGCTGCTGTTCTCGGGCGGCAAGGACTCCATCGTGATGCTGCACCTGGCGCTGAAGGCGTTCGCGCCCGCCATGCCTCCATTCGGCCTGCTGCATGTGGATACCGGCCATAACTTTCCTGAGGTGATGGCGTACCGGGACCGGGTGGTGGCCGAGCGGGATTTGCGGCTGTATGTGGCGTCGGTGCAGGAGGCGATTGATGCGGGGCGGGTGCGGGAGCGGCCGGACGGGACGCGTAATCCTTTGCAGACGGTGCCGCTGCTGGAGGCGATCGGGGAGCATCGTTTTGATGCGGTGTTCGGTGGTGGGCGGCGGGATGAGGAGAAGGCCCGCGCCAAGGAGCGGGTGTTCTCGCTGCGGGATGAGTTCGGGGGGTGGGATCCGCGCCGGCAGCGGCCGGAGCTGTGGCAGCTCTACAACGGCCGCCACGCCCCGGGTGAGCATGTCCGGGTTTTTCCGCTGTCGAACTTCACCGAGCTGGATGTGTGGCAGTACATCGCGCGGGAGAAGATCGAGCTGCCCTCGATCTACTTCGCCCACGAGCGGGAGGTCTTCGCCCGGGACGGGATGTGGCTGGCTCCCGGCGACTGGGGCGGCCCCCGCAAGGGCGAGAACGTGGTGCGGCGGCAGGTGCGGTACCGGACGGTGGGGGACATGTCCTGCACCGGCGCCGTCGACTCCACCGCGGCCACGGTCACCGAGGTCATTGCCGAGATCACCGCCTCCCGCCTGACCGAGCGCGGCGCGAGCAGGGCCGACGACAGGCTCTCCGAGGCCGCCATGGAAGACCGCAAGCGCGAGGGGTACTTCTAACCATGACCACATCTGTTTCTGTGACTGATACGGCAACGTCACTGCTGCGGTTCGCCACCGCCGGCTCTGTCGACGACGGCAAATCCACCCTCGTCGGCCGCCTCCTGCACGACTCCAAATCCGTTCTCGCCGACCAGCTCGAAGCCCTCACCCACGCCTCCCGCAACCGCGCCACCGGCGCCCCGGACCTGGCCCTGCTGACGGACGGCCTGCGCGCCGAACGCGAGCAGGGCATCACCATCGACGTCGCCTACCGCTACTTCGCCACCCCCCGGCGCCGCTTCATCCTCGCCGACACCCCCGGCCACGTGCAGTACACCCGCAACATGGTCACCGGCGCCTCCACCGCCCAAGCCGCCGTCGTCCTCGTCGACGCCCGCAACGGCGTGGTGGAGCAGACCCGCCGTCATCTCGCCGTAGCAGCGCTCCTGCGCGTCCCGTACGTTCTGCTGGCGGTCAACAAGATGGATCTCGTGGATTACGCGGAGCCCCTCTTCGCCGCCATCGCCGAGGAGTTCACCGCCTCCGCACGCGAACTCGGCATCCCCCAGGTCACGGCCATCCCCGTCTCCGCCCTCGCCGGCGACAACGTCGTCACCCCCTCCGCACACATGGACTGGTACGGCGGCCCCACCGTCCTCGAATACCTCGAAACCGTACCCGTCGTCACCGACCCCGCCGCCGAACCCGCACGCTTCCCCGTCCAATACACCATCCGCCCCCGGACCACCACCCACCCCGACTACCGCGGCTACGCCGGCCAGATCGCCTCCGGCGTCCTCCGCGTCGGCGAACCCGTCACCATCCTCCCCTCAGGGCACACCAGCACGATCGCCGCCATCGACGCACTCGGCCACAGCGCCGACGTCGCCTGGGCACCACAATCAGTGACCCTGCGCCTCACCGACGACCTCGACGTCTCCCGCGGCGACCTCATCACCCCCACCACCCACGCACCACAGATCACCCGCGACATCGAGGCCACCGTCTGCCACCTCGCCGACCAGCCCCTCCTCCCCGGCGCCCGCGTCCTGCTCAAACACACCACCCGCATCGTCCGCGCCCTCGTCCACGACATCCCCTCCCGCCTCACCCTCGACGACCTCTCCCAGCACCCCGCACCAGGCCGCCTGGACGCCAACGACATCGGCCGCGTCACCCTCCGCACCGCCGAACCGCTCGCCCTCGACCTCTACGCCGACTCCCGCCGCACCGGCTCCTTCCTCCTCATCGACCCCACCGACGGCACGACCCTGGCGGGCGGAGTGCTGGAAACTCGTTGAATCCCGTACCGAACCCCCTAGCGAATCCCGTACCGAACCCCCGTAACGAAGCCCGTAGCGCTGCTCCGAACGCCCTTTCCGGAAGGCCTAGTTCTGAAGGATGACGCTCATCGGTCCGGTGGGCCGATTGAGTAGCCGGCGCACACTGAGGAGGATGGCGTCCCATGTCACACTTAACTTCCGGGCTGGACTCCCCCCGGACCGGGCGACGCAGTGCAGGACCGGCATGGGTGGCCGTACTGGCCGCGTGCGTAGGCCAGTTCGTCGTCATCCTCGACGTGTCGGTGATCAACGTCGCTCTGCCGTCCATCCGTTCGGGACTCGGCATCGGTGAGGCGAGCTTGCAGTGGGTGGTCAACGCCTACGTCATCACCTTCGCCGGGTTCCTGCTGCTGGGCGGCCGGACCTCCGATCTCTTCGGCCGCAAGAAGGTGTTCCTCCTCGGGCTGGGGGTGTTCACGGCGGCGAGCCTGCTGGGCGGCGTCGCCCAGTCACCGTGGATGCTCATCGTGGCCCGCGCCCTTCAGGGCATCGGGGCCGCCGTGCTGTCGCCCGCGACCCTGACGATCCTCACGACGACGTTCCCCGAGGGGAGCGGCCGGGTCCGGGCCGTCGCCGCGTGGACGGCCGTGGGCACCGGGGGCGGCGCGGCGGGCGGCCTCATCGGCGGTCTGCTCACCGACTACCTGTCCTGGCGCTGGGTCCTGCTCATCAACGTCCCGCTGGGACTCATCGTCATCGTGGCGTCGGCGGTGTGGCTCACGGAGAACAGGAGCGGTGACGCGGCGGCGCGCCGGCTGGACCTGCCCGGAGCGGTGCTGGCGACGCTGGGCGTGGGAAGCCTGGCCTTCGGCATCTCGCAGAGCGAGACGCACGGCTGGAGTTCGGCGCGGTCGTTCGTGCCCCTGCTCGCCGGTGTCGTCGCGCTCCTGGCCTTCATCGCCGTGGAGCGCCGGGCACGCGAGCCGCTGACGCCCCTCGGCATCTTCCGCGTACGCACGGTGTCCGTGGCCAACATCATCACCGTGATCAGCGGCATGGCCTTCTACGCGATGTGGTACTTCCTCTCGCTCTACATGCAGAACGTCCTTGGGTACTCGGCCGTCGAGACCGGCCTCGCCCTGCTGCCGCACACCGCCTCCATCATCCTCTCCGCGCAGTTCGCGCCCCGGATCATGCGCCTGGTCGAGGGGCGCGTCCTGCTCGCGCTCGCCGGCCTGCTGACGGCGGCGGGGTTCTTCTGGCAGTCCGTCATGGGAGCCGGCGGCACCTTCCTGGGCACCCTGCTGGGGCCCGGCATCGCCTTCTCCTTCGGCGCGGGCCTGATGATGACGCTGCTGGCGGTCTTCGCCACCTCCGGCGTCGGCCCGTCCGAGTCGGGGCTCGTGGCCGGGCTCGCCAACACCTCGCGCACCATGGGCGGCGCGCTGGGGCTGTCCGTCCTCGCCTCGGTCGCCGCGAGCCGCACGGCCGGTGCGGGAGGCGGCGCCGAGGCGCTGGCCGAGGGGTACGGGCGCGCGTTCCTCGTGTCCGGGGTGATCATCGTGGTGAGCATGCTCGCCATCGTGTTCCTGCCGAAGTCCCGGCAGACCTCCCAGGAGGTCTCGTGAGCCCTGACGCACTGCCCGTGCCGGGCCCGCTCACCGGCGAGCAGGAGCACACCTGGCGGAACTTCGTCCACGCCACCCGGCTGGTGGAGGACTACCTGGACCGCTGCCTGCAACGGCAGGAGGGCGTCCCCCACCTCTACTACGGGCTGCTCGCCCTGCTCTCCGAGGCCCCGCGCCGGCGGATGCGCATGACCGAGCTGGCACGCCGCGCCAAGATCACCCGGCCGCGGCTGTCGCACGCCGTCGCCCGCCTGGAGAAGCTCGGCTGGGCGCGCCGCGAGGCCTGCCCGGGCGACCGGCGGGGTCAGGAGGCCGTCCTGACGGACAGCGGCCGGGAGATGGTCGCGCGGGCGGCTCCCGGCCATGCCGCCGCCGTGCGCACGGCGGTCTTCGGCAGCCTGACCGCGGAGCAGGCCGGCCAGCTGGACAGCATCTGCCGGGCCATCGAGGCGGGGCTGGACCGCGAGGGGGCCGACCTGCCCTGGCTGCGCTGAGGGATACCGGACCGGCCGGTGTCCCGCCGGCCGGGGGAGGAGGGTGAACCGCATGAGCGACTGCGCACCGGGGGCCGCCCCGGGCACAGGCGGCCCGGACATCTCGGGGACGACACGGCTGTTCGTGGTCATCGGGGACCCCGTGGCACAAGTGCGGGCCCCGGGACTCCTCAACCCCCTCTTCCGGCGGCTCGGCACCGACGCCGTCCTCGTCCCGGTCCACGTCCGCCCGGAGGGCCTCGCCGAGGTCCTCCGGGGGCTCCGGCGGACCGTGAACCTGGACGGACTGCTGATCACGGTCCCGCACAAGGCGGCCTGCTTGCAGTTCGCCGACGACGTCAGCCCCGCCGCCGCGCTGAGCGCCTCCACCAACGCGATGCGCAAGGACGCCGGCGGGCGCTGGCTCGCGGAGAACTTCGACGGGGAAGGCTTCGTCCGGGGCCTGCGCGCGGCGGGCTACGACCCGCGCGGGGCGCGCGTCGCCCAGGCGGGAGCGGGCGGCGCGGGCAGCGCCATCGCCGTGGCGCTGCTCGGGGCCGGTGCCGACGTCGCCGTCTGGGACCGGGACCCGGCCCGCGCGGACGGCCTCGCCGCCCGGCTCGCCGCACGGTGGCCCGGCCGGATCGCCGCCACGAAGGGCCTCGTGGCCGCCGATATCGTGGTCAACGCCACCCCGATGGGGCTGGGCCCGGACGACCCGCTGCCGTTCGACCCGGCAGGCCTCGCGCGTGGCACCGTCGTCGCCGACATCATCATGAAGCCGCGCCGCACGGCTCTCCTCCGCGCCGCCGAGGAGTCGGGCCTTCCCGTGCACTACGGGGAGCCGATGCTGACCGAACAGCTCCCCCTCTACCGCGAGTTCTTCCGGCTCGGCGGCGCCCCCGGCGACCCCATGGACCCAGCATGAGTGTCCTCGGTGTCGACCTGGGTGGCACCAAGGTGGCGATCCGGCTGGAGTCCGATGCCGGAGGGGAGACCGCGCAGAGTGTGTTCCGGTGGCCCGCCGGCGGCGGGCCGGCCGCCGACCTGGGCGCCCTCGCCGCCGCCGTGGAGGCTCTGCGCCCGGCCCCGGCGGATGATCCGGTGACCGCCGTGGGCGTCGCCGTGCCCGCGACCCTGGACGCGTCCGGCCGCGTACGAGGCTGGCCGAACCGGCCCACCTGGCAGGGCCTCGACCTCGTACGGGAGCTGACGGGCCTGTGGCCGGAGGCCGAGGTGCGTCCGGCGGACGACGGCGACCTCGCGGCACTGGCCGAGGCCGGGGCGGCCGGATGCCCGGACCTCGTCCACGTCGGCGTCGGAACGGGCATCGGCGGCGGTATCGTGCTCGGCGGCGTCATCTGCCCCGGCACGGAGCGGGGCTCCTGCGAGGTCGGGCACGTGATCGTCGACCGGGCGGGGGAGCGCTGCGACTGCGGCCGGCACGGCTGTGTGCAGTCCGTCGCCTCGGGGCGGGCGGTCCTCCGGCGCGCCGCCCGGCGGCGCGGCCACGACGTCGGGTTCGACGCGCTGCGGGAGGCCTGGCTGGGCGCGGAGCCGTGGGCCCTGGAGACGGTGGGGGAGAGCGCCGCGGCCCTCGCCGCCGCCGTCGTGAGCCTGTGCGAACTCGTGCATCCCCGGCTCGTGACGATCGGTGGCGGCTTCGCCGCGGGCCTGCCGGGCTACGTGGACGAGGTCGCCCACCGGGTCCGGCGGCTCGAACGACCGGAAGGCCCGGAGATCCACCTCCGCCCCGCCGCGCTCGGCGCACTGTCGTCCCTGGACGGTGCGGTGCTGCTGGCCCGCGGGCCGGCACCGTCCGCGGGCTGCGGGCGAGTGACTTTGAACGACTAGGACTTGTTCACACAGTCCGCCACAGCTTGCGCCGCCTGGGCAATGAACGGTGCCGGTAGTTCATCCGACGTCCACGGTGACCAGTCGTCCCACTTCTGTTCGGCGATCCCTTCCACCCGGTCGGCAGCCTGGGACGGCCTCACCCCGGGAAGGTGCAGCGCCGCCGTCGTCCAGCCGATCAGCTCGTGCACCTCCACGTACTCGTACCACTCGGCGTTGTCCCAGCCGAGTCTGTCGGCGTGACGGCCCCACGCCCACCGCAGGGCCTTAGTAGTGGCATCGGCAGCCCGCTGCCGGGGAGAACCCGTCGTCGTTCGGGCGGTGTGCTCGGCGTGTTCGACCAGTTCCAGCGTCCCCCGGAAACGGAACCTGGCGAAGAAGTCGAGGTTCTCGGCGATGGTGTGACGAAAAGCCTTGCCCCGGCCGTGGCTTTTGGAGGCATCGAGCCACGCTCCCAGCGAGGAAGGCCATCTCCAGTTGTTCGGGGGATGGGGGGCAGCCGGGCGGATCACAGCGTCGAACCAGCCCTGGACGTACGCATCAGAGGCGGCGACGATCGCGTGGACGTCAGCGTCAGTAGCCGGTTTCTCCGGATCTATGCGGCCCCACAGCACCACAAGCGAGCGTTCCACGGCGGTCCGCATGGCACGGTGAAGATCGTCCTGCCGGGAAGGCTGCGCCCAGGGCAGAAGGGCGGGATAGCAGACAGTGAAAGGATCTTGGTCGAACACGGGTAGAGCCTAGGACTTGTTCGAGTGGTCATGTTCGGGGCCGGATGACAAGAGCGGCTGCGGCGGAGCCGTGCGAGCACCGGCCGCGTGCTGGTGAGCCCGCACGATGGTGGAGTCCACCGAGACATCCCAGTCGATCTCACCCGCGGCGTCGGCCGCGGCTTGGACCTGCTCGAGCAGACGTTCCCAAGTCCCATCGGCCGACCACAGCCGGTGGCGTTCATACACGGCCTTCCATGGCCCGAACCGCTCGGGCAGGTCACCGTCCTAGCCGTCGGCGGCCTCGCGGCGCCAGGTCTCTCCCAGCTCGTCGCTCAGCTTGCGCGCGTGCGGCGGGGCCGCCGGCGCGGGCCAGACCTGGATCAGATGCTCCTCCACCGGGGCGGGCCCGCTCCCGTCGTCGTCCGCGCCCAGGTCCCGGCCGCGCACGCTCACCCGCATCCGGTACGTGCCGGGCCCGGACCAGGCGAGGTCGGGCAGCCCGGCCGGCCGGCCCTCCACGTTGTGCACGTGAGCGGTCCCGGTCGCGGTGTAGCTGTCCTCGACGACGTCCTCCCACGCGGTGTCATCGGTGGCGGGGGCACCGCTCCACAGCTCGACGTGGATGCCGATGTCGCCCTGGTCCGTACCCGTGATGACCAGCGCGCCGTCGGTGCCCGCGGCGAACAGACCGTTGGCGGCCACCTTGCTGGTGTCGGGAATGCTGTCCTGCGCGTCCTCCGCCTCGGGGCTCAGGATCGCGTACTGCCCCTCGGGAACGGGCAAGCGGGCCGTGGCGGCCCCGATCAGGTCCGGCACGACCCGCTCCCTCCTCTGGTCCTCTGACCTGCGGCTACTCGGCGCTACTTGGTGATCTCCACCCAGAACTCATCGTAATCCAGGACCCGGTTCTGCATGATGAACTTGCCGCGGTACTTGAACCCGCCCTCGGTGCGGTTCTCGCTCAGCGGTACCGGAGCGGTGGAGTAGTCCGGGTTGACGGCCGCACCCTCGTAGCTGCCCGCGAACGGGTACTCGTCGCAGCTCTTGGGCTTGTAGCGGTTCTTCACGGCCGTCGTGCAAGCCGCGTTCCGGTTCGCCCTGGACAGGTCGCCGTCCGGCAGCCGGTGCAGCGGGTACCCCTTGTTCACGGCGCCCCAGGGCTTCTTCAGCTTGTGCTGGGCGTCCTCGATGTGCTCGGCGACGCCCTTGACCGCCTTGTCGCCCTTGCTCAGCCGGTAGACGGGCTTCACCAGCGGGTGCACACAGCCGCGGCCGATGTTGCCGATGTTCTTCGCGCTGTCGCAGCGGACCGGAGCGATGTTGCCGAGCGTGAACCGGGCCTTCTCGGGGCTGGACGGGTGGCTGATCGTCACCTTCGTCTGCGGCGCGTGCCCCACGAGGGCGTCGCCCGGAGAGGTCACCTTGAACGTGTACGTGTTGGTCGTGGTGCCCCAGATGCCCCAGAACACCTTGGGCCCGATGACGCCGGGCGCCGAGGTGCAGCCGTTCCCCTGGGACGCCTTGCAGTCCACTTCGGCGCTCGCCATCGTGCCGAACTTGGCGACGCCGAAGGACCTGACCATCTTCAGTACCGCCTCCTGCTCCCAGGTGGCGGACTTGTAGTTGAGTCTCGTCTTGTTCTGCGCGTCGAACAGGGCCGTGCCGATGACCTTCCCGCTCGGGATCTCCACGATCGAGACGATCAGGTACTTCTCGGCGCAGGAGGAGAAGCGGTCGGAGACCTGCTTTCCGACCTGACACCCTGCTGCCTGAGCGCTCAGCGCGGCGTCCTGGGGTATCTCCGAGGGCAGCGCCTCCCGGACCTCGATCCTCGTCTGCTGTTTTTGCTGCTTCTGCTGCTCGTCCTGCCCCTGGGCGGCGGCCGGCGAGGCCGCGCCGAGGGCCAGCGCCCCCACGGCCGCGGCGGCCAGCAGTGTTCCGCGTGCTGCCAAGAGTTCCCCCTTGAGTCGGCGCGCGGCCGAAAACCGGCCGCACGATCGTGTGCACGACAACAGGCCGTGGATGCTACCCGGGAGGAACCCGGCCCACGACGGGGCCGCTGGGCATACCGCGAAAACAAGAAAGTCCACTGGCCGGAGCGGCCGTACGGGCTTAAGTGGAGGAAAAACAGCCAGATTTGAGGTGTACGTGGCCGGATTGTTTCCGCAGGCCGTCGACGTGAACGCCGCGATCGGCGCGGGCGCGGCGAGCGGTGAGATGCCCGCCGCGCACCTTGAGGATTACGCAACTCCCCTACGTATTGGCTGAATCTCGACGTAGGGCGGATGGTCTGCCACAGGGCCGCCTCCGGCGTCGCGTCGCCTGCCGGCTACACCTCGGCGACGAGGAATTGTTCGGCCCTGGGCGGGCGCAGACCGTCGGGGCGGCCGGCGAAGTAGCGAGCGGCCAGGTCGTCGGGGGAGACGTGCACGGCCTTCGTGAACCCCGCCTCCAGAGCTGCTTGCCGCATCTCATCGGGTGAGTACAGGCTGATGAAGGGGGTGCCCGACGCGGCGGCGTTGCGCATTGAGAACTCCTGGACCTGCCGCTGGTCCGGGCCGAGCATGCCGAGCGGCAGCAGGAACGTCGTGGCGAACACGGAGCCGGGTGCGAGCGCGGCGGCCCGGCGCAGCGTCGCGGCATTGGTTTCGCGGGTGAGGTACATGCTGACGCCGGTCGACGCGACGACCGCCGGCTTCCGCGGATCGAACCCGGCGGCGGTCAGCCGCTCCCACCAGGAGTCGCCGGCCTCGAAGTCGACGGGCACGAAGGTCAGCCAGGACGGGATGCCGTAGCCGAGCGCGGCCAGCCGCTGCCTCTTCCACGCCTGCGTGCCCGGCTGATCGACCTCGAAGACGCTGAGGCGGGAGCCGAGTCCGGGGCGCCGCTGAGCGAAGGAGTCCAGGCCCGCGCCGAGGATGACGTACTGCACCGCGCCGGCATCGGCGCGTTCGGCGACGAGGTCCTCGACGAAGCGGGAGCGGGCGACCATGGCCGCGCGGACGCCGCTGACGCCCGGCATCGTCATGTCGCCGCGCTCGCGCCAGTTCCGCCCCGGGTCGGCGAGCTTCAGCCCGATCTCGTCGTCGAGCACGTGCGGCGGGGCGTCGGCCTGGACGTGAAGGGCTCGCCACAGGGCGACGCGCACGGCGGTGTGGTCGGGTTCGTACGCGCGGGAGGGTTGCTGCCCGTCAGCCATGGTGGTGCCCTTCCGCGGCGTCGTTGCCGTCTTTGTCACCGGGGCTGTCTTCGCCGTCGGGGAGCGGGGATTCGAGAGCGACGATCCGCCCGTCGGGATCCCGGACCAGTGCCTGCCGGACGCCCCAGTGCGTCGGCGTGAACCGCTGGGCGAAATCCGGTGCGCGGCCGGGCGCGAAGGTCTCGGCGTCGGCCACCTTGAGCACGGGGTGGGTGACGAGCTCGCGTTCGTGCTGCTCGACGATGAAAACGTAGGGCCCGCCGCCGGGATGGGACCAGCGTCCGGAGCCGTGGCCGGTCTCCAGTACGTTCTCGAAGCCGAGCGACTTCCAGAAGGCAGCGGTCGCACCGTAGTTGCGGGTCTCGATGAGGAACCCCTCGATGCCGTCGGTCGTCATGCGTGCTCTCCTTCCTTCCCAGCGCTGGCGAGGCGCTGGAGGTACTCGGTCAGGGCCGTCTCGACAATCGCGGAGAGGGACCGCTCGGTGTCGACAGCGTGATGCTTGACCTCACGGATGAGGTCGACGGGCAGGTAGACGTTGAACTGCTTCACCTGTTTCTCGGCAGCCATGGTTAGGATGCTAGCAACCTAGAGGCGGGGCAAGGTGGTTGTTTTACCGAAGACGTGGTTCGCCCGTGTGATGCGGGCGCGATGCCCCGGGGCCGGGCGCCCTCGGTTCACTAGGTGCCGATGCCGACCACCCCCGCCCACACCGGCGGCGCGGGTCCGGCAGGTCCATCCGGTCCAGGCTCGCCAGCAGCTCCAGCCCCGGACCGTCCCCAACGGTGCCCCTGCTCAGCAGGGAGAACACTCCCCGGGACGAGCCGGCCGCGGTCGAGAAGGCGATCAGCGTCAGGGCCTCACCGGCGCGTCTCACTGCTGGGCAGCTGGTGCACGAGCTCGGGGCGGGCGGGGAGGAGCCCGCACACCGCGCGGCGGGCGAGGTTCACGGCCTCCGGCAGCTTCGCCCTGTCGAGCCGCGGCAGCGCCGCCCGGGGCCGGTCCCGCCGAGGCCGCGCACGACGACCTCGTGGTCGTGGGTCCACTGGAGGCGGACGAACCGGTTGGCGAGCGGTGGGCTCAGCTCCCTGCTCGCGGGGGATCGTCACCGATGACCGGCAAGCCCGAGAAGTCGGATGGCTCGTGTACGCCGGCGATCACGGTGGTCAGCGGCAGGCCCAGGGATTCGGCGAGCTGGGTCAGGGTCACGGTCTTGCCGATCCCTGACTCTCCCCACAGGAGGACGGGCAGGTCGGCGAGGACCGCCAGGGGCAGGGCTCCCCCACAGCCCATCCGCCCAACGCGCGTCCCAGAGATGGCGGTGCAGTCGAGGCGGAACCGCCGGCCGGGGTGAGGGCGCGGATGACGGCGGGCACCGGGATCGACGCGCGTGTCGTCCCACAACGCTAGGCTGATCCGCCGGCCGGCATCCGCCCCATCGGGCCGCGTCCACCAAGTGCACGGGAGGCGCGCCCGGGGTGTCGGACCGGACCGGGCCCGAGAGATGGTCAGCCCCGGCCGCAGCAGCCCGTCGGGAGCGACCCTCGGCATGTGCCGGCGCAGCAGGTCGGGCGCCGGATGGCGGAGATCGGCCCGGATCCGGCGCCGGGATCCTCGACCCGGCCATCCGGCACGGCCATCGAACCTCACCGTACTCGGCCGGTTCGTCCTCTAAGTGGTCGCTTCCTGCCCCAAGCCGACGAGCAGGCTGTTGACCTGCCGGAACGGAGGATGAAAGGGGATTGATCGGCAGACATCGATGAGCTGTTCCTATGGCCGGCCGTGCCGCTTCAGCAGGCCACGGCTGCGCAGCACCCAACGCTCGAGGGGGCTGAAGACCAGCAAATCGATGATGATGCCCACGGACAGGATGAGCAGAATTGCCTCGAACACCATGGCCATGTCGCTGGTGTTACGGCCGTTCTCCAGCAACTGGCCCAGGCCCAGGCCGAGGTCCGGAGAGGACGCGATGATCTCGGCGGCCATCAGTGAGCGCCACGAGAACGCCCAGCCCTGCTTGAGCCCGGCCACGAAGCCGGGCATCGCGGCGGGCAGGGACACGTGCCAGGTGCTCTTCAGGCCGGTGGCGCCCATCGTGCGGCCCGCGCGCAGGAACAGCGGCGGTACTTGGTCGACGCCGGACACCAGGCCGTTGGCGATCGAAGGGACGGCGCCGAGCAGGATCACCGCGTACATCATGGAGTCGTTCAGGCCCAGCCAGATCACGGTCGGCGGCACCCAGGCCACCGAGGGGAGCGACTGCAGACCGGACAGGGCCGGCTGGACGGCCGCCCGGAGGAGCTTCACCCGCGCCACGGTCAGGCCCAATGGGGTGCCGATGAGGACGGCGAAGGAGAAGCCCAGCAGACCGCGCGAAACGCTGGTCCAGACGTAGCCGAGCAAAGTGCCCTGCAGCCAGGCCCGCTTCAGTTCGCCCCACACCGCGGACGGCGGGGGCAGCTTGACCGGATCAGTGACGATCTTCAATGAGATCAGCCCCTGCCAGACCAGCAGCAGCGCGGTGATGGCGACGATCGGTGGCAGGACCTTGCTGACGAGCATCTGCCGTAAGGGCGCGCGGTCGGTGATCGGGGACTCCAGTGTGCCGAGACATGCCTCGACGCGTCCCGGTTCGGCGGCTTGGACCGTCTTCGTCTCAGTGCCGGCCATGGCGGTGGATCTCCCCACGCAACACCTCGGTGATCTCGGCGGACAGCTCCGCCACAGGCGTGTCCTCGATGCGGCGCGGATGCGGTATACCGACCTGCCACTCGCGGGCCACCCGGCCGGGGCGGGAGGACAGCAGGACGACACGCTGGGCGAGCCTCACTGCCTCGTGCACGTTGTGCGTCACGAACATCACGGACAGATTGGTCTCGGCCCATATGCGGGTCAGCTCGTCGTGCAGCACGTCCCGGGTAATGGCGTCCACGGCCGCGAACGGCTCGTCCATCAGCAGGAGATTGCTCTTTTGCGCCATTGCGCGGGCCATCGCCACGCGCTGTCGCATGCCGCCCGATAGTTCGTGTACACGTTTGCCGTGCGCGCCCTTCAGCCGGACGACTTCCAGCAGCTCTTCGGCCTTGTCGCGCCGTTCGGACTTGGGGATGCCGGCCAGCTTCAGGGCGAGTTCGATGTTCTTTCCCGCGGTCAGCCATGGGAACAGGGCATGCTCTTGAAACATCACGGCAGGCCGGCCGTCCCTGGTGACGGATCCGGCGGTGGGCTGGTCCAGGCCCGCCACCACGTTCAGCAGTGTCGACTTGCCGCAGCCTGAGGCTCCCACGAGGGTGACGAACTCGCCGGGCGCGACATCCAGGCTGATGTCGTCCAGGACGAGCTGCGGCCTGCCTGGTCCCTCGAAGGACTTCGAGACGTGCTCGATGCGTGCGGCGTAGTCGACTGACGGAGGGGCCTCGGCCAGGGGCGTGGCCATGGTCGTCATCTCCTGGGAACTCGTCGGGGCGAACTGCGCGTACAGGGCGGCCGCCGGACCCTCCACCGGCTCGGCCGGATCAGCCGCCGTCGGTGCGCCGCTGCGCCAGCTCGGCGATCGCCGAGGCGGTTCCGCGCCGCTGCGTGGGATGGAAGCCGGAGGGCGTTACCCGCAGGGCGGGCTCGTTAGGAATCAGCACGTTTTCTTGCGCGAGGCGTCCCCGGCCCCCGCCCGTAACATTGAGCAGGATCACCGACTCGCGGTCGAATATGCCCTGCCGGGCAGCCTCGCCCAGGCCCGCGACCGCGACGCCGGCAGCCGGCTCGATGTCGACACCCTCCAGGGCATGGAACATGTCCATTGCTTTGCGGACTGCGGTGTTGTCCGTGGCCAGCATGTCGCCCCGGCTCTCGGTCAGCGCTTCCCGGACACCACCCGTAGTGCTGTAGGGGGGTGTGAGGTTCGTCAGCTCGTCCGCGACCACTTCGCCGAGGACCGCGCCGAATCGCTCGCACGTGTCGCCTGCGAGCGCTACGGAACCCCGGCGCCAGGCGTCGTAGAGCGGTGTGAAGGGAGCGTTCTGGCACAGGATGAGGCGCGGAAGGGGGTCGGTGCAGCCCGCTTGCCGCAACCGTTTGGCGGCCTGTAGCACGGCCAGAGCGCCAGTCCCGCTGCCGACAGCCTGGACGTAGTGTGTGGGCAATCGACGCATGCGCTCGTAACCCCAGAGCAGCACGGTGCCGAGGCCGTCGCGACGCGCGACGTTCTTGACGCCGCCCTCGATCCGGAAACCCGGCCGGTCCGCCACCTCGGCGGCCAGGGCAATGGCGCACGGGTAGCCGCCGTCAACGGCGATGACAGTAACGCACGGATCCAGACGCTCGCGGAACCGCATCCGGTGCAGGCCGGATTCCGGCACGACGAGCACGCAGGGCGTGCGGGACCGTGAGCACGCCCACGCGAGCGCGGCACCGGTGTTGCCGGACGAGGCCGTGCTCAGGATCCCCCGGTTCCCGGGCAGTCGGCCGAGGACCGCTTGCGCCTCGAACTCCTTGAACGTCGCGGTTTCCAGCCGCGCGTTCCGCTCCGGCCAGTACCCGTTGAAGGCGATCCACAGCGTTTCCACGCCGAGGGCCTTGGCCAGGTGCGTGCTCCGGTAGACGACGGTGCCCCCGGCGTCCTCGTCGCAGCGGAGCACCGGCAGCCAGTCCCGGTATCGGAACAGCCCGGAATGGCCGGCGCGGGGTGTGAAGCGCTGGGTGGTGTACTCGGCGCGCAACAGTGCAGGCGGGTGGTCCGCGGGGCACTCCAGGACGAAGCCGTCGTCGTCCTGCACGGTGCCGCAGAACTCGCAGACCAGGCGGTAGTGGCGGGTCGCGGTCAGCGTGGCACCGGCCGCGGGCTGCTCGAACTGGTTCAAGTCGCTGTCCTCCATGCCCGGGACCGGCCGCTGCTCGAGCGCCCGGTGAACAGGTGTCCCATCGCCGTCGCCAGGACCGGATCGCTCGGTGGGAACCGCTCGGTCAGCCGCGGCCGGCCGGTCGTCGCCCGGGCGCCGCACCGCTCGTAGCGGATACGCGGCGACTCCCTCCCCGTCACGACGGCGTGCTTCCCCGTGCGGAGAACCGGCCGGTTTTCGCGAGCACGTCCTCGTCGTACATCCGCAGGGCCTGCTGCAAGGCGAACTCGGCCATATAGCGGCGGAAGTCGTCCACCGGTTCCTCGGCCAGATTCAGCATGCGGCGGTTCGCGACGACCGCCGCGCCGCGGAAGCGCTCCAGGGTTCGCTCGACCGCGTCGTCCAGCTCTTCGGGCTCGACGACCTCATCGGCCAGCAGCCGCGCGTCCGGCTCGGACGCCCGGACACGCCGGCCGTCCAGGATCAGGCCGCGCGTGAAACGGGCGCCGCCGCTGCGGCCGAGCCGGAAGTTCGCCGCGCCGGGGACGATCCCCTCCTGTGCCGCCGGCAGGCTGAAGTACGCGTCGGATGCGGCCAGCACGTGGTCGAATACGAGCAGCAACTGCGCACCGCCGCCGATGGCGAAGCCGTCGACCGCCGCGACCCAGGGCTTCTCCAGCATGCGGTACTGCCACCGTGCGTTCTCGCCCTCGAGCAGCACACCGCGGATGAGCTTGTGGACGTAGCCGAGCTCACGGCGCAACAGGAAACCGACGAGCGGGATCCCGCCGGAGTGCAGGGACTTGAGATCGATGCCCGCGCTGAACACTCTCCGGCCGGCGTACCGCGGGTGGTTCATGACGCCGCCGCGGACCAGGCCCACCTCGGTCCCGGGGTCGAGCAGCGCCAGGTCGACCGCGGTCTCCATGGCCTCGACCTGGCGCGCGTCCTCGGCATTGAGCCGGTCGGCGCCGGTCATGGTCAGGCGCGCTGCCCCGCTGTGCCGCTCGATCCGTACCGCGCCGAGGTCCAGCCGGCCGGTCTCGGTGAACTCCGGCAGCAGCTCCAGCGCCCGGTCGGTGGGGCGCAGCATGGCGTCCAACAGGTGTGGGCCGCAGACCGGTGAGCGCAGGACCCGGTGGAAGAAGATGCCCTGGTCGATCTCGTGGCCCTCTTTCGCTGCCTGAGGCCGGGCGCGTTCGGCCGTCAGCTGCCCGGCGGCCGGGACCAGACCGGGGAAGCGGTGCGCTGCCGCGGCGGCGAGCTCGTCCAAGCGCAGATAGCGGCCGCGGGAATCAGTCAGCTCGTCGTAGACCGCGTTCACGTGGGCGTCGAGGAACGCACATCGCAGCGTCCGGGCCCGGTCGTTCGCCTCGGCTGCCGCCCGCCGGTCCGCTGCGGAGCGCCGGTCCGGCTCCGGGAGCGCGGCGAGTGCGTCCTCGGCCTGCCGGGCGGCACGCGCGAGCGCGGCTCGCGCCTGCGGGAGCGCCGCGCGGACCGAGCGCGGGTCCGCGAGGAGCCCGGCCGTCGCCCGGGTCACTGCCCCGGTCATCGCACCGCTCCGGCCGACAGACGGCGCAGTTCCCGGTCGCAGGCGGCCAGGTGGGTGCCCAGTGCCTCCTCGAAGGGGACGGTGGTGGCGTCGGCGATCAGCTGCCGTCGGAGCGCGACCTCGGATCCGGCCGGCGGCCGGACCGCCAGCGCCGCGGCCAGTGCGGCGTCCGCGTCCTCGGTCACGTCGTCGATCAGACGCAAGGCGAGGGCGTCCAGCGCGCCGATCGGCTCACCGAACAGGGCCGCACGGCGCACCGGCGCGGCGTTCGCTCCCTGCCGTACCAGGCGGAAGATCGTCATGCCGGGCCAGGTCGCACCGTCGTGCAGCGGGACCTGCACGCTGGTCCCGGAAGTGGCGATCCGCACGTCGGCGGCGAGCAGGACGTCCAGTGCCGCACCGCCGCAGGCGCCGTCCGCGATCGCGATCGTGGTGGCGGCCAGCCGCTCCAGACGCCGCACGGCCCGCTCCCAGCGGTTGACGATCGTCACGGTCAGACCGTCGGTCCAGGCTCGTCCGGGTGTTCCGGTCACGCACACCACCAGCCGTCCGGACCCGTCCGGCGCCCCGGCCCGGTCACATGCCTGTTCCAGCCGCGCCGTCAGCCCGGCGCCGATCGGCTCCGTCCCGTCGATACGCAGGAGCGTCTCCATGCCCGCCGTCCCCCTCATCGCAGTGTCGATTGCCTTCATCAGCCGATCCCCGTTCACCACTGCACCAGCGCGGTCTCGATCGTGGAGCCGGGGCCCATCGTCATCAGCACGCCGAAGTCGCCCGGGGTTGCCGCCTGTTCGCGCGTCAGGCGCTCGTAGGAGAAAAGGAAAGAGCCGCTGGACAGGTTCCCGTGGTCGCGCAGCACGCCGATGGTGTGCCGGACGTCGTACCGGGTCAGGCCGAGGTTGAGGCGCACCGCGTCGATGACCTTCTTGCCGCCGGAGTGCACGATCCAGTGGGCGATGTCGTTGCGGCACAGTCCGGCGTCGTCGAGCAGCCGGTCCACCACGCGCTCGGCATGGGCCCCGACGACATAGGGGACCTCCGGGTCCAGGAAGAAGCTGAACCTGCCGAGAGCCTCGTCCCAGTCGTAGCGCATGGCGTCGACGGCCTCGGTGATGAGATGGCTGGCGAAGCCCAGGAGGCGCGGGCCGGCGGGGGCCGGCCCCGCGCCCTCGGCCGGTGCGACCAGGGCGACCGCCGCCGCGCCGTCGCCGAACAGGCTGTTCACGACCGCGGTGCGCATGGTGTCGTCGAACGCGTACGCGGCCGAACATGCCTCCGCGCACACCATCACCGCGGTACGGCCGGGATGTCCGGCAGCCCAAGCGGCAGTGGAGTTCAGAGCGTTGAGCCCGGCATTGCAGCCCATGCCGACCACGTCCACACGGTGGCATGCGGGATCGAGGCCGAGGTCGCGGATCAGCAGGGCGCTCAGGCCCGGGGTGAGGAATCCGGTCGTCGTGACGACACACAGGTAGCCGAGGTCCGTCGAGCTCCTGCGGGCGTCCCGCAGGCATGCCCGCAGGGCGCGTGAACCCATGTCGAGGGCGAGCCGCTTGTGCTTGGCCAGCAGCTGTCCCTGTGTTTCGGGCGCGCGGACGCCGTTCTCGTCCGGGTCGGGAATGGTCAGATGGCGACGCTCGATGGCGCTGTTGAGGAAGACCGAGCGGACCCGGGGATCCTCGATGTCGAGGAGGTCGAGAAGCTCGCGCTGGGTGTAGGACCGCCCCGCCACCGCGGTGCCGACCCCGGCGAGCCGCGGTTCGGCGTGGGCCCACTGGGCGGAACGAGGCGTCCGGGCGAGAGGCCGCGGGACACTCGTCAGGTTGACCGTCATCGGTAGGTCCACCCCCACATACGGGGCTTGCTGCGGATGGCCGGCACGAAAGCGGTCATCGCAACACTCCTTTCCCCTGGTCGGATATCTCGGTTTCGACGAAGGCGGCGAGCCGGGCAATGCCCTCGGTGATCTCGTCCTCGCTGAGATAGCTGACCGAGAGCCGGATCCGGCCGCTGCCGCCCCCGTCGGGATGGAAGTACGACATGGGCGTCCAGATGACGCCGTGCTCCTGCGCCGAGCGCATCAGCGCGTCGTCGTCCGCGGCGAACGGGACGGACAGGGCCAGGAAGAAGCCGCCGGAGGGCTGGTTCCACCGGACGTCCAGCCGCTCGCGGCGTTCCGGAGGGAAACGGCGTTCGAGCTGGCGCAGCGTGGCGCGCATCGCGGCCCCGTAGTACTCGGACGACTGGGTGTTGAGCGCCGCCGCACTCCCGCCGCCGGCGAGCAGCATCCCGGCCACCACCGCCTGGCTGAGCGGGGAGGTATTCACCGTCACCATGCTCTTGACCTTGACGAGCTCGTCGGCCAGCAGACCGGTCCGGCCGTCTTCGTCGACGACCGTCTGGTCGGCCACGGCGAAGCCGACGCGGGCGCCGGGGAACAGGGACTTGGAGAAGGAGCCCAGGTGTACGACAGTGCGCCGCCGGTCCAGGCTCTTGAGCGTGGGGAGCCGCTCACCCGGGCTGACCAGGCGGTAGGGGCTGTCCTCGATGACGAGTACGCCGAGGCGGCCGGCCACCTCCAGCAGTTCACGGCGGGCCGTCACCGACATGGTGGTGCCCAGCGGGTTCGAGTGGTCCGGCACCACGTACAGGGCGCGGGGACGGGCGTCGCGGCGGCGTGCGGCGTGGACGGCGGCCTCGAAGTCGGCGCTGTGGAAGCCGTCCGGGCGCTCGGGCACCGGGATCACAGGGACGCCGAGCAGGCCGGCCGCGCCCGTGACGCCGACGTAGCAGGGGCTTGAGACGAGCAGGACGTCGTCCGGGGTCGCGCACAGGGTGCGCAGCACCAGGAACATCGCCTCCTGCGCGCCGACCGTGACGACGATCGATTCCAGCGGGACGTCGGTGCCCTCGTCCAGGCGCAGCGCATCAGCGATGACCTCGCGGATGAGGCCGGCGGTCGGCCCGTACTGGAAGACGGCGTCGCGGACCTCGGCGGGTGTGGATCCCTGCTCGCGAAGGTGGCTCAGGTAGCGGCGGATGTGGGTGAAGACCTGCTCGACGTCGAAGAAGCCGTCGTACGGCCGGCCCGGAGCGAACGAGATGGCCCGCGGGTAGCGGCGCGTCACCTCGTTGAGGAAGTTCATAGTGTCCAGGGCCGGATCCGACAGGCTCGGGTGCAGGTCGCGCTTGACCAGAGTCGGGACGGGCGGCGGCGCGGCTCGGCGCCGGCGGATCGGCTCGGCCGGCTCCTCGCCGTCGGCTTCTTCGTCGGCGATCATCGGCGGCCTCCCGGGTGCGTGTCGGTGGCGCGTCCGCGGCGGCCGACGCCGGACCGCGCAGGAGCACCCCGCTCAGGAACATGGTGATGTCCAGAAGTGGCAGGGCTCTGTTGAGCCCGGGTTCGAAAGTGTCCGCGGGGCCGGGCCCCTGGATGGTGCCGGGCGAAGGGCAGGCGGCTTCCAGCCCTCACCGCGGCCGGGCAGACCGTGGCACCGGTCGTCGCGCAAGCATGCTAGACCGCCGGTGCTGGTGCGGCGAGAGCATCGCCGGGAGGGACACCGGCCGTGCGGACGACGGGTGATCACTCGTGTCACGCGCGTTCAACTGACGAAGGGAGGTGGTTGAACGTTCCTCCCGGTCGCGCGACCGCCTCGTCCGGCACTGCGCGCGCATGTCATCCTGCGCTGGGCGCCGGCACGCCAACGCCGTCAGACCCGACGGAACGCCAGCGTCACGTTGTGTCCTCCGAAACCCGAGGAATTGCTCAGGGCCACCGTCCGGCCACCACAGAGAGGCAACTCCCGTGGCACCGTTGCGATGTCGAGCCCTGCGACCACCGCCGCGTCCGGCTCGTCCAGGTTGAGTGTGGGCGGCGCCGTCCCGTCCCGCAGCGCGCAGACCGTGGCGATCGCCTCGACCGCACCGGCCGCGCCGACCAGATGCCCGGTCATCGACTTCGTCGCCGACACCACGGCCCGCGGCGCGGCCTCGTCCAACGCCGCCCGGATCGCCGACGCCTCCGCGGCATCACCGGCGCGTGTCGAGGTGGCGTGCGCGTTGACGTGGGCCACGTGCTCCGCATCGGCTCGCGCGTCGGCGAGAGCGTTGCGCATCGCGAGCTGAAGGCCCGCTCCCTCGGCGTGCGGCGCGGTGACGTGATGGGCGTCCGCTGAGAAGCCCACTCCGGCGGCGACGGCCAGCGGCCGGGTGCCGCGCCGGGCCGCGTGCGCCGCGGACTCCAGGATCAGCACCCCAGCACCCTCGCCGAGCACGAACCCGTCGCGTCCCGCGTCGAACGGCCGCGAGGCCCGCTCGGGGGCACCGGCGTGCAGTGACAGCGCCTGCAATGCGGAGAACAGGCCGAGCATCTGCGGTGTGATCATCGCCTCGGCCCCGCCGGCGATGACGATGTCGGCGCGGCCGGAGCGGATCATCTCGATTCCGTAGCCGATCGCTTCGGCACCGGAGGCGCACGCGCTCACCGTGGTGTGCACGCCTGCGAGCGCCTGGAACTCGATGCCGATCCAGGCGGCCGGGCTGTTGGGCATGAGCATCGGCGCGCTGAACGGGGACAGCCGCCGCCAGCCACGCCGCTCGAACGTGTCGAAGGCGGCGGCGGTGGTCGCGACGCCGCCGATGCCGGTGCCCACCGAGACCGCGAGCCGCTCCGGGCGCACCGGCGGACTCCCGGCTCGGTCCCACGCCTCGCGCGCCGCGAGCAGCGCCAGGTGCGCGCACCGGTCCATGGTGCGGGCCTGTGCCGCGGCGATCGAGGAGGCCGGATCGACGTCGAGCACCGGCGCGCCGATGCGCACCGGAAGACCCGCCGTGACGTCCTCGGGCAGGCGGCGCACGCCGGATCGCCCGGTGAGCATCGCCTTCCACGCTGCTTCGGCGTCCGGGCCGAGCGGCGTGACCGCACCGATGCCGGTCACCAGGACGGTGTTGCTGTCGGTGTCCATCCGGGAACCATGACACGGCCGCCGCAGGGCCTCAACGAGCTGATGGGGCCGTGCAGGACCCCGTTCGACTGCGGCGTCGGTCCAGTTGAACACCACGCTCGTGCGTTGACCGACTCGCCCCCCGCGAACCTACTCTCGGGGCGCGGCGTGCCGCCCGCCCCGCCGACGGCGCGGCGGAGGAACAAGGCCGTCGGCCGAGCGAGGGAGCCAAGGTGATTCCACACGACACCGCCCGGTTGGGGCCCCTGCCCGAGGTGTTGCGGTCTGCGTCGCGGGGCGTCCAGTCGGTCCTCACTCCGGCCGGGGACCGCATGTGGCTGGTTCGCGACCACGCGCTGGCCCGCTTCGTCCTGTCCGACCGGAGATTCAGCCGGGCCGAAGCCGTGGCACCCGGCGCGCCCAGGTTCCTGGACGCCCAGCCGGTCCCGCAGTCGGTCATGAGCATGGACGGGGCCGAACACGCACGCCTGCGCCGCATCACCTCCCGTGCCTTCGCCGAGCGACGGATCGAAGCACTCGCGCCGCTCATCGAGGAGTTGGTCGACGGGCAACTGGCGGCCATGACGGCCGTGGGGCCGCCGCTCGACTTCGCCGCGGGGCCGGCGACCCGGCTGCCGCTCGCCGTGATGTGCGGACTGCTGGGCGTCCCGGCCCGGGAGACCGACCGGTTCAAGGACTCCGTCGGTGTGCTGTTCGACATCGAGTCCGACCCGGCCGACGGTGCACGCCGCCGGCTGGAGCTGGTCCGCTACATGACGCGCCTGTTCGAGCGCAAGCGCTCGGACCGTGGAGACGACCTCCTCAGCCTCCTGATCAGTGAGCAGGAATCCGGTGGCATGACACGCCAGGAGATGGTCACCATGGGGCTGACGCTGCTGATGGCGGGGTTCGAGTCCACCATCGGCCAGATCTGCCTGTCCGTGCTGTGCCTGCTGACCGACCCCGGACTGGCACGCGTCGTCATCGACGAGCCGGACTCCGTGCCGGACGTCGTGGAGGAACTGCTGCGGCTGGACTCGGCGTCGGTCGTCACCTTCCCTCGTGTGGCCACGGTCCAGGTCGAGGTCGGCGACGTGACGGTGCGGCCCGGCGAGGCGGTGGTGGTGTCGATGCTCGACGCCAATCGCGACGCCGCCGCGTTCCCGGACCCGGAGCGTCCGGTGCTCGGCCGTGGCGACGCGGCGCACCTGGCCTTCGGCCATGGGACCCACCGGTGCCTCGGCGCCCCGCTGGCCCGCCTCCAGCTGCGGGTCGTGCTGACCCGGCTGTTCGCCGCCTTCCCCACCCTGCGCCTGGCTGACGCGCCGGACGCCGTGGTGTTCAAGGACGGGCTCGCCACGCGCGGCCTGGTGCGGCTGCTCGTGACGTGGGAGGCCGGCCGTGGCGACCGCTGAACACACCCGGCGGATGTGCCTCGTGCTGGGCACCGGGCGCTGCGGCTCCACCGCGCTGTCCGACGTGCTGCTCGGCCACCCGGAGGTGCTGAGCGTCTCGGAGTTCTTCGCCGGGCTGCGCGGGCGCGACCTCGATGAGCGCGAACTCGGCGGTCCGGAGTTCTGGCGGCTCGTCAGCGCGCCGCTGCGCGCGGACTCGGTGCTGCACGGCTGGAAGATCACACCGGAGGTGCTGTATCCGGTGTTCGCGCCGCGGGACGGCGCCCGGCGCTTCGCCTGGCCCGCACCGCTGCCGCCGCCGGCCGGGGTCACCCTGCCCCACCTGACCGACCGCCCCGACGACCTCTACGCCCGCCTGGAGCACAGCGCTCCGGAGCAGCCGCGGCGTCTGCTGTCCGAGCACCTGTGGTGGCTCTTCGACACCCTGGCCGGCGGTCGGCGGCCCTCGGTCGTGGTCGAGCGTTCCGGTGGCTCGCTGGGCAGTGCCGCGAAGCTGCTGCGGCTCTTCCCCGATGCACAGGTCGTCCATATGTACCGGGACGGACGTGAGTGCGCCGTCTCGATGAGCCGCCATCCCCGCTTCAAGTTCACCGCCCTCCAGGCCGAACTGGCCGCAGAACTCGGCCACAACCCCTATGGCGAGGACGGGGCCCGGAAATCCGGCTCCGGTGCCGGGCTTACCGCACGGCTGGCCGCGCTGACCCCCGGCCGGATCACGCCGGAGACATTCGCAGCCTGTGAAGTCCCGCTGGCCAAGTACGGGCTGATGTGGTCCGCGGTGATCGCCACCGGACTTCCGGTGCTGCCCGCCGGCGCGCGCCGCCATGACCTCGACTACCGGGACCTCGTCGAGCACCCCGCCGAGAGCATCGGCGCGCTCTTCGATTTCCTCGGCATCGGGCGCGATCGCGAGTACGAGGCGGGGTGCGCCGCGGCGATCGCAGCCGGGCGGGACGTGCGGGCGGAAATCGGTGCTCGCAGGTGGGACGAGATAGGTCGCGCCTGCCGCATGGGCATGAACCGCCTCTACGGGCGCGAGCGTTGGACATGACGGCCCCCACCTGGGAGAAGGAGTCGCCGCAGTGAAAGAGGTATCCGTCCCCGAGGCGATCGGCATGCTGGCCGAGATCACGGGGCGCCGTGACCTGGGCCCTGACACGGTCTTCGGCACGCTCGGCCTGGACTCGCTGCAGGCGATCGAATGGCTGACCAGACTCGAGGACGAGCTCGGGATCGAGTTCGACCTGCGGGCACTGAACTTCTACACCTTCGTGGACAAGAGCGTCGGCGACGTGCTGGGCGTCCTGTACGAATATGCCGCCGCGGTCGAGTGAGGCGGACAGTGCACCAGGCGATGCAGCGGGCGCAGCGGCCGTCGGGGGTACCGGCGGCCGTGCTCACCGGCCTCGGCGCGCATCTGCCGCCCCGGGTCGTCACCAACGACGACCTCGGCCGCGAGCTGGGCACCTCGGACGAGTGGATCGTCACCCGCACCGGCATCCGTACCCGGCATGTGGTCGACCCCGGCACCGCCACCTCGGACCTGGCCTGCGAGGCCGGGCAGCAGGCCCTGAAGGCCGCGGGGGCGGCCTCCGTCGACCTGGTGGTGCTGGCGACCACCACGCCGGACCGGCCGTGCCCGGCCACCGCGCCGGCGGTGGCCGCACGCCTGGGACTGGTCGGTGCCGCGGCGTTCGACGTGGCCGCCGTGTGCAGCGGGTTCGTGTACGGACTCGCCGTCGCGGCGGGAGCCGTTGCCGCCGGAATCGCCGAGCGCGTCCTGCTGATCGGCGCCGATACCTACTCCACGATCCTGGACCCAGCCGACCGCTCGACCCGGGTGATCTTCGGCGACGGCGCGGGCGCGGTGGTGCTCCGCCGCGGCGTCGCCGACGAGCCCGGTGCCCTGGGACCGGTCGACCTCGGCAGCGACGGTACCCAGAGCGAAGCGATCATGATCCCCGGCGGCGGATCGCGGCAGCGCTCGGCCGGCACCGACGACACCCCTTACTTCGTGATGGCCGGCCGGACCGTCTTCAAGACCGCCGTGGAAAAGATGGCCTCCTCCAGCAGCGCGGCCCTGGCCCGTGCCGGCTGGACGCCCGCCGACGTCGACCGCTTGGTCGCGCATCAAGCCAACGCGCGCATCACCGCCATGGTCGGTGAGCGCCTCGGGGTGCCGGCCGACCGCCTGGTGTCGAACATTGAGCGCGTCGGCAACACCGCAGCCGCTTCCATCCCGCTGGCACTGGCCGACGCGGCCGCCGACGGGACGCTACGCCCCGGCCACCGGGTGCTGCTCACCGCGTTCGGCGGGGGCGCCGCCTGGGGTTCGGCGACCTTGGTCTGGCCCGATATCGACGCGCCCTGAGTACCGGCACGGACCCGTCCCGAACCACCGACAGGAGTTGACGATGAACGCCATCGAGGACCGCCTCGCCCATCTGCTCACCACTCGCTTCGGCTTGACCACCGGTGACCTTCACCGCGACGCCACCTTCGCCGACCTGGAGATCGATTCCATCAGCCTCGTCGAGCTCGCCGTGATTTCCGAGAGCGAGTTCGGGGTCGCGCTCGGCGAGGACGAGTTCACCAAGGACCACACCCTGCGTACCGCCGCGGAACTGCTGGCGGGCAAGGGCGCGCGAGTCTGATGCCCATCCCCCGCGACCACTTCGACGCTGCCGTCACGGGCCTCGGCCTGGTGACGGCAGCGGGCGTGGGCGTGCCGGCCACGTGGGCGGGGATCTGCGCCGGGAAGTCCGTCGCGGCCACCGACCCGTCACTGGCGGGACTGCCGGTCGACATGTCCTGCCGGGTCCCGGACTTCGACGCCGAGACCGTCCTCGGCCACAAGATCGCCTGGCGCCTCGACCGGCACGCCCAACTGGCCCTGGCCGCGGCGCGCGAGGCGATCGCCGCCGCGGCGCTGGACCCGGCGCAGTGGGACGTGGGCCGGGTCGGCGTCGTACTCGGCACTGCCTTGGGCGGCATGCCGGCCTGGGAGCGCGAGCACGACCGGCTGCGCGAGCGCGGGCCGACGGCGGTCAGCCCACGGCTCATCCCGCTCGCCGCGCCGAACATGGCGGCCGGGGAGATCGCGATGGACACCGGCGCGGCCGGCCCCAACCTCGCCACCTGCACGGCGTGCGCGTCCGGCGCGACCGCGATCGGCACCGCCCGCGAACTGCTGCGCTCAAAGGTCTGCGACATCGTCATCGCCGGCGGAGCAGAGTCCTGCGTGTGCCCGCTGGTGGTGACGCCCTTCGCCCGCATGGGCGCGATGTCCATCCGCCGCGACGATCCGGCGGCAGCGTCCCGGCCCTTCGACGTGGGCCGGGACGGCTTCGTCATCGGCGAGGGCGCGGGGGTACTCGTCCTCGAACGCCCGGAGCACGCGGAGGCCCGCGGCGTCCGCGTGCTCGCCAAACTCAGCGGTTACGGCGCCTCCGCCGACGCCCACCACCCGACCGCGCCGGACCCCGAGGGCCGCGGAGTGGCGCTGGCCGTCACCGCGGCGCTGACCGACGCCGGCCTCGCGCCGGGTGACGTCGACCACGTCAACGCGCACGGCACCGCGACCCCGCTCAACGATGCCGTCGAGGCGCGCGCGATGCTCCGGCTGCTCGGCGACCGGCCGCTGCTCACCTCGGCCAAGGGCGTGCTCGGCCACACCCTCGGCGCCGCCGGGGCGATCGAAGCGGCGCTGACCGTCCTCACCATCGCCGAGCGCCGCGTCCCGCCCACGGCGAACCTGGACAGCCAGGATCCGGAGATCGGCCTGGAAGTGGTCGCAGAGGCGCCTCGCGCGGCCGACGTGGACGCGGCCCTGAGTAACTCCTTCGGGTTCGGCGGGCAGAACGCGGTGCTCGTGCTGACTCGGCCCTGACCCACGAAACCAGGAGGCAGATCCATGACCGCGACCGCTGACGAGACCCGGGCCTGGGATCCGCTGGCCGGACGCCCGCTGTCGGCCGAGCCGGAGGGCGCCCGGCTCGCCGCCGGGTGGGCCGAGCGCGACGCCCTGAGCGCGGCGCGGCTTGTCCGCGTGCTGCTCGAGATGGGTGCCTTCACGGCGCCGGGGGAGCGGCGGGCCCGCGGCACCCTGGCCACGGACCTGGAGGTCGCGCCGGCGCACCAGGCACTGTTCGAGGTCTTGCTCGACCTGGTCGTGGCCTCGGGGCTGCTGCGCGCGGACGGCCCGGAACTGGTGGCCGCCGAAGAGGCCGGCGCGCTGGCCGACCGCGACCTGGCCGCCGAGAGCGCTGCACTCGCCGCCGCGCACTCCGAGGTGGCGGCGCAGCTGCGCCTGCTGGACGCGTGCCTGGCCGAGTACCCGCGGATGCTGCGCGGCCGGGTCAAGCCCCTCCAGGTGCTGTTCCCGGGCTGGTCGATGGACCTGGTCGAAGGCGTGTACCGAGGAGACCCGGTCTCCGACCGGCTCAACGAGATTGCGGCGCAGGCCGTGGCCCAACGCCTGTTCGCGCACGAGAGCGGCGAGCCCGTGCGGATCCTGGAGGTCGGTGCCGGCACCGGTGGCACCACCGCCGCGATCCTGGAGGCGATCGGAGCAGACGCGGACCGCTTCCACTACACCTACACCGACATCTCGTCGAGCTTCCTGCGCCACGCGAAGGAGCGGTTCGCGCCGGACCATCCGACGATGCGCTTCGAGCACCTGGACATCGAGGCGGCGCCGTCCGGGCCGGGCCCGGAGGCCGGGGGCTTCGACGTCGTCGTAGCGGCCAACGTCCTGCACGCCACCCGCGACCTGCGCGGTGCGCTGGAACACAGCGCGCGCCTGCTCGCCCCCGGCGGGCGCCTGGTACTCAGGGAGATCACCTCACCGCTGATGTTCGTCACCATGTCCTTCGGCCTGCTCGAAGGATGGTGGCACGCGCAGGACGACGTGCGGATTCCCGGCTCGCCGCTGGCCGACGTGCCCACCTGGACACGACTGCTCGCCGACGCCGGGTTCGGCCGCGTCGCCGTGCTCGCCCCGGTCGCCGCCGAAGGCGGGACGTTCGGCCAGCACATCATGGTCGCGGAACGCTGACGGTGGCCGCCCCGCTCCCGCTGTACTGCCTGCCCCCGGCCGGGGCGGGCGCCATGGCGTACCGTGGCTGGGGCGCCCGGCTCCCGGGGGGCGTCGACGTCCGCCCGATCCGGCTGCCGGGCCGCGAGACCCGGCTCGCCGAGGAGCCGATCGCCGACATGGCGGCCCTGGTCTCCGAGATCTCGTCGCACATCGACACCGCCGCGCCGAGCGGCTACGCGCTGCTCGGCCACAGCTTCGGGGCCCTGGCCGCCTTCGAGACGGTGCGCCTCCTGCGCCGCTCCGGCGCCCCGGCGCCGGAGCTGCTGGTCGTCCTCGGCGCCCCGGCGCCACAGTTGCCCGTGGTCGCGTACGGAGAAGAGGACGAGGTCGCCTTCCTGCACCGTATGGGTGGCACCGCCGAAAAGCTGCTGGCCCACCCGCGCATGATGCGGCTGATCCTGCCGGCGCTCCGTGCCGACGTCGCGGTCTGCCGCGACTACCGGTACACCGACGAGCCCGCGCTGGACACACCCATCGTGGCCATGGCGGCCACCGGCGACCGGCTGGTGCCGGTGAGGGCCGTCGCCGAGTGGAAGGCGCAGACGACGACCGCCTTCCGGTTCGAGATCCTCGGCGGCGACCACTTCTTCCCCGGCCGCAGCGACCACTTCTTCGCGGTGCTGGGCGAGTCGTGCGCCGCGCGTGCCGTCTGACCTCAAGTGTTCAGCACGCGCCGGCGGCCCGCGTCCAGCGCGAGCTCGTCGAACCGGCGTGCCAGATGCGTCAGGGAGCTGAGAAACCCCGCGGAGTCGACCTGGCGGCGCTGCCGCGGGATCCCGGCCCGGATCGGCATCGCCCCCGTCTCGGCCCAGCGGACCCGGCCGTGCTCGTCGAGGTAACTGCGTGACCGTCCGGCGTTGTCCGGGTGCAGACAGTAGGGAACGTCCAGGTAGCCGCGCTCGAAGGCGAGAGCGAGAGCGTCGCCGACATCCGGAGCCAGCTCCAGCACCGTCGCGATCAGTGCGCGTGCCTCGGTGAGGATCTCCGTGTCCTGACGTGCTGGAGCAGTTGCGGTGGGCGGGGAGCGCCGCGCGGCATGCTCGAGTGCGGCCACACTCTCCGCGATCGTGGGCAGGCGGTGGGCTTCGGCCGTGGTCTTCACGACGAGGCGCTCGGCGCCGGTGGCGGCGGCCAGGTCGGCGGCCGCACCCAGGAGCAGGTTGCAGCCCTCCGGGGTGCGCGGGTAGACGCCCATGTACGTGTAGACCACGATGTGCCAGTCGACATCGGGCAGCAGCTCCGTGGCCAGGGCCCGCAGGGCTCTGACCGCTTCCTCATCGTCGCCGCGGTGGCCCTGCTGTGCGTAGCTCAGCGAGATGTCCCGCAGCCCGTGGTCGCGGAAGAACAGCCCCTCAAGGATGCTGAGAGCGACGAGCAGGCCCGGCGGGCACATCTGTCCCAGCATGCAGCCGCCGAAGGTCTCCAGGTGGGGTTCGGCGGATGCCGAGCGCATGCCGGCCAGCAACAGGCAGCACTCCCGCCAGTTCCGTACGGATTCGCGCAGCGGTGTGCGGCCGTAGGGCAGGGAGTAGGAGACCGGCCCGCCCTCGGTGGCGTTCAGCCCGGCTCGGATGAGACCCGCGAAGATCTCGCGCGGGGCGGCGGAGCCGTGTCGGACCTGGACCGGGAAGCCCGCGTCCACGATCCCGGAGAGCATCGCGCGGGTGACGCCGGCGGAGTGGGTGGCGATGGGATAGCCGTTGAGTTCGTCGCCCGCGGCGACGGCGCGCCGGGCCGCGGCCAGGTCCCCGAGCCGGGTGAAACTGTCCACGGTGACGGTCCCGACCGTCGTGGCGTGTGCCCGCTTGACGGCGAGCAGCCCTTCGCGCATCCAAGCCGGGTCGCTCATGCCCATCCTGGCCTGTACGACGAGCTCGCCCTGCTGCCGCGCGCGGCGGATTCGGCTGCCGAAGGAGGCGGTGGTCCCGGACGGACGGAGAGGGCCGGTCGTGGCACGTTCCAGGGTCACCGTCGTTCTCCGGCGGAAAGGGACTTGAGGTAGGACTGGAATACGGTCGGCTGCACGCCGTCCACGAACACCGCGTCGAATCCGGCACGCAGCAGATCGCCGGGGTGGTGCCGGTCCTCCGGGCCGCCGATGCCGAGCTTGCCGCCGATCACCACAGGGGTGTCGCGCAGCTCGGAGACCGCGCGCAGGGCGGCGATCAACTCCCTGCCGTCCATGGCGCCGTGCCCGTTGACGCTACTGACCACGACCAGGTCCGGCCGGTGCGCGCGGCAGTGGTCCACCAACAGGGCGACCGGCACCGTCGCACCGAGGTTGGTCACCCGGTGGCCGAGTTCCTCCAGGACCAGTTGGAGGTAGACGAGATTCCATGTGTGGGCGTCGGATGCAGTACCGGTGACCACGACGTCCAGTGCGACCCGGTCCGGAGCCGCCCCACGTGCCGTGGCGGTCACGGCCGATTCGGCGCACTGCATTCCCCGTGACTGCGCGCCGATACCCCTTCGGCGGTGGGAGTGCGATTCTCGATAGGTGGGGCGGTTAAAAGGCACGGCCCATTCCCCTCCTGCCCGCGGCCGAATGGCCGTACGGTCCTTCCGGATATCCTACTGGGCATCCGGAAGACACCTCCAGTACATTGCTGCCGCCGATACTGCGTCATCAGAATCGAAGGAGAAACTGGTCGTGAACGAGCTGACCCGGCGTTTGAGTGAAGGCGACCACCCGGTGACCCTGGGTGGCCCGGATCCTTCTGTCGAAGAGCTGCGCAGGCGCGTAGAGGAATTCCAGCACGTGAGCATCAAGTTCACCGGGACTCGAGGCGGGACCGATCTGGGTGTGCGGCTTGACCCGGCGGCCACCGACGCCGGACGGGCCGACTACGCCAACGGCGTCGGCACGCTGCATGTCGAGGGCACACTCACGCTCAACGGCGACGCGGTGCGTTGCGTAGCCGACCTGGATCTGGCGACGCTCAACGGCACCGGCCGCTTGGTGCCGGTCGCCTGACGCGTAGTCGCGAACAATGGAGTTGCCGGCCTGATGAGGCCGGGAACTCCATTGGTGGTGCCCTGTACGGAGTACGGCGGACTACCAGCGCCACTCGCGCCGACCGTACAGGTGGCCGGCCGGGATCTCCCGTCCCCTGCACCAGGCCATGAACTCGTCGATCTGCTTGAGCTGGAAGGAGTCGTCGTTGTAGCTGGTCGCCATGACGTGCCCCAGCCACGGCTCCTCGCCCATCGCGTAGACGTGAGCCTCCCGGGCACCCAGCTCCGTCATGATTGCGGCCGCCTGCTCGGCGTTGGAGCCGGACAGCGTCCGCGAGTCGCTCATGCGCTTGGTGACCGGGCGCGTGAGCAGCGCCTGGTACAGCCAGGTCAGTGGGGCGCCGGCGCACTCCATGCCGAGGAAGGCGATGTCGACACGGCCGACGCGGTCGCGGATGTACCGGTACAGGCCGGGGTCGATGCCGGAGGAGTCGGCGCCGACGAACACCGTGCGCCCGGCGAACCGGACGCAGAACGTCGACTTGGCCCGGATATCCAGGTCCGCGTGTTCGCCGAGGAACGGCGTGGCGGTGATCCTGCAGCCGGGCAGGTCGATCTCGGAGAAGTCGTCGACCTCCGTGACCGGCAGGCCCACGTGCTGCAGGTAGAGCGCGAGCGACGGGTCGCACAGGTTCCCCCGCGAGGACCGTGGCACGACGACCGTGTCCACCCGGCCGCGCAGCTGGAGCAGCGTCTCCAGGACGATGTGGTCCTGGTGGCCGTGCGTGATCAGGACCGCGTCGATGTGGTCCGGCAGGTCCCGCAGGGTGTAGCGGTCGGCCGCATCGGAGTCCGCACTGATGAAGGGGTCGGTGACGACGCAGACCTCAGGGGTCTGCAGGACCAGGCAGGCATGGCCGAAATAGCGGATCCGTCCGCCGGCGCTGACGTGGCGGTCCCCGGCCAGGTCCGGCGCATCGGCGAGCAACCCGGACAGCTTCGCGGCCTGCGTGTCGTCCAGGCCGAGCGCTTCGCGCAGCCTGCCGATGGTGGTGGGGTGCACACGAGCCCGGAACAGCTCGGTGAGGCCGTCGTGCCGGAAGGGGATCCGCAGGTCCAGCACGCCGGGGTCGGAGGCCAGGCGGGGCGTGCTCAGGATGAACGGCCGCTCGACGCCGGGCTCCAGCGACAGCTGCACCGACTGGCGGTCCTCGGTGTAGGCGCTGCTCGCGTACAGCAGCGGCTCCATGAACCGCATCGTGGGCTGGTTGTTCGTGTCGTAAGCCAGCTCGACGAGCCCGGACAGCTCGGCGGGGAGCTTGAGGTACAACGGCGTCAGGTCGAACCCGGTCGCGTTCTGCCGCACGACCTCCTCGGCCTCGGCGATCGCCGAGGCGAAGCGCAGCATGCCGGCGCGATCGCGTTTGATCCCCGCGAGCAGGTCGCGGACCTCTTCGGTCCTGTCCTCTCCGATATTGATGAAGAATCCGCCGCGTAGCGCAGGATTCCTGCTCGCCGTGATGTGCACCTGCGGTGACTGCAGATACGACTCCAAGAGCGGAACCTGCAATGACGAGAGATTCAGCGCCGCCTGCGCCGGCGCGACCGTATGGAGCCAGGCGTAGAACCCGTCGACCAGTGGCTCAACAATCGCTTTGGACCGGAGATATTTTGGCTCGTCTTCCATCGTCGACCCCTTGTCGTGGATGATGTCTTGAGGGGAGGGCCGGAGAATGTCGGGATATGCGGCGACGCTTCTCGTCGTGCGCCGCCCACCATCGCATGAGGCTGGAATGCGCAGCAAGAAGCATTCTTGGCGTCCGGCGAGAGCATGCGCGATCGCCGGCGAGGCGCGTTCAACTGTGGCAAGGCAGCGGTTGAACAGGACCGTCCGCGCTCGAGTGCGGCGGTACCGGCCATGGTGTGGTGGACCCCTGCGGAGCCGCCGCCGCATGATGAGCTCAGGCCGACGCGTGATCGCCGGACCCGGTCGTGCCCGAACCCTTCGACGGTCGTGAAGCGCCCTGCTGCCCGCGCGCCGGCACGCGGACAGGACCGTCCCCGCTACGCGATCGAGGAGCACAGGGATGTCCGATTCCATCGGTACAAGCCGGGAACTGATGGTGGGTCAGCTCGGCCTCTGGTTCGCCCAGCAGCTTGACCCTCAGGGCACCGTCCACTCCATCGGGTCGTATGTGCGTGTCCGCGGCGCCCTGGAAACCAGCTTGTTCGAGAAGGCATTGCGGTACACGGTCTCCACCACCGACGCCTTCCACCTCCGGTTCACGGAAGACATCGGGGGACCGCGGCAGTACGCTGAGAAATGCGACGGCTGGGCCCTGGAAGTCGTGGACTTCAGCGGCGAGTCCGAGCCGGACGTGGTTGCCGGGCAGTGGATGCGCGCGGAACTGCGCCGCGGCTTCGACCTCGCACGCGGGCCGTTGTTCGCACACGCTCTGATCAAGGTCGCGGACGACTGTCACCTGTGGTTCCAGCGCGTCCACCACATCGCCGTTGACGGCCGCGGCGCCGCGACCGTCGCCGCCAGGCTTGCGCGCGCCTATTCCGCCCTGGCCGCCGGAAGCCTGCTGGAGGCCGGCGAGCCGCGCTCCGTCAGCGAGCTGATCGATGCCGACCGTGCCTATCGCGAGTCGGCGCAGTTCGCGCGCGACCGCGCGTACTGGCGCGCGGTGCTGGCGGCCGCGCCCGGGGCGGCCAGTCCGAGCGGGCGGCCGCTGCGCCGGGCGACGCAGGCGCCGGTCCGGTACGAGGAGCAGGTGGGGCACACGGTCTCCGGGGCGTTGCGAGAGGCGGCCGAGCGCTGGGGCGTGAGCGTCGCCGAGCTGGTGGTGGCCGCCGCGGCCCTGTACCTGCGCCGGATCAGCCGCGGCGACGACGTGGTGGTCGGCGTGCCGGTAGCGGGTCGCATGAGCCGGCACCGCGCGCTGGTCGGCATGACGACGAACGTCCTGCCGGTCCGCATCACGGTCGCCGCCCACCTGACCGCCGAGGAATTGACCCGCAGTGCGGCGCAGGCGGTGCGCGGAGCCTTCCGGCACCAGCGCTACCGGATGGAGGACATCCGCAGGGACCTGCATCTGACCGGGGAACAGGCCTTGTACCCGTTGATCGTCAACATCATGCCGCTGGACGCGGGCCTGCGGTTCGGCGACTGCACAGCCACCGCGCACACCCTGCCCAGCGGCCCGGTGGACGACCAGCGGATCAGCGTCTTCGAGGGCTCCGGCGCCGACGGGTTCGCCGTGGCCGTCGATGCCAACCCCGTGCAGTACGGGGAGGAAGCCGTGCGCGGCCTGGCCGGGGAATTCCGCAGTGTCCTGCGCTGGTTGACGGCGGCCGACTCCGCGGACCGAGTCGCCGGTGCCGTCGAGCCCGCGTTCGTCCTCGCAGAGCGACTGGCCCGCGGGGCCGGCCCGAAGCCGTCGGGCACGGCGCCCGTCCCGCTGTGCCTCATCGAGGCGCGCGCGGACGAGGATTCCGTGGCGGTGTCCGACGGGCGGGAAAGCCTCACATACGCCGAGCTGAACGCCCGGGCGAGCCGACTGGCGCAGTACCTGAGGGGGCAGGGCGTCGGCCCGGAGACCCTGGTCGGTCTGTGCCTGCCGCGCGGCGCGGAACTGGTGACGGCAGTCCTCGCGGTGTGGAAGGCCGGTGGCGCGTTCCTGCCGCTGGACCCGGACAGTCCCGGCGAACGCCTGGGATACCTCCTTGCCGACAGCAAGGCGGTCGCGGTGGTCGTCACTGGCGAGACGCTTCGAGGACTGCCCGCGCACGGGGCCCGGATCATCGGCCTGGACGTCCCGGCAACCGCGCGAGCGATCGCTGCGCTGCCGGCGGACGCCACGCGCACCGACGTCCGGCCGGATCAGACGGCCTATGTGATCTACACGTCCGGTTCCACGGGCGTGCCGAAGGGGGTGCAGCTGACCCACGCCGGCCTTGCGGCCATGGTGGCCGGGCGGGCGGAACACATCGGCGTGGCGCCGACGGATCGCGTGCTGCAGTTCTCCTCTCCCGGCTTCGACGCGTCGGTGTGGGAGCTGACGATGGCGCTGTGCGCCGGGGCGGCGCTGGTCCCCGTGCCGGATCGCGGGTCGGCGGCCGGCTCCGCGCTGGCCGACTTCGTCACGCGGCAGCGGGTGACGCACGTTACGCTCCCGCCGGCGGTGCTCGCGTCGATCGAGCCCGGTGCACTGCCCTCGGTCCGGGCCCTGTGGGCCGCCGGCGAGGCGTTGAGCGCGGAGCTTGTGGCGCGGTGGGCGCCGGGACGCCGCATGGTGAATGCCTACGGGCCCACCGAGTGCACGGTGTGTGTGACGATGTCCCAGGACCTGACGCCGGACCAGGTGCCGCACATCGGTGGCCCGCTCGCGCGCACCCGCGTGCTGGTGCTCGACGAGTTCCTGCGCCCGGTACCGGTCGGTGTGGCCGGCGAGCTGCACGTTGCCGGCGACCAATTGGCTCGCGGCTACCTCGGTCGCGCAGACCTGACCGCGCAGCGTTTCGTCGCCGATCCGTTCGCCACCGACGGCTCGCGGTTGTACCGCACCGGTGACCTGGTGCGCCTCCGGCCCGACGGGAACGTGGAATGCCTCGGCCGCACCGACGACCAGGTGAAGATCCGGGGCTTCCGCATCGAGCCCGGTGAGGTCGAGGCCGTCGTGGCCGCGCATCCCCGGGTGTCGCAGGCCGCGGTCGTCGCCTCCGAAAGCCCCGACGGGACCAAGCGTCTGGTGGCGTACGTGGTGCCCGGTGCCGAGACCGGCGGTGATGACGAACCGCTGTCCGCGGCCGTGCGCGGTTTCGTCGCGGCGCGTCTGCCCGGCTACATGGTCCCCGCCACCGTGATGGAGCTTGAGGTGCTGCCTCTGACCCCGAGCGGGAAGCCGGACCGCAGGGCCCTGCCGGAGCCGGTGTTCCGGCCCGCAGGCCGCTCTCCGGAAGGGCCTGTCGAAGACGCGCTCTGTTCCTTGTTCGCCGGGGTGCTGGGGCTGCCGTCGATCGGCGCGGACGACGACTTCTTCGCCTTCGGCGGACACTCGCTGCTGGTGACCCGGCTGGTGGGCCGGATCCGTACGGTCCTGCGGACCGAGATCGGCATCCGCGATGTCTTCGAGGCGCCGACCGTGGCCGGACTCGCCCAGCGGCTGGCTCCCGCCGCCGAGGCGCGCCCGCCGCTGGTGCCGGGCCCGCGTCCGGAACACATTCCGCTGTCGTTCGGACAGCATCGTTCGTGGTTCCTCGCCCAGTTGGAAGGCGCGGGATCCGGGTACAACGCGCCGGTCGCGCTGCGTCTGTCCGGCGACCTGGACACGGCGGCCCTGGAAGCCGCGCTCGTCGACGTCCTGGCCCGGCATGAGACCCTTCGCACCGTGTTCCCGACGGTGGACGGCGTGCCGTTCCAGCGTGTGCTCGGCGTCGCGGACCTCCGCTTCACGCTGCCCGTGGTCCCGGCGGACGAGACGGACCTTCCGGCCCTGATCGCCGAGGTCGCGGGGCGGGCCTTCGATCTGGCCGTGGACGCACCGTTGCGCGCCCGGCTCTTCGCGTTCGCCGAGGACGAGCACGCCCTCGTGCTGGTGCTGCACCACATCGCCATGGACGGCTGGTCCGTGGCGCCGCTGATGCGCGATGTGGGATTGGCCTACGACGCCCGGCGGCGAGGTGAGGCCCCGGACTGGACGCCTCTGCCGGTGCAGTACGCGGACTTCGCACTATGGCAGCGAGAGCTCCTCGGCGACCCGGATGATCCCGACAGTCTGATCTCCCGTCAGATCGAGTACTGGCGCGGCGCTCTGGCCGCGGCACCGCAGGAACTGACCCTACCGACCGACCGGCCTCGTCCCGCCGTGCAGAGCGGGGGCCATCACGGCGCCGTCGTCGAGTTGCCGGCCGAGGCGCACCAGCGGCTCGTCGAACTGGCGCGCGGCCGCGGCGCCACGCCGTTCATGGCGGTGCAGGCGGGTCTCGCGTTGTTGCTGGCGCGGCTCGGTGCCGGGACCGACATCCCGATCGGTGCGGCGGTGGCAGGGCGTACCGATGCTGCGGTCGAGGACCTGGTCGGTTTCTTCGTCAACACCCTGGTGCTGCGCACCGATGTCTCGGGCAACCCCACCGTCGCCGAGCTGCTCGACCGGGTCCGCGAGACGAGCCTTGGCGCGTTCGCCCACCAGGACGTGCCGTTCGACCGCCTCGTGGACGCGCTGGCCCCGGCACGCTCCGCGACCCGGCAGCCGCTGTATCAGGTCCTGCTCGCGTTCCAGAACACTGCCCCGGCCTCGCTGTGCCTGACCGGACTGCACACCGCCCTGGTGCCCACGGCACCCCGCTCGGCGGGCATGGACATCGGCATCACGCTCTCCGAGTCCTTCGCCGCCGACGGAACCCCGGCCGGACTGTCCGGCACGCTGACCGTCGACACGGACATCTTCGCCCCCTCCGCCGCCGAGGAACTTGCGGAACGGCTGGTCCGCGTCCTTGAAGCCCTCGGCAGGGACGCCGAGGCCAGGGTCAGCGACCTGCCCGTCCTCGATGCGGCTGAGCGTCTTCGGATCCTGCGGGACTGGAATGACACCGGTATGGAGACTCCGGCGCTTGTTGTGCACGAGATGGTTGCGCAGTGGGCGGTGCGCACTCCGGATGCTGTTGCGGTGGTGTGCGGGGATTCTGTGGTCTCTTATGGCGAGTTGGAGGTGCGGGCGAATCGTTTGGCGCGGTTGTTGGTGGGGCGTGGTGTGGGTGTGGGGGATGTGGTGGGGCTGTGTCTGCCGCGGGGAATCGGCATGGTGGTGGCGGTCCTGGCGGTGTGGAAGGCGGGGGCGGCGTATCTGCCGATGGATGCGGATGATCCGGTTGATCGCCTGGCCTTCGTGCTTGCCGACAGCGGTGCCGATGTCCTCGTCACCATCACCCGGACAACGTCGGCCGCCCCGCTGAGTGCTCGGGAAGTGGTGCTGCTCGACGACACCGCCACGCGGGCCGAGCTTGCCCGGACACCCGCGACTGATCCGGGCGTCGCCGTGTACCCGGACAGTCTGGCTTATGTGATTTATACGTCTGGTTCGACGGGTGTGCCGAAGGGTGTGGAGGTTGCGCATCGGGGTGTGGTGAATCTGGCGGTGGTGTTTGCGCCGGTGTTGGGTGTGGGGTCCGGGGTTTGTGTGTTGCAGTTTGCTTCGTTTGTTTTTGATGCGTCTGTGTTTGATGTGGTGGTGACGCTGTGTGCTGGTGGCACGTTGGTGGTGGTGACGGAGGCTGAGCGTGCTGATGTTGAGGTGCTGAGTGGGGTGGTGGTGTGTGGCGGGGTGCGTTCTGCGAGTGTTGTTCCGTCGTTGCTTGATGTGTTGAGTCCTGGGGTGTTTCCGGGGTTGTCGACGGTGTTGTCGGGTGCGGAGGCGCTGGGGGTGGCGACGGCGCGGGGTTGGGCTGCTGGTCGGCGGTTGGTGAATACGTATGGGCCGACGGAGGCCACGGTGATGGTCACTTCGACTGTTGTCGGTCCTGGTGTGGGGCGGCCGCCGGGGATCGGTGTGCCGATGGGTAATTCGCGGGTTTATGTGCTGGATGAGTTTTTGCAGCCGGTGCCTGTGGGTGTGGTGGGTGAGGTTTATATCGGTGGTGTTCAGCTGGCGCGGGGTTATCGGGGGCGTGCGGGGCTGACGGCTGAGCGGTTTGTTGCTGATCCGTTGGGTGGTGGGGGGCGGTTGTATCGCTCGGGGGACCGGGCGAAGTGGGGTGGCGATGGTGTGCTGGTGTTTGCCGGCCGGGTGGATGATCAGGTGAAGATCCGTGGTTTTCGGATCGAGCCGGGTGAGGTGCAGGCGGTGGTGCTGGCGCATCCGCTGGTGTCTCGGGCGGCTGTGGTGGTGCGTGAGGATGTGCCGGGCGATAGGCGTCTGGTTGCCTATGTGGTGTGTGACGATGCCGTTGATGACGCTGATGCCGCTGATGTGGCTGTTTCGGTGCGTGGTTTTGTTGCCGGGCGTCTTCCGGATTATCTGGTGCCGTCGGTTGTGGTGGTTGTGGAGTGTTTGCCGTTGACGGTCAATGGCAAGCTGGATCGTGAGGCTCTGCCCGTTCCGGAGTTGTCCGCTGGTTCCGGTCGTGCTGCGGTCACCGAGCTGGAGGCGGCTCTGTGTGTGGTGTTCGCTGAAATCCTGGGATCCGGTCCGGTCGGGCCCGACGACGACTTCTTCGCCGTCGGCGGCCACTCGCTCCTGGCCACCCGGCTGGTCAGCCGCATCCGCACCGTTCTAGGAGCCGAACTCCCGGTCCGGACGTTGTTCGAGAAGCCGACCCCGGCCGGCCTGGCGGCGCAGCTCACGGCGGCGGGCGCGGCTCGAGCGGCCGCGCTGATCCCACAGGAACGTCCGGAGCGGGTGCCGCTGTCGTTCGCGCAGCAGCGTCTGTGGTTCCTGGCTCAGCTCGAAGGCCGCAGCACCACCTATGTGAACCCCATCGCCATGCGCGTCACCGGCGAGTTGGACGTCTCGGCACTCCAACTCGCCGTGCTCGACGTGGTCGAGCGGCACGAGGTGCTGCGGACCGTGTACCCGGCCGTCGACGGCGTGCCGTACCAGCGGGTCTTGCCGGTCACGGAATCCGGGTTCGACATGCCCCTGCTCGACGCCTCCGAGACGGAGCTTCCCGCGCTGCTGACCGAGGCAGCCGCGCACACCTTCGACCTGTCCGCCGAGCCACCGCTCGCGGCCCGGCTGCTGCGGCTCGGCGCGCGCGAGCACGTCATGGTGCTGATCGTGCACCACATCGCCACCGACGGCTGGTCGATGGCGCCCTTGGCGCGCGATCTGTCCGCGGCTTACACAGCGCGGGCCGCGGGTGGCCCGCCGCGGTGGGCCGCGCTTCCCGTGCAGTACGCGGACTTTGCGCTGTGGCAGCGGAAGCTCCTGGGCTCGGAGGACGATCCGGGCAGCGACATCTCTTCGCAGATCGCTTACTGGAGCGAGGTCCTGGCCGGTGCACCGGAGGAGCTGGATCTGCCGACCGATCGCCGGCGCCCCGCGGTCGCGGGACCTGACGCCCACACGGTCGCCGTGGAATTCTCGGAGGAGGCGTTCCGCAGCCTTGCGGATCTGGCGCGCGGCCGCGGCGTGACGCTGTTCATGGCGGTGCAGGCGGGTCTCGCGTTGTTGCTGGCGCGGCTCGGTGCCGGGACCGACATCCCGATCGGTGCGGCGGTGGCAGGGCGTACCGATGCTGCGGTCGAGGACCTGGTCGGTTTCTTCGTCAACACCCTGGTGCTGCGCACCGATGTCTCGGGCAACCCCACCGTCGCCGAGCTGCTCGACCGGGTCCGCCGGACCGGGCTGGACGCCTTGGACCGTCAGGACGTCCCCTTCGAGCGGCTGGTCGAGGTACTGGCCCCGGCCAGGTCGCTGGCACGGCACCCGCTGTTCCAGGTGATGCTGACCGTGCACAACACCGCTCCGGCGGTGCTGGAGCTGCCGGGACTCGAGGTGGAGCAACTCGCCACCGGCGGGCCTGCGTCGCGCTTCGACATCGATGTGAGCCTGGTCGAGCGGACCCTGACGGTCCGGGTCGCGGCCGACCTGTTCGACCCGGAGTCGGCGCAGTCGTTCGCCCGGCGCCTGCTGCGGGTGCTGGAGCTGATGGCCCGGGAGCCTGCGGTGCGGATCGGTGCGCTGGCAGTGCTTGACGAGGACGAACGGGACGTGGTGCTGCGGCGTTGGAACGACACCGCCGTTGAGGTGCCCGCAGTCAGGTGTGTCCCCGACCTGATAGCGATGCAGGCCGAGAGCACCCCCGACGCTGTCGCGGTGGTGTGCGGGGATTCTGTGGTCTCTTATGGCGAGTTGGAGGTGCGGGCGAATCGTTTGGCGCGGTTGCTGGTGGGCCGTGGTGTGGGTGTGGGGGATGTGGTGGGGCTGTGTCTGCCGCGGGGAATCGACGTGGTGGTGGCGGTCCTGGCGGTGTGGAAGGCGGGGGCGGCGTATCTGCCGCTCGATGCCGGCTTCCCCGCGGAGCGGTCGGTGTTCATGCTGACCGACAGCGGCGCCAAGTTCCTTCTTGGGCACAGCGCGACGGTCTCCGGCCTCATCGCGGACCTCGGTGATGCCGGCCGCTGTCGTGGTGAGACCCCGCTCGCCGGCCTGACAGCCTGTACGACTCTGCTGCTTGATGACATGAATACGACGGCTGAACTGGCTGTGCTGCCGCTGACTGATCCGGGCGTCGCCGTGTACCCGGACAGTCTGGCTTATGTGATTTATACGTCTGGTTCGACGGGTGTGCCGAAGGGTGTGGAGGTTGCGCATCGGGGTGTGGTGAATCTGGCGGTGGTGTTTGCGCCGGTGTTGGGTGTGGGGTCCGGGGTTTGTGTGTTGCAGTTTGCTTCGTTTGTTTTTGATGCGTCTGTGTTTGATGTGGTGGTGACGCTGTGTGCTGGTGGCACGTTGGTGGTGGTGACGGAGGCTGAGCGTGCTGATGTTGAGGTGCTGAGTGGGGTGGTGGTGTGTGGCGGGGTGCGTTCTGCGAGTGTTGTTCCGTCGTTGCTTGATGTGTTGAGTCCTGGGGTGTTTCCGGGGTTGTCGACGGTGTTGTCGGGTGCGGAGGCGCTGGGGGTGGCGACGGCGCGGGGTTGGGCTGCTGGTCGGCGGTTGGTGAATACGTATGGGCCGACGGAGGCCACGGTGATGGTCACTTCGACTGTTGTCGGTCCTGGTGTGGGGCGGCCGCCGGGGATCGGTGTGCCGATGGGTAATTCGCGGGTTTATGTGCTGGATGAGTTTTTGCAGCCGGTGCCTGTGGGTGTGGTGGGTGAGGTTTATATCGGTGGTGTTCAGCTGGCGCGGGGTTATCGGGGGCGTGCGGGGCTGACGGCTGAGCGGTTTGTTGCTGATCCGTTGGGTGGTGGGGGGCGGTTGTATCGCTCGGGGGACCGGGCGAAGTGGGGTGGCGATGGTGTGCTGGTGTTTGCCGGCCGGGTGGATGATCAGGTGAAGATCCGTGGTTTTCGGATCGAGCCGGGTGAGGTGCAGGCGGTGGTGCTGGCGCATCCGCTGGTGTCTCGGGCGGCTGTGGTGGTGCGTGAGGATGTGCCGGGCGATAGGCGTCTGGTTGCCTATGTGGTGTGTGACGATGCCGTTGATGACGCTGATGCCGCTGATGTGGCTGTTTCGGTGCGTGGTTTTGTTGCCGGGCGTCTTCCGGATTATCTGGTGCCGTCGGTTGTGGTGGTTGTGGAGTGTTTGCCGTTGACGGTCAATGGCAAGCTGGATCGTGAGGCTCTGCCCGTTCCGGAGTTGTCCGCTGGTTCCGGTCGTGCTGCGGTCACCGAGCTGGAGGCGGCTCTGTGTGTGGTGTTCGCTGAAATCCTGGGATCCGGTCCGGTCGGGCCCGACGACGACTTCTTCGCCGTCGGCGGCCACTCGCTCCTGGCCACCCGGCTGGTCAGCCGCATCCGCACCGTTCTAGGAGCCGAACTCCCGGTCCGCTCTGTCTTCGAGGCACCGACTCCGGCGCTGCTCGCGACCCGCCTGGCGCAGGCCGCCTCCGGCAGGGCCCGACCCGTAGCCGGACCACGGCCGGACCGCGTGCCGCTGTCGTTCTCCCAGCGCCGCCTGTGGTTCCTCGACCGTCTCGAGGGCCCGAGCACCACCTACGTCAACCCGATCGCGCTGCGGCTGACCGGCCCGCTGGACACAGCGGCGCTGACTGCCGCGTTCCGCGACGTGCTGGCCCGGCACGAGGTGCTGCGCACGGTCTACCCCGTCGGTGACGACGAGCCGTATCAGCACATCCTGGAGCCGGCGGAGCTCGCCTGGGATCTGAGGGCCGAGCCGGTCGCCGAGCAGGAACTGGCCGCGGCCGTCACCGAGGCTTCCGCCCAGCCGTTCGACCTGGCCGCCGAAGTGCCTCTGCGCGCCCGGCTGTTCGCCCTCGCTCCGGACGACCACGTGCTCCTGGCAGTCCTTCACCACATCGCCGGCGACGGTTGGTCGATGACGCCGCTCATGCGGGACCTGTCACTCGCCTATGCCGCCCGGCGTCAGGGCACTGCACCTGCCTGGTCCCCTCTGCCGGTGCAGTACGCCGACTACACGCTGTGGCAGCGAGAGCGGCTGGGCTCTGAGGCCGACCCGGTCAGCCTGCTGTCGCGTCAGGTGGACCACTGGCGCGAGGTGCTGGCCGGGTCGCCGGAGGAGCTGGCACTGCCCGTTGACCGGCCCCGGCCCGCCGTTGCCGGACACCGCGGTTACACGGCGCTGGTGCACGTGTGCGCCGAGGCACACCGAGCCCTGGCCGAGACCGCGCGCGCTCGAGGCGTGACGCTGTTCATGCTCCTCCAGGGGGCGCTGGCACTGCTGCTGACCCGGCTGGGCGCGGGTGACGACATTCCCATCGGCTCGCCGGCCGCCGGCCGCCTCGACGAGGCGCTGGACGACCTGGTCGGTTTCTTCGTCAACACCGTGGTGTTGCGCACCGACACGTCCGGCGACCCGACGTTCGCCGAGCTGGCCGAGCGGGTCCGCGAGACGAGCCTGGCCGCGCTGGCGCACCAGGACGTCCCGATCGAGCACCTGGTCAGCGCGTTGGCCCCGGCGCGGTCGCTGTCCCGGCACCCCCTCTTCCAGGTCAACCTGGCTCTGCAGAACACCGCCGAGGCACACCTCGACCTGCCCGGCCTGGGCGTCGAGGTGATCCCGAACACCGCGCTGGCCGCACGCTTCGACGTCGGTGTGGCGCTGGCCGAGAGCTTCGACGCGGACGGCGGCCCCGCCGGACTGCACGGCGTGGTGACGCTCACCGCGGACATGTTCGACCTCGCGTCCGCGGAGCTGTTCGCACGCCGCCTGAGCCGGGTGCTCGAAGCCGTGGCCGCGGAGCCCGAGCTGCGGGTGAGTGAGATTCCGCTGCTCGACGATGAGGAGGGTGGCCGGCTCGAGGCATGGAACGACACCGCCGTCACGGTGCCCGGCATCCCGGTTCCGGAGCTGGTCGCCGCGCAGGTGGCGCGGGATCCGCAGGCGGTCGCCGTGGTCGGCGCCCAGGTCACTCTCACCTACGGCGAGCTCGGCGAGCGTGCCAACCGCTTGGCGCATTACCTGAAGGCGCAGGGCGTCAGCCGGGAATCGGTCGTGGGCCTGTGCCTGCCGCGCGGGGTGGACACCGCGCTCGCGATCCTCGCGGTCTGGAAGGCCGGCGGGGCCTATCTGCCCATCGATCCGGCGCAGCCGGTCGACCGGCTGGCCTACATCCTCGCCGACAGCGGCGTCCCGGTGGTCGTCGGAACCGACGACGCACTGAGCGACCTGCCCGCGGGCCGGGTCCGCCAAGTGGCCGTCGACGATCCGCACACCGCGCTCCTCATCGCCTCCATGCCTGCCACCGACCCCGGGACGCGCGTTCTGCCCGGCCAGGCGGCCTACGTCATCTACACATCGGGCTCCACCGGCCGGCCCAAGGGCGTAGTGGTCACGCACGCGGGTCTGGCGAACTACGTCGCCACCGCCCCGGGCCGGCTCGGCGTCGGCGCGCCGGGGGAGCGCCACGCCCTCCTGCAGCCGGCGGTGACCGACTTCGGCAACACCCTGATCTTCACGGCGCTGGCCACGGGCGGCGCGCTGCACGTGCCGGACGAGGACCTGGCGACCGATCCGGCGGGGCTGGCCGCGTACCTGGCGGAGCACCGGATCGACGTCGTCAAGGTGACGCCGTCGCACCTCGCCGCGCTGACCGCCGACGGCTCCCCCGAACGCTTCCTGCCCCGGCGGACGCTGGTACTGGGCGGCGAGGCAGCAGCCCCGGATCTGGTCACCGCCTTGTTGGCAGCCGCGGACGGCCGCGTGGTCGCCAACCATTACGGGCCCACCGAGACCACCATCGGCGTGGCCACCCTCCGGCTCGCTCCCGAGCTGTCGGCCGACGGGCCGGTCCCCATGGGCGCACCCATCGGCAACGTCCGGCTGCACGTGCTCGACGACCGGCTGCGGCCGGTGCCCGTCGGCGTGGCCGGAGAGCTCTACGTTGCCGGAGCCGGGGTGGCCCGCGGCTACCTGGGCCGTCCGGGCCTGACCGCCGAGCGGTTCGTCGCCGACCCGTTCGCGGCCGACGGCTCGCGGCTGTACCGCACCGGAGACGTGGTGCGCCGCGCCGCGGACGGCAACCTCGTGTTCGTCGGCCGCTCCGACGACCAAGTGAAGATCCGCGGCTACCGGGTGGAGCCCGGCGAGGTCCAGGCGGTGATTTCCGGGCATTCCCTCGTGCGCCAGGTCGTGGTGGTCGCGCGCGCGGACGCCGCGGGCGAGCGTCGGCTGGTCGCGTACGTCGTCGCGGCCGACGGCCGGGACGAGGACGCCGGCGGCACGCTGGCCGCGGCCGTGCGCGCATACGTCGCCGGGCTGCTGCCGGAGCACATGGTGCCGTCGGCCGTGGTCGTGCTGGCGGCGCTGCCGCTGGCCGCGAACGGCAAGCTTGACCGCGGGGCCCTGCCGGACCCCGAGCGAGCGACCGGCTCAGCCGACCGGGAGCCCGCAACGCCGACCGAACGCGCGCTGTGCGACGCCTTCGCGGTCGTACTCGGCCTGGCGCGGGTCGGCGCCGACGACGACTTCTTCGACCTCGGCGGGCACTCGCTGCTCGCGGTGAGGCTGTTGAGCCGGGTCCGGTCGGCGCTGGGCGTCGAGCTGGAGATCCGCCACGTCTTCGAGGCCCCCACCCCGGCGGCCCTGGCCGAGCACCTCCAGGCCCGGACGGCGGGTCCGGCGCGGGCTCCGCTGACGGCGCGTGAGCGTCCGGAGCGGGTGCCGCTGTCCTTCGCGCAGCAGCGCCTGTGGTTCCTGGCACAGATGGAAGGCCCGAGCACCACCTATGTGAATCCGATGGTGCTGCGGTTGACCGGCGGACTCGACGCGGCTGCGTTCGAGGCGGCGCTCCGGGACGTCGTCGAGCGGCACGAGGTCCTGCGGACCGTATTCCCGGCGACCGACGGCGTGCCGTATCAGCGGATCCTGTCACCGGCGGAGACCGGCCTGTCGGTGCCGGTGGTCACTGCGTCCGAGCACGACCTGCCCGCACTGCTGGCGGAGGTCGCCGAGCGGTCCTTCGACCTGGCCTGCGACATCCCGGTGCGGGCCCGGCTCTTCCGCCTGGCCGCCGACGAGCACGTGCTGGCGCTGGTGGCGCATCACATCGCCACGGACGGCTGGTCGATGGCGCCGCTGGCGCGCGATCTGTCGCAGGCGTACACGGCTCGGCTTCGCGGGGCGGCACCGGACTGGGCACCCCTGCCCGTCCAGTACGCGGACTACGCCCTGTGGCAGCGCGAGATGCTGGGTTCCGAGGACGAACCGGACAGCATGCTCGCCGGGCAGCTCGACTACTGGCGGCAGACCCTCGCCGGCGCTCCGGAAGAGCTTGCCCTGCCGGCCGATCGTGCACGGCCTGCGGTCGCGAGCCACGTCGGTCACAGCGCGGTGTGGACCTTGTCGCCAGAGGCCCACGGACGCCTCGCCGCGCATGTCCGCACCCACGGCGCGACCGTGTTCATGGCCCTGCAGGCAGCTTTGACGATGCTGCTGGCGCGCCTGGGCGTGGGCACCGACATCCCGATCGGGTCCGTGGTGGCCGGCCGCACCGACGAGGCGCTGGACGATCTGGTCGGCTTCTTCGTCAACACCCTGGTGCTGCGCACCGAAGCCTCCGGTGACCCCGAGTTCGCCGAGCTGCTGGCGCGGGTCCGGCAGACAGCCGTGGGCGCCATGGCGCACCAGGAGGTGCCCTTCGAGCATTTGGTGGAGACGCTCGCGCCCGCCCGTTCGCTGGCGCGGCACCCGCTGTTCCAGGTCATGCTCGCCATGCACAACACCGGCGACGCCGTGCTCGACCTGCCGGGCGTGCGGGCCGCCGTCGAGCGCGCCGGCACCACCGCGGCGAAGTTCGACCTCTACGTCAATGCCGGCGAGGTCCCCGGCGCCGGCGGCGTCCCGGCCGGACTGCGTGGCGAGGTCACGTTGTCCGCGGATCTGTTCGATGAGGAGTCGGCGCGCACGTTCGCCCGGCGCTTGGAGCGGGTCTTCGAAGCCGTGTCGCGGGATCCGGCCACGCGGCTCAGCCGGATACCGGTCCTCGAGGACGGGGAACTGGACCGCGTGACCCGCGCCTGGCAGCCGGGGCCGGCCGCGGCCCCGGGCTTGCTGGTCCCGCAGTTCGAGCGACAGGCCGCGGACGTCCCGGACGCCGTGGCCGTCGTGTGCGCCGACGAGACCGTCACCTACGCCGAGCTGAACGCGCGCGCCAACCGGCTGGCCCGCGTGCTCGCGGGCCACGGAGTCGGCCCGGAGGCCGTCGTGGGCCTGTGCCTGCCGCGCGGGACCGAGTTGATCACCGGTGTGCTGGCGGTGCTCAAGGCCGGGGCCGCGTACAGCGCCGTGGACCCGGACTTCCCCGCCGACCGCATCGCGTTCGTGTTCGACGACGCACGGACCACGTGCGTCCTGACCACGGAGGCGCTGGCGGACACGGCACGGGCCGGCGCGGACCGCCCGGTACTCGTCCTGGACGCTCCCGGGCTCGCCGCGCACATCGCGGCGGCCCGGCCGCAGGACCTCACCGACGCGGACCGCACCGCGCCGCTGCGGCCCGCGCACCCCGCCTACGTGATCTACACGTCCGGCTCCACCGGCCGGCCGAAGGGCGTGCAGGTCACGCACGCGAGCCTGGCCGACTACGTCGCCGTCGTGCCGCCGCGCATCGGGTGGGGCAGGCCGGACAGCCGGGCGGTCCTGATGCAGGCGATGGTCACCGACTTCGCCAACACCATCGTCTTCACCGCCCTGGCCACCGGCGGACAGGTCCATCTGCTGGCACAGGACCAGGTGACCGACGCCGCGGCCGTCGCCGACTACCTGGCGAGCCGCGACATCGACTGCTTCAAGGTGACCCCCTCCCACTTGCGCGCCCTGGCATCGGCGGTCGGCATGGAGCGCCTGTTGCGGCCGACCCGGGCCGTGCTGCTCGGCGGAGAAGTGGTCACACCCGAGCTCGCAGCCGAGGCGCTCGCGGTCTCCGGCACGCGCGTGGTGGCGAACCACTACGGCCCGACGGAGACCACCATCGCCGTGGTCACCGCACAGCTGCGCGAGACGCCTCCGGTAGCCGGGGTGGTGCCGCTCGGCACCCCCGCGCCCAACTCCCCGATGTACGTGCTCGACGACCGGCTGCGGCCGGTGCCGCCGGGAGTCGTCGGAGAGCTCTACGTCGCCGGCACGGGCCTGGCCCGCGGCTATGTACACCGCCCGGACCTGACCGCACAGCGGTTCGTCGCCAACCCGTTCGCCGCCGACGGTTCACGGCTGTACCGGACCGGCGACGGGGTGAAGTGGTCGGCGGACGGCCTGCTGGTGTTCGCCGGCCGTACCGACCACCAGGTGAAGATCCGCGGGTTCCGGGTCGAGCCCGGCGAGGTCGAGGCCGTACTCGCGGCACACCCGGAGGTGCGCCTGGCGGCCGTGGTCGCCCGGCCGGACGGCGGCGACCACCGGCTCGTCGCCTATGCCGTCCCGGACGGCGGGACGCCGGGCGCCGGCCCGGACGCCTTCGCCGCGGAGCTCCGTTCCTACGCCGCCGAGCGGCTGCCCGGCCACATGGTGCCCGCGACGGTGGTCGTGCTCGATGCGATGCCCACCACGTCGAACGGCAAGATCGACCGAAAGGCCCTGCCGGAGCCCGGTCCCGCCGCCGCGGAGCAGGCCGGCCGGGGCCCGGTGACGGTGGTCGAGGAGATCCTCTGCTCGGCGTTCGCCGAGGTGCTGGGCCTGGAGCGGGTGGGGGCGCACGACAACTTCTTCGAGCACGGTGGCCACTCGCTGCTGGCGATGTCGCTGGTGGAGAAGCTCCGCAGGCGAGGAGTGGCGGTGAGCGTCAAGGCTCTGTTCACGGCACCGACGCCGGCGGGGATCGCAGCGGCAGCGGGAACTCCGCGGGCGGAGGCGGAGCCGAACCTGATCCCCGAGGGTGCCGCGCGGATCACCCCGGACATGGTGACGCTGGCCGACCTCACCCAGGAGCAGCTCGACCGGATCGCCGCACGGGTCGAGGGCGGCGCGGCGAACATCGCCGACGTCTACCCACTGGCGCCGCTGCAGGAAGGCATGCTCTTCCACCATCTGCTGACCGCCGAGGACGGCGTCGGTGACGTCTACCTGTCGTCGACCGTGGTCGGATTCGCGTCGCGCGAGCGGCTCGAAGCCACCCTGCGCGCGCTGCAGCAGATCATCGACCGGCACGACGTCTATCGCACCGCGGTCCTGTGGGAGGGCCTGCCCGAGCCCCTTCAGATCGTGCTGCGCCGGGCCGGGCTCCCGCTGACGCAGACCGTCCTGCCCGGAGACGCCGGCACCGGCTCCGGCACGCTCCGCCGGCTACTCGCCCACGCCGCTCCCCGCATGGACCTCGGCCGGGCCCCTCTGCTGCGCGCCGTCACCGCCGCGCACCCCGACGGCTCGGGCCGCTGGCTGGCCCTGCTCCAGATGCACCATCTGCTGCAGGACCACACCGGCTGGGAGGTGGTGCTCGACGAGCTCGACATCCTGGTGCGCGGCGAGGAGCACCTGCTGCCCGAACCGAGGCCCTTCCGCGACTTCGTGGCCATCGCCCGCACCGCCGTCCCGCGCGAGGAGCACGAACGCTACTTCGCCGAGCTGCTGGGCGACGTCACGGAGACCACCGCGCCCTACGGCCTGACCGACGCGCACGCCGACGGCTCGCTGGCCTCGGAGCACCGGCTGCCGCTGGGAGCCGGCCTGTCGGCCCGGCTCCGCGAGCGCGCCGCCACGCTCGGCGTCTCCCCGGCGACGCTGTTCCACGTGGCCTGGGCGCGCGTCCTGGCCTCCGTCTCCGGCCGGGACGACGTGGTGTTCGGCACCGTGCTGTTCGGCCGCATGAACGCCGGCGCAGGAGCCGACCGGGTGGCCGGGCCCTTTATGAACACCCTGCCGCTGAGGGTCAAGGTCAGTGTCCTGAGCGCGGCCTCCGCGGTGTCCGCGATCCAGGAGCAGCTGGCCCGCCTGCACGTCCACGAGCACGCGCCGCTCGCTCTGGCCCAGCGGGTCAGCGGCGTCACGGCCCCGGCCCCGCTGTTCACGTCGATTTTCAACTTCCGGCACGACCGCGGCCCGGGCGAGCGCCGGCCCCGGCTGGACGGCGTCGAACTGGTCTACTCGCGCCGTCACACCAACTATCCACTGGATGTGGCGGTCAACGACACCGGCGACGGATTCCTCTTCGCGGTCGGGGCGCAGGCACCGGCCGACCCGGAGCAGGTCTGCGCCCTGATGCACACCGCGGTCGGTAGCCTGGTCTCGGCGCTGGAGCAGGCGCCCGAGACCCCGCTGCACCGGATCGCGATCCTGGACGGCGGCGCGGGTTCGCAGGGTGCCGCGATACGGCGCACGCCGACCGGAGTCCACGACCTGATCGGGGTCCGGGCCGAGCACGCCGCCGACGTGCTCGCAGTCGTCTGCGAAGATTCCGCGATCACCTATGGCGAGCTGGAGACGCGGGCGAACCGTATCGCCCGGCTCCTGGCGGCGCGAGGCGCGGGCGCGGAGGACGTGGTCGGGCTGTGCCTGCCGCGGGGGATCGACATGGTGGTGGCGATCCTGGCGGTGTGGAAGGCCGGAGCGGCGTATCTCCCGCTGGATCCGGAGTATCCCGTCGATCGCCTCGCGTTCATGCTCGCCGACAGCGGCGCGGCTGTCCTCGTCGGCCATGCGGCCACGGCCGCCGGGCTGACCGCGCACGACGTAGTGCTGCTCGACGACCCGGCCACCTCGGCCGAACTCGCCGCGTTGCCCGCCACCGAGCCCCGCATCACGGTGCGTTCGGACGGCCTGGCCTACGTGCTCTACACCTCCGGTTCGACAGGCGTGCCCAAGGGCGTGCAGGTCGCACACCGCAGCGTCGTGCATCTGGCCTCTTCCTTCGGTCCGGTCCTGCGCGTCGCGAGCGGAGACCCGGTCCTGCAGTTCGCCTCCCTCGGCTTCGACGCCTCGGTGTTCGACATCGCGGTCACCCTGGCCGGCGGCGGGACGCTGGTCGTCACCCCGGCCCGCCGACGGCTGGAGCCCGGCGCGCTGGCAGTGCTGGCCCGCGAGTCCGGCGCCCGCGCGGCCAGCTGGGTGCCGTCGCTCCTCGACGTCCTGGACCCCGGTGACTTCCCGCATCTCGGGACGCTGTTGCTGGGTGCCGAGGCGATGTCCGCCCGGACCGCGGACGCCTGGAGCCCCGACCGGACGCTGGTGAACACCTACGGCCCGACCGAGGCTACGGTCATGGTCACGGCCGGCGCGGTGACCGCCGGCGCCGGCCGCGTCCCGGGGATCGGCGTGCCCATCGGCGACTCACGCGTCCGCGTGCTCGACGGCTATCTGCAACCGGTGCCGCCGGGGGTGCCCGGCGAGGTCTACATCGGTGGCGTACAGGTGGCGCGTGGCTATCGTGGACGTCCTGGGCTGACCGCCGAGCGGTTCGTCGCCGATCCCTTCGCCGCCGACGGCTCGCGGCTCTACCGGACCGGGGACCTGGCGCGCTGCTCCGCGGACGGGCAGCTGGAATTCGCCGGCCGGGCCGATGACCAGGTGAAGATCCGCGGCTTCCGGATCGAGCCGGGCGAGGTCCGCGACGTCGTCGCCGGGCTGCCCGGTGTGTCGCAGGCCGCGGTGGTTGCGCGGGAGGACACGCCGGGGGCCAAGCGGCTCGTGGCGTACGTAGTGCCCGCAGGCGCCGCCGACACCGCCGGACTGCCCGGCACGGTGCGCGCTTCGGTGGCCGAGCGCCTGCCGGAACACATGGTGCCGTCCGCAGTCGTCGTCATGGCCGCGCTGCCGCTGACGGCCAACGGGAAGCTGGACCGCAAAGCCCTGCCGGAGCCCGAGCACGCGGCGGCTGCCCGCCGTGGTCCGTCCACGGTGGTCGAGGAGATCCTGTGCGACGCGTTCGCCGAGGTGCTCGGTGTGCCCTCGGTGGGCGTGGACGACGACTTCTTCGCGCTGGGTGGCCACTCGCTGCTGGCGATGTCACTGGTGGAGAGCCTGCGCTCGCGCGGGGTCCCGGTGAGCGTCAAGGCCCTGTTCACCTCGCCCACGCCGGCCGGGATCGCCGCCGTGGCCGGTGCCCCGGGCGCGCAGGTGCCGCCGAACCTGATCCCAGAGGGTGCCGACCGCATCACCCCGGACATGGTGACGCTGGCCGACCTGGCACAGGAGCAGCTGGATCTGATCTGCGAGCGGGTGGACGGCGGCGCGGCCAACATCGCTGACATCTATCCGCTGGCGCCGCTCCAGGAGGGCATGGTCTTCCACCATATGCTGGCGGACCACGCCGGCGGCCGGGACATCTATCTGGTGTCGACCTTCGCGGAATTCGACTCCCGCGAGCAGCTCGACCGCGTGCTGGCCGCGTTCCAGCAGGTGGTGGACCGGCACGACATCTACCGCACGGGCATCGTCCTTCAGGACCTGCCGGAACCGGTGCAGGTGGTATGGCGGTCGGCGACGATTCCGATCGCCGAGGCCGTGCTCGACGCCGGACCGGAGCCGGTGGCGCAGCTGCTCGCCGCGGCAGGCTCGTACATGGCCCTGGACCACGCGCCGCTGGTGCGCGCGACGGTGGCTCAGGCGCCCGACGGCTCGGGCCGCTGGCTGGCGCTGCTCCAGATGCACCATCTGTTGCAGGACCACACCGGCTGGGATCTGGTCCTGGCGGAGCTGCGGGCGATCGTGGACGGCGAGGCCGACAGGCTCGCCGAGCCGCTGCCGTTCCGGGACTTCGTGGCACACGCCCGACTGGGCGTCTCACGCGAGGAACACGAGCGCTATTTCGCCGGCCTGCTCGGTGACGTCACTGAGACCACGGCGCCGTTCGGTCTGCTGGACACGCACCGCGACGCGGCGCGGGTCGACCGCTCGCACCTGGTCCTGGGCGCTGCCCTCTCGGCCCGGGTGCGCGAACAGTCCCGGCGGTTGGGCGTCGCCCCCGCGACCGTGTTCCACCTGGCATGGGCGCGGGTGCTGGCAGCGGTGTCAGGACGCGGGGACGTCGTCTTCGGGACCGTGCTGCTGGGCCGCATGAACGGCGGAGCAGGCGCCGCCCGCGTGCCCGGGCCCTTCATGAATACGTTGCCGGTGCGGGTCCGCGTCGGCGGACCCACGGTGGCGGACGCCGTGGCCGCGATGCAGGCACAGCTGGCCGAGTTACTCGTCCATGAACACGCTTCGCTCGCGCTCGCCCAGCAGGCCGGCGGTGTAGCGGCCCCGGCTCCGCTGTTCACCTCGCTGTTCAACTTCCGTCACGGCCGCGGCCCGGTGGCGGCGCCCGGCTCCGGAAGCGCGCCGGAGGGCGTGCAGCGGCTGCGCGACAGCCAGGCCACGAACTACCCACTGGACGTCGCAGTCGACGACACCGGGGAGGCGTTCGTCATCTCGTCCAGCGTGGCGCAGGCGGACGGGTCGGCGCGGATCTGCGCGCTGATGGCGACCACGGCCGAGGGCCTCGTAGCCGCGCTGGAGGCCGAGACGCCGGTACGGCTGAGCGCGGTCAGTGTCCTCGATGCGGTTGAGCGTCTTCGGATCCTGCGGGACTGGAATGACACCGGTATGGAGACTCCGGCGCTTGTTGTGCACGAGATGGTTGCGCAGTGGGCGGTGCGCACTCCGGATGCTGTTGCGGTGGTGTGCGGGGATTCTGTGGTCTCTTATGGCGAGTTGGAGGTGCGGGCGAATCGTTTGGCGCGGTTGTTGGTGGGGCGTGGTGTGGGTGTGGGGGATGTGGTGGGGCTGTGTCTGCCGCGGGGGATCGGCATGGTGGTGGCGGTCCTGGCGGTGTGGAAGGCGGGGGCGGCGTATCTGCCGATGGATGCGGATGATCCGGTTGATCGCCTGGCCTTCGTGCTTGCCGACAGCGGTGCCGATGTTCTCGTCACCATCACCCGGACAGCGACGGCCGGCCCGCTGAGTGCTCGGGAAGTGGTGCTGCTCGACGACACCGCCACGCGGGCCGAGCTTGCCCGGACACCCGCGACTGACCCGGGCGTCCCCGTGCACCCGGACAGCCTGGCCTATGTGATTTATACGTCTGGTTCGACCGGCGCTCCGAAGGGTGTGGCGGTTACGCATGGGAATCTTGTGAATCAGCTGGGGTGGTTGGCGGCTGAGTATCCGTGTGGTGCTGGTGAGGTGATGCTGGGGCGTACGTCTTTGGCGTTCGATGCCTCGGTGTGGGAGTTGTGGCATCCGTTGGCTTCGGGTGCGGTGGTGTGTGTGGCGCCGCGGGAGGTGGTCGGGGATCTGCGGTTGCTGATGGAGTATGCGGGTCGGCATGGGGTGACCGTGGCGCAGTTCGTGCCGTCGGTGCTGGCGGAGGTGCCGGCCGGTATGGGGTGTGGGTCGTTGCGGCGGTTGTTCTGCGGTGGTGAGTTGTTGCCTGCTGTGGTGGCGGAGCGGATCGTGTCGGAGTGGGGTGTGCCGCTGGTCGATCTGTACGGTCCGACCGAGACCACGGTCCAGGTCGCCGCGGACGGCCGACCCGCCGCGAACACCCGCATCCATGTCCTCGACGAGTTCATGCAGCCGGTGCCGCCGGGCGCAATCGGCGAGGTCTACATCGGCGGTGCCCAGCTGGCACGCGGCTATCCGGGTCGTGCAGGTATGACGGCTGAGCGGTTTGTCGCCGATCCGTTCGCCGCGGACGGCTCACGGCTGTACCGGTCCGGCGACCTCGCCCGTCGGACGGCCGACGGCACATTGGTATGCGCCGGTCGCGCGGATGAGCAGGTGAAGCTCCGTGGGTTCCGGATCGAACTCGGCGAAGTACAAGCGGCGGTGGCCGGGCATCCCGCGGTGTCGCAGGCGGCTGTGGTGGTGCGTGAGGACGTTCCGGGGGACAGGCGTCTGATCGCCTATGTGGTGTCCGGTGCTGCTGGTGCTTCGGTGCGGGCGTTTGTTTCCGAGCGGTTGCCGGAGTACATGGTGCCCTCGGCGGTGGTGGCGGTGGATGCCTTGCCACGCACGGTGAACGGGAAGCTGGATCGCAAGGCCCTGCCTGCGCCCGACTACGCGTCCTGTGTCAAGGACCGCGAGCCGGCGACCCCCGCTGAGCGGGCACTGTGCGAGGTGTTCGCCGAGGTCCTCGGGCTGCGAAAGGTCGGCGTGGACGACAGCTTCTTCGCACTCGGTGGCCATTCCCTGCTCGCCACGCGGCTGGTGAGCCGTATCCGCACCGTGCTGGGCGCCGAGGTCCCGATGCGGACTGTCTTCGAGGCGCCGACCGCCGCGGGCCTGGCAGGCCGGCTCGATGAGACGACAAGAGCGCGGCCACGGCTGCGGCCCCGGACCAAGCGGGAGGACTCCTGATGATTCCGTTGTCGTTCGCACAGCAGCGGTTGTGGTTCCTGGCGCAGCTCGAAGGCCCGAGCACGACCTATGTGAACCCGGTCGCCGTGCGCCTGTCCGGTGGCGTCGACGCGGCGGCGATGCGCTCGGCGCTGCTGGACGTCCTGGAACGGCACGAGGTGCTGCGGACCGTGTTCCCGGCGGTCGACTCCGTCCCACGCCAGCGTGTACTGAAAGTGGAGGACGTCGATTTCGCCCTGCCGGCCGACACGGCATCCGAGGCCGAACTGCCCGGACTGCTTGCCGAGGCCGCCGGGCGGCCTTTCGATCTGACCGTGGAGATCCCGATCCGGGCCCACCTCTTCGAAACGGGCCCGCAGGACCACGTACTGCTGTTGGTGCTGCACCACATCGCCACCGACGGCTGGTCGATCGCGCCGCTGGCCCGCGACCTCTCGCGCGCTTACGAGGCGCGGTGCGCGGGCGTGCCTCCGGACTGGGAGCCGCTGCCGGTCCAGTACGCCGACTACACACTGTGGCAACGGGAACTGCTCGGCTCGCCGGACGACCCGGAAAGCCTGCTGTCCCAGCAACTCGCGTACTGGCGCGAGGCTCTTTCCGGAGCGCCGGAGGAGCTGGCGCTGCCGACCGACCGTTCCCGTCCCGCCGAGCCGAGTCATGTCGGCTACAGCGCGAGTCTGGAGGTGTCGGCCGCCACCTGCCAGGGGCTTGCCTCCCTGGTCCGCGAGCGCGGCGTGACCGTGTTCATGGTCGTCCAGGCCGCACTCGCGGCGCTGCTGTCCAGGCTCGGCGCGGGCGACGACATCCCGATCGGCACGCCGGTCGCCGGCCGCCTCGACGAGGCGCTGGACGACCTGGTCGGTTTCTTCGTCAATACCCTGGTCCTGCGGACGGACGTGTCCGGCGATCCGACCTTCGCCGAGCTGCTGGAGCGGGTCCGCGAGACGAGCCTGTCCGCGTATGCGCACCAGGACATGCCGTTCGAGTATCTCGTCGAGGCGTTGGCTCCGGTCCGGTCGATGTCACGGCATCCGCTGTTCCAGACCATGCTGACCATGCAGAACACCGGACGTGCCGGGCTGGAGCTGTCCGGTCTGGACGCCTCGGGCCTCGGCTCGGATGAGGGCCTGGCGAAGTTCGACCTGAACGTGACCGTGTCCGAGGTCTTCGACGCCGCCGGCGGACCCCCTCGGCTGCGCGGCTCGGTGATGGTCGCGGCGGACCTGTTCGATCCGGCCTCGGCCGAAGTGATCGCGCGGCGTCTGGCACAGGTCCTGGAAGCGGTGGTCGCGGACCCCACGATCCGGGTGCCCGACATCCCGGTGCTGGACGAGACCGAGCAGGGCCTGATTCTCCGCGACTGGAACGACACGGCCGCCGACCCGGCCGGCGGGTCGGTCACGGAAATGTTCGAGGAACAGGCGGCACGCACCCCTGATGCGGTCGGCGTCCTGGACGAGGCCTCGGCGCTGACGTATGCGGAGCTGAACGCTGCCGCGAACCAAGTGGCGCGCCACCTCCTCGCGCGTGGCGTCGGCCCCGAGTCGCCGGTCGCGCTGAGCCTGGCGCGCGGCGTGCTGCAGGTCGTGGCCGTGCTCGGCGTCTTGAAGGCCGGGGCGGCGTATGTGCCGATCGACTCCGGCCATCCGGCCGACCGCATCTCCTCGATGCTGGCCGACGCGGCTCCGGTGCTGCTCCTCACTGATCGACAGACCCTGGAGAACCTGCCTGCCTCCGCGTGTGCGGCGGTGGCGCTGGACGATCCGGACGTGGTCGCCGAACTCGCCGGGCTGGACGCCGGCAACATGCCGGTCCGGGTGTCCCCGGCACACCCGGCCTATGTGATGTACACCTCCGGCTCGACCGGAGCGCCCAAAGGGGTCGTCGTCACGCACGAGGGGCTGGCCAACTACGCCGACTGGTGCCGCCGCGCCTGTCCCGAGGTGGCCGACTCGAGCCTGCTGCACGCGACGCTGTCGTTCGACGGAGGGAACACCTGCCTGTTCGGGAGCCTGACTTCCGGCGGCCGGATCGTGGCGGCGGCCCTGGACGACCGGCTGCCGCATATCCTGGCCGGATCGCGCCTGGCCTTGCTGAAGGTGACGCCCTCGCACCTTCCACTGCTGGAGCAGCTGCCGCCGGAGGTGCTGCCGACCGGTCGCCTGATGGTCGGCGGGGAAGCACTGCCGGGTGCCGTACTCGGCCGGTGGCAGTCCAGGCTGGCCGGTGCCGCGATCGTGAACCACTACGGCCCCACCGAGGCCACGATCGCCTGCACCAGCCACGTGACCGCTGCCGCCGACGCCGCGACCGGCACGGTCCCTATCGGCCGGCCCATGCCCAACATGCGCGCCTACGTTCTGGACGGCCGGCTGCGCCCGGTGCCGGCCGGAGTGCCCGGTGAGCTCTATGTCGCCGGACCGCAGCTGGCCCGCGGATATCTCAACCGGCCCGGCCTGACCGCGACCAGGTTCGTCGCCGACCCCTTCGGCCCGGCCGGGGAGCGGCTGTACCGGACCGGAGACACGGTTCGCTGGACCGTGGACGGGAAGCTGGTGTTCGTCGGTCGCGTCGACGACCAGGTGAAGCTGCGGGGCTTCCGGATCGAACTCGGCGAAGTCCAGGCGGCGGTGGCCGCGCATCCCGAAGTCTCCCAGGCCACTGCGCTCGTTCGCGAGGACGTCCCGGGAGACAAGCGCCTGGTCGCCTACGTCGTGTCCGCAGCTGCCGACGCGGCAGCTTCCGTCCGGTCCTTCGCGGCCGACCGCCTACCGGGCTATATGGTCCCGTCGGCGGTCGTGGTGCTGGACGCGCTGCCGCTGACGGTCAACGGGAAGGTTGACCGCAAGGCCCTGCCCGCCCCGGAATACGGGGTCCGCGAAGGCCGCGGTCCGTCGACGCCCGGAGAAGAGCTGGTCTGCGCGGCGTTCGCCGAGGTGCTGGGGGTGGAGCGGGTCGGTGTCGACGACGATTTCTTCGCGCTCGGCGGGCACTCCCTGCTTGCGGTCCGGCTGCTCAGCCGGATCCGCACGGTGCTCGGCGCGGAGCTCGCACTGCGCACGGTCTTCGAGGCGCCGACTCCGGCCGGGCTGGCAGAGCGCCTGCCCATGGCCGGTGCGGTGCGGACACGTCTGGTCCGGCAGACGCGCCCGGAGCGGGTGCCGCTGTCGTTCGCGCAGCAGCGGCTGTGGTTCCTGGCGCAGCTCGAGGGGCCGAGCACCACGTACGTGAACTCGATCGCCGTGCGGCTCACCGGCGATATCGACGCCGAGGCGATGCGTGCGGCGATCGGCGACGTCCTGGCGCGCCACGAGGTGCTGCGGACGGTGTTCCCGGTCGTGGACGGCGCCCCGCATCAGCGAGTCCTGGCGGCCGAGGAAACCGGGTTCGAGCTTCCGGTGGTCGACACGACCGACACAGAGCTACGGCTTCTGATGGCCGGGGTGGCCGGTGGCGCCTTCGAACTCTCCCGCGAGATCCCCATCCGGGGCCGGCTGTTTCGCCTCGGACATCAGGACCACGTCCTCATGCTCGCGGTGCATCACATCGCTACCGACGGCTGGTCGACGGCTCCGCTGGCCAAGGACCTGTCCACGGCCTACGCAGCGCGGTCCCGCGGCAATGCTCCGGACTGGGAGCCCTCGCCGGTCCAGTACGCCGACTACGCGATCTGGCAGCGGGACCTGCTGGGTTCCGAGGACGATCCCGGGAGTCTGCTCGCGCAGCAGCTCGGGTACTGGCGTGAAGCGCTGGCCGGTGCGCCTGAGGAGCTGGACCTGCCCACCGACCGCCCCCGCCCGCCACTGCCGAGCTACCGGGGCCACACGATCGGGCTCGAGGTGCCGGCCGAGACGTACCAGGCGCTTGTCGTGATCGCGCGCGCTCGTGGTGTGACGCTGTTCATGGTGGTGCAGGCGGCGTTGGTGTCGTTGTTGTGCCGGTTGGGGGCGGGTACTGATATCCCGATCGGTACGCCGGTTGCGGGGCGTATGGACGAGGCGCTGGACGATCTGGTGGGTTTCTTCGTCAATACGCTGGTGCTGCGTACGGATGTGTCCGGTGATCCGACCTTCGTGGAGTTGCTGGAGCGGGTCCGTGAGACGAGTCTGGCGGCGTATGCGCACCAGGACGTGCCGTTCGAGTATCTGGTGGATGCTCTTTCTCCGGCTCGGTCGATGTCGCGGCATCCGTTGTTCCAGACCATGCTGACCATGCAGAACACCGGACGCTCGAGCCTGGACCTGCCGGGCCTCGAAGCCACGGGCCTCCCCGCCGGAGAGGCCGCGGCGCAGTTCGACGTGAGCGTCGCGGTATCGGAGGTCTTCGACGCCGGTGGAGCGGCGACCGGGCTGCGCTGCTCGGTGACGGTCGCGGCGGACCTGTTCGACCCCGAGTCGGCGGAAGCGCTCGGGCGACGCCTGGTACGGGTGCTGGAGGAGGTGGCTGCCGATCCGTCGATCCGGGTGCACGCCGTTCCGGTGCTCGCCGAGCCGGAGCGTGAGCGGATGGTCCGTTCGTGGAACGACACGGCGGTGGATGTCTCTGCTGTGCTGGTGCCGGAGGTGTTTGCGGGGCTGGCTGTCCGGGTTCCTGATGCTGTGGCGGTGATTGATGAGGATGTGGTGGTGACCTATGGCGAGTTGAATGCGCGGGCGAACCGGTTGGCGCATTGGTTGATTGCTCGTGGTGCTGGTCCGGAGTCCGTGGTGGGTTTCTCGCTGCCGCGGGGGGCTGGTGTGTATGTTGCGGTTCTGGGGGTGTTGAAGTCCGGGGCGGCGTTCGTGTCGATCGATCCGGATCATCCGGCGGAGCGGACGGATTACCTCCTGCGCGATGCGGCACCCCTGTGCGTACTGACAGAAGCTGATATCGCGTTGGCATGGGATGCTGCCCTGCCCGCTTCGGAGCCGGTCGTGTCGGTGTCGCCCGCGCATCCCGCATACGTCATCTACACCTCCGGTTCGACCGGTGCGCCCAAGGGCGTCGTGGTGCCGCACGCAGGATTTGCGAATCTGGCCGCGGTGGTACGGCGCCGGTACGGCCTTGCTCCCGGTCATCGTCTGGCGCAGTTCGCGTCGGCAGGTTTCGACCAGTTCTGCTCGGACTGGTCGGCGGTGCTGACGTCGGGCGCGGCACTGGTCGTGGTCCCCGCTGACCAGCGCGGCGGGGAGCTGTTCGGTGGGCTGCTGGCACGGCAGCAGGTCACGCACGCGCCGATCCCGCCCGCTGTGCTGGCGACGCTCACGACTGACACCGTACGGGCGGAGGTGGTGCTGGACGCCGGTGGTGAGGCGTTGTCGGTGGAGTTGATGGCGCGGTGGTCCGCTGATGGCCGTGTGTTGTTCAACAGTTATGGGCCGACCGAGACGACGGTGGATGCGGCGGTGTGGCGGTGTGTTCCGGGCGCGGCGCGGGTGGCGATCGGGCCGCCGATCGCGAACATGCGGGCTTATGTGCTGGACGACCGGTTGAGTCCGGTGCCGGCGGGTGTGGCGGGGGAGTTGTATGTGGCGGGGATCGGTGTGGCCCGCGGCTATCTGAACCGTCCGGGCCTGACCGCCGAGCGGTTCGTTGCCGACCCGTTCGCCGGTGATGGTTCGCGGTTCTATCGGACCGGGGATGTGGTCCGTTGGACGGCGGACGGTGTGTTGGTGTTCGCCGGTCGTGTGGATGATCAGGTGAAGATCCGGGGTTTCCGGATCGAGTTGGGGGAGGTGCAGGCGACGGTCGCTGCGCATCCCGCGGTGTCGCAGGCTGTCGTGGTGGTGCGCGAGGACAGTCCGGGGGACAGGCGGCTCGTCGCGTACATCGTCTCCGACCTCGCCGGGGCACCGGCCGACGTGCGTTCTTTCGTCGCCGGGCGTCTGCCGGATTACATGGTGCCGTCCGTGGTGGTGGTGCTGGAGGCGTTGCCGCTGACGGTGAACGGGAAGCTTGATCGCAAGGCTTTGCCTGTACCTGGATATGAGGTGTCCGGTGGTCGTGGTCCGTCTTCGGTGGTGGAGGAGGTTTTGTGTTCGGCGTTTGCTGAGGTTCTGGGTGTGCCGGGTGTTGGTGTGGATGATGATTTCTTTGCTCTTGGCGGGCATTCGTTGCTGGCTGTGTCGTTGGTGGAGAAGTTGCGGTCGCGGGGTGTGCTGGTCAGTGTGCGGGCTTTGTTTACGTCTGGGACTCCGGCGGGGGTTGCGGGGGTGGCGGGGGTTCCCCGGGTTGAGGTGCCGCCGAATCTGATTCCTGTGGGTGCTGATCGGATCAGGCCGGAGATGCTGACGCTGGTGGAGTTGTCGCAGGCGGATGTGGACCGGGTTGTGGGGAAGGTGGGTGGGGGCGCGGGGAATGTTGCGGATATTTATCCGCTGGCGCCGCTTCAGGAGGGCATGCTTTTTCATCATGTGTTGTCGGTGCATGATGGCACTGCTGATGCTTATGTTCAGCCGACGGTGGTGCGGGTGGATTCGCGTGACCGGTTGGAGGCGGTGCTTGCTGCGTTGCAGCAGGTGGTGGACCGGCATGATATTTATCGGACGGGGGTGGTGTGGGAGGGGTTGTCCGAGCCGGTGCAGGTGGTGTGGCGTCGTGCGGTGGTGCCGGTTGTTGAGGTGAGTCTGGAGTCGGGGCCGGATCTTGTCGGGCAGTTGTTGGTTGCGGCTGGTTCGAGGTTGGAGCTGGAGTGTGCTCCGCTGGTTCGGGTGACGGTGGCTGCTGATCCGGATGGTTCGGGTTCTTGGCTTGCGTTGTTGCAGATGCATCATTTGTTGCAGGATCACACGGGCTGGGATGTGGCGTTGTCCGAGGTCGGTGCGATTGTGCGGGGTGAGGGTGATGGGTTGCCTGAGCCTGTGCCTTTCCGGGAGTTTGTCGGGCATGCCCGGTTGGGTGTTCCGCGTGAGGAGCATGAGCGTTACTTCGCGGGGTTACTGGGTGATGTCACCGAGACCACCGCACCATTCGGCCTGACAGACGTCCTCCGCGACGGGTCGCAGACGCGTCAGGAACTGCTCCTCGTGGACAGCGACCTTGCGGAGCGCATCCGTGAGCGCTCGCGCCACATGGGTGTCTCACCGGCTACGCTCTTCCATCTCGCGTGGGCGCGCGTCCTCGCCGGGGTGTCAGGACGCGACGACGTCGTCTTCGGCACTGTTCTGTTCGGCCGCATGAACGCCGGATCCGGGGCCGACCGCATGCCGGGCATGTTCCTGAACACGCTCCCGGTCCGGGTCGACGTAGGGGCCGCGGACGTCGCCACCTCCGTGCCCGCGATGCAGGGGCAGCTGGCCGGCCTTCTGGCCCACGAGCACGCCCCGTTGACGCTCGCACAGCAGGCCAGTGGAGTCGCAGCACCCGCGCCGTTGTTCACCTCGCTCTTCAACTACCGCCACAGCACCAACCCCGCCGAGCGCGGACCGGGCGGCGGCCGTGACACCGGCGTTCAGCAGCTCTATGGCCGGGACGTTACCAACTACCCGCTGACGGTGTCGGTCGATGACCTGGGCACGGCCTTCGGTATCACGGTCCAGGTGATCGAGCCGGTCGAGCCGGCCCTGGTCTGCGCTCTGCTGAACACTGCCGTGGCCCAACTGGCCGACGCCCTCGACCGGGCCCCGCGGACGAGGCTCGCCGACATCGAAATCCTCGGAGGCGCAGAGCTCGACCGGCTTCAGAGCACCTGGAACGACACCGTACGGGTCCTGCCGGACGTGATCGCGCCGGTGCTGTTCGAGGCGTGGGCGTTACGGACTCCTGATGCGGTTGCGGTGATCGATGGTGATGCTGTGGTCACCTATGCGGAGCTGAACGCGCGTGCCAATCGTCTGGCGCACCATTTGATCGCGCAGGGTGTGGGCACTGAGGACGTCGTTGCCGTGCTGATGCCGCGCGGAGCCGATGCGGTGGCCGCCATGCTGGCGGCATGGAAGGCCGGCGGCGCGTATCTGCCGCTGGATCCGAGTTATCCGCAGGAGCGGATCTCCACCATTCTGGCGGAGGCCGGGCCGCGTGTGGTGTGGACCGGCGGCGCGCTTCCGCGGTCGCTGCCGGAGACGAACCCGGCTGTGGAGGTCCGGCCGGAGAACGCCGCCTATGTGATCTATACGTCTGGTTCGACGGGTGTGCCTAAGGGTGTGGCGGTTACGCATGGGAATCTTGTGAATCAGCTGGGGTGGTTGGCGGCTGAGTATCCGTGTGGTGCTGGTGAGGTGATGCTGGGGCGTACGTCTTTGGCGTTCGATGCCTCGGTGTGGGAGTTGTGGCATCCGTTGGCTTCGGGTGCGGTGGTGTGTGTGGCGCCGCGGGAGGTGGTCGGGGATCTGCGGTTGCTGATGGAGTATGCGGGCCGGCATGGGGTGACCGTGGCGCAGTTCGTGCCGTCGGTGCTGGCGGAGGTGCCGGCCGGTATGGGGTGTGGGTCGTTGCGGCGGTTGTTCTGCGGTGGTGAGTTGTTGCCTGCTGTGGTGGCGGAGCGGATCGTGTCGGAGTGGGGTGTGCCGCTGGTCGATCTGTACGGTCCGACCGAGACCACGGTCCAGGTCGCCGCGGACGGCCGGCCCGCCGCGAACACCCGCATGATCGTGCTGGACAACCGGCTCCGCCCGGTCCCGGCCGGTGTCGTCGGCGAGCTGTACGTGGCAGGAGCACAGGTGGCCCGCGGCTACCGGAACCGCCCGCACCTCACCGCCGAGCGCTTCGTGGCCGATCCACTCGCCGCCGACGGCTCGCGCATGTACCGCACGGGGGACCTCGTGCGCAGCCACGCGGACGGCCGCCTGGAGGTCGTCGGCCGCGCCGACGACCAGGTCAAGCTGCGAGGGTTCCGCATCGAGCCCGGTGAGGTCCGGGCGGCGGTGGGCGCGCATCCGCTGGTGTCGCAAGCCGCTGTCGTCGTCCGCGAGGACATCCCTGGCGAGCGACGCCTGGTCGCCTACGTCGTCGCGAGTGACTCCGCATCCGCGGGGGACCTGCCCGTCGCTGTGCGCTCCTGGACGGCCGACCGCCTCCCGCACTACATGGTGCCCTCGGCGGTGGTCGTCCTCGACGCGCTGCCGCTGACACCTCACGGAAAGCTTGATCGCAGAGCCCTGCCGGCCCCTGACTTCGCCTCCGCCGTCACCGGACGCGGTCCCTCGACCCGCACCGAGGAACTCCTGTGCGCCGCCTTCGCCCAGGTTCTCGGGCTGCCGCGGGTCGGCGCGGACGACGACTTCTTCGCCCTGGGGGGCCACTCGCTCCTCGCCGTCCGCCTGCTGAGCCGCATCCGCACGGCCCTCGACGTCGAGGTGGGCATCCGGGAAGTCTTCGACGCGCCGACCCCGGCCGCTCTCGCCTCCCGCGTGCAGCCGGCGCACACGGCGCGGACCGGTCCGGTACCGCAGCCGCGCCCGGAACGGATCCCGCTGTCGTTCGCCCAGCAGCGCCTGTGGTTCCTCGCACAGCTCGAAAGTTCCAGCACCGTGTACGTGAACCCGATCTCGGTGCGCCTGTCGGGCGAGATCGACTTCGCGGCGCTGCAGGCGGCGTTCCGCGATGTCATGGCACGCCACGAGGTGCTGCGCACGATCCTTCCGGCGGTCGACGGCGTCCCGTACCAGCGTGTGCTCACCGTCGAGGAGGCGGGGTTCGACCTCCCGCTCGTGGCCGCTTCCGAGGAGCGGATGCCCGAGCTGGTCGCCGAGATGACCGACGCGCCGTTCGACCTGTCGTCCGAGGTCCCGATCCGCGGGCAGGTGCTTCGCCTGAACGAGCAGGACCACGTGCTGGCCCTGGCCGTGCACCACGTTGCCACCGACGGCTGGTCGATGGCGCCGCTGGCTCGGGACCTCTCGCGTGCTTACGAGGCGCGGTGCGCGGGCGTGGCTCCGGACTGGGAGCCGTTGCCGGTCCAGTACGCCGACTACACACTGTGGCAACGGGAACTGCTCGGCTCCGCCGACGACCCGGACAGCGTGCTCTCGCGACAGCTCGCCTACTGGCGGGAGGCACTGGCCGGTGCTTCCGAAGAACTGGAGCTGCCGACCGACCGCCCACGCCCTGCAGTGCCGAGCCACATCGGCCACAGCGCGCGTTTCGAGGTGTCCGCTACCGTCTGCCAGGGGCTTGCCTCCCTGGTCCGCGAGCATGGCGTGACCATGTTCATGGTCGTCCAGGCCGCACTCGCGGCGCTGTTGTCGCGGCTCGGTGCGGGCGACGACATCCCTGTCGGTTCGCCGGTCGCCGGCCGGACCGACGAGGCGCTCGACGGGCTGGTCGGTTTCTTCGTCAATACGCTGGTGCTGCGCACTGACGTGTCCGGCGATCCGGCCTTCGCCGAGCTGCTGGAGCGGGTCCGCGAGGCGAGCCTGTCGGCGTTCGCCAACCAGGACGTCCCGTTCGACTACCTGGTCGAGGCGTTGTCACCCTCCCGGTCGACAGCGCGGCACCCGCTGTTCCAGGTGCGCTTGACGCTGCAGAACACCGAACGCGCCGGCCTGGAACTGGCGGGCCTGAGGCCCACCGGGACGGTGGGCGAGGAGGAGACCGCCAAGCAGGACGTGAACCTGACCGTTCGAGAGGTCTTTGACGGCGAGGGTGAGCCGGCCGGGCTGCTCGGTTCCGTGACGGTGTCGGCCGACCTGTTCGACGAGCCCTTCGCGCCGGCGTTCGCGAGCCGTCTGGCGCGCGTTCTCCGGACGGTGGCGCGGCACCCGGCCACTCGGGTCAGCGAGCTTCCGGTGCTGGACGAGGCGGAGCGGGAGCAGCTCCTGCACACCTGGAACGACACCGCGACGGCATCGGCGGCGGACGGTACTTCGGTCCTGGCACCCATCGGGGCCCGGGTTTCGCAGGGTCCCGATGCTGTGGCGGTTGTCGAGGGAGACGAGTGCCTCACCTACGCTGAACTTGACGCCCGTGCCAACCGGCTGGCGCAGTTCCTGGCCGCGCAGGGCGTAGGGGCCGAGACCGTGGTCGGGCTCTGCCTGCCGCGTGGGGCGGGGCTGCTCGTGGCGGTGCTGGCGGTGTGGAAGGCCGGCGGTGCCTATCTGCCGCTGGATCCGGAGTATCCGGCCGAGCGGCTGGCGTTCATGCTGTCCGACAGCGGTGTGGCCGTCGTCGTGGGTACCGGCGAACTGCTGGCGGACCTGCCCGCGGGACGGACCCGGCTCGTCGGCCTGGACGATCCGGGGAATGCCTTGTTGATCGATGCCATGCCGGTGACGGGACTTGACAGGCCGGTCCGGGCGGAACAACTGGCCTACGTCATGTACACCTCCGGCTCGACGGGCCGCCCGAAGGGCGTGGCGGTCGCGCACGGAGGCTTGGTGAACCTGGCGCCGGCCCAGGCTGAGCGGTTCGGGGTCGGGGCCGGAGACCGGGTGCTGCAGTTCGCGTCGGCCGGGTTCGACGCCTCGGTGTCGGAGATCGCGGTGGCCCTGTCGTCGGGTGCCGCACTAGTGGTCGGTGCCGGGCGCGAGGATTTGGCCGGACCGGGCCTGGCGGGCGTCGTCGTGCACGGCGGGGTGACCTGCGCGACCCTGCCGCCAGTGGTGCTGGCGGCATCCGACCCGGCGTCGCTCGCCGCGCTGAGAACCGTGGTGTCGGCGGGGGAGGCGCTGTCGGCGGAACAGGTGGCGCGGTGGGCTCCAGGACGCCGGTTGCTCAACGCCTATGGCCCGACGGAGTACACGGTGTGTGTCTCGATGTCGCAGCCGTTGGCGCTCGGCGATGCTGTGCACATCGGTAAGCCGAATGCGAACACGCGGGTGTATGTGCTCGATGACCGGTTGCGGCCGGTGCCGGTCGGGGTCGCGGGCGAGCTGTATGTCGCGGGCGTCCAGCTGGCTCGCGGCTACCTCGGCCGTCCGGCGTTGACGGCCGAGCGGTTCGTGGCTGATCCCTTCGGCCCGGCCGGGGAGCGGCTGTACCGGACCGGCGACATAGTCCGCTGGACCGTGGACGGGAACCTGGTGTTCGTCGGCCGCGTGGACGATCAGGTGAAGATCCGGGGTTTCCGGATCGAGCTGGGCGAGGTCCGGGCGGCGGTCCTGGCGCATCCGCGGGTGTCACAGGCTGTCGTGGTGGTGCGCGAGGACAGTCCGGGGGACAGGCGACTCGTCGCGTACATCGTGTCCGATCTCGCGGAGGCGCCGGTCGAGCTGCGCTCCTTCGTCGCCGACCGCCTGCCCGACCACATGGTTCCGTCGGCGGTCGTGGTGCTGGACGCGCTGCCGATAACGGTCCAGGGGAAGCTCGACCACGAAGCCCTGCCCGCTCCGGACTTCGCGGCGCAGGTCACCGATCGTGCCCCGGCGACGCTGGTCGAGGAGTTGCTGTGCTCGGCGTTCGCCACCGTGCTCGGCTTGGAGAGGGCGGGGGTTGACGATGACTTCTTTGCTCTCGGCGGCCATTCGTTGCTGGCGACGCGTCTGGTGAGTCGCATCCGTACGGTGCTCGGTGTCGAAATCCCGGTGCGTACGGTGTTCGAGGCCCCGACGCCGGCCGTCCTGGCTGCTCGGCTGCCGCTGGCCGGCGCGGCGCGGGGCGCACTGACCGCGCGTGAGCGCCCGGAACGGGTTCCGCTGTCGTTCGCACAACAGCGGCTGTGGTTCCTTGCACAGTTCGAAGGATCGAGCACCACCTATCTCAGTCCGGTCGCAGTGCACCTGTCCGGCCGCCTCGACACGGACGCGTTATACGAGGCGCTGCTGGACGTCATCGCTCGGCACGAGGTGCTGCGGACGGTGTTCCCGGCGGTCGACGGCATCCCGTACCAGCGGGTTCTGCCGGTCGAAGAGACGGCTTTCGAGCTGCCGGTGACCGCCGTCGCCGAGGGAGAGCTGCCTCGGCGTCTGGCCGAGGCGGCCGGCGACCCCTTTGACCTGGCAGCGGAGGTCCCGATCAGGGTACGCCTGTTCGAGGCGGGCCCCCAGGACCACGTCCTCCTGCTGTCGGTGCATCACATAGCCACCGATGGCTGGTCACTGGCGCCGCTGGCGCGTGATCTGTCGGCAGCCTACGCCGCGCGGTGCGGCGGGGAGGCCCCCGATTGGGAACCGCTGCCGGTCCAGTACGCGGATTACGCACTGTGGCAGCGGGACCTGCTGGGTTCCGAGGACGATCCCGGGAGTCTGCTCGCGCAGCAGCTCGGGTACTGGCGTGAAGCGCTGGCCGGTGCGCCTGAGGAGCTGGACCTTCCGACAGACCGCCCACGCCCTGCTCTGCCCGGCTATCGCGGACACACGGCGACGTTGGACGTGTCCGCCGAGGCATATCGGGGCCTCGCCTCATTGAGTCGCACGCATGGTGTGACGCTGTTCATGGTGGTGCAGGCGGCGTTGGTGTCGTTGTTGTGCCGGTTGGGGGCGGGTACTGATATCCCGATCGGTACGCCGGTTGCGGGGCGTATGGACGAGGCGCTGGACGATCTGGTCGGTTTCTTCGTCAATACGCTGGTGCTGCGGACGGATGTGTCCGGTGATCCGACCTTCGTGGAGTTGCTGGAGCGGGTCCGTGAGACGAGTCTGGCGGCGTACGCGCACCAGGACGTGCCGTTCGAGTATCTGGTGGATGCTCTTTCTCCGGCTCGGTCGATGTCGCGGCATCCGTTGTTCCAGACCATGCTGACCATGCAGAACACCGGACGCTCGAGCCTGGACCTGCCGGGATTGGCCGTGTCCGGGGTCGGGTCGGGCGACGCTCCGGCGCAGTTCGATGTGAGCGTGGGTGTATCCGAGATCTTCGATGATGGGGGCGCGGCCCGGGGACTGCGCTGCTCGATGACGCTCGCAGCGGACCTGTTCGACCCGGCGTCGGCCGACTTGTTGACTCAACGGCTCGTCCGTGTGCTGGAAGCGGTTGCGCTCGCCCCTTCGCTTCCCGTGCACGCCGTTCCGGTGCTCGCCGAGCCGGAGCGTGAGCGGATGGTCCGTTCGTGGAACGACACGGCGGTGGATGTCTCTGCTGTGCTGGTGCCGGAGGTGTTTGCGGGGCTGGCTGTCCGGGTTCCTGATGCTGTGGCGGTGATTGATGAGGGGGTGGTGGTGACCTATGGCGAGTTGAATGCGCGGGCGAACCGGTTGGCGCATTGGTTGATTGCTCGTGGTGCTGGTCCGGAGTCCGTGGTGGGTTTCTCGCTGCCGCGGGGGGCTGGTGTGTATGTCGCGGTTCTGGGGGTGTTGAAGTCCGGGGCGGCGTTCGTGTCGATCGATCCGGATCATCCTGCGGAGCGGACGGATTACCTCCTGCGCGATGCGGCACCCCTGTGCGTACTGACGACATCGGATCTTGCGGAAGTTCCGAGTGACGCCACGCTGCCCACAACGGATCCGGCAGTCGCTGTCCTCCCCGAGCATCCCGCCTACGTCGTCTACACATCAGGATCGACGGGCACACCGAAGGGGGTGGTGGTGCCGCACGCAGGGTTCGCCAATCTGGCCGCGGTGGTGCGGCGCCGGTACGGCCTTGCTCCCGGTCATCGTCTGGCGCAGTTCGCGTCGGCAGGTTTCGACCAGTTCTGCTCGGACTGGTCGGCGGTGCTGACGTCGGGCGCGGCACTGGTCGTGGTCCCGGCCGACCGGCGGGGCAGTGAGCTGTTCGCCGAGGTGTTGGCGGCGCGGCAGGTGACGCATGCGGCGATGCCGCCGTCGGTGCTGGCGACGCTGTCACCGAGGGCGGTGCGTCCGTCGGTGCAGATCGACGCCGGTGGTGAGGCGTTGTCGGTGGAGTTGATGGCGCGGTGGTCCGCTGATGGCCGTGTGTTGTTCAACAGTTATGGGCCGACCGAGACGACGGTGGATGCGGCGGTGTGGCGGTGTGTTCCGGGCGCGGCGCGGGTGGCGATCGGGCCGCCGATCGCGAACATGCGGGCTTATGTGCTGGACGACCGGTTGAGTCCGGTGCCGGCGGGTGTGGCGGGGGAGTTGTATGTGGCGGGGATCGGTGTGGCCCGCGGCTATCTGAACCGTCCGGGCCTGACCGCCGAGCGGTTCGTTGCCGACCCGTTCGCCGGTGATGGTTCGCGGTTCTATCGGACCGGGGATGTGGTCCGTTGGACGGCGGACGGTGTGTTGGTGTTCGCCGGTCGTGTGGATGATCAGGTGAAGATCCGGGGTTTCCGGATCGAGTTGGGGGAGGTGCAGTCGGCGGTCGCTGCGCATCCCGCGGTGTCGCAGGCTGTCGTGGTGGTGCGTGAGGATGCTCCGGGAGACAGGCGGCTCGTCGCCTACGTGGTGTCCGAGGACGTTGATGCCGGTGCGTCGGTGCGGGCGTTTGTGTCGGAGCGTCTGCCGGATTACATGGTGCCGTCCGTGGTGGTGCTGGAGGCGTTGCCGCTGACGGTGAACGGGAAGCTTGATCGCAAGGCTTTGCCCGTACCCGGGTACGAGGCGTCCGGCGGTCGTGGTCCGTCCACACTCGAGGAGGAGTTGCTGTGCTCGGCGTTCGCCACCGTGCTCGGCTTGGAGGGGGTAGGGGTCGACGATGACTTCTTTGCTCTCGGCGGCCATTCGTTGCTGGCGACGCGTCTGGTGAGTCGCATCCGTACGGTGCTCGGTGTCGAAGTCCCGGTGCGTACGGTGTTCGAGGCCCCGACGCCGGCCGTCCTGGCTGCTCGGCTGCCGCTGGCCGGCGCGGCGCGGGGCGCACTGACCGCGCGTGAGCGCCCGGAACGGGTTCCGCTGTCGTTCGCGCAACAGCGACTGTGGCTCCTGGCACAGATGGAGGGACCGAGTACCACCTACCTGAGCCCCGCCGCGGTCCGGCTCTCCGGTGAGATTGACGCGGATGCGTTGCGGGTAGCGCTCGGCGACGTCCTGGAACGGCACGAGGTCCTACGGACCGTGTTCCCGGTGATCGACGGTGTCCCTTTCCAGCGGACGCTCACGACCCACGACATCGCGTTCGACCTGCCCGTGGTGTCGACGACCGAGGAGCGGCTTCCGGCGCTGATCGTCGGCGCGACCGACCGGGTCTTCGACCTCTCGACCGAGATCCCGATCAGGGCGCACCTCTTCGAGGTGGCACAGCAGGACCACGTGCTCCTGCTCATCGTGCACCACATCGCGATCGACGGCTGGTCCATGGCACCTCTGGCGCGCGACATATCCACGGCATACGCTGCACGATCCGGCGGTGTCGCTCCCGACTGGGAACCGCTCCCGGTCCAGTATGCGGACTACGCGCTGTGGCAGCGGGAAGTGCTCGGCTCGGACGACGACCCCGACAGTCTGCTCTCCGAGCAACTCGCCTACTGGCGCGACGCCCTGGCCGGGGCACGGGAAGAACTGGAACTGCCGACGGACCGGCCCCGACCGGCGGAGCCCACTCATCGAGGACACACGGCGTCACTCGCCGTTCCGGCCGAGACCCATCAGAACCTCAAGGCCCTGGCGCGCGCTCGTGGTGTGACGCTGTTCATGGTGGTGCAGGCGGCGTTGGTGTCGTTGTTGTGCCGGTTGGGGGCGGGTACTGATATCCCGATCGGTACGCCGGTTGCGGGGCGTATGGACGAGGCGCTGGACGATCTGGTCGGTTTCTTCGTCAATACGCTGGTGCTGCGTACGGATGTGTCCGGTGATCCGACCTTCGTGGAGTTGCTGGAGCGGGTCCGTGAGACGAGTCTGGCGGCGTACGCGCACCAGGACATGCCGTTCGAATACCTGGTCGAGGCTCTCGCCCCGACCCGCTCGATGGCCCGGCACCCCCTGTTCCAGACCATGCTCAGCATGCAGAACACGGAACGCGTGGACCTCGACGTGCCGAGCCTGAACGCCTCGGGCATCGGCGTCGGCGGGGCTCCCGCCAAGTTCGACCTGAACGTGACCGTGTCCGAGGTGTTCGACGCGGACGGGACCGCGGTCGGCCTCGCCGGCGGCATCACGGTGGCGGCGGACCTGTTCGACCGGGCGTCGGCGGACCTGCTGGCCCAGCGCCTCGTCCGTGTCCTCACCGCGGTCTGTGCGGACCCCACACTTCCGGTGAGCGCGATGCCCGTGCCCGACGAGATCGAGCGCGAGGTGATCCTGTACTCGTGGAACGACACCAGGGCGCAAGTGTCCGACGGACTGGTCGTGGACCTGTTTGAGCGGCAGGCCACGCAGCATCCTGAGGCGGTCGCCGTCGTCGACGGAGCATCGTCCCTGTCGTACGGGGAGCTGAACGCGGCGGCGAACCGGCTGGCCCGGTTCCTGCTCGCGCGCGGTGTGGGCGCTGAGGACCTCGTCGGACTGAGCCTGCCGGGTGGGGTCACACAGGTGGTGGCCCTGCTCGGGGTACTCAAGGCCGGCGCTGTGTATGTCCCCGTCGACCCCGGTTACCCGGCCGAGCGCATCTCGTACATGCTTGCCGACGCGGACCCCGCCCTGCTGCTCACCGATCAGGGAACGCGGCCCGGCCTGCCCGACACCGCCATCGCCACTGTCGTCCTCGACGACCCGGAGACGATGGCGGAACTGGCAGCCATGGCCACCGGCGACCTCGCGGTCCCGATCTCCGCGATGCATCCCGCCTACGTCATCTACACTTCCGGCTCGACCGGTGCCCCCAAGGGCGTGGTGGTCACGCACGAAGGCTTGGCGAACTACGCGGGCTGGAGCCGTCGCGCGTACCCGGAGATCGCCGATTCCAGCCTGCTGCACGCCTCGCTGTCCTTCGATGCCGGCGTGACCGGTCTGTTCGGCGGCCTGACCTCGGGCGGCAGGATCGTCGCGGCTCCCCTGGACGAGACACTGCCACGGTTGCTGGCCGGGTCGCGGCTCGCGTTCCTGAAGCTGACCCCGTCGCACCTGCCGGTACTGGAGCAGCTTCCGCCCGAGGTGCTGCCCACCGGCCGTCTGATGATCGGTGGCGAGGCCCTGTCCGGCGCGGTGCTCGGCCGGTGGCGCTCGCGACTGCCGGGCGTGGAGATCGTGAACCACTACGGCCCGACCGAGACCACGGTGGGCTGCACCGACCACCAGGCCGGCCCGGCCGACGCCGGCTCCGGCGCCGTTCCGATCGGGCGCCCCATGGCGAACATGCGCGCCTATGTGCTGGACGAGAGGCTGCGGCCGGTCGCGACGGGCGTGCCCGGCGAGCTCTACATCGCCGGGCCGCAGCTGGCGCGCGGGTACCTCGGCCGCCCCGGTCTGACGTCGGAGCGGTTCGTCGCGGACCCGTTCGGCCCGAAGGGGAGCAGGCTGTACCGGACCGGGGATGTGGTCCGTTGGGCGGCGGGCGGTGTGTTGGTGTTCGCCGGTCGTGTGGATGATCAGGTGAAGATCCGGGGTTTCCGGATCGAGTTGGGGGAGGTGCAGTCGGCGGTCGCTGCGCATCCGCGGGTGTCGCAGGCTGTCGTGGTGGTGCGCGAGGATGCTCCGGGGGACAGGCGGCTCGTCGCCTACGTGGTGTCCGAGGACGTTGATGCCGGTGCGTCGGTGCGGGCGTTCGTGTCGGAGCGTCTGCCGGATTACATGGTGCCGTCCGTGGTGGTGGTTGTGGAGGCGTTGCCGCTGACGGTGAACGGGAAGCTTGATCGTGAGGCTTTGCCTGTACCCGGGTACGAGGTGTCCGGTGGTCGTGGTCCGTCTTCGGTGGTGGAGGAGGTTTTGTGTTCGGCGTTTGCTGAGGTTCTGGGTGTGCCGGGTGTTGGTGTGGATGATGATTTCTTTGCTCTTGGCGGGCATTCGTTGCTGGCTGTGTCGTTGGTGGAGAAGTTGCGGTCGCGGGGTGTGCTGGTCAGTGTGCGGGCTTTGTTTACGTCTGGGACTCCGGCGGGTGTTGCGGGGGTGGCGGGGGTTCCCCGGGTTGAGGTGCCGCCGAATCTGATCCCTGTGGGTGCTGATCGGATCAGGCCGGAGATGCTGACGCTGGTGGAGTTGTCGCAGGCGGATGTGGACCGGATTGTGGGGAAGGTGGGTGGGGGCGCGGGGAATGTTGCGGATATTTATCCGCTGGCGCCGCTTCAGGAGGGCATGCTTTTTCATCATGTGTTGTCGGTGCATGACGGTACTGCTGATGCTTATGTTCAGCCGACGGTGGTGCGGGTGGATTCGCGTGACCGGTTGGAGGCGGTGCTTGCTGCGTTGCAGCAGGTGGTGGACCGGCATGATATTTATCGGACGGGGGTGGTGTGGGAGGGGTTGTCCGAGCCGGTGCAGGTGGTGTGGCGTCGTGCGGTGGTGCCGGTTGTTGAGGTGAGTCTGGAGTCGGGGCCGGATCTTGTCGGGCAGTTGTTGGTTGCGGCTGGTTCGAGGTTGGAGCTGGAGTGTGCTCCGCTGGTTCGGGTGACGGTGGCTGCTGATCCGGATGGTTCGGGTTCTTGGCTTGCGTTGTTGCAGATGCATCATTTGTTGCAGGATCACACGGGCTGGGATGTGGCGTTGTCCGAGGTCGGTGCGATTGTGCGGGGTGAGGGTGATGGGTTGCCTGAGCCTGTTCCTTTCCGGGAGTTTGTCGGGCATGCCCGGCTGGGTGTTCCGCGTGAGGAGCATGAGCGTTACTTCGCGGGGTTACTGGGTGATGTCACCGAGACCACCGCACCATTCGGCCTGACAGACGTCCTCCGCGACGGGTCGGGCATCAGCCACTCCCATCTGGCCCTGTCCGACGTCCTGGCGCAGCGCCTTCGTGACCAGGCCCGTTCCCGCGGCGTGTCACCGGCTACGCTCTTCCATCTCGCGTGGGCGCGCGTCCTCGCCGGGGTGTCAGGACGCGACGACGTCGTCTTCGGCACCGTTCTGTTCGGCCGCATGAACGCCGGATCCGGGGCCGACCGCATGCCGGGCATGTTCCTGAACACGCTCCCGGTCCGGGCCCGGATCGGCGCGGAAGCCGTGGCCGATGCGGTGACGGCGATGCAGGGGCAGCTCGCCGACCTCCTGGCCCACGAGCACGCCCCGTTGACCCTCGCACAGCAGGCCAGTGGAGTCGCAGCACCCGCGCCGCTGTTCACCTCGCTCTTCAACTACCGCCACAGCGAGGCCCCGCAACCCCGGGAAGCAGAGGCACACGGGCCCTCCGGCGTCCGGCAGCTCTACTCCCAGGACGCCTCCAACTACCCGCTGACGGTGTCGGTCGACGACCTGGGCACGGCCTTCGGTATCACGGTCCACGCGGCCGGTCCGGTCGACCCGGCCTACGTCGGCTTCCTGATGAGCAACGCGGCCCGTGACCTGGTCGACGCGCTCGAGCACGATCCGGACACACCGTTCGCTGACGTCAAGGTCCTGGACGATGCCGAACACGACCGGCTGCTGCATGCCTGGAACGACACCGCACTGGAGGTGGCGCCGACCACCGCGCCGGCGATGTTCGCCGACCGCGCGGCCCGGATTCCCGACGCCTTGGCGCTGATCGACGGAGACGACGCGCTCACCTACGCCGGCCTGGACGTCCGCGCAAACCGGCTGGCGAACCTGTTGGCCGCGCGGGGGGTCGGCCCGGAGACACTGGTGGCGCTGTACCTGCCGCGCGGTACGGACCTCTACACCGCGGTCCTGGGGATCTGGAAGACCGGTGCGGCGTACCTTCCGCTCGACCCCGACTACCCCGCCGAGCGGACCGCGTTCCTCATCGCCGATGCCGCTCCCGCCGTGGTACTGGCGGCCCGGGCCACCGTGACCGGCCTGCCGGTCGATGCCGGCACTGTCCTCGTGCTCGACGACCCGGCGACCGGCGCCGAGATCGCCGCGTCCCGGACACAGCCACCACGGCCCGCGCTCCATCCGGCCCACCCGGCCTATGTGATCTACACGTCGGGCTCGACCGGACGGCCGAAGGGCGTCGTGGTGCCGCACGGTGCGTTGGCGCACTTCGCAGCTTCGCAGACGCGCCGGTTCGGACTCGGCGCCGACGACCGCGTGCTGCAGTTCGCCTCGATCGGCTTCGACGTCTCGGTCTCGGACATGACGACGGCCTGGTATTCCGGCGCTGCCCTGGTGGTGGCCGCGGGCCGGGCGGACCTGGTCGGCGCCGGCCTGGCCGAGCTGGTCGCGCGGACCGGAGTGACCTACGCCGAACTGCCGCCGGCGGCGCTGGCGGCGCTTGATCCGGGCTCGCTGCCCACGGTGTTGACGCTGGTCTCCGGCGGCGAAGCGCTTCCCGCGGAGCAGGTGGCCAGGTGGGCGCCGGGACGTCGGCTGATCAACGCCTATGGCCCGAGCGAGACCACCTCGACGGCGTCGATGACCGGAACCCTGGCCCCCGAAGAGCCCCCGCACCTGGGCTCCCCACTGGACAACACCCGCCTGTTCGTGCTCGACGACCGGCTGTGCCCGGTACCCACAGGGGCAACGGGCGAGCTGTACGTCGACGGTGCCTTGCTGGCCCGCGGCTACCTCGACCGCCCCGGGCTCACCGCGGAACGGTTCGTGGCGGATCCCTTCGCGGCCGACGGCTCACGGATGTACCGGACCGGGGACCTCGTGTCGCGGACGGCGGACGGGCACCTGGTGTTCCTCGGCCGCGCCGACGACCAAGTGAAGATCCGCGGCTTCCGCATCGAGCTCGGTGAGGTGGAGGCGGCGCTCACCGCGCATCCAGCGGTGTCGCAGGCCACTGCCGTGGTCCGGGAGGACGCTCCCGGGGACAAGCGACTGGTCGCCTATGTCGTGACGCGCGGCGACACGGACGCCGGCGCCGTACTGCCGACCGGCCTGCGCGCGTTCCTGGCCGAACGCCTGCCCGGCCACATGGTCCCCGCGGCGGTTGTCGTCCTCGACGCCCTTCCGCTGACCGTCCACGGCAAAACGGATCGCCGGGCCCTGCCGGCGCCCGTGTTCTCTCCGGCATCCGGCCAGGACGCCGAGACCCGCGTCGAAGAAGTGCTCTGCGCGGCGTTCGCCGACGTCCTGGGTCTGGCCCGCGTGGGTGTTCAGGACAGCTTCTTCGAGCTCGGGGGGCACTCGATGCTCGCGGTGGCGCTCGTGGAGAGGCTGCGTGGCTGGGGCGTCCGGCTCGCGCTGCGCACCCTCTACGAAGCCCCGACACCGGCGGCGCTCGTCGAGCGGCTGGCGATGCCGGCCCTGAAGGACGCGCTCGGCGTGCTCCTGCCCATCCGGACCGGCGGAACCGAAGCGCCGTTCTTCTGCGTCCACCCTGCGGGTGGTATGAGCTGGGGCTACATGCCGCTGGCGCGGATCGTCCCCGAGGGGCGGCCGCTGTACGGCCTGCAGGACCCCGGCCTGGATCCCGACGGCGGGCTCGTAGACTCCGTCCGCGAGATGGCTTGCGCGTACGTGCGGCAGCTCAAATCTGTCCAGGAATCAGGCCCCTACCACATTCTGGGGTGGTCGTTCGGCGGAGTCGTCGTCCACGAGATGGCGGTGCAGCTCCGGGCCGCAGGGAACCAGGTGGTTCTGGTCGTCATGGACACCTACCCAAGGCCGCAGGAGACGGCCGACGGCACACCGGAAACGCAGGAGGAGGCGGATCGCCGGCAGGCCCTCGCCCGGGAGCACGCGCGGGCCGCACGCGATCGCGCCCTGCCGGTGCTCCACGACGACGAGGTCGAAGTGATGGCCCGGGTCCTGGCGAACAACCAACGGATCCTCGCTGCCCATGAGTTCCCTGAGTTCGACGGTGACATGCTGCTCGTCACCTCGACCCGGGACAAAGCCGGGGGCGCGGAGCCGGTTGCGGCCTGGAGGCCGTACGTCGCTGGGGAGATCGCCGATGTCCGCCTGGACTGCACCCACGCCGAGATGATGACGCCGGCGCGGCTGGCGCAGTCGTGGGAGGCGATCGAGAACTGGCTGCAGGGTGGAGCGTGACGGATTCGCCACGGCGAGCCCGGCCCTCTTGCCCGGCCGGGCTGCGCCACGCGGGACGGTCAGCAGCGGGGACGACGAGGGCGGAAGAAGTAGGCGGAGTTGAGGACCACCAGCCCTGCCCAGAGAATCAAGGGCACGGTGGCCCCACCGGAGGCGAAGATCGTTGCGAGCGTGCCGAGGACCAGCGAGGTGATCACGACGGTGAGCTCGGTCCTGCGTTCGCGGGTTACGGCCCGCTGGAGAGGGCCGGCCAGTCGTTCGGCGTACAGCTCGTCGAACGATTCGGCGACGCGGTCGTCGATCCGGTCCCCGAGCCGTTCGACGAACAGGTCCACGACGGCCCCCTTGTTGCTGTCGCCTTCCGGGGCTTTGACCGGCTTGGGGCGCGGTGAAGCCGTGCCGGGGAACGTCAGGGGGTCGGCTGGAGTTCGGGGACGCTCGGTCATCGGAAGCTCTTCCTCGGGTGTGGGCGGGGAGACTCGAAGCCGCACCCGCGGTGACGTCGGGCGGGCAGAGCCGGGGTGGTCGGCACCGGCCGTGGATTCCGGTGCGGGAGGGAGCGCGCGGCCAGCACGGCGCACAGGGCCGCCATCGGTAGTTCCGCGCCCAGGGCCATCGCGATCGCTTGGGCGAGTTCGGAGCCGGGGGCCGAGGTGGTGACGTCGAACCAGGCATCGGCGATCAGCAGTGCGCCGGTTGCCGCCGCGGTGAGCAGACGCCGGGGGTCCCGGCGCAGCAGCAGTACTCCGGTGGCGGTCAACCCCAGCGCCTCCAGTGCATCCAGAGCCATCCATGCGATCGGCCAGTGCTGGACGCTGGGCATGCCGGGCAGCGATATGACCAGCGCCAGCAGCCAGGGCACCATGGCGATGCCCGAGCCGATCAACGCCATGCCGAGCCGCCGCGTCCGGACGCTCACCCTTTGCTCCCGGGATTCAGTGGCGCGCGGGAAGGAGATCACATCCGCAATGACGGCGGCCGGAAGGTCCGGACCGCGGCAGATTGCCGAATCGACTAGGGCCATGGGACGTGTCTCCTCCCGAAGGCAGGCTTGGAGTGAGTGACGTGGACAAGTCTTCCTGCGACGCGCGCCCAAGTCGGTAACGCAGGGGCCCGACTTGGGGTGGTACTAGCTTCACCATTGATCCGGATACACGGTGCATGGCACGCCCTCATCCGGTGTCCTACCGTCGAGCCATGAAGATTCCTCCGGCTCTGCGGCGCGCTTCCCTCCGGGCGCGGCGGGACACCGGCTTCCTGGCGGTCGGTGTCCCGCTGCACCTTGCCCTGGCGCCGTTGTGGATGTGGGGGGTGGCCATCGTCGCGAAGACGCAGAACTGGATCCTGCTCCCCACGTCGTTCGTCCTCATCCTCCTCGGAGTCCCGGTGCTGACGGCCGTTCAACGGCTCCGCTATCGAGCGCACCTCGGAGTGGACGTCCCCCGGCCAGGGGCGACTCCGGAACGGTGGTCGCCGGCGGTCACGGTGCGATGGCTGTCCTCGGTCCAGACCTGGCGTCAGGTCGGATATCACCTTCTGCTCGGCCCGCTCCTGGCCGCGCTGGAGCTGCTGGTGCTCGTGGCAGGGACCGCGGGCCTGGCGAGCGCCACCGCATACGGGTGGGCCTGGGCGCTGCCGGTGCGGATACGCCTGGACTTCTTCGACTACACGACGCAGCTGTACTGCACCGTGGGGGGCCTCGCGCTGCTGGGCGCCGCGCCCTGGATAGCAGGGGTGGCGGCCCGGGCCGAGATAAGGCTCGCGCCCGCGCTGCTCGGGCCCAGCCGGGCCCAGCAGCTTCAGCAGCGTGTCGAGCACCTGGCCGAGAGCCGCACCGACCTGATCGAAGCCGTCGACAACGAGCGCCGCCGCATCGAACGTGACCTGCACGACGGCACCCAGCAGCGGCTGGTCTCCCTGGCGGTCAACCTGGGCCTGGCCGTGGCCACGCTCAAAGATCTGCCGGATGAGGCCCGCGAGGTGATAGAAGGAGCACACCGCGAGGCGAAGGAGACCATAAGCGAACTCAACGACCTGGTACGCGGGCTGCATCCGGCCGTCCTCGAAGACCGTGGGCTGGATGCGGCGTTGTCCGGGCTGGCCGCCCGGGTGCCCATGCCGGTGCGCCTGCGGGTCGACATCGAGGAGCGGATGGCGCCCACGGTGGAGTCGGTCGCGTACTTCGTCGTCTCCGAGGCACTGACCAACGCGACCAAGCACGCCCGCGCAACGCGTGCGGAGGTGACCGTCAAACGGGTGGGGAAAGTGCTGCGGGTGAATGTCACCGACGACGGGCTGGGTGGCGCCGACGCCTCCGCCGGTACGGGACTGAGCGGGCTGGCCAAGCGCGTAGGCTCCGTCGACGGCACTTTCCGGGTCAGCAGCCCCGTCGGGGGACCGACCACCGTCGCCGCGGAGCTGCCGTGCGAGCAGTGATCGCCGAGGACTCCGTACTGCTGCGGATCGGCCTGGTCAAGGTTCTGGAGATGGGCGGTATCCGGACCGCCGCCGAAGTCGGTGACGCGGAAGCGCTGCTGGTGGCGGTCGAGGAGCACCGCCCCGAACTCGCCTTGGTCGATGTCCGCATGCCGCCGGGCTTCACCGACGAGGGGGTGCGCGCCGCACTGGTGATCCGCCGGCAGTGGCCGCAGACGGCGGTGGTACTGCTCTCGCAGTACGTGGAAGAGAGGTACGCGGCCGACCTGCTGGCAGCCAACACCAGCGGTGTGGGCTACCTGCTCAAGCAGCGGGTTGCCGATGTCCGGGAGTTCGTGGCGGCAGTGCGGCGGGTGATGGACGGGGGCACAGCGCTGGATCCGCAAGTCGTCGCCCAGCTGCTGCTGCGACGTCACAGCGATCCGCTGGAACGGCTGACCCCGCGCGAACGGGAGGTGCTCGGTCTGATGGCCGAGGGGCGTTCCAACACCGGCATCGCCGAAGCGCTGGTAGTCAGCGAGAGTGCGGTGGCCAAGCACATCAACAACATCTTCGCGAAGCTCGACCTGCCCGCAGCCGATGCCGACCACCGCCGCGTTCTCGCGGTGCTGCGCTTCCTCAGCGCTTCTCCGACCTGACCGGCCGGCACAGAACGACAGTTGTTACCGACAAGGAGAGAGGACTCAAGTGAGCACAGTGAAAGACGGCACGCTGCTGAGTGCCCGAGGGCTCACCAAACAGTACGGATCGGGGGGCGGGGCGGTCCATGCGTTACACGGCGTCGACATCGACATCGCCGCCGGAGAGACCGTCGCGGTGACGGGGCCCAGCGGATGCGGCAAGTCCACGCTGCTGCAACTGCTCGGCGGGCTGGACCGGGCAGGTGGCGGCGAGATCACGATTGACGGCAAGCGCGTGGACAGGCTCGGAGAGCGCGCGCTGGCCAAATTCCGCTGCGGGACCATCGGGTTCGTGTTCCAGGCCTTCCAGCTCATGGACGAGCTGACGGCGGTGGAGAACGTGGAGCTGCCGGCCCTGCTCGCGGGCCGCTCGCCCCGCAAGGCCCGCAAGCGCGCGACCGGTCTGCTGCAACAGGTCGGACTCGCGGACCGGGCCCGCCATGTGCCCTCGGCGCTGTCCGGTGGCCAGCGTCAGCGCGTCGCGATCGCCAGGGCCCTGATGAACGAGCCGGCTCTGGTACTGGCCGACGAGCCCACCGGCAACCTGGACAGCCAGGCGACCACCGAGGTGCTCCGTCTCTTCGACGGTCTGCGCGAAGCCGGGCAGACGCTGGTGATCGTCACCCACGACCCGCGGATCGCTGCGACCGCGGACCGGGCCGTCGCCCTGCGCGACGGCAGGATCGCGGAGGAGACCCGGGCCACCGGCGTGGGCGGCAACCGGTTCGCTGCGATCGCCGACCGGAAGGCCTGAGGACATGGGACGGCTTCGACTCACCCTGCGACTCGCCTTCCGGGACCTGCGCCGCCGCCGCACGGAAGCGGTCTTGCTGCTGCTGGTCATCACAGCCGCGAGCGCAACCATGACCCTGGGCCTGGCGCTGCGCGACGCGACCGGGCAGCCCTACGAGCGGACCAAGGCCGCCACGGCCGGCCCGGACGTGGTGCTGCGTCTGTACGGCAAGGAGAGCGCCCCGGTGATCACGGACGACGAGCTCACCGCGCTCACCTCGGTCGCGCAGCGGCCCGGCGTCACCGCCCGCAGCGGCCCGTATCCCTCGACATGGGGTGTCGTGCGGGCGCACGGCCGTTCGACTGGTGTGCAGGTGCTGGGCCGGGACGCAGATCCGGCGGCGGTGGACCAGCCGAAGCTGACCGCCGGCCGCTGGATCGGCCGGGACGGCTCGGTGGTCATGGAGGCCGCACTGGCCCGCGCGCTCGGTGTCGGCGCCGGCGACCGGATCACGGTCGCCGGTAAGGAGTACAGGGTCTCCGGCCTCGCGGTGAGTGCCGCCATCGCCCCGTTCCCGGCGGCCTGCCTGGGCGGTTGCGAGCTGTCCGCGGGCAAGCCCGAGCGGGACAACAGCGGTCTGATCTGGGCCACGCGGGCCGATGCCCAGGCGCTGGCGAGCACGCAGAACCCGTTGTACTACCTGATGAACCTCAAGCTCGCGAACCCCGGCTCCGCGTCGGCCTTCGCCGACGAGATGATGACGCAGTGGCCGGCGTCGGGCAAGGCTCTGCTCAGTGCCGAGGACTGGCCGGCCGTCCGGCACCGGGATGCCCGGACGACTGACATGGTGCGCGCGGACCTCCTCGTCGGCAGTTCGCTGCTCACCCTGCTCGCCGTCGCGAGCGTGGCGGTACTGGTCGGCGGCCGCATGGCCGACCAGACGCGCCGGGTCGGGCTGCTCAAGGCCGCCGGCGGGACACCACGGCTGGTCGCGATGGTGCTGCTGGCCGAGTACGTGGTTGTCGCGCTGGTCGCGGCCGGGGCCGGTATCGGTGTCGGCGCGCTCGTGGCGCCCGAGCTGACCGGTGACACCGCGGGCCTGCTCGGCGGCTCAGGGCGGCCGCCGGTCACCGCGGTCGAAGCGGCGGTCGTGGTCGCCGCGACACTGGCCGTGGCGATCGTCGCGACCTTCTTCCCGGCCGTGCGGGCCGCGCGGACCAGCACCGTACAGGCGCTGGCGAACGCGGCGCGGGCGCCGAAGCGCCGTGGCCTGCTGATCGCGCTGTCCAGGCGGCTTCCGGTGCCGATGCTGCTCGGTCTGCGCCTGGTGGCCCGGCGGCCGCGGCGAGCGGCGCTCGCCGCAGCGAGCGTCGCCGTCACGGTCAGTGGCATCGTCGCGGTCCTGACGGCCCACCTGCGCATCGCGTCCCAGCAGTTCTCCGGTCCCGACGCCCTGAGCAACCCGCTGGCCGACCGGATCGGCCAGACCATGCTGGTGATCACGGTCATGATCGGCCTGCTGGCCTCGGTCAACGCCGTCTTCATCGTCTGGGCGACGGTGCTCGACGCGCGCCGCTCCTCGGCGGTGGCCCGTGCGCTCGGCGCCGACGCGCGCCAGGTCGCGGCCGGTCTGGTCTGCGCGCAGGCGATCCCGGTGTCCGTCGGTGCCGTGCTGGGCGTCCCCGGCGGCATCGTGCTCTACGGCGGTGTGAGCAATGGCGGTCCGTCGCAGCTGCCGGGCCCGGTCGTGCTGACCGCCGTGGTGCTCGGGACGATCGTGCTGATCTCACTGCTGACCGCGTTCCCGGCCCGGGTCGGGGCGCGCCGGCCGGTGGCCGAGGTCCTCCAGGCAGAGGCCGTCTGAGCAAGGCTGAAGCGCCGTGGGGCCGTACGACGACCCCACGGCTCATGCGTTCGGTGTCAGGCCTCTGCGGCCGGAGCGCCGATGGCGGGCTCCGCGACGTCTTCCCCGGCGAACTGGGCGCGGTACAGATCGGCGTAGAGTCCGCCCGCCGCGAGCAGCTCCGTGTGCGTGCCGTGCTCGCGGATCCGGCCCCCGTCGACGACCATGATCTGATCAGCGGCGCGGATCGTGGACAGCCGGTGGGCGATCACCAGGGAGGTCCGTCCGGCCAGCACTTCGGCCAGCGCACGCTGGATCGCCAGCTCGGACTCGGTGTCCAAGTGCGCGGTAGCCTCATCGAGCACCACGACCGGGGGTGCCTTCAGCAGCAGCCGTGCCAGGGCCACGCGCTGCTTTTCGCCGCCGGAGAGCCGGTGCCCGCGCTCGCCCACCACCGTGTCCAGGCCCTCGGGCAGCGCCGAGATCGTGTCCCAGATGTGTGCTGCGCGGCAGGCCGCCTCGACCTCCTCCTCGCTCGCCTCGGGCCGGGCGTACAGGAGGTTGGCACGGATCGTGTCGTGGAACATGTGCGAGTCCTGCGTCACGACGCCGATCGCGCGCCCTAGCGAGGCCAGCGTGAGGTCGCGCACGTCGTGCCCGCCGACCCGTACGGTTCCCGCAGTTGCGTCGTACAGCCGCGGCACCAGCTGGGTGATGGTGGTCTTCCCCGCCCCCGACGGCCCCACCAGAGCGACCATCTGCCCGGCCGGCACGCGGAAGCTCACATCGGTCAGGACCCAGCCGGGTGCGCCGGACTCGGTGCGCGTCGCACGGGCGACGGGTTCCAGCGAGGCCAGCGACACCTCGTCGGCCACCGGATACCGGAACCGGACGCTTTCGAACTCCACGTCCGCCGCCAGGTCCGCGCCGGCCTCGGGCAGCGCGAGTGCGCCGGGCCGCTCGGCGATCAGCGACGGCAGGTCGAGCACCTCGAATACCCGCTCGAAGCTGACCAGCGCCGAGGCGATGCCCACCTGCAGACTCGTCAGCTGGTTCAACGGCGCGTAGAAGCGCAGCAGCAGTGTCGTCATCGCGACCAGCGTGCCGATCCCGGCCACGCCGTCCACCACCAGCAAGCCGCCGACACCGTAGACCACCGCCGAAGTGAGGGCGACGAGCAGCCCGATGACGACTACGAAGATCCGCGAGACCACGCCGGTGCGTACCGCGACGTCACGGACCCGGGCCGCACGGTCGGCGAACTGCCCGGACTCCCGGTCGGTGCAGCCGTAGAGTTTGACGAGCGTGGCGCCCGCGACGTCGAAGCGCTCGTTCATCAGGGCACTGATGTCGGAGCGCAGCTCCATCTCCTGGCGGGCCAGGCGCTGGATCCGGCGGGAGATGACCTTGCCCGGGCCGAAGAAGACGGGCAGCAGCACCAGCATCACCAGGCACAGCTGCCAGGACAGATACAACATCGTCGCCAGGGTGAACACGATGGTCAGAACCGTGGACACGGTCGTCGTCAGCACCGTGCCGACGACTTGCTGTGCCCCGGCCACGTCCGAGTTGAGCCGACTCACCAGCGCGCCGGTCTGGGCCCGTCCGAAGAACGCCAGCGGCTGCCGCTGCACGTGGTCGAAGACCCGGGTGCGCAGGTCGAACACCAATCCCTCGCCGACCCGGCCGGAGAGCCACGCCTGGGTGTAGACGGCCGCCGCGTCCACCAGCGCCAGCGCGGCCAGCGTCACCGCCCAGCCGATGATCACTCCTGACTGGCGCGGTGCGATGCCGTGGTCGATGAGCAGCTTGAGCACCAGGGGGTTCGCCGCAGTGATGGCGGCGTCGACGGCGGTGACCACGACGAGCAGGATCAGAGACCAACGATAGCGCGCGGCGTAGGGCAGGATCCTGCGGAACGTACCCGGACGGACCTTCTCCCGGGTCAGTGGCAAATCCATGCGCGGCCGCATCTGGAAAGTGCCTAGCGACATGGGCGCGCCCGCTGTCGGTCCGGCGACGGGGCGGGGACGGGTGCTCTCATCGGATACTGGCTCCTTGACAGAAGGCGGCGTTCAACTGGTCCCGCGCCGCACTCGAACAGCGGCGCCGTCCTCTGGACACCGACGGGCCCGGCCGGATCCGAGTATTGATGCGCTGCGCCGTGACAGGCCATAGTGGCGCTGTGCCGGGGCGGAGCGGAATGTCCGGAACTTCCGCGAACGCCGGTCGAACGGCGCGAATCCCGCCCGCGCCCGGCGTGCGTCCGACGATGTGCGCACCGCTGTGCCAGGCGGTCACCCGACCCATCCGCTCCGCCGGCCGGACGCCGGCGCGTTCCAGAATTCGGAGAAGCCATGCCGCTGGTCGCCGTCAACGGGGTCCGCCTGGCGTACGAGCGCTCAGGGCGGGGCGAGCCGGTCCTGATGATCATGGGTACGGGGGCGGCCGGCCGGGTGTGGACCACGCATCAGACCCCGGCGCTGCACCGCGCCGGTTATGAGACCATCATCTTCGACAATCGCGACATGCCCTCTTCCGACGCCCCGCCCGGCCGGTACTCGATGAACGACATGGTCGCCGACACGGTCGGCGTCATCGAAGCGCTGAGCCTGGGGCCCTGCCGCATCGTCGGGACCTCGATGGGCGCGATGGTCGCCCAGGAGATCGCGCTGGCACGGCCCGAGCTGGTGCGCGCCGCGGTCCTGCTGGCCACCCGGGCCCGCGCTGACGCGTTCCGCAGGGCTCTGAGCCGTGCCGACCGCGAACTGGCCGTCACCGGCCTTCAGTTGCCGCCGGTGTGCGCTGCGGTCAGCGAACTCCAGCAGATGCTGTCCCCGGCCACCCTCAACGACGACGCCGCCGTTGCGGCGTGGCTGGACCTGTTCGAGATGACCGCCGGCAAACCGGCCGGCGCGCAGGCATGGATTTCGAGCGACCAGGACCGGCGTGCGGCGCTGCGCGGCATCAAGGTGCCGTGCCGTGTCGTCTCCTTCGCCGACGACCGCGTCACCCCGCCGCACCTGGGTGCCGAAGTGGCCCGGGCGATCCCGGACTGCGACTACCGGGAGTTCGCCGCCTGCGGGCACCTGGGATTTCTGGAGCGTCCGGACGAGGTCAACGCAGCGATCATCGAATTCTTCGACAAGTACTGAACCGAGCGAGTGGCGGACGGACCGCATCAGGCAGTCGGGCCGCTGATCCTCCGCAGCCCGTTCAACAAGCGTGATGAAGCGGTTGAACACATGACAGCGATGTTCACGGCAATTCGCGGAACTGAAAGGAAACCCACTGTGGCGAATCCATTCGACGACGAGCAGGCACAGTTCCTGGTCCTGATGAACGAAGAGGAGCAGTATTCGCTCTGGCCGGTCTTCGCTGACGTCCCGGGCGGCTGGAAGACGGTCTTCGGCCAGGCCGGCCGCCAGGAATGCCTGGACTACATCGAGTCCGTGTGGACTGACATGCGGCCCAAGAGCTTGGTGGAGGCGATGGCCAAGGACGCGGCGAACCGATAGGGGCTGGCGGAACGGCGCTGCCCACGGCCGCCGCTGAGGCTTGAGGCCGGCTTGTCCGTGACAGGCGGACCGGGCGAGCCCGCCCCGGCCTGTCGGACCGACCCGCTCATGGCATTGTGCCTGCCAGGGCGCGGTGACCGACCCTGCAACCAGGCGGAGAAACAGCGCATTGGGCGTTCACAGTACCGACGCCCAACGCGCTGTGTGTTGGAGGAACGCGTAGTCACTCTGTACGAACCTCCTCCGACTGGTCAGGAGGCCCCTCGGCGTCCACCACGAGCCGGTAGGGCAGCCTGCGCCGCGTCGGCACCGAGCCCCCGTAGCCGAAGCCGAGGCAAGTCATCCGTTCATCGCCCCGGAGCGAGCTGGTCGCGATCGTCCAGACGTTGTGCGAACTCCAACCAGGTCGCCGCGTACTGGCGTGCGAGGCTTCCCACCAGCGCACCGCAGTGCGGGGGTACGGCAGCAGTGAGGTCCACCCAGTCCGCCGCCGCGTTCTGCTGGAGCAGCCGTAGCAGATGACGTCCCTCTTCCTTGAGGCGTAGCGACGGGTCCCGCAGCAACTTCGCGAGGAGTGTGCCGGGGTCCGGCGGTGCAGGCCGGGTTCTGCGTTCGTGGCTGCGGCGGCCGTCCTGGGGTAAGGCCGGTACCGAGTCGTCGTCTCCGTCGACGGTCGTAGTCGTGGACGCCCCGTGACGGTCGGCGAGGGCGTACGCGGCCCCTTCCGGCCTTCGCGCCGACGGCAACTGACCGGCCTGGATGCGTTTGCGAACGTCGCTCGCCGTGGCCGGTGAGATGCCGGCTATGCGCGCGACCTCGCGCAAGGACAGCTGTGGGTTGTCCGACATCACCTGGGCAGCACGCCACCTGCCCTCCACGCTGCTCAGCGGGCGTACCCGGCCATCGCGACCGACACGTGCGTTCGACTGAGCTCCGGCGACAGTTGAACGGCGCCGTAGGGAGGCGATGGCTTTGGCTCCCAAACCCGAGGCTCGTGCGATCGCTCGGTCCGACAGCTGCGGATGGGAAACGATGATTCGCGTGGCGGCAGCCCGGCGGTCGGCCTGCGAGAGCGGCAGACCGTGCGCGATGTTAGCTTCGACCGCACGAAGGAAGGCGTCCTCCGCGGAACCATCGAAGAATTCCACCTCAATGGTTTCTTGTCCCCGGGCGAAGGCGGCGAGGAGGCGGTGCATTCCGTCGATGATGCCCATGTCGGTCCGGCGGACGAGAATCGGCGGCAGCGGTCCGTCGACTTCGGTCAATCGCGCCACATGTTCGGGGTCCGGGCCCTGCGTGCGGGGATACTCACCAGGCAGGAGCGCCGAGATGGGAACGGAGAATGTTTTCGGCTCGCCGGCTTCAACGGGCGTGGACGCACTGAGCGAACGGCTGATTGCTCCAAGGGGAGCTAGAGTCAACACTCCAGCATCTGACTGACGCAATTCATGACCCTCTTGTGTCGATACTCGTGACCTTGGTTTTCCGCAGGATTTCTGACGTATTTCACGGACTGGACGCCGTAGGGTGACGGGTGTCTCTTCCGCCATAACCACTTCCCCAGAGGATCGGCCTCGGCGCGATACAGGGCAATCGGCACGGCGCAGTCGTCTCCTTCCCTCTCACAGGCGGAGTGGAGGTGTGCACATGTTCATATGAGCGCCGTGCCCCTGTCGAGGCGTCGTAAGGGGAAATCCTCACAGGAGTGCGGCAGGCGTTACGCCGCATGAACCGGGCCGGAGGTGGCTGAATCTGGTCTGGTGCTGTAGGGCCGTACAGTCGCGTGCACGTCGGGAGTGTGAGGTCTGTGGCGCGTGTGGAACGAGTTCACAAGGAAGCTCAATAAATCGTCAAAAGTCATTAATGGCTCAGTAAAGTGCAGCCGGTTTGATCATGACAACTCGACAGGCTTGTGTCGGGTGGAGCGAACGGCAGCCGGCAAGCCGGACACGGCTAGGATTCGTCAAAGTCCGGAATCTGCAGGGCAGTCGCAGGGCGCGTGACGCATTTCTTGCAAGTCTCTGCAGCGTGAGCAATGCCGGCCGGGAGCGCCTGGCCGACGGAGAGTTCGCCGAGTTCCACGCGGAGAGGAGTTCTCGCTCCATTACGTCCTCACGCACGTTGGCCGAGGAGCAGATGCCGCGGCCCGCGCAGGACAGGGCTGTTGCGGTACTCCGGCGGGTCCTTCAGCAGCCGGGGGCTGTCCAGGAGGCTGATCAGGGTCGTGAGGGCGATCTGCGTCTCCAGACGGGCGAGGGGCGCGCCGAAGCAGTTGTGGATGCCGCTGCCGAAGCCGAAGTGCTGGTTGTCCCCGCGGGCGGGGTCGAAGCGGTCGGGGTCGGGGAAGCGCAGGGGGTCGCGGCTGCCCGAGGCGAGGACGAGGACCAGCGGCACGCCCTTGGGAAGGGTGACGCCGGCGACCTCGATGTCGGCCAGCGGCGTGCGCTGCGGCAGGAACTGCACGGGAGGCTCGTAGCGCAGCAGCTCCTCCACGGCACCGGGCATCAGGTGCGGCTCGGCGCGCAGCCGTTCCAGTGCCTCGGGGTTGCGCAACAGCGTGAGCATGCCGTTGGTGATGAGGTTGACCGTGGTCTCATGCCCGGCGATCAGCAGCAGAACGGTGGTGACCATCAGCTCCTGCTGCGTGAGCGCGCCCTCCGGGCCGTCCTCGTTGGCCAGGGCGGAGAGCATGTCGCCGGTGGGGCTGTGACGCCGCTTCTCGGCGAGCTCGCCGAGGTACTGACCCATCGCCGACCGCGCTTCGTAGGCGGCTTGCCGGCGCGCTCCCGGGTCCTCGCCGGGAGTGAAGTCGAGCCCGGAGACGACCGTGTCCGCCCAGGTGTGGACCTGGGGGATGTCCTCGGACGGTACGCCGAGCAGGTCGCAGATGACGGTGACGGGCAGCGGGAAGGCGAAGTCGTCGACGAGGTCGAAGCTGTCCCTGCCCCGCAGCCCTTCCGCGAGCTGCCCGGCGATGCGGGAGATGTCGCCGCGCAGCGCGTCGATGCGGCCGGGGGAGTGGGGCGGGCCGAAGGGCCGCATGGTCAGCCGCCTGAGGCGGTCGTGCTCGGGGTCGTCGCGCCCGATGAAGGCGGGCGGCAGCCCTTCCGGCGGCGGCATGATGGCGGGGTCGGGCTCGGTGCGGTTGCGGAGGTCCGAGCTGACGCGCGGGTCGTGCAGCAGCGCGGCGATCTCGTCGTACGTGCCCACCAGGTACTTCCCGTCCTCCTGCCGGGCGATCTTGTGCTCGCGGAGTTCGGCGTAGAGCGGGTACGGGTCGGCGCGGTTCGCGTAGTCGGTGATGCGCCTGAAGAGGGTGTCGGCGGAGGGGGCGTCGGCGGGCATGCACGGATCCCTTCGGGGAGCGAGCGGCGTCAGCCGCCGGGCCGGACCAGGGTCAGGCGGCGGTCCGGGACGTGGCCGGTGAGGGCGACGGTCGGGCCGTGGGTGAGGACCCGCGGGTCGGGCACGTCGGAGGGGACGGGTTCGAGGTCCGCGAGCTGGTCGGCGGCGCCGGGGCCGGGCGGGAAGGGGGCGGCGGTCTCGATCAGGCGCCGGTAGTGCTCCAGCCACTTGGCCCGGTTGACGGTCACCGCCGCGGTGATACGCCCGCGGTAGCCGTAGACCGCGACCAGGCGGCGCTCCTCGGGCGAGCCCTGGGCGATCACCACCTGGTCGGAGAAGGTGGGCACGCCCACGGACTTGATGTTGAGACCGAACTGGCCGGACCAGAACGACGGCACGGCCAGGTGGGGCCGGCGGAGCGGGCCGGGCGCGATCATGTTGTGGGCGGCGATCTCCGCCTGGGCGACGGCGTTGCCCCAGTGCTCCAGGGCGATCAGCTGGTATTCGAACAGCGGGTGCGGGAAGCGGGCCACGTCACCGGCGACGAACACGTCGTCCGTGACGATCCCGTACATGGTGAACACCCGGCACCCCGCGTCGCAGGCCACGCCCCGCGGGCCCGCCGCGAGGCCGGAGTCGGCGAGCCACTCGGTGTTGCGGACCGCGCCCAGGCAGACCACGGCGACGTCGGCCTCGATCCGGCTCCCGTCGGAGAACTCGGCACCCGTGAGCCGGCCCCCCGAACTCGTCAGCGCGGTGACGGTGACCCCGCAGCGCAGGTCGACCCCGTGCGCGCGCTGCAGCCGGGTCGCCCAGTCCCCGACCGTTCCGCCCAGCGCACCGATCAGAGGCGCCCGGCCACGCTCGGCGACGGTCACTTCGAGGCCGCGTTCCCGGCAGGCCGATGCCACCTCGGAGCCGGTGAAGCCGGCGCCGATGACCAGCACCCGGCCCGGCCCCGCGTCCAGGGCCGCGACGAGGCGGCCCGCGTCGTCGCTGGTACGGAGCGTGAAGACTCCTTCCAGCGCGGCCTCGCTCGGCACGGGCCAGGGACGGGCGCGGGTGCCGGTGGCGATCAGCAGCCGGTCGAAGGGCAGGCGCTCGCCATCGGCGAGCACCACGCTCTTCCCGGTGGCGTCGACCCCGGAGGCGGGCACACCCAGCCGCCACTGCGCGTCGATCGGCCGCCGGCCCGGCAGCCCGCAGTCCTTGGCCCCCGCCTTCCCGAGCAGCACGAGCTTGGACAGCGGCGGCCGGTCGTAGGGGAGCTGCGGCTCGTCCCCGACCAGGGTCAGCTCGCCCTCGAACCCCTCGTCCCGGAGCGTCTCGGCGGCCCGCAGCCCGGCCAGTGACGCCCCCACGATGACGATCCGCCCGTCGCGCCGTCCGCCGCTCGCCTCACCGGGCACCGGAGCCGCCGCCCGCCTGCTCCCCGGCCGTGATGGCCTGCACCGGACATGCCGCCACGGCCTGCCGCACGCGCTCCTCCTGGCCGTCGGGGACGGCCGGGACGTACAGCAGCGCCTCTTCGCCGTGCAGTTCGAACACCTGCGGGGCGAGGAACACGCACTGCGCGTAGCCCTGGCATCGGTTGAGATCGACCACGATCTGCATGCGGCTCCTCCCGGCGCCCGTACGTCACCTCTGTCTTAAGCCCCCGCGGGCGGCGGCGCGGGGCGATGCTGCTCCATCCGGGGTACGGGCCCGTCGCGTATAGCGAATGACCATGGCAGCGGACGAACAGACGAGCCCCGGCAGCGACGAGGCGGACGCCGAGGACACTGACGGTGGCCCGCGACCGGCTCGGGGCAGGGAGGGTCCGGGCGAGTCGGGCGCGTGAGTCGGCGCGCAAACCTCGGGAGGGTGTGAAGGCGTGGTTTTCCGCCTATCGGACGAACCTTGGGGAAGCGCGGGCGGCCCTACTGAGGGGGCGTGCAGGCTGTTCCGCGTGATGGGGTGGGAGCGGAGAACAGGGTACGCAGCGCTACTGGCCACGGCCGTCGTCCTCACGGTGACGGGCGCGGCCGCGGCGGACGACGGCGGCGCGCATGCCGTGGTGGGCAACACCTCGGTGAACGCCCTCCTGCACAACCTCCCGAGCCTGCTGCCGCCGCATCCGCCGTCGCACGCCAAGGTGAACGCACTGGGCGGCGCCGCACAGGCGGAGGTGACCGACAACGGCAGGGGGTGCCTGGACGTCACCGCGCAGGTGCTCGCAACAGTGGAGGCGGAGGTGTGGCTGAAGTGCCGCAACACGCCGCCGGCCGCCCCCGCGCCACCCGGCCCCGGCGCACCGGCTCCCGCCCCGCCAGCCCCCGCCCCACCGGCGCCTGCCCCACCCGCCCCTGCTCCGCCGGCTCCGGCGCCCCCCGCACCCCCGGCTCCCGCCCCGCCACCCGCGCCCGCGCCGCCTGCCCCGCCTGCGCCCGTACCGCCCGGGCCCGGCGCCCCCGCGCCCGGTGCTCCCGCTCCCGCCCCTCCTGCCCCGCCCGCGCCGGGAGCCCCGGCTCCTGCCCCACCGGCCCCTGCCCCCGCGCCACCCGCTCCCGCACCGCCGGCCCCGCCCGCTCCCGCACCGCCGGCCCCGCCCGCCCCCGCGCCTCCACCCCCGCCCGCGCCCGGCGCACCTGCTCCCGCTCCGCCTGCCCCGCCCGCACCTCCCGCTCCACCGCCGCCCGCACCCGCCCCGCCGCCGGCGGTCCCCCCGGCCCCGGCGCCCCCGGCTCCGGCACCTCCTCCTGCGCCTCCGGCTCCCGCCCCCGCGCCCCCGGCCCAACTCCCGCCGCCCCCGGCACCTGTCGTCAACGCGCCGCCGGCTCCCGCCCCGCCACCCGCCCCCGCCCCTGCCCCGCCGCCTCCGGCAACGGCCCCGAAGCCCCCCGCCCGCCCGCAGGCACCGGCAAACCGCCGTCCCGTCTACCGAAACGCCATCAAATCCATCGGCCAGAAGAAGGTCGGCGGCGTGTCGATGGTCGAGCTCACCCTGCTGCTCACCGTCCCGGCCGTGCTGGCAGCGGCCCTGCTGCGGCCACGCTCGGCCACCCGGCGAAACCGGTAGGCCGCCACGTACAGCCGCGTACAGTCGGATCCCATGGGCCTCATGGGACGTTACGGCTGTGACCACCTCGTCAGCTGGTATCACCGGCTGCCCGAGCGCCGTCTCGACGCCATCACCACGGTGGTGCTGCACGCCACCGAACTCCCCGGCTTCGACGAGGCATTGCTGGAAGCCGAGAAGACGGCGCGGGAGAGCGAGAGCGGGCGCGGCGTGTGCGGGCACCTGTACATCGACCGCGACGGTACGGTGCATCAGCTCGTCCCGCTCGAACGCGTCGCACAGCACGTCCAGGGACACAACACCCCGTCGATCGGCATCGAGCTGATCAACCGCGGGCGGTACCCCCGGTGGTTCGACGCCGGCCACCAGACCCCGACGGAGCCGTTCCCGCCCGCACAGGTGCAGTCCCTCATGGACGTCCTGACGACCCTCCGCACGGACTGCCCCCGCCTCACCGACCTCCACCGGCACAGCGATCTCGACACGGCCCTGGTCCCGGCCGCCGACCGCCCCGAGGTGCAGGTGCACCGCCGCATCGACCCCGGACCGCTCTTCCCCTGGGCCGAAGTCGCCGAGTTCTGGGCCGGTCTCAGCCTCCGGACCTGACCCCGAGTCCCTTCGGCAGGGCCTTCGGCGGAGTCTTCGGTGTGTCAGGGCCACGGCCCGGGGTACGCGCACGACCGTGCCGACGCATACGACCGACATCCCCGAGGAGGACACCATGGGGTACACGGACACCGCCGGCCAGCGGCCGGAGAGCAACGACGTCGTGGCGCTGCTGATGAATCAGCACGAGCAGATCCGGACCCTGCTCGACGACGTGCTGGAGCGCACCGGAGAGGAGCGGCGGCATGCCTTCCGGCAGCTCGTCCACCTGCTCGCGGTGCACGAGACGGCCGAGGAAGAGGTCGTTCACCCGTACGCCCGGCAGGCCGCCGACGGCGGCGAGCACGTAGTGGCCGACCGGCTCAAGGAAGAGAACGAGGCCAAGCGGAGCCTGAAGCGCCTGGAGCACATGGACCCCGACGGCCCCGCCTTCGTGGAGGAGTTCACCTCCCTGCGCGACTCCGTGCGCGCCCACGCGCGGGCCGAGGAAACCTACGAGTTCACCCGTCTGCTGGAGGCGGGCGACCCCGCCCGGCTGCAGGCACTCGCCAAGGCCGTGCGCGCGGCGGAAGCCGTCGCGCCCACCCGCCCGCACCCGGGGACGGAGTCCCTTACCGGGAACGCCCTGCTCGGCCCCCCGGCTGCCGTGGCGGACCGCGCCCGTGACGCGATGCGCAAGGCGCTGGGCCGGACCTGAGCCCCGGGCGGCCGCCGCCGGGCGCACGCTGCGGCGGGTTGCCCGGCAGGCCGCACCGCCGGCCCGTCCGGGCCGGCTGCCCGGACCGCTCCGACCGGCTGGTCGCCGACCTCGGCCCGCCGGCCGCCTCCCGCGGTGACTTCACCGCCTCACGCGAAGCCGCCCTGCCGGTCAGTCCCCCTTCCCGGCACGGGCGGCTTCCTTCACCTCACCGGCGATCTCCTTGTCCAGCGCGGCCCTCACCAGCGCGGCCGCGAACGCCGGAGCGTCCTCGCGCCCGACCAGCCGTGCCAGCGCCCCGGGAGTGCTCGGCAAGCCCAGGCGTGCGGCGCCCTCACCGGCCTTGCCGTCGAAACACGGATGCACCTCCGGCCACACGCCCTGCACTTCCCGCAGGAAGATGGCCACCCCCGCCGGCCCGAGCCCCGGGAGCTCCTGCAACAGCTTCCGCAGCCGCTTCGGATCGCCGTCCGCCTCCTCACGCATCCGCCGGACGTCGCCCCCGTAACGGTCGAGGAGCAGTTGCGCGCCGTCGCCGAGCTGGGTGGCGGTGCGCTCGTCGTAGCGGCGGTAGCCGCCCTCGCCCAGCGCGTCCACACGCTGCTGCCAGGTCGCCCCGGCCATCCGCCGCGGATCCTTCATCCCGGCCTTCGCCAGACAGCGGGCGGCGTCAACCGCGACGGACGCCCGGATCCGCGCGCTGAGCAGGGAGGCCAGCACGAGGAGCCGGTACAGCGGTTGCGGGGTGTCCCGCAGCCGGATGCCCGCCTCCTCGGCGTACGTCCGCCCGTACATCCGCAGCAGCGTGGCCGCGATCCGCTTGTTGCTGGTGCCCATGGAACGAGTGTGTCCTGACGGGCCCGGCCCCGCACGGCATCCGCAGCCGGCTTCGCCCCTAGCCGGCTTCGCCCCTGATCACATGATTCGGCCGTTCTCCGCGCGCGGCTGCATAGCAGGGGACGAGGGGGTAGACGTATACGCGTGTGGCGGTCTGATCGTCATACCGCGCACCGCCGCCCACGGCACCCGACCGGCACCGCGGCCGGTCCGCCGTTTCGCCCGACCCTCTTCTCCCCGGAGGCTTCCATGGCTCGCTCCGGCACGACCTTCGTCCGCACCTGGCAGCACTGGCGCCGCGGACGCGACCTCTCCGTCCCGGCCCGCTCCACCACCGTCGAGGACGCCAACCGGCGCTTCCTGCTCTACGGGGCGCTCCCGCTGTGGGTCGTCCCCGCGGTCGCCGACTGGTGGATGCACAAGAAGACCCGCATCGAGCACACGAGCGGCGTGAAGGAATCCGCCGTCCACGCGCTGATGATGACCGAGGCCGGTATCCCCGTCGCGATGGGACTCCTGGCCAGGATCAACCCGCTCGTCCTCTCCGTGATGGGAGGGGCCGCCGTCGCCCACGGCGCCACGGCCCTCTACGACGTCAGCCTGGCCACGGCGGAGCGCGAAGTGCGCCCCGTGGAGCAGCACATCCACAGCTTCCTGGAAGTGCTGCCCCTGTCGGCAATGGCGTTCACCGCCTGCCTGCACGCCGACGAGGTCCGCGCGGCGCTGCGCGGCGGGCCGGGCGCCCAGGACTGGGCCCTCATGCCCAAGGACAGGCCGCTGTCCGCGAAGTACCTCGCCGGGCTCGGCGCGGTGATCTGTGCCGGGGTGATCCTCCCGTACGCCGAGGAGTTCTCCCGGTGCCTCCGCGCCCGGCGTAAGCCGGAGGCTTCATGAGGCGCCCAGCCACTGCCGCCCGTGCTACGCCGCTCCGGCCGCTGCCGCCCCTGCGCATGCTCCGCATCGGGGGAACGGGGCCGGAGGACGTCGTCGTCGATGACGCCGGGCGGGTGCTCACCGGCACCGGCGACGGCCGGATCCGGCGGATCACCCTGCCCGGCCCGCGCAGCGGCGCGCGGGTCGAGGAGATCGCCCGGACGGGCGGCAGGCCGCTCGGACTGGAGACACTGCCCGACGGCCGGATCCTCGTCTGCGACGCGGAACGGGGGCTGCTCCGCATCACTCCTGGGGACGGAGGGGCGACGCGAGCCCGGACCGAGGTGCTCGTGGACTCGGTGGCGGGCACCCCCCTGAAGTTCTGCAGCAACGTGACCGCCGCCGCGGACGGCACCCTCTACTTCACCGCCTCCAGCCTGCGGTACGGGCTGGGCGACTGGCAGGCCGACATCGTCGAGCACTCCGGCACCGGCCGGCTGCTGCGCCTCCGGCCGGGCGAGCGTGAACCCGAGGTGCTCCTCGACGATCTCCAGTTCGCGAACGGGGTGGCCCTGTCGGCCGACGAGTCCTACGTCGCCGTGGCCGAAACCGGCGCGTACCGGCTCATCCGCCTCCGGCTCACCGGCCCCCGGTCAGGCGCGCGTGACACCCTGACCGGCGATCTGCCGGGCTTCCCCGACAACCTCTCCCGCAGCGCCGACGGGACCCTCTGGACCGCCCTGGCCGCGCCCCGCACGGCGCCCCTCGAATGGCTCCACCGCGCGCCCGCGGCCGTACGGCGCGGCGCGGCTGCCGCGGCGGCCCGCCTGCGTGTGCCCCCACGCCGTGTCGCGCGCCTCATCGGCGTCGACGCCGGCGGTCGCATCACCCACGACCTGGGACGGCACGGCACCGGCTACAGGATGATCACCAGCGTGTACGAACACGAAGGCACCCTCGTACTCGGCAGCCTGCTGGAGCCGGGCATCGCCCTGTGCGAACTCCCGCCCTCGCCGGCCTGAGCCGGGGAGAAGCCGTGCAGGCGGGTCCGTACGCATACACCCGTACGGACCCACCTGCACGGAACTGCTCAGGCGGCGTGCTTGCCCCTGCCCCTGGCGAACGGCCCGGCGGACGGCGCCCGGCCGGCCGGCGGGGCCGGCTCCTGACGCGAGGCGGGCCCCTCACCGGAAAGCCCGGGGACGGCTCGCAGGCGGCGGCGCGGGGCCTGTTCAGGGCGTTCGGCCGCGGAGCCGCTCAGCATTCGTTCCTCGTAGCGGCCCAGGGCGAGCACCACGCACAACATCAAAGGGGGCAGGAGGAGAGCGACGGCGACCACGGGGGCCCCTTTCGCAGTGGCGGTGGTTTCCCCTCCCGCGTTGCCGTACACGCCTGCTGCAAACACCGCGGTCCGCCGAATGGGAATTTACGTAGCCATTTCCGCCCGCACCTCCTCGGCCGACGTGTCCTGAAGTTCGCCGTCCAGTCGCAGCCAGCGCGTAATAGCGATGGATTCCAGAAAGCGGATGTCGTGGCTGGCCACGATCAGTGCGCCTTCGTACGAATCCAGGGCCGTGGCGAGCTGGCGGATGCTTGCCATGTCCAGGTTGTTCGTCGGTTCGTCCAGCATCAGCAGCTGCGGGGCGGGCTCGGCGAGCATCAGGGCCGCCAGAGCGGCCCGGAAGCGCTCTCCGCCCGACAAGGTCCCGGCGTTCTGGTCAGCCCGTGCCCCCTTGAACAGGAACCGGGCCAGCTGGGCCCTGATCCGGTTGCCGGTGGCGCCGGGTGCGAAACGCGCCACGTTGCCGGCGACCGTCAGCTCCTCGTCGAGCACGTCGAGGCGCTGCGGCAGGAACCGCAGAGGCACGTGCACCACGGCCTCCCCGGAGAGCGCCTCCAGCTCGCCGGCGATCGTCCGCAGGAGCGTCGTCTTGCCCGCGCCGTTGCGGCCGATGAGGGCGATCCTCTCGGGGCCGCGCAGCTCGAACTCGCCGTCGACCCGTGCCCCGTACTTCAGGTGGAGATCGCGCAGCGCGAGGACGGAGCGGCCGTGCGGCACTGCCGTGTGGGGGAGGTCGACGCGGATCTCGTCGTCGTCGCGCACGGCCTCCTCCGCCTTGCCGAGCCGCTCCTTCGCCTCGGCCAGCTTCTCCTCGTGCATGATGCGGTGCTTGCCCGCGGAGGCCTGGGCCTGGCGCTTGCGCTCGCCCATGACGATCTTGGGCTCGCGCTTGCTGTCCCACATCTTCTGGCCGTACCGCTTGCGGCGGGCGAGCTTGACCTGGGCGTCCGCCAGTTCGCGCTTCTGCTTGCGCAGGTCGGACTCGGCGACCCGCACCAGCCGTTCGGCCGCGTCCTGTTCGGCGGCGAGGGCCTCCTCGTACGCCGAGAAGTTGCCTCCGTACCAGGAGACCTCGCCCGCCCGCAGTTCGGCGATCTGGTCGACCCGGTCGAGGAGCTCACGGTCGTGGCTGACCACGACCATGACGCCGGACCAGGCCTCGACAACCGCGTACAGGCGCCGGCGCGCGGACAGGTCGAGGTTGTTGGTCGGCTCGTCCAGCAGGAGCACGTCGGGACGGCGCAGCAGCAGCGCGGCCAGGCGCAGCAGGACCGACTCCCCGCCCGACACCTCGCCGATGGTGCGGTCCAGACCGATGCCGCCCAGGCCCAGCCCGGCGAGCGTCGCCGTGGCGCGCTCCTCGACGTCCCAGTCGTCGCCGACCGCAGCGAAGTGCTCCTCGCGGACGTCGCCCGCCTCGATGGCGTGCAGGGCGGCGCGGGTGGCGGCAATGCCGAGGACGTCCTCGACGCGGAGCGAGGTGTCGAGCGTGGTGTTCTGCGGCAGGTACCCGATCTCGCCGGCGACGCGCACCGAGCCCTCGGCGGGAGTGAGCTCTCCGGTGATCAGCTTCACCAGGGTCGACTTTCCCGAGCCGTTGAGGCCGATGAGGCCGGTTTTCCCGGGCCCGAAGGCGACCTGAAGGCCGTCGAAGACGGTCGTGCCGTCCGGCCAGGTGTAGGAGAGCGATGAGCAGGTGATGAAAGCAGGAGAAGTAGACAAGTGGGCCTCGTAATCGTCGTAATCGTCGCTGGAAAGGTGTCCGGGGACAACGCCGGGGCGGGGGCGAGCACCGCAGGGCGACCAGAACCGACGAGAGGCAGGAAAGGGAATCCCTGCATCGGCGGGAGGGGGACGGCTCAATGCGTCGAGGTCGCACACGGAACGCGGGCAGCGGCGGCGTTAAGGCGCTGCTGCGTAGCGCGGTGGCTCAAGACCTCAGACGAGCAACGTCCTACTCCGATCGACGACAACAGGGCGTTATGCAACGTAGAGGGGAGGTGGTGGCGGCGTCAACGTAATTAAGTTCCACTCGCGACGCCACCACCGGCTGCCGGCTAGCCGGCCGTGAGGCCGCCGTCGCAGGCCAGGACGGTGCCGGTGGTCCACCGGGATTCGTCGGAGAGCAGGAAGAGCGCGGCGCGCGCCATGTCATCCGGGTCGGCTATGCCGTTCATCGGGAAGTGCGACGCCTGCTCGGCGCGTGCTTCGTCGGTCGTCAGCCAGTTATCCAGCATTTCCGAGCGGGTCAGGCCCGGGGCGACGGCGTTGATCCGGATGCCGTCGCGCGCGTAGTCGAGGGCCGCGCTCTTCAGCAGGCCGGCGAGGGCGAACTTGGCGGCCGAGTAGTCGCTCGCGTAGGCGCTCCCCGCGAGACCGGCGGTCGACGAGCAGAGCACGATCGAGCCGCCGCCGGCCGTGTCCAGCATGGCCGGGATCTCGTACTTCATCGACAGGAACGATCCGCGCAGATGGGTCGCGACGACCTTGTCGAAGTGCGCCGTGTCCACCTCGTGCAGCCGTTTGCCGGCCCCCGGCACACCGGCGTTGTTGAACGCCCCGTCGATCCGTCCGAAGACCCGTACCGTCTCGTCGACGGCCGCCGCCATGGAATGCTCGTCGGTCACGTCGCACCGCAGGGGCAGCACGTCGTGCCCTTCCCGCTTGAGTTCGCCGGCCAGCGCGGTGAGCCGGTCCTCGCGGCGGGCGGCTGCCGCGACGTGTGCGCCCTCGGCGGCGAACCGGCGGACCGCGGCGGCACCGATGCCGCTGGACGCCCCGGTCACCAGGATCACCTGGCCCGCGAGTCGGTCGGCGGTGAAGGACAGCGGAGCGGGCTGCTGGTACGTCGTCATGTCGTCATTCCCTTCGTACGGTTGTGCGTACGTGCCACTGTGATCGACAAGGCCTGTGCAGGTGAACGGACATGCGTCTCAGCAGCCGGATCCGTCCGAATCAGGTCGTTCCGGCGGGAGGAATGGCGTATTTCCGTTGAATTCGACTGAACTCAACTCAACGGGCCGGCTCATCCGGGGAGGTTCGCGTGACCCGCTCACCACTGGCGTTCGCCGACCGCTCAGGGGCGGCCGCCTGCGCAGGCAGATACGCGTGCCTGGCGGAGGATTGGGCGGTGAGAGCTCGTACCAGGGGATCGACGGATGCCGTGGCCAGAAGCGCGGTCAGAGCATGGCCGTGAAGACTTCGCCGGTCGGAGAGCCCCGTGAGGGCGAAGAGAACGGAATGAGCAGCGCGCCCGTGTACTGGAACGGGGCTTCCAGGGGCAGCCGCAGCTCCGGAGGGAGGTCGCGGGGCATGGTGGGCCGGACCGTGCCCCGGGCCGTCGTGAGCAGCGCGACCAGCGAACACCAGGCGACGACCTCGGTGATGGCCCCGCAGGCAGTGGCCATCGTGCCCACCCGGCCGCTGGGCGAGCAGTGCCGCGGAGACGGCCACCGCCAAGGTGAAGAGCACGGTCAGGGAAGCCGTCGTGGCGGTGAGAACGGAACGCAGGCGGCCGCGCAACCTGCGTGGCCCCTCCACTCGATTGAGTGGAGGGGCCATCGAGGAGTTTCGCCCCTGTGGGACGGGGGTGATGAGGACGAAGGCGGTGCCGCGCGCCCCGTCGCTTATGGTGTGGCAGGGGCCGGAATGCGGCGGGGGCGTGCCACGAGTTCGCCGCCGCAGTTGGGGCACACGTCGTTCATGGCATCGCTGCACGGTACGCAGAACGTGCACTCGTGCGAGCAGATGCGGGCGGGCGAGTCCGCCATCAGCACGGCGCTCTCACATCGTTCGCAGCGGTCGCGCATTTCCAGGGCCATGGCTACTCCTCGGCGGGTAAGGGCATCCGCTGCCTGATCGCCGGCAACGGATGAGGTCGGAGTCATTCTTGGCAGAGGGGCCTTGGCCGAAAAGCGTCGGCGGGGCCAGCTTTGCGCAAGATCGGGCCAGCAGGGGCAGGGGCGGCATACCGGGCACCAGGAATCAGGAACAGGGCACGCTCGCGCTAGTGTGCGCAGGTGAGTCTTTATGTGGTTGTGGGATTCGGGGCCGCCGGGGCGGCCACCGCTCGGCTGCTGGCCGAGAAAGGCCATGCGGTACGGGTCGTCACCAAGTCAGGCCGGAGCCCGGAACCCGGCATCGAGCACGTCGCGCTGGACGCGACGGACAGCAAGCAGCTGATCGAGGTGTCGCAGGGCGCGGCCGCGATCTACAGCTGCGCCGCACCGCCCTACCACCGCTGGGCGGCCGACTGGCCGCCCCTGGCCGGCTCGCTCTGCGCGGCGGCCGAGGCGACCGGCGCCGTCCTGGTGATGCTGGGCAACCTCTACGGCTACGGCCCGGTGGACGGTCCCATGACCGAAAACCTTCCCCTCGCGGCGAAGGGCACCAAGGGACGGGTGCGCGCCACGGTCTGGGAGCAGGCACAGGCGCTGCACGAGCAGGGCCGCATCAAGGCCGTCGAGGTACGGGCCTCGGACTTCTTCGGCCCCGGCGTCACCGACGGCGGGCACCTGGCTGCCCGGGTCATGCCACGCCTGCTGCGCGGCAAGCCCGTCTCCGCGCTCGGTGATCCGGACGCCCCGCACAGCTGGACCTACCTTCCCGACGTGGCCAGGGCCCTGGCCGAGGTCGCGGGCGAGGAGCGCGCGTGGGGGAGGGCCTGGCACGTCCCGACGGCGCCCGCGCTGTCCACCCGCGAGATGGTGGACCGCCTTGCCGCCCGATCCGGAACGGGACCGGTCGCGGTGCGTAAAATCTCCCCGGCCGCGCTGGGCCTCGCGTCGGTGTTCTCCCCGCTGATCCGCGAACTGAGGGAGATCCGCTACCAGTTCGACCGTCCCTTCGTCGTCGACTCGAGCGCGTACGAAGCCGAGTTCGCCGTACGAGCCACCGCCGTGGACGAGCAGGTCAGGGCGACGGTGGACTGGTGGCGTAAGCGACCCTAGCGGTCCCCGACCCCGCTCAGGACACCAAGGTCTGCTCTTCCAGCTCGGTCAGCTTCACCGTGCACAAACCACTGCGCTCGGTCGTCACGTCCGTCACCTTGAACTGCGTGCCCGGCGGGAGGATGAATTCCTCCTCGTCCGTGAACGCGGAGAAGTTGCGGATGCCCACCGCGCGGGCGGGGGTCACCTCGAAGAGCATCCGCTTGCCGCGGCTGCCGAGGAAGCCCCGTGCCACGCCGAGCTTGGACGTGCACGAGGACACACCCCACCAGGTCACGGTCCGGCCGAGCGGGTACTGCGCCCGCAGGTCCAGCGCCACACCGCGCCACAGCGGCTCCGTACGGGCGGGAAGCCTCGACACCGCCGAGAACAGCAGCCGCAGGTACGGCAGGTACGGCACGACCCTGGCCCGGTCCGGGGAGCGCAGGACGGCGTTGATCTCCCGGTAGAACGCGGACTCGCACGTATAGAGGTGGAGGGCGGCGATCGCATCGGCGTCCAGGTTGCCGTTGCGTGCCGCCTCGTCCGCCCGCCTCTTGCCGAATTCATGCGACAGCAAGACATGCCGGTTGAGTCCGGACAGCAGCTCGGCGACCGGTGCGGCGGCATCGCGGAAGCCCATGAGCGGGGTGTCGAACACACCGGTGATCGCGGGGAGGGCGAGCCCCTCGTCCTTTACGCCGGCGAGCCGGTCGAGGTACAGCTGGTGCAGTTCCATCGTGGAGGCGATGAAGGCACCCATGCGTGCGGCGACACCGCCGTCCGCCCGGCCGTCCTCCGCCGCGCGCTGGTTCCACCCCTTGCTCGGCAGCCAGTCGATCTCGTCGGCGCCCAGTGATGCGAGGGCCGCGTTCACGACGCCGAAATGCTCGCCTTCACAGAAAATGTCGCCCTGCGCGGCGGGGTTGGGGTGGTCGATGTGCCGGACCTCGACGTCCGGGTACTTCTCCTGGAGCCGGAGGACGACCTTCTTGAGGCTGCGTGCGTGGGCTCCCCACCACGCGAAGACGACACCGCGGTCCTCTTCGCCGGCGTTCTGCTTGGCCTTGAGGATCTCCTCGACGATCCGCTCGGCGACCGGACGCCAGAACGCGGAGTGCAGATCGGCATCGGCACCCCTGCCTCCGCTGCTGCTGGCGGTGAGCGCGGAGTTCAGCAGCAGGACGCCCTGCGTGAGCATCGCCTGGAACCACTCCGGCGGCTGGACGGTCTCCTGCTCCTTCAGCAGCGCGCGAACGTCGGCGATCGGAGTCTTCTTGGGTATGCCGTACTTCCACATCGCCGCCGCCTTGATGATGCAGCGGATGCTGACGACCCTGCCGAACTGGCTGTCCTTCCAGTCGTGGAAGGTGTTGTCGAACATGGCGATGCCGGTCGCGCTCTCCGGCCGCGGGTACGGGTTCTGACCGAAGACGACGACCTTCCACTTGTGCGGCGGGTTGGGCTTGAGCGCCTGGAAGGTCAGTTCGCGGACGGGGACGACCTCCGGGGCGCGGCCCGGACCGATGAACGCGGCCGCGTCCGGCTGCGCCTCGATGACCGGCTTCAGCAGCGGAAGCCACGGCTCACCGCCGCCCTTGAACAGCTCGGCGAGGGCCAGCGGGTCGCTCGGGTCGGGCGTGGCGGGCGTCGAGGGGAGGTGGGCATCGCTCATGGTGACGGAACTCCGGGGTTCGTGGGAGCCCGTCGGATGCCCGACGGACCTCACAGCTGTGCTGGACCCGACTGTTATACCGAGCGGGTCTGACAGCGGCCCCCGGCCGGAACGCCCTTGTCAGTGGGGCGCGGTAGCGTCATCGACGATTGATGGGCCGTATTCCCGATCGGAGTGGAGCATGACCATGGACCGTGCGCAGTCGTCGCTGAAGGTGGTGCTGACCGACCTCAACGCGTCGGTGGTGGAGGCGTGGCGGGCGGCGTTCGCCGGCACCCCCGGGATCGAGATCCGCAAGGGCTCGATCATCGATGAGAAGGCCGACGCCTGGGTCACCCCGACCAACTCCCGGGGCCGGATGGACGGCGGTGTCGACGCGGCCATCAAGCGGTATCTCGGAGCGGGCATCCAATTGCGCGTGCAGCGGGCGATCCGGGATCAGTACGAGGGAAGCCTTCCGGTGGGAAGCGCCGTGTGCGTTCCGTCCGGAGCGGTCAATCCGAAGTTCCTGATATCGACGCCCACGATGGAACACTCCTCGGAGAACGTCAGCGAGACCCTGAACGTGGCCCTGGCGTGCGCCGCCGCGTTCCAGGCGATCCACCGGCGCAACGAGGAGGCGCCGGGCAGCATCGAGTCGGTGGCCCTGGTCGGCATGGGCGCGCAGACCGGCCGGGTGCCGGCCCGGGTGTGCGCCAACCTGATGTGGACGGGCTACACGCTGTTCCACGACTACCGCTTCGATGACTACGACGACCTGCGGAACACGATCGTCGCCCAGCTCGACGACATCGAGAACGCGCCCGAAGAAAAGCCGGTACGCATCGCGCCGCCGCGGCGCACCACGTCGCGCCGCTGACCGAGGCGCCCGGCCCCGGGGGGGGGAGGGAGGACGGAGTGCCTGAGTTTCCATCAGCGGATGAGGGAAACGGCCATGTCTTTAGGGCCGTTGGCGCGGCTCGATGGCCGCTGGGTGGTGGGCGAGTCAATGATGTTGTGGACAGGGCGGTCCGAGAACCCGAGAATCACCTTTATGGCGTCTTCTGAGTTCCGTACGCGCGTGACACGGCCTTCCGAGGCCGACCGGGAGCGGGCCCTGGCGATCCTGCGCGACGGCACCGGCGACGGCAGGCTTTCCCACGACACGTTCATGCGTCGCATGGACCTCGTCCTGACCGCCCGCACCAGTGCCGAGATCGAGCTCGCCATGGCCGACCTCCCTGCCCGCGGGCGGTTCTCGGACTTCGTCCTGCGGATGGTGGGCCGCCTGTCCTCCTTCGGAGCCGGTGTGCGCGGAGCATGGCGCGGCGCGCGACTCCCCGGCCTCCGGCTCCCCGAGCCCGGCACGAAGCCGCTGACCATCGGCCGGGCCCCGGTCTCCGACCTGCGCCTCGCGGACGACACGGTCTCCCGCCGGCACGCGGAACTCCGCTGGCTCGACCACGGCTGGCGTCTGACGGACCTCGGCTCCCGCAACGGCACGTACGTCAACGGCCTGCGCATCGCCGGCTCCGTACGCGTCGGCCCCGGCGACCACGTGGCCTTCGGTGACCTGGGCTACCGTCTGTCGGTCTGACGATGTGCTGATCCGTTGCCGATCCGGCAGGAGAGGCCGTAGGCAGAGGGCGGCCTGCCACCGCCCTTTATCGCCAGGCACCAGGTACCAGGTGCCGGCCTCCGCCCGGGCCGCACCACGATCGATCATCGAAACATCCGACGGCAGCGACACACAGGACGATGCCGTCCGAACCAGGAGCACCAGCACATCATGGCCCGCAGACTTCCTCCGGCTCCCTGCAACGTGGAGGAGCTCATACCCGAGCTCGCCGGTCTCGCCCGGGAGACCACCTTGCTGTACCCCCGCAGCGGGGCCCCGGGCGTGTACGACAGTTCCATCGGCGGCCCGCTGCTGTGGCCGGCCGACGAGTCGTGGCCCACGTGCTCCGAGCCGGATCACTGGAAGCCGCTGCGCAAGCCTGTCGACGTGGTCGGGCCGGAGCCCGTGGCGATGGTGCCCGTCGCGCAGTTGTATGCGCGGGACGTGCCCGAGCTGCTGTTCCCGCCGGGCCGGGACGTCCTGCAGATCCTGTGGTGCCCGTTGATCCACGAAGGGGACGTGCCGGCCGCACGGCCGGAGCTGTACTGGCGCAGCGAACACGAGATCACCGCGGCAGGAGCGGGGATACTGACGGAGCCGCCGCGGCCGTACGAGTACGAAGAGGAGTTCGTGCCCCAGCCGTCCACGGTCTCGCCGACCAAGGCGGTGGAGTACCCGAACTGGGACATGCCTCCGGGCCTCTCTCAGACTCTGGAGGGACGCTTCGAGGCGTTCGAGGAGAGACTCGGCTCTTCGTACTGGGACGTCGCCACCACCATCCAGAGCAAGGTCGGCGGCTACCCGGGATGGACCCAGCCGCCCAACTGGCCGGACTGTGCCTGCGGCCGGCGCATGGAACACCTCCTGAGCATCACCGCCACCGAACCGGGCTACGGACGGTGGCTCCCCCTCGATGAGCACCGGGCCGACGGCCAGGAGCCGTCGTGGCGGACCGAGGCCGACCCCGCGGTCTTCGACGCCATCGGTCACGGCATGGAGATGGGCGGCCTCGGTGGCATGTACTTCTTCGTCTGCCCCACCTGCCCCACCTGCCCCGGCATGCCTTTCTCGTACCGCTACGACTGCTGAACGCCGGCCGCCCGGCAAGTAGTCACCTGGACGTGTGATTCCACCTGCGGCGGGACGGTGGCATCCGACCGGACCTCGGTCAGTCGAGGCCTTCGACGATGCGGAAGTCGCGCTCGACGCCCTCGGAGAGGGCGACCAGCGCCTCCTGGTAGGCCGCGCTCTCGCGCGCCGCGACGGCCTGCTCGAAGCTGTCGAACTCGACCAGGACGGTGCGCTCGGCGATTCCGGCGTCATACGCCACGACCCGACCGCCGCAGACGAGGGTCCGGCCGCCCCCGGGCTCGACGGCCAGAGGGGCCAGCTCGTCGTAAGCAGCCAGCTTCTCAGGGTCTGAAATGGTGCGGTAGACGCTGACCCAGTAGCCCTTGGGCATGGAAACCTCCAGTGTGGGGATGAGTGCATCTGGTGTACGGGTTGGTCTCGGAGGAGCGTCGCGGCCGTCCTCGCTGGTCTGCCGGCCACCGCGAGTCGCCTTCGTGTCAGCCGAGCCGGGGAATGCGGACGGCGCGCGCGATTCCTGCGGCGCCGCCCAGGCGGATCAGGGTGCCGGACGCGCTGCGTTGTGCGTTGGCGATGATCGTGGACGGGTGGCCGAGGTGATCGCCCATGTCGACCGCGATGCCGGTGACGCCCTGATCGGCGAGATACGCGGCCAGGCATGCGGTGCTGTTGGCGTTGGCGGCATCCTCGGGGACGCCGATCGACGGGGCGAACATCCGGGCCGCCGCCCGGCCGCCCGCATCGGGGATCGAGTAGGCGTAGCAGCCCAGCAGTCCGTAGCGGTCACAGGCATGGCGCAGCGCCGTGAAGTCCGGACGGAGTTCGGCCAGCACGGTGCGCGATCGCACGGGTATCAGGAGCCGTGGCCGGCCGGGTGAGGCCACGCAGGCGCCGTCGGGAAGGTCTTTGCTCGTCAGGCCGAGGGCGGTCGCGATGGCCCGGAGTTCGGGTTCCCCGGCCTCCCGCAGGCTGATCGGGCCCGGGTCGAAAGTGGCCGTCAGGCCGTCGTGTTCTCGCTTCGCCCAGCCTTCGAATACGCGACCTGTGGTGTGCAGCGCGGCCCGGTAATCGGCGTCGCCGCTGTGGCGCAGAGCAAGCAGCGCCAGTGCGGCGACCGTGCCGTGACCGCAGGCGGGCAACTCGCCTTCGCTGGTGAAGAACCGGAGCCGGTACGACGGCCGAGCCTGATCCTCGCCGTCCACCGCAGCGATGAAGACCGCGTGCGAGGTGCCTGTCGCCGCAGGGATGCGCCGTCGCTCGGCATCGGTGAAGGGCGCGTCGTCGAGAACGGCGGTCGGACTGCCGCCCTGGCCCAGCCGCCGGCACGCATCGATGATCGTCACCTCGGGCATGGCACCGCGTCCATCGTGATCAGCATCGTCAGGTCGAGCGCGGGCGCGCTGTGCGTCAGGGCGCCGATCGAGATGAGGTCGACGCCGGCATCGGCAAGGGCGCGAACCCGGTCCAGGGTGACGTTGCCGGAGGCCTCCAGGAGGATCTCCGAACCGCCGGAACGGCCGGCCCTCATGCGCATCACTTCTTCGATGTCGTCCACCTCCATGTTGTCGAGCATGAGCCAGCCGGCTCCCGCTTCCATGGCTTCGCGGGCCTGCGCGACGGTCTGCACTTCGACGTCGATCGGCACGCTCATCCCGGAATCGGCCATTCCCTTCCGGATCGCGTGGATCGCCGCGGTCACCCCGCCCGCGGCGGTGATGTGGTTCTCCTTCAGCAGGACCATCGCCGCCAGGGTGAGCCGGTGGTTGCTGCCACCGCCCACGGTGACGGCGTACTTGTCCAGCGCCCGCAGCCCCGGGGCGGTCTTGCGGGTGTCCAGGATCCGCGCCGGGGTTCCGGCCACGGCTTGGACGAAGCCGTCGGTGACCGTGGCGATGCCGCACAGGCGCTGGAGGAAGTTCAGCACCGTGCGCTCGGCGGTGATCAGGCTGCGAGCCGGTCCGGTCAGCCGCACCAGGACGTCCCCGGCCTGCACCCGCTCGCCGTCCGCGACCAGAGTCTCCACCTCGACCTCCGGGTCGGTCTGGGCGAAGACTTCGTGGACCACGGGCAGTCCGGCGGCGACACCGGGCCGGCGGGTGCTGATCTCGGCGGTGGCGATCAGATCGGCCGGGACGCTCCACAAGGTGGTGATGTCGTCGGCGGCCCTGTCCTCCGTCACGGCGGCGGCCACACTGGCCCGCGCCGCCGACGCGGGGAAATCGGCGATCTTCATGGGTGGTTCCTCACCTCTCAGAGATTGATCATCGTACCGACGAGGCCGTGGAGAGGGATCGTCCATGACGTGTTGCTCCGTTCAACAGGACCGGACCGATGGTTCGGCCCCAGCTAAACCCACGCGGTCCGATCCACGCCAATAGGCCCACGAGGCCATCCCATAGGCTCGGACCTATCGCGAGAGCAGGGAGCGGACATGCACGACCACCAAGGCGTCGAACTTCGTCATCTCCGCTACTTCGTCGCCGTCGCCGAGGAGGGCACGATGACGGAGGCCGCACGGGTGCTGCGGATCGCGCAGCCCAGCCTGAGCCAGCAGATCAGCGCCCTTGAACGCCGGGTCGGGGCCAAGCTGTTCCACCGCAGGCCCAAGGGGATGGAGCTGACCGAGGGCGGCCGGATCCTGTACGCGAGCGCCGGTCGTGCCCTGGCCGAGATCGAGTCGTCGCTGGTGCAGGCGCGCGACGCGCGCTCTCCGGTGCACATAGGGGTCTGCGGCACCGTTCCGGAGCACCTGCTGGCGCGGGTCGAGCGGGTCCTGGCCGAAGACGGATCCCTGGACGTCGAGTTCGCCGAGGCCGACTCCGGGCAGCAGCTCAACCTGTTGCGGACCGGCACCCTGGCCTTCGGGGTGATGCGCGTCTTCCACGACATCGACGACCTGGCCATGCTGACCCTGGCCGACGAGCCGCTCGGCGTGCTGCTGCGCCCCGACCACCCGCTGGCCGACCACGCGGCCCTGTCCTGGGACGACCTCGCGGGCCAGGAACTGCTGTGGTTCCCGACCGAGCGCAACCCGCACTTCACCGAAGGCGTCCTGGGCCACCTCGCCGGCCACGGCTGGTCGCCACGGCTACGTACCGCCGACGCGCACAGCCGGGCCTTGTACCGCCACCACCTGCGCAACAGCCAGAACCTGATCACTCTGCGAGCCCGGAGCGCCGTCACGGCGGACACCGGGATGGCATGGCGACCGTTCGCGTCCGACCCGCCGCGCGAACGCTTCGTCCTGGTCACTCTTGGCGGCAGTTCTTGGGCGGGGTTGTTGGCTCGCTCGGGCGGCCGGTCATCTGATGACGGCGGCATCGGTGGCCCCGGTCAGCGCGCGGCGAGCTCCCCGAGCGCCACCTCGTCGGCGCTGCTGGGCTCAGCCTGATAGGCCGTCATCCGCTGGCCGTCGTCGCCGAATCACACGACCTCGATGACCAGCGTGAGATCGCCGACCTCGGGGCGCCTGACGTGCTTGACGTGAGGATCTTTGGACAGTGCGGATTCTCATGGCGGTCGGCCTTCTCTTTGTACGTTGCGGCATGCGTCGTGACCTCCCCCCCCAATTGGTGGAGCACCAGCCTCCGAATGGAATCAGAGGATCCGATATGCCAGGACCTCGAGTTGAACTTATCGGTCGTATTCGGTCCGCCTCATGACTCGGTGGTTGACGCCGCCAGTACCGCCGTGCATACGCTTCCGCAACAAGATCAATAGGCCCACTGTCTCTGCGAAATGGCCGCATCATGACGAACTCGACCAGTCTCGACAGCCGAACGCCGAACGCGAGAGATGCCCCCGTAAGGCCCCGGCGCGTCCTGGTAGTTGCCTGCCTCGGCTACGGAATGCTCGTCATCGACATCAGCATCGTCAACGTCGCGATTCCGGCGATGCGCTCCAGCCTGCACGCGAGCCTGGCGACGATGCAGCTCGTCGTCGACGCGTACGTCATCGTTCTCGCGAGCCTCGTGCTCGCCGGAGCCGCGGCGGTCGGACGATTCGGCTCCGTCCCCGCGTTCCGCATCGGCATCGGCGTATTCGGGCTGGCATCCGTGCTCTGCGGAGTCGCGCCCAATGGTTCCGTACTCGTCGCCACCCGGGTCCTGCAAGGACTCGGTGCGGTCCTGCTCGTGCCCGCCACCCTGGTGCTGATCACCGACACCTACAAGGACCCGGGCAAGCGAGCCAAAGCCATCGCCATCTGGGCGACGGTCGCCGGAAGCCCGGTCGCATTCGGTCCCGTTCTCGGGGGCGCCCTCGTCTCCGCGGTCGGCTGGCGAAGCATTTTCCTCGTCAACATACCGGTCGTCCTGGCCATCCTGTGGCTGTCGGCACGTCACATGCCCCGCGGCGAACCCGAGACGAAGAAAGAGCGCCAGGACATCGCCGGCCAGCTCCTCGGCATCGTCTTCCTCGGAAGCGTCGCGCTGGCGCTTACCGAAGGCCGCGAACTGGGATGGACCCGGCCCCTGCCCGTAGCGGCATACGTGACCGCCCTCGTAGCGCTCGCCGCATTCGTCGTCAGACAGCGCACCTACGCATTCCCCATGATTCCGAAGGACCTGCGCCGGGCCCCGGGATTCGGCAATTTCGTCATGGTGGGCCTCCTGCTCTTCCTCGGCTACTACGGCCTGGTGTTCTCCATCAGCGTCTTCCTCCAGCAGGTGCGCGGCTACGGACCGGTCACCACCGGCCTGTGCTTCCTGCCGTCCGCGCTGCCGATCACGTTCATGCCCCTGGTCGCGGGGCGCGTCAACGCCAAGCACAGCCCCCTGCGGGTTCTGGTCACCGCGGTCGCCCTGTCACTGGCCGGCGGGCTGCTGCTCGTCTTCCTGGGCAGTCAGGCCCCGATCGGCACCTGCATCGGGCTCGTCTTCATCGGACTCGGCTTCGGCCTCGCGACCGTCCCCCAGATCTCCCTGGTCATGGCTTCGGCCCCGCCGCACCGCTCGGCGATCGCCAGCGGGCTGCTGTCGGCGGCCCGGCAGTCGGGAACCACGATCGGCATCGCCCTGCTCGGTGGTCTCCAGTCCGGGGACAGCATCGTCGCACCGGCGCTCGCGGCCGTGGCGGCGTACGTGCTGATGGCGGTGGCCATCGGCCTGGCAGGCCGGAAGCAGGTCGCTCAGAAGTCCGCTCCAGCAGCCCCTCGGACCACGTAGCAAGAGAAGGAAGCAAGGGAGGCAAGAGAGGCGAGAGCAGCGAGAGCAAGGCCACCGCGACGTCCGCGCGGCCGGTGCCCCGAAGCGCCGGCTCCCTCACCCACGGAGGACATGCATGAACGAGCACCACGCTGAGCAGCACTCCGGGCACCCGTCTGAGCACCAGTCCGTGTACGAAGCGCACCGCGCCATCGCCTCCCGCATCGACGCACTCCACACCGGCGACCCCGAATTCGCCCGCGCCGCCCCGTCGCCGAGCGTTGTCGAGGCTGTCGGCCGCGCCGACGGCAGTCTCATCGGGACCATCTCGGCCGCCATGAGCGGTTATGCCGACCGCCCGGCGCTCGGACGGAGAGCCGAGCGCATTGTCGAAGACCCCGTCACCGGCCGCCGCACCGCCGAACTCCTCCCGCACTTCGAGACCGTGACGTACGCCGAACTGTGGCAGCAGGTGGGCAGCCTCGCCGCCGCCTGGGCCGGCTGCGTACCGGGCGGCCTGCGCGCCGGCGACTTCATCGGGGTGCTCGGATTCACCAGCACCGACTACGCCACGATCGACCTCGCCTGCATGTACCTGGGCGCGGTGTCGGTCCCGCTGCCCACGGGATGGTCCGCAGCGAGACTGGCGCCCATCCTCACCGAAACGGAGCCGCGGATCCTCGCGGCCGGCCTCGCGTCGCTCGACGCCGCGGCCGAGGCCGTCCTGGCCACCGACTCCATCGAACGCCTCGTCGTCTTCGACTACGACCCGCGCCTGGACGACCACCGCGAAACTCTACGGACAGCTGCCGACAAGCTGAGCGGGCGAGCACCCGTCGTGTCGCTCCAGGAGGAGCTGAGCCGCGGCCGGCAACTGCCCGCCCTGGAACCCCATGACGACCGCGACCCGGACCGCCTGGCCGGCCTGATCTACACCTCCGGAAGCACCGGCGCTCCCAAAGGCGCGATGTACACCGCATCCATGATCACGCGGATGTGGCAGAACAGCCGCGCCGGCATGCCGAACGCCGCACCGGGCAGTGACAGGCCGGTGCCGACGATCGTCCTGCACTACATGCCCATGAGCCACGTCAACGGCCGCGCCCGGCTGATCTCCGGCCTCGCCTCCGGCGGCATCGGCTTCTTCACGGCGCGCAGCGACATGTCGACGCTGTTCGACGACATCGGCCTGGCGCGTCCCACGGTGCTGAGCCTGGTCCCCAGGATCTGCGACATGGTCCACCAGCGGTACCTCCTCGAAGCCGACCGCCTCTCTCGTACAGGCAGCCTCTCCCGTACCGGCCTCGCCCGAGCGGACGCCGAAGCCACCGCCCTCACCCGGGTACGCGACGACATGCTCGGCGGCCGGATCGTCAGCGCCCTGTGCGGCAGCGCGCCGCTGTCGTCGCAGATGCACACGTTCATGGCCTCGGTCCTCGGCACGAAGGTCGTCGACTGCTACGGGTCGACGGAGACGACCCGGCCGGTCGTCGTCGACCAGCAGGTGCGCCGACCCCCGGTGATCGACTACCGGCTGGTGGACGTGCCGGAGCTCGGATACTTCGCCACCGACAAGCCGCACCCCCGGGGCGAGCTCCGCCTGAAGTCGGCCGGGCTGGTGCAGGGCTACTACAAGCAGCCCGAGGTCACCGCACGCGCCTTCGACGAGGACGGCTACTACAAGACCGGTGACGTGGTCGCCGAGCTCGCACCCGACCGGCTGGTCTACGTCGACCGGATCAACAACGTCGTGAAGCTCTCCCAGGGGGAGTTCGTCGCCGTGTCCAAGCTGGAGGCGCTGTACGCCACCAGCCCGTACATCTCGCAGATCTACGTCTACGGGAGCAGTGAGCAGGCGTTCCTGCTGGCGGTGGTCGTCACGGACCGGGAGCAGCCGGGGCCGGGGCTGGGGCTGGGGCTGGGGCCGGGGCCGGGGCCGGACGACGATGCCGCGGCCCGCGCAAGGATCCTCGACTCGATGCACGAGCTCGCCCGCGACGCCGGCCTCGCCTCGTACGAGGTCCCGTACGACGTCATCCTCGAACCGCAGCCCTTCACGATCGAGAACGGTCTCCTGTCGGGGGTCGGCAAGCTCCTGCGCCCCGCCCTCAAGGAGCGCTACGGCGCACAGCTGGAGCAGCGGTACGCGGACATCGCCGACGGCAGGGCCGGGCGGATCGCGGCACTGCGGGCCGCCGGCCGGAGCGCTGAGCCGCTGGACGCGGTCCTCGCCGCGGTCCAGATCACCCTCGGACACCCCGCGTCGACGGTCGTGCCGGAGGCCGCCTTCACCGACCTGGGCGGCGACTCCCTGTCAGCGCTCGCCTTCTCGACGGTCCTTGAGCAGATATTCGACACCGAGGTCCCGGTCCAGGCCGTCCTGAGCCCCACGTCGACGCTCGCCGGCATCGCGGACCGCCTCACCCTCGGCGCGGCACCAGGAACGGCCGTCACGTCCCGTCCCACCTTCGCGTCGGTGCACGGTCGCGGATCCACCGAGGTGAGGGCGGGTGACCTGACCCTCGACCGGTTCCTCGGCGAGCAGGTCCTGGCGCGGGCGCCGCAGACACTTCGGGAACCCAAGGCACCGGACCGTACCGATCCGCCGGCGACCGGCAACGTCCTGCTCACCGGAGCGACGGGATACCTCGGCAGGTTCCTTGCCGTCCAGTGGCTGGAGCGCGTCGCCGCTGCGGGCGCCCGCCTGACCGTCCTCGCCCGCGGCGCCGACGACGCGGCCGCCGCGCACCGCGTCCTCCAGTGCCTGCGCGGCGCGGCCGCGGACCGGACCGACTGGTTCGACGCCGTCGCGGCACAGCACCTGGAGGTCCTGGCCGCGGACGTGTCCGCGCCGAAGCTCGGCCTCGACCGCACGACCTGGGACAGGCTGGCCACCGGGACCGACCGGATCGTGCACTCCGCCGCCCTCGTCAACCACGTACTCCCGTACAGCCGGCTCTTCGAGCCGAACGTCGTCGCGACAGCCGAGCTGATCGAGCTCGCGCTCACCCACCGGATGAAGACATTCGCCTACGTGTCGACCATCGCGGCCGCGATGATGCCCGACGGAATGTTCCTCGAGGAGACGGCCGACGTCCGTACAGCCTCCCCGGTACGGCAACTGAACGACTCCGACGCGAACGGCTACTCCACCAGCAAGTGGGCCGGCGAGGTCCTCCTCCGGGAAGCGCACGACAGAACAGGCCTGCCGGTCACGGTGTTCCGCCCCGACATGATCCTCGCCCACAGCCGCCTGCCCGGACAGCTGAACCTGCCCGACCGGTTCACCCGGCTGATCCTCAGCGTCGTCGCGACGGGCATGGCACCGCGCTCTTTCCACCGGCTCGACGCGAACGGCAACCGCCGGCGCGCTCACTACAGCGGACTGCCCGTCGACTTCACAGCCGAAGCGATCGCCTCACTCAGCGCGCGGAGCCAGGGCAGCTACGGCTCCGGCGACGGCTATGTCACGTACAACAGCGTCAACACCAACGACGACGACGTCTCGCTGGACGAGATCGTCGACTGGCTCATCCGCGCGGGCCACCCGATCACCCGGTTCGACGATTACGAACAGTGGCGCGTCCGCTTCGAGGCGGCTCTGAGAGGCCTTCCCGATCACCAGCGCCGGCTGTCGATGCTTCCCCTGATGCGCGCGTACGCCCGCCCGACCGAGCCGAGAACGAGCTCCATGGTGCCCGCTGAACGGTTCATCACTGCCGTCGCCGACTCCGGTGTCGGCGGAGGCGCCATACCGTCACTCTCGGCGGAATTCATCGGCAAGTGCGTTGCGGACTTGAAGGCGCTCGGCCTTCTCTGACCACGTGAGCGAGCAGCGCGGCGCCGGGGTTTGACCTTCAAGCTGCTTGAAGGCCGAAAATCGCAGCCATGGACGAGATGGACGAGATTGACGCGCTGATGAACATAGGCGCCTTCGCACGCCGGGTCGGGCTGGCCCCCAGCGCCCTGCGCTTCTACGACGACTGCGACGTGCTGCGCCCCGCCCACGTGGACGACGCGACCGGCTACCGCTACTACGCCGCGGACCAGGAACCCCGGGCGGTCCTGGTCCGGCGGCTGCGCGAGGCCGGAATGCCGCTCACCGACGCCTCGGTGGTCCTCGACGAGGAAGCCCGCGAGGTGCTGGAAGGGCACGCCGTACGGGCGCGCGAGACCGCGGCGTCGGCCCGCTCCGCGATCGAGGAGATCCTCCGCGACCTGCCGGGCGGTGTGCACCGTACTGCCGCGGTACGGCTCGGCGGAGCGGAGCTCGCCAGTGCCGTACGCCAGGTCGCCCCGTCGGTGGCGACCACTCCCGCACGGGAGGAGTTTCCGGCACTCGGCTGCGTCCTGATCGAACTCGACCGCCAGGAAGTCCGGCTCGTCGCCACGGACCGCTACCGCCTGTCGGTCCGCGCGCTGCGGCCTGCCTCTACCGGAGCCGTCGAGGGCGCCCCGTGCCGCATCCTGGTGGAAGCGGAGGAGCTGAAGAAGGCCGCGTCCTGGGCCCTGCGTATGCCGGAAATCCGCATCGAAGCGGACGAGCAGGGCGTACGGCTGCACAGTGACATGGCCGTACGCGACCTTCCGACCGCCGACGGAACGTTCCCGGACTACCGCATGATCCTCGACAACCTGCCGGCCGCGCGGCACCGCATCATCACGGACCGGACCGCGCTGCGCACGGTGATCGCCGCCGGCGGACACGACGGGCCGCTGCCCCTACGCACTGACAAGCAGCAACTCACCTTCGCAACACGCGGCTCGGTGCCCTCCGCACTCTCCGCCATCTGCACGGGCCCGCCGGTGCGCATCGCCTTCGACCCGGGAGTCCTCCTGCCGGCGCTCGACGCCGGCGTCGGCCCCGACGTACTGCTGGAAATCTCGTCACCGTCCGAGCCCGTGATCGTCCGCTCCGCGGACCAGGGAAGCTTCACCACCTTGGTCATGCCGGTTCACGACACGTCGGCGAACGAGAACGGGTGAGAGGGGGCTTTACATACGTGCAGCGTAAGACGCGTGGCGTCCGGCGCCGCCGCCGGTCACGGCATCGGCTCCGAACAAGGAGGCGGGGGAACGATACGTCCGGCCCCGTACGAGGGACACGGCGCGTGACGGCTCGTCCGCATGGGCAATCAGCGGTGACAACCACCCTCCGTGAAAGGTGAGTTCATGCTTCTGGCACCCCTTCTCCTTCCGGTAGTTTCTCTCGCCGGCTTCCTCCTAGGCTTCGCTCGCTAGGTCAGGACCTGCTGCTCCCTGCGCTCGCCGGGGTGGCCCCACCGCGACCGTCACGGGACCGGGCGACCGGACGGGCGCAGGGGCGGCTCGTCAGAGGGAGGGCGCAGGGGCAGCGACGTGGAGCTGGACACCGGCCGTGGCCTCGGCCGCGGTCCGCATCGCCTCCGCCGGGGTCCCGCCGAGGGCGATCGCGTAGCCGATGCGGTCGTAGGAACTGCGGAGCTCGGCGAGGTCGGCGCCCGGCATCTGGTCGAACTGCCAGCGAAGGACGCCGTGCGCGGGAGCGAGGGAGAGGCCGGTGAGGGTGCCCGGGGCAGGGGGCGTGACGAAGCTGATGGCCGCTGCCGGCGCGGCCGGGGCCGAGGGCTGCGCAGGCTCCGCGCCGAGCAGAGCCGCTATCGCGTGGTCGTATTGATCCCGGCCCGTGGCGAGTGCGACGAGTTCGGGGATGCAGTCCCCGCCGACCCGGGTGTGCGTCTCGATGACGACGGGACCGTGCACCGGGTCCAGCCGCAGTTCGGTGTGGCTGGCGCCGTGGCGGATGCCGAGCCGGTCCAGGACGCAGCGCACCGCCTCCTTCAGCCGTTCACCGTCCTCCTCCGGCAGGGGAGCGGGGACGACGTGCCCGGTCTCGACGAAACGAGGGCTGCCGGTGGTCTGCTTCGCGGTGATGGCCAGAACGGTGTGCCGTCCGGCCGCACTGACCGCCTCGACGCTGTACTCGGGGCCGGTCGCGGCGTGCTCGGCGATGTAGCGGACCGCGCCGGCTTGTTCGCCGGAGGTCCCCTGCGTACGGGGCCCCTGCCTGGCCGTGACCTTCGCGTGCCACCCTTCGAGGTCCGCATACGACTCCAGCGCCGCAACCCCGGCGCTCCCGGCCCCGTCGGCCGGCTTGACGATCCAGCAGACGCCGTCGGGTTCGGCGCGTACCGCGGCGACGACCTCGTCGGCGGTACCGGCCGCGTACGGCCACGCGTAGGGCGTGTCGGCGAGGAGGCGGCGCATGGCCGCCTTGTCACGGGCGTGGGCGGCCGCCGCGGGGGAGACGGAGGTGAGCCCCAGGCCGGTGGCGATGCGGGCGCTGACCTCCTGGGCGTGTTCGGTGAAGGAGACGACCAGGCGCGGCGGCCCGAGCTCCGCGGTGAGGCGGTCGACGACGGATCTGACCGCGTCGTGGTCGGTGATGTCGCAGAAGACGACGCGCTCGGCGTGGGCCGTGACTTCGCGGGGTACCGCCTCGCCCGGCGACGCGAGCACGACGGGCCGGTGGCCGTGCAGGGCGATGGCCCGGGCTCCGGTGGTGCTAGGGCCGAGCAGGCATATCCACGTCATGGGCGTCGTCACGGGAGCTGTTATGGGAGTTGTCATCGGAGGGGGAGTTCCTTTCGTGACCGCTGAGCGGGGTGCCGGGCGTACGACGGCGGCCGCTCCAGGACATGGCGAGACCGGTGAGCAGGGCGAGCGCGGCCGCACCCCAGTACGGTGCCGCCGCCGGTGACAGCACTCCCGCCTCGCCGGGGCGGACCACCAGCAGCGTGCCGAGCCAGGCGCCGGCCGATTCGGCGGCGCCCCATGCCACGCCGGCGAGGGCGTACGCGGCTGTGGTGGACAGCTTGCCGCGGCGCTCGCTCACCTGGGCGTCGTAGAGGGGGCTCCACACCAGTTCGGACAGGGTGAAGAGCACCATGGCGGCGAGGATCAGCCCGAGGCCGCCCGTGCGGCCGAAGGCGAACAGCAGCACTGCGGCGGCGAGGATCACGTTGGCCGTGGTGCACAGGAGGCCGAAGCCTGCGTGCGGGCGGCTCAGCACCCGGCGGGACAACGCGGACACGGGCACCTGCAAGGCCACCACCAGGACGGCGTTGAGGGTGAAGACCAGTCCCAGGTCGCGGGTGCTGATGGCGTCGCCGAGGTAGGCGGGAAGGACGTCGAAGACCTGCGCGTAGGCCACCCACGTGCCGCACACCAGCAGCGAGAAGGCCACGAAGGGACGCTGCGGCAGCCACCGGCCCCGGTCCTTCTCGCCGTCGTCGCCGGTGGCCTGCCGCGCAGGCTCGGAGGCCCGCCACGCGCCCGGCAGCGCGGGCACCGCGGCCAGGGCCACCAGGTCGAGTACCGCCGCCGCGAGCGGCAGCCAGCCGGCGTGCCACTCCAGCAGGGCGCCGCCGATGACCGGTCCGACCGCGGAACCGGCGTTGACGGCCATGTTGAGGTAACTGAACCCGCGCAGCCGCTGATCGGGCGGGAACGCCGCGACCTGGGCCTTCATGGCCGTTGTCGCCATCGCCAGGGACAGTCCGGCCAGCGCGGCGAGCACCAGCCAGCCGTAGGCGGGCAGGCGCAGACCCGCTCCGAGCACGGCGAACGCGAGGGCCGCCCCCAGATATCCGGCGCCGACCGAGGCCTTGAGGCCCAGGCGGTGGATCAGGGGCACCAGCAGCACCCCGCCGGCCCGGTTCGCCAGGATCGAGGCGCCCACCACCAGGCCGGCGTCGGCCCCGGTCAGGCCGCGGGAGTCCACCAGCCACAGCCCGAGGTAGGGCAGCACGGCGAAGAAGCCCGCGCAACTCGTCGCCCGCGCCACCACCAGCGCGGTGAGCTGCCGGGAACTCAGCGGACGGCCGTCGCCGGCGATCTCCCCGGCCTCAGCCGTACGGGATCGCTTCATGCGCACCACCGCACGGACTCCCCGCGGCCGGCAGCCAGGGCGTGCGGCACGCGTACACAGGGCGCCGCGCTGCCGGTGAGGAGGCCGTTGCGGTGCCAGCCCAGGGTGACGATATGGTCTGTCATGTGTGCCTTCCGTACGGTCCGGGCACCGCACGAGGGGGCCAAGACTCCAGCGAACGCGAACCAGCGACCACTGCCGGCCCCCTGCTTCGTGCGGTACCGACATCGACGTCACGACGACCCGCACCTACAAAAACGGACCCAGCGGTCCGTTCTTTTTACCCCCGGTTCGGCGGTTGTGACCTATGAAGATGATCACGCCCTTACGGGTGGAGCCGGCGGCGACGGCCAACTAGCGTCGGGAGGTTCCGGGCCCGCGTGCGGAGGGCGGTGAGAGCGCCGTCGGATGGTGTGGTTGCCGTCGGGCGGTGTGGTTGGCTACGCCGTATGGGCTTCAAGCGAATACTCTCCCGGCGCACGTACGCACAGGCGAGCTGTGCCGACGGTTGCGAGGAACGATGGCCGGCCGTCCGACCGGAGGACGGATCATGAATGCCGGCCGCGCCTCGCAGCCCAAGGCGGTGCCCCCTTTCGACCCCGAACTGGACGCCGTGCTGAATGCCTTGAGGCCCGGTAGCAAGGAGCCCAGGGAGCCCCTCACGCCGGACAACCTCCAGGCCCGGCAAGAGCGGGATGCTGCTACCCGGCCCAGACCGACGACCGAGGCCCTGCGCGCCGACGGCCGTTTCGAGGTTGAGGAGCTTCGCGTGCCGGGGCCGCCGGACGGACCGGACGTCACGCTCGTGAGCGCGCGACCGTCCGGGCTCGCCGGCCCGCTGCCGCTGCTGTACTACATGCACGGGGGCGCAATGATCATGGGAAACGCCTGGTCCGTGCTTCCGCGGATGCTCCGCGAGTGGGCCCTGCCGCTGGGACTGGCCGTCATCTCGGTCGAGTACCGGCTGGCGCCGCACGCGCAGTACCCGCAGCCCCTGGAGGACTGCTACGCCGGACTGGCCTGGGCGGCCGGCCACGCGGCCGAACTGGACATCGACGCGGACCGCATCGTCATCGGAGGCAAGAGCGCCGGCGGCGGACTCGCCGCGGCCCTCGCCCTCCTGGCCCGAGACCGCGGCGGTCCCCGCGCCCTGGGACAACTGCTGCTGTGCCCCATGCTCGACGACCGCAACAGCACCTTCTCCAGCCACCAGATGACAGGCCTGGGCACGTGGGACCTCACCTCCAACGCGACCGCCTGGAAGGCCCTGCTGGGCGAGCGCTACGGCACTGCCGACCTGCCGCCCTACGCAGCCCCCTCCCGCGCCACGGACCTCTCCGGACTCCCCCCGGCCTACGTCGAGGTCGGCTCGGCCGACATGTTCCGGGACGAGGACGTGGCCTACGCCAACGCGATCTGGCAGTCCGGCGGCCAGGCCGAACTGCACGTATGGCCCGGCGCCTACCACGGCTTCGACAGCCTGGCCCCACAAGCGGCCCTCACCCAGGACGCCCAGAACGCCCGCACCCGCTGGCTCCAACGTCTCCCTGCCCAGGACGCCACGAGGAAGGGGCGAGCGGCTCACCGACCCGGCACCTGAGGAGACGCCGGTCGAATGTCAGTGGGCAGGGCTAGGGTTCCTTTCAAGGTTCGGCACACAAGGTCCTCAAGGGGGAGTTCCGTCATGAGCAGCACCGGAAACAGCGCGTTCGAGGTGTTCACGGCCGAGGAGCGGGCCGCGATGAAAGACCACGCCCGGGAGCTGAAGGCGGCGGCGCGCCGCAGTTCGCGTACGCGCTGGACGGCAAGGTCGTCTGCTTCTTCCAGAGCGCAGAGAAGTTCAAGGCGCGCTACGCGACGCTCGGATTCAGCGACCAGGCGAAGCTCGACGAGGACCCCATGTGGGCGGCCGGGTTCGCCCTGACGGCGGTGACGCCCGAGGTGGAGGCGCGCATAGCCGAGCTCGTGAAGCGCGCCGTGAGCTGAGACCCCCTGCTCCTGGCCCGGTTCTCGGATGGCGAACGTGCCGTGCCGGTCGCAGCATGGTAATGAACCGGGTTTTCCTCGGTGTGACCGCCTTGCGGGTGCTTGGCGAAGTGCTTCTTGGCGAAGCACTGGGCGAGGTATGCGGCCTGTTCCGGCGTTCCGGCGTTCATGGGGGTTTGCTATGCCGATGTTGCTGATCAAGGGGGCATTCCATCTTTCAGGCCGCACCAGGCCTGACGGGGACACCGTCCCGTTCATTCCGGATTACGTGGGCGAGTGGAAGCTCGTCCGCGGACGCCAGAAACTGGAGCCGGAGAGGGACGGCCACGTCGATGTACGCCTCGAAGGCATCGACGCGCTGGAGACCCATTACTCGGGGAGTTACGGGACGGAGGTACGTCAGCCACGGAAGTTCGGCGATGCCGCCACCGACGCGCTGCTGACGTGGCTCGGCTTCAGCGACATCCGGCGCACCCTCGATCCCAGCAATGGCCACGAGAACATCTCCGCCACTCCTGATACGGTCCCGGGCTTCCTTCTCACCCGGGGCACCGACGTCTTCGGCCGCTGCGTGGCACTCATCGGCCGGGGCGCCCCGCCGGGGCCCAGCGGCTACGAGATCGAGGTGAAGACGGGACTTCTGAAGAAGACGGCTAATCACCACCTGCTCACGGAGGGTTTGGCGTATCCCACGTTCTACGCGGGTCTGCCCGCGGATCTGCGCGGCGAGCTGACCGCGGCCGTCCAGCAGGCGAAGGCCGACCCCGGTAAGGGCGTGTGGAACACCACGAGCGGTTCGCTGGGCGACGTGACCCTCACCGGCGCGAAGATCACCGGGATGTCCTCCATCACCGATGACGCGGTGATCCTTCCGAAACTGTTCCGCCGGCTGAAGGAGTACCTCTCGCTCGGCAACACCTCGCTGGCCTGCTTCCCCGCGTACCTGGGCGGGGCTGCGGACAAGTTCCGTATCTTGTCGGCCGCCGATACCTCGGCCTCCGACACGTCGGCTCCCCTCCAAACCGGCCTGCACAACGTCGTCGAGATCACCAACGGTGAGACCGTGAGGATGACGCATCCCTCCGAGGAACTCCTCTTCACCGAGAAGTGACTTCGCGGACGGTTCCGGCACCGCCTGGACGGAGGGAGCCGGGACCGCCCGGACGAACGGGCCCGGCGCTGCCCCTGCGGACGGATCCGGAGCCATCCGCTCCGAGGCAGCCCTCGTCGAGCCCCTGCCGGGCGTGGACCGGCTGACCGGCCTGGTCGAAGGGTTCTCCTCCGCCGCCACCGGTCCGGTCGCCACGGTGAGGCCGTCGACGGCACCGGCGCCCTCGAACTCGCCCGCAGACTGCGGCCGGACGTCGTCCTCGCCGACATCCGCATGTCCGGCATCGACGGCCTTGAGCTGACCCGGCTCCTCGCGGGGCCCGGCGCCGCGCACCTCACCCGTGTCTCGGCAGCGCCAATCGCGTCGGCATCGCGGCGTGGGCCTGGCAGACGGGTCTGGCCGTCCCCGAGCCCTGAGCCGGGCAGCGCCGGCGGGTCCGGATCCAGCCACCCCTCCCACATCCCGGCCACTGTCCTGACATGGTGTTTTACAGTGTCTTCCATCCAGATCTGGCAACAGGACCTGTGAGGTATTCGCGAACATGCCGGCCGAAGCTTTTGAGTTTCAGGTAGAGGCCCGTCAGCTGCTCCAGCTGATGATCCACTCGGTCTACTCAAACAAAGACGTCTTCCTGAGGGAGCTCGTCTCCAACGCCTCCGACGCGCTGGACAAGCTACGCCTCGAGAAGCTGTGGGACGACTCGCTCGACGCCGACGTGTCCGACCTGCACATCGACATCGCCGTCGACAAGGAGGCCCGCACCCTCACCGTGCGGGACAACGGTATCGGCATGTCGTACGACGAGGTCGGACGCCTGATCGGCACGATCGCCAACTCGGGCACCGCGAAGTTCCTCCAGGAGCTCAAGGAGGCCAAGGACGCGGCCGGGGAGGAAGGGCTCATCGGCCAGTTCGGCGTCGGGTTCTACGCCGGCTTCATGGTGGCGGACGAGGTCACCCTGGTGACCCGGCGCGCGGGCGAGAGCGAGGGCACCCGCTGGGCATCGCGCGGCGAGGGCACGTACACGCTGGAGAAGGTCGAGGACGCCCCGCAGGGCACCTCGGTCACGCTCCACCTCAAGCCGGCCGACCCGGAGAACCAGCTCCACGACTACACCTCCCCGTGGAAGATCAGGGAGATCATCAAGCGGTACTCGGACTTCATCACCTGGCCCGTCCGGATGCTGCCCGAGTCCCCGGCCGCTGCCCCTGCCGCAGCGGGCGAGGGGGATGAGGCGGCCGAAGCCGAGACCCCCGAACCCGAGACGCTCAACTCCATGAAGGCCCTCTGGGCGCGCCCGCGCGACGAGGTGTCCGACGACGAGTACCACGAGCTGTACAAGCACATCGGCCACGACTGGCGCGACCCGCTGGAGACGATCCGGCTCCAGGCGGAGGGCACCTTCGAGTACCAGGCGCTGCTGTTCCTGCCCGCCCACGCCCCCCACGACCTGTTCACGCGGGACGCCAAGCGCGGCGTGCAGCTGTACGTCAAGCGCGTGTTCATCATGGACGACTGCGAGGCGCTGCTGCCGCCGTACCTCCGCTTCGTCAAGGGCGTCGTCGACGCGGCGGACCTCTCGCTGAACGTGTCCCGCGAGATCCTCCAGCAGGACCGCCACATCGAGATGATGCGGCGACGGCTCACGAAGAAGGTCCTGTCCACGGTCAAGGACATGATGGCCAAGGACCAGGACCGCTACGCCACGCTCTGGCGGGAGTTCGGCACCGTCCTGAAGGAAGGCCTGGTCACCGACCCGGAGAACCGCGACGCCCTCCTCGCCGTAGCGTCGTTCGCGACCACGCACCACGACACCGAGCCGACCACGCTCAAGCAGTACGTGGAGCGGATGAAGGACGGGCAGGACGACATCTACTACCTGACCGGCGAGTCCCGGCAGAGCATCGAGAACTCCCCGCACATGGAGGCCTTCCGGGAGCGGGGCATCGAGGTGCTGCTGCTCACCGACGCCGTCGACGAGGTGTGGGCCGACGCCGTCGGCGAGTACGAGGGCAAGAAGCTGCGCTCCGTCGCCAAGGGGCAGATCGACCTCGACCCCAAGGACGAGGAGGCTGCCGACGGCGAGCGCGAGAAGCAGACCGAGGAGTACGCCGGGCTGCTCGGCTGGATGAAGGAGCAGCTGGACGCGGACATCAAGGAGGTACGTCTCTCCTCGCGCCTCACCGTCTCCCCGGCCTGTGTCGTCTCCGACGCGCAGGATCTGACCCCGGCACTGGAGAACATGTACCGGGCGATGGGCCAGGAAGTGCCCACCGCCAAGCGCATCCTGGAACTCAACCCGGACCACCAGCTGGTCAAGGGCCTCAACCAGGCGTACAAGGAGCGCGAGGACCACGCGGAGCTCGCCGAGACCGCCGAGCTCCTGCACGGCCTGGCCGTACTCGCCGAGGGCGGCCAGCCGAAGGAACCGGCCCGCTTCGTCAAGCTGATGGCGGACCGCCTGGAGCGCGCGCTGTAACGCGGCTCTGCTAGGCGCAGGCGGCCTGTCCCGAACGGTAAGCGGACAGGCCGCCGACGCGGCTGTGGTCTCGTAGCAGCGGCGAATGCTGCCGCATCCTGCACTGGAGAACGCCCCATAGGTAGTGGAGGCGCACGTGCCGATCGATGGAAACGATTCTGTCCGGCAGATCTCCCAGAACTCCCAGGGCCCTCAGGACTCCGGTCTCCTGGCCGAGGCGCGGAAGCTGCTGCCCGATGTCGTGGCGCTGCGGCGCCGTATCCACCGCGTTCCGGAAGCGGGCGCGCACCTGCCCCGTACCCAGCAGGCGGTACTGGAGGCGATCGACGGCCTGGGCCTGGCGGTAACGCTCGGCAGGCAGCTGAGCTCGGTCGTGGCCGTGCTCGACACCGGGCGCCCCGGACGGACCCTGCTCCTCCGCGCGGACATGGATGCCCTGCCGCAGCAGGAGAACACCGGCCTCGACTTCGCCTCCCAAGTGCCCGGGATCATGCACGCATGCGGTCATGACGCCCACACGGCCATGCTCGCGGGCGCCGCGCGGCTGCTCAGCGCCCGCAGGGACCGGCTGGCGGGGCGGGTGGTGTTCATGTTCCAGCCCGCCGAGGAGACCGGCGGCGGGGCCCTCCCCATGATCGAGGAGGGGCTGCTCACCCTGGCCGACGGCACGGCGGTCGATGCGGCGTTCGCCCTGCACATCAACGCCCGCAACGAAAGCTGCACCGTTCACGTCCGGCCGGGCACGCAGTATGCCGCCGCCGACCTGGTACGCATCACCGTCAGGGGCCGGAGCGGGCACGCGGCCGGCCCGCACCGGGTACTCGATCCGGTCCCGGTCGCCTGCGAGATCGTCCAGGCCCTCCAGACCATGATCACCCGGACCGTCGGAATCTTCGAGCCCGCGGTGCTGACGATCACCACGGTCCGGGCGGGAAGCGCGTTCAACGTCATCCCGGAGACGGCGGAGCTGTCCGGCACGTACCGCACACTCTCCGAGGCGAGCCGCCGCACGGTGCGCGAGGGCATCGCGCGCGTGGCCGGGGGAGTGGCCGCCGCCCATGGCACGATCGCCGACATCGAACTCCCCGAGGGCTACCCCACCGTGCAGAACGACCCCGCGTTCACAGCAGTGGTGCGCCACGCGGCGGCTGCCGCCCTCGGCCCCTCCCGCGTGCACGAGCTCCCCCACCCCACGATGGGCGGCGAGGACTTCTCCTACGTCCTCCAACGCGTGCCCGGCGCGATGGTGTTCCTGGGCGCCTGCCCACCCGGCAGCGTGCCGGGTACGGCCCCGGACAACCACTCCGACCGTGTCCTCTACGACGAGGAGGCGCTGGCCGCCGGAGTCGCCCTGCACTGCGCGGTCGCCGAGGACTTCCTGCGCGCCGCCGGCAGCTCACGCGGGGCGGGCTAAGCGCTGGCAGGGAGGCAGCGCGTGCCGGTGGTAGGACGCTGCCCATGGCAGCTCACTCAATCCCCTTGGGCCCCACCGGTTTGGATACCTCCGCGGCCCGGATCATAGTCATCGCATGGTGAGCGGACCGGCGCGGAGCGTCTGTTATGTCACGTCTACGGACGCCGGACGCCAAGCTCAGTGTGCCGTCACTTCCTCGAGCAGCCGCGGGGCGTCGCCGCTGAAGTCGATCCACGGGTTCGTGCCCAGCACCTGTGCGCCGTCCACGCTCGGTTCCTCGTAGCGCATGACGAACTTCTCAGGGCCGTGGACGTAGGCCACGATCAAGCCGTGCCCGGCGTCGAGGAAGGCGCCGTGGGGGCCCAGGCCGGGGTAGCTCAGGCGCCAGGCCGGATCGCCGGTCTCGACCGCGCCCACCGACAGCTTGGCGATCACGCCGTCGGGCAACCGGTAGAACCACGTCCACGGGCCACCGGAGACGACCGTCATCACTTCGTCGACGCCGACGCCGTGGTCAGAGCTGTTCACGTGGAGCCTGCCGAAGCGCGCCTGGACGGCGTGCAGGGCGTCGGCGTCCATCGCCTTCATGTCGTACACCTTCGGGTACGGGGGAACGCCGGCCTCGGAGGTGTTCAGGAACCCGCCGCCGTGGGTCTCCGGACGGCGGCCGGCCAGCTCGATCTGCTCCACCAACTGCCCCCGGTGCATGCTGAACAGCGACATCAGTTCCGTGCCTTCCTCCTCCGAGAGCGCCCGGTCCTTGGATGCCTCCAGGATCGGGTGGGCTTCCGTGGGAACGGGAATCCGGCTGACGCGCACGCCCACCGCCCGCAGTACGCGGTTGACGGCCTCGATGCCGGTGGTGGCCGGTCGGCCGTCGGAGTATGAGAGCTTCAGGTTTCCACGGTCTGCTGTCGTCATTTCTGGTCCTCAGGTGAGTCGTGTGGGAACAGTCGGGCCGCGTGGGCAGGGCGCAGGGCGCAGGGCTTGTGCGGACCCCCCGAAGGTCTTTCAGGGGTAGATCTTTTGACGTTGAAAGAAAAACACGCCCAGTTGTTCAACGTCAAGCCTCTTAGGCGCGAAATAAACCGAGGGCTGGTGCGAGCCGGAGCCGGCTCCTCCTCGTTGACCACGCGCCTCGCAAGGCTGTTGGCTTCCTTCAGCTCGTGCACCACCATCCGGCCCGTACGCCACCATCGCCTCAGGCAAGGGGAGTCGCATGCGCCATCTCAGACGAACGGCCGTCGTGGCGGCTGTCTTAGGAACCTGCGCGACGGTGCTGCCGGCGGCCGCCGCGACGGAAGGGCACCGGGCACGGACCGAGCGGGTGAGCGTCACCGCCGACGGCGCGGAGGCGAACGGCGAGTCGGGGCAGGGGAAGATCAGCGGCGATGGCCGCGTGGTCGTCTTCAGCTCGGGGGCTGACAACCTGATCCCCGGCGACTCCCGGAAGGGCGGCCCGTTCGTGAAGGAGTTGCGTACCGGCAGGATCGAGCGGGTCGCGGTGGCCACCGACGGCACGCCGGCCGACGGCTCGACGTGGGACGCGGTGCTCAGCGGCAACGGCCGGTATGTCGTTTTCAGCTCGGACGCGACGAACCTCGTACCGGGTGGCAACCCCACCGGCAGTACCGAGGTGTACGTACGTGACCGCTGGACCAGGCGCACCGAAATCCTCATCGGAGCTCCGAAGCAGGTCCGCGTCGACAACAGCGAACCATCGATCAGCGCGGACGGCCGCTATGTCGCGTTCCTCTCCACTCGCAGCGACCTGGTGCCCGGGGACACCAACAACGCGCGGGACGTGTTCGTGAAGGACCGGTGGCGGGGGACCGTCAAACGCGTCAGCGTCGCCTCCGACGGCACGCAGGGGGACGGCGAGTCCGTCTCTCCGGTGATCAGCGCGGACGGAAGCCGCATCGGGTTCAAGAGCAGGGCATCGAACCTGGTCCCGCAGGCCGGCGCCGACAAGGATCTGCTGGCGCGGCCGCGGGCCCGCGTGTTCTACGCGCACGAGCTGCGTACCGGCCGCACCGAACTGGCCGCGCACTCCCTCACCGGATCGAAGGTAGCGGTTCTCACTGACATCGGTCTGAGCCCGGACGGGCGCTACGCGCTGTTCATGAGCGCCAACAGCGACATCGTCGCCGGCGACACCAACGGCACCGCGGATGCCTTCGCCACGGATCTCCGCACGGGCGTCACCCGGCGGCTCAGCGTGGCGGCCGACGGGGCCGAGGCCAATGGCATGTCCTACGGGCGCGTGGCCATGAGCGCCGACAACCGGTACGCGTTCTTCACGTCCGGTGCGTCCAACCTGGTTCCGGGTGACACCAACGGCAAGGAGGACGTCTTCGTGCGCGACTTGCGGACCGGTGCGACGGAGCGCGCCAATGTCGCGTCCGACGGGACTCAGGCGAACGAGTTCTCGTTGAACTTCGGCGTCGACCTGTCCGGGCGCACGGTGGTGTTCGACAGCGGGGCCGGCAACCTCGTGCCCAAGGACACCAATGGGGCAGACGACGTCTTCCTCCGGCACTTGCGGTGAGCCGAGCGGTTACGGCGGAGCGCGTGCCGATCCTTCTCGCGTACCTGGGAACCGGCCACGGCCCGCGGTGCGCCATGGTAATACTATGCCTGACCCGGACATGACATCGGCGTCCGGTGGGGGCCAGGGGGGTACTGGGGGTGTCCTCGGGATTACGGGCGTTCGCCCGGCTGATCACGGCGGCCGCGGTCGTCACCGTCTACATCGCGCTGCACATGGCGATCTCCCTGGGCACGGAACTGCGGGACCGTGACGACTTCCGCGGCGCCCCGGAGCAGGCTGCCGCTTTCGTCACTGCCTTGAACCGCTACGCCGGGGGAGACGCGTCCGCGCACGCTGAGATCCGTGCGACCGGGGCCTGGTTCGAGGACAACGCCCCGCGAGGGGACAGCCGCTACGCGGTCTCCGCCGCCGTCCGTCACACCGAGAAGGGTGAGGTCGACGCCGCCCGTGCCAGCGCAAGCAACCTGACCGCGTACGTCGGAGGGGATCAGGCAGCGCTCGACCGGGACGTCAGCTCGTGGGGCACGGTCACACTGTGGTGGACGGTGGCCGCCGCAGCGCTCGTCGCGCCGGCGCTGTGGCTGCGGCACCGCCGTCAGGCCGGCGCCGCGGAGATCGTCGAGGTGGTCGGCCGGTTCGCCCCGCGTCAGCCACGGTGGCGCCGGCCGGTGTTCGTGGCGGCGAGCGGAGCCGGGTACGCCCTGTTCACAGCAGGCTTCTTCGCGGTCAGTATGGCCCAGCGACAGGGCTACAAGATGCCGCTGGTGGCGCAAGTGCTCCTCCTGCCTTGCGGACTGGCCGCGCTGGGGGCGGGATTCCTGGTCCTGCGCTACTCGCGCCCGCGGTCCGCGCGCGGCGCGGTCCGCGCCCTGCCGGCCGACGGCCGCCGTCCCGTGCTCTATCTGCGCAGCTTCGCCGACGACCACAGCGCGGCGCAGGTCGACGACGGGCCGAACCTCAACATCCATTCGCGGGAGGAGCAACTCGCCGTGGTGCTGGGCGCTTTCGGCCCCGTGATCGCGGTGGGCAAGCCGGGGGAGCCGCTGCCGCGCCTGGGGGCGGCGCGGTTCTACCTGCCGCTCGACGACTGGCAGCCGGTGATCCTCCGGCTGATGGAACTGTCCCAGCTCATCGTGTTGAGCGTGGGCCTCGGTGAGGGCCTGTGGTGGGAGCTCGAGCAGGCCGTTTCCAGCCACCCCGCGCACAAGGTGGTCCTGCTGGTGCCGGGCCGGAGGGCGGGTGTGGCCGAGCGGCTGGACGAGCTCCTGCCAGTACCTTCCCGGCTGGGCGAGACGCCGGCCGGCGACGGCGACCCCTGGATCTCTGCCGCCATCGCCTTCGGACCCGGATGGACGCCGCACGTGTGCCCGGTGGAGCCCGCTGCCGGCGCGACGCCCCCGCGCGGCGGGCGGGTGCGCCGCGCCTACCAGGCGTCTCTCGTGCCCATGACGGTGATGACGCCCACGCGCCACGTGGCCCGCGCCATGAAGTCGGCTTTGGCGTCCGCGGGAGTGCGCAGGCGGGCGGTCATCATGCGAGCCGACATGGGGATGCTGGTCACGTTGGGCAAAGGATGCCTCGCGCTCGGGGCCTTGGCCCTGCCGTACCGGGCACTGCAACTCGCCGGCTTCTGGTAGCCGCCCCGAAACCCGTCCCCCGGGCACAGCCGCCGTGTCGTACTCCTGATCGTGCTCGCACTTGTCCGCCTCATCCACCCATCCGCCCATCCACCCATCCACCTCGACAACCTTGTCCGCCTCGACAACCTGAAGAGGACCTGACTCTCTCGGAGGATCCATGGACAGCCCGCAGCAAGGCACCCCTGCAATACCTGCCGGCGCCGCCACGCAGCGGCAGAGACCGGTATCCGGCGCGGCCGCCACCGCAACAATATTGATCTTGCTGGAGCTCGTGCGCGAGATACTCGTATCGGCGGCCAACTGGCGCGACTACTTCGTCATCCGCGACTACCTGGCCGGTACGGCGACAGAGGCGGACCTGGACGCAGCCGACTCCTTCTCGGCGCTGGTGACCTGGCCGACGCTCCCGGCGTGGATCGCGGCCGGCGTGGCGTTCCTGATCTGGCTGTGGCGGGCGCGGATCAACGCCGAACTGCTGGGCGGCCTTGCTGCGCACCGCCGTTCCCGGGGCTGGGTGGTGGGCGCGTGGATAGCCCCGGTGGCCAACCTGTGGTACCCGTACCAGGTCGTGTCGGACATCTGGCAGACCAGCGCTCCCCGGCGGCCTGCCCCCGCCACCCTGGTCAACGCCTGGTGGGCGATGTTCGTGGCCGCCACCCTCGTCAAGCCGGTGCAGTGGCGTCTGGCCTCGCATCTGGAGACCGAGCAGGACGTACTGAGCAACGCGAACGTGTCCACTCTCCTCACGGCGCTGGACGTGGCGGCCGGCGCACTGGTCATCCTCATCATCAGACGAATCACCGCATGGCAGAACAGGGCCGTATGAGCGGGACGGCACGGGCACGCATTCCAGGCTATGCGCCTAGTATTGGATGTCGTGGGGCGACTTGACGCGGCATGGTCGGTGATGTCCGGTACGGCGCTACGGCGACGGAGGCCGGCTTCCTTTCCCTTGCTCGGCGTGTGCGGCGCGCTGGCCCTCGCGGCCCTGCCGCTCGCGACGGCCGCGGGCAAGCCGGGCGGCGGCGGCCCGTCGAAGGCCGGCCGACGACCACCGGCTGCCCAGCCGGGCTGGGGCTTCACCCACACCCAGCACAGCGCGGACCACGGCGAACCGGAGGCCACCCGCAAGGCGGGCGCCCTGCTCTCGGCCCGGCCCCAGCCGCAGAACCAGCACATCATGGGCTGGGGCGCGGAAAACCCCGAACCGGCGCCCGGGCGGTACGACTTCGAAGCCCTCGACGAGCGCGTCGCCCTGATGCGAGCCACCGGCGCCACCCCCGTCCTCACCCTGTGCGGCGCCCCCGACTGGATGAAGGGCGGCCGGAAGGGACGTACCGACTGGTCCCGCCTGGAGACCGCTCCCGACCGCCGGCACTACGGTGACTTCGCCCGGCTCGCAGGCACGATCGCCCGCCGTTACCCCGACATCAAGCACTTCCTCGTATGGAACGAACTGAAGGGCTTCTACGACGAGCGCAAGCGCCGCTGGAACTACGAGGGGTACACCCAGCTGTACAACCTCGTCTACGCGGAACTGAAGAAACAGAGCCCGGACAACCTGGTCGGAGGCCCCTACGTAGTGGCCGACCACGACCCGCCCGCCGACGACCGGGAGGACCGCTCGCCCGAACTCCGCGGCCCCTGGGGCGAACTCGACCAGCGCTCCGCCGACGTCATCCACTACTGGAACAGGCACAAGGCAGGCGCCGACTTCGTCGTTGTCGACGGGTCCAGCTACACCCGCGAGGGCCACGAGACGATCCCCGACGAGTTCGCCGCCACCGAGAAGTTCGCCGACGTCACCCGCTGGCTGAGGAACGTCACCGGGCTTCCCGTGTGGTGGGCCGAGTGGTACGTCGAACCGCCTGCCGAAGACTACCGGCCCGGCGGCCGTGACGGCTGGCACGAGCGTCACCGCACCGCTGTGCAGGCCACCGCGCTGATGCACCTGGCGGCGAGCGGCGCGTCAGCCGCCTTCTACTGGAACCCGCAGCAGACCGGACACGACTGCCCGGGCTGCCTGTGGAGCAGCACCCACCTCCGCGATGGCGGCCAAGGCCTCCCCATGTCCCGTCTCCTGAACCGCTTCGCCCACGAATTCCCCCCGGGCACCGCCTTCCGAGATGTGGACGCCACCACGGAGCCGGGCACCAGGATCCAGGTCCTGGCCGACGACGCAGCCGTACTCGTCGTCAACACCGAACGCCGCCAGGCAGCAGCCCAAGTCGACGGACAGCCACTGTCCCTCGCCCCGTACGAAGTACGCTGGCTCACACGCTGAGCAGACCGTGTGAGTGGGATACAACTGTCGGTGTGACGGTCTTCTACTGCGCGAAGTGCGGCGCCGAGCTCACCCCGGACCTGCGGAAACTTCCGGCCGTCCCCGATGTCGCCGTGAGCCCCAGCGCTGACAGCACGACTCGGCCCGCGCCGTCGACGGTCCCGCGCGGCAGCTACGCCATCGACCCCGAACCTTGGGGCGCTCCCTTCGCGGCACCGGATTCCCCGGCCGTAGATGTGCAGGAGAGCCGCGCTCTTCTCATGCCGCCCCAGATGACCGGCATGGTGTCCGCAGGTCCCAAGGACTCCGCGATCGTGCACCCGGAGGACGTCCCCGGCCTGCGGCTGACCAGTCCCCTGGGCATCCACCAGGGCTGCTGCGGACCACTCGGAACCGGAGGCCGCAACATGGCATGCCCGTGCGGGACCCTCGTGGCCACGCTGGCCGCCGATTGCATGGGCCCTTACGAACTGCACCTCGATCCGCTCCGGGTGTACGCCTACCCGGCCGACACGACGAGGTGAGCACGGATCGCGCGGTCGCCGGCTGAAACCTCCGTGAGTAGCTCCTGGCTCCGGCCCCCTGACTCGCTCCGTCCCCTCCCTGACAGCCGGCCGAGCCGTCCGATCAGCGTCCGGGCTGTAGGAGGATCCGTCCACATCCCGTTGCGTCACGGGCTCGTGCAGGAACCCTCCCTGTCAGTACCGATGCGCCCAGGGAGCTCAGCCGGATCCACGCCTTCGACCAGGACGAAGCGGTAGCCGGCACCGAGGCCGCCCGCCTGCCTGTCCGCCAGCCAGGCCAGTCCGCCGGGATCGAGGGCCGACGCCACGGGGCCGGGACCGGCGCCGCGCACCGCTTCGGTTCCTCGCGGGACAGCCGGCACCCCAGCGAGCATGTTCCCGCGCCTCTTCGACGGCGACGCCGAACGGCCCCGGCGCCGTGTAACGGAAGAACGGCTTGCTGCGTCGTCGGAACGGCCCGATGAGCGGTGCGTGCGCGCCGTACGTACCGTCACCGGAGGCAACGGCTTCCGGAGGGGGCGGGAACTGCTGGACCCGCACCGCGGCCGACACGTTCAGGCCTGCACTGAAGTACGCCGCCTCGCCCAGCTCAGGGGGCCGCCGAAACGAGGGGCGATCCGGCCTCCTCCTAGCACGAGGATTCGCAGGTGGGAGGGGGTGCGGCGAGGGTACGTGTTGCGGGCACACCAGGCCCGCAACTTACTCGCTGAGGCGGCACGTACCCGGAGTCAGGGCCGGTAAATGCACTCCGCGATGGTCGCGTGTTTCTTCCAGCCCAGCGTCTCGTACAGGGCGCGTCCGTCGTCGGTCGCGCCGAGAACGCCGAGCGCGGCGCCCCGGGCCGAGGCGCAGTCGGCGAGCGTAGCCATCACGAACTTGCCCAGCCCGCGCCGCCGGTGGGTCTCCGAGGTGATCACCCGGTCCACCACCGCGGCTTCCCCGAGGATCGCCAGTTGTCCCTGGGCCGCCTGCTCGCCCGCAGCATCCAGCACCCGGACGTGGACGACGGCACCGATGGTCTCCACCGTCGCCGTGTATCCCTCGGGTGCGACCGGGCCTGTGGCTACGAGGTCAACGGCCATCAGGTGCCCGGTCTCTTCCCGGGCCACCACCCACCCCTCCGGCAGCCAGGGCTCGATCTCCTCCGGCTCCCCGGGCATCTTCATCCAGGTCCGCGGCACGACTACGGAGGCAGCGGCGCGGCGGACCAACAACTCCTCGGTCTCCGGGAGGACATGGCGCCCCACTTCGGCAGGGTTGCCGGCGACCTCGACGTAGAACCCCCAGGGCTTCTCGACCGGCGGGGGAGTGCTCCGTGAGAGAGCCCAGCCCGCCACCCAGGTCCTGACCATGTCCGCAACCATCAAGTCCTCCCGAAGCCGTGGCCGAATCAACGACCAAGTAATAGTCAGCGGCCAGGAGTGCACATTACGTCCCGCTGAGGCGCACGGCATCTCCTTTGAGCGCGGCTCGACCGAGAGGAGGCCGCCCGCGGTGGGGCGTGAGGCCGGTGCGTGACGTGCTGGTTTCTGGGGCGTTCTTGGTGTGCTGGGTGCTTGTTGTCCGGATGGTGGCGGCCGGGCTGTCACCGGGGCGTAGCGCCTGGCCTCAGTGATGGCCGTCTGAGAGGGGAGTTGCTGTCGATATGAGGTTGGTCGAGCATGTGGGGGCTGCGGTGTGCTTCCTTGCACTCGTTGCCCGCTTCGCCTACGAGGTGAAGGACCCGGTTCGGCGGGACGTGGTCGCCGTTCTTACCGGTGCCGGGGTGACAGTGCTGGTGGTGTGTGGAGCCGTGCTGGTAGCCGGAGTCTTCTGGTTCGACAGTTCAATCGCCGCGCTCTACTGGGGCGTTGGTTCCGCACTTGCGGTGCATACGTCCAGGTTCGTGCGTGCCAAACGTGCATCCGCCCGCACGTGAGCGTGCACTGAGCCGGTCCTCCCGTCCCCGGCCTTCATTTGACCTTGAGCGCACTCCAGCACCTAGCGTCCTGGTCAGATGGTTTCCGAGATCAGGAGGCAACACCATGACCACCATCCCCACCCGGTACCTGGGCGAGCTGGCAGTATCCGCCCAGGGCCTGGGATGCATGGGCATGAGCCACGGCTACGGCGCGACGGACGACGCGCAGTCGATCGCGACACTGCGCCACGCCCTCGACCTCGGGGTGACCTTCTGGGACACTTCCGACTTCTACGGCGTCGGCCACAACGAAGAGCTGATCGGCCGGGCCGTCGCCGGGCGCCACGACGAGGTGGTGCTGGCCACGAAGTTCGGCTTCGCCAACCGCCTGGGCGAGCCCACCCTCATCCGCGGCGACGCCGCCTACGTACGGCAGGCCTGCGATGCGTCGCTGCGCCGGCTCGGCGTCGACCACATCGACCTCTACTACCAGCACCGCGTCGACCCGCAGGTGCCGATCGAGGAGACGGTCGGTGCCATGGCCGAGCTGGTACGGGCCGGGAAGGTCCGTTACCTCGGGCTGTCCGAGGCCGGCGCGGGCACCATCCGGCGCGCGCACGCGGTCCACCCGATCAGCGCGCTGCAGAGCGAGTGGTCGTTGTGGACGCGCGACCTGGAGGCGGAGGTCGCCCCGGTCTGCCGGGAACTGGGCATCGGCATGGTCCCGTTCTCCCCGCTCGGCCGTGGCTTCCTGACCGGCCGCTACAACTCGGTCGAAGGACTGGCGGAGACCGACGTGCGACGCACCCAGCCGCGCTTCGCCGACGGCAATCTCGAGCGGAACCTGGCCATCGTGGCGAAGCTGAACGAGCTGGCCGACGCGAAGGGAGTCACCGCCGGCCAGCTCGCCCTGGCCTGGGTGCAGCACCGGGGCGACGACGTGGTCCCCATCCCCGGCACCCGGCGGCAGCGCTACCTGGAAGAGAACCTCGCGGCCCTGGCCGTCGAGCTGTCCCCCGAGGACCTCGCCGCCATCGAGGCCGCCGCCCCGCCGGAGCAGATCGCGGGTACCCGCTACGACGCAACGAGCCTCACCTTCGTCAACGGCTGACCCTGCCTGCCTCGCTTGCCACCGTTGTGACGGGACGAGTGGACCGGACCGCCACGACGGGCGGTGGCGACGACCGACTGGCGACCGACCTGGCGTCGGAAGCGGATCAGCGGACGGTGTGCCGGGAGCCGAATGCGGTCACGGTGAAGGGTCCGTCGAGGCTGTAGTTGCCAGTGCGGGCGATACGGCGCATCGCGCTGACCCGGTCCACCGACTCCCGCCACTCCTCGGCGGTTTCCGGGTTCTTCGGGTGGTTGAGGTCCTCCGTTCGCACGTCGAAGAACGCGTCGAGCCACTTCTTCTCACCGGCTTCGGCCGGAGCGCCGGCTTTGTCGGTGGTGCGCTTGATGAGGGCCTGCAGGGCGTCGCCGTCGTTGCCGGTGCCGTGCTGGATGGCGGCGTCATACAGTTCGGCACGGGCCAGGGCGGTCCGCAGGCCGAGCCGGTCGGCCTGGTCCATCGCGGGTTTGTAGTAGCGGTCGTCGACCTGCTCATCTTGGACGTGCCGGAACCGGGGGTCCTTCGCCGCCTGCTTCCAGGCGGCGATGTAGTCCGTCCCGGGCAGGCTGCCAGGGCCCGGGCCGCCGTCCTCCTGCTGTTCCAGAACGGGGACGAAGCGGGCCAGTGGGTTATCCGGGACCTGCTGGGTGTAGGCACGGATCACCTTCAGCGCGTCGCCGTCACCGGTGGTGAAGCCGGCTCGGCCGGCAGTGACACCGCGTCCGTCGTGGAGGTCCTCGGCGTAGTCGTATTGGATCTCCGGTGTGCCGTTCTCGAACACACTGACCAACTGGTCGGCCCGGCGTCGCTGATCGGCCGTCATACCGAAGGCCCTCGCGGAGGCGGTGCTGTCCGGCTGCCGGGGACTGGTGCTGGTGTCTGATGTATCGGGCTCGCCACCACCGCAAGCGGCCGCTCCGGCGGTGACGGCCAGAGCGAAAAGAGCCGTCCGCAGCATGAGGCGGTGATGAGCGTGCAAGGCAAACCTCCCTCCGGCATCCTAGCCAGGCATCTCTGCCGCCCCGCAAACAACCCGGCCTCCGGGATGGAGCACGTCGCATGCGTCAACCGCGTGGGCAATCGTTGCAACGAACGGCGGACCTTCGTCGAGCGGATACCGGGGCTGGCCCGGTGGCGTAGTCAGCGGACCGAGCGGCTGCGGTTCACACTGGCGGACGTCGGCGGAGGCCGGTGCCCGCCTGGCCGGACCGTAGGCCTGAAGGAGGGCCACCGTGGAGTACCCGCATTGCCGGCCACCTGTGGCCACCATGCCGGGTGCCCCGGGGGACGGTACCGGGGCAGCGCCCGGCATGCCCCCGCCGGGCATGGAAGGTGGCATCGCGGACGTCCTCCTGTGGTTCGAGGTCCAGAGGTCCATGCGATACAGCTGGTCACCAGCGCACGGGAAGGTGGCGCAGGCCCCCGCCGGGGAAACGGTCGGTGTGCCAGCTGAGCGTGTCCAGCGGGGCCGCGGCGTGCAGGCCCGGTAGGCGGCGCAGCAGTTCGGCCAGGGCCGTCTCGACCATGGTGGCGGCCAGTGAGGCGCCCAGGCAGGCATGAGGTCCGTGGCCGAAGACGAAGTCCGGTGCGCTTCCTCCGCCGCGCCGGATGTCGAGAGAGCCGGCGGCAGGGAAGCGTACGGAGTCGCGCTGGGCGGCCCAGGTCAGGGGCATCACTCCATCGCCGCGTCGGATGCTCACCCCGGCGAGGCGGAAGTCGCCGCGTGCCAGCAGGACGCGGTAGTAGGGCGTGGCCAGCTGCGTGCGCATGAGCTGGCGTACGGCGTCGGGGAGCAGGTCCGGTGAGGCGTGCAGGAGGCCGAGTTGCCGGGGATGACGCAGCAGGCCGTAGACGCACGCGCCGATCGCGGCGGCGGTGGACTCGTACCCGGCGAACAGGACGCTGAAGGCGAGCTGGACGATCTCCGCGTCGGTGAGCCGGTCGTCGGCTTCCTGGGCGGTCAGCCAGGCGCTGAGGAGGTCCTGTCCGGGGTGCTTGCGCTTGTCCTGGAGACGCTCGGTCAGGTAGTCGAACATTGCGGCGAGCGCGGTGAGGACCTCCTCCTCGGAGACCGCCTCGATGGCGGTCATACGCTCGGCCCATCGGCGGAACGCCGGGCCGTCGCGTGCGGGGATGCCCAGGAGGTCACACAGCACCGCCAACGGTAGGGGGAAGGCCAGCCGGGCCACGAGATCCGCTGGAGGTCCGGCCTCCTCGATGTCGTCCAGGAGACGGCCGGCCAGTGTCCGGATGCGAGGTCGCAGCCCGGCCACCCGGCCGGCCGCCAGAGGTTTGGCCGCCAGCCGGCGCAGCTGGGTATGGGCCGGGCCGTCCAGCAGGAGGGTGCGGTCGCGCAGGGCGGTGGTCATGGATGCCTCGACACCCATGTGGGGGTCGCGCGCCGTGAGGTCGCGGCCGAGCAGAGGGTGGTTGAGTGCGGCGCGCACTTCCTCGTAGCCGGTGACGACCCACACCAGATCGCCCCGCGGCAGCCTGGCCCGGAAGACCGGCCTGTCCGGTAGCTCAGGGGGCTCGCCGGCGAACGGGCTGGCGGGGAACGGGTACACACGCTCGTCCAGGACTACTCCTCGCCTTCAACGAATCAGATGCGGTCCAGCCGGTAGATGACGAAGGTCTCGAAGGGAATGGAGCGCCGTGCGACGCTCTTGGTCCGGAAACCGGCCTGCTCGATGAGAGTGCCCAGGCGGGCGAGATCCGCGTGGGTGGAGAACAGGACGTAGAAACGCCCCTGGTCGGTGAGGCGTTTGTGGGCCTGGCCGAAGAGGCCGGCGATGTCCCGGTACCCGGGGCCCGCACGCCAGCCCCTGTCGGCGAGGTCGAGCGGCTCGCCGGGGAAGTACGGCGGGTTCGAGACGATCACGTCGAACTGAGGTCTTGGGGCGAGCCCGGAGAGCAGATCCGTGCAGACGGCCGCGATACGGGCGCCCGCGCCGTTCGCCGCGGCGTTGTGGGCGGCTGCGCGCGCCGCGTGGGGGTTGATGTCCGAAGCGATCACCTTCTCGGCTCCGGCTCGGGCGGCGGCGAGCGCGAGGATCCCTGTTCCGGTCCCCACGTCGGCGACGCGCTGTGCGCGCAACTCCAGGCCGTCGATGAACTCGGCGAAGAAGCGGCTGGTGAGGAACGCACGAGGGTGGAACACCGTGGGGGGCACCTTGAGGACGAACCCGCAGACGGAGACGGTGACGCACTCTTTGCGCGTGCGCAGGTAATGCCGGCACAAGACGTCCGCGGACGTACGGAAGAGCCGTTGAAGGGCTGTGACCGGTGCACCCTCATGCATGGAATACGCACCGCCTGCTCGGTGTGGGCTCGGCTGGTACTCAAGGGTGCTTCGGTTACGCGTGCTCACGCCACGGTCATGGGTGCCCGGGGGCTCACGACGACGGATGCGCCGGGGGAGCCGAAGCGTCCCGGCTCCCCCGCACCCCCCGGGCGCCCCGAGCGCTCCCCCGCCCGGGTGATGCGACGCCGACCGCCGACCCGCCCCGGCCGGTTCCGTCAGTACCTGCTGAGCCGGGACCAGCCCTCGATCTCACGGCCGAGCGGCCGCGCCACCTCGGGGACGCCTTCACCGCGGCGGCCGACCGGGCCCGCGCCACGATGTACCGCTACGCGGACGGGGGCGGTGCCGAGAGGCCGCCGCACCGGATGCGCCGACGGCCCAGGCCGTGTCCGATGGATCGAGTGCCATAGGCTCGATCGGGTGGTTGTGAACCGACTCTCCGCTGCCCTATGCGAGCTGGCCGGAAGAATGGATCTGCTGTTGACGTCGGGAGGGACATCCGGTCCTGGCGGGATCCATAGGGGGAGTCGTGGTGGGAAGGAAGTGGTCTGCCGCTCCATGGGGTTTGGGGCTGGCCCTGGTTGCTGTCACGGCAGCCGCGGCGGCACCAGCGGCTGCTCAAGGCCGGGCATCCGACCGGGCCCCACTGGCCGAGCGTGTCACGCTCACCAACGCGGACAACGGCCGGACCGTGTCCGCGCACACCGGTGACGACATCGAGGTCACGCTCACCGGCTATCGCGAGCATGGACTCACCTACTCCTGGAGCGTCCCGGCAACCGATTCCGCCGTGCTCCACCGGACCGCGGGCACCACGACTCCCAAGGGCGGCGCCATCGCGCGCTTCCGCGCGGTGAAGAACGGCACCGCCACCCTCAGCGCCCAGCGGCACTGCCGCGCGGACCAGGGCCACCTCTGCCCGCTCGTCGTCACGCCGTGGAAGGCGACGGTGGAGGTGAAGTGACCGGATGGACGGGGCCACGTCTTCGTCGGTCACTTGATTCACCGGACACGGCTCGGCGCGTGTTCGAGAGGGCCGCCAGGAACCGACGGCATCCTCGTAGCCCCGGACCAGCACCGTCGGCACCGCGCCAAGCCTGGTCAGCAGCCGCCAGTGCCCCGCGACCAGGTCGGCAGCGTTGCGCGACGGCAGCATGCGGGCGGCAATCCACCGCGAGTAGCCGGCCACCATCCCTAGCACCGTTAGGGACCCGGCCCGGCCGGAGCCCAGCGGGATCTGCGCGGGCGGGAACCACAGGTCGCACTGGGCGAGTTCACCCGGTTCATAGGCTGTCCGCAAAGCCGGGACCACCGGCAGGAAGGGCCGGCCACAACTCTCGGACGCGGTCCTTGAATACGGTCATGCTCCGGCTCCAGCCGATCTGCTCGGCGGTCACCGTTGCCGGCATATCCGGCCACAGTTCCAGCAGTCCGCGGTCTGCGGCTCGACCGCATCGACGATCGAGCCCTTCGGCGCCCGCCGGCACTTCTGCGGCGCGTCGTCGGCCAACGCCCGCCGCACCGTGTTCCTGGCAATACCCAGCTTCCTGGCGATCGCCCTGACCGGCATCTTCTCGGCCCGGTGCAACCGCGGATCTCGGACCGGTCCTCCACGCTGATCACCCACCCACCCTCCGTCCTGGTCATATGAGCCACGGGCCGACTTCCAGGGACCTGCGGAAATCCAAGGTGCTCGGGGAGCGACGGATCGTATGCGGGCGGGGTGCGGCACTGTTCCGGGTGGCAATGATGTGCACGGTCTGTCCGGCCGAGCGGCGGCAGCGCTGGCGTCCGAACGGGTACGGAGCCGCTCGGCCCCGGCCCCGTCCTGTTCCTGGCGGCGACGCGAACCGAAGGGGCGTTTCCAGGGTCGGCCCGTTTGACGGCGAAGCGGCAGGTAAAGCGCCTCATCAGTTACCGACGAAGGAGGGACGCGTCATGGGCATCCTCGCCTGGATCATCATCGGTCTGCTCGCCGGAGCGATCGCCAAAGCCCTCATGCCCGGCAAAGATCCTGGGGGCGTGCTGGTGACGATGCTGATAGGCATCGTCGGCGGCCTGCTGGGAGGCTTCCTCGGCAAGGTGATTTTCGGTGTGGAATCGATCAACGGCTTCTTCCACTTGTCGACGTGGATCGCCGCAGTCGTCGGTTCCGTCATCATTCTCGCCCTCTACCGGGTATTCGCCGGGCGGAACCACCGACGCCACGGTTACGGTCGTCGCTCCCACGCGTGACGCCCCGACACTCGGGTACCCCACCACGGTCACGATCAGCGGTGGGCAAGTGAGCCGGCATCCCGGACACGAGTGGGTGCGGATGCGTCCGTGTGTCGCTGCTGGGCGCGGGACACCTCGCCCAGCAGCGGCCGTACCTCACGCGAACCGGCTGCTGGTCCCGCCCGGGCGCAACGGCACTCTGCCGCCCGGCGCCAGGTCGTGGAGGCTACTGTGTCGGCCCGGCGCCGGATCGGCGCACACAGGGAAGAAGGCCCCGTCACCGCGTGCGCGGGAGAGGGGGGGGAGCAACCGCTGCGCCGGCGAACCGGTCGGGTTGAACGCCTTCACATCCCACTGGAAGTCACCTGACCCGGCTGAACCATAGCCTGGCGGTTCAGGGCGTAGGCGTCGGTGATGGCGGCGTGCAGGCGGGGGTTCGTGGTGGGCGAAGACATCGGGGTGTCCTGCGCCGCGGATGAGGATGAGTTCGGCCGAGAAGGGGCCGATGCCAGGCAGTTTCTGCAGTGCTGCGAGAGCGTGGTGAGCCGGTACGGCACGTAGATGTGCGGCCTTGAGTTCGCCGGCCTCCGCGGCGTCGGCGATGGCGTGCAACCGCTGCAGCTTCACCGTGGTCAGGCCGGGGAAGCTGGTGATCGTTCGCAGGACGTCGGGTGCTGGAAGACCTACAGGTCCTGGCCGGCGACCTTGACACGGTGACCGTGGCGCTGGGCGAGCAGTGCCTTGGCGGCGGCGTGGGTCATCCGGACCCGGTGTCCGATCACCGCCCACGCTGCCGCCTCGTACGACGAGTTGAAGCAGACGGGCCGCAGGCGGGGAACTGCCGCATGAGACCTGCGACGACCGGGTCGGCATCGGCACCAGCACCGGGCCGTGCTGGTGGGGAGCCGGCGTGGACTCGGCCGGCCGAGCGGGGTGTGACGTCGGCGTGCACCGGGCCGGGTCTGTCCGCCGCCGTCTCGTCCTGGCGCACCGCTGCCGTGATGGTGAAGCGGCTGCGTCCGTCGGGAAGGCAAGCCGGAGCACTCCATCGCTTCCGCCGCTGCCGCCCTAGTGGCGGGCGGGGGTGAAGCCCCGGAGGAAGCATGGAGCGGACGCGAGCGAGAAGGGACCGCGAGGGGTGAAGACGGCGGCGGCCATGGTCAGCCTCCGTGGACGGTGAGCCGGTAGCCCTCGGGGCCGGTGAAGGCGAACGTCGGCCCGAAGGGGCTGGCCTGCACAGGACCGGCGACCTCGACTCCCGCCGCGACGAGCTGTGCGTGCAGCCTGTCGGCGTCGTCGGTGCGCAGCCACAGTGCCACGCCCAGCCCGGGGGTGGAGTCGCCGGTCAGGTCGGTGCCCGGGAGTGGCTCGCGGACTGCGAAGGGAATCGGGGTGGTGGCGAAGACGACGGCGTGCGGCGGGGAGACGGGGGCGCGGTGCAGGCCGAGGTGCTCCTCGAAGAAGGCCGCGGCGGCGGGCACGTCCCTGACCTGCAGGGCGATGAAGTCGGGACCCTCAACGGTGGCGGTCATGATTCCTCCAGAGACTCTGATGTCAGGACTTTGACATGTGGGACTGTAGGTGTGCGCCGACTGCCATGTCAAAATGCTGACATGGAAGATCGGACGCCCGTACCCCCACCGCATCCAGCCCACGACGTCACCGAGCACGTGGGATACCGCCTCAAGCGGACCTCAGCCGCCCTGCGCAGCGCCATGGACAAAGCCTTGCGCGAGCATGAGCTGACCGTCCCGCAGTACTCCTGCCTGGAACTTCTTGATCAGCAGCCCGGTCTGTCCAATGCCGACCTCGCCCGCGGCACTTTTGTCACCCGGCAGTCGGCCAACGTCGTCCTGCGTGGCCTCAAGGACGCCGGCCTGATCACCCGGCCGGTGTCCGCTGAACACGGCCGTGCCCTCCCCGTGCACCTCACCCCGGCCGGACAGGAACGCCTGCACGCCGCCCGCGGCGCCGTGTACGCCATCGAGGAACGCATGATCAGCAGAGTTCCCGCAGACCGCCTGACGGCGCTGCTCACTGACCTCGACGCCATGGCCGAAGCGCTCGGTGATTGACCGGCCGGCCGTAGGGGCGCCGGTGGCGGCCGGGCCGGCATCGGTCGCTAGCGCGCTCAGGCCGGTGGAGACGTTGACGACCTGCGCGCGGCGGAAACCCTCAAGAGGGGCTCCTCTGGCAGAAACCGCCTACCGCGTCGGGCTGTTCCCGCCCCCACGTATATGTGACGCGACCCGGCGCCACCCATTTGGCCCCCGGTTGGGTGCGCCGCGACCCGGTGTGGCGTGGGATGAAGAAGGCCACTGTTGCAACTCCTGAGGAACGAACGTTGTCTCCTGGGGGGGCGTTGCCAGTGAGCCGGTGCAAGCACTCGCCGCGGCCCTTTGCCCGCCCTGAATGTCCCCGTGAGGGCGCCTCGGGCGTGGCCGGTGCATAGCCGTGCTGGTCCGACCGCTGCTCGTGCTCGCCAAGGAACGCAGTATCGCGGAGGGGGAGCCGGGAAGCGTCATTGATGGCGTCAGCTCGCTGCATCGGTGAGAAGAGAGCCAGGGAGATGTCCGGATGTCAGAGCCCACCGGCAAGACGAGTGTCATGCGAAGGCCCTGCGGGACCTGGGAGTACCACCTTCAACTCCTCAAGCGGGACGCCCAGTACCGCGAGCGGTTTCTGGCCGCGGAAGCGTTCATCAACCACTACGTCGCGGTGAACGCAGACGCAGCACTCCGCTTGAGCCCGGCTGTCATTCCCGTCGTGGTTCACGTCGTCTACAACACCCCGGCTCAAAACCTCTCGGATGCTGCTGTCCAGAATCAGATCGACGCGTTGAACCGCGATTTCGGTAGGAGCAACTCCGACCTCTCCACAGCGCCCAAGGTGTTCTCCTCGCTGGCGGCCGACACCGGAATTCGCTTCCACTTGGCCGCCCGGGACCCGTTGTGCCGACCGACGACCGGCATCACCCGGACCCAGACCGCCATCACGTCGTTCGACATCGACCACACCGACGACGTCAAGTCCGCGGTCACCGGAGGAGCGGACCCCTGGCCGAGCGATCGTTATCTGAACATCTGGGTGTGTCCGGCACAGCCCGGGCAAGGCGGGCGCGGGACATTTCCCGGCGCGCCCGCGGCAGTCGACGGCATTATCGCCGACTACAAGATCTTCGGCCCCGGCAATCCTCCGAACGATCGCGGACGTATCACCGTTCATGAGACGGGGCACTACTTCCAGCTGTACCACGTGTTCCAAGGAGGCTGCGCGGACAATGACCTGTGCGGCGACACGCCGCCGCAGGCTTATCCTAACTACGGCAACCCGACCTTCCCTCATATCTCCTGTAATAACGGCCCGAACGGGGATATGTTTGTCAACTACATGGACTACGCGAACGACTCCTCGTGCGTGATGTTCACCGTCGACCAGGCCGCGCGGATGCAGGCGGTGTTGGCAGGGCCGCGGTCCTCGCTTCTCGCGTCCGACGGTTTGGTTCCGCCGCCCGCCGACGACGCGGGCAGACTGTGGTCGGCCGACACGCCCTGGGACACCGCGGTGGAGCCGGATCCGCTCGCGGAGCCGATGTGGCAGAGCGAAGACATCTGGGTGCGCAATCAGAACGACGGTCTCACCACACAGAACCACCAGAACCCGGTCCATCGCCCCGCAGGGTCGCAGCCCAACTATGTATACGTCCGGGTGCGCAACGCGGCCTGCGGCACACCGGCCGAGGGCACGGTGAAGCTCTACTGGGCCAAAGCGTCATCGGGGCTCGCATGGCCGGCGCCGTGGGACGGCAGCGTCACGGCGCCCGCGCTGATGGGTGGCCTCATCGGCACCGGGCCGACGGGGTCCGTTCCCGGGCACGGATCAAAAGTGCTGGAGTTTCCCTGGTCCCCGCCCGACCCGGCCGACTACAGCATGTTCGGCGGCGATCAAAATCATTTCTGCCTGCTCAGCCGGATTGAGACCGCGGCCACCCCACCGTACGGAATGTCCTTTCCCGAGACCTCGAACCTCTATGACAACGTGAAGAACAACAACAAGATCGTCTGGAAGAACGTGGAAGTGGCCACCAGCAGTCACTTCGACCGGCCGGGGTTCGTTACGCTGGGCAATCTCCATGCCGCTGAGTGCGAGGTGCTGTTCGCCGTGCGTGCTCCCTCGCTCGGTGGCGAGCACCCGTGGGGTCACGTCGAGCTCGACGTGCCGAGCGAACTGGCCACCAAATTGCGGGGCGCGCGCCTCGACCCGGCGATCGCGAGCTTCGAAGAGGGCGCACTTCGGATTCACAAACTCGACACGCTGATCGGCCCGGTGCCGGTCGACGGTGGCCAGTACTACACTCTCGGCGTCCGGGCCGTAGCCGACATCGAAGCCCCGCCCTTCGGTCTGTTCCCCGTCGACGTTGAGCAGTACGAGCGCCGCGATCAACGCAATGTCTTGGTCGGCGGTCAGCGAGTGGCCTTCAAGGTGCTCCCGCCGTGCCATGGTGACAAGGAACCACCTCTAGGGCGATGGTGGCACTCGCATGAGGAAGACCGAGCGGATCTGCAGGTGTTCCGGCCGGAAGGGTACGAGTTCCCCGATTCCCGCGACCGTCGCTGGGGACTCGAACTGCTTGAGAACCACACCGCAGCCGTCTTCAACATCAGTGCTGCGGACGGCGTCGAAAGGATCGACGGCTATTGGTGGACGAACCATGACGATCGCATCCACATCGGCCTGGGCGACCCGGACCGGGGCGACCTCATGTTGTGGATCCACTCTGTCGGTGAAGGGTCTCTTATGCTGCGAAAGTCCGCTATCGCCCTCGAAGAATGAGTCGATTCCCCACCGGCTCTTGCTGCCGCCGGCCGACCGTGGCCCCCTCAGGGCAGCGCGTTCCCGGCGCCCCTTGTCTCTGTAATGGCCGGCCTGCGGCAGCTCATCGCCCACGATCGGGCTCTGGTCCGTACAGCTGTCACCCGGGTGGCCCGCCTGTGGTGGTCCCCGGCTCGGCGGTGTGATGGTGTGGAGCAAGGCTGGCTCGTGTTACTCGTGTGACTCGTGTGAGACGGAGGGGCAGCGTCGGTCGGAGGGGTGCCTCGGCGCCCTACGCATACGTCGACGGGAGTGGTCATGTCCTTGCATTGGAGCCGTGTCGCGGTGCTCGGTTGCGTGGCGGCCGCCACGGCCTGCGTCCTGTGCTGGGCCGGTGTGGCGACGGGGCTCACTCCGGGCGTGCTGCCCGCTCCGCAGGTGAAGGTCAGCAAGGCGCAGGCGGACTTGTGCCCAACTTCCGCCGCTGCTAAGGCGCTTGCCGATCAGGGTGTGACGCTCGGTGCCAAGAGCCCGGCGGCGATGTCTCACGTCGATGGCCGCACGTGTGTGCGCCTGCCGATGGCGCGGGGCGAGTTTGCGATGGACCTCAGCGCGGGTTCGGTACCGGCTGACGGCGGCATCACCTTCACGAAGTCCGCGGGCCGCAGCCTGACCCTCACGGACGTAGTGTTCGACTTCGGCACGCGCAAGGCCGGCGGCAGGGCCACCATCGAGGGCTCCGCGGCCGGCATGGCTCGCCGACAGCCGGCCGAACTGTTCACCCTGGACTTCCAGCTGGACAAAACCAAGGTCGATCTCGCCAGGGGTACGGCGGAGGGTGCCGCGGCCCTGGGTCTGGGGCAGGACGGGGACAGCGCGCTCAAGGACGCCTTCGGCAGCAACCCGTTGCCTGCTCAGGGAGCGGTGTTCGACGCCACCGCCGGTGGTGACATCGCCCAGGCGATGCGGGCGTTCTCCCGCGCCCTGCTGCTGTGACCAGTACGGCCCGTGCCACCCTGGCCCCGGCTGCCGCACCTGCCCCCGGAGCCGAAGCCGAAGCCGGAGCCGAAGCCGAAGCCGAAGCCGAAGCCGAAGCCGAAGAACGGAACGCGGCCAGCATCCGGGTGGATATCCCGCCGCGCTACTGCCCATTGCCCTGCGCCGAACACCCGGACACCGGCCGGCTGAACGCGAGGGCGGCAGCCTGGGTGAACGGGTACGGCCTGTGCCGGGCCGGGGCGCAGCGGGCGCGCATGATCGGCAACGACTGCGGCGGCTTCTACGGGCGGATCATGCCCCGCGCGCCGGCCGACCGGCTTCAGATCGCCGTGGACTGGTGCGTACTGATGTTCACCTTCGACGACGTGTACTGCGACGAGGGACCGGCCAGCATGCGCGTCGGCGACTTCACCGACTTCGCCACGCGCCTGCTGCGCATCCTGGAAGTGCCAAAAACGCCAAGGACACTAAGAACGCCGGAAACACCAGAAACGGCTCGGGACGAATCCGCGAGCTCCTTCCTCGCGGCGGCGGGCGACCTGGCGAGGCGCTCCCACGCGCAGGCCACGCCGGTGCACCTCCGGCGCATGGCCGAGGGGCATCGGGCCTGGTTCCTCGGCGTGTTGTGGGAGTTCGGCTGCCGCCTGCGAGGCCGTACACCGTCGCTCGACGACTACGCGCACATGCGGCAGCACACCGCGGCAGGCTCGGCGACGTTCAGCTGGACGGAGATCGTCGACGGGGAGGAGGTCCCCGAGCGGGAAATGGCGTCCCCGGCGGTGCAGGCGTTGCGGGAGCTGGCCTTCACCACGGCCGCCTTCGACGACGACCTGTTCTCCTACGGTAAGGAGCAGTGGCTGGCCGCGCGCAGTGGGCAGAGCAACGGGTGCCGGCTGAACCTTGTGGACGTCCTGATCGAGGAGCGCTCCTTGTCCCTGGGGCGGGCCATGGAGGAGGCGGTGGCCCTGAACAACCGCCTCACAGCCCGCTTCGTACAGCTGCGCGACCAGGTGCTGCCCCGGGCGAGCGAGCCACTGCGCCGGCACTTGGAGTATCTTTCGGCGCTGATCAGGGGCAATGTGGAGTGGGGCCTGCACGCGGGGCGCTACGCCAACCCCGACGGCTGCCACCCCGGCGCTGTGGTCACCACCGGCTCCTTCACCGGGACGGCTCCGCCGGCCGGGCCGCCAGATGTTCCGTCACTGGCGTGGTGGTGGGACCGGCTGTAGGACGACGCAGCGGGTCCGTGCAGACCCGAGGGCCATGCTGGTCAGTAACCGTCGGCTCCTCAGAGGTGCGGGGAGAGAAGAGGGAGGAAATGTCGGTGTGTCTTAGCGGCTGCGCGGGGTGAGCGTCAGGCTGAGGCGACCGCGGGGCGGCAGGGTCACGGCCAGCCGCGGGCGGGGATCCCCGCAGATGTGCACGTCGTAGCGGCTCAGTACGGTGGCCAGCACCAGCGCCGCCTCCATGCCGAAGAAGGCCTGCCCGACGCACTGGTGGGCACCGGCTCCGAAAGGCAGATAAGCCAGTGAGTGCCGCTTGCGCACGGCTTGCTTGTCGAACCGGCCGGGATCGAAGCGCAGCGGATCGGGCCAGAACTCGGCCAGCCGGTGGGTGAGGTAAGGGGAGACGACCAGTGTGGTGCCGGCCGGAACGGTCACCCGGCCGACCGTGTCGTCCTCTCGGGCGACCCGGGGAACGGCCCAGGCCATCGAGTACAACCGCATCACCTCGGCCAACACCTGCTGGGTGAACACCAGCTCCCGTACGTGCCCGGCCTGAGGCGGCCCACCGGCCAGCACGTGATCCGCCTCCCGGCGCAGTCCGGCCACGACGTCCGGATGCCGGGCCAGCACCACCCAGGCCCAGGTCAGCGTCAGCGCGCTGGACTCCGAGCCGGCCACGAACAACGCCACGATGTCCCGGCCGACATGTTCATCGCTCAGCGGCCGGCCGTCGGGCCCGCTTCCCCCTAGCAACCTGCTCATCAGATCCGTGCCGCTGTCACCCTGCCGGCGGGCCCTGCCGATGACAGGCGCAAGCATCCGGTCGATGGTGCGGGTCGCCCGCAGGAACGCCCGGTCCCCGGGCATCGGCACCCGGTACGGGACGAAGGGCATCGCCATGCGCCACAACAACGAGCCCAGTGCCGTGGCCACTTCCCCGCCCAGCCGATCGCATTGCGCGGCGCTGACGCGGGAACCGAAGAAGACGGGGTTGATGATCCGGTGCACCAGGCGGGTCATCTCCACCACCGCGTCCGCCGGCTGCCCCAGCGCCCGGTCGGCCAGCTCCTCCACCGCCACCTCGGCCGAGGCAGCGATCACCTCTCCTGTCCGCTGCAGAAATCTGCCCGACATCCCCTTGACGAGGATGTCACGGCTGGCCATCCACCCCGGGCCCTCTCCGGCGATCCCCTGACCGGTCAGCCGGCCCAACGCGTCCCACATCGCGGCCCCGCGAACGTAGTTCTCCGCCCCGTCGCGCAACACGTGCTGCAGATGGTCAGGGTGCGTGACCAGCAGTGGCCTGAAAGGCCCCAGGCCCAGCCGCACCACCGCCCCCTGCGCCTGCCGACCGACCCCGTCCACCAACCCCAGAGGACCCCCTCTCACCAACTGGCCCAGAACACGGTGAAGGGGCACGGAATGAACCCGGTCGACGGTGGGTGAGGGCATCAACAGCCGCCTTTCGGCTCCGGGCCGGGCCCGGGCGCCCGACACCAGTCGAGAACTTATTTTGCAGCAAAATCGGACATTTATTGCCTGTCTTCGTACGTATGCCAGGGGCATCCGAGGCTCGTCTGTCGGCGGTGACCGACTGGCAGCCCACCTACGCGGGACAGGGGCTGACGGTTGGGGGCGCGGCCGGGCCGGGTGCACTGGGACGCTACCGCTCCCAGCCGAGGGCTTCGCCACTGAGCTCACCGAGGTCATCGACTGACAGGTTGCGGCCCGCTCGACTCGGGCGTGGACGGACGGGGCGGCGTCGCCTTGCTGTCCGCCTCAAAAGATGGTGCAGGCGGAACTGCTCGGCCGCAGGATCGGCCGCGAGTTTCTCACCTACCACTGGGACTGAGGAGTCCCGGCGGCTCCGGGAGCCCTGCTCACAGACGGATCAGCGCCAGCCCCGCGCTGAAACCGCTGGCCATGCCGATCAGGCTGACGGTGTCGCCTCGGTCGATGCGGTCGGCCTCCATGGCGGTGACCAGTTGCAGCGGCAAGGAGGCGGACGCGACGTTGCCGTGTTCGGCGACGGTGGGCAGGCAGCGGTGTGCGGGCAGGTGAAGGCTTGCGATGGTCCCGTGGAACTGGGGGAGGGTGGTCTGGTGGAAGGCGATGAAGTCACTGTTACGGACCGCCTCCGCCTCTCCGGGCCTTTGGGCCAGGATCCGGGGCAGGGTGTCGAGGGCGACGTCGCGCAGCAGGTCGCCGTTGAGGCGGAGGTAGGCGGGTTCCAAGTCGGTCATGCGGGGGTGCATGGTGCCGCCCGCTTCCAGGGTGCAGGACTGCCAGGCGCTGGAGTCGGCGTAGAAGGCCATGGTCAGTACGCCCGGCCCCTTGTCAGTGGCGGCGGCTGACGTGAGCAGGAGGGCGGCGCCCGCGTCGGAGAGGGTGTAGCCGGGCATGGCCCGCAGGAATGCTTCGTGGCTGGGCACGTCCCAGCGCGCGGAGAGCGTGGGTGCTTCGCCGCACGTGAGGAGCACCGTCTCGTAGCGCCCCGCCTCGATGAGGGCGGAGGCGACCTCGATCCCGTTGAGCACGCTGTTGCAGGCGTTCTTCATATCGAACGCGGGGCAGCCGGCGCCCAGTTTCGCGGCGACGATGTGCGCGGTGGCGGGTTCGATGAGGTCCTGGCTGCAGGCGGCGAACAGCAGCAGGTCCACCTCGCTGATCGCGGTTTCCGCGGCCTCGAGAACCTTGACGGCCGCCGCTACGGCGAGGTCGGAGGCCTGCTCGTCCACAGCCTTCTCGTGGACGCCACGCACGCCGGTGAGGTCCTGGAGCAGGCCCGGAGGAGGGACGAAGTCGCCGCCCGATCCGGCTATGCGAGCCCGGGCCTGCTCCATGGTGCGGTAGGTAGGCGGCAGATGGACGGCGGTAGCCAGCAAACGGGCACGCAGGGCAGGACGCACCTGGAAACCGTAAGCACCAGAAGGTGAATTGGGGAGATCCATGCCGTTTTGCCACTTGAAAGATGGAAACAGGAGACGAACGTACGAATTAATGATTTTCCTTCTCAGGGGAAGGATGGGAGGAGGTCCGGCCGGGGAGGGGGCGCGGGGATGGGAGAAGGTGCCGCGAGGATCGCCATCGTGGGCGTCGGTTGCCGTCTGCCGGGAGGGCTGACGGACTTGGACGGCCTGTGGGAGGCCCTGTCCGGGGGGCGGGATCTGGTGGGCGAGATGCCGGAGGAGCGCTTCAACCGGCTTCTTGTCGTGGACCCGGGTTCTCAGCGGCCGGGCCGGAGCTGCACGGCGGCGGGCGGTTTCCTCCCCGACGTCGCCGGTTTCGACGCGGGTTACTTCGGTATCGCCCCCGTCGAGGCCGCGTCCATGGATCCCCAGCAGCGCCTGTTCCTCGAGGTGGCGGTCGAGGCACTGGACGATGCCGGCATCCCGGCGGAGTCGCTGGCCGGGTCGTCCGCAGCGGTCTTCGTCGGTGTCTCCGACATGTCCTACGCCCGGCTCCAGACCCAGAACGGGGATGCGGCGACCGCCTACCAGGCGAGCGGGGGCAGCCTGGCGGTCATCGCCAACCGCCTGTCGCACTTCCTGGATCTGCGGGGCCCGAGCATGGCGGTCGACACGGCCTGTTCGTCCGCTCTGACGGCCCTGGACCGTGCCTGCCGGACCCTGTCGGACGGCACGAGCCGCATCGCCGTCGCCGGCGGCGTCAACATCTTGAGCGGCCCGGACGGCTTCGTCGGCTTCTCGGCGGCGTCGATGCTGTCGCGGCGCGGCCGGTGTGCGGCGTTCTCCGCCGAGGCGGACGGTTTCGTCCGTGCCGAGGGCGGGGGTGCGGTGATCCTCAAGCGGCTGGCCGACGCGGTGGCCGACGGCGACCGGATCCACGCGGTGATCGCCGGTACCGGAAGCAACTGCGACGGCCGTACCCAGGGTCTCGCGCTGCCCAGCTCCCAGGCTCAGGAAGCGCTGCTGCGCGACGTCTACGAGCGGGCCGGAGTGGCTCCGCAGGACCTGGTCTACTTCGAGGCCCACGGCACCGGCACCCCCGTCGGCGACCCGGCCGAGGCCGGGGCCGTCGGGCGGGCCCTGGCACAGCGCCGCGGGAACGGGCCGCTGCCGATCGGCTCGGTGAAGTCGAACCTCGGGCACATGGAACCCGCCTCCGGGATGGCGGGCCTGTTCAAGGCCCTGCTCGTCCTGCGGCACGGCGTGGCCCCGGCAACGCTGCACGCCCACCCTCTCCATCCTGAGATCGACTTTGCGGGACTGGGGCTGGCTCCGACGGTCGAGCCCGTCACGCTCCCGGTGCACGGCCGGGCCGCCGTCGGCGTGAACTCCTTCGGCTTCGGCGGCGCCAACGCCCACGCGGTACTCGTCCCGCCCCCCGTCCCGCCACCGGCCGCCCCGGCCCCGGAGCGAGGAGGCCGGCTCCCGGTCGCACTCTCCGCCCGTTCACCGAAGGCCCTGGAGGAACTGGCGGCCCGGATGTCGGTACGGCTGAAGGAAGCCGGCCCCGGGGAGTTCTACGACCTCGCCCACACCACCACCCGCCGCCGGACCGCTCACCCGCACCGGGCCGTGGTGCTCGCGGATAACGCCCGGCAGGCGGCAGGAGAACTCGACCGGCTCCTCGCCGGCGAACCGGCCGCCGGAGCCGTCGGCAGGGAAGCGGGCCGGCCCGGCGTGGCGTACGCCTTCGCCGGCAACGGCTCCCAGTGGGCCGGTATGGCCGCCGGCCTGTCGGCCGCCGAACCGGTCTTCCGCACGGCCGTCGAAGAGGCCGACGCCGCCCTCGCACCCCTGCTGGGCTGGTCGGTGGCGCGGGAGCTCGCCCATCCTGACGCTTCCCGGTGGAGCCGTACAGAGGTGGCCCAGCCGCTCCTGTTCACCGTCCAGTCGGGGCTGACGGCCCTGCTCGCCGCGCAGGGCCTGCGCCCGGCGGCGGTGTTCGGGCACAGCGTCGGCGAGGTGGCCGCCGCCCACGCGGCCGGCGCGCTCAGCCTGGAGCAGGCCGCCCTGGTCGTCGCCGCGCGGGGCCGCGCGCAGTCCGCCACGGCCGGCAGCGGCCGGATGGCAGCCGTCGGGCTGCCCGAGCGGGAGGCCCGCGCGGAACTGGACCGCTACGGGCGCGCGCTGGAGCTGGCCGGTGTCAACAGTGATCAGGACGTCACCGTCACCGGGGAGACGGAGGCCCTGGCCGCACTCGGCGCCGAACTCGCCTCCCGGGGCATCTTCTTCCGCGACCTCGGCCTCGACTACGCTTTCCACAGCCGCGCCATGGACCCCCTCGCCGCGCCCTTGCGCTCGGCGCTGGCCGGCCTCACCCCGTCCCCGGCGCACACCCCCTTTTTCTCCGCCGTCACCGGAACGCTCCTGTCCGGGGAGGAGCTGACCGCCGACTACTGGTGGCGCAACGTACGCGAGCCGGTCCGCTTCGCCGAAGCCGCTGCCCAGGTCCTCGGCCACGGGGCCGGCATCGTCGTGGAGATCGGTGCGCATCCCGTCCTCGGCCCGTACCTCCGCCGCACGGACGCCGTCCGCGTGCCCACCCTGCGCCGCGACACCCCGGGGCAGCAGGCCGTGGCCGCCGCCGTGGCCGCCCTGATCGCGGCCGGGGCGCCCGTCGACTGGCCCGTTTACTTCCCCCGCCCCGCCCGCGTCGCCGTGCTGCCGGCCTACCCCTGGCAGCGGCGGCGTCACTGGAACGGCGGTCCGTCGGACTGGGAACGCAGCAGTGGCACGGGCCGCTTCGAGCATCCGCTGCTCGGCGAACGCCTGCCCGGCCCCCACCCCTTGTGGGAGGCGACGGTCGAACCGCAGCTCGTGCCCTGGCTCGGCGATCACCGCGTCGGCGGGGCCGTCGTGATGCCCGCGGCGGGCTACCTGGAGATGGCCTTGGCCGCGGGGCGCCGGGCCCTGGACACGACGGTGGTGGAGGTACGGCACCTGGAGATCGCCCGCCCACTGACCGTGCCCTGGCCCGACCCCGGCGGCCGGCGACTGCAGACCACGTTCCTGCCCGACACCGGCAGCGTCACCATCAGCGCCAGCGAGGGCCGTGGACGGCCGTGCCGGCCGCTGGTGCGGGCGCAGGCACGCGCCCTGCTCGGCAGCCCCCCGCCCGCCACCGACCCCGGAGCGGTACGGACCCGCTGCCCGCACGTCCTCGACGGCGAGACGCACTACGAACGGTGCGGGGAAACCGGCCTCGCCTACGGCCCGGCCTTTCGGCTGCTCCGGGAATTCCGGGTGGGCGACGGGGAGGTACTGGCCTCCTACCGGCACGACGCACCGCCTCCGGAGCCGGACAGCGCCCCGGAGCGGACCCACGACGTCCTCCCCGCCGTGCTGGACGCGGCCTTCCAGACGGGAGCGCCCCTGCTGCGCGACCGTGGCACCGACGGCGACCCCTACCTGCCCTGCGGCCTGACGAGCGCCCGCGTGTGGCGCGCCCTCTCCCCGTCCGGCTTCGTCCATGTGCGCGAGCGGACCTCGATCGACCCCGAGGCCTACTGGGACATCACGATCACGGATGAGGACGGCACCGTCGCCGTCGAGATCGAGCGCTTCCGTCTGCGCCGGATGCCCACCGGCCGCATCCCGCTGAGCGTGCAGCGCACGGTCCTGCGGGCCGCTCCCCGGCCCGGCACCACCGAAGGCCACGTGCTGCCCACGCCCACCGAACTCGTCACCGCGGCAACCCCCCGCATCGGGGAACTGGAGGCCGCCTGGCGAAGCTCAGGGTACGAGCGAGCCGTGCGGCGGGACCGACAGGCTACGGCTCGCTGCTGGTCCGCTGTGCTCGCGGGGTTCCTGGAGGACGCGGCAGAGCCGTTCACCCCCCAGGACCTGGTGGCCGCCGGCATGCTGTCCCAGCACCGTCGGCTGATCCGGGTCATCCTCCCCGATCTCGAGCAAGAGGGCCTCGCCCACTGCCGCTCCGACGGCCGATGGCAGCTGACGGCCCCGCCACCCCCGCTCGGTGAATCACTACGCTCCCTGCTGACCGCCTGCCCGGCCGCGAGTCCCGACAACAGTGTCGCCGCCGTGCACCTGCGCCACCTCCCCGGCCTTCTGCGCGGCGTCGGCGACCCCGTTCAGCTCCTGCTCTCCGACGGGGTCCGTTTCCAGCAGTTCTACGACATCGGTCTGCGCACCCGCTTCACCAACATCGTGGTCCGCACCGTGCTGGAAGAAATCGTCCGGCACTGGCCCTGCGACCGGCCGCTGCGGGTCCTGGAAATCGGCGCGGGTACCGGCGGGCTCACCGCCGCCGTGCTCCCCGTGCTTCCCGCCGACCGCACGCGCTACACCTTCACCGACGTCTCGGCCTCCTTCCTCACCCCGGCCGAACACCGTTTCTCCGCCTACGACTTCCTCGACTACCGCGTCTTCGACCTCAACTCCGATCCCGCCGGGAAGGATCTGCCCGCGGGTGAGGTCGACGTCATCGTGGCTTCCAACGCCCTGCACACCGCCACCGACCTGGCCGCGGCCCTCCGTCGCGTCAGCCGGCTCCTCGCCCCGGGCGGGCGGCTCCTCGCGGCGGAGGCGCACGATTCCGTCCTGCTCGCCACCGCCTTCGGCACCCTCGACAGCTTCTGGCACCGCGGTGACCGCCGGCTGCGACCGGACAGCATCCTCCTGGACCGCGAGCACTGGGCCACTCTGCTGGAGCGGTGCGGGTTCACCGACGTCGTGCGGGCCGGGCACGCCGGTCCCTGCCGGAACGAATTCTCCGTCTTCGTCGCGGCAGCAGACGACCGTGCCCTCCCGGCAGCCTCCCTCGGGACCGCGGACACCGGTACCGCGTGGACGATCGCGGTGGAAAGCGCGGCCGAGGAGCCGCTGGCCCGGGAACTGGCAGCGCTGCTGGGCGACGCCACCGTCACCGCACTCGACGACCTGCCCGGCCCTCTCGCCCCTGGCACCCGGGAGGCGGTCACGGTCCTGCTGCTCGCCGAGCCCGGGGAGGACGCCGGGCACATCGTGGCACGCACCACCCGCCGAACCGCCGCGCTGCGCGCCGTGGCCGTCGCAGGAGGGCAGCTGCCGGATGACGGGGTACGGACCAGGACGTGGCTGATCACGCGCCCCACCGGACTGCTGCCCGCCCCCGAACGCCCTGCCCACTCCGGCGATGCTCCCATCTGGGGTGCCGCCCGCGCCCTCGCCAACGAGCATCCCGAACTGACGGTCCGCAGGGTCAGCCTCGACCGCAGCGGCAACTCCTCCGCCGACGCCCGCCGTCTCGCAGCCGAGCTGCTCGACCCCTCCGACGAGGACGAGATCGTGCTGACCCGGGGCGGCCGCTTCGTCCCACGTGAGACCGAGCAGCCGGCCGGCGACCCACCCGCCACCGGCCAGGGCGACAGCTTCGCCTTGACGGTGCACGATCCCGGGCTTTCCTACCGGCTCGCCTGGACCCGACGCCCGGTGCCCCGTCCCGGCCCAGGTCAGATCACCATCGAGGTCCGGGCCACGGGCCTGAACTACCGCGACACCCTGCAGGCCAACGGACTGCTGCCCACCGAAGCCGTCGAAGGCACACTCACCGAATCCGGGGCGGGCATGGAATGCGCGGGCGTCGTCACCATGACGGGACCCGGAACCACCGCGTGGACGCCCGGTGACCGGGTCTACGCCCTGGCCGCGTCGGCACTGGCCTCCCATGTGGTCGTCGAGGCCACGGCTGCCTTCCCCATCCCGGACGGCATGGGCTTCACCGAGGCGGCGACCCTGCCCGTCGTCTTCGGTACCGTCCACTACGGCCTCGCCCACCTGGCGCGGCTCGCCCCGGGGGAAACCGTGCTGGTCCACGGTGGCGCCGGCGGCATCGGCATGGCCGTCCTGCAGTACGCCCGCCTCATCGGCGCGAAGGTGATCGCCACGGCGGGCAGCGAGGCCAAACGCGACCTGGTGGCCGCACTCGGCGCCGAACACGTCCTGGACTCCCGCACCCTGGACTTCGCCCCCCGAGTCATGGAACTGACCGACGGGCGTGGGGTCGACGTCGTGGTCAACTCGCTCAGCGGAGAGGCCATCGCCCGCAGCCTGGAACTCCTGCGTCCGGGCGGACGCTTCATCGAACTCGGCAAACGCGACATGCTCGAGGACAAACACCTTCCACAGCGCCCGTTCCTGCGCAACCTCTCCTATTTCGGGCTCGACTTGCACGGCCTGGAGTCAGAATCCAGCTCATGGGACGGGCTCTACAGCGAGGTCACCGAGAGGATCCGAGCCGGTGACTACCGCCCGCTGCCCCACGTGGCCTACCCCGCCGCCCGCGTGCACGAGGCCTTCCGGCTCCTCCAGCACTCCCGCCACACCGGAAAAGTCGTCATCCGCTTCGACCCCCTGGACGAACCCGTCCCCGTCCGGACCACACCGGCCCCTCCGGCGGCGGACCCTCATGGCACCTACCTCGTCACCGGAGGACTGGGCGGCTTCGGCGGCGCCGCAGCCGAATGGCTGGCCGACCTCGGCGCCCGCCATCTCGCCCTCGTCAGCCGCCGCGGCCGCGCCGCCCCGGAAGCGGCCGACGTCCTCGACCGGCTCACGCGCCGCGGCGCCACCGCCACTCCATACGCCGCAGACGTCACCGACGTGGCCGCCATGCGCAAGGTGATCGACGCCATCGACGCCACGGGCCACCCCCTCCGAGGTGTGGTCCACTGCGCCATGCGGCTCGACGACGCCCCGCTCACCGAGCTCACCGACGAGCGCTTCGCCGCCGTCCTGGCGGTCAAGGCAGCCGGCGCCGCCCTCCTGCACCGCCTCACCGCCGGCCACGAGCTCGACGTCTTCCTGCTCTACTCGTCGATGGCCGCACGCCTGGGGACCATCCACCAGGCCCCCTACGCCGCGGGGAACTGCTACCTGGAAGCCCTCGCCCGCGCCCGCCGCCACACCGGACGGCCCGCCACGGCCATCGGCTGGGGAGCGATCGCCGAAACGGGCTACGTGGCCCGTCACGGCATGCACGAAACCCTGGCCGCCCTCGGTTACGAACCGGTCGCACCCGCGAGCGCGCTCACCGCGGCTGCAGGCGTCCTCGCGACGGGTACCCCCGTGGCCGGGATCAGCGCCATCGAGTGGCTCCGTGCGCGCCGGATGCTTCCCGCTCTCGGAGCACCCCGCTTCTCCCTTCTCGTCCCCGCCCACGCCGTCCTCGCACACGACACCCGCGAGGAACTCCTCCACTCCCTGGCCGGTATGACACCGCAGGACGCCGTGCCCACCATCACCGACGCCCTCGCCCGTCTGCTCGCCGCCATCCTGCACACCGACCCGGCCGAACTGGCCGCGGACCGGCAGCTGACCGAATTCGGGATCGACTCCCTCATGGCCGCCGAATTCCTCGTACGCACCCGTGAGCAATTCGACATCCGCCTTTCCCCCGCCGAACTCCAAGGCAGTGGAGGCACCCTGTCGCACATCGCCCACCTGGTCCACCAGCGCCTGACCCCCGACACCTCCCGGCAGCGGACGCCTCCGGCAACCGCGCCCGCCTCTCCCGCGGGTTGAACCGCTGTCAGGGCCCCCGTCGAGCACGTCCGTTTGCCGCAAGGCGGCGAAGAGGATCCGGCCGCCGGCACGCTCGCCCGCTGCCGGCCCCTCGACGGGTCCGGCTCAGCGGAGGGCTCGCAGCGAGTGGGCGAACCAAGTCAGCCCACTACTCAAGGCCTCGAATGGCCAACTAACCGTCGACAAACTGGCCAGGGGGACGTTGCGGCTGACGGCTGACCTGAGACTTCTCGAACCTGCCTGGCCTATATCGGCCGAGGTCACAATGACGGGGTAGGAGGGGTGCGTGTGGATTCGCGGAGTGCGAGGCGGGGCGGTCCGTGGAAGTGGGTGCCGAGGAGGCGGACGGGGCTCCCGAGCCTGCTGTAGATGTACGGGACCTGGCGGATGAGTCGGCCCGCCCTTGACGACGGTGGGGCCTGGCTGGACCCCGTCCCGCCAGGCACGGCTGAGGCGTATTAGCTGCGCTTCCCGGCATCGGCCGCCGTCGTCCGGACCCCCTCGCGAAACCGCCGCCGCTCGTCCGTCAGCCCGCCGCCTGCGGTTCCGCGGCGAGACCGGACCCGGCAGCCGCGCGGACATCGCCCCAAGCCCGTCGGGCCGGCGGTGTCCGTCTTCTCGCCCGCCAACGGTTGGCGGGCGAGAAGACCTCCCCGAAAGCGTTGCGCCGTTGCGCCGCGATCACAGCCCGCCCGGTGGCAAGGCGGTGTCGTACTTGAGGCCGGACGAGCCCTCGCCCTGGCCGACTTGCTTGGACCTGGCGATCCACAGCACCGTGCCGCCGCCGGGGCTGCGGGCCAGCCGGTAGCGCCGTGTGATGACGACGCCTTCGCGCGGTACTTCCTCTTCGGCGATGCGCAGCCGGTCTGCCGATACGTCGCCCTCCGGGCGCTCCCGGAGGATTACGCCCCGCGGGTGCGCGACCTCGACTGTGTGGTCGTCGAGGAAACGGACCATCGGGCGGCGCTCGAGTTCGGTGGAGAACTGCTGCACCGGGACGTCGCGGGCAGGGACAGACACGAACGGGAGCCAGTGCTCGGGAACGGGCGTCATGAGCCGGTAGACGATGGCGGCGTCATCGAGGTCGCCGGGGAGTTGCTGGCGCAGGGAGCGGGATTCGGCCAGTCCGCGCCGAACGGGCTCTCCGCTCGGCCGGCTCTGCACCACGCGTTCGACGCCCCACACCAGGTTGGCCATCTCGTCGCGGAAGAGCGCCACTTCTTCCAGGGGCGGGCCTTCCAGGGCATGGCGCACCGTGGCCGGCAGGAAGAACACGTCGGCCAGAGCGGACGTGTCGTCGATCGGTGTGTTCTGGAAGACGCTCCAGCCGGGGCGGCTGATGTCGCGAGAGGGCCGGATGGTGATTTCCTTGCCGAACGTGTCGACGACGTCGAGGCTCTGCACATTGGCCAGTTCGCCGTAGTTCATGGTGACGGGGAGCAGGAACCAGTCGTTGCCGAAGACGAGGGAGAACTCGACGAGGGCGAGCCGGGCCAGGTCGGTCGATCCGGCTTTCACCCCGCCGAGGTAGACCTCGGCGTCCTCGAAGGCCCACAGCCGGTCGCTCGGCATGCCCGGGTAGCGCACCGGCGTCGGCATCACCTGCTGCTTGAGCGGCGGGAGCCCGGTATCGGCCGGTGGTGACCCGAGCCCGGGGGAGCCGGAGGCGTCGAAGGAGTACCAGTCGAGGGCCTCCCCTTGATAACCATCGGCCCGCAGGACGACATCCTGGCCGGGCAGGCTGGCTTGCAGCGCGAAGGAGTACTCAAGCCGATACGGGTCCCATGAGGTGCCGATGGGGGCGGCGACGTACTGTTCGGCCCAGGTGAGCCAGGTGGCGAGTACGTCTTGGAGCGTGACGGCGGCCTGCCCGCCGCCGGTGGCCTTGTGAAGGGAGGGCGGGAGGCCGCTCAGCTTTCCGTCGGGGCCGCGCAGAGCAGCCAGGCCGGCCGCGGCCGCGGCGCCGTCGGGTACCCGGCCGGCAGTGATCCGGCGGCGTGCGGCGCCGATCGGGTCGGCGCCGGCATCGATGTCGCCCGCGAACTTCCATTCGGCCAGGAACGCCTCTTGCACGGCGGCGAGGACCGCGGCCGGCAGGCCGGCCGCCCGCGTGAGGCGGAGCAGGTGCATCCCGGTCTGTGCACGCACCCGCTCCGGCTGGACCACGGGTGCCTCGGCCTCGACGGCCACCTCGACGGGAATTGCCGCCCCCGGTACGTCGACGGACGTCACGGCCGGGTCCGCAGGCCCCGTGAGCGAGCCGGGGTGGAACCGGGTGACGGGAGCCCGCTCGGCAGCGATCTCGGCAAGGACCGGCGAGCCACCGTCCTCGCCGCGCAGCTCCTCGAACTGCCACTGCCGGCCGACCATCCACAAGGGGTCACCGATGCGAACCTCAAGGCCAGGGTCCAGATCACCGCTGGTGAGACTGATCGGCTCGAGCCGGGAGTACGACACGATGGACGGCTGGACCTTGAGGCCGGCCTCGGTGGCGCCGAGCTTCAGCAGATCGTACGGTGTCATGTCCTCCTCCTCACGCCTTGCCGAGCACGCTCTGGTACGGGCTGTCCGAGCCGGCGGCCGTGGCCATGGCTTTGGCCTTCTCCTTCAGGCCGTCCAGAGACACGGACGGCACGTCCCTCGTGTAGTCGTCGGGCAGGTACAGCGCGGGCAGGAAGGAGCCCATGGGTGCCAGTTCCTTCGATGACAGGGTCCGCAAACGGGCGAGGTCCGCTGCCTCGTTCACCGTGTCGAGCAGCATCTCGAAACTCCACTTCTCCGGGGCACGGGCGGGGTGGACGGCCAGCAGCACCGCCTGGGGTGCCCGGGCACCGGGTGCGTCGTAGTGGAAGGTCACGGCAGTGGTCTCGGCGCGGGCCGGGATCGTCTCCGTCCATCCGTCCACCACGAGGCCTGCGAAGGGGCGTGCGGGGTTGAACGGCTGCCAGGAGTGGGCCACCACACCGATCGAGCCGTGCGGTGGCGCGCCGGAGTCGCCGAAGGGCAGGGCGAGCCAGCGGGCGCCCGGCCGGTGCGGCAGTTGTACGAGCTGGAGCCGGCCGGCAACGTCGGCTCCGGCGGCCTCGGCGTGCAGCAGCAGCCCGGCGAAGGCGTCGAGCTCGGGGCGGACGAGTGCGGAGCGCTGGAGCCACGAGGCCGGGGCGGTCGGCTCGTCCCCGAGCAGGTCGGCCCGCGCCGTGAGCGAAGCGGCGACGGGCGAGCGATCGGTGAGCGTCCACCGGGGGAGTACCGGTTGAGCGGAGCCGAGCATGGAGCGCAGGAGCGCGGTCTGCCGGGCGGCGATGTGCTCCTCACTGCCGTCACCGGCCGGCTGCCCGTCCATGGCGTCGCTCACTGCCTGCGCGAGCGCGCCGAGCCGGGTGGTCACTTCGTCCACCTGGGCGCTGAGTTCTGCCGTCGCGTCCGGATGGCCGGCCGGTACGCGGGGCATCGCATCGGGGCCGTCGAACGGAACGGCGCCGATCAGTGCCCGGTGCCGCTGCTTGTCGCCGGCCGCGGTGGCGAGTGCGCTGACCGCGGCGCCGAGGCGGGCCCGTGTGTCCGCCACCCGGGCGGTCAGCTCAGTGGTGTCGATCGAGCCCGGCGCGGCGGCACCGCCTCGTGCGTCGGCGCCGGGGACGAAATCGCCGGCGGTGAGCGGGGGAGCGGCGGCGACCTTCGCGACCCATTCTCCCAGGGTGGTGAGGAGGGCGAGGCCACCCGTCGCCGCCGTGGAGGGCGGCTCCGCGAGGAGCTCGAGTTCCGCGGACGGGTCGGCGGCGGCCTGGGCGGCGAAGGCGAGGCCGATGCGCTGCTGCAGCTCGCTGGGCCGCCCCTCGCCCGGCTTCTGCGCAGCCAGTGCCACTGACAGCGGGCCGAGGCCGAGATCGGCGAGCGACACCGGGGCAAGTGCCGTCTCCGCGCCGTCGGGGGCTTTGAGCCGCGCGTCGAACAGCCACTGCGAGGGATCGCCGAGCACCTGGGCGATCCATGCGTCGAGCATCGGCTCTGCGGCGCCCCGCGCATCGCGCGGCCACCCCTTGCCGAGCTCCGTGTCCTGCAGGACGACGGCGACGCGGTGGCTGACGGTGTGACCGGACTGCGGGGACGCGATGTAGTCGAGGCCGGGCGCGCGGTCGTGCCGGTCGTGTGCCGAGAGCGCGGCGCCGGACCGGTCGAGGTTGCCGAGGGCGGCTTGGTGCACGCTCTCGGCCACGAGCAGGTCACTGACGGCGTCGTAGTCGCCGTACACGTCATCGATCACTTCGCGGAGCCGCGCGGCGTCGCCGGCCGGCAGGGAGGCGGAGGAAGCCGCTCCGGCCTGCCGGGCGATGTCGTCGAGCACGGCGTCAGGGCCTTGGCGCCAGCGGTCGAGCAGGGCCACTCCGTCGACGACGTCCCGCGCTGCGAGGACTTCGACCGGCTCGCTGGGGGCGACGTCCGGTCCGCGGAGCGGAGCCGTGCGCCGCAGCGGCATCTGGTAGCGCATCATGGTCAGCCCGGCTTCCCGGAGTCTGCGCTCGAGCCGGTAGCCGAGCAGCGCCGCGAGCCGCTGACCGTGTGCCACCCCTTGCAGGAGCCACCGTCCTCGGCGTACCCGCTCGGAGGTCACCTGAAGGTCGAACACCGCTCCGTCGTCGCCCCGGTTGGCCAGCCGGCCGTTGCGGAGGAGGGCGGTGCTGACGGCCTGCGCGAGTGAGGGCGTGTGTACGAAGCCGAGGCTTTCTGCGGCGGTGTCGTGGCGGAGGTCCTCCACCATCCCCCAGCAGCCCAGGTGAATGCCTGACGGGGCGGCGGCCCGGTGTTCGGCCAGGCGGCTGGTGGCGAGGCCGGTGATCCAGGCGTCCAGGCGCGTCGAGAAGAGGTCGAGGTGGCCTCGGAACGCCCATTCGAGCTGTTCGGGAGGGGCCTCGGCCAGAGTTCTCAGCGCCGTTTGATGGCGGCCGAGCCAGTAGAACGGATCGGTGGGAGTGTTCAGCAGTCCGGCGAGGTCCATCGCTTTGCCGGCGAATGCGGAGGTGATGAACTCGCCCAGGGGCCGGTCCGACACCTGGGGAACGACCGTGTCGGCGAGCTGCCGTCCCGTCCGGAAGTCCAGCGCCGGAGTGGGCACCGATGGCTCGGGCTCGATCCGTACCGTCTCCGGGGCCGGCACCGCGAGTCCGCTCAGGGCCGGCAACGCCTGCAGCACTCCGGGTGCCATCGCCAGACGGTCGCGAGTGGCTTGCAGCGCACAGCGGTCCAGCTCCAGGACGGCACCGTAGGCGCAGAGGGCTTCCAGCAGGGTGACGGAGTCCTCACGGAGGTTCAGCGCCATCCGGCCGTCGGTGTCCTTGGTGAGATCGGCGATCTCGGTGAGGTAGGCGGTCGGTTGCACTTCCCCGGGCTTGAGGACGAGCGGCACCGGGAGGGGGTAGTCCCTGCCGAGTGTCAGTTCGGTCAGCCTCGCGTTCCCGGACACCTCGAGCCCGGCCCACACGGCGGATGTCCACGAACGCTGCCAGGTATTGATGAGGTCCCAGCGCGTACTCAAGTTCTTGCGCTGGACGGGCCCGGTGACGGTACGGAATCGGAACGTCCAGGGAACCGGTGTGCGCTGGAGCAGCGCCAGCAGTACCGCGTCGACGTCCTGGTCCTCACCGGCACGCCGCAGGTGGGGAACGTCCGCGACCGCGGGCGCCACGATGCCGCGCATCAGGCTCGCCACGCGGTGCACCAGCCCGTCGCCCCGGTCGCTGTCCCCGGGCTCGAAGTGCTGCGGCGCCACCACGGGCAGCACACCGTACGGCTGAGCACCGGCGCGCAGGGTCGGCAGCGGTCCCGAGGCGAACACGTGGTTGCTGGTGAACTCCCGCAGGCTGCTGTCGATGCGCGGGTCCTTGGCGAGTGGATCGAGCATCTCGGTCAGGTAGTGGCCGGCGGTACCGCGCCACAGTGCGTCGGTCAGCGCTGATGCCCAGGCATGCTCGCGCAGGTCGGCGCCCGGCAGGCCGGTCAGGACCGCCGGTTCGATGCCGAGTGCCCGGGCGAGCCGCGGGCCGGCGCTCCATGCGTCGCCGGCCGGGGCGGGGGCCGCGGGGTCGAGCGCGACGGCTTCCGCGTCGGCGTCGCCCGTATATCCGGACCGGTTCCGCGTGGTGTTGTTGGTCGGGGTGCCTTGGGCGACGAAGCCCAGGTGGCCGGCGTACTTCTGTGCCTCGAGGAGTGCGGACAGCGCATCCGCCGCCTTGTCCGGCGGCTGGGTCCAGTTGACGCCCAGGACGACGAGCCGTTCGACGCCCTGGGTCAGGGAGGGGTCCTCGATCTCGATCAGCGTGCCCAGGTCCTTGGCACGTGAAGGCTCCCGCAGCCAGCGGGTGCCCTCGTCGACCGGGAGCCCTCCTTCTGTAGCTGCGGGTTGCGCCTCTTGCGGCGAGAGACCGACGGCGAGGCGGTCGGGCACGTGGTCGCCCCAGGCGCGGAACCGCTCGACCCACTGGCCGTCCTCGTTGCCGAGGCCTACGACGCAGAACCGGTCGGGCAGCGCGGTGGCCACCGGTGCCCGGCTCCACGTCGACGCTCGCGACGGCACGTCCGGAAACACGGGGTCACCGTCGTGCGGCGCGTTCGTCGGGGTCATCGCTTTGACGAGGTAGGCCGCGCGGCCGGGGCGGAACCGTGAGGTGAGGACCTGCCAGGCGGCCTTCGCCGCCGCGGCGTCCTCCAGGCCGGCACGCCGGCGCTCGTTCCAGTACCAGCGGGCCGCTTCGGCCTCGTCGGCGGTCAGCGCCGGGTCGTGCGCGTCGATGTGCAACTGGTCGGGGAAGACGCGCACCCGCAGCTTGGTCGGGGAGTCGAAGCGGGTCTCGATCCGCACCGGGAGCATGGCCACCGGGAGCCGCCCGTCGAGCGTGGTCACGAGGGCTTCGGGGGTGAACTGGGCGAGCAGCCCGCCGGAGAGGCCCGCGATGTCCTCCACCAGGCCGTCGCGCGCCCCGCACCTGGCCAGGATGTCCGCATCGATGCTCTCGATGCGGCGTGCCACTTCCTCGGCACGGGTGACGTCTCCGGCGCCGAGGAAGGTGTCCTGCCTGGAGGCCAGCCGGGCCCGGTCGATGCGCAAGCGCGCGAGTTTGCGGTCGATGCCAGCGAGCGCGTCCCTCGTACGGCCGATCTTCCGGAGGTGGGTGGCGGGGTCCGCCTCGGGCACGTCAGAGTCCCTTCACGAGATGGCGGGCATGGACGAGCAGCTTGAACGGCCGCTGGAACAGCGCTGCGGCGACGGCATCGGCCTGATCCACCCGCGGACCGATTCCCAGGGCGGCCAGCCGGCTGACCGGCAGCATCCCCGCCGGCTCGACCTGGAGGTCCGGCCAGGCGACGTCGTTCCAGTCGGCCGGGCCGGCGGTGGTGCGCCCCACGGTTTCGTCGAAGCCGAAGCGCGGCTCGGTCACCGGCTCCATCAGCCCGAAGAACCAGCCGTCACCGGCGGTCAGATCGTCGCTGACCAGCGGGAAACCGAAGAACGACACGTCCGGGTCGAAGCGGCCCGCGAACATCGGGACGCGCAGGTCGGCGGCGTTGCTGCTGGGCTGCTCGCCGCCTGCGCCCCGTACCGCCCGGACCGCGACGACCATGGTGTTCGGATAGCGGCGGATCAGGTCGCCGCGCAGCAGCAGGACCAGGTTGCTGTGGGCATCGGAGGTCTGCGCCGGCAGGTCGTCGCGGCCGGCGCGCATGCCCCAGGTGGCGATCTCGAAGATGTCGGGGCCGCTGTCCGTGCGTTTCCAGAACTTCTGCCACGGTGTGCCGCGACCGTCCGTGGGATAGCCGTGCCACAGCAGCTCCTGGTTCGTCTCGTGGTTGAGCCCGGCCATGAACGCGGCGATGAACCGGGGATTGGTCTCCAGCAGGGTCACGGATTCCGGCGGGACCTCGTCGACCCCGGGACAGAAGCGGGTGCGGTCGTAGGAGGCGAGGTAGGCGTACGCGGGCAGGTCCAGGCGCGGGTACGCCATCACCCGGTCGAGGCTCGCCGGCAGCTGCCAGCCCGGGACGAGGGAGGCGTCGGCGGCGACGGCCGTCAGGCCGTGGCCGGCCATACGGATCATGGAGTCCAGCCGGGCCGGATGGACGGTGAGGGGTGCGACGCGGTCCAGGATCGCCGTGCTCGCCGCCGGGAGGGCGAAAGGGACCAGGACCGGTACGACGGGGTCCTGGCCCAGCGCGGTGTGTTCGAGGAGCCCGGTGACGGCGGACTCGTAGCGTGCGAGGGACGCGGCGTCCTTGACCAGCGGCGGCATCGTCATCGTGCCGGCGGTGCCTGTCGGGACGGTGACGGGTGTCGTCGCGCCCGCGCCCACCGGCCCGCCGAGTACGTCTCCGACGCTCGCGCCCGGCCTCAGCTCGACCGGCGTCGGGGCCACGAGCCGGCCGGCCCGGTCCGTGGCCGGCGGATTGAGGGTGCCGTGGGGGAGCCGGCCGACCAGTTCCCCCACCTCGCCGGCATCGCCGTGGAGCCGGATGTCGAGGTACGCGACGGGGACGGCGCCGGCATCGGCCGGCGTCAAGGCGACGATCCGGTTGCCGCCGCTCAGACCGAGCGAGCGGACGGCCCAGGACGACCCGGTCTCGATGAGGAAACCCACATCACCTCGGGCTGCGGCGGCAGTCGTCGCCACGGCGTCGACGACGCGTGCCGACGACGAGGAGAGCACGTCGGTGACCGTGAGCTGCCCGCCGGGGCCGAGCGCGGCCGCCTTGGCCGCGAGTACTTCCGCAGCCGCCTCACGCGCCGCCCGGAGGTGGGCATCCGTCAGCAGACCGGTGCTGTACAGGTCGGCCCGTGGCCGCATCATCTCGTGTGCGGGCAGTACTGGTGAGGCCCGCAGTTCCTGCGAGGCCTGAGCGAGGGCCGTCGCGGTCGCCTGATCCAGGGTCAGGCCGATCCCCAGGGCGTTCAGGGCCACGGTGCCGTCCTCGGCCGCCGGAGGCATCCGGCTCTCCAGCCCGTCGATCGCGAGCACGGGGAACCGGGTCGGGTCCACATCCGCCCGCCCTTGAGCCAGCGTCGACACCAGCTGCTGACCGGCCCGGCGCGCGGCCACCGCGACCGCGGGCCGGGCGGCGCGGCGCCGTACTCCGGCCAGTACGCGCCCGGTCGCGGCGGTGTAGCGCCGCATCGCCGCATCCGTCGTGCCGCCCGGCAGCGATGTGGGTTCGATCGCTGCCGGCAGCGTCGTGCCGTCCAGCAGCGTGCGGTCGGCCAGTGGCGCGGTCAGCTGGAACAACCTGCCTGCGGGCAGCGGGTCGAGGTGCCGCAGCCGGAAGCGCAGGCCGGCTTCCAGGCTGAGCCGCGCCCGCGACAGGGCGGCCTCGACCGCGAGGACGTCGCCGACCTGCTGCCAGCACGCCTCCACCACGTCGTCCTGGTACGTGCGCATCACCTCGGCGCCCAGCCCCGCGGCGACCCGGCAGCGCGGGTCGGTGTTGAGTTCACGGAACCAGGTGGCGTCGGTGTCGCCGACCCACGTGCGCCGGATGTGCGCACCCGCGTACACCGGCGGCCCGAGGGCGGAACCGCTCTCCGGAGCCCGGCCGTCGAGGGCGCCGTCGGCGGCATCGGCGAGGACGCGCGTGACGTCGACAAGGCCGGAGCGCACCGCGTGGGGGACCTCGCCGAGGGAGGGCTCCGGCACCGGGGGACCGGCGGCCGACCGGGCGACCCCCGGCGCCCGCAGCGCTCCGTCCATGTCGAGGAACCTCGCCGGGTCGCCGCCGGGAAGCCGGACGAACGGGGAGGCGTCGCCGATGTGCATGGGTACGCGGCCGATGCGAGCGCCCGCCTCGTACGGTGCGAGCCGGCGGGCCAGCGCTTCGAAGTCTCCCTGCGGCCCGGTCCGGAATCGCCAGTGGTAGTAGACGGGGAGCGTGATGCCGTCCGGCGAGGTCCAGGACGGTTTCGCCTCGCTCGTCCGTGGTTCGCCTCCCAGACCGCGGACGACCCCGGTATCGAAGGCCGGGACCAGACAGGCGATCCACGGGGAGTCCGCCTCCAGGCGGCGCGGGCACACCAGTCGCGAGACGTTGCGGTCAGAATGGCCGGCCAGCGCCGCACCGACGGCCTGCGGTGTCGTTCCGGCATCGGCGTCGAGTAGTTGGGCGTGTGCCCAGGCCCACGAGTCCGCGAGGTCGGGGAGCTCCTCAGCGGCTCCCGAATCGATCGTCAGATGCGGCAGCGCCGCGCCGCCGGGCACGGTGAGCGCGACTCCCGGGCGGTCACGCACCACGACGAGCACGAGCCACGGCCTCAGGCGTCCGGAGGCGGGAACCCCCGTCGGTGTGAACGCCCACGGCAGTTCCGGCTGGTCGAAGTCGACCGCCACGAGGTAGTTCGGCTCGACATTGGTGGCGTTCGCGCGAGGGACGGTCCGTACGATGACCGTGGGGTCGAGTCCGATCACGTCACCGGGGCCGTACAGTGTCGTGCCGGTGGAGACGGTTCCCGCGCCGCCCACGACGACATCGATGGTCACCTCGGGCCTGGCGGGGACCGGCGCCCCGTCGTCGGTCCCGGGGACGGCCGCGGCCAGGCCGCGGCGCGACCAGGGCAGGAAGCGGTACACCGCGTCGCTCATCGCACGGCCTCGTACGCCTCGACCACGAGGCCGCCGCTCAGTGCCGCCGCCTCGGAGGCGATCGCCTCGGACGACGCCGGTCCGCTCGTCACCGTCACGGTCTCCCGCAGCGAGCCGGGGTCGACGACGGCCAGGGGCGGCTCGCGCAGGGTCGCCGCGCCGATGCCCGACCGCAGCGCGATGGCGGTGGCGCGGGCCGAGCCGGCTGCCGCGCCGTACGCCGCGAGCGCCATCGCCGTGTCGGCACTCAGGGTGTCCCGGGACACCGAGATCACCTTCCAGTACAGATTGAGCACCGGCTCCGGCTCGATGATCTTCACCTCGTAGTCCGCCCGTACGGTCGTGCCGACGCCCTTGACGGTGTAGTCGCCCGACCCGATCCGTACGCCGCTGGTGAACGTTTCGAAGGAGCGGCCTTCGAGCTTCTGCTGCTCGGTCAGTTCCATGAACTGACCGCGTGCGAAGTGGTCGGTGACCGTCTCGTGGGTGGTGTCCTGCCGGCCACCGACGGTGACCGTGTCGATGGTGAACTTCGCGGTGCCCTCGGTGAGGGGTTTCGTGCCGATCCTGTCGATCTGTACGTCGAGCGGTACCGCTTTCTGGGCGAGGGTGACCTGCCCCAGGGGGTGGGCCGGAATCACTCCTGCGGGCGGCGGGGCGAGAGTGACCAGCCCGTTGCCGCCGATGGGGGGACCGGGAAGCAGCCGAGAGGGGGCACCCAGCTCCTGCTGGAGGATCGCCGCGGCGCTGGTGGTGGTGGTCTCGACGGCGGGGTCCGTGCCCCACGTCTCGTTGATTCCGATGCTGATGTCCCACCACAGGAGAGAGAAGCTGAAGGAGCCCTTGGCCTGCCATTCACCCGGGCCCTTCAGCGACATCCGGACGGTGACGGAGCAGAAGCTCTCGCCGAACGCCTCCAACTGCACCTGGAACTCCAGCTGCACAAGGAAGTGGAACGTCGGCTCCAGGTACAGCAGGGCGTCGAAGGACAGATGGCCTTTGATCGCGGCCACGTCGATGTCGGCCGACAGTTCGATCCTGGAGCCGGCCTGCACGGTGTTGCTGGTCACCGCGAAGTAGTTCTCACCACGCATCTTGATCGGGCCGAGCCCGAACGACACCGCCATGCGTGCGAGGTCCGCGGGCACGCCGCGCGGCACGTCCTTGAACGCCGGATGAAAGCCGCCGGCCGAGAGGACGAACGACGGGTCGTCACCGAACCGCGCGGCGAGCAGGAGCTCGCCGGTGAGGTTGAGCTTGACGAAGCCCTCGACGCCCACGAACGAGTCCCGCAGCCGAGCCCGGATCAGAAGGAACTGCTCGGGAGCGTCGTAGAAGCCGACGACGTCGACGAGCAGCTTGAGCACGGCCGGCACGCCGAGATCCTTCGGCGGCAGTTGCACCAGCAGCTGGCCGAGCAGGATCACCTTGGTGAGCTCGGCCGGCCTGTCGTCCCCCAGAGCGTTGCGGACCTCGAAGACCAGACCCATCCGGACGTAGACGATCGGCGGCTCGGAGAACGACATCTCCAGCATCGGACCGACCAGCAGACTGTCGGACTCCACCGGGAAGAGCTGCTTGTACCGGTTGACGATCCGCTGGGCGTCGGCGACCGGATTCTCGGGGAACAGGACGTCATCCAGCGCACCGGTCCGCATGCCCGCGCTGAGGGCGTCGAGGTCGGCGCGGTGGTGCAGGCCGATCATGCCGCCGAGGCCCGTGAGGAAGATGCCGAACGCGATGTGCATCTTGAACTGGCAGAACAGGAAGATCAGCAGTGACCAGCCGTCCGATCCGTCCGGCCGTCTGGTCGAGATCAGTGCGATCGCCTTGATGCTGAGGACGAAGACCTTCAGCTCCAGGGCCCCGGCGTACTCGCCCTTCTCCGCGTCGATGGCGAGGTAGCCGCCGCCCTTGACCGGCCCCAGGTCGAGCGCGAGGCCGATGCCCCTGGGCGGCAGGAACGTCACCAGCCCAGCGATGTCGTCGGCACCCCCGGCCACGGCCGCGAGGTCGAGAGCAGTGCCGATCTGGTCGACCGACGCCTGGAACGGCCCCAGTTTGAGGGAGAAGCCGCCGCGGATCTCGGCGGAGGGCACGCCGGCGAGTTTCAGCTCCAGAGCGACGAACTGCACCCTGAAGACGCCGAACAGCGAGGCGGCCACCGGCAGGTCGACCTTCAGCCCGCTGCCTCCGTCGAAGCGGATGCCGTGTGCGGTGTCGGCGAGCAGACCCAGCTCGAAAGGCACCTCGACCCTGTGACCGGGCAGTCTGGACAGGAAGCCGTCCCCGTCGCCGAGCGAGATGACGAGCTTGCCCCTGTGCAGGTGAGTCTTGAACCCGGCGCTCTGCGCACCGAACTCGAAACCGTACGAGAAGTCTCCCAGCTCCAGGCGCGTGGCATCGCTGGTGCCGAGGACGAGCCTCGGCTCCGCCGCACCGGCCGAGGCCGAGGCGGTCTTGGGTTTCACCCCGATCTCGAGGGACGGCGTCCCCGGACCGAAGGTCCGGAATCCGGGATCGTCCTCGGAGAACCGGAAGAAGAACGAGAAGGCGCCCTGGGCACCGATATCCGTGGTGTAGACGGCCGAGCCGCCCGCGTCGTGCTCGATGTGCAGGTGCGCGCCCATGCTGATCAGCAGGCCGGGACCGCCGTCGGCCCTGGCGACCGGGATGACCGTCATCACGGGGTTGACGGCATCGCCGGTCTTGAACACCACACTCAGCGCGCGGGAGGCCGCGACCGACGCGTCGGGGTCCGAGCCCGGCTCAGGATCCCAGCCGTACAACGCGTCGATCGTGCCGCCGACCGCCGCGCTGAGCCGGTCGAGCGTCACCACCAGGGCGCCGCTCAGGGCCGAGACCCTGTCGATCAGCGCATCCGCGTCGGCGCCGGTCACCTCCCCCTTGAGCAACCGGGCCGCGAGCGCCGGGTCGGCCTGCGGAAGCAACTCGTCGTCCTCGGCGATCAGACCCACGAGCGAGCACAGCGCGTAGGCACTCGGATTGCGCACTCGCAGTGAGTCGGCGACCCACACCTTGAAGAGCAGCCAGAAGACGTCCCACGCGTCAGCGCCGTCCGACTTCACCGCATCGGCAAACGTGTGGATCGTGTCCACCAGCGTCTTGATCTGAGGCAGGGTGGCGAGAAGGGCGCGCGCGTCGACGTTCTCCTTGGCGAGGAAGTCGTCGATCTTCTGTCGCACCGCCGGATCGACGGCCGGAGGGGTGGCAGCATTGCCTGTGTTCAGCCCGAGGTCGTCCCGGACCTCCTGGGCAAGGGCAGGGTCCGCGAAGGTCTCCCCGAGCCACGCGGCGAAGTCGGTGAAGAAGCCAGTGATCTTCTGGTACGCGTTGTGCATGCCCTGCCCGGCCATCAGTCGGACCTCAGCACGGGAGCGACGGGAGCCGGCGACGGGGCGAACTGGACGCCGTGCTCGGTGAAGCCCGCACCGGTCCGGTCATCTGCGCTGGACAGGAGTGTGTGCGCGACGCGGTAGTCCGGACCGTCGGTGGCGAAGGACAACAGCCCGATGTTGTTGCGGAAGACCATGAGCCGCACCGGATCCTTTGGATCGCGGGTCACCTGCTGATGTTTGCCCGCGATATCGGCATACGACGACAGCCGGTCACCGGTGTTCCAGTTCACGACCGGCACTTCGGGCGCACCTGCGGGCAGCGCCGCCTTCGGCCGCTCATCCCGGTCCACTTGTACGCGCCAGCGCCAGTCGGGCGGCTTGCCGACCGTGGTACCGGGCGGCCACCCGCGGGCCGGCAGAACCGAAGGTTTCCGGTGCAGCCGCGCCCGCCGGGCGGGCCGGATCGAAGCCCCCGGCGGAAGGACGACGCCGTGGTCACCCTCCCAGGCGATGCGCTCACACGGGACGCCCCGGAGCAGCTGCTGTCCGATGCGAAGTGTGCGCAGCAGGCCGCGCATGTCCTCGCCCGGCTGGTTGCGGGCCGCCGACGAGGTGCACTGGACGATGCGCGAGCTAGGAGCCGTGTCGTCCGTGCCCCAGAAGTCCAGGGTCAGCGTGCTCGCGAAGTGCACGTCTCCCGACAGGACCACGACACGGCGATAGGTGCCGAGCCGCCGCAGCAGTTGCTCGTGGTGCTCCTCGTCGGCACGCCAGCCCTCGATGTCCAGGCTTTCACTGCCGGCCAGCCCCGTGACCTTGCCGGGCTCGGTCTTCTCCTCGCGGCCGGACATGTGCGCCTTGAGGTCGAAGACGAGCGCGGAGACCGGCTGCGCCACCGACTCGAACAGCCGGGGGAAGAGCACGGGCGCTGCCGATACCACCACCAGCAGCTCCCACTTGCCGGACCCCGGCGGCAGCTGGTCGTCCATGCTGAGTCCGAGCAGCCTCGCCGGCGTGTTTCCCGGTGCCCGGTAGGTCCGCCGGGTGCGGGTGTCGAGCACGCGTACGGTGTACTGCGGTCCGGTCACCTCGTAGTCGAAGCGCATCGCGGGGACGGTCACCGGCTGGTCGATGCCCAGGAGCGTGTCGATCCTGTCCAGGGTGGCCGAGGATTGCGCACCGATTCCGTCGGCGAAGTCGGCCAGGGCGTCCAGGAGTTTCTCGTCGGGGTCCTTCTGGCCCTCGGTGACGCTGCCGTCGTGCCGGAACCGTGCCGGGTCGTTGCCCCAGCCCTGGAACACCGTGTACGCCAGCAGGCCGTTCCGCACGACGGCCCGCCCGAAAGGCGCCGTGATCACACGTTCGCGCCAGCGCTGGGAGATGTTCCAGTCGTCGGTGATCTCGTGGTCGTCGAAGATCATGTACGTCGGCACGTTGGCCAGGGCCCGGGCTACCTTCGGCACCGCATCGCGCCACTCCTCCACCAGGCGGGCCTCATCGGTGACGGTGCCCAGCCGGGTGCGCCCGGCCTTGTCCGGCCGGCTCTTCCACTGGCTCGTGTCACCGTCGTAGACCGATTCCCAGTCGGTCAGGTGGGTGAGGGCGGCGTCGGAGGGAGGCGGTTGGAAGAGGTCGTCCGGTGCCTTCAGCGCCCGCCACGCCGACGGACTGAACGCCGCGCAGTACATGGCCGCGAACTCGCCGTAGGTGAGGAGGTGGTTGTGGCCGTCGGTCGTGCTCAGCCGGCCCAGGGTGCGGACCGTGTCCTGCCGTCGCAGGGCCGGGAACCGCTCGTAGGTGGCGTCCAGGTTCGCCCCGCCGACCGGCAGCTGCTCGGTGCCGACCAGATCCTTGCCGAGTTCCGCGAGCATCGGCAGCAGCACGCTTCCCACGTCGTCGGCGTAGATCTGGTCGCCGGTGAGGAAGAGCTGCTGCGGGGCCCTGCCGAGGTCGGACAGGCCCGCCTGGATCCTGTCGTCCAGCCACGCCAGGGCGTCCGGGCCCGGTCCGTTGGACTTGCGGCACGACGCGTGGGCGATGCGCACGTCCTCGATACGGTCGGCCTGTGTCACGAAGCTCGGCAGCATGCCGTCGGCGTAACCGAGGGCAAGCGCCTTCGGCACGCCGCTGCCGTCGGTGAGCAGACCAAGTGCCTTGAGCCCCTTCGGCTGCCCGCCCGCGCTGACGACCACGTCGTAACAGTGCCTGGTCAGCGGTGGCAGCCCGGCGACTTCGACGTCCACGACGGCGACGTGCAGGTTCGCTCCGCACTTCCGGGTGTGCCGCTGCTGCGTGCCCACGGTCGTGCCCGCCGACGTGCCGTTCCCGGTCGACGCCTCCCTGCCCCGGAACACGGTGACCGTGACATCACCCGGCCGGCTCAGCGCGATCCACACACAGACGTAACGGGCGTCGACCCGCCGGAGAACCGGGCCGGCGAGGACGAGCGGCAGACTGCCCATACGCCCTCCACATCGGTCCCCGGTCCTCGGAGAACGGTCCCCGCGCACGCCTGACGCGTAGCGAGGGGACGCGGAAAGTCGCTCCTTCGGTCTACGACAAGGCCACGGCCGGCACTGCGACCGGCACCAACAGTGGTTGCACCGGGGCGCGCGGGCAGTGGTCCGCGCGCCCTCGGCTATCCCACGCCCTCGCCCGGGTGCAGCGGACGGATGGGGCCGGTGACCGTGAACCGCAGGGGCACTCCGTCCAGGGCCACCGGCTCCTGGGGAAGGTCAGCGCTCGACTGCAGGTACACGGTGCCGCGGCCTCGGTCGAGCTCGGTTACCCGGCCGCCCTGGCCGGGCTCAGCGTCGCCGAGGAAACCCGAGACGGAGATCCCGGGCAGGGTGGCAGACCGGCGAATTGGGGCAACATGCCGGCCCTGATGGTCGGTGATTTCCTGCGGCGCCCTGCTCGCCGGTGCCACAACAGCCGAAGCAGCCGCCCTGGAGGACTACGGCCGCCTTCTCCGTCCGGCCTTCCGACTCACCGAGGAAGCCCGCAGGGCAACCGGTCAGCCCACCCGGCTGGGCACGACACCGGCCTCCGACCTGGCATCCGGACTTTAGTGTCCCAACACGCCGGACAGGCACGGGCTGCACTGCGGGACATCAGCTCGAGGCTTGATCGCCAGGCCATGGAACGCCTGCTGGCCCATATCCTGCGGTCCCCGCGGCCCCTTTCATGACCGAGCACGCATAAAAATTCATGTAAGGAATGCGATAAAGCTCATCCGTCGGCGTCCGGCGGCCGCTGGAGCGGTATATCTGCGTGCTAGCGTGCAGACATTCCGGGTAGATCCGGAATATTTCCGATAAGGGAAGTTGCATGATGAGGCTTCACATATCCAAGAAGTCGATGGCGCGTTTCTCCGCGGCTGCCGCGATGACGGCGACAATGGCGGTCGCCGCCGTGCCGGGCAACGCGTACGCCGACACCCGGCCACCGGCCCCCGCCACCCTCGACGAAGCGCTCAACGACATGGTGCGCTACGGCGACCCGGCCGCCTGGGCAGCGAAGCAGGCCGATCATGCGCAGCACTGGGGTTCCCCGCAACCGTACGGCCTCGTCTGCACCAGGGCCGGATGCCGATGGGCCCACACGGGAGCCCTGTACGACGGAATAGTGAACGACACCTCGCAGGTCACGTTCGGCAACCTTGAGGTGACACCGGCCGGCTCCCCGACCGTCACGTCGGTGGAGAAGGGAGTGGAGATCTCGGAAGAGCTGTCCACCACCTTGACGAACGCCGGAGACGAAACGCTCATGATGACGAGCGCACCCATGGCGAAGACCTACCACAACTCCGTCACGAGCCAGGTGACCCGACAGGTCAGCACAGGAAATACCGTCAGCGCCGAACTCAAGGTCGGCCCGCTGATCAACCTGGGGGATTCGCTCAGCACGACATACACATGGGGAACCTCCGAAGAAACGACGACAGGCGAGGACGTGGAGGTCACCATCCCCTCCCAGACGATCCCCGTACCGCCCCACTCCTCTCGCAAGGTGTACGGCACCATGACCCGTACGGTGCGTACCGGGAAGGTCAACCTCAAAGGGGACCTGAATGGGCAGTTCACCCAGTGCACTCACTCGTCCCTCCAGAAAGACGACGGGTCCTGGCTGACGATGTGGGGCCCCGGTTACAAGGACGGAAACAAGGACTGCAAGACCTATTCGGTGTTCGATTTGGCGCTGGCAGCCTCTCACGGAGGCACGTACGGGAACCTGCCGCAAGGCTTCGGCATCAGCGGTCACCACTCGGTCTCGGTGCCGGGTGCCGGCACGTACGAGACCCGTACGGGCACGGACGTCGCGGTAACGGTCGACCGCCCGGTTCCCCTTCCGGGCTGGGCGCCGGCGACGCCGCAGGCCGCGGGACGGATCGGTCATGCGTACTCGATCCCGCTCGACATCAATCCCACGGCCGGCCACACGCGGGTCATCACGCACTGACGCCCGGCAGTTGAGTAAGACCCGTATGCGCGCGGTCATCCCTCAGGATGAGCAGGGGCACGGAGCGCGGCCTGGCCGGGCGAACCGTCAAGCTCGTCCGCGCCTGCCAGGCCGTACTCCGCCGCCTCGCCGTCATCTTCTGGCACCACTCGCACGGACGGACCGTGGCCCCGCCCCCGCGGGCGGGGTTCCCCCGGATGGAGCAGCAGGCCGGGCTGGCCCACCCCGGGAGTTGCGACACTGAGCAGGCGATACGTTCGGGGGTGGACGGAGGAAAATTCCATGCGCACGTATCAGTTGTCCCGCGTCCTCGGGCCGCTGGCTCTTCTGCTCGCCGTGTCCGGCCTCGGCACCGTGCCCGCCACGGCGGCGCCCCGGGCGCCGATGCCCATCGACGATGTGACGTGCATCGAAGGGGGCGGGGTGCCGACGGATGTCAGGTACGACGAGGACACCTACACGATCTGTAAAGGTGGCGCATTCGACGGCAAGGTCATCGACAACGACGATGACGATTTGGTCCTGCCCTGACGGCTGTGGAGCGGAATTCCCGGGCCGGACGGCGCCGATGAGCCGAAGGCCCGGGAAACCCGGCCTGCCGCGGATTGACCGCCGCCCCTGCCTCGTCGGCGAGATCCTCAACGCCAGGACTGGCGCAAGGGACAGGTTCAAGCTCATCTGCGCCTGGCACCGGCCCGGGCCCAGGGGCGCCATGTCACTGAGCCCCGCCGGCTTGAAGTCGCTGGTCAACGTGCTGGTGTGCCCCGGCCCCTCGTGGATCCGGTCGGGGGTGCCGGTCAGCCGGGGCTGACCGTGCCGCGTGCGTACATCAACGTCCCGGTTCCGTAGGCGAGATGAGCCGTACCGTCCTTGCCGAACTCCAGGGACGGCCAGCCGCCGCCGGTGGCGACCGGCTGACTGGTCCACCCCGCGGGTCCGCGCCTGGCGAGCACGACCTGACCGTCGTCGAGGTAGGCGATGAACAGGGTCTGGTGCGGGTCGCCCGCGGCAGAAGGGAACCGGGGGCCGTTGGCGTCGTTGCCCTCGGCGACCACCTCGATACTCGGCTCCGACCCGAACGAGCTGGACCAGGCGCGCACGGTGCGTGTCCGGACGTCGGCGTACGCGACGAGCGCCTTGGAGAAGAGGCCTCGTGCCATGGACACGCTCTCGGCGGCGCGCATGTCCGGGTCGATCACGCTGTTGACGAAGGTCGGCGGGTGGGTGTCCCCGGCGTCGCTGACCTCTTCCTGCGCCAGCTTCAGCGGTTGCGGGATCACGGGCGACCCGTCGTCGAAGCCTTGGAAGTAGGCGAGCCTGAGCCCGGCGCTGCTGTCGAAGGCCAGCGACAGGCCTGTCCTCACATCGCTCGGTGCGTCGACGCCGCTGATCTGCCAGGATCCGCCGACCTTCCGCGCGACCGCCGCAGAGTCGCCGTTGAACGCGTCGCGGTACCCGACGGTCGGGGTGTCGGCGAAGGGCGGATCGTTCAGGTTCGGCTCGATCTGCATGGAGACGTCGGCGGCGGAGCGCACGATGAGCCCGGCCTGGGTGGGGATCGCCTCGAGGGTCCAGCCGCCGTCGTCGCGCCTGGTGCCGAACATCGCATTGCCGCTGTCGCCGTCCCGGTAGGCGATGTGCGGGACGCCGCCCGAGTCGAAGCTCAGACTGATCCGCACGTCGTCTCCCGCGGGGAAGCCGCCCGTGTCCTCGTGCGTCCAGTGACCGTTCTGCCGACGGGCCACCCTCACGGCGGCGCCGGCCGCAGTATCGATCACGTAGGCGACGGCGGGCGCCCCGGTGCCGTCCACAGTGAGGAAGGACTGCCCCGCAACGGCGGAGTCATCGACCGTCTCTACGGTGAACTGAAGGGCATGAGTGGTCATGACGAAGGCCTCCTTTTCCACGCGGGAGAGGTTGAGCGCGACGCCTCGAAGGCTGCGGGCCTGCCATGTCTCCCTTCAGGTTACGACGCTCACCGGCGGCCTGCTGACCAGATCACCGCCCGGTACGGGTGTGAGCCCGTTCCGGCCGGAGTCGCTGAGCCCTTCGCTCGATCGTGGCAGCTGAACACCCCATGCCGCACGTGCGGCGAGGCCGAGAAAGGCCAGGTAGTTGCGGGGGCGCGTGCGTAGCGGGGCGATAGCCGGCGGTAGCCGGTCAGTCATGACATGGTGCGCTCGATCACCCACCTGTGCTGTCCGAGGCGTTCGCCGGACTCGATGCCCTTGCGGGCGATGCGGACTCCGATGCGCTTGCCGCGGAGCCATTTCCGAAGGTGGGGAACGTCGTAGGTAGGCCTTGCCGGCGTGAAGGCGCCCGGGTGTGAAGTGGCGGCTGCGGTGGGGGTCGTGTCTCGTGTGGCACGCCGTGGAGACACGCGCGGCTCCGCCGCTTCCACGACTACGTGCTTCTGCCTACGTCGGCGAGTCTGTGCCGGGGGGTGTCGTAGGGGGGCACGTTGCTCACGATGTCAGGGATGCCGTGGGGTCCGGCCGGCACCTGGCCCCACGGCATCCCTGGGGCGTCACGAGCCGGAGAGCTCGACCATTTCGGTGATCTTGTTGCCCGGGCCGAGCGTCACGTTGTAGTAGTTCTGGCCGGCGCACCATTCCTTGTGGTCCGCCTTGCTCTGGTTGTCGTACTGCTGGTGGTTCGGGTCCGCGCACTCCTTGACGTGCCCGATGCCCGAGAGGGTCTTGTCGGTGGGTCGCGTCGGGCGGACTTCGGGGCCGTTCAGACTGAGGACGGTCACCTTGGCGTTCTCGTTGTCGAAGGCGTAGGTGTTGGTCGCGCCCTCAGGGCGGTAGAAGGCGCCTTCGTCCATCTTCGTGTTGCAGGACACCTTGGCGTCCTGCGCGACGATGTTGTTCATCGCGCCTTCGACGCTGTTCACCTTGATGAGCTTGTGGCCCTTGGGCAGCGGCGCGCACGGGTCCGTGTAGCCGTCCTTGCCCTTATCGCCCTTGCCGTCCTTGTCGCCCTTGCCCCCAGTGGGCTGCGACGGCGCCGCGCTCGCAGAACCCTTGGCGCCGGCCTTGCCGCTGTCGCTGTCTTCGGTGGGCCCGCAGGCAGTCAGTGCGAGTGCGCCGGAGACGACGAGCGCGGCCGTGACGACATGGCGAATGGGCATAGGGATCCCCCAGGGTGCTGCCCGGCGCCGGACGCCGGGGTTGAACGATGAACTACTTACGAACCGGCCGGAAGTTTATGGGCATGACCATGGCGAAAATCGCTCGTTTGCTCGACCATGATCAAATCGCGACCGAATGAAGACGGAGCCGTGCCTTACCTGTGGCCGAGCCCCGTTCGACCGTGCGACCGGCCAGGTGGCCGGGTGGCCGGCGCCGGGCGGCACGTCAGCTCCTGTGCTTCCGAGGCGGGTCACTGGGCGCTTGCTGCGGGCCGGAGGACGATTTCGTTCACGTCGACCTCCGGAGACCGGGACAGGGCGAAGGCGATGGCGTCCGCGATGGCGGAGGCGGGCAGTGCTACGGCGCGGTAGCTCTTCATCGCTTCTCTGGCCTGCGGGTCGGAGATGCTGTCGGCGAGTTCGGATGCGGTCACGCCGGGAGAGACAAGGGTGACCCGTATGTCCCCGGTGGACTCCTGGCGCAGCCCTTCGGAGATCGCACGGACGGCGAACTTGGTGGCGCAATAGACAGCAGCGGTGGGGGAGACCTCGTATGCGCCCACGGAGGCGATGTTCACGAAGTGCCCGCCGCCCTGTGCGCGCATCGCGGGCAGAGCAGCGGCGATTCCGTGCAGGACTCCTCGCACATTCACGTCGATTATGCGGTCCCACTCCTGGGTCCTGAGCGCTTCCAGCGGGGAGAGAGGCATCAGACCCGCGTTGTTCACGACAGCGTCGATCCGGCCGTATTCGGCAAGGGCCGCATCGACGAACGCGCGCATGTCCGCCGCGTCCGTGACGTCCAGCTTGCGAAAGGCGGCGGTGCCGCCTTTCCGGGTGATCTCTACGGCCAGCCGCTCCAGCCGGTCGGTACGGCGCGCGCCGAGAAGAACCCGGTGCCCGTCCACCGCCAGACGGCGTGCGGTCGCCTCACCGATGCCGCTGCTCGCACCGGTGATGGCTACGACCTTGGTGGTCTGCGTCATGCTCTTCCTCCTGGCAGGGAACGGGGTGCTCGCGGCGGAGCACACGCCACGGACCTTGCCCGTGGCGCCGAGACCGGTGTCGTCAGGCACGGGGCTCGGCCGTTTACTCGCCGCGCCCTTCCGCACCTCCGTCCAGCTCGTTCTCCGGAGTCTGGGCTTCGCCGGAAGGGCCGGCCAGGGCAGGCTGTTCCTGGGTACGGCGCACCCAGGAACACAGCTGGGAAGCGGTCTAACCTGACGAAGTGACCAGCAACTCTCTCGGAGACTTCCTTCGTTCACACCGTGCACGACTCCGGCCCGGCGACGTAGGACTGCCCTCCTACGGCCGACGCCGTGTGGCAGGCCTGCGGCGGGAGGAGGTTGCCGTTCTGGCCGGCATGAACAGCGACTACTACGCCCGCCTTGAGCAAGGCCGCGAGCAGAACCCCTCACCACAGATCCTCGACGCGATCAGCGGCGCCCTGCGCATGGATCATCAGGCACGTGACCATCTGTACCGACTGGCGGATGCCTTGCCGGACGGTCAGCGGACACAGCCGAGAGAGACGGTCAGCCCGATGCTGAACCAATTGCTGAGCGGGTACGCGAACACCCCCGCATTCGTCCTCAACCCGGCACTGGACTTCCTGGCCGCGAACAGCCTGGCCGACGCGCTTTTCTCGCCGTTCGAGAAAGCGGACAACCTGGCCTGCATGACCTTCCTCGACCCGGCAAGCCGCACCTTCTACGCGCAGTGGCACGGTGCGGCCGAGGCGGTCGTCTCCAGCCTGCGCCAGGCCACCGGCGTTGAACCGCACTACCCGCGTTTGCACAACCTGGTGAGCACCCTCACCGAAACGAGCGAGGAATTCGCCACGCTCTGGCATGCGCACACCGTCTACGGAAAAACCCACGGCGCCAAAGAACTCATCCACCCCGAAGTCGGAAGCCTCTCACTCACCTACCACTCCTTCGACGTCCGCGGAGCCTCTGGTCAGCAGGTCGTGATCTACCACGCAGAACCGGAAAGCCCCAGCTCCCGGGCGCTTTCCCTGCTGGGCAGCCTCAACGCCACGCGCCGACTTGACGAGACATGCGGCGCTCCGTACGGGACGCACGGCGCCGCCGAGTCGCCCGGGCAGGCGGCCCCGGGCTGCCTCTGACAGCGACAGTGACAGTGACAGTGACCAATGACCGTGACCGCGACGTCATGCCGGGCGTTGCTCGGGAGCCATAGAGGAGTTGGTGCGACGCTTCCAGAAAGGGTGTGCCGGCCAGCGCCGTTCCTGGGCGTAGTAGTAAGCGTGATGGCCGAGGTAGGCGTCGGCAATGCCGTCGAGGAACGCGGTGTACTCGGTGAGGGCCTCGGTGACGGTGACGGTGCCGCGCAGGCACAGGTCGACGGTGCGGGCCGCGTGAGCCCCCGTGTGGAGGGCGGTGAGGATGCCCTGGGAGGAGAGCGGGTCGAAGGCGAGGGCGGCGTCCCCGGTGGCGAGCCACCCCGCACCTGCCGGCGGCGAGAGGCGCAGGCCGTGGGCGGCTGTCCAGCGCGGAGCGGCGGCGGGCGGGGAGCAACCTTCCAGCCGGGTCCGCAGGTGCAGGGTGTGTGCGGCGTGTGCCAGGAATCCGGTGGGCGTGCGCAGTGCGGGAGGGGCAAGGTCGGCGTCGGTCAGGTGCGCCACGAGCCGGCCGGCGGGGATCCTGACGGTGTACCACCAGCCGCCGGGCACCGCCTCGACGAGCGTGCGCAGGTCCTCGTCCGCGCCCCGGCCGTGCGGCATGCGGCGGTCGAAGAGGGCGTAGGCGGCGACGAGCCGGTCCTGGCGGTGCCGGACGGCCCGGCGGCGGCCGATGATGCAGCGGCGACCGGTCGCGTCGACGACCCAGTCGCAGAGCAGTTCCTCGACGGCGCCCTCCCGGCGCACCAGGATCTGCTGGCCGGATCCCCGGGCATGGTGGCGCACGACGGTGGCCCGGCGGAACTCGGCGCCCGCGGCGACGGCGGCTCTGCGCAGCGAGGCGTCGAAGCGGGCGCGGTCGAGATGCCGGCCGTGACCGTTCGGGTCGAGGATGTCACTGCGGTCGTAGAGCTCCGGTGACCCCCAGGAGGCGAGGATTCCGGTGGACTGCAGGTGCCGGTCGGCTGTGACGTGCGGCCACAGGCCCAGGTCGTGCAACAGCGGCCGGGCTGCGGGCGGCAGCGTCTCGCCGATGGTGAACGGTGCGGTCGCCCCGGACGGGTCGGCGCGGTCGCCAACGAGGAGGACGCGGCGGCCGGCCCGGGCCAGGACAAGGGCCGCCACGGCGCCCGCGGGGCCGCCGCCGGCCACGACCACCTCGAAGCGTCCGCCCGCCGAGGGCGCGGTGCGGGTGTTCACCGCCGGTCCGGGTAGCGGACGATCTTCTCGAAGTAGCCCGCCAGCACCTCCTCGTCGGGGAGGTCCACCGTGCGCAGGGCGGTGTCCACCGCTTCGTCCCGGCGGGCGGGGTCGGCGGCCTCGGGCACGTGCAGGAACACCAGGTTGCGCCGGTCGGGCGGAGGCGTGGCCGGGGCGAAGCTCACTTCGGACTCCACCAGCACGGCCCGGGGCAGCTCCGGGTCGTCGGTCGCCCCCTCACGCCGTTCGACGAGGCCGAGCTTGCCGAAATCCTTGACCATGGCGTTCATCTGGGCGACGGGGCTGGTGGAGGGCAGCCACCGGTCCCACACGGCGCGGTTCTCGAAGGCGGACCGGCGCTCCTCGGTGGTGCGCGTGGTGTCGATGACGGCCTTGTAGTCCGCTTCCGTGAGGACGTGGTTGGGCACGCGCGCCGGCCAGAAGGTCGGCAGGTAGAGGTCGTAGCGGTGGTTGTAGCCGGACCGGCAGCGGGCGGTGTCGGTCTGCCAGGGAACGGCCATCCACCGGGTCAGGTCTCCCGGCCCCTGGGCGTGCAGCGGGCCGTCGTCCGCGACTGCCTGCTGCGGCGTGAGGGCCGGCCCGTACGAGGGTTCGGGCTCGGAGGGGTCGCGGTGCCTCAGCCGGTAGGGCGCGGTGTACATGGTCAGGTGGCGCATCGGCCAGGTGAACTCGCAGCCCGGGTGGAAGGCGTCGGCCAGGCAGAAGGACAGGACGGCCCGGTCCAGCACCCGGGGGCGCTCGGCCAGGGGCAGGTCGTCGAGGGACGCGGGCGTCGTGGCGGCGGGGTCGTAGTCGGCGTGGAAGTCCCCGGCGGCCCAGCGGTCGAGCAGCCGGTACTGGAGCGGGGTGAGCGCGAGGTGCTGCCGCGGCGAGGGAGGACGCGTGCCCATCGCGTCTCCGTAGATCGCCGGCCAGGGAACCGGAGAGGCGGCGTCGCGGTCCATGTCCCGCATCGTCGCCCAGATCTGGTGGCGCAGTTCGGCGTTGCGTGAGTGGTGGTCGGCCAGCCGGGCAAGGCGCTCGGGTGCGAGGAGGTGCTCGCGTCCGGCGTGTCCGAAGTGGGCTGCGAAGCCGTGGTTGACCCACTGGAGGTCGCACAGGCGCCGCAGCAGCGGCAGCACCTCGCGGGTGAAAGAGACCTCCTGCGGAGGAGCGAGGGTGCCCGCGGACACGAAGAGGTCGCGCAGCAGGTCGTACATCGTGCGGACCGACTTGAGCTCCGGCGCGTAGTTCGGGGGAGCGACCACGACCCAGGCGGGGTCGACCGGTACGGGGCGCCCGTCGATGCGGACCTCGGCGGTCACGGGGCCGTCGGAGATGTCGTCGTGCCAGGTGTCGTTGTTGGCGAAGTGTCCCGCCGGGGTGTTGGTGGCGGAGGCCGAGACCCCGCGGCCACCGAGGAAGACCAGCCGGCCGGCGGCATCCGTGCGCAGCTCGCCCAGGTAGACGGGCCTGTCCATGAAGGTGCCGGTGTCGAAGGCGTACTCGGGCTTGCCGGAGCGGTTGGCGCCGCGGATGGACCGGGGCCCGGGGTCGATGACCAGCTGGTGCCGCTGGTCTTCCGGGACGGTGGCGTTGCGCAGCGTGGTCGCGGGGGCCTGGGCCGCCTCCGGGATGTCCAGCGCCAGCTGGAACTGGTACCAGGCGGCCTTCTTGTTGGCCACGTGCACGGTCCACTTGAGGTCGGCGCTGTCCGAGGTGAGCTCGGCGACCACCTCACCGGCGGCGTTGTAGCCGTACACGCGGAAGCGGGCAGCCTGGCGTTTGAGGGCGCCGGTGGCGTCCTTGTAGCTGCCGGTCGGTAGCGGAGGGGCATCCTCCACCTCAGGGCCGAGGAAGAACTCCTCGGCGCTGTCGCCGATCCGAGCCACCCCGATCGCGGGGTGGATCGCGGCCCGGGCGATCCGGGTGTCACGGCCGGGCGCCTCGGTGGACGCGGGCCGCGCCGGGCCGGGCTCCACCACCGGAACCCCGTTCGCGTCGCGGCGGCGGGCGGCAGAGGCGGCGTAGACGATCTTGCGGGCCTCGCCGAGGCTGCCGACCGGCTGGTGTTCGGGCAGGCTGTGCCAGGGGTTGCAGGCGAGGTTGTCCCCGTAGGCCTCCTGGCCGCGCGCCGTGACGTCCTGCTGGTGGAGGGTCAGCCTCGCCACCTTCACGGGGGCGCTCAGCGATTCCTCCCAGCGCACGGTCGCGCGGTCCAGCGGCATGCGATCCGGATCCGTGCGGAACTGCAGCAGCAGATCGAATGCGGCCTCGCCGGCGGCCAGCCGGTACTGCAGATCGCCGCGGAGGAAGGAGGGGTTCTCGTCCGCCGGAGTCGCGTGCGGGTCGCCCGGCGCGCAGCCGGCCGGTACGAGCTTGTACTTCACGTGCCGGTCCGTGCCGAAGGCGTACGGGAGCACACCCCAGTACGTGGCGGTCAGTACGCTCTCCTCGAGCTTGCGCATTTCCTTCAGGATCCGGTCGGTGACCGGATGGTCGCGCCGGTAGGCCACCGGGTCCTGCTCGAACTCGCACATGTCCCGGGTGGTGTCGACGAAGAAGACGTCGTGGTTCTGCAGGAGCAAGTCCTGGGTGTCCGCTCGGCTCTCCTGCTCCAGCAGCTTCGGGCCGGGTACTCCGAACAGCTTGATGCCGGCGCCGGCGGTCCTGCGCAGGTCCGGCCGGTCCGGAAGGACGTCGCTGGAGAAGCGCATCCAGGCGGTGAGGCCCTTCTGCTCCTTCGCGGCCCGGAGGAATCCGATGCACAGATCGGGTGGAAGAGCGGGGTCGACGGTGAGCACGCCGCGGGCGGCACCGTGGAACTTGACGAAGACCGGCCGCAGGACCGGGTCCTGTCCCTGGACGATCCTGCCTCCCATCCGCTTGTCCACGAACTCGGCCACCAGGGACGTGACGGGATCGGTGGCACAGTCGGGGAGCGCCTCCGGGGGATTCCCGGGGGCAGCGGACGTCCCGCTCATGGTGTGACCCTCCTGTCGGCGGAGTGGAGTGGACGACGGACCTTTCGCCGCACGGCCGGCATATCATTGCCCGTTGCGTATCCGCCGTAATACAAATTGCGCATGACGAGTCCCCCGGATGGTGGCGGAGTGTTTTCTCCGGGGGGAGGGCGATGCGTTATGGGTCGTGCGGGTGACTTGCGGCACTGCGGCATCCGTATGGGTGCCCTTGGAGAGGCGTTCCCGCGATATCATCCGCCTTATCGCATAAGGTTCCGCATGAAAAGCGTCCGTACCGTAGAAATCGCTCCCATGGGTCGAGACCGGCCTCGCTGCGCGACCGGCAGTGTCTCCAGGCATGAACGAGGAACGCCGATGCGGGTTGACGAGGCCATCGGCAGGGGCTGGAAGGCGTCGGCGGGCGCCCTGCACGGCGTACAGGCTGCCTTCGGCGGTGCAGGTGAGAACGTGGCCGGCCTGCTGCCGGCGCTCAAACACTCGAAGCGGATCCGGCCGGTCATCACACGGCACGAGCGGGCCGTGTCCTTCATGGCCTGTGGCTATGCGATGCCACCGTCCACCCCCGGGCCGCGAGGCTGATGCCCAAGTCGAGGTCTTCGGACAGGGAGCCCGACCAGGGGCGCGCTCCGATGCCGTCGAGGGCGGAGAGCCGGCTGAACTGGCCATTGCCGCACATGCTCACCGTGCCGGTGGCGATCCGGCCGAACTGGGCCAGCGCGCTCAAGGCCCAGAACTTGAGGTCCTGCGACCGTAGCGCCCGGCGACGTCTGCCGCGGATGCGCACTGCCGGCTGGGCCCCGCCCACCGCCGGGTCCGCGAACCGCTGTGGCGCCCGGCTCGCGGCGCCGGCGTCATCCGGCCGTCGGCGTCCAGCACGCATACGAGTACCCGGCTCGTATCCAGGCCTTCCTTCGCGGCATGCTCGCGCGCGGTGCGCAGTCCGGCGTTGGGGGCGGCGCCCTTGCCCTGCCGCGCGGCGGGCGACGTCCTGCGGACCAGGGTGACGCGGTCACCGCCGACGGCATGCACGATGCGGGAGGTGGCGTCGTCACTGCCGTCGTCGACGACGACGATGCGTACGCCCGATTGTCCGTCGAGCAGGCAGCGCAGTGTGTTGGCGATGACGCGTTCTTCGTTCAGACAGGGGACGAGGGCGAAGACGTTCCAGCCGGCGGGGAGCGTGACGGGCGGCTCGTGCGCATGTCTCAGTTGCCCGCGCAGCGAACCGCCGGTGCGGCGGGTGAGGTCGATGCCCAGGGCAAGAAGCGAGATGTTGTAGACGCCGGTGAACACGGCGATGCTCAGGGGCTCCTGACGGACCATTTCCGCGCTGGTCCGGCTCCTGGCCGTTGAAGGCGCAGGATGTCCCCGGGGCCGATGTCCAGGGTCTGTCCGGAGGTCTTGAGAGTCAGTATGTAGGTGCTGCCGTCGGCAGCCACCCGCCACTGCTGGGTATCGGTTCCGGCGCACGGCTGTTGGGTTATTCCGCCTGCGGGTGAGGAGGCGTCAGCCTGGAGGCATTTGGCGGAGTGGACGGCCGTGATGCGGACGTAGCCGCCACCTGCGTCGGTGAGGGTCCATCGCTGGTTGGGGTTGCCGGTGGGCTGGTAGGCGATGACTACCGCGCCGTTGTCGCGGGAGGCCGCCGTGACGTCCGCGGCCTTGCCGGTGTCGCTGATCAGCATGTACGGCCCGCCCAGGAGCACGGCGGCGGGCGGGCTGGGGGTGGCGGAAGGAGCGTTCGACGGGGAGGGACCGGCGGAGCCGGGCGTGGCCGGGATGGCGGGTTCTGGTGACCGGGCCGCAGGAGCCGCCCCCTGTTCGTCACCGCCGAGTACCAGTGCGCCGACCGTGAGACCAGCGGCCGCGCAAGCGGCGATGGCCGCGACGGGTATCCACGCCCGTCGGGGCCGGCGAGCCGGCCGGCCGGGCTCGCGGAGCTGCGCCGGTTCGGGTTCGATGCGCGGCAACGGCTTGGTCGTGCCGGCCGGGTCCTCCGGCGGCATGTGGCCGTACTGCTGCCAGGCTCCCGGGGAGAGGACCTCGGTCGCGTCCGGGTCGAACGCTGAGGGGCGGTAGGGCGGCGGCGTCGCAGGCTGCTGCGGGTGGTTCACTACGGCTCCGGCTGTCGAGTCCTGGCCAAACAGCTGCGACCCTACCCGCCGTCAGTTCGCCGATCGGGCCCGGGCCTTGCTGCACGGCCTCGCCCGTGGATCTTCGCCAGGCGGGTGCCCTGCCTGAGCAGGTGTTGGCAGCTGAGGTCAGTTGCTCCCCGTGGAACCGGTGAGGCCCCGAATCAGCGGCCGGTTCCCGCTCCCTGGGGGGTGACGCTGTGCGTCCGGCGGTGCCGGCCGTGGCCGGCACCGCCGCCAAGGGGCACCGCATGCGCGCTCCGGCACCACGAATGTCCCGGTCCCAGGTCATGGCTCGACCAGCCGGCGGCGCTGATGCGCCGGTGTTCGCCAGACGGAGCAAGTGCGTGGGAGTCAGGGGAGAAGCTGGGTGTCCCCTGCGAAGACGATGATCTGGTCGATGAGGTTGCGCCGCAGGTGGACGACGTCGGTTCCGGCGAGGCGGGGGCCGCCGTCAGGGGTGGTGAAGGACCACTGGTACCGGGCCCACTCATCGGGCATGTCCACTTCTGAGCAGCGGGTCATCGTGCCGGTTCCTGCCGGATGGCGCCGGATGTCCAGGACGAAGCGCTCGACTGCCGCGATGCCTTCACTGCGTCCCAGCGGCCCCCAAAGGATCACGTCCGAGGTCAGGGCCTGGGCCAGCAGACTGGTCACGTACTTGTCGTCCGAGGCGTTGAACGCGGAGATGAACGTGTCGATCGCACCCTGTGCGCTCTCTTCCTGCATGTATCAGTAATACCAGTCATCTTGCGGAAGGTGGCCCCCGGCAGCGGCAGCACCTGCCCCGGCCCGTCCCGGCCCTCGTGTCGCGCCGCATCTTGGCCGAAACAGGGGGAGCGGTGGGTCGGTCCGCCCTCGATCACGGGGTGGAGTGGTTGCGCCGCAGAGGGCGGGAACCGCTCGGGGCTCACCGATCCGCGCACTGCTGGTCGGCATTGCCCTGTACGTCCTTGACGAGGCGTGACGGGACAAGACCGCCGACTGAGGGCAGCGCAGCAAGAGCGTGACGCACGGCAGTCCGGTGTCGTCGACGGAGAGGTCGGCCTCGGTATCGGGTCGGCGCTCATCGGCACAGGTCCGGGTGATGCGCCGCAGGCGACGGGGCAGGCCGCCCTCCTCGAACGCGTAGGCCTGAACGCGTAGGCCTAATCGAGAGGCCAGGCCTCCGCGAGGGAGTCAATGAGGCGGCGGGGGACGAAGCGTTCGGCGAAGCGGCCGTGCTCGTAGATGTCGTCACCGCGGGCGATGCCGGTGCCGTAATGGGCGTCGCCGGTGTGCCGGACGGTGTGGACGAGGGCGCCGCCAGGACGCAGGACACGGCGGGGATCTCGCCGAGCAGGGAGTGGATCTCCTGGGTCGGCAAGGCCATGAACAGCATGCATGTGGGCGAAGACGGCGTTCACGGAAGCATCCGGCAGGGGAAGAGGTTCGCGCACATCGTGCACTGCGGTGGGCACCCGCTCGGCGACGCCTTGGGCTTGAGCGGCGTGGCGGAGTTACTTCAGGCCGAGGGGCTGAGGCCGGTGGCCCGGACGGTGAAGCCCTCACGGGCGAAGTGCAGGGCGTCGCGCCCGTTCCCAGCGCCCAGCTCCAGTACGTCGTCGGCTCCGGCCGCATGAAAGACCCGTGCGGTGTGGACGGCGGGTACGGAGGGTTCCTCTCCGTACGTGCGGGTGGGGGGAGAGAGTGCAGCGTTCTGCCAGTGCTGCCGCTGTGCCTCTGCGGCGCCTCGGCAGCGGCACTGCCGCTGACCTGCGAAAATGAACTGATGGTGGTACAGCGATCACGCGATTGACCGGGCCCGGGACGGCGTCAAGGATCGCCTTGCCACGCGCGCGGCGACGGGTGCCCCTTCGCACGGGCGGGTGGATCAGGGTGCTGGAGGAGGGCCTTCGGGGGAGTATCGGGACGGGGCAGGAGGTGGTGAGAAGCCGGAACAGCAGCCCCTCCGCCCTCCTCGCGCCGGCCGGCGACCCCTTGAATAAGAGTTGCCTTATATAAGGGATAGCTTGCATAATATGAGTCATGCATGCATTCGATGTGCTGGGGGATCCGGTCCGGCGTCGCATCCTGGAACTACTGGTCGAAGGCGAGCGGACCTCCGGGGCGGTGACCGCTGCGGTCCGGGAAGAGTTCGCGATCTCCCAGCCGGCCGTCTCCCAGCATCTGCGGGTCCTGCGTGAGAGTGGGTTCACGACGGTACGCGCTGAGGGCGCGCGCCGGCTCTACACGATTGACGCAGCGCCGCTGCGCGAGGTGGACGTCTGGCTTGAGCGCTTCCGCGGTTTCTGGGAACAACGCCTCGACGCGCTCGGCTCCGAACTCGCCAGGGGCAAGCGGGCCCGGCGGCTGCATGACGGCACACAAGGGGGCGGCGATCGCAGTGCGGAGGATCGTACTGCCGGAAAAGAGAAAGAGGAGACCCCAGGTGGCTGATGTCATTGACCTGATCAACGCCATGCACCGCCAGGTGCGGGACACCGAGACCCCCAAGGGCACAGGCCGCAGCATCATCATGCGGCGCACCTACGACGCCGCCGTCCACGATGTCTGGGAGGCATGCACCGACCCGGAGCGCCTCGGACGCTGGTTCCTGCCCGTCACGGGCGAACTCAAGCCCGGCGGCCGGTACCAGTTGGAGGGGAACGCGGGCGGCGAGGTGCTGTGCTGCGAGCCGCCCCGGCTGCTGCGGGTCAGCTGGATCTTGGGAGAGCCCAAGGAGGGTGACCTCAGCGAGGTCGAGGTGCGCCTGATGCCCGAGGGAGAGGAGCGCACTATCTTCGAACTGGAGCACACAGCCATCGTCGACCCTGCGTTCTGGGACACCTACGGGCCCGGCGCCACCGGTGTCGGCTGGGACCTGGGCCTCGTCGGTCTCTCGAAGTACCTCACCGAGGGCAAAGCGTTCGACCGCGAGGCGACGCAGGCATGGAGTGAGTCCGAGGAGGCACGCTTGTTCCTGGCCGCCAGCAGCGAGGCCTGGGGAAAGGCGAACGCGGACTATGGCACGCCCGCCGGAACGGTCGCGGCGATGACATCCGCCACCACGGCCTTCTACGTGCCGCAGCCGTCCTCCGAATCCTGAGGCAAGGTGGGCGACCGGACGGCCCGCGGCCGGCTGGTCCCTCGCGCACGTCACGGATCGCTCTGCTCCATGTGGGCGTCGCTTAAAAACGGACCGGGACGACGCAGGCTGTCTGCGTCGTCCCGGAAAGCGCGCGTTGCAAGCTGAGCGTGCGGTCGGAAGCGGGCGGAAGCGGGCGGCACGGTGCCACCGGTGAACCGAGCCGGACTCCCGATGCCGACAGGGCGCTGACCGCCCTGTGGGCGCCGGCGCTCGAGCCTGCCCCGGGTCGGGTACCTGCCTCGCGCTGCGGGCCTGGTCCGGAGGTGTTCAGGAGAGCCGGTCGGTGTAGCGAGTGGGGAGTGAGGTGGGCGTTCTTGCCGTTGAGGGCTTCACCGCCGGCGGCAGCGAACATGCCGGTGGCGGGGTCGGTGACGACCGTAGCCGAGCTCGGGTGCCTGGCCATGGCACGGCCGGGCCACGAACACGTGGGTGGTCACGGAGACGGCGAACGCCTCGCGTGTCGCGGCGATCCACCGAAACGCGGCACCGACTCGCGACACGCGTCCAGCCACTGGCGATGTGGGGCGACAGGTGGGACCTTACGCGGCCGCCGCATCCGGAACACTGCCCGGTGGCGCCGCCCCGTCCCGCTCCTTACGGTGAGGGCCGAAGGCTTCCCGGTCCGGCAGCGAGGGCGGAGACATGATCAGTGGCGCGCACGTCGTCGTGTTCAGCCAGGATGCCGAGGCCGACCGGGCCTTCCTCCGGGACGTGCTCGGCTTCCTGTGCGTCGACGCCGGCCGCGGGTGGCTGATCTTCGAGCTGCCGCCCGCCGAGGCCGCGGTACACCCGTCCGATGCATCCGGTGGCCACGAACTGTTCCTGATGTGTGACGACATCCGGCGGACCGTGGAAGAGCTGTCCGCGCGAGGTGTGGACTTCACCCAGCCGGTCAGCGACGAAGGGTGGGGGCTGCTCACCACCCTCCGTCTCCCGGGTGGGGGCGAGCTGCGTCTGTACGAGCCGCGACACCCGCTCGCGCGCGGCCTCCGCCGAGGACGACCGGCGGCTGGGTAGGGGCGTGGCCTTCTTCCGGATCGTACGAGAGGTCCCGCTGCCGGCCGCGACCGTCTGGGAACGACTCACACACTGGGAGGGGCACGCCGCCCTCGTGCCGTTCACCGCCCTCGAGGTGATCACTCCGCCACCCACCCGTTCGGGAACGCGGTTCGTCGCCCGCACCCGTCTCGGCCCCGCCGCCTTCGACGACCCCATGGAGGTCGTGCGATGGGAGCCGCCCCGGTCCCATGCAGTTCCCGGCTACTGCCGGGTGGAGAAGCGAGGGCGTGTGGTGCAGGGCTGGGCCGAGATCGCAGTGCAGCCAGTTACCGGAGAGACAGGTGCACGATGGTGCCGCGTCGTGTGGTCCGCCGATGTGCGCTTGCGCGGAGTGCCTCGATTTTTCGACGGTCTTACGGGAAAGGCTGCACGCCTCATGTACGGGCGGATCATTGATGGCCTGCTGCTGGGAACGGGCCGGGGAGGTGGCCGCGGCAACCATGACCGCACGCGACAAGGGGTCTGAGCCTATCCATCGCCTCTACTTCGCGAGTGGACCTTGGTTTCGACTCGTCCATACAGTGAGGGAAGTGGAAAGGCATCGAGAAGTTCAGGGAGAGCGTGCACGCCCTGAGTGGGAGAACTGACCGGCCGTCTGGCCGACCTGGCAGCCGAACACGCGGTGCCGGGCGGACAAGTGGCGGTTCTCGCCGACCGTGAGATCGCCGACACGGTGGCCGGTGTGCTCAGCGCGAGTGGCCAGGTGGTGACCACGGCCGACTCGGTGTTCCAGATCGGTCGGATCCCCCCGGCATGAACCGCGACGTCGGTGCTCCAGCTCGTGGAGACAGGCTTGTGGAGCTCGACGCTCCGTGGAACGCCCACGACGGCCGGTGCGCCGGTACTTGCCCGGCTGCCGCGTGAGAATGGTGGCCGCCGCCGCGATCACCGTCCAGCAGTTGCTGAGCCACACCTCGGACATTGAAGGGGAGCTGTTCCTGGGCACCAGCTTCTGCGGGCAATGATCGGATCGGCCGCTCTCAGGCCGTGAGGAAGACGACCTGCAGTAACAACTGTTCCGTTGTTCCGCGCGCCCGGACCCCGTGGCGCGCAACTCCGTCTTGTTGCGGGCGATAACGGAATTTCGCTCCGTTTGACACCACACCCGCCACAGGGTGCACGGTGAGAGCAGAGACCAACAGCGAGGGATGTGAGGCCATGCCCTCCGACGACAGTCACCATGACAAGATCCTGCGCGTCCGCGTGACCGCGAAGGACGCGGACACGCTCCGTGCTCTCCTGCGCGACGAGCGCCCCGACGTCGGCGGCCGTCCCCGCACGCAGGCGGACGGCAGCGTCGGCATCGACGCCTACGTGTCCGCGCGGAAGGCCGAGGCGCTGGAGCACCCGGGAGTGACCGTGACGGTGGTGGGTGACGCCACCGCCACCGGCAAGGCCCGTCAGGCCGAGGTCGGGGAGGGCGACCGGTTCGCCGATCCCTCGGCCGTGCCGCGCGGGCTGGGCGACAAGGCCGAGGACTGATCCGATGAGGTTCCCATGCCGACTGATGCGAAGTACTTCAACACCACCGAGGTCGACTCGGCCGTGGTCCGCCTGGCAGGCGCGTACCCGGAGCTGAGCCGGCTCATCACCCTTCCCGAGCCGTCGGTCGAGGGCGTGACGTGTCACGCCCTCGAAGTCGGTTCCACCCCTGACGGGGCCCGGGACTGTGTCGTTCTGACAGGCGGGGTGCACGCCCGTGAATGGGGCAGCTGTGAAGTCCTCGTTCACCTGGCGGCCGACCTCCTGGAGGCGTACGAGCGCGGCACCGGGCTCGCCTACGGCGGCACGCGGTTCGACGCGGCGCAGGTCCGGGGCCTGCTGGACGGGCTGTCCGTCGTCGTCTTCCCGCTCGTCAACCCCGACGGCCGCCACTACAGCCAGACCGCCGATCCGATGTGGCGGAAGAACCGTAACCCGGCCCACGCGAGCGGCGGTCCGGCCTGCGTCGGCGTCGACATCAACCGCAACTTCGACTTCCTCTTCGACTTCGCCACCGCCTTCGCCCCGGGCGCCGGTCCCCGGGTCACCGATGATCCGTGCGACTTCCAGACGTACCAGGGGCCGCACGCGTTCTCCGAACCCGAGACGCGCAACGTCCGCTGGCTGCTGGACACTTATCCGGGCGCGCGGTGGTTCGTCGACGTGCACAGCTACTCCGAGGACATGCTCTACATCTGGGGCGACGACGAGAACCAGTCGGCCCACCCCGACCAGAACTTCCGGAACACTCACTTCGACGGCAAGCGCGGCCTGCCCCACGACACTGTGTACGCGGAGTACATCCCGCGGGCCGACGAGGACACCGCTCTCTCCCTGGCCCAGGAGTTCTGCGCGGGGCTGCACGGCGTCCGCGGGGCCACGTACAAGCCGATGTCCGGCTTCCACCTGTACCCGACCTGCGGGACCAGCGACGACTACGCCTACTCCCGGCACATCGTCGACGACAGCAAGGGCAAGATCCTCGCCTTCACCATCGAGTGGGGCAAGGAGGACCCGGCCTCGGACGCCGCGAGCTTCCACCCGCCGTGGGCGGAGATGAAACGGATCATCAAGGACGTCGATGCGGGGCTGGTCCAGTTCTGCCTGGGCGCGCTGAAGACCTGAACCGGCAAGAGAGCCAGGGTCCAAGAAAGTGCTGTCCGGACGTCGGTACGCGACGCCTTCACCGGGCTGATCGAAGCTGACCGGGAACGCAATGTCGGCGACCACTGTCGTCGACCTCGGCAGCGCGGACGACATGGCCCGGTACGGTGCCCCGGCGATGACGGGTCCAGTCGACGCGCAGCAGACAAGGACACCGTCGACGCCGTCTGCCACGCAGCCGTCTCCGACTACCTGATGCTCCTGGAGAGCCGTGACGTCATCCCGCACCAGCAGCTGAAGAGCCGTGTCACTCACGAGGCCTCGCTCGTACCCAGCAACTGCCGTACGCCTGCGAGACCACGTACGAGGCGGGCGGGCAGCAGGCGGGCCGGTGCACCAGCCCAGGTCACGTCATGACCACCGTTGTTCTTGGGGAGGACGCACACCTCGGCTTCGAAGGTGCTGTGAGCCGTGGCCGTGCCGGGGACAGCAGGCCCCGGCCGCCCTCCATGAGGGAGAGCGGCCGGGGCTGTTTTGAGTCCGGGGGCGACTCTGCTGCGCTGAGCAATTCCCGTTGGTCATGTGGCGATCGCCTCGTGAGGCTGTGCCACCCCGGGAGCGCTCAGTCATTCACACGGGTTTGAGCAGCCGTACTCGCACACGTGTCATGCCGCGGGCTTCTGCAGCCAGTCTGCTTCGGTGGTCCAGAACATGTGGCGCGCACCGAGGTAGTCGTGGGCGAAGTCTGTGAACCGTTCGCGGGTGTACGGCTTACCTGTCTTGGGGTCCTTGGCGTTGATGTCGGGTTCCTGGACGGCCATCGCGACGAGGGGGAGGTCATCTTTGTGTTCGTGGAGGAACTTGTAGGAGTTCTCCATCTGGTACTTCCGGTCAGGCAGGGTGTCCGGTCCTCCGATGCCGATCTTCTTGTCCCTGGCCAGGTCGAACATCTCCTTCATGCGCTTGTGGTCGTCGTCATCCGGAAGGAAGTTGATGTACTGGATGAACTGTGTCTTGGTGAAGACCTTCTTGCCGTAGCGCATGTTGTCGATCTCGGCATCGATGTAGGACTTCGAGGTGTACTTGGTCTGATCCGTCTTGGTTTCCACCTCGACCGCGGTTTCCGGAAGGTTTACCCCGGCGAGTTTTCCGTCGAATTTCCCCGCCATCGCCTTGAGCATGGCCTGGAAGTCCGCCCGCACATCCTTGTTCCACTGCGCGACCATAGCCCCGCGGGTGGTGGGGTTGTCAGGGTTCTCGTCGATCGTTGGCGCGACTCCGCCCTCGTCCTTCACATACTGGGGAACGTTGGCGTCCTTCATGGCTACGTCGAAGAACCGGTCCTGGACCTGGACGAACAGTTCCTTGTGGCGTTCCTGGAGATACGTCAGGGCATTGTCCAGCCGTGACCACTTGTACTCCCCCTTCTTCCCCTCGAGGGCCTTCCAGGGCACCACCACCTGCACGCCGCCGATGTCCGAGCGGTCAATCATGGCCTTGACCTTCGGGTTCTCGCCGGACGTGGCATCCTCGAAGTCGCCGAGCGACATGTACAGATTGTCCGTCACCTTGCCGTGGGACACGGCGGCGGGCTTGGCGGGGGCGGGAGCCGCGGCGCCGACCCCGGCGCCGGCCGTCAGGGCGACGGCCGTGAGGACAACAGATCCGACTGCACCACGTTGCGTCATCATGGACGAGACGCTAGGGGATCATTATTAGTGAAAGTTAAGAGCGTCCATCACGGGGGGGGGGCAGGTGGCGCCTTCGGCTTCAGGCTGGGCCGGTCGGGGAGCGGCTTCGCCTTCATGCGGTGAGGTGGTAGCTGAGGCGGGTGGGGCGTCTGAACCGTGAGGCTCGCGGGGCCCGGGTGGAGACCCGCCCTCTCGATCAGTCCCAGGTGTGCCGCGGCTGTCGCGGCGGATGGCGGAGTACCGGTCGATGAACGTGCGTCGCTGGGACGGGATCGTCGGTGGACCCGGGGGCGGGGGGCCAGTATGAGTACTGCACCAACGCCTGCTTCGCCTTCTGAAAGAGCAGCAGTTTGTTTGGGCGTGATCCCGTCAGCGCCCAAACGCAGCTCAATTACTTGGCGAACCCCATAGAGGCACCCCTCGGCCCCTTCAGCGCCAGGGCCGGGTCGATGAATCGTCGTTCCCGCCCTCAGCTACAGATGCCGACCCAGCAGCTCGGCAAGGACGGCAACCGCACACCTGGGCGTTTCCCTGGAAGGGTGGGCCCGGCCCCGGTACATGTCGTAGATCAAGGCCGGATACTTGCCGCACCCACAGGGATTGTTCCGTGGGGGAGTTGAAGCAGTACTTGTACGTTGCTGCTGCCTGATTTTCTTCCGAGTGGCAGGTGATCAGGGTGGCGTCGAGGCCCAGGGGCAAGCTGGCTAAAGCGTGTTCCGCAACCCGGTGAGCGGGCAGGCTGGCGCCGGTGGTCGACCGTGGCTGGTCATGCGGCGAAGGCGAGGTTGTGCATGTGGGCCACAGCCTGGACTGCGTGATGAAGTTTGTCGCCGCGTTGCCGGCAGTCACGGAGGATCTTGTAGTTCTTCATGCGGCCGATGACGTGTTCCACCCGGGCACGGACCTTGCGGTGGGCCGCGTTGTCCTCTTCCTCGCCCTTCAGCAAGGGCCTGCCGGGGCGTTTGCGGTGGGGGACGATCAGGCCCGTGCTGATGTAGGCGCCGTCTCCGAGCACGGTCACACCCTCGCATGATGCCGCCAGCCCGGAGGCCCGCCACGCGCGGGCATCGGCCGTGGTGCCGGGCACCGGCCGGCCGGTGGCCACCACCAGGCGGGTATCCGCGTCCACGATGACCTGCACGTTCGCCGAGAACCGGTAGTTGCGGCTGGACGCGGCCACACGGCGGTCCCGCACCGGGATCAACGTCCCGTCCACGATCCACAACCGCTCGACCGCACTCTCAGCGGGCCGGACGGGCTCCAGCGCGAGCAACGGGCCCAGCCGCTGGATCACCCGGCACACGCCCGCCGTCGAGACACCGAACAACACGGCGACCTGCCGCATGGTGAGGTTCGTGCGGTAGTACACGGCCACCAGCAGCACCCGCTCGGACAGCGGCAGAGCCCACGGCCGACCCACCCGCGGCCCGTCACCACCTCGCTCGCGCACCACCCGCAACAGCCGCTCGAACTGCCCGGCCCGCAGCCCGGTGAACGTCTCCACCCACACCCGCTCGGCCCGCAAAACCCCAGCCATACCGGACAGATGCCCGCTCACCGGGTTGCGGAACACGCTTTAGGCCACAGTCGCTTGCGCGCGATGGCGGCTGCCGTGGCCGGTGCCGTCAGTCCGCAACTCGACGACTTCCCAAGTGACGACGCCATCCCTCGGTTTTGACGAAGCTCACCTTGAGCTGGACCGCGCGGCCTCCAATAAACCCTCAGATCAGGGCACCGAACAACATCAGCAGAACATTGCCCCGTTCCCGCACCAGCCGCATCCCCTCCACCCGTGGCATGCCTGCAGGCTGACACAGGCGCAGGTCTCCGACCCCACCAGCACCGGCACCCCGGAACAGTCCGCCACCCCTCATGAAGTAGCGCTCGCGGTGGTCGCCGCCGTATTCGGGCGCGTCCCGGTATCCGTCGCCGTACAGGCATCGCGCGTGATCGGTAAGGGCGCGTGCCTGGTCACGAACGTATGACCCGGTGTCCCGGTGTCCCGGTGGGCCCGACCGGGGCGCCCAGGGCTCACGCGATCAGCAGGGCACGATCCCAGCCCGTCGCCGGTGCCGTGTCCGTCGCGAAGGTGCGCAGGGCCAGGGCCGTGCCGGCCGCGCCGGTCAGAAAGCCGGCGCGGTCGGCAGTCCGTCCGCGCGCCGTGGGCTGGTGCCGCAGCCCGAACGGCTCGTCGGGCGCGGCCTGTCCGGTGACGCGCCGGGCGAGCCAGGGCAGGAGTTCGCGCAGGCGGGGATCCCCGGTGTCGTGGGCCATGCGCCAGGCGATCTGCAGGACGCCGCCCCAGCCGTGGCACAGCCCCGGATCCGCCAGCTCCTCGCGGTCCTCCCGCTGTGCCCGAGCGAGCTCCGAATGGAAGCCGGCCAGGGCCGTGCTCCGCCACTCCGGTACGTCCAGGGCCCGGCCGGCGAGGTACAGCGCCCGGCAGACGCCCACCGCTCCGTAGCACCAGGCCGGGCGGTCCAGGGCGTCGTCGGTGGCCGCGACGGTGCCGCCCGCCGGGTGCAGGACGAGCGCCCTGGGCCAGCGGGTGCCCCGCTCGTCGTGGATACGGATGTCCGCCAGCCAGTCAGCGAGCGTACGCATGGCCGCTTCCTGGCCGGGGACCACGACACCCTGCTCCCGGGCCAGGGCGAACAGGGCGAGCGGCCCCGGTGCCCCGTGCGCCAGCCCGGCGTTGGCGTGCCCGGCCTCGGGTGTGGTGGGCGGATAGCCGGGTCCGGGGCTCTGGGCGGTCCACCAGCCCGGCAGTGTGCGGCCGCTCTTGAGGTGTACGGGCACGGTCAGCGCCACCAGGGCCGTGAGCACGTCGGCCAGCGCGTCCCGCCCCGGGGCGTCGTCGAGCAACTGGGCGCCGAGACCGGTGAGCCCGGACACGACGTCGTAGGCGGCCATGGTCACGCACTCACCGTCCCGGGGCCGGCGCCGCAGTTCCCGGGCGGCCGTGTCGCGGGCGTAGCGGCGGAGCTGGGCGCCGAGCTGTTCGGCAGCCCGTAGGGGACGGCCGTGGGCCGCCGCCGCGCGCGACAGGACGAAGGAGAGCGAGGGCATGCCGTAGTAGAGGCTGGGCCTGGGAGCGGCGGAGGGCGGCGTCGCGGCGCGCGCCGTCGCCTCGGCCAGCCAGCCGTGAGCGGTGCGCAGCGCCTCGTCGTCGGTGTCGTCGGCGTGCCCGCGTTCGAGGTGCAGCAGGGCGATGCCGGGCAGGCCCTCGCTGAGGGTCAGGTCCTGCCAGGCGGGCCGGGAGGCGGGGTGGTGCGCCGCGACCCGCCCTGGGTCGGCGAGCCGCTCCGCGATGCCGGAGGCCAGGGCCGCCGCAGCGGCGCGGGCCGTCACGCCCCCGCCTTTACCCGGCCGAGGTGCGCCCGCAGGGCGGCGCGGGCCAGGGCCAGTGACTGCCGTTCGGCGGTGCGGTCGATGCCCGCGAGCCTGTTGTGGTGCATGTGCAGCAGGGAGGCCAGGGCGCGCTCCTCCCCGCCCCACCGCTCCGCCGGGGGCAGGGCGCGTAGCCGCCGCCCGTACGCGGCCACGGCGGTGGCGCGGCGGTCCCAGATCCGCAGCAGTTCGGCTCCGCCGGGGTGGCGGGCCAGGGCCTGCCAGCGGCCGTCGGCGTCGAGGAGGCGGCGGGCGGGCTCCCGCAGGGCGGTGGGCGCGTCGTCGTGGCCACGCGCGGCGTCGTCGCCCAGGAGGCGGAGCGCGCCGTCGGGCCGGCCGAGGAACCGGTGGTGGAGGTCGATATAGTTCGCGGCCGCCAGGAGCCGGGCGTCAAGGGAGAGGGTGCCCGCGCGCACCAGGGCGAGCTGCTCCAGGCAGGCCCTGCTGTCGGCGTCGAAGGCCGCTTCGGCCGCTGCCATGGCCGACGGGCCGCCGTAGCGCTCGAGCTCGGGGTCGTACGTGTCCAGGGCCAGGCGCCCGCACAGCCCGTGGTCCGCGAGGCGCGCCGCCCACTGCCCCAGGCGCGGCAGCAGCCGCCCGCCGAGGTCGGCGGGCTCTCCGTGGAAACGCAGGCGCAGATGGGGATCGGGGTCGGCGTAGCGCAGGTAGAACCAGCGGGTCCCGGAGCCGTCCAGCAGCCCGGGCAGATGGGCGGTCAGGATTTCGTCGTGGCGCTCCGGAGAGCAGAAGAGCTTGGCATACAGCCAGCGGGAGCCGGGGTGGTGGGCGGTGGCGGCGGCCCGGGGGCGCGGCGGGGCCGCGAGCTGCTCCCGGGCCGTATCGGGAGCGGCCGTGCGGACCATGGGGAAGGCGATCTCGGTGCGGTGCCCGGCGGACCAGCCGCTGCCGTACTCCTCGCCCTCCGGCGCCTCCCGCAGGTGCGCCGTGGGCCGGCGCCGCCACTCATGCCGGAGCAGTTCCACGTGCGCGCCGGAGGTCAGGTCGAGGGTGAGGCACTGGTCGCCGTGGACCGCCGTGACCCGGTCGGGCACACCGGCGCGCTCGCGCCAGGCGGTGAACAGCCGCCGCCACTCGGCCGGGCCGGTGGCCGGATCGCCGGCGGCCGCGGGCAGCTCCGGACCCGCCGGGTACCAGCGGGCCGGGGCCAGAACGGAGCGGCCGGAGCGCACGCGAGGCAGATACGGCAGGGCGGCCGCCGCGCCCCAGTCCCAGGCGGGCAGCGCCGACTCCCCGGAGCGGGGCAGCTCGGCCAGGAAGCGAGCCGTCCCGGGGGCGTTGCCGCGCAGGCTGAGCATGCTCGGCATGGTGGGGACGACCTCCACGACCTCTGCGCCCTCCACGGCCAGCGCGGCCGAGACCAGGGCGAGCCGGTCCGTCGTCGCCACCACGGCCAGGTCATCCAGGCCCAGGGCGTAGCGCGACGCCCGGTCGGTGAAGGCCGCCACCGTGATGACGTGGTCCGTCCAGGGGGGGACACGGCCCACATTCGCGGCACGGCCGCCGAGCGTGCGGAAGGCCAGCTGGGCGCGGACGACCCGCGGGTCGCGCGTCGGGACGGAGCGCAACACCTCCCCGAAGCGCCGGGCCTCCTCGCCCAGGGCAGGCGCGAAACGCCCGGCGACGGCGCCCGCGACGGCCGAGACGGCGCCGACCAACAGCCGGAACCGGCCCTCAGCCATAGCCTCCAGGGACGCCGCGCGAACCTCGGCCACCAGGTCGAAGGACGGCAGGGGCGCGAACCGCGTCCCCTCGGCCGTGCCCCGGTCGTCCCGCGACGGGCGGCCGGCTCCGGTCAGGCGAGCCACGCGCGCGTCGTCCAGGACGAGCTCGCGCTCCCCGGCCGCGGCCGCCTCCTGCGCCCAGGCAAGCAGCAGCCGGTCACGGTCGTCGAGGCCCTCCGCGCCGGGCAGGGACCGGGACGCCGCCGGTGCGTGGTACTCCTCGGGGACCCCCAGACCTCGCTCGGCGTCCAGCAGTTCGGTCAGGGGGACAGCGCGCCCCGTTCCGTAGCGCTCCAGGAACCGGGCGTGGTACGCACGCAGATGCCGTGGCCCGGGCCGCGCGGCGGCCAGGGTCGCCAGCACACCGGCGGTGCGTTCCGCCTCGGCCCGTACGGCCTCGGGCAGCCGGGCCGTGACGTCCAGCCGGAGATCGGCCTGCACCAGCCGCTCGGCCGGGTGCGCCCGGCGCATGCGCGCCTCGGCCACGGCAAGGGCGGCCCGGCCCCGGCCCGGGGCCCGTGTCGCGTAATCGGCCAGATCCCGCTCGGCAAGCTCCAGGTTCCGCAGGACGTCCCGGCTCCCTACGGAGAGGCCCTCCCCGGCACGCGCCGCCAGGCGAAGGACATGGGCCAGCGGGTCGCTGTCGTCCATGGGTGGATGCAGCTCCGTGAGCAGCACCCCGCGCCGGACCAGTTCGGTGAGCATCGCCCGGACGGTGTCCCCGGCCACGGCCGGGAAGTCCTCCGTCATCCGCCGGACGAGCTCGGACCAGGGCACCGGGGTACGGGCGAGCTCCAGCGCACGACGCACGGCCGCCGTGCGGCGCACGGCGATCTCCCGAACCGCAGGCCGCCGGAGGGGGACGTCCTCCGGTACGGGGACGAAGCCCAGCACCAGCCGATCGCCGCGCACCGTGCACAGGTCGTTGGCCGTCACCCGCAGAGCCGCCAGGATGCCCGGGTCCTCCTCCAGGCGGCTGACGACAGCGGTGAGCCAGCCCATATCGGCCCGTACGGCCTTGGTGTGCCGCTCGCCCCACCGGAATTCCGGATGCCGCGCGAAGCCCGCGGTCGCCACGCCGGCCATGAGGCCGAAGGGGGTGGCCCGCTCGCTCATTCGCAGCGCGTAGCGCGCCAGGGCCCGCTCGGCGCGGCGCTCCTCCTTGGCCGTCAGGGGTGCGCCGGCCGCCGCCCTGTCCAGCACGGCGGACAGCGACGGGCTGGCGAGAGCGACGGCTTCGCGCAGCAGCCCGACCGCGGCGGCCTGCCGCGGGGACGGCGCCCCCGCCGGGTCCGGGGCCGTGTCCACCGGCCGTATCGCCGCTCTCAGGAGCACCACGTCGGCGCAGGCGTAGCCGCCGTTCGTCTCATTCGCCGACCTCATCACCGACACCTTTTCTCCGCCCCGTTGGTCACCACTTACGTGCATGCGTACGTACGTACGTGTGTGTGCGTGTGCGTGCGTGCGTGTCGTACGGGCGGGGGAGGGCCCCGCCCGTACGACGTCCACCGGGAAGGTCAGCAGAGGCAACCCGTGCCCGTGTGGCACTCGTTGCTGGTGACCAGGGCCGCCCCGGCCTCGCCGGGCACGCCCTCAAGGGCCGGCGCCGCGATCTCTTCCACGTCCAGGTCGAACAGGTCGTCCATGGCGATTTCCTCTCTCTCATTCCTTTGCACCGCGCCCTGGTGGGGCGGTGGGAGACCACGTTGGACGGGGCCGTTCAACAAACGGTCAACGAATGCCCAAGGGCGGCGGGGTGGTGCTGGTGAGTACACGGAGTTGACGTGGTCCATGGAGCCGTACGTGTCCGCCGCGTACGCGCAGGAGGCGGTGATGTTGTCGACGGCCCGGTAATGGTGCAGTCGGATATGCGAACTCTTCGAATGGTTCGGACAGCGAACTTCTCCCCTTGGCGAAGTGGATGCCCCCAGCCGTCAGGACGAGCTTGACCACGGCCCACCCGGGCGCCTCAAGGCCGGTCTTGTAGCTGTCCCCGGCACCGGAGCGCATCCGCCTCCCGCGCCGGCCCGGGCGGCGGGCGCGTGGTCGTCTCCCCGGTGGCGTGCCAAGGCCTGCGGGAGACCCTTGGCTTTATGGGCAGGGTCAGGGGTCTCGCTCAGTGAGGAGGGTGCCGCGGACATCTTGCGGCTCGTCGAGGCGGAGCTGGCGCGTTCCCGGACCGGGGCAGGTGCGGCTCCTCATGCGTTGCGTGGGGGTAATCCGGCGAACTGCAAGGTCCGTGACGGGAGCTTGCGCGAGGTGCTCCCCTTCGAGCTGCCCTTGGTTCCGGGTCGAGGTGTCCGGCATGGTTCAGTGCGCTCTGCCCCGTGGGCGGGTGCGGTGGTGGAAGGTGAGCAGGGCCAGGGGTACGGCGTCGGCGAACCGCAGGAGTGCGATGGTGAGGTGGGCGGGGGTGTGGGCGGTGGAGAAGCCTGCGACGGTGGCGGCCTGGGCGGCACCGTAGGAGGGCAGGGAGCCGCAGGGGGTTGGGCAGGAGTGCGTCGATGACGCTGATCATCACCAGGGCGAACATGCCCTCGACTTCGCGGTGCAGGACGGATCCCAGGATGACGCCGAACGCGCCGCAGGTCATGGCTGCGCAGAACAGAGCGGCTGGGAGCTGGAGGGGCTGCTCGGGTGTCCAGGCGAGGCCGATGACAGCAGTGGCGTAGACGGCGATGACGGCGGAGGCGAGTGCGAGGGAGGCGGCCTTGGCGGCGAGGAGGTGTGCCCGGGGGTAGCCGACCATGGCCGGTCGGCGATCGAAGCGGTGCCCGCTGAAGGTGTCGGCGAACAGCCCGGACGCCTGATGCTTCCCTGCGGCAGTGCCGGACCTGCTGTGAAACCTCCCGGAGCGGTTGTGCCTGCCTTGAGAAGCCGTCCCGCATCTACGGTGAGTTACGAGAGCTGATGTGGTGCCAGCTTCGGTCGTCCGGTAGTCGGGGGCTGTCTTCTGTCGCTACCGAATAGGCGGATCATGTGACTCATTGGGTGTCTTTCGCTCTTTGCTGGTGATCTGTGCTGGGTCGGCGGACCGTGCTGGTAATGGCGGGACGGTGTCCATGTCGCTGGCGTTGGGCCGCGCCCTCGTCCTGCTGGTGGGTGGTGATCCACTGTGGTCGCTATCGGGAACGTCGCCGCAAGCCGCTACCACGAGCTGGTGGCCTCCTCGCTCCGTGAAGTCGAAGTTCACTCCCGCGCCCAGTGGGCACTCGGGGATGCGGCGCTGGAGATAGAGCCGATGCGTGAGTGGGGCGGCCACCAGCGGGTCCCCGAGGACGGGCAGAGCGTGGAGGAAGCGCTGACGTTCTTCGCCGAAGACGTGGGCTTATCGGTATCGACGGTGCGGACGTACCGGTGGGTGGCGGCGAAGTGGCCGGCCGAACGCCGGGTGGCCGGGGTGTCGTGGGAAGTCCATAAGATCCTTGCCTCGGCCGAGGACCCCTTCGAGGTGATCGCGCATCCGCCGTTGAACGAGCGGACGGGACGGCGGTCGTGGGATGGGGAGGCCGCGAAGCGGGTGGTGGGCTGGAAGACGTCCACGCCGGTCACGGTGGAGGAGAAGGTCGACGCCGTCGCTGAGCTGGTGCGGGACGAGACGGTGGCCTGCCGGGTGGCGGTCGATCTCCTCAAGCGCCGGGAGGTGGCGTTCGTGGCCATGCGTGCCTGTTGACCGGACTACCAGGCGACACGCCGGGGCCTGGAACGAGTTGATCTGCGTCTGGCCGGTAGACCTCGTGCAGTCCGATCGAAGGAGGCTGCATGGGGACGTCTGCTGGCGACGTGGTGCGGGACCTTGCGGGGATCCGGTTGCCGCAGTGGGGACGGGTGGTTCCCGTCGACGGTGTTGTGCCGTGGATGGTGCTGGACCCGGAGGGGGCCCCGGTCGAGCCGATCCGGCGGTACCTGTACGACTTCTCGGCAAGGAATCGTCCGGGCTCGGTCCGCAGTTACGCCTACGGCCTGCTGAGGTGGTGGCGCTGGTTGCAGGCTGTGGGAGTCCAGTGGGACAGGGCGAGCACTGCGGAGGCCAGGGACCTGGTTCTGTGGCTCAGGGCAGCGGAGAAGCCGCGGAACTCTCCGCGCAGAGCCTCGGCGGCCACGGCGGGCAAGTTCAATCCGATCACCCGTAAGCGGAACCTCGGCGACGGCTATGAGCCGCGGACGGTTCGCCACAGCAACTCCGTCGTCCGCAGCTTCTACGAGTTCTGGATCGAGCTCGGGGAAGGTCCGCTGCTCAACCCGGTCCCGCTCGACCGCCGGGGCCGGCGCCCGCACGCGCACCACAACCCCCTCGAACCGTTCCGGGCCGAGGGCCGGATCCGCTACAACCCGAAGGTGCCCAGGTCCCGGCCACGGGAGATCCCGGACGAGCGCTGGAAGGACCTGTTCGGAGCCCTGCGCTCCAACCGCGACCGGGCGATCCTGGCGCTGGACATCAGCTGCGCGGCTCGCGCGAGCGAGATCCTCGGGATCCGCGGGGTCGACGTGGACTGGGGCGACCAGCTCGTGCGCGTGCACCGTAAGGGCAACGACGCCGAGCAGTGGCTGCCGGCCAGCCCCGATGCCTTCGTCTGGCTAAGTGTCGGCGTACACATGAACGTCCCCAGCCGCGTACGGATGAAAAGGGACAGTTGTTGATGCGGTGACCGCTGGGGCCCGGCACTCTTCTGATGATCGGTGTGGGTCTGGTGGAAGGGGTGGCGGTGGTCCTCGATCCGCATCGCTGGCTGGAACTTCGGCGGTTCCGTGCTCTCTTGGCATCCGGGGCGATGAGCCTGTCGGAGATCGCGCGGGAGACCGGGCTGGACCGCAAGACGGTCCGCAAGTACCTGTCGGAGAAGAGTCCCGCTGCACCGCCTCGGCGGTCGTCGGGCGGGCAGTCCCACAAGCGGGTGATCGACGAGTTCACCCCGCTGGTCGACTCGATGCTGCGGGCCGAGATCCTGATGAAAGCTTCGGTGATCCACGAGCGGCTGGTCGGCGAGTACGGGTTCACCGGCAACTACCAGCGCGTCAAGCTCTACGTCCAGGAAGCCCGCCCGCGGATCGCGGGCGAGCTGGGTATCGCGCCGAAGGAGCTGGCGGGCATGCACCGCCGGTTCGAGGTGATCCCGGGGGCCCAGGCCCAGGTCGACTGGGGTGACGAGGGCAAGATCCTCGCCCACATGGGCATTGGGAAGGTCTATTCCTTTCACATGACGCTGTCGTACTCGCGCGATCCGTTCTGCTGTTTCACGACCAGCCAGGACCTGCAGACGTTCTTCGACTGCCACCGGCGGGCGTTCGCGCACTACGGCGGGGTGCCGATGACGATCGTCTACGACCGCACCAAAACCGTCGTCCGCCGCCACGTCGCCCCTGGCGAGGCAGTCCCGCTGCACCCGGAGGCCGTCGGCTTCGCCGGCCACTACGACTTCGATCCCGACGTGCTGGCTGCCTACCGACCCACCGGCAAGGGCCGGGTCGAACGGCAGGTACTGATCGTCCGGGACCACGTCCTGTCAGGCAGGTCATTCGCCTCGGTCGAGGAGATGGACGCCGCGTTCATGTCCTGGGTCCCCCAGCGACGCGCTCAGATCCACCAGACCCACCGCGACGTCATCGGCGAGCGGGCGGCCCACGACCATGCCGCCCTCAAACCGCTTCCCTCCACCCCGTATCTGGTGGCCGAGCGGCAACTGCGGCATGTCGGCAAGGATTGCCTCGTCGCCTTCGACGGCAACCTCTACTCGGTCCCTGCCCGCAGGGTCCGGCCCCGCCAGCTGGTCGAGGTCCGGGCGACCAGGTCGCAGATCATGCTCCACCTCACAGCCCCGCAGGGCAGTGGCGAGACCCTGCTGGCCAGCCACCCCCGGGCGGTCGGCCGCGGCGCCCGCATCGTCGACGACAAGCACTGGGACGGCCTGCCCAAGGGCGACAACCGCAGGGTCACCACGGGAGACATCCCACCCGCTCGCCGCGAACGACCGCCGGCCGGGACCGGGCCCCTGCAGGCCTTGTTCACCCGGGCCGCGATCACCCAGGTCGAGGTCGGCCGCCGCCCGCTGTCGGTCTACGACGAGCTGACCGGCACCCGCCCCTTCACCACCCGTCCGAGCACCAAGGAATCCTCTTGAGCGAGCTGGTCAGCACCCGCATCCGCACCACCGCCACCAAGCTCGGCCTGCCCCACCTGGCTGAAGCGCTGAACCAGTACGCCCAGCGGGCCGACGAAGCCAAGATGGGATATCTCGACTTCCTCGACCTGGTCCTCTCTGAAGAACTCGCCGTCCGCGAGGACCGCCGCTTCCGCCAGGGCCTGAGGCTGTCGAAGCTGCCGCACCACAAGACCCTGGACGAGTACGACTTTTCCTTCCAGCCCGAACTCGACCCGCGCAAGGTCAAGGACCTCGCCACGCTGTCATTCGTCGAGGCCAAGGCGAACGCTGCCCTGCTGGGCCCGCCCGGAGTCGGCAAGACCCACATCGCCGTCTCCCTCGCGGTCGCGGCCTGCCGGGCCGGCTACTCGATCTACTTCACCAGCCTCGACGACATGGTCCGCAACCTCAAGGCAGCCGAATCAGCCGGCCGCCTGGCCAGCAAGCTCGGCACCTACCTGCGGCCCGGAGTCCTCGTGGTCGATGAAGTCGGCTACCAGCCCCTCGAACGAGCCGAGGCGAACCTGGTCTTCCAGGTGATCTCCAAGCGCTACGAAAAGGGGTCGATCATCCTGACCTCGAACAAGACCTTCAGTGAATGGGGCCAGGTCTTCGGCGACGAAGTCCTCGCCACCGCCATCCTCGACCGCCTCCTCCACCACTGCGACGTGATCGCGATCAACGGCCCCAGCTACCGGCTGAAGAACCGCCTCAAGGCCATCGAACGAGAGACAGACGTGGCCTGACAGCTGGGGACATTCACCCGTACACGACCGGGGAGCCGAGGTCGTACGTCGACACTAAGGCTCAACCTGGCCGAACTCGACCGACTGGATCCAAATGATCCGGTCTGGTGGACTCTGCGGCGGCGCGACCACGGCGAGGGGCTCCGGCGCTATCCGATGAACTACGACGCCCTGCGCGCGGTGCTGCGGCGCGCGAATACGCTGCTCGGGACCAACTACACGATGCACGACCTGCGGCACACGGCAGCCCTTCGCATGAGCCGTGACGAGAGCCTGTCCCTGCGGGACGTGCAGACCATCCTGGGCCACGCCCACCTGAGCACCACCGCCGACATCTACCTCATCGAGGACGAGGCCCGGGTCATCCGCCGCGTCGCCGAGCACCTGGCCGAGCGGGAGGACCGCGCACGCCAGCCGCCTCCTCCAGTCGCCGTGGGCTACGAGGCCGCGGACCTGGCCGTGCTCTTCGGAGGGCTGCCACGATGACCACGACCATCCACCTTCCGGCGGCACCGAGCTCACCTGGCCGACCTGCCGCCGTCGAGGAAGAGCCTGCTGACGAGCGTGGACCGTTCGATCGCCTGTCGGTGACCGAGGTCCTGGACCTCCTGCCCTCGCTGGCCACCTTCCCAGCCACGACGAGCAAGCGGAGTCGCAGCAAGCGAACGGACCGGCTCCGGGGCACGGTCCGGATCCTCGACTGGCTCTTGTCCTTCCCCGGCGAGGGGTGGCAGCAGCGCTGGATCGTCTCCGGCGCCGACAACAACGTGGACTGGATCGACCTGGTCACAGCCGGATATGGCCGCGTCGAGGCGGCCCGACGGTCGTTGACCACGGACGGCTTGGGCTGCCTTCTGCTGGCCAGGGTGGTGCGGCCCAGCTACGAGTTCCTGCAGTGCTACCGGACTTCCGGACTTCACCGCCAGGCCAAGCAGGAGTTCGGGGCCGAGCTGTTCGCCCAGGTCCACCAGGCTGGCTTGGCCCGTGGAATGATCCCCAGCCAGCTGAGCACCGCCGAGAACTGCCTGGTGAAGATGGTTTTGAGGACCGGACGTGACCTCGCCCAGCTCACCGGCGAGGACGTGATCGGCTACCACGAGTGGAACCGGCAGGCTGCGGCCAAGGCACCCTTCGGCGTGCACGCTGCCTGGGACCTGCTGCGGGACGTCGGGGTCCTGGAAGAGGACTTGTCGTTGCGTCGCACGCTGGCCCGCGGTCCGCTGACCACGGCCGGCCTCGTCGACCGCTACGGAATCCGTCCCGGGCCGGTCCGGGATGTCCTCGTGCGCTACCTCGACGAACGCCGCCCAAGTCTGGACTACAGCTCGTTGTCCGGACTGGCCAGCCAGCTGGTGGGCGCGTTCTGGGCCGACATCGAGAAGCACCACCCGGAGGTCACCGGCCTGCACCTCGCGCCGGAAGTCGCCGAGGCGTGGAAGCACCGCGTCAAGACGATCTCCCGTGAGGGAAAGGCGCCCGTCCCGCGGGCACAGTGGCCGAGCGTCCTGGCCAGTGTCCGCGCGTTCTACCTCGACCTCGCCGAGTGGGCACTGGAGGACCCTAGCTGGGCCGCCTGGGCAGTCCCGAGCCCGGTCCGTCGCTCCGACACTGGGGGCTTCACCAAGGTGAAGAAGAAGGCTCGGGCCAAGATGCACCAGCGCGTCCGCGAGCGGCTGCCTCGCCTTCCTGAGCTGGTCGAGACCACCGAGCACCACCATGCGCTCCAGCAGCGGCTCCTGGCCGCGGCCGAGGCCGCTGCGGTGGGTGAGACCTTCGTTCATGACGGCCGCCACTACCGGCGAATCGACCGCACAGAGCACCGCAGCCAGCGGCGCATCCACTACCGGCCCGCCATCGTGCTCGCACAGGATGACGCCACCGGCGAGCAATTCGACCTCACCCGCGCGGAGGACGAGGCGTTCTGGGCCTGGGCCGTCATTGAAACGCTCCGGCACACCGGGATCCGCCTCGAAGAACTCCTGGAACTCACCCACATGGCCCTGGTGTCCTACCAGCTCCCCGACACCGGCGAGATCGTTCCACTGCTTCAGATCGTCCCCTCGAAGAGCAACGAGGAGAGGCTCCTGCTGGTCAGCCCCGAGCTGGCCAGCGTGTTGGCAACAGTCATCAGCCGCCTGCGCGCGGACAACGACGGCGCCGTCCCGCTCGTCGCGCGCTACGACCCGCACGAGCTGGTCACCGGACCGGTTCTTCCGCACCTGTTCCAACGCCGCTTCGGCTGGAGGCGCGACGTCATCACCACCAACATGGTCTACCAGTTGCTCAACGACACCCTCGCCAGGGCGGCGCTGACCGACCACGCCGGCCAGCCCCTGCGCTACACGCCTCACGACTTCCGAAGGATCTTCGCGACTGAAGCCGTGGCCGGCGGCCTCCCCGTTCACATCGCTGCCCGCCTCCTCGGCCATGCCTCGGTCACCACCACGGAGGCCTACCTCGCCGTGTTCCAGGAAGACCTGATCCGTTCCTACCGGTCCTTCCTCGACAAGCGTCGCGCGGTCCGCCCCGTCGAGGAATACCGCGACCCCACCGCAGAGGAGTGGCGGGAGTTCCAGCAGCACTTCCACACCCGCAAGCTGGAATTGGGGGACTGCGCTCGGCCCTACGGAACCCCCTGCCAGCACGAGCATTCCTGCATCAGATGCCCGATGCTCCAGATTTCGCCCCGCCAGCGGGCACGACTCGTCGAGATCATCCACAACCTCGGCGACCGCATCACCGAGGCCCGCTTGAACGGCTGGCTCGGCGAAGTCCAGGGTCTCCAGGTCAGCCTGACCAAGGCCAAGGAGAAGCTCGCCAGCCTCGACCGCAGCATCACGCGCACGCACTCCGGCAGAGGCCCCGTCCAGCTCGGCATGCCCGTCATCACCCAGTAGCCAGCTGCCCTCATGCCGCCAGGAGAGCAAGATCGTAGTTCGGAAAAGGACTCCGACGCCCGCTACATGGTGAACGAGATCCAGTTCGAGCAGGCGGATGAGGACGATGAACTCGACGAGGAGTTCCAGGACGTCCTGGCCCGCGAAGGCGAAGACGGTGAGGACGAGCGGTTCGATGATCCGGCCACCGTCGTGCGGCGGTGGCACCGTCAGATGGAGTTCGCCGATTTGATGGCGGTGTGCCAGGGCTTCATCGCGGGCGCTACCCGGCTGGTGCCGAAGCTGCGCGGGCACGAGTTCACCGAGCGGCAGTACGAGCAGGTGGGAAGTGTCTTGGAGAAGCTGCGGGCCACGGCTGACTGGATTGAAACGGCCGTGGAAACCGGCCGCACCGATCTGGACGAGGCCCTCGCCCAGCTGCTCCGGGGCGAGTAGTCATGCGGGGGCTGCCCGCCCATGTCCATGGCGAAGCCGTGCGAAAGGCGCTGGTTGAGGCCCAGCCGGCCGGGGTCAGCCTGGCCCAGTTGTGCCACTCGACTCGCCGCACGCCCTCGCAGGTGTGGGCCGGCATCAAGTTCCTGAGGAAGACCGCTCTGAAGGAGGGGCTGCCGCCGGTGACGCACTCGCGCGCGGAGGGGTTCCAGCTGTCGGAGGACCCGGAGATCTGGGTCGCTTACGAGCGGGCGATCTTCACTACCGAACTGCACCGGATCACCAACGTCATCACCGGGATCATCGCTCCGCACGCCAAACGCCAGCCCTCCGACGAGTGGGTCCGCCTGGTCCTGGAACAGCTTGGTGGGGTTAAGGCCACTCTCGAAGTCCTTACCCGCATGGAACGATAGGAGGCCGTTGACGTGCGAGAACGTTGTTATCCCTCCGATATGAGCGATGCGGAGTGGTCGTTGATCGAGCCCCTGCTTCCGCCGCCGGCCTGCACGCTGCCCACTGGCGGGCACCCGGAGGTCTACGACCGGCGCGATGTCGTTGACGGCATCCGGTATGTGAACCGGACAGGCTGCCAGTGGCGCGCGGTCCCGGGCGACTTCCCGCCTTGGCGCACGGTTTACCGGTGGTTTCAGAAGTGGCACGCGGCTGGGGTGACCGCCCGGATCTGCGCCGAACTGCATGAGCAGGTGCGGTTGAGGGAGGGGAAGAACCCGCGGTCGGTGACCGTGGTGGTCGACTCCCAGACCGTCAAGGCCGACGCCACCGTCCCGAAGGCGACGTCCGGGTACGACGCGGGGAAGAAAACGACGGGCCGCAAGCGGCACCTGGCCGTGGACACCCGCGGCCTGCCCGTGATGACCATGGTCACCCCGGCCAGCATCCACGACGCCCATGCGGCGCGCGATTTTCTCTTTCGCCTCCGGCTGGCTCACCCCGAGGTGACCCTGGTCTGGGCGGACTCCGCCTACGGGGGCGAGTTGGTCGGTTGGGCCAAGGACCGCCTCCGCCTCACCCTCAAGACCGTCAACCGGCCAAAAACGAAGGGGTTCGTTCTCCTGCCCAAGAGGTGGGTGGTAGAGCGGTCAATTTCATGGATCATGAGGGCTCGCCGCAATTGCCGTGACTATGAGCGTTTGCCCCAGCATGCCGAAGCGCATCTGGCCTGGAGCGTTATGACGCTGATGACACACCGGCTGACCAAACCGGTGACCTCCTGGCGCGAGCCCAAGCCCCCACCACCCGCACCGGCTTCGCCGCTGCCGAGGATCCGTCTGCGCCCTTGGAGTGTCCGCCTCACTCCCGCACCCCGGTGACCGGGCGGCCCGCGCGACAACGACTGTGGGCGGTGCACAGCGTTTTCCCTGCTCACCCGCTTGCCGCGCGTACTCGCCGGAGCGGCTGGGCCCGTGGACAGGCGGCAGGGGTGGCTTGGGCAGGTGTCGTACGCTCCCCGCCCGGATGCGGCGAGCGTACGGCACGTGCCAGGGCTGGTCAGTGGGTCTGCCGGCCATTGACGGAGGAGGGCTCGGCCTTGAGGTAGTGGGCGATACGGAGCCGGCGCGCTGGGCCGCCCGGCTCCATGCCGATGCCCTGCCCCGGCTTCATGAGCAGCATCACCCTGATGGGGTGTAGGTCAGGGTCACGCAGCCATTCCTCCCGCCCCAGCCGGCCGAGGAAGAACTTTGCTGTCCGTCTCCTGCATGATTGTTGCCTGCCCCATCGCCACCGTCACCGCCCCGCCCGGCCAAGAGGGAGCAGTGGTGCACCGGCAGCGAACCTCCCGCACCGCCCCGTCCCGGATCGTTGCGGTAGCCGTGCTGACCGCGCCTGCCGTCCTGGCCGGATGTGAGGACACGATCGGTGCGCTGGCACACGCTTCTCGGCCCGCTGCCGCCTGCCCCGGGGTGCCCTCCGTTCCCGCTTTCCCAGGTTCCCGACGCTTCGCCGCCCTGCCCATGCCAGCCATGCCGGGCATAGGCCAGCCAGCCCTTGGCCGTGCCGACACCGGAGTAGGCCCCGTCCTTGCCGGGTTTGCCGTTGTCGTACTTGCCCTCTCCGCGCAGGCCTCCCCAGCCGCCCTGGCCGACGATGATCTCGAGCTTGTCTCCGCCCTTGACGGTGGCCACGCACGACGCCGTCGCCCCGCTGCCGCCGCCCCCGCCGCCGGCACCGCTGAGGACACCGCCGTTGTTGCCGCCCCCGCCCCCGCCGCCGCCCCCGCCGCCCACCGCCACTACATGGATGCGGCTGACGCCGTCCGGCACCGTGAAGGAGTGGTTACCAGGTGAGTCGAACGTCGTGACGACGGGGGCCAGGGCCGCCGATGCGGAACCCGGTACCGCCAGCAGGGACACAGCCGCCACCGCGGAGACCAGTGCCGCGCACCGTGACCGCCATGTGGGAAGCAGCCTCACAAAGAACCTCCTCGAGTATGGTCAAAACGCCTCTCTCCCCGATGCGTCGGCTCAACGGCCTGTGACATCACTCCATCCGGGGGCGCTCTGAACGCGTCCAGGCCGTCGTGCTTCGCGCTTGCGGAATGCCTCCGCCAAGGCGGTGGTGGTCCCGCCAGGCCCCACCGGCTGAAAGCCGTCAGAGGCCTGGCCCCTTGCGGTGACGATTCCGGCTGGGGAGCTGTCACTCGCCCGCTGACGGAGTACACGTGGCGGGAACGATGTCGGGGAGAGCGGCCGCCGTGATATCGCACAGAGTGCTCTTGACATCGGCCTGCGCGGGTGTGGCGCTAGCCACGCTTCCCAGAGCGAGCACAACGCCCGCGGCGAAGGCGGCGGCAGTGCGACGGACAGCGTTGATGGTGACCTCCTGAATGGTGTGGCGGCGGTAGCCGCGCGTAAGCACTGGGGAATCTCTCCCGGCTGTTGATCAACGACACGTCCAACCAGAGGTGTGCGGCAGCATCACTGGGGCGCACCAGGAAGTTCACGCTCCACTCGCCGCGCGAGCGAGCCTGCACTGTACGGATCAAAATCCGGCAGTGTCAGTGGCCAGTTGTGATTCCCCGCTCGTGGCCACTTGGTGGGGAGCCATCTGGCCGTGATTCTCACTGAGGGTGATGAGATTGCCTGGCGATGCGGGGAGTCGATTTGTAGGGCTGGGCTGCGCTTTGCACGACACGGCCGCGTCGGTGGTCGGCATCAAGCGACCTGTTCAACCTCTAAATTGATCACCATGAGCGTCGGTATCACACCGTTCCGTATCCAGATCCCGCAGGCCGACCTGGACGATCTACAGCACCGCCTGACTCGTACGCGATCGCCGCACCCGGTGCCCGGAACCGGCTCGGAATGGGACCGTGGCATCCCTCCGGCATATCTTCGCGAACTGGCCGACTACTGGGCGCACGGGTTCGACTGGCGGGCCCACGAGGCGCGGCTGAACACGTTCCCGCAGTTCCTGACCGAGATCGACGGTCAGACCATCCACTTCCTGCACATCCGCTCGCCGGAGCCGGATGCCACGCCGCTGCTGCTCAACCACAGCTACCCCACCTCATTCGTGGAGTTCCTGGAGGCGAGCGGCCCCCTGACCAACCCGCGCGCCCACGGCGGGGACCCGGCCGACGCCTTCCACGTCGTCATCCCCTCACTGCCTGGCTTCGCCTTCTCCAGTCCGCTCTCCGCGCGCGGCTGGAACCTGGAACGCACCGCCCTCGCGTTCGGAGAGCTCATGACCCGCTTGGGCTATGAACGCTTCGGCATCGAGGGAGGCGACATCGGGGCCGGCGTCACCGGCCGGGTGTCCGCCCTGCTGCCCGACCGCGTGATCGGCGCCCATACCCACGGCGACCGACTCCAGCTCGGCATGGTCGGCGAGGACCTCCCTGAACCGCCCGGCCTGAGCCCGGATGAACGCGCCGAACTCGAAGCGGCGCAACGACGCTGGTCGCAGATGAAGGGCTACCGAGTGCTGCACTCGACCGAGCCCAACGCGCTCTCCGCGGGCCTGGCCGACTCTCCGATCCTGCAACTGGCCTGGATCGCCGAGAAGTTCGTGGAGTGGGCCAACCCCGCCACACCGATCAGCCGCGACAACGTTCTGATCACCGCCAGCCTCTACTGGTTCACCCGAACCGGCCCCGCCGCGGCCGACTTCTACTGGGAACTCGCCCACGCCGAAAACACCAGTTGGGGCACGGCATCGGCTGTACCCCAGGGCTCCTCACTGTTCTACAGCAACCCGCTGATCCGCAAGGTCCTCGGCCCCAGTGACAGCTCCGCCTTCCTGCGGGAACACACCGAAGGCGGCCACTTCCCCGCATTCGAGGTTCCCGACCTGTTCGTCGACGACATCCGCGCCTTTTTCCGCACCCTCCGCCGCTGACAGCAGCAGAACGCACACCCGCGTACGGCCACGGAGCGTTACGGCGCTATGTGGCCGTACGCGGGGAAATCCTGCTGGCCGCTGTCAGCAGTTCTGACAGCATCGACCGGCTCGGCGAACACCTGCGCGAATACGGCCTCGAAACCCCGGGACCATCCATCCACCGCCTGGACCTCGCCCTCGATGTCCCTGGGAAAGGACCTGATCGACGTCGCCCCGGGCCTCTACGGCACGTTTCCGCCGTGTCCCGGTCAGCCTCCTAGCGGACCGCAGGAAGCGAGAGCCGGTGACGCGTATCGAGGTGGGTGAGCTCACCGCCCAGGGCATCCCTCGGGCCTCCCGACCCGGCCGAACTACTCAGAGCGAGGATGCGTCACAGCTTCTGAGGCCGCAGACGCGCAGACGCGCAGGCGCGCCGGCCCCGGGCACGTCGGACGGACTTGCCAGGCGCGGCCATGCAGGTCTGTGGTGTGGCGCTCGCGCCGGGCCGACGGTGAGAGGCGGAGGCTGATGATCAGCCGGCGGCCTTGCCGTCTGCTTCGAATTCGAAGTAGGAATCGAGTACGGTGTCCAGTTCCGTCGCCCACTGCTTGAGCAGGTTTCGGTTAGGTGCTTCGATGTGGACGTGGTAGCGGCGGCGGTTGGTGGTGTAGACGGTGATGGTGATCTGCCGGCCGAACCGGGAGGTATTCGTCTCCACCGCGCCGATTTCCAGCCAGTCGAACTCGGCTGCTTCTCCGTCCAGTTGGAGCGTGATGCCGGTGCTGTCAACGGACATTGAGCCGCGCCGGTCGGAAACCTCGAAAGTCGGTCCGTCGGCCGCCGGTCGTAGTTCCTCATCGGCGGCAGTTGCCTTCGTTGTCTCCGTTTCCGCCTGTGGCTCTGAGACGGTGTCGGCATCCGGGACGGCGTCAGCCGGTCCCGTCGGCCGCTCCTTTGCTGCGGCAGGGAGCGGCGGCGTCAGGCCGGGGATGAACGCCGGATCGGTTCCGGCGGCGTGCGTGAGCGGGGTGTTCTGGCCTATGCGGTGATCCACGGCGGGCAGTATGGCCGATGGAGCTGTGTGAGCGGTAGCCGGGCCCGATCGGTACGCTTGCTGCCTGCCCGATGACTGCAGCGGGACAGCTATGAAGCGGTCGCCGGCCCTCCAGCGCCGCGACGGGTGGCCTCTTCCGCTGGGACGGGCAGTTGTTTGAGCGCGCCTGCAGGCGGATTCGCCGCCGTAGAACGTTGAAGGGACGGTCAACGGTGGCTCGGGGTCGCTCGGGCCGTGCTACGTAGGCGGTGCGCCGGGCACTCGCATCGGTTCGTTCGGCGACGGCCGCGGCGACGAGAAGGCCGGGGTAGGGGAGAGGCGTAACTGATTCCCAGGCGGTACTGCGACCTGGTGTCCGACTCCAGCTCATTCGTCTGATCGTCGCAATAGTTTCATGTGTATCCAGCGGGTATGGGGAGTTCGGTCACGGTGCCCCCCCTCGTTCATCAGATCACCACGGCCAATGACCGATGCTGCGCCGACCGGCTCAGGCCAGCGACTGGGCGGGTTTCGGCGGAACGGCCGATGCGCCGAAAGCGGCGCCGACCCGGCAGCCGAAAGCGCGGCCACGGCGCTACCCTGCTGCGCTCGGGCTGGCTGCACTGTGAAGGGCCGGGTTACCGGCCCGCCTCGGACTACGAGAACGCCAGTCAGCGCGTGACGATGCAGAAGGGATGCCCAGCAGGGTCGGTAAGGACCCGTGCCTTGTCCCCGTGCGGCTGGTGTTCCGGCTTGCCTGCACCCAGCTCCAGCAGCCGGGCCTCAGCCTCGTTCAGGTTCTCCGCGACCTTGAAGCACATGTGAAGCTGCTGGGGAACGATCTGGCCAGGCCAACTCGGAGCCTGGTAGTCCTCGACCCGCTGGAAGCCGACGAAGAGTCCGTCCTCACGGTTGAGACCGGCGAACTCGGCATCCGACTTCGGGTGTAGTTCAAAGCCGGTGGCCTGCTGATAGAACGTCGCCAGAGCCAGCGGATCAGGGCAATCGAGTGTTATCGCGGCCAATTCCATCTGCAGGGGCATGAGACCTCCGAGCCGATCAATGGACTTCCGTGCACGTTATAGAGGCGGTTGTCTATGGATGAGCGGGGTGGCGAGGGCGCGTTCGTTCGGCTCAACTGTAAACACCCGCAACGCTATCCTCTACGGCGGTGCCCCAGGCGCGAGCACTGGACGCCTCGCTGCGGACAGTCGCGCAGAGCCAGAACCATCCGGGCGGCCCCCGCAGGCCAGCACCGCGCTCTAAACGCTGCCGCGAAGATCCCCGGTGTCACAGTGGTCGGTTCGGCCACCGACGCTGCGACACGTGAGGGCGTCGCGGTTGCCCGTACGGTGCAGGGGCGGCAGGCGCAGTGGGTTTTTGACCGGGGCACGTATGCGTTCCTCGGTGAACGTACCGATCTCACCGAAGCCGGGGAGGCGGATCCGGCCGGGTGAGCTTTCAGAAGCTCATGGCCGAGCGCTCCCCGCGCTCGCGGGGGAGTGTTTGGCGGGGGCTGGTTTTGATGTCCAGGCCCTGGATGCTGGTGTGATTAGGGCCTGTCCGGTGGGTCGCATGACCGTCACGCCGGTGTCTCGTTCCGCTCGGTGTGGGGCGGGGTGATCTTTCGGACGGCGAGTGGGATCGGCTGGAGCCGCACCTTCCGAAGAACGTGGGACGGCGCGGGCGCTGGAAGGACCACCGCGTGGTCATCAACGGGATTCTCTACCGGCAGCGGACGGGGATCCCGTGGCGTGATCTTCCCTCGCGGTTCGGGAAGTGGAAGACCTGCCACGACAGGCATCGCAGGTGGTCAGCGGATGGTACGTGGGAGAAGGTGCTGAGTGCCCTCCAGGCCGACGCTGACGCGGAGGGCCGGATCGACTGGAGTGTGGTGAGCGTGGACTCCACGGTATGCCGTGTTCACCAGCACGCCGCTGGGCCCGGCACCGGCCGGCACGGATTCCGGCACGTCGCCGTTCTCCTGCCTGGCATCGGGACGATGAGACGATCGGCCGTTCGCGCGGCGGACTGACGACAAAGGTCCACCTGGCGGGTGATGGAGGCTGTCGGCCGCTGACTGTCCTGATCACACCGGGGCAGTGGGGCGATGCACCCCAGCTGATACCGGTCCTGGACCACATCCGCGTTCCACGGCCTGCCAGTGGCCGCTCGCGGAACGCGCCCGGATTACGTGTGTGGGGACAAGGCGTACAGCTCCCGCCGGAACCGGCGATACCTGCGGCGGCGGCAGATCCGGCATACGATCCCCGAACGCAAAGACCAGCAGGCCCACCGCCGACGCCGTGGCAGCGCGGGCGGCAGACCCGTCGGCTTCGACCGGGACCGGTACGCACGCAGGAATGAAGTCGAGCGCACCATGAACGCCCTCAAGGGTTTCCGCGCCGTAGCGACGCGCTTCGACAAGCGCGCCTACATCTTCCAGGGAACGGTCACGGTCGCAGCCGTCCGGCTCTGGCTCCGTTCATGAGTCGTCGGACACGCCGTAGCGTCGGGCTGAGGAAACCCGGAGGGTTCCCCGGCTCGACGCCACGGGAAGTGCATTGATCTCAGAGCAGGCTGGCCACGTGGCCGATCATGCCTCCGACGAAGGCGTGGAGTCCGGCCACAGCCAAGCCCAGGAGCTGGCCGACAATGGGCAAGAGCATCGCTGCACTCCTGCCATATGGGCCGTTCATCATCACGGCCTGGTGACCGGATCAACGATGCACCGTCCGGTCGGACATGCTCTAACAGGGCACGCTGATCTGGTAGGATTGCTGGCCGGAGTCGATGTCCTGACCGCTGTCGGTCCAGTAAGGGCCGTTCTGATGGAACGTCATCGTGACGTTGTAGGTACCGCAGGCGCTGAGGGCTGCGGGTGAGCCGCCGCCGGCCGAACCGTTGGCGGACCCTTGCGTGACGGGGTTGGGGGTGGCGAAGTTTCCCGACTGGCCGCCGATGCTCACTGAACCGCTCGCGTACCACTTGGCGGGATAGTTCGACGTCGCGGAGTACCAGGAGCCGCCCCAGTAGTACTGGGCGTTGCGGTTGTTCACGATCACTTGGTTTCCGCTGGATCCGAAGCGCAGGCATACCTGCGCCTCGGCGTAGGTGTACTGCCCTCCGCCGTAGAAGGACTGGTTCGGGCCGCAATAGTCGCCCGCCGGAACGGCAGCGGCTCGCTGCTGACCGGCGGCGGGGGTGGCGAGGGTGGCCCCGGACAGTGCCAGCAGGATGGCGCCGAGGCCAGCCGCCATTCTCCGGGATCGGTGCCCGGACGCGGTGGGAGTCGTGACGGGGTGGGTGGGTGCTGGTTGGGTGCGTCGTGAAAGCCGCATGAGCCGCCTCCTGGATCGCATACCGTCCCCTTGGTTGCGGGGCGTACGCCCAGGACAGCAGCGACACCAAACACATGGTGCCTCTATCTGCATAATTCACCCATGAGGGTGGAGGTAGCCACTGCTGTACCCATCCCCCTCCGTCCTCGGCCGGGTGCCTGGCCTCGGCGCCGCGCCACGACTCGTCGGACAGGCCCTAATATTCTGGTGCGAGTAGGTCGTTGAGGTGGTGGGCGAGTCGGCCCGAAGGTCGGATAGGTGAGGTTTGCCCGAGTCTTTGTAAGTGAGTGAAAACCGGTCTGGGGTCCGCTAAAAGCCCTGGTCGTCGAGTATGCTCCCCGCCCCCGCGGGGGATGGTCCCCGCGCTCGCGGGGATGGTCCCCGAGCGTTGAGCCTGCTCCCGCGTCAGCAGCAATGCTCCTCGCGCTCGTGGGGATGGTTCCGGGTCGGCGACGGCTGGGGTGTCCAGGCCTCAGTGCTCCTCGCGCTCGCGGGGGGTGGTGAAGGGTGTCTCGGGGTGTGTTGGGTGGTCAGAGGCCTCGCTCTGTTGAGTGAGTGCTGTTGGGGTGGGTTCGGCGGGGGGGGGGGGGGGGGCTTGCGGCGTCTTATTCGGTGCAACGTCGCTCATGGCTGGCGCTGTGTCTCCGTGGCCGGGTCGGTGGTGAGATCTGCTGATCAACGCGGGTCTTCCGCGCCTGTGGACTCCCGCGCTGTGGAGGAACATTCCATCGGGCCAAGGAGGCTGGGGCGCTAGAGGTTCGGCTGCGCAGGGTTGGAAGTCTTCCGCCAAACGAGTCCTGCTCTGCAGATAAGCACGTCACAAAAGGCCTCGTCTGAGAGTTAGGATCTGTCATCGATCTTGCGGGGTGCCACTCCCAGGATCAGGTTCTCGAGGGCTTGCGGCATCACTCCGAAGCCGGCGACCCAGGTCTCGACGAGGTAGATCTCACTTGCCTCGTCGATACCGAGGAAGAATCGGCCGTGATCCAGCTCGCCGAGCGGGAAGAGACGTCTCCCGGTGGACTCGCTCCATTCCGAGAAGCGGCCCTCCTCGCCCCGGGTCAACTCCGGGTCGAGTTCAAACGGTTCGCGGGCGCGGTTGATTCCCGGACCACCGATGCTCACAGCTAATCCCCCGAACTCTTGGAGGAATGCATCCGCAGCATCGTGCATGGTGAGGCCGACCGCTTCGAACATGGACCGCCAGTCAGCTGTATCGACCCGCCTGCCTGCTCTCCATCCCGCAGCCTCCAGGATCTTAACCACCTCTGGTGACCATCTGCTCATCAGTAGTTCACACTCCTCGACGTGAAGCGAGATGTGATCATCTCAGCAGGCAGCCCGGGAGGGGACAGCGGGTGACTGAACCACAGGAGGCCTCCATTCCTATGAACCTGCACTTCGTCCTGAACGGACACGCCTGCGGAAGCCGGGCCTTCGCGTGGTTTCACAGTCACGACTTCAAGCGGATCAGGGAACTTGTGGAGCACCCGGACGTGCTGTTCCAGCAGCCCCTGTCGACATCTCGTGGGTGAGGCGGCCACGGCGTAGTCGTTAACAGGCGGCCCCAGCCGTGTATCGGCGCTCGACTCGCCAACGAAAGTGCTCAACCGCAAAGTTGAGCTGAGCTTGTGACGCCCGGACACGCCATGCACCATCAGAGCATGCACACATGGTTTGAACCATAAGGCTGTATCCACACTGAGAACATCTCGATTCTCTCCACTGAGAAAACGGAAGGAGCACTCCCGGATACAGCCTCAGTCCCCCTCACGTGTCACGCACACGGACAGCACGATTTACGCTACACACCCAGACCCCCCTCGTGCCCCCTGGCAGGGAAGTCGCCAACCACACCTGAGCAAAGGAAAACCGAGATACCCCGACCGCTCTCACCTTCTCAGATCCTGCGCAACGCCCCCTCCCCGCACGGGGAAGGGACACAATAGTCGGCGGATTCTGCCGCCTGGATGTGCCTGTCCGCACGGCCTGCCGGCTGTCTGTGCGCCATCGGCCTGGCCTGACTCGGGCAGTACGCTCCTCACAGCTCACAGCTCACAGCTCACAGCTCACAGCTCACAGCTCACAGCTCACAGCTCACAGCTGTGAGCCTCACACCCTGTTCCCCCAGGTAGGCAAGCTGACCTGTGAGACCTGTGAGCTGTGAGCAACGCTCGGCAGCATAACGCCAACCCAGGTGCGATCCGTCCTTCCAAGCAGCCCGAAGCGGCACCGAACAGGTAGTGCCTGATGGTGAGCCCCTCTCGCCGCGGGACGCCTCATCCACCTCCACCGAGGCGGGAATGAGGTCACGCCTCGATGATGCCGGCTAGACCTGGGTGGCCCAGATTCAGGATCTCAGACAGTGGTTTACCCCAGGTCGCCTCCTGCTTTAACAGGTACGAGGAGCATGAATATAGGGCCTGGGAGTACCGCACTGGATTATGGGGAGGAGGGTGCGTTGGTGAGAGAGGTGACCGTATCTGCACGATGGCCGGGGTGGGCTGCGCCGTTAAGTCGCTGGAGCAATGGCGAGCCGACCAAGGCTTGCGATTTCCTGCATGCTTGTATTCGGATGACGGCCCTGCTTGTGCCGCCCAGGGCGATGTGATCACGTCGGCACCAAGAGGCGCCGACACTCTCACGAGCCCGGACCGAGAATAAACCCGTCGTGGCTGTCCAGCTTTAGTGCCCTGCCTTCCCCTAGGCTCGGATTTCGCACGTTCCTCGTCTCGTGGGAACAAGGCAGGTACGGTGTGAGATTGTCGGTTTGGTCGTTGACCTAACGCGCTTAAAGAGGGCAATCACTGACTTCTTTTATCATGGGTGAGCATGGTACCGGAGGGGCGGGGTGGTGAAATGGAAGTACCCTGCTCCTAGTTCGTCCGCCACACGTTCCCTGGCATGGAGCGAACAGCTCCGCCGCCCGATCGATGTAACCGAGACGCTCCAACCTCACTCTCCGGATCACGTCCCTGAATGCCGCCAGTGCATCCATCGCTGCAGGGTCATCCGGTTACCCCCGCCGCACCGTTGATCGCTGCCCGCACCGCGACTGCGCCCCGTAGGGTCACCGCCACGGCCGCCCTGTACTCCGCGTTCTGGCTGGCCGCGGCTGCCTCGTTGCGGCACTGCGGACACAACATCTCGTCGGCCACCGGGCGGAATAGCCGCGCCTGGATATGATCCCCCAGGCATTCCCGTGTACCGGAGAGCCGCGACGGCCTACCGGCGGTCGTGCGTAGTTCGGTGGCCCGTTGCTCGGCAAAGGTCGGCGCCGGAGGCATCTTGCGGAGGAGCCGGTTTCGGATCAGGCCGGCAGGAGAATGCACGGCTGAGGGAAGCCCGGCCGTCAGGGCTTCGCGGAGGTCCGCCATCGCGGTGCCCCGATGGAACCACTCGCCTACCAGCGGTGCCAGGCCTGCCAATTCACGGCCGGACAGCCGAAGTCGCCGTTCGCTGTGCGAGATGACAGCGAGGGCTAACGCGCCTCGCTCGACCAGTGGAGCGGGGACAGTCGGCACAGCCGAAGTGATCTGCGAGACCTCGCCGGAAGGCTGCTCGTCCTCCCGCCCTGCCGGGGCGTGATCGTCCTCCGGATCGGCTGAGGCAGGGGAAGGGGAGGGAGAGGTGGAGTTGTTCTGCTCAGTGTTTTCTTGGGAACGGCCGACGGCCCGGCCCTCCGGCCGACCGGCGGCCGGGATTTGGCCCCTCGGGAGGCCATCCAGCACAGCGGCGGCGGCCTCCGGAGAGAGCGGGACGTTGGAGATCAGTTGCGTAGTCGACCACCGGCCGGCCGCGTCCTGGCGCCGCCACTCGTGGAGGTAACCCTCAGCGGCGAGCTGGCGCTTCGCACGGATGAACCCGGTCTTCCTGATCCCTGCCCGCTTCGCCGTCTCCGACAGCGGCTGATCGAGGCTCTCCGGCAGCGACAACTGCCAGGTCAGCAGACGCACGGCGTCCGACGACAGCCGCGGGTGGCGGATGATCTCGTTCGACACCTGCGTGAAGAACGCCGCAGGCGAGATAACATGCCTAAGCATCACGGGGAGCCCTAACTCCTGGTGGTGAAGACCCCCGGGTGGTGTTCCAGCACCTCCGGGGGTCGCCTCGTTTTCGGCACGAAGCAACCTGTTGCGGGCACGGTACCCCATGTGCGAACTACTGTGCATGGGATACGCGTTGAGAGGTCCTGGCTTCTTCCGCTGCAGGATCTCCCGTGCCGCGGCGAGACCGAAGACGGCCCGCTGGACCGCCCGCAGCCTCGAAGCCGCTCGGCACTTCGGCGACGACCCGGCCCTGCCCGCCGGTATCCTGCGCATGCACGGCAACGAACTCCGTAAAGCCCGCATCCACGGCGCCGCCATCGAACGCCTGTGCCGCGCTGCCGCCATCGCACCCACGCTCGACGACCGTGCCGCCGTCCTGCCGCTCCTGGTCCGCGCCGCGGGCGCCTTCGGCGACCGCGATCCGCACTGCGGACCCGTCGCCGGCTGCGGCCTGAGGGTGGGGCGCGGCCGCGGAGAGCCAGGCCAGCGACTCACAGGGGCGAAGACCGCGCCCTGGAGGTGCTAGATGACACCTCACCAGCGGAGGTGGCCGAAGTCACCTCCGCGGTCTGGTCACTGGTTCGCGAGCAGGAGGGCGAGAGGCCCTGCCGGGAGAAGAAACCGGCCCTGGGCCGCTGCGTCGATGGCTTCTGCCATGGGCCACCATGACAGTTTGAAGTCCTCCTCGGTGGGTGTGAGCTGCTGGGGGCCGAGCGTCAGGGCGGACGCTTCGTACAGGTGCACACGGGCAGTGGACTCGAGCGTGATGGCGTAGGCGCCGAGAGCCCTCCATCGCGTCGCGGTGATTCCGGCTTCTTCCATCAGCTCGCGCCGGGCGCATTCTTCGGGTGTCTCGCCGTCTTCGCGGCGTCCGCCGGGTAGGAACAGGTACTCGCCGCCGTGACGGGGGAAGTCGGCGGTCAGGACGGCGACGAGGCCCTGGTTGTCGCGGGCCACTACTACGGCGGCGTCACGGGCCGGGCCTCGTCCTTGAACGTCATCGCTCATGCCGAGCGAGCCTAGCGGCGGCGCTCAGAGCACCGTGGCCGCATACGGAACATTCATCACGACAGGGTGGGCGATGCCACGGCCCTGGTAGCCGTCGTCTCCGTAGGCGTCGCCGTGGTCGGCGCACATGATGACCAGCCAGGGGCGGTTGGCCGTGAGGTTGGTGATCAGTCGGCCGAGGTGTTCGTCGGCGTAGGCGAGGGCGGCCCGCTGGGACTTCACGGTGTCGGTGCTCTGGCCGAGGTAGTGGCCGTGGGGGACGTGGGTGGCGGAGACGTTGAGGAACAGGAACAGCGGTCGGTCCGAGTGCTTGTCGGCGACCTCGAGGGCATGGTCCACCTGGTAGCGGGTGGAGTCGGGCTCGGGCGAGCAGAACTCCGGCCGCCAGTAGTCTTCGTCGAACAGCTCGGGCAGCACGCTGCCGAGTGGGGTCTCGCGGGAGAAGTACGTGACGCCGCCGACGCACACCGTGCGGTAGCTGTGCTGTTCGAGCCCGGCCAGGAGGTTGGGGGCGTCGAACATGAATGTCTCGGGCGGCACCGCCTTGAACGCGGGCGGCCGGCACTCCCACAGACGGGGCGGCTGCTCGGGCCTCGGGAGTTTGGGCAGGAACCCGGAGAAGAACGCCATGTGCGCCGGGAGCGTGAACGACCCGGGGGTGTGCCGTCGCTCCCATCCGCCACGGGGCAGGAGATTGGCCAGGTGCGGCATGCGGCCCATGTCGTAGGCGGTGCAGGCGACGTCGTACCTCAGGGAGTCGAGCGTAACGAACAGGATGTTCGTACCGGTGGTGATGATCTCGGCGGCGTTGATCACTGGCTGGCTCCTTCCGGCGGGACGTAGTCCTTGACGTGGCCCCGGGCCTGGTGGTTGACGGGGATGGGCACGTGATCGTCGGCGATCATCTGCCGGATGCGGGCCAGGCCCTCATCCTCGCCGAGGGGTTCGCCCTGGTGGCCGTAGAGGGCGATGCGTACGGTCTCGGTGCCTGCGTGGGGCATGGTGGTGATAAGGGCGCCGGGGACTCCGCCCAGGTCCATTATCGCGGCCAGCAGCTCGTGCTCGTCGGCTACGTGCAGGTCCATGACGGTGCACGCGTAGTGCTGGGCGTTCATCGCGCCCCGGCACAGGCGGCGGTAGAACAGGGCGCTGGTGGCCCTGCCGTCGTGGGCGACGGCGATGCGGGTCGCGTGGGTGGTGACGACGAGGCAGGCGCCGATCCACCAGCCGACGCCTTCGTGGATGTCGCCCGGGTACTGGCCGCAGGCGGCGCCGTCGCGGATCACCTTCTCGGTGTCGATCGGGTTAAGCATGCCGGGCCTCCATGCGTTCGGTGATCCAGTCGGCGAGCTTGTCGGGATCCTTGCCGTCGGTGTCCACGATGATGGCGGTGGGATCCGCTTCGGCGACCGCGTCGAAGTTGGCCACGAGCCGCGTGAGGCGGCCGGGGACGGTGAACAGTTCGGAGTCGTCGGCGGTGAGCTTGCCGTGCCTTTCCTTGGCCGCGAGGCGCCGTCGCAGCTCCTCCTCATTGCATCGCAGGTAGAACGTCTGGTGCGGGGTCTCCAGGTAGGGCTGGTAGGGCTCCAGGAGCCGCGTGATCTCATTCAGGGGGATGCCGTGGACGGCGGCATGACAGGCGGCCACGGAGGAGACGTACCGGTCGGCGACGACGGGGCCGTGCCGGCGGTACTTGCGAATCGTGTCGGAGGCGTGCAGGAGCCCGGAGAGGTAGAACGCGAACTGAGGCAGGGGTCGCAGCTGCTTGTTGATCAGCGGCGACCAGTCGGAGTGCGGGAACGGGAGGGTGTGCAGGTTCCCGGCAGCCTGCCGGACCGCGATGGCTTCGGCGATCGTGGTCTTCCCGACGCCGGACAGTCCCTCGAACACGGTGAAGGCTCCTCGCGCGCGGTCGTACGGGACGGGCGCGTACGCGGGCGGCAGGCTCATAGTGTCCCCTCGGTGAAGGCGGCGATGTGTCCGGCGACGGCGGCGGCCAGCTGGTCCGGGGCGGCCAGGTGATCGTTGAGATCCATGCGGAGGTCCTGACGGAGCAGACAAGGCTGGAGGCCTCCGTCGTGGTCCACGCGCAGGGCCCAGAACCCCTCGACGCACTTGGGCCGCAGAGGGCAGGTGCCGCACTGGCCGACGTGGTAGCGGCCCAGGTCGCGGTGGATCACGTCGACCTCGATGCCATCGACCAGGAAGACGCGCCGTCCCTGGCCGACCCCGGCGACCTCGATGTGCTCCTGGCCGGTCAGGGTCCGTAAGTAGGCCACGACGCTGTCAGCTGAGACGGCCGACTCCGCGTGGTCCTCGTTGAAGTCGGTGCCGACCAGCTCGATGAACTGCACGGGCATCCGCCGGTTCAGGGCGAAGTCCAGGATCGAGCGGATCTCGTGGGCGTTGTCCCTGAGCAGAAGGCAGTTCAGCTCCACCCGGTCGAAGATCTCGCGGGCGGCGTCAATGCCGTCGAGCACCGATGCGATCCCCTGCCGGGTCCGGGCGATGGACCGGAAGGTTTCGTCGGAGAAGTAGTGCAGTGAGACCTTCACCTTGTCCAGGTGCGTGTCTGCCAGCCACTTCTGGTTGGCGCGGACACGGGTGCCGTTGGTGATCAGCGTGTACGAGGCGTCAGGGTCCGGGGCCGGAAGCTGCTGCAGGACCGGCTTGGCCAGGGGCGAGGTGAGCGGTTCGCCACCGGTGAAGTAGACCCGCTTGAGCCCGGCTTTCATGAGCGCGGTGATGACTGTGATGTAGTGCTCGGCGCACAGCGAACGGGGCCGCGGCTGCATGGACGCGTCGCGCCGGGCCAGCTCTGGTGGGACGTCGCCCTCGTTGTGGCAGAAGAAGCAGCCGATGTTGCACTGCGGCCCTAACGAGACGCGGACCTGGCCACGCAGGGCTGCGTAGACGCGAAGAGCCGTCCAGTCGGTGTCGCCCCGGGGGACGAGTGGAGCAAAGGTCAGTGGTACTTCCATGGCTTCCTCCAGAGGCAGCGGGCCTCCCGCCGCCATGACAGGTGATGTGAAGCACGTGAGTCGGCCAGGTGCTCGTGGTCACGTCGCCGCGGGTGTCACTCCTGCGTGACGTCCGGCAGCGAGATCCCGGACGGCACGTGCAGGGGCTCGTGGGCGTTCTGCTGATGCACTGCCAGGCCGAGACAGCCGACGGTGCCGATGCCGTAGGCCCAAGCCGTGATGGTTCCGAAGAGGTTGACGGGCTTGCGGGGCCGTCGGCGGGGGCGGGAGCGTGCGTGGTGGCTCACAGGCGCGAGTCCTTCCAGGCACGCGTGATCAGCCCTGCACTTAGCGTGTGGCTGGGTCGCAAGGGTGCTTGCCCTAGGCCACATCGCACTTGGGAGCCGCCACCGTGAATACTGTTCCGGAAACCGCAGACCTGACTGAGGGCCACCCGTACATGCGCCTCGCGGCCGAGTCCCGCCGCCGCATCCTCGACGGCGAACTGCCCAAGGGCACCAAGCTCCCCCCACCACCGCACTCTTGCCGCCGAACACGGAGTCGCCGGCGCCCCCTGCAAAAGGCCCTCGGACAGCTCCAGGTCGAGGGCTATATCCGCATCAGCCAGCGCGGAACCTACATCTCCAACGGGCCCAAGGCCGGATCTTCCGGTTACGACCGCATCACCCGCGCCCTGCGGACCGGTAGCGTCCTCGGCGACGGCGCCGACGAGAGCGTCATCGTTACCGAAGCTCAGCTCGTCGTCCCGCCGCTGTACGTCGCCGATATCGTCGACCTCGACGAAGGGGACCAGGTCGTACGCCGCCAGTGGCGCACTGGCCGGGGCCAGCAGCGGCTCGTGCTTGCGGTCACCTGGTACCCGGCCGAGTTCGCAGTCTCTGTCCCCGACCTTCTCTCCACCGCAGCCAGCAAGGCCCTGGGGCTGTTGCCCCGCATCGTCGAAGCGACCGGCCGCCGCCTTGTCGAGGGGCGCGACGTCATGCACGCGCGCGAGGCCGACTTCCTCGGGCTGAAAACCGGCACCCCGATACTCGCCGGATCCCACCGACTGTGGGATGACGCGGGGAGCATCGAGTACGGGGAGTGGTGCTTGCCGTACCGGCACGTCATCGGCTACGAGTACCGCTTCGATGCCGCCCCAGGACTGCCGTAAGGCCTTCGTCCCGAAGGCGACCGGTGACATGGGCGCCGGCGAGGTGACGCTGCTGCCCCACGGCCTGCGCACTCTGATCGCTGACCTCACCCACGGCGAGCCAAGGTTTGCCCCGGGTGCGGCTGGCCCGAGCGCGAGGAGTGCGAGCACTATGCGCGCTGGGTGCGACAAGTCGATCGGGGCGTCGTCGCGAGCGTGCCGGCCCTTCATCACGCGCTCCCTCGCAGCCGTTCTTCCTCGCCGGGTTCGGCGAGGGCCAGGCCGAGGAGTGCGCGGCAGGTACGGGCGAGCTCCTGAGCGTAGACGGCGCGGGCGGCCGTGACAGTGCCGGTCGTGAGGCGAGCGGCGAGCTTCTTGCGCACCTCGTCCACGATCACGGCGACGAGGTCGCCCTGCCCGTGCGCGGCCCAGTCCTTCGCCTCGACCACCGGGAGCAGACGCTCGGTGTGCCAGCACAAGGCGCCTACGAGGTTGTCCACGGTGTCAGCGAGTGGCAAGCGGTCCAGCGCCCGGCGGATTGCGGCCCTGACCGCCGCTTCGTCGAAGGCGCGGTCATGAACAGGGGCGGTCACCGCAGGCCCTCAGCGTGGACGAGGTCGAGGTAGGCGTCGCAGGTTTCCCCCGACCAGGTCGTCGGATCACCGTGCGCCGCCACGAACGCCGCCCCCGGGCAGCACTCGGACGGGTTCACGGGCGGTTTCACGGAAGCGTGCAGGCGCTGCTGCAACGTCAGCCTGGGGGCGGGGCCGGGTATGGCGGCGCCAGGGAACGCGGGCATGGGATCTCCACGAAGGGTGAGAGTCTTGGCGACGTGGCAGGCTGCCGCTACTCATCGCCTCGGGACACGGCGGCCTACCACGCGCAGGGCAGGCCGGGCCCTGGCATCGGAGTCTTCGAGGACCCGGCCAGGTCACCCACCGTAGGACCGCTTCCAGCGGGGTCGCCAGGCTTGCGGTATCGACGTTTGAGGCCGTATATCAGTTGACGCGCTGATATCTCAGGGAGGGCAACGATGCCTGCACCAAGGGAACTTGACCCATTACGAGACCTCGCATCACTCGCCGGGAAGATGCTTCGCAACCGCCGCAAGGCCAAGGGGTTGACGCAGGCCGCTCTCGGGGCGTTGATCCCGCTCTCGCAAGCCATGATCGCCGGAATCGAGCTGGGCAAGGAGGTCCCCAGCGCCGAAGCCGGCAAGCTCCTCGACGATGCCGTGGGCGGGGACGGGGAAGTGGCCGCGATGTGGCACCACGTCCGCAAAGACCTCCACACGCAAGCCACGTATCCGGTGTGGTCCCACGCTTACCTTGTCGCCGAAGCGGAAGCGACCCGCATCCAGCACTTCGCGAACATCGTCCCCGGCGTGACTCAGACCGAGGACTATGCACGAGCGATCATCACGTCCGCTGCACCACTGTTCGGCGGCGACATCGAAGACAAGGTCGAGGCACGGATGGAGCGCAAGATCATCCTCGACCGCGATGACCCCGTATGGTTCTGGAGCATCCTGGACGAGGCGGCGCTCTACCGGGTCGTGGGCAGCCACGACGTCATGTGCGCGCAGCTGACTCACCTGCTGGACCTCGCCACGCGCCCTCGCGTCACGTTCCGCGTCCTGCCCTACGACAGAGGCATGCCCGGCGGAGTGATCTCCATCGGAGCGCTCCTGCTGCTGTCCCGACCGGGGAAAAACGAGGCAGTGTACTGGGAGAGCGGCCTCAACGGCGCTTTCTTGGAGGCGCCGAGGGAAGTGGAGGTATACAGGTCCTTCTACGACCATCTGGACCTGGACGTCTTGTCCCCGCAGGCATCAACTGAACTGATCCGCAAGGCACGTGAGGAGCACCATGCACGCTGCGAATACCACTGAACTGACCTGGCGCAAGTCCAGCCACAGCGGCAACGGAACCGAGTGCGTCGAAGTCTCGGACGACCTCCCCGGCCTCGTCCCGGTCCGGGACTCGAAGAGGAAGAGCGGGCCGTCCATCACCTTCACCGGCACGGCCTGGGCGTTGTTCGTCGGCGAGATTCACGCCAAGCGACGCATCGTCTGATCATGCAGCACGGAAGTGGTCACTCCCCAGCGGGTGGGGGAGTGACCACTGTGTTCCGGTGAACTGCCGGTGCATGCGGCGATGTGCCGCCGCAGCTCCCCTGCGGCGCGAAGCGGCCGCTACCGCTTGGCCGGTGCCCCTACACTGGCCCGCCTTTGCCATCCCAGGGGCGGAGGCGGTTTGGACGCTCCCCTTAGGGGAGTACCCAAGATTCCAACTTGCTCAGTCTCAGCTGGGTCGCGGAAGCAAATGGTTCTGCGATAGCTTGCTGCGCTTCGGGCTGAGGCGTCGGCCGCCTGATGCGGACTGTGATCTCTGGTCCAGCGGACCGCCCGGGAGAGGGCGGCTGGGATCGGGGTGCTTCGATATCCGTGTCGGGGTGATTCTCATTGCCCGCGCGGGGACTGGCTCTCTGGAGCTGTCCGGAGGCGGGGACAGGCCCGCCTCCGCCCCTGCCTCCGCCGGCCGTATTCGCTCCAGTAGTGCGTCGATCTGTGAGGGCCTCCGAACGGCCGCTGGGGACTGATGCGGTTGGTTCTGCTGATGGTTGGCGCATAGCTTCTATAACCCGGGCGAGCCGCTCGTGGCTGACGCGGTGGCCGGCCGCACGAATGGTCCAGCGGACGGTGTCACGGTGGGTGTCTCGTCCTCGCGAAGAGCGGCCGCGCGAGTTCGACCAGTTCGTCGAGGTCGGCCGTGAGTGGCTGACCGGTGCGGCGGAGGCCGAGTGTCCGGTCGCCGGTCTCGCCCTGGCCAGCGTCCCCCGCCGTGCGCCGGCCGCTGGTCGCGACACGTCGGCTGGGGATTTGCGCTGGCGGGGCAGCGCCATGGCCTCGAGGCAGCTACGCAGGGCGCGCAAGTGGGCGTTCTGAAAGGCTCCCGCCAGGGCGTCGTCGACGAGGGTGCTGACCGCGTCCCTGAGGCTGTCGATCACGATGGCAGCCAGGTCGCAGAGGAGGTCGAGCCCCTTGCCCAGGGCGGTCGGCAACGGTGCCTGCCTGACCGCGAGCTGCTCCGGCAGGGTCGCCTCGTCGAAATCTTGAGTGGCGAGCAGGGCGGTGAGGCTGACCGCTTCACGGGTCAATCGGGAGTGGTGACGGGAGGCGTGGGCGACAGGATTCTCGACTGTGAATGCTGCAGGAGGTGTTCTGGGATGGCGCACGGCAAGCCGTTCCCTCGCGCTTGAGTGAGGCTGGGGCGGCGCGGGCCGGCGCGACACGCGGGAAAGGTCTTTGACGGAGCGTGTGCGTCGACTTACTGTTCGATGTCCCGGTAGTTCCCGCAGGCATCAGGTTCAACTGACGTTTCATGGGGGGAGGTTGTGGCGTTGCCGTTATTCGGGAAGCTCGCCCGGATCGTGTTGAACTTACCCGAGCCGCGCTCACGCGAGAGACAGGGGGATCGCAGCGCGGAGTTATCCAGCCCCATCGAGGGGCAACCGCCGTCGACAGTTGGCTCGCCGAATCCATGGGTGGAGGCTGCGCGGCGATTACAGGCACTCGAGAGGGCTGCGGCACCAAGGCCGTCTCTGCAGAGCCCGCCGACGCCCTGGGCCATACCGGCGCCAGAGAAGTCGGGCGCGGTGTTCGCCCGGCGGTTCGGGCGGGGTGTGTTGTGGGTGGTGATCGGTCTGGCCGCAGTCACCGGCATACGCACCTGGATCTCCCCGCCGGAGCACGGCGCTTCGGCCCCTGATCCTGTCAAGACCGGCCCGTCCTTTCCCACTGACCAGGCGCAGGCGGTTGCCGCTCGCTGGGCGCGTGCTTACCTGACGTGGGATGAGGCCCGTGCCGCGGATCGTGCGCGGATGCTGGCCGCGGACATGCCTGGCGGTACGGATGCCGCGATAGGGTGGGACGGGCACGGTCAGCAGGAGGTCTTGGACGTCCAGCCGGGGACTGTGAGCGTCATGGCCCGGGATCAGGCGCGCGTACGCGTCGAGGTTCTCCTGCGCGGTGCCAAGGCGGACGAGAAGAAGGGCGTCAAGGAGACCCCGGATCACTGGGTCGGCCTCGATGTCCCGGTCGTGGCGGTCCGGGGGCGGATCGTGGTGACCGGTCAGCCGGGCATCGTGGGTATTCCCGCGAGCGCGCCGGGCCTGCCGGATCTGCCTGTCCCGGAGACTGACCAGGATCTCAGCGTCGCCACGCAGTCTGTGGTCGAGAAGTTTTTCCGCGCCTACGCCACCGGTGAGACCGACACCGTCGCCGCGCCTGGCAAAACGATTCCGCCCCTGCCAGCCGGTATGGCCCTTAAGGCAGTGGGCTCCTGGGCTGTGGACCAGGGCAGTGGCGATCACCGCATGGGCACGGCCCGGGTCTCGTGGGAGACGGCGGGCGGGGTGGTGGAGCAGACGTATCGGGTGGAGCTCACTCGTGTTTCGAGCGCTGATGCGCAGCGCTGGCAGGTGTCTGACGTGCACGGCGGCACCGCATGACACCGCAGGGAAGGGAAGACATGGAATGGATCACGCTGGCCGCACCAGTAGTCACCGGTGACGGCCTGAAGAAGTGGGTCCTGGTGGTCGCCGGGAACTTGTTCATCGCGGTCTTGGCCGCGCGCATGGTGGGTTCCTTCATGAAGAAGGACTGGGGCGAGATGATCACGATGTGCGCCGCCGCCGTTCTGGTCGTCGGCTTCGTGTGGTTCCCCGACGCCACCGTGGACCTGCTGAAGGGTATCTGGCAGAAGGTCATAGGGTCCTGATGCGCACCGGGACCACCTACACCCGCCACTTTGACCTCGACACCCGCCAGCACGAACTCCTGGGCATCGACCTCGGAGAAGGTGCACCGCGCCGGGCGCTGGTGATCGGCATGGTGCTCTTCGGAGTGTGGAGCGGCGGAATGATCCTGCTCCTCGGGCTGCCGGGCATCTACTCCTTCACCCTGTACTTCCTGCCGCCTCTGCTGACCACCTGGGTGGGGATGCAGCGCTCCCGTCGTTTTGATCGGCGTCTGAACATCACGCAGTGGGTGATCGTCCTGCGCTACCTCACCCTGGGGCACCGGCCGATCATCTGTGGCGGCCGCCGGGCGGCCGCCCGCAGTGAGTGGATTCCTCGCCGTGCCCGCTGGGGGGCGCGGGCCGACACCGCGGCGGACGTCACCGGCGGGCGCTCCGAAGCACTCTTCGCCGCGGGCCGAGGAAGGTCCGAGGCTCTGGCCGGCGCTCCGTTGGAGCTGGATGCGCGGCCGCGGCTGTACGGCCCGGACGAGTTGTTCAAGGCACGCACGAAGGGAGATGCGGCATGAGGCTCGCGCAGCGTCTGGGCACGTTCTTCGGCATGGGCGGGGACCGCTCCGCGCGCCCGCCGCAGTACGTCGCCATCGCGGACGGTCTGATCGTCACCGACACCCATGCCGAAGCGTGGTTCGTGCTGGACTCCTCGAACACCGATCTGATGTCGGAGCCGGCGCGTGATGCCGAGCAGGACCAGGCCGCCAGCGCTCTCGCTCGGACCCTGGCCGGCTACGAGTGCCACCTCCGCGTTCTCTGGGCCCCGCTGCACGCCGAGGAGTACCAGGAGGAAGCCGAAACTCTCTTCTCCGCGGGTCACTACCGCGAGTGGGCGGCTTTGAAGGTCCAGCGGCTCGACAGCCTCGCTTTGCCCGCCCGGCACCTGATGCTCGGTATCCGCATCACCGAGCGCACCGGCCAGGCGAAAGCCGCGGGCCGTACCGCTCAGGACACCCTCGGCATCGGCTCGACCGCGATCAGCCGACGCGAGCTCGGCCGCCTCGACGCCATGGTCCGCCGCATGGCGCGGCGCCTGGAGCCCACCCCGTGGCGGGCGCAGCCGGCGACGGTGGACATGCTGTCCTGGATGATCGCCCGCGAACAGCGCCGCGAGGCCCCGCTGCCCGCGCCCACCACGGCGGGCATCACGGGCGCGAAGCTCGCCCAGCTCACCCGCGGCCGGATCCTCCCCTTCCCCGATCACCTACGTGTCCTCGACGTTGACGGACGGCCCACGGCTTGGGTGTCCGTCCTAGTGATGTCCGGGTTCCCGGAGCAGATGGACACGCCGGGGGCGGGGGAGTGGCTACGGGTGGTCTCGGAGATCACCTACATGCCCGAGCTCTCCGACGACCTCGACCAGGACGTCGATGACGACACGCCCTTCGAGCTCCCGGTCAGCCCCGAGCCGTCGGTGCGGTTCAAAGTGCTGCCCAAAAAGGACGCCCTCAAGCGCGTGGAAGACGCCCGCCGACTGGCGAAGGAACAACGCCAGTCCGCAGCCAAGCACTCCGCCGAGGAAGCCGGCCGGGATGTGGAGGAGACCGAGGACGCCATGGCGGAGCTCGCGCGCGAGATGAAGCGCGAGGATGTCACCCTCGTCGAGGACCACCCCCGCCTCATCGTCACCAGCACCGCCTCCCTCGAAGACCTGCGCGCCCGCATCGACGCAGTCGTCACGCACTACGGCGGCTTCGGCATCGAGGTTGCCGTGGCGGAGGAGGAGCAGCGGGAGCTGTGGCTCGAAGCTCAACCCGGCGACCGGCTCCGCGTCGCCGACCTCGGCCACATACGCGAGGTCGCCGCTCTCGCTGGGTCCTGGTGGTGGGGCGGCGCAAAGGTCGGTGACGACGAGGGCCCGATCGCGGGCTACCTCACCGGCTCCACGCCGGGCGTCTTCCGCAACGACGTCACCGCCGGCTCCGAACGCGGCGACGCCACCACCACGGCCTTCATCGGCCGCTCGGGTCGCGGCAAGACGACGTCGATGATGCTGTCCCTCCTCGACGCCGCGTTCCGCGGTGCGTTCGTCCTCGCCCTCGACTTCAAGGGCGACCTCGGCGGAGTCGTGGCAGCCGGCCGCCGCTACGGCCTGAACGCCCACCTCGTTGAAACCGGCACGAAGTTCGCCGGCGTCGCCGACCTCTTCCACCTCCTCACCGCTGACGGTGCTGAGCGGGCGCAGATCGAGGTCCCGGCCCAGCTGGGCATTGCCGTGCCACCGCACCTTCGTGCCCGTGGCGCCGAGACCCCCATCCAGCAGGCCACGAACGCGGTGATCGCCGAGGGCGAACCGGCGACGTGGAAGGTGGTGGAGAAACTCCGCGCGAGCCCCGACGACGAGCTCGCCCGCGAGACCGGCGAAGCACTCTACGAACTCTCCCTCACCGGAATCGGCGCACCGTTCATGGGCCGGCCGACCGGCGCGGTCCCACTCCAGCCCGATCCGGGCATCTGGGTCATGCAGATCCCCGGCCTGACCCTGCCCGGCGTCGACGACTCGCGAGAGGACTGGGGCGTCTCACAGCGTCTCTCGGTCGCCCTGATGCATTCTCTCCTCGCCTACGGCATCACCACCGCCGGCCGCAAAGACCTGCGCGGCCTGCGCAAGGTCGTCGCGGTCCCCGAGGTACACGTCCTGACCGCCACCCGCGAGGGTTCCTCGTTCCTGAACTACATCGCCCGCGTCGGCCGCGCCCTGTCCACGGCCCTGGTGATCGACACGCAGGACCCGGACTCGCTCGCCCTGCTCACCGGCGTGGTCGAGCAGCTCACCACGGTGGTGGGCTTCCAGCTGACGACCGCGTCCCAGCAGGATGCCCTCGCCCAGCTCCTCGGCCTCCCCGTCGGCCCTCACGCCCGCGCCTTGATCCGGGCGGTGGGTGTTGAGCGGGACGGGGAGATCCGCCACGGTCACTCCATCATCCGCGACCGGCGGTTCTCCGCGGCAACCGTGCAGTGGGACGTGCCCTCGGTGGAACTCCTGGAACTGCTGAGCACCACCCCCCGCCCCGACGATGCGGCCGGGCCGAGCCTGGCCAAGGAAGAGGTGCCCGCATGAGGAGAAGAACGCTTGCGCTTGGGGTCATGTTGGCGGTCGTCGCAGTGTCCGCCGGCTGCTCGTCGGAGAGCTCGGACAGTAAGCCGGATGTGGCGGGTGGTCCGGAGGCAGCGGTGATGAAGGCGGCGGTTGCGTATCAGGACGCGGTCAATGCCCGGCAGTGGCGGCGGGCCTGTGAGCTTCGCGCCCCCTCTCTGCGGGAGGGCAGCGTCGAGGAATGCACGAAGAAAGAGGAAACGTACGATGCGCCGCCGCCGACTCACGCCACCCCGTCCCCGTCGAGCGCCTCGGAACCGGAGCACGCTCCCACCGGACCGGTAAAGGTCGAGGTGACGGGCGAGGTACCGGCGATCGGCAACCATCCTGCGGGCCAGGGAGTGATTCTCTCCTTCAACTACCTCCACAACAGGGAGAACGAGCTTTCGCGGTGGGCACTGCGCCTGGTGCAGCAGGACGGTCAGTGGCTTGTGGAGCAGGTTGAGGATGCGTTGCGGGGTGAGGTGACGGCCGAGTTCATGCGGGCCACGCTGGCGAAGGAGATGCGGAGGTGAGCGCGCGGGTGCCGTTTCGGTACCGGCTGCCGCGTCTGCGGACCGTGGTCATTCCGCTGCTGGGCGCCTACACCACGCTGGTGGTGCTGGCCGGTGTTGCCCACGCGGGGGACATCGATCCGGCAGGAATAGGTGCCCTGCTGCCGTCGCCGGACAAGTCGGTCGGCGCGAACGAGGGCACCATGTACGAGACGTGGGCCAACCCTCTGATGTGGCACCTCGATACCGATTACGGCTCCTTCGATGTGCTCGATCCTGCCGCCGAGATCATTCCTCAGATCTGCATGGCGCTGACCGCGGCTGTCGGGGCAGCCGTCGCGGTGTTGATTCAGTGGCTGTTCCAGACGATCACGATTCCCGAGCTGGAGAAGCCGCTGACGGCCGCGATCAGCGGCGCGTCGAAAGGCCTGACCGCCACGCTGCTGCCCGCCGCTCTCGCGGTCGGCGGCCTCATCGCCTTCATGAAGCACAAAGGTGCCCGCGGCTCGGGGCTGAATCAGATCGCGTGGGTGTTCACCTCCGGCCTCCTGGCGGTGTCGCTGCTGGTGAGTCCGGGGACGTGGGTGAGCACGGTGGACACCGGGCGTCAGCTCGGTGCGAACATCGCGATGAACGCCACCGCGAACGGTCTCGGTGAGGGCAACCAGGACTTCCCATTCGACATGGGCCACAAGCCGAAGTACGGCAGCGATGAGAAGAAGACCACGATCCGCAAGGCCACGGACGCGTTCTGGCGCTCCTACGTGGCTGGCCCGTGGTGCGTGGCGCAGTTCGGCAGCTTGGAGGCGTGCGAGAAGCACGGCAAGAAGATCCTCGACGAGGGCATCAGCAAGGACAAACGGTCGAAATACATCAAGAACAAGGTGACCGGGATCGGGGCGGATTCCCGGGGGTGGGCGCAGGGGCATAACCCGATCGGTCAGACCATGGTCGTGGTGCCTGCGCTGATCTCTGTGATCGTCTTCGGTGCCGTGGTCGTGATGCTGGCCTTCACCTCCCTCGCTTCCTTGCTGGGCGCGTTGATGCTGCTGGTCGCGGGGGTGCTGTTTGCCTGCATGTGGGTGATTCCCGGTCGGCCTCGGCAGTGGGGCATTCGCTGGTTCGATCAGCTGGTCGGCTTCACGCTTCAGTCGTGCATCGCGACTCTCGTCCTGGGCTGCACGCTGATCGTGAACACCACGGTCACCAGTCTGATCCCCACCATTGGGTGGCTGCCCTCGGCGGGCCTGAGCATTGCGGCCGCCCTTGTCGCTCTGCGTTTTCGCAGGCTTCTTGACTCGATCGTCGGTGTCAGCGGCGGTATGGGCGCCGGTGGCGCAATCATGGGGCTGCTGGCGGCCAAGGGGGCTTCGAAGGCTGCCCGGTTCATCGGCCGCCGCTTCAAGCGCCGTGGGCGGCGTCCGGCCCGCGACCGGAACAGCAGCAGCGGCGGCAGCGATGACGACAGCGACCTGCCGATCAAGCCGTCGCCCCGGCTTCCCGGAGGCGGAACCGGCCCTCTGCGGTCCGGGGTCCCGCGTCGTCCGGTGCCTCCGCCTCTGCCCTCGCACCGTATCCGCAGGCCGCTGCCTCCGGCCGAGCCGGACACCAACAGGGCTCTGACGAGTGATCCGGACCCCGGGCTGTCAGTGACGATCACCCGGACCCCCAGCGGGGTCGACGACCCCGCCCTCACCGTCACCGCATCAACCCGTCGGCCTCTTGAAGTCGGCATCCGCCGGCCCCGCCCGGAATTGCCGTCAGTCAACACGGAATCCGAGGAAACCCCCGGTGCTGCGCTCGGCACGCCTGGGCAGCGGAGCATGCCGCAGCTCACCGCCAGCGACAAGGACACCCCCACCCCGCCGCCCGTACAGGCCCCGGTTCTGCTGCCGCCGGGCCGCCCCTCGCCGCTGCTGCGCCCGGAGATCGACGATGTGGCGCCGCGGTTTGCGTTCCGGTCCCCGCCCCGGGCCGGTGAGCCGACACCGAAGATCATTCAGCACAAGGTGATCAAGAGCGTCACACACCGCCCGCCGCACCGACCGGCCTCCCCGCCCCGGCCCGCCGGCTACACGCGCCCGGCACCGAAGGCGACCCGAAAGAAGGCCACCCGGTGACCAAGAACGACGACAAGGACCAGGAACGCAAGCCCAGCAGCGCCCAGGAATGGCGCGAACTGCTCAAAGCCCGCTACGACTACCCCGACGAGGCGAAGGACGGCACGCTCCGGCAGCGCCGACGTGCTCGTAAGGCGTACCGGCGGCGTGATCGGGAGCGTAGGCAGGAGTGGATACGCGAGGAAAGGCAGAAGGAGCCGGTCACCGCGGGCGGCGCCCTCCTCCTGGTCGTGCTGCTCCTGCTGGTGGGCCTCGGGGTGAAGTGGTGGTCAGGCAGCAGCAGCGACACCAGCACCGGCCCGGAGACTTTCGCCCGCCCGGCCCCGTCGCACTTCGCCCCGCAGAGTGCTCCGCCGGGAATGCCCTCGGCGGCACTCGCCGCGCCTAAGCCCTCAGCGCCACCGTCGCCGCCGGCCTCGCTGTCTGAGAACTCCAGTCCTGATGTGCGTCAGGCGGAGTCGGTGGTCGATCAGTGGGTACGCCAGTACCTCACCCGTAACCCGCCCGTGGACGAGACGCACGAGGGACCCGTACGCCGGGCGGCGCCGTGGGCCTCATCCGCGCTGACCGATAATCTCCTGCACCACACGGATCCGGCGTGGGACGTCCTCGTCAGCCGCGGCGGCATCGCCACCGTCACCGACGTCAAGATCACTCCGGCCGGCGGGGATCTCCCGCCGGACAACCCGCTGCGGGTGTGGCGCAACGCCGCGGCCGAGATCAAGGTCCACGGCTACACCGACTACACCGAAACCCGCACCCTGCGCACTGAGGTGATGCTCAGCGGCGAGGGAAAGTGGCAGATCACCCGCGTGCTGGGGCTGTAGATGGAGGCTCAGGACGTCATCAGGCTCGCCGCGGGCGCGGCCGGCCGGGGGCTGATACTCAAGCTCGCCGCAGCCGCCGGGGCGCTGTTCCTGCCGTTCGTCTTCTTCATGAGCATCGTCGGGATGCTCGGCGGAAGCGCCAACGCACGGGACAACGGCTGCGGCGACCAAGGGAAGCCGGGCGCGGAGGCCGACATCGACCGCAGCGGCAACAACATCGGCGCCGGGGACCCGTCAGGGAACCTGCGGCAGAAGCAGACGGAGAACGCCGAGATCATCGACCGCGTGGCGAAGAATAACGGCCTGCCCGGCCGCGCCACCCTCATTGCTCTGATGACGGCCTTGCAGGAATCCCAGCTCCTCAACCTCAACCACGGCGACCGCGACTCCATCGGAGTCTTCCAGCAGCGTCCCTCCACCGGATGGGGCACTAAGGAACAGATCATGAACGTCGAATACGCCGCGAAAATGTTCTTCTTCGGAGGCGACAAGGGCGACCCACCCGGACTGACCGACATCAAAGGCTGGGAATCCATGCCCTACGCCCAGGCCGCCCAGGCAGTGCAACGCTCCGCCGACGGCAGCCTCTACGCCGTGCACGAGGACACGGCCCGGCAGATCGCCCAGGGCGCCAAGATCGATCTCAACCGGGCCGGAAGCGCGACCGGGAGCGAGCAGCCCTCCGAGTCGGCCCCGGGGCGCCCGGCCAACGCCGAGAACTGCTACCCCGACTCGTCGACGCCGGGAAAGCCGGGGGAGGCGTTCCACGACGGTGCCGCGAACTGGCCGGCCGACGTGAAGAACCCCCGATCCACTGAGGCGGCCATCATGTGGGCCCGGCACGAGTCCGAGACGGGAGGCCAAGACTGGTATGCGATGTGCCTGGCGTTCGTGGCCCGCGCCTATGGCTGGAACTTCTCCGGCACCCAGTACGCCATTCAGCACTACCGCGAGATGCCGGGGGCGATGAAGCACGACAAGGACCGCAACCCGCCCCCGGGCGCGTTGATGTTCTGGGACACCGGCAAGGTCGCCGGACACGTCGCCGTCTACCTCGGCAACGGGGTGATCGCCAGCAATGACATCAAACGCTCGGGATACATCGATGTCGTGCCGGCCACCGAGATCGAGGCCAAGTGGCGGGCGACCTACGAGGGCTGGGCGCCGCCCTACTTCCCCAACGGCGGATAGCCAAGAAAGGGATGAGTACCATGCCCGTCAGCGACCCCGCCCACCTACCGGCCACCCCCGCTTACACGATCACCGTCTTCTCCTCCGGCAAGGCCACGCTCGACGGCGAACCGGTCCACGCCGTACCCGGCCAGGAGCCGCGCGTGACAGCCCTGGCCGAGATCCGGGTCAAGGCGGCCCTGCACGGTCGGCCCGTTCGCGTCACCGCCAAGGAACCCGACGGCACCGTCTGGCCCCTGATCGTCGACACTGACGGAACCGTCACCACCCTCGACACCCCCCACCCCGCTGCCCCACCACACGTCCAGCCAGGCACCACCTCTGCGTCCGGCTGGCAGCAGCCCCTCCCCGCGCACCATGGGCCGCTGTTCGAGCACCTCACCGCCGCCGACCGCACGGGCGACCTCATCACCGCCACCGTCGCCGCGGTCACCCTCGAAACCGCCCTCACCCAGGAGTTCGGCCCCCTCCACCCCCACACCGTCAACATCCTGACCCTGCGTGCCTGGCTCACTCTGCGCCAGCAGCCCCACGGGCACGAGACGGCCCAGTTCCTCCTCCACACCGCCACCCGCCGTCACCACGCCGGCGCCCTGCCGTACGAGGACACCGCCCGCTACGCCCGCAATGCGCACGTCGCATGGCGGGAGATGGCCCGTACGGATCCGGGCACGGGAGCGTCGATGTGCGCCGACGTCCTGCAGGTGCTCGAACTCCTCGGCGAGGCCGGTCGGGCGCGCGAGGTGCGCGCCTGGTGCGCCACTTCTCTTGTCCGGCAGGGCGGCACATCGTGAAGATGGCCACGCAATTGATCGCAGAACGGTCAGAAAGGGCGCTGGCGTGTGGCACGTCCTGCCGTCCGGCGAGCCCGCCCTTGTTGTCCACAGGCGAGGTTTCGCCTGCCGTCTCGAAGCCGTCCATTGTCCACAGGCCGCTCGCCGTACGGTCTGCTGACCATTCCCGGAAACCGGGGCGAGGGGATCGAAAGGCGTAGATATGTCGCGAGATGAAGTCAACCGTCAGATAGAGGAGTTTGCCGGGACGCTGGGCCTGGGCGTGGGCCGTCTGCTGTCGGGCCGGGACGTGGACGGCATCCACCGCACCGATGCCACGTTCTTCAAGCCGGGCCGCCGGTTCTTGCCGGGGACGGAGGGGCCGGTGCCGCGGCGGTCGTTCCGGGCGGGCTGGCAGCGCCTGGCCGTCCGTCTGTCTGTGCTGGGCGCGGCTGGCGGTGCGGGGTACGGCTACTGGCAGGAAGCCGACGCCACTCTGCAGGCGCTCCAGTACGGTGGCCCCGGCGCAGGCGGGGCAGCGGCGATTGGCGGGCTCGCGTACGCCGTTCTTGGCCGGGAGCGGCGGGAGCTCATGCGCGAGTGGGTCGAGCCCCTGCACCAGGCGCTCGCCGGACCACTGGGCATCCCGGAGCAGACCGACCCCCGCACCTACCTGCACGTGCCACTGCGCTTCTCCGACGACGACGCCGAGATCCGCATCAACCTGCCGGTGAACCTGCGGTTCAACGAAGAGATCGTAGCGTCGCTGATCGTGAAGAAGCTCGCCCTGGAAGGCGTCTCCTTCTCCTGGCGCCCCGCCGGCAAGGAACCCTACGTGCTGGTGAAGAAAGCGCAACGGCCCCCCAAGCGGCTGCTCTTCCGCGATGCGCAGGTGCGCGAGCTGGTCGCCCGGATGCCGGAGCCGGCCCCGCTGATCGGCATGGGCAGCTCCGGCAAGCGGATCTCAGTCGACCTGGACGCCGAATCCCCGCATGTCCTGGTCTCCGCCGGCACCGGCGGTGGCAAGTCCGTCATCCTGCGCACGATCGCCGCCCAGCTGATCCGCAACGGCGCCCAGGCCTTCGTCCTGGACTACAAGCGCATTTCTCACCCCTGGGCCCGGGGCGTGCCAGGAGTGATGTACTGCCGGGATATCGCCGAGATCCACGATGCCCTGATCCAGCTCGGCGTCGAGGGTCGGCGCCGTACGTACCTGGCCGAGCAGCTTGGCGAGGACACTGACCCGACCGCGGTGGGGCCAAGGCTGGCGATCCTCCTCGAAGAGGTCAACGCCACCATGAGGCAACTGGCCCGCTACTGGGAGAAGACCCGGCAAAAGGACGATCCGAAGACCTCCCCTGCCATCGATGCCCTGGCCGAGATCCTCTTCATGGGTCGCCAGGTCCGCCTCCACGTCCTCCTCGTCGCTCAGTCCGCCACCGCCCGCGCCCTCGGCGGACCCGAAATGCGCGAGAACTTCTACACCCGCATCCTCGCCCGCTACAGCCAGAACGCCTGGCGCATGCTCGCCCCCGAAATCACCCCCGCTCCCAAGAGCACCACCCACACCGGCCGCGCCCAGGTCGTCCTCGGCGGCGCCGCCCACGAAACCCAAGTCCTCTTCATGACCCACGCCGAAGCCCACGCCTGGGCCATGGGCACCGCCGGCACCCCAGCGGTCACGCTGCAGAAGACGCCCGCCGCACCGGCCAGCCCGGCCCACCCGACCGGCCCCGCGGCCGGCACGGCTTTGGCCCTGCCCGCCGGTCCCGCTCCGGCCCCGCCCGTCCCCCCGCTCCGTGCCGCGCCGCCCGTCATACCCAGCGATATTCAGGTCTCTGCCCCGGTGCCCGGCGGCGAGTGCCTTCCTGCCGCTCCCGCTGCCCCCGCAGCGTCCACCGAGGCCGAGGATGCGTCTCCGGCGGCTCCGCAGGAGCCGGCCGACGAACTGCTCGGACTGAGGCAGGCGCAGCTGAAGCACCTGCCGGACATCACCTTGACGACGCTGCGGTGGGCCCGGGCCAACGATCCCGATTTTCCCGCATCGGCCGGGAAGAAGGGCGTCGAGCTGTTGTACCGGGTCTCGGATCTTAAACGGTGGGCTCGGAACCGGCCCCGGGCGGTGGAAGACGTGGATGACCAGGCTGAGGTGTCCTGATCGTTGATAGACCGGTGGCGGGTACGCTTGCGGCTAGTCGCACGATCTTCCGGCAAACCGTCGGTGTCGACGCCCCTACGTATCTGCCGTACGGGGGAACGCACCCCGGGCGCCTCCCCCAAGTGCACGGTCCCGGGCCGGCCAGTCGTGACAATCGCGGTCATGACATCGATGACGGAGACCTTCCGCCTGGCCCTGCAGAACGCGTTGGCCGCTCGGGACACAGTCAGTATCCGCAGGACCGTGATCGAGGTGCTGGGACGAGATCCCTACAAGGTGGAGGTCTCGGCAGCCCACACGGCGGCACGAAGGATCGCCGAGGCCGGGGATGCGGTCCTCATCTCCCTGCTTCCTGACCAGGCTGGCGCCGACGCCTACGTGCCTACGGCCCGTGGGGCCGGGAGGCGGGCGTCGAATTACCTGACCGTGGACGAGAAGATCATCAAGGACTTGCCCTGCCGCGTCGCGCTGGCCACAGAGAAGTGGAACGCGCTCATCGACGAAGGCATGCGGCTCACCCAGCAGAAGATCGAAAGCGACCCGATGCTATCGGCGCTCCTGCCTGGCTGGAAGGCCGAACCGCGTGCCGAAGGGCGGGCCCGCCTCATGGCAGAGGCAGCAGCCGGCTGACCCGCCGTTCAGTGCACCTGTGCCAGCACACAAGGCAGGTGGCGCAGGCGGTGGAGCTTCGACGAACACCGGCACTCCATCGCCGCACCGTCTCGATGACGCCCGCCCAGGTCTGTGCCCCGCCGGACAGGCTCTGGAAGCGGTCCATGGCGAGCGTGTCGACGCCGTGATGCTGGAGCAGCGTCAGTCGCAGGTCGGGGTGAACGCCGAGATCTGTTCGCGTAGATCGGCGATATCGATGGCCAGACGCCCGGCCGTCTCGGGAAGCCGGACGCCGGGGACTGTGGCCGCGAGGCGGAGTGCGTCGTCGTGCAGTGCGCATTCCAATTGGGTTGCGTCGCGGAGGTGCGCCAAGCGCTCTGGCCAACACCTGCCTCGCCGACCGCATCGTCGCCGTGCGCACCGGCCGACACGACGTGGCGTCGGGTGAAAGCGATGTTCGGGGGTCCCTGCACCGGCTCCATGCGCACGGCATGCTGCTGGTCGAGATGCACCACGACACTCCGCTGCTGCGCGTCGTAGCACGCCGCCCGGACGCGCCGGGTGGGAAGTGGATCTTCCAGGACGCCCCGGAAGCCGAGACCGTGCCCAAGGCCTGTATCCCGAACCAGGCCCAGCACGAACTGTCTGTCGAAGAGTTCGGCGCCCTCGTGTACATGCGAGGCTGCCTGGCAGCCTCTAAGGAGCCTGACCCTCGATACTTCGCTCAGTTCGACGACACAAACGGACTGGACCATATCGAAGAGCTGTTCGCCGCGGTCCGTGCCAGCGGATGGCTGGACAACAAGGGATGCGACGCCTGCCCCGTAGGAGACCTCTGCTCCCGCACCAAGGACGCCGCTCCCCGGACCCGGGAGCGGGCCTGACGCCGGATCGGCGTCGTCGGTCCTGCTATCGGAACGACCGCACGGCGTCGAGGTGCTGGTCGGCGGCGGTCCTTCTGGGGCCGGCCGGTCTAGGGTGGAGTCATGTCTCTCAGCGATGACGAGCACGCGCTGCTACTCCGGGTCTTGGAGGCCGGACGGCCTGTTGCCATGTCCGACTTCTTCCACGACATTTATCCTCCGGATTTCCCTGTCGAGGCCGCAGAGGACGACCATCGCCGTGAGGCATGGACGCACAAGCAGTTCGGCTTGTACAGGGCGCAGCTCCGCCTGCACGAGCTGGGCCTGGTCCGGGTTGTTCACCCTGCGAACGGTGCGCGGCCCGACCTGGTGGAGGCGACACAGGAGGCCCGCTCAGCGGTCGGATGACTACGGAGGCCCCGCTGCGCATGAGGCCCCGAGCGCTGCCGTACGGCCTGGGGGCTCTGGCGCCGCTTTGCTGCGGGTGCCCGGTCGGTTCAACGGCCGGTCCGCCTCAGTGGTCGGTTATGTCCATTCCATGCCGAGTTTTCGCAACGCGTCCAGCTGCTCCGACGTGGAGCGGATCGGCATTGAGCTGTGATCGTCCGCACGCAGTTGGGCCCGAACCGCGCGCCGGTTCGGGGCCCAGGCCCACCTGGCGACGGGTCAGCCGGCGTCGGAGTGGCCCCCGTGTCGTCCGAGGGAGCGGGGGACACGACATCCTCGCGCGGCAGATCGCCCGCGAGGAACAGCAGCGCCGCGCCCTGAAGGAGTTCACCGGTCGGTGGGGCGCGGCGAGCGAGGGGCCGCCTTAGAGGATCCGTTGACGGTCCCGCCCTAAGGTCGGGACCGTCAACGGATCAGCAGGAATGCGCTGGCTCAGCGCTGCTGGACCCACCAGATGAGCCATCCCGTGGCACTGGCGCCCAGGGTGCTTGCCGAGCCACGGACGACGCCGTGGCTCGCCGACCGGATGAGGGCGCGTAGACGGCGGCTGTGGCCCAGCGTCTTGGACTGGCGGTGCCGGGTCGACGCCGGCTGGACGGTGCCCGTAGGCTCGATGTCGGTACTGATGGTTCCTCCTCAGTGGAGCGGGCTGTTGGTTTCTTCACATAGGCGGCTCCCTGCTGGAACAGGGGGCCGTCGCCCTTTGCAGGGCGGCAGCCTGCGCCGCGCCCAACCCTGTCGGGCCGGGAGTCGTAGGGCCGGGGACGCCGTGGCGTCCCCGGCGGTGTTCATCGCGGGGCTGCAGCCCCCGAGAGCACGGGGATACGGGAGCCGAGCCTCAGCGCGGTGAGGGCGATGCCCTCAGGGGTCCACACGGCCTCTGCTGCCTCGAGTTCCTGCTTGTTGACATTCAGGTCGAACGGCGCGGCGAGGGCCCAGCGCACACGCTTGCTCTGGCCGAAGCGGGAGGAGCCGTCCAGGTACTGCTCGGACAGGAACTTGTACAGCAGCCCCTTCGCCTTCAGCTCCTCGATGCCGCGCCCGACTGTCGACTGGGAGACCCCGTACCAGAGCGCGTACTCCCTAGCCTTGTGCAGGACGAAGGACCGGCTGCGTTGACTCATGAGAATGAACAGCATCGCCTTGGCTGGGATGTCCAGGGACCTGTAGTAGCCCTGCTCCCAGTACTCGAAAGGAACCTTGAAGTAGATGTCCTTGCGGGAGCCCTCAGCGTTGCCCGACGGCCGCGTGTACGGGTTCCCGGAGCCGTCCTCGAGCAGCTTGGTGATGCGGGTCATCCGGCCGTCCGGCGCTGTGCTGATCAGCTTCAGGTCCTTCAGTAGCTGTTGTCGTTCCGATCGTGAGGGGTGGGCGTCGAACGGGAGTCTCGTTCGGGTGATCGCGGCCGGCTGCGGGCATGAAGGCAGGGCCTCTTGGTAGCTCGGGGTTGCGAAGCCGACCGAGATCCAGGAGACCCTGTTGCCGCATTTGTACGTGCTCGCGCCGGTGGAGTTCAACTCGGTTGCTCTGCCGTGTGATTGTGTCGCTCACCGGTTCGGGAATGCGGCCGACCATCCGGAGCGTGTTCGGCGGTATCCCTCGGACATGACGGACGTGGAGTGGTCTGTGGTTCGGCCGCTGCTGCCGGTGCCGGGCTGGATGCGAGGTCGGGGTGGGCAGCCGGAGGCGTACTGCCACCGGGCGATACTGGATGCGATCCGCTATCTGGTGGACAACGGGATCAAGTGGCGGGCGATGCCGGTCGACTTCCCGCCGTGGGACCGGGTCTATGCGTTCTTCCGCCGTTGGCGTGACCACGTGCTGGTCAGGGAGTTCCACGACCGGCTGCGCGGCCGGGTCCGCGAGGAGTGGCGGCAAGCTCGTGCTGTTCCAGCAGTCCGACAACCGACGGCATCGACGACCTCCACGAGAGCGACGAAACGACACCCCATCACTCCCACACCAACGCCACCCCTACCCCTGACCAGCTAAAACACAGCCGTCAGACTCGGAAAGACAACAGCGTCTCACCGTCCAGGAACACCACTCGAGCACCGAGCAGATTGGCCGCATATCGCGCGCTCGCACCAGTCCGGTGGGTTCTTCTTGAACTTGCGGTGCGGTGGTGTCACGACACGGCCGCTGGGCTGCCATCCAGGTGCTTGACCAGGCCCAACTGTCGGGCGTGGGTGATGTCGGCATAGCTTGCCGGCTGGGCTGGACTACAGAACAGGAGCCTGCCGCTGGCATCGGTGAGGACCATGGCCTTGACCGCGTTCTGCTTGTTCTTGCCGGAGATGAACTTCTCCCGGTCCTTGCGACCGACGGCGGGCCTGCGGACCCGGATCTCGGTTCCGTCGATGATCCCGGTCTTCCCGCTGGCGCCGAGGTGACCGATGACCTCGGCGAGGGTGCGGAGCCGGATGCCGGTGGCGATGGTGCAGCCGCGGGCTGCGAGCAGGGCCGCACTTCGCCGATCGCCCGGGTGATCGTGGAGCGGTCAACGCCGAACCAGCAGGCCAGCACGTCGTGAGTGGCACCATGACGAAGGTGAACGAGGGTGGCCAGCAGCCGGTCGATGAAGACCAACCGGTGCTTCGCGCCAGCCCCGACCGCCCGCTTCCGCGGCCTGGACGCCAGTCCGGCCTGATGCCGTTCGTGCCATAACGGACCCACCTCGGCGACGAGTTCGACGATCACATCGGCCGACAGCCCTGTGATCCTCCGGTCGCTGATGATCGCTGCACGAGACCCCACCACACGAACATGATCAGGGATCAAGCCCCGGCGCCGCACCACCAACCATGCACGAGCTCGTTAGGCAGGGTATATGGGGAAGCACCTCACCCGAACTACCGGAAAGCATCTCATGGGAATCGTCGACAAAGCGGTCAAGACCGCAGGTCAGGTCCGTGATACCGCGCACGCCACCCTGGGCGGAAAGAACGCCTCCGGCCTGGACCAGAAGATCGTCACTGCTAAAGGCCACGGGGAGGTAGAGGTGAAGGTTCCTCCCGGCTACATCGTCACCGGCGGTGGCTACAGCCTCGAACCCATGGGCGGGGAGTCGGTCATGGTCACGACCATGGACAACCGTCCCCTGGAGGACGGCAGCGGCTGGTACGTAGCCATCGCTCCGAAACTCGGCCTGACCGTCTACGCGGTGTGCATCCGCGACGATGGCTGATAGAAGCACCAACACCTCGCAGGGGACCGTGATGCCCCGCACCAGTTAGAGGCTGTTGTCTTTCCGATCTTGAAGGATGTCCGTCGAACGGGAGTCCCGATCGGGTGGTCGCGGGGTGCTCGGCGCATGTGGGTGGGGCCTCCTGAACAGCTCGTTGGTGTCGAATCACCGAGCAACATCAGGAGGCCCTGGTGCCGCAGTGTTCCGTGTTGTTGGGTGGGTCGTCCAGCTCGGTCGCCCTGGAGTGTGACTGCTTGGCTCACCGGTTCGGAAACGCTGCCGATCACGAGGCCCGGCAGCCGCGTTATCCCTCGGACATGACGGACGAGGAGTGGTCGGCCGTCCGGCCGCTGCTGCCGGTGCCGGGCTGGCTGCGGGGCCGGGGCGGGCAGCCGGAGGCGTACTGTCACCGGGCGATGCTGGACGCGATCCACTATCTGGTGGACAACGGGATCAAGTGGCGGGCGATGCCGGCTGACTTCCCGCCGTGGGACCGGGTCTACGCGTTCTTCCGCCGCTGGCGCGACCATGTGCTGGTCAGGGAGTTCCACGACCGGCTGCGCGGCAGGGTCCGCCAGGAGGCGGGGAGGGATGCGGAGCCGACGGCCGGCGTGATCGACTCGCAGTCCGTCAAGGCGGACGCCGTGGTCGGCGCCGACAGCCGCGGCTTCGACGGCGGGAAACTGGTCAACGGGCGCAAGCGGCATGTCGTGGTCGACACTCTCGGCCTGTTGCTGGGCGTGATGGTCACGAGCGCGGATGTCGGCGACCGCGCCGCCGCGAAGGTGCTGCTCGCCCAGGTGGCCGACCCCCACCACCGGCTGGAACTCGTCTGGGCCGACGGAGGCTACACCGGCAGCCTCGTCGAGCACTGCCTGGCCACGCTCGCCCTGGTCCTGGCGATCGTCAAGCGCAGTGACGACATGCGAGGTTTCGTGGTGCTGCCCAAGCGGTGGATCGTCGAGCGGCTCTTCGCGCACCTGATGCGAAGCCGCCGTCTGGTGCGCGACTTCGAACGCCGCACGACCAGCGCCGAGGCGATGGTCTACTGGTCGATGACCATGGTCATGACCCGCCGCCTGGCCCGTTCACATTCGGCGCGAGCGTGAACCGGCCCGGCGCAGGTTCGGCCAGCCAGCCCCGCGCGACCAGGCGTTTCGCCTTCGACCGCAGTGCCTCCACCTTGGCCGGCACCACGTCCATGCCGAAGGCGGAGGCCATCTCCTGGCAGGTCAGCGGGCCCTGACCGAGACGGACCCGATCCGCGAGCACGGCCAGGATGCGCTGGTAGTCCGCCGACAGTCCCGACGCGTCCACCCCCTCGCGCCACACCGGAACCTGCGACTTCGTCCTCGCCGCCACGGGCACTGACGCCTTCACCCCGGCTTCCGTCCCGGCGCCGCCCGGCAGGTCGCTGCCCACCACGTCGGCTGAACTCCCGCCCTGCGCGGACAGCACCGCACCCACACGCTCGCGGGCGATCGTCCACTCCAGCCACTCCTGCTCGGCCGTCGCGAGCTCGGCCTGGATGCGGTCGGCTTCCTCACGCAGCCCGTCCACACGACGACGGGCGGCAAGCTCGTGCTGTTCCAGCAGTCCGACAACCGACGGCATCCACGACCTCCACAGGAGCGACGAAACGACGATCCATCACTCCCACACGAACACCGCCCTGCCCCTGACCAGCTGAAACGCAGTCGTCAGACTCGGAAAGACAACAGCCTCTCAGCTTGGCCAGGTGCCGGGAGACCGCGGCGCTCGCCGTGCCGTCGGTGGCGAACGAGATCCCCGCGGCGCGCCCCCAGGTCTCGGAGCGACGGGTGACGCTCCAGTCGGCGCGCGCGGCGACACAGTGGATCAGCAGCAAGAGGTCCAGCCGCCCGGGACTGCGCAGCAGCTTGGGGAACGGGCCGGGCCGCGTGACCAGGCGGGGGCCGGGGTCGGCGTCCTGGATGAAGGCGCGCCGGATCGGCACGGCACGGCCGTAGCGCTTGGACTCGCCCAGCAGCATCCGTATCGTGTCGTCCTGGCCCACGGCCTTGTCCCGCTGGAGCACGGTCAGTTCGGTGTTCACGTCGCCAACTATGCGCCCCGCTGCGCATGGGGCGGGTGTCGGTTTCGGGTGCGGCCGCCGGGCTGGCCATCCGCCCAGCTCGTCTTATCGGAAACCATGTGAACACTTGATGGTAGGAAACATCTATACGCCCAAACCCGCAGGCAGATCACTATTCGGAGCTTAGAACTGTTGCCTGTTCAGATCAGAAGCATTGACAGTCTGGACGCAGACTCTTGAGAACTTTGCTTCGTGACTCTGTGCTTGGGAGAAGACGGCCCGCAGATGGGGCAAACCCCGCACGTTGCAGTCCCGAGCGACATCGAGGCCTACGCCCAGGCCCACCCTTCAGCACGCCAGGATCACGATGCATCCGCTTCAAGCCCGGAACGAGTGCTGACAGCACGACGGCCCCGGGCATGATGCCCGGGGCCTCGGTGCCGCGGCGGGTCAGCGTCGGTTATGCCCAGTCGATGCCGAGTTTTCGCAGTGCATCCAGTGTCCAGAGGTGGTTTTTCTGATCAGAGCCTGCTGGTCTGAGCTTGGGTGATCAGTTTGGTGTGTGGCGTGGTCAGCAGGCCTGGGTTCGGGGGAATCGCTGAAGCGGCGTGGCGGTGGGATCCGGCGTTGTTCTGAGCTGGGCCTTTGTCGGGTAATTGGTCGAGTGGTCAGTTGTTGTCATCTATCTTGAGCGGCGATCAGGCTCAGTGATCGTTGGTATGCGTGTTCGTCTAGCGGGTGACCGGGCAGCTGTGGGTGTCTTCACGTGATGAGGGGCGTTGCGGACCGCGGCGCGCGAGGTGCTGTGGGGATGCATGCTGGTCCGTTCTCTTCTCTTCGGGTGTCAGTGGTCGGCCGTACGCTGCCGGGCATGACAAGGTCAGGATTCGATGCCTCGTACCTGCAGCCGCTGTTTGGGGATGTGGAGAACCTGCGCGGGGATGGTGCGTACCAGCAACTGCCGGCACCGCAGCCTTCGAGCAGCCTCGCGGCTGACGATGCACCGCTGGGTATGTACGCGGCGTCGACGCTCATCCGCAACTCCTACAGCGCCGGGGTGGCGCACGCCGACGCGCTGCGCAGGCTGGTGTTGGCAGGGGAGGTCGATCCGCAAAGTCCGTGGACCCTGATGCGCGGGGCTCTGGAGAACTTCGCTACGGCTGTCTGGCTCTTGGGCGGTAACGATCGCACTGAGCGACGCCGCCGGGCCCTGGCCCTGTGGCGTGAGGATATGCGCAACCGTGCCCAGCACGAGGAGGACACGGACCATGTGCCTGGCCCGGGCGGAAAGACCGGACGCGAGCGTCGTCAGGAGATAGCTGACCTCGCGCTGTCCCTTGGTCTCCCTGTCTCTTCACTCAACAAACCAGAAGCGGGGAAGATCATCGAGGAGGCGGCCTGTGACGCTGGCCTGCGGGCCCGCGAGGTCACCGCCGGCTGGCGTGCCGCGTCAGGCTTCGCCCATGGCCGGTACTGGCCCAACCTCCGGGCTTCCACGTTGGTCGATGCCGCACGCAACAGCCCCGACCACTATCTGATGGCGCTGGTCATCGACGAGACACAGCACCGCCCGCTCACGCAGCACACCCGGGCTCTTCTCCAGCGGCTTCACCACAGGTACGTGGCAAGGGCCACGGCGTACTGACCGGACCACCAGCACTGGGGCCCCAGGGGCGAGCGTCCCGGTGCCTGTTGGGCGGAGTTGCCGGGGCTGCTCCTGCCTCCGGGCGTGTCGGCGGTTTGCCTGTTCTCAGCTGGGCGAGGTGAGGCCGGCTGTGGTGAGGAGGTGTTGTTGGTCGGGGTGGAGGAGGGGCCAGGTGTGGTGTTGCTTGTTCAGCCAGTGGTGGGTTGTGGGGTGGTGGGGGTGGGTGTGTGCGTGGTGGTAGGCGCGTTGCCACAGGATGGGCCAGGGAGGGTTCCACCAGGGGTCGATCGTGGCCAGTGTCTGCTGGGTTGGGGAGGGGCCGCTGCGTTTCTTCGCGAGTTCGCGCTGTCGGTTGAGCCATTCGCCGAGGGGGAAGCCGTCGTGGACGGTTTTGATCGGCGGGCAGAGGTGGCCGTGTTCGCTGGCCCAGGTACGGGCGTGCGTGAGGGCTTCGGCGTGCGGCCGGGGGCGGGGGCTGGGCGGCCACTGTCCGGCTGTCTGAGCGGTGATGCCGATGGCGTTCAGCAGGTGCTGCTGGTCTGGGTGGAGTCGGTGGTACTGCAAGCAGGCGCGGGTGGTCCAGCTGCCCAGGGCGGTGCTCGGTGCGGGGATGCGGGCGGCAGGGTCGAAGGGGCGGCCTGCTTGGACGTGGTCGCGGGCGCGGTAGTAGTTGCGCTGCCAGTGCAGGTCCCACGGCGGGTTCCACCAGGGGTCGATCGCGGCGAGCTCGCTCAGGTGGGGTGAGGGCGGCTGTCCGGCTCGGGCGCGTTGTTTGGCGCGGTTGCGTTGGCTGAACAGCCACATGCCCAGAGGATGGCCGTCGTGCCGGGTGTCACGGGGAGCCGCGAGATGGCCGTGTTCGGCGTGCCAGGCCCGGGCGTGTGCCAGGGCCGTCTCGAAGCCCGGCCTCAGGCCGGGGCGGTGGCCGAAGCGGCTGCGGGGTTCGCGGGGACGCTTCGGCTCGGCGGTACGCTGTGCGCGACGCGGACCGGTGGGAGTTGAGGGATCTGCAGCCCTTCTGGCATGGCTGGTCTTGTCTTTTGCCCCCGGAACCGGGGCGGCAGCCGGTGCTTTCGGAGCCGTGCATGCGTGTTCCCGGGCTGCGCGGGCCGCCTCGGAGGTGATACCGATCTCGGCGAGGAGTCGCTGCTGCTCCGGGTTGAGCTGGTCGTACGTGCTGCACTGGCGCCGCAGCCATCGCCTGGTGAGGGAGTCGTCAAGGTCGCTGAAGCCGGTGTCGGGGCGCAGGAGCCGGTCGTTTGCGGCATTGCGGGCGCGGTAGTAGCTGCGCTGCCAGTTCAGGTGCCAGGGCGGGCACCACCACGGGTCGATGTCATTGAGGGCCTGTGCCCGGTGGTGCGCCAAGGCGCTGCGTCCTTGCTGGCTTCGTCGGCCGGCGAGCCACCGGCCCAGCGGGTATCCGTGGTGCATGGAGGTTACGCTGACGGAGGCGAGGTCTCCGTGCTCGGCGGCGGGGGAACGGGCGTGGCCGAGTGCTTCTTCCTCGCCGGCTTTCACGTTGCGGCGTCGTGGCCGTGCCGTGGCCGCCTCGTGGGCGTCGATGCCGATCTCGGCGAGGAGACGTTGTTGTCCGGGGTGGAGCTCGCTGTAGCGGGTGCACTGCAGGTACAGCCATTCGCCCAGGCTGTAGTCGGTGGCGGGGAAGCCGTGGGTCGGCTCGAGCGGGCCGTGGGTCTGGGTGTGGGTACGGGCGTGGTGCCAGGTGCGCTGCCACAGAGTGCTCCATGGGGCGTTCCACCAGGGGTAGATGGCGCTCAAAGCAGCAACTTGATGGGCGGGCATTCTGGTGTGCCGGGTGCGCAGGTTGGCGATCCACTGACCAAGCGGGTACCCGTCTGGTGCGGCTTCTTTGGGCACGGCCAAGTGCCCGTGCTGCCGGTGATAGATGCGGGCGTGGCCCAGCCCTTTCGAGAAGGAGCGCTCGGCCTGGAGGCTGTAGCCGCGCAGCCGCTTGACGGCGCGCAGAGCCGGCTGTTGTCCGCTGTCGACGGGTGAGCCCTGCGAGGCCAGGAGGTCACTGAGGGGGCGGGGCCGGTGCGGTGAGTGGACCTTCCACAGCATGTGCTGCGCCGCGGGTTCGGAGGCGCCGCGGGTGCGTACGCAGGAGTGGGCCCAGGCGAACAGCGGCCCGTGGGTATCGGTGGCGAGGTGACGGGTGATCCAGGGCCGCTGGAGTCGGCGTGCGAGTTCGGCCAGCAGCGCGGGCATCTCACCGAGGCGATAGGGGAGATGACCTCCGGCTTGTGCGACGACGCGCTGCTGCCAGTGGCGGCTTGCCAGTACCCGGGCCACAGCAATGGTTTCGGGGTAGGTGATCAGGTCGCGGGCCGCCACCTTCCACCAGCCGGGATGAGCGTCGTCGGGACGCGTGGCCTCAAGGCGGGCCGGCCACAGCCGTTCCTCGACGGGCCAGGGCTCTTCCCACCAGGAGCCGGTGACGGCGCGCGCGACCGCGAAGGCCTGGGCGGCGGCGGGGGAGCGGCGCAGCAGCCGGATATGCCGCCGCTGAGCCTTGATGACCTCCGGGCACAGGCCAAGGGGGACGGGCAGGCCGCCGGTGCCGGGCAGGAACATGAGCCAGTACTGGTGGCGTGTACAGACACGCTGCTCGGGTGCCAGGTACCGGCGTGCGGGCATCCGGCGCCCGGTGCGGGCGGCTGTGCATGCGGGGCAGGCCGGGCCCCAGGATTCGACGGCTTCCTCGCCGCGCATCAGCCGCCCGACCGGACCGGCTCCGTATTTGCCGCACGGCTCTTCCCGCGCCCATGCGGGCAGTGCCCTTTCCAGGACCTGCTCGGGTACGCGGCAGAGTCCGGCGATCCGGGCACGCGCTGGGGAGTTGAGGTGGATCTCGCTGTCCGGGTACAGCGTTCCGGTGAGGTTCTGCAGGCCGCCGACGTCGGTGACGGCAGCGAGCAGGTCGCGGATTCCGAGGTGGTAGCGGGCGGCGAGCCTGGCCAGGAACGACAGAGTCAGCTCTCCGCGCAGCGGAGACACCCGTCCTGCCGCGCCGCCGGCCATGGCGGGTACCACCCCGCCGGACGGTGCTGACACGCGTTCGGCCCGCCCCCTCCCGGGCGTTGGGCCGTGTGCCGTCGTGCTGGGCCGGTGTACCACGCCGGATGCCGTTACGTCCGCCGTGCGGCCCGGGCCGTCGGCCGGGCCTGGGCTTCGGCGGCTGCGTCGAGTTCCACCTCGCTCAGCAGCTGCTTGGTGATCCGTTCGGTGCCCTCGGTGATGGCGATCAGGGCAGCTTCGCGGATGAGGTGGGAGAGGCTGCCGATCCGTCCCGCGGTCCGGGTATGGAGGTAGGCGGCGTGCTTGACCAGGGTTCCGGGCCGGTGCGCACGCAGCCGTAGCAGGTTTTCCATGGCCCGCACGAGGTCGTTCCAGACGGCCCGGTCCTGCCCGGTCGCATACGCCAGCGGCCGGTGGCGGAAGATCTTGAAACGGCCGGCGATCTGCGCCCCGCGCACTCCGCTGAGCAGCGATGAGGTCTCGATGTCGATCGCGGAGTACACGAAGGTGGCCGGGATGCGTTCGCCGAGGTACTTCAGCTGGTCGGAGGTTTCCGCTCCGGCGCGCCGCTGGGTGTCCAGGAGGTGGACGTCGTCGATGAGGACCAGCTGGGTGCTCAGCTCGCACAGCAGGTCGCAGACGGCGCTGGTGATCTGGGTCTGGTTGAGGCGTTCGGTGATGGGCATGCCGAGGAACCGGGCGAACTCGCTGACGAGCATCTTCGGGGTGGCGGCTGGCGGCACGCTGATGAACAGCACCGGTCTCCTGTCGTCGTGGCCGGGGTGCTGGCGTGCATCGGCCAGCTGGAAGGAACGCCCGAGCGCCATCATCGTCGTGGTCTTCCCAGTCGTGGCCGGACCGGAGATGATCAGGCCGCGGCGGGCGCCGGCCTGCTGGCGGCGGTTGACCAGCAGGAGTCGGCGTACGGCGGTGAACACACTGTCCATGGCCGGCGTGCGCATGACGGCGAGTTCGGAGTGGTAGTCCTCGCGCTCCGCCTGTGACCAGGCAGGATCGGCGGCCTCGCGTACGGGTGCTGGGGCGTGCCGGACGAAGGCATCCCATCCCTGCCAGATAGTGGAAGGGGCCAGCGGGGCGAAGCCGACGGCGTCGTTCGAGAGCGGGCTCACCATTGCAGGGATTCCTCGAAGGGGTCGTAGACCGTGACCTGGGGGCGTCGCGGTGCAGGCATTCCGGTTTCCTGCGCTGAGGGCGTTGCGGAACTGCTCTGCTGTGCGTGTTCGGCGGGCCGGAATCCCAAGGCGCCGTCATCGGCCAGCAGTTCCTCGTCGTCCTCGTTGTCGTCGAAGACGTCCTCGTCGGGCTCGGCGGCTTCTGCCTCAGGCCGCCGGCCGTACAGGATCCCCCACACCTCCTCACCGCTGCCGGCGGTGTGGGCGCGGGCAGCGACGATTTTCTCCCGGCGGCTGCCGTGTCCGGCGGCGGCGCGTTCCAGCAGCTCGCGCAGAGCCAGCGCCAGGTCATGTTCGTGCCCGGCGCGGTCTGCGCGCCGGACGATGGTGCGGCGGATGTGCTGCCAGGTGAAGTCGGTGAACGGGGCGCTGACCAGGGTGTGGTGGATCCACGGCACCGCCTCCCACCCATACCCGCGCGGCTGGTCAGGCATCGGCAGGCGTACCCAGACCTGGCCGGGAGCGTGCGGATTGTAGTGGATTTCCCACAGCCCGTCCGCCGCTGGCGAGCGTTCGCCGCGGTAGGGGTTGAGGACCTTGTGGTCGTAGGTGCGGTAGTCGATGCGGATGCCGTAGTCGTTGATCTTCTGCCGCTTGACGGGCATCAGCTCGATGTAGTCCTCGCGCCCCAGTGGCACCGGCACGTACCCGCACACGGGCACCAGCGCGGCCCACATCTCGTTCGGCGACAGCACACAGCGGGGCATCATCGGGTGCCGCAGCCCGTCGTGCTCACGCTCCTGCCATCCGCAGATGATCCACTCATCAAGCATGTCCGCGAGTTGGGCCAGCGTCCACACCGCTTCGCCTTGTGCACACTGCCCGCGTTCACCGGTGTACGCGCCCGTGTAGCCGGCGACATGCTGCACGAACAGCGTTTTGATCGAGGAGAAGGTGCGCTCCACGTGGCCCTTGGCCGGCCCGTTGCCCGGCGGAGCGGGCTGTACGGAAATACCCAGTGACTCGCATGCGGCGATGAAGGAGGACGAGATGAACACGTTGCCCTGGTCAACCACGATGGTCTGCGGTGTGATCACTGGCCGCGCCGCGGCCCCTTCCAGCCGGGCATCCATGTTCGTCAGCCGCTCGTAGGGGATCACGGACTGCTGCATCTCCAGTGCCTCGGGCCAGGTGGGCCGCATCGGTGCAGGCACCATCATCTGGGCCAGCAACTGCGCCGCATCCACGCTGCGGGTTCCTTTCGGCCGCAGCACGGCCGCGCAGATGCTGCGGGTCGCCACATCCAGCGCGATGGTCAGCTCCGGACGCTCCACCACCCCGTCGTCCAGTACCACGAAAGCGTCCAGCACGGTGCTGTCCATCATCACCAGCTCACCGGGAGCCATCACCGTCGTCGGCACGAACGGCGGAGCCGGCCGCGCCGAACGCCACCGGCGCTGCCGTGCACTGCCCAGCAGCCCCCGCCCGTCGGCCAGGGCATGCACCAGCCGGTTGAACGTCGTGCTTGAGGGAAGCGGCACCGCCCCTTCTCCGTACCGCTCGGCCAGCAGTCGCTCGGTGTACGTCCGAAGCCGTCCCAGCGTCCCGCTGGAGCGTTCACGCCCTGCCTCCAGCACATCCTGCACCGCAGTCACCACCCGCTCGTCCGCACGACCCACCACCGTCCGCGGCCGTGTGGCCCGGTGGTCCACCAGCCCCCAGACCCCCTCCCGGCGGTAACGGGCCCGCATCCGTCGCACCGTCACCGCACTGGTCGGCATCCCCGCCGCCGACAGCTCTCCCGCCTTCGCCTCCTCCCGCTGCGCCAACGTCCGCGCCTGCGGGTCGTACTCCGCCCGCGGCACACCCGCGGCGCCGCATCCGTCCGGCCGCCCCGTCTCCACCTCCCGCACATGCCGTTCCCACGCAAGCGCCCGTTCCCGCACTGCCTGGGGCAACGACTCCAGCAATCCCAGCGGCGGCACTCTGGGCGCCGCGGGCGCATCAAGGACTTCGAACCCCGCATCGGCGAACAGCAGCGACAGCAGAACCGCCGCCATCTCACCGTCCTCGGCGATGAGCCGCACCTGACTGGCCGACAAAGCAGCCACAGTCCAAATGCGCCCCTCGAACCGGACCCGGCTCCCCAGCTCCAACACCGGTCCGCCAGACACTCTGCCACCTGCTCTCATCCCGCCCATACCGGCATCCGCTCATGCATCGGCGCGCCCAGGTCCGCCGCAAGCTGTCCCGCCCACAGCGCGTGGAACAGTGCGGGAAGTACCACCAGCGGATCCCCGATCCGCTGCACACCTTCCGACAGCGGTGCGCGTTCGGCGAATGCCTCCTGCAGCGCCCCGGCCAGCTGATGCCCGCCGTGGTGCCGCGGGTGCCGGTATCCGGCCAGCCAGGTCATGTTGCGCCGGTAGACCGGGTCCACGGGCCCGAGTACCCGGTACCGCCAGCCCACTGCCGCACAGATCTCTCCGACCACCGCTGCGAGGGACCGCTGATGCTGTGAAAGCTCCGGCCTGGCGGTGCAGTCGGCCAGCATCCTCTGGCCATCGACCAGCTGGATCATCAGCTGAGGAGCATGCGTGCGCACCCCGTCCCGCTCATGCCACCGCAACTCCAGCGGTCGGGCGGCCAGGGCGCTGACGCGCGGGTCACGATCAAGCAGCATCACGTGCAGTCGCATCGCTGCGGACCCGTAGTGCACCAGCCGTCCGGTAGTCACTGACCACCACCATCCCGGCGCCAGCCGCTTGCCTCCGCGGGTCGGGAACGGCTTCAGTGGCGGACAGCGCTCGAAGGCCATCTCTGGAGCGGCCGTCGACCACCTCGAGCACTGCAGCGCCCCGCCCGCACCCAGGAACAGCACATCCACCAACTCGACATCGGGCCGCCCCGCCTTCGCTCCGCCCCACCCGGTATCCTGCACAACGAAGTTAACGGCTTATCGGCCCATCCGGTGATGGGGCTAACGTCGTCAATCGGCAAGTGCTGCCGGAGCCCCGGCTCCGAGCCATTCCGGGCCGTCCCTACTGAGGGCTCCTGCTGGATGCGGTGCTGGTCCAGCGCATGCCGAGTGCGTTGAGGTCTGTGCGGCGTTGTGCGGTGAGCTTGTCGGCCCGCTTTCTGATGTTGTCGAGGGCCATGCCGAGCTTGATGGCTACAGGCTCCCCGGCGCCGCCCTGAGGGCCTGTCGGCCCGCCTTCCGGCTCGAGGTGCTCGATGTGCTTCCTTGGGACGTTGAGGTGCCCTTCGCGGGCGTGGAACTGCCGTGCCGCCCGGAGGTTGAGGGCCCACTTGTCTTCCTGCGTGCGTTTCACGGGTCGTTCGTGTTCTTCGGCCGGGGTGAGGCCGAGGACGTTCTCGAGCATCCATTGCTGGACGGGCATGAGGCTGTCCCAGCCGAGGCGGGAGGCCTGGGCCCAGCGGCCGAGGTCTTCGCCCTGCACGATCACTTCACCCGGCACCGTGGGGACCGTCCCGCCGCCTTCGGCGTGTGCTTGTGCGAGGCGGAAGCAGCGCTGCCATCCGGCATCCCACACTGGGCACCAGCCTGGGTCGATCTCGTCGAGCGCTTCGCGTCGTGCCTGGGTGAGGGCTTTGGCGCTGGATTCGACGGGGAGGCCGGCTGCGCGGCGTTCGGCGATGGTGTCCGCGAGCCGGGCTGCGGTGCGCATGTTCTTGGCCCAGGTCCCGACGGGGTATCCGTCCCAGACGGCGGTGGCGGGCGGCAGGAAGTGCCCGTGCTCCTTCGCCCAGGCGTGGGCGGCGGCGAGTCCTTCATCGAAGGCGATGTCCTGGTGGGACCAGACCATGCCGAGCCTGTTCAGCTCGGCGGCCCGGTCCGGGGCCAGGCGTCCGGCCTTGTTGAAGCGCCGCTGATCGGCCAGCCACGTGCCCAGCGGGAACCCCGCGGGCGACCACTCCGGCGGGGTGACAAAGTCGTACGGCACCCGCAGCTGCTCCGCGCCGGTCTCCTTCACGTACCGCATGCACGCCTCGATGCCGCGCCGCCAGAAGGCGTTCTCGGGCTCGATGACCCGCAGTTTCACGAACCGGGCCAGCAGGGCCGGGTCCCGGGGCGTGCTGAACTTCAGCAGTTCCCGCGCGGGCGTACTCGGCCCCCGCTCGCCTTCCGGCCGTTCCTGGCCGCCTTCACCGGCCCCGGCGGCCTCCTCCTCCCCGGGCTTGTAGCTGCCGCTGCGCACGCGGGGGTCGGCGAGGGCTTCGATGGTGTCGGTGTCGTGCGCACGGAGCGCTTCCAGGATCTTCGCGAGGGTGCTGTAGGCCGGAGAGGTAAGTATTTCGTCCGGACTTTCACCCGGTGCGAGGAATACCGGAACGATCAGTGACGCGATCTTCCCCTCGCCGGGTTTCATGCGGAGTGCACGGCCGACCATTTGCACGATGTCGATCATCGACCCACGCGCATCGCAAAAGGCGACGGAATCGCAATTCGCTGTGTCGACCCCTTCACCGAGCACCTTCACGGAACTCAGTACACGCAGAGCGGCTGGCCGCAGCCCGTCTTCATCCTCGATGACGTCGGAGGCGAACTCGTCCAGCACGGCTCGCCGGTGGCCGGGGGCGTGCTCGCCGCACAGCCAGTCGGCCCACACACGCTCCGGCACCGGGTACCGCCGGGGATCGTCCTCCCAGAGCCGCTCGGCGACGTCGACGACTCCGGCGGCCATGGCCTCTGCCTCGCTGACCTTGCTGTGGAAGGCCAGAACCTTCCGCAGCCCCTCCTGTGCCGCCGCGGTCAGGACCCCGGCCTGCAGCGCCGCCAATCGTGCCCCGCGCACCGCGTCTGCTCCGGGGCCAGCAACTTGGTGCGCCTCGTGGAGTTCGGGGTCGGTGATGTCGGCGCACACGACCTGGTACGGCGCGACGAGTCCGCGGCTGACGGCCTCGGACAGGGTCAGCTTGAACGCTACGGGCCCGAACACCGGGGTGTGAGGTTCGGGGAAGCTGTCACTGAGGTGTTCGGCTTTGGGTGTCACTGATGGGAGATGTACTTTCCGCTGGTCAGCGACTATTTGCTTGGTTGATCATGGTGGTAGGGGGCCGAATTATTTGGTGTCATGAAGCCGTATCAGTCGGTGTTGCTTTTTCCGAGTCTCCTTCTGTCTGAGACATCAGAGGATGCGGTTTCCCGGGACGGTTCGATCCCATCGGGGCGCAGGGCATGGTGGGATGGTCATAGGGCGAACGCGCCGCTGCAGAACGTGTCGTCGCGTGCCAGGGATCGGTAGGTCACGCCTTCCCAGCCGTTGAGCCGGTGAGCGAGGCGTGTTTCCGCTTCGCCTGACAGGTAGACGCGGACCATGTCCTTGCCTCCAGCGTCCAGCATCTCGGTGAGCTGCCGACGGATGTTGCTCACGGTGCGGTTGGCCTGGACGGCGAAGAGTCTGGCCAGCCCGAACAGTTCGAAGTGATGGCGGGTGCGCTCGATGAGGACCTGCTCCCACGCGGGCGGGGGGCTGACGAAGAAGTCGAGCCACACGGGGCTGCTGTCTGTGATCCTCGCCTCCAGCCAGGGGTCGTGGTCGATGCGGTCAAGGTAGGGGTGCAGTGGTGTGGTCTCGGCGCCCGTGGGCAGGCCTTCGCCCTTGGCGTGATTGCAGTCGGCGCAGGCGGGCACCAGGTTCAGAGGATCCACGCACAGTGCGGGGAACATCCTCTTGGGCAGGAAATGGTCCAGGGTGCGGACCACGCCATGGCCGCACAGGGGGCATCGCTCGTCCGGGGGAGCGGCCATGATCCGGTTGTAGACGGCACGTCCGTCGCGGGTGTTGACCATGCCATTTTCGTAGGCCCATCGCACAGCGTCGCCGGCTGAGACGCCCGGCACGTTGAACTCTGAGGTGTCCAGGTCGTGCAGGGTGGCGTTCCAGGCAGCCTGCCGGAAACGCTCGCTTGCGGCTTCTACGCTGTCCCCGGCAGCCTGCAGTAGACTGCGCCGCTGCGGGTCTCTGGTGCCGCGCACGCACGCGTCATAGCTGTCCCGGGCCGAGAGCGCTGGCGGGTCCAGCGGCCACATCAGCGATCCCTGTCCGATGCCTGGTACGCCAGGAGGATCCGGACCAATCCCTTCGCTTCCCCGCCGATCTTTCCTTCGAAGCGGGCCAAAACCTGGTCGTAAGATCCCAGCTCCTCGACGGTCTTGCTGATCTCGGCGTGGAAGCCGGACTGGGTCGCTTCCAGGCCGAAGATCTCGTGGGTGAGGACCCCGACGTTTTCTCCGTAGGTCTCCAAAGCAGGCCGCTCCGGCGGATGGCGGTCCCAGCGGCTGATCTTCCATACGCATGAACGGGGAATCTCCTGCAGGACCACCGGGGAGTGGGTGCCGATCAGTGCGACGCCGTTGCGGTCAGTCAGCAGGCCTGACAGGGCTCTCACGAAGGATGCGAGCAGCGGTGGGTGCAGGTGTGCCTCGGGCTCGTCCAGGAGCACAAGGGACTGCTCGGCGACGGTCTCCACCAGCCGCGTGATCGTTAGCAACACAATGGCGTGCCCCGAACTGAGACTGGAGAAGATTTCCCTTGCCTGTCTCGCGTCCAGTTCACGAAAGCCCGTGCGGTCCTGCAGGGACCGGGCGAAGGAGTGGACGGGGGACTCGTAGAAGTGTGGATCGCTGCCCAGCACGTTCAGCGCGGATATCCAGCGGCCGACCCGCCCGGCGGCGTGGACCTCCTGGATGCTCTTGCTGAACTCCTCGCTCAGGTCGTCGTATGACTTGCGTTCCCCGGTGGGACGTCCGAAAGCGTCGACCGTGGATAGGCCCACATAAGTGTATGAAACGGCCGCCTCGACAGGGTCGGCCGGAGGCATCTGATCGCCAGGAAGGTCCTTGTCTTCATCCCAGCCCTTAACCTGTGGGTTTCCTTCCTCATCCACCCCGGCTTCTGCCTCAGCAGCTTCTCGGGCGGGGTCGAAGGCACTGAACGTGACAAACACGACGTTGGTAAACGGTCGGCTGCCGCTACCGGCCCAGACGATCTTGCCAACGTCGTCGGCTTTCGCACCCGGGTTCACCACTGCCTCGCTGATATTGCCCAGAAGCGTTGTCTTGCCCACGCCGTTGCGGCCGATCAGCACATGGATGTTGGTCGGCGGCCGGGAGTGCGGCATGATCGAGAATGACAGCTGTCCTGCGTGCGTTGCGGTGTCCGCAGGTGCCACATAGTCGAAATGATATGCCGTCAGCCGGGACCCGCCTCGCGCGATACGTCGGAACTGGACCTCGACCGTCTGTGGTTCGACGTTGCGCAGCAATGACGTCTGCGTCACGTCCCAGAATGCTGCGTCATCGAAGACGGCAGAGCTGAACGCGATGTCGCACAGCCCCTCAAGGATCTCCACCCGCGCCGAGGCGCCGAGCCTGCTGATGTTGTCGTAGTAGACGGCATCCTGCCCCACCGAGAACCAGTACAGCCGCAGGTCCAGTCCGGCAAGCTGAGGGAACTGCTCCTGAATGAGGGGCCGTTCATCCCGCACAAGATCGGCATAGCCGATTTTGACCAGCCCCAGCTCCTCGACTGCCCCGCTGCCGTCGCTGAACCACAGCCGGTACAGCGTCAGGTAGTCGTCATCATCCCTGGGAACCGCTTCCAGGAAGCAAGCTCTCCGACCGCGTCCACGCGGCGGCCGTCCACCCGCTTCCAGCACAATGAAGAGCACGCACTCCTCCTCGGAACGGATCACCGAAGCCCCTACCGCCAGAGCAAGCACGGCACTCCGGTGCGGCCGAGCGACTGTCCGCCATCAGGTACATCGTCAGCACCTAATAGCACATGAGTTCATGTGGACGTGGCGGAATGGGTCTCTGTCACCTGCCCGGGTGATCGACGGGACTCTTGTCGGGGGAGTCGGCTTTAGCGTCTCTTCCGGCGCGCCTGTCATGGGCGCCCTCGTGAGCTGCCCTGCGTGGGGCGGCTGCTGACACTGCCCGGAGGCTGACACTGTGATCACTGCTCTGTTACCGGCTCGCCCTTGTCGTGGGCGCTGGTGTCAGTGACCGTGGGGGACGAGGCCCTGGGAGACGGCTTGGGGCGGCATCGGGATGAGTTGCGGCCTGCGGCGGTGGCTCAGCTGCTGCGGCTGCGGGGCGCGGGGGAGCTGACAACGGCACATGTGCGGCTGGTCGCTGACGCGGTGGGTGTGCACAAGAGGACGGTGTGGGGCTGGCTGGCCCGCGCCGAGGAGACGGGTAGTCCGGAGAAGCCGGAGCGTCGCCGGTTCCGTATTACCGAGGAGATTATCGAAGTCCTCGCCGACTATCAGGGCAATGTGAAGCGCGCTCACGAGCGCCTGGTCGAGGTGGCGATGGCGGCGGGTCAGAAGCCGCCGGGTTTGACGACGCTGCACGATGCGATTGCCCGGGATCTCGATCCGGGTTTCATGGCGGGCCTGCGGGAGGGGATTCCCGCGGCCCGGGGGTTCGATCCCGCCTTCCAGCAGCCGGCCGTGGCCCGGAACGAGGTGTGGGAGGGGGACCACAAGCAGGCCGAGATCGTCGTGATGATGCCTGATAGTAAGCCGTCGAGGGTGTGGGTGACGTGGTTCGAGGACCGCGGTACCAGCCACGTGATGGGCTGGGCGGTCACCGCCGGGTCCGCGCACCGCGGTTCGGTCCTGGCCGCCGTACGCATGTCCGTGCTGCGAGAGGCCCCCTACGGCCCGGCCGGCGGGCTGCCGCACCTGGTGCGCGTCGACGGCGGCGCCGACTTCCTCTCCAAAACCGTCCGGCGCGCGTTCGGTCTGCTGGGTGTGCCGGTGCACCGGGTACGCAGTGCCCGCCACAAGGGCGGTATCGAGCGGCTGAACCGCACGAGCATGACGCGTTTCTTCGCCGACCTGCCCCGCTACACGAAAGCGCCCCGGCTCGATCACCGCCGCCGCCTCGGCGAGACGGACCCGCCGCTGACCTTCGAGGCGTTCGTCGGCTTGCTGGGCGAGTGGGTCACCAAGCACAACACCCAGCATGTCATCAAGCGCACCGGTATGACGCCGCTTGAGGCTTGGCAGGCCGACCCCACTGAAGTCCGGCCCGAACCCTCCCCGGCCGAGCTGCGTGCCCTGATGCTGGAGAGCGACCACAAGGTCCACAAGATCACCAGCCACGGGGTCGAGTTCGCGGGCCGCTGCTACATGCCCGAGAACGGGGTGGGCCGGATCGGGCTCGAGGTCCGTGTGCGGTGGATGCCGCACCACCATCATGAGATCGATCTGTACACCTTCCGCGGTAACCGCTACCTCGGCCGGGCCTTCCTCAGCAACGAGGCCAGCGAGGAACTGCGCACCAAGGTGCTGAGTGAACGCGATGAGCACAGCAAGACTCTGCGCCAGGCCCTGAAGCGCTCCGGTGAGCGCAAGAGGGAACGCCACCTGCCGTCCACCCAGCCCGAACTGCCCGTCCGCGCCATGCGTATGACCGAGCAGGAGGCCCGTGCCGAACTCGAAGGCACCATCCCGCCCGCCGCACCCCGCCGCCGCACGGCGCCCTACCGGCCCCTGACCCCGATCCCGGCTGCGTGGAAACGCCCAGGCCCCACCGACACCGAAGCCAAGGATGACGCCTCGTGACCACCGCCCCCAAGCGCAAGCACATTCCCCAGCGCCGCCAGCCGGCCACCGCCCCGCCGAACGAAGCGTCCCGGCGCCGCCCCGACCTGAGCCCGCAGCACTTCCTCGGCCTCAAGGACTCCACGCTGGTCGCCACGGACACCTTGTTGCAGATCAAGGACACCGTCATCGACACCGTCGAGTCACGGGCCATGTCTGTGATCTACGGCGACCCGGGGCTCGGCAAGAGTTTCTCCACCCGCGCCACGATCCAGGAGATGAACCCGGACCTGATCCTCCCCCTCGACTTCGCCCGCTCCCGCCCCGGCCCCAAAGACCTGCGCGAGGAGCTGTTCCACCAGATGAACCTCAACTGCAAGATGCCCGGCACACCGACCGCGTTCGACAAGCTGCTGCGCGAAGCCCTGCCGCGGCGCCCGTATGTGATCGTGTGTGACGAGGCGCAGCAGTACCGGCGGGAGAATTTCGAGTTCCTGCGCAAATTATGGGACAACTGCGACCCCAAGCCCGCCATCGTGTTCGTCGGTGGCCGTGAGGCCTACGAGACGCTGCAGAGCGACCCGGCGCTGGCCTCCCGTATCTATATCCGCCTGGAGATCCTCGCGATGACCGAGGACGAGATCCTCAAGACGGTTCCCGACTCCCACCCCGTGTGGCGCGGCGTCGACGAGGCGCTGCTCAAGCGGATCGACACCCAGTACGCGCTCGGCTCCTTCCGCGAGTGGGTGAAGGTGACCAAGCACGTCCTGAAGGGCATGGAGTACTTCGGCGCCGACCAGGTAGACGACCGCATCGTCGACTGGGCCCTGGCCCGGTGCTGACCACACCGGCCGGGCAGCCCGGCACCACTGCGCGGCCCTTCCCCCTCGCCGGCCAGGCCGCGCCCCGCCAGCTCCACTTCCTTGGCCTGGCTGGCGCACGTACCGTCGTCACCCCCGGCCTGACGGACGTCGACGGCGCACTGGCCGACGCCCACCGGCAGCGGCGTTTCCTGTGCGTGCTGGGCGACGCCGGAGTCGGCAAGACCTTCGCCGTCCATCACACTGCCCATACCCGCTTCCCCCAGGCGCACGTCCCGCTGCGCCTGGGGGCCAGACCACGCCCAGCCGATCTGCGCGCCCACCTGCATCACGCACTCGGCCTTCACGGCACCGCACCGGCCGAACCGGCCGCCGCCGACGCGCTGATCCGCCGCGCCCTCGACGCCGCCCCCCGCATCGTGGTCGTCGACGAGGCCGACCGGATGCCCGAGGCGTGCTTCGAGTACCTGCGTTTCCTGCATGACGACCTGCCCGACGGCCTGTGCGCGGTCCTGATCGCCGGCCAGCGAGGTGAGAAGGCCCTGCGTGCCCAGCAGATGCTTCTCACGCGCACCACCAAGTGGCTGACTCTCCAGCCGCTCGTCCGGGGCCAGGTTCCGCGCGCCGTGGCGGTCCTGCACCCGCTGTGGCAGACCGTCACACCTGACCAACTCTGGTCGTTGGACGGCCACTTCGCGCACGGCAGCCTGCGGCGCTGGGCCCTGCTCACCCACCACGTCCAGCGGACCCTGACCGCTACCGGTGCCGCGCGCCCCGATCCCGGGCTGCTGCGGTGGGTCGTCGCCCGCATCGACACCTCGCGCCGCCCATGACTCAACTCGCCTCTGACGCCTGCGCGCCGACCGCCCTGCCGCCCGTCCTGCTGCTGCTCGATGCGGGCGACGACCACGCTGTCCACCGCGCCGTTCTCCACCGCTCCAACCCCAGCGCCGGCTGCATCACCGCCGATCCCACCCCGCACACCAACAGCCTCGCCTACCTTGCCCTGGACCTGCTGCGCGCCATGGGCCGTGACAGCTTCGCCCGTCCCGGTGCCGAGCGGATGTCCACCGACGCGGCCTGGCGCGCCGTGACCTGCTGGACCCTGACCACCGGGCTCAAGCAAGCCATCGTGCTGCGTGCCCACCGCCTCACCCCTGAACGCCTGGCGCGCCTGGCCACCTGGCGCGCCGAGACCGGCATCCGCCTCGTTCTCATCGCCCACACCCCCACCGAGGCTACCGAGTCCCGCCTGCGGGTACGCCTTGCCGCCGCCGGCCTCGCCGATCCACACACCGTCTCCGACACCCCCGCCATCCTGGACGCCATCGGCCCGCCCGGCACAAGCCGACGCCACGGCCCGCCCCCGCCCGATCACATCTCCCCGCTGCCCGACTTGCCCGGTGGCGACGCCGCCTCCTTCCTCCAGGAGTGCAGACGCCACCTGAACAAGGACGACTTCGCCCGCACCGACAGCCAGTACTGGGCCGGACACGCCGCCGCCCGCACCTGGCTGGCCCGTCACCCCAGCTTCACGCCCGTGGCGACGGCCACCGTCATATCCCCGGACGAGGACACCGGCCAGCACAAACCCACCGACTGGCAGGACATGGAGGGCCTGCGCCTGTTCCTGGCCCGCCTCACCGTCTCAAGCCCCAGCCCTGGGCACACCCTCGCCCGGGTACGCGGCGCCCAGGCCCACTTCCTTGGCCGGCAATTCCACCTCGACGTCCCTGACGACCTCGCCGCGCGGGGCGGCCCCGGCATCACCACCGTGCCGATCACCCCACGCGTGGTGCACACCCTCACCACGAACCTGCCCAATCCGCTGCGCGCTGCGGCGGCGGCCGCCCTGCTGTTCACGGGCACCGCCCAGTCCCTGCTGTCCATGACCCAGATCACCAGTGTCGACGAGCACGCCACCCGCCTGGCCATCGACCGCGACTCGAGGATTTACATCGGCATGCCGCCCGGCCCCCGGCACATGTACGCCATCCCGGCCCGTGCCCGCCCCCTGCTCGCCGCCGCCCTCGCCTTCCGCCGCCGCACCCCGCGCACCGCCGACCATTTCGGGCTGTTCGCCGGCTGCTTCGGCACCTCCATCCGCTTCGACCACCTCATCCGCGACGCCGGCCTCGACATCCCGGCCGTCACACACCCGCACCCCACCGAGGACTGGCACACCGCCGCCCGCTGCCGGCATGTGAACGTCCCTGTCCCGGCCGCCCCGGCCTTTTCGGCCCGGGCATGTCCGCGACCACCCACCACTCGACGTCCGCTTTGAGGCTTCCGGCACTGCCGCCGACAGCCGCTTTGACCGCAGGGGATCCCGACATGAGTTCTGCCCTGGGCCAGCCGGAAGAGTTCGGCACTCCCGGTGACTGGCCCGATCAGGCCCGACTGGTGCCGACCCGGGCACTGAATACAGCCAAGACCGCGATCGAGGACGCAGTGGAGGGCGGTCGCATGACGTGCCTTCACGGCGACGCGGGTGTCGGCAAGACACTCGGCGCCTCCATCGCGCTGCGCACCATCGAATGTGAGCACATGATCTGGCCATGGCTCCGCTTCGGTTCCACCGCGCGCACCCTGCGCGAGGAACTCTTCCACGCCCTGGCGCTGGACGGGCCTGTGCCCCACCGGCCCGCAGCGGTGGACGCGTTGCTGCACGAGGCACTCGCCCGACGCCGCTATGTCCTGGTGCTCGACGATGTACAGAACCTGAACGCCGACTGCCTGCGTCTGATTCGCTCTCTGTGGGACGCGGGAGACAGCCACAGCCGTCCTGCTGTCGTGTTCATCGGTGACCAGCGCGGCTATAAGAAGCTGCACAGGGAACAGGCCGCACGGGTCTCTGCCTGGAACAGGATCGACCGCCTGGGAGCCGACGAGGTCCGCACCGCGGCGCCCGCCTTCCACCACGAGTGGACGAAGGTGCCCCTGAACCTCATCGACGAGGTCGACGCATACGGCCCGCAGGGCCGTATGCGCAGTTGGGTGCTTCTGACGAGAAAGTGTCTGTGGGGCATGCAGCGGTTCGGCAAGGACCGCATCGACGAGCCGCTGCTGCGGTGGGCACTCGAGTCCACCTTCAGCCGGTGAGAAGACCGCTGAAGACTGCCTCGCGGATCGGCGCCGATCTTGAGGCCGCTGCTCCACTGTTGCCCGGAGTCGGAGAGGCGCAGCCTGTCGTTGTCGCTGGTCAGCCGGTGGCGTCGTCGGTTTCCCAGCCGATGGTGCGCCGGTACTCGGGGTGGTTCTTGTCCATCTGGATGGCGGCGTGAACGGGCAGGGGATGGCGGGTGCGGTGTTCCCACGCGAGGGCGTGGTTGCACAGCCTCGCGGTGGTCAGGGCGTAGGGCAGGGCGTCTTCCCCGTCGGGGCGCTGGATGACGGCGATCTCGGTGGCGGTGAGGTTGTACCAGGTCTCGGCCTGCTGCTCCCTATCGTCGCAGCTCCAACGCCCCTGGGAGCGCCCGGACTTTGCCGATGGGGTCTTGCCGTCCATCTGATGGGGGCGGCGGCTCATGAGGAACGTGGTGTCGGTGCCGTCGAGTCGGAACAGCGCGTTGCTGGTCTTGTCGCCGTCGCGCTCGGTGCCGTCCTCGTCGATCTCGTGGAAGAGCGCGGGCAGCGGGATGCTCGGATCGGCACTGGAGGTGGTGCGGATCACCGCTTGCGGGCGGTGCTCGGGCGTGAGCGTGGCACCGGGCAGCGCGGGCCTGCCATTGGCCAGGCCGTCGTCGTCGGGGAGCAGGTCGGCGTTCTTGTTCGCCAGCAGCGGCCAGACGGGGCGGGTGGAGTCCCCGGAGACATAGAGCACGTAGCCGCACTCGAGATGTCGGCTCAGCTCAAACAGGGCGTGGTCGATGCGGCGGGGCAGGGCGTCGTTGCCGCGGCTGCCCTCGGGGATGGGGTGGCTGCGGGACAATGCCTGGGCGCGGGCGTAGTTGAACCAGCCGCCTTTGCCGTCCCGGCCTGCGGGCAGGTAGGCCAGGGCCTTCCAGTGTGCGCCGACGGGGACGAACGCGGTGAGGATCCACATGAGTTTGGGTTCGTCGGTGCGGTTGACGTGCTTCTCACCGAGCTGGGCGCGCATGTGCAGGCCGAGGTGGGCGACGCGGTCTTTGAGGCCGTTTCCGGTGGAGATGGCGCGGGTCAGGCGGGGGTGGACCAGGCCGGCGGAGCGCAGCATGTCGCCGATGGCGTTGTGGCCGGGGAAGTCCGCGGCGAGCTCCATGCCGAGGGCCTCCAAGGGGGATGTGGCCTCGCGTTCCTTCTTCTTCGAGCGCAGCTTCTTCGTGGTGGGGGTGAGGAACTGGGCGAGTACGCCGTGCCGTGCGAGGTGGCGGGAGACTTCCGGCTTGGCGTCCAGCGTGTAGGGGTCGACGGCGCCTTCCTCCTCGCGGCGGGCGGCGCGGCGCTGGCGGCCCCACTCCTTGGCGTCGTACTCGGTCTCGACCAGGGCCAGGACCCCGGTGTCCTCGGCAGTGAGTCTGGGCAGATCATCGGTGAGCGCGCCACGCCGGTCATGGTGGCCGCCATGGGACAGCAACTGAGGGGCCCGGTGCAGCAGCACCTCGGTGTGACAGCCGAGCTCGACGATCTCGTCGTCGGGCATACCGTCGGCGAGATCGGGCCGGTTGAAGTGGTACGCCAGCAGCCGCTGCATGCGGGTGCGCATCTCCTGGTGCTCGTACAGGGCCAGGATGCGCAGCCTGGAGCAGCCTGCGGCGGCCATGATGTCCTTGAGGTCGGCGTCGTCGAGCAGTGTGGCATCACGGCCGTACTCGGTCTTGCGAGCGGCTACGGAGAGCACCTTAGCGACCTGCCGGCCGCGGACGAGGTCCTGCCCGGTGACCGTGGACAGGTGGTCGGCCAGGGCGGTGACGGTGTGCAGGCCGACGCCTTTGCCGATGGGGAACGATTTCGAGAACGGGATGAGTGCACGGAAACCGCCGGGCTCACCGGACAGGTCCATGGCGCTCACTGGCAGGAACTCGGTGTCCTTGGGGCCGCGAGGGAACACGGGCTCGTCCATCAGCCGCACCCACGCGTCCAGAGCCAGACGGCTGGTGTGCTCGAGATGGGTGTACTTGCCTTTGCCGCCCAGGCCCACGCGGAGCAGCGGTGCGCTGGGGGAGCGGGGCGCCCACCAGGCGGTGCGGGCGCCGTTGATCTGGTTGCTCAGCCGGGAGACGCGGGGTGTCATGACCGCCAGGGGAACAGGCAGCGAGTGCAGCGACTTCATCGCCACGTCCACGCGCAGCGCGGCGTAGTGCCGTCGGATCTTCCACTCCTCCGGCGCCTCGGCTCTTTCGCCAGCTGCTTCCTTGTCCTTCTTTTCCTTGGCGGGGCGGGCCTCAAGCCAGTTGTTCGACCACAGGTGTTCGGTATCCCAGACCATGATGTTGTTCTCGGTGTCCGGGCGCCAGGGGATGGTACGGCCGTCCACCTTCAGGTCGGTCTGGGCCAGAAGGGAGGCAAGGTTCCAGCCGGCCGCGTCCCATACCCAGCCGTCCGCGTCCACGGCGTGCGGGCCGAGGCGGACGTGGTCCCACACCGCCACCTGCTCGGGTTCCACGGAGGCAAACAGGTCAGCGAGACCACTGGTGTAGGCCAAGGAGATCTCGTCCGCCGACGTCTGCAGCAGAGCCTGCTCCCACAGCGCGACCACGGCCCGAAGATGAGCCGACGGCAGCTTCTTGGACAGGGCAAGGAACTGGGGCGGTCTGCTCTTACTGGTGGGATACAGCGAGGCGCTGGTGGTGCCGCTCGCCCGAAGAACCATCAGCAGCCCGGTATAAGGAAGGTTAGCTTTCGAGCCGGTCTTGCCGCGGTAGATGGCACGCAGCTTGTTCCACTCGTGCTCGATCTTGTCCGGGAAGCGATACAGCCACACGGTGCCCATCAGCGCGCTGGTCAATGGCGCGGCCAGCATGGACATGCGGGTGTCATTCGACGGCATTACTCAAGTCCTTCATCGTCCAGGTCCGGGGCGGGAATCAACGTGACGGGGTTGGGCAGCAGGTCCTCGCTGTGGGCGAGGTCGAGCCATGCGGTGAGGGTGGAGCCGTAGACGCGGCGCAGGATCTCCTGCTCGTCGGTGTCGAGCTGGCCGTAGTAGGAGCGCAGCAGGCGGGGGAAGTCGCAGCCCAGCTGCTGGTTGAAGAAGGCGTGGTCGACGAGGTAGAGCTCGACGGGCGTGCCGCCGCGGCGGGCGCGTCCGGCCAGCTGGATGAGCTCGACGAGGATGCCGGCCAGGACTTCGGTCTTGAGGAACTTCGGCATGCGGGAGAACCGCGGGTCGGTGCGCAGCAGCAACTCCCGCTGGCGGACGGCCGCGGTGCGCTGGGAGGCGAGCATGCCCGCAGGGTCGGCGCTGACGGTGCCAGCCGCGATACCGCAGGCGTTGATGCTCGCGTACATGACGGTCGGCTCGTGCAGGTGCGTGATGGGACGCACCCCCACCCAGACCGAGGCGAGCGCCGAGCGGTCGGTGTGCGGGATGAGGATGTTCAGGCCGCGGGAGACCACCGACAGCGGTGCGCAGATCACCTTCACCCTCGGGTGGGTGGCGGGCAGGTCTTCGAGTTCGTCGATGGTCACCCGCACCACGCCCTCGGGCAGGGCCATGGCAGCTTTGGAGGCGTCCCGGCTGTTGCTGACGAGGACCGCGACCCATTCCGGACGGCCGCACGCGGCCGCGACCCCGGCGGCCATGACCTCCGCGTGAAAGTAGGAGTTCCCGGCCAGCAGCGCCAGCTCCCGCAGCGGGTCGTTGCGGGCGACCTTCTCCAAATGCGACGACATCTGGGTGTGCCACAGTCGCTCGGCGAGTTTGCGCAGCTCGGAGGGTTTGCGTTTCTCCTCCACGCCGCCGATCGAGATCGGCTGCCAGCCGGTATCGGTGGCCGACACGCTGCCGGCATGAGCGGTGACCGCGCCGACAGCGGCGTCGGTCATCACGTATGCGGGCAGGGCGTGCACGTGCTGCAGGGCGGCCCTGGGGAAGAACGCGGTGGCGGACAGCCCAAGCACGCTGCGCCGCACTCCCGCGGTCGCCAGGGCGACGGTGTCACCCAGGCGGACAGTGGAGGTGTGCGGGTCGCCGCCCAGGGACTGCAGCGACAGCCGGCCGGACCCCCCGGCGTTCTTGTCGAGCTTGAACCCGTACAGGTTCTGCCCCAGGGGCCCATAGGGAATCGGCTCGTCGCGGGGGATCAGCCCCATTGTGGACACCAGGTCAGTGGCCGCGTTCAGTTCCCCCAGCAGCGGCAGGAGCGACCACTTCAAGGTGTGCAGCTCGTTGTGGAGCGCACCGAGCCAGGCCCGCACCAGCAGATCATTGACCAGTGCGGCGCGCCGAGAGGCGGGCACGTTGAAGGGCGCGCCGCCCAGGATGTGCGAGATGGAGTCCTTGAAGACCGCGAGCTTTCTGCTGCGGCGAGTGCCCTGGACCTTGCCGACCAGAGCCTGGCGGATCTGCTCGGCAAGCGGCTGCCAGCCCTCCGGCATCTCGGCGTCAGTCTGCTCGCCCGGGAAGAGAGCCAGGTAGGCCTGGTGGACTCCTGCACTGACCTCGCCATCCGGCGAGGCGCCAGTCAGGATGCGACACAGCTCGGCGTCCTTCTTGCCCACTATGTACCAGCCGGAGCCGGGACGATTCTGGCGCTCCTGCTCGGACTCCAGATACAGATGCCCGGTCAACACGTTGTCCAGGAAGGTCTCGCTGAGCCGACGCACCTCCATCAGCGGGTTGGTCACCAACAGGTTCTTCAGTGCAGTCAGGCCGTTGCGGTGCCGGTCGACCTCTTCCAGCCGCCCGCCGCTGCCGCGACCACGGCTGATGAGAGTGAACTCCTGCGCGCCCTGTGTACACCAGGTGGACTGGAAGGAATCAACCTCATCGATGATCACGACGCGGCAGCGGCGCAGCACGAACTCCAGCACACTCATGTCGCTGACGACCTGCTCACCGTCTACCTCGACGGGTACCTTGCAGCGCCCCCGGATCAGGTTGTGGTGGTTGGTCACGATGATGTCGGCCTCGGCAGCCTGCCGGACGTGCTCAAAACGCCGGCAGATCCCCATGCGCGGGCACAGATGCCTGCCGCCAGACGCCGGCTCGGCGGGCCCGTCGAGCCACTCCAGCTGGGTGCAGGGGAGCCTGGAGCGGTCCAGCTGCGGGCCGTCCACCTGCCAACCGGTCATCTCACAGCCGCTGGCGAACTGCTCGAACCGGTCCTCACGGCCCTGGGAGAACGCGAGCGCCGCCTGGTCGTCGTAGCGTGAGGAGGCCACCCACGGCACCACTCGCAGGGGCCTTCCGGCCCGCTCGGCTGCGTCCTGTACAGCGGCGGCTGTCTCCTCGACCAGTGCGTTATCCGCGCCCAACTGCTCGGCGGTTCCCAGCCCTTCACGGATGCGGCCCACCACAATGAGGACCGGCCCCTGGCCGCTCGCCGCAAGAAGGTGCGCCGCATCCCGCATCAGTACGCTCTTGCCCACCCCCGTGGGCGCGTTCAGCAGCGTCATCGCCCCGGCAGGCAGCCGCAGCTCCACCGCCGTACGGCCGTAGGCGTCGGTGAGCTGGTCGAAGAATCCCTGCAGCAGGCCGGGCTTCCACCCGAACCTTTCCGGCTGGGCTCTCGCCTGGCCTGCCACGCGGTCCATCACGGCTTTGCGCGGCAGCCTCGCCTCGTCAAGGAACGGCTGGGTGCGCAGGCGGACCGGTGCCACGAAGGCGTTCTTCTCGCTGGCAGGAATCTCTACCGTGTACAGCCCATCGTGACCAAACGCCCACAGGCCTTCGCCGGCCGTCGGCCAGGCCGTCTCCAGCATGCCCCGGTAGTCCTCGGCCTCCTGAACGAGGTTCTCGGCCAGGACGAGGGGCTCTTGGGCATGGCAGGCCACCAGCCAGTGTGTCTCGTCGGCGTTCGATTCCTCCGGAATCCGGAACAGCGCCGTGGAAGCCACGGCGTACTCCAGCACCGCCTCACGGAATGTCTCCGGCTGAGCCAGGTCCCCCTCCTGCCTGAGCGCCTGCCACAACCGGCCCACCAGCTCGTACTCGGCGCGCGGCAGCGACAGCCACGCATCCCACAGATCGGTGCGCCGGCCGGCGAACATCGCCGCGAAGTCCAACGGCACCCCGTGTCGGCCATCGACGGTCTCGAAGGCGAAGTACTGCTGAGACAGGGTGAGAAAGGCCGTGATGGCACAGCGCTGCAACGCCTCACGGACCTCCCCGGTCTTCACGAACCACCTCGGCACCAGCGGCGTACCTCGGTGACGAGGTCCTTGTCGGTCATCACCTCAAAGTCCGGACGCCCGGCAAGACGCGCCCGCAGCAGCGGAAGATCGGACCACTGCCGGTGGGGGACCACGATGGTCAGCGGCACTGCTCCGCCCTGCACGGGACGCTCGAGCAACGCATCGGCCAGGGCCGCGAAGGACCGCCACGCCTTCGCATCCACCCGCCACTGCTTGGCCACCAAAGGGTCGACGGCCGTGATGCGCAGGTCGTAGCGGTCGCCGTCCGGGTACATGAGGATGTCGAGACCGGCGATGCCGGTCAGCGCGTCCCGGATCGCGAACTCCATGCGTCCCGGCAGGGTCAGATACCGCCACACCGTCCGGGAGACCGCCAAGCAGTCGCCAGCAGCCGGGAAGCCTTCGACCTGACCGGCCAGGCCGCCCCCACCCTCCAGGACCGGAGGGCCGCCGCCCCGCACCGGCCGGTAGGTGTACTGCGCCCCCTCCAGAAGGTGGGCGTCGCACGAGACGACGAAGACACCGTCGCCAGCGGACTGAGCCCGCATCGGCCAGGCACAGGTGGGACACGGGAAGCACCAGCCCGCCGCGTTGCACCATGGCCAGGACGAGACCGGCTCGAAGAACCCGAACCGTCCCCACAACCCGCCCCACTTCTCCCACAGCACACCCTGCTCCGCCACCGGATCACTCGCCAGCAGCTCGCGCACCCTTGCGTAATCGTCCGGCGGAAGACGCCGGATCTCTGCGTACAGCTGCTGTTCCTCCTGCTCGGCGCGCAAGCGCGCCCAGGGCCAGTACTCCATCAACGCCTGCTGTGGCACGAGGTGCTCGCGGCCCAGGTCTTCCACGGCATCGCACAGCAAGCCCTCCTCGTTCAGCAGCCTCATCCCGCCGAGCGGGTCGTCGCCCTCGCCGCCGGCGGGCAGAAGGGGCGCGAGCCCGTGGCGCAGTCCGTGCCGCAGCACGCTCATGTCCAAGGACGCGGCCGTGCCAGCACCATGGGTCGAACGCAGAACCCCGAGGCAGTCGATGAGCCGGGCGGCGCGCTGGCCTGGATCGCTGATGCGGTCCGCTTCCGCTACAGCTGCTGCGCAGCACGCGGTCAGCGCCAGGTCGCGGCGCCATCGAGGGGTGTTCCGTTCCACGAGACCCATACCGGCTGAATAGACTAAAAAGCGAATGAATGTCACATACAGTGCCGATCATGAACACCAAGACCGCCCCATCGGCCCAACCCGAGGCCCTCGCCAGCACCACCCCATCACGCGAGACCACCGCCCCCTGGCTATGGGCCGCCGCCCCGGACACCCCCCTGACCGAAGACAACCACCCCTTCAGCGGCAAATGGATCTGGTTCTCACCACTCAGCCTTCTCGACGCCTCCTGGACCACGATCCGCGCCGCAACCGAAGACGGCCTTCTCGGCTACCGCAGCAAGGCAGGCACGCTCATTAACACCCGGCCCAAGAGCGACAACACCCGCCGCCCCATCTGCGTCTATACCCGAGACTGGCGCGACATCGACGACGTCCAACGGGCACTGACCAGCCTCCGCGCCCTCGGCATCGTCGACGTCCTGCTCTACAAGACCGACAGCGACACTCTCAACGGCCGTTACGGCACCGGCGCCAGCACCTTCGTCGCGCCCGCCGCCAAGAAGAAATTGGTCATCCCCCAACGCACCCGAGAAGCCCTCGAACACCACCACGCTGCACGAACCCAGGCCCGAAGAGCTGCTGCCGCACGCAGAAAAACAGCAGCACCGAAGCACACTTGACACCTGCAAGGGCACCAAGTGAGCCGGGCAAACAACGCTTCCTCATACACTCCCGCTACCGCGCCTTCGAAGCCCCACCTCCCTACTAAAAGGTTCACCGCTGTGTGGCGTGTTTGTCGTTTTGCGGCCGCTGTGCACACAGGGCGCGCGACGATGAACTGTGATGCCGGGAAATGAGCCTGCTGGAGGAGACCGTGGAAAGAATGGCGATCGGCGCTGACCACGTACACAGTGCAGCCACGGTCCGCCGTCGGCAGCGGGAGTTCGTGCCGCCGTCCGAGTTGTACCCGGTTGGGACCAGGGTTGACACTGCACTGGTGGACCAGCTGTTCTACGCGACGGTGGACGAATGCCCTGACCCCCGCTGCCGTCCGCTGCTCCTCGACCGCGTCGCGGCCGATGTGTGGTCGACGCGCAAACTGGTCGACTGGGCGTGCTACATCACGTCGGAGACGTACTGCGGGCTTCCCGCGGAACTCGTGGATGAGCGCGCGGCGGCGGATACCGTTTTCTGTCCCTCGGCCACCTTCCGCCGGCTCGCTGCGGAGTACCACAACTCAAGGGCGATCAACGCCATTTACGACGCGTGCACAGCCGCACAGCTCCGGGAAGCGGCGGACAACGCTGTCGCTCTGGTCGATGGACTCCAGGTGTGGGGAGCGGACTTCCTCTACCAGTGACCCCCGTCCACCCCCGCCCCTTGCGAACCTTCAGCAGATGCTCCAGAGGAACCACCTGATGGCCACCAACCCCCGCCCCGCTGTACTGGACACCCCCCTGCCTCGGAACGACAGCTCTGGTCCCGCCTGTCCCGTCCGCCGCACGCTGCGTGCAGATCAGCAGGCGGCGGTGGACCGTGGGGTACGCGGTCTGACGAAGCCCGGAAGCCGCGGTCACATGGTGTCGGCGTGCGGTACGGGGAAGACACTGATTGCGTTGCGGACGGCCGAGGCGCTGGACATCCGGTTCCTGCTGGTGGTGGTGCCGTCGAGGGACCTGATCGGTCAGTGGGCGGCTGCGGCCCGCGCGGATGGCCGTACCGAGGCGTTGATGGCGGTGTCGTCGCTGCGCGCGGACAAGCATCCCGTGCTGGCCGGGGCAGGGGCAGTGTCCACGGGTTCGGGGGAGTACCTGTCGTACTGGCTGGCCCAGCGCGCCAGGAAGAACGAGCGGGCGACCGTGTTCGTCACTTTGGACTCTCTCCCGCGGATCGAGGAAATCCAGCACTCCGTCTTCCCGGCTCCGGTCTTCGGTCTCGCGATAGTGGATGAGGCGCACCGTACCGCGGGCTCCTGGGACAAGGAATGGACGATGGTCCACGACCAGTCCCGGATCCGTGCGGAGCGCCGCCTCTATCTGACCGCGACCCCTTATGAGTGGGAAGCTCCCCGCCTGGCCGAGGCCCCGGATACCCGCCCGCGCCCGAAGCGCACCCCCCAGGCCGCACCCGCGTGGGAGTCCCCGTCCCTGATCGCCTCGATGGACGACCCGAAGGTGTTCGGCCCCCGTCTGCACACCTACACCCATGCCCAGGCGATCGAGGACGGCGTCCTGGCCGACTACCAGCTCCTGGTCCCCACTATCACCGGCACTGACCTGCGTACGGTCCTCACCGACCCCGACAGCGCGCACACTGGTTTCGCCCCGACCGCCCGCCGGACGACCGCCCTGCACCTGGCCGTCCTCAAAGCGATGACCGAACACGACCTCCGCCACGTGATCGTTTACTTCCAGCAGGTCGCCGACGCCGCTGACTTCGCCCGCCAGTTCCCCCACACCCTGCGCACCCTCCCACCCGAGCAGCGCCCCTCCTGGGCCGGCACCCTGTCCGTCTCCTCGATCAACGGCAACCACACCCCCGACCAGCGCACGGAAATCCTCGACCGGTTCGCGAACGCTGACCGCGCCGTGATCACCAACGCCCAGGTCCTGTCCGAAGGCATCGACCTGCCGGCCGTCGACGCGATCGTCTTCGCCTCCCGCACCGAAAGCGTGCGCCGGATCGTCCAGGCCCTGGGCCGCGCCCTGCGTAAACCGCCCACCGTCGACGTGAAGACCGCGAGCCTGGTCATCCCCGCCTACATCCCACCCGACTCCGACCCCACCGACCTCCTCGACACCCCCTACGAAGCCCTCTGGATGATCACCGCAGCGCTGCGCCACCACGACCAGACCATCGCCGCCCGCGCCCCACGCAAGGCCACCGCACACCGCCCGGATAGCGAGACGCACCGTCTCCTTACACGCCGGTTCCGTTTCGACTTCACCCTCGACCCCACCCACATCGCCCGCGCGATGGACCTGCTGGCCTGGCCATCGGCTGGCGCGGTGCTCTCCGCACCCCGCCGCACCGGCCTGGCCGCCGCTACCCGCTACCACGCCGAGCACGGTCACCTGAAGGTCCCGGTCGACTACACCGACGCCTACGGCTACCGCCTGGGAGCATTCATCGCCGGCCAGCGAACCGCCCACCGCCGAGCCACCCTGACCGCCGACTGGATCGCCGAGCTCGAGGCCCTCGGCATGAACTGGGATGAGAACGAAGCCGCCTTCGAAGGCAACATGACCCTGGCCGAAGCCTTCCACGCCGAGCACGGCCACCTCGCCATCCCTGCCCACGCACCTGCCGGCCAGTTCCTCGTCGACCAACGCGGCCTGGCCCGCAAAGGCCAACTCCCTGAAATCCGCCACGCGCGCCTCACCGCCCTCGATCCCAACTGGCTCCTCCCATACGGACCCGACTGGCACCGCAAGTACCACCTCCTGGCCCACCACCTCCAGGACGGACACGACCCCGCCACGCTGCGCCGCGACACAGTGATCGGCGGCGTGAAGGCTGGCGCCTGGCTGCAGCGTCAGCTCACTATCTGGAGCACCCTCGGCGACGGCCAACGCCACCTCCTTGCCCGCATCGGTCTCACTCCGGACCACATCACCCTGCCGACGAAGAAGACCTCCACCGTCCCCGCCACACTCAGCACTCCCCAGACCAGAAAACGCCGCTCCTTCGAACAGACAGCTCTGCTACTGCGCGCGTTCGTGGAGCGGCACGGTCGTCCTCCTGGAGCTCGGGAAGGCATCGAGGTGGACGGGGAACGTGTCATGATTGGGCCCTGGCTCTGTAAGATCCGCACTAGCCAGAAGAACGGCCAACTCTCCGAGGACAGAAGCGAGTTGATCCAGAGCATCCTCCGGGAAGCCGGTGTCGTTCCACCCGAAGAGGAGCGCCCCGAATTCTCAGAGATCCCGTAACTTTTTTCTCTTGATTCCGCTAAGGAAGCACCCCCGAAACACTACGGTGAGAGCCTGCGGGGGGAGCTGGCCGGGGCCGGAGGGCTCACGACTTTCCGTGTAGTCGGCATGCGGCCAGCTCTGTAAACCCAGCAGCCTCAAGACCTCCGAGCGACCGTTACCTGATTGCTTGCCAGCTATCTTTAGGAGTTCGCGGAGCGAACTCCGTTTAGAGAGACCGCGGAGCGGGATCTCGCAAGCTCGGATCGCGGAGCGAACCGAGCTCCGGCCGCGAAGCGGCCGGCCTGCGTCACGGAGTGACGCAGCATCAGTGATGCGGAGCATCACGACGTATCCGTCGCGTAGCGACGGCGCGTCGTCTTCGCGGAGCGAAGCGCGAGCGC